>UAVY01000009.1 GCA_900446925.1 Citrobacter koseri | reverse complement strand
CTGCTGTGGGTTATCCCGTGGATGTTATTCGTCCTCAAACCCGCCTGGCAGCGCATTGACCCACGGCTGGTGCTGATCGCGCAAACGCTGGGCTGGACGCGGGCTCGTATCTTCTGGCGCATCAAGTGCCCACTTTTACTGCGCCCCGCATTGTTTGCCTTCGCGGTCGGTTTTTCCGTCAGCATCGCCCAATACATGCCGACACTCTGGCTGGGCGCCGGACGCTATCCTACGCTCACCACAGAAGCCGTGGCGCTCAGCAGCGGCGGCAGTACCACAATTCTTGCGTCGCAGGCGCTATGGCAACTGCTGTTACCCCTGCTGGTTTTCGCGCTGACGGCGCTATGTTCACGCGTCATTGGCCACTATCGTCAAGGACTCCGCTAATGCTCATCGTTCAACATCTCACGCTGCGCCAGGACAATCACCGCTTATTGAATCAGGTCGCCTTTCAGGTCAAAAAAGGTGACATTGTCACGTTAATGGGACCCTCCGGTAGCGGAAAGTCTTCGCTGTTTTCGTGGATGGTCGGCGCACTGCCGTCTCAGTTTCAGGCCTCCGGCGAGCTTTGGCTCAACGAACGACGCATCGATACGCTCCCCACCGCGCAACGTCAAATCGGTATTTTGTTTCAGGATGCCCTGCTGTTTGACCATTTCAGCGTCGGGCAGAACCTACTGCTGGCGCTGCCTGCCGCGATAAAAGGGGCGGCCAGACAAACGGAAGTGCGGCATGCTCTTGAGCGCGCCGGGCTGGACGGGTTCAGCCGCCGCGATCCGGCGTCATTGTCCGGCGGCCAGCGCGCCAGGGTGGCCCTGCTTCGCGCGCTGCTGGCACAACCGCAGGCATTACTGCTGGATGAGCCGTTCAGCCGACTGGACGCCGGGCGCCGCGACGCCTTCCGCCGGTGGGTCTTTGCCGAAGTACGGCAACAAAATATTCCGGTGGTACAGGTGACGCACGATATCCAGGATGTCCCTCCCGGCGGCACGGTGCTCCAGATGGAGGCGTGGGCGTGAATATGCCGACAAACTGCGTTAACGCAAAGTTTTTCCCTGCCAGCCAGCAGAGAATGGCGCCCTCTTATTTTAACGTCGGGCTATTCGATGAAACGTGTTTCTCAAATGACCGCGCTGGCACTGGCTTCAGGACTCGCCTGCGCTTCCTCCTGGGCTGCTGATATGGCGCAGTCGCTTACCTTCAGCCAGCTACAGCAAAAACAGGGCGCCGCAATTGATACGCGCCAGAGCGCTTTCTACAACGGCTGGCCGCAAACCCTTAATGGCCCTTCCGGTCACGAACCTTCCGCACTGAATCTGTCAGCCTCCTGGCTCGATAAAATGAGCGACGAGCAGCTCGCCGCCTGGCTGCAACTGCATCAGCTCAGGAAAGACGCCCCGCTGGCGCTGTATGGCAATGACAGTGGCGTACAGGCGGTGAAATCACGTTTACAGAAGGCAGGCTTCAGCCAGATTGCTACGCTGAGCGATGCGCTGACCGATCCTTCCCGACTGCAAAAGCTCCCTCACTTCGAGCAATTAGCATACCCACAGTGGTTGCATGCCCTTCAACAAAACCAGCCGGTTACGGCTAAACCGGCGGGGAGACTGGAAGGTGATTGAAGCAGGCTGGGGCGCGCCGAAATATTATCTGCTCAGCCACATTCCCGGCGCCGGATACATCGACACCAATGAGGTGGAAAGCGAACCGCTGTGGAATAAAGTCTCTGACGCGCAGTTGAAAGCGATGCTGGCGAAACACGGTATTCGCCATGACACGACGGTTATTCTGTATGGCCGCGACGTATACGCTGCGGCGCGCGTTGCGCAGATTATGCTCTATGCGGGCGTGAAGGACGTTCGTCTGCTCGACGGCGGCTGGCAAACCTGGTCCGATGCGGGCCTGCCGGTTGAACGCGGCATGCCCGCTGACGTGAAGCCGGAACCCGACTTTGGCGTGGCGATCCCAGCGCAGCCGCAGTTAATGCTGGATATGGAACAGGCCCGCGCCCTGCTGCACCGTCAGGACGCATCGCTGGTCAGTATCCGTTCCTGGCCGGAATTTATCGGCACCACCAGCGGATACAGCTATATCAAGCCAAAAGGCGAAATTGCCGGCGCGCGCTGGGGACATGCGGGCAGCGACTCCACGCATATGGAGGATTTCCATAACCCGGACGGCACCATGCGCAGCGCAGAGGATATCGCCGCCATGTGGAAGCAGTGGGATATCCTGCCGGATCAGCACGTTGCCTTCTATTGCGGCACCGGCTGGCGCGCCTCCGAAACGTTTATGTACGCGCGGGGCGATGGGGCTGGAAAAACGTCGCCGTGTATGACGGCGGTTGGTACGAATGGAGCAGCGATCCGAAAAATCCGGTGTCCACCGGCGAGCGCGGCCCGGACAGCAGTAAGTAGTCGTAATGCGCCTGATGGCGCTGCGCTTATCAGGCCTACGGGAAAGCGTCGTGCCATACTGATGCCTGATGGCGCTACGCTTATCAGGCCTACAGGGAGGCTCTTTTTCCAGGCCGGATAACCTTCAGCGTCAGGTATCCACTCCAGACCCTTGTCAGGGTGGTCATCCAGCACAACGCGCCAAATACCCACGCCAGAACGGGGAAATAACGCGGAAACAGGCAGCTCAGAACAAAAAGCAATATTGTCTCGGTGCCTTCGGTCAACCCGCCCAGATAGTAAAACGATTTGTGCGCATAGCCCGGATTATCAATCTGATGCTTCGCCGCCAGCGCCGCAAACGCCAGAAAACTACTGCCCGTACCGATAAACGCAAACAGCAGCCAGCCCCTGCCAGCGCGTTTTGTTCCGGTGCGGCCAGGATAAAACCAAACGGAACCAGCGCATAAAACAGAAAGTCGAGGGTGATATCAAGAAATCCCCCCGCATCGGTTAACCCTCTGCGCCGCGCCAGCGCGCCATCCAGCCCGTCGAACAGGCGATTCAGCACAATGGCCGCCAGCGCGGCCAGATACCAGCCCAGCGCCAGAAACGGCAGCGCCAGCACGCCAATGGCAAATCCGAACAGCGTCAGGCCGTCCGGGGTGATCGCCGGTTTATCGAGATACGCGGCACAGCGGTGCAGGAGCGGTTTAACCCGTGGGTGCAGATGCCGATCAAACATGTGGCGCTCCTTTCAATGCGTCACACAGCCCTTGCGAAGGAATATCCAGCGCGGCATTAAAACGCGCCGACAGGTTCTGAAAGGCGATCAGCGCCGTCATTTCGGTAATCGCGTCGTCAGTAAAATAGCGTTTCATCATCGCCTTGAGCGCCTCATCAACCTGCGGCGGCGTGGCGGTCACGGCCTCGGCATAAGCCAGTGCGACACGCTCCTCCTCGCTGAACAGCGTGGACGATTGCCACCCGGCAACGGCCTGTACTTTATCCAGCGCCCCACACCGTTCGGCCAGACGTAAACTGTTGGCATCCACACAGAAGGCGCAATGGCACACCTGCGAAACGCGCGTCATCAACAACGCGCGCATCACCGGCGTAACCGCGCGCGCTTACGTTCCAGAAACCCGACAAACAGCGCCACCAGCCAGAACAGAAACGGCATTCGCCCCCCACCAGCGCGTGGGGTGCAGAACGTCGCCGTAATGTTTTTTCTGCGTAGCGACGAGAGGTTTCAGACTGGAAGGGATATGGGTCAATGGGCTAACCCAGGGTTGTGGATCGTTCAACGCTTGCTCCTGAAGACTTTAGGTCACGCAAAGATAAGGATAGTATGTCACTTTCCGTTGTTGAACCTTGATGAATATGATGAAAACCATTGATGTCGTCGCCGCAATCATTGAGCGTGACGACAAAATATTGCTGGCTCAACGCCCGGAACACGCCGATCAGCCGGGTATGTGGGAGTTTGCCGGAGGCAAAGTGGAGTCCAGTGAGACGCAACCTCAGGCGTTGATTCGCGAACTGCGTGAAGAGTTGGGTATTGAGGCGGTTGTCGGGCGCTATATCGCCAGCCATCAGCGCGAAGTCTCTGGCCGGCTGATCCATCTGCACGCCTGGCACGTCCCGGCGTTTACCGGTGCCGTCACCGCGCATTATCACCAGAACATGATCTGGTGTTCGCCAAAAGAGGCGCTGCGTTACCCGCTTGCGCCTGCGGACATTCGCTGTTAGAGGCGTTTATGGCTTTACGCGACGCCAGACCAACGGATTCGTGCTGAGCGTTTTTTCGTCGCGCTGGCATTGCAGCAGCACGCCTTCGGCTTTGATCACCGCTCCTTCCGAATAGTTTTGATCCTGGTAGACGCAGCACTGATTGCAGGGCTGCGCACGCTGCCCGCTGGAGCTGAACACTTCGGGCGGGACGTTAACCTCCACATCCGGGCGATAATGCTGATTCGCCAGCGCGGCAAAAGAGACCATCGCCGCTGCTGCCGCGATAAATAAACGATGCATAGCGTTTCCTTGTTATGAAGCCTACCTTCAGTATAACGGTCGTAAGCGACTGAAACTTTAGCCACTCCATCCATCGCTTTTTTATTATGACGCGCGCGCCGTTATTAATTTCCCTGGCACGCCATTTTTTTTTCTTGCTTACCGTCACACTGCTGGTGGTATAGTCAAAAACTGCATAAACACGAAACACAACATTATAAATATAACCATATCAATACATAAGAGGTTCTTATATCTATGGATCAGACATGTTCTCTGGAGTCGTTTCTAAACCATGTTCAACAGCGTGACCCCAATCAGACCGAGTTCGCGCAGGCCGTTCGTGAAGTAATGACCACGCTGTGGCCTTTCCTTGAGCAAAATCCTCGTTATCGTCAGATGTCATTGCTGGAACGTTTGGTTGAGCCAGAACGCGTGATCCAGTTCCGCGTGGTGTGGGTGGACGATCGTAACCAGGTGCAGGTTAACCGTGCCTGGCGCGTACAGTTTAATTCCGCCATCGGCCCGTATAAGGGCGGGATGCGTTTTCATCCTTCCGTTAACCTCTCAATACTGAAATTCCTCGGCTTTGAGCAGACGTTTAAAAATGCGCTGACCACGCTGCCGATGGGCGGCGGTAAAGGCGGCAGCGATTTCGATCCTAAAGGCAAGAGCGAAGGCGAAGTGATGCGTTTCTGTCAGGCGCTGATGACGGAGCTCTATCGCCATTTAGGGCCAGACACTGACGTACCTGCTGGCGATATCGGCGTGGGCGGACGTGAAGTGGGCTTTATGGCCGGTATGATGCGTAAGCTCTCCAACAACAGCGCCTGCGTGTTCACCGGGAAAGGCCTCTCGTTTGGCGGTAGCCTGATTCGCCCGGAAGCCACCGGTTATGGCCTGGTGTACTTTACCGAAGCGATGCTCAAACGCCACGGTCTGGGTTTTGAGGGTATGCGTGTGGCGGTGTCCGGTTCCGGCAACGTGGGCGCAGTACGCTATCGAGAAAGCAATGGCGTTCGGCGCTCGTGTGGTGACGGCTTCGGACTCCAGCGGCACCGTCGTTGATGAGAGCGGCTTCACCGAAGAAAAACTGGCGCGCCTGTGCGAAATCAAAGCCAGCCGTGACGGGCGCGTGGCGGATTACGCCCGCGAGTTTGGCCTGCCCTATATGGAAGGCAAACAGCCGTGGTCAGTGCCGGTTGATATCGCCCTGCCGTGCGCAACGCAGAACGAACTCGACGTGGACGCCGCGCGCGTGCTGATCGCCAACGGCGTGAAAGCAGTGGCGGAAGGCGCCAATATGCCAACCACCATTGAAGCCACCGATCTGTTCCTCGAAGCTGGCGTGCTGTTCGCGCCGGGTAAAGCGGCCAACGCAGGCGGCGTGGCGACCTCCGGTCTGGAGATGGCGCAAAACGCCGCGCGAATGAGCTGGAAAGCCGAGAAAGTGGATGCGCGTCTGCACCACATCATGCTGGATATTCATCATGCCTGCGTGGAATACGGCGGCGAAAACAAACATACCAACTATGTTCGCGGGGCGAATATCGCAGGCTTCGTCAAAGTGGCCGACGCGATGCTGGCGCAGGGTGTGATTTGATTTTCCGTGGCATGCAGGCCTGATAAGCGCAGCGCCATCAGGCATTGCCAGATGGCGGCGTAAGTGCCTTATCCGGCCTGTGCGTTATACGCTCGCCTCTTCTGACGGCGGGCTTTTTTTCGCCGCTCGCTTACGGGGCGCGCTCTTTTTCTTCTCGCCGCCACCGCCTGGCGCGACAATGCCCCGGAACTGACGTACCGGCGTGCGTTTAGCCTGATCGATCAACTGAAACAGCGTGCCGACCAGCGGCTGCATAAAATCCTGATAGCGGCACTGCTTTTCACTGATTTGCGTCAGGACAGACTCCCAGTGCGCCGTCATATCCGGTCGGGCAGCCATCTCCGGTAACGAGTGAATCAGGGCTTTCCCGGCATCCGTTGAATGAATGTAACGCCCTTTCTTGGTCAGGAATCCGCGCCTGAACAGCAGTTCGATAATGCCCGCGCGCGTCGCTTCGGTTCCCAGCCCGTCGGTCGCTCGCAGGATCTTTTTCAGATCTTTATCCTGCACGAAACGGGCAATCCCGGTCATGGCGGACAGCAGCGTAGCATCGGTAAAATGGCGTGGCGGCTGGGTCTGACGCTCAACGACCTCGCCCTTTTCGCACAGCAACTCGTCGTCTTTCGCCACCACCGGTAACGGCGTACCGTCGTTCTCTTCGTCACGCTCTTTATTGCCCAACAGCGTTCGCCATCCGGCCTCCGCCAGAAAACGCGCTTTGGCGACGAATTTCCCCTTCGCAATCTCCAGTTCAATGACGCATTTGCGAAATACCGCGTCCGGGCAGAATTGCATCAGGTACTGGCGTGCGATCAGGTTGTACACCTTCGCTTCATTGTCGCTGAGGGAAATTGATGAACTGCGCGCAGTCGGGATGATCGCGTGGTGAGCGTCAACTTTTTTATCATCCCAGCAGCGGTTTCGCGTGTCCGGGTCAACCACCGGCTGCGGCAACAAATCCGCAGCATGCACGCCAATGGCGTTCATCACCGCATGGCGTCCGGCAAAATGTTCTTCCGGCAGATAGCGGCAGTCGGAACGCGGATAGGTAATTAATTTGTGGGTTTCGTACAACTTCTGGCAGATATCAAGCACGTTCTGCGCGCTCAGGCCAAAGCGTTTCGCCGCTTCAATCTGCAACGCCGACAGCGAAAACGGCAGCGGGGCAGATTCTGATTCCCGTTTATCGTTATAGCTGGTGACGATCGCGGGCTGACCGTTAATACGATTCACCACATGCTCCGCCAGCGGACGATGCAGCAAACGCCCCTCTTCATCCTGATACGGTTCGCACGCTTCACTGGGTTGCCAGATGGCGGTAAACCGCTCCTCAGCTGGCGTGACGATATGTGCTTTCACTTCAAAGAAATCTTTGGCGACGAAGTTCTCGATCTCTTCATCGCGGCGAACCACCAGCCCGAGAACCGGTGTCTGAACACGCCCTACCGAGAGCACGCCCTGGTAGCCCGCGTTGCGCCCGAGAAGGGTATACGCGCGGGTCATGTTAATGCCATACAGCCAGTCGGCGCGCGCACGCGCCAGCGCGGAGACGCACAGCGGCACAAATTCGCTGTTGGCGCGCAGCCGGGAAATCGCACGCTCCACCGCCTGCGGGTTAAGATCGTTGATCAGGCAACGCTGCACCTGCTGGCGTTTTTCCGGGGACAGTTGCAGATAATCCAGCACCTCGTCCACCAGCAGTTGCCCTTCGCGATCCGGGTCTCCCGCGTGAATCACTTCGCTTGCGTCATGTAAAAAGCGCTTAATGACATTGAGCTGCTTCATCACGGAAGGACGCGGCTGGAGCTGCCACTTTTCCGGCACAATCGGCAGATCGGCCAGATTCCAGCGCGCATAACGACCGTCATACGCGTCCGGCTGCGCCTGTTCAAGCAGATGGCCGATGCACCAGGTGACCACCTGTCCATTCCCGCATTCGATAAAGCCGTCGCCTTTGCGGTGCGGCTTTGGCAGCACATCCGCAATGGCGCGGCCCAGACTCGGCTTTTCGGCAATAAACAACCGCATCGAATTAACGGATCTCTACCATGGCGCGACCGCCACGGGCGTCAACCAGTTCACCAATCGCCGTCAGTTCAATACCAAACTCCGCCGCGGTGACTTTCACTTCCTCTACCGCTTCCGGCGTGACCGCCAGCAGCAGGCCGCCAGACGTTTGCGGATCACACAGCAGATCACGCACCTCGCGCGGCATGTCGCCCATCAGATGGCCATAGCTGGCGAAATTACGCTCCGTCCCCCCCGGCACTGCGCCAAGTTTAATGTACTCTTCGACGCCCGGCAGTTTTGGAATGTCCTGATAGCAGATCCGCGCCTGCACGCCTGCGCCCTGGCACATTTCGCTGAGGTGCCCCAGCAGACCAAAACCGGTCACGTCGGTCATCGCTTTCACGCCGTCGATATGGGCAAACGACGCCCCCGCAATGTTCATCCGGCACATCACTTCTGTCGCCAGCCCCTGATGTTCCGGCTTGAGCAGTGATTTTTTCTCGGCGGTGGTCAACACGCCAATGCCCAGCGGCTTGGTGAGGAACAGTTTGCATCCGGCCTGCGCGGTGCTGTTTTTCTTCACGCGCTCGGTCGGCACCACGCCGGTGACAGCCAGACCGAAAATGGGCTCAGGCGCGTCGATAGAGTGCCCGCCCGCCAGCGCAATACCCGCCTGACGACAGGCAAAACGCCCGCCTTCGGTGACTTCCCTGGCAATTTCCGGCGACAGTTTGTTGATGGGCCAGCCCAGAATGGCGATCGCCATAATCGGTTTGCCGCCCATCGCGAAGATATCGCTGATGGCGTTGGTCGCCGCAATACGGCCAAAATCGAACGGATTATCGACAATCGGCATAAAGAAGTCGGTGGTGCTGATGATGCTGGTGCCATTACCCAGGTCATATACCGCCGCGTCATCGCGGGTTTCATTGCCCACAAGCAGGTTCGGGTCGACAAACTTCGCCTGCTCGCTGTGCAGGATGGTTTCCAACACTTTAGGGGAAATTTTACAACCGCAACCGGCTCCGTGGCTGTATTGCGTTAAACGAATAGCGTGCTCGCTCATGGACATCTCCTGTCATTGCAATCGGGCTATGGTAGCGCTCATTCCATGACGTGGTAAGAGAGAGTGTCTGAATTCCGGCGTCTTTGCTCATAATCCAGACAGTTTTGCCGAATAATCGGCAGGCGCTCACCGAAAAAGCCGCCTGCCAGGGCTATGACGCTTAGAAATACGTCACGAAAGGCGTCGGGTCCGGCACGCTGATGGTCGTTGACGCTTTCAGCTGCGGCGTGCCCAGATAGAGGAAGCCCACAATTTTATCCTGTGCGCGACAGCCGAACGCCTCGCGAACCACCGGGCTTTCGGTTAACGCGCCGCTGCGCCAGATGCCGTTGAAGCCTTGCGCAATCGCCGCCATCTGCATCGCCATAACCGCACATCCTGCTGACATCTCCTGCTCCCACAGCGGCACTTTGTGGTTCTCCTCGCATTTCGCCACCACCGTGATGATCAGCGGCGCGCGAAATGGCGCGGTGCGCGCTTTCTCTATCGCTTTCTCATCGCCTTCCGCCGCAATGGCGCCCTGCTCCAGAACAGCGCTGAAGCGCTCACGCCCCTCACCTTCAATCACAAAAAAAACGCCAGGGTTGCAGGGATTTGTGATCGGGTACGCGCATGCCCGCGCGCAGAATATTTTGTAACTGTTCACCCGCAGGCGCGGGTTCGGCCAGACGAGAGGCGCTACGACGGTTTACAAGTAATTCGAGTGCGTCCATTTGGTTAACTCCAGCAATGATATTTATTCACAAAATTAACACGAGAGGGGATTTAGTTACAGCACAGGCAGTGATTCCTGCTGACAAGTGCCTGCCTGGTCATTACGATACCCACATCTTATACGCTTTCTCTCTGAGTATGACGGAGATAGCGGAATGTTAATCTGGTAGGGAGAATACATGCGAACCCTGTGGCGATTTATTGCCGGATTTTTTAAGTGGACATGGCGACTGCTGAATTTCGTCCGGGAACTGGTGCTCAACCTGTTCTTCATCTTTCTGGTTCTGGTGGGCGTCGGTATCTGGATGCAGCTTAGCGATGGCAACACCAGCCAACAAACTGCACGCGGCGCGCTGCTGTTGGATATTTCCGGCGTGATCGTCGATAAACCATCCAGCACCAACCGCCTGGGCGTCATTGGCCGACAGCTGTTTGGCGCCAGCTCTGACCGCCTGCAAGAAAACTCACTGTTTGATATCGTCAACACCATTCGTCAGGCGAAAGACGATCGCAATATCACCGGCATCGTGATGGATCTGAAAAACTTCGCGGGCGCCGATCAGCCTTCCATGCAGTACATCGGGAAAGCGCTGCGCGAATTTCGCGATAGCGGCAAGCCGGTCTTTGCCGTAGGCGACAGCTACAGTCAGGGGCAATATTACCTGGCGAGCTTCGCCAATAAAATCTGGCTTTCTCCGCAGGGTACGGTCGATCTGCACGGCTTCGCAACCAACGGCCTGTATTACAAATCCTTGCTGGATAAGCTGAAAGTCTCCACGCACGTCTTCCGCGTCGGCACTTATAAATCCGCCGTGGAACCGTTTATCCGCGATGATATGTCGCCTGCCGCGCGCGAAGCGGACAGCCGCTGGATTGGCGAGCTGTGGCAAAACTACCTGAACACCGTTGCGGCGAACCGTCAGATCCCCGCGCAGCAGGTCTTCCCTGGCGCGCAGGCTATGCTCGACGGGCTGAGCAAAGTGGATGGCGATACCGCGAAATACGCGCTCGACAACAAACTGGTGGATGCGCTGGCGTCTAACGCCGAAGTGGAAAAAGCGCTGACCAAACAGTTTGGCTGGAGCAAAGCAGAAAACAACTATCGGGCCATCAGCTATTACGATTATTCGCTGAAAACGCCTGCCGATACCGGCGACGGTATTGGCGTCGTGTTCGCCAATGGCGCGATTATGGACGGTGAAGAGACGCCGGGCAACGTCGGTGGCGACACGACAGCGTCGCAAATCCGCGATGCGCGCCTGGACCCGAAAGTGAAAGCGATTGTGCTGCGCGTAAACAGCCCCGGCGGCAGCGTCAGCGCCTCTGAAGTCATTCGCGCCGAACTGGCCGCTGCGAAAGCCGCAGGCAAGCCGGTTGTGGTGTCGATGGGCGGAATGGCGGCATCCGGCGGTTACTGGATCTCCACCCCGGCAAGCTACATTGTGGCGAACCCGAGCACCCTGACAGGTTCAATCGGCATTTTTTGGCGTTATCAACACCGTTGAGAACAGCCTGGATTCGATCGGCGTGCATACCGATGGCGTCGCCACCTCGCCGCTGGCGGACGTTTCTGTCACCAAATCGCTGCCGCCTGAAGTGCAGCAGATGATGCAGCTCAGCATTGAGAATGGCTACAAACGCTTTATCACGCTGGTTGCCGATGCGCGTAAGAGCACCCCGGCGCAGATTGATAAAATCGCGCAGGGGCATGTCTGGACCGGTCAGGATGCAAAAGCGAATGGTCTGGTAGACAGTCTGGGTGACTTTGACGACGCCATCGCCAAAGCCGCAGAGCTGGCTAAACTGAAGCAATGGCATCTTGAGTATTATCAGGATGAACCGACATTCTTCGACAGAATCATGGACAGCATGTCCGGCTCCGTGCGCGCGATGCTGCCGGAAGCCATTCAGGCGATGCTCCCGGCGCCGCTGGCGACAGCCGCCAGCGCGGTAAAAGCAGAGAGTGATAAACTGGCTGCCTTTAACGATCCACAAAACCGTTATGCGTTCTGCCTGACCTGCGCAAACGTGCGCTAAATTGCCATTGCCGGATGGCGATGCTATCGCGTTTTATCCGGCCTACGAGTTTCGCGTAATTTGTAGGCCGGATAAGGCGCAACCGCCTCCGGCAATATAAGAGACTTCACTTCGTAAGAACATTGCCATGCAGAAGAAATCGATTTACGTTGCCTATACCGGCGGTACGATTGGTATGCAGCGCTCGGAACAGGGTTACATTCCAGTATCAGGCCATCTCCAGCGCCAGCTGGCGCTGATGCCCGAATTTCACCGCCCGGAAATGCCGGACTTCACCATTCATGAATATGCCCCGCTGATGGACTCATCCGATATGACGCCGGAAGACTGGCAGCATATCGCAGAAGACATCAAAGCGCGTTACGCCGACTATGACGGCTTTGTCATCCTCCACGGCACTGACACGATGGCGTTTACCGCCTCGGCGCTCTCCTTCATGCTGGAGAATCTGGGTAAGCCGGTAATTGTGACAGGGTCACAAATTCCATTGGCGGAACTGCGCTCCGATGGGCAGATTAATCTGCTGAATGCCCTGTATGTCGCCGCGAATTACCCCATCAATGAGGTCACCCTCTTTTTCAATAATCGGCTGTTTCGTGGCAACCGCACGACAAAAGCGCATGCCGATGGCTTTGACGCGTTCGCCTCCCCCAACCTTCAGCCGCTGCTGGAAGCCGGAATTCATATCCGTCGCTTAAGTACGCCGCCCGCACCGCACGGCGAAGGCGAGCTGATTGTTCACCCAATCACGCCGCAGCCTATTGGCGTCGTCACCATTTATCCGGGAATTTCTGCCGAAGTGGTGCGTAACTTCCTGCGCCAGCCGGTAAAAGCGCTGATCCTGCGTTCTTACGGCGTCGGTAACGCGCCGCAGAACAAAGAGTTCCTCAAAGAACTGGAAGATGCGAGTTCACGCGGTATCGTGGTGGTTAACCTGACGCAATGCATGTCCGGCAAGGTGAATATGGGTGGGTATGCCACCGGCAACGCGCTGGCGCATGCGGGCGTGATCGGCGGCGCGGATATGACCGTTGAAGCAACGCTGACTAAGCTGCACTACTTGTTAAGCCAGAATCTGGATACACAGACCATTCGTACCGCGATGACGCAAAATCTACGCGGTGAACTGACGCCAGACGAATAAGGAACTTTTCATGACGACCCGGGCCTTACTGCTGGTTGATTTGCAGAATGATTTTTGCGCCGGCGGCGCACTGGCCGTCCCTGAAGGCGACAGCACCGTGGACGTAGCAAACCGTATTATCGCCTGGTGTAAAGCGCGCGGCGACGCGGTGATCGCCAGCCAGGACTGGCATCCTGCCGGACACGGCAGTTTCGCCAGCCAGCATCAGGCACAGCCCTACAGCCAGGGACAACTGGACGGTTTAGCGCAAACCTTCTGGCCCGATCACTGCGTACAAAATAGCGACGGCGCGGCCCTGCATCCCCTGCTCAGGCAGAACGCCATCGACGCGGTTTTCCATAAAGGCGAGAATCCGCAGGTGGACAGCTACAGCGCCTTTTTTTGATAACGGACGCCGCCAGAAAACCGCCCTGGACGCCTGGCTTCGGGAGAACGGCGTACAGACGCTGATCGTGATGGGGCTGGCGACCGATTACTGCGTGAAGTTTACCGTGCTGGATGCGCTGCAACTGGGTTATACGGTGAATGTGATTACCGACGGCTGTCGCGGCGTGAATATTCAACCGCAGGACAGCGCGCACGCCTTTATGGAGATGGCGGCCGCTGGCGCCACGCTGTATACGCTGGCTGACTGGGAAGAAACGCAGGGTTAGGTGTTCTTACTGCCTGATGGCGCTTCGCTTATCAGGCTACCAACAAAAAAGGCTACATTACAGTTTCAGCGTCGCAATCGATTTTGGCGCAATGCCAAAATCCTCTTTCAACTGCTGCTTACTTTTCATCACCATCTGACCGTTGGTATCAATGGTCATATGCTGCGCGTCGGTATTGTGCCGCGCCTGCCAGAGCATCACCAGTTGCATGCTGTTCTCTTTTTGCTCCGGCGTCAGCGCAACGCCATCCGGCCATTTTCCCAGCTCAACGGCGGTAGATAAGCGCTGATAAACTTCCGGCGTCATGCTGTCGATCATCTCATCAAGATTCATGATAAGTTCGCTCCTGTGGAATAATTTGCTGAATCGTTTTTTCAGCCCTTAGTTTGTTCGCCGTTTTCATCATCGGTGAAGCTTAATGAGGCCGAATTGACGCAATAACGCTCACCCGTCGGCTGTGGGCCATCCGAAAAGACATGTCCCAGGTGCGCATCACAATTGCCGCAGCGAATTTCTATACGCTGCATCCCGTGGGAAAAGTCCTTAATGTAACGGATAGATTCTTCACTGACCGGCTCGTAAAAGCTCGGCCAGCCGCAGCCGGAATCATACTTGGTTTGGGAATGAAACAGCGGCGCGTCGCAGACCAGACAGTGGTAGACGCCACCACGCTTATTATGCAGCAAACGCCCGGTAAATGGCGGTTCCGTACCGTGATTCTGCGTCACGTAGAATTGCATTTCGGACAACTTTTTTTTCAGATCTTCCGCAGAGGGTTGATTAGCCATTTGCTCACATCTCGCTTTAGCCATACTCACATTGCGTGACCGATTCTAACAAAACATTAACACCCCAGTGTGAACTTTTGTTCTAAACTTGATCCTTGCGAAATGGCAGCTTATGAATCGTGATCGGAATCACGTTTTTATCTCAGTTGCCCTTTAAAATTCGGGGCGCCGCCCCCATGTGGTTTCAAGCCGAAAGGAAGAGTGAGGCGAGTCAGCCGTGCAAAGCTTGTACAGAGGATTGATTTGTCGCAATGATTGACACGATTCCGCTTGACGCTGCGTAAGGTTTTTGTAATTTTACAGGCAACCTTTTATTCACTAACAAATAGCTGGTGGAATATATGACTATCAAAGTAGGTATCAACGGTTTTGGCCGTATCGGTCGCATTGTTTTCCGTGCTGCTCAGAAACGTTCTGACATTGAGATTGTTGCAATCAACGATCTGTTAGACGCTGAATACATGGCTTACATGCTGAAATATGACTCCACTCACGGTCGTTTCGATGGCACCGTTGAAGTGAAAGACGGTCATCTGATCGTTAACGGTAAAAAAATCCGTGTTACCGCTGAACGTGATCCGGCTAACCTGAAATGGGACGAAGTTGGTGTTGACGTAGTTGCTGAAGCTACCGGTATCTTCCTGACTGACGAAACCGCACGTAAGCACATCACTGCTGGCGCGAAAAAAGTGGTTCTGACAGGTCCGTCCAAAGACAACACTCCGATGTTTGTTAAAGGCGCTAACTTTGACAAATACGAAGGCCAGGACATCGTTTCCAACGCATCCTGCACCACCAACTGCCTGGCGCCGCTGGCTAAAGTTATCAACGACAACTTCGGCATCATCGAAGGTCTGATGACCACCGTTCACGCGACCACCGCTACTCAGAAAACCGTTGACGGCCCGTCTCACAAAGACTGGCGCGGCGGCCGTGGCGCGGCTCAGAACATCATCCCGTCCTCTACCGGTGCTGCTAAAGCGGTAGGTAAAGTGCTGCCGGAACTGAACGGCAAACTGACTGGTATGGCGTTCCGCGTTCCGACTCCGAACGTATCCGTTGTTGACCTGACCGTTCGTCTGGAAAAAGCGGCTTCTTACGAAGACATTAAGAAAGCGATCAAAGCTGCTTCCGAAGGCCCGATGAAAGGCGTTCTGGGTTACACCGAAGATGACGTAGTATCTACCGATTTCAACGGCGAAGTGTGCACTTCCGTGTTCGATGCTAAAGCAGGTATCGCGCTGAACGACAACTTCGTGAAACTGGTCTCCTGGTACGACAACGAAACCGGCTACTCCAACAAAGTTCTGGATCTGATTGCTCACATCTCCAAATAAGTTGAGATGAGAAATTGATCCCAAAAGGCGACCTCCGGTCGCCTTTTTTTATGGCTAAGAGTTTTCAACTCCAAGGATTGCATCATGATTAACACAATTTTCGCTCTCCCGGTCATCGAACAAATTACCCCTGTCCTCTCCCGCCGCCAGCTCGACGAGCTTGACGTGATCGTCGTCGATCACCCGCAAGTTAGGGCGTCTTTTGCACTCCAGGGCGCACATTTGCTCTCCTGGAAACCAGCAGGCGCCGAAGAAGTGCTGTGGCTGAGCAACAACACGCCGTTTAAAACAGGCGTTGCGCTGCGTGGCGGCGTACCGATCTGCTGGCCGTGGTTTGGCCCCTCTGCGCAGCAGGGTCTGCCGTCTCACGGCTTTGCCCGTAACCTGCCGTGGGCGCTGAAAGCCCACAACGAAGACGACAACGGCGCGGTACTGACATTTGAGCTACAGAGCAGCGAGGCGACTCGCCAGTACTGGCCGCACGATTTCACCCTGCTTGCGCGCTTCAAAGTGGGTAAAACCTGTGAGATCGAACTGGAAGCCCACGGCGAATTCGAAACCACATCTGCCCTGCACACCTACTTTAACGTCGGCGATATCGCCGCAGTTAAGGTCAGCGGCCTTGGCGACCGTTTCATTGATAAAGTGAACGACGCCAAAGAAGATGTGCTGGCAGACGGCGTCCAGACGTTCCCGGATCGTACTGACCGCGTTTACCTGAACCCGGAAGCCTGTAGCGTCATCCACGATGATGCGCTGAACCGCAACATTGACGTCATCCACCATCACAACATTAACGTTGTGGGATGGAACCCTGGCCCGGCACTCGCCGCCAGCATGGGCGACATGCCGGATGATGGCTACAAAACCTTTGTCTGTGTGGAAACGGCTTACGCCACCGCGCCGCAAAAAGCCAGCGAAGAAAAACCGTCTCGCCTGGTGCAAACAATTCGCGTCGCAAAACGTTAAGGGTTGACTGATGCCGGATAACGATGCTGACGCATCTTATCCGGCCTGCAACCTGTCGGCGCCGCTGTCTGCGTACATCTCTGCGCTGGCATTCTCACCCATGTACCACGTCCTGTCATCGCATCCTCCCCATCAATGCACCACCGCAAAGCAAAACAGAGCGCAAGCGCCCTGTTTTGATGCACGAATTGCACTGTAAAAATGCACAATCAGAACTTATAGGTGATCCCGGTTGAGATTAGGCCGGTCCAGGATTTATCAACCATCGGGCTGTCGGTCACTTCATCCGACAAACGGGTATAACGCGCTGTACCGTAAACGCTCCAGTCCCCGAGGAAGTTGTAGTTAGCGCTGATTTCCAGGTACGGGTTCCAGCCGCTTTCTGGATCGTAGCTACGCAGGCCGCTGCGCGAGGACTCTTTGCGCGAAACGCCATAGTAGTATTCGTTCTGGTTTTCGCTGTTCCACTGCACGCCAATACCCGGCGTCAGCGTCAGCGCGCCATTGGTATAACGGTACAACCAGGCCAGATCCCACACGATGCCGTTGCTGTTATCCAGCGTATCGCCCGCCAGCGTGGTGCGCAGGAAACCGTATTCGGTATTGTGGATGTAAGACAGGCCCGCCATCATGGTGCTCTTACGCTTGTCGAGTTCGCGCAGTCGGCGATCGTCGCTGTCACCCGGCTTAAAGTACAGCGGAGACCAGTACGCGGTAATCGACAATTTATCCGCTTTGTCGTTCCACAGGTAGTATCCGCCGCCCAGGCCCCGGAACCAGAAGTTATCACTTTCATAGTTGATAACCGGCACCGGATACACATCAGCATCGTAATCTTTGTAAGGATGTTCAA
This sequence comes from Citrobacter koseri, assembly GCA_900446925.1. Next base: position 151,354 of record UAVY01000009.1, on the reverse strand, counting down.
CCACACCAACGCCAGCGCCCAGCGTCAAGTCGTTTTCAGCTTGCGCTACGCCAGCTGATGTGGCGATAAGCACGCCAAATGCCAGAAGTTTGAGTTTGGTCACAATCCATATTCCTTATTCAAATGTTTAGCGCCAAAAGTGTAACTGCCAATACGTTTCAACCCAACTATTTTACTTATTCGTTTCACTCTCTGTAACCGGTTAATTTCTCAATAGTGGATGACAGTTTGCTTGCAGTCGGATGAACGCGGGATGACTTTCATCTCTTTTCTTTACATAACCATGCACTTTTAGCGGATGAGTTATTGATATGCCATTGAAATTCATTTATGCGCACAGGCAAGTTTTGCAAATGCCATCTACGCTTAATTTTAAGAAGGTGTATCACCGGGCACGTTGATCTCTTGCTCTGCGTTGTGGCATGAGAGTTGCTGTTTATCAGTAGAGACGTCGTTCAGTTACCTCTTCCGGGAGCCTCTACTATTCATATGAACGGCTCTTACCATGTGCTAAAAAACGAAAGGACGGCATACCATGAATATATTCGATCACTATCGCCAGCGCTATGAAGCTGCCAAGGACGAAGAGTTCACACTGCAGGAGTTTCTTACCACTTGTCGGCAAGATCGCAGTGCTTATGCCAACGCGGCAGAGCGGCTACTGATGGCTATTGGTGAGCCTGTCATGGTCGATACTGCCCAGGAACCTCGACTTTCTCGACTCTTTTCGAACCGGGTCATCGCTCGCTATCCCGCATTCGAAGAGTTTTACGGCATGGAAGACGCGATTGAACAGATTGTCTCTTATCTGAAACACGCGGCTCAGGGGCTGGAAGAGAAGAAACAGATCCTGTATCTGTTGGGGCCTGTAGGGGGCGGTAAATCGTCGCTGGCCGAGCGACTGAAATCTTTGATGCAGCATGTGCCTATTTATGTTCTGAGCGCCAACGGTGAGCGTAGTCCGGTAAACGATCACCCGTTATGCCTGTTTAATCCGCAGGAGGACGCGCAGATTCTGGAAAAAGAGTACGGCATTCCGCGCCGCTATCTCGGCACCATTATGTCGCCGTGGGCCGCGAAACGTCTGCATGAGTTCGGCGGGGATATTACCAAATTCCGCGTCATCAAAGTCTGGCCGTCCATTCTGGAACAGATTGCTATCGCCAAAACAGAACCTGGCGATGAAAACAACCAGGATATTTCCGCGCTGGTCGGCAAGGTGGATATTCGTAAACTCGAACACCACGCGCAAAACGACCCGGATGCCTATGGCTATTCCGGCGCGCTGTGCCGCGCTAACCAGGGGATCATGGAGTTCGTCGAGATGTTTAAAGCACCGATTAAAGTGCTGCATCCGCTGCTGACCGCCACTCAGGAAGGTAACTACAACGGGACGGAAGGTATCTCCGCCCTGCCGTTTAACGGCATTATTCTTGCCCACTCGAACGAATCCGAATGGGTGACTTTCCGCAACAACAAAAATAACGAAGCCTTCCTCGACCGTGTTTACATCGTGAAGGTGCCGTATTGCTTACGCATTTCCGAAGAGATCAAAATCTACGAGAAGCTGCTGAATCACAGTGAGTTGACTCATGCGCCATGCGCGCCGGGTACGCTGGAAACCCTGTCGCGCTTCTCGATTCTTTCTCGTCTGAAAGAGCCGGAAAACTCGAGCATCTACTCGAAAATGCGTGTCTATGATGGCGAAAGCCTGAAAGATACCGACCCGAAAGCGAAGTCCTATCAGGAATACCGGGATTACGCCGGCGTCGATGAAGGGATGAACGGTCTGTCCACGCGTTTCGCGTTTAAGATCCTCTCCCGCGTGTTTAACTTTGACCATGCCGAAGTGGCCGCCAACCCGGTGCATCTGTTCTACGTACTGGAGCAGCAAATCGAGCGCGAACAGTTCCCGCAGGAGCTGGCTGAGCGCTATCTGGAGTTCCTGAAGGGTTATCTGATCCCGAAATACGCCGAGTTTATTGGCAAAGAGATCCAGACCGCCTATCTGGAATCCTATTCCGAGTACGGACAGAACATTTTTGATCGTTATGTCACCTATGCGGATTTCTGGATTCAGGATCAGGGAATACCGCGACCCGGATACCGGCCAGCTCTTTGACCGCGAGTCACTGAACGCTGAACTGGAGAAAATCGAAAAACCGGCGGGCATCAGCAACCCGAAAGATTTCCGTAACGAGATCGTCAACTTCGTTCTGCGTGCCAGAGCGAATAACAGCGGTCGCAATCCAAACTGGACCAGTTACGAAAAACTGCGCACGGTTATTGAGAAGAAAATGTTCTCGAATACCGAAGAGCTGCTGCCGGTGATTTCGTTTAACGCGAAAACCTCAACCGACGAGCAGAAAAAACACGACGATTTTGTCGACCGCATGATGGAGAAAGGTTATACCCGTAAGCAGGTTCGCCTGCTGTGCGAATGGTATCTGCGCGTACGGAAATCGTCTTAACAGCATAAATGGCCGGAAAATTTTATCCGTTTACCGGGCCAACAATTCTTTTGTACGCGAAATCATTCAAGAGGTATCAAGGCGGCAAATGAGTGAATCCCCAGGAGCGTACATAAGTACGTGACTGGGGTGAGCGAATACAGCCAACGCAGAGACAACTTTGAAGGATGAAGCGTAAGTTGGCAAATGCAGTACGGGGGGCTTATGACCTGGTTTATTGACCGGCGTCTTAACGGTAAAAACAAGAGCATGGTGAACCGCCAGCGCTTCTTACGCCGTTATAAAGCGCAAATTAAACAGTCGATCTCCGAGGCCATTAATAAACGTTCGGTGACCGATGTAGAGAGCGGCGAGTCCGTCTCAATCCCGACGGATGACATCAGCGAACCGATGTTTCATCAGGGACGGGGCGGCTTGCGCCATCGCGTACACCCCGGCAACGATCATTTCGTACAGAACGATCGCATTGAGCGTCCACAAGGTGGCGGCGGTGGTTCCGGGAGTGGGCAAGGCCAGGCCAGTCAGGATGGTGAGGGTCAGGATGAATTCGTCTTTCAGATTTCCAAAGATGAGTATCTGGATCTGCTCTTTGAAGATTTAGCGCTGCCTAACCTGAAAAAAAATCAGCAACGGCAGCTTACTGAGTATAAAACCCACCGCGCGGGTTTTACCTCCAACGGCGTTCCGGCCAACATCAGCGTGGTGCGTTCCCTGCAAAACTCTCTGGCGCGCCGCACGGCGATGACTGCGGGTAAACGTCGGGAGCTGCGCGCGCTTGAGGACGACCTGGACATCATCACCAAAAGCGAACCCGCGCAGTTGCTGGAAGAGGAGCGGCTACGTAAAGAGATTGCTGAACTGCGGGCAAAAATCGACCGTGTCCCCTTTATCGACACCTTTGATTTACGCTACAAAAATTATGAAAAGCGCCCTGACCCTTCCAGCCAGGCCGTGATGTTCTGCCTGATGGACGTATCCGGCTCGATGGATCAGGCCACCAAAGATATGGCCAAACGTTTTTATATCCTGCTCTACCTGTTCCTCAGCCGAACCTATAAGAACGTTGAAGTGGTCTATATCCGCCACCATACGCAGGCAAAAGAGGTGGATGAGCATGAGTTCTTCTACTCCCAGGAAACCGGGGGCACTATCGTCTCCAGCGCCCTGAAATTGATGGATGAGGTAGTGAAAGATCGCTACGACCCGGCGCAGTGGAATATCTACGCGGCGCAGGCTTCGGATGGCGATAACTGGGCAGATGACTCTCCGCTGTGTCATGAGATTCTGGCGAAAAAACTGCTGCCGGTGGTGCGCTATTACAGCTATATCGAAATCACCCGCCGCGCCCACCAGACCTTATGGCGCGAATATGAGCATCTGCAATCGACCTTTGATAACTTTGCGATGCAGCATATCCGCGACCAGGATGATATCTATCCGGTCTTCCGTGAACTGTTCCAGAAACAAAGTACGACAAGTAAAGACTAGAAATCAGTCCGTCAGGTCAGTAAAAAGCCAGAACCCTGTTCTGGCTTTTCTTTATTTCCCCTTAACCGAACAGCAGGCAATGTAATTCAACTGATGGCGCTGTGATTTAAAGAAGCGAAACATCTTGATAAAACGGCTGCGATTGTCACGGATGCACAGCCCGTTATAAACAATTTTAAGCGCCCCTTTCAGCCCTTCATCGCGAATCAACCCTCGCGGAGACATCAGCGACATTTCACCGTTCTGCTGTAAAACCTGCTCAAACCCGGAATCCAGCAACAGATCGCGCCAGCCTTGTTTGGTCATCGGGCTTACATTCGATTTCACCACATGCTGAAGCTGGTTCTGCTCACCTTCCGCCAGCTTCTGGCTGGTCAGCATAATATCGTGCGTTAAGAGACGGCCACCCGGCTTCAGAACCCGATAATATTCACCGATCAGCTTTGCTTTCGCTTTGTCGGCATACATGGTGAGCATGGCCTCGTTAATCACGACATCGAAACTGTTATCGGCAAAGGGTAAGCTGTTGGCATTGGCGGCCATGACATGGATGTGATTTTCCAGCCCGTGCGCCGCAACATTGTTCCGCGCGTTTGCCAGCGCGTTTTTATCCATATCGATGGCGTAGACCGAACAACCAAAACGTTGCACCAACTCAATGGCGGTCGTCGCCATATTGCATGCCACTTCCAGCACCTGGCTGCCCGGCGTCAGCTGAGACTGGCTGAACAGCCACTCCGTCGCCTCAATGCCGCCCGGACGCAGACGGGTTTTGCCCAGGCTAGCTAAAAACGTATGGCCCGCTTTTTCATTCGTACTCATCGCGCACCCTCCTTCCTGATAAGTTGCATTATAAATACAACATTAAGAGAAAAAGGGGAAGTATGAGAATGATTTTTATTTCACAACACAAAAGAGGACGAAGGCGCTGTTAGAGAGAACATCGCCACTGTGATAAACTGAAGCGTCGCCCTTTGAAAACTGTTATTCATCATGAAATTGCATCATAAAGCGCTCAGGCTCTTTATCTCCGCAAGCGTCATTGTACTGACGTCCTCTTTTCTGGCTTATGAACTGATCGCCAGTGACAGGGCGATGAATGCCTATATGGGCTATATCATCGAAAAGGCAGACTCTTCATTTTTGTATGACAAGTACCAGAATCAGAGCATTGCAGCTCATTTAATGCGCACGTTCACGGAGCCCAAAACACCGCCATCCGATGAACAACAATATGCGTTATGCCGCGGATTTGAAACAGACAGCAATACCCACGGCATCAATCTCACCACTCATAATAACCCATCGCTACATGGAACATTGCAAACCGCCGAGGCAAACTGCGCGATCGTAGCTGACGACGCTCCTCTGTTGTTCGCTTTTGATCAGGCGGTGGCCGCGAATCGTAACCAGAAGGATTATGGTAAAGGGCTGGGCACTGTAGAAGATAAATTCCACTACTATCTGGATATTAAAAAACGCTACGTCTATTTCTATAACCTGATTGACTCCAGACAATTTTTTATGCACCACTGGTCTTTTCTGCGAAAAGGAACACTGGGAATCAACCGTAACGATATTGATGGTCAATTCACAGGGCGAACAGTGCTCTCAAGCATTTATCAGGACGATCTTACTGAAAAAAATGTGATGAGTTTTTTAACTCCCGTTTATCTACATGGAAAGTTAAAAGGCATAGTAATGGTGGATATTAACCAGGATAACCTGAAGAATATTTTTTACACTCAGGATCGTCCACTGGTCTGGCGCTATCTGGACGCGACTCTGTTCGACCTGAATTCAGAGAAAAAAATCATTGTCCATCAGAGTGAAAATAACCTCTTTAATTATGTTAATTATGTTCACGACCTGCCAGGCGGAATCCGTGTCACATTATCTCTCGACATCCTGTATTTTATTGTCTCATCATGGAAACTGTTCGCCTTTTACCTGCTCGTTACCGCTACGTTACTGAACATGGTCAGAATGCATTTTCGCCTTTACCATAATGTCAATCGTGAAAATATCAGCGATGCGATGACCGGCCTCTATAACCGTAAGATCCTGACACCGCAGCTTGAACAGCGTTTGCAGCGACTGGTCAACACAGGCACCTCCGTGACGTTTATCGCCATCGATCTGGATAGGTTGAAAGTCATTAACGACACGCAGGGGCATCAGGAAGGCGATCGCACAATTACATTGCTGGCAAAAGCCATTGAAGCATCGGTGCGTAAAACAGATTATGCAATAAGATTGGGAGGTGATGAATTTTGTGTAATTCTTATCGATTCAGTTGTACCGGCAACAACTTTACCTGAGCGTATTGCCAATAAGTTGCGAATCATCGCGCCAGATAAGGTGATTAGTTTTTCCGCTGGACTTTATCATATGCAACCTGAGGATACGATCCAGGACGCATACAAGGCCTCTGATGAGCAACTCTATCTCAACAAACAACAAAATCATGCACGTTTGTGATACCCTTTTGCCGTTAAAACTTCATCGCAATATTGGGAGTGAATGATGAATGAAGTCGCTAAGGGAATCACGGCTCACCAGCGTTTGATTACCCTTTTATCGCAGGAAGGCGCCACTTATCGTGTACTCAGCCACGAGGCGGTCGGTAAGTGCGAAGCGGTTTCGGAAATTCGCGGCACCGCACTGGGCCAGGGGGCAAAAGCGCTGGTATGTAAAGTGAAAGGCAATGGCGTCAATCAACATGTCCTGGCGATCCTTTCCGCTGACCAGCAGGCCGATCTCGCCCAACTCGCAAACCATCTCGGCGGACTAAGAGCTTCGCTTGCCAGCCCTGCCGAGGTGGATGCGCTGACCGGCTGCGTCTTTGGCGCGATTCCCCCTTTTAGCTTCCATCCTAACCTGAAGCTGGTGGCCGATCCGCTGTTGTTCGAACGCTTCAACGAAATCGCGTTTAACGCCGGCGTACTGGAAAAATCGGTCATTATGAATACCGACGATTACCTGCGCATTGCGCAGCCGGAACTGGTCAACTTTCGCCGAGCGCAATAACGGCTCAGAAACGTCTTTCCAGCACCAGTACGGAAATCACAATCACCGCGGCAATAGCGAAAAATGATGAGGTAATGATCAGTGTTTCAATCAGCATATGATCGTTCATGGTTTCACCCCGTTGCGACAGAGAAAACGGCTCACCTGTTATTGATAAATCGAATTAATGGCAATTTAATGACAGCAAGCCTGGCCTGCCCGGAAAATTCCCCTCAGGCATTCGCCTGAAAATGTGCCGTTATTGATAAAAAAGCCTGTTCACTCACGTATTTGCGCGTACAGTAAGCAGGCTTATCTTTCTCTGGCAAGGAAACCACGATGTTTGATGTCACTCTGCTGATCCTGCTTGGACTGGCAGCGCTGGGCTTTATCAGCCATAACACCACTGTCGCCGTTTCAATTCTGGTGTTGATCATTGTCCGCGTTACCCCACTCAATACGTTTTTCCCGTGGATTGAGAAACAGGGGCTTACCGTCGGGATCATTATCCTGACTATCGGCGTCATGGCGCCGATCGCCAGCGGTTCGCTGCCTCCCTCTACTCTCATTCACTCCTTCATCAACTGGAAATCACTGGTTGCCATCGCCATTGGCATCTTTGTTTCCTGGCTGGGCGGGCGCGGCGTTACGCTGATGGGAAGCCAGCCACAGCTGGTCGCGGGTTTACTGGTGGGGACGGTACTGGGCGTTGCGCTGTTCCGGGGCGTGCCGGTCGGCCCGCTCATTGCCGCAGGCCTGGTGTCGCTGATTATTGGGAAGCAGTAAGCCCGGCCAGATAACGGCCTGGAGTTTGCCCCAGCCCCTTTTTAAACATGGTGATAAACGCGGTCGTTGAATCATAACCCAGCGTTTGGGCGACATGCTGCACGCTGTGTCCGTCAATCAACGCCTGCAACGCCAGAATAAGCTGCAACTGGTGACGCCAGCGACGAAAGCTCAGGCCGGTTTCCTTTACCACCAGTCGGGCAAGATTGCGTTCGCTCATGGCGAACAGGCTCGCCCACTGCCCCAGCGTTTTGCCAGCGGGGCTGGTTCACGCGCCATCGTCTCCACCATTTGACGTATTTTGGGATGCCCGGAGACCGGGAGCTGCATCTGCTCCTGTGGTTGCTGCGGAAGCTCATCAAACAAGACCTGTGTCAGGCGCTGCGTCATTGGCTCGGTACGCTGAATATCCGTTCTCGCGGCAAGCGCCAGAATCAGCTCCCGACACAATGGCGTTATTTTTAGCGTACAGCAGCGATCCGGCATCACGACCGCATCCGGCTCAATAAACAGAAAACATAATTCCGCCCCGCGTGACGTGTTACTGTGGAGAATTTCGCGGGAACCCATACCGCATACTGTGGCGGCACCATCCACATGGCGCTTTCTACCTCGCAGGTAATAGCGCCATGCAGCGCCAGGATCAGTTGCCCTTTTCGAATGGTGATGCAGCGGACTGAAAAGCTCATCTTCGCGAGCGCGAATGCAAAAGGCCACAGCCGCATCAATGGTGAAGGTCAGGCTCGTAGCCATCCAGTCTCAGGCCAATCATCATATTGTCCGATTTTAGCGATAAACTGTCATTTTAGCTTGATTGATCAGAGTAAAAACGGTAAGGTATCGCCTCGCCTGTTGATATGAGAAAACAATGACTATTTCCCCTTCATTACGCGGCAAAAAACGGTGCATTACTGATTGCCGGTATCCTGATGATTGCGACGACGCTGCGCGTTACCTTCACTGGCGCTGCGCCGTTACTAGAGACGATTCGTGCGGATTACGGGCTAACTACCGCACAAACGGGCCTCCTGACCACGCTTCCCTTGCTGGCTTTCGCGCTGGTCTCTCCGCTGGCGGCAAACATTGCGCGCCAGTTCGGCATGGAACCGCAGCCTGTTTGCCGCCATGCTGTTGATTTGCTTTGGTATTGCCGTGCGCTCGCTGCCTTCTGCTGGCTTCCTGTTTACCGGCACAGCCATTATTGGTTGCGGTATCGCGCTGGGAAACGTGCTGCTCCCCCGGGCTGATTAAACGCGATTACTCACAGCATGTGGCAAAACTGACCGGCGCCTATTCATTGACGATGGGCGCCGCAGCAGCGGTGGGTTCGGCAATGGTCGTACCGCTGGCGTTGCATGGCTTTGGCTGGCGCGGCGCGCTGTTAATGCTGATGCTGTTTCCCCTGCTGGCCTTTCTTATCTGGCTGCCGCAGTGGCGCAACACGGCTACCGCCAACCTGAGCAACTCCCCGCGCGCTACACTCGCGCGGCATCTGGCGATCCTCCCTCGCCTGGCAAGTCACCTTATTCCTCGGCATTAAACTCGCTTATCTATTACGTTATCATCGGCTGGCTACCCGCGATTTTAATCAGCCACGGCTACAGTGAAGCGCAGGCCGGATCGCTACACGCCTGCTGCAACTGGCGACGGCTGCGCCGGGACTGTTGATTCCGCTCATCCCTGCACCGATTCAAGGATCAGCGCAGTATTGCCGCGCTGGTATCGCTCATGTGCGCTCTCGGCGCGGCCGGATTCTGGTTTGTGCCAGAACAGGCGGTGCTGTGGACGATTCTGTTTGGATTTGGCTCTGGCGCGACAATGATTTTGGGTCTGACGTTTATTGGGCTGCGCGCCAGTTCCGCACACCAGGCGGCGGCGCTTTCGGGCATGGCGCAATCTGTCGGCTATCTGCTGGCGGCATGTGGGCCGCCGTTGATGGGTAAGATTCATGATGCCAACGGCGACTGGCACATCCCGCTAATTGGCGTGGCGGTTCTGGCGGTCGCGATGGCGATATTCGGCCTTTATGCCGGACGCGATCGGGAGATCGCAGCAAAATAACCGAACGGGCAGGCATTGACCTGCCCTTGTTTTTATCCCCGTGCGGCTCGCAGCATCGCCTGCACCAGGGGAACGGGTTTTCCCGCCAGCGCGCCACGTTCATGCTGAAAAAGCGTACCAACGAAAAAGGGATGCGTTACCAGTTCCACGGCACGGATGTCTCCCGCCTCATCCCACCCGGTAACCCGCAAATCGCCATTCTCAAGTTCAGCGGCAAAATCTTCTGATACCCCGTAGTTGCAGTGATACCCTTCGGAGATAACGTCCTGCCCGTAGGCTTTTGGCGACCAGCGTATTCGCCCTCAGTTCGATATCATCCGTTTTTTCCACCAGCGAGCAGCTCAACGGGGCGATAACCATCCGACCGGAAGCATCAGTTTCGGCGTGCGCCGCATCGCGCCAGCCCAGCACATTACGGGCATACTCGAGGATCGCGTGCTGGAATCCGCCGCAGGTTCCCAGAAAAGGAATGCTGTTTTCACGGGCATAGCGAATAGCAATCAATGCCCCTTCGGTATTTTTATAGGGGCTGCCGGGAACAACCCAGATGGCATCATAGCCCACCAAATCTTCGTCACTATTGATGTCAGGCGTCGTCAGCCAGTCATAGTCCGCCATTAACTCCAGCACGGCGGCCGCATCATCAATAGCAAGGGGAATGGCCTGGTGCGCCACAATATCGGGGTTGTAATCACCCACCAGCGCAATACGTAGCGTGTCTTTAACAGGGGGAAAGTTCCATGAGGCGTTCCTTATGTCAATGCAATGAGGGACAACATAAGGAACCTCAGACTACCGATCTTTTACTGTTATCACAATCCCTTAAATTGAGGAGGTTCGAAGTGCTATAGTGATGACGTTCTACGTTTCAGAAACAGCCTGCTACGTCAGCATGACGCGGCACGATTTTCCGGCAATCAGATTAATGAAGTCATGGCCTGGATTGAGGAGAGGAAAGGATGAAAATTCAGTGTAAACGTGTCTACGACCCGGCAGAAAAAAGCGACGGCTACCGTGTACTGGTTGACAGGCTGTGGCCGCGAGGGGTCAAAAAAACCGAGCTGGCCTTTGACGAGTGGGATAAAACGCTGACGCCTTCATCTGAATTACGCAAGGCCTTTCACTCTGAAGTGATTGATTTCAAGAACTTTACTGCGCAATACCGGAGTGAACTCGACCAACAGAAGCAAGAAGGTAAACGGCTGGCGGACATTGCCCGCCAGCAGACGCTGACCCTGCTATATGCGGCAAAGAACACAGAGCAGAACCACGCACTTGTCCTGGCCGACTGGCTACGCGGATTGTGATTCGCACACAAAATCCGCAAAAACACGGCGCACGCGCAAAGCGATGCGCCAGGTATCACTTATCGCTGGCAGGATGATCTCTGCGCCAGAGATCCCACTCTTCGATCACTTCTCCGCCGGGCAGTTTGCATTCCGTGCGTACCCCTTGCGGGCTTTGAACGGGCACTCGCGTACCGCCCTTCTGTTCGCAATAGACGGCAGCCGGGTTTGCCATACCTATTTGCGGGGGTTTCGGCGCCTCGGGCTGGGATGACGACGAACAGGCGGAGAGCGCCAACGCGCACGGCAGCGTGACAAACATGAATCTCATATGAACTCCCGTTAACATTACACCCCGACAGGTTAACCCGCCTGCCGTTGTATCTCCATGTTTTCTTGCGATGCGTATCAGAATGAAAAGCGTGACGTTAAAACATCTTTTGTCACGCACGACGCCCTGCTATCCTTGCTCGTCTTCCTATAACGAGAACGGGTGATAGCATGAAATTAGGCATTATTTTTCCTGTCGTAATTTTCATCACGGCGGTGACTTTTTTGGCATGGTTTTTCATCGGCGGCTACGCCACGCCGGGGGCGTAACGATGAAGAAAACGACGCTCATCATGATTGGCATTGCGATTATCGCGGTGGCAGGAACCAACCTGGGCTGGTGGTAACGGGCTTATCAAAATAATAAAGGCCACCAACGGTAGCCTTTTAGTCTTACGAACTACTTCGCTTAACTTTTGATTTTTCTGTAGATAAACAGAACGACAATCGCGCCGATAACCGCTACGGCAAAGCTGCCAAAGTTGAAGCCGTCAACTTTGCCAAACCCGAAGAACGTGCTGATCCATCCCCCTACCACGGCACCGACGATCCCCAGGATGATCGTCATGAAGAATCCGCCGCCATCCTTACCAGGCATAATCCACTTCGCCAGAATACCTGCAATAAGCCCAAAGATAATCCATGAAATAATGCCCATTTTTTCCTCACTTATGTTTGTACGTTAGCGGTTTACTCGCCGTTAAAAAGAATAGCACATCATCAGAGAATTGAAATTTGTGATAAATGTCACTTTTATTATTTTTTCTTTACTCCCATAAAAGTTGGGGTTGCAAGTTTAGATGATAAAGATTATCTTTCTCATTACTGAATAGTTGAGCAAATCACTCAGGTATTCAGTACGACATTGCTCACATTGCTTCCAGTATTTTTGCCCGCCTCACTGAGTGCGGGCTTTTTTTTGACGTTTACTCGTCATTTATGACGAATCCGCTGTCATTTTCTTCATCTTTTCGCAGGCAAGCCCCGCCGCGCCTGAGTTTCTGTTTCTGGCACGGTTTGTGCTTTAACAGCCCGTCGCTACGACAAACCGAAGCCAGCGCCATGCCGCGCGTCGGCTTCGACTACAATTCGCGCTATTTCAGCTTTTAACAGGTCTGTTATTGATGAAAAAAATCACCAGTGTGTGCCCGTACTGTGGGGCCGGGTGCAAGCTCAAGCTTGTTGTTGAAAATAACAAAATTATCCGTGCCGAAGGCGCAGAGGGTGTAACCAACCAGAACCAGTTATGCCTGAAAGGCTACTATGGCTGGGACTTCCTTAACGACACGCGGCTTCTGACGCCACGTCTGACCCGCCCGATGATCCGCTATCAAAAAGGCGGAAAATTTACCCCCGTCAGTTGGGATGAAGCAATCCGCTATACCGCACAACGCTTATCCGCCATTAAAGAAACCTTTGGACCCCGCGCCATTATGACGACAGGCTCTTCCCGTGGGACAGGGAATGAGACCAACTACGTCATGCAGAAATTCGCCCGCGCCGTACTCAATACCAACAATGTCGATTGCTGCGCCCGCGTATGCCACGGCCCTTCCGTCGCCGGGTTGCAGGAGACGCTGGGTAATGGGGCGATGAGTAACTCCATCAGTGATATAGAGAACTCCAAATGCCTGCTGATTTTCGGCTATAACTGCGCAGACTCTCACCCCTATTGTCGCGCGCAGAGTCATTAAGGCCAGGCAGAACGGCGCCAAAATTATTGTGTGCGATCCCCGGCGCATTGAGACCGCCCGTATTGCCGATCAGCACCTGCAACTGAACAACGGTTGCAATATGGCGCTGGTTAACGCCTTTGGCTACGTTCTGCTTGATGAACACCTTTACGACACGGAGTACGTACAAAAGCACACGGAAGGACTGGAGGCCTACCGGGAGACCGTAAAAGATTACGCCCCGGAATCCGTCGAACATTTAACCGGCGTCCCTGCCCAGCAGGTACGTCAGGCGATGCGAACGTTCGCCGCCGCCCCCTTCCGCCACGGTCATGTGGGGAATGGGCGTGACCCAGTTTGGTCAGGCTGTCGACGTCGTGCGCGGTTTGTCGAGCCTGGCGCTGCTGACGGGCAATCTGGGGCGTCCTGACGTCGGCGTCGGCCCGGTACGCGGTCAGAACAACGTCCAGGGAGCGTGCGATATGGGCGTTCTGCCTAACCAGTTCCCCGGCTACCAGGACGTGACGGATGCAGCCGCCAGAGAGAAATTCGCGCAAGCCTGGGGAATCGATGCCAGCCTGATGGATGACAAAGTCGGCACGCGTATTACCGAGGTGCCGCACCTGGCGATGGAAGGCAAAATTAAAGCCTACTACATCATGGGGGGAAGATCCGCTGCAAACAGAGGCCGACCTGGGGCTGGTGCGGGCCGGTTTCGAGGCGCTGGACTTTATCGTGGTACAGGATATTTTCATGACCAAAACGGCAGAAATGGCGGATGTTCTCCTGCCCGCGACCTCATGGGGCGAACACGGCGGCGTCTTCACCTGTGCCGACCGTGGCTTCCAGCGGTTTGAAAAAGCCATCGACCCCACCGGAGATGTGAAGCGCGACTGGGAGATTATCAGTCTGCTGGCGACCGAAATGGGCTACCCGATGCATTATGAAAGTAACCAGCACATCTGGGATGAGATGCGCGAACTGTGTCCGCTTTTCTACGGCGTCACCCTGGGAGAAAATGGCGATATGGGGCATGTGCAGTGGCCGTGCCCGGATCTTGACCACCCCGGCACACCGTATCTTTACGCACATAGTCAGTTTGATACGCCCAGCGGCAAAGGCAAGTTATTCGCCGCACCGTGGCGGGCTCCGGCGGAAGTTCCTGATGATGCGTTCCCGATGGTGCTCTGTACCGTTCGCGAAGTGGGACACTATTCCTGCCGCTCAATGACCGGCAACTGCGCTGCGCTACAGGCGCTGGCAGATGAACCTGGCAACGTGCAAATCAACACGAACGACGCGGAAAAACTGGGGATTCGTCATCGCGAACTGGTGTGGGTGAGTTCACGTCGCGGTAAAGTCATCAGCCGGGCCGATGTTTCAGATCGCATTAACCAGGGGACGGTCTATATGACCTATCAATGGTGGATAGGCGCCTGTAACGAACTGACTCAGGATAATCTTGATCCGATTTCGAAAACGCCTGAAACCAAATACTGCGCCGTGAAGGTCGAAGCCATTACCGATCAGCGCTGGGCGGAAAACCATGCTGCCCAATCGTACAGCGATATGAAGTCGCGTTTATGCGAGGCAATTACATAAGCCGCGCTGTGGCCTGTTAGCCCGGGTTCGGGAAAAGGAACCCGGGCGTTTTCATCAGCGAACCTCAATATTCCGCATGCTGCGGTTCCGCCGTCTGCAACGCAATATATTCATCTTGTTTATCGCGTTTCATAAACGTCAGCGTAACCAAAAAAAGCCCGATCATGAACGGCAATTCGTACAGTTCTTCAATCAAATCGGTGTATTGCTTACTGTGCAGGAACAGCGGCGCCAGTAAACGATGATGCTCCACCGTATCGGAAATTAAAAACGCGCAGGCAGTAACAGTTAGCAACCACAGCGGCAGGGATTCTTCACGCAGCCGACGCGCAATTTCCTGGCGCAAAGTCTTTGAGATCAATACCGGAAGCACAAGCGCGGCGATCAGGACGACGGAAATCCCCCGGAAGATCATTTTGGGATGATCAGGAAAGTAGTCGCGCCCCCAACTGGTGCTTCGCCCTAACAACACCAGCCACCACACCACCGCCCAAAGCCAAAACTGCTTTGCGCCGTCAGGGCGAGACAACGGCCTGATATACCAGGCGGTAAATAGCGCACCAAACAGTAGCCATAGCGCCTGCCCATTTTCAATCCATAACACCACGACGCCATTTAGCAGAGGTACGTGCCAGTTCGCAGTGAAAGGAATAACCAACGCAACAAGCGCAAGGACGAGAGCCGACGAGGTTAATCGAGTATCAAATTTCATGGTGGTCATTTTCTGTTCAGTGTTTGATGCTCAATCATATATTTTATGAATGCCAGAGCATTAACAAACAATGCGATGTTCTTAAGGTTTCCTTAATATTTCTTTTCAATTAATTTCAGTTGTCAGGTACATGCTGATATCAGGCGAAAAAAAAACCGCCCAGCGTCGTGATAGCGCTGTGCGGTTTAGCGTAACGGTTAAAAAATCGTGGTCGCAGGCTTCCCGAACGGGATCACCAGCCGCAAACGTCGTGCTCGTTTTCGGTGTCGTATGAGCGCACGGTGTTCACCAGATCTTTCACCACTTCTGCCGCAACGTCCGGGACCAGCAGTGTCATAGGCGCTTCAGTTTCATAATCAACTGAAACACCGTTGCTGTTATTGGTTACGGTAACGGTATAGGTCGCTTTGCCCATGATTTACTCCTTCCCGGTATGAATGACTTTTCGTTGGCTGGCGCTTTCCATCAGCACTTCCGGTGCAACAAAAAAGTCGATGTTAAAGTAGGTATCGTCGCTCATCACTTCGATGTTGTGCCATTTTTCCGGGGGAAAAACGCCGAACTGACCGGCTTCAATGATCATCACTTTTTCCGGTTCCGGGCTGTGTTCATCTGCGTATCCGAGATATTTGACCGCCCCCTGCATAACCGACAGGCGAGGATAAACCCCTGGTCGGGTTCCTTTATCAAGGTGGCGTTCGAAAATTCCGGCTGGCGCGGTGTCTTTATTCCAGAACGGAGTGGAGCGTGTATGGATATGATTTTGTGGAATTTGAAGCATTTTATTCCCTCTTCCAGTAACAACCAGCGATCTTACTGAATCGCTGCTGTAAAAAGGGTACGCCTCATAAGATGTGTTTTAAATACCATTTATTGGTTATTTTTTTCCGTCGCGCGTGGCGGTGAGCATCATCTTTAAGCAAAAAGTAAAAACGGAAGGCCCACAGAATGCGCGGGCCTGATGGCGTTATGACTGAAGCGTCGCCAGACGTGCGGCAAAACCAACGAAAATCAAACCGATAAGGGAATTCCCCACCTTCGCCAGTTTCTTTTTCGTGCGAATGTACTGCGTTACAAAAGCGCCCGAAATAATCAGGAAGCTCAGATAGAAAAAGCTCACCACTTCAAGCGTTGTCGCCAGGATAAAAAATGACAGCCCCGCGTGCGGCGCATTGACGTCAATAAACTGGACGAAAAACGAAACGTAAAAAAGGATGGCTTTGGGATTGGTCAGGCTCAGTATTAAGGCACGTTTAAAGATTGCGCCAAACGGAACCTCATCATGCGCCACTTCGCTCCCTTTCGATTTAAGCGTGGCGTAAAGGATCTTCGCACCAAGATACAGCAGATAAAAAGCGCCGAGATAACGAACGATATTAAACAGCACCGGCGTTGTTTTTATTAATGTTGCGACGCCCGCATACGCCAGAAACATCAGCACCGCATCGCCAATGAACACGCCGCTGGCGGCGAGATATCCGCCTTTCATCCCTCGCCCGACGCTGTTTTTCAGCACAAATATCGTATTAGGCCCCGGCACCAGCACGATAAAAATGGCCCCAACCAGATACGTCCAGTAGTTCAGAACTCCATACTCTGCGAACACGTTAACCTCTTCCTGAAAAAAAACAGATACGCTTTACTGCGAAACAATATGCTAACGAATGAACTGAATGATGGGAAGGGAAATCATAGCGTTGCGTTATATCATGATATTTACCGGCAAAGGCGCCCTACTTATGACAGATATCGCTCTTTTGGGACGCCGTCACAACACGATGGCGGGTCCTGCCGGGCCCGCCATAATAACAACATCTTAGTGGTGCAACATCTCGTCGACGACCTCTTCGGCCTTCAGCTGGTACGGATAATAGGTTGGCCAGTTATCCATTTCTTCAAGCAATGCCTGCTGGGAAGTGTTCCCCATAAAGATATGGAAATGGCTCGACTTACGCGGCGCGATAATATGATCGCTGAACTGCACATATTTAGGCGCGTTGCTCTTCGCATCTTTACACTCAAACAGATAGCGAACGCCTTTTTTACCGGATGCGTAGGTCAGGATTTTGTGTCCGGCATAATCGTATTGGCAGGACTCAACCTGATTACCGGTGTGAAATTCCATGACACCATTCTCAATGCCGATAGTATCCACATTGGTGGCGTAGCCTTTACGGTAATAGGCCTTAATCTCCTCGGCCGTTTTGCTGTTATCTTTCTCCGCTTTCTTTTTAAATACCGGATCAAGCTCCCCGCTTACCAGATACGGATAAACAGACTGCCACATACCGTCCCAGTCCGTTAGCGCCCTGTCCTTCACGTTTTTATCGTCAAAAACGCCTTCTGCCGCCTTTTGCTCCATCTCCGTTAACGGTGCGCCATGTGAATGGTGCCCATGCGCAAGCGCGTGTCCGCTAACCAGAAGCATTCCCAGAGCTACTGCTAATTTTTCAAAATGAATCGCCAAAATATCACCCTCAATCAGTGCGTAAAGATGGAATGTTATAATATAACATAACCATTAATTCAACTCTGAATGAGAAGCATAAAAAACGGGAGCACACAGGCTCCCGCTTATTCCGACAAACTAACAGTCCCCGGCGTTACAGAGTGACAATCTCTGGCTCATCAAATACCGTGAGCGTCGGGGCTTCGCCGGTAAATTTCTCTGCGTATACCAGGGTCGTATTCCCCGCGCAGCCGTTCGCCAGCCTTGACGTCGGGATGTCCGCCGTCAGCACGTTGGCGCCGCCGTTTTTACAGATGCCATTCTCGATATCAGGCCAGGCGCCTTCATGGATACAGATGATCCCCGGTTTGATCCCATCGCTGACGTGCGCCCCGACCAGAACCTGACCACGACCATTCCATACGCGTACCAGGTCGCCTTCGGCAATGCCTCTTGCCTTCGCATCATCTGGATGAATCGTCACCGGCTCGCGATCGGCAATGGCATACTCTTTTCGCAACGACGCATAGTTCAACTGACTGTGCAGACGGTGCGCCGGATGGGCGGTCAGCAACTGTAACTGATCCTTATCCGCGGACCCTTTCCACTCATCCGGTTCAATCCATGAAGCATGAGGCGGACAGTCTTTGTAGTGATAACCTTCAATGGTTTTTGAGTAGATCTCGATCTTACCGCTTGGCGTACCGAGCGCATTCATGACCGGATCATGGCGGAAATCGGCATAACGCACATACTTGTTGTTCTTTTCGTTCTCGCGCATTTCAATCAGCTTATTCTGCTGCCAGAACGCATTGAACTGAGGCATTGCCACACGTTGAGCGCGAGCCGCCTTTTGCGCGGCGTCGTAGAATTGCTTAAGCCACGCCATCTCATCTTTACCTTCGGTATAGACCGCTTTGCCGCCGGGTTTGAGCATCTCAGCTAAATCAGCAAAGACGTCAAAGTCATTACGGGCCTCAAACTGCGGCGCAATCACCTGCTTCATGGGCACCAGATGCTGGTTGCTGTAGTCTCCGGTCATCGTGAGATCGTTACGTTCAAACGATGTGGTGATCGGGAGAACAATATCGGCATGTTTCGCCGCCGCCGTCCAGTAACACTCGGAAATCACCACCAGCTCGGGCTTCTGCCACGCTTTTGATTAAGCGGTTGGTATCCTGATGATGGGTAAAGTTCGCGCCGCCTGCCCACCAGATCATTTTGATATCCGGGAAGGTCTGCTCTTTACCATTATGCTGATATTTTCCTCCCGGGTTTTCCAGCGCTTCCACAATTCGCGCCACAGGCAGATTCACCACCGCATCCGATACCGCCCAGTCGTTCCCTGCCGACGATCCCCCCTCAATTTGCGCCGATATCGCAGGCAGTACACCACCGGTACGCGTCGGGTTCCCGCCGTTGGAATAGTGATAGGAGAAACCAAAACCGCCGCCTTCCGTCCCAATTTGCCCCAGCATCGCGGCCAGCGTCACCAGCATCCAGTGTTTTTGCTCGCCGTATTGCTGACGTTGAATCCCCCAGCCCGCCATCAGCATGGTTTGGTTGCTGGCGAAAATTTCCGCCAGTTTCTCAATCTGTTCTGCGGGTACGCCACAGACACCGGATGCCCATTCAGCGGTTTTCTCAACGTTGTCGCTCTTGCCGAGCAGATACTCTTCAAACTGCGGATAACCGGTGGTGTATTTTTCCAGGAACGCTTTATCGTGACGCTCTTTTTTTCACCAGCGTATGCGCAATCCCCAGCATCATCGCCACGTCAGTTCCCATATGCGGGGCGATCCACGTTGCATTGTCGCCAAAAAACTCAATGGTTTCTGAGCGCATTGGGTCGATCGCGATAACGGTTTTTCCCGATTTCTTCAGCAGATTAAAATACTCAAGACCCTGCTCATCCGTACTGCTCCAGGCAATTTTTAACGTGTTGAGCGGGTTCATCCCCCCACAGCACCACCACCTGGCTGTGCTCAAGCACCATCGGCCATGTCGTCTGTTGTTCATATACCTCAACCGACCCCACAACATATGGCATGATAACCTGCGCCGCCCCGGTGGAATAATCCCCGGTATGGCCTGCATATCCCCCGGCCATACTCATATAGCGTTGCAGCAACGTTTGCGCTTTATGCAAGACGCCGCTGGAGCGCCAGCCATAGGAACCCGCAAAAATGGAGGACGGGCCATAGCTGCTACGAATACGGCTATGCTGCTCATGAATGAGTTTCAGCGCCTGTTCCCAGCTCACCCGCACAAAGGGATCACTTCCCCGTTTACCGTCCGCTTTACCTGGATTTTCCAGATAGCTTTTACGCACCATTGGGTATTTTACTCGGGCGTTGGTATGTACCTGGTCCGGCGCGGTTTGCTGCAATGAGTTCGGTATGGTTTTAGGTAATGCGCCTTTTGAAGAGACAACTTTGCCGTCGTTGACCTCCACATATACGGCCCCCCAACGTGCGGCAGTCAGGATGGCGCCGCCATTTTGGTTTTCGGCCCAGGCAGGCATTGGGATCACCGAAGAAATCGCCATAGTCCCGGTTGCCGCTCCAGCCGTCTTGATAAAGTCACGTCTTGTGAGTTTCATGATTTCTCCTGGTATTATCACTATTCATGCATGTCTTTCGCGTTGTACTGGAAGTAACGGCTCAGGATATCCAGTTCGTTTTCACTGATGTTGGTACGAGCCCCCATCCCTTTCGCCACAGAGGGCCAGGCATTGAGGTAAAATGCTTCGCAGGAATCGGCGCATGGCAGCCTGCGCAGTACACATTGTCGAGTTTGCGCGCGTAGTCCCACATCGGTTCGCGGCTGGCGAGCGCGGAGCCACTCCACTCGCCCTGTAGCGCCACATCCCGCCACGCGTTACCGTAATCATCTTTTTTCCAGTCAGAGAGAATGTTGAGTGATTGCTGCCCTTTCTCACTCAGACTGGCAAGGATCAACCGCTGGCCTGCCGCGTAGTAAATAACCTGCTCGCTCCCCTGCATCTGGCTCCCGCGGATCTCCACCAGCCGTGAGGTTTCCGTCGATTTCAGGACATGCATTTGCGTGGCCGGATAGACGGTTGCCAGATCGCCAAGTGCGGTATTGCTTACGGCATAGAGCGTTTTTGCAGATGCGGGGGTAGATGCAGACTGGGCCTCAAGCGCTTTGAGGGCGCTGTCGTCCATTGTTATTTCGGGTGGGAAGTGGGCGACGCCTTTGTGGCAATCAATACAGGTTTGTTTTTCCTGAATGCCCATTTGGTGCATTTTGCGGGCATCAGCGCTTTGCGCGTCAAGATCCATCGCATCCATGCTATGACAGCTACGACAGGTTGCGGAGTCGCTGGCTTTCAACTGCGCCCAAAACGGTTTTGCGCCATCTCCAGACGATGTTCTTCAAACTTCTCTGGCGTGTCGATTTTTTTGGTGATGAACTGATGATAGACATCTTTCGAGGCAAGGAGCTTGGCTACCAGGTAATCCACCCCGCCTTCCGGGATATGGCAATCCGCGCATTCTGCACGAATCCCCTTCTGATTCTGGAAGTGAACCGAGCCCGTATACTCCTCATAAGGCGCCTGCATCGTATGGCAAGACAGACAAAATTCAGTGCTCGATGTTTTATGTAACGTCCATTGCCCCGCTAAAACAATTACTGCGCCGAGAACGATGCAAAGCAGCATCGTCCATAAAATGGTTTTATTTATTTTTCTCATTCTTCATTCTCGTCAGACAACTACCCTTTTAGAGGTAGACAATAATTAGACTGAGCAGGTTAATTATTGATATCCATCAAGCGTGGATGTGAATAAGAATTAGCATGCAAGTAAATTTGAAGGGGATCGCAGATTACACAGCAACGGAATATATGAATACAAAATCGTTAAAACACAGCCAGTTACACTGCATAATATAGATATTTAAACCGGCATTAAATTAAATATCAGGAGAAAGTTTCAAATAATTAAAATGGCGATTCAAGAGAGAGAAAATATCCCGTCGTTATATAAATAAATATACAATGAAATAAAGTAAAACGGAACCCATTACTGTTTCATAACGATATTCACGGTAAAAATCATTCTCCTGACAGCCATCATGTCAGTAACACCTTCTGGTGGACGTTTTGTGTCTACATTCTTACGACTTGCGGACTCGTTCACATAACTTTGATCTGATTACTTCTTATACAACCGATAAGTCCAGTACACTTAAGGTGGAGATAAAACAAACAGGAGGTGGTGAATATGTATCGTTCTATTCTGGTGCCGATTGATATCTCAGAAGCCAGCTTGACCCGTCAGATCATCCCGCAGGTTGAGGCGCATGCTAAAACCGCAAAGGTGCATTTTTTGGCCGTAATACCTTCTGTCCCGTTCTATGCCTCACTGGGTCTGGCCTACTCCAGCGAGTTCCCGGATAGAAGCGGTCTTCAGTCAAAGGCCGCCGTCAAACTGGAGGAAATTGTTAAACAATTCAATATCCCCGAGGGCAGGAGCCAGTCCCATGTTGTCTACGGCCCGCCCAAAGATCAGATCCTCAAACTGGCGGATGCGGTAGAAGCCGACCTGATTATCATTGCGTCGCATCAACCGGGTTTCAGCACCTATCTGCTGGGTTCAACTGCTGCGGCCGTTGTTCGCCATGCAAACTGCCCTGTTCTGGTTGTACGCTAATACCGCTCGCTAACCCTGGCGAAAACGGGAGCCAACAGGCTCCCGTTCTTGTATCACACCTGTTTTCTGATGAATGCCCCCCGATAAAAACAGCCTTATAAAACGAATGGTTGAACCATTAAATGATAATGGTTATCATTCTCTCGCTGTAAATACCTTAGCGCCTAATACAGGTATTGAAAGCACGACATTGCTCACATTGCTTCCAGTATGATTTTGCCCGCACTCTGTTGCGGGCTTTTTTTGCCAGAGTATTCATGCTCTCAGGGAAAAGGGCATGTGAGTCGTTAAACATTAAAAGGATATTTATGAACATAAAGAGAGTTGCCGGCACGATTTCAATCGTATTGTTGACGGCTTGTGTCGACTCAGAAGTACAACCCGCGCCCTCTTCCGCCAGCCCAATTTGTCAGGGATTCGGCTGCGTAAAAACTCCCGGGAAACTTCCCAGCCGCGCCGCCACCCATAAACCGACAAAAGAAGAAAGAAATCGTGTGATCCGGGGCGAGAAACCCGATTTTGGCTCCGAAGAGTGGAGTGTCGGGGGTACGCTGCCTGGCTGGTGATTGCAGGTGCAGAGTCGTCACTCTCACAACACGCCATTCTACTGACATAAAAAAACGGGAACTGACAGGTTCCCGTTCTTGTTTATCCTCAGGTGCATATTTACAGATACCCGGCGATATAACCGGAGATCATACGCACAAGATAAGGCCACCCGGCCATGACAAGCAGCATCAGCAGCGCGATAAGCAGCCCCGTTAATACTGACCGAATGCGTTTCATGTTCCGTGCCCATTTTCACCTCCCCTGACCGCAGAAAATGAATGACTAAATTCCCAATAGCACGAACACATGACAGGTTTATGACGGCATTATTGACCAGTAACCGCCCGGAGGCGGTTTGAAACCAGGAAACGAGCTATTCGCCGTTACTCTCAATCGCGTTTTCCTTCTTCCCATACAGGGCCGGCTTGCCTGCTGGTCGGGTCTTAAAGCGACGGTGTAGCCACATATATTGTTCAGGAGCCAGGTTGATTGCGCGTTCAATCGCCCGATTCATTCTGGTCGCAACGGTTTCCTTGCCCTCGTCATACAGTTCATGGCCGATATCCGGGAGGATGATCAGCTCGTATCCTCTTCCATCCGCTCGGCGTCGGGGAACAAAAGGAACAACCGCCGGGCGGGCGCTTCTGACAAGCATATAACTGCCTGCGGTAGTTGCCGCATCGGGAACATCAAAAAAAGGAACAAACACGCTGTTACGAGTACCATAGTCATGATCAGGTGCATACCAGACAATCTCACCTTGTTTGAGCACTCGTATCATGCCTTTTAAATCATAGCGATCGAGCATGGTTTTATTTGAGCGAAGACGTCCTCCGCGTCTGCAACCAGTCATACAGCGCGTTATTGTTCGGCCTGTATACGCCAATGCCCGGATTGAGCATCCCAAATATGCGCGCCCCAAGTTCAAGAGTAAGAAAGTGCATACCGATGAGAAGCACGCCTTTATTTTCAGCTCGCGCACTTTCCATATGTTCATAACCCGTAACCGTAAACCATTTGCGTAAACGCCTGTCTGACCAGAACCAGGCGATACCGGTTTCAAGTACCCCCATGCCTACCGACTCAAAATTTTTAATCAGTAATTTCTCACGCTCCTTCACAGGTAACGCCTTAAAGCAAAGTTCCAGGTTGCGACGGGCTATTGTTACCCTGCGAGGCAATGCGCGCATGGCCACTCTCCCCAGACAAGCGCCAAGCCTGAGCAGAATGGGATAAGGCAGCAAAACAGCACATCGTAAGAAGAAAATACCCAGCCATAGCAGCCAGT
The DNA here is from genome assembly GCA_900446925.1 of Citrobacter koseri. Next base: position 126,972 of record UAVY01000009.1, on the reverse strand, counting down.
AGCGAGGATGAAAAAAAGCGAATGAAAATGTTGGGAGTCTCGTCATTGAGTAAAATACGTTCCGGTTTACTGATAACTGCGGTGTTAGCTATCTGACTATTACAAAGAGGGGAAAACTAAAGCCCCGGTTAGCACAAAAAGTCTATAAAAAGACGAAAAAGTCGTTTTGTCATTTTTTTGCGACTTATCCCCTGCTCACCGCGAGGTCGTAAAAACGTCATTTACCTTTTCGCCGCCACGTGACCGATCGGACAATTTCAGGTCTATTCATTAAGCACAATTGAGGTTATGTTATTACATAACTTTTAGTGAGAAGGGTAATCATCAGATGAAAGTCAGAAACATATTCGCCATATCACTGGCTGCCTCGTCGTTCAGTTGCCTGGCATTCAAATCGCCGCCCAACGTAGTACCCGGTACGGCTCCTGATAACGTTCGCACACTCGAAAGTAAGATTCTGGGAAGTTTTTACAGTCAGCATGGTACTGAGCCGCAGACAACATTTTTGGGAACCTGTGACGCTTCACCCGTTCCAGGTTGTTCATGCCCGTTTTGCACAATGCTCCGTAGCCATATCCGCTGATGGGCTAAGCGTCTGAGCCACTGGCAGATGCGCATCTTCCCCGTCTGGAGACTTGCGAAGTATCGTCTTAATCCTCTGCGGGTTCGACATTCAAAAAACAAGTTCGAATGCTAATAATAAAAAACGGGAACCCTCAGGCTCCCGTTCTTGTTTAACCCAGAAACTGGATTACATGTTTGCGATGATCGCGTCGCCAAATTCTGAACATTTCAGCAGTTTAGCGCCTTCCATCAGACGTTCGAAATCGTAAGTGACGGTCTTCGCAGCAATCGCGCCTTCCATCCCTTTGACGATCAGATCTGCGGCTTCGAACCACTGCATGTGGCGCAGCATCATCTCAGCAGACAGAATGATGGAGCCCGGGTTAACTTTATCCTGGCCCGCGTACTTCGGCGCAGTACCGTGAGTCGCTTCGAACAGCGCGCACTCGTCACCGATGTTCGCGCCCGGCGCGATACCGATACCGCCAACCTGCGCAGCCAGAGCGTCAGAGATGTAGTCGCCGTTCAGGTTCATACAGGCAATCACGTCGTACTCAGCCGGACGCAGCAGGATCTGTTGCAGGAACGCATCGGCGATCACGTCTTTAATCACGATCTCTTTGCCGGTGTTCGGGTTCTGGATTTTGACCCACGGGCCGCCGTCGATCAGCTCACCGCCGAATTCATCACGCGCTAACTGGTAGCCCCAGTCTTTAAACGCGCCTTCGGTGAACTTCATGATGTTGCCTTTGTGAACCAGGGTCACAGAATCACGGTCGTTAGCGATGGCATATTCAATCGCCGCACGCACCAGACGTTTGGTCCCTTCTTCGGAACACGGCTTAATACCGATACCACAGTGTTCAGGGAAGCGAATTTTCTTCACGCCCATCTCTTCACGCAGGAATTTGATCACTTTCTCGGCATCCGCAGAGTCGGCTTTCCATTCGATACCTGCATAAATATCTTCAGCGTTTTCGCGGAAGATGACCATGTCGGTCAGTTCAGGGTGTTTAACCGGGCTTGGGGTGCCCTGATAGTAACGAACCGGACGCAGACACACGTACAGGTCGAGTTCCTGACGCAGCGCCACGTTCAGGGAACGAATACCGCCGCCGACCGGGGTAGTCAGAGGGCCTTTGATGGCCACGCGGTAATCACGAATCAGATCCAGGGTTTCAGCAGGCAGCCAGACATCCTGGCCATAAACCTGAGTGGATTTTTCACCGGTGTAAATTTCCATCCAGGAGATTTTACGCTCGCCTTTATAGGCTTTCTCGACAGCGGCATCGACCACTTTGAGCATGGCTGGGGTTACATCAACACCGATACCGTCGCCTTCAATGAACGGGATAAATCGGATTTTCAGGAACGTTGAGTTTGCCGTTTTGCAGGGTGATCTTCTTACCTTCCGCCGGAACAACTACTTTGCTTTCCATTCACCTCTCCTTCGAGCGCTTCTGGTTTGCTCGTCTGTCATCACGCTGCATGTGCGTTTGCGTCCTGCGACACGGATGCATTAGAGCAACTTTTTTGTTAATGATTTGTAATGAGCGTGTCAATACTACCCTATTGTTTGCTGCCATGAAAGACACTCGTTATTAGGCTATAATGCGGCAATTGATAAGCCCTGAAAATACCATGCAAAAAACTTCTTTTAGAAATCACCGGGTTGAGCGATTCAGCTCACGACAAGTCACTAAGCGGCGGAAAGAAAACCAGCCAAAACGCGTGGTTTTGTTCAATAAACCTTACGATGTTTTGCCGCAATTTACGGATGAGGCCGGGCGCAGCACATTAAAAGACTATATTCCTGTCCAGGGCGTCTATGCAGCAGGTCGTCTGGACAGGGACAGCGAAGGTCTTCTGGTGCTCACCAACGATGGCGCATTGCAGGCTCGTCTGACGCAGCCCGGCAAACGTACCGGTAAGATTTATTTCGTTCAGGTTGAAGGCGAACCCACCGCAGAAGCGCTGGAAGCCCTGCGCAATGGCGTGACGCTCAATGATGGCCCCACTCTGCCTGCGGGCATTGAGGTAGTGGACGAACCCGAATGGCTGTGGCCGAGAACGCCGCCGATTCGCGAACGAAAAAGTATTCCCACCCGCTGGCTCAAAGTGACCTTATATGAAGGCCGTAACCGTCAGGTACGGCGTATGACGGCGCACGTCGGCTACCCTACGCTGCGACTGATCCGCTACGCAATGGGCAACTACACGCTGGATAATCTTGCCAACGGCGAATGGCGAGACGCTACCGATTAAGGAAAAACCATGTTCAAACCGCACGTCACCGTCGCCTGCATCGTCCATGCAGAAGGTCAATTCCTCGTGGTGGAAGAGACCATTAACGGCAAAGCGCTCTGGAATCAGCCAGCCGGACACCTGGAAGCCGACGAAACGCTGGTGGAAGCCGCTGCGCGCGAACTCTGGGAAGAGACAGGGATTACCGCGCAACCCCAGCACTTTATTCGTCTGCATCAATGGATCGCGCCGGACAACACGCCGTTCCTGCGTTTCCTGTTTTCCATTGAACTTACCAGGATGTGCGCCACTGAACCTCACGACAACGACATTGACTGCTGTCGCTGGGTCAGCGCCGACGCGATCCTCAACGCCCCCCAACCTGCGTTCGCCGCTGGTTGCCGAGAGCATTCGTTGCTGGCAGAACGGGCAACGTTATCCGCTGGCGATCATCGGCGAATTTAACTGGCCGTTTACAGAGGGTGTCAAGTAAAAGGGCTGCGTGATAGAATACGCCGCCTTGAAGTTCAATGTCGTGAGTATTCCAATGTCAGAAAGCCCAAAAAAAGTGATCGTCGGCATGTCCGGCGGTGTCGACTCCTCCGTTTCCGCCTGGCTGTTGCAACAACAGGGCTACCAGGTAGAAGGCCTGTTCATGAAGAACTGGGAAGAGGACGACGGTGAGGAATATTGCACAGCGGCAGCCGACCTGGCTGATGCGCAGGCCGTTTGCGACAAACTTGGCATTGAACTGCATACCGTAAACTTTGCCGCAGAATACTGGGACAACGTTTTTGAACTCTTCCTGGAAGAGTACAAAGCGGGCCGCACGCCGAACCCGGATATTCTGTGTAATAAAGAGATCAAATTTAAAGCCTTCCTCGAATTTGCCGCTGAGGACCTGGGCGCTGATTATATCGCCACCGGTCACTACGTCCGTCGCGCGGATGTGGACGGCAAAAGCCGCCTGCTGCGCGGGCTCGACGGTAACAAAGATCAGAGCTACTTCCTTTACACACTCGGCCATGAGCAGATCGCCCAAAGCCTGTTCCCGGTCGGTGAGCTGGAAAAACCGCAGGTACGCAAAATTGCCGAAGACCTCGGTCTGATCACCGCGAAGAAAAAAGACTCTACCGGCATCTGCTTTATCGGCGAACGTAAATTCCGCGAGTTCCTCGGTCGCTATCTCCCGGCGCAGCCAGGAAAAATCATCACCGTAGACGGCGACGAAATCGGTCAGCACCAGGGGCTGATGTACCACACGCTGGGCCAACGCAAAGGTCTGGGTATCGGCGGCACCAAAGAAGGCACCGAAGATCCGTGGTACGTGGTCGATAAAGATGTCGAGAACAACATTCTGGTTGTCGCTCAGGGTCATGAGCATCCACGTCTGATGTCCGTCGGCCTGATTGCCCAACAGCTTCACTGGGTCGATCGCGAATCGTTTAGCGGCACCCTGCGCTGCACGGTGAAAACCCGCTACCGCCAGACCGACATTCCGTGCACCGTGAAAGCGCTGGATGACGAACGCATTGAAGTGATTTTTGATGAGCCGGTAGCCGCAGTAACGCCGGGTCAGTCGGCTGTCTTTTATAACGGAGAAGTGTGCCTCGGCGGCGGTATTATCGAGCAGCGCCTGCCCCTGCCGGTATAATTATTCTCTATAACTGATACAAGGAAGCAGTGATCGTGGCAAAGAATTATTATGACATCACCCTCGCACTGGCAGGCATTTGCCAGTCAGCACGCCTGGTGCAACAGCTGGCGCACCAGGGGCACTGTGATGCCGATGCGCTACACGTTTCACTGAACAGCGTTATCGATATGAACCCCAGCTCTACGCTGGGCGTATTCGGCGGCAGCGAAGCGAACCTTCGCCTCGGTCTGGAAACCCTGCTCGGTGTCCTGAATGCCAGTAGCCGCCAGGGGCTGAACGCAGAGCTGACGCGCTATACGCTAAGCCTGATGGTGCTGGAGCGCAAACTGTCAGCCGCCAAAGGCGCGCTGGACATGCTGGGCGAGCGCATTAACGGCTTACAGCGTCAGCTTGACCATTTTGACCTGCAATCAGAAACGCTGATGAGCGCGATGGCCGGTATTTATGTCGATGTCATCAGCCCGCTGGGGCCGCGCATTCAGGTGACGGGCTCACCCGCCGTGCTGCAAAGCCCGCAGGTGCAGGCAAAAGTTCGCGCCTCGCTTCTGGCCGGTATCCGTGCCGCAGTGCTCTGGCACCAGGTCGGCGGTGGCCGCCTGCAATTAATGTTTTCTCGTAATCGCCTGACCACTCAGGCAAAACAAATTCTTGCTCATTTAACCCCGGAGTTGTGATCTATGGAATTATCCTCACTGACCGCCGTTTCCCCTGTCGATGGACGCTACGGCGATAAAGTCAGCGCGCTGCGCGGGATTTTCAGCGAATACGGTTTGCTGAAATTCCGTGTACAGGTTGAAGTACGCTGGCTGCAAAAACTGGCCGCGCACGCAGCGATCAAGGAAGTTCCTGCTTTTGCTGCCGACGCAAACGGTTTCCTGGATACGATCGCCGCAAACTTCAATGAAGAAGATGCCGCGCGTATCAAAACCATTGAGCGCACGACGAACCACGACGTGAAGGCAGTTGAGTATTTCCTGAAAGAAAAAGTAGCGGATATCCCGGAACTGCATGCGGTTTCTGAGTTCATCCACTTCGCCTGTACTTCTGAAGACATCAACAACCTGTCTCATGCGCTGATGCTGAAAACCGCGCGCGACGAAGTGATCCTGCCGTACTGGCGTCAGCTGATCGACGCGGTAAAAGATCTGTCCGTTCAGTATCGCGATATTCCCCTGCTCTCCCGTACCCACGGTCAACCGGCTACGCCGTCCACGATGGGGAAAGAGATGGCTAACGTGGCTTACCGTATGGAACGCCAGTTCCGCCAGTTAAACCAGGTGGAAATCCTTGGTAAAATCAACGGCGCGGTCGGTAACTATAACGCCCACATTGCCGCTTACCCGGAAGTGGACTGGCACCATTTCAGCGAAGAGTTTGTGACATCGCTGGGTATCCAGTGGAACCCGTACACCACACAGATTGAACCGCATGACTACATCGCAGAGCTGTTTGACTGCGTCGCGCGCTTTAACACCATCCTGATTGACTTCGATCGCGACGTCTGGGGTTATATCGCGCTCAACCACTTCAAACAGAGAACCATCGCGGGTGAAATTGGTTCTTCCACCATGCCGCACAAGGTTAACCCGATTGACTTCGAAAACTCCGAAGGCAACCTGGGCCTGGCTAACGCCGTACTGCAACACCTGGCAAGCAAACTGCCGGTTTCCCGCTGGCAGCGCGACCTGACGGACTCCACCGTGCTGCGTAACCTGGGCGTCGGTATTGGCTATGCGTTGATCGCGTATCAGTCCACCCTGAAAGGCGTAAGCAAACTGGAAGTGAACCGCGATCGTCTGCTGGATGAACTGGATCACAACTGGGAAGTGCTGGCAGAGCCGATCCAGACCGTAATGCGCCGCTATGGCATTGAGAAACCGTACGAGAAGCTGAAAGAGTTAACGCGCGGCAAACGTGTTGACGCCGAAGGCATGAAGCAGTTTATCGACAGTCTGGCCCTGCCGGAAGAAGAGAAAACGCGCCTGAAGGCGATGACCCCGGCCAACTATATTGGTCGCGCCATCACTATGGTTGACGAGCTGAAGTAATCCCCCCTGCCGGATAGCGATGCTAACGCATCTTATCCGGCCGATATTCAGCGCCCCCCAATGCCGGAGACTCATCCGGCATAACTCTCCCCCCGGTTTACGAAATGTTTATCCCCGCCGCAACATAATCAGCGTTAGACTGCGAATGAAAAAAATAAACAGTTTAAGAAACATGCATTTATAACAATATCAAGAAGTTGGGGAATGTAGTTATCGGACAATAGCAGACAATATCAGGTATTTTATCGCCCCTAAAATTACCCCTAACCAACTATTTGCCCCCCAAATCCGCCCCCAAAATCCATACCGAAAACCAATAAAGATTAGACACATTGATGGGCTATGCCGGGCAGATACAATTCACGACAGACACTTTTTTCACTTCACACGCAAAAGGTCTTCATATCGAGTGGTGTATCGCGGTGAGAGCATCTCCCGCTTCATCTGCCACTGCTGTTGTATGCCCTGTCCGGCGAAGTAGAGCGTACCTACGCCGTCTTTGGTGTTGAGATGATCCAGCACCTTCATCAGTTTGTCGCTATTGCGCCGCGGCGCGTTATCATCAAAAAGGTTGAGTTGTGCCACCCCCTGGCTGAAGAAGTCGCCGAGCATAACGCCTGCCTTCTGGTAACGGCGTCCATCTTTCCAGACAGCATCCAGGCATCGCGTGGCCGCGCCGATAATGTCCCGGCTGTCCTGCGTCGGGGTCAGAAGCTTCACAGAGGCGCTGTTGCCGTAATACGGTTCGTTCAGTGCAAACGGGCTTGTCTTCACGAACGCGGAGATAAACCGGCAATATTGATGCTCGCCGCGCAGCTTCTCCGCCGCCCGGCTGGCGTAACTGAAAATCGCCTGACGCATCTCTTCGTAATCAGTGATACGACCACTGAAGGAGCGTGAGCAGACGATTTCCTGCTTTACTGGTGCAAACTCTTCCAGTTCCAGACACGGCTCACCACGCAGCTCGCGTACCGTTCTTTCGAGCACAACATTGAAATGCTTCTTGATAAACCGGATATCTGTGTCAGCCAGGTCAAGAGCAGTTTCGATGCCCATCCCCTCCAGCTTTTTAGAGATGCGTCGCCCTATACCCCACACCTCGCCAACTGGCAGCGCAGCTAACAGTTTACGCTGCCGGCTCACGTTCGATAAATCAACAACACCACCAGTCTGTCGTTGCCACTTCTTTGCCGCATAGTTAGCCAGTTTCGCGAGGGTTTTTGTCTGCGCAATACCGACACCGACGGTGAGATGTGTACGCTGTAATACTGTAGTGCGGATCTCCCGGCCAAATTCAGTAAGATCACGGCAGTTTCGCACGCCAGTCATGTCACAAAATGCCTCGTCTATGCTGTAAATTTCGACGCGGGGACTAATTTCTTCCAGCGTTGTCATTACGCGATTCGACATATCAGCGTAAAGCTCATAGTTACTGGAGAACGCGACGATGCCGTGACGGCGAAAAGTCTCTTTTTGTTTGAAATAGGGCTCCCCCATTTTAACAAAGGACTTCGCTGCTGCTGAACGGGCAATAACACAGCCATCATTGTTAGAGAGAACGACAACCGGCCTTCCTTTTAGGTCTGGCCTGAACACCGTTTCACAACTCGCATAGAAGCTGTTCACGTCTACGAGTGCAAACATACTCAGCCAGCAGACTTCACGATGTAAGTTACGACGCCGAAAACCTCCAGATTGTCTTCACTCCCAATCATGATTGGTTTATACACAGAGTTTTCAGGCTTGAGCATGGACAGCAGGATGCAGCAACAGGCGCTTAACTGTGAACTCACCGTCGACCGCTGCAATGACAATGTCCCCATGCCCTGCTTTTTCGTGAACTGTCGACTACCAACAAATCGCCTTCGCCGATTCCGGCATCACGCATAGAATCTCCTGTGGCCTTCACGAAATACGTCGCGCTTGGGTGCCTCACCAGCAATTCGTTAAGGTCTATACGCGACTCAACATAGTCCTGAGCAGGGGAAGGAAACCCGCATTGCACAAGGTCACTAAACATTGGGAGCGCCACATGGCGTAGATCTGTAGGCGTGAAAAACTGCATGATAATCACCTTAATTGATACTGATTATATATACAGTATTATTGTATCAATGGCAGCGTTCAAGTCTCTTAGAAGTACAACACGGTAAGTAACTGGCGTGAGGTGAAATTTAGTTTTGTGGAACATCATCGGCGACTGGTGCTCTCTGTCGAACGATCGCCAACTGGCCGCGCCCGAGCCCCACACAAGCTCTGTGTTCGATAACTTAAATTACATGACGACTACTATGTCCTTTTTTGTAGACCTCAAGAATAACTTACTAAGATCTATACTATGCACAGCGGCAAGTTTATCCCAAAACTCATTGGACAAGCATCAATAGTGATGAATTATTGAACAATCATATTAATCAAGTGTGACTTATCACTGATGATCACACCTGGCTACTTCATAAATTCACAAACAATGTTAATATAGCATCACAAAAAAAATGAATGTAATGTTTCTATAGGCTATAGAATGACTCAAGCTAGTTCACATGCGTTGTCTGCCGAAGATGTGATTACCGTTTCTACGGACAAAACCACTTCAAACAAAATATTATCAATACAGTATTTGCGTGGTATTGCCGCCATGCTTGTAGTTTTATTTCACTCAACAACCCTTATTGGTCCAGAGTGGAAATCTTTTATGGTAAATGGCTCTGTTGGTGTCGATGTATTCTTTATCATGAGTGGCTTTATCATTTATTACATCACATCAAACAAATCAGAATTAGCACCAAAAACATTTGCCATAAAGAGATTTTTAAGAATTTACCCAACTTTCTTTATAATTTGGTTACTTGTTTCCTGTATATATTATGCAGATGCAAAATTCATAAATGTAATAAAATCACTATTTCTTATCCATGTTGATTATAATGCTAACGCACCCGCATTCAAATTCAACCTGATAGGACCGGCATGGACTTTGACATATGAGATATATTTTTATGTAATTTTCTGCTTCGCTGGATATGTGAGTTTCAAATATAGGGGGTTACTCTCCTCTTTAATTCTCTTGCTGTTACCGATTTTATTACAACTATGCTTTAATGGCTCATTTATGTTCTCATCCAATGCAAAGGCTGAGTTTAATGCGGATTTTTTGTTAGCCCCAGTTGTAAAAGTGATGTCTACTACAATGCTATGGGAATTTGTTGGTGGTATTTTCTTGGCATTTTTGTTCATAAATTACAGGAAAAATATTGTAAAAATAAATAAAATAGTTCGCGCATGTTGCTGCACCATTCTCATTGTCATCTTTCTGTATTTCACATTTTACTCAGGATGGATGCCGCAGGGCATGGTGGGGTTGTTCTGGCCCAGCATGGCACTTGTGACTGCTGCCCTGATGGCTGAGGACATGATACCATTCGAAATAAAACCACTTTCATTTATTGGTGATATATCTTACTCTCTATACTTGGTTCACTGGGCCATCATAAAACTCACCCAAACTTATTTCCCTCAAGTTTGGAACAATCAATACGGTGTCTTTTCCCTATTTGTCTTTTTATCTGTTAGCGTATTGATATCGTTTATAATGTATAAAAAAATCGAGAAGCCATCAATAAAAATAGCAAGGAAATTACTAAACTAATTAGATATCAGATAAAAGGGGCAAACGCGCCCCTTTTATCTCATCTATTTATTAAAACCTCACATAGCAACAGCCAAACAAAATGCAACACTAAAGTTATTCAATGGATACGGTTTCCCCACTAATTCTTTGATATTCGATTCAGGGTATTGCCCGCTCCCCCCCCTTATATTCGTATTTATATGGAGATACGGTATTGTCACTGGTCTGAAACGTTTCCATTCCCGTTATGGTATGTTTTGTCGGCATAAAATAATTTTGCAGGACCAGTAATCTTATGAACTGGAGTAATTGTTATTTCATCTTGTGCGGTGATTTCTACGGATGAAATATCAACACGACCGTTGCTATCGTACAATGTAAAACCCTTATCATCATACATCACAGGATCATACTTCACGTATGCTTCCGTGAATTTTAATGGTGGATAAGGAACACCATACCTTACAACCACCTTATCATTAGATAATGAAACGGATAGTGGTTGTAATGGCTTCCAGTTTACCCCCTTGTCGATAACCTGATGCATAACCTTTGCTATCTGTACACCAAACCATCGATAACCATTTGGTCCCAGATGTCCACCTTTATCTGGGTATTGGTATGTCGGGCCAACCATATAGACCCCATCATTTTTATTGGAAAAATCAAGTTGAGCCATGCCAACAGATAAATCGTTTGTATCCCTAGAAAAGCTACCACCTGTTTGATACATGAAAAATAATGGTTTATCTTTCTGTTTCGTAATTGATACCGCATCGCTCAACATATTTTTGTGCAGTTTTTTTAAAGCGAATAAATATCTATCATAATCTTGCGGTGCATTTTTGTATGTGGGCATGTAATTCATTTCACCCTGCATAAATACTATAGAAGAGACAACAGGTTCTCTTTTTTCGCTAATAGAAACAGCGTTAAATATTTTAACAGCATCGGTAAACCTTTTGTAATAACCACTTCCTTTTGAAATCTGTAGTATATCGGAACCTGAAACCCCGGCATTCATACCAAAGAGAGATTCAAAAAAACTAATTCTAAAACCAGAAAACGCCGTAACTGCACCAACTATAGGATCTTCACCCTCGTTGATAGCCCCTCGCTTTAGTTTACTAACATACTCTGGGCTGACCAGCTTAGATGAATCATTCACTTGCTGAACAGTTGAAGTTAATGGTCTAACGTAATTACCAACGGGTTTGTAATGTTGTGATCTCCTTGAGTCTGGCCTGACCGAATCACCAATCATAAATGCATTATCAACTTCACTGTGAGTCGTTAATGCAGGCCACCCTTCCATCCCGGTCATTAAACTTTGTCCATAGCCAATAACTAGCATATTTGTACGCTTATGCTTCTGAAACACATAAAATAAAGATGCACACAAAACAATCAGAATTATTACTGAAAAACAAAGTATCTTCCTGATATTCATTACAAATCTCACTATACGTTAAAAGGATGCGGGAGTTACCGCATCCAGATAACGTCAATGTATCACACCACCTGAAGGCTTCGCCATCCTGCCGATGTCCATACTGCAACAAGGTTAGTTGTGGTATTAAATATTAAACAACCGTAATCACTCGCGCCAAGCGTAGGCAAATTGGAGGTAGTGTAGCTTGGCAGGCGTGGGGGTTTTAACAAACCTATATTATTTCTATCGTTGCTTGAGCTAATGGTTTCCGCTATAGCACTTATCGTGAACACCCTATTCCAGCGATATCTGTTGCTTCCATTATCATCATAACCAAGATCAACGAAACCAGGTTTATGTGGTCTTACATAAGAGCTTGCAAGCCCGGTATGAAACAGCCCAAATCTGTCGCTATTACCGCAGTTAACAACTTTATACAGGGGAGAGTTAAGGCGATTATATGCAGCAGGAGACGAGCCATCGGGATTGTCAATGGTAATATCAACACCAGCATGCCCCAGAAAACCATCAGATTGAGTAACCCAACCTGTTAAATTAGTCATATAGAAATAACCAGCCTCGCCGTACGTGTTAGCAAACCAGACATTTGCTACACGCTTAAGATAAATATCACCCTGCCGGATGACACAATCAAGAAAGCTTATTTTCCCACCTGCTCCTGTTGTGTTCTGCCACCCACCAGGATAACCGTTAACCCCTCCAATCCCTGGGTTTGATGAGTAAAAATTTAACCGATCATCCCCCACATAAGATATTAGAGTGCAATCAAGATAAACCCCCTTAATTACACTCCCCCGGAATTTGTGATCGCTTGTTCCTGGACCACCCCAAATCCAGTTAAGAGCAGCCGCATTGTTTGCTGCGCTTGCGCTGGGATAACGAGTCAGGTTTTCGAATATCGTCATCATGCCCCTGAATTTTCATGCCATAAAAATTAGCATCATGTTCTGCCGACGGGGTATTGGGATGGAACCACCAGAAACAGCAATCAATTTGGCGTGAGTCATTGGCTCCTACCGACTTAATGCGGTCATCAACGTTAAAGTCATTCCCGTTGCCATTACGTTGCTCGCCGCGAGTTGAATCAATCCAATAGCAAGCGCTATTTTCAGGGATATAACCAGCGATCATAGTGTTGTGCATTCTCACGCTCATTACTGATGCGTTGAATACCGGAATGTCAAAACACGGGACTGCCCCCTCGTCATTCGGAGCCGTCAGTGATGGCGGCTCATAAGTCCCATCTGTACGTTTACGCCAGCCAATAACTGCAATGTTTTCTAACCCGGCACCAGACTCAGCGAAAACAATCCCCATGCTGTATGCCGGGTCATCAACACCATGCACAACATCAGTCAGGATTCGTTTATCTGGATCTCCTTTTAAATGCAGTTTCGTATAACCATCATCAGCGATGAGATCTACAATCGCATTGTTATGCACCATGTCGTGATACATCGTTTGAATTGGTGCCACTCCACACAGTTGCGTGTTTCGCGGAATGAAAATCGTGTCGTCGATCAGATAGTCGCCAGCAGGCAGAACAAGCTTCTTCCCTTTATTGGCATCAATAGCAGCCTGTATTGCGGCTACTGCACTGGTGCTGCCGGTTGGATCAGCGTTAGTAATGTAGACAACCATAAGACAGCCGCTCGGCAACTGTCACATAACCATAGCCCACCTGCTCTGCACCGGTTGGCAGCGCCAGCTCGCGGCGCAGGACATCGCTGACATCTACGGCCAGCCATTTTCCGACACCTGTACCGCCGGATGAATCTGGAGTAGAACCAGATGGAACGGTTTTCGGCAGGGTCGTGAGATCATCCCAGCGATACCATGCACCTGTTGTCTCATCCCTGAATGATGTCACCGGCGGAATTAATAACCGCCCCGCCCTGAAATGTCCCGACAGGATTTAAGCCGAGGTTCGCGAGCGCTGTTTTATAACGCTGCTCCATTCCGTGCCATGTAAGTCTGGGCTTACCAAAACGGTCATCCCACCGTTTCATTGACCCGGTCATTTGAGAGGTGATCAAAGTTCTGGGCGTTATCATAAAGAACCTTGGCGGATGCAGAACCAAGAGGTTCTTTGGTGTTATAGGTGGTCATACTGGCCTCATAAAATAGAAAACCCGCGATTATTCGCGGGTTCTGAATGTTATCTAGCGGGGTGATTATTTGATTGAAAGACAAGAGTTCATTTTCTTGGAAAGTATATTTTTTATCTTCTTCCTCAACAGATAGACAAAGTGCATCTGATAATTTCTTTACTACTGAATAATTATCAGCTATCAGTGTTGCGGTTTCCTGATCCACTTGATGGTGCAGCGATTCAAAACTGATACTATTGCCGTAAAGATTTTTCAACAGCAGCAAGTATTCATGCGCTTTTAACCAGTCAAGACGCCCTCCTCCACCTGCATTAAACTCCTTTCTCACGGTGGCTACATTATATGCAATGCCATCAAATGCCTGTGCATACACACCAGACCACAATGTAATTATTCTGGATTTGGTGAATGTTATTACGTCATTGACATCATGAATTTTCCAGTCATGTATTATAGTGGTCGACCCTTTCGGCCCTGAAAGAGAATAATTAATTATCTCTATAGGGCCGACAACACCACCTTGTAATTTCCATGAGATCCAATGACCAACCTCGTGTAACACAACATCCTTTAACTGAACCGCCATATCCCCTCCCGCATCCACGGTCGATATTACACTACATCACGATCATCCTACATTGCCGGGATAAGTGGCATTGTCGTAATCGTAGAAGTTGGGTTTATACTGCTTCGCAGTTATCTGGCATGTGCCGTCTGATTGTGGTGCTATCTCTGAGACGATAGCGTCATAACCTGTGCGTGAAGAATCGCAGAAAATCAGGCGCGGCGGTTCGATAGACGGATCATTGAGAATGATAGAGCTGAACTCTGCTTGTTCAGGAACCAGCACCTGATAATCCCCCATTCTCGTTGCCGTCATCAGGCCAGAAGCGGTGCCATCCTGGTAACGTATCAGCACGCGAGGGTTCTCGAAAGACCAGTCAAGAGGCTCCGTCACCGTAAACGTTGTCTTGTTATCAGTGGTATCCATCTCTTCAATCAGCGCGCTGACTGTCTGGCTGCCCGGTATGTCGTCGGTCAGCACGATACGATCGCCGACGTTATAGCAAAGTGCGTCCAGTTCTGTTGAGGTCGTATGTGTCAGCCGTTGCTGTAGGTACTTCATCAGCCGCCGCATGCCGATCTGATATGCCCGGTCACGGTCGAGCACACCGTCAAGCGTGTAGTCTTCGATTTTTACGGGCGTTGGATTTCCCGGTATCCGGCACTGTACCGTTTCCTCCGCCCAGGTGGTGCCGTTGATATACGTAACGTCCACGCCGTCATAGTCGTCGTCAGACGGAGCCACGAACGCGGTTTGCAGGTCTTCGGTCATCTCATGCGGACTGATAACCCCCCGACCAGGGCTTAACGCCTTCGCGCGCAACCGAGGCAAGCCCGTCTGCAAGCAGAAAATAGCTTTTCCCGGCGTTGGCGATCTTCTGCAAAACCTCCAGCGCAGATGTGCTTTCGGTCGTCTCGAAGTCGAAAAACTCATTGTCAGGCGTCCAGTAGGTACTTTCCAGCGCATTAATGGCGTCGGTGTCCATGTCCAGCCCAAGCGAGTTACCAACGTGGTACAGCGCGCCGGAGATGCTGCGCGCCGCGCCAGTGTCGTAAATCCTTGTAGCTACCACGTTCACCCGGCGATCGGACTGCGCTGCCAGCTTGCCACCGGTTTCCACCGTGACCCCATCGTTGTTACGCTAGCATACGATGACGGTCTGGTCAGTAGGCGGCCACGCAATGATTGCCAGTACATATTATCGCGACTGTTATCCTGCCCCTGTTCGTTAGTGCGTCGGCACCGCACTTCAACAAGTCCGGGAGAACTCAGCGTGATGCGCTCAGTGAAACCAAGGCCATTAATATTTTTTGTGTTATACGAACCGGTTTTGCTCATCCAGCCAGAACCAGAGCCATAGACACGGTACTGAACTTCCCAGCGAACCGTTCTGTTTTGTTTTCTCCCTTTTTTGTCGTACCCGCAAATTCCATTCGGGAAGAAGAAATTCACTTCAAACATGTCTATGGTTTCATTATCCGGGCATGCCAGAAATGGTCCCATCCAGGAGTCATTCTGGTTAACGCCAGATGCCTCAAAATCAAGCACGGTGCGCGCCACGAAACCCGGCCATGTGTTATCGACAACACCATCAATCAAGCGTTGAAGAGTTACACTGGTGCCGTCCACATCGAAAATTTTGTACTGATACCCAGCGTGAGAAACGGAAAGCCTGATATACCCCTCAGGAATACCCGTAAAAGGCGCGCCGGTTTCACTCTCATAAGCCAGCGTTATCGACGCGGTGACTTCCTCTTCTTCCTCTGTCGCGTCTGCATGCGGCGTATACGAAGCGATAAACAGACTGTAGTCGACGCTGTTGTACCAGAGCGTTACCGGCATTCCGACGTAAGGGGCTATTTCCGCCAGATTGTCACTGGTAATGCTGCTGTATGCGCCATCATTGGTAACAACAAACTGATCGGGTACGATTAGCTCAACCGTTGCGCCAGCAATCCACGAATCAGGCAGCTCGTTTGTTGCAGTATCATCATCAGCGCTTAATCCGTTAAACGTGATTGTGCTTCCCGACACCGTCAGTGACTGCGCTACCACATCATCCGTATCCGGTGCGGTCTGGGCCATATCCAGCCCGGCACCCGATGACGTCCCGCCAACCTCGGTAGAGTTAAACCAGTTTTCACTACGGCGATCACCAGCCACATTCTGGCCCGGCTGAAAAACGGTGTATGCGAAACCATCACCAAGCGATGAAACGGGCGTGGCGCCGACGCGCATATCCCCTTCGCCGAATGAAAATTGTCCGAATCCCAGAGCAACGAACATTTCAACGGTCATCACTGTCGGATCGTCCGGGCTGAAGCGGGTTACCGGTTGCACTACGTAATCGGGGTAAATTCGGCGGCGTCCGAACAACTCGCGAATTGGATCACCCAGCTTTGCACGGTTCGCTTTTGCCGGGTTAACGTCCAGTGAATCGCCTGTCGACGAAGAGAAACCACCGGGATCTGATGCGCCAGGCGCAAAGAACAGCGCATAAGCAACAGATGCGACCGAAACAGCAACGGCAATCCACGCCAGCGCAACGGCGCCATGAGGGACCGGATAAATGTGCACATCACTTTTCGGGCTGATCGCATAATCAAACCATGCAGCAGCCGGGATATTCACGCCGTCCACTTCAATGGCGATCGGATGCTTCATGTCAGCGCGGTAATTTTCAACATTCCGCGCCATCCACTGATGAATAGTCACCGCACCATGTTCATGCGTTTCCAGCGGCTCGCCGGGTAACCGGGAAGGATAAATTCTGATGGTCACTTCCAGAACTCCACTTTAACGAAGCGGCGAACAAACTGCGCCACCGGCGTAAAAGAAACGTTGGATTTAGGGTTGCATTCGGCCACATGCAGACGGCCATTAAGCACCACGACAACGCCGACATGCGTAACAGTTGAGCCTGAATAGCAGGCAACACCCGCACCTTCACATGGCTCGCAGCGTTGTAGGGAAAGCATCAGTTTCCTCGCTTCTCGATTAAGCCCTCCACTATCTTTCGTCACTCCGGCGAAATCCGGCCACTCATGAAGCCCCAGATCGCGACGCACCTCATTCACAATGCCGAAACAGTCAAGTTCAGGGTAAGCGCGACCGCCCTTCAGCCATCTGACCGAAAGGTATTTATCTTGATTGAACATTAAGCCTCCGAATTTCAGGCAATAAAAAACCCCGTTTATACGGGGTTTGAAATGTAGTTTACTGACGGTTCAATACAGGCTGGAGATGTACGAGTTTACTGGCTCTGGCAACAAGTCTTGCGGATGATCACCACCAAATGTTGCCCACTTACTTTTCCCGCTAATAATCGTTGAGGCAATCCGATTGTTGGATTCTGCATTATAAATTGTAATTTTCACTTCAATTTTATCTGGAATTCCTGACCACTCAGTAGCCCTGTCCTCCCAATGCAATATCTGAGGAACAACGTAGTATCCATGATGGATTGTATGATTATTTTTCAGACAAGTAACATCTTCACAATCAGCGTAAATCGCTACGTTATCTGAATGTCGCAAAAAAGCTGCTTTTAATGCAGTCGCTGTCGAATTTCCAGAGCCAGCATATGTGCGGGTTTCATATACCCCATCAGATGGCATAGCAATAGCAACTGGAGCATCTTTGACTAACTGCTCAGTGTTGCTCTGAATATTGTTCGTATTGTATTTAGCCGAACATCCGGCCAGTAAAATTACGGCAGAAACCAGCAAAAATCGTTTCACTTTTCTATCCCTGTCAATAAGAAGAACCTTATCTTATCAAGTAATTTATGGCTGAACATTAACTCATGTAACGCAAGCCCGGATAGAACGGGAGTGTGTAGCTATAGCGGGGCCATCCAGTATCCAGCACATTCATGTATCCAGCGATAATCTGCGCCTGCGTTGCAGTCCAGTACCCATTTTTAACCGTCAGGGTATAAGGGCGGTCTGCGGGCGCGGCTAAATCGTCAGAGGTATATTGTCGGTAGATCACCGTGGCGCCACGCAGATTTTCCAGCGCGCTACGCACGGATGTGGATGCTTCACCGTTGATGTTTGAGACAGCAAACTGCAAATCCTGAGTGCCGTCACTGTTCCGCGCCGGTAGTGCAACATCGATGGCGCTGGCGATGAATGTGACCTCTTCACCAGTTTCCGTCGTCGCTGTTATGTTGTCGTAGCCATCACAGAGATAAAGGACATCATCACCGATGTTGATCTGCAAAGTTTTGATAATGACCTCTTCACCGGAAGAGGCATACAGTCGTTTCAAAGTCGGACTGGTCATGCTTCCGGCCACTCCCTGTTAAGTGCAATATCGATGATGCTGCTGTTGATGATGTAATCCGGGAACTCAGCCCAGCCATCACCGAGGACGGGTCGAGTCCACAACTCAAGCGTCGCGGAGAACTGCCAGTAAATCGGGGCGACAAGAGTCGGCCCCTGATAGATGTCCGTAAACCGGCATTTGTAGAACTCCACGCCAAGCGGCGTTTGCAGTCGCATGAAAAACCAGTCGGCGCCGTCAGTGATGGTTTCGTGATACCAGCCCTCAAAAAGCTGAGCCTGAGCATCGTTTTCGAAAGACCACTGCACATTTGCCTGTGTCGGCGTCGAAATAAACGCGCGGCGCTGACGGGCGCGGCCGGTGGTCATTTCGGTGCGCTTTAACGGACTGACTGGCTGAAATGCATAACCGTCCTGAAGCGGCATAGGGAGATAATCGTGAGGGTAGTATTTTTCAGCCATCAGGTCGTTCTCCTTCCGGTGTACGTTCCTCGCATTGCGTTACCCACTTTCCCGTTACCCCGGACAATCTGGTTCGCCACCTGATCAACTGCGTCCGTCGTCGCCTTTTTGGCGGTGTTGGCGAGAGACATATCCATCTGCTCAGGCGTTACACCCTGCTGAATATGGAAGTCCTGCTGAATCTGGGGGCTGAATACAGTTGAATTACTGTTGTTATTGACGTTCTGCGCCCCCGTACCGAAACCGGGCTTGCTCAGCGTTGCATCCAGAGAACCACCATTGCGCAGCGCCTCAAGGTTCGAGACGCCTATCCGGTTGGTTGCAGCCTGGTCAAAAACATACTCGCCTTTATGCACTATCCCGGCGGGCTGGTATTTTCCGCCCGGGCCCGTAAAACCACCGACAGCAAAACCAACATCCGCAACAGCTGCGATATTAGAAACGATGCTCGCCGTCGCCGCTGCAACGGATGCCATCGCAGCGATGTTGTACGGGAACGGGTTAGCCGCCGCCATTGCTATCCCCTGCTGGATCGAAACCAGAGACTGTGCAATAGCGAATGCCTTGCTGGCAGCGAACGCCGCTTTATAAATCCCGGATTGCTCCCCGAAACCAGTCGCCAGAATCTGCAAACCACTGTCGATCATGGTTTGCGTCGCACTGGTGATGATTTCGTTTTTCTGGGATTCGATTACCTGGTTGGCCTGCGCAGCCTGCTGGCGAATTGCCGTCATGCGCGCTTCGCCTTCCGTGGTGATTTGCGCAGCCTGGGCATATGCCGCTTCCTGAGCCTGCAACCACGTCTGTAACTGCTGTTGCGCCTGATCGAGCTGAATGTACTGCTGTTGCATACCGCCGAACGTGCCGGATAACTGGCCGCCAGTCGGTGACAGGTTGCCAACCACACTCTTCACTGAAGAAGGCAACTCCGCTGGAGTGTTTTTGTAAATATCAGATCGGGTTTGCTCGTATTCCCCCGGCGCCAGCTTCCCTGTGGCTTTTGCTTTTTCCAGCAGCGCAAGCCGTTCGCGAAGCAAATCATTCTGCTGCTCATCCTTCGCTTTAACCTGCTCCTGCATTTTCCGGTAATCGTCGAGCGTTTTAACGGAGTTTTGCAACTCCTCCTGTCGTTTGTAGGCCTGAATAATTTCTTCAGAGCGGGACAAAAGCGATTTTTGATCGGCGGTGAGCTGCGTTTTCGATTTGAGGTCAGCTATCTGCTGTTCAAATTTCACTCGCGCCTGGGTGGCGCTGGTGAGCTTATCGCTGGCGTCAAGCTGGGACTGCATAGCGGATGTCTGCTGGTTAATCTGATCCAGCCAGTCGTGTCGCTGCATCTTCGCTATATGCTTTTCCCTTCGGTGCTGTTGGCGATTTAGGGTCTTTGTACATTTCATTGATGCGCGCGATATTTTTCGCGTACTGATCTGCACTGATGGCCCCGGCAATCAAGGAATTTCCTTCTGCTGCTGAATCGCCTTGTTTCGCTTATCAGCATTCGACAGGAACTGCTGGTTAACGCGATCAGCTTCCTGCTGTATTTTAATTGCCTTATCCTGCTCTTCTCTGCCAGCCGCGACAGCTTTTTGTAAGGTCGCCTTGCAGGTCGATAGCACTTTGCAGAAAATTAGCCGCTGCTGCCGCTTCAGTTTGCCACCCTGGCACACCGAAAATATTACCCACGGCTTTGCCGCGTGCATCATTTGCCTTTTTAGTCGCATCAGCCAGTCGTTGTTCAAGAGACTGCTCGCGCCCAACGCCCAGCATTGCATCCCATGCACCTTTTGCTGCGCCGGTGAGTCCGTTCCATGCCTTTTCGAGATAACCGAGATTATCCTGAATATCTGCGGCACGCTGCTGCATGGTGGTGGCGTAAGCATCAGTAGCAACGCGCGCCGCTTCCTGCTGATTCCCTTCATCCTGGAGGGCCTTAATCTGGTTGTAAGTTGCCAGCGTAAGGAAGTGGTACTGGTCGTTCAGTTTGGTAATTGCCGCAACCGGATCGGCGGCAATTTTGTTGAAATCGTCCACCAGTTTATCGGTCGCAATACCAGTGGCTTCACTCGTTTTAACAACGGCAGTGGTCACGCGCTCAAGCGAGTCACCGGCAACCTTTCCAGATTCCACCAGTAGGTTTAGCGCCGATGCCGCTTTGCCAGTGGTTGAGTTCGCCGCTACACCAGCGCGCGCGGCAATGTCCGCCAGTTGACCAGATGTTTTCCCTACCTGGTTACCCGTCAGGATGAGTGATTTATTGAAAGCGTCCTGTTCCTGCGTGCCTTTGTAGTACGCCACACCCAGCACGCCGACCGCAGCAGCCGCCAGCGTGAAAGGATTGATCAGGCCCATCACATAGGAGCTAACGCCTTTAATCGCAGGTCCGATGCCACCGAACATATCTTTTAACTGACCGCCCTGCTGCATCAGCACCATGAACGGACTTTGCCCGGTAGACAGACCCACGACGATGTCGGTCATCTGAGCAGGGATCATGCGCATCGCAAAAGCAGTTTGCTTTGCTGACATGCCAGTATTTTTCAGTTGCTCTGAAAACCCGGTGAGACGATTACGAGCCTCTTCGATTTTTTTCGAATAGACATCAAAGGTCTCATCGTCCAGCATGCCTTTCGACTTGAATTTCGCGAGTTGTTGCTGTTGTTTATCCAGTTTATTCAGAGCCGCGTTAACCGGATCAATGCGGTCCAGAAGTTCCGATAAAGCAGCGGATTCTTCTTCGGTCGCCTTCGTTACCTTCCCGGCGCTGGCCGCTGCTTTCTGCCCCCACTCGGTAAGCCGTGAAGGGCGCTGGTCAGGCTTTCAGCATTTTTTTCTGCGCCGGTGCTGTCAATAATGACAGCGAGGCGGGATGTCTGTTCTGACATTGCGATCTCCGGGCATAAAAATACCCGGACATGCCGGGCTTATTGTTTCTGTTTGCCGTGTTTTTTCTGTTCCTGCGCCCACTTCTCACGCCATGCGTCATCGAGGGCAAATATCGCCGCGTCAAATTCATCGCGATCAATGAGGACGGGACGTGCAGAAAGAAAGCGCTCAATATCATGAAGTGAGATTGGCAGTGGCGCACCAGCCATCCCGGCATACAGCCGGGAGCGGGAAATAACGGAGTAAGCGTTGAGGATTTCCCCTGTCACGCCGTCAATTTCAGGCTCGGGAATTGGCGGGAGTTTTAATTTCTCCCTTCGCCACTTTGCCTTTTCACCCTGCTCCCCACCGAATTCACTCAGCCACTTTTGCGCTTCGATGGCTTTTTTTACGGTTTCCTGCTTCTGCTGCTCTTTGCCCTGGGCGATGCTGGCGGCTTCAGCCAGAATTTGCCAGTAAATTGCTGGTTCCTGTTTCAGAAGTGCAGCGCCGCGTTCAGGTGTGTACTCAATCGGAACTTCTTCGCCTTCAACAAGCTCACCAACGCCCTTCCAGTCTTTCAGCAGGTAACGCGCGCAGTTGTCGATCAGAAGATCATCGGCAGAGTCAATTTCCCCGACCGCAGACAGGCTAAATTCGCTGGTTCCCACCTGGTAACTGGCATCCATTTTTTCAATGTGGCGGCGTATAAGCGCATTACGCGAGCGATACTGGTCGTTATCAATGCTGCTGACGAGCAGCTTTAGGCCTTCAATGGGTTTGAGATCTTTCAGCGGCGTAAACCAGCGCTCGCCACCAACATCAATTCGTGGGTTGAGGATAATCATTCGAAACTCCTGCATGAAAAAAGCCCGCGCCGCCATGCAGAGCGGAACGGGCAAGGGAAATTAACTGCCCGCAGCTGTGCGGGTAATGGTCGGTGACTCGTCTGCCGCAGTGATATCGAGTTGAACCTGGATAATGTCGGTATTGCCCCCATCCGGCCAGTCGCCTGCGACCTGTACTTTCGGGAAGTTGAAAGTGTACTGCCCTTCGTCGTTCGCCAGGGTGAAGCTAAACGGCACCGTCGCCCCGGTCAGTGTTTTGCTCCAAACCTCCCACGCAGCTTTAGACCAGGATAATGTGATTGAACCTGACGGCGTGAACGTAGTCGGAATATTGGCCCCGGCATATGGTGAGCCGGTGCCGATACAACGCTGGGTCTGAACGTTGTTGTCGAACTGGATGTTGAAGGTGTCGATACAGAAACCATCACCGCCGTCGATGCCGTTCAGGTTGATTGCCGTGACCTCTTTGAACGAGTAACGCAGCTCGCCAGAGTTATCCGCAGGTGTTCCTTCGATATAACTGGTGTCATCAGCTTTCGAATCCCAGCCCAGCCCGGCGAAAGTGATCGTCGCGGTAACATCACCGTCGTTAGGAACCTCCAACTGGAACACGCTTACCTGCGCGCCGCGAACGATAGAGGCGATACCAACATCGGAAGCATACGTTGCGAGTGAGAACGTGATACGTTCATTACCCATCGTCAGGCTATCGCCAACCCAGTCAGCACCGAAGCAGGACGCCAGAAACGCATCATGCTGTCCCCAGCGAAACTTCGTCGCCACATCGCCACCGACATCAACGGTGCCCATCGACATACCCTGCGCCATGCGGGTGCCACCGATTTCGTCATTGTCATTTGTGTTTTGGGTCGGTTTCACCCCCCACGCGGAGCGCTTTATCAGACTCCACGCTCCTGCCGGAGTTACACCTACCGTAGTTTCCCGTATAAAGGCCGAGAGTACCTTAGCGCCGCTCGACATGCGGTCACCTCCATCGAAGTTAAGCGCTACAGAGCGCGGTAAGGAATTTGTAGATTGAGCTGAGACCAGCCATCTGTT
This sequence comes from Citrobacter koseri, assembly GCA_900446925.1. Next base: position 103,182 of record UAVY01000009.1, on the reverse strand, counting down.
TCACCAGCAGGAACAGCGGAAACGGCGAAATAACTGAGTTTTCCATCATTCTGGAATTCGAAAAGCTCGCGGAGTTTGTCTGCTGTTTGAGTGATAAGCAGAGAGCCAGAACCAACAGGGACGAAGATCTGAATAATCAATACCCCGGTGCGTTGAACGACGGGTCCTGCACCGATTTCATTCGCGCCGGCCAGTCCGGAAATATTGGTAAAGCGAGCCCAGATATCGCGACCGCTTGGGTCAAATACTGGTCCGTTGGGATAATCCACAGCATCAGAGGCAATAGCCGTCTGCGCCGTCATTCGGGTGATGACAGCATTACGAATTTCTGTGAGGGTCATTTGTAGGCCTGTGTTACACCGTGGAATGAGACAGCGTAGATACCCGCCGGAGCCTGCTGCGAGTGACCATTTTCCAGAGGTTCCGCGTATGGGAGGTTATTCTGAATGTAGATGACTGAATAAGGTTTTCCCTGCGCTATAACAGCGCTGCCTTGCTGCAAAGTCGCCGATCCATTTTTATCTGTTGTATCGGTGGTGCCGTATTCAGGAGAGCCGATACTCACCTGATTATTCGCACGGAAACGCCCGGTATCGACCGGAGAGCGAGAGACAATTTCATTCAGCAACTGAAGCGAGATAAAACGCAATTTTTTACCAACGTTCTCCTCAACCTGATTCATAAAAACAGAGGGGTCGATACTCCACCCGTTCGCCATATCACACCCTCCGTAACTGAATGGAATATGTTGCTTTCGCCGGATCGGTTCCTGCCGTAATGACCTTGTAGTGCTGCTGTTCTCCGGTAATCAGATCTGGTGCAGTGATGATGTGATCGACTTTGGGGTCATCAGTAACTTCATTCGTCAGCGCGGTTAATTTCAGATCACCATGCAGGATGTTGACGCCGTCAATGCGATTGAGGCTGTATTTCGACAGAACCCCACGCCCGGTGTAGGTCACGGTAGTTTCGCCCCAGTTTCAGTTACCGGGTCCCATCCAGTTTGGATGACATATGAGCCGGTGAAGTCGTTGACAGCATCCGCCAGCTTGGTATCAAAGGCCTTTGCGACCTTCGACTGTAATTTTTCACGAATCCCCATGAATCAGCCTCAACCACTCAGCGATAATCGCCCTGACCACCTGGTCCCTGTCAGCAATGTCATCTGGCGACATTTTCCCATCAGCGATCGCTCGCATAAGGGATACCGGAATGGCATGCACATTGCCGTCAGAAGTCTGTAAGCAAACATGCGGCTTGCGCGGTTCAATGTTGACTACTTCGCCCATATCAAGCCCTCACAAAGTACGTTTGAAAAGGACTCAGCCGCCACGGGCCCAGCAATGCCAGCGCCAGTTGAAGATCAGGGTCAAGAAGTGATGAACTGTCTACCGATAATTCAGCATACGATTCAGATACACTCACTCCATCCGCTGTAACTGACTCACTCGTAACGACGCCAGAACTGGTTTTCTGTTGGTAAAGGTTTCCAACAGCCGCGACGGAAGCTGCGTATGCGCCAGCCTGTTTTACATCATCAGGAATATTATTGAGGTCGATATCCTGAAGATTGAGGCTTGTCATCCAGGCATTAGCCATCAGAACCGCTTTTGCTTTTTTATCTGGCTCAGTCCAGTTTTCACCAAGCAACTGGTCAACATCAGCGACGGTTATATAGGTTGTCATTGAGATAATCTCCACGCCCGGCGGCGCTCTGTGCGCGGTGTTCTGTCTGGATGACGCTCTACCGATTCACCGTCGGCATGATCCACCAGCGAGTAACACGGATAGACCACAGGGCAACCATATGCGTCACCTACTGCATAATCAGCAGCCTTATGGCTGTCCCAACACGCCAGAACCCGTTCAATATGATGTGGCGGCACGCTATAACAGACGCCGTGAATCAGTCGTGGTAGCGTGATGTGGTCGGCCTGCGTCTTATCGGACACTATCAGTCGTTCGGCTATCTGCATCTGGTACTGAGGTGGTCGGGCCAGTGCCCAGGTAAAAGCTCACCAGTGAATCAGGGAAGCGGTTAAGCCACTCACCCACCAGATCAGTGAAACCAGCAACAGGCATCGCGTCATCTTCCAGCACTACAACCCGGCAGGATTGCCCGGCAGCCCATTCAAGCGCGCGGCGATGATTCCAGTTAGCGCCGTGGTTATCTGGGTCGATCATGACGTGAGCAGTTGGTCCGATTTGGTAAGCCAGTGCTCGCGCCTGAGGTTCTCTTGAGTGATGCCCGACCACCACAAACTTCACTTGTGTTTCCAAAAGGCGTACTCCTTACCGACACCATCAGACTTGAACACGGTGTGGATGCGCGGGCCTGTTACTATCCGATCGCCGAAAGACTTCGCCACAATGCCGAACGCAAGCATGTCCCCGACTGCGGCGCCAGCCTGCTCTTTCTTCCAGAATCGGTAGCTCTCAATCCGGTAGTAAAGGCGGATGATGCCGTGAGCGAACGCCATTACATCTGCGCGCGTACCGCCCAGCAGCCCGGCGTTAAGCATCACATCGTTGCGGTGCTGTTCGATAAACTCCTGATAGATGCGTTCCGGGTGATTCTGTTTCGCCCATGTATCAGCATAAGTTTTTGGTTCGGAGCCGACATAAACCTTGCCTGGTTCCATCTCATCCCACGGCGCACAAAGCATTTCGACATCAGTACCATCGGTACACCAGACGAACCGGTATTCAGGATGATCGCGCAGGTGCTGCCAGATATGCAGCCAGCGCCGGAAGTAGACGTTCATTGCGACATCTGGAACTGTCACCAGTTGAGCGCCATCGGGAGCGGAGGTTAGCTGGTCGGCCAGTACTACGGCATCGGCACCCCGGATTGATTTAGCCCAGGTGGTCAGCTCCGCCGGGTCAGGCTGCATTCTGCTACCGCGCTGCGGGTCCGGTTGGCTCGTCAGTAATGTTGTGATCACAACGTCGCGCTGGCGCCGGTATTCGACATAGCCGGTATAACCCGTATCGCGACGCTCGTTGTGGATTTTTTACATTACGTTCCACCAGCGCTTTCCTGTCTGCCGTTGGCACTGAACGGTCTACGGCTTCATGTTCATCGAGCGAATGAATCAGCTTTTCGGAGCCAGTTACATCAGCATAAGCCCAGGTAGTCAGTCCAGCGTTATGGATGCGCATGGCAAGGTCGCTGTGTTCGTACATGCCGCGCCCGTAAACCCAGTCGAAGCCACCGACATGCTCGATAGCGCTGCGGTGGTAATACAGCATCACGCCACGCTGCCCCGTGTACGCCACATGCTTATCGTCGCTATAAAGCACAGCAAGATCGTTAAGCTTGTGCGGTCCTGCAAGGTCGAGGAACTGATACGCAAGATGCGGCTCAGGTGATTCGACGTAAGGAACGTGCCAGTTGTCGGCGATGGCATACGCATCGTCATCCCACAAAAATAAATGTTCGCATCCTGAGTCCATAAGGCATTCAAGGCTGGCGTTCTTCGAAGCAACAATGCCTTTTGAATTATCGTGCCGGATTAAATTACACCAACCCGGAACTGCTGCTGGCGGATTTGAACCATCATCAATGACGAACACGACCGCACCGGGAGGTAAATATTTTCGATGTTGCTCAAGTGATTTTACAAGGACATCCGGCCTGTTGTGAGTGGTTATCGCGATTCCAATTTTATTATGGGAAACGCTATCGGCGCGGACATAAGGAACCCCACCAACAATGACATCCATTGCTTATACCTTCTCGTCAAGGTCAATGGTGATTTGATTTTCGGCGTGGTCTTTATTGAGGTTAAAAACCACTGTGGCCGTTGGCAAAGAAGTTATTTCGGTGTTAATGCTGGTCGAGGCCTGTCCATCCAGTAGCTGACCATCTACGGCGATACCGTAACCAAGGAAATGGTCTCCACGGTATAACTTCGCTATCTGGTATTTCATCTGCGTTTCCTTTTAAAAAGTGAGCCTGTCCACCAGAACGCAGCCCGAGAGAGGTCGCCACCTGTACGGCGTTCTCAGACTCACTTTCTGAAAGACTCTCGTTTGTCAGGCGCGGTGGGTGCGCAATAAAAAAGGGGCCGAAGCCCCTGGTGATTAGCTGCCGCCGCCGAGCTGAATCAAAACCCCCGCAGTGGATTTGTTGCTGGTGAAGTGTTTCTTCCAGTTCCCCTGCGTACCAATGGCGGTAAGGTCCGGGTTTTCGCCTTTGGTGGTGTCCCAGCTGTACCCCAGCAGTTCGACGTTCACCGTACCTTCAGCACGATAGCCGATCGCGAGGTTTTCCTGGTCGTTGATGTCATAGGAGCGGAACCCCGGCGCCTGAGACTCAGTTACTGATACAGCACCGGCCACCAGCCCCAGAATTGCATCAACAGGCATCGTATCGGTCACCAGAACCGGTTTACCCAGCGTACCTGGCTGGCCGCCGTACACGACCACGCCCGCTTCTTCGTAGATTTTGTTGTCGATAGCCTGATCAACAATATCGAAGTAGGTAGTGGAGTGCATGACGAACAGGGAAACGCGGTTGAACTTATCGCCGTAGGTGCGCAGGCCGCGAGTCAGCGTTTTCTTGCCATCAGTGGCAATATCCGCAGTCACGACCATATCAGCGTTAGCGCCAATAGCAGCAATCAGCCCCTGAAGTGCGTATTTGATATAGCCTTCCAGCGTGGCATCAGCCACATCGACACCGATCACCTCAGAAAACTCGCTCACATCACGTCCACGACGCTTGAACGCTTCTTCCGTAGTTTCGTACGGGCCATATTTCCACGGCGCTTTTACGCTGACGGACTCACCCGCACCGATTTTTTTACCCGTTACCGGATCAGTAGAGTTAACGTCACGCGCCTCGATAGAACCGCCGACTTTATAGAAAGCGCGCTTACGGAAAATCACCTTCGATCAGTTCGTTATCGAGAATGATTGCACCATTAGACGCCTGGTTAAAAACATCCAGATTATCCTGACGGCGCTCCAGAAACGCAGTTTGCGCGAGATCGTCATAAATAATCAGATCAGTATTAACGGTCGTAGCCATTGTTGTTCCTTACTTTGGTAACCTGAGGAAGGCCTGTTGTCCGTGTTTACGGATGTAGGCTGTTTTATCGGCCGATGTCATTTCAGAGCGTTTAAGAGCGCCGCTTCCCTGGCTGCTTATGACCACCTGCATCCGTGCCTTCAGCGCGGGGGGAACAGGTGCGGGCGCGGGATTCTTTCAGGGATTCCGCCCACTCAGCAGGGCTTAACGGGGTCTTACCGTCTTTGCCGAACAGAACATCACCGTTTGCATCAACAGCTACGGCCTCGCCTTCGTCGTTGAGCTGGAATGTGCCTTTGGCACGGAGGATCAGGTCGTCGGACGCTTCAGGCAGTGCGCCGACAGTTGAAGCCGCCGCGCGAATTGCATCAGCCAGGACCCGATCCCGGAATTTGTTTGAGAACGCTTCGGCTTTATCCGCACGCTCGTTAGCGGCCTTGATTTGCTTATCAACGTCAGCGCGTAAACGCTCAGTACGTTTGTTCAGCACCTCATCAATTTTTCCGTCAGCGATCAGCTTTGCTTCTTCATCGTCGGAAAAACGCTTAAGGATGCCGCGTACAGCGTCAGGGTCGATACCATCAAAACGTTTGAGGGACTCGGTTGACTCCTTGAGCTTTCCGAGCAACTCCGTATTTTTGTTTTTCAGCCCTGACACCTGAGCCGATACCTGCTCATCAATAAGCTTCTGAATTTCCGGCGTAATTTCTGGTGCGCCACCTTCACCGCCGCCACCACCACCTTCACCGCCTTCACCACCAGCCGCCGAATAATATTTGATGAGCATGTTACGAATAAGCATATTGTCCCCTTGGGATATTCAGTGTGGGCCTGGCCCAATAAAAAAGGCCGCCCGGAGGCAGCCTGTTGTGAGTTTGATTGAAGATAAGGAGTGGTTTCGTTAACTCAGTGCGAATCGTTAACACATCCGTCTTTTAAATCAGCACGGTATCCGCGCTGAAATGTAGAGAGTTGCTTCTCTTGCGCGATGTGCGCATGCCCGCTTTTTACCGTTAGTATTTCCCAGCACAATTTCAGCCGGTTAATTAATGTTAGTTTCATAAACCCGCCTCTCTGAATGCCTGCGCGTCACGTTCACGCAACTGCGCCAGCGTCAGCCATTCGCCCTTGTCGGTGTAGAACTCATCAGGAGACATACCACCATCACGGATAAGTCGCGCGCGTTTCTCACCAACGATCTGCTTCTGGCGATCGAACGACTGGCGGGAGAACCATTCCTGATAGTTGGTATCGCCCGGTACAACGCCATCCATGCTGGCGCGTTCCGCTGGCGGGATATCGCGAACATCGATACCCAGCTCTTTCGCCGATTTGAGGATGAAGGTTTCAGTAGAGCGGCAGCAGAAATGAATTTTTCCAGGCCCCTGCAAATAAGGAATCTTGTGACCGATTGGCTTGTTATCCAGCGTGTACTTCAGACGATCGCGAATACTGCATATATGCGTCGTTCTGTTGTCCAGAGTGGAAAGCCACTGCTTACCCTTCATCAGGTCGTTATTGGCGTCAGCGAAGCTGTTACGCGCCGTCGCCGCAAGATGGCCCACCGCCGTTTTCGCGATACTGGCTGCATTGGCGCGACTCATCTGTAACGCGCCATCCTGGTATCCACGGTTAGCGTGGCCGCGTACCTTGCGCGCTATCTGCTCTGTCGTATCTCCCAGCAAAAAGCCCTGTCGCACTGTATTGCTGATGCGGTTGAGGCGATCCGCTTCGAGGTTTGACGCCCATTCGCTGAGCAATCGTCCCTGAAAGGGTTTCGCCATCGCCGCGGCATACACCGTGTCAGGAGAGATGCCCACCAGAGGATGTACGTTGGTCACAAAATCAGGCAGCAGAGAATCAAACAGGCTCAACTGATACCCAGCTTCATGCTGTGCCAGATCGTTCAGTTCTGCGGACAACCCTTGCAGCATTGACTGAATAGCCTGATGGTTCACTGCCCTGACACTGGCGAGTAATGCCTGAAGGCGCGTTACAGTGAAACTGTCTGCATCAAGCCCATCCATAGCCACCAGCAGGCGCGCTGTCAGCTCAGCATCACTTTCGTTGAGCAGCTTCACCATCCTGTTGGCAACGCCGGTGCTGTAACGACTAATCCAGAGAGCGTGCGCGATTGATTCATCACGCAGTTGCTCGTTAACCGTCGCCATTACCGCCTCCGATCAACGTTGGCTCCTGATTGCGGATTGTGTCGATCACATCTTCAACACTGTCTGCGGGGTCAATGATGTCCAGTTTCTGCAACGCACGTACCATATCGGAATCACGAATCGCGCCGGACTGCCATGCCGCAACAATAGCCGTTACGATCCCTGACTCAGCCACTCTGGCGATAAATTCCTGACTGATAACGAATGTCGGTGTTTCATTTTTCACACCAAGATAGCGCGCGCACCACGCGAGAACGCGACCATAGGCTTCGGTGACGTTCGCTGCGCAGATACCCAGAACAGAAGTCGATGACGTCTGCTCTCCGGTAGCCTGCGTGGCTGTTTTGACAGCAGAATTCTGCTCAATTAACCGGGCTCCGAGCTGCACCATATAATTACGCTTGCTGTCCATTGCCTCTTTAGCGAGGGTATTAGGTTGCGCCTGTGCGTAGGTGAAACTTCCGTCTTTCGGAAGTAAGAATGGCGTTCTGGAACCAACTTTAATGCCAGCCTTTTGCAACCAGTCTCGCCAGTTTGTATCAAGACCAGTAATAACTGGCTGCACCTGACCGCAGAAAAACACACTGTCCTCATAGTCAGCGGAATTCCGGTAATGACCCAGATTGATTTCTGTCAGCGCTGCAAGTGGGGATTCATCAATTGTCGGGTCGTTATTTTGCGCACCAACAAAGGTGAACGGGATTTCATCCCAGTAGTTTTCTCCTTTGGGCTTAGGCCAGTACTCGGTGCTGACTTCATACGCCCCAGATTGCGTATCACCAGACCTGCGCCAGACCCGGCAAACGAATTTTCCGTTCTCCAGCGCCAGTTCACGATACTGGATGCGTTCCTGAAATCCATAACCGTCAGGCTCTTCAATGCATTCGCGCAGCACCACCAGCACCAGTTGATCTCGTCCGTTAATCCTTTCCGTGCGCCAGTTGATGATGTTCTCTGCCAGATAGCGGAGAATAATGGCTTCATCACTGGCGCTGGCGTAATCAACGTAAAGCCCGTCACGGGCCGCCTCCAAGAACATTTTCAAGCACCTGCTGCGCCTGCTGGTAGATACTTGTCCCGGCACCATCAGCATTGTTCTGAACGTAGGTGAGCTTTTCCGGTGCGGTCAGAGTCGGGTCTTTGCGAAAGGCAAGGCCCATCAGGCCGATTTTCGTATTTCCCGTTACCGCATAGAAAACTGCTCTTTCAATGTACGCCTCGTTGCGTTTTTTGTTCCGTGATGATTTATCGGAGGGATCGAGATACGGGAGATACGCGTTCCCGTCAGCCTTAACGGCGTCCGCCCCCTTACAAACATCGCGAATTTTTTTCCACACGGGCAACGCCGCCCTGACCTCAGGGCGAACAAATGTAATGTCGTTATTAGCCATCAGAATGTTGTGTCCAGCGAGATGGAGAAAGCAGGCCTGACGATTGGGAACTGTTTCACAATGAAATACCCAGCACCGTCATTGGGGGTGATCGTTGTCGCTCTTTTTGTCTGGTTCGCCGGTTTTTATCCCATACCTGCTGCTCAAGGCAGTCGGCATATACCGGCAGCGTTTCACGTTCACTTTGTAACGCCGCTCGCCGTTACCGTTACAGAACATAGCATTCATGGAGTTGATACGGTCTTTAACTGGCGGGTTTGCTTCATCCACAATGACATTGAATCCCGCCTGCCGAAGCTGCTCAATATCGGTCTTGCTGGCGTTATTGGATTTTCTAGAGTCACCGGAGGCATCCGGGTAAATATAAATTTCCCGCACCTTACGATAGTCACCACCGTCATACAGCCAAAACCGCTCTTTAATGATGCGAATCATATCCGGCGTATCATAAGCGTTGATAATTTCTGTCACCGCATGTGGTAAACCAAGCCGAAGAACGTGGACGATCCCGGCCATCTTCCGACGTTAAAATCCATCCCGATATACAACGGCTCTCCTGGCTGCTCTTCTTCAGTGGAATTATTGAGAGTCCGGTCAAACTGATGATAAATCGTGCCGCTGGTCAGGTTAGTGAACTGGCCGCGCAGATATGCCTTGATCAGTTCCGGCGGATAACTCGCCAGGAGCGAAGGAATATAGTCATCCGGCAGGTTCTTTTCGTTATCGAAGGTAGAAGCCTGAACAAGGCCGTACAGGGTCGCAAGTTCTGGCTTTTCACGTACCGCCTTCACGAACTGCTGATAGACGAACTTAAACCCTTCAGGTGTCGTGGTGACGTCTATTCCGTTACGCAGACCAGGCACTTTGTAACGCATACGAGCAATAATTTTTCGCCAGGCCAATTGCGCCTTTTTGGCGACCATGACATCCAGTTCATCAATCAGCGCATTACCTATTTTGAAACCAACGATGGTCTGTGGCTTTTCCATTGAACGGCAAATCGTCGTTCCTCGATACTGGCGCCCGGCGTAGAAATGAACCTCTTTATTACCCTCGTTGATTTTGACGTTCAGCCCCCAGTCATGGGCTACTTCCTCAACTGTGGGATAAAAAATGTCACGAATTTGCGGGTACGTCGGCGCAAAGTAGCCCTGGTTGATTTTTGGGTGTTCCCACATCCCCTTACAGATGCCGCCACAACCAACCCACGTTTTACCGGAACCGAATCCGGCTACGTAGGCTTTAAACTTATGCGGCATCGCCAGAAATTGTGCCTGAGGGATATTAAGCGTCGGAGCTATCATCGTCATCACTCCTTACGCGCGCATCGACTATGTTAATAGCGATAGCAACCGGCAACGGCTCTTCATCTTCTGGATCGGCGGCCAGTTCTTTCCGTAGTTTATCCACTTCAAGCTGGCGCCGCTCGATTTCAATCTGTTGAAGTCGCTGCGCAAATTCACTGTCCGCCAGGCCGAGGCGCTTCATTACGGCTTCAAACATCCGTTCGCGGCTTATCGCGGTAATTTCAACGCCGTGCTTGCCGAGCTTAACGCCGGAATATGCCAGCGCTGCCGTAGTGGGCAACTTGCGGGTATCAGCAAAAAATGGCTGGCCTATCCCATCGCCATTGCAGCGTGGACATTCCGGGTTTGGTTCCTGCGTATGGTCATATCCATATCCGCCCACGTCCTCAGGCTGGCGCCGTTCCTCAGGCTGGCGCCGTTTGCGTTCAACCGCTTCGATTCGCTTTTCTTCATACTCAACAGCATCCCGCCACTGGTACTGATGGCCGAAGCCCCAGCAATACCGACAGCATCCACGACGATATTGCGAAAGCTGGTTTGCGTCGAAAGTGGCGAGTTGCCACATCTGCGCAAGCACCTCGTCTGCGCTGCCAAGTGTGCGCATTAATGATTCTTTCTGCTGCTGCGCAATCACCTGCGCAACGTTAGGATTCGCTATGAGCTGACGACCATAGTTTGGGTCACTATATCCTGCGCGTGCAGCGGCGGCAGTGGCGTTATTGTCCTTCAGGTATTCCGCGACAAATAAACGCTGTTGGGCAGTAAGACCGTCATCATCCACCAACTCTTTTGCACATTTTTCCTTTTGCGCAGTGCGCAATTTTTTCTGCGCAGTTTTCTGCGCAGTTGGTCTTTTTATGTATCGGCGGGCTGTTGCGTAATTCAGTCCCTGCGCTTCACACCAATCCTTCGGTGATACGCCGGTAGCGGCATTGTCGGACAGGAACCGTTGCTGAAGCTCGCCCCAGTCCGGTTTTGCCATTGTTTTACTCCGTTATTTTGATTCGATGGTCGCCATAAAGTGAAATACGCTTAAGCTTTCTCAGTGAATTGACGATAATGATTCCAGTGGCTGATAGAAAAGGAAGAACAATGATTAGATGTGTAACTCCCGCCTATAAAAAAATCTGGAATATTTGCGAAAATTCAGATCAAAGCGATAAGGCAGTGATTCTTATCGTTAACAGTGCTTGGGCAAAAGAAGTTGCCTTGGCTCAATTCAAAGAGGATGGGTACGACCCAATAAGCACCAAGCTGACTTCTATCAGAGAATGGATGACGCACGGCGGAGAGCTAAACCCATCGATAATGCACATTTCTCGCGATGGCATAACAAGGTTTGACGAAGGTAGAACTCGCGCGATCGTGGCTGACGAAAAAGGCTACCATGACTATCCGATCGCAACCACTTACCGCCACGCTATGAATCTCAAGGAGCACTGGGGCTCAGTATCGAGTGCAAAAAAGGTGTTTGACTTTACTGAGTGCTGGGATCGTATAGATAACGCGATAATCTTAGGAAATCCATAAATACTGGCATATGCGTTAAACGTATATGCACGTTTAAACCGATGAGGTACTCGCAACAGCACATTTCCAGCTTGTCTGTGAGTACCAGTGTTTATCTCATTAAAGGGAATAAATATGAGCATGCCGCAACCAATAGCTAACATGCTTTTGTTGCAGATGATGACCCAGCCAAAAGACATCAAACTTGCTGCAATCTATGCGTTAGGCGAAGGTAGATGCCAAGCGGATAACATTACCCAGGAACTACACAAATTAAGCCAAAGTGATGATATAGAGATTAGAATCGCAGCCATTAAGGCACTTGGTCGGTTATATCGATAAATACTGTGATTTCGCCATTACGATGGGTCTGCCCATGGTGATGGCAATAAAAAGCCTCGCGAATTCGAGGCCTGTCCCCTTAAAACCAGTTTGAATTAGTCATCATCCCTACGTAGATGAATTGAAACTGACTCCCCGCCACCGATAAATCCGCCATAATGGTCGAATGTTCCTTCGTGTTCCAATATAGCAACCACGGCGGCCGTCTCAGTGTTATTCATCCCGAGCTCATCTGCGATCTCTTGTTTTATCTCCGTCAAATCAACGACTTTCTTGCCAATGTTTTCTAACCGATTAATCATCCCACTCCAATCATCGTTAGAAATCTCAATGATTTTCCGCATTAGCATTCATACCGACGGTAGGATCAATAACTACCCCATCGCTATTCCTTTTGTACTGAAAAATACCGGCCTGACCACCTTGGTAACCGCCTAATGTTTGTAATACTTTCATGTGTATCCATCTCCATACAGTAAGAATGGAAATATAATCGGCACACAAGTAGAAGATCTTTAATTTATAAACTCATTGCTTGCTTCTTATGGCAGTTCGCCTGCCACGTTTTGTTATGCGCCAGGATGTCGCGCTTCGTCTGCTTGTCCAGCACATCCCAGTCGTGAGCCGTGCCGTAGATGGGCTTAACCCAATCGCAGGCCGTGTCCACTACCTCAATCCTTGCGGATCCAGTTGTCGCGCAGCTCGCGATCAACATCGTCGCCACGCATATGGTTAACAGTCTGCTGTACATTACTGGCCTCTTTCGTTACTTCCACCCGGCGCTCTGCTACCGCTACCGTTGCTGCGGCGTTCTCTTCGGTGCGCTGCTTGTCTGCTTTTGGCTTCCGCTGTGCTGGTGCCGCGCGCATGGCCGAAACCAAAAGCACCAGCGATAGCTGCAATCACCGCTGCGGCCAGCCCGATAATCATTTCAATTCCCATAGCAGCCTCACACCAGCACGGCTTTTGCCAGATTGAACCGACGACGGCGGTCATCAAGACCGTTTTTACCGCCGTTGATGATGATCGTGATACGTTCCACGTCGCCGGAATACACAAGGCATCCGCTGGTGGCAAAGAACCACGCTGCGGAACGCGCTGCATTTTCGTCCTGCTCCAGCAACTCCGGCTGAGTAACCAGATCCAGTTTTAGCGCCAGGCCGCATTTGCGATAGTTGATTAACCCTGTGATTTGCTTCAGCCCGCGCCCGCGATATTTCCACCCGTCACCGGCAACCTGATTGCCCAGGTTCTTTTTGCCCCACTCGCCGCCGTAAACCAGGTTAGCAATCGCTTTCTGATTTGCCGGTTGCGTTGCCGTTCTGCCGAGCGCGGCGGCCTGCTGTGCCGTGATACGGTGCTTGCCGAATACGGGAACAAGACGATCGGCTGTGTAGTTCAGGCTTTCCACCAGCTTTTCATACCCGCCGGACTCATGCCCCATCTGCGCTATGAACATGGACTGATCGAGCGGCGCAGTGATGCCGAATTCTTTCATTGCCGTGTCGATATGCGGAAACCAGCGCGCGGCCAGTCCGACGCTTATACCAGCCGCCAGCTGAAATTGTTGTTGATTCATTTGATTACCCCGATATTGAGGCAGGACAAAAAACTACTGACAAAGTGTGATGTAATAAATGCGAAACAGAGTTTGACTAAAGTCGATACTCCACCTCATTAGAACAACACCAGGCCTCGAACTTTCAGGGAAGCGGAGATGTCGCGCTTCCCTTTTTTATTTCTGAAGAATGTTGATTAAACGTGCCACGTTTCCCCGAGCCCAAAGCACGGCGGCGCAAATCAGGATATTAATGATGACCACCATCCAGTGTGATTCCTGGTAGAGGCCGAACAGATAGCGGAATGGGATGCTGGCATAAACCAGTACAGTGAAATAAGCGAGTAGAGAAACTATTGGGCGATGCCTGGCACCATCACGCTGGTAAAACATCAGAGCGAGAACGATGACCGCGCAAATACCAGCATTGATCATCGCTGAAGGATCACTTGTTACCATTGCTGGCCCCTCCTCCGCGCAATCTCGAAAGCATACTGAACAAGCTTCCCAAATCCTGACTGTTGATGAAGGTAAGAAGTTTGATAGCCAACGCAGCCACTGCCACAGCGCCGAGAGCATCAAGCGGCCTGTCACTGTAACCTGTCCACTTGGCAAGGTACGAACCAACAAGCCCTGCTCCGAGAACGCCAACAATAAACGACGTCACGAAATAGCAAACCAACTTTATCCTGCTGATGTTTGCTGCTGTCGCTACGTAGAACACGGCCCCTGCGAAAGCGCCAAACACCACGCCATAATCAATACCGGTTGCGATGCCAAAAACACTGGCACCCATAAGCCCCACCAGCGGCAACCGTAGTGCCAGAAACAGGATCGGACATTTAGCCCCCTCTATTGCTGTGAGTCCTCTCAGTACGAGGGGAAAGAAAAAAAGCCGCCCGAAGGCAGCCAATAACCAGATAAGTAATAATGTCTTTACATAAATTTCGCTTAAGGTTAAATTCTTCTCACAAGTTGATGAAGACAACTTGAATATTAGCTATTTGCTCTGTGTTTATGCCCGTACTCTGCGGGCTTTTTTTTTACAAAAAAAGACCTGCAAAAGCAGGCCGAAAGGTGAAGTATATAAGGTATTGTCATACCGAAATAAAGAGTAGTTATATAAACGGGAGCTTTAGTCTGCTGAGACTTACACCCAATTATGATTTATGTTCTATCACTTTCTGATTGCTCTCTATCGCTATTTTCTGAGGCTTCTCACTTTCAGGAATTTCCTGGTAAATATCCACCTGCAGAAGACCATTCTCCAGTTTTGCACCGCTCACTTTAGTGTGTTCAGGTAAAGAAAAGCTTAACTGGAAATCCGCGCGTCGGATACCACGATATATCCAGTTTTCTTTTTCTTCTGAAGATTCTTCGGCCCGCTTACCAGAGACAGTCAAGTTTCCACCCACGGTTTCAATTTCAAGCTCATCCTCCTTCCAGCCAGGAACGCTTACCGTAAGTTGATAACGATTCGAATCCTGTTTTTTGAGATCGTATGAAGGCGCAGCCGCTACAGGGGTATCCCCCGTTAACTGACTGAATAATCTGTCAATCCTGTTGAAGCGGTCTGAGAAAATGGAATCAGCAAATACCGGGAGTGCTGACAAGGTTCTGAGTGCCATAATTAACCTCCTGAATTCCTGTTCAAAAGCTCAACATAGAGGCAAGCATTGCTTGTCCGATAATTAAAATAATTCCTCTTACACAGTTTTCAAGATCTGCCAGGAAATTTTTTTCACTCCGACCCGGGATGTACAACAGGTGAACCAGCACAGGCTCCCCATGCTTGCCAGACCCCGGATATGTGACCACAGCCAATAAAAAGCCCCCGGCAATAACCGAGGCTTACATTGTTGCCGGTTACCGCTCCGGCGCGATCAACAAAAGCTATCGCGGTATCAGATTGTGGTCCTGCCTATGTGAGCTTTTGCGGACGGCTGGAACATGTAGGCTCCGCAACACTCCCCGCACTTTGTCTTATTGGCGTCGGGAATCCATAAAAGAAAACCCCGCCGAGGCGAGGTTTTGAAATTTTGTAACGTTACAGGCATAATGTACCATCGTTGGGATCAGGTTAGCCATTTTCCGTTAATTTTGCAATAGCTAAATTATGCTGGTCATCGGGTCACGTTTCCCAGAACCTTTTCTGCATAGGATTCCTCAATATGGCAATGCTCCACCAGCCGATCGAAAAACTGTTTATAGTTGTACCGCCATACCATTTCCGTTACTCCCAGCGCTTTAAAAATCTCGGTATCTTTCAGGCGTGGGTAACCTCTTCCCTTACATCTCGGGCATTTTTTATAAACCGGCACGCCCTGCAACTCTGATTTTTTCTTATCGAGAATTTCTCCGCGCCCCCGGCAACGGCATTCGTTTTTCACATGGCCTTTACCCTCACATGTTTTACACAAGACGCGAACCTGCTCTCTTACATCCCGTCGCGTATACCATTCATCAGGGATAACGGCTCGCATGTCTTTCGCCCATTGTGGTGGCTTTACCCGTGGCGCGGTAACTTTATTGGTAAAGACTTCCGCATCAATAAATTTAGCGCCAATGACAGCTACCGCACGTCACCAGGCTTGCAGCACTGAGGGAATAATCGCGGAAAACATACCGCACCAGAATACCGAGAAATTTTGATCGCTCCCCCTCGTCCATTTTTCGCAGCGATCCATGCCGTTCTGCGCGCTGCTCTGCCAGTTTCTTGATGTAGGCAATGATATTGTCTGAAGATAAAACCCCGGCTTTTGCCAGATACAATTCAATACCCACCGCTGCTTTTGCGGAAAGTAGCCGAGGGATGCCATTACGTCAGTAATAGTCAGCGTATCTGCTGAAATACCGCATGGAACAGCGCCGGGCATCATGGATTTAGGCGAAAAATATTTTGGTAAGGACTCAAGCTTCATTTTGATGCTCCCGTTTTGCTTCAATGCGGATGTAATTGCGAAGGATGCGGTATGCCACCGGAAAAGATCCCCCGGTAGCGATAAATACGGAGACGCAGCCAGCGCCAGCGAAGAGACTCAATAACCTCAGGCTTCATTTTGCCTCCTCGATGATGATCTGCCCTTTCTCCACCCCAGATTTTGGTAACCCGGCCATCCCAGACGTGACTATCTTCATCAAACACTGCATCCAGCAGCGCCTTTTCCAGGTTGTCTTTGTCTGGCTTCTGCTGATGTGGCTGCCCGCGTGTTGTGCGCGCTTCTTCTTGCTCCAGCTTCGAGCATAGGGATAACAAACGTGATGTGATAACCGGCTTCCGGTAACTCGATGCCCAGCAGACGTACCTGCGCTTTGTATGACCAGTACGCTGCTGTCGCTGGCCGTTTGTGCCATCTGTCACGCTGAGTCATTCTGGGCTTGCCGATCGGCGTGATGTCGTAGACTGTCATGATTTAATGAGCCCCTCTTTCAGCCAGATAACCTGCGTTCGGGCCATACCTTCCAGCGCACACTCCTTTGCATATTCAGCATCAACCTGGTGAGTACGGCGGTCGATCTCGTCATGGCATGATGAGCATGCGATAGTCGCGATAAGGTCTGGCGGTTTGATGCCGGTGCCACATAACCCGGCGATACGGATATGGGCCAGAACAGATGTCTCAGGGTTGCCGTTGCATACCCCCGGAATACGCACCTGGCATTCCCGGCCACGCGCAGCTTTTCGAAGATTAGCCATGCTCACCCCCCAGCCTTTTTGTCGGAAGGTTCTCGGCGTCCGCGCCGGACGTTCGCACTCTTGTAATTTCGCGCTGACTGTCCAGGTCAGGAAATCAGGATTGAGGCTCTTTTTGGCTCTGACACCGCGAGACTGATAATCGGCAATCAGGCGTTCTGCCTGCTCGGTGGTGCATTCCGTGTGGTGAAAATATGAATACTTCATCGCCATCACCCCGCAAAGCTCATGAGCTGGGCGGCGGCGTTCTCGACGTCATTCGCTGAACGGAATTTTCGACGCAGTATGTAGTTCCAGAGAACGTTGAGCACCGACTGATAGACGCCGTTAAATTCGGCATCATCCATGCTGGCGAAGGAAATGGATTTAGCCGTGCGCCGGCGGCTGCCATCGGGCATAATATATTCGTCGTAAAATCCCGCCTGAATAGTTGCCCACTCGCGGAAGGATTCGAAATGCTTCAGCAGTACGACTTCGCGGGAACGCACCAGTCCGACAGTATTCAGATACATATCAGCAGCGTTATGGAGCGCGTTACGTTGTGTCGGGTTTGATGACAGGAAATCAATATACCCGGAGATTAGCGACCGCTCTGATTCCTCAACAAGTCCGCCGGTTGGTGTCCAGTAGTGATAGCCAAGCGACAATAGCTTGAAGAATTTTTGTGGAATACGTAGTTGCGCGGCTTACGGAACTCACCTGTGAGCAACTGTCCTGTTGGCAACAGTTGTAAAAATTCGCTGGTTCCGGGATCAACCGAAATCAGGGCGTTCTGGAAGGTCTTTTCAAAATACAGTGTTTGCGCCATGGTTGTTCACTCCGTGGCGCAGCAGGTTAACGGCTGTTCAGACCGTTGATTTCATATTATCAGAAGGTGGCGTTACCCGGTAGCCGAGACGGCGAATAAATTGCATAAAGCCATTGGGAGTAAAGACTTCTTCATCATCCAGCAAAGGCCGCATGGAAACCATGCCATTGACGCGATAGATAAGATGCCTGCCCGACGAAGGAAAGCTAAACACCACGCAGCCGTCAGACCGTCTTACAATGTCATACCAGTTATCTTCTGACGTTTGCAAAGCTGAATCACTCACATTCTGTTCTCCCTTCGAGCGACATACAGACGCGGTTAAAAATTGTCGGCAGCAGCATCAAAGGGATACGCGTACTGCGGTATTCTGAAAAATGCGCGCCACCTTTAAGCGCAATCTCAGTAAAACCAGTCGTCAGCGCTTTCCCAAGTTTCCTGAAGGATCCTTTTCGATTTGCTTTTTATCGTCCTTATCGCCACCGAAAACGCTCAGTCCATCTGATCCGGCGCGACGGATTATCAGGCTGCAATTCTCATACTGATTATTCAGTCGTTTAAGTAATTCTTTTTCCAGTGCTGGCACTGCACCATCAGGAAGTTTCTTTGTTCGATCAATAGTTAACTCAACTTTCATAGTGGCCTCCATTGCATATACTGTGTTTTTTATACAGCATACCTATAAAACAAAATGATCAACGTTTTAAGAGCACGAATTGTTAAGTCATTGTCAGCAGGAAATAACAAAACCCGCCGAAGCGGGTTAACTTTGTGTCACTCATGAGGCTTGTCTCGCTGCGGCTCACGAGCGGAGCATTCGCGCACAAGTTGCGTTGCTAAGGCTACGGAGTTGAATGGCTCTCCATGCCCATTTAAGAAGGTATGCAGTGTGTCGTTGAACGTTATTTAAAACGCAGATAGAATCAGGAAAAACCTTAAAAAATGGAATACTGTTTATGGCTAAGAAAACCGCATTGCTGGGCTTTTCTGCTCTTTTTGTTGCGAGTGTCGCTTTTGCTAAAACTACAAGTAACTGGGTTGAGGTTACCACAGCTGATGATGGTATTTTTTCAGCAAAAAAAGGCACTTTTAGAAGTGTAAAAGGTGATTCATCTGCCTTGTTCATGTATCAAACGAAAAATAAAAAAATAGAGTATTACAAAATTAGTATTAAAGATGCCGACTGTGATAGTGGATATGGAGAGTTAAAATTCTTCTATATGGATGGGAAGTTAGCTTTCAAAGGTGATTATGTTGCCGAAGGGAACAGCGTCGGCGCTGGTATTGGTGATTTTATGTGTGCCGTCAGAGGTGCTGCTAACTCACAAAAACGTTAAACAAGGGGCGATTGTTAAAACAATAGCCCCATAATTCATATCAGAATAATACTGATTCCGCCATTTATGGATAAAAGCCTCTACGCTACGGCGCTCATAGAGAAAGACTTTTGTGCTCTGCTGGTGATTTTGCCACTACGCTGCCTCCCGTCTCACGCACAATTCCGGCAAATTGGCGCGCACCAGCGCTTCAGCGAACGGTGGCGGGACTGCGTTGCCGCAGCGGGAAACCCTGCATGGTAGATTTCGCGCAGTTGAAACATTAGTAATGAAGTCTGTCACTTCATTACTGAAGAAGTAATGTAACTATCATATTTTAAATCTCTGAAAATAACTATACAATTCAATAAATTGAATTGCAGCATGACGGGAAATATGTATGATAAAATTTTTAATGTTGATTGTGGTGACATTAACCATTGCAGGTTGCGCCCCTCTTGCACCTACAGGCTGTCAGAAAAAAAATGCAATGGAATCATGCGAATATAAGAGTTCGGGTAAAGTGTTGGATAAGGATATATATGGATGGTATTCATCCAGAATAAAAAAAGCTTTGGACGCAGCACTTACAGAGCCCCATGCCTGGAATGGTAAAAAATGTAACGCTCATCTGGATTTCAAAGTCGATGGCACCCTGCAAAATTTTATCGTGAAAGGTGGTGACAAAGATTATTGCGCTGCATTGCAAAAAGCTTCTGAAAGAGCGACATTCCCGGCGTTTACCGATCGGAGAGTTTACTTTAATATGGGTTCCGCAAGATGGAACTTCGAAGGTCAGCCATGAAAACTATGGTGCGCCGGGAGATCCCCGGCGTTCTCAACCTGAGAAAAAAACATTTTCACTTCCGCTGGCCAGACCGTTTCCTCAACATCCACCAGCAGCAGATTTTCCAGTTCAATAATCCTGTTAGTGGTGTATTGCGAAAGTTGATCCATCACTTCACCTCCGACCATGCCCGCTTATTACATCTCGGGAAGCGTTCTAGCCTCCATATCCAAATCATCCACAGCATCTTATGAAATTCAGGTAGTGCCCGATAATCATCAGCACTCATCTCGAGGGCCTTGAGTCGCCACTCTGCCACCTTGACCACCCGCCATAACATCACTATGCAAAACAGAGTGCAAACAATAAGGAAACCGAAAAAAAGATAAGTAATCACCTCCCCCCTCCCAGCTACGGAGTTGTTTTTATGTGAAGGCGAGGTTCACCGTCTTTCTGCTCCGGCCACTGGCGCGCCATGTTCACCTTCAGTTTTTCTTCCATCGCTGCTGTAATTTCACCGTCACAGATGCCGGCACGTCTCTGCGCGTCCCACAGCAGGAACTGCATGTCAGCCCATTCGCTCAAGTCTATAACATTATCGGCTGCCTCCAGAGCTTCTTTAGAAAGATGCTTCAATGGCCCAACCGGGCCAACATTGCCGAACGTGGCATCAGACCACTCGGCATGGCGCTGACGAATAAGTTTGCGAAGTTGAAGCAATGAGCCAGTTTCTTCTGGCAACTCATCACGATTACTTACAGGTTCATCGTTCTGAGCATCACGCAGAGCGTAAAAGACTTTATTACGCAATTCGTTGAACTCGTCTGTGTGGGTATCGCGGACGGAATATGGCGGCGTAAGCATGCTGAAAATCATGGAAAGCTCGCGCTCTGATAACTGGATAGTTTTCACGATTTACCTCCATTGAGCATGGCGGCGCGGATAGTTCTGACCAGGAATGACTTTCTGTTAATCGGTACGAGCTGTTCAGGGTATTCGTCCAGAGCCGCAAGCAAATCACTTACCGCTTCGTGCAAATCATCATCGGCTTTACCCTGACGCGCGGAGGCGCACTTTACGCTATTTTTCTGGCTGCAACCCGCATGATTTCTGGTTTCTACGATGGCGCAGCTGTCGAGCATCGCGGCGCGGCCTTTCCACCCTTCCCGCATAGCCGCCATCATAATGAACCATACGTTGCCACATCCATTTTTTTTGTTATCAAAGAACCAGTCGACAAATTCGCGAGACATGCCGTTTTGTTCGGCAATTTCATAACGATTACCCATTGTTTTTATCCTTGTTGAGCATGGCGGCGCGGCAGGCATTCCATATCTCCTGTGCATCGCCATCGTGGAAGAGAGCGTCAGAATGGGACGCCAGCAGGTCGCGAATTTCTACCGGGCATTCGTCCGGCACTACCGGCGCTGGCGGGGCGGTGTAGAGCGACGTAATTTCAAGCCATTGGTTATCTGACAGTGCCGCATTCACATCATCAATCAGGCTGTATAGCAACTGGTCACCATTTCTAACATCCTTTGCCGACCATGCCACAGGTTCCGCCTTCCTCCCTTCCAGCAATTCATCAATCGCTTTCACAGCGTCAGCGATGATGTAATCCATACTTCCGCCATTTGAGTATTTGAGATTGCGATGTAACACGTCGCGAACGTGAGTAAGGCGCTCGGTCGTAAGCGGGCCGTTGGCCGGATGATTCTCGCCGAGGGCCTGTTAGTTTGTTATTGGTAATAGTGGTCATGGGTTAGTCCTCAACGCCAGCGGCGGATAATTTCTGCTGTAGTTCAACTATTGCCGCGAGAGCATATTTAATCGTTTCGCTCGTCACCCGGCATAGGTAGGCATGGTTCATGCCCTCTTTCATCAGGTTCGCCTTGCCGTCAGTTCGGTAGTGATAACAGTTCGCCCCCAGATGAATTTCGTAGGTGTCACCAGATGGGCCGATAGCGATTCGCTCAGCAATAGCCATCACGCCCCCTTACCGATGCCAGCCGTAATGGAAATCAGGACATCACCGAAGCCTGTGATGTAGCTAATTCGCCCCGAACGCTGCAATGCTCCGATTGCCTCAAGCCGCTGTACCTGCTCTTTTTGCAAATCGTGACCGCCAGATTCAGGGTCATCGCAACATTCTGCGAAGCGGTGTAACGCTGTAATGTCGGCATCGGTAACAAATGAGCGGAACGGTTCTAAGGTGACTGTGCGGGACTCCAGTTCTGCTATGCACTTCTCTGCGGCGTCCAAATCCTCGCCTAACTTCTGCGCCATATGAAACCAGTTAGCTCGCTGTTCTTCTTTGGCTTCCAGCTTTGATTCCAGGTGATCGATATAGAGCTTCAGAACGTCGGCGCGGTGCTTACCCCACGGCTTAATGACGTCAAGCCGCTTATCCGTTTGCACCCAATCGGTTTTATCGCTCCACTCATTGAATGCGGTACGGAAAGACTGGAGCGCTTCCAGCTCATCCAGCAGTGCCAGCACAGTTGCCGGGGTAAAGTTCTTCATGAAATCATTCAGCGCATTGATTCGTTGCTCGAACGGCATAACCGGAGCTTCGCCAGCGATTTTTGTTTTCTCTGCGACATCACGCAGCGCCTGTTTGTCGATTGTCATGCTGACGCTCTCCCGTAAAATGCCAGAACTCGCTTCATCGCTGCGCTGTTGCGGCAAACGGATGTGACCATGTTTTTTCTCACGGTCGATTTGAAGCGCTTGATATTCAGCTCTCCGCCGGGCAACAGCGAATAGACCGGGTGATGCGGCTCGCCTGTACGGATAACTACCGCTTTGCGCGTCAGGTGAAGCAGCAGGTTGTGAGATTTCTTGCAGTCGCATCCCAGCAGGTTCTGAACCTGTCGCGGCGTGATGCTCTGGTTTTCCCGAAGGAAATCAACAATTGCCCACAGTGATTTGCTTGCCATCGTCATTCCCCTCCCGTTAAATCAGCCCGGCGTCTTTACGCTGCTTGTACTTCGCCATTAACAACTCGGCTGGTGTTGGCCCACGATCCTGCGAAGGTGCGGCTATCGCGCGACGAACGGGCGGTATGGGCTTGCCAGCAAGAGTGCGCTTTTCCCAGTCATGCAGGATGTCGCCAGCGGCCCGGATAAGTTCCTTTTCGCTGAGTTGCCCCTCCGTTCCACGACGGCGCAGCTCCAGGCAGATGTGGTAATACAGCGGGTTTTTATCCCTCCAGGGGAATTGCTCACTCGTCGGATAGCGAAAAACAAGTTTCCGCCAGCGCCAGTATTCGCTCATGATGTCGTCCACACTGACTCCCAGCGCGCCACTCCCCTCACGGCACCACGAAATAAACTGACCCGGCGACGGCCAGAACGGTGACTGACTGGATCGGGCTTTCTGCATTCCGGCGGAAAGTTGCCCACGGGAGGTGATGCCTGACTCAGCGAAAGCGGCGATCCATTGCTGCTTTGCAACGCGAATATCAGCGTCAGTACGCAGGTTCGTCTGAGTGGATGCCGGGAATACCTGCATGAGATTTTCAAAAAGCATATCCACCAGCTTTTCAGCGTCAGCGTTAACAACCTTGCGTCCGTCGTAAGAATCTCCAGCCATGCGCGATAGCATTTCGCTGTCGCGATTCTGAATTGCACGATAAAGATCCGGGGTCATAAAAATTTCTCCCATGCTTCAGCACTGTTCCAGTGCGGGCCAGTTTCGGATTTGTTTGCGCTGACATCTGCGCGTGGCTTGCGGGTAGTGTCTTCGCGGTGAAGGGTTAGCGTGTCCCACTTGGCGCGGAGCTTTGCGGGGGAGAGAATATTTTTGTACCAGAACGAGTCTTTGCAGGCCCATCTGAACAACTCACAAATCTCTTTGTGGGTGCGTCCGTCCAACTGGCGCATCAGGCGTATGTCATTCGCCCAGCCAGCCATGTTTGGTTTTTTCAGGGATGGTTTGGTGATGTCACGCAGCGCCAGCATCCACTCTGCGCAGCGGAGATCGTCAGATGTCCCCCACTTGTCACCTTTCGGAGTCTGGACTGCTGCATCAGGAACAACTTTGGAAATTCTCTGACGTACATTAAATACGTTAGTATTTAATATATATTGTTCATGATGTGCGCTTGTTTGTGCGGATGTATGTGCGCTTTCATGTGCGCTACCTACCGCCAAACCCGCGCCGTTACTGGCTTCGCCATGTGCGGGCATATGTGCGCTGGTATGTGCGGAAGTTTGTGCGGGCAAATTGTCCATTTTTTGAGCATATTCGGCATAATTTGAGATCGTGATCACACGCCCTCTTTGCCGCTCCCCTTCAATGGAAATCATCCCTTCACGCACAAAAAACGTCAGCATTCTCTCAACAGCATCACGGCTTGTTGGGTTGCCTTTTCTGTCACGTAGTTTCAGGCCCAGATCGGCCGCCGTGGTCACCAGTTGTCCGGTTTGTAGCGGCCATTGGCGACCTTTAAAGCTCGCTGTGTATGGCTGGCTGGCAGCGCCCAAAAGCAGGTTATCCCACAACGTACGCAGGTAAACATCTTCTGACCAGGGCTGCTTGAGTACACTCCGGTACAACGGGATGAATCCGGTCTTCTGGTTTTCCATCCGGTTGCTCCTGACGGCGGTACGCGCCGCAAAATCGGCGTAGGCGACATTCGACATAGCTATGCCTCCCTTGCCTGGTGTTTTAAAAAACTCTTTGTCATAATAACCTCGTGATTTCGCCTGGAATTACACCGAAGGCCGTCTGTGTTGGCGCACAGCGGTCTTCACCCTTTCAGAACAAGCCCTGTTGCCTGCCCCGTTTAGCCCGTTTTGAATCAAACCGATCAGCCGGTAATGTTTGCTTTTCTGCCCACAATTTCGCGTGGCGTAAAACATCATCAAAAATCCTCCCCTTTCTGCTTGCCTGACTCATTCGCTTGTACATATCGACGGCCTGAAATGCCCCCCCCTGAGCCACCGCTACGGTGAAGCCCTGGCGGATCAACTCTTCCCGGACGTGCTTTTCTATGAACTCCAAATGATTCATCTGGTAACCTCACATGACACCCGGCGCTATGGCCGCGATACCACTCAGAACCTGAACGACAGCATCACCCGGCAACATATTCAGCAGATGCTCAATCCCTTCCCTGACCTCTTTCACCAGTTGATGCTTTGGCGCATTCAGCATTACGGCCTGTTTCGCCTCGCTGATTTCCTTCTCCATCGCTGCATAACGCGTCATGAAACAATCCTGTCCGATAAGACGCCCACGAAATTCCAGCGGCAAAACAGCCAGGATTGCCGGAGTCAGCTGGCGGATGTTTTCGCGCGCATATCCGGTATCACTGTCCAGCCAGCGGAAAAGCTTCTGCCGCTTACGGCTCAGGTCGTCAGGAAAATCCAGCCCGGCGCCGCCCTGCCGCTCCCATTCCTCAACGATGATCCCTGCGACTACGTCCTGGTTGTCCAGCGATGCCGACCACGCACGAACGGCAGCACGAATCTGGTCATGCTTATCCGCCGGATCAGGCCTGATTGCGATTTATCATCGTGGCCGGAGGAAACCCGGTATTTTTGTTGAAATGAAATTGAATGCACGGTTACGCCCTCACTTCCTGAGCCGGTAATCCATCCGTTGGGTTCGGATACAAATCAGGACGCAATTCGTGGGGAGTAACACCGGTTATGCTGTGAATTTTTAATATGTAATCTGGCGGCACAATGCCTCTGTCCGCGATGTTTCCAATGGCTAATTGACATACTGGTTACTCCAAGTGCCATGCTTAGCTTTCTCGCTGAACCAGCGGCCTTAAATTGCTTTATCAAGTGCTGTCATTTTCTTCTCCTAACTATCAACGAAGAAAGTAAACCACAGATTTATATTTCAATCAATATTCAATTTATTGAGTGTGTAAACTAACCATTTACAATGAGAGAATGAGAAAAGAAGAACCCAACAAAGCATTGATAGCGCGACTCAACGAGGTCTATGCCAGAGGCATTACCAAAGCAGATATGGCGCGAATAGCCGGAGTCTCGCCTCAGGCGGTCAATAGCTGGTTTAAAAAAGGCGTTATTAGCAAAAAATCAGCACTGGCTATAGCCGATGCTGTTGGTGTTTCGGTCGCCTGGCTGCTCGGGGAAGATGTCGGCGAGAAAGATGGTATGAAGCCTGACGAACAGCGCCTGCTGGAACTCTATCGCCAGCTGCCGGAAGAAGAGCAGCAGAACATGTTGCGGATCGTATCTCTGCGTCTGAAGGAACTCGACGAGCTGTACGCCAAGTACATGGGGCGGCGGATTAAGGGTGACGGAGAATCGCAATAACTTGAGGGCAACATGAACACATTCAGTATACTCGCGATACCTTTCTTTGCCCTTTCAGTGGTTCTGTTGACTCTTGGAGCTACCAGGAAGAACCAAGCCAGCTTCATCGTTGGCGGCGTGTTTATGGCGTCAAGCGTGGTTAATGCCGTTATCGGCATGTCTCTTTGAAAGTTACAGCATTCCGATACCTTCTTTACATACCCCTGCGCACCAGTAACGACTAGCGTTGATTACTTAAGGCAAAAAGTGTGGGGTGGTTGATTGCTATGTAGGAGAGTATGTTTCCGTTTGTTTAAGAACAATTATGTGTTGATAACGTGCTGTTTATCATTTAAAAAATCACTAAAAATGATAGTATTTCGAAATCTGATCACCTTTTGAGGATATTAACATGGAAAAAAACGTTGATCGAATGCCTAAAGCATTGAATTATATGGAGCACCTCGTAGACTTTGCCAACTTTATACCGTCCCCATCCAACTCAAATCTTGTTCATATACAATTTATGGTAACTAAACCAGAACCTGTTATTAGAGGGAAAAAAGATAGCGAGCACAGCAATCAGGTATCAGTCGAAGTTTCGATGGAAACCGAGCTTCAGCATTCGTGTACAGTCATCCTTCCGAAGCATCAATTACTGGAAATGAAGAAGAATCTTGAAGATTTATTAGAAAAAATTGACAAGTAGGGATGCTATGGACTCAAAAGCTAAAGTGCATACTGGTAAAGTGACTCTTAGCTATCTGGAAGGCAATAACACTGAGCCAGTAAAGCTTGTTTTACCCATAGAGGCGGACAGAAATACTTTTTACACTGTGGTTAAACAAGCAGTTAGCATAACTGAAGAATACTCGAAAGGCCGCTCTACAGAGTGTGATGGCATTAATGAACCAACGACATCATCAATTTTCATCTATGATATACCCAATACTCGAGACAGATGGAATGAAGATCCAATCAAGGATGATGACACATCGTTTGAAGTAGGGGTTGAAAACATGTCAGCTATTAGCCGAGAAGAATTACAAGCGCATCTCGATAAAAATAAAGCTGAGCTCAAGGAAATTGCCTCTGATTTGCGCTGTGAGATGGAAAAGTGGAGTAAAGATAATTCTCAAAAGATTTCAGAGCTTACTGTATCTATAAATGCTTTATCGTCCATGATCGAAGGCAAAAGTGAGGCAACAAACGGTAGGTTAGAAGGGATGCAGGGGCAAATTAACGGAATGAATACCTCTATAACAGGTATAAGTACTGCTATATCTGGTATTCAGTCAGGTTTGTCTACAAAACTAACTGTTTTTGGAGTTATCATCACTGTAGTAATCGCTTTAGTCGGATTCGGGGCTAGTTTGCTCTCTAGCAACACATCTAAGCCAATATCAGTCCCGCAGTCAGCACAACCGATTATTATACAAGTTCCTGTTCCTCCAAGTGCGTCAAGTGTTCAATCACCTGGAGTCTCAGTTGAATCACAAGACAAGAAAAGTGATAGTAAGAATTAATTTCCCCCGGCCACCGCGCCGGGTTTTTATTGCCCTACTCTTCCAGTAACTTCACCGCCAGCTCCATAACCTGAATCTGGTCAGCATCCCACTTATCCAGCCCCTTCGATATCTCCGTTCGTATCACGTCAGCTATACCACTTTTTTGGTTTCATGCCCTTCAGCCACCATCGCAAACACAACATCACCCACAATCCGGCACATTTCCTGATAGCGCAGTTGCGCCAGTTCTTCGTAATCCATCACTAAACCCTCGGCAATTGATGTTTTTGTGAGCATAACACACGCTCCCTCCCCCAACATATAAACCTAAAATTTACACCAAGCATTAATTCAAAGTTGACACAACTATAAACCAGTGATTTAATCAATATCACAGCAACACGACCACCCAGGCAGGACGCCCACGAAGTAGCCGCACCAGGCGTATGAAGATGGTGATGAGGTGGATGAGTTAACGCGCAGCAGGTATCAAACGTTCCGCCAGCCGGGCGACAACGGCAAGAAGAGGGATAAATCATGAGTGAGGTAATTTTTAGCTTTGAAAACTCCAGTGACGCAGCACGCGCTGGGATGTTGATGAATAAGGCGGATCCGTCACTGCGTTATGTGCATATACGCGCAACTGTCTGTGTAACCTGGCATGCGAACATCATTGCGGCCACGCCAGGCAGTCCTGGATGCAAACATTCCGTGCACTTTTCAGTACTGGAATGACATTAAAAACAGTCATAGCAGAGGTTGAAAATGATTGATTTCGCACGTCAGCCAGCACGCATCCAGGCCGTTCGCGGGAATGCTTTTACAGCGCCATTTCGATTTTTTTGGTGTGTCATGAAAGGTTGCATCACCAAAAAGGAAACCAGCAAATGAACTCTTTGTTCGCACTGGTATTAACGGTCGCAATGACCAACGGTGACTTTCAGGATGTGATTCTCGGTGTATATGACAACCAGCAGGAATGCCAGGCCGCAGCTGTCGAGCAGAAGGTTAATGGTGAGTGCTGGCCTGTTGAGGGAATCATTCGCAACGGAGAGCTACCAGCAAGCATCTGAGGAGGGGTAATGCAGAAAGAATGCGGTTACTGCCGCAAACCCGTTGAAGAAGGCAAAGAAGTAAAGAGCATCCTTTTCTATCGCAATGGCAACCGGCTTGCCAACAAAGAAAAAGAATACTGCTCAAAGCAATGCGCTGAATACGATCAGATGGCGCACGAGAGTTAACCAGCAGTCCTGAAATATGAAACAAAAAAATTCGCCATTAATTTGGCGCGGCGTCTTACACCCTGAATTTAACAACCGGAGAAGTTTTATGGAAATCGTAAAAATCGAAATGAACCTGAAAGCAGTGAATAAAGAATTGGCTGTATTCAACTGCGAGAAGAAAGTATCAGGCGTTATTCATTCAACTCCCGAAGGCGAAACCACTGTCGTTCTCGATGGTGGCTATGTATTCGGCAAGTTCGACTGTCCTCTTTGTGCTGTAGAGGCAATTTCAATGTTGTCCGTGAAAGTAAGTGATGGCGATAACGCCTGGTTTGGTAACTATCGCAGCTACAAACTCGATTATTCAGAAAAAGTTTTCAGCACCGTTCATTAAGCAAAAGCCCACACGAAGTGGGCCTGCCCGTCCGGCGTCACCGACCAAAGCGAACCGGACATTTCTACCTGGTAAAACCGAGGTGCCATTAAGGCGCCTCCATTCTACACGAATTGAGGATCAAATAATGAGTGGAACTAATCCTGTATTTTTAGTCCGCAAAGCAAAGAAATCATCAGGCCAGAAAGATGCAGTTCTCTGGTGCAGCGATGATTTTGAAGCGGCAAATGCCACACTGGATTATCTCCTGATTAAATCCGGCGCAAAGCTGAAAGATTATTTTAAAGCTGTTGCCACTAATTTCCCCGTCGTTAACGAACTGCCGCCGGAAGGCGAACTCAGCTTAACGTTCTGCGATTTCTACCAACTCGGTAAAGACAACATGACCTGGGCGCAGATCCCCGGTGTTACGTTGCCCTCTTCTGATGCTGCCGCCGAAGCACGTCAGCATATCGTTAACGGTGTTGATACCGAAACAGGTGAGGTGCTGGAAGATCACACGGAAGATTTTGGCAATGAAGAAGTTGTCGATACCGAAACTGGCGAAATTACCCAGCACGAACAGCCGTTAACTGAAGACAATGGTGATCGACCTGAACACCCTCAGTTAACTGTTGTGGCAACGATGCCCTTCCGTCATCGCGTTCTGGCTCAACATATTGGCGATGGCGAGTATCTCTATCATGTAGATGCAGAGCAGAAAAAAGCAATTCTCGCTCTGGAAATGGACACTGATAACTCATATGTCCAGAACCTTTTACTTGCGTCTGAGAATGTTGAACCATTCAAAAAGGCCATTGAACACGATATCCATAAAGCGGTAAATGCTGTTAAGAACGTGTTTCCTGCCGATGGCAAAATCCCTGAGCTGGCAAGCGTTATCCAGTTTCTGAAAACATGGTTCGATACCCCTCATATTGATCGCGGGCTGCTCGTTAAAGAGTGGTGCAAAGGTAATCGTGTATCAGCTATTCAGCGTACTGAAAGCGGCGCGAACGCTGGCGGCGGAATTGCATCCGATCGCAAAATGCCCCAGACCACTTTCGGTCTTGAATTTGAAATAGCCTTAGGCCTGCTGGCGCGTCAGTATGAATTTGATATTTATTCTCTGCCATTGCAGATCGAACTAAAGGCTAACTCAATCATGAACGCAGTTGACGACCCTGAGTGGCTGGCAACGCGCGAACTGTTCGTGTCAATGCCTGGTGGTCTGGACTATTCCCGCGCATGCATCGTTGCAACGGTAAAAACCACACCAGATGAACTGTACAAATCCCCGTTTCGCCACCGCGAGTACCTGAATAAGGTGCTGACAGAAACTGACCATGCCAATCCCGATCCGCTTGTCGTTGATATTGCCTGCGGACGTTCGTCAATGCCTATGCCAACGCCAGTAAGACAGGATGAACCATCCGTTGAAGAAGTAAACCGACAACTCGCAGCTGCGCGCGGTGATTACGTTGAAGGTATCAGTGACCCTAACGATCCGAAGTGGGTTCATGAAGACTACAACGCCGCCTCAAATGAGGGAGAAAAAACGGAAAATGAGGACGCCGCCGATGTGCAGGTTCAAGAAACTGACGGTAATGAAGAACAGGCTGGTGATGCGCTGCGTACAAGCGAAAGCGATCTGGGGAATGGTGAAGAAGCAGATACCGGCGAACAAGCCGATGTAGACCACAATCAGCCGGAAGTGAGCCAGAACAACGATTCTGCAAGCCATTCTGAGCCAGAAGCGCAACAGGAAGAACCAATGCCAGTGTGGCCGGAATACTTCGAGCCGGGGCGTTATGAAGGCGTACCGAACGAGGTATATCACGCGGCGAATGGCACCAGTTCGACGATGGTAAAAGATGCCCGGGTATCGCTGATGTATTTCGAGGCGCGCCACGTATCCAAAACCATCCAGAAAGAACGCACCAAAGTTCTGGATATGGGGAATCTGGTGCACGCGCTGGCATTACAGCCTGAACAACTGGAAAAAGAATTCAGCATCGAGCCGGAAATCCCGGAAGGCGCGCTCACGACGACAGCGACGATCCGCGCGGTTATCGACGAACACAACGCCAGCCTGCCGGCATTACTCACCGCAGACGATATAAAAGCGCTACTGGAAGAGTACAACACCACCCTGCCCGCACCGTTACCGCTTGGGGCATCCGTCGACGAAGCGTATGCGTCATATGAGCAATTGCCTGAAGAGTTCCAGCGCATCGAAAACGGAACCAAGCATACCGCCACAGCAATGAAGGCCTGCATCAAAGAGTATAACGCCACCCTGCCGCCGCAGGTGAAAACCAGCGGAAGCCGTGACGCGCTGCTTGAGCAACTGACGATCATCAATCCTGATCTCGTTGCACAGGAAGCGCAGAAGCCACAGCCGTTGAAAGTATCCGGCACCAAAGCGGATCTGATTCAGGCAGTGAAAACCGTCAAACCTGAAACAGTGTTTGCCGACGAGCTGCTTGACGCATGGCGCGAAAACCCCAGCGACAAAATCCTGGTTACCCGCCAGCAGTTAAGCACCGCACAGGCCATCCAGAAAGCGTTGCTGAATCACCCGACCGCCGGGAAGCTGCTGACGCATCCGAACCGCGCCGTAGAGGTGAGCTATTTCGGTATTGATGAGGAAACCGGGCTGGAAATCCGCGTGCGCCCTGACCTTGAGATCGACATGGGAGGCCTGCGTATTGGTGCGGATCTGAAAACCATCAGCATGTGGAATATCAAGCAGGAAGGCCTGCGCGCGAAACTGCACCGGGAAATCATCGAGCGCGATTATCACCTGAGCGCTGC
The DNA here is from genome assembly GCA_900446925.1 of Citrobacter koseri. Next base: position 71,065 of record UAVY01000009.1, on the reverse strand, counting down.
CATGTACTGCGAAACCGCAGCACTGGACCAGTTTTTCTGGATATTCGTCAACAAAGACGAGAACTACCACTGGATCGCCATCATCGAGGCATCCGAAGAACTACTTGAACTCGGCATGCTGGAATACCGCAAAGCAATGCGCGCCATAGCGAACGGGTTCGACACTGGCGAATGGCCAGCGCCGATTACCGAAGATTACGCCGAAGAACTCAACGATTTTGATGTGCGCCGCCTTGAAGCACTGCGCGTACAGGCATAAGGGGAATAACAATGTCCAATTTTAGTAGCCACAACTGACAACCAGACTCAAAGGATTGACAACATATCCATCCTGACGAACGGTGAACTTTTTCGACCGTCTGCGCACGCTCTCCGAGGTAATGGCCAATAGTGGAAACTTCGTGCCCGAGCATTACCGTGGGAAACCAGATGCGTGCATGGCTGTTGTAATGCAAGCCGCTCGCTGGGGCATGGACCCGTTCGCGGTCGCACAGAAAACCTTCATTGTGAATAATTCCGGCGTGCTTGGTTATGAAGCGCAACTGGTTAATGCGGTGGTCAACAATATGGCGCCGACAAAAGACCGCATTCACTTTGAATGGTTTGGCGAGTGGGAAAAAATCGTTGGCCGGTTCGTAGAGAAAACCAGCTCGAAAGGCAATAAGTACATCGTGCCAGGCTGGGATTTGAAAGATGAAGCTGGCGTGGGCGTTCGCGCCTGGGCAACGTTGAAGGCGAAACTGAACCCCGCGAACTGGTTCTGATGCTTTCACAGGCACAGGTCCGCAATTCAACATTGTGGGCGAGCGACCCACGCCAGCAACTGGCCTATCTCGCCGTTAAACGTTGGGCGCGGCTGTACTGCCCCGACGTGATTCTAGGGGTTTATACCGCCGATGAGAATCGACGAGCGCGAGGAGAAGCTGATCAACCCTTCGTCTGTTGAAAGGGTCACTATTGATGAGATTGCCAGCAGTGCAGGCACAACAGCCAGCGCGCAGGAATCAACCAAAAACATCGACCAGTTAGCAGATGATCTACGTGACCGCATTGAAAACGCAATGACGGTCGACCAGGCAAGCGCTATCCGCGGTGAAATCGAGACCGAAAAACCAACTCTCGGCACAGCTCTATACACGGAGTTGAAAAATAAGGCCGTTCGTCGTTATTACCTGGCTGATCACCGTAACCGGGTAGAGGCGGCTATAAATTCACTACCAAATCCCGGAGAACCGGAAGCCGCAGAACTGTTTTCTAAAGCTGAGGGTGTTCTCAATGCCGCCAAACGTCATCTGGGCGACGAACTGTATGACCAGTTCCGCATCACCCTGGACGACATGAAACCGGAATACGTGGGCTAAGGGAGGCGGGAGGGTCCGCTCTCCCGGTAACGAAAATGAGCAAACAACGTAAATGGCGTTTTGTTGTTGAAGGTGCCGAGAAATTTCAAGGCGGTACTTACAGTGGGCCACGAACTGGTGAATTCCGGGTCTGGTACGTCACTGGCGGCGATGGCGTGAAGTTTCGCCGCTGCCCGTATACGGATGGTGGCTGGAAGGTTCAGAAGAACCGCACAACGTATGACGATAAGCCTGTGGAGTATGTCGTCAAAAATCCTGAAGACATTTCAGCCCTGGATGCCTTTGTCGGAGAAAAACCATATGCAGGATATGGGAGCGTATCAGTATGAAAGTTAAATGCATCAAAGATACCGAGGGCTACTGGACCGAAGGCGAATATTACGAAGCAGTAGAATCTGCCGGCGGTTTTATTCTGGTTTGGCGATGACGAAGACCCTGCTGGGGACGGATGGAGCGCTATGCCTATCGAATACCGGGATGATGGTTCGATTGTTTATTCCTTGGGCGGTATCGAAGGTGAAGTGTTATTTGAGGAGCAAGCGGCATGAAATTATCTAAATTCTCTGAGCTAGTGGCCCGTATCTGGTCGAACCCACTGACGCAACGTCGCGACCCGGAAATTACGATCATCGTCCACTCGCCTGGCAGCATCGGCGCTACTCCATCCGTTGAGGTCGAGTCAATTCAGGCTGGTTTCGACTGGGACGCCGGACAGGCGTTGATTTACCCGGCGCAGCCACTGACCACGCTGACACCTGAACAAGTGGCGGACATCACTTCCAGCGTGCGCAAAGGCCAATCCTGGCACGCCTATGAGGCTTTACAAGAAGCACAAAGCAGAAGTTGACGCACTTAAGGCTCAGATTGCCGAACTGGAGTCCTTCCGCACTGCATACATGGAATGGAGCGCCAAAACCGATTGGTTGCAGACGGATAAGCGCTTTGATGTCCTGAAGCCATGGGGCAAGCATCGCGCTGATGTCCTTAAGGCGTATATCGAGTATCTGGAGCCCCGCGCCTCCACTAATGCCGCTGCTGATGTACTGGCAGAACGGCAGCGCCAGATTACAGCGAAGGAATGGACTCCAGAGCACGACGACGAGCATTGCAATAACGAAATGGCAATGGCGGCGGTTTGTTACATAAACGAAACAGGAACTGTGAATCGTAATGGTGGCAAGCCGTGGGGGTGGCCTTGGGATGCTTCATGGTGGAAACCAAATACCCGACGTCGCAACCTGGTAAAAGCAGGGGCTTTAATTCTGGCTGAAATCGAACGCATAGACCGCGCCGCTGGTATTAATGAGGAGGTCGAGTAAATGATCGAACACCAGCAGCAACCAACACACAATAGTTGCATGTCTGCTTGCGTGGCAATGATATCAAGCCAGCCGGTAACTGAAGTCGTCACGCTATGGCATGAGAAATTTCACAACAAAGAAGCGTGGCTCGACGACGCTATGGACTATTACCGCATTCCCTACTTCTACGGGCACCCGAGGAAAGCCGAACTTCTCCCTGGCTTTATTTATTTCCTCACAGTTCCGTCGCTGAATATCGTTGGCGGTACACATCAAATTTTGGCCGCAGTAAAAGAAGGTCCCGTGGTCGAAATTCTCGACCCGGCAAAAGGTCGCGATGGTGCCAGATATTACGTCTACGGGGAATGTCAGAATCCCGAAGAGCGTGAACTCATCTCATGGTCGGTAGACCTGGCAGTACCAGTTGTTGAGTGGGGTAATCATGCGCATTGAAGAACTGAAAAAGCTTCCGAAATTATACCGGGTTATCACCGTTGAGCTTGACGTTTTGCGTAACGGGTTCGGGGCTAATTACGGTGTAATTTACGATGTTGATACCGTTGTTAAACGCAAGGTTCGCCGTGTGTTAGATGCCGATGGCTGGCGCTGGGCAATGGTCCGTGAGCACCGCAATCAAGAGCAATGGGACTACTTCTTTGAGTACGACAAAGAATGCCTTCATGAACTTAATTACACACTTGGCCTGATTAAGTGAGGTGATCATGCGACTAATTAACCGCAGCAAACAATCCCCTGTCGGACGCCTGGCATGTGATGCAGCTCTGGCAAAACATGTTGAGCTTTACGGGGAATTTGGCCGACAGAAAACAAAGACCACTTATACCGTGGCGGTCGATGGCGTGAAGGTGACGGTAGAAGTTGTTAACCGACACAAGAGCTATGTAGCCACCGCAATGACAGGTATGCGCCGACTGCGCCGCACTGCCAGGGCAGATTGCCTGATAACGAATTATCAATGTCACAACACCGGCGCATCTATACTGGCGCCGGTTACCTGAGGTGAACCATGTCACAGGTAATTTTTAACGAAGAGTGGGTTGTTGAGTCCAGACTTACCGAAAGAACAGGACTTACTGAAGGACAAATTAAAAATTATCGCCTGAAGCTATGGGTTGAAGGTGTTCACTTCAAGCGCCTTACTGCGCTTGGACAGACTGACAACTCTAAAGGTCTGCTTTGGTACAACTACCCGAAGATTAATCAGTTAGTTCAGGATGCTTAATGAAATACCCGACTGGTGTTGAACTGCATAACGGAAAAATCAGGATCACATTTATCTATCGCGGCATTCGTTGCCGCGAAGTTCTCCAGGGTTGGGTTGTCAACAGTAGCAACATTAAAAAAGCGGGCAATCTGCGCGCGGCAATTGTGAGTGAGATACAACTCGGTAAGTTCGACTACGCAGATCGTTTCCCGGAATCAAAGGCTCTTAAGAAATTTTCGTCCACAAAACGGATCTCCACATTCAAAGAACTGAGTGATTTTTTTACCAGATACAAAGTCACTGGAGGTATCTGAAGCCACTTTGCTATCCATCACATCAGTCGTTAACACCCTGAAACGAGTAGTGGGCGAGAACACACGGCTGGTTGATATTCAGCACGCAGATATTCTGAATTACCGCAAAGAACTCCTGACCGGGGAAGTTTTCAACCCTTCAATACCAAACCGCATCAAAAATGGGCGCGCGCCCTCAACAGTCAATAAACAGATGGCTGTTTTATCAGAAATGCTGAAGCTTGCAAACCGAAGCCAGTTTATATTGCATGCTCCTTATGAAGGAGTGTCGCGACTCAAGTTATCTAAAAATGATCCCGACCCACTTTTACTTCATGAGTACCAGGCACTGATAGCCGCCCTTCCCCGTAGCCAGGCATTAATCATCATTATTGCGGTACATACAGGGATGAGGCCAGGCGAGATATGCGCACTGGCATGGGAAGATATTGATTTGGTAAAAGGTGAAATCCACGTATCCAGAAATTTGACGAACAAGCGAGTATTTGTACCCCCTAAAACAGATGCCGGGATAAGGACGATAACGTTGCTGAAACCTGCTCATGATGCTCTGCTGGAGCAATACGAAATCACCGGGAACAGTCCAAAACAGGAAATTAAGTTTCATCATCGTGAGATCGGAAAAACTGAGCAGCAATATCTTCGCTTCGTTTTTTCACCGACAACATACTCGTCAACGAAAGGCGGTTACTTTTCCAAGGACTCGATTTCGTATGGCTGGAAACGTGGGACTAAACTTTCAGGTATACGTGAGCGCAATCCATATCAGTCGCGTCACACATATGCCTGCTGGACGCTGATGGCCGGAGCGAACCCGTCGTTCATTGCCAGCCAGATGGGGCATGAAGATGCGCGGATGGTGTACGAGGTTTACTCCAAGTGGATTGGTGACATGAACCAGGATCAGGTCAACATGCTGAACAATCAGATGCCGACAGCACTGCCCCCAGGACGCCCCCACGGGCGAGGGAGTATGAAAAAAGTTATTTAATTTCATAGCGCTGGTTTCAATCCACACAATCAGCGTTAAACTACTAATACCGTTAATTTAGGGAGAAAAGATGATGCGCGTACTGGTTGTCGAAGATAATGCCTTATTACGCCACCACCCTGAAGGTTCAATTACAGGATTTGGGGCACCAGGTTGATGACGCAGAAGATGCAAAGGAAGCCGATTATTATCTTAACGAGCATCTGCCGGACATCGCCATCGTCGATTTAGGCCTCCCGGATGAAGACGGGCTTTCGCTGATCCGCCGCTGGCGCAGCAATGACGTTTCCCTTCCTGTTCTGGTATTAACCGCCCGTGAAGGCTGGCAGGATAAAGTGGAAGTGCTGAGCGCCGGCGCCGACGACTATGTGACAAAACCGTTTCATATTGAAGAAGTGGTCGCGCGTATGCAGGCGTTAATGCGCCGCAACAGCGGTCTGGCCCTCGCAGGTTATCTCTATTCCGCCTTTTCAGGTGGATCTCTCCCGCCGTGAATTGTCCGTAAATGATGAAGTGATAAAACTGACGGCGTTTGAATACACCCATTATGGAAACGCTGATCCGCAATAATGGCAAAGTCGTCAGTAAAGATTCGTTGATGCTACAGCTCTACCCGGATGCGGAACTGCGTGAAAGCCATACCATTGATGTATTGATGGGGCGCTTACGCAAAAAAATTCAGGGCGCGATATCCTGATGATGTGATTACTACCGTCCGTGGTCAGGGATACCTGTTCGAACTGCGCTAATGAATAAATTACTGCGTCATCTTTTTCCTTTATCGCTGCGCCTGCGCTTTCTGCTGGCGACGGCAGGCGTTGTGCTGGTGCTCTCCTCTGGCCTACGGCATGGTCGCGCTGGTTGGCTACAGCGTCAGTTTTGATAAGACAACCTTTCGCCTGTTACGCGGTGAGAGCAACCTTTTCTACACCCTCGCGTCATGGCAAAACAATAAAATCAATATCGAGATCCCGGAAAATCTCGATATGCAAAGCCCCACGATGACACTGATCTATGATGAGAACGGCAAGTTGTTATGGGCGCAGCGCAACGTTCCCTGGCTGGAGAAACGTATCCAGCCGGAATGGCTGAAAGCCAACGGTTTTCATGAAATTGAAGCCGATGTCGACGCCACCAGCACGTTGCTGAGTGAAGATCATTCCGCCCAACAGCAGCTCAAAGAGGTGCGGGAAGATGACGACGATGCGGAAATGACCCACTCCGTGGCGGTGAATGTCTATCCGGCTACCGCGCGGATGCCGCAACTGACGATAGTGGTTGTCGATACTATCCCCATCGAGCTGAAACGCTCGTATATGGTCTGGAGCTGGTTTATTTATGTTCTGGCGGCAAACCTGCTGTTAGTCATCCCGTTGCTCTGGGTCGCCGCGTGGTGGAGTTTACGCCCTATCGAAGCGCTGGCGCGTGAAGTGCGTGAGCTGGAAGAACACCACCGCGAAATGCTCAACCCGGAAACCACGCGGGAACTGACCAGCCTGGTGCGCAACCCTCAACCGGCTGCTGAAGAGCGAACGTGAGCGTTATGATAAATACCGCACCACGTTAACCGACCTCACCCATAGTCTGAAAACGCCGCTGGCGGTATTGCAGAGCACCCTGCGTTCAATGCGCAGCGAAAAAATGAGCGTCAGCGACGCCGAACCGGTCATGCTGGAACAGATCAGCCGTATATCCCAGCAGATCGGTTATTACCTGCATCGAGCCAGCATGCGCGGAAGCGGCGTGTTACTCCAGTCGCGAGCTGCACCCCGTAGCGCCGTTACTGGACAATCTCACCTGCGCGCTCAATAAAGTGTATCAGCGTAAAGGGGTCAACATTAGCCTCGATATTTCGCCGGAAATCAGCTTCGTCGGCGAGCAGAATGACTTTGTTGAAGTGATGGGCAACGTGCTGGATAACGCCTGTAAATACTGCCTGGAGTTTGTTGAAATTTCAGCCCCGGCAGACCGATGAGCATCTGCATATTCTGGTAGAAGACGACGGCCCGGGCATTCCGCAAAGCAAGCGTGATGTGGTTTTCGATCGCGGTCAGCGCATTGACACCCTGCGACCAGGGCAAGGCGTGGGGCTGGCGGTCGCCCGTGAGATCACTGAGCAATATGAAGGGAAGATCGTCGCCGGTGACAGTTTGCTCGGCGGAGCGCGGATGGAGGTGATTTTTGGTCGCCAGCACCCGATTCAGCGCGATGAATGACGCTGGCGTGTAATATTTATATATGTTCTTCACCGCATGTCGTTAAGCATCCGTTATAATCGGTGTCAGATACCAGCCTGCGGATAATCAACATGGAATATCAATTAACACTTAACTGGCCCGAATTTCTTGAACGCCACTGGCAAAAAACGCCCGGTGGTGTTAAAACGTGGGTTCAACAACTTCATTGATCCGCTCTCCCCTGACGAACTGGCGGGACTGGCGATGGAAAGCGAAGTCGATAGCCGTCTGGTCAGTCATCAGGATGGTAAATGGCAGGTCAGCCACGGCCCGTTCGAGAGTTACGACCACCTCGGCGAGAACAACTGGTCGCTGCTGGTTCAGGCCGTAAACCACTGGCATGAACCTACCGCTGCGCTGATGCGCCCTTTCCGCGCGTTGCCAGACTGGCGTATTGACGATCTGATGATCTCCTTTTCCGTCCCTGGCGGCGGCGTGGGTCCGCATCTGGATCAGTACGATGTCTTTATCATTCAGGGAACCGGTCGCCGCCGCTGGCGCGTAGGCGAGAAGCTGCAACTGAAGCAGCATTGCCCTCACCCGGATCTACTCCAGGTCGATCCTTTTGAAGCCATCATTGATGAAGAGCTGGAGCCCGGCGATATTCTGTATATCCCACCCGGATTCCCGCACGAAGGCTACGCGCTGGAAAACGCGATGAACTACTCGGTTGGTTTCCGCGCGCCGAATACGCGTGAACTGATCAGCGGTTTTGCCGACTACGTTCTGCAACGCGAGCTGGGCAGCACCTATTACAGCGACCCGGATATCCCGCCGCGCGAGCATCCTGCCGACGTTCTGCCGCAGGAGATGGACAAGCTGCGTGAAATGATGCTCGACCTGATCAATCAGCCTGAACACTTTAAACAGTGGTTTGGCGAATTTATCTCCCAGTCTCGTCACGAACTGGACATCGCGCCGCCGGAACCGCCGTATCAGCCGGATGAGATCTATGATGCGCTGAAACAAGGCGATGTGCTGGTGCGTCTGGGCGGCTTACGCGTCCTGCGCATTGGCGATGAGGTCTACGCCAACGGTGAGAAGATTGATTCTCCACACCGCCCGGCGCTGGAGGCGCTCTCCAGTCACCATCGTGCTGACCGCCGAGAATTTTGGCGATGCGCTGGAAGACCCGTCGTTCCTCGCAATGCTGGCCGCGCTGGTCAACAGCGGGTACTGGTTCTTTGAAGGGTAATAAGTTATTGCGATTGAGCCTGATGGCAACGCTAACACGTTTTATCAGGCCTACGAACGGTAGGCCTGATAAGCGAAGCGCCATCCGGCGCCATTACACCACGACACCATTACTGCTGCTTCGCAGTTAGCTCCGCAATACGCACAATCACCTGCACCGCTTTCTCCATCCCTTCCAGCGTCACAAACTCATGCTTGCCATGATAGTTATAGCCGCCGGTAAAGAGGTTCGGGCACGGTAAGCCCATAAACGAAAGCTGGGCGCCGTCAGTGCCGCCACGAATCGGCTTCATATCCGGCACAATATCGCAGTCACGCATTGCCTGTTGTGCAATATCGAGAATATGTGGGTGTTCGACCACTTTCTCACGCATATTGTAATAGCTGTCTTCGATCACCAGCTCGATGTAGCAGTCCGGGTGCAGCCCCTTCCCGACCTTTTTAGCGATCTCCATCATTTTGCGCTTGCGGGCTTCAAACTGTTTGCGGTCGAAATCGCGAATGATGTAGTGCATATCCGCACGATCAACGGTGCCTTTCATACTCGCCAGATGGTAGAAGCCTTCATAGCCTTCGGTCGTCTCCGGGCTCTCATCCGCCGGAACCTCGGCATGAATACGCGCCGCCAGCGACAGCGCATTCACCATCACGCCCTTCGCCGTACCGGGGTGTACGTTATTGGCCCACGATTTTGATATTCACGGAGGCCGCATTGAAGTTTTCAAACTCCAGTTCCCCTACGCCGCCGCCATCAACGGTATAAGCCCACTGCGCGCCGAAAGCCTCAACGTCAAAATGTTTTGCCCCTTTCCCGACCTCTTCATCCGGCGTAAAGGCCACGCGAATATCACCGTGCGGAATGTCTTTCTGTTTCAGTACCGCCAGCGCGGTCATGATTTCCGCCACGCCCGCTTTGTCGTCAGCACCCAGCAGCGTTTTCCCGTCAGTGGTGATCAGCGTCTGCCCCAGCAGTTGATGCAGAACCGGGAACATCACCGGCGACAGCACCTCATCGCCGATCCCTAGCGCAATATCGCCACCACGGTAGTTTTCCACAATCTGCGGATTCACATTTTTACCGCTGAAATCAGGTGAGGTATCCACATGAGAGATAAAACCAATCGCGGGAATATCGCCAGCAACGTTGGCTGGCAGCGTCGCCATGACGGTCCCTTTGTCACTTAACGTGACGTTCACCAGCCCCATTTCTTCGAGCTGTTGTTTGAGCAAATGTAATAATTTCCACTGGCCCTCAGTGCTGGGCACTTGCCGTACGCCCGCCTTTGATTGGTATCCAGCGACACGTAGTGTAAAAAACGCTCAAGTAGTTTATCCATGCAGTCACCCTCACTTTTCGTGACAACATTATTAATAAGCAAGAAAAGACAAATATTGCGTCAGGTCACTTTTATCCCTGCAAACGAGAATATTTCGCGTAGACACTTTTTCTGACTATAAAGCTAAGCCAGTAATTCGCAACAAGGATTGGCGATTTTAGCGGTTTGCCGTAGAATGACCGCCCTCATTAAGAGTCACCAAGGTGGTTAACCACAAACCCCGCATCGGTCAGCCATCCGTTGCGTCTACATGGGACAGAGTAAAAAATTGAATAAACAACCGCGTTCGCTTTCACCGCTGGTACAACTGGCGGGAATTCGCAAAAGCTTCGACGGAAAAGAGGTCATTTCTAATCTGAATCTGACCATCAATAACGGCGAATTCCTCACGCTGCTTGGCCCCTCTGGCTGCGGTAAAAACAACCGTTCTGCGCCTGATTGCCGGTCTGGAAAATGTTGATGCCGGTCATATCATGTTGGATAACCAGGACATCACCGACGTTCCAGCGGAACACCGCTATGTGAACACCGTCTTTCAAAGCTATGCGTTATTCCCCCACATGACCGTATTTGAAAATGTGGCTTTCGGTTTACGCATGCAGAAAACCCCCGCCGCCGAGATTACCCCTCGCGTCACCCGACGCTCTGCGTATGGTGCAACTGGAAGAGTTTGCGCAGCGAAAGCCGCATCAGCTTTCCGGCGGCAGCAGCAGCGTGTGGCCATCGCCCGCGCCGTCGTCAATAAACCGCGTTTATTGCTGCTGGATGAATCCCTCTCCGCGCTGGATTACAAGCTGCGAAAGCAGATGCAGAACGAACTGAAAGCGTTGCAGCGTAAGCTGGGCATCACTTTTGTGTTCGTTACGCACGATCAGGAAGAAGCGCTGACCATGTCTGACCGTATCGTGGTGATGCGCGACGGCATTATTGAGCAGGACGGCACGCCGCGAGAAATCTATGAGGAGCCGAAAAACCTGTTCGTCGCCGGATTCATTGGCGAAATCAACATGTTTAACGCCACGGTAATTGAACGTCTGGACGAACAACGCGTACGCGCCAATGTAGAAGGACGCGAGTGCAATATTTATGTTAACTTTGCCGTCGTTCCTGGTCAGAAACTGAACGTACTGTTACGCCCGGAAGATCTGCGCGTTGATGAAATTAACGATGATAACCACATTGAAGGTCTCATTGGCTACGTGCGCGAGCGCAACTACAAAGGTATGACGCTGGAATCCGTCGTCGAACTGGAAAATGGCAAAATGGTGATGGTCAGCGAATTCTTCAATGAAGACGATCCTGACTTCGACCACTCTCTCGACCAAAAAATGGCCATTAATTGGGTAGAAAGCTGGGAGGTCGTACTGGCTGATGAAGAACACAAGTAAATTCCAGAATGTGGTGATTGTCACTGTCGTTGGTTGGCTTGTGTTGTTTGTCTTTCTGCCCAACCTGATGATTATTGGTACCAGCTTTTTGACCCGTGATGACGCGAACTTCGTCAAAATGGTCTTTACGCTGGATAACTACGCTCGTTTGCTCGATCCGCTCTATTTTGAGGTATTGCTGCATTCCCTCAATATGGCGCTCATCGCCACCTTCGCCTGCCTGGTGCTCGGCTATCCCTTTGCCTGGTTTCTGGCGAAACTGCCGGAAAAAGTGCGTCCGCTGCTGCTGTTTTTGCTGATCGTGCCGTTCTGGACTAACTCGCTGATCCGTATTTACGGCCTGAAAATTTTTCTCAGCACCAAGGGCTATCTCAACGAGTTCCTGCTGTGGCTGGGTGTGATTGACACCCCGATCCGCATCATGTTCACGCCGGGCGCGGTCATTATCGGTCTGGTCTATATCCTGCTGCCGTTTATGGTGATGCCGCTCTACTCCAGCATTGAAAAACTGGATAAGCCGCTGCTGGAGGCCGCCCGCGATCTGGGCGCCAGTAAATTGCAGACCTTTATTCGCATTATTATTCCACTGACCATGCCGGGGATCATCGCCGGGTGTCTACTGGTGATGCTGCCGGCGATGGGGCTGTTCTATGTCTCTGACCTGATGGGTGGAGCAAAGAACCTGCTGATTGGTAACGTTATTAAGGTTCAGTTCCTGAACATTCGCGACTGGCCGTTTGGCGCAGCCACCAGCATTACGCTGACGATTGTGATGGGCCTGATGCTGCTGGTTTACTGGGCGCGCATCGCGGCTGCTGAATAAGAAGGTGGAACTCGAATGATCGGTCGACTGCTTCGTGGCGGTTTTATGACCGCCTATCTACGCGTACCTGTATATTCCAATCATCATCTTGATTGTGAATTCCTTTAACAGTTCGCGCTTTGGCATCAACTGGCAGGGCTTTACCACCAACTGGTACAGCCTGCTGATGAATAACGACAGCCTGTTGCAGGCGGCACAGCACTCGCTGACGATGGCGGTGTTCTCGGCCACCTTTGCCACGATCATCGGCTCGCTAACGGCAGTGGCGCTGTATCGCCTATCGTTTTCGCGGTAAACCGTTTGTCAGCGGCATGCTGTTTGTTGTCATGATGTCGCCGGATATTGTAATGGCGATTTCACTGCTGGTGCTGTTTATGTTGCTCGGCATCCAGTTGGGCTTCTGGTCGTTGCTGTTTTCGCATATCACCTTTTGCCTGCCCTTCGTGGTCGTTACCGTTTACTCGCGCCTGAAAGGGTTTGACGTGCGGATGCTGGAAGCGGCAAAAGACCTGGGAGCCAGTGAAGTCACGATTTTGCGTAAGATCATTCTGCCGCTGGCAATGCCTGCGGTCGCGGCTGGCTGGTTGCTCAGTTTCACCCTGTCGATGGATGACGTGGTGGTTTCGTCATTCGTCACCGGGCCTGGCTATGAGATTCTGCCATTGAAAATTTACTCAATGGTAAAAGTCGGCGTTTCGCCGGAAGTTAACGCGCTGGCAACCGATTTTGTTGGTTCTGGTCGCTGGTTATGGTCATCGCCAAGCCAGCTTATTGCTCGTGATAAAACCAAGGGCCGTTGAGGCCCACTATTCAGGGGACGTTAAATGAAAAAATGGTCACGCCACCTGCTCGCGGCGGGTGCTCCTGGCACTGGGCATGAGCGCCGCTCACGCTGATGACAACAACACGCTCTATTTCTACAACTGGACCGAGTATGTTCCACCAGGACTACTGGAACAGTTCACTAAAGAGACGGGCATTAAGGTTATCTATTCGACCTACGAGTCGAATGAAACCATGTATGCCAAGCTGAAAACGTATAAAGACGGCGCCTACGACCTGGTGGTGCCTTCCACCTATTACGTCGATAAAATGCGTAAAGAGGGCATGATCCAGAAGATCGACAAAACGAAGTTAACCAACTTCCACAACCTCGATCCTGAAATGCTCAACCAAACCGTTTGACCCGAATAACGACTACTCCATCCCCGTATATCTGGGGCGCAACGGCAATTGGCGTTAACAGCGACGAAATTGACCCAAAAACCGTCACCAGTTGGGCAGACCTGTGGAAGCCTGAGTATAAAGGCAGTCTGCTGCTGACTGACGATGCGCGTGAAGTGTTCCAGATGGCGCTGCGTAAGCTGGGTTACTCCGGCAACACCACCGATCCTAAAGAGATTGAAGCGGCGTATAACGAAACTGAAAAAACTGATGCCAAACGTGGCGGCGTTCAACTCCGACAACCCCGGCTAACCCGTATATGGAAGGCGAAGTCAACCTGGGGATGGTGTGGAACGGTTCTGCGTACGTTGCACGTCAGGGCGGGGACGCCGCTTGAGGTTATCTGGCCCGAAAGAGGCGGTATTTTCTGGATGGACAGCCTTTCTATTCCGGCAAACGCCAAAAACAAAGAAGGCGCGCTGAAGCTGATCAACTTCCTGTGCGCCCGGATGTGGCGAAAGAAGTGGCGGAAACCATCGGTTATCCGACGCCGAACCTGGCCGCACGTAAGCTGTTAAGTCCTGAAGTGGCAAATGATAAATCACTCTACCCTGATGCCGACACCATCAATAAAGGGGAATGGCAGAACGACGTGGGTTCCGCCCAGTGCTATCTATGAAGAGTATTATCAGAAGCTGAAAGCGGACGCTAATTCAGCGTTGTAAAAAATGCCCGATAGCGCTGCGCTTATCGGGCCTGGACAAATGCGAACCGTAGGCCGGATAAGGCATTCGCCGCCATCCGGCAAAAAAATCACAGTCCTTTCAATAATTTCTCAATAAATGCCGGTACGACCTGGCTTGCCGGGCCATAATATTTCTCTTCAAAACTCGCTGCCGACCTGGCTTGGTTCAAGATTTAGCTCGACCGTATGCGCGCCGTGCAGGCGGGCCTCATGCACAAACCCGGCCGCCGGATAAACATGCCCGGATGTTCCGATAGCGATAAACACATCCGCCATCGCCAGCGCCATATAGATCTCATCCATGCCAAGCGGCATTTCACCAAACCACACGACGTGCGGGCGAAGCGAAGCCGGGAACTGGCAGCAATGGCACTTATCGTCTGAGGTCACATCGCCCGTCCAGTCCAGAATTTGCCCGCTCTGGGAGCAGCGCACTTTCAACAGCTCGCCGTGCATGTGAATGATATTCTTGTTGCCCGCGCGTTCATGCAGATTATCGATATTTTGCGTCACCAGCAGGAAACGATCGCCCAGCGCCTCTTCCAGTTTTGCCAGCGCAACATGCGCCGGGTTGGGCTGAATCTCAGGCCGCTGCAACTGCTGACGGCGGGCGTTGTAAAAATGACTGAACCAGTTCTGGATCGCGGGCAAACCCTTCCGGGGTCGCCACATCCTCTACCCGATGCTCTTCCCAGAGACCATCAGCGGCGCGAAATGTACGAATGCCGGATTCGGCAGAGATTCCCGCTCCAGTAAGAACTAATACTCTTGGTTTTTCCATCATTTCCGGCACCACTCTGTCTCTGAAAAAAGATTCGCTGACGCAGGCGTTCACGCAAATGGCGTTTGTTTTTACGAAAACGGCTTAATCGATGAGCCCGACGCGACTGCATAACAACCTCTTTTGATTAATCGGTAAGATGTAAGAAGGGCAGCGCCGGCGCATCCCGCCCGCATCACCGTGTCGCGCCCGTTCAATACGCGGTACACGAGCAACAGGAAGGAGATGACGTGGCAACCTGTCTGCCAGTTGCGTTGTTATAGCAGTGAAGTTTGATAATCCTCCCCCAATCACCACCAGATCGGGATCGACGATCGTGAGGATATTCCCCAGGCAGACCGCCAGTAAATCCAGGTAACGTTCAACATGCGCACGCGCGCGTTCATCACCTTGCTCCCACAAAGCAATAATCTCCGGCGCCTGTAGAGGTTGATGATAGTAATGCTGATACAGCCACGCAAACCCGCGGCCGGAAAGATAATTTTCGATGCAGCCCAGTTGACCGCAGCCGCAGCGACGCAGAGGAAAATCGAACCCCATCAGGGTGAGCGCATCGACAGGCAAACGCATATGACCAAACTCGCCGGTAATATAGCTGCGACCGGTGATCGGCTTACCGTTGAGCACCAGTCCGCCGCCTACGCCCGTCCCGAGGATAAGCCCCATGACCAGCGGATACTGCGTGAACTCATCATCCCCAGGCTTCCGACAGTGCAAAGCAGTTCGCGTCGTTATCCAGGCGAACATCACGATCCAGCCGGGCGCTGAGATCGGCGCGGAGCGGTTTACCGCTGGCGGCCGGAACATTGGCGGCATACAGCGTTCCGTCTTCCGTTTCCGGCATCCCTGGAATACCAATGCCCACGGAACCTTTTACGTCAAACCGCTGGTCGGCTTCCGCCACCAGATCGCAGACCGCCGTTAAAAAAGCCTCATAGCCTTCGCGTGGCGTCGGTACGCGTTTTTCCCAGCGCAAACGTCGCTCGTTATCAAACACGCCTAAGGCAATTTTTGTCCCGCCAATGTCAAACCCGTAATACATCACGCACCGCTCCTTGTTCTTATGTACTGCGACTACTGGCCGCTTAACACTCTCGCGGGGTCAATATTGCTGGCGCGTCGCGCCGGATACCAGCTCGCCAACAAGCTCAGCAACAATGCCGTAACCAGTACGTAAATAACGTCCAGCCAGTGTAATTCGGATGGCAGGAAGTCGATAAAATAGATGTCTCCAGAAAGGAACTGATGCCCTATCAGCTTTTCGATGCCTTCGATGATAGGGGTCAGTTGCAACGAGACGACCACGCCAATCGCCACGCCGCACAGACTGCCGAGCAGACCCGCCAGCAGCCCATACCAGACGAAAATGGCGCGGATTAGGCCATCTTTCGCCCCTAAGGTTCTTAATACCGCGATATCGCCGCTCTTATCTTTTACCGCCATCACCAGCGTCGAAACGATATTGAAGCAGGCCACGCCGATCACCAGCACCATCGCCAGATACATGATGGCGCGGATCATCTGAATATCATGGTACATATAGCCGTAAGTACCGATCCAGCTCTTAATGTAAACGTAACTGTCGGTCACTTCGCCAGCGTCCCGTACCAATTTATTGGCGTTAAAGACATCGTTGACCTTAATCGCGATGCCGGACACGCTGGCCCCCATATCCAGGTACTGCTGCGCGTCTTCCATAGGGATCATGGCAAAGCTGTGATCGAGCTGACCGCTCAGTTGCAGAATCCCCGTCACATGCAGACGCACTCGCTTAGGCTGCTGCAATTTATGATCGGCGCTGGCATTGGGGATCATGATCGACACCCAGTCGCCCTGCTTCACTTTCAGCGCATCGGCAACGCCCTTGCCAATGATGATCTGCTGCTCGCCCGCCCTGAAGTTATCCCAGGCATGGTTTTGCACAAACGACGGCAGCGCGCTCAAGCGCTGTTCCTGTTTCGGGTCCACGCCCTTCACCTGGATTGCGCGCAGATTCGCCCCGCTCTCCACCAGCCCGGTAAAGTTGATATAGGGCGCTGCCGCTGCAATCCCCTGTACGTGCTGCACTTTTTCCAGCGCTTCGCGCCAGTGAGTCCACGGCTGATTCACCGCTTCAATTTCACCATGCGGCACCACGGCCAGAATACGGTTGTTCAGCTCGCGCTCAAAACCGTTCATCGCGCTTAAACCGACAATCAGTACCGCCACGCCCAGCGCGATGCCGATAGTCGAGATAACGGAAATCAGCGACACCATACCGCCGCGTCGACGACCACGACTAAAGCGCAAGCCGATCAATAACGATAAAGGCGAAGCCATTACTCAGCTCCCATCAGGCTCAGTTCTGCCGTCAGCAGACCGTCGCGCATTTCAAGCTGACGGCTCATTCGCTTCGCCAGCTGCAAATCGTGAGTCACTACCAGAAACGCCGTTCCCTGAGCGCGATTGAGTTCACCCAGAAGCTGGAAAATACTGTCGGCATTGCGCGCATCCAGGTTGCCGGTCGGTTCATCCGCCAGCACCAGGCGCGGATTGTTGACCAGCGCTCGGGCGATGGCGACACGCTGACGCTCGCCGCCGGAAAGTTCGGATGGACGATGGTTAGCTCGGTGATCCAGCCCCACCGCCTGCAACATTTCACGCGCCCGCTCGGTAATTTCAGCCGGTTTTTTCTTGCCGATCAGCAGCGGCATCGCGACGTTTTCCAGCGCGGTGAAATCCGGCAGCAGGTGATGGAACTGATAAATAAAGCCAAGCTTCTGGTTGCGCAGTTCCGCTTTCGCCGCCGACGAGAGTTTGCTCATCGGCTGGCCGCTAAAAATGACATCGCCCGACGTCGGCGTATCCAGGCCGCCCAGCAGGTGCAGGAGCGTACTTTTCCCGGAGCCGGAGCTGCCGACAATCGCCATCATTTCGCCTTCGCCAATGCTGAAGCTGACATCGTGCAGCACGTCGGTTTGCACGGAGCCTTCCTGATAGCGTTTGCACAGGTTGTCGCATTGCAACAGGATCTTATTCATAACGTAAAGCCTCAGCGGGTTGGGTGGCGGCAGCGCGCCAGGAAGGATACAGCGTGGACAATAACGCGATGGCCATCGCCACCAGCGCAATAACAACAACCTGTAGCGGTTCAATCGCCACCGGCAGCGCAGCGCCATCCAGGAATGCGCCAATGATCGGCATCAGGTTATTCAGTTGGCTGGCCAGCAATGCGCCCAGCACTGCCCCCAGCAGCGCGCCAATAATCCCGGCGCTGGCGCCCTGAACCATAAACACCATCATGATCTGGCGCGGCGTCAGCCCCTGGGTTTGTAAAATAGCCACTTCACCCTGCTTCTCCATCACCATCAAACCTAACGAAGTAATAATATTAAACGCCGCCACGGCGACGATCAGGCTTAACAGCAAACCCATCATGTTTTTTTCCATGCGCACGGCCTGGAACAGTTCGCCTTTTCGCTCACGCCAGTCCTGCCATTTCGTCCCCTCCGGCAGCGTCTGCTGGCTGAGGGTATCCACCTTCAGCGGCTCATTGAGCCACAAGCGCCAGCCGGTGATATTGCCCGCCGGGTAGCGCATCAGACGCGACGCGTCCTGAATATTGGTCAGCATCTGGTAGCCATCCACTTCGCTGTTCGCCGCGAAGGTGCCAATCACCGTAAACAGGCGCTGGCTCGGCAGCCGTCCCATTGGCGTGAACTGGCTGGCGGAAGGCACCATCACGCGAATTTGATCGCCGCGATTGACGCCCAACTGCCCGGCAAGCTGCTCGCCGAGGATGACATTATACTTGCCCGCTTCAAGAGAGGTTTGCTTCACATTGACCAGATACGGCGTTAAGGGATCTTTTTGCGCCGGGTCGATACCCAGCATCACGCCCACGGCGACGCTACGCGCGCTTTGCAGCACGACATCTCCCGTGGTAAGCGGCGCGATACGATTGACGCCATTCAACGTAACCGCTTTTTCGGGTATCTGCTGTGGATTAAGGGAGCCCTGCTCAGACGAGAGAATTGCCTGCGGCATCAGGCCAAGGATGTTGTTTTGCAGTTCACGTTCAAAACCATTCATCACCGACAATACCGTGACCAGCGCCATCACCCCGAGAGTAATGCCAATGGTGGAAAGCCAGGAGACGAAACGACCGAAACGATCTGCTGCACGCCCACGCATATAACGCAGGCCAATAAATAGAGCGACAGGTTGGTACATGAAATCCGTCTGGTTGCTGTTAGCAAAGCCCTGAGTATATAAGCGAAAGCGGAATGGGTAAATGACTGAACCGTAAGTGTTCGTCAGCGTAATTCTGAAAAGTATCAAGAAATCAACTTCCTGAAGATACCTGCCTTGATACTCACCCTTGCCCCTGATCTTTATCTTAAAAAAATAAAATACAGAATGTTACGCATTACAACACCGATCCCCGCCCGCAGGATCACAGGCTATGTTGAATAACACGAGTACGCCGTCCTGATGAAACAAAAAGAATTGTGGATCAACCAAATCAAAGGGTTATGCATCTGCCTGGTGGTCATTTATCACTCTGTGATTACGTTCTATCCCACCTGACCGCTTTCCAGTATCCGTTATCGGAGATCCTGACGAAATGCTGGATCTACTTTAACCTCTATCTGGCGCCGTTTCGCATGCCGGTGTTTTTCTTTATTTCCGGGTATCTGATCCGCCGCTATATTGACAGCGTGCCCTGGGGAACCTGTATTGATAAACGGATCTGGAGCATTGTCTGGGTACTGGCGCTCTGGGGAGTGGCGCAATGGCTGGCGCTTAGCTGGCTCAACCACTGGCTGGCGCCCGAACGCGACATCAACAATGCCTCCAACGCCGCTTATGCCCGGGTCCGTCGGCGAGTTTATTCACGGAATGCTGACGGCCAGCACCAGCCTCTGGTATCTGTATGCGCTGGTTGTCTATTTTGTGCTGTGTAAAGTCTTCAGCCAATGGGCAAAACCACTGTTCGTACTGTTTGTACTGCTGAGCGTGACGATAAACTTCGTGCCGACGCCGTGGTGGGGAATGAACAGCGTGATCCGCAACCTGCCTTACTACAGCCTCGGCGCCTGGTTTGGCGCCACGCTGATGGAGTGGATTAAGCATGTCCCACTGCGTCGTTATGCTATCGCGTTTGCGGGCATTGCGCTGCTCGCCGTCATCGCCTGGCTGGCTAATGTATCCCTGCTGCTCTCACTGGTGTCGATTGTGCTGATCATGAAGCTTTTCTATCAGTATGAGCAGCGCTTCGGCATGCGTTCTTCCAGCCTGCTGAATGTCATCGGCTCAAACACTATTGCTATCTATACAACCCACCGTATCCTGGTCGAAGCGTTCAGCTTAACGTTGATTCCGAAAATCAACGGCGCGGCATGGTCGCCGCAGCTTGAGTTTGCTCTGCTGTTGGTTTACCCCTTTGCCAGTCTGCTGATTTGCACGCTGACGGGCCTTACCGTCCGAAAAATTTCGCAACGCCTGTTTGCCGATCTCTTCTTCTCTCCGCCTTCACTCCCTGCCGTTACCAGCTATTCGCGTTAATCTTTTCGCCCCCTCCCGGGGGCGAATCAATTTGCTAAAGAGAAACGATCACGGATAATAAAGAGCATTGCTTATCAGTGATATGCCCCCATAGTGTGGTGTATACCCAATAGAGATCCTGCAACCACTATGCCTGAACAACAACGTTATACTCTGCCAACCAAACCCGGCGATCAGCGCCAGTTGGGCGAGCTTACCGGCGCCGCCTGCGCCACGCTGCTGGCGGAGATTGCCGAGCGCCATGCTGGCCCAATCGTGCTTATTGCACCTGACATGCAAAACGCCCTGCGCCTGCATGACGAAGTTCGCCAGTTCACCGACCAACTGGTGATGAATCTGGCGGACTGGGAAACGCTCCCTTACGACAGCTTTTCCCCACACCAGGAAATCATCTCTTCACGCCTGTCCACGCTTTACCAGTTGCCGTCAATGCAGCGCGGCGTATTGATTGTTCCGGTAAATACGCTGATGCAGCGCGTTTGCCCGCACAGTTATTTGCACGGCCACGCCCTGGTGATGAAAAAGGGTCAGCGTTTGTCGCGCGACGCCCTGCGCGCACAGCTGGATAGCGCGGGCTATCGCCATGTTGATCAGGTCATGGAACACGGTGAATACGCCACTCGCGGCGCGCTGCTGGATCTGTTTCCGATGGGCAGCGAACAGCCCTATCGTCTTGATTTTTTTGATGATGAAATCGACAGTTTGCGCCTGTTTGATGCCGATACCCAGCGTACGCTGGAAGAAGTCGACGCCATCAATTTGCTGCCCGCGCATGAATTTCCGACCGATAAAACGGCCATCGAGCTGTTCCGCAGCCAGTGGCGTGACACATTTGAAGTTAAACGCGACGCCGAGCATATTTACCAGCAGGTCAGTAAAGGCACGCTGCCTGCCGGGATCGAATACTGGCAGCCGCTGTTCTTCAACGAGCCGCTGCCGCCTCTGTTCAGCTACTTCCCGGCGAACACGCTGCTGGTGAATACCGGCGCGCTGGAAAACAGCGCTGAACGCTTCCAGGCCGATACCCTGGCGCGTTTTGAAAACCGTGGCGTCGATCCTATGCGCCCGCTTTTGCCGCCGGAATCCCTGTGGCTGCGGGTCGATGAGCTGTTCTCCGAACTCAAACGCTGGCCCCGCATACAGTTAAAAACCGAACATCTGCCAGGTAAGGCGGCGAATACCAATCTGGGTTTCCAGAAACTGCCGGATCTGGCGGTACAGGCGCAGCAAAAAGCGCCGCTGGACGCGCTGCGTAGATTTCTTGAATCCTTCAACGGGCCGGTCATTTTCTCCGTAGAAAGCGAAGGCCGCCGCGAAGCGCTCGGGGAACTGCTCGCCCGTATTAAAATTTCACCCCAAACGAATTTTGCGCCTGGATGAGGCGCTCGACGCCGGACGTTACCTGATGATTGGCGCTGCGGAGCATGGTTTCATCGATACGCAGCGTAATCTGGCGCTTATTTGCGAGAGCGATTTGCTGGTGAACGCGTTGCGCGTCGCCGTCAGGACTCACGCCGCACGATTAACCCCGACACGCTGATCCGCAACCTGGCGGAGCTGCATCCTGGCCAGCCGGTGGTACACCTTGAGCATGGTGTGGGGCGTTATGCGGGTATGACGACGCTGGAAGCCGGCGGCATCAAGGGCGAGTACCTGATGCTCACCTACGCCAACGACGCCAGACTGTACGTACCGGTGTCATCTTTGCATCTCATCAGCCGCTATGCCGGAGGCGCCGAAGAGAACGCGCCGCTGCATAAACTGGGCGGCGACGCCTGGTCTCGCGCCCGACAGAAAGCAGCGGAGAAAGTGCGCGACGTAGCGGCAGAGCTACTGGATATTTACGCCCAGCGCGCGGCAAAAGAAGGTTTCGCCTTTAAGCACGATCGCGAGCAGTATCAACTGTTCTGCGACAGCTTCCCGTTCGAGACCACGCCAGACCAGGCGCAGGCCATTAACGCCGTCCTGAGCGATATGTGCCAACCGCTGGCAATGGATCGTCTGGTGTGCGGCGACGTCGGCTTCGGGAAAACCGAAGTGGCGATGCGCGCCGCGTTCCTGGCGGTGGAAAACCACAAACAGGTCGCGGTGCTGGTGCCTACCACCCTGCTGGCGCAACAGCATTTCGATAACTTCCGCGACCGCTTCGCCAACTGGCCGGTGCGCATCGAAATGCTCTCCCGTTTCCGTAGCGCCAAAGAGCAAGCGCAGATCCTTGAGCAGGTCGCTGAGGGGAAAATCGACATTCTGATCGGCACTCATAAGCTGCTGCAAAGCGATGTGAAATTAAAAGATTTGGGCTTGCTGATTGTCGATGAAGAGCACCGTTTCGGCGTGCGGCATAAAGAGCGCATCAAGGCAATGCGCGCCGACGTTGATATTCTGACGCTGACGGCAACGCCAATCCCTCGTACGCTCAACATGGCGATGAGCGGTATGCGCGATCTGTCGATCATTGCCACACCGCCCGCCCGTCGTCTGGCGGTAAAAACCTTCGTCCGCGAATATGACAACCTGGTAGTGCGCGAGGCTATCCTGCGTGAAGTTCTGCGCGGCGGCCAGGTGTATTATCTGTATAACGACGTGGAGAATATCCAGAAAGCCGCGGACCGACTGGCGGAACTGGTGCCGGAAGCCCGCATCGCGATTGGTCACGGGCAGATGCGCGAGCGCGAACTTGAGCGTGTTATGAACGACTTCCACCACCAGCGCTTTAACGTTCTGGTGTGTACCACCATTATCGAAACCGGTATTGATATTCCAACCGCGAACACGATCATCATTGAGCGCGCTGACCATTTCGGCCTGGCGCAGCTACACCAGCTACGTGGCCGCGTTGGACGTTCGCACCATCAGGCGTATGCCTGGCTGCTGACGCCGCATCCAAAAGCAATGACGACCGACGCGCAAAAACGTCTGGAAGCCATTGCCTCGCTGGAAGATTTGGGCGCCGGTTTTGCGCTGGCGACCCACGACCTCGAAATTCGCGGCGCTGGCGAGCTGCTTGGCGAAGATCAGAGCGGGCAGATGGAGACCATCGGCTTCTCGCTGTATATGGAGCTGCTGGAGAACGCCGTGGATGCGCTGAAAGCCGGACGTGAGCCGTCGCTGGAAGACCTCACCAGCCAGCAGACGGAAGTCGAACTGCGTATGCCGTCGCTGCTGCCGGATGATTTTATCCCGGATGTGAATACGCGTCTGTCGTTCTATAAACGCATTGCCAGTGCGAAAAACGAAAACGAGCTGGAGGAGCTCAAGGTAGAGCTGATCGACCGTTTCGGCCTGCTGCCTGACCCGGCGCGCAATCTGCTGGATATCGCGCGTCTGCGCCAACAGGCACAGAAGCTGGGCATTCGAAAACTGGAAGGCAACGAGAAAGGCGGTACGATCGAGTTTGCCGAGAAAAATCACGTTAACCCAACCTGGCTGATTGGTCTGTTGCAAAAACAACCGCAGCACTTCCGCCTCGACGGCCCGACACGCCTGAAGTTTATTCAGGATCTGGCGGAGCGTAAAACGCGTATGGACTGGGTGCGCCAGTTTATGACGCAACTGGAAGAAAACGCGGCGGCGTAACGCCCTACGACGCCGGATGGCGGCGCAAGCGCCTTATCCGGCCTACGGGAAGCATATCCTGTAGGCCCGGTAAGCGCAGCGTCACCGGGCGTAATGCTCTCTGCCATCCCCGCGTTTTCGCCCACATTTACAACACTTTGCACTTCTCTTGCACTTCAAGACATGACAACCCGCCATAATGATCATTGACTCAATTTATTACAATAACCATTTTATTTGTGATGATAATGAATAACATGCGACTTTCCCGCTGGCTGGCGTTTTTTACGCTCGCCGCGTCCGTAGCGCTGGCGATACCGGCGCAGGCGAACACCTGGCCGCTTCCTCCTCCCGGCAGCAAACTGGTGGGCGAGAATACATTTCACGTTGTCGAAAACAACGGCGGCTCGCTGGAGGCGATTGCTAAAAAATACAATGTCGGTTTTTTAGCGTTGCTACAGGCAAACCCGGGCGTTGATCCTTACGTTCCCCGCGCGGGCAGCGTTCTGACCATCCCTCTGCAAACCTTACTGCCGGATGCGCCGCGCGAAGGTATTGTGATTAACCTCGCCGAATTGCGTCTGTATTACTATCCTCCCGGAAAAAATTCGGTGACCGTGTATCCAATCGGTATCGGTCAACTGGGGTGGCGATACGTTGACGCCAACGATGGTGACTACCGTTTCGGATAAGCGCGCGAATCCAACCTGGACGCCTACGGCGAATATCCGCGCCCCGTTACAAGGCTCAGGGAATAGACCTCCCTGCCGTGGTTCCCGCCGGGCCGGATAACCCAATGGGCCATCATGCGATCCGCTTAGCGGCTTATGGCGGCGTCTACTTGCTGCACGGCACGAATGCTGATTTCGGTATCGGGATGCGCGTCAGTTCCGGCTGTATTCGCCTGCGTGACGGTGATATTGAGACGCTGTTCCGTCAGGTCACGCCGGGTACGAAGGTCAACATTATTAATACGCCGATCAAAGCGTCCATTGAACCTGGCGGCATGCGCCTGGTAGAAGTCCACCAGCCGTTATCGAAGAATATTGATGATGACCCGCAGATATTGCCGATCGTATTGAACGGTCAAATGCAGGCTTTCAAAGATGCCGCACAGACCGATGCCGCCGTTATGGAGCATGTTATGGAAGTGCGTTCAGGAATGCCGGTCGATGTCACCCGCCATCCCGGGATAACGCAGCAGTCGATGTAACGTCGGATAATAAAAAAGCCCCGCTCAGACAGCGGGGCTTTTTTGTGGCAGTAGCAGTGGCATTAATGAGGGTTAATGCTTATTTGTAGATAACCGCAGTCCCGTGGAGGGTGTTAGGACCGGTTACCGAAGTAATGCGGAAAGATTTCGCGCCCATTTCATCCGCTTTTTGCGCCAGTTGATCTTCCAGAGATCCCAGGTTAGTCCCGGCGGTTGCGGAAATGGTGCCTACTTTCTGTTGATCTACAGGCGTCGCCTGAACTTCAACAGCAGCGAAACTTGCGAAAGAGAGTGAACTCAGTACAGCGGCAGCAATGAGGGTTTTTACGTTTTTCATGATAGTGACCTTTAGCAGATGAACGGTGTCGAAATATTTACTTAACGATCGATAGGTAAATCATAGATGTGATCCAGGTCACACGTCAACATTTTTTTATAACGATCATTATATAAATTAAAAAGAACTTATTTTTTCATATCAATACAGGTGAATTATTTTTCTTCTGAATGCGCTGGAGACTGAGCGGGATTATTTTTATAATGGTTGTTCAACAAACCCAACAAGGTACAACGGCATCATGACAACTGACTCGACAGGTTGCGTAAAAAAAAGCCGTGGCCGACCAAAAGTGTTCGACAGGGAAGCCGCGCTTGATAAGGCCATGACACTCTTCTGGCAGCACGGCTATGAAGCAACATCGCTCGCCGACCTCGTGGAAGCGACCGGCGCAAAAGCGCCCACGCTGTACGCAGAATTTACGAACAAGGAAGGGTTGTTCCGCGCAGTGCTGGACCGCTATATCAGCCGCTTTGCGGCAAAACATGAGGCCAGCTCTTTTGTGAAGAAAAAAGCGTTGAGTCCGCGCTGGAAGACTATTTCACCGCCGTCGCGACATGCTTCACCAGTAAAGACACCCCTGCCGGGTGCTTTATGATCAACACGTCCGCCACACTGGCCGCCTCCTCCCGTGAAATCGCCCATACGGTGAAATCCCGCCACGCGATGCAGGAGCAGACGCTGACCCAGTTTTTGCGCCAGCGGCAGGAGCGCGGGGAAATTCCGGCGCACTGCAATCCACAAACGCTGGCGGAATATCTGAACTGTATTTTACAAGGAATGTCGATCAGCGCGCGTGAAGGCGCGACGTTTGACAAGCTGATGCAGATAACCCGCACCACCCTACGGCTGTGGCCGGAGATGCTGAAGGCTTAGCGCCTGACCGTCTGATAAAAAAAGCCCCTCAGCCTGAGCGAATGAGGGGCTAACGTGCAGAGTACAGCTTTTTTTTACGCGTCGTTATTCAGAATCAATTGACCGTTATTATCCAGCGGGATTTGCGTTCCGGGATCTTTATCCATGCGGATTTTCCCCTGCTGATCGCCAATCTTGTAAGTGACGTCATAGCCCAGCATTTTCTCTGACTTGTCATACACCGTTTTACAACGCTGCTGCGTAGAGGTGTAGGTGTCATTTTCCTGCATTGATCCCTGGATTTGGTTACCGGCGTACCCTCCGCCCAGCGCCCCGACGACGGTCGCCACATCTTTTACCACGGCCACCGCCGAACTGATGACCAATCACGCCGCCAGCAACCGCGCCAAGCACCGAACCGGCAATGCGATTTTCGTCCTGAACAGGTTTGCGGTGCGTGACCGTCACGTTGCGGCATTCCTGACGCGGTGTTTTGACGGTTTCTTTTATGGGTGTGGCTGATACGACTTGCGCATATTTCGGGCTACGGTCAAAAACGTTCAGACTGGCCACCGCCGCCACACCCAGCGCAGCAGCTACGCCAATCCCTATACCCGCCAACATTGATTTATTCACGGGAATTCCTCCTTTTTTGCTATTAGTAACAATTTTGCAACCAGCAGAGGGGTTAAGCAAATCAGAAAGAGGATGAAAAGTGCGGGGTTATGCGGCAAACAGACACGATTCAGAGAACTCTGAAGCAGATGGCGCGATTAAATTGCCGGATGGCGGCCGATGGCCTTATCCGGCCTACAGACGGTGAGGGCTGATGCCGGATGGCGGCCGGTGGCCTTATCCGGCCTACAAACGGTGAGGGATGATGCCCGGTGGCCTTATCCGACCTACATGCAGTGCGAGCCGTAGGCCTGATAAGCGAAGCGCCATCAGGCGATACGGTAAGGATTAATGCAGTTTCAGACGCGGGCGAATCACACGGTTAATGCTGCCTACTAACATCATTAACCCGGTTTTAAAGTAACCGTGCAGCGCAATCTGGTGCATACGGTAAAGCGAAATGTAAACAAAACGCGCAATACGCCCTTCCACCATCATTGAACCGCGCATCAGGTTCCCCATCAGGCTGCCGACAGTCGAGAAATTAGAGAGCGATACCAGCGAACCGTGATCTTTATAAACATAGTCTTTCATCGGTTTGCCTTTCATCTGCGCCAGAATATTATTCAGTGCGCAGCTTGCCATCTGATGCGCGGCCTGTGCGCGCGGCGGCACAAAGCCCCCTTCAGGACGTGCGCAGGAAGCACAGTCGCCGATGGCATAAACATCCGGGTCACGAGTGGTTTGCAGCGTTGGTTCAACCACTAACTGGTTGATGCGGTTAGTTTCCAACCCGCCAATGTCTTTCAGGAAATCAGGCGCTTTAATCCCTGCCGCCCACACCATCAGGTCAGCTTTGATGTGTTCGCCATCTTTCGTGTGCAGGCCGCCTTCGTCTGCGCTGGTCACCATCGTCTGAGTCAGTACGCGTACGCCCAGTTTGGTCAGTTCGCTATGCGCCGCAGCGGAAATACGCGGCGGCAGCGCAGGCAGAATACGCTCACCGGCTTCAACCAGCGTCACGTTCAGCGCTTCGTTAGTCAGGCCTTTGTAGCCGTAGCTGTGCAGCTGTTTCACAGCGTTATGCAGTTCCGCAGAAAGCTCCACGCCCGTTGCGCCGCCACCGACAATCGCGATGTTGACCTTACCGCTAACACCCATGCTGGAAGAGTATTTCAGGAACAGGTTCAGCATTTCCTGATGGAAGCGACGCGCCTGATGCGGGTTGTCCAGGAAAATACAGTGTTCTTTAACGCCAGGGGTGTTGAAGTCGTTAGAGGTGCTGCCCAGCGCCATCACCAGGGGTGTCGTACGCGATTTTACGCTCAGGAACCAGCAGTTCCCCTTTCTCGTCACGCAGTTCCGCAATGGTGATCGTTTTCGCTTCACGATCGATATCCATAACCGAACCCAACCTGGAACTGGAAACCATGATTACGCGCATGCGCCAGGTAGCTCAGAGCGTCCACGCCTTCGTCCAGTGAACCGGTCGCCACTTCATGCAGCAACGGCTTCCACAGATGGCTGTGGTTTCTGTCCACCAGCGTGATTTTTGCCTTTTTCTTACGACCCAGTTTTTTACCCAACTGAGTCGCCATTTCAAGCCCGCCAGCACCGCCGCCGACAATCACGATCTTTTTCAATGGTGTAGTCAACGTGACCCCCTTAAATTTATTAACCAATTGTTAAGTAAAAGTTATAAATATAGCCTTTAATTAACAACAAGTTACGGTAATGCAAAGTGACTTCGCTAGTGAGAATAACACGAACGGTGCATTGGTCATACCAAAATTGATGTACATCAAGTTTTCTCGCTGAAAAGATAGACAACCCTGCCTGAATGCTCATAAAAAAACCAGCCCGAAGGCTGGTTTCTGAGGGGGGTTATCGGGTTACAACGGCTTAACCTAACGTTTTAAACGCTTTTATCCGCTGTAAATGAGGAGAGATATTCTTAAATTTATGGGTCTGCTCTTCGTCCCAGACAATTTCATAGAAATGATGCAGCTCTTTTGCCGAACGATGGCTGTCCAGCGCTTCATCATGCCGGGACAGGATCACCAGGCAGCGATCGCGGTTTTTTTTCGCGGAAATTGGTGACGCATTTCGTTGCGATATCGGCATACTCTTCCGGGGCGGTCGATTTTGCCTTCCATGTTCTCATAGGGGAACAGATTAGGGTTGAATACCACCTGGCGTATGTCGCACAGGAAGCCAATCCGCTCCGCCCAATACCCACCCAGTCCTACGCCACAAATTAATGGCCGATCCGTCCACATTCAGTTGCAACATTTTGTCTACTTCTTTCAGCAGATGCTGCATGTCATGTTTGGGGATGCCGTGTGCTATAGCTGATCAGTCTGACATCCGAATCAATAAACTGTAGCTGCAACACTTTCTCGTGGTTACCCGGACTGTTGGAGTCAAAACCGTGTAAATAGATAATCATCGCATCCTCACACAAAACTCGGGTTAATGACCTGCTTTTTCTTCCTGCCAGCGTTCATTCAACTGGTTAAGCTGGGCGCTGACCGTTTTCCAGCGTGCGGAGTCCATCAACTCCTGACGCGAAAATGAACCTTTATGATACAAACGCGTAACACGTTCTGCATTGATCGGCGACAGATTATCTAACACGCTGACCGCTCCTTTACGATTATTACAGACCAGGATCATATCGCAACCCGCATCCAGCGACGCCTGCCCGCGCTCTGCGTAGCTCCCCATAATCGCCGCCCCCTCCATCGACAGGTCATCGGAGAAAATCACGCCATCAAAACCAAGTTCCTCACGCAGCACCGTTTTCAGCCAGTGCGGTGAACCACTCGCCGGACGCGGATCGACATCGCTGTATATGACGTGCGCCGGCATAATCGCATCAAGTTTGTTCCCGGTGATTAGCGAACGGAACACCGACATATCCCTGGCGCGAATTTCCGCCTCAGGACGCGGATCGGTTGGCGTTTCTTTGTGCGAATCGGCAGTGACTGCCCCGTGTCCGGGAAGTGCTTACCGGTGGTTTTCATTCCGGCAGCATGCATCCCGTCGATAAAACGCGTCGCCATTGCCAGAGCCTTTAAGCGGATCGGCATGGTAAGAACGCTCGCCAATTGCTGCGCTGATATGCCCGACATCCAGCACCGGCGCGAAACTGATATCAATGTCCATCGCGATCATCTCGCTGGCCATTAGCCACCCGGCATCCTGCGCCAGTTTGCCCCCTTCTTCCAGCCCGTGCAGCGCAGCAAAAGATTGTGCGGCTGGCAGGCGGGTAAAACCTTCACGAAAACGCTGTACGCGTCCGCCTTCCTGGTCAACCGCCACCACCAGATGATTGCGCGAAGCCACCCGAATCTGGCGGACTAACTCGCGCAGCTGCTCCGGGTCATGATAATTACGCGTAAAGAGGATCAGCCCCCCCACCAGCGGATGGGCCAGAATCTCGCGCTCTTCTGCGTCCAGCTCAAACCCTTCGACATCCAACATTACTGGACCCACACTGCTCTCCTTATCCTTTCTTTTTCAGCTGCCGCCAGGCGTCGTCGGCCAGCCTGATAAATTGTTGTTCGCCGGTTTGCTGCCAGCGGTATTCAAACCATCCGGCTTTCAGCATCATTACCCAGGGGCGCCATAACCTGACCTGCCGCCATAGCGTTTGCGGACAGATATGCGCAACGGCGGCATAGGATGCCACCAGCCGTTGATGCTGCCGCTCATCCTCTACCCATACGGCGGCCAGCTCCAGAGCGATATCGCCGTCCCCGGCGTACTCCCAGTCAATCAACCGTAGCCCCCGATGCCGTCTGTACCAGGTTATCGCCGTGGACATCCATATGCAAAGGCGCCAGACGCAGCGGACGAGGTTCCCGCGCCGCTCGCAGCCGTTTTAGCATCCGTAGCCAGTACGGCGTCCTGCGTGCCGGATCGCTCCCCTGCCAGTAGCGCATAAGCAGCGGTAACAGCGAAATACGCCAGCCAAAACGCGGTTGTTGATGCAAATGATACAGTAAGCCCGCCAGTTCGTCGGTATCCGGTAATCCAGATTTTACCTCTCCCTGCAAATAGTCCACCGCCATCCAGCCGGGAATATAAAAACGCGGTCTGGGGGCAAGGGTTTCCGGTAAACGTGACAACGCGTGATACTGACGCAAAAAATCAGATTCAGGCGCGAAGGGATCATGATGGCAACGGAGCACCAGACGGCAGGCGTCATGTTCAATGATGCAACTCCCGCCGCTTAATCCGTTGTGACAGGCGGCGACGGGATGATATTGCGGGAAGTAGCGCGACAAAACGTCGTCGCGCGTCAGTAGATTATTGTTGCTGGACTGCACCTTTACCTGACCAGATTATCTCGCCAGTTTGTACCAGCATTAACTGCATTTGCAGCGATGGCGCATTGACGTTACCCGCCGCGCTGGAATAGAGCACATATTGCGCCCCTACGTTACGGGCGATGCCAATCGCTTTACTGCGCGTACCGAGGCTGTCCTGCGGTGATAAACCCAGTTGCTGCTTCGCCATCGCCAGTTGCTGCGCGGAAACCAGCGTAAATTTACCGTTATTCGCCAGCGCATTACGTAAAGTTTCTGTGGCCTCGCCCGCGTTGAGCGAACCGTTGGTGCGATTATTTACGCTATCGACCAGCAGTACGTTACCCGCCGTTACGCCATCAGCCTGAAGCATTTTTCCGACCATCGGCTGCATCGCGCTGTTCCAGTCATAATGGCGCACGCGCGGCGCAGGCTGTGCGGTCTGGTCTTCGTGTTCAATCGGGCCCGGCTGTTGCGGGATCGTCGGCACCGATGGCACGACCGGCACAGGCTGCTGCGGTTCGGCTGGCTGTTCCGGCGCCGGTTTGACTTCATCAACCGGTGCGGGTTCACGTTGCCCCACACAACCGGAGAGAAATATCGCCAGCGCGGCCACCAGTGCGTAGCGATTCATTTTCATCATCAAAATTCACCCCTTACAAATAAAGATAAAGTCTAACCTTATGCGCCCCCAGATAATTGGCGCTGCCATACAGCGTGACCGACGAACGCGCCGGGATAGTCACACTGCGTGGCGCTTCCAGAGGATGCATTTCCAGCCCTCTGGCGTCATACCAGTAAAACCGATAATGCACGGTAACGGGTTCTTGCCTTTCGTTATAGAGGCGTGAGGATGCAGAAGGCTGAATATCGGACGTCGTCAACGCAGGCGCTTCCGCCGTGATACCGGCCGCCAGCAGCGTTGACTCCATCACCAGTGTCTGTTCATCACTGACCGGAATTTCAGGGTGTGAGCGACAACCCGCAAGCAACAGTAAGGCCAGTGATATCGCAAGGCATCCTCTGGTCATTGTCAGAGGCCTTTATGCGCCAGCATCGGCCCCAGCGCACGCCCGCCCAGCAGGTGCATATGAATGTGATAAACCTCCTGCCCGCCATGACGGTTAGTATTCATGATCAGGCGGTAGCCGTCTTCGGCAATGCCTTCCTGCCCGGCAATTTTTGCCGCGACGGTGATCATACGGCCCAGCGCCTGTTCGTGCTCCGCCGTGACATCATTAACCGTTGGGATCAGGGTATTCGGGATGATCAGAATGTGCGTGGGCGCCTGCGGCGAAATATCGCGAAATGCGGTAACCAGTTCATCCTGGTAAACGATATCCGAGGGGATTTCACGACGGATAATTTTGCTGAATATAGTTTCTTCTGCCACGACATTTTTCCTTTTTTCAAAATTAGCCATAACGTTGCGCCATGCTACGCCGAGCCACACTGCGAGTATAGAGTATGAGCGAGTTACTCACGCTCTTTCAACTTTAACCCACGATTTATTAAGCAAAAAATCTGTCAGTTGCTGCGCTTATACTCATTTCCCTCTTCTCTTTGCACCTCATAGCACTGAAACAAGATTTCATTTTCACCCGTAACATCTGTTTACAGCATTAATGCAAGTGCGTATATTTCGCATTTGCATTTTCATGCGCATTTGATGGTTAGAAAATTAAAAGGGTTCGCCATGCCATTTCATGGTTTGAACTTAACGTTCATCATTATTAGGGGTTTTTCGATGTCTTTCACAACACACACCCAGGATGAGCAGCGTCAGCCTGCCGCAGTTCCCACACTGCTGGCAGCCTGCATCGCTATGGCATTGATGCCTTCCACCAGCTTCGCCGCTACCACAACAGAAGAAACAATCGTTGTTGATAGCGCATCACAAGCCGACACGTCCAGCGATGAAGAACAGGACTACAACGTTAAAACGACAACCGCTGGCACTAAAATGCAGATGGCGCAGCGCGATATTCCTCAGTCTGTCAGTATCATCAGCCAGCAACGCATGGCTGATCAGCAATTACAAACCCTTGGCGATGTGATGGACAGCACGCTGGGTATCAGCAGAAGCCAGTCAGACTCCGACCGCAACCTCTACTACTCACGCGGTTTCCTCATCGACAACTACATGGTCGATGGCATCCCCACCTATTTTGAATCACGCTGGAATCTTGGCGATGCCCTTTCTGACACGGCCCTGTTTGAACGTGTGGAAGTCGTACGCGGCGCAAATGGATTAATGACCGGAACCGGCAACCCTTCCGCGTCTATCAATATGATCCGCAAACATGCCACCAGCCGTGAATTCAAAGGTAATGTGTCTGCGGAATATGGAAGCTGGAACAAACAGCGTTACGTAACCGATTTACAAAGCCCGCTGACAGAAGACGGTAACGTACGTGCGCGGATTGTTGCGGGTTATCAGAACAATGACTCATGGCTGGATCGTTATAACAGCGAGAAAACATTCTTCTCCGGCATTATCGATGCCGATCTGGGGAGCACAACCAGCCTTTCCGCCGGGTATGAATATCAACGCATCGACGTTAACAGCCCGACCTGGGGCGGTTTACCTCGCTGGAATACGGATGGCAGCACCAACAAATATGACCGCTCGCGCAGTACCGCTCCAGACTGGGCTTACAACGATAAAGAATTTAATAAAGTCTTTGTCACGCTGAAGCAGCGTTTTGCGGATACCTGGCAGGCAACGCTCAACGCCACGCATTCTGAAATCAAATTCGACAGCAAAATGATGTACCTGGATGCCTATGTCAATAAAGACACCGGTATGCTGGTTGGCCCTTACGCCAACTACGGGCCAGAGTACGGTTACATTGGCGGTACGGGCTGGAACAGCGGCAAACGTAAAGTCGATGCTGTCGATCTTTTCACCGATGGGGGCTACGACCTGTTTGGCCGTCAGCATAACCTGATGATCGGCGGAAGTTACAGCAAACAAAATAACCGCTATATGAATACCTGGGCGAACGTATTCCCGGATGAACTGGGCAATTTCTACAACTACGACGGTAACTTCCCGGAAACAAACTGGGGTCAACAAACCGTTGCCCAGGATGATACCACGCACATGAAATCGCTCTATGCAGCGACCCGCATTTCGCTGGCCGATCCGCTGCATCTGATCATCGGCGCTCGCTACACCAACTGGAGTATCGACACGCTGACCTACCGGATGGAGAAAAACCATACCACGCCATATGCCGGACTGGTGTATGACATTGATGATAACTGGTCTGCCTACGCCAGCTATACTTCCATCTTCCAGCCACAGAACTATCGTGATAGCTCGGGTAAATATCTCACCCCTATTACGGGTAATAACTATGAAGTGGGCTTGAAATCTGACTGGATGAACAGCCGCCTGACCACCACATTGTCGGTCTTCCGTATTGAGCAGGATAACGTCGGTCAGTCGACCGGTAGACCGATTTCAGGTAGTAACGGCGACACCGCGTATAAAGCGGTAGACGGAACCGTCAGCAAAGGCGTTGAATTCGAAATTAACGGCGCTATCACCGACAACTGGCAGATGACCTTCGGCGCAACGCGCTTTATCGCGGAAGATAACGAGGGAAATGCGGTGAATCCGAACTTGCCACGTACAACCGTGAAGCTGTTTACCAGCTACCGTCTGCCAGTCATGCCTGAGTTGACCGTCGGCGGTGGCGTTAACTGGCAGAACCGTGTTCACGGCAGCGACACGGTCACACCATACGGCACATGGCGCGCAGAACAAGGCAGCTATGCGTTAGTGGATCTGTTCACTCGCTACCAGGTAACCAAAAACTTCGCCGTACAGGGCAACATCAACAACCTGTTAGACAAAACCTACGACACCAATATCGATGGTTCTATTGTCTACGGCGAACCACGTAACGTCAGCATTACTGCAAGCTATCAGTTCTGATAAACGTCACTGACGAGAAGGGAGCCATCTGGCTCCCTTTTTTACGTTCTCGCAAGCCTGATGGCGGCTAACGCCTTATCAGGCCTACAACTGTGCTATAACCGTAGGCCGGATAAGCCACGCGCCATCCGGCAACACAGCGTAAAAAAGGCAGCCATTTGGCTGCCTTAGTTCTCCCCAACGTCTTACTGCTTAGCTATTGCGGATGTATTCATCCATTTCCGTTTTCAGGTTATCGGATTTCGTACCGAAAATAGCCTGAACGCCGGAACCTGCGACGACGACACCAGCTGCGCCAAGCGTCTTCAGGCCAGCCTGATCCACTTTAGCAACGTCAGCGACGCTAACGCGCAGACGGGTGATACATGCGTCGAGGTTAGTGATGTTCTCTTTACCACCAAACGCGGCGACCAGGGCCGGAGCCATTTCACTGGTTGCGCCCACTTTGCTGTCTTCGCTCGCATCTTCACGACCCGGCGTTTTCAGATCCAGCGCTTTAATCAGCACACGGAAGACGGTGTAGTAAATAATCGCATAACCTGCACCAACAATCGGGAACAGCCACAGTTTGCTGCTGTTGCCAGACAGAACGATGAAGTCAATCAGACCGTGCGAGAACGATGTACCGTCACGCATACCCAGCAGGATACAGATCGGGAATGCCAGACCTGCCAGAATCGCGTGGATAACATACAGGATCGGCGCAACGAACATGAAGGAGAACTCGATCGGCTCGGTGATACCGGTCAGGAACGAGGTCAACGCTGCGGAGATCATAATACCGCCCACTTTCGCGCGGTTTTCCGGTTTAGCAGAGTGCCAGATCGCGATAGCCGCAGCAGGCAGACCGTACATTTTGAACAGGAAGCCGCCGGACAGTTTGCCCGCAGTCGGGTCGCCCGCCATATAGCGAGGAATGTCGCCGTGGAACACCTGACCTGCTGCGTTGGTGTATTCACCGATCTGCATCTGGAAAGGAACGTTCCAGATATGGTGCAGACCAAACGGCACCAGGCAGCGTTCAATGAAGCCATAGATACCGAACGCCACAACCGGGTTCTGGTAAGCAGCCCACTGAGAGAACGTCTGGATAGCCGTCCCGATCGGCGGCCAAATGAAGGACAGGATCACGCCGGTGAAGATGGCAGCCAGACCAGAAATGATCGGCACAAAGCGTTTACCCGCAAAGAAGCCCAGATACTCAGGCAATTTGATACGGTAGAAGCGGTTGAACATGTACGCTGCAATCGCACCGGAGATAATACCCCCGAGAACACCAGTATCCGCCAGGTGTTTTGCTGCGATTTCTTCAGCAGGTAAATGCAGAACCAGCGGCGCAACCACGGCCATGGTTTTGACCATGATGCCGTAAGCGACAACCGAGGCCAGAGCCGAAACGCCGTCGTTGTTGGTGAAGCCCAGTGCGACACCAATGGCGAAAATCAGCGGCATATTTGCAAAAACAGAACCGCCTGCTTCTGCCATAACGTGCGACACAACGGCTGGCAGCCAGCTGAAGTTAGCGGAACCGACGCCCAGCAGGATACCTGCGATAGGCAGTACGGATACCGGTAGCATCAGCGATTTACCGACCTTTTGCAGGTTAGCAAATGCATTCTTAAACATAATTAGGAGTGCTCCTGAGTATTTGTGCTTATACACTTCATCCTTCAAACCGCCTCAGCGTTGGCTGCGCTCGTTCATCCCAGTCACTTACTCAAGTAAGCTCCTGCAATTCACTCACTTGCCGCCTTGATGCAGCCTGAATGATTTTGTGTATTCTACGTTTTCACGCATTGGCGAGGGGGGAGAACCTCGCCGTGGACAGGGCATCTAAGCGCCCTTTATTTATTACACAGAGTAAAATAAATAAGCTCGGTTTTGTTTGACGGCTATCACGTTTCAGCTCCTGACAGCCATAAAACCATCACATTCTGACAAAATGAGTGTCTGAATGTTACAATTCGCTCATTCACCGCCCATTTTGTGGCGGTGAACTTTACTCGCTTTGAATATTAATTACGAGCTTTAAAAAAACTCAGTTAACGGGTTGATTGCAGGCGAGAAGCGTTGATGTGGAACAGGCAGGCAAAGTTTTCAGTGGTTGCCTGCGCCAGTTCTTCAACGGCAACACCCTTCAATACGGCCATATACTCTGCGACATCGCGAACCATTGCAGGCTGGTTCTCTTTACCACGATGTGGCACCGGAGCAAGATAAGGAGAGTCCGTCTCAACCAGCAGACGATCCAGAGGAACATAGCGGGCGGCATCACGTAACTGCTCGGCGTTGCGGAAGGTCACGATCCCGGAAAAAGAGATATAAAACCCAAGATCCAATAATTTACCCGCCGTCTCCCTGTCCTCTGTAAAACAGTGTAGTACGCCACCGCAATCCGTCACTTTTTCTTCGCGCAAAATCGCCAGCGTATCGGCGCGTGCGTCACGGGTATGCACAATCACGGGTTTATTTAATTCACGGCCAATCTGAATATGGTTAATGAAGGATTCTTGCTGGCGAACTTTTGTTTCCGGCGTATAAAAATAATCCAGCCCGGTCTCCCCCATGGCCACCACGCCTTCTTCAGCGGCAAAGCGACGCAGGTCTTCCACATCGTACGTTTCATCCTGGTTTAACGGGTGTACGCCGCAGGAAAACACAACGTTATCTCGCTCGCCAACCAGTTCGCGCATACTCCGGTATCCGGGCAGGGTTGTCGCCACCGCCAGGCAGAACTTCACATCGCGCGCGGCGGCTTTTGCCAGCACGTCATCCACGTCCTTATGCAGAGATTGATAATCCAGGCCATCAAGATGGCAGTGTGAGTCGACTAAAAACATAATGTCTCTCTCAAAGATGGGAAACAGGCAACACGGCGCCTGGTTGCAGGTAATGCTCTATGCGGAGAATAAGATCGGTTAATACCAGTTCGCGGTTTAATCCGGTCACGTTAATCAGCTGTTCGCGACAATGGCAGACATCGCTGAGTATGGCCTGGATGCGTACGACGGATAACCGTTCAGCTATCGACGCCACCAGCGTTCCGGCATCCTGATTTGTCAGGCTGGAAGCGCCATACTGGTATTTAAGGGCATCCATAAGCAGCGTCGCCAGCCAGTGTAAACGTACGGCGGCCTGTTCGTGATTCAACACCGACAGAAGGATATACCAGTCGCCGGATTGCAGCGTATTCGCCAGCGCTTCGCAAAGCGCGTTACGATGCGCCCAGCTGTCGGCCTGCAACAACGCCAGAGCGGCGCCGGGAGCCCCTGCGCTCAGGCGCAGCGCCGCCAGCAACGTCTCTTGTGACATTGTCACTTCACGAGAAAGCCAGGAAACAGCGTATTGTTCGGATGGCGGCGCAAGATGATGCAGACGGCAGCGGCTGCGTAAAGTCGCCAGCAGGCGTGCCGGTTCACGGCTGGCAAGGAAGAACCAGGTTTGCTCCGGCGGCTCTTCGAGCGTCTTTAATAAGGCATTCGCCGCGGCATCAGTCAGCAGGGCCGCATCCGGGATCAATACGACTTTCGCGCCGCCAAGTCGAGAATGTTCGTACAGCTTCTCGCCCACGTCGCGTACCGCGTCCACGCCAAGAGTGCTTTTTCCCTTTTCCGGCAACAGCGAATAATAGTCAGGATGCGTACCCGCCTGCATTAACTGGCAGCCACGACAGCGCCCGCAGCTTTTATGCCCTTCCGGTTGCTGGCACAGCAAATAACGACTGAGGGCATAAATCAGCGCATCATCCCCCATTCCGGGCAACGCCTGAATCAGTAACGCATGGTGGCCCCGACCCGCCTGATAGCTTGCTACCAGTTTTTCAAAGTCTGGCCGTAACCACGGATACCATTTCATGCACCCTGCTCCTTGATCCAGGCCGTTACGGTTGTGCGAATATCGTTCATCACAGCCTCCAGCGGCTGAGTCGCATCAATGGTGCGAATGCTGGCATCGCTGGCGGCCCAGCTCAAGGTAGCGGGCACGCGTGCGATTGAAGAAATCCAGAGACTCCTGCTCAATGCGGTCAAGTTCGCCGCGCGCGCGCGCGCGTTTTAAGCCAACCTCCGGCGTCACATCCAGATACAGGGTCAGGTCAGGACGGAAGTCGCCCAATACCGCATCACGCAGCGTCGCCAGCATCGTCTGGTCGATCCCACGGCCGCCACCCTGGTAGGCCTGAGTGGACAGGTCATGGCGATCGCCAATGACCCATGTTCCTTTCGCCAGCGCAGGCTTGATAACGGTTTCCACCAGTTGCACTCGCGCGGCATAAAACATCAGCACTTCAGCTTTATCCGTGATCGTTTCATCACCCACCGATTTGATGTCCAGCACCAGACTTCTTAATTTCTCTGCAAGCTGGGTGCCGCCCGGCTCACGCGTAAAAATCATGTCGTGAATACCCAGTTGCTCAAGTGTCTCCACCACCACGTTACGCGCGGTGGTTTTTCCGGCGCCTTCCAGGCCTTCGATGACGATATAGTTACTGCCCATTTTTTTCCTTAAGCACTTTCAGGTAGTCCTGCACTGACCGGTTATGGCTGGCAAGATTGGTGTTAAACGTGTGACCGCCCTTTCCGTCAGCCACAAAATAGAGGTACGGCGTTTTCGCCGGATGCGCGGCGGCTTTCAAAGAGGCTTCGCCAGGCATGGCGATAGGACCTGGCGGCAACCCGGTGATGGTATAGGTGTTATACGCCGTCGGCGTTTCCAGCGCCGCGCGCGACAGCTTACCATTATAACTCGCCCCCCATGCCGTAAATCACGGTCGGATCGGTCTGCAAACGCATACCAATACGCAGACGGTTAATAAAGACTGATGCCACCTGATCGCGTTCGCTGGCGACGGCCGTCTCTTTCTCGATAATAGACGCCATCGTCACCAGTTGATTCTTATCTTTATAAGGCAACCCTTCCGCGCGCCCTTCCCAGACGTCATCTACCGCTTTAACCATCTTTTGATGCGCACGCTTCAGAAGCGCGACGTCGGTGGTGTTGGCGGTATACATCCAGGTGTCCGGCCAGAACCAGCCTTCAAGCCACTCCGGGTTCTCCAGCTTCAGCGCCTGCGCGACGGTTTCGTAACGGTCATCGCTAAGCGTATGCTGAATATAAGGCGCATTTCGCAACTGATTCAGGTAATCGCTCAGGCGCATCCCTTCGACCAGACGTAGCGGGAACTGTGCTTCTTTACCGCTTTCCAGCAGTTTCAGCATCTCTCGTACGGTCATATCAGGCGTTAAACGATAGGTGCCCGCTTTTAAAGTTTGATAATTCAGGTTCAACGCGCAGCAACCACTGAAACACGCGCGGCCGATTGATAATTTTGTCGGCGTAAAGTTGATCGCCTAATGCCAGACGCCCGGTTCCGGCCTTCAGGGTAAAGATCGTCTCTTCTTTTATTAACAAGGGACTGTCGGCCAGTTGGCGCACTTTCCACATTCCTGCGCCAGCGGCAATGCCCAACACAACGACCAGCAGAAGGAAAAAGCGTAACATTCTTTTCATGACTAATTCGGGTGCTCACAAAGTGGGGCTAAAAAATCGAACAATGAACGTGCAAACATCAGTTTATCGCCACAGGCGCGCACGGGAATCACGGGCATCAACGCATTGCAGATAACCATCTCATCGGCCTGCATAAGCGCGTCCTCCCCGGCATACACTTCGACAACCTGGAAAGGCGATTGTGCCAGCGACTGTAAACAAAATTGTCGCATAATGCCGTTTACCCCCGCCTGATCCAGGCGCGGCGTATACACCACATTCTCTTTACGCCAGAACAAATTAGCCGCACAGCATTCCGTAACCCATCCCTCGCTGTCAAGAACCAGCGCTTCATCGGCGTTTGTCTGCTCAAGATGAGACCGAATCAGTACCTGTTCCAGTCGGTTAAGGTGTTTTATACCCGCAAGCATAGGGTTACGCCCCAACCGTACGGGGCTTAACGCCAGCGTAATACCTTCCGTACGCCAGCGTTCATAATGGGTGGGATAAGGAGAAACGGATAAAATTCGCGTGGCCGCACGACAGTTTGACGGGCTGTAGCCCCTGCCGCCGCTGCCACGACTCAGAATAACTTTCAGTACGCCACTGTTCTGGCCTGCTGCCATCGCCGTCATTTCGTGTTGCAGTTCCGTCCATTGACTGAAGGGAAGCAGCAGTTTTTCGCAGGCATCCTGCAAACGGCGAAGGTGTGCGGGCAGGAGGCAAATTTTACCGTCACGGATTCGCGCAGTAGTGAAACAGCCATCACCAAACTGCGTCGCGCGATCGCTGGCGGCAAGAGAATCCTGTTCACGGCCATTAATTAAGAACATAGTAGCTCCTTATTCGTGGTCGATTAGTGTGGCAGGATGGTTAACACAGGACAAGGGAAGAAAGCTGAATAAAAAAGGCCCGACAAGCGGACCTTTTTTACTCTCTGGTGGAACGACTTAGACCTTTTTGAAGATCAACGAGCCGTTAGTACCGCCAAAGCCGAAGGAGTTACACAGCGTATACTCCATTCCGTTAACCTGACGAGCTTCGTGAGGCACAAAGTCCAGGTCGCAACCCTCATCCGGGTTATCCAGGTTGATGGTTGGCGGAACAGCCTGGTCGCGCCAGCGCCAGGATAGAGAAAATAGACTCTACCGCGCCCGCAGCACCCAGCAGGTGACCCGTCATGGATTTCGTCGAGCTGACCAGCACACGGCTTGCCGCATCGCCAAAGACAGATTTCACCGCCTGAGTTTCCGCTTTATCGCCTGCCGGCGTAGACGTACCGTTGGGCATTGACGTAACCAATCTGACCCGGCTCAAATGGCCGCATCACGCAGCGCATTGACCATCGCCAGCGCGGCGCCCGCGCCGTTTTTCCGGCGGTGACGTCATGTGATAAGCATCGCTGCTCATCCCGAAGCCAACGATTTCGGCATAAATTTTCGCGCCGCGCGCTTTTGCATGTTCGTACTCTTCCAGTACCACCATGCCCGCGCCATCGCCGAGAACAAAACCGTCACGCTCTTTATCCCACGGGCGGCTGGCCGCTTGCGGGTTATCATTACGTGTAGACAGCGCACGCGCTGCGCCAAAACCACCGACACCCAGCGGCGTACTGGCTTTTTCCGCACCACCCGCTACCATCGCGTCCGCATCGCCGTATGCAATGATACGCGCGGCATGACCGATGTTATGTACGCCAGAGGTGCAGGCGGTAGCGATAGAGATGCTTGGCCCACGCAGGCCGTACATGATGGTCAGGTGACCCGCCACCATGTTAACAATCGTCGACGGAACAAAGAACGGGCTGATCTTACGCGGACCCACCGTTCACCAGGGAACTGTGGTTTTCTTCGATCAGTCCGAGACCGCCGATACCAGAGCCGATAGCGGCGCCAATACGGGCTGCGTTCTCTTCCGTTACTTCAAGGCCAGAATCCTGCATGGCCTGAACGCCAGCGACAATTCCATATTGAATGAAGGCATCCATCTTGCGCTGTTCTTTGCGCGAGATGATGTCGTCACAGTTAAAATCCTTTACTAAGC
The DNA here is from genome assembly GCA_900446925.1 of Citrobacter koseri. Next base: position 28,293 of record UAVY01000009.1, on the reverse strand, counting down.
CAGCAAATTTCGTTGCATAGGCGCTAGTATCGAAATGGTCGATCAGGCTGATGCCACTCTGACCGGCAAGGAGAGCTTTCCAGGTAGACTCTACGGTATTGCCGACAGGAGACAACATGCCCAGTCCGGTCACAACTACACGACGCTTAGACACGTTTGTCCTCCAGGGAGGGAAAATGATTCTAGTGGGACAAAAAGATAAAACTCAGGCGGTCGAATGACCGCCCTGGAGATGTTCACTTACGCCTGGTGGCCGTTGATATAATCAATGGCAGCCTGAACGGTGGTGATTTTCTCAGCTTCTTCGTCCGGAATCTCAGTATCAAACTCTTCTTCCAGAGCCATTACCAGCTCAACGGTGTCAAGAGAATCTGCGCCCAGGTCTTCAACGAAAGAAGCATTGTTGGTAACTTCTTCCTGCTTAACGCCCAGCTGCTCGCCGATAATTTTCTTAACGCGTTCTTCGATAGTGCTCATACTCTTAAATTTCCTATCAAAACTCGCTTTCGCGATGGTTTTCGTAGTGTATAAAATGTTGAAAAATTTGCAACTAAATCCCGGCAGTTCTTACCACGATTTTACGTTATTTTGAGGCCAAGACCTACAATAACGCAAATATTTTTCGTGGTTAAACCATATACATTCCGCCGTTGACGTGCAGAGTCTCACCAGTGATGTAACTTGCTTCGTCAGAGGCTAAAAATGCAACCGCACTGGCGATTTCCTGAGCGCCGCCGAGGCGACCCGCAGGAACCTGCGCCAGAATACCCGCACGCTGCTCATCAGACAGCGCACGCGTCATGTCCGTTTCAATAAAGCCCGGAGCCACAACATTGACAGTAATCCCACGCGACGCAACTTCACGCGCCAGTGATTTACTGAAGCCAATCAGACCCGCTTTCGCCGCAGCGTAGTTGGCCTGACCCGCATTTCCCATGGTACCAACCACAGAACCGATAGTGATAATACGTCCATGACGTTTTTTCATCATAGCGCGCATTACCGCTTTTGACAGACGGAAAACAGATGACAGATTGGTTTCGAGAATATCGTTCCACTCATCATCTTTCATTCGCATCAGCAGATTATCGCGAGTGATACCGGCATTATTGACCAGGATATCAACTTCCACCAAATTCTGCGCGAATATTTTCCAGAACAGATTCAATAGATGCCGGATCGGTCACATTCAACATCAGACCTTTACCGTTCGCACCTAAGTATTCGCTAATGGCCTGAGCGCCATTTTCGCTGGTAGCAGTACCGATGACTTTCGCGCCACGGGCAACGAGCGTCTCAGCAATTGCGCGGCCAATGCCACGGCTTGCACCGGTAACCAGCGCGACTTTTCCTTCAAAACTCATGGTTTTCCTCTTTTATTGCTCAAGCGCCGCTGACAGTGCCGCCGGTTCGTTTAGCGCCGAGGCCGTCAGGGTGTCAACAATACGTTTAGTCAGACCAGTGAGGACTTTACCTGGACCCCACTTCATAAAGGTGTTCAACACCTTGTGCTGCGATAAATTCTACACTCTTCGTCCACTGCACCGGGTTGTACAGCTGGCGTACCAGCGCATCACGGATAGCGTTAGCGTCGGTTTCACACTTCACGTCAACGTTATTCACAACCGGTACGGTCGGGGCATTGAAGGTGATTTTCGCTAATTCAACCGCCAGCTTATCAGCCGCAGGTTTCATCAGCGCACAGTGTGACGGCACGCTTACCGGCAGCGGCAGCGCACGTTTTGCGCCAGCGGCTTTACAGCTGCGCCCGCACGTTCAACCGCGTCTTTATGCCCGGCGATAACCACCTGGCCCGGAGAGTTAAAGTTCACCGGAGAAACCACCTGGCCTTCAGCCGCCTCTTCACACGCTTTGGCGATGGACGCATCATCCAGACCGATGATCGCCGCCATTGCGCCGGTGCCTTCCGGCACAGCTTCCTGCATGAATTTGCCGCGCAGTTCAACCAGACGAACCGCGTCGGCGAAATCGGATGACGCCAGCACATACCAGCGCGGAGTATTCCCCCAGGCTGTGTCCCGCCATCAGCGCAGGCGCTTTACCGCCCTGCTGCTGCCATACGCGATACAGCGCAACGGAAGCAGCCAGCAATGCTGGCTGAGTCTGCCAGGTCTTATTCAGTTCTTCCGCAGGCCCTTGCTGCGTCAGCGCCCACAGATCATAACCCAGCGCCGCAGAAGCTTCAGCAAAGGTTTCTTCTACGATCGGGTAGCTGGCTGCCATTTCAGACAACATCCCAACCGTCTGGGAACCCTGCCCCGGGAACACAAAAGCAAATTGCGTCATGTTTAAATCCTTATACTAGAAACGAACCAGCGCGGAGCCCCAGGTGAATCCACCCCCGAAGGCCTCAAGCAATACCAACTGCCCGGCTTTAATCCGCCCGTCGCGCACGGCTTCATCCAGCGCGCACGGCACAGAGGCCGCAGAGGTGTTGCCGTGTCTGTCCAGCGTAACCACCACATTATCCATCGACATACCCAGCTTTTTCGCTGTCGCGCTGATGATGCGCAGGTTAGCCTGGTGCGGAACCAGCCAGTCCAGAGCGGAACGATCCAGATTATTCGCCGCCAGCGTCTCGTCAACGATGTGTGCCAGTTCAGTTACCGCCACTTTAAACACCTCGTTGCCCGCCATCGTCAGATAAATCGGATTTTCTGGATTGACGCGATCGGCGTTTGGCAGCGTCAGCAACTCACCGTAGCTGCCGTCTGCATGAAGATGCGTCGAAATAATGCCTGGTTCTTCGGATGCGCTCAGAACCGCTGCGCCCGCGCCGTCACCAAAGATAATGATCGTCCCGCGATCGGTGGGATCGCAGGTGCGCGCCAGGACATCGGAACCGATGACCAGCGCATATTTAACGGCGCCTGATTTTACATACTGATCGGCAACGCTTAACGCGTAGGTAAAACCGGCGCAGGCCGCTGCAACGTCAAACGCCGGGCAGCCTTTAATGCCCAACATACTCTGAATCTGGCATGCTGCGCTTGGGAAAGCATGTGTTGCTGACGTGGTCGCAACCACAATCAAGCCAATCTGGTCTTTATCGATGCCCGCCATTTCAAGCGCGCGGTTTGCGGCTGTATAGCCCATCGTCGCGACTGTTTCGTTTGGCGCGGCAATATGGCGTTCACGGATGCCTGTACGCGTGACAATCCACTCGTCAGACGTCTCTACCATCTTTTCCAAATCGGCGTTAGTACGCACTTGTTCAGGCAGATAGCTGCCAGTACCAATAATCTTTGTATACATGTACGCTCAGTCACTTTTCGGTTATATACCACCGCGTGCAAACTGCTGGTATGTTGGTTGCGCTCAGGTTACACCGTTAATTGTGCACCCGTGAGTGTCCGTTTTTGCCACCTTCCAACAGTTCGAATCCGGCTGGGTATACAGATTCCAGGCGAGCGGCAATTCGCTGAGGAACTTGTCGCTGCACCGCCTGCACTGCCTGTTCAATCGCGACGGCAAATGCTCGCTGATTGGCCGCACCATGACTTTTAATCACCGTGCCACGCAATCCTAACAGACAGGCGCCATTATACTGGTCGGGGTTGAGGTGACTGAATCGCCTCGTCAGGCTTTTTTGTAACCAACGTTTTAATAACAGCAGCCACCACGACCGTTTTTTACTCTCACCCTGAGATTTCAGCAGTGAAAGGAACATCCTGACAACCCCTTCCATTGTCTTTAATGTGACATTACCTGTAAATCCGTCACATACCAGCACATCAGTTTTTCCCGTCAATAATTCATTGGCTTCAAGATAACCAATGTAATTGATGGAAGGGACTGTTTTGAGCAACGCAGAGGCATCACGAATACTGTCGAGACCTTTGGTTTCTTCTTCACCAATATTGAGCAACGCCACGCGGGGATTGGTTATCCCAATCACCTCTTCCGCCATCACGGACCCCATCACGGCAAACTGCACCAACATGGTACTGTCACAATCGACGTTGGCGCCTAAATCCAGCACCACCGTTTTTCCTTTCTGCTGATGCGGTAAAACCGTCATCAACGCAGGACGCTCAATGCCCTCAAGGGGTTTGAGCAATAACTTCGCAAGTCCCATGAGCGCGCCCGTATTACCGGCGCTCACACAGGCTTCGGCTCGGCCTTCTTTCACGAGCTCCAGGGCCACACGCATTGAGCTACCGCGACTGGGCGCGGATAGCCTGCGAAGGCCGGGCATCACTGGCAATAACTGACTGTGCAGGGATAATCTGCAGACGCGAACGTTGTTCAAAGTCAGCTTTGGCAAGTAATGGCGTGATGGTATCGGGATCCCCGACTAAAAGAAGTGTGAGTTGCGAATTAGAATTCAGTGCCTGCAGTGCTGCAGGCACTGTCACGGAAGGGCCAAAATCTCCCCCCATGACATCTAACGCCAGGGTTAGACGTGTCAAGGTATCGTCGCTGCCTGGTTTGGTGTTTCCCCGCTTACGCGGGGAAATCCTCACTAAGCTTCATCACGCTTGCGCGTGATTACTTAGCGATGACCTTACGGCCGCGGTAGTAACCGTCGGCAGTGATGTGGTGACGCAGGTGTTTTTCACCAGAAGTTTTGTCTACAGACAGGCTGGTGACTGCGGTCAGAGCGTCATGAGAACGACGCATGCCACGTTTGGAACGGGTTGGTTTATTCTGTTGTACGGCCATGGACCTTACTCCTCAATTACTTACGCTTTAAGCTGGCTAATACGGCAAATGGGGTTTGGTTTTTGCGCTTCATCAGGCAATTCACCAAAGACCATGTCCGCCTCGGACACTTCACAGTGTTCAGAATCATGCACCGGAACTACCGGCAAGGAGAGGATGATTTCATCTTCAACCATTGCAAGCAGATCGATTTCACCGAATTCGTTAACCTCAATCGGCTCATACGCTTCCGGGAGTGCTTCAGCCTGTTCGTCAGAACGAACCGGACTAAAACAATACGTTGTGTGAACCTGATGGGTAAACGGCTTCCCGCAACGCTGGCATTCGAGCGATACCGTCACCTTCGGCATCACCCGTAATAACGGCGAGACGTTGGTTATCGATAGCGAACGACATGGAGCATTCCACATCACTGTCCACACTGACTACAGAATCGGCGACGCGCTCTACCAGATCAGAAGTATAGATACCTTCATAATCGAGGGCGTTTTTGAGCCGTACGAACCGGATCAAGAAGTCAGGGGTAATTTTACCTTTTGCATAGGGCGCGCATATTAACTTTGTAACGTCATAGAGTCAAAGAAAAAGGCAGCCTGCGGTTGCCTTTTGCCAATAATTCGCACACATTGCGGGTTACAGACTTATTTTCGCTCAAACCGTGACTGTATGTCATGCTTGAAGGACGAAGAGCATAGTTTAAGATGGCTCTCATTAATACGCTATATCTGAGGGAAAAAAATATGCCCCGTCTCATCCTTGCTTCTACCTCTCCCTGGCGTCGCGCGCTGCTCGAAAAAACTGGCGATCCCTTTCGAGTGCGCGGCTCCCGAGGTTGACGAAACGCCCATATCTGGCGAAGCACCGCGCCATTTGGTCTCTCGCCTCGCACAGGCGAAAGCACAATCGCTCGCCCACCGTTTCCCCGATCATCTGATTATTGGCTCCGATCAAATTTGCGTTCTGGATGGCGAAATTACCGGCAAACCGTTAACCGAAGAAAAAGCGCGCCAGCAATTAACCAAAGCCAGCGGTAATATTGTGACGTTTTATACCGGACTGGCGCTTTATAATTCTGCAACCGGACATTTACAAACGGAAGTCGAACCGTTTGATGTGCATTTCCGCCATTTAAGCGAAAACGGAAATAGAGGACTATGTCCGCAAAGAGCGTCCATTGCATTGTGCCGGAAGTTTTAAAAGCGAAGGTCTTGGCATTGCCCTTTTCGAGCGCCTGGAGGGGCGAGATCCCAATACGCTTATTGGGCTACCGCTGATTGCGCTGTGCCAGATGCTGCGCCGGGAAGAGATGAACCCGCTGATGGCATAGTGGATCCGTCTGATGGCGACGCTAAAAACATCTTATCAGGCCCATAGCGGAGCAATGCCCGTAGGCCTGATAAGCACAGCGCCATCAGTAAAGATGCCGGATGGCGACGTAAACGTCTTATCCGGCCTACAGGTTTAGCGCGATAATATCGCAACGCGCATCAGGCTTTGTTACGTAACACCTGAAGGCAATGCTTGAGTTGGTTATCCATCGGCGCTTCGATACGCATCACCTCGCCAGTCCCCGGATGGGTAAACTTCAGCGCTGCCGCGTGCAGAAAAAGCCGTGACAGCCCCGTTCCCGCAAGCTGCTTATCAAATTCGCGATCACCGTAACGATCGTCAAACGCGATCGGATGGCCCGCATGCAGCGTATGCACACGAATCTGATGCGTACGTCCTGTCACCGGGCTACAGCGCACCAGCGTCGCAAACGCATAGCGCTCTTCAACCTTAAAGCGCGTTTCGGAGGGTTTTCCTTCCTGACTCACACGTACAATACGTTCGCCGCTTTGCAGAATATTCTTTAATAAAGGCGCCTGTACCGATTTAACATGCGACTGCCACTGGCCGCGAACCAGCGCCAGATAATCTTTCTGCATCCCCTTCTCACGCAGTTGCTCATGCAAAGAACGCAGCGCTGAGCGTTTTTTCGCAACCAGCAGTACGCCAGAGGTATCGCGGTCAAGACGATGCACCAGTTCCAGGAAACGCGCTTCTGGCCGCAACGCGCGCAGCCCCTCAATAACGCCGAAGCTCAACCCGCTTCCGCCATGCACCGCCGTGCCGGAAGGTTTGTTCAGCACAAGGATATGGTCATCTTCATACAAAATGACATCGGCCAGCGCCGCCACTTTTTGCAGATGCGGCGAAACGGCCTCTTCTTCGCGTTCGGCGACGCGCACCGGCGGAATACGCACTTCATCCCCGGCTTCGAGCTTATATTCCGGTTTGATGCGTTTTTTGTTCACCCGCACTTCGCCTTTACGCAAAATGCGGTAAATCATGCTTTTCGGTACGCCTTTGAGTTGCGTGCGCAAAAAGTTATCGATGCGTTGCCCCGCTTCGTCGGCAGTAATGGCAACTATTTTTACGGATGGAGTCTCAGTTTTCATGGGGGCCGATTCTAAATAGCCATAAGGATTAGCGCCACTCATTTTTCTATGCTTATATTTACTTCTATATCCTGTTACTCACGTTCAACATGACCAATTTGCTGGTTATTAAACCAATCGCCATGAGGAAGTGAAAAAACTGTGAGTAACCGGGTGATAAATGGTAAAAGTCATCTTGCTATAACAAGGTTAGCAGTGGAATAATGTAACCGTTTCCGTGTCGAACCTTGTTAAAACAAGAAATTTTACGGAATGACCCATTTTGCCAGACAGATCATCAACGCAGCAATGGCGTAAGACGTATTGATTTTTCAGGCAGTTAGCGGGCTGCGGGTTGCAGTCCTTACCGGTATATGTTCTATGTACTACGCGTTGCAGAAAGGCGGCAAATCTGGGAATCCCCAGGAGCTTATGCCCCGGGTGAGCAGATGAAGCCAACGCATCTGCGGCGTGAAAGACGATGAACATAATGGAATCTTCTCTGGAGAGTAACTCCCAGGCTGTTCCCCTGATAATTGCGCTGTATTTCCGTATGAAATACAGGCAACCGACACTCTGCGCCTCTTTGAGCAGACGATAACCGTGAGGTTGGCGACGCGAATAGACACGAGGCCATCGGTTCACACCCGGAAAGGCATTACTATGCCCGCAGCTTAGTCGTCAATGTAAGAATAATGAGTAAGTTACGATGAAAAGAATGTTAATCAACGCAACTCAGCAGGAAGAGTTGCGTGTTGCCCTTGTAGATGGGCAGCGCCTGTACGACCTGGACATTGAGAGTCCAGGACACGAGCAGAAAAAAGCGAACATCTATAAAGGCAAAATTACCCGTATCGAACCGAGTCTGGAAGCGGCTTTTGTTGATTACGGCGCTGAACGTCACGGTTTCCTCCCGTTAAAAGAAATTGCCCGCGAATATTTCCCCGCCAACTACAACGCCCACGGCCGTCCAAACATTAAAGATGTGTTGCGCGAAGGTCAGGAAGTGATTGTTCAGATTGATAAAGAAGAACGCGGCAACAAAGGCGCTGCGCTGACGACGTTTATCAGTCTGGCAGGGAGCTATCTGGTTTTAATGCCGAACAACCCGCGCGCGGGCGGCATCTCCCGTCGCATTGAAGGCGACGATCGGACCGAATTAAAAGAAGCGCTGGCAAGCCTCGAACTGCCTGACGGCATGGGGCTTATCGTGCGTACCGCAGGCGTCGGCAAATCCGCCGAAGCGTTGCAGTGGGACCTGAGCTTCCGCCTGAAACACTGGGAAGCGATTCAGAAAGCCGCTGAAAGCCGCCCTGCTCCATTCCTGATCCATCAGGAAAGCAACGTTATCGTCCGCGCATTCCGTGACTACTTACGTCAGGATATCGGCGAAATTCTTATCGATAATCCGAAAGTGCTTGAGCTGGCGCGCCAGCACATCGCGGCGTTGGGTCGCCCGGATTTCAGCAGCAAGATTAAGCTTTACACCGGCGAAATTCCGCTGTTCAGCCACTACCAGATCGAGTCGCAAATTGAATCCGCCTTCCAGCGTGAAGTGCGTCTGCCTTCCGGCGGCTCTATCGTTATCGACACAACCGAAGCGTTAACCGCGATTGATATTAACTCCGCGCGTGCCACACGCGGCGGCGATATCGAAGAAACCGCGTTTAACACAAACCTGGAAGCGGCCGATGAAATTGCTCGCCAGTTGCGCTTGCGCGACCTCGGCGGCCTGATCGTTATCGACTTCATCGACATGACGCCAGTACGCCACCAGCGCGCGGTGGAAAACCGTCTGCGCGAAGCGGTACGTCAGGATCGTGCGCGTATCCAGATTAGCCATATTTCTCGTTTTGGCCTGCTGGAGATGTCCCGCCAGCGTCTCAGCCCGTCTCTGGGCGAGTCCAGCCATCACGTCTGCCCACGCTGTAGCGGCACCGGCACCGTCCGCGACAACGAATCGCTCTCCCTGTCTATTCTGCGTCTGATTGAAGAAGAAGCGCTGAAAGAGAATACCCAGGAAGTTCACGCCATTGTTCCGGTTCCGATCGCCTCTTACCTGCTTAACGAAAAGCGCACCGCGGTTAATGCTATTGAGACTCGCCAGGATGGCGTGCGCTGCGTGATCGTACCAAACGATCAGATGGAAACGCCGCACTACTCCGTTTTGCGCGTACGTAAAGGGGAAGAAACGCCAACCCTGAGCTACATGCTGCCGAAACTGCATGAAGAAGCGATGGCGTTGCCTTCTGAAGAAGAGTACGCCGAGCGTAAACGCCCTGAACAACCAGCACTGGCGACCTTCGCGATGCCGGAAGTGCCGCCTGCGCCGACGCCAGCAGAACCTGCGGTGAAAACAGCGACGGCAGCACCGAAAGCCGTTGCCACTGCGCCTGCACAGCCAGGTCTGCTTACCCGCTTCTTCGGCGCGCTGAAAAACATGTTCAGCGGCAGCGAAGTCGCCAAGCCGATTGAACAACCTGCACCGAAAGCAGAAGAAAAACCGGAGCGTCAGCAGGATCGTCGTAAGTCTCGCCAGAATAATCGCCGCGACCGTAACGATCGCCGTGACAACCGTGATAATCGCGACAACCGCGCTGAAGGCGGTGAAAACCCGTGATGGACAACCGTCGTAACCGTCGTCAGGCGCAGCAAGCAGAACGCAGAAGCGCGTGACAACCGCCAGCAGTCTAACGACGTTGCCGATAAGGCGAAGTCCGGTGACGAGCAGCAGACGCCGCGTCGTGAACGCAACCGTCGTCGCAACGATGAAAAACGTCAGGCACAGCAAGAAGTCAAGGCGCTGAATCTGGATGAGCAACCGGCTCAGGAGACGGAACAGGAAGAACGCGTTCGTCAGGCGCAGCCTCGCCGCAAACAGCGTCAGCTGAGCCAGAAAGTTCGTTACACAGACTCTGCAACCTCTGAAGCAGAAGCTGTCGCAACGCCAGTCGTCGAAGACGCTGTCGCCGCCCAGCCTGCTACGCAAAGCGCGCCTGCTCAGCGTACTGAACTGGCGAAAGTCGACCTGCCAGCGATCGCAGACGTTGCGCCAGCAGAGCAGGAAGAAAACGGCGAAGCGCGTGATAACGCAGGAATGCCGCGTCGCTCCCGTCGTTCTCCTCGCCACCTGCGCGTCAGCGGCCAGCGTCGTCGTCGCTACCGCGATGAGCGTTTACCCGCTTCAATCGCCAATGCCGTTAACCGTCGCTTGCGCTTCACCGGAAATGGCGTCTGGCAAAGTGTGGATTCGCTACCCTGTCGCCCGTCCTCAGGATACGCAGGTTGAAGCACAGCACGAAGAAGAGACCGTACAAGCTCAGCCGGTTGCAGTAGAGCCGCAGGTCGTCGCTGCCGCAGCTGAACAGGTTGTAGACGCACCGGTTCAAACTAAACCGTTGTCGCTGAACCTCAGCCGCTACTGTGGAAACAACGCATCCTGAAGTGATTGCCACCCCGGTTGAAGAACAACCTCAGGTGATTGCAGAGGCTGACGTCCCTGTTGCGCAGGAAGTCGCTGCACAAGCGGAACCTGTCGCTGACGTTCAGGAAACCACGACGGCTGAAGAATCCGCTGACGTTGTCATCGCCGAACCGGAAGAGATCGTTAAAGAAACGGTTGAACCTGTCGTTGTTGCCGCTGAACCGGAAGAGATTATCGCTGCGCCAGTCGCCGTTGCAGTTGCTGAAACCGTGTCAGAAAGCGCGGTAACTACCGGGGAGAAACCTGTCAGCCACGCCAGTGCGCCGATGACCCGCGCGCCTGCGCCGGAATATGTCCCGGAAGCGCCACATCACAGCGACTGGCAGCGCCCTGCCTTCATCTTTGAAGGTAAAGGTGCGGCAGGTGGTCATAGCGCAACGCATCAGGCCGCCGCGCCAGCCACGCGCCCGCAGCCTGTAGAATAAGCTGAACGCGATGTTAAAGATAAGCCGACCTGCGGGTCGGCTTTTTTGTACCTGCAATCGGTGCCCGTTATCTGTTTTCCGGGCAAAAAAATGCCCGCTCCGGGGTGAAGGGAGCGGGCAGACAAAACATACCCAGTTTCATGATATGTTTCAAAACATGTGCTATCTGTTCAACTGAAACAGAGACATTCCTTGCATATCGCTAAACGCTTTATAGGACGCCTGTAACGCAGCCTGTTGCATTACATACGACGAGATGGGCCGCGTTCCAGTCCACATCGACCAGATTACTCATCTTGCTGTGCCTGACCCAGCGCGCGCTCGCTTCCCAATGAATCCAGAGAATCCAGCTCACTCAATTGCGTTCCCAGTTCCGCACGAACGGTCAGGACGTTATTAAGGGAGTTTTTCAGGCCACGGTTTGTTTTATCAATCGCCGCAGCAGCTTCCGCCTTCTTCACATCATCGTCAGCAACCGACGTTTTCAGCGCTGCAATGGCCGTATCCAGCATCGCAAACAGGCTGGTTTCTGAAGCGCTGTTGTCGGGGTTCCGGTACGGCATTACTGGTAATACGATTAAAAATCTGATCGCCCGTATGACCAATCACCATCGTACGCGAAGCATCAACCTGCTGGGTGATGTTTTCAGTGCCACCGCTATAGTCGCCATTTGCCTGTTCAAACGGCGCTTTTTCAGTTTTATAGCCTGCGAAAATGTAACGACCGTTGCCGTCGGTACTGTTGGCCAGGTTCATTAACTGATCGCGAATCCCCTGTAGATCGCTGGCCAGCGAGGCGCGGTCATCATCGCTTAAGGTGCCGTTAGCGGCGTAAACGATTTTTTCCTGCGCAGTTTGAATTGCAGCTGTCACCTGACTTAGCACGTTTTCTTCCAGCGACACTTTCTGAGTGGCAAAGGTACGTGCCAGCGCATACTGACTGTTCTGAGCCTGGGCCTGAGCGAGTACGATAGCCTGAGAAGCGGCAATAGGATCGTCAGACGGATTAATCACGCGCTTACCGGTGGACATCTGCTCACCGTACTTCATCCATTCAGCCTGGGAATTGGTGATACCACGCATATTCTGCTGGTACATCATCTGGGTACTGATACGCATTTATCCTCCTCTCCCTTAGCGAATGCCCAACAGCGCATCAAACAGCGTATTCGCGGTTTGCAGCACCTGGGCGTTCGCCAGGTAATACTGTTGGTAGCGTTGCAGGTTGCCGTATTCTTCATCAAGGTTAACGCCGGAAATCGATTGCTGCTGGTTGTACAACTGCGTCACGACATTGCCCTGCGCCGTGCTGCTGGTTTTCAACGTGGCGGTTTTGTTCCCCACATCACTGACCATCGTCGCATAAGCATCATTAAAGGACTTATTGCCTACCGTTTTCTGGGTTTGTAAATCCAGCAGCGCCTGACCGTTACGGTTATCGCTCCCACCCGCATCGGGATCGGAAGCCATCGCAATTTTGGATTCATCGGTCACCAGCACGTTCATGTTCACAATGGCATCGCTGACCGGTTTCAGGGTAAAGCTGTCATTCGCATTTGCCCCTGCCCCGACCGTCACTTCCAGCCCGTCAAACGTCAGTTTCCCGTTGGTTTCAACCGCCTTAAAGCTGGTGTTGTCTGACAAGCGGGTGACCTGCCAGTCCTGACCATCAAATACCAGCTTATAATTGGTAGCCTGTACCGCGGAACTGTCGGTGACTTCCGCAGACAAGGTTCCGCTACCCGTATTTTTCGCATTACTCAATACGGACGGTTTACCGATGGAAAAGAAGTCCTCGCCCTGATCGCCATTGGCATCATATCCCTGTTTATGCTGGGCATTAAACGCTTCGGCAAAGGCCAGCGCCAGCTGGTTGAGGGTATTGCGAGTCTGATCCAGATCCTGAGAGCGGAACGTCAGCAACCCGCCAAGCGAGCCGCTATTGAGCAATTTTTCCGGGATTTCAATGTTTCCGGCAGTCGCATCAACATAGGCGACCGTGGTGCGTGACGGATCGGCGCTGGACGGCACCGCGGCCAGTTGACGGGCGCTGCTGCCCTGCACGAGGGTATAGCCATTCGCCATCGTCAGGTTATAGGTGCCGCCGTCCTGGACGCTAACTTCCACACCGACAATCTGGTTCAGCTCACTCACCAGTTGGTCGCGTTGGTCGAGAAGATCGTTCGGTGAAGCGCCCGCGCCCACCCCGGTCAGACGGGAAATCTGATCGTTCAGGCTGGCGATTTGCTTCGCGTAATTGTTGATCTGCTCAACGCTGGAGCCAATGGCAATATTGACCTGCTTATCCTGATCGCGCAGGTACTGATCGGTCGTTTTAAACTGGTTTACCAGGCCGTCGGCTTTACCGATAAGCGCCTGACGCGCTGCCGGGTCTTCCGCGTTGCTGACCAGCGTTTGCAGGCTGGTGAAGAAACCTTGCAGAGAGGTCGAAATCGAGCTGGTGGTACTGGAGAGCAGGTTATCAATTTTCGACATTTGCTCATACCGCACGGTCAAACCACTGCTCTGATTCTGCGCCGCGCGTAACTGATTGGTAATAAAAGAATCATACTCACGCTGTACGCCAGAAACGTAGACGCCATTACCGACCCAACCGCCCGCTCCCAGCGTACTGTTGGCCTGCGCCATAATCGTCGTCTGTCGGGTATACCCGGCAACGTTATAACTGGAGATGTTATTACTGGCAGTATTTAACGCAGCCTGGGCTGCGCTAAGTCCGCTCATGGCGTTGTTAATTAAGCTGGACATGGAGGTTCCTTGTAATCCTTCAATACTGGTTATTATCGGCAGCGGGTTCCTGGACTTGAGCTATTTAAAAGAGATTGTCGAGATTCGCGCTGTACGTTTTGCTCACCTTGTCGCTCATGGATTTCAGCTGTTGAATCATGCTGGTTAATTTACGCGCATAGTCAGGATCGGTTGCATAACCGGCATTTTGTAACGCCTGTGCGCCTTGTTCAGCGGTAGACGCGGCGGTCACCGCAGCATAGCGCGGGTTACGGGTCAGCAGCCCCACATAATCCGATAGCGCCTCCAGATAGGAGCTATAAACACGGAATTTCGCTTTTACCTTCTTCGCTTCGCCGTTCTCATATTCGGTGGTAGTGATTTCTGTTACCGGCCCCTTCCAGTTGGACGAGGCCTTAATACCAAACAGGTTAAAGCTCGGCTCGCCATTTTCACGGCGGATCTGTCGCTGACCCCATCCCGACTCCAGCGCCGCCTGCGCCAGAATCAGATGATGCGGCACGCCGCTTTGTTCACTCGCCAGGCGTGCCGGAAGCGAAAGCTGGGCCAGGAAGTCTTTGCTGTCGCCGGACAGCGGCTCATCATTATTTTCCGGCGCTTTTGGCATCGCCTTACGTACCAGTTGCGTCAGCGCCTGATTTTGATAGCTGGTCACCGTTTCCAGAGGGAACTTCATTGGCACCTGCGGCGCTTCTTCCGCAGGCTGCGTCTGCCCCTCGGTCATCTGCCTGACCATCATCTCCGCCAGTCCCAACCCTTTACCGGCGGTCATCTGCTGCGCAATCTGCTGGTCATACATGCTGGTGTACAGTCGCGTTTGATCGCTGCTGAATATGCCGTCTTTCGGCAGCGCTTCCCGCATGCTTTTCAGCATCATCTGCACAAACATCCCTTCAACCTGACGCGCGACCGGGCGGATATTCGCCGCCGGATCTTGCCCCCGCTTTGGCTTTCAGCTCATTGAGCGATTGTGCATCCCAGGCCGCGCTGGCCAACAGTTTGCTGTCACCAATCATCAGATAATTTCCAGTTTGGCGCGCAGACAACCCGCGCTCTGCATGGATTGCAGGATGGACATCAGATCCATCGGCGTGGCGCCCAGCGCATTCAGCGCGCGGACGACGTTGTTCAGGTTGGCGCTGGAACGGACGCTTTGCAGCGAACCGCCGCTCTGACGTAAATCAATCTGCGTTTGTGGCGTGACGACCGTCTGCCCCCCGCCAAACGGCGTGTCCGGCTGGCTGACGTTCGCCTGGCGATTCACCGTTACGGACAAATTGCCCTGCGCGACGGCACAGCTGTCCAGCGTCACTTCACGGTTCATCACCACGGAACCGGTACGGGAGTTAATCACCACCTTCGCGTCCTGTGGTGTGACGTTCACCTCCAGATTCTGGATATCCGCCAGGAAACGGACCTGCGAGCTGTTGCCGCTGGGTACGCGAACCTGAATCGTGCGCGCATCCAGCGCGGTCGCACTGCCATAGCCACGGGCGCGGTTGATGGTGTCAGTGATCTGCTGCGCCATTGCGAAGTCTTCATTGTTCAGTTGCAGATTGAGGGTATTTCCGCCGCCAAACTGGCTGGGCAGCTCGCGTTCAATAATTGCGCCATTGGTGATACGCCCGCCATTGAGCTGGTTAACCTGCACGCTGCTGCCGCCCGCAGACGCCCCTGCGCCGCCGACTAAAATATTTCCCTGCGCCAGGGCATACACCTGGCTATCGACTCCTTTCAGCGGCGTCATCAGCAATGTACCGCCGCGCAGACTTTTCGCGTTCCCCATTGAGGACACCACCACGTCGATCGTTTGCCCCTGGCGACCGAATGCCGGAAATTGCGCCGTGACCATTACCGCCGCAACGTTTTTCAACTGCATATTGGTGCCCGTCGGGACGGTGATCCCCAACTGAGACAGCATGTTATTCAGCGTCTGGGTGGTAAAGGGCGTCTGGGTCGTCTGGTCGCCCGTCCCGTCCAGGCCGACCACCAGCCCGTAACCAATCAGCGAGTTTTCCCGCACCCCCTGCACGCTGGTCAGATCCCGAATACGATCGGCATGCGCCAGGGTGGTTGCCAGTATCAGTACAATTCCAACAAGAGATTTAAACACTGGAGACCTCGCTTACATCGGCGACAAGTTAAGGAAGAAACGTTGCAGCCAACCCATATTTTGCGCCTCGTTGATATAGCCGTTGCCGACATATTCAATGCGCGCATCCGCAACCTGTGTTGACGGAACGGAGTTGCTGCCGCTGATGGTGCGTGGGTTCACGACCCCGGAGAAGCGGATGAACTCAGTGCCCTGATTAATGGCGATCTGTTTTTCACCCACGACGTGTAAATTGCCATTTGCCAGTACCTGATCGACGGTCACGGTCAGCGTGCCGCTAAAGGTATTGCTGGCGTTCGCGCCGCCTTTACCATTGAAGGAGTTCCCGCCAGAGGCTTCCATATCTGCACGCGCGTTGCCGAACAATCCCTGCAAATAACGAGGAACCGTATCAAAGCCGAAGTTGGTTTTACCGTCACGGCTGGCATTGGCGGAGGAGCTCTTACTGGCGCTGACGTTTTCCTGCAATACAATCGTCAGCGTATCGCCGATATTGCGTGGACGTCGGTCTTCAAACAGCGGCTGATAGCCATAGTTGATCGGCTGCGCAGACTGAAAAATGGAACCATTCGCCACCGGAGTCGGGCCCGGTATGGGCTGTGCAGTGGTCGCGCCCTGCACGAGCGGTGTGGAAGGTATCCAGGCACATCCTGTCAGTGAAACCACCAGCAGGGCCATAATCGGGTAATGGTGCGCAGCGTATTTTTGCATTGCCTTCATCTTCAAAATCAGTGTGCCGGTGAGGTTTCCCTCACCGGACGACACTTAGAGTTGCGTCAGTTTTTGCAGCATCTGATCGGTAGTCGATACCGCTTTGCTGTTAATTTCGTAAGCGCGCTGAACCTGGATCATATTCACCAGTTCTTCCGCCACGTTTACGTTAGAGGTTTCGACATAGCCCTGATACAGCAGACCCGCACCGTTAAGCCCTGGCGTACTCTCATTTGGCGCACCCGAGGATTGCGTTTCGGTGTACAGGTTTTCACCAATGCTTTCCAGACCCGTATCGTTCATGAACGTAGTCAGGTTAAGCTGCCCCACCTGTACCGGCGCGGCCTGCCCCTGCTGAGTTACGCTTACCACACCATCGCGACCCACGGTGATGCTCAGCGAGTTCGCCGGAATGGTGATCGCTGGCTGTACCTGGAAGCCGCCCGCCGTGACCAGTTGACCGTTCTGATCCACCTGGAAAGAACCGTCACGGGTATAAGCAGAAGTGCCATCCGGCAACATCACCTGGAAGAAGCCCTGCCCTTTGATGGCGACATCTTTACTGTTGTTGGTCTGAGACAGGTTACCCTGACTATGCAGACGCTCGGTGGCGACCGGGCGAACGCCCGTACCGATTTGCAGACCAGAAGGTAAGGTCGTCTGTTCTGACGACTGCGCGCCAGGCTGACGAATCGTCTGGTACAGCAGGTCTTCAAACACCGCACGTTGACGCTTAAAACCATTGGTGCTGACGTTTGCCAGGTTGTTGGCAATCACATCCATGTTGGTTTGCTGCGCGTCCAGGCCGGTTTTGGCGATCCATAATGAACTGATCATAAAATGTCCTGTATTAACTTCATCGACAGCAGTTGGTTAGCGCGCCCGGCATTGTCATCCACGCTGCTGATAACCTTCATCTGCATTTCAAAACGGCGGGCGTTAGCGATCATATCGCTCATGGCGGACACCGCATTCACGTTACTGCCTCCAGTACGCCAGACATCACGCGAATGGACGGGTCAGCCTGCAACACCGGGCCACGCGCAGCCTGTGTCGCCGCGCTTAAACGGAACATACCGTCATCGCCGCGTTGCACTTCGCTGCCAAGCGCCTTCACCAGCTTCAGACGTCCTACCGGTGCGACGGTATTGGCCGGATCGCCAGGGTTAAGCGCAGAGATAGTCCCGTCTGCCGCGATAGTGATTTCTGAACCTTCAGGAACGGCAATCGGCCCGGCTTCACCGATAACCGGATGCCCTGAATTGTCAGTTGCCCGGTCGGGTCCACCTGAATGCTGCCGTTACGGGTGTATCCCTCGTTACCATCAGCGGTCTGAACAACCAGCCAGCCATCCTGTTGCAGCGCCACATCCAGCGGGCGCGAGGTGTAATCCATCTGCCCGGGCGTCATATCGGCTCCCGGCGTGGACGCAGCCACCAGCGTACGCGTCGGTAAAGAGAGACCTTCCACCGGCACCGCGCGCAACGCATTAAGTTGCGCACGAAAACCCGGCGTGGAGGCGTTCGCCAGGTTGCTGGCCGTCACCGCTTGTTGATTAAGCGTCTGACTGGCCGCGCCCATGGCGGTATATATTGCGTGATCCATTAAGCCATCCCGTCAGGCGCTTAGCGCAGGTTAACCAGGGTGTTGAGGATCTGATCCTGGGTTTTGATGGTCTGCGCGTTTGACTGATAGTTACGCTGCGCGACGATCATATTCACCAGCTCTTTACTCAAATCCACGTTTGAGGATTCCAGCGCGCCATTGGTCAACTTACCGAAGTTACCCGTACCCGCCGTACCAAGCAGCGCAACGCCTGAAGCCTGCGTCGCCGCCCAGACGTTATCGCCCTGGAGAAGCCAGACCTTCATTGTTGGCGAAGTTAGCCAGCACGATCTGCCCCAGAACCTGTGTTTGTTCGTTGGAATAGTTACCCACTACGGTGCCATCATCGTTGATCTGATAGCTCACCAGATCGCCCGGCTTATAGCCGTTCTGGTTGGTCGCGACGATGTTGTTCGCACCGGTGTTCTGCTGCATGGAATTCAGGAAGCTCAGGGAGAAAGTAGCCGGTACCGCGCCGTTAATCGCTCCCGTAGTGATGTTAATTTGTGGCTGTGCGTTCGCAGGGCCTTCAGTTAACGTGCCTGGATTACTCGGATCATCAATATAGTCATTAACGGAAGTCAGCGTACCGTTGCTGCTAAAATTCATTACCGCCGCTTTCGTAACCGCTGCTCCTGCAACGCTGGAGTCTTGGGTGTATACATCCCATTTATTGGCAGCAGTTTTGACATAATAAACGTTCATGTCATGGGCATTACCCTGGCTATCAAAGACCGTTATGGTGCCCTTTTTGTTGTAGGAATCCGCATCGCTCGGATCAAACGGTGACTTAGACGGCAGTTCATCCGTTGAGTTAAGGTTGATCTGCATAGACGCCGTGGTGGTCGCCTGTGCGGCCATCAGGGTGTTCGGGATGGTGATCGGGCCTGGGTTGGCACCCTGCTGGATCGTCGGCGGCGTTCCGGTTGCCGGATAGCCGGTCAGTTGCAGCCCCTGCATGTTAACCAGATTGCGGTTCTCATCCAGTTTGAACTGACCGTTACGGCTGTAGAAAACGGAGCCGTTGCTGTCTACCAGACGGAAGAAACCGTTCTGGCTAATCGCAACATCCAGGCCACGCCCGGTGTTGGTGGTAGTGCCGTCGGTAAAGTCCTGGGTAATCCCGGCGACTTTAACGCCCAGGCCCACTTTGGAGCCCGCGAACATATCAGCAAAAGACGCCGTACCGGATTTAAACCCGTAGGTGGCGGAGTTGGCGATGTTATTACCAATAACATCGAGGTTGGTCGCTGCTGCGTTCAGACCGCTGACCGCTTGAGAAAAGGCCATGACTTACTCCTGATAAGTGTAAAGGCTTAAATGATCTGCCGTACTTCGTCGAGTGTGGTGGTTCCGTAGGTCCCTAAATCCAGGGTATTACCGCTACTGTTGCGGATAACCCCCTGAACCAGCGCAAACTGAAGCGGTTGCGCCACAAGCTGCGTACTGCCGTTGCTGGCGGCGATCGCGACGTTATAGGAACCGTTTGGCGCGCTTGTGCCATCCTCCAACGTACCGTCCCAGGTAAAGGTATGAACGCCAGCCTTCAGCTCGCCGATATTGATCGTACGCACCACCTTGCCGTCTTTGTCGGTAATGGTGGCGGTGACTTTATCCGCTGCCTGCTGCAACTCCACGCCAAACGGCGTCGTGGTGATGGTCGCGCCCTCTTCGGTGCCCGTACCGGCCAGAATAGTGGTGCCGGGGATCATGACGCCATGACCAATCAGGGTGCTGGCCTGTAGCGACTGGCTGTTGTCGATCTGCCCGGAAATCGCGCCCAGCGTGGTGTTCAGTTTTTCAATTCCGCTAACGGTGCTGATCTGCGCCAGTTGCGTGGTCAGCTCGTTATTTTGCAGTGGATTGGTCGGGTCCTGATTCTTCAACTGCGCGACCAGCAATGTCAGGAAGCTGCTTTGCAAATCACTCGCGCTGCTTCCCGTCAGCGAACTGCCACTGCTGGTGGATGCGACTCCCGAGTTGGTCGAGTCATTCATATTTACGGCAATAGACATACGCGCCTCCTTTACTGGCCTAATGTCAGCGTTTTAAGCATCATGCTTTTCACGGTATTAAGAACTTCGACGTTTGCCTGATAGCTGCGCGAGGCTGACATGGTGTTGACCATTTCACCGACCACGTCCACATTAGGCATTTTTACGTACCCGTTGGCGTCCGCCAGCGGGTTGCCAGGCTCATACACCAGTTTGTCCGGCGCCTGACTTTCAATGACGTCCGCCACTTTTACCCCACCGGTTGCCGCCCCTGGCGCCGCGTCTACCTGAAAGACCACCTGTTTAGCGCGATACGGTTGACCGTCCGGCCCGGTGACGCTATCGGCGTTCGCCAGGTTACTGGCCGCCACGTTAAGACGTTTGGACTGCGCGGTGAGCGCCGACCCGGCAATATCAAAAATGTTTAACAGCGCCACGAATTAGTTTCCTCCCTGTAGCACATTCATCATGCCTTTGATTTGTCCACCCAACACGGTGAGGCCCGTCTGGTATTTCAGACTGTTATCCGCAAACTGCGTACGCTCGCGGTCCATATCGACGGTATTGCCATCAAGGGACGGCTGGTCAGGAATACGGTAGAGCAGATCCACCGAAGGAGACGCGACGGTCTGGGCCGGAATGTGTTGTGCAGAGGTGAGCTTCAACGCGATCCCACCGGTTTCTTCCCGGCCACGCACCATGACTTTTTTGAGTTCGCTGGCGAAATCCATATCACGCGCCTGATACCCAGGGGTGTCGGCGTTAGCGATATTGGCGGCCAACACCTCCTGGCGTTGAGCGCGCAGATTCAGCGCTTCCTGTTGAAAACGTAAGGCGGCATCGAGCTTATCGAGCATATCTCCTCCGCAAATGACAAAATTCAGCCGACAGCTTAAATCCCATCACGCGCGCGTTATCGCCGGAATAAACGCAAAATGCGTCGCTATTTGTTGCGTTGATGCTTGTGGTACGCAGGTAGAATCCTGTCATTGCTTAAAACTGGCGGGAAGTGACGATGCAAACGTTAAAACGTGGAATAGCGCTGCTGGCGCTGCTGTTCAGCCCCCTGACGATGGCTCAGGATCTGAATGCCCAGTTAACGGACTGGTTTTCTCAGCGTCTGGCAGGGTTCAGCGATGACGTCGTCGTCACGATCCGCACGTCGCCCAATCTGTTGCCGAATTGCGAACAGCCCGCGCTGAGCGTAACCGGAAGCGCGAAGTTATGGGGGCATGTGAACGTACTGGCGCGCTGCGCGAACGAAAAGCGCTACCTACAGGTAAATGTACAGGCAACGGGGAATTACGTTGTTGCCGCGGCCCCCGTCGCCCGTGGCGGTGCGCTTGGCCCGGCTAACATCACGCTAAAACGCGGACGGCTGGATCAGCTTCCCCCGCGAACCGTCCTGGACATCAACCAGATTCAGGACGCCGTCAGCTTGCGCGACCTCGTTCCCGGGCAGCCAATACAGCTCAGTATGTTGCGCCAGGCATGGCGGATAAAAGCTGGTCAGCGCGTTCTGGTGGTGGCGAGCGGCGACGGATTTAGCGTCAATGCGGAAGGCCAGGCATTGAACAATGCCGCCGTCGCGCAAAACGCGCGCGTACGCATGTTGTCAGGCCAGGTCGTGAGTGGAACCGTCGATCCTGATGGGAATATTCTTATTAATCTATAATGAGTTAAAGATTTTGTAGTGGCTGCCGATAAATAATCAACCAATGATGATAGCTGGCTGCTACAGCGTAACCCCTCGATGAGGATAAATAAATGAGCATTGACCGTACCTCACCTTTGAAGCCCGTTAGCACTGTCCAACCGCGCGAAACCAGCGATGCGCCGGTACAAAAAGCGCGTCAGGAAAAAGCGTCAACCACGACCAGTACCAGTGTGAAGTTAAGCGATGCTCAGGCGAAACTGATGCAACCCGGCACCAGCGACATCAATATGGAGCGCGTGGAAGCCCTGAAAACGGCGATTCGTAACGGTGAGTTGAAGATGGACACCGGTAAAATTGCAGACTCGCTGATCCGCGAGGCGCAGAGCTACTTACAGAGTAAATAAGCGTATGACTCGTCTGTCAGAAATTCTGGATCATATGACGGCTGTCCTCAATGACCTGAAAAAGGTGATGGATGCCGAGCAGCAGCAGCTCTCCGTAGGTCACATTAACGGTAGCCAGTTACAGCGTATTACAGAAGAAAAAAGCTCTTTACTGGCGACGCTGGATTATCTGGAGCAGCAGCGCCGTCTTGAACAAGATGCGCAGCGTAACGTTAATGATGATGTCGCCAGACGCTGGCAGGCGATTACGGAAAAAACGCAGCATTTACGCGATCTCAACCAACATAATGGTTGGCTGCTGGAAGGGCAGATTGAACGGAATCATCAGGCGCTCGACATGCTGAAACCGCATCAGGAACCGACGCTGTATGGCGCGAACGGTCAAACCGCCTCTCCCCACCGTGGCGGGAAAAAAATCTCTATCTGATTGCCGGATGGCGGCTACGCCTTATCCGGCCTACCACGATTACAGAACAACTTGTAGGCCCGGTAAGCGACAGCGCCACCGGGCAATTGGCCGTAATCCGGCCGACACAATCACAGAACAACCCTGTAGGCCCGGTAAGCGGCAGCACCACCGGGCGATTGGCCGTAATCCAGCCGACACAATCACAGAACAACCCTGTAGGCCCGGTAAGCGGCAGCGCCACCGGGCGATTTCCGTAATCCGGCCGACACAATCACAGAACAATCCTGTAGGCCCGGTAAGCGACAGCGCCACCGGGCAATTGCCGTAATCCAGCCGACACAATCACAGAACAACTCGTAGGCCCGGTAAGCGACAGCGCCACCGGGCAATTGCCGTAATCCAGCCGACACAATCACAGAACAACCCTGTAGGCCCGGTAAGCGACAGCGCCACCGGGCGATTTGCCGGATAGAGGCTCTATGCCGTCCGGCGAGTAAATTCCTTCACTTTAAAGCCCAACACCGCCAGCGCGGCGAAATAGGCGGCAATCCCCCACAACCACAACCGCCATCAGTCGGGCCAGACGCCACAGCATCGTCCCTTCTGACCACTCAGGCATAATATGCAACATGCCAACCAGCGCGGCGGACATCACCAGCACGGAAATCACCAGGCGAGTCAGGAACCACGTCCAGCCCGGCTGCGGAGTAAAGATTTTCTGTTTGCGCAGTTGCCAGTACAGCAGCGACGCATTCAGACACGCCGCCAGACCAATAGACAGCGACAGACCGGCATGCTTCAACGGCCCGATAAACGCCAGGTTCATCAACTGAGTCATGATCAGCGTCACAATGGCGATTCTGACCGGCGTTTTGATATCCTGGCGCGAGTAAAAATCCCGGAGCCAAAACTTTCACCACGATTAAGCCGATCAGACCAACGGAATAGGCCACCAGCGCGCGCTGGGTCATCGACGCATCAAAGGCAGTGAACTTGCCGTACTGGAACAGCGATACCGTCAGCGGTTTGGCCAGAATGCCCAGCGCGACGGCGCTCGGCAACGCCAGCAGAAAACACAGACGCAGCCCCCAGTCCATCAGACGGCAATACTCATCATGATTGCCGCTGGCAAAACTTTTAGACAGCGAAGGCAGCAAAATGGTGCCCAGCGCCACGCCCAGAACCCCTGACGGAAACTCCATCAGTCGGTCAGCATAATACATCCAGGAGACCGAACCGGAAGCCAGAAACGAGGCGAAAATGGTGTTGATGATCAGAGATATCTGGCTTACCGAAACGCCGAGGATCGCCGGGCCCATTTGCTTCACAACGCGCATCGCGCCTGCGTCACGAAAATTGATGCGCGGCAATACCAGCATCCCAATTTTCTTCAGATGAGGAAGCTGGTAAACCAGTTGCAGCACGCCGCCCACCGTCACCGCCCAGGCCAGCGCCAGTACGGGAGGATTAAAATACGGCGCGGCAAACAGCGCAAAGCCGATCATACTGATGTTCAGAAATGTGGGCGCAAACGCAGGAATCGAGAAACGGTTCCAGGTGTTGAGGATCGCGCCCACCAGCGAGGCCAGCGAAATCAGCAGAATATACGGAAAGGTGATTTGCAGCAGTTTGGTGGTCAGGGCGAATTTATCAGCGGTATCAGCAAAACCCGGCGCGGTTACCATGATCACCCACGGCGCGGCGAGCATACCGGCCACCGTCACCACGGCTAACGCCAGGGTCAGCAGGCCGGAGACATAGGCGACAAAAACCCCGGGTCGCCTCTTCGCCCTGCTTGCTCTTGTATTCTGCAAGGATCGGCACAAACGCCTGGGAAAATGCCCCTTCGGCAAAAATGCGCCGCAACAGATTCGGTAACTTGAATGCCACGAAAAAGGCGTCGGTCGCCATCCCTGCGCCAAAAATTCTGGCGACAATCGCGTCACGCGCAAAACCAAGCACGCGCGAAAACATGGTCATCGAGCTGACGGCAGCCAGCGATTTTAATAAATTCATCAGTGTTGTATTCCAGACCCTGGAGCAAAACCCTTGCATGGCCGACCGCAGACCGGATAAAGGCGTTTACGCCGCCATCCGGCAATATCGCTGTGCCTGATAACCACGTACAAACGTCTTATCAGGCCGACAGAACGATCCACGGTTTGCCATCATTCTCTGTCAGAAAGAGGTGTTATTTTGAGTTGGCATATAGTACCTGGATTATGATGAATTACTACAGCCAGATGTTACAGGGCGTTATTCGCTCATTGCCTCGCGCCAGAGTTTCTCTACGACACGTTGCGCCAGAATCGCCTGTTCGCCCGCCGTTTCAGGAACCGTCTGATTTTGCACGCATTCAATAAAATGACGGGCGCATCCGGCAAATCCACGTTGTTCCTGGGTTGTCTGCCAGCCCGGAATGGGTTTATGCACCACACCCTGACCGCGTTCCTCGCGCCATTCGCGCATGTCCGTCACGTCAAACAGGCCACCGTCCGTCACCGCCTGCACACATTCACGCTGACTCCCGGCGCGACGGTGCATACTGGTGGTGATTTGCAACTGATCCGTCGAAAAATGGTGTTCGGCATACAGCATCTCGCCAAGATCGTTGGTCTGCAACGTGCCGCCGTTCAGTTGCGCCTTGCCGTCCGTCAGCCACAGCGCGGTGTCCACAACGTGCAGGTAGTCATCCAGCAGCGTGAAACGCAAATCATGCGGCCCGACGCTGTCCGTCCGGTGTTTATCCATACGGACAGAAGCGGCCAGCGCCCAGTTGCGCTTTCAGATCACGGTAGAGCGGAGCGAAGCGTCGGTTAAACCCCACCATTAGCGTCAAATTTTTGCGTGCGGCCAACGCCACCAGCCGTTCCGCATCGCGCAGGTTTTCCGCCAGCGGTTTATCGACGCAGACATGAACCCCGGCATTGAGCAGTTCGCTCACCACCTCATAATGCGTCGCCGTGCTGGAGTGGACGAAAATGGCGTCGCAGGTTGACGCCAGCGCTGGCAACGACTCAACGTACGGCATCCGCCAGCTTTCACAAATGCGCAGCGCCTTATCCCGCGAAGGAGACCAGGCCCCCTGTAGCGTCCAGTCGCCGGATGCGCCCAGTACGGGCAACCAGGCTTTTTGGGCGATCCCCCTAACCCAACAACACCGATACGTAATTTTTTCACGTTAGTCTCCCAGGTGCGCCAGGAGCGAATCAAGGCGCTGTTTCAGTTCCGCGACTTCGCCTTCCAGCGCCTCAACGCGCGCATGCAGATCGCCCGACGCCGCCTGCGGCGCGTCATCTGAACTCACCGGTTCATCGACTTCGCCGCAAAACAGGTGCATATACCGGCTTTCACGCTTACCCGGTTCGCGCGCCAGGCGCACTACGTAAGGGCCGTCGTCACGGGTGGCAAGCTGTTCCAGCGTCGTTTCCACTTCCGCCATATCGCTGAATTCATACATGCGGGATGCACGGCTGCGCAGTTCACCTGGCGTCTGGGCGCCACGCAGCAGCAGCGTGGCAATCAGCGCCACCTCCGCCGGACTCAGTTTAAGATTGCCAAACTCGGAGTTGCAGAAGCGCTGTTCATATTTGGTGACGCGATTGCCGAAACCGCTCACCGTCCGCAGAAAATGGCGTTTCACCAGGTTATCAAGCTGTTCCTGCACCTCATGTTCCGATAAGTTCATTACCGGTTCACGGTTGGTTTTTTGATTGCAGGCGGTAACCACGCCGTTAACCGAGAGCGGGTACTGCTCCGGCGTTGTCACCTGTTTTTCCAGCAGGCAGCCAATCACTCGCGCTTCAGTGGCGGTTAGTTCGTATTTCATCGTCCTCTCCTTAGCGACCGGGGGTCCATTCAGTCGTCGTCAACGCCGTCAGCACATGATCGCGCCACTGTCCGTCAATCAACAGGTAATCTTTCGCATACCCTTCTTTTTCAAAGCCGAGTCGCGCCAGCAAGTCGCCGCTGCGCTTATTATGCGGCATATAGTTCGCCATAATACGGTGAATATGTTGCGTACGCTGCATATAGCGAATCGCCGAGGTTAAGGCCTCATACATCAGCCCCTGCCCCTGCCACTTTTGTGCGATGGAGTATCCCAGATAACAGGCGTGGAATGAGCCACGCACCACGTTAGAAAAATTGGCCACGCCGATGATCTCTTTCTCTTCCGGGTCGAGCAGCGCGAAATAGAACGCTGAGCCCTGTTTATGAAATTCGGCGATCATGCTCAGACGCGCCTGCCAGCCCGAAGGATAGCAGTGGCTTTCATCACGAACGGGTTCCCAGGGTTTTAAAAAATGACGATTTTCCGCGTAATAATCGGCCAGACGCCAGGCATCACGCTCATGTACTAAACGCACAACCAGACGGTCGGTTGTTAAGCGTACTTTTGGCACGTTACTGCGATAGCCAAACATTCTATACCTACTCCTTCCCGTAACGTCTTCACACCCTGATAACGTTACTATACCTGCGCCTGTACGCTCTGTGAAAAGTGCAAATCGTCATTTTTTGGCTTATTCACACATTTTGATGAAAACTCTCTATCAAGATGGACTTTTGATAAAAAAATATTGTCCCGGCAAAGGTGGGAAAAAACGCGCCGACACCGCAGAATAGAAGGTGCTCACCTTTTAAACTCAACAGAATTCGAGTTGCAGGACGGCGGCAAGCGAGTCACTCCCTGAAAGCGCACAGAAATACGTGGCCGGGGAGCGCGAACGCCGCCGACGCGCCTGCGACGTGAAGGATGACGAGTGTCTTTCCCGGGAGGGGAAATGTCGCGTGTCTCGCAGGCCAGGAACCTGGGTAAATATTTCCTGCTCATCGATAATATGCTGGTCGTATTAGGCTTTTTCGTGGTGTTTCCACTGATCTCCATTCGCTTTGTCGACCAGATGGGCTGGGCGGCATTGATGGTCGGCATTGCGCTCGGACTGCGCCAGTTCATCCAGCAAGGGCTGGGCATTTTTGGCGGCGCGATTGCCGACCGTTTTGGCGCGAAGCCAATGATTGTTACCGGGATGCTTATGCGCGCAGCCGGATTCGCGACGATGGGGATCGCCCCATGAGCCCTGGCTGCTCTGGTTTTCCTGCTTTCTTTCCGGGCTTGGCGGCACCCTTTTCGATCCGCCGCGCTCTGCGCTGGTCGTCAAGCTGATTCGCCCTGAACAACGCGGTCGTTTCTTTTCGCTGTTGATGATGCAGGACAGCGCGGGCGCCGTGACTGGCGCGCTATTGGGTAGCTGGTTGTTGCAGTACGATTTTCGTCTGGTATGCGCGACGGGGGCGGTACTGTTCGTTTTTGTGCGCCGCGTTTAACGCCTGGCTGCTTCCGGCGTGGAAGCTGTCAACGGTGAAAATCCCGGTACGCGAGGGCATGGGGCGCGTCATGGCGGACAAACGGTTCGTGACTTACGTACTGACCCTGGCGGATACTACATGCTGGCCGTACAGGTGATGCTGATGCTGCCCATCATGGTCAATGACATCGCGGGATCACCGTCCGCCGTCAAGTGGATGTATGCGATCGAAGCCTGCCTCTCGCTGACGCTGCTCTATCCAATCGCCCGCTGGAGCGAGAAACGTTTTCGCCTGGAGCACCGCCTG
>UAVY01000008.1 GCA_900446925.1 Citrobacter koseri | reverse complement strand
GTTCTTCCGCGCCGCTCATCATGTCATATAACCGATCGCCGGCACGGGCGATGGTGTCGGGAATAGCCTGAAAACCTTCACAATAACCGGCAAGTTCCGTCAGCAGTGATTCCCGCTGTTGATGTTCAATGGGGCGGGCGCGAGCGTATCGCCCGTCGGTGCAGCGGTAATCGCCGTCGACCACGCAGTTATTCAGCAGGCGCTGGAGTAACTGCTGGTAGCGGGGTAGCAGACGTCCACCGGCGCATGATGGTCATGGCGTCCACGCCGTTTTCAATGCATCGCCGGTACAGCGTTGTACCAGTTGATCGACGTAGATGGCGTGCAGTCGCGTGGCGCACTGTTTAAGCGCTTCCAGACGGGGGAGATCGAGCGCTGTCGCGGCGCGACGCGCCACCTCCAGCCCGGCAGACAGCGCTGCGTCGGCAGGTTCGCAGGCCGGGGAGACGCGCTCTTTCCAGTAACGCTCAGTATCAAACGGATAACATGGCGCAGCGATACGTTGTCCATCGCCCGCCAGCAGGTCGGCCCACGGTAGGGCGACGCCGGCAGCGTAAAGCTGGAGCAGGGCCTGATTGAGGACATCGCTCGCCTCTTTGTTACGCCGGGGCGCTGGCTATCCAGTATACGTTATCGCGGTAATTCGCGCTGCCCGGAAGTAACCAACTGGGCATCGGGCCCCATCTCCAGAAAAACGCGGGCGCCGAGCTGATGCGCCACCTGAATACTCTGGATAAAACGCACCGGCTGGCGCATGTGTCGGCGCCAGTAATCCGCCTGGTTGAGCGTTGACTCATCAATGACGTCGGCGGTGAGCGTGGAAATAATCGGTATTGGCCCCCGGCTCCGCGTGCAGCCCCGCGCAGGCGTCCTGGAACCGATCGAGTATCGCGCTCCAGTAAAGCGGAGTGTGCCGCGCCGGTTACGCTCAGGCGACGATAGTTAATGTCATGCTGCGAGAGCGTGGCGCAAAATACCGCGAGGCGGGCTTCCGGCCCGGAAAATACCGTATGTTGCGTACCGTTGTTGGCGGCGAGATCCAGCTCAAACTGGCGAGCCAGCGGCATCAGCGTGTCTTCGTCTGCAAATACCGCCACCATCGCGCCGCTTGCGCACTGCTGCATTAGCGCGCCGCGCCGACAAACCAGTGGCATGACCTGTTCAATCGTATAGTGTCCGCAGACGACGGCAGCGGCAAATTCACCGACGGAATGCCCAATGGCGAAGTCTGGCTTCAGTCCTTCAGCGCGCCAGTGCGCCGCCATCGCGATTTCAAACGCGACAATCGCTGGCTGCGCCCAGGCCATATTGTCCAGCTGCGCCGAATCGGGGTTAAACATCGCTTCGCGCAGTGACGGCGTGAGCATTTCGCTACAGGCGGAAAAACAGCGATCCAGCGTGTCGGCAAACGCCGTTGAGTGCTGGTACATTGTCTGACCCATAGTGCGCCAGTGCGAGCCCTGGCCGGTAAACAGCCACACCTGCTTGCCGCTGGCGCCGTGGCCGCTGTAAACCAGCGGCCCCGATTTCTCACCGGCCCAGGCGCTGAGCGCCGCGGCGGTTTCACGGTTTAATGGCGCCGCCAGGCGGAAGGGAAGATCGAGACGGCGCGCGTGCAGGGCCGTGAAGGCCAGAGAGCTGGCATCCGCATTCTCCCTCAGCGCCCTGGCATAATCCGTCGCCAGCCGCCGCAACGCGCTGTCGCTGGCGGCGCTGAGCAGCAGCGCGGTACTTTTTCTGCCGCCATCCGTATTGGGGAGGCGCGCGTTGAGCGCGTCGGGCAGCGAGGCGACGATCATATGGCAGTTGGTGCCGCCAATACCAAAGGAGGAGACGCCCGCATAGCGCATTTCGTCCTGCCACGCCTGCGCCGACACCGGTATGGTAAAGGGACTCTCTTCAAGCTTCAGCGCCGGGTTGGGGGTGTGAAAATTCAGTAAGGGTGGAATTTGCCCGCGGCTGACTGCCAGAACGGTTTTCAGCAGTCCGGCAATGCCCGCCGCGGTATCCAGATGGCCCATATTACTTTTCACGGAACCGAGCGCACAGCGCTGATCCTGCGGGCGAGGCGCATAGACGTTGCGTAACGCTTCAATTTCAATCGCGTCGCCCAGCGGTGTGCCGGTGCCGTGGGTTTCAATGTAACCTACCTGCCTGTCGTCGATGGCCGCCAGCATTAACGCCTCTTCGATGACTGCCTGTTGCCCTGCGACGGAAGGGGCGGTATAGCCGACCTTTCTGTTGCCGTCGTTGTTGACCGCGCTGGAGAGGATCACCGAGATAATCGGATCGCCTGACAGCAGCGCGTCTCTCAGGCGACGCAGCACCACGCAGCCGAGACCGTTACCGGCCCAGGTGCCCTCAGCCGAGGCGTCAAAAGGACGACAGTGACCATCGGGAGAGAAAATCATTCCGGGCTGGTAGCGGTAGCCCGCTTGCTGGGGGAAAGAGAGCGCCACGCCGCCGGCAACAGCCATATCGGATTCGCCTGCGCGCAGGCTTTCACAGGCCAGATGCACGGCAACCAGCGAGCTGGAACAGGCGGTCTGTACCGATAACGCCGGGCCGTGCAGGTTGAGTTTGTACGCGGCGCGGGTGGCAATATAGTCTTTATCATTGCCCATCAGAGATTGCAGACCCTTTACCTGCGCGACTTCTGTCACGTTCAATGCTTCGCGACCGGGGTAGGTACTCATCCGGGAAGAGGCGAAAACGCCGGTCTTATGGGGGACGGCGCCGGGGGCATAACCGGCATGTTCCAGCGCATGCCAGACCGCCTGCAAAAACAGGCGCTGCTGCGGGTCCATCGACTCCGCTTCCTGTCGCGAATAGCCAAACAGGGTGGCGTCGAAGCAGTCGGCGTTGTCTAACACCGTACCGATATTGACATAATGAGGATCGTCAATGATGGCGGCATCCAGACCCACGGCCAGAAGCTCTTCGCGCGTAAAACGTCGGCTGCATTCACGACCTTCCAGCAGATTTTGCCAGAACGTTTCGCCATCCGGCGATTCAGGAAAATGGCAGGCGTAGCCGATAACCGCGACAGGTTCGCAGTCCGGGTAGTGTTGAGCGATCGATGCATCAATGGAATCTGCTGTCGGCGCAGAAGAGAAGCGCAAGTTATCCATAATCGGTCCCGTTTCCTAAGATTCACAAAGTCAATGGAACGCCATGCGTTCGCGATGGCGTTCCGGGGAAAATCAGTTTGCTTCGCGCTATATCCGCCGCTGACGACGGCGAACAGGGCGAGGACGTTTTGTTTTCTCCACCGTGGCGACGCCGGCCAGATAATCGGCCAGGGCGGCAGGAGAAGGGTGGGTGAAGAGGTCAAGCAACGTCAGGGTGGAAAATTCGTGACGTTGTAACAAAACGTGCAGTTGCACCAGATTCAGCGACGTTGCACCCGCCTCAAAGAAGTTTTCTGCGGGTGTGACAGACTCGCCAACCACCTCGCGGAAGGCGTCGCAAATCAGGCTGACGGTGCTCTCGTCCGCCGCAATGTGTGGCTGAGAGTGCTCAGGGCATACGCGCGGTGAGCGTTCTGCGCATTGCCCTGCGTGTTTAACGGGAGGCACCAGCGCGGCGAGCGGCAGTTGCCAGCCGCTTTCATCCTCGGCCATTCGGTTTAGCAATGCGCAATACTGTTCAAACTGGCGCTCCACCTGTCCGGCAGGAAACAGCGCGGCGACAAAATCCCAGTTAAAGCGCAGTTCGCCTTCGGATTCATAAACCTGGTGATCGAGCCAGACCTGCGGCGTCTGGGAGATGCCCCAGACCGGTTTGAGCAGATTACGCCGGGCGAGGAAGTTATCCTGCTCAAAGCCCAGCGCGCTGGTAAAGACGACGGGCATCGGAACGGCAGGCACGTTTTGCCGTTGCGCCAGTTGACGCATCACGCGGATGGCCGACACATCGCGGTGGTTGAGGTTCTGGCTCAGCCGCTGCTGTAGTGACTGCGCGCTGTGCAGCCAGCTTTCGCCGGGATGCCAGCTCAGCAACATCAGCGAGGTGAAATCGCCCAGAATCTGGTTGATTTGCGGGTGCAGCGGTCGCCTGTCGAAAAGCGTAAGGTTAAGCGTGAACTCAGGCTGCGCACTCCATGCAGAGAGAACCGTTGACCACACCGACAACAGCACGGTCGACGGGGTGAGATGGGCGTCAGCCGCCCGTTTTTTCAGCCGATGCCAGCGCGTGCTGTCCAGCGCGCCGTTCAGGCGGGCGAAGCGCGGTGTTTCAACCTCCTGAGGCAAGCAGCGCAGCGGCAACGCAGGCGCCGGAGGAATATCATCAAGCTGCGCCTGCCACCATGCCAGAGAATCTGGATTGGGCGACTGTAGCGAGGGCTGTTGCAGATAATCCCTGAAGGTGACGGGCAGAGGCGGAAGCAGCTGTTGCGGGTAGCGGTAGCCGTGCTCCAGCTCCTCCAGCAGGATCTGCATGCTCAGACCGTCAAGCAACAGGTTATCCAGACACAGCCACAGGCGGGCGGGCATCCCGTCCACGTATCCGACCTGGAGATCGAATACCGGCCACACTTCGGGGTTGAGTACCTGATGCGCCAGTTTTTCGCGTACCCGCAACGCCTCTTCAGGCGTATGGAGGGTGTGTGCGGGTATCACCCAGGGGGGCGTCTGTTCGAGCACCTGTTGCTGTCCATCACGCACGACGGCGCGCAGCATATCGTGGCGGGCGATTAATCGGTTCCAGACCGTCTCCAGCCGGGTGAGATCCAGATCGGCAATTTCAAATTCAACAAAGAAATGTGAGCCGACACCGCCCAGGGCAAAGCCTGGCTGACGCCCCACCAGGTAAGCCTGCTGCACGTCGGTAAGCGCAAAGGGCTGGTAGCGTTCTTCAGGAGAGTGGACGAATGGTTGTTCAACCGGGACGTCGGTTTTCCGCAGCGTGGCGGCAAAATCCGCCAGCCGGGGATGATTAAACAGGTCGCTTAATTGCGCTTCATAACCTGCCTGATGAAGTTGCCCGGTCAGACGGGTCGCCAGCAGGCTATCGCCGCCTTGCTGGAAGAAGTCGGTTTCTCTGGTGACATTGCCAGTCGATAAGAGTTGCTGCCAGAGGGTGGCAACCTGTTTTTCAATGTCGCCCTGGGGTAAATCCGCTTCGGCCGGGTTTTCCGCTTCAGGGGTATGACGACGCTTCAGTGATTGATAGTCAATTTTCCCGTTAGCCGTCAGCGGTAAGGCGTCGAGGAAGACGATCCGTTGCGGCACCATCCACCCCGGCAGGCGCCCGGCGAGGGCGGCCTGAAGTTGACGGGGATCGCGGCGCACCTGCCTGTCAGGGCATTGTACGAGGAAGCGTTGTAACCCCGCGATCTCATCGCCATGCTGACAGTTGAAGGCGGCTGCGCTAAATAATGCCGCCCAGTCGGCACTGTTATGCAGCAAGGCCTCCGGCTGCCCATCGGTTAACAGAAGCGTGCTGAGCAAGGCGGACGGCGTTAACTGGCGAAACTCCATCACGTAGAGCAGCGCGCCGGGAACGGCAAGCTGTTGTAATGTTGCAAGGAGCCCGGGATCTTCCGGCAGCAGACGATGCAGGGCGTTATTAAGCCAGATAATGTCCGCCGAGTGAGCGTGCGCCGCCAGCGTGTCTGCATTCCAGGGGGACAGACGAGCGCCAGGCCAGGGGGGCAAGCCTCTGCCGGGCGCTCAGCAGCATCTCCTGGCTCTGCTCAAGCCCGACATACTCAATCTGTCCGGCGTTGAGCTGTGCTAACAGCGATTCTGCGGCGCGGCCAGTGCGGGTTCCCACCTCAAGCAGGCGTACCGGGCGCTGTAAGCGTTGTGCAAGCTGTTGGCAAATTGTCGCCAGTTCCTGAATATACGGGGCGCTGGCCGGATGGTTAAAGGCCAGGCTTTCCGGCGACCACTGCGCGTCGTTCAGTAACGACAGTTCGTCGCGGGCGCCGCGAAGAATTTGCGATAAGGTTAAGTCATGTCCGCTGAAATGCGGGTGCTCATCCTCGCGTTCTTCACCAGCGCAGACCTGATAACCTTCAGCAGCGGGCTTCAGTCGCCGTTGCGTCACCAGAAATGCTAACCAGCGTTCCACCACGGCCTGCCAGCGCGGCTGGATAGCGAGTGAGTTCATCAGGGGGAGAGGATCGGCGCCAGCGGTGTGACCCGGCTTCAGTTTTAACAGGCGATGCTGAAGGAAATCGGCTACCTGTTCTGCGGAGATCTCTGGCGAGATGGCGCAACAGGGCAACGTTCCCGCAAGCGTGTGCCACGCCTGCGGCAGTGCCGGGTTCCGATGATCGGTAACGCAAAAAGCCTCGCCCTGAGGAACAACGTATGCCGCCAGCGTTTTTTCTTTTTCGCCGATCGCCAGAACGGTTGCTTGTTTCACCCCCGCCAGTTGGCTGAGCGCGCTTTCGATTTCGCCCAGCTCGATGCGATATCCTCCGACTTTGACCTGCTTGTCGCGACGACCGAGGAACTCTATTGTGCCGTCTGGCCAGTAGCAGCCGAGATCGCCGGTGCGATACCAGCGCTCGTCCGGGAGCGTCAAAAATTGCTGCTCGCTGCGGCAGGGGATCGTTGAAATAGCCCTTCCGCGACCCCCGATGCCGCCAATCCATAATTCGCCCGGCACCCAGTCAGGGCAGTCCCGGCCCGTTCATCCCACCACCCGGTAGCGTTGGTTGGTTAGCGGAAAACCGTAAGGGATGGAGCGCCAGTGGGCGGGGACGTCGTGAATTTCGCAGGCGTTAGACCAGATAGACGCCTCGGTGGCGCCGCCCATCGCGATAAATTGTCCTTGTGGCCGGAAGGCCCGATAACGGGCGGGGAGGTCAAGCCCGATCCAGTCGCCGGAAAGCATCACTGCGCGCAGGTTTTCCGGCGTGGCGTCGGCGAAACCTTCACACCAGGTCAGCAGCATATCGAACAGCGCCGGGACGCTGTTCCAGAGCGTGACCTGATGGCGCAGGATCAGCTCACACCATGCGTGAGGATCGCGCCGTTGATTTTCCATCACCATCACCAGCGCGCCGCCCGCGCGCAGTACGCCAAAAAATGTCGTAAACCGATAAATCAAAATGCAGGGCGGAGAGGGCCAGCACCCTGTCATGTGGGCCAACCTGATAGCGGGTATTGATATCGCAACAGGTGTTGAGCGCTCCCCGGTGAGAAATGACTACCCCCTTTCGGCGTGCCGGTAGAGCCGGAGGTGTAGATAATGTAGGCCGGTTGCGTGGGGGCGCGTACCACCGGGTTGACGATCGGCTCCGCCTCAATGGCCTGCTGCCAGGCAAGGACGGGAATATCGTCTGACCCGGCGCTGGCGTCGTGCTGGCAAATGAGCACCAGCCGGACGCTGGCGTCAGCGTAGATTTTCTCGCGCCGTGCGGCAGGCTGGTCCAGCGAAACCGGAACGTAACCGCCCCGGCCCAGCAGGACGGCCAGAACCGCAACAAGTTGTCCTGCGCCTTTCGACATCGTGATAGGCCACATTATCGCCGGGCTGAACCCCGCACTCGATTAACCTGCCCGCGCAACGGCGGGCAATAGTCTGTCAGCTCATGATAATTCCACTGATAACGGATGTCCGTTACCGCCCAGCGCCTGCGGCTGTTGCAGAGCGATACGGAAAATGCCTTCATGCAGCAAGCCTTCGGGAATGGGGGCGCCGGTGGCGTTGACCCGTTCGCGTATCGCGCGCTGGCTGGCGGGCATCATATCTGCGAACGGCTTTTGCCAGGCGCTTTCGTCATCGCAGAGTTGGTTAATCAACTGGCAGTAGGCGTCGAACAATGTTTCGACTAACGCCGGAGGGAACAGCGCGTCGTTGCTGTCCCATTGTAGCCAGACCTCGCCGTGATGCTCGAACGCCAGATGATCTATCCAGACCTGCGGCGTTTGCGAGATGCCCCATTCCGGCTCGCCCAACGGCGATTCTGCGCGGCTGCTGTAGAGGGAACGCCCCAGATTGCTGGTAAATACCACCGGGGCGCCGTGGGGGTAGCGCTGCTGGCGTTTGAGTTCACGGAGTAGCTCGACGCCGGACCAGTGGCGATGCTCCCAGTCCTCCGTAAACGTGAGCTGGTTTTTACGCGCCAGGTTGCTGACGGTATCGCCATCGCAGGCGGTATCCAGCAGAAGAATATTGGTGAAGTCGGCAAGCATTGCGCCAACCGCCGGGTGCAGCGGCTGGCGGTCGAATAAGGTGATGTTAAGCAGCAGACGCGTCAGGCCGCCCCAGCGAGCCAGCACGGCAGAAAAACAGGTCGCCAGCGCCATTGTTGGCGTCACGCCATATTCGCCGGCCCGGTTGCTAAAGGCGTGCCAGCGTGTTGCCGGGACAATCATGCGGCGTCGGGTATTACGGACTTCACGTAGCGTGGCGGGTTCGCAGACCAGCGGCAAGACGGGCGCGGGGGGAAGCGTCGATGCTTTCGCCAGCCAGTAAGCGCGCGCGTCGTCTCTCAGTGGTTGATTGATCTTCTGCTGGTGCAGCAAATACGAGCGGAAATCATAGCGGGTGTCGATAGCCGACAGCGATTCTCCGGCCAGCAGGGCGTTAAGCTCATCGAAGAAAAGCGTAAAGCTGGAGGCATCCATAATCAGCAGGTCAATATTGACATGGAGGCGGTGGCGATTGTCCGGCAAGAGTGTCAGCTGAAAATCAAACGTTTCGCCGATTTCCACGCGTAAAAGACGGTGGCTCAGGCGCTGGCGCAGTGCGTCCAGATAGGCTTGGCGGCTTTCAGCGTCGTTATGGCGTAAATCATGAACGGTGACGCCGTTCCAGTAAGGTTGCGGTAGCCAGACCTGCTGCCCGTCGGGGCGAAAGGCGATATGCAGCATTGGGTGGCGTTGCAGCAAGGTCGTGATGGCCTGCTCCAGCTGCGATGCTGTCAGACAATGGCCTTCAAACTCCTGATACAGGTGGCAACCCACGCCGCCAAGCGTCTGCCCCGGCATGCGGCCCGTCAGGTAGGCGTGCTGTACTGGCGTCAATGGGAAGGGGGTACTTTCGGTCATGTTCGGCCAGGATGATTCGTCGGGCGGCGTTTCTTCTTCCGCGTTCTCCGGCGACCGGCTGAGCATTAACTGGTTCCATGCCGCCAGCGTGGGGGCGGCATACAGCTCGCGAAGGGTAAGGCGGTAGCCATTTTTACGAAACCAGTGTAACCATCTCATCAATCTTATGGAATCCAGGCCGGCCTGGATCAGGTTGCTCTCTTCATGTAACTGCTGCGGCGTTAAATTCAGTTCCTGTATGAGCCGCTCGCGTAATTGTTGGTAATCAGCCGCGTGGCGGTTGTCCGGTAACAGCGAATCCTGAGATGGTGCGCCAGAAATCATTCTTCCTCCTGATGGCACGTCTTACCGAAAAGCATTGCTCATATGAGAATAATAATTATTAACAATTGGATGCTACCCGAAACGGGTTTATTTATGCCCGTTTCGGGTTGGTAACAGGCGGAAAGAACAGAGGCCCGGATGGGGTATCCGGGCCTCTGTCAGGGAGGAGTTTAGGGGGGCGCGACCCCGGTTACATCACGCGTTTAAAGGTCGAAGGGGTTACGCCAAACTGTTTCTGGAAGGCGGCAGAGAAATGGCTGGCGTTGGCATAGCCCAGATCGGCCGCCACCGTCATGACGGAGGTATTGCCGTTGGCCAGGCGTCTTCTGGCTTCCTGCATTCGTTCAGCCTGAAACAGGCCATAGACGCTGTTGTTGAACAGAACGCGGAAGCCTCGCTTAATTTTGAGAACGCTCAGACCGGACTCTCTGGCCAGCTCCGCGACGCCCGGCGCTTGCGTCAGATCAGCCAGCAGCAGATCCTTCGCCCGCAGCAGTTTCTGGCGTTCCATCGGGTTGAAGTGGCAGGAGAGGCAACTGGCGTCTTCGCGATGTTCATCCAGCACCAGACTGAGCATGACCAGACTTTGCCCCTGCAACCATAGCGTCGACGGCTTTTGTTCATGACTGAAGCCGCCGTGCATGCGCATCAGCGCGTGACGCAAGGCCTGAGCCGTTAAGTGGGTTTCAGCATTACAACGCTGCTGCTGGCAACAGCAGTGGGAGTCGATCTTATTCTTAATGACCGCGCTAATATCCGGCACCCACAGCGCGAGGGTTTCAGGGCTGAAGGAGAGGGTAATGCTCTCGAATCGGCCACAATAGGAGGCGCTGCCACGGCAGTCTGGCGTATGGGTAATGTAATGGCGATTGCGCGCAAGCTCCCAGTCGGTGTGGCGCCTGAGTCCCTGAATCGCAAAGCGCGATGTGCCTTCCAGGATGCACGAGAAGTTAATCCTGCCCAGATCGTCGTGTAGCTGCAACGTCTCAGGCCGCGCAAAATGCCCCCTCCAGAGCAAAATATCCATACCTTCCTGCAACGAACAGCGCAGCAGTTCACACTGAGCAGGAATATTGCCATCGTTTGCAGGTTTCCCGACCACCAACTGGTGAATAGAGATTTCAGATTGCGTTTGCGGTGACTCCGTCATGACCTGGTTATCTCCCTGTGGCTTAGACCAATGCGGGTATAAATAGAACCGAATGGGGTAGATGAGTTATTGATAATGGTTATTATTCACATTAATTCTCAGAACGCCACCCTGAATTGTCGTTTTTGGCGTCCGTAAAAATTCATCAGGAAATTCAGTTACTCCCATGTCATCTCAATCATCCAATACTGAATCGCTGTCCCGATTTCCTCTCTGGCAGGTGATTACACCGGTTCGCAGGAAGGTTATTTTAGCTATGGCGCTGGCGGGGCTGGCGGCATTAACCAGCCTGGGGGCGCTCCTTTTTCTGGCGTGGAGCCTGCGTGACATTCGCGCGACGCCTGACGCTATTCCGGCCTGGCCGCTGGGCGGCGTGATCGGCTGCGTGGTCTTAACTTTTGTTCTGCGCTTGCAGGCGTTCAACACCTCTCATTACGCGGCTTTTCATCTGGAGAACATTCTGCGCAGCAGATTAGCCCGTAAAGCATTGCAGCTTCCGCCTGGCGTGTTACAGCAAATGGGTAGCGGGTCAGTGGCGAAAGTGATGCTGGATGACGTGAAGTCGTTACATATCTTTGTGGCTGACAGCACGCCGCTCTATGCCCGCGCGATCATCATGCCGCTGGCGACAATCGTTATCTTGTTCTGGCTGGACTGGCGGCTGGCAATCGCGACGCTGGGGGTACTGGCGTTTGGATCGGTTGTTCTCGTGCTCGCCCGCCAGCGTTCGGAAGATATGGCTCAGCGTTATCATAAGGCGCGCGAGCAGGTCAGTGCGGCGGTTATTGAGTTCGTGCAGGCCATGCCCGTGGTGAGAACGTTTGATAGCGGCAGCACCAGTTTTTTGCGCTATCAACGCGCCCTTGAAGAGTGGGTCGATGTGCTCAAAACCTGGTATCGCAAAGCCGGTTTTTCAGCGCGTTTTTCCTTCTCGATTCTGAACCCTCTCCCGACCCTGTTTGTCCTGATCTGGTCGGGATACGGCCTGTTGCACTATGGCAGTCTCGATTTTATCGCGTGGGTGGCCGTTTTACTGCTGGGCAGCGGAATGGCCGAAGCCGTGATGCCAATGATGATGCTCAATAACCTGGTCGCGCAAACGCGTTTAAGCATTCAGCGTATTTATCAGGTTCTCGCGATGCCGGAGTTATCGCTGCCGCTGTCTGACCAGCAGCCGCAAGAGGCGAGCATTACCTTTGAGCAGGTGAGCTTTCATTATCCGCAAGCGCGTACTGGCGCCGCGTTGCAGGAGGTGAGCTTTCATGTGCCTGCCGGGCAAATTGTGGCGCTGGTCGGGCCAAGCGGCGCCGGAAAAAGCACCGTGGCGCGCTTGCTGCTGCGTTATGCCGACCCGGACAAAGGCCATATCCGTAATTGGCGGCGTGGATCTGCGTGATATGCAGACGGATACCCTGATGAAGCAACTCTCGTTTGTGTTTCAGGACAACTTCCTTTTTGCCGACACGATAGCCAATAACATTCGTCTGGGCGCGCCGGATACGCCGCTGGAGGCGGTAATAGCGGCGGCCAGAGTGGCGCAGGCCCATGATTTTATTAGCGCGTTGCCAGAAGGTTACAACACGCGAGTCGGGGAACGCGGATATTTCTCTCCGGCGGCCAGCGGCAGCGCATCACTATCGCCAGGGCGATTTTGCAGGATCGCCCCATCCTGGTGCTCGATGAGGCGACGGCGTTTGCTGACCCGGAAAACGAAGCGGCGCTTATCAAGGCGCTCGCGGCGGCCATGCGCGGCCGGACGGTCATCATGGTC
This sequence comes from Citrobacter koseri, assembly GCA_900446925.1. The sequence goes on along the minus strand of UAVY01000008.1, from coordinate 480,619 downwards.
GCGCATCGTCTTTCAATGGTGACTCAGGCCGATGTGATATTGCTGTTTTCCGACGGACAGCTCAGGGAAATGGGGAACCATACGCAACTGTTGGCGCAGGGCGGCCTGTATCAACGGCTCTGGCAACACTATCAGCAGGCGCAGCATTGGGTGCCGGGTGGAACACAGGAAGAGGTGGTGGAAAATGAAAGACAATAATCCTGCGGATAACCTGGCCTGGCGCGTCATCTGGCGCCAGCTTATCTCCAGCGTTGCAGTCAGGCCAGGATGCTGCGGCGCAGTATGCTGGCGCTGTTGCTGGCGGCATTCATGCAGGGGAATCGCCTTTGCTTGTCTTTATCCGATCATTGATGCGCTGTTACGGGGAGACGCGCCGCAACTTCTCAACTGGGCTGTGGCCTTCAGCGTCGCCGCGATTGTGACGCTGGCGCTACGCTGGTATGGCCTGGGCTTTGAATACCGTGGTCATCTGGCGCAGGCCACCCATGAGTTGCGACTGCGACTTGGCGAGCAGTTACGCCGCGTGCCGCTGGAGAAGCTCCAGCGTGGCAGGGCGGGCGAAATGAACGCCTTGCTGCTGGGCAGCGTGGATGAAAACCTCAATTATGTTATCGCGATAGCCAATATTTTGCTGCTCACCATTGTCACGCCGCTGACGGCGTCGCTGGCGACATTGTGGATAGACTGGCGGCTGGGGCTGGTGATGTTGCTGATCTTCCCTCTGCTGGTGCCGTTTTATTACTGGCGCCGCCCGGCGATGCGGCGACAAATGCAGACGCTGGGGGAAGCGCACCAGCGGCTGAGCGGCGATATCGTTGAATTTGCTCAGGGGATGATGGTATTGCGCACCTGCGGCAGCGATGCCGATAAAAGCCGGGCGCTGCTGGCGCATTTCAATGCGCTGGAAAACTTACAGACCCGCACTCACCGCCAGGGCGCTGGCGCGACGATGCTGATCGCCAGCGTCGTGGAGTTGGGCCTACAGGTGGTGGTGTTATCCGGGATCGTCTGGGTGGTGACGGGCACTCTGAACCTCGCCTTTCTGATTGCCGCCGTCGCGATGATTATGCGCTTCGCAGAACCGATGGCGATGTTTATCAGCTACACCTCGGTTGTGGAACTGATCGCCAGCGCCCTGCAACGGATTGAGCAGTTTATGGCGGTAGCACCGCTTCCCGTCGCAGAGCAAAGCGAGATGCCGGAACGTTATGATATCCGCTTTGACAACGTCAGCTATCGCTACGAAGAAGGCGACGGCCACGCGCTTAATCATGTTTCTTTGACGTTCCCGGCGGCCAGTATGAGCGCGCTGGTGGGTGCCTCCGGCGCAGGCAAAACCACGGTCACTAAACTGTTAATGCGCTATGCCGATCCGCAGCAAGGGCAGATTTCTATTGGCGGCGTCGATATTCGCCGCCTGACGCCGGAACAGCTCAATAGCCTGATTTCTGTTGTTTTCCAGGATGTCTGGCTGTTTGATGACACGCTGCTGGCGAATATCCGTATCGCGCGCCCACAGGCGACGCGACAGGAGGTGGAAGAGGCAGCCCGCGCGGCGCAGTGCCTTGAGTTTATTTCCCGTCTTCCGCAAGGCTGGCTGACGCCAATGGGGGGAGATGGGCGGCCAGCTATCGGGCGGCGAGCGCCAGCGGATTTCCATTGCCAGAGCGTTATTGAAAAACGCGCCGGTCGTCATTCTCGATGAACCGACCGCCCGCGCTGGATATTGAAAGCGAGCTGGCGGTGCAAAAAGCGATCGATAACCTGGTCCACAACCGGACGGTGATTATCATCGCCCACCGTTTATCCACCATCGCCGGGGCCGGAAACATCCTGGTGATGGAAGAGGGACAGGTGGTTGAGCAGGGTACTCATGCGCAATTGCTCTCTCATCATGGACGTTATCAGGCGCTGTGGCAGGCGCAAATGGCCGCGCGCGTGTGGCGCGACGACGGGGTTTCCGCGTCTGGAGAGTGGGTGCATGAGTGATGTTCAGTCGAATGTGAAACCGCTGACGTTGACGACCGGGCGGGTGATTTTTGCTATTGCCGGCGTCTATGTGACGCAGAGCCTGGTATCGGCGCTGTCTATGCAGTCCTTACCCGCGCTGGTGCGCGCTGCTGGCGGTTCGCTGGCGCTTGCCGGTGCGACAACCCTGTTTATGCTGCCCTGGGCGCTGAAGTTTATTTGGGCGCCGTGGATCGAACGCTGGCGGCTTCCGCCCGGTAGCCAGGAACGCCGTTCCCGCATGTTAATCCTGCGTGGTCAGGTCGCGCTAGCGGCGATCCTGATGATTGCCGCAGCGATTGGCTGGTTTGGGCGAGAAGGGGGGATTTCCTGATACGCAAATCGTCGCGTTATTTGTTCTGTTTATGGTGGCAGGCACGGTCGCCTCCACCATTGATATCGCCAGCGACGGCTTTTGCGTCGATCAACTGACCCGCGCGGGTTACGGCTGGGGAAACAGCGTGCAGGTTGGCGGTAGCTATCTGGGAATGATGTGCGGCGGCGGGGTGTTCCTGATGCTGTCGGCAGCATCCGGCTGGCCTGTCGCCATGCTGATGATGGCGATGCTGATTATGGCGCTGTCATTCCCGCTGTGGCGCATTACGGAGCCGACGCGAACAGCGACTATCCCGCATGTTCCGGCGTTAGGTTATGCGCTAAGGAGGAAACAGGCGCGCCTGGGCTTACTGCTGGTATTGATGCTGAATTCAGGCATGCGGTTTGTGCTGCCTCTTCTGGCGCCGCTGTTGTTGGATCATGGGTTAAGCATGTCCGCGTTGGGCGCGCTGTTCAGCGGCGGCAATATTGCAGCGGGCATAGCAGGAACGCTGGCCGGCGGATTGCTGATGAAATACACCTCACCCGGCAGAGCGCTGTTGACGGCTTATGGCGTCCAGGGGATCGCGCTGCTGGCGGTGGTGATGACGCTCATGATGGCGCCGGGTCATCTGCTGCTGCCGATTCTCCAGTGTCTGGTCATTGTCCAGTCCATTTCGCTGGCCTGCGCGCTGGTCTGTCTTTACGCCACGCTGATGTCGCTTTCATCGCCTTTGCAGGCCGGTGTCGACTTCACCCTCTTTCAATGTACTGACGCGGCAATCGCCCATTCTGGCAGGCGTTATCGGCGGCGTTGTTGCTCAACATTTTGGCTATGCGGCCTGCTTCCTGTTTGCCGGGGCATTCACGTTGCTGGCGGCGTGGGTTGCTTATATCCGGCTGCATTCGGCAAGAGAACTGATGACAAGCGCAATTGATTGATCCGGGAATAACACAGAGAGGTAAGGGATGAAAATCAGTGAATTTTTACACCTGGCGTTACCAGAGGAACAATGGCTGCCGACGATTTCTGGCGTTTTACGCCAGTTCGCAGAAGAAGAGTGTTATGTCTATGAGCGTCAACCCTGTTGGTATTTAGGCAAAGGGTGCCAGGCACGGTTGCACATTAATGCCGATGGAACGCAGGCGACATTTATTGATGATGCCGGGGAGCAAAAATGGGCGGTGGATTCCATTGCCGACTGCGCGCGTCGTTTTATGGCGCATCCTCAGGTGAAAGGACGTCGGGTATATGGACAGGTCGGGTTCAACTTTGCGGCGCATGCGCGGGGGATTACCTTTGACGCCGGGGAGTGGCCGCTGCTGACGTTAACCGTTCCCCGTGAAGAACTTATTTTTGAAAAGGGAAATGTCACCGTTTATGCGGACTCCGCCGACGGGTGCCGACGTCTGTGCGAGTGGGTAAAAGAGGCCGGTACAACGACGCAGAACGCACCACTGGCGGTGGATACCGCCCTCAATGGTGAGGCGTATAAACAACAGGTTGTACGCGCCGTTGCGGAGATCCGCCGTGGCGAGTATGTCAAAGTGATTGTCTCGCGCGCCATTCCCCTGCCATCGCGGATTGATATGCCTGCCACGCTGTTATACGGGCGGCAGGCAAACACGCCTGTGCGCTCGTTTATGTTCCGTCAGGAAGGACGCGAAGCGCTGGGCTTTAGCCCGGAACTGGTGATGTCAGTGACGGGCAATAAAGTGGTCACTGAACCGCTTGCGGGCACCCGCGATCGCATGGGAAACCCGGAGCATAATAAGGCGAAAGAGGCAGAACTGCTGCACGACAGTAAAGAGGTGCTTGAGCATATCCTTTCTGTCAAAGAAGCTATTGCTGAACTGGAGGCCGTTTGCCAGCCGGGCAGCGTGGTGGTTGAAGATTTAATGTCGGTTCGCCAGCGCGGCAGCGTTCAGCATCTGGGGTCTGGCGTGAGCGGTCAGCTTGCGGAAAACAAGGATGCCTGGGATGCGTTTACTGTATTGTTTCCGTCGATTACCGCCTCAGGCATCCCTAAAAACGCTGCTCTGAACGCGATTATGCAAATTGAGAATACGCCGCGAGAGCTTTATTCCGGCGCAATTCTGCTGCTGGACGATACGCGCTTCGATGCGGCGCTAGTTCTGCGTTCCGTATTTCAGGACAGCCAGCGCAGCTGGATACAGGCGGGGGCGGGAATCATCGCGCAATCTACGCCGGAACGCGAACTGACGGAAACCCGGGAGAAATTAGCGAGCATTGCGCCCTATTTAATAGCGGCAGAGCAGGGGTAGTCGGGTGAGATTGCCCGTCCAGGCAGTCAGCGGCTGGTTATTAATGTGAAGTGCAGCGTTATGAAAAAAATCCACGCTTTGGCGTGGATTTTTGTTATTCGTGAAAGGTGACTCTTTCACGAAGATACGTTATGGGTCAAAAGCTCAGATCCCTGAAAACCACAATTCCCTTGAGCGAACATTTAACCATGCCAACATTGAAGGGAGTTCGCTAACCATTATCAACGGGGATGGCCGGATATCTTAGATTGACTCATACTCGGTTCTGAATTCTCTGCTAGCGTTGATAATTTGTAGTTTCCATTATCCGTAAAAATAACTAGATAGTTCGACCGGGAACTGCTTTCCCAGAGTAATGACCTGGGTAAGGTTAGCTGCTTCATTTAGCTCTCCCGCAAGCATTCGAAAGCTATTATCAAAGCGATGTATCTTAGCTGCTGTCAAACCATATCGCTTCTCGCAGGTTTTAACAAACTCTTTTATCCCGACTAACAGTTTTTCGCTGACGGGTTTTATTTCCAGATGACTTTCTGAAGAGTCATCAATTTCAAAGGAAAATTGATGGGCTGCCTCATTTCTTAAATTTTTCAAAAGCCAGACTATATTAATAAGTTTCATCTTGAGTAGCTTGTTATTTCTGCAAAATACTATTTTCTCATTAAATGTCATTTCATCAATGGACCCGGTTACTGACAGTCCACTATTAATTATTATTTTGTACAACATTCCTTCTACATATGTAGCATGAGAAATTATATCTGAGCGGCATTCGAAATGATCAATACCAGCATGATGAGGGCGTGTTTTTATTTTGTTAAATTCGTCACCAATCGAGTTTCCCCGGCAGTGTGATGCGGATGAAATGAGGGAATCGCAGGTTATCGAGATTGAGTTTCTCTCTCAAATTTAGCTGAAAAGAAAGCCCGTAATGCTCAGAATATTGTGCTATAGCAAAGTTATTTGTAATAACATCCCAAAATCGTGAAAAAGGATATTTTAGAATTAATTTAGTACCGCTGTCATCGTTTTTATAAATCGTGTCGCCATCAATCGAGGTCCAGTAAAGCCGTTCGACCAAGAGAAAAACTTCTTCGGGTAAAAGGGGGCAGGATGCAACAACTTCTTCTGTGCCAGAGAATGTTGCCTGAAAGAGCGTCTCGATGTAGCCTGACCTGGAGTCATCTATATAACCCTTAAGGTAATAATTTCCTGGAATCCCCATAGGACCCTCACTTGCATAGTGCTTCTTAATGATTCGGATTAGATATATCTTACCTGTGTTACTTGGTTGATCAACTTTTTCCTATTGGTCAATGATGAGTAAAGCTTCCGTTCATGAACACCCATTTCGGGCAGATTTATGTTTAGTGCAAAGGGCAATGATGAGTCGACAGCGGCTGAGCGCAGCTGGCGACCAGATGTTGTCGCTCATTGCGGAGAATCTTCACTCAAAAACGGTGAGTGGAAATCTACTGACAAAATCGTATGATGCAGGTAAAGATACTCGAATATGCTGTACGCATCTGCAAGATGCGCGTCAGGATAAATAAAATACACTGCTAAAGTTGAGGTTGTGCTAATGGAATTTGAGGCCGGAAAAAGTAACCTTTGAGAGAAAGGTAAGACGTTATCTCTCCGCTAGCGTGAAGCGGCAGGTAGCTATATTGAGCGGCTATCGATGCTCGTTTCCAGGTTGTGATCAAAACCTCATGCTTCAGGACTCATCATTTATTGGGGAAATAGCTTCGATTGAAGCCATTCACTCTCACGGGCCAAGATACAACCCTTCTACAAATGCAGACCAACTACTTCAAACAGAAAACTATCTTCTGTTGTGCCCGAATCATCATGCGATTATTGACAGGCAGCCGGAAATATATTCGGCTGAGTGGCTAAGAAAGGCCAGGAAAGAACATTTAAATAAAATATCAGAAATAGTGTCTGCCTCTAAGTGTGTAGCAGAGGTCAAGCTGGATGAGCAGGTCGAAATCTCTTTAGAGGAAGCAATAGGTGTCTGGAAAGTAAATCGTGAAAATGCATCCGAGGAATTCTGGCAAACTCTTCTACAAAAATGTCCTGCTGTATTATCACAGATATTTCCACAAAGTATGTTTCAGTTAGGCAGTAAATGCTATGTTGGTGGAAAATCAATAAACAATTCGGGTGGTAATCTTGTCGACTTTATCTACGCAAGCAGGCTGACTGGAAATATAGTATTGGTCGAAATAAAGACCCCAAAGACGATATTACTGGGGAGAAGATATAGAACTAATGCCTATTCAATTAGCGAAGAACTATCTGGGGCGTTTGTTCAGGTGTTAAATTATAAAGACCAATTAATGAAGGAATATTTCAAACTAAGTGAAGGTAACGGAGGTGATTCATTTTCGGCATTCAATCCTAAAATGCTTAATTGTTATTGGTACACTTGAGTCGGAGCTTAAAAATAATAGTCAATACAAATCATTTGAGCTATTCAGAAATAGTATGACAAACGTTGAGATTGTCACTTATGACGAGCTATTTCAAAAGGCTCAAGACATTCTGGATATGATCAAATAACATGTAATATCGTTTTTAGCCGACTTCCGCCTGTCATTGCGGACAAGAAGCCTCATACAAAGGATAATTTATAACTACAACCACTTAAGGCGTCTACAAAATGGGTGGCTATTCAGATTATACCACCGCTATACTCAGTTCCGATCGCGCTTCCATGATATCAACGGATACGCTTTAAATAAAAAAATCCACGCAATTGCGTGGATTTTATGGGTTTTTGTGGACTTTACGAGGTTTATTGAAACCTCATAAGGCAACAATTAGACGTTGAACAAGAAGTTCATCACATCGCCGTCTTTAACGATGTAGTCTTTGCCTTCCGCACGCATCTTACCGGCTTCTTTCGCGCCTTGTTCACCTTTGTACGTGATGAAGTCGTCGAAAGCGATGGTCTGTGCACGAATAAAGCCTTTCTCAAAATCGGTGTGAATTTTACCCGCAGCCTGCGGTGCGGTTGCGCCGACAGGAATCGTCCACGCGCGTACTTCTTTCACACCAGCGGTAAAATAAGTTTGCAGATTCAGCAGCTTGTAGCCAGCGCGAATTACGCGGTTGAGACCCGGTTCTTCAATACCCAGCTCAGCCATAAACTCGTCACGGTCAGCATCGTCGAGTTCTGCGATGTCGGCCTCGATAGCGGCACAAACCGGAACCACGACAGAGCCTTCTGCATCGGCAATGGCGCGAACCTGATCCAGGTACGGGTTATTTTCGAAGCCATCTTCGTTGACGTTAGCGATATACATGGTCGGCTTCAGCGTCAGGAAGCTCAGATAGCGGATCGCCGCTTTATCTTCGTCTGTCAGATCCAGTGAGCGCAGCATGCCGGCGTTTTCCAGGTGCGGCAGGCATTTTTCCAGCGCGGCCAGCTCAGCTTTCGCGTCCTTATCGCCGCCTTTGGCTTTCTTCTGCACGCGGTGAATGGCGCGTTCACAGGTATCAAGGTCGGACAGCGCCAGCTCGGTGTTGATAACGTCAATATCTTCCGCCGGGTTTACTTTCCCCGCAACGTGGATGATGTTGTCGTTTTCAAAGCAGCGTACTACGTGACCAATCGCTTCGGTTTCACGGATGTTTGTCAGGAACTGGTTACCCAGGCCTTCGCCTTTCGACGCGCCTTTTACCAGACCGGCAATGTCGACGAACTCCATGGTGGTAGGGAGAATGCGCTGCGGCTTGACAATCTCAGCCAGTTTGTCCAGACGCGGATCGGGCATCGGCACTACACCGGTATTTGGCTCGATGGTGCAGAACGGGAAGTTTGCCGCTTCAATACCGGCTTTAGTCAGGGCGTTGAACAGGGTGGATTTCCCGACGTTGGGCAAACCAACGATACCGCATTTGAATCCCATGATTTAAATCACCTTAATATCTTGATAATCAACCTGTTGCAGAAAACAGATTGTAGAAAAGTAAACAACTTTGCCTATTATACACAGCGCGCGGCAAAAATGCCGCACATCACTGCTTATTGTGCTTTAAAGGCATGTAATCGGTTCGTCGCTTTGGTTAACCCTTCTTTGAACCAGACTTCAGTACAACGTGCCGCTTCGTCAATGGCGTCGTCAATTAACTTTTGTTCCGACACTGGCGGTTTACCCAGAACAAAACCGACAACTTTATTTTTATCGCCCGGATGACCAATTCCGACACGTAAGCGATGAAAGTTAGGGTTATTACCCAGTTTGTTGATGATATCTTTCAGGCCATTATGACCACCGTGTCCGCCGCCTAACTTAAATTTCGCGACGCCAGGGGGGAGATCCAGTTCGTCGTGGGCAACCAGAATCTCATCGGGCATGATGCGGTAAAAACTGGCCATCGCGCCGACGGCTTTACCGCTCAGATTCATAAACGTGGTCGGCACCAGCAGGCGAACATCTTCCCCTTCGAGGGTCACTCTGGAGGTGTAACCGAAGAATTTCGGCTCTTCACGCAGAGGCGCGCGTAGTCGCTCTGCCAGTAAATCGACGTACCATGCGCCCGCATTATGGCGTGTCGCCGCGTATTCTGCGCCGGGGTTCGCCAGGCCGACAATCAATTTAATCGTCACGTTTTTTGTCCTGAGTGTGTCCATAACTGGCGCGTAGTTTACTGTCTGCGGCCGCGCTTGACAAAAAACAGCGTGGATTGTGCCGGAAGCTGAATAATTGCCTGTTTGAACTATTGGAAAGTCAAGCTGTTCAGAGGGTTATTTGTAAAGTTTTGTTGAATAACAGGTTGTAATTGTGATCGCCCACGCACTCATAAAGCACAGTGTTGTCTATACTTTACACATAAGGATTAGGGGTATTCCCTGAAACAACCCAAAAGTTCCGGAGGTGACATATGAAACGCAAAAACGCTTCGTTACTCGGTAACGTGCTCATGGGGTTGGGGTTAGTGGTCATGGTGGTTGGTGTTGGTTATTCTATTTTAAACCAGTTACCGCAGTTTAACCTGCCACAATTTTTTGCACATGGTGCGGTGCTGAGCATCTTTGTTGGTGCCATTCTCTGGCTGGCAGGCGCCCGCGTAGGTGGGCATGAGCAGGTGAGCGATCGTTACTGGTGGGTTCGCCACTACGACAAACGCTGCCGCCGTAACGACAATCGCCGTCACAGCTAAGGTATCGCGTCGGTTGAAGACCAGTCAGCGTTGGACTGACTGGTCATTGTCTTAACCACTCTCACTCGTTTTTTCTGACGAGCGTCTCTTTAATCGGCGCAAAATCAGCAGCAATGCCAGCATAATGACCAGATAACTCATTACGTAATGGCCCTGATGCTTTCGCTGTTCAAGCGCCGGATCGGCAGCCCATGCCAGAAAAGCCGTAACGTCCCGCGCGTACTGCTCTTCGGTTTCTGGTATATCGTCCTTTTCTGACCAGTTGATCTCCCCATCAGACAACGGCTTCGGCATGTTAATTATGCCGCCGGGAGCGTATCGGTTTGCCTTCATTTCCGGGTCGTCAGGCAGATAACCTGTCAACAAGGCATAGACGTAATCCGCCCCCTGATCGGTATAGGGCAAGAAGGCATCGAACAGAAATTGCGGGAACCCCCGGTCGTACGTTCTGGCGCGAACGATATAGGTTAAATCGACGGGAAGGGCGCCATTATTAAGATATCTTGCTTCCTGATCGTTAAGGTAGGGCGAGACAAACGTATCATTGAGATTACCTTCCCGCTCGCCAGTTTGACCATCATCCTGAATGTCGGGAAAGACGTAGCCGCTGGCAAGACGCTTTGCCTCTGGTGAGCGAGAGTTCGGGCCCGCCTGGCTTTGTCAGGGTGCGAAAATTAAGATGAACCATCCCGTGGCAGGCGCGGCATTTCTCTTCGTAGACCTGTAAACCGCGCCGCAGTTGTTCTTTATCATAGTGGCCCGTTATGCCGCTAAAACTCCACGCCCTGGCGAGGTGGCGTCTCTTGCGCACAGACAGCGCTGGCACCCAGAATGCACAGCCATAAAACGCTATATCTTACTAATCCCTTCATGGCGGTTAATCCTGCTTTTCCAGAAAACGTCGGCAGGGCAGTACGATGACAAACCATCCCGAAGTAAACCAGCGTTGAAAGTTGCGATGCCGCGCGTATCCAGCCCTCTTCATTACTGAAACCGTCAGGCAGGTCGGGGCCGACCAGCGCTTTTGAACCCAGCCATCCTAAAAAGAATGCATTAGCAACCCAGAGCCAAAAACCACATTTAACGAGCTTGCTGTAATTGCGAAAGCGGGGCGCGTGAAGTGTCGAGCCAGGGGAGAAAATAAAAAATCAGCACTGAAGCACACATGGCGACTATCCCGAGAAGTTCGTTTGGGAAGCAGCGCAAAATGGAAAAGAACGGCAAAAAATACCACTCAGGCGCCACGACAGCGGGCGTTACGGTGGGATCTGCCGGGATAAAATTATCGGCGCTGCTGAGATAGTGCGGGGCAAAGAATAAAAACCAGGCGAACAGCATCATGAAAAGAGTGAGCTTGATGGCATCACTGTCGGTGATTTTATAATCGAAAAACAGTTTCCGGGACTCGCTCTGCGTAAATGTCTTTTTCATTGCCTGCGCAAATGCGGACTGCACGGTGCGGATATGCCATATCGTTCCCCCGACAATGACGAAGGGAATAATAAAATGAAGCACATAAAAACGGCCTAATGTGGGTGTTCCTGGAGCATACCCGCCGACTAAAAACGAATACAACGTATCTCCCACCCACGGGATCGCACGAGTGAATCCGGTAATAACGGTAGCGGCCCAGTAGCTCTTTTGCCCCCAAATCAGGCTATATCCCAGAAATGCGGTGATCATCAGTAACACGTATAACGTCACGCTTATCATCCACATTTTGAGATAAGGCTTTCGGTACACGTTGTAAATACATGGGCGCGGAAGATGTGCAGGTAACAGGCGAAGAAAAATAGCGATGCGCCAATAGAATGCGCGTTGCGCACCAGTTCGCCGTGTCTCACGGATCGCATAATATGAATGATTGAATCAAAGGCCAGCCCTTCCGTGGGTACATAAAACATCGCCAGAACGAGACCAGAAAGGATTTGTACTCCGAGCATCACCAGCAGAATGATCCCGACGGCAAAAACCCAGACGCCTGCGACCGTACGAGGGAAGGGAATACGCCACACTCGTTCTCGTCGGGGTACGGATAGATGTTCTGCCGCCATTTCAGACTTCCTTCGCGCCAATACGCACAGTCAGGGCCATCAGGATGAAACGCGTAATCGGGGATTTGCGAGATTTGCCGTAGCGGGCCCCCGCGTGACGCGCCCTGAAGTGTCAAACTCCGAGCCATGACAAGGGCATACCCAGCCTTGCCCACCGGGTTTGGCATTGGGCACACAGCCTGCGTGGGGGCAGTAACCTTGAATGACCAGCCACTGCGGATACTCTGTCTTGATACGTTCGCCGTCAGCCTGCGGATCGATAAAACGATGGACATCCGCCTGCTGCGCTGGAGCGAATTTCCTCCGGGGTACGGTGATGAATAAGGATAAGCTTTCCCTGCCAGACCCTTTTCACCGTCTGGCCGACGGCAACCCCGGCGAGAGGGGACATCGACAGGTTCGTTTTCCGCTACGGTTTTTATCATCCGGGCCCCAGTGCGGAGATGAGCGGCCAGACGGCGGCGGTGACACCCGCAGCCCCGACAAATTTTGTGAGTTTACACAGGCATTCTCGCCGCTGTACCTGAACATCTTCATTGCCCTGTTTTTTATCCGCCACCGTGCGCCCCCACCATTTTCGCGTATCTGGATTACTGTTTCTCAATGCGTGTATAAATGTCCTGGAAACGCTTATCCGCGATCCCCGGCGCCTTAAAGGGTTCGATAGCTGTCAGGCAGGGTTGCATCACCCACTTTAATGAGCATCACCATCCCTTGCGCGTAATGCGGGGTGCATTTAATACCGTAAAATCCAGGTTTGTCGTACTTGACCTCAATTTCCTCATCAATCTTGCCGACAAATCCGGGGTAGCCTGCTGGCGAAAGCTCTGCCATTGACGCAGCGTTATGGCTCTTATGCTTGCGAATAAACTTCACGGTGTCGCCTGGCTGAATCGCCAGATAATCAGGTTCATATACCATCGGGCCGCCCGCGCCTCTGTTTTTCATCAGCACTTCGTGGGTCTGAGCGAAAGCCGTGGTGGTCAGCGCTAACAGACATAACATGCTCAGGCTTTGCTTAATCAATTTCATGGGTTCTCCCTTAGGTGTTTATTCCGGTCGTTGGTAGCGGATGAAGCAACTCAATCCATCCGGCGCCTGCTCAACGATGGCATTAATGCCAAACCACTGGCTGAGGTTTTCAGGCGTAAAAATGGTTGCAGGGCTGCCCTGCATTGCCAGTTGACCCGCTTTCATTACGAGAATGCGGTCGCAGAACATGGCGGCATGGTTCAGGTCGTGCAGAGCCGCAATGACGGTGAGCTTCTGGCGTTTCACCAGATTAAGCAGGCCTATCTGATGTTGAATGTCGAGATGGTTCGTGGGTTCATCCATCAGCAGCACTTTCGGCTGCTGCGCCAGGGCCCGGGCGATATGCAAACGCTGTTTTTCCCCGCCAGAAAAGGTATTCCAGCAGCGATTTTGTACGCGCTGTAGATCTACCTTCTCCAGCATGGTCTGGACAATATCGTCATCTTGTTTAGACCAGGGCGAGAGCAGACTCAACCACGGGGTGCGCCCCAGAGAGACAGCCTGCAATGCGGTGAGACGTTCACTGGTTTCCGCTTGTTGTTCCACCAGCGCCACTTTTTGCGCTAAATGGCGGCGTGAGTAATGGCGAATATTTTTATTCTCCAGCGTTACGCTGCCTGACGAGGGTTTCAGTAAACCGGCAAGCAATGAGATCAGTGATGTTTTGCCTGAGCCATTGGGGCCGATAATGCCGACAAACTCACCGGGCGCGACGTGAAAAGAGACGTCGCTGACGATGGCTTTGCCTTTCACTTCCCAGTACAGTTGCTGCGCCTGCACCAGGCTTCGGACTGTTGCAGAAGGATAGCGTGGAGCGGTGAGAGCAGAATTTACCGTCATTTTGTCTGGTTTCCTCTGATCAAAATGATGGAAAACGCAGGTGCGCCTACAAGCGCCGTAATCACCCCGATGGGTAACACCTGCCCGGGAAGTAATGTTCTGGAGATTACGTCGGCGATAATGAGAAAAATGGCGCCGATCATGGCGCTGACCGGCAGCAATCGATGGTGTTGATTACCCACCAGCAGGCGGGCGGCATGGGGGATCACCAGGCCGACAAAACCAATCGCCCCGACAATGGAGACCATAATTGCCGTCATACCGGTAACGGCGGCAATCAGGACTCCGCGCGTGCGTTTTACCGGGATGCCAAGTGACGCTGCGGACTCTGCGCCAAACGAAAACGCATCCAGATGACGGGCGTAACAAAAACATAACGCCACACCGACCAGCGCGGTAGGGACGGCCAAAACGACATCTGGCCAGCGAACGCCGCTCAGATTGCCCAGCAGCCAGAACATAATCCCACGAGCCTGTTCTGCATTCGCTGAGCGAGTGATGATTAGCGAGGTGAGGGCATTAAATAACTGTGAACTGGCGATCCCGGCCAGGATGATTTGCGTGGTGGCGCTTCCCTGTCTCCCCCCGGCGGCGATCGCCAGTAACGCCACGAAAAGAAAAGCCGTTAACGCCCCAATAAAAGCCCCGAGCGACATGCTGACGATCCCAGCGCCAAGCCCTGTTAAGGCGATCAGAACAGCGCCGGTCGAGGCGCCGGCAGAGATCCCCAGTAGATAAGGCTCTGCCAGCGCGTTTCGTAGCAATGACTGCAATACGACGCCGGAAACCGCCAGACACGCGCCACAACAGGCAGAAACCAACGCCCGCGTCAGGCGATAGTTCCAGATAATGCCCGCATCCAGCGCATCAACGGCATAGCGCGTATCAAAGAACTGGTTAGAAAGCGTATGGATAACATGCTGCCAGGGGATAAACGTCTCGCCAATGGAGATCCCCGCCAATAGAACGCAGCACATCAGCACGCTGACCCAAAGGGCGTGTCCCCCGATTCTTATCGTTAACTGGCCGACAGCGCGACGCGTCCTGCGAGTTTCGCTCATCATCTACCTGCAATTCTGAATACCAGAGGCGCGCTATGCCCGGTAAGACATAGCGCGACATAAAGATTATTGAGCCGTTTTCGGATGTGCCAGACCGTATTCAACCAACGCATCTGCGAGTTTCTCGACGCCATCTATCGTTCTGATGCCGGCGTTCATTGTTTGCACATCCACCACCGGCAGATGGTTCTCCTTCACGGCGGGGATGAGTTTAGTCACGGGGTCGGACTTGAGATATTCCAGTTTGACCTGCCAGTCATCTGCCGGGAAACGACGACGGCTCATTTCACCGAGAACAATGACGGACGGGCTGGCTTTCGCGATGGTTTCCCAGCCAACGGTTGGCCACTCTTCAGCAGAATCAATCACATTTTTCACCCCCAGCGTCTGGGCGATCCATGCGGCAGGGCCAAATTTCCCGGCCACATAGGGGTCCAGTTGCAGATCGGCGCTGGAAAACCAGAATACGGCGGAGACGTTTTTATCCATTCCGGCAATTTTGTCTTTGGCGGCAGCTTCACGGGCCTTCAGACTGGCGATCAATTCATCGCCTTTGTCCTGCACGTCAAAAATTTTCGCCAGATCGGAGACTTCCTGATAAACCATAGCAATATCAAACATGCCTTTACGTACACCGTCGCCACCGTCTTCGTTGTCTTTAGCGCAGTCCGCAGGCGCGGTATATACCGGCACGTTCAACTCGCTAAACTGCTCGTAAGAGGCGACGGTTCCGGCAGGCCCAATTTGCCATTCAAACTGACTGGCGACCAAATCCGGTTTTTTGGCAATAATGCCTTCAAAGCTGGGGATGTTCTGCGCAATCACGGCCACTTTTTCATTTGCCGCTTTGTAAGCATCCGGGACGGGGCCGAACCACAGCGATGTGCCGACAACGCGCTCGGCCAGTCCCAGGGAATAAAGAATTTCAGTGCTGTTTTGCCCGACCGTGGCAACGCGTTCCGGGGCTTTATTGAAGGTAATATCACGGCCGCAGTTTTTAATCGTCAACGGATAGACTGTTTTTGCCGCATGAGTCAATCCTGATGTGAATAATAACGCTGCGCCAGCCACAGCCAGAAGGTATTTTTTATGAGGTAAAGTAAAGTCTGCGTACATTGTTATCGTCCTGTACATGCCAGAATCTGAACGTCTGGTCATGGTTTATTTGGTTCCATATATCGGGACAGGTACATGACGATAGATGACATTGAATGATGAAATTATGAGAATGCAAAATCTCAGCAGGAATAGGCTCATCAATTCATAATGGTATTTATGCCAAATAAATCATCCCATGGACCATCCCGTCCACTCAATGTGTACAACCCTGACAGCAGGTCTCCTGGCTCACGGTAATCAGAATATCGGCCTTCCCATAAAGCAAATCTTTACAGTGACCGGTGGTTACAATAACCACACGCAGATATTCGGTATCCGCCTACAGTTGCGGGGGCAGCTATGGAATGAGATTAAAATAATCCGCACCATATTCCTTTCAAAACAACGGTTGTGTTATGAATACTGTCACTGGCGACTGTATCGGCAATCAATAACCTCGTCAACCGTATGAAAAAAGAACAAAAACATCATACTTTATGGTGATTTTTATATTAATTAATTTAAATTCAAATGGTTGTGTTTTTGTTGGAGTGGTGATTATTGCAACCGCAAGTAATAACGGAAAGGCAAATGAGAATTGATTGACGTTGATCAATTAATCGCGATGAGAAAGAAGGCGTTATTATAAACAGTGAATGTTATCAATATTGTCGCTGGTAACAATATATTTACACGATTTTTCCATATGCACGATCTGCCACTCGTCGCCCACATCCATGAAGACGTTAAACAGATTTCGCCGCCAGAATTGATACCCGCCGGGTAAAAAATGATGGGTGTGCAAATATAATATTTTATAGTGTTGCTGCTCGCAAAATTGTTCAGCCAGCGAGACCAGTTGGCTGCCAATACCTTGCCTGCGATAATGCTGATCGACATAGCAGCGACAAATCTCAGCTGTCTCCGGTAAATTATAACGACCGTGCAACATCTCTATTCTGTCATCGTACTGACATATCGCCAGCGTCCCAATTATCTGCTGTTGTTCATTCCAGACGCCGAACAATTGGTTTCTTTCCCGCTCAAGATAATTTCCCTGGAGGTCGAATACGTCGTCACTCGCAGTGGGTAATGCTCTTCCGGCATTAAAATAAAGATTAAGATGCCGAATAATAAAGGACTGTACGGCAGGAATATCGTCCCGCGTTATTTCACGAAAAACAAACGGAGAGGTTGGTTTCATATCGGTTATCGCTAACAAATATCAGGAAAACGATAATAACAAGCCAGACGCAGAAAACCAGTTTTTCAATAAGAAAACTTGCCGGTCTGTTGAGATACAGACCGGCAGTCGGGATTAGATATCCGCCAGCGCGGCATCTTTGTTCGGGAAGAATGCCAGACGACCCGGAATGGGTTTGATACCGGCGCGGGCCATGGTACGCAGCGGCTGGAATTCCACGTTACTGACGCGCAGTTCACAACCTTCCGGCAAACGCTTCACAAAGCGCTGGAAGGCGTCCAGACCACCGGCATCCAGTACCGGAACGGCGTCCCACTTCAGCACCACAATGCGTTTACCCTCAATGCGTGATTCGAGGTCGGTAAATAACCCTTCCGCGGCGGCGAAAAAGAGCGGCCCGATAACGCGTAATACCAGCACATCATCGGGAACCGTGATGTTTACCGCCGCGAGGCGCGTCATACGGGCAATACGGCGCATAAACAGCAGGGAAGCCAGGACAATCCCGACGCTGATCGCAATCACCATATCGAAGAGCACCGTCAGCGACATACACATCATCATCACGATGATGTCATCTTTGGGCGCATGTCGCAGTAAATCGACCACCTTGTGGGCTTCACTCATGTTCCACGCAACCATCAGCAGCAGCGCGGCCATGGCGGAAAGCGGCAGCCATGACAACAGGGGAGCCAACGCGAGGAGGGCGAGGATGACCAGAATTGCGTGGATAACGGCGGAAATGGGCGAGGTCGCGCCTGCGCGCACGTTTGCCGCAGAACGGGCCGATCGCCGCCGTCGCGGTGATCCCGCCAAAGAACGGCGCCACGATATTCCCCAGCCCCTGGCCGATCAGTTCGCTGTTTGCTTTGTGTTTGGTGCCCGTCATGCCGTCGAGCACGACCGCGCACAGCAGGGATTCAATCGCCCCCAGCATCGCCATCGAGAAAGCGGCTGGCAATAACGCCCGCAATGAATCCCAGCTTAGCGTGAAATCTGAATCCGGGAGATTCCACGGCAGCACCAGCTGCGGCAGCAGCTGAGGAATGCCGTTGCCCTGCGAACCATCGGCCAGCACATAGTGGAACTGTGAACCAATCGTCGCCACATGGCCACCCAGCAGATTAACCACGGCCATAACGGCGCAGCCCGCCAGCAGCGCCGGAAGATGGCCCGGCAGACGAATCCCCAGACGCGGCCAGAAAATCAGCATACCGAGCGTCACCACGCCAATAGCAGCATCGCCCGGATTAATGGTCGGCAACGCCATAACCAGCGCCCCGACTTTTTGTAGGTAATGCTCCGGCACATGGGCCATTTGCAGACCGAGAAAATCTTTAATCTGCATTGTCCCGATGGTGATGCCGATCCCTGATGTAAAACCTAACGTGACCGATACGGGAATGTATTCGATCAGGCGGCCAAAACGCGCGAGGCCGAAGAGGATCAGGAACACCCCGGACATGAGGGTGGCGACCAGCAGACCTGCCAGCCCGAATTGTTGCGATACCGGGTAGAGAATAACGACAAATGCGGCGGTCGGGCCGGAGACGCTGAAGCGCGACCCGCCGGTTAAGGCAATAACAATCCCCGCCACAGCGGACGTATAAAGACCGTACTGCGGTGCAACACCCACTGCCAATTGCCAGCGCCATCGCCAGCGGGATAGCGATGATCCCGACGGTTACCCCGGCAATCACATCACGGGTGAACCGTGAGGCGGTATATTTTTCTTTCCAGCAAGCGTCGATGAGGGCGCGGAAAGGCATCACATGTGAGGAAAATATTCTGTTCACAATAATGTTTCATCCATGAGCGCATCATCTGTCAACTAAATGGCAGGGTGAAGGAGGCATTGGTCATACAAATAAGAGTTACAGACAAAAAAACCCGCCGCAGCGGGTTTTTTAGCCGGGTTCGATTAATGTTCGAACATAGCTGAAATGGATTCTTCGTTGCTGATACGACGAATCGCTTCGGCCAGCATACCCGACAGTGTCAACGTGCGCACGTTCGGCCAGTGCTTTAATTTCGTCGGTCAGTGGAATGGTGTCACAGACAACGACTTCATCAATCACAGAATTGCGCAGGTTGTTTGCCGCATTGCCTGAGAAAATCGGGTGAGTCGCGTAGGCGAATACGCGTTTGGCACCACGTTCTTTCAGTGCTTCTGCTGCTTTGCACAGCGTACCACCGGTATCGATCATATCATCAACCAGTACGCAGTCGCGGCCGGCAACGTCACCGATGATGTGCATCACCTGAGAAACGTTAGCGCGCGGACGACGTTTGTCGATGATCGCCATATCGGTATCGTTCAGCAGCTTAGCGATAGCGCGGGCACGCACAACGCCACCGATATCTGGAGAAACCACAATCGGGTTATCCAGGTTCAGTTGCAGCATATCTTCTAACAGAATTGGGCTACCGAATACGTTATCAACCGGAACGTCAAAGAAGCCCTGGATCTGTTCAGCATGCAGGTCAACGGTGAGAACGCGGTCAACGCCAACGCTGGACAGGAAGTCAGCGACGACTTTTGCGGTAATCGGTACACGAGCGGAACGTACACGACGGTCCTGACGCGCATAGCCAAAGTAAGGGATAACGGCGGTGATACGGCCTGCGGAAGCACGGCGCAGCGCATCGACCATAACAACCAATTCCATCAGGTTGTCGTTAGTAGGGGCACAAGTGGACTGGATGATGAAAATATCACCACCGCGTACATTTTCGTTAATTTGTACGCTGACTTCGCCGTCGCTAAAGCGACCTACAGCGGCGTCGCCGAGAGAAGTGTACAGGCGGTTGGCAATACGTTGTGCTAGTTCCGGGGTGGCGTTACCAGCAAAAAGCTTCATATCAGGCACGAGAAGAACCTCAGGCATGCGTCCATTGGTGGATAGAATCTGCCGAAAACTGTGCGGGCCAGGCAATATCCTATCCAGGCGGTGTATTAAAGAGCGCGATGCAACGTCTGGAACAGGGTGACGTTGTCACCGAAACTCAGCTTGCCCGGCTTAAAGCATGGCTTTTTGCAATGGAGAGAGGTTGACACCCTTCGCCACAAACGCATTGAGCCATTCCGGGGCTTGCTTAAGCACCTGACGAGCAGCGGATTCTGTATCGAATTCAGCAAAGACACAGGCCCCTGTACCAGTCAGGCGCGACGGCGCGTATTCTAACAGCCAGGAAAGCGCCGCATCAACCTCGCGAAAACGTTTTCTTGCGATAACCTCGCAATCATTGCCGAATTCACATTTTAATAACGTTTCTATTGACCTTTTTGGCGTGTTGCGCGGTAATTCGGGGTCCTTGAAAATAACCGGCGTGGGGATGCTTACCCCTGGGTGGGCAACCAGATACCACTTCTCCGGCGGGTCTACCGGCGTCAGGATTTCACCCACGCCCTCGGCGAAGGCCGCATGTCCACGGACAAACACCGGGACGTCCGCGCCCAGCGTTAAGCCTGTTTCCGCCAGTTCATCGACCGATAATCCGCACTGCCAGAGATGATTCAGCGCCACCAGAACGGTCGCCGCATTGGACGAGCCGCCACCCAGACCGCCGCCCATGGGCAAACGTTTCTCGATGCTGATATCCGCGCCGCTGCCTGCGGGCAAACGCCCGTGGGCGGACGCTGTCTTCATCAGCAACCGCGCCGCGCGGACGATCAGATTGTCGTCATTTTCGACGCCCTCGACAGGCGTCAAAAGATGAATTTCGCCGTCGCCGCGCGGCGTAATGCCGATTGTGTCGCCGTAATCAAGAAACTGGAACAGCGTTTGCAATGTGTGATAACCGTCCGCACGCTGTCCGGTGATGTATAAAAACAGATTCAGTTTTGCCGGAGATGGCCAGTGGGTCATCATTTTACAATCCAGTTATCCATCTTCAGTTTGATGCGCTGACCGCCGTCAGAGAGTTCCATATTTGCCGGCATGGCGGGCTGCGTTTTACTGTCGTATCCGCTGTATACCACTTTCCAGTTTTTACCGTCCTGGCGGTAGTTCACTTCGCTCAGGCGGTACTGGTCGTCGAGGGTGTAATCGGTGGCGTCGCCCGGCAGACCGAGAATCCACTGGCGTAAGCTGTTAAGCGGAATGGGCATCCCGGTCAGCTTGCCGATCATCTCTTCGGCGTCGTCGGCGGTGTAACGCTGCCCTTTATTATCGACCAGTTGCACATTGCCCGGCTGGGCGTTCAGCTCCAGTTCGGTACTGCCCAGCGGATTGGTCAACAGCAGACGGTAGCGATCCTGACCGGTTTGCTGCCAGAAGAAGCGGGCATACACTTTCTGATCGTCGGAGATATAAGCAAACGCGCCACGCGTCTGATACTGATTCAACTTGCGCACGTCCTGCTGATGCTGACGCCACTGAGGGGAGTCGGGACTTTTGCCAGGACCTTTCGGCGCATTGATCGTACAGGCGGTGAGGACCAGGCTAGCCAGCGGGAGTAGGCGGATCAGGCGAAAATCAGGCAGGGTCATAGTGATGACGAATCCTTGTAATACGGTGCGATAATTGCCTGATGGCGCTATGCTTATCAGGCCGACAAACTGAACCCGTCGGTTGGTTGCAGTTATAACCCTTAATGCTAGCGCTGACCGGGTACATCGTCTACGTTCACGTTATCTTAATTTAAACAGTAAGCTATTACTCCAAAAGGAGGCTGTCTCTTTTATTGACCACGAGCATCCTGTATGATGCACCCAGTCTAACCTTATCAACGCTGGTACTATTCCCGCACACATGACCCTTTTAGCGCTCGGTATTAACCATAAAACGGCACCTGTATCGCTGCGAGAACGCGTAACGTTTTCGCCAGATACGCTCGATCAGGCGTTGGACAGCCTGCTTGCGCAGCCGATGGTGCAGGGCGGCGTGGTGTTGTCGACGTGCAACCGTACGGAGCTGTACCTCAGCGTTGAAGAACAGGATAACCTGCAAGAGGCGCTGATTCGTTGGTTATGTGATTACCATAATCTCAATGAAGACGACCTGCGCAATAGCCTCTACTGGCACCAGGATAACGACGCCGTCAGCCACCTGATGCGCGTCGCCAGCGGGCTGGACTCGCTGGTGCTGGGCGAACCGCAAATTCTCGGTCAGGTGAAAAAAGCGTTTGCGGATTCGCAAAAAGGTCATCTGCATGCCAGCGCGCTGGAACGCATGTTCCAGAAATCGTTTTCCGTCGCCAAACGCGTACGCACCGAAACAGACATCGGCGCCAGCGCCGTGTCCGTTGCTTTTGCCGCCTGTACGCTGGCGCGTCAGATTTTCGAATCCCTCTCCACGGTGACGGTGTTGCTGGTCGGGGCGGGTGAAACCATTGAACTGGTCGCGCGCCATCTGCGTGAACATAAAGTACAGAAAATGATCATCGCCAACCGCACCCGCGAACGCGCGCAAGTGCTGGCGGATGAAGTGGGAGCTGAGGTTATTTCGTTGAGCGACATCGACGAACGTCTGCGGGAAGCCGATATTATTATCAGCTCAACCGCCAGTCCGCTGCCGATTATCGGCAAAGGGATGGTGGAGCGCGCGTTAAAAAGCCGTCGTAACCAGCCGATGCTGTTGGTGGACATTGCCGTGCCGCGCGACGTGGAGCCGGAAGTCGGGAAACTGGCGAATGCCTATCTGTACAGCGTTGATGACCTGCAAAGCATCATTTCGCATAACCTGGCGCAGCGTAAAGCGGCGGCAGTGGAGGCCGAAACGATTGTCGCGCAGGAAGCCAGCGAATTTATGGCCTGGCTGCGCTCGCAAAGCGCCAGCGAGACCATCCGCGAATACCGTAGTCAATCAGAGCATGTACGCGATGAACTGACAGTTAAAGCGCTGGCAGCCCTTGAACAGGGCGGCGACGCGCAAGCCATTTTGCAGGATCTGGCATGGAAACTGACCAACCGCCTGATCCATGCGCCAACTAAATCTCTTCAACAGGCCGCCCGTGACGGGGATGACGAACGCCTGAATATTCTGCGCGACAGCCTCGGGCTGGAGTAGCAGCACACCAATCTATTTTTTACAGGGTGCATTTACGCCTATGAAGCCTTCTATCGTTGCCAAACTGGAAGCCCTGCACGAACGCCATGAAGAAGTTCAGGCGCTGTTGGGTGATGCGGGAACCATCGCAGACCAGGAACGCTTTCGCGCGCTGTCGCGTGAGTATGCGCAATTAAGCGATGTTTCTCGCTGTTTTACGGACTGGCAACAGGTTCAGGATGATATCGAAACGGCACAGATGATGCTCGACGATCCTGAAATGCGCGAGATGGCGCAGGATGAACTGCGCGAAGCCAAAGAAAAAGGTGAACAACTGGAGCAACAGTTGCAGGTTCTGCTGCTGCCAAAAGATCCCGATGACGAACGTAACGCTTTCCTCGAAGTGCGCGCCGGAACGGGCGGCGATGAAGCCGCGCTGTTCGCAGGCGATCTGTTCCGCATGTACAGCCGTTACGCGGAAGCGCGTCGCTGGCGGGTAGAGATCATGAGCGCCAGTGAAGGCGAGCATGGCGGCTATAAAGAGATCATCGCCAAAATCAGCGGCGATGGCGTTTACGGGCGACTCAAGTTTGAGTCCGGCGGCCATCGCGTTCAGCGCGTTCCGGCGACCGAATCGCAGGGGCGTATCCACACGTCCGCCTGTACCGTCGCCGTTATGCCGGAACTGCCGGAGGCCGAGCTGCCGGATATTAACCCGGCTGATTTACGTATCGACACCTTCCGCTCTTCGGGCGCGGGCGGTCAGCACGTTAACACCACCGACTCCGCAATTCGTATTACGCACTTACCGACCGGTATCGTGGTGGAGTGCCAGGACGAACGTTCACAGCATAAAAACAAAGCGAAGGCGCTGTCGGTGCTTGGGGCGCGCATTCATGCCGCAGAAACGGCGAAGCGTCAGCAGGCTGAAGCCTCAACCCGGCGTAACCTGTTAGGCAGCGGCGACCGCAGCGATCGCAACCGTACCTATAACTTCCCGCAGGGTCGCGTGACGGATCATCGTATTAACCTGACCCTCTACCGTCTGGATGAGGCGATGGAGGGGAAACTGGACATGCTCATTGAGCCGATTGTTCAGGAACATCAGGCCGACCAACTGGCGGCGTTGTCCGAGCAGGAATAATGGATTACCAGCACTGGTTGCGTGAGGCGATAAGCCGCTTACAGGAGAGTGAAAGCCCCCGACGTGATGCCGAGATTTTGCTGGGCCACGTTACCGGTAAGGCGCGCACCTTTATTCTGGCATTTGGCGAAACGGCGCTGACCGACACGCAGCGTGAGCAACTGGCGCAGTTGCTGGCGCGTCGTCAGCGCGGCGAACCGGTCGCACACCTGACTGGCATGCGCGAGTTCTGGTCACTGCCGCTGTTTGTCTCGCCCGCCACGCTGATTCCGCGCCCGGACACCGAATGTCTGGTCGAACAGGCGCTGGCACGTCTGCCTGATTCGCCGTGTCGGATTCTCGACCTCGGCACCGGAACCGGCGCGATTGCGCTGGCGCTGGCGACAGAGCGACCGGACTGCGAGGTCACGGCGGTAGACCGTATGCCGGACGCCGTGGCGCTGGCTGGCCGTAATGCACAACATCTGGCGATTCACAATGTTCGCATACTGCAAAGCGACTGGTTCGCGGCGTTGCCGGGGCAGCAATTTGACATGATCGTCAGCAACCCTCCATATATTGATGCGCATGACCCCCATCTCGCACAGGGCGATGTGCGTTTTGAACCGCTGTCGGCGCTGGTCGCAGACGATAACGGCATGGCGGATATCACGCACATTATCGCGCAGGCGCGCCATGCGCTGGCGCCGGGGGGGTATCTGTTGCTGGAGCACGGCTGGCAGCAAGGAGTGGCGGTCAGAACCGCGTTGGCGCAGGCAGGGTACGTTCAGGTTGAGACCTGCCGTGATTATGGCGACAACGAACGAATCACGCTTGGGCGGATCGCGCCATGAATACATTTACGCTGCTGCTGGGCGTCCATCTGACCAGCGTTACGCTTTCCGTTAGCCTGTTCGTGCTGCGTTTCTGGTGGCGCTATACCCGCCATGCGCTGGCATCCGCACGCTGGACGCGGGTTGTCCCGCCGATTATTGACACCGTTTTGCTGCTTAGCGGAGCGGGGTTGATCATAAAAACGCACATCCTGCCATTCACCGAACAGGGGACATGGCTGACTGAGAAGTTGTTTGGCGTTATCATCTACATCGTTTTGGGTTTTATTGCGCTTGATTATCGTCAGGCGCGCAGTCAGCAGGCGCGCGTTATCGCCTTCCCGCTGGCGCTGGTGGTGCTGTACATCATCATTAAACTCGCCACCACAAAAATACCGTTACTGGGGTAAGTCATGAGGTCGTTAGCTGATTTCGAATTTAATAAAGCGCCACTGTGCGATGGGATGATCCTGGCATCGGAATCGATCCGCCTGGATTTTCCGACGCAAGCGGTCTATGACGAACTGGAACGTCTGGCCAGTCTGGCGCATGAAGAAATTAGCCAGCTCCTGTCTCAGGATGAGCAACTGGAAAAATTGCTGGCACTTTTTTATGGCGAGTGGGGGTTCAGAGATACCCACGGCGTCTACCGTCTTTCTGATGCATTGTGGCTCGATCAGGTTCTGAAAAACCGCCAGGGGAGCGCGGTATCGTTAGGCGCAATCTTATTGTGGCTGGCTCACCGGCTGGGTCTCCCACTGGTGCCGGTCATTTTCCCGACCCAGTTGATTCTGCGTATTGAATCGCTGGAGGGGGAAATGTGGCTGATCAACCCATTTAACGGCGAAACGCTCGATGAGCATACGCTGGAAGTCTGGCTGAAGGGCAATATTAGCCCGGTCGCTGAACTGTTTAACGAAGATCTGGATGAGGCGGATAACGCTGAGGTCATTCGCAAATTGCTGGATACGCTGAAATCTTCCTTGATGGAAGAGCGGCAAATGGAACTGGCGTTGCGCGCCAGCGAAGCGTTACTGCAATTTAACCCGGAAGACCCTTACGAGATCCGCGACCGGGGGCTGATTTATGCGCAACTGGAGTGTGAACATGTTGCGTTGACGGATTTAAGTTATTTTGTTGAACAGTGTCCAGAAGACCCGATCAGCGAAATGATTCGTGCGCAGATTAATACCATTGCGCACAAGCAAATTGTTTTGCATTAATTAATCGACATTTTACCCATGGTTAAGGCGATCTTATGAAACAAAAAGTGGTTAGCATTGGCGACATCAACGTGGCAAATGACCTGCCATTCGTGCTGTTTGGCGGTATGAACGTGCTGGAATCACGCGATCTGGCGATGCGTATCTGTGAACACTACGTAACCGTGACCCAGAAGCTGGGTATTCCTTATGTGTTCAAAGCCTCTTTTGATAAAGCCAACCGTTCCTCTATTCACTCTTACCGTGGCCCGGGTCTGGAAGAAGGGATGAAGATTTTCCAGGAACTGAAACAAACGTTTGGCGTGAAAGTGATCACCGACGTTCATGAAGCCAGTCAGGCGCAGCCTGTCGCCGACGTGGTGGATGTCATTCAGCTTCCGGCATTCCTCGCTCGCCAGACCGACCTGGTGGAAGCGATGGCAAAAACCGGCGCGGTCATTAACGTGAAAAAACCGCAGTTCGTCAGCCCTGGTCAGATGGGCAATATCGTGGACAAATTCCACGAAGGCGGCAACGATAAAGTGATCCTGTGCGATCGCGGTGCGAACTTCGGCTACGACAACCTGGTTGTTGATATGCTGGGCTTTAGCGTGATGAAGAAAGTTTCCGGTAACTCGCCTGTTATTTTCGACGTCACCCATGCGTTGCAGTGCCGCGACCCGTTTGGCGCCGCGTCTGGCGGTCGTCGCGCGCAGGTTACCGAACTGGCGCGCGCCGGTATGGCGGTAGGTCTGGCCGGTCTGTTCATTGAAGCGCACCCGGACCCGGAGCATGCGAAATGTGACGGTCCGTCCGCGCTGCCGTTAGCGAAGCTGGAACCGTTCCTGAAGCAAATTAAAGCGATTGACGATCTGGTGAAAAGCTTCGGCGAGCTGGATACCGAACACTAAGCGGGGATGATGTGTGCCGGAGGGCGTCTGACGCCGTATCCGGCCTACAATAAACGCGGTTTCGTAAGCCCGGAAAGCGTAAACGCTACCGGGCTTTTTTGTCCGTCAGGCAAAAATGGTCATCAGGTAAGCGATAAACAGAGCCAGATGCGCCGCGCCGTTCAACACATTGGTTCGCCCGGTCGAGAAAGAAATGTGGCACAGCACCAGCGAGGCCACCATTACCACCATCTCCGGGGCGCCCAAACCGAAGAGCAGGTCATTTCCGGTAGCCCATGCAATCAGCGTCACCACCGGTACGGTCAGGGAGATGGTTGCCAGTACCGAACCAAAGAACAGGTTCATGGCTCGCTGTACCTGGTTATTCAACACCGCTTTCAGCGCGCCCAGCCCTTCAGGGGAGAGGATCAGCAAGGCCACGAGGAAACCGGTAAATGCCACTGGCGCATTCAGTTCGGTTAACAGTGTCTCCAGCGGGATTGGCGTTCATTTTCGTCACGGCGATAACGGCAATCAGATGTACGATCAGCCATACAGCGTGCCAGATGTTGCTGTGCGCGGACGGTTTACCGTGGTGCGGGTCATCGTCATCACTTTCATCTTCATGCTCGTAAACGAATAAACTCTGGTGCGTTTTCGTCTGAATCAGCAGGAAAACGCCGTACATCGCGGCGGAAATAAGCGCCACTAACAGCGCCTGAGCCGTAGTAAAATTCGCCCCTGGCAGCGCCATAGGGAAGACCAGCACGATAATCGCCAGCGGAAACAGGGCAATTAAATACTGTTTAATGCCAAACAGGTTCATATATTGCGTGGCGAATTTACGACCGCCAAGCAGCAGAGAAAAACCGACCAGTCCGCCAGTTACAATCATGATGATTGAATAGAGCGTGTCGCGCATCAGCGTTGGCGCGGCGTCGCCGGTGGCCATCAATGCGGAAATTAAACTCACTTCCAGAATAACGACAGAAAGACTTAAGATCAGGGAACCGTAGGGTTCGCCGAGTCGGTGCGCTAATACATCCGCATGGCGGACAACGCTGAAAGCGCTGCTTAAAATACCAATAAGGGCAAGTATATTAATACCGATGACCACTGGTAGTGACTGACTGCTTCCCCATAAGAACAGCACCACCAGTGCCAGAACCGGGAAAATAAGCGAGGTCTCCTTGTGGCGGGTTTTCACCGCCTCATGTGCGTGTGTCATTATGATTCTCCATCTCCGCAGGTGTTTTTAATTATAAATGTATTAAAGATTGTAAAAAATAACAGAAATCGCGGCTTCATCATTGTGTTTTTACGTAATTTTACGGCATGGGCTATTTTTCCCCGCAGAGTGAATAAAAAAGTACGTCTTGTTTAGAGAGTATATGAATAACAGTGGGTTAGTGACAAATAAAAAGTAAAATAGCACCCGACTGGCGAGACAAAACATTGTTGACCACACTAAAGGTTTACAGCAAAAAGAGGAGTCAGCAATGCCTTATAAAACGAAAAGCGATTTGCCGGAAAGCGTTCAGAATGTGCTGCCTGCGCACGCGCAGGATATCTATAAGGAGGCGTTTAATAGCGCCTGGGAACAATATAAAGATAAAGCGGACAGACGTGACGACGCCAGCCGGGAGGAGACCGCGCATAAGGTTGCCTGGGCTGCCGTCAAAAATGATTACCAAAAAGGGGACGATGATAAGTGGCATAAAAAGCGCTGATCGTCTTCATACCAGACCAGGCAAATGATGCGCGTTGAGCGTCTGTTGCCTTGCAAGCGGCGATTGAATTGCATATTGTCCTGTTAGTGGTTTCAAAATGAGCAGTTAAAATGCCCGGAAGGCGTCAAAAAAGTGTTGCAGGGAAGTTTGCAGTGGCGGAGGTGTAAGGTGTTAACGCGTGATTTTTTACTGAATGCCGATTGTAAAACGGCGTTTGGCGCTATTGAAAGAATCACTACTTTGGTCAGCAGAACAACGGGCTGCTTCACTGGCGGCGACGCTTGCCTGTAGGCCCGATAATGGGCCGGTGTGGATCTTCGGTTATGGATCGTTGATGTGGAATCCGGCGTTAGAATTTGACGAGTCCTGTACCGGTACGCTGGTCGGCTGGCACCGGGCGTTTTGTCTGCGTCTGACGGCAGGGCGTGGGACGGCGTGTCAGCCCGGACGGATGCTGGCGCTGAAAGAGGGCGGGCGAACTACTGGCGTGGCTTATAAACTGCCGGAGAACGCGCTGGAGCAGGGAGCTGACGCTGCTGTGGAAGCGGGAAATGATTACCGGCTGCTATCTTCCCACCTGGTGCCAGCTGGCGCTGGATGGATGGCCGGACGGTCAATGCGCTGGTGTTTATTATGGACCCGCGACACCCGCTGTATGAGTCGGATACTCGCGCTCAGATTATCGCGCCGGCTGAATCGCTGCCGCCAGTGGGCCGTTGGGCACCAACGCGCAATATCTGTTCTCGCTGGAACAGGAGCTTGCCAGACTGGGGATGCGGGACGATTGCCTGAACGATCTGGTGGCGAAAGTCAGAGGCTTGTTAGGCGAGAATCAGCCGGAAAGGGGATTCAACCCCGGATTTGCCTGAGCGTTGCCCCTGAATCCAGGGGCAAAAACATCAGGCTGCGATATAACTGATGGAGTGTTCCAGTGACTGGCTGTGGCTGTCGATCAGCACGTTCCAGACACCGGTGTACGGTACGGTCAGCCAGGCATTATCACGGTTCTGCACGCTTAAAATATCGGTCTGCGTGTCTTTGACGTGTTTTTTCTCGCTCATTAAATGGATGTGGCAGCGTTCAGAACAACGCACTATCACCGTATCCCCACCAAACAATTTCAAACTTGCTTTCACTAATGCCATTTTTCACCCCGTTCTTGAAAACAACGTACTCCCTTGCGGAAGTGCTGGAGTGATGTTGTTCACATTTCACTCACTGCATAACACCAAAGGGTGAGCTCACGGATGCTGATTTTGATCAAAAAATGGCATAACCATTAAACAAAAATGACAAAATGCCTGAAAATCATTGAAAGGGCGTGGTAACTTTCGACAAAAACACGCCCTTATAAGATTAAATTCGGAAATGCCCGGCAGTTTCAGCCAGCTCGCCTGCCTGGCTCTGCAAGGCGCCTGCGGCGGCGGCAGACTGCACCACCAGTTCAGCGTTCTGTTGCACCATGCGATCAAGGTGGTTCACGGAGTGATTTATTTCCTGAATGCCTTTCATCTGCTCACTGGTGGCGATGCTGATTTCATGCATGATGCCGGAGACATGGCCGATGCTGGACAGGATCTCCTGCATACTTTCTCCGGCCAGATGAACATAACGTGAACCTGTCGCGACGCTGGTGGTTGTGGAGTCGATCAGCGATTTAATCTCTTTTGCCGCCTGCGCGCTGCGGCTGGCAAGGTTGCGCACTTCACCCGCGACAACGGCAAACCCGCGGCCTTGCTCTCCCGCCCGGGCGGCTTCGACCGAAGCATTCAGCGCCAGAATATTGGTCTGGAACGCAATGCCGTCGATCACGCTGGTGATATCGCCGATTTTCGCCGATGCCCCTTCAATGGATTGCATTGTCGTGATTGCCTGCGAGACCACGTCGCCGCCGCGCGTGGCGGCCTGTGAGGCTTTTTGCGCCTGATCGTTGGCTTCGGCGGCAGATTCCGTGGACTGGGCGACCGATGCGGTGATTTGCTCAACGGCGCTGGCGGTTTCACGCAGGCTGGAGGCGGCCTGCTCGGTACGGCCTGAAAGGTCGCGGTTACCGGCGGCAATCTCCTGCGCGGCCATTTTCACCGAGGCGCTGGCATCGCGTAGCTGTACCATTACCACGGACAGCTTATCGCTAAAACCGTTAAACGCCCTGGCGATTTGCGCGACCTCGTCCGTGCCGCTGTCCGGCAAACGTTGAGACAAATCGTTCGTCCCGTTGGCAATGGCATGCATCGCGTCGCGGATCGTGGACAGACGCTTCATCAGGCGAGCCACCAGAAGGTGCATCACTGCGCCGCCCGCGAGAACCAACAGCAGCAGGGACAGGGTGGGACGCCTTCAGCAGCGCCAGCATGCCGGAGGTTGCCTCTTTTTCGGTCTAACGCCACGACCAGCCACCAGTGGGTTCCTTGCACCGGCGTCGCCAGCAGCGTTTTACTACTCTCGCCGATCGGCGCCTGAACAGGGTGTCCGCTTTTTACCTGATTGAAATCCACGCCGCTGACGACCTGCGCGAAAGGTTTCATCGTCAGCGCCGGATCGTTGGCGGCGATGAGCGTTCCGTTTTGGTCGAGCAACATACCGCTGCTGGCGGGCGTCGGTTGAATACCGTGTACATTCGCCACGACGGCATCCATCGCGACATCACCGGCGACCACCGCTTTCAGTTCGCCATTCTCTTTCACCGGAACGGCGAACGTTACCACCAGCTTGCCGGTTCCGGCATCAACATAGGGGGGCCGTAACGACGGCAGCGTCAGCGCTGACAACCTGTTGATACCAGGGGCGTGACGTCGGATCGAAATCTGGCGGTATGCCTGCCGGGTCGGAGAATTTTGCTGTTTTGCTGGCATACCCGACATAGATATTCGTAAAGCCGCCGCCCAGCGCCATTTGACGAAATACCGGCACCGGATCGTCGGTTAAGCGCCGCCTGCTGCAACGAGGAAATCATATTCATTTTACCGCTAACCCAGTCGGCAATCGCCAGACTGTGGCTGGCGCTGGTACTGATGAGCGTATCCTGCTGCGCTTGTCGGTTATCGAGACGCGTTACCTGAAGGTTAATCAGCGTGTTAAGGAGGAGGGCGACAACCAGACATCCCGTTGTCGCCGCAATAATACGGGCGCGAATTGAGCTGAACATAGTATTTCCTTCAGTGTGGTATTGGAAATCCTATCGGCTACCGGGCGGCGAATCTTGAGGCTGCAACCGCGTCCATAAGAAAATAGTATCAGCAGGGCTAAACGCGCGTTAAGCGCTAATGAAGGTGCGCGGAAACCAGGGGCAATTCCCGCGCCGGGGATCAGAAGGTCAGAACTTTATCCGCCGCCAGCGTCCACTGGGCCAGTTCGACCAGCGTACCGACTTCCACGCCGTCAATGAGCGGCAATGTGGTGATTCCCCGCCCGTCGGTACAGGTTTTACACAGTTTCACCGGGACGTTCTGCGCGGTCAGGATCTCCAGCATTTGCTGGATATTGTAACCTTCCGCAGGCTTCTGTCCGCGTAATCCTGCGGTGACGGCATCCGACATTAAAAATAAACGCAGATCGAGGTCGCCGGCCTGTTCACGTAGCGCAATGGCCAGACGCAGGCTGTTAAATAACGCTTCGCTACCGTATGCCGCACCGTTTGCGACGATCACTATCTTTTGCATTTTGACTCCTGTTGTCAGGGGGGCATGGATATTGCTTGTAGTACGGGTAGACCTGTTACCCGGGGAGAGCAACGATGATGACGAATATGGAAAGCCGCCCCGGCGCCACCCAATGGTTTCATTATGCGCGCCAGCTTGAGAATACGCAGCTTCGCCAACTGGCGCAGTCAGGGAAGCTGGTGTCCCGGATTAGCCATCTGGTGCATATGCTACAGTGCGAACGCGGCGCATCCAACATCTGGTTGTGTTCCGCAGGGCAACTTTATGGGCCGGAGATACGCGCCAGCCGCGCGCTGGTGGACGAAGAACACGCCCGGTTGCAGTCCCTGTTGCAGGAGATGAGGCCGATGGCGAACAGCGCGCTCTGTCATCGCATCGCCGGGGCTGTCTGGTGTCTGGAGCAGTTGCCGCAGCTGCGCGAAGCGGTCAGTGGACGGCATAGCGATGCGCCACAGGCGATGGATCAGTACAGCCGCACGCTGCGCCACCTGCTAAGCATTGTGCCGCAGCTTAACGACAACATCGACCATCCCCACATCGCCGGAGGGATGGTCGCGCTGTACAGCTTTATGCAGGGTAAGGAGCTGGTGGGGCAAGAGCGGGCGCTGGGGGCGATAGGGTTCACGCAAGGGGCGTTCAGCCACGAGATGCGACAGGAGCTGGTGGATCGCATTGACGGACAGCAGCTCTGCTTTGACACCTTTATATCGCTGGCGTCTCCGACGGTGGTTCACGCATTTCGCCAGCAGTGCGAAGCGGAAGCCGCTATCGAACAGTGGCGCCGTCTGGCCTGTACGCGCCAGCCTGCGCCCGATAAGGGCGAAAGCGCTTTACGCTGGTTCACGCTCCAGACGCAACGGCTGGAGCAACTGCGCAGCATCGAGGAGATGCTGATCGCCGAGTTAATGTCTGCGGTGGAGCGTCGTCTGGCGCAGGATGAGACAACGTTGCCGCTCGCCAGCTGGCTGGATGATGCCACCGACGATACGTTCTCATTGCGCCGGGATAAGCAGTTGCTGCTGGTTGTGCGGCAACAGGCGCGGGAGCTGGAGCAGCTCAGCGGGCAACTGGCGTCGCTACAGGATGCGCTGGAGGAGCGAAAGGTTATTGATAAGGCCAAATATGTGCTGATGCATCACCAGAATCTGTCTGAAGAGCAGGCCTGGCAGTCGCTGCGCAAAATGGCGATGGATAAGAACCAGCGGATGGTGGACATCGCGCGTGCGCTGCTCACGGTGAAATCGCTCTGGCAGGTGACAACCAAAGGGTAGCTGCACAACGGCTGGGCATCGTGTGCCAGATTCGGGTGCAAGCGCGTTCGCGTACCGCCTGAAAAGCGGCGGAATAGGGGCATGTTGATGTTGGCATCTGAATTGCAGGACTGAAATGGTAAAAGAGTTCTGAAAACAGTTTAGCGGCAAACCAACGACGGTTTGCGCGCGTTTGGGATAAAGGCGTCCTGCAATGCTTCGGCATTGCCGGGCGCTTTTTTTTGCAATGGGGAGCATGTATGGGTGACAGGTCTGTTTCATTGACGCGACGTCGATTATTGCAGGCAGGGGCCGCGATGGGCGGGGTGCTGCTGGTGCCCGGTTTGATGCAGTCCGTGTGGGCGGCAGGGTCGGACAAACCCGAACTTGAAATTGTCAGAGTCGGCTTTATTCCGCTCACCGACTGCGCGCCGCTGATCATCGCCGCGTTGAAAGGGTTTGATAAGAAATACGGCATTACCCTCGTGCCGACCAAAGAGGCCAGTTGGGCGGCGGTGCGCGACAAACTCGTTTCCGGCGAACTGGACGCGGCGCATGTGCTGTATGGCCTGCTCTATGGTCTTGAGCTTGGTATCGCCAGTAAGCCGCAGCCGATGGCGAACCTGATGACGCTAAATCAGAACGGGCAGGCAATCACGCTGTCGACGGCGCTCCAGGAGAAAGGTATTACCGACGCTGGCGGATTGAAAAACATGATCGCCGGACAAGCGCCCGGCACTTACACCTTTGCGCATACCTTTCCGACCGGAACGCATGCGATGTGGCTCTATTACTGGCTGGCCAGTGCGGGGATTAACCCGTTCTCTGATGTCCGAATGGTCGTCGTGCCGCCGCCGCAAATGGTGATGAACATGCGTATTGGCAACATGGTGGGTTTTTGCGTCGGTGAACCGTGGAATGCCCGTGCGATTAATGATCGCATTGGTTTTACCGCCACGACCTCGCAGGCCATCTGGCCCGATCACCCGGAAAAAATCCTGGGAACGCGCCGTGACTGGGTCGAACAGCATCCAAACACCGCCAGAGCGCTGGTCAGCGCGGTACTGGAGGCGGCGCGCTGGATCGACGCCTCAGTGGAAAACCGACGCGAAACCGCACAAATACTGGCTCGTCGCGCCTGGCTTAATACCAAAGAGCAGTACCTGACCGGACGTATGTTGGGCGAGTACGACAACGGCGCAGGGCATCGCTGGCAGGATGCGCACGCCATTCGTTTTTATCACGATGCGGAAGTGAGTTTTCCGTGGCATTCCGACGGGATGTGGTTCCTGACGCAGTTTCGTCGCTGGGGGCTGCTCAAGGACGCGCCGGATTATAACGCCATCGCCGCCCGGATTAACCGCACGGACATCTGGCGGGACGCCGCCGCAGCGGTAGGCGGCATCACGCCGCCTTCTCAGCTGTTACGCACCAGCACCCTCATGGATGGTTCCGTATGGACCGGGCGGGACCCCGAACGTTACGCCAACAGCTTCACTCTCCATCATCAAGGGGCCTGACATGAAAACAGTACAAAACGTGCAAAGACGCATTCCTGAACCCGCCGCCGGTGAAGTGATTACGCTGCCGCCCGTTACGGTGCGCAGGCGTAATCCGCCGCTGTCGCATCTGATGCGAACGCTGGCGCAGCGAACCGTTCCCGCATTGCTGGGGCTGGCGCTGCTGGTGGTGGGCTGGCAACTGGCGGCCATTAACAGCAAAGGCTTCCCGACGCCGCTCAGCACCCTTGATTCCGCGCTGACGCTGTTTGCCGACCCGTTTTATAACGGTGGGGCCTAATGATATGGGGATTGGCTGGAATGTGCTGGCGTCGCTACAGCGTGTGGCGATTGGTTTTGGGCTGGCGGCGCTGGTGGGTATCCCGCTTGGCTTCCTGATCGGCCGGTTCACCTTTTTTCTCGCGCATGTTTACCCCCGCTGATCGCGCTGCTGCGACCGGTCAGGCCCGCTGGCCTGGTTGCCAATTGGCTTGCTGCTGTTTCAGAAAGCGGAACCGGCATCAAGCTGGACCATTTTTATCTGCTCTATCTGGCCGATGGTGATCAACACCGCCGAAGGCGTGCGCCGCATCCCACAGGATTACCTTAACGTTGCCCGTGTCCTGCAACTCCCGGAATGGACGGTGATGCGCCGTATTCTCTTTCCGGCGGTTCTGCCTGCGGTGCTGACCGGCGTACGCCTGTCTATCGGCACCGCCTGGCTGGTGATTTGTGGCGGCGGAAATGCTCACCGGCGGCCTTGGCATTGGCTTTTGGATCTGGAAACGAGTGGAACAACCTCAATGTGGAAAACATTCTCATCGCTATCGTCATTCATCCGGCGTGGTTGGGCCTGCTGCTGGAGCAGGGCTTAATGCTGGTGGCGCGTCGTTTTAGCTGGCAGGAAAAATAAGGGGAACACCATGAAACCGTTAATTCAGGTACAGGCCGTCAGTCAGCGTTTTTCTACCGCCAGCGGCGAGTTTCTGGCGTTGCAAAACGTCTCTTTCGACATTCATGAAGGTGAAACCGTCAGCCTTATTGGGCATTCCGGCTGCGGGAAATCGACGCTGTTGAATCTGATTGCCGGAATTACGCTCCCTACCGACGGGGGGCTTATTTGCGACAACCGGGAAATCGCCGGGCCGGGGCCGGAAAGAGCGGTGGTCTTTCAGAATCACTCGCTGCTGCCGTGGCTGACCTGCTTCGATAACGTTGCGCTGGCGGTTGATCGGGTCTTTCGCCGCACGATGGGGAAAACAGAGCGTCGGGAATGGATTGAACACAATCTTGAACGGGTGCAAATGGGGCACGCTATGCACAAGCATCCGGGAGAAGTGTCCGGGGGGATGAAGCAGCGCGTCGGCATCGCCCGGGCGCTGGCGATGAAACCCAAAGTGCTGCTGATGGATGAACCGTTTGGGCGCGCTGGACGCCCTGACGCGCGCGCATTTGCAGGACACGGTGATGCAAATCCAGCAGTCGCTCAATACCACCATTGTGCTGATTACCCACGATGTGGATGAAGCGGTGCTGCTCTCCGATCGCGTGCTGATGATGACCAACGGCCCGGCGGCGACGGTAGGCGACATTTTGCCCGTCACGCTTCCTCGCCCGCGTAATCGCGTGCAGCTGGCTGACGACAGCCGATACCACCAGTTGCGCCAGCAGATTCTTCACTTCCTCTACGAAAAGCAGCCGAAGGCGGCGTAGGGAGGCGGTATGACGCAGCGACTGGTCATTATCGGCAACGGGATGGCTGCCACCCGTCTGGTGGAGGCGCTGTTGGCGCAGGCGCGCAGGCCTTCACGATAACCGTGGTGGGGGAAGAACCGCAGCATGCGTATAACCGCATTCAGCTTTCGCCCGTACTGGGCGGCGAAAAGCGCTTTGCGCAGACGCTGCTGCATCCGCCTGAGTGGTATCAGCGCCACGGCGTCACGGTGCTGACGGGGGAAGCCGTCATCGCCGTTGACGCGATAGCGCGTACCGCCACTACCACCGGTCGAACGCTGGCGTGGGATTGCGCTGGTGTTTGCCACCGGCTCGGTTCCGTTTATTCCGCCGATCCCCGGCGCTGATTTACCCCATGTGCATGCTTTTCGCACGATTAACGATGTGGACAGCATCCTGCATGGCTGCGGGCCGGTTGCCGTGCTGGGCGGCGGTGTGCTTGGGGTCGAAGCGGCCGCCGCGCTGCGACTAAAAGGTGACAATGTCACGTTGATTCATCGTGGCAATCGGTTCATGGAGCAACAGCTTGATGAGCAAGCCGGGGAACTGCTGGCGGAACACCTTAACGCACGCGGGATTGACTGCGTGCTGTCGTCCGGTATCAACAGGATTACGCCTGATGACGTCACGTTGACGAACGGTTGCGTGCTGTCTGCAACGCGCGTGGTGATTGCCACTGGCGTAAAACCCAATACGGCGCTGGCGCAGGCAAGCGGGGTGCACTGTCAGCGTGGAATTGTGGTGGACGGGCAACTGCGCACGGCGGTGGCGGGGATCAGCGCGATAGGCGAGTGCTGTGAAATCGACGGCCAGACCTGGGGGCTGGTCGCGCCCTGTCTGGCGCACGCGGAGGTGCTGGCGGCCCGCCTGGCGGGAATCCCCGGCGCTGATTTTCACTGGCAGGACAGCGGTACGCGTCTGAAGGTGACGGGCATCGATCTGTTCAGCGCCGGGGAGGTAAACGCCACGGCAGGTGATGATCTGCTGCGCACATTTGACCCGCTGAGCGGCCATTACCGTCGTCTGCTGATCCGCAATGGACGGTTACAGGGGGTGCTGCTGATGGGCGATTGCCGCAGCGCCGCGCCGTTGACTGATTTGCTGGCGCAGGCTGCGTCGGCGAATCCTGACTGGTTATTCGACAGATTTGATACGCAGCCTGCGGCTGCAGGACAGGTGACTATGACAAAACCCACGTTGGCTGTTGTTGGACACGGTATGGTTGGCCACCATTTTCTTGAGCAATGCGTTAGCCGCAATCTGCATCTTGACTATCAGATTGTGGTCTTTGGCGAAGAGCGTTATGCCGCCTATGACCGCGTTCATCTGTCGGAGTATTTTGCCGGGCGCAGCGCAGAATCGCTCTCGCTGGTGGAAGGCGATTTTTTTGCCCGCCACGGTATTGAGCTGCGGTTGTCGCAATGCGTCACGGCGATCGATCGGGATGCCCGCGTTATTCGCACCGCCAGCGGACATGAAACGCACTGGGATAAACTGGTGCTGGCAACCGGATCATATCCCTTTGTTCCGCCGGTGAAAGGCGGTGATTCGGCGGCGTGTTTCGTCTATCGCACGCTGGACGATCTGGATGCGATTGCCGCGAAGGCAAAACACTCTCGCCGTGGGGTGGTGATTGGCGGCGGGCTGTTGGGGCTGGAGGCGGCGAACGCCTTGCGGCAATTAGGGCTGGAGACGCATGTTGTCGAGTTCGCGCCATCGTTAATGGCGGTTCAGCTTGATAACGCTGGCGCGGCGATGCTGCGCGAAAAAATCGAGGCGCTGGGCGTGAGCGTGCATACCTCGAAATCCACTGCGGAAATTGTCTCTACCCCGCAAGGGTTACAGTTGGTGTTTACGGATAGTGAGCGTCTGGAGACGGATATGGTGGTGTTTTCTGCCGGTATTCGCCCGCAGGATGCGCTGGCGCGCGGCGCCGGACTTCGTATCGGAGAACGCGGCGGGGTGTGTATTGATAACCACTGTCTGACCTCTGACGCGGATGTTTTTGCCATCGGTGAATGTGCGCTCTGGGACGGCAGGGTGTTTGGGCTGGTTGCGCCGGGCTACCAGATGGCGCGCGTGGCGGCAGCGCAGTTGGCCGGTGAAGATGCGGCGTTCAGCGGGGCGGATATGAGCACCAAACTCAAATTACTGGGGGTGGATGTGGCCTCGTTCGGCGATGCGCAGGGGCGCACGCCAGGCGCGCAAAGCTATCAGTGGACGCATGGCCCGGAGCAAATCTACAAAAAAATTGTGGTCAGCGCGGACGGCAAGACGCTGCTGGGCGGCGTGCTGGTGGGTGATGCGGCGGATTACGCCACGTTATTGCAAATGATGCTTAACGGTATGGCGCTGCCCGGACAGCCGGAATCGCTGATTTTACCTGCACTGGCGGGCAGCGCGCCGAAAGCGTTGGGCGTTGCGGCATTACCGGACAGCGCGCAAATATGCTCTTGTCATAACGTCAGCAAGGCGGACATTTGCCAGGCGGTCAGCGCGGGCGCAACGGAGATGGGCGCAATCAAGCAGTGCACCAAAGCGGCAACCGGCTGCGGTGGGTGCAGCGCGCTGGTGAAACAGGTGATGGAGTTCCAGCTGGCGGCACAGGGCGTGGAGGTTAAAAAGGATATCTGCGAACACTTTGCGTACTCGCGACAGGAGATTTACCACCTGGTGCGGGTGAACCGCATCCACACCTTTGAGCAGCTGATTAGCCGCTATGGTCGCGGGCATGGTTGTGAGATTTGCAAACCACTGGTGGGCTCGGTGCTGGCCTCCTGCTGGAATGAGTATCTGCTAAAACCTGCGCATCTGCCGTTGCAGGACACCAACGATCGTTATTTTGCCAATATCCAGAAAGACGGTTCGTATTCCGTTGTACCGCGCATGGCGGCAGGCGAGGTGACGCCGGATGGGCTGATTGCCATAGGCGAAATCGCCAAACGTTATCAGCTCTACAGCAAAATTACCGGCGGGCAGCGTATCGACTTGTTTGGCGCGCGCCTCGAACAACTGCCGGATATCTGGCGCGATCTGGTTGCTGCCGGTTTTGAAACCGGGCACGCCTACGGGAAGTCGTTGCGCACGGTGAAATCCTGCGTCGGGTCAACCTGGTGTCGCTATGGCGTTCAGGATTCAACCGGTCTGGCCGTCACGCTGGAGAACCGCTACAAGGGACTGCGCGCCCCGCACAAAATCAAAATGGCGGTCTCCGGCTGTACCCGCGAGTGTGCCGAAGCGCAGGGGAAAGACGTTGGTGTGATCGCCACCGATAAGGGCTGGAACCTGTATGTCTGCGGAAACGGCGGTATGAAGCCGCGTCATGCGGATCTGTTCGCCAGCGATCTGGATGACGCCACGCTGATTAAATTCGTGGATCGCTTCCTGATGTTCTATATCCGTACCGCCGATCGCCTGCAACGCACCAGCACCTGGATGGATAATCTTGAAGGGGGCATCGACTATCTGCGCGAGGTGGTTATACACGACAGCCTGGGTATCGGCGACGAGCTTGAACAAGAGATGGCGCGGATTGTGGAAACATACCAGTGTGAATGGCAAACCACGCTGAACGATCCGCAGCGTCTGGCGCTGTTCCGCTCTAGCGTGAACGGCGACGAACCGGATGAAGCCGTAGCACGCCAGATGCTACGTGGGCAACCGCAGTTGGCGAAACCGGCGGTGCCAGCGAGAACCATCCTGCCGACAAAACCCTGGCAGGAGGTTTGTCAGCTGGAGGAGATTCCCGAGCAGGCGGGCATTGGCGCCCGTCTGGGCAACCTGCAAATTGCGCTGTTTCGCTTTGGTCAGACGATTTACGCCCTTGATAACCATGAACCCGGCAGCGACGCAAACGTGCTTTCCCGGGGAATTCTGGGGGATGCCGGCGGTGAGCCCGTTGTCATTTCACCGCTCTACAAACAGCGTATTCGCCTGCGCGATGGTCGACAGTATGACAGCGGTGAGCCCGTTGTGCGCGCCTGGCCGGTGAAAGTCGAAGCGGGCAAGGTATGGGTCGGGAATCAAGCGCTACTGCTGCGTGCGGAGGCGTCATGAATGAAACCCGGACAACGTGCCCTTACTGCGGTGTCGGCTGTGGGGTGATCGCCCGCGTCAGCGAACAGGGCGTCACGGTTCAGGGCGATCCCGATCACCCGGCTAATTTTGGGCGACTGTGTGTGAAAGGCGCTGCGCTGGGAGAAACCACCGGACTGACCGGACGGTTATTACACCCGCAGGTTAACGGTGAAACGGTAAGCTGGCAGCAGGCGCTGAACACGGCGGGCGAGCGCCTGCGCAGCATCATCGCGCAATATGGCCCAACGTCGGTGGCTTTCTACGCCTCGGGACAACTGCTGACGGAAGACTACTATGCGGCGAATAAACTGATGAAGGGATTCATCGGTGCGGCCAATATCGATACCAATTCGCGCCTGTGCATGTCGTCAGCCGTTACGGGCTACAAACGCGCGTTTGGCGCGGATGTGGTGCCATGCAGCTACGAAGATATAGAGCGCAGCGATCTGGTGATTCTGGTCGGCTCGAACGCGGCGTGGACGCATCCGGTGCTCTATCAGCGCCTGGTGCAGGCGCGAAAAGAGAACCCGTCCATGAAAGTGGTGGTGATTGATCCCCGGCGCACCGCCACCTGTGATATTGCGGATATGCACCTTGCCCTGACGCCCGGCAGCGATGGCGGGCTGTTTGTCGGGCTGCTGCACGCCATCGCGACAAGCGAAGAATATGACGTCGATTTTGATGATGCGCAGGCGGCGTTTGCCCGCGCCAGTCGCTGGCCTGTTGAGCGAGTCGCGCAATTTTGTGGTCTGGAACCCGCGGAAATCCGCCGGTTTTATGATGGTTTTCTGACCGCGCCGCGCGCAATCACCCTTTACACGATGGGGATTAACCAGTCCGCCAGCGGCAGTGATAAATGCAACGCGATCATTAACGTACACCTTGCCAGCGGTAAATACGGGCGGGAAGGCTGCGGGCCCTTTTCGCTGACCGGACAGCCAAATGCGATGGGAGGGCGTGAAGTCGGCGGGCTGGCGACACAGCTGGCGGCGCACATGAATTTTGAGCCGCAGGATCTGTCGCGGGTTGCCCGTTTCTGGGGCACGGAGCGGCTGGCGCAGACGCCGGGGTTGATGGCGGTGGATCTGTTCGACGCTATCGCGCGCGGCGAGGTGAAGGCGGTGTGGATCATGGGCACGAATCCGGCGGTATCGCTGCCGGACACTCATGCCGTCTGTCAGGCGCTGTCTGCCTGCCCGTTGGTCATTGTCTCGGAGGTGGTAGCCGATACCGATACCAGTCGACTGGCGCATATCCGGTTTCCGGCGCTGGCCTGGGGGGAGAAAAACGGCACCGTCACCAACTCTGAACGGCGCATCTCGCGTCAGCGCGCATTTTTAACCGCCCCGGCGAGGCCAGAGCAGACTGGTGGATTGTCGCGCAGATGGCGAAACAACTCGGCTTTGGCGAGGCATTCGCCTGGCAGGATGCGTGGGGATGTCTTTCGGGAACACGCTGCGCTGTCGGGGTTTGAGAATGACGGCGACCGCGCGTTTGATATTGGCGCGCTGGCGGATCTGAACCGCGCGGCGTGGGATGAAATGGCGCCTGTCCGCTGGCCGGTCAGCCGTCACCACGGAGCGCTGGACCTGGCTCGCGGCTGGCATCGCAATAAGCGTCTGCGGCTGGTGCCCGTTGAGCCGGAGGGCATGAGAACGCGCTGTGACGCACTCTATCCGCTTATTTTAAACAGCGGCCGCCTGCGCGATCAGTGGCACACCATGACCCGAACCGGAACGGTGGTTCGGCTTATGCAGCACATTAGCGAACCGATTGTTGAGGTTTCACCGTCCGATGCCGCCCGTTTTCACCTGGTGGATGGCGCATTTGGCCGTATCAGCTCTTCGCGTGGGGTAATGGTCGCCAGAGTGGTGATTCAGGCCGGCTTGCGGGAAGGGACGGCGTTTACGCCGATGCACTGGAATAATCGCTTTGCCCGTCAGGGAAGGGTGAATGCGCTGGTCGCGCCCGTCTGCGATCCTCAATCAGGGCAGCCGGAGAGTAAACAAACGGCGGTGCGCATCACGCCGTGGCAGCCGCGCTGGCAGGGGGAGCTGTTCATCCGCGAAGAGATAACCTTTCCTCCTTTTGTTCACTGGTGGCGTAAAGCGGCGGAAGGCGTGGCGCGTTTCACCCTCGCAAGCGATCGTGACGATCGCGACTGGTTGCTGGCGATGTGCCGCGAACAGCGCTGGCAATTGCAGACCTCGCAGACGCCGCAGGGGCTGAATATTCTGGCCTGGCAGACGGGACAATTAATGCTGGGGTTCTGGTCAGATGCGATAAAACCCGAAACAGACGATGCGGCGGTGATTGCCGCGTTCCGCCATCCGCCGGAAAACGCCCCTGAACGGCATGGCCTGTTGAGTGGCAAACCGGGCGGCGGGATACCCGACCAGGGACGCATTATCTGTAGCTGCTTTAGCGTGGGGGAGTGTGCTATTCAGCAGGCTATCGCACAAGGGTGCGACTCCGTTCAGGCGCTGGGCAAAACATTACGCTGCGGCACCAACTGCGGCTCATGCGTACCGGAGCTGAAAGCGCTGCTGGCGCAAACGGCATCCGCCGGAAGCCTGGGATTCTCCTGAAAATGCGATAAAGGGCTGCAAAACGCGGATGGAAACGTTATGGTTTTAGTTAAGTGTGAGATTTCATTCGTTTAATGTAAAAGCAGCTGACAATTTGAGCCGTATTGTTTATCGCCCTCTTTCCCTTTGCATACTCTTGCTGCTGGCAGGCGGTACTGCCAGCGCGCAATCCTCGTTTATTCAACAGGCGGAAAATCCCTTCGATAACAACCAGGATGGTTTGCCTGATTTGGGCATGACGCCTGAGTCACACGAAGGTGAAAAACAGTTTGCTGAGATGGTGAAAGCCTTTGGCGAAGCGAGCATGACCGACAATGGGCTGGATACCGGCGAGCAGGCGCGTCAGTTTGCGTTTGGCCAGGTGCGGGACGCCGTGAGTGAACAGGTGAATCATCAACTGGAGTCCTGGCTTTCGCCCTGGGGGAATGCGAGTGTCGATCTCAGGATTGATAACGAAGGGAGCTTTACCGGCAGTCGTGGGGGCTGGTTTATTCCCTGGCAGGACAACACGCGGTATCTGACCTGGAGTCAACTCGGGCTGACTCAGCAGGACGATGGCCTGGTCAGTAATGTCGGCATCGGCCAACGCTGGGCGCGCGACGGCTGGCTGTTAGGGTACAACACTTTTTATGACAACCTGCTGGATGAGAATCTGCAACGGGCGGGATTTGGCGCGGAAGCGTGGGGCGAATACCTGCGATTATCCGCCAATTACTACCAGCCTTTCGCTTCCTGGCATGAACAGACCACCGCCTTAGAGCAGCGTATGGCGCGCGGCTACGATGTTACCGCGCAGATGCGCATGCCGTTTTATCAACACCTCAACACCAGCGTCAGCGTGGAACAGTATTTCGGCGAACGGGTGGATCTGTTTGACTCAGGCACGGGATACCATAATCCGGTAGCGGTAAAACTGGGGCTTAATTACACGCCGGTGCCGCTGGTGACGGTGACGGCGCAACATAAACAGGGCGAGAGCGGGGTGAGCCAGAATAATCTGGGGTTGAACCTGAACTACCGTTTTGGCGTGCCGCTGAACAAACAGCTGTCGGCCAGCGAGGTGGCGGAGAGTCAGTCGTTGCGCGGTAGTCGCTATGATAACCCGCAGCGCAATAATCTCCCGACGATGGAGTACCGTCAG
The DNA here is from genome assembly GCA_900446925.1 of Citrobacter koseri. The sequence continues at coordinate 435,837 of UAVY01000008.1, read as the reverse complement.
CGTAAAACGCTCACTGTTTTTCTGGCGACGCCGCCGTGGGATCTCCAGCCTGGCGAGACGGTGCCGCTGAAGGTGCAGATTCGCAGTCGGCATGGCGTTCGTCATGTAACGTGGCAGGGCGATACGCAGGCGCTGAGCCTGACGGCAGGAGCGAAGGCGGACAGCGCAGAGGGCTGGACCATTATCATGCCGGCCTGGGACAGCAGCGAAGGGGTGACAAATCGCTGGCGGCTGTCGGTCGTTGTTGAAGATGAGCAGGGCCAGCGTGTCTCCTCCAATGAGATCACGCTATCACTGACTGAACCGTTTATGGCGATGCCCGATAACGATCCGCGCTGGAAGCTGCTCCCGGAGGAGTAATCAGAAGATGCGTTCCTGATGCACCCATACCGCCGCTTCGACGCGTGACTTCAGCTTCATCTTCTTCAGCATATGTTTCACATGCACTTTGACCGTACTCTCGGTGATATCCAGGCGGCGGGCGATCATTTTATTCGGCAGTCCCTGGGCGATCAGCTTCAGGATATCGCGTTCGCGCGGCGTCAGTTGGGTCACGTCGCGGTCAGAGGTCGCGCGGTTTGCCCGCAGGCTGGCGGCCAGAACCGGCGTTAACGCTTCGCTCAGCACCATTTCGCCAGCGGCCGCTTGCTGTAAGGCTTTCAGCAGATCTTCCGGCTCCATATCTTTTAACAGATAGCCGTCTGCGCCGCGCTTCAGCGCCGTCACCACGTCTTCTTCATGATTGGACACGCTGAATACCACGATACGGCCTGACAGTGATTTCTCACGCAGCTTATCCAGGGTTTCCAGACCGTTCATGCCCGGCATGTTCAGATCCAGCAGGATCAGATCGGGATCAAGAGACTCTGCCAGCTCAATACCCTGCTCGCCATTACTGGCTTCGCCGATCACGCTAATATCGGGCGCCATGCTGACAAGCTGTTTAACACCGGTCCGTAACATCGGATGATCGTCGATCAGCAGGATGGTAGCCGGTTCCTGATTACTCATGGGTATCTCCTTGGACTTCTGTGAAGTTTGTTTCGGGAATAAAGGTGACAGCAACTTCCGTACCGCCCGTCTCACGACGGCGTACACGACAATCGCCACGCAGGCTCTGCGCGCGGTCACGCATAATAATCATGCCATAATGGTTACTGCGCTCGGCGTTTTCTGGTACGCCGCAGCCGTTGTCTTTTACTGTCAGTTTGACCTGATTGCCATTTTGCACCACGGCGACGGCCACCTCATCGGCATGGGAATGCTTGAGGGCGTTACTTAACGCTTCGCGGGCAATTTGCAACAGGTGGATAGCCTGATGCGACGGCACCCGTCGCGGCGGGAGCTGATAATCCAGCTTCACCGTAAAACCAAATCGGGCGCTATATTCCTGACAGCTCGCCTCCAGCGCAGGCCGCAGGCCGGGTTCGGTCAACTGTAACCGGAAGGTGGTTAACAGTTCACGTAGCTGTACCCAGGAGGTATTCAGTTCGTTGCGGATCTGGCTGAGCAACTCGCGGCTGCTTTCCGGCAACGTCGCGCCCTGCATTTGCAGACAGCTGACCTGCATCTTCATGCAGGAGAGCGATTGTGCAATAGAATCATGAAGTTCGCGGGCAATGGTGGCACGCTCTTCCATCACAATCAACTGTTGCTGGCGTTCCTGATTTCTGTCCAGCGCCAGCGTAGCGGTCAATTGCTCGACCAGCGTATCAATCATCTGCTGCTGATCGTGACTCAGATGGCGCCCGTGCGGCAGCGTCGCCAGCAGAATGCCGTATTGCGTATGGGCATCGGTAAGTCGCCATTTCAGCGTGGTGCCGCCGTTGATCGCGGGCAGCGCGCCGCGCGGGCAGAGGTGGCACCCTTTGTCATCACAACTGCTGTCGGACTGGCAGGTGAACTCCTGATGATTATCTTCATCTTCCAGGTCATAAACCCGCAGTTCAATATCGTGCAGCAGCGTCAGGTTTTGCAGGCCGTTCAGCACCGGGGAGAGGCGCTCGCACAGCGGCACCTGGGAATGCAGGCGGCGGTTGGCCTGCCACAGGAATGAGAGGATCTGGTTTTTATGCTCCAGCCCGGCCGTCTTTTCCTGCACGCGTTGTTCCAGTACGGCGTAACTTTCGGCCAGCTCTTCCGACATGTTGTTGAGCGCTGAGCCTAACATCGCCATCTCATTGCGCCCGCTGATATGCGCCCGCTGGGTGAAGTCGCGCTGGCTGACGGCTCGCGCCATCGAAAGCAGTTGTTTCCACGGTTGCAGCAGGCGCGCCCGTAGCCAGATGATCGTAAAGACGAACAGCAGCGCCATAAAGATGGCCATTAACCGATGCACCATCACCACGCGCTCAATGCGCAGCTCGGTCGTGTGATCAAAGGCGGTGACTAACCGATCCAGACCGGTGACAAAACGCATAACATCGCCGGCAACGGCGTTTCTGTCCTGCGCGCGTTGCAGCCCAGGCGCCAGTTCCGTATGCCAGTAGTCCTGTAGTGCGCGAAGCTGCTCTTGTTGCCCGTCGCGTTCCGCAGCGCGGGTCAGTTCAGGGCTGAACGCCCGTCTGTTTCATCTCATCCAGCAGCTTTTGGTCGTGGGCGCTCAGCGGCACTGCTGCCAGCAGGCGATAGCTCTGCATACGCAGCGAACCGGCCTTGTTGATCGCATGGGCGCTGCCTTGTACGCCCTGAACCAGCCAGCCAGAGATAGCCATGCCCGCCACACCGATAGCGGTGGACAGGAGAACAATAAGCGCCAGTTGGTTGACCAGCGTGAGTGGAGAGAGACAACGTTTAAACATGTAGACTTCTTCCTTCAGGCTTCCTGCTCAGGAAACCTTAATGAATGACGATTCTGCCGGGATGCTCACCGGAGGGGCGTTTTCGACAGTGACGTTATTCTCAGCCATACCCTGGAGTATACCCATACTATAACGAGTTACCTCTTAATTGCTGGTGGTGGGAGGGGATCGCGAAGCCGGGGGGTAGGGTTTATACAGCACCGTGGAAAAACCACATCTTTTTTGTCGACAAAGCCTACTCACTAAGGGGCATGATAATTTTAGCCGCGAATAATGACGGCTTTTCCTTTGATTTATATCAACTTACCCTCGGCTGTAAACCCTAATGTGGCAGACATCGAATCGAGTAACAGAGGTGTCTATGAGTCACTCATCTGCCCCCGAAAGGGGCATCTGGAGCTGTAATCACAGAATGGCGGCCGGAAGATCCCGCTTTCTGGGAACAGCGTGGTCATCGTGTTGCCAGCCGCAACCTGTGGATTTCCGTCCCCTGTTTGCTGCTGGCGTTTTGTGTATGGATGTTATTCAGCGCTGTCGCGGTGAATTTACCGAAGGTCGGTTTTAACTTCACCACCGATCAGCTGTTCATGCTGACCGCCTTGCCGTCTGTTTCTGGCGCATTACTGGCGTGTGCCGTACTCCTTTATGGTTCCTCTGTTTGGCGGCCGCCGCTGGACGGCGTTCAGCACCGGGATTCTGGTCATTCCTTGCGTATGGTTAGGTTTTGCCGTGCAGGACACCTCCACGCCGTTTAGCACCTTTATTCTGATTTCTCTGCTGTGCGGTTTTGCCGGCGCGAACTTTGCCTCCAGCATGGCTAACATCAGCTTCTTCTTTCCAAAACAGAAACAGGGCGGCGCGCTGGGTCTGAACGGCGGTTTAGGCAACATGGGCGTGAGCGTTATGCAACTGGTCGCGCCGCTGGTGGTCTCGTTGTCTGTCTTTGCCGTATTTGGCAGTCACGGTGTGGAACAGCCGGACGGTTCGCAGCTGTATCTGGCGAACGCCGCCTGGATTTGGGTGCCGTTCCTGGCCATTTTCACCCTGGCCGCCTGGTTCGGTATGAATGAGCTGGCGACCTCGAAGGCTTCGCTGAAAGATCAGTTGCCGGTACTTAAACGTGGGCACCTGTGGATGATGAGTCTGCTGTATCTGGCGACGTTCGGTTCATTCATCGGCTTCTCCGCCGGGTTTGCGATGCTGTCTAAAACACAGTTCCCGGAAGTACAGATCCTGCATTATGCCTTCTTCGGCCCGTTAATCGGCGCGCTGGCCCGTTCTGCGGGCGGGGCAATTTCCGACCGTCTGGGCGGAACGCGCGTGACGCTGGTTAACTTTGTGCTGATGGCGATTTTCAGCGCCTTACTGTTCCTGACCTTGCCTTCTAACGGCCAGGGCGGCAGCTTTATCGCCTTCTTCGTTGTCTTCCTGGCACTGTTCCTGACTGCCGGGTTGGGGAGTGGGTCTACTTTCCAGATGATCTCCGTTATTTTCCGCAAGCTGACGATGGACAGGGTTAAAGCGGAAGGGGGCTCTGAAGAGAAAGCGCTGCGTGAAGCCGCGACTGATACCGCAGCCGCATTGGGCTTTATCTCTGCGATTGGCGCAATCGGCGGTTTCTTTATTCCGAAAGCATTCGGGACATCTCTGGCATTAACCGGTTCACCGGTCGATGCGATGAAAGTGTTCCTGATTTTCTATATCGCCTGCGTAGTCATCACCTGGGCGGTATACGGACGTCATTCTAAAAAATAAAAAAGTAATTGTTTGATTATCCATTGCGCGGCGTTAGACCGCGCTTTTTTTTGCCTGTTTTTAGTTACAACATACTTGTTTATAAATAAACAGCGCCGGTTTGTCAGAACGGCGTTCATTTATGCCTTGCAGGGGGCATACCCCTTAATACCCACTTATAAAGAATTTAACATTTACATAATGGATGAATTTAAAAATATTCATATTAATCAGTATGTTGAATGAATAAAAATCATCCTCCTTAAGGGGTATGTCAAAAAACACCCCCGATTTTCATCCCCGTCTGCCTTGATCGTTATCAATTCTGACGCCCTTTCAGAGCGTTACCTTCACAGCCAATCCAGCAATGTCGATTTATCAGAGAGCCGTCAGGCTCCAAACAGGAGAAACCCGATGAGTAAATTCCTGGACCGGTTTCGCTACTTCAAACAGAAGGGCGAAACCTTTGCCGATGGGCACGGCCAGCTTCTCGAAACAAACCGGGACTGGGAGGATGGATACCGCCAACGTTGGCAGCATGACAAAGTCGTGCGTTCAACCCACGGGGTAAACTGTACCGGCTCTTGCAGCTGGAAAATTTATGTGAAAAACGGTCTGGTCACCTGGGAAACCCAGCAGACAGACTACCCGCGCACCCGCCCGGATATGCCGAACCATGAACCTCGCGGCTGCCCGCGCGGCGCGAGCTACTCCTGGTATCTCTACAGCGCAAACCGCCTGAAATATCCGCTGATGCGTAAGCGCCTGATGAAAATGTGGCGTGATGCGAAAAAACTGCACAGCGATCCGGTAGAAGCCTGGGCTTCCATCATCGAAGACGCCGATAAAGCAAAAAGCTTCAAACAAGCGCGTGGTCGTGGTGGCTTCGTTCGTTCTTCCTGGCAGGAAGTGAAACGAACTGATTGCGGCATCCAACGTTTATACCATTAAAAATTACGGTCCCGATCGCGTGGCGGGCTTCTCGCCGATTCCGGCAATGTCGATGGTCTCTTACGCATCCGGCGCGCGTTACCTGTCTCTGATCGGCGGGACTTGCCTGAGCTTCTACGACTGGTACTGCGACCTGCCGCCTGCGTCTCCGCAGACCTGGGGCGAGCAGACGGACGTACCGGAATCCGCTGACTGGTACAACTCCAGCTACATCATCGCCTGGGGCTCTAACGTTCCGCAGACCCGTACCCCGGATGCCCACTTCTTTACTGAAGTGCGTTACAAAGGCACCAAAACAGTTGCCGTTACGCCTGACTACGCTGAAATCGCCAAGCTGTGCGACCTGTGGCTGGCGCCGAAGCAGGGGACTGACGCCGCGATGGCGCTGGCGATGGGCCACGTCATGCTGCGTGAATTCCACCTTGATAACCCGAGCCAGTATTTCACCGATTACGTCCGTCGCTATACCGACATGCCGATGTTGGTGATGCTTGAAGAACGCGACGGTTACTATGCCGCTGGCCGTATGCTGCGCGCCGCCGATCTTATTGACGCGCTGGGTCAGGAAAACAACCCGGAATGGAAAACCGTTGCCATCAACACCCGCGGCGATATGGTTGCGCCGAACGGTTCTATTGGCTTCCGCTGGGGCGAGAAAGGCAAATGGAACCTCGAACAGCGTGACGGTACGTCAGGCGAAGAAACCGAACTGCAACTCAGCCTGCTGGGTAGCCAGGACGATATCGCAGAAGTGGGCTTCCCGTACTTTGGCGGTGAAGGCACTGAACACTTCAACAAAGTCGAGTTGCAAAACGTTCTGTTGCACAAGCTGCCGGTGAAACGCCTGCAACTGGCGGACGGAACCACCGCGCTGGTGACTACCGTTTACGATCTGACGATGGCGAACTATGGCCTGGAACGCGGTCTGAACGACGAAAACTGCGCAACCAGCTACGACGACATTAAAGCCTATACTCCGGCGTGGGCAGAGCAGATAACCGGCGTACCGCGTGCGCAAATCACCCGTATCGCCCGTGAATTTGCGGATAACGCCGATAAGACGCATGGTCGTTCAATGATCATCGTTGGCGCCGGTCTGAACCACTGGTATCACCTCGATATGAACTATCGTGGGCTTATCAACATGCTGGTGTTCTGCGGCTGTATCGGTCAGAGCGGCGGCGGCTGGGCGCACTATGTCGGCCAGGAAAAACTGCGTCCGCAGACCGGCTGGCAGCCGCTGGCGTTTGCTCTTGACTGGCAGCGTCCGGCGCGTCACATGAACAGCACCTCCTATTTCTATAACCACTCCAGCCAGTGGCGCTACGGAGACGGTTACCGCGCAGGAACTGCTGTCGCCAATGGCGGATAAATCCCGCTACAGCGGTCATCTGATCGACTTCAACGTGCGTGCTGAACGCATGGGCTGGCTGCCGTCTGCGCCGCAGTTGGGCACCAACCCGCTGTACATCGCGCGTGAAGCGGAAAAAGCCGGGATGACGGCGGTGGATTACACCGTGAAATCGCTGAAAGAAGGCTCGATTCGTTTTGCGGCGGAGCAGCCGGAAAACGGGGAAAAACCACCCGCGTAACCTGTTTATCTGGCGTTCGAACCTGCTGGGTTCATCGGTAAAGGGCATGAGTACATGCTGAAGTACCTGCTGGGTACGGAAAACGGTATTCAGGGCAAAGATCTGGGTATGCAGGGCGGCGTGAAGCCGGAAGAAGTGGAATGGCAGGATAACGGTCTTGACGGCAAGCTGGACCTGGTGGTGACGCTGGACTTCCGTCTGTCGAGCACCTGCCTGTACTCCGACATCCGTACTGCCGACCGCCACCTGGTATGAAAAAGACGACATGAATACCTCGGATATGCATCCGTTTATTCACCCGTTGTCTGCCGCCGTTGACCCGGCCTGGGAATCGAAAAGCGACTGGGAAATCTATAAAGGCATCGCGAAGAAATTCTCTGAAGTCTGCGTGGGACACCTTGGCAAAGAAACCGATGTGGTGACGCTGCCGATTCAGCACGACTCCGCTGCCGAACTGGCGCAACCGCTGGATGTGAAAGACTGGAAAAAAGGCGAATGCGACCTGATCCCAGGTAAAACCGCGCCGCACATCATTCCGGTGGAACGCGACTACCCGGCGACGTATGAGCGCTTTACCTCTATCGGCCCGCTGATGGAGAAAATCGGCAACGGTGGCAAAGGCATCGCCTGGAACACTCAGAGCGAAATGGATTTGCTGCGCAAGCTCAATTACACCAAAGCTGAAGGCCCGGCAAAAGGCCAGCCGATGCTGAATACCGCGATTGGATGCCGCCGAGATGATCCTCACGCTGGCGCCGGAAACTAACGGCCACGTAGCGGTGAAAGCCTGGGCGGCGCTGGAGTGAGTTCACCGGTCGTGACCATAACGCATCTGGCGACCAATAAAGAAGAAGAGAAAATCCCGCTTCCGCGATATTCAGGCGCAGCCGCCGTAAGATTATCTCCAGCCCGACCTGGTCTGGCCTGGAAGATGAACACGTCTCTTACAACGCCGGTTATACCAACGTTCACGAGCTGATTCCGTGGCGTACGCTGTCTGGCCGCCAGTCCCTGTATCAGGATCATCAGTGGATGCGTGACTTTGGCGAAAGCCTGCTGGTTTACCGTCCGCCGATCGACACGCGTTCAGTGAAAGCGGTGATGGGTGAGAAATCTAACGGCAACCCGGAAAAAGCGCTCAACTTCCTGACGCCGCACCAGAAGTGGGGTAATCCACTCTACCTACAGCGACAACCTGCTGATGCTGACGCTGTCGCGCGGTTGGGCCGATTGTCTGGATGAGCGAAACCGATGCCAAAGATCTGGGTATTTGAAGATAACGACTGGATCGAGGTCTTTAACAGCAACGGTGCGCTGACGGCACGCGCGGTGGTAAGCCAGCGTGTTCCGGCCGGGATGACCATGATGTACCACGCGCAGGAACGTATCGTTAACCTGCCGGGTTCAGAAATTACCCAGCAGCGCGGCGGTATTCACAACTCGGTAACCCGTATCACGCCGAAGCCGACCCACATGATCGGCGGCTATGCGCAGCTGGCCTACGGCTTTAACTACTACGGTACGGTCGGTTCAAACCGCGATGAGTTTGTTGTGGTGCGTAAGATGAAGAACATTAACTGGTTGGATGGCGAAGGCAATGACCAGGTACAGGAGAGCGTAAAAATGAAAATTCGTTCACAAGTCGGCATGGTGCTGAATCTCGATAAATGCATCGGCTGCCACACCTGTTCAGTGACCTGTAAAAACGTCTGGACCAGCCGTGAAGGTATGGAATACGCCTGGTTCAATAACGTGGAAAGTAAGCCAGGCGTCGGTTTCCCGAACGACTGGGGAAAATCAGGAAAAATGGAAAGGCGGCTGGGTCCGTAAAATTAACGGCAAACTGCAACCTCGCATGGGCAACCGCGCGATGCTGCTGGGTAAAATCTTCGCTAACCCGCATCTGCCGGGCATTGATGATTACTACGAGCCGTTTGATTACGACTACCAGAACCTGCATACCGCGCCGGAAAGCAAGCATCAGCCGATTGCGCGCCCGCGCTCGTTGATCACCGGTCAGCGGATGAACAAAATCACCAGCGGTCCGAACTGGGAAGAAATTCTGGGCGGCGAATTTGAAAAACGCGCCAAAGACCAGAACTTCGAAAACATGCAGAAGGCGATGTACGGCCAGTTCGAAAACACCTTCATGATGTATCTGCCGCGTCTGTGCGAGCACTGCCTCAACCCGGCGTGCGTGGCGACCTGTCCGAGCGGCGCCATCTACAAGCGTGAAGAGGATGGCATTGTCCTGATTGATCAGGACAAATGCCGCGGCTGGCGTATGTGCATCACCGGTTGCCCGTACAAGAAGATCTACTTCAACTGGAAGAGCGGGAAGTCCGAGAAGTGTATTTTCTGTTATCCGCGTATTGAAGCGGGTCAACCGACCGTATGTTCCGAAACCTGCGTGGGTCGTATCCGTTACCTTGGCGTGCTGCTGTATGACGCCGATGCGATTGAAAGCGCAGCCAGCACCGAGAACGAGAAAGATCTGTATCAACGCCAACTGGATGTGTTCCTCGATCCGAACGATCCGGCGGTCATTGAACAAGCGCTGAAAGACGGCGTTCCGCAGAGCGTTATCGATGCGGCGCAGCAGTCCCCGGTTTACAAAATGGCGATGGACTGGAAGCTGGCGCTGCCGCTGCACCCGGAATACCGTACGCTGCCGATGGTCTGGTACGTGCCGCCGCTGTCACCGATTCAGTCTGCGGCGGACGCCGGCGAACTGGGCAGCAACGGCATCCTGCCGGACGTGGAAAGCCTGCGTATCCCGGTTCAGTACCTGGCGAACCTGCTGACCGCAGGCGACACCCAGCCGGTACTGCTGGCGCTGAAACGTATGCTGGCGATGCGTCACTACAAACGTGCGGAAACCGTTGACGGTAAACTGGATACCCGCGCGCTGGAAGAGGTGGGTCTGAGCGAAGCGCAGGCGCAGGAAATGTACCGTTACCTGGCAATTGCGAACTATGAAGATCGTTTCGTTATCCCTAGCAGCCATCGTGAGCTGGCGCGTGAGGCGTTCCCGGAGAAAAGCGGTTGCGGCTTTACGTTCGGCGATGGTTGCCACGGTTCAGATACCAAATTCAACCTGTTCAACAGCCGCCGCATTGATGCCATCGATGTGAGCAGCAAAACGGAGCCGCACCAATGATTGAACTCGTCATTGTTTCGCGTCTGCTCGAGTACCCGGATGCTGCCTTATGGCAGCATCAACAGGAACTTTTCGATGCACTCGCGTCATCTGAAAACCTGGATAAAGAAGATGCCCAGAGTCTGGCGGTTTTCCTGCGCGATCTCACTGCGCAGGAGATGCTGGATGTACAGGCAAGCTACAGCGAACTGTTTGATCGCGGTCGCGCCACGTCGCTGTTGCTGTTTGAGCATGTTCATGGCGAATCCCGCGATCGCGGCCAGGCAATGGTCGATTTGATGGCGCAGTACGAGCAGCACGGCCTGCAACTCGACAGTCGTGAGTTGCCTGACCATTTGCCGCTGTATCTGGAGTATCTGGCACAGTTGCCGAAAAACGACGCGCTTGGCGCTTGCAGGACATCGCGCCGATTCTGGCGTTGCTGGGCGCACGTCTGCAACAGCGGGAAAGTCGCTATGCGGTGCTGTTCGATCTGCTGCTGAAGCTGGCTGAATACCGTTATCGACAGCGACAAAGTGGCAGAGAAAATTGCGGATGAAGTCCGTGACGATACCCCGCAAGCACTGGATGCCGTCTGGGAAGAAGAACAGGTGAAATTCTTTGCTGAGCAGGTTGCGGCGAGTCGGAGATTTCCGCTCACCAGCGTCGTTTTGCCGGGGCTGTCGCTCCGCAATATTTGAATATCACCACCGGAGGACAGCAATAATGCACTTCCTGAATATGTTCTTCTTTGATATCTATCCGTACATTGCCGGGTCAGTGTTCCTGATTGGCAGCTGGCTGCGCTATGACTACGGTCAGTACACCTGGCGTGCGGCTTCCAGCCAGATGCTGGATCGCAAAGGGATGAACCTGGCTTCGAACCTGTTCCACTTCGGTATTCTGGGGATCTTCGCGGGTCACTTCCTGGGGGATGCTGACGCCGCACTGGATGTACGAAGCGTTCCTGCCGATTGAAGTGAAGCAGAAAATGGCGATGATTGCAGGCGGCGCCTGTGGCGTGATGACGCTGGTCGGTGGCGTACTGCTGCTTAAACGCCGTCTGTTCAGCCCACGCGTGCGTGCAACGACTACGGGAGCGGATATTTTGATCCTTTCTCTGCTGGTGATTCAGTGCGCGCTGGGACTGCTGACTATTCCGTTCTCTGCGCAACACATGGACGGTAGCGAAATGATGAAACTGGTGGGATGGGCACAATCTGTGGTGACGTTCCACGGCGGCGCGTCTGAGCATTTTAGAGGGCGTAGCGTTCATTTTCCGCCTGCACCTGGTGCTGGGGATGACGTTGTTCCTGCTGTTCCCGTTCTCGCGCCTGGTTCACATCTGGAGCGCGCCGGTCGAGTACCTGACGCGTAAATACCAGGTCGTGCGCGCCCGTCGCTGATACGGCTTTGCGTGCGGCTAAACCCTGCTTCGGCAGGGTTTTTTTTATGCCTGTCTGCCGGATGGCGGCTGCGCCTTATCCGGCCTACGATCGGACATGACATGTGGTTATGTGATCATGTAGGCCCGGTAAACGGAGTGCCACCGGGCAAAATATGGAGCACAGGAATTTAATTTGGCTGGGTGCAACAGATAAATAATGGTGGTGGGGAAGGATGACTCGGCGCGTTGCGCCTCGCCCTTTCGGGTCGTTGCCTTCGGCAACGCTTTCTCGCTTCCGCTCGAATCGAACCTTAGTCGAAGCTTCTCATCCTTCCCCGTGAGGGCAGAATATGGGGCAAGGTTATTAAAAGTAGTTTGTGTGCTTTCAGGAAGTAATGGTGGTGGGGGAAGGATTCGAACCTTCGAAGTCGATGACGGCAGATTTACAGTCTGCTCCCTTTGGCCCACTCGGGAACCCCACCAGGGGTAATTCAAATTGTAGAGGTCTTGCGAAGAGATGGTGGTGGGGGGAAGGATTCGAACCTTCGAAGTCGATGACGGCAGATTTACAGTCTGCTCCCTTTGGCCGCTCGGGAACCCCACCACGGGGTAATGCTTTGTACTGGCCTGCTTCCTGTCGGGAAGCGGGGCGCATCATATCAAATGACACGCCGCTGTAAAGCATTCCTTTGCTTAAAATGAACTGTTTGCGTACTTTTCATCCGTAACGGAGTAAAGCTAATCAATTCATATCGTTGACGATTACAGAATGATGGTGCGATTCCCGTAAACAAACACACGCTGGGCCAGCACCTTATACAATGCGCGGCTTAACACATTCTTTTCAACATCACGCCCTGCTCGCATCATATCCTCAGCCGTATAGGTGTGATCGACATGAATTACGTCCTGCATAATGATCGGGCCTTCGTCCAGATTATCGTTCACGTAGTGCGCGGTAGCGCCGATAATTTTCACGCCACGCTCATAAGCCTGATGGTAAGGTCGTGCGCCAATAAAAGCCGGCAGGAACGAATGGTGAATATTGATAATCTTATTCGGGAAGCGGGAAACGAATTCCGGCGTCAGGACGCGCATATACTTAGCCAGCACGACATAATCAGGCTGGTGCGCATCAATGGCGTCCGCCATCTGTTTATCGTGCTCGTCGCGCGTTAACCCTTCGTGGCTGACCAGCTCGAAAGGAATATCAAAACGTTCAACCAGAGGTCGCAGGGTTTCGTGGTTGCCGATTACGGCGGAAATCTCAACGTCGAGCCCGCCATAGTTGGCTTTCATTAACAGATCGCCCAGACAATGCGCTTCTTTGGTGACCAGAATGACGATGCGGCGACGCCGGCAGGATTCAACTCGCGTACCGAACCTTCCGGTAATGCGCTGTCGAGATCGGCAAGCAGCGTGACATCATTAAAAATGCCTTCCAGCTCTGTGCGCATAAAGAAGCGCCCGGTCCGGTGGTCAACAAATTCGTTGTTTTGCACGATATTGAGTTCGTGCTTGTAGCAGATATTTGTAATACGCGCGATGAGGCCCTTCTGATCGGGGCAGATAGTGCGCAGAACTTTTCGTTGTAGTGAATGCATTACCGGGTAAATCCTGTTTAATGTGTTTGCTGTATCAGCACTGTCAGGCGTTTTAGCCGCAGCACTTTTTAAATTTTTTGCCGGACCCGCAGGGGCAGGGATCGTTTCGACCAAACTGGGGGCGCGTACCGTCAATATAGTACCACTGACCGTTTTCTTTTAAGAAACGCGAACGTTCAATAATCGCGCCGGGTGTTCCCTGTTCGATAAAACGGGCCACAAAACTGACATACCCTGTGTTTTCCGCGTCTGACCCGCTCTCTTCAAAAATGGTCAACCCAAGCCACTCAGTATGGGCGAACCCCGCGACAATATCGTCCCGAAAGGCGGTTGCACCACATGCGGGATGCCAGGTTCTAATCAGGTAATTTGCGTCTTTCATCACAAAAGCGCAGTAGCGAGAACGCATGAGATGTGACGATCGGGTGCAACTCGCTCACCGGACACAATAGGGCCGCAACATAGGCTATACTCGACAGCGCTACCGCAGGGACAAAGCTGAGACACAATCATCTCCCTGGATAAAAAAAACGGCGTACAAACGCCAAGGTAGCGCTATGTTAACCGAGTGGTGACGATGTTGCTACGTCTGGAAGCCAGGGGAGTTTTTACGTACGATGAGAAAAATTAAAATAGGGCTGGCGCTAGGTTCCGGCGCCGCAAGAGGATGGTCGCATATTGGTGTCATCAAAGCCCTGAAACACATGGGCATTGATATCGATATCGGTGGCGGGATGTTCAATTGGTTCGCTGGTTGGCGCCGCATACGCCTGCAATAAACTGCCCGCGCTTGAACAGTGGGTGTGGTTCGTTCAGTTACTGGGATGTCCTGCGCCTGGATGGATCTCTCCTGGCGCAGAGGAGGGTTGCTGCGCGGCGAGCGCGTCTTCAATCAGTACCGGAACGTTATGCCGGTACTGGATTTTGAACAATGCACCCGACGTTTTGGTACGGTGGCGACCAACCTGAGTACGGGGCGAGAATTGTGGTTTACCGAAGGCGACCTGCACCTTGCGGTTCGCGCGTCTTGCAGTATGCCTGGCCTGATGTCTCCGGTGGCGCATAACGGCTACTGGCTGGTGGATGGCGCCGTCGTTAACCCTGTTCCTGTCTCTTCTGACGCGTGCGATGGGCGCCGATATTGGTTATTGCGGTCGATCTTCAGCACGATGCGCACCTCATGCAGCAAGATCTTCTGTCTTTGAATGTCAGCAATGATAACGACGAGAGTGATGATTCGCTCTCCTGGCATGCGCGTTTGAAAGAACGCCTCAGCAGCATGACTTCACGCCGTGCGGTCACCGCGCCAACGGCGATGGAGATTATGACAACGTCCATTCAGGTGCTGGAAAACCGCCTTAAACGCAACCGAATGGCAGGCGACCCGCCGGATATTCTGATTCAACCGTTCTGTCCGCAAATATCCACGTTGGACTTCCACCGTGCCAGTGCCGCTATTGCTGCGGGACAACTGGCGGTAGAGAAAAAGATGGACGAACTTTTGCCTTTGGTGCGTACCGACGTTTAACGCACCTTTTATACACACTTAAGCAAATTCTGACAGGCGCGAGCGGCAATAGCATGCCACTATTTACTAAAGCCAGTCAGGGGAGAAAACATGACGCAGCCATTGGTCGGAAAACAGATTCTTATTGTGGGAGGACGAGCCTGTAGTTTTCGCTCGCTTCTGGATTCGTGGTTTTCCTCTTTGGGAGCGACAACGGCACTGGCGGGCGATGGTCTTGACGCCCTGGAGTTACTGGGAAGTTTTACCGCCTGATCTGATGATCTGCGATCTTGCGATGCCAAGGATGAACGGTCTCAAACTGGTAGAGCATTTACGTAATCGGGGCGATCAGACCCCCATTCTGGTTATCTCGGCGACAGAAAATATGGCAGATATCGCCAAAGCGCTGCGGACTGGGCGTTGAGGACGTCCTGCTAAAGCCAGTGAAAGATCCTCAATCGTCTGCGGGAAACCGTCTTCGCCTGCCTCTATCCCAATATGTTTAACTCTCGGGTTGAAGAAGAAGAACGCCTGTTTCGGGGACTGGGATGCGATGGTTGATAACCCGGTGGCGGCAGCAAAGGCTGTTGGCAGGAGTTGCAACCTCCGGTTCAGCAGGTTATCTCGCATTGGCCGAATCAATTACCGCCAACTTGTTGGCGGCAGACAAACCCGGCCTGGTGCTGGATATTGCGCCGCTGTCTGATAACGATCTCGCTTTTTATTGCCTCGACGTGACGCGGGCAGGGGATAATGGCGTACTGGCCGCGTTATTACTGCGGGCGCTATTTAATGGCTTATTACAGGAACAGCTCGCTCATCAGAATCAGCGTTTTGCCGGAAACTGGGGGCGTTATTGAAACAGGTCAATCATCTTCTTCGGCAGGCGAATTTGCCGGGACAGTTTCCGCTATTAGTGGGTTATTACCACAGCGGTCTTAAAAATTTTGATACTGGTTTCAGGCAGGCCTGAATGCGACGTTAAATACCGGTTCTCCACCCAGGTACAGATCAGTAATGGCGTTCCGCTGGGCACATTGGGCCAATACCTACCTGAACCAATTAAGCCAACGCTGCGAGTCATGGCAGTGCCAAATTTGGGGGCGCGGGCGGGCGTTTGCGTCTTATGTTGTCTGCGGAATGAGCAAATGAAAAGGCAAAGTGAAATTGATTTACCCGCCTTTCTCTGTGGGTGCTACTATCAGCGCCAGATTATACGTATTTGTCTTAATTATACTAACACGCATCCTTTTCGGAACTGAGGCTTGTACCAGTGCTGATATACTCGGATGCGATACAGATTGATGAACACGTTCAATACATGAACAGTCCAGGAGATTTTTAAATGGCTGCCCTAAATTCGAAAGTCAAAAAAGCCGTTATCCCGGTCGCGGGATTAGGAACCAGGATGTTACCGGCGACGAAAGCGATCCCGAAAGAGATGCTGCCGCTGGTTGATAAGCCATTAATTCAGTATGTCGTGAATGAATGTATTGCTGCGGGCATCACTGAAATTGTGCTGGTGACGCACTCTTCCAAAAACTCGATCGAAAACCATTTCGATACCAGCTTCGAGCTGGAAGCTATGCTGGAAAAACGTGTTAAGCGTCAGCTGCTGGAAGAGGTGCAATCTATTTGCCCTCCGCACGTAACGATTATGCAGGTGCGTCAGGGGCTGGCGAAAGGCCTGGGTCATGCCGTATTGTGCGCGCATCCTGTTGTTGGTAATGAGCCCGTCGCGGTGATTCTGCCGGACGTTATTCTGGATGAATACGAATCCGATCTGTCTCAGGATAACCTTGCTGAAATGATTCGTCGTTTTGACGAAACCGGCTGTAGCCAGATTATGGTTGAGCCTGTTGAAGATGTTACCGCGTACGGCGTTGTTGATTGCAAAGGCGCGGCGCTGGCACCGGGCGAAAGCGTGCCGATGGTTGGCGTTGTAGAGAAGCCGAAAGCGGATGTCGCGCCGTCTAATCTCGCGGTAGTTGGCCGTTATGTCCTGAGCGCGGACATCTGGCCTCTGCTGGCGAAAACCCCTCCGGGAGCGGGCGACGAAATTCAGCTGACCGACGCGATTGATATGCTGATCGAAAAAGAAACGGTCGAAGCCTACCATATGAAGGGCAAAAGCCACGACTGCGGTAATAAATTAGGTTACATGCAGGCGTTCGTTGAATATGGCATCCGTCATAATTCTCTGGGCGCTGAATTTAAAGCATGGCTTGAAGACGAGCTGGGTATTAAGAAGTAAGCGGTATAATCTGAAAGGCGCGGCGCTGTTTAACAGCGCCGTTTTTTTTGCCCTGAACAGACGAGGTATGAGGGAAGGGCAAAAAAAATCCCGCCACTGGCGGGATTTTAAGCAAACATATTCCGAATTATCCCTTGATCAGGAAATCGTCCAGTTGTTTACCTTGTTCTTCCATCGCTTTTTTGATCACTGCCGGTGTACGACCCTGGCCAGTCCAGGTTTTCGTTTCACCGTTTTCATCAACGTAGCTATATTTAGCCGGACGAGCAGCGCGTTTAGCTTTAGTGCCAGATTTAACGGCAGCCATGCTATTCAGCAGTTCGTTCGGATCAATACCGTCGGCAATCAGCATTTCACGATATTGTTGCAGTTTACGGGTACGCTCTTCAACTTCAGCTGCGGCGGCGCTTTCTTCTTCGCGACGCTCGTTAACAACAACTTCTAATTTTTCCAGCATTTCTTCAAGCGTTTCCAGGGTACATTCTCTTGCCTGTGCACGAAGAGTACGGATGTTGTTCAGAATTTTAAGTGCTTCGCTCATTGTAGTAATCTCAAACTTATATTGGGGGTGGTTTGTTGAGCTAATAATAGAGCGATAAATTCAGATGTGCAATAGCTTGGAATGTAAGGAATTCAAAATTGCTCTTTATTAAGTACAGATATTAATTATCCCATCTTAAATTTTTCTTGAAGAACCGCACAAAAAAGAGCTTATTGGCAACGAGGTTACTCCTGGCATAACGTTAAAATTCCAGGATTTTAGTCACATTTTATCAGGGTGGAATAGGCTGTCATTGCAGTAATTTCAACCTTTTGTATTAGTTTCCCTTACGGGAAAGTCCTAATACGTTGCCACATTTATGAGGAAGCGTAACAATAAGTATGAGCGCCCGGTTATGCGATGAGATGATAAGCAGCATTGATGAATATCTTAGGCACAATTTGTGAAGGAATGTGTATAACCGAACGATGTTTGCTCAATTCTTTATACTGGAGGCGTGACGAGGCACCCCCCGACATGCCGGTAAATTATGATACAATCCCGCCCAATCTTTATTTCAGCCAGGTGAGGGCCTGCTGCCAATGGCACAGCTATATTTCTACTATTCGGCAATGAATGCGGGTAAGTCGACTGCATTGCTGCAATCTTCATACAATTATCAGGAACGCGGGATGCGTACCGTTGTATATACAGCGGAAATTGATGACCGCTTCGGCGCCGGTAAAGTCAGTTCGCGTATCGGTCTCTCCTCGCCAGCAAAATTGTTTAACCAAAATTCATCGTTGTTTGAAGAGATTCGCACCGAGAATGCGCAACAGACAATACATTGCGTTCTGGTTGATGAGTGTCAGTTTTTGACTCGCCAGCAGGTGTACGAATTATCTGAGGTTGTTGACCAACTGGATATTCCGGTGTTGTGTTACGGACTGCGTACTGATTTTCGTGGCGAGTTATTTGGCGGCAGCCAATACTTACTCGCGTGGTCAGATAAACTCGTCGAATTAAAGACAATCTGTTTTTGTGGCCGTAAGGCAAGCATGGTATTGCGTCTTGATCAGGCTGGCAGACCTTATAATGAAGGGGAGCAGGTTGTGATTGGTGGGAACGAGCGTTATGTCTCTGTATGCCGCAAGCATTACAAAGAAGCCCTTGCCGAAGGCTCCCTGACGTCGATTCAGGAGAAACACCGCCACGCGTGATTGCACGCGTTCTGTAGGCCGGATAAGGCACTTGTGCCGCCATCCGGCGATCCCTACAACGTTACGCAGAACCTGTAGGCCTGATAAGGCGCTTGTGCCGCCATCAGGCAAAAAAAAGCCCCCGAAGACGGGGGCTTTTTCAGAATGTCGCCTGGGCTAACGAATTAAGCAGATTTCTTCGCTTTCTTGTCAGCTTTCGGTGCGGCAGTTTCTTTCTTCGCAGCAACTTCACCTTCAGTGAATTCACGGCCGTAGTAGGTATCCAGCAGAATCTGTTTCAGCTCGGAGATCAGCGGGTAACGCGGGTTAGCGCCGGTGCACTGGTCATCGAATGCATCTTCAGACAGCTTGTCTACATGAGCCAGGAAGTCAGCTTCCTGCACGCCAGCTTCACGGATAGACTTAGGAATACCCAGCTCAGCTTTCACGCTTTCCAGCCATGCCAGCAGTTTCTCGATCTTAGCGGCAGTACGGTCGCCCGGTGCGCTCAGACCCAGATGGTCGGCGATTTCTGCATAGCGACGGCGAGCCTGCGGACGGTCATACTGGCTGAACGCAGTCTGCTTGGTCGGGTTGTCGTTCGCGTTGTAACGGATAACGTTACAAATCAGCAGGGCGTTTGCCAGACCGTGCGGAATGTGGAACTGAGAACCCAGTTTATGCGCCATAGAGTGGCACACACCCAGGAAGGCGTTCGCAAACGCGATACCGGCGATAGTCGCTGCACTGTGAACGCGTTCACGCGCTACCGGGTTTTTAGACCCTTCGTGGTAGGACGCTGGCAGGTTTTCTTTCAGCAGTTTCAGTGCCTGCAAAGCCTGACCGTCAGAGAACTCAGATGCCAGTACGGAAACGTAGGCTTCCAGTGCGTGAGTGACCGCATCCAGACCACCGAACGCACACAGAGACTTCGGCATGTCCATAACCAGGTTCGCATCGACAATCGCCATATCCGGCGTCAGCGCATAGTCTGCCAGCGGATATTTCTGACCGGTTGCATCGTCGGTAACAACAGCAAACGGCGTTACTTCAGAACCGGTACCGGAAGTGGTAGTGATTGCGACCATTTTCGCTTTCACGCCCATTTTCGGGAACTTGTAGATACGTTTACGGATGTCCATAAAGCGCAGCGCCAGTTCTTCGAAGTGGGTTTCAGGATGTTCGTACATGACCCACATGATTTTCGCCGCATCCATCGGGGAGCCGCCGCCCAGCGCGATGATCACGTCTGGTTTGAAGGAGTTCGCCAGCTCTGCGCCTTTACGAACGATAGTCAGCGTCGGATCAGCTTCAACTTCAAAGAAGACTTCAGTTTCAACACCAGCCGCTTTCAGCACGGAGGTGATCTGGTCAGCATAGCCATTGTTGAACAGGAAACGGTCGGTCACGATGAGCGCACGTTTGTGGCCATCAGTAATCACTTCATCCAGCGCGATTGGCAGAGAGCCACGGCGGAAGTAGATAGATTTCGGAAGTTTGTGCCACAACATGTTTTCAGCTCGCTTAGCAACGGTTTTCTTGTTGATCAGGTGTTTCGGACCAACGTTTTCAGAGATGGAGTTACCACCCCAGGAACCACAACCCAGAGTCAGGGAAGGTGCGAGTTTGAAGTTATACAGGTCGCCGATACCACCCTGAGAAGCCGGGGTGTTAATCAGGATACGCGCGGTTTTCATCATCTGACCGAAGTAAGCAACGCGTTCTGGCTGGTTGTCCTGGTCGGTGTACAGACAGGAGGTATGACCGATACCGCCCATTGCAACCAGTTTTTCTGCTTTATCAACAGCGTCTTCGAAGTCTTTAGCGCGATACATTGCCAGCGTCGGAGACAGCTTTTCGTGAGCGAACGGTTCGCTATCATCAACAGCCGTTACTTCGCCGATCAGAATCTTAGTGGTTTCTGGTACGGTGAAGCCTGCCAGTTCAGCAATTTTATATGCCGGTTGACCAACGATAGCCGCGTTCAGCGCGCCATTTTTCAGGATAACGTCCTGAACGGCTTTCAGCTCTTTGCCTTGCAGCAGGTATCCGCCGTGGCTGGCGAAACGTTCGCGAACTGCGTCATAAACGGAGTCAACAACAACAACGGACTGTTCAGATGCACAGATTACGCCGTTATCGAAAGTTTTGGACATCAGTACGGAAGCCACCGCACGTTTGATATCTGCTGTTTCGTCGATAACAACCGGCGTGTTACCTGCACCAACGCCGATAGCCGGTTTACCAGAGCTGTATGCAGCTTTAACCATGCCCGGACCGCCTGTCGCCAGGATCAGGTTGATATCAGGGTGGTGCATCAGCGCGTTAGACAGTTCAACGGAAGGTTGATCGATCCAGCCAATCAGGTCTTTCGGCGCGCCCGCAGCGATAGCCGCCTGCAAAACGATGTCAGCCGCTTTGTTCGTTGCATCTTTGGCGCGCGGATGCGGAGAGAAGATGATTGCGTTACGCGTCTTCAGGCTAATCAGAGATTTAAAGATCGCAGTAGACGTCGGGTTAGTGGTCGGTACGATACCGCAGATGATACCAATCGGTTCAGCAATGGTGATAGTCCCGAAGGTGTCGTCTTCAGACAGCACACCACAGGTTTTTTCATCTTTATAGGCGTTATAGATGTATTCGGAGGCGAAGTGGTTTTTAATCACTTTATCTTCGATGATACCCATGCCGGATTCGGCAACGGCCATCTTAGCGAGGGGAATTCGAGCATCTGCGGCAGCCAGAGCGGCGGCGCGGAAGATTTTGTCAACCTGTTCTTGAGTGAAACTGGCATATTCACGCTGGGCTTTTTTCACACGCTCTACGAGTGCGTTAAGTTCAGCGACATTAGTAACAGCCATAATGCTCTCCTGATAATGTTAAACTTTTTTAGTAAATCATCTGCTCGATACGAGAGTATAGACAGATTGACGAAAGTTTGTATAACAGTCTGAAAATCAAACGGTTACTTAACGTCCATTTCGCTCTGATTTACTAAAAGAGCTTAAGCGATAGCGTTATCTAACTCTAACGCGTTACCTCCAGGTGGCGTAAGCAAGGTTACTCACTTCTGAGTAGTAATTGCGTGATCCAGATCAAATTTAAGCAAAGCTGACACCTTTCAGCAGCCCATTTGAGCCATTTCCGCCAAGTGTTAATAAATAGTGGTGATGAATAGAGGTGAAGTTAGCATAATCTACACATATTTATAACACCGAGAAATAGTCGTAATTTCAAGCAGTCAGGAGGTGAAATATGCTGACAAAAGGCGTATCTTCAGCGCGTTTTTCACCATTTTTATCGACATCATTTATCCGGCTAACGTTTCGGAGCTAACCGTGACCCAAACGCTTTTTGATTTTCCTGTTTATTCCAAGTTTTTCATAGGGTTATTTGCGCTGGTAAACCCGGTGGGGATTATCCCCGTCTTTATCAGCATGACCAGCTACCAGACGGCAGCGGCGCGCAACAAAACAAATCTCACGGCAAACCTGTCGGTAGCCATCATTTTGTGGATTTCGCTCTTTCTCGGAGATGGCATTTTGCAACTCTTCGGCATTTCGATCGATTCGTTCAGAATTGCCGGTGGGATTCTGGTAGTGACGATCGCGATGTCGATGATCAGCGGGAAGCTGGGTGAAGATAAGCAAAACAAACAGGAAAAATCAGAGACCGCCATTCGCGAAAGTATTGGCGTGGTTCCGCTGGCCTTACCATTAATGGCAGGGCCGGGGGCCATTAGTTCGACGATTGTGTGGGGAACGCGTTACCACACCATTATGCATTTAATCGGCTTCTCTGTGGCCATCGCTCTGTTTGCGTTCTGTTGTTGGGGAGTGTTCCGCATGGCGCCCTGGCTGGTGCGGTTATTGGGGCAAACGGGCATCAACGTCATTACGCGTATTATGGGCTTGTTGCTGATGGCATTGGGCATTGAATTCATTGTTACGGGGATTAAAGCGATTTTCCCCGGTTTACTGAATTAACGATCCTGACCGATAAAACGGAGCCGCTTCAGGCTCCGTTTCTTTTTCATTATCAGTAAATCTTCTCACTAAAGTTGAAATTCAGCGTTGAAATAATAAAAGATGCTGATAATGTTTATGCCTCTTTGTTATTGATTCTATTATAAATTATTCTAATAACACTCACGCCTGCCGTTATGTCGCCTGTTATTTTCTTAACATCATACTCTGGGGCTTGATGAAGGATTATCGAAATGTTATTAGTTATTTCAACGCTCTCTCAGATGAATGTGCTAAATAATAACCAATTGTTAAATTTATGTGCATTTTGGCCTGACGGCAGCAACAGAACGAGGTCAGGTTGCGGGTGAGTGGTTAACATATTGACTGGGCAAATAATTTTTCCTAAACATCTCTTTTGGAGATGTCTTTCTGGTCAAAAATTTTTCCGTAAAAGAGAATTAGTTAACAAATCTGTAAAATGTATTGGCGGTTAAGAAACGCATTTGGTACTTTCCGGCCAGATATTTTGCAGAAGATTTTGCGGTGATGAGAATTATTTTCAATAAGCTTCTTGCACCAGACAGAATAAATGTCCGTCTCTGACAGGGGAGGCGAATACGGAATCGACGTAAGGCGATCGTACGAATCGTCAGAATAAATAAAGTCGGTGATAGCAAAGCAGTAAACGACCTGGCAGCAGCAAAATCTCCAGTGCTGTACAGGACCCTAACGGGATTAAACAGGCTGGTTAAGAAAACCAGTAATTATAATGAGTGGAGTACAAACACAATGTCCAACATCACAAAAAAAAGTTTGCTGGCGGCGGGGATTTTAACTGCGCTAATCGGCGGGAATGTCGCAATGGCCGCAGATGTCCCGGCGGGTGTTCAGCTGTCTGACAAGCAGACGCTGGTTCGCAATAATGGTTCTGAAGTTCAGTCTCTCGACCCACATAAAATTGAGGGTGTCCCGGAGTCAAACGTCAGCCGCGACCTGTTTGAAGGTTTACTGATCAGCGATGTTGAAGGCCACCCGTCACCGGGCGTCGCTGAAAAGTGGGAAAATAAAGATTTTAAAGTCTGGACATTCCATCTGCGTAAAAACGCGAAATGGTCAGACGGCACGCCTGTTACCGCGCACGATTTTGTATATAGCTGGCAGCGCCTGGCGAATCCGAACACCGCATCACCGTATGCCAGCTATTTGCAATACGGGCACATCGCGAATATCGATGACATTATTGCGGGCAAAAAACCGGCGACCGATCTCGGCGTAAAAGCCATCGACGATAATACGTTCGAAGTGACGCTGAGCGAACCGGTGCCTTATTTCTACAAACTGTTGGTTCACCCGTCCGTTTCTCCGGTTCCTAAAGCGGCTGTGGAAAAATTTGGCGAGAAATGGACCCAACCTGCGAATATCGTGACCAACGGCGCGTATAAACTCAAAAACTGGGTCGTCAACGAGCGGATTGTTCTGGAACGTAATACCCAGTACTGGGATAACGATAAAACGGTTATCAACCAGGTGACTTATCTGCCAATCTCTTCTGAAGTAACTGATGTGAACCGCTACCGCAGCGGTGAAATCGACATGACCTATAACAACATGCCGATTGAGTTATTCCAGAAGCTGAAAAAAGAGATCCCAAATGAAGTGCGCGTTGACCCGTATCTATGCACTTACTATTACGAAATTAATAACCAGAAAGCGCCGTTTAACGACGTGCGCGTTCGCACCGCGCTGAAACTGGCGATGGATCGCGACATTATCGTTAATAAAGTGAAGAACCAGGGCGATTTGCCAGCCTACAGCTACACCCCGCCGTATACCGATGGCGCGAAACTGGTTGAGCCTGAGTGGTTCACATGGTCACAGGAAAAACGTAACGAAGAAGCGAAAAAACTGCTGGCGGAAGCCGGTTATACCGCCGATAAGCCGTTAACGTTTGACCTGCTGTACAACACCTCCGATCTGCATAAAAAACTGGCGATCGCGGTCGCATCAATCTGGAAGAAAAACCTGGGCGCCAACGTGAAGCTGGAAAACCAGGAGTGGAAAACCTTCCTTGATACCCGTCATCAGGGGACGTTTGATGTCGCGCGTGCGGGCTGGTGTGCAGACTACAATGAACCGACGTCCTTCCTGAACACCATGCTGTCCGACAGCTCAAACAACACCGCTCACTATAAGAGCCCGGAGTTTGACAAGCTGATTGCCGACACGCTGAAAGTGACCGACGAAGCGCAACGCACCGAGTTGTATGCCAAAGCGGAACAGCAGCTTGATAAAGATTCTGCGATTGTGCCGCTCTATTACTATGTGAACGCGCGTCTGGTGAAACCGTGGGTAGGCGGCTATACCGGTAAAGACCCGATGGATAATATCTACGTTAAGAACTTGTATATTATCAAGCATTAATGGCAAAGCGTGGGGCAAATGTGTTTTGCCCCACAGTGTCTTATTTTCATCGCACTATAAACATCTCTCTTTCAGTGCGTCTGAATGACGAGATGTAAAGGCACACGCCAGAAGGTACGGGCAATGTTAAAATTTATTTTACGTCGCTGTCTGGAAGCGATTCCGACGCTTTTTATACTTATTACGATTTCGTTCTTTATGATGCGTCTCGCACCGGGAAGCCCTTTCACCGGAGAGCGCGCATTACCGCCGGAAGTGCTGGCGAATATCGAAGCGAAATACCATCTTAATGATCCCATCATGACGCAGTACTTCAGCTATCTGAAACAACTGGCGCATGGCGATTTTGGGCCTTCGTTTAAATATAAGGACTATACGGTCAACGATCTGGTGGCGTCGAGTTTCCCGGTTTCGGCGAAGCTGGGCGCAGCCGCCTTTTTCCTTGCCGTTATTATTGGCGTGAGCGCGGGCGTGATTGCGGCGCTGAAACAAAATACGCGCTGGGATTATACGGTGATGGGGGTGGCAATGACCGGGGTCGTGATTCCCAGTTTCGTGGTCGCCCCCTTATTAGTCATGATATTTGCCATCACCTTAAAATGGCTGCCCGGCGGCGGCTGGAATGGCGGGGCGCTGAAATTTATGATTCTGCCGATGGTCGCGCTGTCGCTCGCCTATATCGCCAGTATCGCCCGTATTACCCGTGGCTCCATGATTGAAGTGTTGCACTCCAACTTTATCCGTACCGCGCGCGCAAAAGGTTTGCCGATGCGCCGGATTATCTTCCGTCATGCCTTAAAACCGGCGTTGTTACCCGTACTGTCTTATATGGGCCCGGCCTTTGTCGGTATCATTACGGGTTCAATGGTTATCGAGACGATTTATGGTTTGCCGGGTATCGGGCAACTTTTCGTGAACGGGGCGCTGAACCGCGACTATTCGCTGGTGCTGAGTCTGACCATTCTCGTCGGTACGCTCACCATTCTGTTTAATGCGATTGTCGATGTGCTGTACGCCGTTATCGACCCGAAAATTCGTTACTGATACTGGAGCTCGCTATGATGTTAAGTAAGAAAAACAGCGAGACGCTGGAGAATTTCAGTGAGAAGCTGGAGGTTGAAGGGCGCAGCCTGTGGCAGGATGCTCGCCGTCGTTTTATGCATAACCGCGCGGCGGTGGCCAGCCTTGTCGTTCTGGTCATTATCGCGCTGTTTGTCACACTGGCGCCGATGCTGTCGCAGTTCACCTATTTCGATACCGACTGGGGCATGATGTCCAGCGCGCCGGATATGGAGTCGGGCCACTATTTTGGTACGGACTCCTCCGGTCGCGATCTGCTGGTTCGTGTGGCGATAGGCGGGCGAATCTCGCTGATGGTCGGCATTGCTGCCGCGCTGGTGGCGGTGGTTGTCGGTACGCTGTACGGGTCGCTGTCCGGCTATCTTGGCGGCAAAATTGACTCCGTAATGATGCGTCTGCTGGAAATCCTCAACTCCTTTCCGTTTATGTTCTTCGTCATTTTGCTGGTGACCTTCTTCGGCCAAAACATCCTGCTGATTTTTGTGGCGATCGGGATGGTCTCCTGGCTGGATATGGCGCGTATCGTTCGCGGGCAGACGTTAAGCCTGAAGCGCAAAGAGTTTATCGAAGCGGCGCAGGTTGGCGGGGTTTCAACGGTCAGCATTGTTGTGCGTCATATTGTGCCGAACGTGCTGGGCGTGGTGGTGGTTTATGCATCGCTGCTGGTGCCGAGCATGATCCTGTTTGAATCCTTCCTCAGCTTTCTGGGTTTAGGGACGCAGGAGCCGCTGAGCAGTTGGGGGCGCATTGTTGAGCGATGGTGCGAACTCTATGGAGGTTTCACCCTGGTTGCTGCTGTTCCCGGCGTGTTTTCTCGTTGTGACCTTATTCTGTTTTAACTTTATCGGCGATGGCCTGCGTGACGCCCTCGACCCGAAAGATCGTTAAGGAGTGCAGCCATGAGCGTAATTGAAACCTCAACCGCGCCACTCGCGCAACAACGGGCTAACGCACTGCTGGACGTGAAAGATCTTCGCGTGACGTTTAGTACACCCGACGGCGATGTGACGGCCGTAAACGACCTGAACTTTACGCTGCGTGCCGGGGAGACCTTAGGAATTGTCGGCGAGTCAGGTTCAGGCAAATCGCAAACGGCGTTTGCGTTGATGGGGCTGCTGGCGGCGAATGGCCGCATTGGTGGTTCTGCGACGTTTAACGGCCGCGAAATTCTCAACCTGCCGGAGCGTGAACTCAACAGGCTACGCGCTGAACAAATCTCAATGATTTTTCAGGACCCAATGACCTCTCTTAACCCGTATATGCGGGTTGGCGAGCAGTTAATGGAAGTGCTGATGCTGCATAAAGGTATGAGCAAGGCCGAAGCGTTTGAAGAGTCTGTCAGAATGCTGGACGCGGTGAAAATGCCGGAAGCGCGGAAACGGATGAAGATGTATCCGCATGAGTTTTCCGGCGGGATGCGCCAGCGTGTGATGATTGCGATGGCGCTGCTGTGTCGGCCGAAATTACTGATTGCGGATGAACCGACAACCGCGCTGGACGTGACCGTTCAGGCGCAGATTATGACGTTGCTTAATGAACTGAAACGCGAATTTAACACGGCGATTATCATGATTACGCACGACCTTGGCGTCGTGGCCGGTATTTGCGATAAGGTGCTGGTGATGTACGCCGGTCGTACGATGGAATACGGCAAGGCGCGCGACGTCTTTTACCAGCCTGTTCATCCGTATTCCATCGGTTTGCTCAATGCGGTTCCGCGTCTGGATGCCGAAGGGGAAACGATGCTGACCATTCCGGGCAACCCGCCGAACTTGCTGCGCTTGCCTAAAGGGTGTCCATTCCAGCCGCGTTGCCCGTATGCGATGGAGATTTGCAGTTCAACTCCACCCCCTGGAGGAGTTCAGTCCGGGGCGTTTGCGCGCCTGCTTTAAACCGGTGGAGGAGCTGGTATGAATGCTGTGACCCAGGAGAGAAAAGTGCTCCTCGAAATTGCCGATCTCAAAGTGCATTTCGATATCAAAGATGGCAAACAGTGGTTCTGGCAGCCGGCGAAAACCCTGAAAGCGGTCGATGGCGTTACGCTGCGATTGTATGAAGGTGAAACGCTGGGGGTGGTTGGGGGAATCCGGCTGCGGTAAATCGACCTTTGCGCGGGCGATTATTGGTCTGGTGAAAGCAACCGATGGCCGCGTGGCGTGGTTAGGGAAAGATCTGCTGGGGATGAAACCTGATGAATGGCGGGACGTACGCAGCGATATTCAGATGATTTTCCAGGACCCGCTGGCGTCATTGAACCCACGCATGACCATTGGAGAAATCATCGCTGAACCATTACGCACTTATCATCCCAAATTGCCGCGCCAGGAAGTGCGCGATCGGGTGAAAGCGATGATGATGAAGGTGGGGCTGCTGCCGAATCTGATTAACCGTTACCCGCATGAGTTTTCCGGCGGCCAGTGCCAGCGTATTGGTATCGCGCGTGCTCTGATCCTGGAGCCAAAGCTGATTATTTGCGATGAGCCGGTTTCGGCGCTGGACGTGTCGATTCAGGCGCAGGTGGTGAATCTGCTGCAACAGCTACAGCGTGAAATGGGGTTATCGCTGATCTTCATCGCTCACGATCTGGCGGTGGTGAAGCATATTTCCGATCGTGTGCTGGTGATGTACCTGGGTCATGCGGTGGAGTTGGGAACCTACGATGAGGTGTATCACAATCCGCTGCACCCTTATACCAAAGCGCTGATGTCCGCCGTGCCGATTCCCGACCCGGATCTGGAAAAGAACAAGACGATTCAGTTGCTGGAAGGGGAATTACCGTCACCCATCAATCCGCCGTCGGGGTGTGTTTTCCGCACGCGTTGCCCGATTGCCGGGCCGGAATGTGCGAAAACCCGACCGGTGCTGGAGGGCAGTTTCAGGCATGCGGTTTCCTGCCTGAAGGTGGACCCGCTATAAATTTAAGGGCTGACATGATGTCAGCCCTTTTTTTTGGCACTGGCCCGATCGCTCGACGTCTTTCTTATTCACGCCAAAGGATATGGCAAAGTTTGTGATCTTTTTCGCGGCATAACAGCACGCGGGCAAAAATATCGTTAATTTCGCCGTCTTCGCTATCCGCCAGGCCAATCACGACTTCGGCAAAAAAGTCAGGGTTGAGGTCAAAATCAACGTGTTCCTGCCAGTCTTCTGACGGATCGAATAACTCCGCGCCGCCGCGCTCTTCGAACTGTAAATTGAACAGAATAATATCTGCCGGATCGAGATTATCTGCCGCCAGTTCGAGAAAAATATCATAAGCCTGCTCAAGCGTTTCGTCTTCAGTCAGGCGATTGTTCAGATCCATTTCCATAATGACTACCCGTTTACCGTCTCTTGGGCACGTTTTACAGCAACGGACTGAAGAAGTAAAACAGTCGCTCAGTAATCCGCTGCCATAATGGCCGTTTTACCCACAGACGGGCATCAAGCAGGCGAGAACGTGAAATATAATCATCCTGAACCGCAGCCAGATCGCCGCCGAATCCGGCGTCGTCAATCACCAGCGTGATTTCAAAATTTAACCACAGGCTGCGCATATCCAGGTTCACGGTGCCAACCAGACTCAGCTCGCCATCCACCAGCACGCTCTTGGTGTGCAACAATCCACCTTCAAACTGATAGATTTTGACTCCGGCGGCCAGCAGTTCAGTGAAAAAGGCGCGGCTGGCCCAGCCGACCAGCATGGAGTCATTTTTACGCGGCAGTATGATGCTGACATCCACGCCGCGCTGCGCCGCCGTGCAGATCGCGTGCAGTAAATCGTCGCTGGGGACGAAATAGGGCGTTGTCATGATCAGATATTCACGAGCGGAATAGGCTGCCGTCAGCAGCGCCTGGTGAATCAGATCTTCCGGGAAGCCTGGCCCTGAGGCGATAGTATGAATGGTGTGTCCGCTGGCCTGCTCAAACGGCATGATATTGACGTCTGGAGGCGGCGGCAGGATGCGTTTACCCGTTTCGATTTCCCAGTCGCAGGAGTAGACAATCCCCATTGCGGTCGCTACCGGGCCTTCCATTCTCGCCATCAGATCAACCCATTGTCCCACGCCGGCGTCCTGTTTGAAGAAACGCGGATCGACCATATTCATGCTGCCGGTATAGGCGATGTAGTTATCAATCATCACCATCTTGCGGTGCTGGCGCAAATCCATACGGCGCAGAAAGACACGCATCAGATTGACCTTCAGCGCCTCAACCACTTCAATTCCGGCGTTACGCATCATGGCCGCCCACGGGCTGCGGAAAAAGGCCACGCTCCCGGCGGAGTCCAGCATCAGACGGCAATGAATGCCGCGTCGCGCCGCCGCCATCAGCGACTCTGCAACCTGATCCGCCATGCCGCCGGGCTGCCAGATGTAGAACACCATCTCAATGTTATGGCGCGCCAGTTGAATGTCGCGGATAAGCGCCTGCATCACATCGTCAGAGTCGGTCAGCAGTTGCAGCTGATTGCCTTTAACGCCAGCGATTCCCTGGCGTCGCTCACACAGCTTAAACAGCGACGAAGCGACGCTGCTGTTCTCTTCGGCGAAAATGTGTTTACAGGCTTTGAGGTCGTTCAACCACTTCGCAGTGGACGGCCACATCGCTCTGGCGCGTTCGGCGCGGCGTTTCCCTAAATGCAACTCGCCGAATGATAAATAAGCAATAATCCCTACCAGCGGCAGAATATAGATGATTAAGAGCCAGGCCATCGCGGAGGGAACGGCGCGTCGTTTCATTAAAATACGTAACGTCACACCGGCAATAAGTATCCAGTACCCCAGAATGACCAGCCAACTCACCACTGTGTAGAAGGTTGTCATAAATTTAAAAATCCTTTT
Source organism: Citrobacter koseri (assembly GCA_900446925.1). The sequence goes on along the minus strand of UAVY01000008.1, from coordinate 404,896 downwards.
GAAAGCGTATTGTTAAGAGTTTACGCATCAGGCTTCATCTGGCAAATAAAAACACCGGAAAAGCGCTGGTCTGCTCCCGACGAGAGGGTATAATGCCTGCTCTGGCACTGTAAGAGTAGTTAACATGAAGCGTAGTAGAACGGAAGTGGGACGCTGGCGCATGCAACGTCAGGCTAGCCGCCGTAAAGCGCGTTGGCTTGAAGGACAATCGCGTCGTAATATGCGTATCCACTCAATCAGAAAATGCATTCTCAATCATCAACGTAACACGTTATTGTTTGCGATTCACAGCATCTGATACAACCAGGGCACCGTATTCGGTGCCCATGAATGCAAACCCCGCCTGATTTAAAAGACTTTCTTATACGGTTTTTACAGAGACTTGCGCATACACGCCCGCAGCCACATACGGGTCTGCGTCTGCCCAGGACTGCGCTTCTTCCAGCGATTCGAATTGTGCAATCACGGTTGAGCCGGTAAACCCGGCGGCACCGGGATCGTTGCTGTCGAGCGGCTGGCATAGGGCCTGCGGTCAACAGTCGGCCCTCATCATGGAGCAGTTGCAGGCGTGCCAGATGGGCAGGGCGGACGGAAAGACGTTTTTCAAGAGAATCGGCGATATCCTGAGCGTAAATGACATACAGCACGGGTAGAGCTCCTTAATCGGTAAAAGTCGTTAATTACGTTATTGGAAAGGTCTTTCAACTGCAACGCAAAGATAACGACTTTGTTAAGACCGTGCATAACACAGGGACTTTTTGCGGTAATATTGCGTTTTAAATGCGGCTTACCGTGATGTCTTATTGAATATGATTGCTATTTGCATTTAAAATCGAGGCCTGGTTTTTTAACTGAAACGATTATGACTTCAATGACCCTTGATTTACCTCGTCGCTTTCCCTGGCCGACGTTACTTTCCGTTGGCATTCATGGTGCTGTAGTGGCGGGTCTGCTGTATACCTCGGTACATCAGGTTATTGAACTGCCTGCGCCCGCGCAGCCGATCTCAATCACAATGGTCGCGCCTGCCGATCTTGAGCCACCACAGGCGGTTCAGCCGCCGCCGGAACCCGTCGTCGAACCTGAGCCGGAACCGGAACCTGTTCCTGAGCCGCCAAAAGAGGCGCCGGTGGTGATTGAGAAGCCGAAACCTAAGCCGAAGCCAAAACCTAAACCGGTGAAAAAGGTTCAGGAGCAGCCTAAACGTGATGTTAAGCCTGCTGAACCGCGCCCGGCCGCACCGTTTGAAAATACGGCGCCGTCACGTCCGACAACGAATACCGCAGCGGCAACCAGCAAACCGGCCGTCAGTGTTCCTGCGGGGCCTCGCGCATTGAGCCGCAACCAGCCGCAGTATCCGGCACGAGCGCAAGCGTTGCGTATTGAAGGCCGCGTGAAAGTGAAATTCGACGTCACCTCAGACGGGCGAGTGGAGAATGTTCAGGTGCTTTCCGCTCAACCGGCGAACATGTTTGAGCGTGAAGTGAAAAACGCGATGCGCAGATGGCGCTATGAAGCAGGGAAACCGGGGTCGGGCTTAGTGGTTAATATCATCTTCCGTCTGAACGGCACCACGCAGATCGAGTAATCGCGATCCCCTTAAATCGTAGAGCGGATAAGGCGGCGCACCGCCTTATCCGGTAATTCATGCCTGAACCGGCAGCGGGCGAGGTTTACCGTCACTGTCTACCGCCACATAGATGAACAGCGCCTCGGTTGCTTTATAACGCTGGCCGATTGGCTCTGACGCCACCTTTTTCACCCACACTTCAATATTAATGCTGACAGACGTTGTGCCGCGTTTAACGCAGCGGGCATAACAGCATACGACGTCGCCTACGGCGACAGGGCGCAGAAAACTCATTCCCTCAACGCGCACGGTCACCACGCGACCATGAGCAATTTCTTTAGCCTGAATCGCGCCGCCAATATCCATTTGTGACATGAGCCAGCCGCCAAAAATATCGCCGTTAGCATTGGTATCGGCGGGCATGGCCAGCGTGCGTAAAACCAGTTCGCCCTGAGGAGCGTTATTTGTTGTTGTCATTGTAGAACCGACTGTGAAGAAAGATTTCAGGCGCGAATGCTACTATGATTTGCGCAGGGAGAACAGAGGGGAAACGCGCGCCAGGCTGGCGTGAAGGGGATGCCAGACCAGACGGTCTGGCAAACAGAACTCAGGATTTATCTTCCTGCGGCAGATGGCGGTAAATGTAGACCCCGCTCAGAAGGGTAAAAATCAGCGTCAGCGCGGTTAAACCGAACACTTTGAAGTTGACCCAGATGTTTTGCGGCAGCCAAAACGCGATGTAGATATTGGCGAGCCCGCAGAGGATGAAAAATACGGCCCATGCCAGGTTCAGCTTAGACCAGACCGGCTGCGGCAACGTCAGTTCTTTCCCTAACATGCGTTGAATCAGCGGCTTTTTCATGACCCACTGGCTTATCAGCAGCGCACCGGCAAACAGGCCGTAAATCACCGTCACCTTCCACTTAATAAACTCATCGTTGTGGAAGAAAATGGTCAGGCCGCCGAACACGGCAACCAGAACGAAAGTGATCAACGCCATCTTTTCGACCTTGCGATAGCGAACCCAACTGTAGATCAACACAATGGCTGTCGCGACAATCAGGGCGGAGGTCGCCGCATAGATGTCGTACAGCTTATAAAAAGCAAAAAAGACAACCAGCGGTAAAAAATCAAGAAACTGCTTCATTCTTCGATTCCGTAATCAAAAGTTTTGGGCAAACTGGCCCTTAACACGTTCAGGGTTATTGGCGAATCAACATATACAGGCGGAACAAATAGATGAGCAATATGGCGGAAATCAAATTGCTCAGCGTATTCGCCAACACTGCGCCAACATTCGGCGTCAGCGCTGCAAAACTGGGGGCAAACAGCAGCAAGAGCGTTTTCGCCAGTAACCAGCCGATCACCGCCGGAGCGACCAGTCGCATATTAGACCACGCCAGACGCATACTGTTGCGCATGGCGGCAAATACGCCCATCTTGTCCTGAACCAGCATCACCGGCGCAAGCGCCAGCAGAATCGCCATCAAAATCCCCGGTACGACAATCAGCATAATACCGATTTGCACTAACAGGGTAGTCAGAAAAATCAGGACAAACAATTTAGGTAAAACCGGCGCGCTGGCACCGATAGCACGTAATGCGCTGACCCGATGACCGGCGGAAATCAGCTGGATCATCAGCAAAACGCCCCCTGCCAGGATCGCATTGCCAATGAGTCCTGAAAATGTTGATGCCGCTGAAGCCCGTAATAATATTTGCTGCTGTTCCGGCGTCATGTTCTGCACCAGATCGAACAGGCCGACGCTACCGGTCAGATGATCCCCTTCACTGAGTTGCGCGATTTGGGCATCGCTGGGGGAAAAGGCATGACCTAAAACCACCGTAATAAATGCGCACAGCAACGAAACCAGCCAAGATGGTTACAAATTGATTACGGAAAAAGTTCCCCGTGTCACGGTAAACGGACTTCGCCGTGATAGACATGCACTCTCCTTGAGTTTTGCAGGTGTTAATTTGCGGGCAATTGTACCCTGGATAACTCTACAGTGGCAGCATCACGGGGTGTATGGAAAAGCATATCTTTGTAAAGCGCGGGTAATTTTGGCTGCGAAAGCGCCAGCCGTCCTCTTTTTTACAATCCATCCGCCTGGTCAAAGAAGGTCATTTATCACTAAAATTCGGAAAATTTGATTCAAACGGCTTTAACCAGGATTTTAGATGCAAGTTCTAAATTAATCTGGATCAATAAAAGTTAAATTACAGGACCTAATGTGATCTGTATTGGATCACTTATTACTCCATTGTAGGTATATTCGTGACGCATTTATAACCATAACGATGGAGCGGATATGAAAAAGTTAACAGTGGCAGCCCTGGCAGTAAGTACTCTTCTCTCTGGTAGTGCGCTTGCGCATGAGAGCGGTGAGTTTTTTATCCGTGCGGGCTCGGCGACCGTGAGACCGACGGAAGGGGCAGGCGGAACGCTGGGGCATCTGAACGGTTTTGACGTCAGTAACAATACGCAACTCGGTTTGACTTTTACTTATATGGCAACCGACAACATTGGTATTGAACTGCTGGCGGCGACGCCGTTCCGCCATAAAATTGGGACAGGGGATACCGGTGATATCGCTACCGTGCGTCACCTGCCGCCGACATTAATGGCGCAGTGGTACTTTGGCGACGCCAGTAGCAAACTGCGCCCTTATATTGGCGCGGGTGTAAACTACACCACCTTCTTTGACGAAGGTTTCAACCAACAATGGTAAAGAGACAGGGTTGTCCGATCTGAGTCTGAAGGATTCCTGGGGAATGGCCGGGCAGGTGGGTATGGATTACCTGATTAACCGGGACTGGTTAATTAACATGTCGGTCTGGTATATGGATATCGATACTACCGCAAGCTATAAACTCGGTGGTGCCCAGCAGCATGACAGCGTCCGCCTCGACCCGTGGGTATTTATGTTCTCTGCCGGTTATCGTTTCTGAGTTTATGTGACCCATCTAAAAAGCGGGCTGTCATACAGCCCGCTTTTTATATTCTGCTGATTTCAACATCATACCTCTCCCTGAGATGCTATCTTTGAAACAAGCCTGTTTTGAGAGCATTGACGATGATAGTAACTCAAGCCCTTCTGCAACAAAAAATCGCGACCCTGGAATCGATAGTCAGAGATGAAGAGACTGAGTTCACTTTACAGGCGCTGCGAATGCTGCTGGATGCAATGCATAAGATTGATGCGCTGGAAGAGAATATTGCTACGCCCGTCTGTTTACCTTATTGCAGTTCGAGTCCGGTTTGTGAGATTGAAGCCGGGTACGCCGCTGGCGTCAGTGACTGCCGTGAGGCTATTCGCAGGGCGGGATACCCGATTGAAGGAGATGATTAATCACTGAAAACTGTACTGTATCAGCAAAATCTACTAACGTATTCGGCCCCGCGATTCAGGCTTAAGGTGCCTCAGTGAAGATTGTTCAGGACAGCCTAAGAAATAGCCAGGCGTTGTTGATGTCAGCGCTTATCACTTTACTTTTTACTTCACTGTATCTCTTTATTATTTACGAACAACGACAGGCCGTTGTGAATGAAGGGATGAGTCGTCTGCAAACGCGGATGATGGATATTTTCAACGATAACGAACTCATCGCCGATGCGACAGGGGTTCGCTATCACCAGATCAAAAATGCCGGGCAGTGCGGCAACCTCTCAAGGTTTTCCCCCAGAGATGCGGATTCATGGGGTATCAATGCCGACCGGGCGCGGATCCATTCCGCAACGGGCACTATTGTTTCCCGTCAGCCCAATATTAACGCTTTATGTATGTTTTGCGGCGGCGGAGTTTATTCGGGATCGGATGAACACCCTTAATCCGGGGGATTATGCCGCGCATCGCTACATTATCGCCAAAGATGCCAGCTATTTTTATTGGTTCACGCCAGCAGATGCAAAACCCTTCTATTTTAGCGACTCTAAAATGGCGGGCGATATCACCGACTTTTTCTTACCGCCCGTGGGCTTTTATACGCGTCTGCTGCAAAAGAATGTCAAATCCAAGTCGCTCAGTTCAACGGACTTTTATACGGACAAAATCACGAATGAAAAAGCGTACAGCGTAGTCAGTTATATTTACGATCTTTCTGGAAAAGAGATCTCCGATCATATCGTTGCGTATCTGGTGTATGACCATTCTAAACCTGAGCTACAGGAGGGCGCTGACGGAGGCCTTTGAACATCATATTCCACCCGGCCTTAATGTGGCTCTGGTGCATACGCCCACGCAGGAAAGTCTCTGCCTGAGCGGTGATTGCCAGCCTGTCGCCGGGGAGTCCATCCGCGCAATGTCTGCAAAATATGCGTTCCATTCCTCGCTCTCTCTGCATCGGTTCGTCAGATACGACACGCAGGCCGGGATTGCGATTCTGCTGGCGCCATTCTTCTTTATCCTGATCTTCCTCGGCTTAAAATACTGGGCTGAACGCGAGCGACCTGAAGGTGTATATCGACTCGCTGACGGGCTGCTTTAACCGCAAGATCCTTGATATTGTGAAGCGCAGGGATTTAACGCGCAGCTGCGTGGTGCTGCTGGATTGTAATAAGTTTAAAGCCATCAACGACACCTGGGGGCATGTGGCGGGAGACCGGGCGTTGCAAATCATCGCCAACAGAATGCTCTCTAACACCCGCACCAGTCATGACCTGGTGATTCGTACCGGCGGCGATGAGTTCGTTATTTTGCTTTACCGTGCGCAGATCGGTGACGCGATAGCCATCGCGGAGCGGATAACTGGCCAGATAAATGATTATGCATTTATGGTCGATGGTCATGTTGTACCGCTGTCGGTGTCATGGGGCGTCGCAGAAGTAACCCGCGATCTGGATACGGCTATTCAGGATGCGGATAACGAAATGTACAAAATGAAGCAGGTGAGGGAATGACGGGATTGGCCCCGATAAGCATGGCATTATCGGGCCTGTTGCCTGCGCAATATTATGCGCGGGTCGCGGCTTTCATTGCCGTGACAAACGCTTTCAGCTCGGTCAGCATCTGCCCAGGGGTTTGCGACGTTTTTCTCAATGAGCTTAACGATCGCTGACCCGAAATCGCCCGGCGGCGCCGGCTTCAATGGCACCTGTAACCTGTTCCGGGGAAGAGATGCCAAAGCCCTGCAACGGGGGCGCGGCGTTATACTCTTTCAGTTTTTCCACCAGATGATGCAGCGGTAATGCGGCGCGGTTTTCCGCGCCCGTCACGCCTGCCCGCGAAAGCAGATAGGTATAGCCACGGCCATAAGAGGCTATCTGGCGCAACAGATCGTCATCGGCATTGGGCGGGCAGATGAAAATCGGCGCCACGTTGTAGCGTAATGCCGCCTGACGGAAGGGCGCAGACTCCTCAACAGGCACATCCGCCACCAGTACGGAATCCACGCCGACTTTCTCGCACTGCGCGTAGAATTCGTCGATCCCTTTGCTGAACACCAGGTTGGCGTACATCAGCAGACCAATCGGAATCGTCGGGTGTTTCTGACGAATCAGCGCCAGCATCTCAAAGCATTGCGTAGGCGTTACGCCTGCGGCAAACGCGCGCAGCGTGGCTTCCTGGATGGTCGGCCCGTCTGCCAGCGGATCGGAGAACGGAATGCCGAGTTCAAGGGCGTCGGCGCCGGCTTCAATCAGCGTATCAATAATGTTCAGTGACTGGTTCAACGGAAGGATCGCCCAGGGTCACGAAGGGGACAAATGCGCCTTCCTTGCGATCCTTCAGCTGTGCAAACAGGTTTTCATAGCGTTCCATCAGATTTCCCCTCGCGCTTTCAGAATATCGTGTACGGTGAAAATGTCTTTGTCGCCGCGACCGGAAAGGTTAACGACCAGCAATTGTTCTTTTTCTGGATTTTCACGCATCATTTTCAGGGCGTGAGCCAGGGCGTGGGACGACTCCAGCGCCGGAATAATCCCTTCATGCAGACAGAGCGTTTTTAAAGGCTTCCAGCGGCTTCGTCATCGGTGATCGACACATAATCGGCGCGACCAATGCTGTTCAGATACGCGTGCTGCGGCCCAACGGACGGGAAATCCAGCCCGGCGGAAATGGAGTAGGACTCTTCAATTTGCCCTTCCTCGGTTGCATCATCGGCGCTTTCATGCCGAAATAGATGCCTACGCGGCCATGCTTCAGCGGTGCGCCGTGCTCGCCTGTTTCAATCCCGTGGCCGCCAGGTTCGACGCCAATCAAACCCACGCTGGTTTCGTTGATGAAGTCCGCAAACATGCCGATTGCGTTGGAGCCGCCGCCCACGCAGGCAATCACGGCATCCGGCAGACGACCTTCTTTTTCGAGGATCTGCGCTTTCGTCTCTTCCCCGATCATGCGCTGAAATTCACGGACGATGGTCGGGAACGGGTGCGGGCCTGCCGCAGTTCCGAGCATATAGTGCGCGGATTCATAGCTGCCGGACCAGTCGCGAAGCGCTTCGTTGCAGGCGTCTTTCAGGGTGGCGGAGCCGCTGTGTACAGGGATCACTTCCGCGCCCATCAGTCGCATACGAAAGACGTTTGGCGACTGACGCTCGACGTCTTTTGCGCCCATATAGATACGGCATTTCAGACCGAGCAGGGCGCTGGCGAGCGCGGAAGCCACGCCATGCTGACCTGCGCCCGTTTCGGCGATAATCTCTGTTTTACCCATGCGTTTCGCCAGCAGCGCCTGACCCAGTACCTGGTTTGTTTTGGTGCGCGCCGCCGTGCAGTAAATCTTCACGCTTCAGATACAGCGTGGTTTTTGGTGCCGGCGGTGATATTCTGGCATTTGGTCAGCGCGGTTGGACGGCCTGCATAGTTCTTCAGCAGATCGGCAAACTGGGCCTGAAACTGTGGATCTTTCTGCGCGCTGACGAACGCTTCTTCCAGCTGGCGCAGGGCAGGCATCAGAATCTGCGGGACATACATGCCGCCAAATTCACCAAAGTAGGGATTGAGTAATGTTGTCATGTTTTCTTCCTTAATATGCGCGCAGTGTCTGAAAGACCGAGGCCAGAAGGTGTGCATCTTTGATGCCCGGCTGTGACTCTACACCAGAATTAAAATCGAGACCGGCACAGCCGGTTTTTGCCGCTTCCACGCAGTTGTCTGCGCCTAATCCGCCCGCCAGCAATACGTTGTCCAGCGTTTCACCGTTCAATAACGACCAGTCAAAACGTTGGCCGCTGCCGCCCTGACCGTTATCGAGAACGTACTTATCAACGTGCTGGTAATCACGAGCTGGCAGTGCGTCGCCCACGCTAAGCGCTTTCCAGATTTGTACCTGTTCCGGTAATGCGGCGCGCAGAGCATCGACATAAGCCTGGTCTTCGCTGCCATGCAGTTGCACGGCCTTGAGCGACAAGGTGGTCGCTTTTTCACATACCTCGGTGGATAGCGGTATTGCGGAATACGCCGACATATTGCAGGGGGGCGGCGGCTATCACCTCGCGCGCCTGGTCGAGATTTACGACGCGAGGCGACGAGGAACAAAAATCAGCCCGCCATAAATGGCGCCTGCTTCGTAAGCGGCTTTTGCATCCTGCCCGCGCGTCAGGCCGCAGACTTTGTTCTCGCCAAGCAGCACGCGACGCACGGCGGCGTGCAGATCGTCATGGGACATCAGCGCAGAACCGATCAGAAAACCGTTAGCGAAGTGGCTTAGCTCGCGCACCTGTGCATAGGTGTTAATCCCGGACTCGCTGATCACGGTCACGCCGTGCCCCAGTTTTGGCGCAAGCTGACGGGTACGGTTAAGGTCAATCGACAGATCGCGCAGGTCGCGGTTATTAATGCCGACGACTTTCGCACCCAGTGCGATGGCGCGCTCCAGTTCTTCTTCGTTACTGACTTCCGTCAGCACGCCCATTTTCAGACTGTGGGGCGACGGCGGGAAAGCTGGCGATATTGCTCGTCATCCAGTACGGAGAGCATCAGCAGACAGGCATCGGCCTGGTAGTAACGCGCCAGATAGATTTGGTAAGGATCGATGATGAAGTCCTTACACAGAACCGGCTGCGGCGCGATACGGCTGACAACAGTGAGAAAGTCAAAACTCCCCTGGAAATATTTCTCATCGGTCAGAACGGAAATCGCCGACGCGTAATGTTTATAAACACCGGGCAATCTGCGCGGGGTCGAAGTCATCACGAATCACCCCTTTGGAGGGGGACGCTTTTTTACACTCCAGAATAAATGCGGTACGCGTGCCTTGCAGCGCATCATAGAAATGGCGGGCACTTGGCTGAACCTCATTCTGGAAACTGGCTAACGGTTGTTGTTGCTTACGGGCTTCTACCCAGATCGCCTTATCCGCGACGATTTTCGCTAAAACGGTTTGCATCATTTACCCTCTTGCCGCCAGTGCGGTAACCCGGTCATAAGCTGCGCCACTGCGCAGTACATCAATCACAGTTTGCGCATTGGCCTTTAAATCTTCCTTACCATGCAGGCGCATTAACATGGCGACATTCGCAGCGACAGCGGCCTCGTGAGCGGCTTCACCTTTACCTTGTAACAAGCGGGTGAGAATGTCACGGTTTTCTTCCGGCGTGCCGCCTGCCAGCTGTTCCTGGTGATACGGGGTGAGGCCGAAGTCTTCCGCCGTGAGCTGGTAGCTCTTGATTTCGGCCATCGTGCAGTTCAGCCACAATGGTTGGCGCATGCAACGACACTTCATCCATACCGCCGCTGTGAACCACCGCCGCACGCTGATAACCCAGTACCCGCAGGGTTTCGGCAATGGGCAGCACCAGCTCCGGGCTGTAGACGCCAATCAGCGCCAGCGGCGGGTGAGCCGGGTTGATCAGCGGCCCCAGCACATTGAACAAGGTGCGGGTTTTAAGCTGCTGGCGAACCGGCATCGCATGACGGAAACCCGTATGGTATTTCGGTGCGAACAGGAAGCAGACGCCCAGGTCGTCCAGCGCCTGGCGCGATTTATCGGCGTTCATATCCAGATTGATACCGAATGCCGCCAGCAGATCGGACGAACCGGATTTACTGGAGACGCTGCGGTTGCCATGTTTGGGCCACCTTCAGTCCGGCAGGGCCGCCGCCACAAAGGGCGCTGGCGGTGGAAATATTGATGCTGTTGCTGCCATCACCGCCGGTGCCGACAATATCGGCAAACAGATAGTCCGGGCGCGGGAACGGCGCGGCATTTTCCAGCAGCGCGGTAGCGGCGCCAGCGATTTCATTCGGATGTTCGCCACGCACTTTCATACTGACCAGCGCCGCCGCCAGTTGTTCTGGCTTCAGTTCGCCACGGACCACGGCAGAGAAAAGTTGGTGGCTTTCCTGCTGGGTCATGGTTTGCGCCTGGTACAATTTTTCCAGAATCGGTTGCAGCGTATTGGTCGGCTCCAGCTTTTGTTGCGCCCAGGCCAGCGTTTGTTCCAGCAACAGCGCACCTTGCGTAGTAAGAATGGACTCCGGGTGGAACTGAAAACCGCAGACGCGATCCGTGTCGTGACGCACCGCCATCACCATGCCGTTAAAATGGGCGTTAATCGTCAGCCCCGCAGGCACGTTGCTGCCCACCAGAGAGTGATAACGAGCGACCGGCAGCGGGTTCACAAGGCCGGCAAACATCGCCTGTCCGTCATGTTCAATGCTCGACGCTTTGCCGTGGAGAATCTCGCCCGCCTGACCGACGTAACCACCGTAGGCTTCAACAATCGCCTGGTGTCCGAGGCAGATGCCGATAATGGGCAACTTGCCGCGCAGACGGGTCAACAACTCCGGCATACAACCGGCTTCGCTGGGGACGCCCGGCCCAGGGGAAAGCATCAGCACCGGGTTTTTCATCGTCGCAAGACGGTCGATTAAGGTCTGCGCCGGGATATGGTTACGGTAAATCACCACATTGTGGCCGTTGGCCCGTAGCTGATCTGCCAGGTTGTAAGTAAAAGAGTCGATGTTATCGAGCAGCAGAATGTCAGCCATTAGAAAATCTCCTGTGCATGGTGCGCGGTGGCAATAGCACGCAGAACCGCGCGCGCTTTATTACGGGTTTCGTCGGCTTCAGACTGCGGAACAGAATCCAGCACGATTCCGGCACCGGCCTGTACGGTGGCGATGCCGTCTTCCACCAGAGCAGAGCGAATCACAATGCAGGTATCGAGATCGCCATGCGCGGTGAAATAGCCCACCGCACCGCCATAACTGCCGCGACGACGCCCTTCGGCACCGGCGATAAGCTGCATGGCGCGAACTTTTGGCGCGCCGCTCAGCGTGCCCATATTCATACAGGCGCGGTAAGCATGCAGCACATCCAGATCGCTGCGTAATTCACCCACCACGCGGGACACCAGGTGCATAACGAACGAATAACGATCGACTTTCGTCAGGTCGGCAACGTAGCGGCTGCCGGGAGTACAAATGCGCGCCAGATCATTACGCGCCAAATCGACCAGCATCAGGTGTTCAGACAGCTCTTTATGGTCGGTGCGCATCTCCAGCTCAATGCGGCTGTCGAGATCGCGATCCAGCGAGCCGTCGGCACGGCGACCGCGCGGGCGCGTGCCGGCGATGGGGTAAATCTCAATCTGGCGACTGGTCGCGTCGTACTTCAGCGAGCTTTCCGGGGAGGCGCCAAACAGGGTGAAATCGTTATCCTGCATAAAGAACATGTATGGACTTGGGTTGCTCTTTTTCAGTACGTAATAGGCCGCCAGCGGTGACGGGCAGGGTAATGAGAAGCGGCGGGAAGGCACCACCTGGAAAATCTCTCCTGCGCGAATCGCTTTCTGCATGGTACGCACAACGGCGCCAAACTCTTCGTCGCTCTGGCTGCATTCGCAGCGCATTTGCGGCACTGGCGTAACGGGCAACGGCGGCGCGGGTTCGGTTAATTGCTGCGTCAGCTGCACGAGGCGCGCCGTCAGACGCTGTTTTTCCGCTTCATTGTCGGTAAAGAGGCTTGCCTGAATACGGGTGCTTTTCTTCTGATGGTCAATCACCATCAGCGTTTCCGCCAGATAGAAGCAGTAATCCGGGCAGCGATTACCGGCTTCCAGTTGCGGTAACGCTTCAAATCCCGCCACCAGGTCATAGGCAAACAAACCGCCGAAAAACATGGCTTCGCGCTCTTCAGCAGGCACATTCACCAGGTTCTGCAACAGACGGAATGCGTCAAATACCGACAGCGAACACAGACGCGCATCCTCATCTAACAGCGGACTTACTGCGGGAAAGCGCAGCTTCCGGTTGCCGGGCTGCGCTGCATTTTCAACGCCCGCAGGCAGCGCGGCATCCAGCAGCGGGAGCAGGGATGCGCCGTTATCCGTTAGCGCTTCGATAGTGACAGTGTCACCCAAAGCGGTAATGCGCAGCGCACTATCGACCAACAGCAGGCTTTTCAGATCATTTTTACTGTCGATATCAGCGGATTCCAGCAGCAGCGTTGCCGGGCGGTCGCCACAAACCTGATGGAACAACGCCGTCGGGTTCTCACGGTAGGCGGCATTGCAGGAAAGCAATTCGAGTGTTGGTTTTTGTATTTGCATCGTTATTCTCATTCATTCTGTTCAAAAAAAAGCCCGCTCATCTGGCGGGCCGGGTATCTGGTTGCTTATTGCAGACGTCATACACTGCCCGAAATCAGGAAGTGCGCCACCAACCGTGCAGTACGAATGTTGCTTTCATCTCAGATACCTTCTTCATGTGAACTTGCGTACTAGTTAACTAGTTCGATGAAATAAAGTCAACACCTGATTTCAGTATATTTGCCGGAACCGTTATGATGTTTGTGAAAGAACATTTATTAAGACGGGAGCCGCCTTGAGCGACACGAATTACGCAGTGATTTACGACCTGCACAGTCATACAACGGCGTCCGATGGTCGGTTAACGCCAGAAGCGTTAGTACATCGTGCGGTAGAGATGCGAGTCGGCACACTGGCGATCACCGATCATGACACCACAGCCGCTATTCCGGCGGCAAGAGAAGAAATTTCACGTTCCGGGCTTGCCCTGAACCTGATTCCTGGCGTGGAAATTTCAACTGTCTGGGAAAATCATGAGATCCATATTGTGGGTCTGAATATCGACATTGCGCATCCGGCGATGTGCGCGTTCCTGGCGGAACAAACCGAACGTCGTCAGCAGCGTGCGCGTCTGATTGCCGAGCGTCTGGAGAAAGCGCATATTCCAGGGGCGTGGGAAGGCGCTTTGCGGCTTGCCGACGGTGGGGCCGTGACGCGCGGGCATTTCGCCCGTTTTCTGGTGGAGTGCGGCAAAGCCGGGAGCATTGCCGATGTTTTTAAAAAATACCTTGCGCGTGGGAAAACCGGATACGTTCCGCCACAGTGGTGTACAATAGAACAAGCTATTGATGTGATTCATCATTCTGGCGGTAAGGCAGTATTGGCCCATCCGGGCCGCTATGACCTTAGCGCTAAGTGGCTGAAAAGGTTGATTGCGTATTTTGCGCTGCATCGCGGTGATGCGATGGAAGTGGCGCAATGCCAGCAGTCGCCCAATGAGCGAACCCAACTGGCGACCTATGCGCGCCAGCACCATTTATGGGCATCACAAGGCTCTGATTTTCATCAGCCGTGCCCGTGGATTGAACTGGGTCGCAAGCTCTGGCTGCCAGCAGGCGTCGAAGGCGTATGGCAGCTGTGGGAAGAGCCACAAACACCACAGTGAGGGAAGTATGAGCCAGTTTTTTTATATTCATCCTGAAAACCCGCAACAACGGCTGATCAATCAGGCAGTTGAAATTGTGCGTAAAGGCGGGGTGATTGTTTATCCAACCGATTCCGGCTATGCGCTGGGTTGTAAAATCGAAGATAAAGGGGCGATGGAGCGCATCTGCCGCATTCGCCACCTGCCGGACGGGCATAACTTCACGCTGATGTGTCGGGATCTGTCTGAGTTATCGACCTATTCGTTTGTCGATAACGTCGCCTTTCGCTTAATTAAAAACAATACGCCGGGCAACTACACTTTTATCCTGAAGGGAACGAAAGACGTGCCGCGCCGCCTGTTACAGGAAAAACGGAAAACAATCGGTCTGCGCGTGCCGTCGAACCCGATCGCGTTGGCACTGCTGGAAGCGCTGGGCGAACCGATGCTCTCCACCTCGCTGATGCTGCCCGGCAGCGAATTTACCGAGTCCGACCCGGAAGAGATCAAAGACCGCCTGGAAAAACAGGTCGATTTGATCATTCACGGCGGTTACCTCGGCCAGCAACCGACCACGGTGATTGATTTAACCGATGATTCTCCGGTTGTCTTGCGCGAAGGCGTTGGTGACGTTAAACCTTTCTTATAAGGCGCAACTCTGTATACTACGCGGCCTTAAAATGGCGCTGTAAAGCGCCGTTGATTCTCCTGTTCGACGCCTGTGAAGGCGACACCTGAAGGAAGCTCTATGAGCGAAAAGTTACAAAAAGTGCTGGCTCGCGCTGGCCACGGTTCTCGCCGTGAAATTGAATCCATTATTGAAGCAGGCCGCGTAAGCGTTGACGGCAAAATCGCCACGCTTGGCGATCGCGTTGAAATCACGCCGGGTCTGAAAATCCGTATCGACGGTCATCTGATCTCGGTGAAAGAGTCTGCGGAACAAATTTGTCGCGTTCTGGCCTATTACAACCAGAAGGTGAGCTGTGTACCCGTAACGACCCGGAAGGTCGTCCTACCGTTTTTGATCGCTTACCGAAAACTGCGCGGCGCACGCTGGATTGCCGTAGGTCGTCTGGATGTGAATACCTGCGGTTTGCTGTTGTTCACGACGGATGGCGAACTGGCGAACCGTCTGATGCACCCGAGTCGTGAAGTTGAGCGTGAATACGCCGTGCGCGTATTTGGTCAGGTTGATGACGCGAAGCTGCGTGACCTGAGTCGTGGCGTTCAACTGGAAGATGGCCCGGCGGCGTTTAAGACCATCAAATTCAGCGGTGGTGAGGGCATTAACCAGTGGTACAACGTCACGCTGACCGAAGGGCGTAACCGTGAGGTACGTCGTCTGTGGGAAGCGG
The DNA here is from genome assembly GCA_900446925.1 of Citrobacter koseri. The sequence goes on along the minus strand of UAVY01000008.1, from coordinate 389,355 downwards.
TTGGCGTGCAGGTTAGCCGACTGATCCGCGTGCGCTATGGCGATATTCCATTGCCGAAAGGGCTGCCGCGCGGTGGCTGGACTGAACTGGATCTGGCGCAGACCAACTATCTGCGTGAGCTGGTGCAGCTGGCGCCGGAAACCACCTCCAAAGTGGCCGTGGAGAAAGACCGACGTCGTATGAAGGCGAACCAGATTCGCCGTGCGGTGAAGCGTCACAGCCAGGTTGGCGGTGGTCGTCGTTCAGGCGGTCGTAACAACAACGGCTGATGCTGAATGCCCGGTGGCGCTTACGCTTACCGGGCCTACGTTTTGCCTGTAGGCCGGATAAAGCGTTTACGCCGTCATCCGGCACCGTTTCCTAATAATCAATTCCCATCTGGGCCTTTACGCCCGCTTCAAAAGCATGTTTGACCGGACGCAGCTCGCTGACCGTGTCGGCCAGTTCCAGAATATCGCGATGACAACCGCGACCGGTAATAATTACCGTCTGATTCTGCGGACGGGCATTTAAGGCATTGATGACCTCTTCAAGCGGCAGATAGTCATATGCCACCATGTAGGTCAGTTCATCCAGCACGACCATATCCAACGTTGGGGGTCCGCCAGCATACGTTTGCCATGTTCCCAGACAGCCATACAGGCTGCGGTGTCGGTTTCGCGATTTTGCGTTTCCCAGGTGAACCCGGTCGCCATCACCTGAAACTCCACGCCGTGGGGCTCCAGCAGATTGCGCTCACCGTTAGGCCATGTGCCTTTAATGAACTGCACTACGCCCACTTTTTTACCGTGGCCGACGGCGCGCGTTGCGGTGCCGAATGCCGCCGTGGTTTTGCCTTTACCGTTGCCGGTAAACACGATGATGATGCCGCGTTCGTCCTGCGCCGCCGCAACACGGGCGTCGACCCGGTCTTTCACACGCTGCTGGCGTTGTTGATAGCGTTCTTCAGTCATTGGGCGATTCCTGGTTTACGGCCCGGCTGGGCATCAAAAGTCATACCGGTTTTACGGCGGCTGTCGTCGCCCATCAGCCACAAATAGAGGGGCATGATATCGGCGGGCGTTTTTAACTTCTGTGGATCTTCCGTAGGGAAGGCGCTGGCGCGCATACTCGTGCGCGTGCCGCCTGGGTTGATGCAATTTACACGTAAGGGGTGGTTCTGGTATTCGTCCGCCAGTACCTGCATCATGCCTTCGGTGGCGAATTTAGAGGTGGCGTAAGCGCCCCAGTTGGCGCGTCCCTGACGACCGACGCTTGATGAGGTAAAGACCAGCGAACCGGCGTCGGATTTAAGTAATAAAGGAAGCAGTGCCTGAGTCAGCATGAATGTCGCATTGACGTTAACCTGCATAACATCCTGCCAGACGTGCGGATTTTGTTCGCTCATTGGGCAGATATCGCCCAGTAACCCGGCGTTATGCAGAACGCCATCCAGTCGTGGATAGTGCGCCGCAATCCGCTGGCCTAACTGGTGGCACTCTTCAGCGGTGCAGGTCAGTAGATCCAGCGTAAACCACTGTGGCAATGCGCCTGTATCTTCGGCGACAGTCTGTGCGACCTGACGCAGTTTTTCTTCATTTCGACCCAGCAAAATAACGTTTGCGCCGTAGCGCGCGTAGGTGAGCGCGGCTTCGCGGCCAATGCCATCACTGGCGCCAGTGACCAGAATAATGCGATTTTGCAGTAGATCTTGTTTAGGTTGGTAATGCACGGCTACTCCTCGGCGACGCGTTGGGTCACCCTGCCAGTTGTCTTATCTTCTCTTTAACTTTTCGGCTTTATGCCTGAAAGCCCGCGTCATTTCAATCAGTCAACGGCGATAACGCCGAAAAATGAACACTTTGTCATACTTTTCACCCAGTAACCGCAACGCAGGATCAAACGAGACGGGCTAACACGCCTGTTGTACACTGAGCCAAAATAGCGTTGTGTAACCAAGGTGGGACTCGTGGAATTGTTGTCTGAATATGGGTTGTTTTTGGCAAAAATCGTCACTGTCGTGGTGGCAATCGCCGTCATTGTGATGCTGATCGTGAATGCTGCCCAGCGTAAACGCCAGCGTGGGGAGCTGCGGGTAACGAATCTCAGCGAGCAATATAAAGAGATGAAGGACGATCTGGCGACGGCGCTGATGGACGGTCATCAACAAAAACTCTGGCATAAAGCGCAGAAAAAGAAGCTGAAGCTGGAGGCAAAAGCGGCGAAAGCGAAAGCAAAGCAGGGGGAAAATGCCGCGACGGGGAAACCTCGTGCCTGGGTGCTGGATTTTAAAGGCAGTATGGATGCCCACGAAGTCAGCGCGCTGCGTGAGGAGGTGACGGCGGTGTTAGCGGCGTTTAAACCGCAGGATCAGGTGGTCGTGCGTCTGGAAAGTCCCGGCGGCGTTGTGCATGGCTATGGCCTGGCGGCTTCGCAATTGCAGCGTCTGCGCGATAAGCAGATCCCGTTGACGGTAACGGTGGACAAAGTCGCCGCCAGCGGCGGTTACATGATGGCCTGTGTGGCCGACAAAATTGTTTCGGCGCCGTTTGCGATTGTCGGCTCTATTGGCGTTGTGGCGCAAATCCCTAACTTTAATCGCTTTTTGAAAGGGAAGGATATCGATATTGAGCTGCACACGGCGGGCCAGTATAAGCGCACGCTGACGCTGCTTGGTGAGAACACGGAGGAAGGGCGCCAGAAATTCCGTGAAGATCTGAATGAAACCCATCACCTGTTTAAGCATTTTGTGCAGCAGATGCGTCCTGTGCTGGATATCGAACAGGTGGCCACAGGCGAGCACTGGTATGGCCAACAGGCGCTGGAGAAAGGTCTGGTGGACGAAATCAACACCAGTGATGACGTCATTCTTCGCTTGATGGACGGTTATGAGGTGTTCAACGTTCGCTTTATGCAGCGCAAGAAATTGATGGATCGGTTTACGGGCAGCGCCGCAGAAAGCGCCGATCGTTTGTTGCTACGCTGGTGGCAGCGCGGACAAAAACCGCTGATGTAAAATTGTCATTGCCCGGTGGCGCTAACGCTTACCGGGCTTGCGGATTGTTTTGTAGGCCGGATAAGGCGCAACCGCCATCCGGCAAACAGCCCGGTGGCGCTAATGCTTACCGGGCCTGCGGACTGTTTTGTAGGCCGGATAAGGCGTAGCCGCCATCCGGCAAAACCTTTCCTGCGTTAATCGATCAGGTGATACTTCTCAGAAAGCACATGTGCCAGATGTTTAAACATATTAAACACGGCGGTGCTTTTTGGGCGTCGGTAAACCTTGCTCGTCTAAAAAGTAATCGCCGCTGAAGACCAGCACGCCGTTTCGCTGCGTCACACCGGTGGCGACAATCCCCGCCAGCGTGTCCTCATGCTCACGAATGATTTTGTTGGCTTCAATCAGCAGTGTTTCACGATCGATAGGTTGGGTGTCTTTATGCATTATTTACTCCTTAAACAAGGACATTAGTCTACGCCGGGCGCTGCTTATGGGCAAATATTCCCTGATAAACACGAAGGTCTTGTAAAGGTGCTGTTACTGGCGAGATTTGTTTTTGCATGCTAATAAAGTTGCGTAACGAATTTTATCAGGTACAGTGTGACGCTTTCGTCAATCTGGCAACAGATTTGCTTGACATTCGACCAAAATTCCGTCGTGCTATAGCGCTTGTGTGCTAAAAAGCCTGTTAACTCAGTCACCTGAGGATCACGTTTCGCGCACCGAGTCAGTACAAGGGGTTGATATCCGCCGACACAGAGACCATATCGGTGTCTCGTCGCCAGTGGAAGGTGAATCAACGTGCGACGCATTCCAGGAAGAATCAATTTAGGTAAAGGTGAATATGGGTAAAGCTCTTGTCATCGTTGAGTCCCCGGCAAAAGCCAAAACGATCAACAAGTATCTGGGTAATGATTACGTGGTTAAGTCCAGCGTCGGTCATATCCGTGATTTGCCGACCAGTGGCTCAGCAGCTAAAAAGAGCGCCGACTCTACCTCCACCAAAACGGCTAAAAAGCCCAAAAAGGATGAACGTGGCGCTCTCGTCAACCGAATGGGGGTTGACCCTTGGCATAACTGGGATGCGCATTATGAAGTGCTGCCCGGTAAAGAGAAGGTCGTCTCTGAACTGAAACAATTGGCTGAAAAAGCCGACCACATCTATCTCGCAACCGACCTTGACCGCGAAGGGGAGGCCATTGCCTGGCACCTGCGGGAGGTGATCGGGGGTGATGACACGCGCTATAGCCGCGTGGTGTTTAACGAAATAACCAAAAACGCGATTCGCCAGGCGTTTGATAAGCCAGGCGAACTGAATATCGACCGTGTTAACGCGCAGCAGGCGCGCCGCTTTATGGACCGCGTTGTGGGCTATATGGTGTCGCCATTGCTGTGGGAAAAAAATTGCGCGAGGCCTGTCGGCAGGCCGCGTACAGTCCGTTGCCGTGCGTCTGGTTGTTGAGCGCGAACGTGACATCAAAGCGTTCGTACCGGAAGAGTTCTGGGAAGTGAACGCCAGCACGACAACGCCTTCTGGCGATGCCTTGCCGCTTGACGTTACGCACCAGAATGATAAACCGTTCCGTCCGGTTAACCGCGAGCAAACGCTGGCGGCGGTCAGCCTACTGGAAAAAGCGCGTTACAGCGTACTGGAGCGTGAAGATTAAACCGACCAGCAGCAAGCCTGGCGCGCCGTTTATCACGTCGACGCTGCAACAGGCGGCGAGCCACGCGTCTGGGCTTTGGCGTGAAAAAAACCATGATGATGGCGCAGCGCTTGTACGAAGCAGGCTACATCACCTACATGCGTACTGACTCCACCAACCTGAGCCAGGATGCGGTAAACATGGTTCGCGGTTATATCAGCGATAGCTTCGGCAAGAAATACCTGCCGGAGAACCCGAACCAGTACGCCAGCAAAGAAAATTCACAGGAAGCGCACGAAGCGATCCGTCCTTCTGATGTCGCGGTGATGGCCGAAGCGCTGAAGGATATGGAAGCGGACGCGCAGAAACTGTATCAGCTGATCTGGCGTCAGTTTGTCGCCTGTCAGATGACGCCAGCCCAGTACGATTCCACCACGCTGACGGTCGGTGCGGGTGATTTCCGCCTGAAAGCGCGTGGCCGCATTCTGCGTTTCGACGGCTGGACGAAAGTCATGCCTGCGCTGCGTAAAGGCGATGAAGACCGGACGTTGCCTGCGGTGAATAAAGGCGATGTGTTGACGCTGGTTGAAACTGACCCCGGCGCAGCACTTCACCAAACCACCGGCGCGCTTCAGTGAAGCATCGCTGGTTAAAGAGCTGGAAAAACGCGGTATTGGTCGTCCATCCACCTATGCGTCGATCATCTCGACCATTCAGGATCGCGGTTATGTCCGCGTGGAAAACCGTCGCTTCTATGCTGAAAAAATGGGTGAGATTGTCACCGATAGACTGGAAGAAAACTTCCGCGAGCTGATGAACTACGATTTCACCGCCCAGATGGAAGACAGCCTCGACAAGGTGGCCAGCCACGAAGCCGAGTGGAAAAACGTGCTTGATAACTTCTTCAGCGATTTTACTCAGCAGCTTGATAAAGCGGAGAAAGATCCTGAAGAGGGCGGCATGCGCCCTAACCAGATGGTGCTGACCAGCATTGACTGCCCGACATGCGGGCGCAAGATGGGGATTCGCACCGCCAGCACCGGCGTGTTCCTGGGATGTTCCGGCTATGCGCTACCGCCGAAAGAGCGCTGCAAAACCACCATCAACCTGGTGCCGGAAAATGAAGTGCTGAACGTACTGGAAGGCGATGATGCGGAAACCAACGCCTTGCGTGCAAAACGTCGTTGCCAGAAGTGCGGCACCGCAATGGACAGCTACCTGATCGATCCGAAACGCAAGCTGCATGTCTGCGGTAATAACCCGACCTGCGACGGTTACGAAATCGAAGAGGGCGAGTTCCGCATTAAAGGTTATGACGGTCCGATCGTTGAGTGCGAAAAATGTGGCTCTGAAATGCACCTGAAAATGGGGCGTTTTGGTAAGTACATGGCCTGTACTAACGACGAATGTAAAAATACCCGTAAGATTCTGCGTAACGGTGAAGTCGCGCCGCCGAAAGAAGATCCGGTGCCGTTGCCGGAACTGCCGTGCGAGAAATCGGACGCGTATTTCGTGCTGCGTGACGGCGCCGCAGGGATCTTCCTCGCGGCGAATACCTTCCCGAAATCGCGTGAAACGCGTGCGCCGTTAGTGGAAGAGTTGTACCGCTTCCGCGACCGTCTGCCGGAAAAACTGCGTTATCTGGCCGATGCGCCGCAGCAGGACCCGGAAGGCAATAAGACGCTGGTGCGTTTTAGCCGTAAGACGAAACAGCAGTATGTTGCCGCTGAAAAAGACGGGAAAGCGACGGGATGGTCCGCATTCTTCGTTGATGGCAAGTGGGTAGAAGGTAAGAAATAACAGTCACCTGGCTGAATTTCACTTAAGAGGGTCGCGCAAGCGGCCCTTTTTTATTCCGGGCTTATTATTTTTTCTTCGCATCTATACAGCTCTGATATAAATGATATAGTGGTTATAGTTAACGGCTTTTTTATTATTAAATCGTATTAGCAGCGCGTGACGTGCTGCTTATCAAACGATGACATGACGGCGCTAATCTGGATGGTTTAACATGAAATTACAGCAGCTTCGCTACATTGTTGAGGTGGTTAATCACAACCTTAATGTCTCTTCCACCGCCGAAGGGCTTTACACCTCCCAGCCGGGTATCAGTAAGCAAGTTCGTATGCTGGAAGATGAGCTTGGCATCCAGATTTTCGCGCGCAGCGGTAAACACCTGACGCAGGTGACGCCAGCGGGGCAGGAAATTATTCGCATTGCGCGCGAAGTGTTGTCCAAAGTCGATGCCATCAAGTCCGTGGCGGGCGAACACACCTGGCCGGATAAAGGTTCTCTGTATATTGCCACCACGCACACTCAGGCGCGCTATGCGCTGCCAAATGTGATCAAGGGCTTTATTGAGCGCTATCCTCGCGTTTCATTGCATATGCATCAGGGGTCGCCCACGCAAATCGCGGAAGCGGTTTCGAAAGGGAATGCCGACTTCGCTATCGCCACTGAAGCGCTGCACCTGTATGACGATCTGGTGATGCTGCCATGCTACCACTGGAATCGCTCTATCGTCGTCACGCCAGAGCACCCGCTGGCCGCTAAATCATCGGTGACGATTGAGGAACTGGCACAGTATCCGCTGGTGACCTACACCTTTGGCTTTACCGGGCGCTCCGAGCTGGATACCGCGTTTAATCGCGCCGGGCTGACGCCGCGTATTGTCTTTACGGCAACCGATGCGGACGTGATAAAAACATACGTCCGGCTTGGCCTGGGGGTTGGGGTGATTGCCAGCATGGCCGTCGATCCAATTTCCGACCCGGACCTGGTGCGTGTCGATGCGCATGATATTTTCAGCCATAGCACCACGAAAATTGGTTTTCGCCGCAGCACGTTTTTACGCAGCTATATGTACGACTTTATTCAACGCTTTGCGCCGCATCTGACGCGCGATGTTGTGGATACCGCCGTGGCCTTGCGTTCTAACGAAGAAATTGAAGCCATGTTTAACGATATTAAATTACCGGAAAAGTAATCACGCGCGTGAGTTTTCAGGTATCTCCAGACACGAGGAGATACCTGAATAACCACTAAATTTATGGATTATGGTTTTCGTTTTTTCTGCGATCATATTACCTGCATGGTATTCATGGAAAAGCGCCAGTAAAGTAGTTTCGAATTACCCGCCTCGCAAATTCCGCCTTTCAAATATTTATTTCCGGTCAAAAGATTGATTTATTCATGGGAAACGATTCGTAAATTCACTGGATTTTTGACTAAAGTTTCTTTAGGATTTGTCTCATCTGATGATTAATTGTACCGATTGTTTGGTGCTGAAATGATAAGTGATGCCGATTGTATGAGGTTAGCAATGCCTTCTGGAAACCAGGAACCCCGCAGGGACCCCGAGCTTAAACGCAAAGCATGGCTGGCGGTATTCCTCGGCTCTGCGCTGTTCTGGGTTGTGATTGCGCTGGTGATCTGGCAAGTGTGGGGGTAAGTCATGGTTTCGCAGGAACATCAGCAACCCTCAACGCCAGCACGCCAGCCTCGTGATAGCGTGAAGGAAGCGCGGAGCGAATGTGTGACGAATATTCCAGAATCCTGGAAACTCACACAACAGCAACAGGCATTTATTGATTCATTCGCTGAAGATGAGCAACAGAAACAATAATTGGCGATTTTTTTAATCATCATTTCCAGTACAGGTCATTAACATCCCGTACTGTATTTCCTTATACACCACAGCAATAAGCGCTGAGTAAATCTCAGCATAAAGTATTAAACAAATGTCGGTGTAGCCTATGCAAACTGTGAATCTTAAATATTGGTCATGGATTGGGGCGTTCTCAGTATCGCTCTTGTTCTGGGCTCAACTTATCTGGATTGTCTCTTTCTGATCGTATGCCGGTAAATGCCCGATGGCGCAACGTCATCGGGCCTGCGCATGCCGATTCCCGTCCGTAAGGTTTCTCCTCTTTTATCAATTTGGGTTGTTATCAAAACGTTACATTCTGTTTGTGTTATCTTTAATACTAACCCTGAGGAGAGTCAGGGTATCCAACCCTGTTATTAAGGAGGAGCTATGTCGTCAACCCTACGAGAAGCCAGTAAGGACACGTTGCAGGCCAAAGACAAAACCTATCATTACTACAGTCTGCCCCTGGCTGCCAAAAAACTGGGCGATATTACCCGCTTGCCCAAGTCGCTAAAAGTTCTGCTTGAAAATCTGCTGCGTTGGCAGGACGGTGACTCTGTTACCGAAGAAGATATTCAGGCGTTAGCCGGGTGGCTGAAAAAAGCCCATGCCGACCGCGAAATTGCCTATCGACCCGCCCGTGTATTAATGCAGGATTTTACCGGTGTCCCGGCGGTGGTGGATCTGGCCGCCATGCGCGAAGCGGTCAAACGCCTCGGCGGGGATACTGCGAAAGTGAATCCGCTATCCCCGGTAGACCTTGTTATTGACCACTCGGTAACGGTCGATCGCTTTGGCGATGATGACGCTTTCGAAGAGAACGTGCGTCTGGAAATGGAACGCAACCACGAGCGCTATGTGTTCCTGAAATGGGGGGCAACAGGCTTTTAGTCGCTTCAGCGTGGTGCCGCCAGGAACCGGGATCTGCCACCAGGTGAACCTGGAGTACCTTGGCAAGGCCGTCTGGAGCGAATTGCAGGCGGGAGAATGGGTTGCATACCCGGACACGCTGGTCGGCACCGACTCCCACACCACGATGATTAACGGCCTTGGCGTGCTGGGATGGGGCGTCGGGGGGGATTGAAGCGGAAGCCGCGATGCTGGGCCAGCCGGTTTCAATGCTCATTCCCGATGTTGTTGGCTTCAAGTTGACCGGTAAGCTGCGTGAAGGTATCACCGCGACCGACCTGGTGCTGACCGTGACCCAGATGCTGCGTAAACACGGCGTCGTTGGTAAATTCGTTGAATTCTACGGCGACGGTCTGGACTCCTTGCCATTGGCCGATCGCGCGACGATAGCAAACATGTCGCCGGAATATGGCGCGACCTGCGGCTTCTTCCCGATTGACGGCATCACCCTCGAATATATGCGTTTAAGCGGCCGTAGCGAGGAGCAGGTTGAGCTGGTCGAAACCTATGCCAAAGCGCAGGGGATGTGGCGAAACCCTGGCGATGAACCTGTTTTCACCAGTTCGCTGGAACTGGATATGGGGGATGTCGAGGCGAGCCTTGCCGGGCCGAAGCGCCCGCAGGATCGGGTTGCGCTGGCAGATGTGCCGAAAGCCTTCGCCGCGAGCACGGAGCTGGAACTGAACACCGCGCAAAAAGACCGGCAGCCAATCGATTATGTTATGAACGGCCATCAATACCAGCTCCCGGACGGCGCTGTCGTGATTGCAGCTATCACCTCCTGTACCAATACTTCAAACCCCAGCGTGCTGATGGCCGCCGGTTTGCTGGCGAAAAAAGCGGTAACGCTGGGACTGAAACGGCAGCCGTGGGTGAAAGCCTCGCTGGCGCCGGGATCGAAAGTGGTCTCGGATTACCTGGCGCAGGCGAAACTCACGCCTTATCTTGATGAACTTGGCTTTAATCTGGTGGGGTATGGGTGCACCACCTGTATTGGTAACTCCGGCCCACTGCCGGAGCCTATCGAAACGGCAATCAAAAAGGGCGACTTGACGGTGGGCGCGGTACTTTCCGGCAACCGTAACTTTGAAGGCCGAATCCATCCGCTGGTGAAAACCAACTGGCTGGCGTCGCCGCCGCTGGTTGTCGCCTATGCGCTGGCGGGCAATATGAATATTAACCTGGCGAAAGAGCCGCTGGGCCACGATCGCAAAGGCGACCCGGTTTATCTGAAGGATATCTGGCCTTCCGCGCAGGAGATCGCCCGCGCCGTTGAACTGGTGTCGTCGGAAATGTTCCACAAAGAGTATGCCGAGGTTTTTGAAGGGACGCCGGAATGGAAAGCGATCAATGTTGATCGCTCAGACACCTATGGCTGGCAGGATGACTCCACCTATATCCGCTTGTCGCCGTTCTTTGACGAAATGCAGGTTCAACCCGATCCGGTTGAGGATATTCATGGCGCCCGTATTCTGGCCATGCTGGGTGATTCCGTCACCACTGACCACATCTCCCCGGCGGGCAGCATAAAGGCGGACAGCCCGGCAGGGCGCTATTTGCAGAATCATGGCGTTGAGCGTCGGGACTTCAACTCCTACGGTTCGCGCCGTGGAAACCATGAAGTGATGATGCGCGGTACGTTCGCGAATATTCGTATCCGCAACGAAATGGTTCCCGGCGTTGAAGGGGGAATGACCCGACATTTGCCGGGGACGGAGGTGATCTCCATCTATGATGCAGCGATGCTGTATCAGCAGGAGAAAACGCCGCTGGCGGTGATTGCGGGTAAAGAGTACGGTTCCGGTTCCAGCCGTGACTGGGCGGCCAAAGGCCCGCGTTTGCTGGGTATTCGCGTCGTGATTGCCGAGTCGTTTGAACGTATTCACCGTTCAAACCTGATTGGTATGGGGATTCTACCGCTGGAGTTCCCGCAGGGCGTTACGCGTAAAACGCTCGGGTTAACCGGTGAGGAGACAATTGATATTGCCAGTCTGCAAAACCTGAAGCCTGGCGCCGCCATTCCGGTGACGTTAACCAAAGTGGATGGCAGCACAGAGGTGATTTCGTGCCGGTGCCGTATCGATACCGCAACTGAATTAACCTACTACCAGAATGACGGCATTCTGCATTATGTGATTCGTAATATGTTGCATTAAGACATAAAAAAGGCCTGATGGCGCGGTGCTCATCAGGCCTTTAATAGCAAAAATTTATTTACCCAATAAATGCCCCATCTTAGCGGCTTTGGTATCCAGATAGTGTTCGTTATTTGGGTTACGGCCAACAATCAGCGGTACGCGCTCAACAATATTGATACCTGCTTCCGTCAGAATTTCGACTTTCTTCGGGTTATTGGTCAGCAGACGGACTTCATCGACGCCCAGCAGTTTAAACATATCGGCACACAGGGTGAAATCACGCTCATCGGCGGCAAACCCCAGCTGATGGTTGGCTTCCACGGTATCGTAACCCTGATCCTGCAACGCGTAGGCGCGAATCTTATTGAGCAGGCCAATATTACGTCCTTCCTGACGGTGGTAGAGCAGAATACCGCGACCTTCTTCCGCGATATGCGTCAGCGCCGCCTCTAACTGAAAACCACAATCGCAGCGCAGACTAAACAATGCGTCGCCGGTCAGACATTCTGAATGGACGCGAGCCAGGACAGGGGTTTGACCAGAGATATCGCCATAAACCAGCGCGACGTGGTCGTGTCCGGTTGCCAGTTCTTCAAATCCCACCATCAGGAAATCGCCCCCATGGGGTTGGCAGTTTGGCTTCTGCCACTCGTTTAAGCTGCATGTATTTCTCCAGATAATGCTGGTGTCATCGCCAATTGGCTTCTGTATGTTTCTATTTTGCCATAAGGCGGCGGACTTCACCTAATCGCTGCCGTGCGATCGCTTTTGGAATGGCACAAATTTGTCAATTTTCCGGCACGCCAGGTTTTCAGTTATGATTGTGGCACTTATCGACGAAAGGAGAGGTCATGCTTTCGATTGCGAAGCGCACAACCGTAGGCGCTGCTCTGTTGCTTGTGATGCCGGTTAGCGTATGGATTTCAGGCTGGAACTGGCAACCCGGACACTCGGTCTGGTGGTTAAAATCCTTATACTGGGTGACAGAAACGGTGGACGCAGCCGTGGGGAATTATTACGCATGTGCTTCTGTGCGCCTGGTTTCTTTGGTGCCTGAGATTTCGCCTGAAAGCCGCAATGATGCTTTTTGCTATTCTGGCCGGTGCTATCCTGCTGGGGCAGGGGGTAAAATCGCTGGTGAAGGAGCGGGTGCAGGAACCCCGCCCCTTTGTTATTTGGCTGGAAAAAACGCACCATATTCCCGTTGATGAGTTCTACACTTTAAAACGTAAAGAACGCGGGCACTTAGTCAAAGAACAACTGTCCGGGCAGCAGGATATTCCGGCTTTTCTGCGTCAACACTGGCAAAAAGAGACCGGATTCGCGTTTCCTTCCGGGCATACCCTGTTTGCCGCAAGTTGGGCGTTGTTGGCGGTAGGACTATTATGGCCGCGCAGGCGTACCCTTACGATTGCGATTTTGTTAGTCTGGGCGACAAGTGTTATGGGCAGTCGCCTGTTGTTGGGTATGCATTGGCCGCGTGATTTAGTTGTCGCGACGTTGATATCCTGGCTTCTGGTGACGCTGGCGACCTGGCTTGCTCAGCGCATTTGCGGGCCGCTTACGCCACCCGTTGAAGAGGCTCGCGAGATAGCGCAGCGGGAGCAAGAACGTTGACGGTGGTTGATTTTCCGTAATTTGCCCTTAAATCATGAGTGGACAGAACGCTTTTCCGTTTCGCGCGCGTCGCGAAAATGGTAATTTAAAGGGCTGAATGCGGTAAGTTGAACACGATTTATTCGCTCAAACCACATAACGGGAAGTAATGTGAAATATTTACTCATTTTCTTACTGGTGTTGGCGATTTTTGTTATTTCGGTGACATTGGGTGCGCAGAACGATCAACAGGTAACGTTTAATTACCTGCTGGCTCAAGGGGAGTACCGTATTTCTACGTTGCTTGCCGTTTTATTTGCCGCAGGCTTTGCTATTGGTTGGCTAATTTGCGGCCTGTTCTGGCTGCGTGTTCGCGTCTCCCTGGTGCGTGCCGAACGTAAAATCAAACGACTGGAAAACCAGCTTTCGCCTGCGACCGACGTTGCGGTATCTGCCGATTCGTCGGTTGTGAAGGAATAATCATTTATGCTGGAGTTGTTGTTTCTGCTTTTACCTGTAGCGGCAGCCTATGGCTGGTATATGGGTCGCAGAAGTGCGCAACAAACAAAACAGGACGAAGCTAACCGTCTTTCTCGCGACTATGTGGCGGGGGTTAACTTCCTCCCTGAGTAACCAACAGGATAAAGCGGTGGATCTGTTCCTCGACATGCTGAAAGAGGATACCGGCACCGTTGAGGCTCATCTCACTCTTGGAAACCTGTTTCGCTCTCGCGGTGAAGTAGACCGCGCCATCCGCATCCACCAGACCTTAATGGAAAGCGCGTCGCTGACTTATGAGCAGCGTCTGCTGGCTGTGCAGCAACTGGGGCGTGATTACATGGCGGCCGGGTTGTATGACCGGGCGGAAGATATGTTCAACCAGCTCACGGATGAAACGGATTTCCGCGTAGGGGCGTTGCAGCAGCTGTTGCAAATTTATCAGGCGACCAGCGACTGGCAGAAAGCGATTGATGTGGCTGAGCGGCTGGTGAAGCTCGGCAAAGACAAACAGCGCATTGAGATCGCACATTTCTATTGTGAGCTGGCGCTGCAACAGATGGGCTGCGATGATATGGATCGCGCCATGACGTTGCTGAAAAAAGGCGCCGCCGCAGACAAAAAACAGCGCCCGTGTTTCTATCATGATGGGCCGTGTGTTTATGGCAAAGGGGGAATACGCCAAAGCGGTGGAGAGCTTACAGCGGGTTATCTCCCAGGATAAAGAGCTGGTCAGTGAAACGCTGGAGATGTTGCAGACGTGCTATCAGCAGCTTGGTAAAAATGATGAATGGGCGGAGTTCTTACGTCGGGCCGTGGAAGAAAACACCGGCGCCGCCGCTGAGTTGATGCTTGCCGATATTCTGGAAGCGCGGGAAGGGCACGACACTGCGCAGGTCTATATCACTCGCCAGTTACAGCGCCATCCGACCATGCGGGTGTTTCATAAGCTGGATGGATTATCACCTCAATGAGGCAGAAGAAGGGCGCGCGAAAGAGAGCCTGATGGTGCTGCGTGATATGGTCGGTGAGCAGGTACGCAGCAAGCCGCGTTATCGCTGCCAGAAGTGCGGGTTTACCGCCTATACCATGTACTGGCATTGTCCTTCCTGCCGGGCGTGGTCGACGATTAAACCTATTCGCGGCCTTGACGGGCAGTAGTTTAAAAAAAAACTGTATTTTAGTTACAACATCCTGTTGGTTTTTACCTGTTCCTCACATTGGCATCCGGGCAATATCGCCTCGCAGAGGTACAATCGCGCCTGTTCATTTTGCCCTTGCGCAGGTAGAATGCACGCCGTTTACCCATTTCGCGCCGCACCCGGTGCCCATCATCAAGAAGGTCTGGTCATGACGTTTACTGCTTCATCTTCTTCCCGCGCTGTTACCGATTCTCCTGTCGTTGTTGCTCTGGATTATAATAATCGTGATAACGCGCTGGCTTTCGTCGACAGAATCGACCCGCGTGATTGCCGCCTGAAAGTCGGCAAAGAGATGTTCACGTTGTTCGGCCCCGCAGTTAGTTCGTGATTTGCAGCAGCGCGGCTTCGATATCTTTCTTGACCTGAAATTTCATGATATTCCAAATACCACGGCGCATGCCGTTGCAGCGGCGGCAGATCTGGGCGTATGGATGGTTAACGTCCATGCGTCGGGTGGGGCGCGAATGATGACCGCAGCGCGCGAAGCCTTACTGCCGCTGGGTAAGGATGCGCCATTGCTGATTGCGGTGACGGTACTGACCAGCATGGAAGCCAGCGATCTGGCGGATCTTGGCGTGACATTGTCACCGGCTGAGCATGCGGAACGTCTGGCGCGCCTGACGCAAAATTGCGGGCTGGATGGCGTGGTCTGCTCGGCGCAGGAAGCGGTGCGCTTTAAGCAGGAATTTGGCACAGAGTTTAAGCTGGTAACGCCGGGTATCCGTCCTCAGGGGTCTGACGCTGGCGATCAGCGCCGTATCATGACGCCGGAACAGGCGCTGGCGGCGGGCGTGGACTATATGGTTATAGGACGACCGGTTACGCAGTCTGCTGACCCTGCGCAAACCCTGAAGGCCATTAATGCATCACTGAAACGGGGAGCCTGATGAACAATTCTGACAACCGTCTGGTCTATTCCACGGAAACGGGCCGGATTGACGAACCGAAAGCGGCGGTTGAACGCCCAAAGGGTGACGGTATCGTCCGTATTCAGCGCCAGACCAGCGGGCGGAAAGGTAAGGGTGTGTGCCTCGTTACCGGCATTGATATGGATGATGCTGAACTGACCAAACTGGCCGCTGAGCTGAAGAAAAAATGCGGCTGCGGTGGGGCGGTTAAAGAGGGAATAATTGAAATT
Source organism: Citrobacter koseri (assembly GCA_900446925.1). The sequence continues at coordinate 373,599 of UAVY01000008.1, read as the reverse complement.
CAGGGCGATAAGCGCGATCTGATTAAATCATTACTGGAAGCCAAAGGAATGAAAGTTAAACTGGCTGGCGGCTAATGAAAAAAGCCACGATAGTTATTTATCGTGGCTTTAAATTTCACTGTGTATATTTAGAGTAAAGACCTGTAAAGAATTACCGTATTATTATTTCGAGCCGGTCGACCGTAGATTATTTACCTACCTGATGGCCGATAACACCACCTACCGCAGCCCCGCCAAGCGTACCCAGCGTGCTACCATCAGTTAAAATAGCACCGCCCAACGCCCCAGCCCCTGCACCGATCGCAGTGTTACGGTCACGTTTAGACCAATTAGAGCAAGCGCTCAGAGACATCGCCAGGGTAATTGCCAGAACAGCGGCGGTCATTTTTTTGCTCGTCATAAACATAATACTTTCTCCTGAATAATTGATTCACGGAAGTAAGTTCTCTTTAATTATAGCTAAAATGATGTTCATTAAAGCCATTAAAGAGACTTTCCGCAAAACCTTGTTGCGCAGGGGTAACAGCTTAAAATCACGCAGGTGATAGTCACTTCCTGTTATATCGCTAATATAAATTTTACGACTTTACCCTGTTAATAACAGGTAAATAGTCTTAATTAGATTGTCGGAAAAATCTCAGAGGGGAAAGATGATTTGCCATCCGGCAAATCATCTGCAATGCGCTCAGGCGCGAGGTTCGATGATGTTCACCGTCAGCCCGGTGCGTTCCAGTTGCATTTGATGATCCGCACTTATTCTGGAATCGGTGATAACGCGGCTAAAACGTGTTAACGGCCCCAGCGTATAAGGATGTACTGCGCCGAATTTAGAGCTGTCCGTCAGAACAATGGCTTCAGAGCCTTTTTCCAGTACGGCATTAACCACATCCGATCGCATCATGTCCCGTCCGGTAAAACCGGTATCCGGCTGCCAGCCATCGATACCGATGAAGGCCTTACTGAAGTGAACCTGCTGGATAAACTGGCGGGTCAATGGCCCGACCATACTTTCACTTTTTTTCTGGTAGATTCCGCCAAGGAGGATCACTTCGCACGGCGTCTCTTTGAGCAAGTGAGCGATATAGCTACTCACCGTAATAATGGTGACATCCTTTTGTTCCGCTAACGTTCTGGCCAGCAGGGCATTGCTGCTGCCGTTTTCAATAAATACGGATTCGCCGGGGCTGACCAGTGATGCGGCAAATTCAGCCAGTTCGCGTTTGAGCGTGTAATTGGTCATCATGCGCGTTTCGACGTCATCGCTGTCCAGCGAGACGGCAAAACCATGCGCACGGCGCAGATAGCTCTGTTTTTCCAGGGTGTTAAGATCCTGTCGGATCGTGACTTCAGAGACGCCGGTGATTTTCGCCAGCTCAGCCACGCTCATCTGGCCTTTATCAATGACCATTTGCAAAATTGATTGTTGTCGGGAATTCATAATTTTAATTTTTATAACGGTATCAGTACCGGGGAGTATAAGGGATGCTGCGTTTCCTGAGTCAGGTGCCACGAAAAGCTCGCGTCACTTAGATCTCCCACGGAGCCCGGGGTTTTGTCCGAGGAGGCGTCGGTATCTTCTTTCACCTGACTTAACAACTCCGCTTTAAGAATTTCAAGGTTGTGGATGGCAGAGTGGTAATCGCCAGCAACAAGGATATCCAGCACGGTATCAATGCGTTCGGCAACACGTTGGGCGTCGATATCAGACATGGTTATCATCCTTACGTCAAAAATGTATGAATTTCATGATGCAAAAAATAATGCCAAAAGAGAAGGGGAAAAACAGGATTCGCCAAAAACCATTGGGTAATATTATATATTCTGTTATTACATGCAGATAAGTTTGTTACCAGAGGCCTCTTACCCTGTCCCGAACGCCTGTTTTTTGCCCATCTCAGCGCATCTTTTTATTCAGATAACGTTTGTACCAGCGTTCAAAAGCGGCGGCGGGCATGGGTTTGGCAAACAGGAACCCCTGGCGCTCGTTGACGCCATTCTTGGTTAAAAATGCATCTTCTTTTGCGCTTTCGACGCCTTCCGCAATCACCTGTAGATTTAACGCCTGCGCTACGGCGACGATCGCGCGTACTAACGATTGCGAAACCGACCGCTTATGAATGTCTCTGACAAACGTCTGATCCAGCTTGACCGCATCAATGGGGAAGCGGGCAAGCTGAGAAAGCGACGAGTAGCCGGTGCCAAAATCGTCCAGATGTATCTGTGCGCCAAGCTGGCTGAATTGCTGGATGACGGTCAGCGCCAGCTCTTCGTTTTCAATCAAACAGCTTTCTGTCAGTTCGACATCAATCGGGCAATATTCGAAGTTCAGTTCATGAAGCACCTGCTTCAGGTCGGTAAAAATAGTTTGATCCGCGAGCTGGCGGGCGGATACATTCACCGCGACGCGCAGGTTGATGCCTTTGCTGCGCCATTTGGCGACCTGCCGTACAACATCCATCATCACCCATCGCCCCAGCGGGACAATCAGCCCAGACTCTTCGGCGTAGGAGATAAACTCCAGCGGGGGAATTAACCCGCGTTCCGGTGATTGCCAGCGCACCAGCGCTTCGAGGCTGCGGACTTCGCCGCGCCAGGTCATCTTCGGCTGGTAGTGGATCAGGAGCTGATCGTTTTCCAGCGCTTTGCGCAGATTGGTATCCAGCCAAAGATACTCAAAGACGCGCTGGTTCATCTCGGGAGAGAACACGCAAAACTGTCCACGTCCGCCTTCTTTCGCGGTGTACATTGCGGTATCCGCATTACGAATCACGCTTTCGCTGTCATGCCCATGCTGTGGCGCAAGGGCGATACCGATAGAACAGCCGGTATACACCTCGATAAGGCCAATGCGAAAGGGTTGACGTAAGCGTGTGAGAATTCGCGATGCCATGGCCTCCAGCGACCCTTGCGAAGTCTGCGTGGCGAGAACGATAAACTCATCGCCGCCGAGGCGGGCCAGCAGTTGATTCTCCTCAAGGCAACTCAGGATCGCCAGCGAGACGGCCTGTAACAGCTGGTCTCCAAACATATGCCCGTAGGCATCGTTCACCCTTTTGAAGTTGTCCAGGTCCAGATAGACGATACCGACCTGATTGTCGCCCGCGTTTTCAATGGCATCGTTAATCAGCTCATGAATGGCATTCCGGTTAGGCAGCCCGGTGATTGTGTCCGTATTCGCCAGTACGCGTAAACGCTCCTGCGTACGCCGCTCCTCGGTAATGTCGGTACCTGAACAGATTAAAAAGATTTCGTTCTTACCGCTGCCGCTATGGACAAATTTATTCCGAAACAGAAACAGGCGCTGGCCTTTGCGGGTCTTTACCCAGCGTTCGATCTCATAAGAGTTGCCGTTGCGGAAAAAACCGCTGATGTTGCGCCTGGAGGCCGCGGCTTCGCGCCGGCTCATAAATAATTTGAAGACGCTTTGCCCAATGACGTCATGTTCTTTTAACCCGGTGTATTCTTCGCAAAGACGGTTAAAACGCTGGATATTCCCGCGGCTGTCAAGGATCACGATCGCTGAGTTGGCCTCTGATACCACCTGCTCGGCAAAGGAGAGTCCCAGAACGGCCTCCTGCGTATCTGAGGGCGCATCATGCCAGACCGATACGTTTCCTGCCCATTCGCGCTTGTTGATTTTTCGTCCGACAAGTTGCACGGGAACGGCATTATGTTCACCGGGAAGGGTGAGTAACAGGCTTGACGTGATGACGGTCATCTCCCGGATGCGGTCAGCCTGCTCGGAAGATAACGCAACGGTCTGGTCAGCGTCGGCAGCCTCAGTCGCGGATAAACGCAGGGTGTCGCAGTCATCCGATAAACGCCAGTAAGGGCTATGGGTTCCCAAATCGCTAAACAATGAAACAGGCTCCAGAACGTCTTTCATGATGCTTACCATCCCGTTTAAAGCGCATACAGCCTCAGGAGAAAGGTTAGCCATGATTCGTACGAGGTAATTATGGCTGAACATATTGTTTTACTTATGTATTTATATGTAATCCAGATTCAGAAAAAAGCATAGCGAGCGGATAAAAATAATTCTGAACGGATGAGTGAAGTGTAGCGTGCGGTGGGTGGGGCGGGCAGAAAAAAAACGGCCTTTCCGGTTAAAGAAAGGCCGCTACATCAAAAACGTCAGGCGACAGGCCGGGCGATAATGCTACGGGTTTCCATGCGAACTTCCGCGATCGTTACATCGATCACATCCGTCACTTTGTATACCGTTTCACCTTTGATCTGCACGGTGCCGCTTTCCTGGCTGCAAACCAGCTCGTCACGTACGGCATGCAGGAACGGCGCCGGGATAAAGGCCATTGCGCCATTATCGACCAGGCGAACGCGCATCCCGCCGCGGCTGATATCAACGATTTCCGCCGCAAAGCGTGTTTCTGTACCGGCTTTATCATTCAGGAAGCGCGCATATAACCAGTCTCCGACGTCACGTTCCGCCATACGGTTCAGGCGGCGGCGTTCAGCCATCTGCTGCGTTGTCTCTTCCTGTGGACGCGCGATGGTTTCGCCTTTGATGACGGCCTTCAGCAGGCGGTGGTTAATCATGTCGCCGTATTTACGAATCGGAGAGGTCCAGGTTGCATACGCTTCCAGACCCAGTCCAAAGTGAGGGCCCGGTTCGGTGCTGATCTCTGCGAATGACTGGAAGCGACGAATACGGCTGTCCAGGAAACCGGACGGTTGGGCATCCAGCTCGCGGCGCAGTTTGCAGAAACCTTCCAGGGTTAATACGTCTCCTGCGTCAACGTGCAGGCCATGCGTTTTCAACAACGCTGCCAGCGCGTCGGCGTTGGCCGGGTCAAAGCCCATATGAACGTTGTAAATACCAAAGCCCAGTTTGTCGCGCAGCACGCGGGCGGCGCAAATGTTCGCCGCGATCATGGACTCTTCCACAATGCGGTTCGCAATGCGGCGAGGTTCCGCGACGATATCCAGCACTTCGCCTTTCTCTCCAAGAATAAAGCGATAGTCCGGGCGATCTTTGAACACCAGCGCATGGTTGTGACGCCATTCGCCACGGCTCAGGCAAATACGCTGGAGCAGGCGGATCTGTTGGGCGATAGCGTCACTCTCAGGCTGCCAGCTGCCGGTATTTTCCAGCCAGTCGGAGACATTGTCGTAGGCCAGTTTGGCTTTCGACTTGATCGTGGCCGCAAAGAAGGTGATGTCATCTTCAATAGTGCCGTCGGCGGCAATGGTCATGCGGCAGGCCAGTGCCGGACGAACTTCCTGCGCGCGCAGGGAACAGAGGTCGTCAGACAGTTCGCGCGGCAACATCGGGATGTTGAAGCCCGGCAGATAGTTGGTAAACGCCCGGATTTTTGCGATGTTATCCAGCTTGCTGCCTTCCGCAATCCACGCGGTCGGGTCAGCAATCGCAACCGTCAGTTGCAGCTTACCTTCGCCCAACTCTTGCGCATAAAGGGCGTCATCCATGTCTTCGGTGCTGGCGCTGTCGATAGTGACAAAATCCAGCGCGGTCAGATCCTGGCGTACCAGACCTTCATCAAGCATTTCTGTCGCCGCGCCGTTCGGCGCTTCTTTTTCGAGATTATGGCGAGCCAGCGTGACCCACCACGGTACGAAGTGGTCGTCGGCGAAGGTGATGAACTGGGTTAACTCGGCGTAGAAAGAGCGGTCGCCTTTCAGCGGATGACGGCGCATTTCGGCAACGGCCCAGTCACCCTCTTTAAATTCGTGTTCCACGCCACGGGCGGCACGGCATGGGATAGCGTCTTTCAGCAACGGATGATCCGGTACGATGGACAGACGATCGTTTTTACCCTGGATTTTGCCCACGAAGCGGGTCAGGAAGGGCTCGATCAGTTCTTCTGGCTCGGCGGACTCGCGTTCTTTTTCCGTATGGATCACCGCGACAATGCGGTCGCCGTGCATGACTTTTTTCATCTGCGGCGGCGGGATGAAATAACTTTTTTGTGCATCGACTTCCAGGAAGCCAAAGCCTTTTTCCGTGGCTTTTACCACCCCTTCAGCACGCGGCGTCTGGGAATGTAGTTGCTGTTTAAGCTGCGCTAGCAGCGGGTTGTCCTGAAACATAATTGTCTATTTTCGTGGCCAAAAGAGCGGCTGACAGTTTTACGCGATTCTGCCTGGCGCAGCAAGCGCTCTTTCAGTAAAGGCGCGGTTAATGTGTTTCGCCCAACGCGATTTTTAAACGGTTCAACCAACCGCACAATCCGCACCAGCCCAGCAAGTTGACGGCCTGTTCCAGTGACGCCCCTTGTTCGAGTAACGGCGTGAATTGCGCAGCGCTAAAACGATCGGGCGCCCTGGTCAGCCATTGTATCGCTTGCGTGACAGGACGCTCAACCGGATGTTGGCTTTCCCAGTGCTGTATCTCCCGTTCACCCCGGCGGAACACCGAAATGGTCTCTGCCCATTCACCCGCGTGGCGTGACTGTTCATTAAAACAGGCGACGCTGCCATTGATGCGTGACGTGAGCAGCGTGGCGAGCCGGGAGCGACGCCGGTGGCGCATCCGTACGCAGGGCGCTGGTGAGCAGTGTGCCAAGTAAAGAAAGCAGGGCGGGTTCGTGAACCAGGACTGGCGCGAGCGTCAGCAGTTCTGCAACCGGCTGATGGTGAGACAGGCACTCCAGCTGTTCGGCGCTGGCGTAACGTATTTCCACGCCTTCCTGCGCCGGGTGCCATTGCGCGTCCTTTTCCTGGAAAAGCTGCGCATCGGCGAATTGCTGTATATCCAGGCCCGGCACCCAGCGGACGGGGTGTCCATGATAAGCCTGGAATATCGCCACGACGCGCGCCTGAAAACCCACAAAACCAATAATCTGGTTTATCAGAATGATGTCGCAGGTCGTCAGACCCACATCGTCAAGATGCTGGCGGTCGCGGGCATTAATGACCGCAGGGGAACTGGCCAGTTGACGCGCGTATTGCGTGATTTGCGCCAGTCGGTGGTTACTCTCCCGGGAAGAGTCCGGGCCGGGAAGCGGGGTTAGTCGCGCGGCGTAATGGTTACAGAGCCGCTGTACGGCATAGACCTGGGCAACGGTCAATGCGGTACTCATCCGTTCATAGGCGCTGAACGTGTGGAGACGATTCTGTGTGACGCGCTCGGGAAAGAGGCGTTGAGCAAGTTGACGGGCAGGGTGCAACCAGGACTGAAAGGGTAAAAGCACGTCTTCGGCGATCGCTAAATCCAGCAGAAAACTGTCCTCGACGTTCGCGGCTTCCGGCACCAGCGGGAGAACCTCTTGCGGATAAGTGCTGGACTGGGTTTCATGATACCAGTGGCTTTTGCCTTCAATTCGGCGTTGTTCCATGGGCGTTCCTTGGTCTAAAAGTGGCGACCCGGACACGTCGTCGTCGAATCACGCCGGATCGTTTTCGCTGCATTATCCTGGCGTAAGCAAGAGAGGGGATAAAAGATTGTTAGGTGATAATAAATATCAGAATGATATATACCGCGATGCGACAGCGCGCGAAGAATGGAAGGGGGTGAAAGGCGTCATCAGAGAAGGGAATAATGGGCGACGCTGCGCCGCCCATTGCGGGAAGTGAAATGATTATTTCAGTTCCAGTTCGTTCATGGCTGCGATGCTGAAACCGCCGTCGACGTGAACGACTTCACCGGAGATACCGGCAGACAGATCGGAGCACAGGAAGGCGGCAGAGTTGCCCACATCTTCAATGGTAACGGTGCGGCGAATCGGCGTAACCGCTTCGCAATGCGACAGCATTTTACGGAAATCTTTGATGCCGGACGCGGCCAGAGTACGGATCGGACCTGCGGAGATTGCGTTAACACGAACACCTTCCGGGCCCATCGCGTTAGCCATGTAACGCACGTTTGCTTCCAGAGACGCTTTTGCCAGACCCATGACGTTGTAGTTCGGGATTGCGCGCTCAGCACCCAGATAAGACAGGGTCAGCAGGGCGGAACCCGGATTCAGCATGTTACGGCAAGCTTTTGCCATCGCCACAAAGCTGTAAGAGCTGATGTCGTGTGCGATTTTAAAGCCTTCACGGGTAACGGCATCCACATAGTCGCCATCCAGCTGATCGCCAGGCGCGAAGCCGATAGAGTGAACGAAACCGTCGAATTTCGGCCAGACTTTACCCAGCTCGGCAAACATAGCGTCGATGCTGGCATCTTCAGCCACATCACACTGCAACACGATGCTGGAATCCAGTTGAGCGGCAAACTCTTCCACGCGGCCTTTCAGTTTGTCGTTCTGGTAGGTGAACGCCAGTTCAGCTCCTTCGCGGCGCATCGCCTGAGCGATACCGTAGGCGATGGACAATTTGCTGGCAACACCCGTTACCAGTATGCGCTTACCGGAAAGAAAACCCATAGCTTTAATCCTTATAGTCATTACTTATTTTTTGCTTTTAATATCAATAAATTAAAAGCAACATTTCAAAGTTATTCGAAATTAGCTCGAAATTATATCCCACTCACAGCCCTTTGTGTCACGATATTTTTCCGTCATTTCCCGTGACTTAGCTCCGGGGCGGCGCAGGACGAGCCTGTTTACTTTCGATATTTTCCTGCATCCGTCCAGTATATCACCCCGCTATCAGGTTCGCCTCATCCAACCAGCACGAGCGGGCGACGCGCTGCGAATATAAGGGATAAATACATTTGGACGAATCATAATGGTTGCATGACTAATTCTACTTATGTATTATTCGCAGCCGGTTCGTTATGATGCGTAAGTGCGTGATAACTCACAAGAACCGTCAAACCGCCATTAGCTCATCTGGAAGAGCGAACGACATTTGTTGTGGGTGTTGTAGGGAACGGGGTTCGAGGCCTCGATGGCGGCCCAGGCCGACTTAGCTCAGTAGGTAGAGCAACTGACTTGTAATCAGTAGGTCACCAGGTTCGATTCCGGTAGTCGGCACCATTTCAAACGTTTCCAGTGTTTTCTGACTTCACAAAAGCCCGCGTATCGCCATTTCTTCTCTCCCGTCAAAAACCGCGCTTCAACGGGAAAGAAGGGTCTGAACTTACGGTTTACCTGCCAGTCGAGACCTTTTCAAATCGATAAAACAGGTTCGGCTCACTCATAATATAAATGTTGCCAGCCTTATCCATCGACACGCCTTCAGGTTGCGGGATATCTTCCTCAAGACCATTTTCGCCCTGCGTTAATGACATCCGGCGCAGCACATTGCCGTTCAGGTCTATCTCTGTCAGGCTGCGTGACTCATCAGATAAGATCAGCAGATGTTCACCGTGGATGTGAAGGGCGGAGATATCGTCTACGTCCAGATTTTTTAATCAGATCATCCAGTGGGGACGATCTCAGAAAAATGAGTAAGGCCGCCGTCGCTTTGGGTTCGGTACAGCATGACCGGTTTACGTTCTTTGGCGAAATAGAGTTCATTTCGTCCGGCCATCCAGGCAATGCCTTCGATTCCCCGGTTGCGCGCGTTCTCAAACAGGTCTGTTTCTATTTTTCTCACTGACCTGATGTCCAGATCCTGGCTGAGCTGGTAAACATACATCGCGGAGTCTGCTTCATCGACCAGTAAGTATGTCCCGTTACCCACGTATTCAATTGATTCAGCATCTTTAATCCGATCTGCGATGCTTTTTTCTGGCGAGTATTTCTCCATTTTTAGACAGTTTGAGGATGGTGGCGGGTCTGTTGAGGGTGGCGACAAAAACATCTTCTTCGGGCACGTAGCTCAGGGAGGATAAATTGTCGATCCCGGACAACGGTTTTTTGAAGTCCAGAGTGTAGCCGAATGCCGGTTCAGTCTGGTTGTCAGCGCGAGTGAATGCGAAAGCGGACGCCAGTAGCACAGCCAGCGCCAGACACAGGATCAGCCAGGAATATTTTCTCATGGGCGCTCCTGCATTCGGGGCGCGTGGTGGATGGCCAAATGGCCGTTAATTGGTTCAGACAACAACATCATAACGCTCCTTCAGGCTAGCGATCTTTTCGCCAGGCGTCGGCGGTGAGGGCTTCGCCGAAGTGTCCTGCGATCAAACGGCGGGTGAGTTCATGTAACGGAGAGGCGAGAACATCAGCAGTGCTGCCGCGTTCGACCACTTCGCCCTGATGCATGACCAGCACCTGATCGCTGATGTGTTTCATCATCCCCAGATGCTGAGTGACGTAGATATACGAAATCCCCTGTTTTTCCTGGAGTTCCAGCATCAGGTTGATGAGCTGCGAGCGCATCGACATATCGAGCGAAGCCAGCGCTTCGTCGGCGATGATCACCTTCGGGCGTAAAATCAGGGGCGCGGGCTAATCCCAGACGCTGTTTCTGCCCTGGCGCCAGCATGTGCGGATAATAGCTGACGTGGTCAGGGAGAAGGCCGACCATCCGCATGGTTTCAATAATCTGCTTACGTCGCTGCTCCGGTTCCAGATCGGTGTTCAACCGCAGCGGGAAATCCAGAATCTGCGAGATGCGCTGTCGCGGATTGAGTGACGTTGACGGGTCCTGAAAAATCATGCGGATGCGCTGGCTGCGAAACGAGTAGTCGCCGTATTTCAGCGGATGATCGTCAATCAGCAGTTCGCCGCTGGTCGGCGCGATCATTCCTGCCAGCATTTTCGCCAGCGTGGATTTGCCGGAGCCATTCTCGCCAATAATGGCGAGCGTCTGGCGTTCGCGTAAGGTGAAGCTGAGCGGCTTTACCGCCTCGACGGTCTGACGCCGGAACCATCCTGTACGGTAGCGGAAGGTTTTACTCAGGTTACGCACTTCGAGCAGAGTTTCCACCATGTCACTCTTTCTCCATATTCAGCGGAAAATGACAGGCGTAGAGATGATTCTTCGCCCCGGTCAGACGCGGGGTTTCAATGCATTCTCGTTGAGCATACGGGCAACGCGGCCCCAGACGACAACCTATCGGTAATTGTTCCAGCAGCGGGATTGCCCCTGGCATGGTATTCAGGCGGCTTTTATGCGGCATGGCGCTGCCAAAATCCGGTATCGCGCGGATGAGCGCCTGAGTATAAGGGTGGTGAGGCGTCGCCACCAGATCCTTACTGGGCGCAGTTTCAACCGTCTGCCCGCAATACAGAACGTTGATTTTGTCTGCCCACTGGCTGAGCATTTGCAGGTCATGGCTGATCAGCAAAATAGTGGTATTGCTGTTCTGGTTCAGGCGCGTCAGCAGGCGGAAAATCTGCGCCTGGGTGGTGGGTTCCATCGCGTTGGTCGGTTCGTCGGCAATCAGCAAGCGCGGTTGATTGGCGAGCGCAATGGCGATCATGACTTTCTGACATTCGCCATCCGTCAGCTCATACGGAAAACTGCGCATCGCGTCTTTGTGATCTTTAATGCCGACCCGGTGCAACAGTTCAATGGCACGGCGTTTTCGCCAGCCAATACGCTGCCACCAGCGACCTTTATAGGTCCAGGCGGGAATATTCTGCATCAGTTGACGGCCAATGCGCTCCGAAGGATCAAGGCACGACTGCGGTTCCTGAAAGATCATCGACACGTTATGGCCCGACCAGTTTGCGGCGCTCGCGTGCGGAAAGACGCAGCAGGTCGATATCGTCAAAGCGCATACGGTCGGCGGTGACGCGCCAGTTGTCTTTCGCCACACCGCAAATGGCTTTCGCAATCAGGCTTTTTCCCGGAGCCGGATTCGCCGACCAGTCCACGAATTTCCCCTTCATTTAACGTTATGCTGACCCGATCTACGGCTTTAACCCAGTCTTCGCCGGTTTTAAATTCAATGGTCAGGTTGCGGATATCCAGTAACGGCATTATTCCACCCCCGCGATAATCGCGCGCCGGATGCCGTCGCCAAGCAGGTTCACCAGCAGAACGCTGATCATAATTGCCGCGCCTGGTAACATTACCGTCCACGGCGCGACATATATCAGCTCCAGCGCGTCGCCGAGCATGGCGCCCCATTCAGGAGAGGGGAGTTGCGCGCCGAGGTCGAGAAAAACCGAGCGCGGCGATATCGAGGATCGCCATCGACAACGCGCGGGTGATTTCGGTAATCAGACCGGCGGTAATATTGGGCAGAATGGCGAACCAGAGAATATTGAGCGTGGTGGCGCCATCGGAGGCGCGCGGCGATCACATACTCTTTTTCCAGCTCGTCATGCACCATGCTGTAGACCGAGCGCACCATACGCGGCAGCAGTGCGAGCCAGACGGCAAACATTGCGTGGCTCAGATGCGGCCCGGCAAAGGCAACAACGATAATCGCCAACAGCAACGACGGAATAGAGAGCAGGGTGTCCAGAATATGGTTGAGTACGGCGGAGCGTAAGCCGTGTGTAGCCCCGGCGACAACGCCCAGAATCAGGCCGCACAGCGTTGCCGGCCAGCGTGACGATAAACGCGCCCGCCGACGGTGGGCGCCGCGCCGCTCAGCAGGCGACTTAAAACGTCACGCCCCAGATCGTCCGTCCCCAGAAAAAACGAGACTTCGCCATAGCGCGACCAGGACGGTGGCAACAACTGGTAGCCGAGGAACTGCTGATCGATGCCGTAGGGAGCAAACCAGCTGCCAAAAATACACAGCACCACCAGACCTGCGCAGCCGTAAAGACCGACCATCGCAGAAGCGTCGCCATAAAATTTGCGCCAGGCAGTGCGCAGCGTTCCCGGTGGGCGCTTTTCGCTGTACACACTATCGTAAGGCATACCATTCCTTATGTTTCAGAGGGTTAGCCATAGCACCCAAAAATATCAGAGATCACGTTGACGATAATCACCAGCGAACCAACCACCATTACGCCTGCGGAAATAGCGGCGTAGTCCTGCTGGCGGATAGCGTTGATCAACCAGCGTCCCAGCCCCGGCCAGCTAAAGACCATCTCGGTGATCATCGCCAGCGTCAGCATGGTGGAAAACTGCAAGCCGAGACGGCGGGATCACCGGCGGCAGCGCGTTGTGTAGCACATGCCGACGCAGAATCGTCAGCCGTGACAGACGCGCGTCGCCGCTGGCCTTCACGTAATTCTGGTCATACACTTCAATAGTGCTGATGCGCATCAGACGAATCACTTCCGTGGTGGGGGCGACGGCCAGCGTCAGCACCGGCAATACCATGTGGCGCACTGCGCTCATCACCATCTCATCGCGCCAGGGCGAGTCGGAAATCCAGGCATCAATAATGGCGAAACCGGTGACCGGCTTCACTTCGTAAAGCAGATCAAAACGACCTGATACCGGCAGCCAGCCGAGCGTGAGCGAGAAAAACAGGCGTCAACAGCAGCGCCAGCCAGAAGACCGGAATCGAAAATCCCACTAAGGCGAGGGCGCTGATGAAACGGTCTGGCCATTTATTCCGCGTTACGCCTGCCAGCATCCCCACCGGGATTCCGACCATCAGGGCAAAGCCGAAGGCGAGAATGCACAGCTCCATCGTGGCGGGAAAAACCTCTTTGAGCTGTTCGGAGATCAGCTGGCCGTTAATGCTGGAAACGCCAAAATCCCAGTGGATCAGGCTGTTAAACCAGAAAACCCAGGCGTTCCACAACGATGCGCCCTGTAATGGCGCATGGGGCGTGAAATAGCTCAGGCTAAAGCCGATAAAGGTCAGAAAGAACAGCGTGACCAACAGCAGCAGAAACCGACGCAGGGTGAAAATAATCATGGTTTTTTTCACCTCATCTTCTTTTTCCCGCGAAACACCGGCAAACGAGGCGTTACCAAAGGGACTTAAAACCAGCCCTTTAATATCATAGCGATAAGCCTGTAAACGCAGCGAGGAGGCGAGTGGCAGTATCGGCAGCTCTTTTGCCAGAATATTTTGCGCTTCATCATACGCGTCAATACGCGCCGCAAGCTGCTGGGACGAGAGCGCTTTTCGCAGAATGCCGTCCAAACTCAGGATGGCACCAGTGTGCAAAGTTGGTTTGTGAGTTAATGGCGGCGCAGCTCAGCAACGGCCTGAAGAAACTGTCTGGATCGTTACTGTCGGTTGCCCAACCGGACAACGTCAGATCATGGTTCATGTCCATTAACCGCGCCTCCTGGAAACGACCTTCTACCGGAACAATCACCACTTTTACGCCGACCTGCGCCATATCCGCCTGGATCAGCTCGGCGGTTTTCAGCGGGCTGGGGTTCCCAGGCCTGGGAACTGGTCGGCACCCACAGCTGTAGCGTTAAGTTTTTCCAGCCCCAGTGCTTTCAACTGCTCGCGGGATTTAGCCGGATTGTATTCTGTAATTTTAGCCTCGTTGTCATAGGGCCCACGAGGCGCGCGGCAAAATAGAGGCGGCGGTTTCCGCTGTACCGTAGTAGATCGACTGCATCAACCGCTGGTTGTTGATCGACAACGCCAGCGCATGGCGTACGGCGGGATTATTCAGCGGCGGCTTATCGGTATTAAAGGCCAGGTAGGCGATGTTCATACCGGGGCGCAGCGTCAAACGCAGGCGCGGATCGTCGGCGCAGAATCGTGAGCTGACTGGCAGCGGGCCAGGCCAGCACATCGCATTCGCCGGTGAGCAATTTCGATAAACGGCCTGTGCCGCCGGAGCCTAAGTCAACCACCACCTGCGGCATCAGCGGTTTACCACGCCAGAATCCCTCATGACGTTGCAGACGAATATATTGTCCGGCGCGATATTCCGAGAGCTGGAACGGGCCGGTGCCGACCGGCTGGCGGTCAATCAGTTCCGGGTGATCCTGCTTTGTCAGCTGCGCCGCATATTCCGCTGACATGACCGACGCATAGTGCGTCGCCAGATGCCATAAGAAGGAGGCGTCTGGTTGGGTCAGGCGAAATTCGACAATATTGTTGTCCAGCTTATGCACGCTCTTTACGTTATCGGCAAACTGCAAACTGTCGAAATAGGGAAAACTGCCGCCGTTAACGTTATGCCAGGGATGTTTGCGATCAAAAATGCGCTCGAAGGTAAACACCACGTCATCCGCGTTCAGCTTGCGGGTAGGGGTGAACCAGGCGGTCTTCTGGAAAGAGACGTTGCGACGCAGGTGGAAACGGTAGGTCGCGCCGTTGTCCAGCACTTCCCAGCTTTCTGCCAGTTCCGGCACCAGACGATAAGTATAAGGGTCCACATCCAGCAGTCTGTCATACAGCTGGGCGGCAAGCGTATCAACGATCAGGCCGCTGCTCGCTTTTTGTGGATTGAAGGTGTTGACCTGCCACTGACGCAATAGACAAAACCGCTGTCGCGAATATCAGCGTGCGTAGTCGGTTCAGGCGCAGCCGCAGCCTGACCACTCAGGAGTCCAGCCATCACGATCAGAGACGATAAAACCAGGCGCATAATTTTTAAGGTTTTTAGATTCGATCTGCAAAGTGTATCGCACTTCGGCCCGCCAGGTAAAAATGACTGCGGACAACTGGCGTAAATGTACACAATTGCGATGAAGGAATCGTCATACTGGTTGAATAAACACCAAAGGAAATGCCGTTCAGTTAAGTTACGGGCTTTGATACATGATTACTTCAGGCTTACGTTTCGCAATATTTTCTGGCCTGCGACAGATTGTACTTTCCAGGTACCGTTTTCTTTCACCATGCAGTCTATTACTGTGTGTTTCTGTTCAGCGCCGAAAGAGACATAGACCTGTGTACATACGGGATCTAAGTCTGATGAGACGATCTCTATTTGCTGCCAGTCATCGTCAAAATCCTGGGCTTTGATGAACATATCAGAATCGGGTACATCTTCGGAGCCTGGGTCTGCTGTATTTGAGGTCTTTAACGCAGCAATGGTGTTTGCTGTAACGTAGGGCTGGAGTCCCTCATAATCAGCCAGTGGATTTTTCTCCTGTATTAACTGGGATATGTACCAGCGATTAAATGTTAAAGCTGTAGCTTCGGGTCCGCCGGGAGACAACGCCGCAAAAGCAGAAGAGCTGATTAACAAGCCAGCCAGGCTCGCACCCATCATAGCGTGTCTGCGTGCGTATTCTACGGCTGCGTGTTTATCCCAATTCATAGCATTTCCCTTGTATGCAAAATCGTTGGGTATAACATTACGCTGGAAATTCAATCACCTTTGTAATTATTTTTATTATGTTATTAACCAATATCGAAATTAATTATAAAGAAAACCTAATTAATTCACTTAACATATTACCCCCACAGAATGAGAACAACTGTCCCGGGCATGAGCGCTAAATCTGATGTTTTTTGAGCAATGCGCGCAACTGGTGGTAGGTCAGACCCAGCAATTCTGCTGCCCGTTTTTGATTAAATTTCGCCTGTTGCAGACTGATTTGCAGAAAGTCTTTCTCCTGCTGTTGCTGAAATTCGCGTAAATCCAGCGGCAATGATGGCACAGAAACGGGCGTTTCCGGCGGCGTCGGTTCGGGAGTGTCACGCTTAAACGGGTCGATGATAATTTCATCTAACGGATAATCGCTGCTGCCATGCCGATAAACCGAACGCTCAACCACGTTTTTCAGCTCACGAATATTTCCCGGCCAGCGGTACTGAAGCAGGGTTTCTCTCGCCCGCGCGGTAAAACCCGGGAAGAGGGGCAGATGAATCTCACGGCACATCTGAATGGCAAAGTGTTCGGCCATTAACATGATGTCGCTTTGACGCTGGCGTAAAGGGGGAAGCTGTACGACGTCGAAAGCGAGCCGGTCCAGCAGATCGGCGCGAAATGTCCCTTCGCTCACCATTTGCGGCAAATCGGCATTTGTCGCACAGACCAGACGCACATTAACCTGCAATGGCTGGCTGCCGCCGACGCGCTCCAGCTCGCCGTATTCGATCACCCGCAGCAGTTTTTCCTGAACCAGCATGGGAGCGGTCCGCCAGCTCATCCAAAAAGAGCGTACCGCCATCGGCGCGTTCAAAGCGCCCGGGATGACGTTTTTGCGCGCCGGTAAATGCGCCTGCTTCATGACCAAATAACTCGGAGTCGAGCAGGTTTTCATTGAGCGCGGCGCAGTTAAGGGAGATGAACGGTCCTTGCCAGCGCGTTGAGAGAAAATGCAGTCGGTTGGCGATCAGCTCTTTCCCTGTTCCGCGTTCGCCAATGATAAGCACGGGTTTATCCAGCGGCGCCAGATGGGAAACCTGCTCCAGCACTTCAAGAAAGCTGTTTGGCTTCGCCGAGAAGGTTATCTTTGTATTCTGCCATGATGAGATTCACCACTTGTTAGTGTTATTCACCACTTTAGCCTATTTCTCTCGTGAGGTAAAATCGTACATTGTTTTAATAATCAATAGATTAAAAAGTTGGCACGCAGATTGTATTAACCCTGTAGCAGGGCATAGCCCGATATCAGAACATACCGTGTGAGGATTGAATTATGGGTATTTTTTCTCGTTTTGCCGACATCGTGAACGCCAACATTAATGCGCTGCTGGAAAAAGCGGAAGATCCGCAAAAGCTGGTGCGCCTGATGATTCAGGAAATGGAAGATACGCTGGTGGAAGTCCGTTCTAATTCCGCGCGCGCGCGCTGGCAGAAAAGAAACAGTTATCCCGTCGCATTGAGCAGGCCGCCGCGCAGCAGGCGGAGTGGCAGGAGAAAGCCGAGCTGGCGCTGCGTAAAGACAAAGAGGATCTGGCGCGCGCCGCGCTGATTGAGAAACAAAAACTGACGGATTTGATCGCCACCCTCGATCAGGAAGCGGCACTGGTTGACGACACGCTGGTGCGGATGAAGAAAGAGATTGGCGAGCTGGAAAATAAACTCAGTGAAACCCGTGCCCGTCAGCAGGCATTGACGTTGCGCCACCAGGCGGCAAGCTCTTCCCGTGATGTCCGTCGTCAACTGGACAGCGGCAAACTGGATGAGGCTATGGCGCGTTTTGAATCGTTTGAACGCCGTATCGATCAGATGGAGGCGGAAGCGGAAAGCCAAAACTTTGGCAAGCAGAGAACCCTGGATCAGCAGTTTGCCGATCTGAAAGCAGATGATGAAATCAGCGAACAACTGGCGCAGTTGAAAGCCAAAATGAAGCAAGATAACCAATAATAATACCTGGCGGCGCCCGAACGCGCCGCCGCTCATCACCTGTAAGGAGCACTCATGAGCGCGTTATTTCTGGCCATACCGTTAACCATTTTCGTGCTGTTCGTGTTACCGATTTGGTTATGGCTGCATTACAGCAACCGTTCCGGTCGGGGCGAATTGTCGCAAAGCGAACAGCAACGTTTAATGCAGCTAACCGACGAAGCGCAACGCATGCGCGAGCGTATTCAGGCGCTGGAAGCCATTCTTGACGCCGAACATCCGAACTGGAGGGATCGCTAATGGGAGGAATTAACCTGAACAAGAAATTATGGCGTATGCCGCAGCAGGGGATGGTGCGAGGGGTGTGTGCCGGTATCGCGCAGTACCTTGATGTACCGGTGAAACTGGTGCGTATCCTGGTGGTGTTATCGATCTTCTTTGGTCTGGCATTTTTCACCCTGGTGGCTTACATCATTCTCTCTTTTGTACTGGACCCGATGCCGGACAGCATGGCAACGGGCGAGCAACAGCCTTCCAGCGGTGAACTGTTAGATGCGGTGGATCGTGAACTGGCCGCAGGCGAAAAACGTTTACGCGAAATGGAGCGCTATGTGACCTCTGATACCTTCACGTTACGCAGCCGCTTCCGTCAATTGTAAGAGGACAGAGATGAATACTCGCTGGCAACGCGCCGGGCAAAAGGTGAAGCCGGGCTTTAAACTTGCAGGGAAGCTGGTTCTCCTGACCGCGTTACGCTACGGTCCCGCAGGCGTAGCGGGGTGGGCGGTGAAATCCGTGGCCCGGCGCCCGCTGAAGATGTTGCTGGCGTTGGCGCTTGAGCCTTTACTGAGCCGGGCAGCGGCTAAATTATCCCGGCGTTATGGGCGATAAGAGGATGCAGGA
Organism: Citrobacter koseri; assembly: GCA_900446925.1. The sequence goes on along the minus strand of UAVY01000008.1, from coordinate 354,808 downwards.
AATATTTTCTTAAGGCCATGTGTACAGGATGATGAAATCCTGATCATCAGTAAGAACGATAACAGGTGTACTTTTCTGCTTGTGGCGGCGTAAACGGCGTCGCCATAAACACCTCAGAGAGTTGATAATTAATAATCAGCCCCTATCTTTATTTCCTGCTCGTTATACTTTTTATGGACTCTTCAGGCACAACAGGATGGCGATGAAGCGACTCAAAAACGAACTTAACTCGCTGGTTAATCGCGGTATAGACAGGCATTTACGTCTGGCCGTTACCGGACTTAGCCGCAGTGGGAAAACCGCGTTTATCACTGCGATGGTTAACCAACTGCTCAACATCCATGCCGGATCGCGACTGCCGCTGCTAAGCGCGGTGCGTGAGGAGCGTTTGCTGGGCGTGAAACGCGTTCCACAACGTGATTTTGGTATTCCACGTTTTACCTACGATGAAGGGCTGGCCCAGCTTTATGGCCAGCCGCCTGCCTGGCCGACGCCAACGCGCGGCGTGAGCGAAATCCGTCTTGCGTTACGCTACAAATCCAATGATTCTTTGCTGCGCCATTTTAAAGACACCTCGACGTTATACCTGGAGATTGTCGATTATCCCGGCGAATGGCTGCTCGACTTGCCGATGCTGGCGCAGGATTACCTGAGCTGGTCCCGGCAAATGACCGGCTTATTGCAAGGGCTGCGGGGCGAATGGTCGGCCAAATGGCGTCAGTTATGCCAGGGGCTGGACCCGCTGGCGCCTGCTGATGAAAATCGCCTGGCGGAGATCGCCGCGGCCTGGACGGCGTATCTGCACCAATGTAAACAGCAGGGGCTGCACTTTATTCAGCCTGGCCGCTTTGTGCTGCCGGGCGATATGGCGGGCGCGCCTGCGTTGCAGTTTTTCCCGTGGCCGGATGTGGATGCGCATGGCGAATCGATACTGGCGCAGGCGGACAAACACACCAACGCCGGAATGTTGCGTGAACGCTTTAGTTACTACTGTGAAAAAGTGGTGAAAGGGTTCTATAAAAACCATTTCCTGCGGTTTGATCGCCAGATTGTACTGGTGGATTGCCTGCAACCGTTGAATAGCGGGCCGCAGGCGTTCAACGATATGCGTCTGGCGCTGACGCAATTGATGCAGAGTTTCCACTATGGTCAGCGAACGCTATTTCGCCGACTCTTTTCCCCGGTGATTGATAAACTGCTGTTTGCGGCGACCAAGGCAGACCATGTGACTGTCGATCAACATGCCAATATGGTCTCTTTGCTCCAGCAACTGATTCAGGATGCCTGGCAAAACGCGGCGTTTGAAGGCATCAGCATGGATTGTCTGGGACTGGCGTCCGTACAGGCGACGACCAGTGGATTGATCGACGTGAATGGTGAAAAGATCCCGGCTTTACGCGGTAACCGTTTAAGCGACGGAACGCCGTTAACGGTGTACCCCGGCGAAGTGCCCGCACGCCTGCCGGGACAAGCGTTCTGGGACAGTCAGGGTTTTCAGTTTGAAGCGTTTCGCCCGCAGGTAATGGATGTGGACAAACCATTGCCGCACATTCGTCTGGATGCCGCGCTGGAATTTTTAATAGGAGACAAATTGCGATGAGCGAACCGTTAAAACCGCGTATCGATTTCGCAGGTCCACTGGAGGTGGAGCAAAACCAGACGCTTAAAACGCAACAGACCTTCAGCGAGACGCAGGCGCAGACTTTTGCCCCCGCGCAGGTGGATGAGTCTCTGGAAGACGAGGGGCAGGCGGAAGCGGTCATTGATGCCGCGCTGCGCCCTAAACGCAGTTTGTGGCGCAAGATGGTGATGGGGGGACTGGCGTTGTTTGGCGTCAGCGTTGTGGGCCAGGGCGTGCAATGGACTATGAACGCATGGCAAACCCAGGACTGGGTGGCGCTGGGCGGTTGTGCCGCTGGGGCGTTGATCATTGGCGCAGGCGTTGGCTCGGTCGCAACCGAATGGCGTCGGCTATGGCGATTACGCCAGCGGGCGCATGAACGGGATGAAGCGCGCGACCTGTTGCACAGCCACGGTACGGGAAAGGGCCGTGCGTTTTGCGAAAAGCTGGCGCAGCAGGCCGGTATCGATCAGTCTCACCCGGCGTTGCAGCGCTGGTATGCTTCGATTCACGAGACGCAAAACGATCGGGAAGTGGTCAGCTTATACGCTCAACTGGTGCAACCGGTGCTGGATGCCCAGGCGCGACGTGAAATCAGCCGTTCGGCCGCCGAGTCCACGTTAATGATCGCCGTCAGCCCGCTGGCGTTGGTGGATATGGCATTTATCGCCTGGCGAAATTTGCGGCTGATCAATCGCATTGCGACGCTGTATGGCATTGAACTGGGGTATTACAGCCGTCTGCGCCTGTTTCGTCTGGTGTTGCTCAATATTGCGTTTGCGGGCGCCAGCGAGCTGGTGCGTGAAGTCGGGATGGACTGGATGTCGCAGGATCTGGCGGCGCGTTTGTCTGCCCGTGCGGCGCAGGGTATTGGCGCCGGGCTGTTAACCGCTCGTCTGGGCATCAAAGCGATGGAACTGTGTCGTCCCTTACCGTGGATCGACGATGATAAGCCGCGTCTGGGGGATTTTCGTCGCCAGCTTATCGTTCAGGTCAAAGAGACCTTGCAGAAAAGCAAAACCCCGCGCGAAAACTGATCGCTGGAAGGGCGCTGACCGTATAACTTTACGGCCCGGCGCCCAATTTTCCGTCATGCTGTCAATAATTGTTGACAGAATCCTTCCTGCTAATCGAATACTGGCTTATCATCTATCTAATAGCTCATTGTTTTAGGTGAAAGTTCCCATGCGTCTGGAAGTCTTTTGTGAAGACCGTCTTGGTCTGACCCGCGAATTACTCGATTTGCTGGTGCTTCGTAGCATTGATTTACGCGGTATTGAGATTGACCCCATCGGGCGAATTTACCTTAATTTTGCTGAACTGGAGTTCACCAACTTCAGCAGCCTGATGGCGGAGATCCGCCGCATTTCCGGCGTGACCGATGTCCGTACGGTGCCGTGGATGCCGTCTGAACGCGAGCATCTGGCGCTGAGCGCACTGCTCGAAGCGTTGCCGGAACCCGTTCCTCTCTCTGGATATGAAAAGTAAAATAGAGATGGCGAACCCCGCGAGCTGTCAGCTTTTTGCACAAAATCAGGAGCGTATGCGCAATCACACTGCCGCGCAGTTGATCAACGGCTTCAACTTCCAGCGTTGGCTGGAGAGCAACCCGCAGGTCTCTCACAACGAGCATGTGGTGATTAATGGGCAGAACTTCCTGATGGAGATTACCCCGGTTCATTTGCAAGGGGAAAATGACGAGTACATGCTCACGGGCGCTGTCGTTATGTTACGTTCCACCATCCGAATGGGGCGTCAGTTGCAGAATTTGACGACCCAGGATTTGAGCGCGTTTAGCCAGATTATCGCCGTCAGCGCGAAAATGAAGCATGTCGTAGAGCAGGCTCGTAAGCTGGCTACGCTGAGCGCGCCACTGCTGATTACCGGCGATACCGGAACCGGTAAAGATCTCTTCGCCCATGCCTGTCACCTGGCAAGCCCGCGTGCGGCAAAACCGTATCTGGCATTGAACTGCGCCTCCATTCCTGAAGATGCGGTTGAAAGCGAACTGTTTGGTCATGCGCCGGAAGGTAAAAAAGGCTTCTTTGAACAGGCTAACGGGGGTTCGGTGCTGCTGGATGAGATTGGTGAGATGTCGCCACGCATGCAGACCAAATTGCTGCGTTTTCTTAACGACGGCACCTTCCGTCGCGTTGGCGAGGATCATGAGGTTCACGTTGATGTCCGGGTGATCTGCGCCACGCAGAAGAATCTGGTGGAGCTGGTGCAAAAAGGGCTGTTCCGCGAGGATCTCTACTACCGTCTGAATGTGCTGACGCTCAATCTGCCGCCGCTGCGTGATTGCCCGCAGGATATCATGCCGCTCACTGAACTTTTCGTGGCGCGTTTTGCCGATGAGCAGGGCGTGCCGCGTCCGAAACTCTCTGCCGATCTCAGCACCGTATTAACCCGTTATGGCTGGCCGGGCAACGTGCGCCAGCTTAAAAACGCCATCTACCGGGCGCTGACGCAGCTTGAAGGGTACGAATTACGTCCGCAGGATATTTTGCTGCCGGATTACGACGCCACGACCGTTGCCGTTGGTGAAGATGCGATGGAAGGCTCGCTGGATGAGATCACCAGCCGTTTTGAACGCTCCGTGCTGACGCAGCTTTATCGCAATTATCCGAGCACGCGCAAACTGGCGAAACGCCTGGGCGTCTCACATACCGCGATTGCCAATAAGTTACGTGAATACGGTTTGAATCAGAAGAAAAGCGAAGAGTAGAAACGACACAAGTATTAGAAGCCCGATGAGCGTTGCGCCATCGGGCTTTTTTACCGTCTTACGCTTTTCAGCACGTCCAGCGCAGCAGCATAGTCAGGTTCGTTGGTGATTTCGTTCACCAGCTGGCTGAAAATGACGTTGTCGTTTTCATCAATGACCACCACGGCACGCGCCGCCAGACCTTTCAGCGGGCCTTCAGTGATTTCAACGCCGTAGTCTTTCAGGAAGTCAGGATTACGCAGAGTGGGAAAGGGTAATGACGTTGCTCAGACCTTCCGCGCCGCAGAAACGAGACTGGGCGAACGGCAGATCCGCAGAAACGCACAGTACGACGGTGTTGTCGATTTCTGTCGCCAGTTGGTTAAACTTACGTACCGATGCCGCACAAACGCCGGTATCAATACTTGGGAAAATATTCAGCACCTTGCGCTTGCCTGCAAACTGAGCCAGTGTGACGTCAGACAGATCTTTTTGCCACGAGGGTAAAAGCCTGTGCTTTGCTACCAGCTTGAGGAATGGTGTTGGCGACGGCGACTGGATTGCCCTGGAAATGAACGGTTTGTGACATGGTTATCTTCCTGTTTACATATAGTTAACGTCGTGGCTAGTTTATGCCATCAGCAGTTAACACGGCAAACGCTATTTGTGTTTAATCCACCGCCACGCATCTGCAACGTGAAAAACGGCGAGAAAAGGAGAACCAATGAGATCTGTTAAGGTGTATGAGGAGGCCTGGCCGCTGCACACGCCCTTTGTGATTGCCCGGGGAAGTCGTACCGAAGCGCATGTTGTGGTCGTGGAGCTGGGAGGAAGAGGGCGTAAAAGGCGTAGGGGAATGTACGCCTTATCCACGTTATGGCGAAAGCGATGCCTCGGTGTGCTGGCGCAGATCATGAGTATCGCGCCGCAACTGGAACAGGGGCTGACCCGCGAAGCACTACAAAAATTGCTGCCCGCCGGTGCGGCCAGAAATGCGGTCGATTGCGCGCTGTGGGGATCTGAGCGCTCGCCAGCAGCAAGCAAACGCTGGCGGAGTTTGTGGCCGTTGAATTGCCCGCTACGCTGACAACAGCACAGACTGTCGTGATCGGTACGCCTGAACAGATGGCGGCCAGCGCGGCGGCACTGTGGGAAAAAGGGGCGAAACTGCTCAAAATTAAGCTGGACGATCACCTGATCAGCGAACGAATGGTCGCGATTCGCTCCGTCGTGCCGATGCGACGCTAATCGTGGATGCAAACGAGTCCTGGCGTACAGAGGGCTGGCGGCGCGATGCCAGCTGCTGGCGGATTTAGGCGTCGCGATGCTGGAACAACCGTTACCTGCGCAGGATGACGCCGCGCTGGAAAATTTTGTTCATCCGCTCCCTATTTGCGCGGATGAAAGTTGCCATACCCGCAGTAGCCTGAAGGCGTTACAGGGGCGCTACGATATGGTCAATATCAAACTGGATAAAACCGGTGGTCTGACGGAAGCGCTGGCGCTGGCCGTCGAAGCCAGAGAACAGGGTTTTGGGCTGATGCTGGGATGTATGCTGTGTACCTCCAGGGCCATCAGCGCAGCGTTGCCGCTGGCACCACAGGTGCGTTTTGCTGACCTCGATGGCCCCACCTGGCTGGCGGTGGATGTCGAGCCCGCTTTACGGTTTACGACCGGGCAACTTCATCTTTAGGGTGCCAGCGCAGCAGAGTAGACATCGCCATCAGATACTTTTCGCTGGCCTCATCGGATGAGATCGGCGGGAACTCTGCGGTAATACAGTGCAGATTGAGGTCGGCGCACCAGCTTCCAAACGAACCGGGCGTTTCGTAACCTACGCTGGAGACCAGCGGCAGTTCGAATGCCCGGGCCAGCCATTCGCCTAACTCGCTATGTCTGGGATCTTCAATACAGGCAAGAGGATCGTGAAAGGAGACCACCCAGGCAGGATGCACCCGGTGTATCAGTTGGCACAGCGCCTGGGTTTCGGGTTCGGACCCCGGATGTTCGCCGGTAAGCAGCACCACATCGCGCTCCTCGGCGCTGCTGTTCCAGCGATAAACCGTCTCACCCGCTTTCCAGTTCGCCGCCGGAAAATTACGGTTCAAATCGACGCCATTGGCATTGGCGCGCAGACCAAGCTGGCAACCGTCCGGGTTCACCGCCAGCACCACATGATGACGGCGGAGTGAAGGATTCAGCGTACGCAGCGCACACGAGAGCGTCACCACCGACGCGTTCTCATCGCCGTGCGTTCCGGCCAGAATCAGGCCGCTTTCGCGATCGGCAGCCGGAGCCGGAAACCAGATCAACGGCGCTCCCAGCAATGAACGCCCATAATGTTCGGTTCCTGGCGGAAATGCGCCGCGCTCGGCACGAGGACGGGTAACGGTCATAAGTGTCTCTGAATGCTGTTGTTATTACTCGCAGTGTTGTGCAAATTGTCCAGATAATCAAATCGTTTTCACGCGTTGCGCGCGCTATGCAATATCCTCTATCTGGCTTCCTGGAAGCGGATGCGTATATCGGGTTAATATCAACTTTCTGTAGGAAGACGTTTGCATTTCCTTCATGCGAAACAAATAATTACGCAGTCATCTAACTTCATCATTTAAGGGCATCTTATGAAGCACTCTGTTTCAGTTACCTGTTGTGCGCTGTTGATTAGCAGCGTCTCCCTGACACACGCTGCGGATGTTCCCGGCGGAACGGTACTGGCAGAGAAGCAAGAACTGGTCCGCCATATTAAAGATGAACCGGCGTCGTTAGATCCGGCAAAAGCGGTTGGGCTGCCGGAGATTCAGGTCATTCGCGATTTGTTTGAAGGTCTGGTGAATCAGAATGAGAAAGGGGAAATCATTCCCGGCGTCGCTACGCGCTGGAAGACCAATGATAACCGGATCTGGACGTTTACCCTGCGCAATAACGCAAAGTGGTCGGACGGCACTCCGGTGACCGCGCAGGATTTTGTCTACAGCTGGCAACGTCTGGTTGATCCGAAAACCCTGTCACCGTTTGCCTGGTTTTGCCGCCCTTGCTGGCATTAATAACGCCCAGGCGATTATTGATGGTAAAGCGTCGCCGGATACGCTTGGGGTTAGCGCCGTGGACGCCCGCACGCTAAAAATACAGCTGGATAAACCGCTGCCGTGGTTTGTTAACCTGACTGCCAACTTTGCTTTTTACCCGGTACAGAAAGCCAATGTAGAAAGCGGTAAAGACTGGACGAAGCCCGGAAACCTGATCGGCAATGGCGCCTATGTGTTGAATGATCGCGTGGTCAACGAAAAACTGGTGGTGGTGCCCAATACCCACTACTGGGACAATGCGAAGACGGTGCTGCAAAAAGTGACTTTCCTGCCGATTAATCAGGAGTCGTCAGCGACTAAACGTTATCTGGCTGGCGATATCGATATCACCGAATCTTTCCCGAAAAATCTGTATCAGAAGTTGCTGAAGGATATACCGGGGCAGGTTTACACACCGCCGCAGTTGGGCACCTATTATTATGCGTTTAACACCCAAAAAGGCCCGACGGCGGATTCCCGCGTTCGTCTGGCGCTGAGCATGACGATTGATCGCCGCATCATGGCGGAAAAAGTGTTAGGAACCGGGGAGAAACCGGCCTGGCGTTTCACCCCGGACGTGACGGCAGGCTTTACTCCCGATCCTTCGCCATTTGAACAAATGAGCCAGGAAGAACTCAATGCTCAGGCGAAAACGTTATTGCTTGCGGCTGGCTATGGCCCGCAGAAACCGCTCAAATTGACGCTGTTATATAACACATCTGAAAATCATCAGAAAATCGCGATTGCGGTCGCCTCGATGTGGAAAAAGAATCTGGGCGTAGAGGTGAAGCTGCAAAACCAGGAATGGAAAACCTATATCGACAGCCGCAACACCGGTAATTTTGATGTTATCCGCGCCTCCTGGGTGGGGGACTACAATGAACCGTCTACTTTCCTGTCATTGTTAACCTCGACCCATACGGGCAATATCTCGCGCTTCAATAACCCGGCCTACGATAAAATCATGACGCAGGCGACAGTAGAAAATACGGCGAAGGCGCGCAATGCGGACTATAACGCGGCAGAGAAAATCCTGATGGAACAGGCGCCGATTGCGGCCGATTTACCAGTATACCAACGGACGTTTGATCAAACCGTGGCTGAAAGGTTATCCCATTAAATAACCCGGAAGACGTGGCGTATAGCCGGACAATGTATATTGTGAAGCACGACAAATAATATGCGGCAGTGAGCGAAAAGACGCGGAATACCGCGTCTTTTTTAATTTGCGGATTGCGGTGACGCGGCGTTATCCAGATAAAGCGTCTGGCTTGGGAACGCAAAATCTGCGCCGTTCGCCTGAACAATGTCGATAATCTTCAGATAAATATCCTGCTGAACCGCAAGCCAGGCTTCCCATTCGGTGGTTTTGCTAAAGCAATAGACCATGATATTCAGCGATGATTCGCCGAATTCATTGAAATAGACCAGCAGTGTCTGGTGCTGATCGATATCAGGGTGGTTTTGCAGCATCGTTCTGACCGCATCAACAATAACGCCTGTTTTACTGGCATCCTGATAACGTAACCCGATCACCGTTTTAATACGTCGGTTAGTCATCCTGCCGGGATTCTCCACGCTAATGGCGGAGAAAATAGAATTCGGCACATATAAAGGGCGGTGGTCGAAGGTGTTAATTTTGGTCATTCGCCAGCCGATTTCAGTCACGGTGCCTTCAATATTTCTGTCCGGGGAACGAACCCAGTCGCCAATGCTAAAGGGGCGATCAAAATAGAGCATAATCCCCGAGAAAAAGTTGCTCAGAATGTCCTTACCCGCCATCCCAACAGCGATGCCGCCAATGCCGCCAAAAGTCAGCAACCCGGACAGACTCATGCCAAAGTGTTCGCCATAGAGTAAAACGATGGCGATAATAATGGTGATCTTAATAATGCGAGACAGGATCTTCGCACTGGTGACGTCTCTGCCTTTACCGATCTGTGATTTTTCAAAGCGGTTGATGAGTAAAAACAGTTTTATTGTCAGAATCAGCGCAATCAGAGATGTGCAGATAAAATCGACGGCATTTGGAGAGATGAATTTCAGATCGTAGTTTTCAATAACATTATTGGCGATACTGCCCAGCGTGCCGATGATAAGGGCATAAACGAAGAACTGTACGGCATGAAATATAAATCCTTTTCTTCTTTTCTCGCCACGACGAAACACAATACTCATCAGAAGTAAGGCGGCGCCACTGCCAAAAATTATTGCCAGATTAAACGCGTTTTTGAAAAAAAATTCTGCAATCATTTTGGTCTGTCACTACCCCGTATGGTTGATATAACGCTAAAAGATTCTGAGGTGCAGATATTTTATCCGCTTCGAATGCGCTGGTCATTGATCAAAAAGAATAAGACGTAGCGCATTTTCAGACAGGGACGCGCGATGTGAATATTATGTCACGACTTGTGTGGCAGACAACGGGGGATTGTCATGGTATTGTTACGCGCAAGTAACAGAGCTTTCATCTGCAAAAGGACGATACCATGATCATGACAAAGCTGAAGACAGCAAAGGGGAAGAAATTTCTGTTGGGCCTGCTGGCGGTGTTTATTATTGCGGCATCAGTGGTTACGCGGGCGACTATCGGCGGCGTGATCGAACAGTATGATATTCCGTTGTCCGAGTGGACAACCTCGATGTATTTCATTCAGTCATCAATGATTTGCGTCTACAGTCTGGTTTTCACCATTCTGCTGGCCATTCCGCTGGGGATCTATTTCCTCGGTGGTGAGGACAAACAGTAACGTGAGTGAGCGGCTTCGCCGGGTAGGCATAAGCGCTACCCGGCACGAAAATAGGCTTAATCGTCTTCTTCGTCGTCCAGTTCTACCGGTGTCTGATACTGATCGGGTTTAATGACAAGCAGATCGCAGCGCAAATGGTCGATAACCTGTTCCGCCGTATTGCCCAGGAAGGCCGCAGATATCCCGGTACGACCAACCGTACCCAGTACAACGATACCCGCCTGTAGGTGCTCGGCTAAATCCGGGATAACCTCTTCAGGCAACCCTTTTTCAACATGCGTCACTTTCTCATCAATGCTGAATTTCTGCCGTAGCGCCTTCATCGCCAGCAAATGCTGACCGCGAATCGCGTCGTTGTAAACGCTCGGATCAAATTCAGGCAGTTCGATTGCCGATATTGATGGGGCGTTACGGGGTAGGCGCCAACCAGATGGACTTCGGTGTGGTTCACCTGTTCTGCAAGTTGCAGCGTTTCTTTGACCAGCTTTTCATTCAGGCGCATTGTGATAAGGTTCTTCGCTTGCAAGGTTCACGGCCACCAGCGCTTTACCGCCTTCAGGCCACGGTTGGTCCTTGACCATCCATACCGGGCTTGGGCATTTACGCAACAAATGCCAGTCAGTCGGCGTAAAGATTACCGCTTCCAGGCGGTCATGCTGGTGCGCCATTTTGAGCACCAGATCGTGATCGTCGCTGATCACTTCCTGGATAATGGCTTCAAAGGGACGGTTGTGCCAGACCACTTTTATCTCAACGGGAACACCTGCTTCGATGTAGTATTTCGCTTGTTCGCGTATCCAGGCTGTTCGCTGGGCTGATGACGCCCTGACGCATCGCGGTACGCTCATCAGGCGAGAGCAGGGTAGTCATTTCATAGGAAAAATCATAGATCGGCAAAAAGGCTTTAATTTTGCCACCAATCCGTTGATGCAAATAAACAGCGCGTCGTAATGCGGGTTGATCGTCCTGGTTTGGGTCGATGACCACCAGCATATTTTGATACATAGCCATACAGGGTCTCCTTACAACTGTCACCGCAGTTTGTAATTAAAAGAGTAACCCATATATGTTGAATGAAACAGGGGGGAACCTTCTGCCAGATCAATAAATCAGGAAAATTTGCTGTTCTATAGGGCAGTGTATTGAATGTAAACAATTTCTATCAGTAAAATCAGACTTCCGGGGCATACCTGGGGTAAATAGCTGCTTAGTAGAGTCTGTAATTAAATCTGTTTGATTCATGAATGCCGCCATAGCGGCATTCTTATCGTTAGTGGGAACCAAGACGGATCAGTTCAACGGGTTCGAACTGGCCTTCACAGCCTTCCACTTCGACGGTTTTGTTGCGGCGTAACTGGGCTGGAGTTAACCCGTTAGAATGTATGGCAACGATTTTACCCGTTCTGCCCGTCCCATTAATCATAACCCGACTGCCATTAGTAATAGGATTATGGTTACGATCATAAGTGATCATGGTTCTTTCTCCTCTTAATATCTGGGTATCAAAAAATCCGCTTAACAATCCGGGCCGCAGTCCAGAAGCGAACGTAATATAAATACACCTTTGCCCATAATCTTTTTTTGTTTTTGATCAAGGTCACACTTTTTCTATACTCACCAAACCGCTGACGACGGGGTTTACGCACGATGCAGGACCCTGGTGCGGCTGACTGTTATTTTTTTCCTGAAGCTGAAAACATAACTACAGTACCTTTAACCGTAGTTTTAACATCCTCGAAGTACTCGGACAGTATTTGCGTTAAGCCCGCCTCTGAATCTCCGGTATTTGAGAAAATGCCTTTCCGGTTGTAAATGCGCATCAGTTTTTGACCGAAAGTATTGTGCTTAACGCCATCACCAAGAATGGTAGCGCCCGTAAAGAGTGCCATTGTCGGTTAAAGCCTGCGCCGGCATTCTGTATTACACATCCTTTTGCAGACCATATCTCCAGGCAGGCAGTGAAGAAGGTAAAACATGGAGATGGAGTCAAATTGATTATGCAAGGTTTTTGGGTAAGGCTCGAAAACATCATGGGTAATTTTGCTCTGAATTTTCGTTTCTCCAGCCCTTGTTGATGCTGCGCTCAAGCTTGCTTCGTTCAAATCCATTAGCGATATTAAACGGCTTTCAGGAGCGTGAGTGAGGTAATATCCGGTTCCTACACCAATATCCAGATGTTTTTTCCCTAAATGTCGGAGGAAGTGTGGAAGAAGGTATTCCTTAGTGGGGCACCCCCATGCAAGCCGATTTGATACCCTCCAAGACCCACCAGTCATAAAGTTTTAGTGTGAGGGGGGTGTAAACTTTAGATCCGTTATCTGTGTTTCTATTCATTAATTCCACCTGTTTATAGTTTTCGGGGGGAATTAAATCAATAATCATTATAAATGACAAGGTGTTAGGTTGCCGCAGTTGCGTCGTATGCAAGAACGCAACTGCGGCCAGCTGGCGATCGTTCGATAGTGCGAATATAGAACGGTTGCCAGCCGCTGCGGATTGTACTTTTCCGGCATGATGAATCAATGTGGTTAATCCGAAAACGGCCTGGCAGGGCGTAAACCATGCCAGTGGTGTCCAACTGGAGTGATGGCTACGTATTTGAGATTTCTTTAGCTTATTGACGTGGTGTGATTCCTTCTGTCAAACCAATAAATCAGGAAAATTTAATGATTTAACAGAAGGATAACTGACTTACTTGCGGAAAGATTAAGCAACGTTGCGAGTATGACCAGCAAGCACTGCGAGCGCATCGCTGTTTTCGATGGTGATGTATTTACCTTTCACCGCCAGCATACCGCTTTTCTGGAAACGACCCAGCAGACGGCTGATCGTTTCGACCGTTAAGCCAAGGTAGTTACCGATATCGCCACGGGTCATCGTCAGGCGGAATTCACGCGGAGAGAAACCGCGCTGGGCAAAACGACGGGACAGATTGTAGATAAAGGCTGCCAGACGCTCTTCCGCATTTTTCTTTCGACAGTAACAGGATCATATCCTGATCGCCTTTGATCTCGCCGCTCATCAGACGCATCATCTGTTGACGTAGGTTAGGCATCTTACCGGAGAGATCGTCCAGAGTCTCAAACGGGATTTCACATACCATTGAGGTTTCCAGCGCCTGGGCAAAGCTCGGGTGGTGCCCGCTGCCAATCGCGTCAAAGCCGACCAGGTCGCCCGCTAAATGAAAACCAGTGATCTGCTCGTCGCCCTGCTCGGTAATGGTGTAGCTTTTAATCGTACCGGAGCGGATAGCATAGAGCGATTTCAGTTCATCACCTGCTTTAAACAGCGTTTGCCCTTTCTGAATAGGCTTTTTACGCTCGATGATATTATCAAGCTGATCAAGCTCATGTTCGTTAAGTGTGAACGGGATGCAAAGCTGGCTGATACTGCAATCCTGGCAATGGGATAGCACAACCGCCAGACTGAATGCGCCGTATAATTCGCTTTTCCGGGATCATAGGTCTGCTCAAGCCGTAATTGATATTTGTCAATTTTAACATCTTTTTGGTGAGCACGTAAGCCTGAGCTACCCCCAATAGAGGATAATTCAGGCATAAGCAGGAGAAATATTTATATCCCTTTGAAAATCCATGCTTTATAAGTGGTTACTTTACATCAAAGTGTGACGGGTAAGGCACAAAATGCCTGGTTTCTACAGCAGCAGATACCCTTCATGGCGTAATAACCACTCTTTTCTTTGCACGCCGCCAGCATATCCCGTCATTGTCCCGTTGCGCCCGATTACGCGATGGCAGGGTACAACGATACTGACCGGGTTAGATCCGTTAGCGGCGCCTACGGCGCGAGCGGCTCCCGGACGGCCTAATTTTTCGGCAAGTTGACCATAATGCATAACCTGGACCGCAGGGGGATGGTGCGCAGCGCCTGCCATACTTCCCGCTGAAAAGGCGTTCCCTCGGTGGCGGTCTCCAGCGTATCAATGATGCTGAGATTTCCCTCAAAATACGCGGTGAGCTTATCGCTCAGGCCACCCGGATTTTTGGCGGCGATGCGCTCGTATCCCTCTGAACGATAATGTATGTCCAGTAGCTGTTCCATACGGTCGCTGTGTTGCTCCCATTCGACGGCGCGCAGGCGGAATTGCTCATCGCAAATCACCCATAACGGCCCCAGCGGGGTCGCGATATTGTCTTCAAGTAATCTCAGCATCCGTTATCTCTCATTGCAGGCGGGATAATTCCCGGACTCATCAGCAGTTCAACAAGATACCATGCGACCAATATCCGCAACCATCCCCCTAAAAAGATAAGCGGGCATAATACGTTTAGCGTCATTGTTTGTTGAAAAAGCGAACAAATAAAGATGCTGAAAAAATGAAGCACGGCAGGAGAATAAAAAACAGGGACTGTCGACATCCGCCAGCCCCTAAAATCTACACAGCAGTGCTTCCTTAACCTTTTCCCGGCCTGGTTTTCCCTCAGCGGGTAATAAAGTTATATAACGGCTATAAAAGAGATATTCCACTTTCAGGGCATAATTGATTTTACAAAAGCCCCGCTGAAATTGTCGGTTAACGCAGGATAAAACGTGGCTTTACCGGGGATGAAATAGTGGAGATGCGCATAGCCAGATAATTGAGCCAGTGTCGTTTATTGGAAATAACTGTAAACCGTTGTCGGTATAATAGCGCGCGGTTATGATAGTGCCTGTCTTAACGCGCTGGAGGAGGAATCATGAACCTTGACGACAAAACGCTGTTTCTTGACGCCATGGAGGATGTCCAACCGTTGAAACGTTGCGCTGATGTACACTGGCAGCCCACGCGCAATTCACGGGCGCCGCAGCGTATCGATACGCTCCAGCTCGACAATTTTCTCACTACCGGGTTTCTGGATATTCTTCCTTTGGGCGAACCGCTGGAATTTCGCCGGGGAAGGGTTGCAGCAGGGCGTGCTCGACAAACTGCGTTCGGGAAAATACAGCCAGCAGGCGAGTCTCAATTTGCTTCGTCAGCCGGTTGAGGAATGTCGCAAGATGCTGTTTAGCTTCATCTGCCAGGCGCGTCAGGATGGTTTACGCAACGTGCTGATCATTCATGGCAAAGGGCGGGAAGATAACGCGCATGCCAATATTGTGCGCAGCTATGTGGCGCGTTGGCTGACGGAATTTGACGACGTTCAGGCTTACTGTACGGCGCTGCTCATCATGGCGGCAGCGGAGCGTGTTATGTTGCGTTGCGTAAAACGGCGCAGGCAAAGCAGGAAAACTGGGAGCGCCACGCGAAACGCAGCCGTTAAGGGCCTTCACAGGCTACTTACGGGCAGCCTGTGACGTTTATTACGCCGCCAGCACCCGATTTCTGCCGTCGTTTTTGGCTTTGTACAGGGCATCGTCCACCCGCTTAAATAATTCATCAATACTTTCATTCGATTCGTGCCGTGCGACGCCGATGCTGACGGTAAAACGAGGCAGGCCAGGAATACAGACTTTCGCTACGGCGGCGCGTATTGATTCTGCAAGATTAAGCGCAACCTCCAGCGAGGTTCGCGGCAGCAGCAAGACAAATTCTTCACCGCCCCAGCGAAAGACCAGGTCGCCTTTACGTGCGCGAGCTTCCAGCGTTCGCGCCAGAGCGCACAGCACTTCATCGCCTTTCAAATGACCGTATAAATCGTTAATGCTTTTGAAGCGATCGGTATCGATTAGCAGCAGGCTGTAATCCATTGTCATCGACAGATGGGGCGTATGGTTTTGCTCAGTAAGAAGATAAAATTGCCTGCGGTTCAGTAAGCCGGTCAGCGCATCATGCAGGGCAGCACGTTCCAGCTCCTGTTCCAGCCGTTTTTGCTCGGTAATGTCATGAATGATGCATAACATGAGCTTATCGCCGTATATCTCAAGGGGACCCGCATAGGTTTGTACGTGCCGGGTGGTGCCGTCAGAGAGTTTATGGACGAAGTTTAAGGGCTTATGCCCGCCGGGCAGACGGGCAATCTCATGCATAACGGGTAAGATCTGGCGGCCTAATACGTTGATTTCCCATGTATGTTTCTGGCACATCGCTTCATGGCTGTAGCCATAGAAATTGAGTGCGGCCAGATTGGCATCGACGATCAGACCGTCCCGTGAAGGGTCTATCAACAGCATCGGCGCGGAGTTCGTCAGGAAAAAACGGGCGTAAAACCCTTGTTTTTTACGCTGATAGTTTGCCGAACGGCTGGCCTTGAGGCCTTGCGCCGTGGGTGTCTCTATGCCTTCAAAAATAATAACGTCC
The DNA here is from genome assembly GCA_900446925.1 of Citrobacter koseri. The sequence continues at coordinate 338,424 of UAVY01000008.1, read as the reverse complement.
CCCTGCGTCGACAGGGTTTTAACCGAGAGGCGGCAGGTTAAGGCGATTTCCTTACCATCACGACAGACCGTCAGAATTTCAACAATATCGTGATGGTGGTGTAAATCAGCAACGTACATGCGCAGTTCATTTTGCGCATAAGTTGAAAATATCCCCTTTCTGAGACGGCTGAAAGTCTGTTCCTGTGTCAGTTCGCGTGCGGCGGTATTAGCGAAAACTAACTCTTCTGTGTGTGGTAAAACAATCCAGACAGGAAAACTTAATAAATCCAGAGCATTGAGTTCGTGAGCAATCATCGATAATCCCGTTATCTTCACATGCTGTGTTGCCGGTTTATTGGTGAATGGCTTTTTTATTAACAGCTTACAGTGATATGGAGCGTTTTTTCACAAATCGGGAGACAACAATAGACGTGCAGATAAATCTAGCAGGGAACCAGGACAAATCCACGAATGATAAGTTTTTTTTCAATGGTCGATATAAGTGTGAACGAGTAAAAAGGAAGAAAGGTTGATGGCGACTTATATAAACATTACTCAGGCTAATCATTCTGAAAGAGGTTAACCCTTTCCCGTACGACATATTAAAGCTGATGATGCAACGCAAGGTTATCGATCTACAGACTAAAATTCATAAATTTCGATTAAGTAAATTATCATCCGTTGAACACCCCATATTGTCTCGCACAACACATTTGCGCCGGTGATGCCGGCGCCTTTCCTGCCATACCGTACTTTTCTGAATCATTTCAGCGCAATGGGATAATGAGGTATTGCTTAACATACGCCGAAGGCTAGACTAACGAAAAAGCGTTGAATGAATGTGGAGGCGTTGTGGAAGCCATCAAGGGATCGGAAGTCAATGTGCCGGATGCCGTTTTTGCCTGGCTACTGGATGGTCGCGGCGGCATTAAACCGCTTGAAAATGACGATATTATCGACAGCCAGCATCCCTGCTGGTTGCATCTCAATTACACCCACCCTGACAGCGCGCAGTGGCTGGCGTCGACGCCTTTGTTACCGAATTCTGTACGCGATGCGCTGGCTGGCGAGAGTTCTCGCCCACGCGTCAGTCGGATGGGGGATGGCACGCTGATCACCTTACGCTGCATCAACGGCAGTACCGATGAACGCCCTGATCAGCTAGTGGCGATGCGTGTATATATGGATGAACGTTTTATCGTCTCAACGCGACAGCGAAAAGTTCTGGCGCTTGATGAGGTGGTTAGCGACTTGCAGGAAGGGACTGGGCCCGTCCGATTGCGGCGGCTGGCTGGTCGACGTGTGTGACGCCCTGACGGATCACGCCAGCGAGTTTATCGAGCAATTACACGATAAAATTATCGACCTGGAAGACAATCTGCTCGATCAGCAGATCCCGCCGCGTGGATTCCTGGCGTTACTGCGTAAGCAACTGATTGTGATGCGTCGATACATGGCGCCTCAGCGTGATGTTTATGCGCGACTGGCAAGCGAGCGTCTGGCCTGGATGAATGATGATCAGCGTCGTCGAATGCAGGATATCGCGGATCGTCTGGGAAGGGGGCTGGATGAGATCGACGCGTGTATTGCGCGCACAGGCGTGATGGCCGATGAAATTGCGCAAGTCATGCAGGAGTCCTTAGCGCGCAGAACCTATACGATGTCGCTGATGGCGATGGTCTTTCTGCCCAGCACATTTTTAACCGGCTTGTTCGGCGTGAATCTCGGGGGAATTCCGGGCGGCGCATGGCATTTTGGATTTTCTATGTTCTGTATTCTGTTAGTTGTCCTGATTGGTGGTGTTACCTTATGGTTGCATCGTAGTAAATGGTTGTAACAACAACGCTTTTCATCGTCCTTTGAGCAGAAAAACGCCGCATAATTTGAGCGAAGTCAATAAACAATCTACCCATTCGGGGCAATATCTCTCTCGCAGGTGAATGCAACGTCAAGCGATGGGCGTTGCGCTCCATATTGTCTTACTTCCTTTTTTGAATTACTGCATAGCACAATTGATTCGTACGACGCCGACTTAGATTAGTCGGCTTTTTTTTGCCTGCGGGATATCAGCGTCTACCCTAAAAGAGTCAATCTGTATGACCGGAGGGTAATATGACCAGCCTGTTCACGTTGTTGCAAATGCAAACGCGCCAGTCGGATTCCGTACCAACCGATCCGGTGCCGATTCCCGATCCTATCCCGCGCCCACAACCTATGCCAGATCCGCCGCCGGATGAAGAACCGATTAAATTGTCGCATCAAGAGCGGAGATCTGCGAGGATACGCGCCTGCTGACTGTGTGTCTTTTACCGCGAGATTAAATTGTGACCGCTTTTTCTACTCTGAATGTCCTGCCTGCCGCCCAACTCGAGAATCTTAACGAGTTGGGTTATCTTGAGATGACGCCTGTCCAGGCCGCTGCGTTACCGGCGATCCTGGCCGGAAAAGATGTGCGCGTGCAGGCAAAAACCGGCAGCGGAAAAACGGCTGCATTTGGTCTCGGGCTTTTACAGCATATTGATGCCAGTCTGTTCCAGACCCAGTCGCTGGTGCTTTGTCCTACGCGCGAACTGGCCGATCAGGTGGCAGGGGAGCTGCGTCGTCTGGCGCGTTTTCTGCCTAATACCAAAATCCTGACGTTGTGCGGCGGGCAACCTTTCGGCGCGCAGCGAGACTCTCTCCAGCATGCGCCGCATATTATTGTCGCGACGCCGGGTCGCCTGCTTGACCATCTGCAAAAAGGCACTGTTTCTCTGGATGCCCTGCAAACGCTGGTGATGGATGAAGCCGACAGGATGCTGGATATGGGCTTTAGCGACGCTATTGACGAGGTGATTCGCTTTGCGCCGTCACGCCGTCAGACTCTGCTGTTTTCCGCCACTTGGCCTGAGGCCATCGCGGCGATCAGCGGTCGGGTTCAGCAAAATCCACTGACGATTGAAATTGATTCGGTGGACGCGCTGCCATCTATCGAGCAGCAGTTTTTTGAAACATCTTCGCAGGGGAAAATCCCGCTACTGCAAAAGCTACTGAGCCAGCATCAGCCTGCGTCATGCGTTGTTTTCTGTAATACCAAAAAAGATTGTCAGGCGGTTTGTGATGCACTCAATTCTGTCGGGCAGAGCGCATTATCGCTGCATGGCGACCTTGAGCAGCGCGATCGTGACCAGACGCTGGTTCGTTTTGCAAACGGCAGCGCGCGCGTACTGGTAGCGACGGACGTCGCCGCGCGTGGGCTGGATATCAAGTCGCTGGAGCTGGTCGTAAACTTCGAGCTGGCGTGGGACCCGGAGGTTCACGTACACCGTATTGGTCGTACCGCCCGTGCAGGCAACAGCGGTCTGGCGATCAGCTTTTGCGCGCCGGAAGAGGCGCAGCGCGCCCAATATCCTGTCTGAAATGTTGCAACTTAAACTGAACTGGCTGACGCCGCCGGGCAACGTTCCGGTTGTACCGCTGGAAGCTGAAATGGCGACGCTGTGCATTGATGGCGGTAAAAAAGCAAAAATGCGCCCGGGCGACGTGCTGGGAGCATTAACGGGAGATATTGGTCTGGATGGCGCTGATATTGGGCAAAATTACCGTACATCCGGCCCATGTTTATGTGGCGGTTCGCCAGCCTGTGGCGCAGAAAGCCTGGAAGCAATTGCAGAACGGAAAGATAAAAGGGAAGAGCTGTCGGGTTCGTTTATTGAAATAAATGCCCGTTCCGGCCTACAGGTGCTTATGCGCATCGTAGGCCGGATAAGACGTTTACGTCGCCATCCGGCTGAGTCAGAAATTACTTCACTTCCACGACGTTCAGACGCAGTTCATCCAGCTGATTATCGTCTTCCTCTGGCTGCCAGCCTGCGGGTTGCAGAGGGATCTCTTCGCGGTCAAAGGCTAAATCACCACCGTCTACTACGTCGGAATCATGATTAATGCCTTTGAAATCAAAAAGATTAATATCACTCAGATGAGAAGGCACCACGTTCTGCATCGCGCTGAACATGGTTTCAATACGCCCTGGATAACGTTTATCCCAGTCGCGCAGCATGTCGGCGATGACCTGGCGTTGCAGGTTTGGCTGCGACCCGCACAGGTTGCACGGAATGATCGGGAACGCTTTGGCTTCTGAAAAACGCTCAATATCTTTCTCGCGGCAGTAGGCCAGCGGGCGGATAACGATGTGTTTGCCGTCATCGCTCATCAGCTTCGGCGGCATCCCTTTCATTTTCCCGCCGTAGAACATGTTCAGGAATAACGTTTGCAGGATATCGTCGCGGTGGTGGCCTAACGCAATTTTGGTTGCACCCAGTTCTGTTGCGGTGCGGTAGAGAATACCGCGGCGCAGTCGGGAGCACAGAGAGCAGGTCGTTTTGCCTTCAGGAATTTTCTCTTTAACGATCCCATAGGTGTTTTCTTCAACGATCTTATACTCTACGCCCAGTTTCTCGAGATATTCCGGCAGAATGTGTTCGGGAAAACCCGGTTGCTTCTGGTCAAGGTTAACGGCGACCAGGAGAAAAGTTGACGGGCGCGCTTTGCTGCAAATTACGCAGAATTTCCAGCATGGTATAGCTGTCTTTCCCGCCGGAAAGGCACACCATGATGCGATCGCCTTCTTCGATCATATTGAAGTCAGCAATCGCTTCGCCCACGTTACGACGCAGACGCTTTTGTAATTTGTTCAGGTTGTACTGTTCTTTCTTGCTAATATCTTGATTTTGCGACATTTAATAGAGGCTCAATTCATTGTGTGGCATCAGAAAAGTATGCATCACGCCGGAAAGACCGGCAAAAGAAATCTGATATAAAAACTGTGGCGTGTATGGTACGGATTGGCGAGAAGAATGTCAGCACATTTATACCCGTTATACCTCAGGTTGCAGGTAAGCGTACAGGGCTGAAAAGTGGATATGAAAAGCCCGCAACGGCGTGCGGGCTGATGCGTTTAGCGAACCACCAGGACGGAACATTCGGCATGGCGTACGACCGCTGCGGCGTTGGAGCCCAGCAGATACGTGGTGATGTCCGGGCGGTGAGAAGCAATAATCACCATGTCTGCCGGTAATTTTTTAGCCATTTCCAGAATTTTATCTTTCGGAGAACCTTCCGCGATATGAATCTGTACTCTGTCGGCAGGAATACTGAACTTCTTGATAATCTCTTCCAGTTGAGATTTTGCTTCGGCTTTCAGATCGTCCATAGCCGGTAACTCTGCTGAGTAGGCCAGGCCTAAAGAGGCGTAATAAGGCAGTGACGGAATAACGGTCAGGAAATGGACCTCTGCGTCATCTATTTTTGCCTCGGCTTCAACATGGGTGATAACGCGTTGAGTTAATTCTGAATCTGAAATATCGATGGGCACAAGAATCGTTCTGCTCATAAAACCTCCTGTTTAAGTATCCGATTAAAGTTTAACCCTTAATGGCACTTTATGTACAATGACAGGAGTCACATTTTAGCGTGAGTTTGGTTTCTGCTCTGGAAATTTCCCTTTGATCACGCCGTCATAAAAGCGGCCTTTAGAAACCACGACAAGAAAATCACGAAAAATACGCGACGGGACGCCGAGATATTGCAGAGTACCGGTTCGATGAAAACGAATTTCCAGCGTGCTGGAGGTTTCGTCATAGCCGACGGATGCAATACGGGATGATTTAACGGGATGATGGTTCATTGCAGGCGTCCTCTACAGCAGATCTTTATGCAATATATCATCTATCAATGGAGAGTTTTAGCGCAACAAATATATTGTTTTAGTATAGATAAAACACTGTTGTTATGAGAAAAGCCCGCCGTTGCCAGCGGGCTGACGAACTTAGAACTGGTAAACCATACCCAGAGCAACGACGTCGTCGGTAGACATATCGTTGCGAGTGTAGAAGCTGTCATCTTCATCCAGCAGGTTGATTTTGTAATCAACATAAGTGGAGAAGTTTTTGTTGAAGTAGTAGGTTGCGCCTACGTCAGCATATTTAACCAGGTCTTTATCTTCACCGCCGGCCAGATCCTTACCTTTAGACATCAGGAAAGAGACGGCAGGACGCAGACCGAAGTCGAACTGGTACTGAGCTGTAACTTCAAAGTTCTGGGTTTTGTTGGCAATGGTGTTATCACTGCCGTTTGAGCCACCGTAAGGAGTCATATTACGGGTTTCAGAATACATGGTCGCCAGATAGATGTTGTTAGCGTCATATTTCAGGCCAGCAGTCCACGCATCTGCTTTATCACCGCCAGCAGTGGAGTGGTTTGCTTGCTGATTTGTTCGGTCGGAGGTGGTATATGCCGCACCGAAGCTGACGCCCATACCCAGATCGTAAGTTGAAGAGATACCGAAGCCGTCGCCGTTGGAGTTTTTCACGTTACGGTCGCCGCCGTTGCCCGTACCTTCCTGCTCGTTGGTAACCTGGTTTTCATTCGCCCCCTGATATTGCAGCGCAAAGCTCAGACCATCCACCAGACCGAAGAAGTCGGTATTGCGGTAGGTTGCCACGCCGTTTGCACGGCCGGTCATGAAGTTGTCTGCTTTAGTATAAGAGTCGCCGCCGAATTCTGGCAGCATATCGGTCCAGCCTTCCACGTCGTACAGTACGCCGTAGTTACGGCCATAGTCGAATGAACCATAGTCACCGACTTTAATACCTGCGAATGCCAGACGAGTCCAGGAGTCACCTTTATCACCTTCGGTACCGTTAGCCTGAACTTGATATTCCCACTGGCCGTAACCCGTGATCATATCGTTAACCTGAGTTTCACCTTTGAAACCCATACGCATGTATGTTTGATCGCCGTCAGAATTTGCGTCATCAGAGAAATAATGCAGACCATCTACTTTGCCATAGAGATCTAATTTATTGCCGTCTTTATTATAAACTTCAGCGGCGTGGGCCGCGCCTGCTGCTAACAGGGCAGGGATTACGAGAGCCAGTACTTTTCTTTTCATTGAAATAACCCTTTAGTTTTTTTATTTACCTGTGACTCCCCATAAGGGAAGTGAAATCATGCTAAAGGAGAAGTTCCGTAAAGAGATAAATATGAATTGTTACGTCTTAAGTAAAATCTTAATTAAATAATTCTACAGAAATGATGATAATTGACATGAATGTTTTTTAATAAAACATATAAAATAAAAATTATACAATTTAATTTTGTTGCGATATTCTGCGCGGGTTATATGCCTTTATTGTCACATTTTGCTTTTTTCGTTGGGCCATTGCGATAAGTACTGATCTTCCAGCGAATGAATTGACAAGCCCGAACCTTGGTTCGGGCTTTTTTTCGTTCTGACGAATACTCAAACAGCCGTATTATTCAGCACCGCTCTTTTCCGCTTTACCTGCCAGTTGAGCAAGGAAGTCATAGCGTTTTTGCAGATCCGCCGTCGCATCCTTCCAGAGCTGTTCAGCAACGTCTGGCTGCTGTGCATTCAGGCGGCGGAAGCGTTGCTCGTTGAGCAGCGTCTCTGCCAGCGCGTCTGACGGTGGACGGGAATCCAGCGCCAGCGGCAGTTTACCTTCATCGGCGCGACGCGGGTCAAAGCGGTACAGCGGCCAGAAGCCGGTAGCCGTTAACTGACGCATCTGATCGTGGCTCAGCGCCAGGTCGTAGCCGTGTTCTTCACATGGGCTGTACGCAATGATCAGCGATGGCCCCGGATACGCTTCCGCTTCCTGGATTGCTTTCACCGTCTGGTTTAACTGCGCGCCCAGCGAGATCTGCGCGACATACACATGACCGTACATCATCATGCTCACACCCAGATCCTTACGCGCTTTGCGCTTGCCGTGTTCGCCAAACTTCGTGACCGCGCCAAGCGGCGTCGCCTTCGACGCCTGCCCGCCGGTATTGGAATAACACTGCGTGTCCAGAACCAGAATATTGACGTTCTCGGTCAGGCTCAGCACATGATCCAGACCGCCAAAGCCAATATCGTAGGCCCAGCCGTCACCGCCAATCAGCCAGATTGATTTCTCAATCAGCGCATCGGCATCGGTTAACAGTTCATGCGCGCCGTCGACATCTTTCAGATACTGGCGTAATGCGGCGACCTGTTCACGACGAACTTCCGGCGTCGCGTCGGCGTGCAATGCGTCGTTTAAATCCGTTGGGATGCGATCGGCGAACTGTTCCAGCAGGCGCATGACGCGCACGCGATGTTGATCAACCGTCAGGCGGAAGCCCAGACCGAATTCGGCGTTATCTTCAAACAGCGAGTTCGCCCATGCGGGGCCGCGACCGTTGGCATCGGTGGTGTAAGGCGTTGAAGGCAGATTACCGCCATAAATGGAAGAACAGCCGGTCGCATTGGCAATTAACATGCGGTCGCCATACAGCTGGGTCAACAGCTTGATATACGGCGTTTCACCACAACCGGAGCAGGCGCCGGAGTATTCGAACAGCGGCGTGATCAGCTGAGAGGTGCGAATATCAATGCGCTCCAGCTTGCTCTTGTCGATTTCCGGCAGATTGAGGAAGAAGTCATAATTCACTTTTTCTTCTTCGACATGTTCAAGGCGGGACATCATATTGATGGCCTTGATTTCAGGGTTCTGGCGGTCTTTCGCCGGGCAAACTTCAACACACAGGTTACAACCCGTGCAGTCTTCCGGCGCCACCTGCAACACGTATTTCTGACCACGCATATCGCGTGATTTCACATCCAGCGAGTGCAGACTGGCCGGGGCGTTCTCCATTGCTTCCGGCGAAACCACTTTAGCGCGGATCGCCGAGTGCGGGCAGGCGGCGACACAGTGGTTACACTGGGTACACAGCTCTTCTTTCCAGATAGGGATCTCTTCGGCGATGTTGCGTTTTTCCCAACGGGTCGTCCCCATCGGCCAGGTGCCGTCTGGCGGCAACGCCGAAACGGGCAGGGCGTCACCAAGCCCGGCGAGCATGGCGGCTGTAACCGTTTTAACGAAATCGGGCGCTGCGTCAGACACCACCGGAGGACGATTTGCGCTGTGCGGGTCCACCGCCTGCAACGGAACTTCTGTTACCGATTCGCGCGCCAGCGCCAGCGCCTGCCAGTTACGCTCAACCAGCTCCTGGCCTTTACTGCTGTAGCTTTTCGCTATCGCTCCCTGTAATTCCGCCAGCGCGCTATCGCCAGGCAGAATCTGCGTCAGGTGGAAGAAGGCCATCTGCATCACGGTATTAATACGTGCCGCCAGTCCGCATTCGCGGGCGATTTTAGCCGCGTTAATCACAAAGAACCGCGCTTTTTTCTGGTTCAGCACCGCCTGAACTTCCTGCGGCAGACGTGCCCAGACTTCATCTGCGTTGTACGGCGTATTGAGCAGGAAAATACCGCCTGGTTTCAGACGTTCCGCCATCTGATACTTATCAATAAACTGCAACTGGTGGCAGCCGACAAAATCAGCCTGCGCCACCAGGTAAGCGGAACGAATAGGCTGCTCGCTGACGCGCAGGTGAGAGACCGTCAGGCCGCCAGCTTTCTTCGAGTCATAGACGAAGTAACCCTGTGCATACCACGGTGTGGAGTTACCAATAATCTTGATGTTGTTTTTGGTTGCAGAAACGCTGCCGTCGCTGCCCAGACCGTAAAATAGCGCTTCCAGTTTCGCTGTACCGGGCAGGGTGTTTTCCGGCAGGGGCAGAGACAGATTAGTGACATCATCATAGATGCCAACCGTGAAGCGGGATTTGGGTCTGGCGCTTGCCAGTTCGTTGAAAACAGCCAGCACGCAATCGGGGCCAAACTCTTTTGAAGAGAGGCCATAGCGCCCGCCGATCACGCGCGGTAAGGTTTCTCTCTCGCCGCTGTTGAATGCCTCCGCCAGCGCGGTCATCACATCCAGATACAATGGTTCGGCCTGTGCACCAGGCTCTTTGGTGCGATCCAGTACGGCGACGGTACGTACGGTTTCCGGCAGCGCCTGTAATAAATGTTTTGCTGAGAACGGACGGAACAGACGGACTTTCAGTACGCCCACTTTTTCGCCGCGCGCCAGCAGCTCGTCCACCACTTCCTCACAGGTGCCGATTGCGGAACCCATCAGAATAATGACGCGTTCCGCCTGCGGGTGGCCATAGTATTCAAACGGCTTGTACTGGCGACCGGTGGCCCCGGCGAAATCATTCATTGCCTGTTCAACGTGGTCATAAACCGCGTTGTACCACGGGTTCGTGGCTTCACGGGACTGGAAGTAGGTATCCGGGTTGGCAGACGTGCCGCGAATCACCGGATGTTCAGGATTGAGCGCGCGGGAGCGGTGCGCGTCAATTTCAGCCTGCGGCATCAGTTTCAGAATGGTGTCATCTGCCAGCGGCACAATTTTATTGATTTCATGCGAGGTACGGAAACCATCAAAGAAATGAATAAATGGCACGCGGCTTTTCAGCGTGGCAATCTGCGAAATGAGCGCGAAATCCTGCGCTTCCTGAACGCTACCGGCGCTCAGCATGGCGCAGCCTGTCTGACGAACCGCCATCACATCAGAGTGATCGCCAAAAATAGACAAGGCATGAGTAGCAATGGTGCGTGCGGCGACGTGGAGTACAAACGGCGTGAGCTGTCCCGCCAGTTTGTACAACGTTGGGATCATCAGCAGCAGGCCCTGAGATGAGGTAAATGAGGTCGAGAGCGCGCCGGTCTGTAATGCCCCGTGAACGGTGGCGATGGCGCCGCCTTCCGACTGCATTTCTACGACGCGAGGGGTATCGCCCCAGACGTTCTTAAGCCCGTTTCCGGTCCAGGCATCCGCCTGCTCAGCCATTGTCGAACTGGGCGTAATTGGGTAGATGGCGATAACTTCGCTGGTACGGAATGCGACCGAAGCAACCGCGCCATTACCGTCAATAGTGATCATATGACACCCTTACATTGCACAAAAAGAGGGACTCGCGAAACATCGGCGGGCCCTGATAGTTATCTCTCTATTTTAGCAAACCCCGATCTCTACCATTTTCGCTTTTGTGTCCCTGGAATAGAGGGAATGAATGATTTGATCAAAGAGAGGGCAAAAAAATTGCTAAAAAATGTCAATGAACCGCATAAATGGGCAGTTTGCCTCTCGACGACGCAGGGCAGCCTGCCTATTATTTATGGCGGTGTCGTTTCGGCTAACGTTCAGAGGGGAGAGAGATGCGTGCAGCGTTTTTAGTGGGGTGTGCCGCGTTATTATTGTCGGCCCTGTAGTAATGAGCCTGTTCAGCAGGCGACGGCAGCGCATGTTGCGCCGGGGTTAAAGGCGGCAATGTCCAGTTCCGGGGAAGCTAACTGCGCCATGATTGGCGGGTCGCTCTCTGTTGCCCGTCAGCTTGACGGATCGGCGATTGGCATGTGCGCATTACCCAACGGCAAACGCTGTAGTGAACAGTCGCTCGCCGCTGGAAGCTGCGGCAGCTATTAATGCACTAAATCAGCCAGTCGGAACATCAGCGTTTGTTCTGCGGTCGCCAGCGTCAACTGGTTAGCCGTTAAGTCGACCTGCGCGCCCTGTTTGAGCATCGCGCTAATGGTGTGATCCAGTTCATTTAACTGCGGGTCGGCGCACATCATACGCGTCATCGCCATTTCTTTGACTTTCAGCTCGCCATCAGACAGCTTGCCCTGGCCACTGAAGCGGTTGCACATGCGGCCAGAAACCGTCATTTTTTCACCGAAGCTTAACTCCGGGGCGTTCTTACCCGCAGCGACTGGTTTTCCGTTTACACTCTCCAGAACAAAACGGTGATGCTGTAGCTGATCACGGTTAACGGAGACTTTTCCATTGCTGACACAGCCTGCCATAAGCATGCTGAGTGCAACCAGTGCGACGATCTTCTTCATTAAAACTCTCTACATTTACTGACGGGAAATCATTCATAATTGTAATGATATAGCCTGGTATATCATCGGGGATTATCTGAAAGTGCTCCCCTGAACGCAGGGGAGCAGAAGGGTCAGAACAGGGCGTTCGGGCAGGTTTCACCTTTTGAGAGCTGTTCCAGATTTTGCAGAGTGGTTTCCGAGATGCTGGTCAACGCTTCCGCGGTCAGGAAAGCCTGGTGCCCGGTGAATAGCACGTTATGGCAGGCAGACAGACGACGGAATACGTCATCCTGAATCACATCGTTGGACTTGTCCTCAAAGAACAGATCGCGTTCGTTTTCATAGACATCCATCCCCAGTGAGCCAATCTTCTGGTTTTTCAGCGCTTCAATTGCCGCCTGCGAATCAATCAACGCCCCCACGACTGGTGTTGATCACCATCACCCCGTTTTTCATCTGATCAAACGCGGCATGATTAAGCAAATGGTAGTTTTCAGCTGTCAGCGGGCAATGCAGAGAAATGACATCAGACTCCGCAAACAGCGTCGGCAGATCGACATACTCCACGCCAAGCTCCAGCGCGGCGGCGCTTGGGTAAGGATCAAACGCCAGCAGTCGCATACCAAAACCTTTCAGAATACGCAGCGCGGCGACGCCGATCTTGCCCGTCCCGATCACGCCAGCCGTTTTACCGTGCATGGTAAAACCGGTCAGGCCTTCCAGTGAAAAGTTTGCATCACGGGTACGTTGATAAGCGCGATGAATGCGACGGTTCAGCGTCATCATCATACCAATCGCATGTTCGGCGACGGCTTCAGGAGAATAGGCCGGGACGCGCACGACTTGCAGACCCAGCTCTTTTGCGGCGTCCAGATCGACGTTATTGAAGCCAGCGCAACGCAGCGCAATGTATTTTACGCCGTGTTTTTTCAGCTCTTCCAGAACCGGGCGGCTGCCGTCGTCGTTAACGAAGATGCATACCGCCTCGCAACCGTTGGCGGTTTTTGCCGTTTTCTCAGTCAGCAGAAAGTCAAAAAATTCAAGTTCAAAACCAAAGGACTCGTTAACATGTTGCAGGTACTTCTTGTCGTACTGCTTTGTACTGTAAACAGCGAGTTTCATAAGACTTTCTCCAGCGATGGTGGAATAACATTGAATCAATTAAAATTATCTTACAAAATTTAAAAAATAATTGATAGGGCGTGACCATGACATAATGAATAATTTTAGAACATCTCTTCTTAAGGCACCTATCATACTAAAAATTAAACAACTTTCTTTAACACATATTTCCCTTCCGGTCATTCTGAACCCACGCCTTATCAGTGGGTCAGTTACTCTTCCACAGACTGACGTATTCTTTCTGTAGCGAATCAGGCTGACAGACGTTCGTAACGTCGAACAACCGACAGACATAACCTGCAAACCCTCACTTTCATACGAAATAACCTATCGCTTCAATTGATTGACAAAAATTGATAATTGCTCCGCTCATCGCTCCATTCCATGATGAATTTAATGCACTTTTTCATTTGCTGTGATGTTTATCACATTTCTGTAAATTTCACCAATTGTCCTGTCTGGTGTGACCAGCAGTAATTTCCCTTTTATTTTTTGCACTTATTTAAACAGGTGTTGATATGCTCCTGTTATCCCGTTTATCAAGGGATTGTCAAAGGATTCCAAATAAGCATAATTTAACCAAGAAATTAGTTTTGTTATTTTAACTGGAATCCTCGTGATTTTTATTAACACGTTTAATACAAACAAGAGTGGAGGGGTGATATTGCCGTAACTTAATACATACTATTAACAACACAGCATGTTAAATCCTGTCTTATCCGGCGAAGTTAAGTTGGAGGTGTTATTATGACTGCGCGCAGTATCGTAGCGACTTTTTAATGGAATAAAAAATGTACGCGATGAATCTGTCGATGAATAAGCCTGGAACAGTAAGCAAGATAACCTTATTGAATAAACCAATTTCAATAACTGAAAATGCCTGCTCTACATGTAGTCTACTGGAGCAGCTTCACAGGTATCCTTCAGCTACTGTCGTAATATATGGGCGGCCGTCTTTATTTTTGAGTTTCTGGCTGCATGTTCGGGAGTGTTACCCGTGCGCAGCATTGATATTTAAGCATGGCTATTTTTTGCCTGTGGATGAGACCATTGCTGAGTTTTTTAACTACTTCACTATTGAAGGGAGAAGCGGTGTAAAACACCACGAGAAAACAATACAGCGTGTAATTTATTTTCTTCCTCCTGTTTTACTAAGGAAAGAATCTGTTCAGGATACAGCATATCTTACGGATACAGTACCTTTACTTAATGAAATAACACATGCGCGACTTTCTTCCGGGAGGTTATCGAAGCTGTCTAAAAGTGTTCTTGCACTAATACTTTCTGGCTTCAGTCGAGAGATGATAGCAATTAATTTAAAAGTTGGAATCAGGCAAGTCTGGTTGATTGAAAACTTCCTACGCAAAAGATGGCGAATTCCAGATTGTTGTTCTCTGGTTTGAGTCTGTTTATTTCTGCAATAGATAAAAATTGTTCCTAATTTTAATTTAAGGGTGTTTACATGCATAAGAATGTTATGGCCTCTATGTTAGGTGTGGTTTTGTTCGGGGCTCTAAGCAATATCAGTTGGGCAGAAGATCAGAACAATCCCAACAAAACAATTACCAGGGGAGAACTAAATAATGAACTGATCGAATTAGCCCGATCTCTTTCTCAAAAAAGGGGAGAATTATCGAAACGAGGTGGTTAGATATGTAAATGGGCGTGTAAATGATGCTGCAAATACGACGAAAAATTATATTAATGAACAAATTAATGCTCAAAATCGCTCGCTGGCTTCACAGCGGGACGCAATAAATACGGTGAAACAGGACGTGACCGTAAGCGTTGGAAAGGTTAATAAAGAACTGGATGAACAAAAGGATGTTCTGCGCGGCGAAATCGGCCAGGCCAAAGCTGATGCAATTGCACAGGCTGACAATAATGCGAAAGTCCGTGCGTGGTGAGCTTAAGCAGCAGGGTGATTCCCTGCGTGGTGAAATCGGCAGCGCCAAAAGGGATGCCTACGCACGGGCCGACAGTAATGCAAAAGCCGTGCGTGGCGAGCTTAAGCAGCAGGGTGATTCCTTGCGCGGCGAAATCGGCAGTGTCAAAAAGGGATGCTTACGCGCGTATAGACAGCAATACGGAAACTGTTCGTGGCGAGCTTTCTCAGACCAGCAAATATTTATCTGGAAAAATCAATGCTAACCAGTCTGCGGTCAGTAAGAATAGTCGCCGTTTAGATCTTCATGAATCCTGGCAAAAAATGGCGGCAGACAGAATGAATGGTCTGCAAAAACAGATATCTAACAACCGCAAAGAAATTCGTGAAAGTGCAGCTCAGAATGCGGCGCTTGCAGGTTTATTCCAGCCTTATAGCGTGGGTAAATTTAATGCTACTGCGGCATTGGGAGGATATTCAGATAAGCAGGCAGTAGCCGTTGGGATCGGCTATCGCTTTACAGACAATGTTGCAGGTAAAATGGCAGTTGCGGCCGGTGGAGATTCCGTTTCATGGAACACGGGTATTAGTCTGGAGTTCTGATTAAAGCTTACAGCAGGGGGTATTTTACTCCCTGCTCATGGAGCAATAATGAAAATTATCATCGCGACGCATGATTTTTATTTTCAGCAAGGCGCTGAAGTATTATTCAACTCGTGTGAGGCACTTGGCGTTGAACATTTTAACAGCGAAAAAGAAACGTATTTTATTATCTGTGATAATGAGTTCGCCGGACTCATTAGCATACTTTTCTACGGGTATGATTTTTACCTTGCCTGCAAGTCAGAGCCTTGCAATATGAAGCATGGTTCTTGTTTGAATGATCAAGGTAAATCATTAACACATAATGAAAGAATTATCGCTTTCCTTTTATACTATAAACACTTTAGTGTAGAGCAAATCGCCAGGGTGAGAGGTCGAAGTAAGAAAACAGTATATTCGCATATTTACAATATCAAGAAAAAAATTGGCTTAAAAAATGGAATGCACCTGCCATTTAAAAGTAACGGCATTGATCGGAATGCTTTTTTTGAACTGATATTTCTCATCTGAGATAAAATCTGGCTGGCATCTCATTATTATCTTCCCGGAGAATATGAATGAAGAATTTCATTAATCGATTCATTCGCTCAGATTACGATATCGTCATTCTTCGCCTGAGCGTTATCGGTGTATTTATGTTGTTTGGTACTTATAAATGGTTTGACTTTGAAGTTATGGCCCTGGAGCCTCTGATTTCATCAACATGGCTCAATATTCTGTATTTGATTTTTGGTGTCCACGGGGGAAGTTATTTCCTTGGCGTTATGGAAACCATTACATTTCTTGCGTTGATCATTGGCTTCGCCCGACCTGGTGTTGGCATACCAGGCGATCTCATTGTTATCACTACAGGAGTAACGACTCTGAGCCTGCTGCCACAACTGGGGAAAATTGACAGCTTCATTATCAAGGATGTTCTCTTGATTGGCGCTGGCGCAGTTTTGCTGAAATATGACCTTACCCGGTATCTGGCATTCAGGAATGGAACATACCGGGTATAAACGCTGCTACAGGATGGCAGGAATGTGAGCCTAGGCAGAGGATCTGCAAATGGTCAGTCCTCTGCGCCTCTGTTTTCCGTAATAAATCAGGAGACTGAGTTAATTCAGTACAAAATGTTTGCCTGACTGCGGATGTGCGCCATCATGGTGAGATGGCAGAAGGATCGGATACTAACGCTCTGTTATATCATCAACTTTATCATTTCTAAGACGACCTCAAAATTGTTGGGTCGCGGCAGAACATCTATCCTTAGTGAGGGCGACGCCTTCAACTGAGCGCCCAAACATGCCACAATACGGGCCTTACCGGCTTAATTTTTGCTAAATCAGGATATTAACTACCCATGAAGGGTAAATACAAAGCCGTTCTCGCGCTACTTTTATTATTGATCCTTATACCGTTAACGCTGCTCATGACGCTTGGCCTGTGGCTTCCTACGCTGGCGGGCATCTGGTTACCGGTTGGTACGCGTATCGCGCTGGATGAAAGCCCGAAACTTACGCGCCACGGCCTGCATATCCCGGAGCTGCGTTATCTGGTGGAGGACTGCCCGTTAGCACGCATGAGCGGCGCGGAACTCACCCATCCCAGCCGCTGGCAGCTGAATATCGGTACGCTTGAACTGGACTCCGCCTGTCTGGCAAAACTCCCTGAATCTGAACCATCGCCCGTGGCGCCGCGCACGCTCGCAGAATGGCAGTCTATGCTGCCTAATACCTGGGTTAATATCGACAGGCTTATTCTTTCTCCCTGGCAGGAATGGCAGGGGAAATTGTCGCTTTCGCTGACGCCAGCCCTCCAACAGATTCGTTATCAGGGCGAGAAGGTCAACTTTCAGGGGCGGCTGCACGGGCAAAACTTCACCGTCAGCCAACTGGAGGTGAGCGCCTTCGAAAATCAGCCCCCTGTAAAACTGGAAGGGGAATTTACGCTGCCCCTGGTGCCGGACGGGCTGCCGGTGAACGGACACGCCGTCGCAACGCTGAGCCTGCCGCAGGAACCGTCGCTGGTGGATGCGGAACTGGAGTGGCGGGACAACGCCGGACAGCTGATCGTCATGGCGCGCGGTAACCCGGAGCCGCTGCTCGATCTCCCCTGGCTGGTCACTCGCCAGCAACTTGCCATCAGCGATGGACGCTGGAACTGGCCGTATCAGGGCTTTCCGCTGAGCGGACGTCTGGGGATCAACATTAATAACTGGCAGGCAGGTCTTGAAAATGCGGTGATAAGCGGCCGGTTGAATGTTCTGACGCAAGGCGATGCGGGTAAAGGCAATGCGGTGCTGACGATTGGGCCAGGCAAGCTGAGTATGGATAACAGCGACATGCCCCTGCGTTTAACCGGTGAAGCGAAACAGGACGATCTGATTTTTTATGCAGTACTGCCGACACAGCTCACCGGCAGTCTGGCCGATCCACAACTGACCTTTGAACCCGGCGCGCTGTTGCGTTCTCGTGGCCGGGTGATCGACTCTCTGGATATTGACGAAATTCGCTGGCCGCTGGCTGGCGTAAAAGTTACCCAACGCGGAGTTGATGGCCGATTACAGGCAATTTTACGCGCGCACGAAAATAAGATGGGCGACTTTGTCCTGCATCTTGATGGGCTGGCGAATGATTTTCTTCCCGATGCGGGGCGCTGGCAGTGGCGCTACTGGGGCGAGGGTAGCTTCACTCCGATGAACGCCGGTTGGGATGTTGCCGGGAAAGGAGAATGGCACGACAACACCATCACGCTTACCGACCTGTCCACCGGATTCAATCAACTGCAATACGGCACGATGACGGTGGCGTCTCCGCGCCTGGTGCTGGATAAACCGATCGTGTGGGTTCGTGATGCCGGGAACCCGACCTTCAGCGGCGCGTTATCGCTGGATGCGGGCAATACCGTGTTCACCGGCGGCAGCGTCTTACCGCCGTCAACGCTCAAATTCAGCGTTGAAGGAACGGACCCAACGGTATTCCAGTTCAAAGGCGACCTGCACCGCAGGGGGCGATTGGGCCAGTACGGGTAAATGGGCCGCTGGGACGGCATTCGTTTACGCGGCAGGCCTGGTGGCCAAAACAGTCTGTTACGGTCTTCCAGCCCTTGCTGCCTCCTGACTGGAAAATGAATTTGCGCGCAGGCGAACTGTACGCGCAGGTGGCTTTTTCCGCGCAGAGGAGCAGGGGTTTGAAAGCGGGGTGGACACGGCGTACTGAAAGGCGGTAGCGCCTGGATGCCGGACAACCAAATCAACGGCGTCGATTTTGTGTTGCCGTTCCGTTTCAGTCAGGGTGCCTGGCAACTGGGGGACGCGCGGGCCGGTGTCATTACGCATCGCAGAGGTGGTAAACCAGGTCACCGCGAAAAATATCACGGCCGATCTCCAGGGAAGTTATCCGTGGAGCGAAGAGAATCCTTTATTGCTGAGTGACGTGAGCGTGGATGTGCTGGGCGGCAAAATCATCATGAAACAGCTACGTATGCCGCAGCACGATCCGGCACTGCTGCGGGTTGCAAAATGTCTCTTCCAGCGAACTGATCAGCGCGGTGAATCCCAAACAATTTGCGATGTCCGGCCCGGTTAGCGGCGCGCTTCCGCTATGGCTGAGCAATGAAAAATGGATCATTAAAGACGGCTGGTTAACCAATCCAGGCCCGATGACGCTGCGTATCGATAAAGATACCGCCGGATGCGGTCGTCAAAGACAATATGGCGGCGGGCGCGGCAATCAACTGGTTACGCTATATGGGAGATTGCCCGTTCGTGGACGAAGATTAATCTGGACAATCTGGGCGTGCTGACCATGCAGGCGACGGTCACGGGTAAAAGCCATGTGGACGGTAAAGTCGGCACAGTTAACCTGAACTATACCCATGAAGAAAATGTCTTTACGCTCTGGCGCAGTTTGCGTTTTGGCGACAACTTACAGGCATGGCTTGAACAAAACACCGCGTTGCCGGAAACCCCGTTGCCCGGAAGGCAAGGAATGTGAGGAACAACAATGAAAACGATGATTGCCATGCTGGCGCTCTTCTTACTGGCGGGCTGTACGCCGCGTATTGAAGTTGCAGCGCCGAAGGAACCGATCACCATCAATATGAACGTCAAAATTGAGCATGAAATTCATATCAAGGTTGATAAGGACGTGGAAAGTTTATTGAAGTCACGCAGTGATTTGTTCTGAGGTCATGATGAAAAAACAGCTTAGAGCGACCGTTCTTATCCTGAGTTTATTGAGCTGCAACGCCATCGCGTTGACCCTGAGCGAAGCGAGAACGCAAGGGCGAGTGGGGGAAACGCTTAATGGTTATCTGGTGGCGCTGGCAACCGATCCAGAAACGCGCTCGCTCGTCAGCGAGATTAATAAAGAGCGTAGCGCCAGTTATCAACAGCTGGCGAAAAGCCATCAGATTCCGGTGGATGAGGTGGCGAAAATGGCCGGACAAAAGCTGGTCGACCGTGCAAAGCCGGGTGAGTATGTGCAGGGCATTAACGGTAAGTGGCTGAAAAAGTAACGTTGCCACACGTTGGTAATATCTGATTTTACCTTCAGTTGATGGAAAGCATTCGTCATGATGTGATTAATTAGTGCACTATGACAAAAGTTCATAGATTATCAGGGAATGATGATGACGCTTTATCAGATAAAGCCCGCTTTTCAGGCGCTTCTGCGCCCATTGATGTTCTGGTTGTACAAACACCATGCCACCGCTAATCACGTCACCCTTGCAGCGATGGCGCTTTCCCTGATCACCGGTGCGGTGTTAGTTTTCTTTCCTCATCCTGATTTATTTTTTCTGCTTCCTGTCGTGCTGTTTGTGCGTATGGCGCTTAATGCGTTGGACGGCATGCTGGCGCGAGAGTGCAATCAAAAATCACGTCCTGGCGCCATTCTCAATGAGACTGGGGATGTTCTCTCTGATGTCGCTCTCTACCTGCCTTTTATGCTGCTGCCATACAGTAATACGTTGCTGGTGCTGCTCATGTTGTTCTGTGCGGCAATGACCGAGTTTTGTGGTGTGCTGGCACAAACCATCAATGGCGTGCGCAGCTATGCCGGGCCGTTGGGGAAAAGCGACAGGGCGCTGGTGTTTGGTGCCTGGGGACTGGGGTTGGCGATCTGGCCAGAGCTTTTGCATTGGAATAACGCCGTGTGGGGCGTTGCAATCGTGTTGCTGCTGTGGACGGTCATCAACCGCTGCCGTAGTGCATTACATGACGAGGAGGCGAAATGATGTTGCTGGAGAAATCGCTCGCGGTCATTTTTGCGCTTTTGCTGGTGGCAACGGTAGTCAATGGATTACTGGTGCTGCTGCGTCCAGGGAAAGACTGGCAGGAACTGACGCTGCGTATTCGCACATGGTGGGTGATTATCGTGCTGTTTTCGCTGGCGATGCTCAGTCCGCAATGGCTGGCGCTGACATTTTTCGCACTGGTGAGCTTTATAGCGCTAAAAGAGTTTCTGACGCTGGCACCGTCGCGACAATCAGACCGTATGCCACTGCTGTGGATGTTTATTGCCATCCCCATCAATTACTGGCTGATTGGCATTGGCTGGTACGGCATGTTTGTGGTGTTTATTCCCGTTTATGTTTTTCTGTTCTTACCTGCGCGGATGGTCCTTACAGGCGATACGCAGGGCTTTTTACGTACCGCGTCTCAACTGCACTGGAGTTTGATGACGACAGTATTTGCCTTCAGCCATGTCGCCTTTTTACTGGTACTGCCTGCGGATGGTCTACAGACCGGCGCACTGTTGGTGCTGTTTCTGGTGGGGCTGACCGAATTCAACGACATTGCTCAATACCTGTGGGGGAAATCGCTCGGCCGTATCAGAGTCATTCCGAAGGTCAGTCCGAATAAGACCCTGGCAGGATTGCTGGGGGGCGTGGTAACGACGGCGGTGGCGGCAATGATTCTGGGGCCGCTGCTTACGCCGTTAAACTGGCCGATGGCGCTGTTGGCAGGTGTGATTATTGGCATAACTGGATTTTGCGGTGATGTGGTGATGTCCGCGATCAAACGCGATATCGGTGTTAAAGACAGCGGCACGCTGTTACCCGGACATGGAGGCATCCTTGATCGGCTCGATTCGCTGATCTTTACCGCGCCCGTCTTCTTTCATTTCATTCGTTACTTCTGCTACTAACCTATGATGACGCGTATCCTTCGTCCGTTGTTTGCGCTGTGCATCGTCTGGCCGATCATGTGGTTGTGGCTTGGTCTGCGTGTTAAATATCAAGAAAGATTGCCGAAAAGCGGCCCGGCGATTGTGGTGGCCAATCACAACAGTCACATGGATGTCTTCGCGCTACTTTCTCTTTTTCCACTCTGCCGTCAGGCTGAAGTGCATCCCGTCGCGGCGGCTGATTATTTCTTGCGTAATAAAATCATGGCGTGGTTTGCGCTCAATATTCTCAACATTATCCCCATTTCACGTAAAGGCGGAGAGGCTAACCCTCTGGCACTGTGCGAGCAGGCATTGCGTGAGGGAAAAACATTAATCCTTTTTCCAGAAGGCACGCGCGGCGAGGCAGGTAAGCTGTCGCCGCTGAAATCAGGGTTATGGCATTTGAGCCAAAGCATGCCGGAAGTCCCGATTATTCCTGTCTGGCTGCGGGGAACAGAGCGAGTGATGGCCAAGGGAAACCGTATTCCGCTTCCGCTGTTTATCGGCGTCACGGTAGGTAACGCACTGAGTTTTAATTCCGATAAAAACACGTTTATGGACGATCTGAAGTGCCAGTTGGTAGCGCTTTCGCAACAAACAACAGGAAGTCATTCCCATGATTAATACACGGGCGCCTGAAGAACGGCAATTTTTAACCAGTGACAACGTTGAGCTGTTTTATCGCTACTGGCCCGCAACGTCGGCAGGGGCAACGCCGAAAGTGATTGTCCTGTTCCATCGCGGACATGAGCATTCTGGTCGTCTGCAACATATTATCGATGAACTGGCGATGCCGGATACGGCGTTCTACGCCTGGGGATGCCCGTGGGCACGGGCGCTCGCCGGGCCCGCGCGGGTACAGTCCATCGCTGGCTCGTTCGGTTCTGGATGTGGATGAGTTTGTTCGTTTTGTTGCAACTGACAGTCAGGCCTCAATAGAGGATGTGGTGGTTGTGGCACAAAGCGTTGGTGCGGTGTTGGCGTCAACCTGGGTACATGACTACGCCCCGACCATCCGCGGTCTGGTGCTGGCATCACCGGCGTTTAAGGTCAAACTGTATGTGCCGTTTGCCCGCTCAGGGCTGGCGTTGATGCACCGACTGCGCGGGCTCTTTTTTGTTAACTCCTACGTGAAGGGCAAGTATCTGACCCACGACCCGGCGAGGGTGGCAAGTTTCAATCAGGATCCGCTGGTCACCCGTCCTATCGCGGTTAATATCCTGCTCGATCTCTACAAAACGGCAGAGAGAATTGTCAGCGATGCCAGCGCGATCACCTTGCCAGTGCAGATGTTGGTCTCCGGGGAGGATTACGTTGTTCACCGCCAGCCGCAGATCGATTTCTACCAGAGACTGCGCAACCCGCTAAAAGAAATTCATATTCTGCCGGGGTTTTATCACGATACTCTGGGTGAAAAAGAGAGGCATCTGGCGTTTGATAAAATGCGCGTGTTTATTGATACGCTCTATGCTCTGCCTCCTCAACGTTTTGGACTATAGCGACGAAGACCGCTGGGGTCCGGGGGCGGATACCTGGCGAATGTTAAGCGGTGGGCCGGAACCTTATTCGCTAAATGACATCGCTTATCGTACCTTGCGCTATGGCAATGAAGATGCTGGGGACGCAATCCACTGGAGTCCGTCTGGGATTTGAAACGGGGTTTGATTCTGGCAGTACGCTCGATTATGTCTATCGCAATCAACCGCAGGGTAGCAGCGCACTGGGGCGTCTGATTGACAAAAACTACCTCAATAGCGTGGGCTGGAAAGGGATCCGTCAGCGTAAAATCCATATGCAGATGTTGATTCAGCATGCGGTTGCCAAACTTGCTGAGCAGGGAACGACGGTGCGGGTGGTTGATGTTGCTGCTGGTCACGGGCGTTATGTACTTGATGCGCTGGAAAGTGAAACGGCAGTGGATGAAATTTTGCTACGAGACTACAGCGAATTAAATGTGGCGAGAGGCCAGGAAATGATAGCGTCTCGCGCAATGGCGGCACGTGCGCGTTTTGAAAGGGGGGATGCTTTTAACCGTGAAGAACTGGCTGCGCTGCTACCTCGACCGACGCTGGGAATTGTCTCAGGACTGTATGAATTGTTCCCGGAAAATACGCTGGTACGTAATTCTCTTGCCGGGCTGGCAGATGCCATTGAGCCGGGAGGTATTCTGATCTACACCGGTCAGCCCTGGCATCCACAGTTAAAAACCATCGCCTGGTCGTTGACCAGTCATAAGGATGGAAAAGCATGGGTGATGCGTGTGCGTACGCAAGGCGAAATGGATGCGCTGGTGTGGGAGGGCCGGGTTCGATAAATGCGCTCAACTGATAGATGGGTGGGGAATTTTCACCGTTTCTATGGCGGGTGCGTCGCGCATCATGACAACCCGACGTTCTGTTTACCGGCAAGGTATAGGCTGGTTACTGCTGCTTGCTCCGTTTTTCTTTTTAACCTACGGGCAGGTTAACCAGTTTACCGCCGGGCGAGATAACATTAGTAGTCTGGTTTTTGAGTGGGAGCGGCATATTCCTTTTGTGCCCCTGACTATTATTCCTTACTGGAGTCTGGATCTGCTGTACGGCCTGTCGCTATTCGTCTGTACAACGCTGAATGAACAGCGGCGACTGGTCTGCAAATTAGTGTTGGCTTCACTGATTGCCTGCATTGGCTTCTTGTTATTTCCGCTGCAATTTACCTTCACCAGACCGGAGATAACCGGTCCGGCCGGTTGGCTCTTTGGTCAGCTTGAACGGTTTGATTTACCGTATAATCAGTCGCCGTCGTTGCATATTATTTTGTGCTGGTTGCTGTGGCGGCACTTCCATCGTCATCTGAAGGGCAAATGGCAAGCATTGAACGGTGGTTGGTTTTTGCTGATTGCCGTATCGGTTCTGACTACCTGGCAGCACCATTTTATTGATGTTATCACCGGGCTGGCAGTGGGTATGGTTATCGACTGGTTGATTCCGGGACAGGGGCAATGGCGTTGGCGCATCGCCTCTGGTAAGCGTAAGATTCTGGCTACTCGCTATCTGTTTGGTGTACTGGCGTGTCTGGCTGGCACGTTTGTGACGCCCTGGTTGTGGTGGCCGACATTGGCGTTGCTGATTGTGGCGCTGGCTTATGGTGCGCTCGGCGTCGAGGCATTACAAAAAGACAGGACGGGGCGGTTAACGCCCGCCGCCTGGTGGCTGCTGTTTCCCTGGCGACTGGGGATGATGCTCTCTATGCACTGCTATACCCGCCGCTTACCGGCGGTCAGCCCTCTGGTCGATGGGCTGTTTTTAGGTGCGTATCCGTGCAGACCTGTGGAGCAACAGGCGGTACTGGATCTGACCGGTGAGTTTCCCCGCTCCCACGCTTCGCAAGACGTTGTCTATTGTTGCGTACCGATGCTGGATCTGGTTAAACCGGACTACGACACGCTTTATCAGGCAGTGGGTTCGCTGGAGCAATTGCGCATCACTCATGGCAGCGTCCTTATTCACTGCGCGCTGGGACTGTCACGCAGTGCATTGGTGGGGGCGGCATGGTTATTGTATCGCTATCCGGGGTTAGGTGTTGATGACGCAGTTGATCGACTACGAAAGACGCGACCGCAGGTTGTTTTTACATCTGAACATCTGGAGCTGTTAAAACAATGGAAAACAGAAGTGACAACATAACTAATAAGCATCTTCTACAGGCTCGCTTGTTGATGCAAACGCTTAATAGCTGGCGTTTCTTTTTGCTCTTCACTTTCCCACCGCTGGCCTGGGCTCTCCTGCTCTCACCACCGGGGATACTCCGCACAATGATCGCTATGATGAGCGGCATTGTCTGGTTTGGTTGCTGGCGACTGTGGCTTGATGCTCAGTATTTTTCTCTTATCAACGAAGAAAATAACGAGCAAGCTGGTGAAGTGCTTTGCTTTATCTGGCAGCGAGAAAAGCTACTGACGTTGACGCTTGCCGGGCGGCAGCAGGGGGCGTTAAAGCAGTGTCAGCGTACGTTGTACTGGGTTGCCATTCTGTGGCTGGGATGGTTGATGCTGTTGTTGTTCTATTGAGATATTGATTCTACGTATTTTCTGTTTTGTATGATAAAGCGCGATAATTTGCAGGGTAAGTTTCTATACTGTCTGCTCCGAAGCGATATTCAGCAAGAGGGGCAGTTATGGCAAGTCACGGTAATTCAGCGACGTTTTCTCTCGGTTCCCGGCAGGTAAAACGGCTGGGCTATGGGGCAATGCAACTGGCAGGACCTGGTGTATTTGGCCCGCCGAGAGACCGTCACGTCGCGCTGACGGTGCTTCGGGAGGCGATTTCGCTGGGTGTGAATCACATTGATACCAGCGATTTTTACGGCCCGCATGTTACGAACCAAATCATTCGAGAAGCGCTGCATCCGTATCCTGACGATCTGGCGATCGTCACCAAAATTGGCGCCCGTCGCGGGGAAGATGCGTCGTGGTTGCCCGCTTTCTCGCCTGCGGAACTGAAGCAGGCGGTTCACGATAATCTGCGTAATCTCGGACTTGATGTGCTGGATGTGGTCAACCTGCGCGTTATGTTCGGCGACGGTCATGGCCCGCATGAAGGATCTATCGAAGAGAGTTTTAGCGTGCTGGCAGAACTTCAGCAGCAGGGGCTGGTGAAGCATATCGGTCTGAGCAATGTCACCGCGAACCAGGTGGCTGAGGCGAGGAAGATTGCCGAAATTGTTTGTGTGCAAAATGAGTACAACATTGCCCATCGCCAGGATGACGCACTTATTGACGCGCTGGCGGGCGAGGGTATCGCTTATGTGCCGTTCTTCCCGCTGGGCGGGTTTACGCCGTTGCAGTCATCAACGCTCTCCGACGTTGCCGCCAGCCTGAATGCGACGCCAATGCAGGTTGCGCTGGCATGGTTGCTGCAACGTTCAGCCAATATCCTGTTAATTCCGGGAACGTCGTCAGTGACGCATTTGCGTGAAAATATGGCGGCAGGGGATTTGCAACTTTCGGATGAGGTTCTTGCGGTGCTGAATGGCATGAATGCCTGATGGAGGTTATCCGGCCTGCGGGAGGATGACACCCCTTGCAGGCCGGATGAGGCAAATAAATCTTATGCAGCAACAACGCTGTCAATCGCCGCTTTGGCATCAGACTGCGCTTTGGCCGCGACTTCCGGGCCGTAAGCAATCCCTTCAGCAAACACGAAGTTCACGTCGGTGATACCAATAAAGCCCAGGAAGACTTTCAGGTACGGCGCGATCAGGTCAGTCGGCGTATCTTTGTGGATACCGCCACGGCTGGAGAGAATCACCGCACGTTTACCGGTCACCAGACCTTCCGGCCCTTTCTCGGTGTAACGGAAGGTGACGCCTGCGCGGGCAACCAGGTCAAAATAGTTTTTCAACTGAGTCGGGATGTTGAAGTTGTACATCGGCGCCGCAATGACGATCACATCGTGCGCTTGCAGTTCCGCGATCAGCTCGTCGGACAGCGCCAGCGCGTCCTGCTGACGCGGAGTCAGCGGAGCGTCGCTCGGGCGCAGGGCACCCACCAGTTCGCCATCCAGTACCGGAACAGGATTCGCGGCCAGGTCGCGCACGGTGATCGCATCCGCAGGATGCTTTTCGCGCCACTGTTCAACAAAATAATCAGACAACTGACCAGACTGAGAGTACCCTGCCAGAATACTGGATTTAAGAACTAATACTTTGCTCATGGGTGTTTCCTTTTATGTGTTTGAATGGGGTGAGCCCCGTTGCTTGTTGACACTCTATTCACAATCCTGTCGCAGAGATAGCGCAATATATCGAATCCTATGTTCGAAATTATTGAACAACACACGAAAAGCGCCGATGTGGTACTCTATACCAATCATTAAAAAGAGATTTTACCCGGCAGAGCACTGCCCTCTAATGCTATGACAGAACAACAGAAAATCACCTTCGCCGCACTTCAGCAACAGCTGGATACGCTGATGCTGCGTGACAGGCAGCGCTTTGCCCGCCGCCTGCATGGCGTGAAGAAGGTTAAAAAACCTGATGCACAACAGGCCATTCTCCTGGAGATGGCGAAAGAGATTGAACAGGCAGCAGGTAAAATTGTGCTGCGCGAAGCCGCCAGACCGGAAATAACGTATCCAGAAAACCTGCCTGTCAGCCAGAAAAAACAGGCCATCCTGGAGGCCGTTCGCGACCACCAGGTGGTGATTGTGGCGGGGGAGACCGGCTCTGGTAAAACCACGCAGTTGCCGAAAATTTGTATGGAGCTGGGGCGCGGTATTAAAGGGCTGATCGGCCATACGCAGCCGCGTCGTCTGGCGGCGCGTACCGTTGCCAACCGTATTGCCGAAGAGTTGCAAACGGAACCGGGCGGCTGCATCGGTTATAAAGTCCGTTTCAGCGATCACGTCAGCGACAACACGATGGTCAAGCTGATGACGGACGGTATCCTGCTGGCGGAAATCCAGCAGGACAGGCTGCTGATGCAGTACGACACCATCATCATTGATGAAGCGCATGAGCGCAGCCTGAATATCGACTTTCTGCTTGGCTACCTGAAAGAGCTGTTGCCGCGTCGCCCGGATCTGAAAATCATCATCACCTCCGCGACCATCGACCCGGAGCGCTTCTCGCGTCATTTTAACAATGCGCCGATCATTGAAGTTTCCGGCAGAACGTACCCGGTTGAGGTGCGCTATCGTCCGATTGTCGAAGAAGCGGACGATACCGAGCGCGATCAGCTTCAGGCGATTTTTGACGCGGTGGATGAACTGGGGCGTGAAAGTCCCGGCGATATCCTGATCTTTATGAGCGGCGAACGCGAAATCCGCGATACCGCCGATGCGCTCAATAAACTCAATTTGCGCCATACCGAAGTATTGCCGCTGTATGCACGCCTCTCTAACAGCGAGCAGAACCGCGTGTTCCAGTCGCACAGCGGACGTCGCATCGTGCTGGCGACTAACGTGGCGGAAACCTCGCTGACCGTACCGGGCATTAAGTACGTTATCGATCCCGGCACCGCGCGCATCAGTCGCTACAGCTACCGCACCAAAGTGCAGCGGCTGCCGATTGAACCGGTTTCACAGGCTTCCGCTAACCAGCGTAAAGGCCGCTGTGGACGTGTGTCGGAAGGGATCTGCATCCGTCTGTATTCGGAAGATGACTTCCTGTCGCGCCCGGAATTTACCGACCCGGAGATTCTGCGTACCAACCTGGCTTCGGTTATTTTGCAAATGACGGCGCTGGGGCTGGGCGATATCGCCGCATTCCCGTTTGTTGAAGCGCCGGATAAACGCAACATTCAGGACGGCGTGCGTCTGCTGGAAGAGCTTGGGGCGATTACGACCGATGAGCAGCAAACGGCTTATAAACTGACGCCTTCAGGACGCCAGTTGTCGCAGCTGCCGGTAGACCCGCGTCTGGCGCGGATGGTGCTGGAAGCGCAGAAACACGGCTGCGTGCGTGAGGCGATGATCATCACCTCCGCGCTGTCTATTCAGGACCCGCGTGAGCGCCCGATGGATAAACAGCAGGCGTCCGATGAGAAGCACCGTCGTTTCCACGATAAAGAGTCTGACTTCCTCACCTTTGTGAATCTGTGGAATTACCTCGGCGAGCAGCAGAAAGCGCTGTCGTCGAACCAGTTCCGCCGCCTGTGCCGCACCGATTACCTGAACTATCTGCGCGTGCGCGAATGGCAGGATATCTACACCCAATTGCGCCAGGTGGTGAAAGAGCTGGGTATTCCGGTAAACAGCGAACCGGCGCAATACCGTGAAGTGCATATCGCGCTGCTGACCGGGCTGCTGTCGCATATCGGGATGAAAGATGCCGACAAGCAGGAGTATACCGGCGCGCGCAACGCCCGTTTCTCCATCTTCCCAGGTTCCGGTTTGTTCAAGAAGCCGCCGAAGTGGGCGATGGTCGCAGAACTGGTGGAAACCAGCCGCCTGTGGGGGCGCATTGCGGCGCGCATCGATCCCGAGTGGGTGGAACCGGTTGCCCAGCATCTGATTAAGCGTTCTTACAGCGAACCGCACTGGGAACGGGCGCAGGGCGCGGTGATGGCGACGGAGAAAGTGACCGTGTACGGTCTGCCGATAGTGGCCGCGCGCAAGGTGAATTACAGCCAGATCGACCCGGCGCTGTGTCGCGAGTTGTTTATTCGTCATGCGCTGGTAGAGGGCGACTGGCAGACGCGCCACCGCCTTCTTCCGCGACAACCTGAAGTTGCGTGCGGAAGTGGAAGAGCTGGAGCACAAATCGCGTCGCCGCGACATTCTGGTCGATGATGAGACGCTGTTTGAGTTCTACGACCAGCGCATCAGTCATGACGTGATCTCCGCGCGCCACTTCGACAACTGGTGGAAAAAAGTCAGCCGCGAAACGCCGGATCTGCTCAACTTTGAAAAGAGTATGCTCATCAAAGAGGGCGCGGAAAAAAATCAGCAAGCTGGATTACCCGAACTTCTGGCACCAGGGGAATCTTAAGCTGCGGCTGAGCTATCAGTTTGAACCGGGCGCTGACGCCGACGGCGTCACCGTCCATATCCCGCTTCCGTTGTTAAACCAGGTGGAAGAGTCCGGGTTTGAATGGCAAATTCCAGGTCTGCGCCGTGAGCTGGTGATTGCGCTGATTAAATCGCTGCCGAAACCGGTACGGCGGAACTTTGTTCCGGCGCCGAACTATGCCGAAGCGTTTTTAGGTCGCGTAACGCCGCTGGAGCTACCGTTGCTGGATGCGCTGGAGCGTGAGTTACGGCGGATGACCGGCGTGACGGTAGATCGCGAAGACTGGCACTGGGATCAGGTGCCCGATCATCTGAAGATCACCTTCCGCGTGGTGGATGACAAAAACAAGAAGTTGCAGGAAGGGCGCGCTTTGCAGGGGCTGAAAGAGGCGCTGAAAGGGAAAGTCCAGGAAACGCTCTCGGCGGTGGCAGATGACGGCATCGAGCAGAGTGGGCTGCACATCTGGAGTTTCGGTCAGTTGCCGGAAAGCTATGAGCAGAAACGCGGCAATTACAAAGTGAAGGCGTGGCCTGCGCTGGTAGACGAGCGTGATAGCGTCGCCATCAGGCTGTTCGACAATCCGCTGGAGCAGCAACAGGCAATGTGGTGCGGTTTACGCCGCTTGCTGCTGCTGAATATTCCGTCGCCGATTAAGTATCTGCACGAAAAACTGGCCGAACAAAGCCAAGCTCGGTCTGTACTTTAACCCGTATGGCAAAGTGCTGGAGTTGATTGACGACTGCATCTCCTGCGGCGTGGACAAGCTGATCGACGCCAATGGCGGCCCGGTATGGACGGAAGAGGCTTTTGCCGCGCTGCATGAGAAGGTGCGCGCTGAGCTGAACGACACCGTTGTCGATATCGCGAAGCAGGTCGAGCAGATCCTGACCGCCGTGTTCACGATCAACAAACGTCTGAAAGGACGCGTGGATATGACGATGGCGCTGGGGCTGTCTGATATCAAAGCGCAAATGGGCGGGCTGGTGTATCGCGGTTTTGTCACTGGCAACGGCTTTAAGCGCCTCGGCGATACGCTGCGCTATTTGCAGGCGATTGAAAAACGGCTGGAGAAACTGGCGGTCGATCCGCACCGTGACAGGGCGCAGATGCTGAAAATCGAAAGCGTGCAGCAGGCCTGGCAGCAGTGGATTAACAAGCTGCCGCCAGCCCGCCGTGATGACGACGACGTCAAAGAAATCCGCTGGATGATCGAAGAGCTACGCGTCAGCTACTTTGCACAACAGCTCGGCACGCCGTACCCGATCTCCGATAAGCGCATTTTACAGGCGATGGAGCAAATCAGCCTGTAGCTCCATGCTCAGCTCAGGCAGGAGATACCTTCGGGTATCTCCTGCGGGGCGGCGCGCTTTAGCCTGTCATAAAGCAGCGCAATGTCTTTTTCGAATGCCGTATCTTGCGGCCAGACCAGATAGTAGCCTTCTCCGGTTGCCACCGCTTCATTGAACGGAAGGGCGAGCAGACCGCTTTTTACCGCCTCCAGACTGAGCAGCAGATCGCCCACGGAGACGCCATGCCCCCTTATCGCCGCCTGATTTCCCTGTTCCAGCGTATCGAACACTTTTCCCCGACGGGTATTCAGCCCGTTAAATTTACCGCTGCGTGCCAGCCATCGCGTCCAGTCGCGCCGGTCTGGTGAAGGGTGAATAAGCTCGCAGTCGGCAATGTTTTCTCGTACCTGTTCAAGCAGCGCGGGGGCGCATATTGGGATCAGCCACTCTTTAAAAAGCAGCCTGCTTTGCGTGCCGGGACCAAAATGACCGTTGCCTAACAGGATGGCGCAGTGAAAGGGTTCGCGATTGAAATCCACCGTATCGGTGTCCATCCAGACGCTGGAAAGCTCCACGTTAAGCGAGGGCTCCTGCTGATGTACGCTGTTCAGCACGTCCAGCAACCAGCCCATTGTCAGGGTTGAGGGCGCCTTTAAGCGCAGACCGTGCTGCTGGTTGCGAAACGCGGAGCAGGCGTTTTCCAGCGTCCGAAAGCCTGCGGCCAGCTGCTCCGCCAGCGTGCGTCCCGCTTCCGTTACCTCAACCTGCGGGCCGTTGCGGTGAAACAGCGGGCAGTCAAACGTTGTCTCCAGGGTACGGATATGTCTGCTGACCGCACCCGGAGTGACGTTCAGCGCGTCAGCGGCTTTGCTGAATGATCCGAGGCGGGCGGCGGCTTCAAAAGCGCGCAGGGCATACAGTGGCGGCAGAGTCATGGCGATACGCTATTGTGAGTTTTACTCACATTAAATAGCAGTTTTATTCGTTTTTCAAACGTCATCGCTAGCTGAATAATGCCGGGAGTTTCCGGGCCTGTGTGCGTTATGAAGGAGAAAAGGCGTTGATTAATCTGACATTGCTGAGTGCGTATAGTTTATCGGTTTTACTGTTGCTGGTCACGCCCGGCCCGGTGGTTGCGCTGGTAACCGGAACGGCGGCCCGGCACGGTGCGCGTAAAGCCTTTGCGACGGTGATCGGAACGAACAGCGCCTCTCTGGTGCTGATTATCCTGGCGGCGCTGATGCTGGCCGGGGTGGTGTCGATCTCCGGTTTGTTTCTGTCTTTGCTGGGGATCGCAGGGTCGTTGTATATCGGCTACGGCGCGTTAATCAGCCTGCGGGCGGGGAATCCGCAGGCAAATGCGCAAGAAAACACGGTCGCTGCGGACGACGGCGGGGTGATCCGGGGATTTATTACCGGCATTTCAAATCCGAAAGACATCCTTTTCTTTGTCGCTTTCTTCCCTCAGTTTATTGCGGCGACGCAGAACTTCGCCGCCAGCATTATGACGCTGACGGTGGTGTGGATCATTTTTGATTTTGCTGTTTTATCGCTGTACATCCTGCTCATCAATAACTGGTTGTCACCGCATCACAGCCGGCGTATTGGGCTGGCGTCATCGCTGTTTTTGCTGGTGGTATCGCTGTCTGGCATGGTCTATAACGTCCGCGAAATCATTCACCACTTGCCGTACGGATGACGTCAGACTGACCAGCCGCCGCCCAGCGCTTTGTAGAGATCAATCTGCGCCAGCAGCAGATTGTTTTTCACCTGCACCACATTGGTTTGCACTGAGAACAGCGTGCGCTGGGCGTCCAGTACATCCAGATAAGACGAATAGCCATTGCGATAGCGATTCTGAGCGATGCGCAATGTTTCCTGCGCCACATCCTGCTGCGCCTGTAGTTCACTGAGTTGTTCCTGATAGCGGGTGATGGCGTCGAGGCTATCGTTTACCTCTCTGAAGGCGTTACGCACGGTTTTTTCATAACTGTACAGCGCCTGATTACGCTGGGACTGGGAAATATCAACCTGCGCATTCAATGCCTGACGGTTAAGCAGAGGGGCGAGAATGCTGCCGCCGATACTCCATAAGCGGAGCGGGTCGTCAAGCAGACCGGGAAGCGTGCGATCCTGCACCGATCCGGTCGCCGTCAGGTTGATCGACGGCAGCAGGCTGGCGCGAGAGGCGGCAAGCGTCGCATCAGCCGCAATAAGCTGTCTCTCGGCCTGCACAACATCAGGACGGCGGTTGAGCAACGAAGAGGGCAACTGTGACGGCAACGTTAAGGGCGTCAGCGCATCAAAACGGTCGCTACGGGCCAGCCGCGTCGGGTTGCTGCCCAGCAGAAGACTCAGCGCGTTTTCCTGTTGTGCGATCTGGTGCTCAAGCAGGGGAATTTGCGCGCGCGTCGAGCGAAGCTCAGAATCCGACTGCATCAATTCCAGGCGCGAGCTGTAGCCTGTTTCATATTGCCGTTTTGCCAGATTCCAGGCTTCTTCACGCGATTTCAGCGTCGATTTTGTCACGTTGAGCTGCTCATCCAGCGCCAGCAGCGTGACATAACCGGACGCAACGGACGAGGCAACGGTCAGATCGGCGGCGGCCGCCGCCGCTTTTTGCGCCGCCAGCGAGGCCTGCGCCGCACTGGCGGTGCTGCGATTAACGCCCCAGATATCGACATCGTAGCTTGCCGTCAGGCTGCCCTTATACAACGTGCTGTAGATCGGAAGTCCGGTTGCCGCAGACTGCGTTCGCGCCCGCGCTCCGCTAACGCCCGCATCCAGCGAAGGGAACAGGCTGCCTTCGACGGCATAGACCCTGGCCTGGTATTCATTTACCCGTTCGCGGGCAATCAGCACGTCACTGTTATTTTGCAGCGCCTGATCGACATAACGATTCAGATGACTGTCGTGAAAATTTCTCCACCATACCTGTTCTGTTGCGCTGGCGGGGCCGGTGGCGGTTCGCCAGGCGGCGGGGATTTGCAAAGACGGTTTTGCAGGTGCCACATCAACCGACTGACAGCCACTGAGCAGCAGGGCGAACAGCAAAGCGGCAACGGGACGGCGCGTCATTGTTTCGCCTCCCCGGGTATCGATATGTACCTGCACCGACATACCCGGACGCAATCGCGCAATCTCCTCCGGTTTACCCAGCACCTCCACCCGAACCGGAATGCGCTGGGCGATTTTGACAAAGTTGCCGGTCGCGTTATCCCGGCGTAATGGCGCTGAACTCCACGCCGGTTGCCGGAGAAATGCTCTCCACCCGGCCTTCATAAGCCCGATCATTCAGCGCATCGACGGTAAACCGTACCGGCTGACCCACGCGCAGCTCCGCCAGTTGCGTCTCTTTAATATTGCGATAACCCAGTGCTGCGGCGGCACCAGCGTGGTGAGGTGCGTTCCGGCGGTGACATACGCGCCGAGGCGGACGGCAATCTGCCCAAGCTGGCCATCGCGCGGCCGCGACAATGCGGGTATTTTGCAGATCGATCTGCGCCAGCTCTAAACGCTGCGCGGGCATTTTCAACGTCGGCTTCCAGCGCTCCCCCCGGTTGACGATCACCGTTTGTAAATCCTGTCGTGACATCTCCAGCGTGGCTTTCGCCTGGTCGATATCCGCGCTGCCTTGCGCGGCGCTGGCCAGCGCCGCATCGCGTTCACGAATCGACAGTGAACCGTCCGGCGGTGAGATCTTTCACGCGTTTCAAATCTGCCTGAGTCTTCAGACTTTGCGCTTTGGCGTTCTTCAGTACCGCTTCATTGCGCGCAATCACGGCTTCGGCGCTTTTACGCTGTTGCAGGTTGTTATTTAACGCGGCGATTTTCATGGCCAACTGCGCTTCGCCCTGATGGACACGCTGGCGATAAATACGGTCGTCGATCTGCATCAGCAGTTCGCCTTTTTTCCACCTGCACAAAGTCCTGCACATTCACCTGCGTGATATATCCATTCACCTGCGGGCTAATAAAGGTGGTTTGTCCACGCACATAGGCGTTATCCGTAAATTGCGTATGGCGGGTAAACGGCGGTAATTGCCAGGCGTAGAGGATCACCAGAACCCCGACGAGGCCAATGGCGGCAGCGGCAAAAATTGACACCACACGGAGATTGTTTCGGGTATTTGCCTGCTCTTTGGCGGCATCCTGCTGACTCATCGCGGCTCCTGAGGTAAAGCGATAAACATAATTTTCATCTGTTACTTGGTTCCGGTGGCTTTTTTCAGCGCCATCCGGGCGGTAATACGCAGTCGCAGCAAGCGCCATAAAATCCAGATTAGCGTAGCGGCGGCAATGCTGGCCGTCAGTAAATAAGTATCGTTATAGGCGAGGATATTTGCCTCAAGCGACGTAACGGTTTGTAGCTGGGCGATCGCCTGGGTGTTCAGCAATGCGCTGTCGCCAATCAGGCTTTTGTACATCTGGCTGTACATCTGTAGACGCTCATTCACCAGCGGATTTAGCGTGGTGAGCTGATCGGCCAGCAGGCTGGAGTGATATTTTTCACGCCAGGTCTGGAACGTGCCGAGAATGGCGGAGCCCAGCAGACCGCCGATGTTCTGACTCATCCCAAATAAGACGGAAAAACTGACCAGATTGCGCGGATCGGCGATGACGCCGCCGATACCCGCCAGCATTGCCGGGGCAAGGAAAAACGCGCTGCCAAAGCCGAGTAAGAATTGGCTGACCATTAACTGGTCGGGACGCGTCAGGTTTGTGGAGTGGCTGTCGAGCAGCGAGGCGACGATCATCAATGCCAGCGACGTAATCACGGGCCAGGCCAGCCGCGTCGGTTTAATCGTCAGGCAACTGGTGATGATGCCGCACACAATGCCAGCGAAAATTGACCAGGCCAGATGCGTCATTTGCTCATTCTGTAAGCCAGCGTATTGTAGCCAGCCAATTACGCCGGTGTTTTGCTCCGCCAGCACAATGCGGATCAGCAACATAATCAGCCCCCAGGCGGAGAATACTGCCGCTGGAGAGCCAGCGCGTATTCAACAGCGGATTGCTGCGGTTATGCTCGAACACAATTGCGCTGATGATGAGTACCGTCGCCAGCGCCAGAGACCAGCCAATCCAGGGGCGCTTCAAACCACCCAGTCCAGTCGCCCCAGCGACAGCACGGCACAGACCAGCGCCATGCCGGGCGCGAGCAGAATAAAAGTAATAAAGTCTTTCTTTTCAAAAACCTTACGTCTGTCGCCGGGAGGCAGTTTTAAGGCGATGACGCAGCCCAGCGAAACCAGCGCCAGTCCCAGCTCAAAGAAGTACAGGCCGCGCCACTCATCCAGT
The DNA here is from genome assembly GCA_900446925.1 of Citrobacter koseri. Next base: position 301,831 of record UAVY01000008.1, on the reverse strand, counting down.
TGCAGCAGTTCGGTAGAGAACAACCGGGCGAGGGGAATAGCCAGCGACGACCCCGGTAATACCGATCGTTAACGCTTTCAGACGGTGTTTCGCAGGCCAGGCCTGTATCTGATAATAAATACCCAGCGAACTGAGCGCGGCGGCGACCATACCGTGCGCCGCGCGTACCATTAGCGCGGAACTCAGATCGTTGACGAAGAGGTGAAAAAAGGTGACCAGCACATACAGCACCAGAAAACCTTCGGTAAATGCCCGCAGACCAAACTGCTGGCGAAATTTCACCAGCAGCAGGTTAATTGAGACATTGGTCATGACATAAACGGCAGGCAGCCAGGCGATCTCTGTCGACCAGGCGGCAAAGGTGCCCTGTAAATTTTGCAGATTCGCGGTCACGACCGCGTTCCCGAGGGCGCCGGTCAGACACACCAGCAGGCCGACCACGCCGTAGGCGATGCGTTTCGGCGTGCTGTGAATGGGAGTCGAAGGTGAGCCTAACAGCGCGGGCTTTTCGTGAGGCTGCCACTCGCGAGGAGCATAAGGATCGCGTTGGGGCAGGCGCATAACGTCGTATACCTTTGTATTATTTTAATGATTAGCGGGCTAATGATTCTACGTCTGACGTAAACCATAATTCAAGTGAATATGAAAACGCCCGGTAAATCAAATATTCATTGCCGTTAAGCCGGGATTTTCGCTCATTGAACGTTGTTTGACATCAACGCTTTATCTCACCCTCGCACCACAGGATAATCAGCGGATCGTCTTTCGGAGTGATCTGGTACTCACCAGAAGCCACTCCGGTACTCTGCAAGGAACACAGGAGGAAGAACCATGAGAATGAGACCGTTTCCGGCATTATCCAGTGCAACGCTGGAAGCAGCGAATACGCTGGGGCATTGGCTGGCCCAAAATGACTTCTCTGGTGACGCGCCGTATCAGGCTGACTGCGTTGTGCTGGCGGGGAATGCCGTCATCCCGGCGATAGACGCCGCCTGCAACATAGCGAAAGCGCAGCAGATCCCGCTGTTGATCAGCGGCGGCATCGGCCCATTCCACCACGTTTCTCTATGCCGCCATCGCCGGGCACCCGCGCTACAACACCATACGCACCACCGGGCGTACGGAAGCCAAAATCCTCGCGGATATCGCTCATCAGTTCTGGCAGATCCCGACGGAGAACATTTGGCCAGAAGACAAGTCAACAAACTGCGGTGAGAACGCGCAGTTTAGCTGCGCCCTGATTAGTCAGGTATCGGCGCCCATTAACACCGCCATTATCGTACAGGACCCGACAATGCAACGCCGGACGATGGCGACGTTCCGCCGCGTCACCTGCGACGATCCCGATTCGCCCCGCTGGTTGAGCTATCCTGGTATTGTCCCGACGCTGTGCCAGCACGATGACGGCGTGGATTTTGCCGGAGAACAGAAGGGGTTGTGGTCCGTGGATCGCTATCTCTCCCTGATTGCGGGAGAACTTCCGCGCTTACGGATGATGAAACCGGCTACGGGCCGCGTGGCCGCGACTTTATTGTGCACGTTGATATTCCCGCTGACGTTGAGGCGGCGTGGCAGACGCTGCAAAATGACGCTGACCTGATTGAGACCATGAACAGTCGTTCGTTGCGTTAATGTTACTTTCTTGCCCGTTTGCGGAAATTTACGCTCAAACGGGCAAACTCTCTCCCCCGATATCGCCTCTCTGACAGAACCTTCCTGGCTGCTTTTATGAAGCACATCACAAAACCAGCACCGCAGACGCCCCTGAGAACATGTGATTGTTATTACTTAACAATGATTTTACTTGTTAAGAACAATTCAATTACAGGAGCAGCGCATGTCCGCACCCGTACAACACCCGATGTATATCAATGGTCAATTTGTTAGCTGGCAGGGAGACGCATGGATTGATGTGGTGAATCCTGCCACCGAAGAACTGCTCTCCCGTATTCCTGATGGCGGCGCGCAAGAGGCGCGTCAGGCCATTGACGCCGCTGCGCGCGCTCAGCCGGAATGGGAGGCGCTGCCTGCGATTGAACGCGCGGGGTGGCTGAGAAAGATCGCGGCAGGGATTCGTGAGCGGGCAGAAGAGATCAGTGCGCTGATTGTCGCGGAAGGCGGAAAAATCCAGCAGCTGGCGCAGGTGGAAGTCGCGTTCACCGCCGACTACATCGAATATATGGCCGAGTGGGCGCGCCGTTATGAAGGCGAGATCCTGCAAAGCGACCGCCCCCGGAGAAAATATTCTGGTCTTTAAACGCGCGCTGGGCGTCACCACCGGGATTCTGCCGTGGAACTTTCCGTTCTTTTTGATTGCCCGGAAGCTCGCTCCGGCGTTGTTGACCGGGAATACCATCGTCATTAAACCCAGCGAATTTACGCCAAACAATGCCATTGCTTTCGCGCAGATCGTGCATGACATCGGCTTACCGAAAGGCGTATTCAACCTGGGTGCTGGGACGCGGTGAAACGGTTGGGCAGGAGCTGGCGGGGAACCCGAAAGTCGCGATGGTGAGCATGACCGGCAGCGTGGTCGCCGGCGAGAAAAATTATGGCGGCGGCAGCGAAAAACATCACTAAAGTTTGCCTGGAACTGGGGCGGGAAAGCCCCGGCAATCGTGATGGACGATGCGGATCTTGAGCTGGCCGTGAAAGCGATTGTGGATTCCAGAGTGATCAACACCCGGGCAGGTCTGTAACTGTGCTGAGCGCGTTTATGTACAAAAAAGGGATTTACGATCCGCTTTGTGAATCGTCTGGGCGAGGCGATGAAAGCGGTTCAGTTTGGCGATCCGGCACAGCGTGATGACATCGCAATGGGGCCGCTGATTAACGCTGGCCGCTCTGGAAGCGGGTAGAGCAGAAAGTGGCGCGTGCCGTACAGGAAGGCGCTCGCGTGGCGTTGGGCGGCAAGGTCGTGGAGGGCAAAGGTTATTATTATCCACCGACGCTGCTGCTGGACGTTCGCCCAGGAGATGACCATCATGCATGAGGAGACATTTGGCCCCGTGCTGCCGGTTGTGGCGTTTAATACGCTGGAAGAGGCGCTGGAGATGGCGAACGACAGCGATTACGGTCTGACATCGTCTGTATATACGCAAAACCTGAATGTTGCGATGAAGGCGATCGGCGGGCTGAAATTCGGCGAGACCTACATCAATCGCGAAAACTTTGAGGCGATGCAGGGATTCCATGCTGGCTGGCGCAAGTCAGGTATTGGCGGGGCGGATGGCAAACACGGTCTGAACGAGTATCTGCAAACGCAGGTGGTCTATTTGCAGTCCTGATGTAGCAGGCCGGGGTTTTCCCCGGCCCTGCTAATGGCGGTCACACTTTGGTCGCAATCCAGTTCATCATCAGTTCCGGCCAGACCGGCGACCGGCAATCCCTGCGTATCACGAAATGCCAAACCCGTGTTTTCCTCGCTCAAACAAATGCATTTCCACCGCTACGCCAGAACGGCGCAGCGCGTTAAAAAATACCAGGCTGTTTTCCACCTTTACCGCCGGATCGTCGATGGCATGCAGCAGAAATGTGGGCGGCGTAGCGGCATCCACGCGTTCCTCAAGCGAGTAGTGGCGAATCTGTTCATCGTCAGGTTCCGCGCCCATCAGCTCAAGGCGTGAGCCGGGATGATAAATGTCGTCATGCATGGTGATGACCGGATAGACCAGCGCCATAAAAGCAGGGCGGGCGTTGATTTCATCCAGGCTGTCGATGGGGGGGACAGGCGGGTTCAGCAAAGCGCGTTCCCAGACTGGCGGCGACATGCGCACCGGCAGAAAAACCCAGCACCCCGATGCGTTCCGGGTCGATCTTCCACGCTTGCGCATTGGCGCGAAGATAGCGCATCGCGCGCTGCACATCCCGCCAGCGGCGCGTTTGCCCCCTCATCATGGCCATCTCCGGGCATCCGGTAGGTCATCACGAACAGGGTATAACCACGCGCATTAAAAAAGGGCGCCAGCGCGCTGCCTTCTTTATCCAGCACGACGCGCCGGTAGGAACCGCCTGGCGTCACGAGAAGCCCCACGCCGTTGGGTTTATCTGGCGCGTAAACGGTGATTTCAGGAGATCGGACGCCCGTGACGGCGCGATCGAAGATGGATGTACCGGTATGCCGCGGTTCTGGCGTAAAAACAGCATCGCTGTTTTTCGCTCCGGGGGCTTCGCCATCAGGCCAGAGGGTAAATGTGGCTGAGCGGGAGACGGCTTGCGCCATCATTTCTTCTAAGGTTTCGCGGCTGAATACGTCCATGACTGTGCTCACTCAGTGATAAACGTTATCTATAACACAGTTAATCCATTGAAAATCGGAAGGGATTCACATCGTCTTGAATGACCAGATAAATGGTGAAAACGGCGGAGGAATAATGCCTCCGCCAGAGGGTCAGAGTTTGGCAAATTTATCCAGCGTGCGAATAAGTTGGGTCACAAAACCGTACTCGTTATCGTACCAGGCGACGGTTTTCACCAGTTGCAGATCGCCCACTGTGCTGATTTCAGTTTGCGTGGCATCGAACACCGAACCGAAATGTGAGCCGATAATATCGGAAGAGACGATCTCTTCATCGGTATAGCCGAACGACGGATTATGGGTTGTCGCTTTCTTCAGCGCCGCGTTGATCTCTTCCGCAGTGACTTTTTTCTCCAGAATCGAGACCAGCTCGGTTACAGAGCCGGTTTTCACCGGAACGCGCTGAGCATGGCCTTTAAGTTTTCCGCTCAGTTCAGGAATCACCAGACCAATGGCTTTCGCCGCGCCGGTGGTGTGGGGGATGATGTTTTCCGCCGCCGCCCGCGAAGCGCGCAGATCCTTCCCGCGCGGCCCGTCGACCAGCGACTGGGTTCCGGTGTAGGCGTGAATTGTGGTCATGGTGCCAACCTGAATGCCAAAGTTGTCATTCAGCGCTTTCGCCATCGGCGCCAGGCAGTTAGTGGTGCAGGATGCGACAGAAACAATCTGGTCGCTGGCATCCAGCGTGTCGTCATTCACGTTGAAGACAATGGTTTTCATATCGCCAGCCGGGGCGGAAATCAGCACTTTTTTTAGCGCCAGCGTCGAGGTGCGCTTTGGACTTCTCGGCTGAGGTATAGAAGCCGGTGCACTCGACAATGATCCCGGCGCCGGTGGTTTTCCACGGAATATTTTTAGCCTCTTTTTCTGCGTAAACCGCAATTTTTTTGCCGTCCACAATCAGCGCGTCTTCGGTGAAATCCACACTCCAGGGGAATACGCCGTAGTTTGAGTCATATTTCAACAGATACGCGAGGATTTTAGGGGAGGTCAGGTCATTGATGGCGACGACATCAATGTCGCTTTTCACTTCCAGCAGACGACGTAACACCAGACGACCGATACGACCAAAGCCGTTAATGCCAATTTTACTCATGGTTTTCTCCTGTCAGGATGCAACGGTACGACACATTTTTTTCCCTACCAGGCATAGTCCAGTCAGGCGTCCAGGGCAATAACAGATTTTGCGGCTAAGCGTAACTGGTTGAAATTGGGTGAACAAAAGTTAATGAATTTTTAACAAAAGCTCGCTATGTTGACGCTTTATTTTTTTACTCAGGACGTGTTATGAGCAATAAGTACACAAGCCTGCAAATTGGCATCCACTGGCTGGTCTTTTTACTGGTTATTGTGACCTACTGTGCAATGGAGTTGAGGGGATTTGCGCCCCGCAGCTATCGTCCGTGGATCAATATGGTTCATGTCTCGTGCGGGATGACAATCCTGGTGTTGATGGTGACGCGTCTGCTGGTCCAGACTGGAAATACCCGGCGCCGCCCATTGTGCCAAAACCAAAGCCGATGGTGACCGGAATGGCGCATCTTGGGCATCTGGTGATCTATCTGCTGTTTATTGTCTTGCCGATTATTGGCCTGGTGATGATGTATAACCGGGGCAATCCCTGGGTTGCGTTCGGCCTGGTGATGCCGCATGCGTCAGACGCTAATTTTGAGGTGGTGGATATGCTGAAAACCTGGCATATCACGCTGGCGAAACTGGGGGTATTTTGTCATTGGTTTGCATGCCGCCGCGGCGCTGATGCATCACTACGTCTGGAAAGACAATACGCTATTGCGCATGATGCCGCGCAAACGTTCCTGACTCTTCTCACCACCCCGCGTAATGCGGGGTTTCTTTTAAGAAAACACCTGCGTGTAACCAGACCCGTGACGCAGGTGAAGGAAACGGGTCTACATCGGAAGCGGGCAGTATAGCCATTTGTCATACAAATTGCGAGATGCTGCTGTTGGTTTTACAGTCACATAACAAATCTGATAGTATACCCCCCTATAGTTATGGAGGGCGTATGCCGCATTCACCTGAAGATAAAAAACGTATTCTCACTCGGGTTCGCCGTATCCGCGGGCAGGTTGACGCGCTGGAACGGGCGCTGGAGTCAGGAGAACCTTGCCTGGCGATCCTGCAACAGATTGCCGCCGTTCGCGGCGCATCTAACGGGCTGATGGAGAGATGGTTGAGATTCACCTGAAAGATGAACTGGTCAGCGGTGACACCACGCCGGATCAACGCGCCGTGCGCATGGCTGAATCGGCCACCTTCTGCGCGCTTATCTAAAATAAACAGATCACCTCACAATAATGGGAAGAGACAAATGAAATCACGTGCAGCAGTTGCATTTGGCCCCGGCCAGCCGTTAAAGATTGTTGAAATTGACGTCGCGCCGCCGCAAAAAGGTGAAGTGCTGGTTAAAATTACCCATACCGGCGTTTGCCATACGGATGCGTTTACGCTCTCCGGCGACGACCCGGAAGGCGTGTTCCCGGCGGTTCTGGGTCACGAAGGCGGTGGCGTGGTGGTTGACGTTGGCGAAGGCGTCACCAGTCTGAAGCCTGGCGATCATGTTATTCCGCTGTACACCGCAGAATGCGGCGAGTGTAAGTTCTGTAAATCCGGCAAAACCAACCTGTGTCAGGCGGTGCGCGCCACGCAGGGTAAAGGGTTGATGCCGGATGGCACCACCCGTTTTTCTTACAACGGCGAACCTGTCTATCACTATATGGGCACCAGCACATTCAGTGAATATACCGTTTGTGCTGAAATTTCCCTGGCGAAAGTCAATCCGCAGGCGCCGCTGGATAAAGTCTGTCTGCTGGGGTGCGGCGTCACCACAGGGATTGGCGCGGTACACAACACGGCAAAAGTAAAAGAAGGGGATAGCGTTGCGGTCTTTGGCCTGGGCGGTATCGGCCTGGCGGTGATTCAGGGAGCGGTGCAGGCGAAAGCCGGGCGTATTCTGGCGGTTGACACCAACCCGGAGAAATTCAAACTGGCGGAAGAAATGGGCGCGACTGATTTCATTAATCCGAATGACTATGACAAACCCATCCAGGATGTGATTGTTGAGCTGACCGATGGCGGCGTCGATTTCAGTTTTGAATGTATCGGTAACGTCAATGTGATGCGCGCAGCGCTGGAGTGCTGCCACAAAGGCTGGGGGCGAGAGCATCATCATCGGCGTGGCTGGCGCAGGCCAGGAAAATTAAAACCCGTCCGTTCCAGCTTGTTACCGGGCGCGTCTGGCGCGGTTCCGCTTTTGGCGGTGTGAAAGGGCGTAGCCAACTGCCAGGCATGGTGGAAGAGGCGATGGCGGGGAAAATTCGTCTGGACCCGTTCATTACCCATCGCTTGCCGCTTGATCAAATCAACGATGCCTTTGATTTAATGCATCAGGGCAAGTCCATTCGTACCGTTATCCATTTCGGTGATAACTGATTCACATGCCAGCGGGTCTGCCGCTGGCACTTTCCTGAATTTTCAGGAATAAATGTTGTGAAAATGTGACAAACATTCCGATTTTCACCGTAAGCAAACTTCCTGGAATGCCGATGACTATCTAACGGGCGTGTTTTATACGCAATAACCTACAAGAGAGTCGACGGTCATGGACAACACATCAACGATGCAAGCACCGCATAAGCTGGGTTTTCTGCATCATATTCGGCTGGTTCCGCTGTTTTCCTCCATTCTCGGTGGCATCCTTCTTCTGTTCGCACTCAGTTCCGGGCTGGCGGGGTACTTTCTGCTACAGGCAGATCGTGACCAGCGGGATGTGACGGACGAAATTCAGGTGCGGATGGGCTTATCCAACAGTTCTAACCATCTGCGTACCGCGCGTATCAATATGATCCATGCAGGCGCGGCGAGCCGCATTGCTGAAATGGGATGACATGAAAGCCAATATCGCTGAGGCGGGAGAAGCGGATTAAGCAGTCACAGGAAGGCTTTAACGTCTTTATGGCGCGGGCGGTAAAAACACCGGCGGACGAAGCGCTGGATGCGGAGCTGAATACCCGTTTCAAAGCCTATATCGATGGCCTGCAACCTATGTTGAAATACGCCAGAAACGGCATGTTCGAGGCGATTATCAACCATGAAAACGAACAGGCCAGACCGCTCGATACCGCGTATAACACCGTATTGCTCAAGGCGATTGAGCTACGCACGGCGCGCGCGAATCAGCTTAGCGACCAGGCGCATCAGCGCAGCCAACTGGGATTGATGTTCATGATTGGGGCGTTCGCGCTGGCGCTGGTGCTTACGCTACTGACGTTTATCGCGCTCCGCGGACGGTAATCAACCCTCTGCAACGTGCTGCGCAGCGTATTGAACAGATTGCCGCAGGCGATCTCACCATGCCGGATGATCCAACCGGACGCAGCGAAATCGGTCGCTTAAGCCGCCATCTCCAGAAGATGCAGTCCTCTCTGGGGCAAACGGTGGGAACGGTACGTCAGGGGGCGGAAGAGATTTATCGCGGCACCAGTGAGATTTCCGCCGGCAATACCGATTTGTCATCGCGTACGGAAGAGCAGGCCGCAGCAATTGAACAGACCGCAGCCAGCATGGAAGAACTCACGGCCACGGTGAAACAAAATGCGGACAACGCGCACCATGCCAGCAAACTGGCGGAAGACGCCTCCGGCAAAGCCAGTCACGGCGGTCAGATGGTGTCTGGCGTCGTGAAAACAATGGGCAATATCTCCAATAGCTCGAAGAAAATTTCCGAGATCACCGCCGTCATCAACAGCATCGCTTTCCAGACCAATATCCTGGCGCTTAACGCGGCGGTCGAAGCGGCGCGAGCGGGTGAACAAGGGCGTGGCTTCGCCGTAGTCGCCAGTGAAGTGCGCACGCTGGCAAGCCGCAGTGCGCAGGCGGCGAAGGAAATTGAAGGGCTGATCAGCGAATCGGTCAGACTGATTGACCAGGGCTCCGGGGAAGTCGTCGCAGCAGGCAACACCATGAATGATATTGTCGATGCCGTGCGACGCGTAACGGACATTATGCTGGAGATCGCCGCAGCCTCTGATGAGCAGAGCCGTGGGATTGTGCAGGTGAGCCAGGCGATTTCCGAGATGGATAAGGTCACGCAGCAAAACGCCTCGCTGGTCGAAGAGGCCTCTGCCGCCGCCGCGTCTCTGGAAGAGCAGGCCGCTCGCTTAACCGAAGCGGTCGGGGCATTTCGTTTGCAGGGGGGAAGTGCGATTAAACGCGCGCCGTCTGTGGACGTCGTCGCCAGTTCATCACCGCAGCCGGTAACAACCAGCGGTGATAACTGGGAAACGTTTTAAGCCTTAATATTGCCGGGTAACGACGCTAACGCGTCTTATCCGGCATTTATTTGAGGGCGCCATTCAGTGCGGCATGGATTTGCGGATAGCGGCGATCAGCGCCTGTGCCCGGGAGAAAGCGGCGTGTCCACGCGGGTGAGGATGCCAATCGGTTCGCCAGCGCCCAGGGTGGGAATCGGCAGTGATACCAGCGTAGCCTGGCGCAGATCTTCTTTCACCGCGCCTGAAGGGACAAACCAGACGTAGTCATAATCAACGGTAAGCTGGCGAGACAGCGAGGCCGACAGCGTTTCGATGCAGCCAACGGGCATTTTGCAGCCCTGACTTTGTAGCAGACCTTCCGCATTCTGCCGGGGAGCGGTGCCTTTGGGCGACACAACCACCGGCCATTCCATCACACGGCTTAAGGTGACGGTTTCCTGTAACAGCGGGTGATTAGGGCGCACAACCAGCTTCAGCGACTCCAGAAACAGCAGCTCGTAATTCAGACCGCTCATCAATTCCGGGTCGGACATCCGGCCAATACCGAGGTCAATTTCCCCCGTTTTTAAGCCAGCGAGCAGCATCGGGTTATTCATGGTGGCGACCTGTAACGTCGTCTCTTTTTGCTGCTTATGGAACTGACCAATAACGGCCGGAAGGATACCCAACGCGGCGGTGGGCAATGCGCCAATGCGCACCAACATCATTATTGAGGCTTTCTTTGCGATTCAACGCCTGGCCCGCGGTATTAAGCGCATCAAGCACTTTTACCGCATGGGTGAGGAACTGTTCGCCGGGCAGCGTTAACTGCGCGCCGAGGCGACCGCGCTCAAAAAGGCGGGTTCCGGTCAGTTGCTCCAGCTCGTTAAGCGTTTTAGAGAGTGCAGGTTGACTCAGGTTAAGGGTTTCAGCCGCGCGCCCCAGTGTTCCTTGTTGGGCGACAGCTACAAAAGTATGAAGATGGCGCAAACGGATGCGCTGACTAAACAAGCTATTTTTTTCCATAAGCGATGTTAAAAACAGAGCGGTGCCGGTGACAAGTAAAGTTATTGGTTTTTGATAACCTGATAGCAAAATATTATTAACATCTAACTCATTTCTTTTACAAGAAGTTTGTTTTGCTTATGTTTTGTACGATTCACAGTGATGTGAGAATAATGACAATGCGTGACGCAGAAAGCGACAGGTCATAACGTGAGTTCATACTTGAAAGAGACATCAAGCGGGTTCACAATCCAGTGCAGGGTGATGGCGTTCCACCTTATTCCAACCGCCTCGTTTCAGTAGGCTGATGACGCCTGATATGACTCTTTATCACCAGGAGCGTGTCGGGCTGGTCAATACTCTTCCGGTTCCTCATGCTTTTTCCAACAGGAAACAACAATGATATATGTAATTGGTCACCTCAATCCTGATAGCGATGCTATCTGTACGGCCATGATGACGGCGCGCTGGCTGACGTTACGCGGGCAGGAGGCAGTGGCGTTCCGCACGGGGGAAGCCAACCGTGAGACGCAGTTTATTTTTGCGCAGGCGGGGTTGCCCATTCCTGAACGATTAAGCGTTCCGCTCACCGATCGGGACGTCTGGCTGGTTGATTTTACCGAACCAGCCCAGGGGCCGGATTCTTTAGCGCAGAGTAACGTTGTTGGCATTATTGACCATCACCGCTTAGGCGGGTTGATCACCCGACTGCCGCCGGAAGTGTGGGTAAAACCTGTTGGCAGTAGCGCAACATTACTGTGGCAACTGATGACGGATGCCATTCGAAAACAGCTTTCACCCGCAGAAGCGACGTTATTACTGGGCGCCGTTCTGAGTGACACTGTCACGCTTCGTTCGCCGACAACGACCCCGGATGACCGCCTTGCGGTGGAATCGCTCAGCCAGCTCGCCGGTTTGTCTCTTGAACGCTTTAGCCGCGATCTTCTGTACGCGAAAACCAGCGTGGAAGGGATGAGCGCCAGCCAGCTTCTTCAGAAGGACATGAAAACCTTTACTGTCCACGGGCAGCGGGTTTGCGTGGCGCAGCTTGAGCTGTATGCGCTGGAACAGGTTGATGCGATGATGGACGACCTGCGTGAGGAAATGGCGCGCTATGCCGTCGGGGCAGACGCGGCGCTGGTTGTTCTGATGCTCACGGATATCAATCTCGGTTATTCCCGCCTCTGGTTTGCCGGAGATGCCCAGCCGGACGTCCCGCACCCCTGCGAGGTGGAAGGGATGCTGAGCCGTAAGAAACAGATGCTCCCCTGGCTGGAACATCACCTGAATCCGCACAGGTGAGATCACACTTTGTAAATTCTTCCCACCAGAGTGAACGGCGTTTTTCTACACTCCAGGTAATATTCACTGGAGGCATGACATTATGGCGAACACCATCGCGGCTGATGAGATTCGGGAACACTTTTCGCAGGCAATGTCAGCAATGTACCAGCAGGAAGTTCCACAGTACGGTACATTGCTGGAACTTGTCGCTGATGTGAATCTGACGGTACTGGAAAATAATCCTACGCTGCATGAAAAGCTGGCCAACGCGGATGAGCTGGCGCGGCTGAACGTTGAGCGGCATGGCGCGATTCGGGTGGGTACGGCGCAGGAGCTTTCCACCTTGCGCCGAATGTTTGCGATTATGGGGATGTATCCCGTCAGTTATTACGACCTTTCTCAGGCGGGCGTTCCCGTTCATTCCACCGCCTTTCGCCCCATTGACGATGCGTCGCTTTCCCGCAACCCGTTTCGCGTATTCACCTCGCTATTACGGCTGGAGTTAATTGAGAACACGGCGCTGCGCCAACGCGCGGCGGATATTCTGGCGAAGCGCGATATCTTTACGCCGCGCTGTCGCGAACTTCTGGACGTCTTTGATGCGCAGGGCAATTTTACCGGGGCGCAGGCGCGGGAGTTTGTGCAGGAGGCGCTGGAGACTTTCCGCTGGCACCGGCACGCCACGGTAGACAGGGAAACGTATCAGGCATTACATAATGAACACCGTCTGATTGCTGACGTAGTGTGTTTTCCGGGGTGCCACATTAACCACCTGACGCCGCGCACGCTGGATATCGACAAAGTGCAGTTGATGATGCCGGAATGCGGTATCGAACCCAAGATCCTGATTGAAGGGCCGCCGCGCCGTGAGGTGCCGATTCTGTTACGCCAGACCAGTTTCAAGGCGCTGGAAGAGTCGGTGCTGTTTGCCGGAGAAACGGAGGGCAGCCATACGGCACGTTTTGGTGAGATTGAACAGCGCGGCGTGGCGCTGACGCCTGAAGGGCGGCGGTTGTACGATGCGTTACTGCATAAGGCGGGGACGGGCAAAGATAATCTTACGCATCAGCTGCATTTGCAGGCGGTCTTTAACGCTTTCCCGGACAGCGAATTTTTACTGCGCCAGCAGGGGCTCGCCTGGTTTCGCTACCGGTTAACGCCTGCTGGTGAATCGCACCGCCAGTCTATTCATCCGGGCGACGACCCACAGCCGCTGATTGAACGCGGTTGGGTGGTGGCACAACCCATTACCTATGAAGATTTTCTGCCGGTAAGCGCGGCCGGAATATTCCAGTCTAACCTGGGTAACGAAACCCAGGCGCGCAGCCACGGCAATGCCAGCCGCGACGCCTTTGAGCAGGCGTTAGGGTGCCCGGTATATGATGAGTTTGCGCTTTATCAGGCGGCGGAAGAACGCAGTAAACGGCGTTGCGGACTGCTCTGATCGCGGTATGCTGTCGGGATGTGAAGGAAAAGGAATGCGTCATGTTGAATCCCTCCATCCCGCTTGTCGAAACGCAACAGGGAAATGTCATGGGTGTTGTGCAAAACGACATCCACATCTGGCGCGGTATACCGTATGCCGCGCCGCCTACGGGTCAGCTCCGCTGGCGGGCGCCACAGCCTGCCGCACCCTGGCAGGGCGAACGCCCTGCGAATACATTTTCATGCGCCAGCTGGCAGGATATTGAATATTGTCGCGAGCTTGGCGGGGGCGATCCGGGGCGTTTTTCCGAGGATTGCCTGTATCTGAACATCTGGGCGCCCGCGATGCGCCCGCAGCCGTTGCCGGTGATGGTCTGGCTGCATGGCGGCGGCTACACCATCGGCGCGGGAGGATTACCGCCTTACGACGGTTGTGCGCTGGCGAAGCGCGATGTCGTGGTAGTCACGCTCAATTATCGTCTTGGTCACCTGGGATTTTTTGCTCATCCGGCCCTTGATGGCGAGGACGGCGAATGCGTGCATAACTTCGCCTTGCTCGATCAGATCGCGGCGCTACGCTGGGTGCAGGACAATATTGCCGCTTTCGGCGGCGATGCGCAGAATGTGACGCTGTTCGGCGAGTCCGCTGGCGCGCGTAGCGTCCTGTCGTTGATGGCGTCCCCACGGGCAAAGGGCCTGTTCCATAAAGCCATTATTCAGAGTGGTTATACGTTACCGGATACGCCGCGCGAGGTCGCGCTGCAAAAGGGTATCGAACTGGCGGCGCATTTTAATTTGCCGAACGCTACTGCTGAACAGTTGCGGGCGCTACCGGCGGAGGCATTCTGGCCGCTGGGCGCACCGTTGAAGATCGCGCCGACGCCGATTTCCGGCGATGCGGTATTGCCACAGCCGATGATGGAGACCTTCTTTGCCGGAAAGCAGCACCCAATGCCGGTTCTGATTGGCTCCAACAGCGACGAAGCGAGCGTGATGGCGGTGTTTGGCGTTGATCTCGCCGGGCAGATCGCGAAATTGCGGCGCGAACGCCGACTGGGGTTAGGGCTGATCAGGCTGCTCTATCCCGGCGTGAAGGGTGATGAGGAACTGGGGCGTCAGGTCTGCCGCGATATGGCGTTCACCACGTTGGGTTATGTGGTGATGCAGGCGCAGCAGCGGGTAGGTGAACCGTGCTGGCGATACTGGTTTGACTATGTCGCGGAAACTGAACACACAACCTACGCCAACGGCGCCTGGCATGGAAATGAAGTGCCGTATGTCTTTGATACGCTGACGCTGGCGGAACCCGCGCGCAATTACGTGAATGACAACGATCTGGCGTTTGCCCGGCATATCGCCGATTACTGGGTTAATTTCGCCCGTCACGCCAGCCGGACCTGCGATGTTCTGCATGGTCCGGTGCGCTGGCCCGCCAGCGTTCAGGGGCGGGATCGCTTGTTACGCATCGGACTGAATAAATTTACCGGTTTTAAAGTAGAGAACCGCTTTATGGGCGCGCGGATGGCGCTGTTCAAACGGGTGATGAAACATCACGTCAGTCTGGAATAATGGCGAGATGTCCGGCAGGTTGCGCTTTTCATAACCTGAAAGCGCGCCCATCTGTATTTACACGGTATTCGGTCTGTTCTTATCGACATAAAATATTTTGGCTTTTGTACAGATTATCGACAGCCAACAATTGGATTATTAATGAATTTTGTCTAGAGTGAGCGGTCAGAAACGTTGCACTTCTTGCCGCTGATAGAGACCAGCGCGGGACCATTCACACGACCAGAAGGACTCACTTTCAGGTATGGATCGTAGACGATTTATTAAAGGTTCAATGGCAATGGCCGCCGTGTGCGGTACGAGCGGTATTGCTTCACTCTTTTCCCGCGCCGCTTTCGCGGCAGAGTCTGATATTGCAGATGGTCAAACCGTCCGTTTTGACTTTTCCGTTCTGCAATCAATGGCGAACGATTTAGCGCAAAAACCGTGGGGCGGTGAACCCCGGGCGTTACCTAATACGCTGGCGAATCTGACGCCGCAGGCCTACAACAGCATTCAGTACGATGCGGCGCACTCTCTGTGGAACAACATCGAAGGCCGCAAGCTGGATGTGCAATTTTTCCACGTAGGAATGGGCTTTCGTCGTCGCGTGCGTATGTTCTCGCTTGATGCCAGCACGCATCAGGCGCGCGAAATTCATTTCCGCCCGGAACTGTTCAAATACAACGATGCCGGTGTCGATACCCGTCAACTGGAAGGGCAAACCGACCTTGGCTTCGCGGGCTTTCGCGCCTTTAAAGCGCCTGAACTGGCGCGTCGCGACATCGTCTCCTTCCTGGGGGCAAGCTACTTCCGCGCGGTGGATGACACTTATCAGTACGGGCTGTCCGCGCGAGGCCTGGCGATAGACACCTATACCGACAGCAAAGAAGAGTTCCCGGACTTCACCGCATTCTGGTTTGAGACGGCGAAACCGGGCGACACCACGTTTACCGTGTATGCGCTGCTGGATAGCCCAAGCGTCACTGGCGCCTATAAATTTGTGATCCACTGTGAAGAGAGTCAGGTGATCATGGATGTGGAAAACCACATCTATGCGCGTAAAGACATCAAGCAGCTGGGTATCGCGCCAATGACCAGCATGTTCAGCTGCGGCAACAATGAACGCCGGATGTGCGACACCATTCATCCGCAAATTCACGACTCTGACCGCCCTGGCCATGTGGCTGGGCAATGGCGAATGGATCTGCCGTCCGCTGAATAATCCGCAGAAATTGCAGTTCAACGCCTATCTCGACAATAACCCGAAAGGGTTCGGCCTGCTGCAACTTGACCGTGACTTTTCCCACTATCAGGACATCATGGGCTGGTATAACAAACGCCCAAGCCTGTGGGTGGAGCCGCGTAACAAATGGGGGAAAGGGTCTATTGGCCTGATGGAAATCCCGACGACCGGTGAAACGCTCGATAACGTGGTGTGCTTCTGGCAGCCGGAAAAAGCGATCAAAGCGGGCGATGATCTGGCATTCAAATACCGTCTTTACTGGAGCGCGCAACCGCCGGTTCGCTCGCCGTTGGCGCGCGTGATGGCGACCCGTACCGGTATGGGCGGTTTCCCCGAAGGGTGGGCGCCGGGTGAACACTACCCGGAAAAATGGGCGCGCCGCTTTGCCATTGATTTTGTCGGCGGCGACCTGAAAGCCGCTGCGCCGAAGGGGATCGAACCTGTCATTACGCTGTCTAACGGCGAAGTGAAACAGATTGAGATCCTCTACGTCGAACCGTTCGATGGTTATCGCATCCAGTTTGACTGGTATCCGACGTCAGATTCGACCGACCCGGTGGATATGCGTATGTTCCTGCGCTGCCAGGGGGACGCCATTAGCGAAACCTGGCTGTATCAGTATTTCCCGCCGGCGCCGGATAAGCGTCGCTACGTTGATGACCGCGTGATGCGGTAATCCGCTCTGCTGCCCCGAGCCGCCACACTGCTGGCGGCTCTTTTCTCCCGACGATTCCCGGCGCATTTTCTGCTCATTATTTAAACTCGATCCCGTTCGCATTATTCCTTATGTCAAATGCGTAAGCTGACGGTGTGTACTTCAGTACACGTTTTACAGCCACTAACAGGGAGTGCGTATGTTTCCAGAATACAGAGATCTGATTTCACGACTGAAAACCGAGAATCCTCGCTTTCTTTCCTTGTTCGAAAAACACAACACCCTTGATCATGAGATTGCCCGGCTGGAAGGTTCTGACGGCAGGGGATACAGTTTGGATATCGTTCGTCTGAAGAAAGAGAAACTCCATCTGAAGGAGGATCTGCTCAGAATATTGCAGAAAGAAAGTTTGAATGAGAGCTGATTCGTTGTAGGCACTGCGCAGTCTTTGTCCTGCTTAAAAGGGCTTCCTGACAGACAAGGAAGCCCTTCCTGTTTTCAGGTATGCGGGCAAGTCTGTGATAAGCTAATAAATCCTGCTGTTGTCACCGTAAAGGATGGAGAAATGGCTGAAGTCATCACGATCAGCGAAACACTGGAACTGCGAGCGGTGGAAGAGTGCCATGTTACGCCGTTACATCAACTGGTGCTTAAAAACAAAGACTGGCTACAGGCATCGCTAAACTGGCCGCAGTTTGTCGCCAGCGAAGACGATACGCGCAAAAATGTGCAGGGTAATATGATGTTGCACCAGCGCGGCTACGCCAAAATGTTCCTTATCTTTCAGGAAGAGGAGGTGGTGGGCGTCATCTCGTTTAATCTGATAGAGCCGTTGAATAAAACCGCCTATATCGGTTACTGGCTGGATGAATCTCACCAGCGGCAGGGTATTATGTCGCGCGCGCTTCAGGCGTTTATCGGCCATTATGCCGGGCGCGGCGAGCTTCGACGCTTTGTGATTAAATGTCGGGTTGCGAACCAGGCGAGCAACCAGGTGGCGCGCCGCAATGGTTTTGAACTGGAAGGATGCCTGAAACAAGCGGAGTTTCTCAACGGGGAGTATCACGACGTCAACCTGTACGCCCGCATTATCGAGAACGCCTCAGAGTAACCCTGCCAACGGTGTTCGTGTAATATGCTGTTCACCGTTAACCACTTTTGGGCCACGCAGATGGATGCTGTCGCCATCAAAGGTTTCGATCGTCGCCCGATCGGTGATTTCCACATGATGCTCAATCAGCACGTCCCCCAGAATGCGGGCATGGCCTTCGATCAGGATATGATCGTCAAGCAGGACAGGGCCGCCGCGTAGTTCGGCATGACCACCGACCAGAACGTGATGTTTCAATACGCAGTTACCTTCAACCGTCGCGTGCTCCGCCACCTGAGCACTGTAACGCAGCGTAGGGATGGCATCTTCCTCCGTTCCCGCAATAACGCGGGCGTGACCGTACACTTTGGCACAGTCGCAAAGCCAGACGTTATTCTCTTCATTTCCTTCGACGATCGCGAAATCAAACACTTCCGCGCGGTGTTCAATAAACGCCTGGGTGACTATCGCATCGCCGTAGATTTGCGCCTGATGGACAATGCGCGAGTTGCTGACGGTGGCGCGATCGTAGATTTGCAGCGTCAGGTCGCTTTCCTGGGTTAGGCCTTTTGCGGCGATAATCTCCGAATGGTGCAGAATACGAGCGTCGCCAGACAGATGACATTCACCGCGAACGAGCGAATTCTGCACGGTGACGTTGTTGCTTATCCGGGCGCCGTGACTGACCTCGGCCAGATCAATCCAGACGTTATCACCGATTTGCACGCGATCTCTGATGATGCAGGCCTGGGTGATGCGGGCGTTGCCTGAAATCATCGCCCCGGCGAATGCGAGGGCATTCTCGTCGTAAATCCAGCAGTGTCCTTCTTGCGCCAGCACGCTTTCGTCGTCTACCCAGCCGCCAGCGGTTCCGGCTTTGACGTCGTTAAAGTCGGTAAGGGCAATGATCTGGCGCAGCAAGACGCTTTTCTTGTGGCCGTTATCCTGATAACTAAAGGCACGCGATTCTTCACTCAGGTGATATTTGCTCATGGGGAATTTCCCTTTGCTCGCTTAAGATAACCGTAGCAAATTTTTCAGCACTGGCTAAACAGGGGCGAAATTCCATAAAATGCATTTAAAATATACTTTATAAATTAAACAAAATGAGTAAGAACAAGCAGAGCGACCGGGTGCTTAATCTTCCGGCTGGCTATTTTGGGATGGTACTGGGCACCATTGGCATGGGCTTCGCGTGGCGCTATGCCAGCCATATCTGGCCCGTCAGTCACTGGATTGGCGATGGCCTGGTGATCCTGGCAATGATCATCTGGAGCTTGCTGACGCTTGCCTTTCTTAACCGTCTGCTGCGTTTTCCGCAGAGCGTACTGGCGGAGGTACGGCATCCGGTAAAGAGCAGTTTTGTCAGCCTTTTTCCTGCGACCACGATGCTGGTGGCGATTGGGTTTTGTCCCCCTGGTGTCGTGGGTTAGCCGTGGGATTGTTCAGCATTGGCGTCGTGGTGCAACTGGCTTATGCCGCATGGCAAACGGCGGGACTCTGGCGCGGTTCGCATCCTGAAGAGGCGACAACGCCGGGGCTGTATCTGCCGACGGTAGCGAATAACTTTATTAGCGCGATGGCCTGCGGCGCGTTGGGTTACAACGACGCCGGGCTGGTCTTTTTAGGGGCTGGCGTATTCTCGTGGCTGAGTCTGGAACCCGTTATTTTGCAACGTTTGCGCAGTTCCGGTGAATTACCGGCGGTGCTGCGCACATCGCTGGGCATTCAGTTGGCTCCGGCGTTAGTGGCCTGTAGCGCCTGGCTGAGCGTCAACGGCGGAGAAGGCGATACGCTGGCGAAAATGCTGTTTGGCTATGGCTTGCTGCAATTGCTTTTCATGCTGCGCCTGATGCCGTGGTATCTGTCGCAGCCGTTTAATGCCTCTTTCTGGAGCTTCTCGTTCGGCGTTTCAGCGCTGGCGACGACAGGGCTGCATTTAGGGCACGCCAGCGCGTCGGGATTTTTTCATACGCTGGCGATTCCGTTGTTTATTTTTACCAATTTTATCATAGCGTTATTGCTCGTACGCACGTTTGCGCTGCTGATGCAGGGGAAACTTCTCGTGCGCACAGAACGCGCCGCATTACTGAAATCTGAGGATAACTAATGACCCTTCGTGACGAAAATTACTTTACTGAAAAATACGATTTAACCCGCACGCACTCCGACGTCGTTGAGGCGGCAAAGGTGGTCGCGCCGGGTAAAACGTTGGATCTGGGCTGCGGAAATGGCCGTAATAGCCTCTATCTGGCGGCGAACGGCTATGACGTTACCGCCTGGGATAAGAATCCGATGAGCATCGCCAACGTTGAGCGCATCAAAGCGGCGGAAGGGCTGGAAAACCTGCAAGCAAAAGTGGTTGACCTTAACGCGTTAAGCTTCGAAGGCGACTACGATTTTATTCTCTCAACGGTCGTGATGATGTTCCTGGAAGCGAAAACCATTCCGGGGCTGATTGCCAATATGCAGCGCTGCACCAAACCGGGCGGGCATAACCTGATTGTGGCGGCAATGGATACGGAAGATTTCCCCTGCACCGTGGGTTTCCCGTTTGCGTTTAAAGAAGGGGAACTGCGCCGTTACTACGAAGGCTGGGAATTGCTGAAATACAACGAGGATGTGGGTGAACTTCACCGCACGGACGCCAACGGCAACCGCATCAAACTGCGTTTTGCGACGCTGCTGGCGCGTAAAAGCGCATAACGCAATTTTACGATAGCGTTGCAGGCCTGATACGGCCTGCAACTCGCCGTGTTGAATTTGTGCTGGCGATACCATTTATAGTCCATCCAGATTAGTTTCCTTTTGCTACTATTCCAATTGCATATCTGCAAAAACAAAAGGGATAGTTTCCATGCGTACTCATACTTTATTTAAAGTTGCAGTGCTTTCTGGCTTATTGGCTTTATCTGGCTGTGCGTCAAAAATCACTCAGCCGGATAAATATTCTGGGTTCTTAAAAGATTATTCAGGGCTGAAAGAAACAACCTCCGCAACGGGAAAACCGGTGCTCCGTTGGGTTGACTCCAGCTTTGATGAGTCTAAATATGACAGCATCGTCTGGAACCCGATAACCTACTATCCGGTGCCGAAACCCCACAACGCAGGTCGGGCAGCAGGTTCTGGATAAATTACGAAGCTATACCGATACCCAACTGAAAACGGCCATTGAGAAACGTAAACCTCTGGTAACGACCCCAGGGCCGCGTAGCCTGATTTTCCGCGGCGCGATAACCGGCGTTGATACCAGCAAAGAGGGGCTGCAATTCTATGAGGTGGTGCCGGTCGCCCTGGTGGTTGCGGGTACGCAGATGGCGACAGGCCATCCGCACAATGGATACGCATCTTTACTTTGAAGGCGAGCTGATTGATGCCGCCACCAATAAACCGGTGGTGAAAGTGGTTCGTCAGGGCGAGGGTAAAGACCTGAGCAACGAAAATACGCCGATGGCGTTTGAAACGTTGAAAGAAGTGATTGATGACATGGCGACTGATGCCACCATGTTTGATGTCGGTAAAAAATAAGTTCACGCGCCATCTTCGGATGGCGCGTTTTTTTATGCCGCCCGGCGACGGTAAATTAACTTACTCATTAACGCCTCTGGACGCGTGAACATCACCAGATTGCCAACCAGGATCAGCACTAATCCAACAACGGCATTCATTTGCCAGACGTAACCTTCGTAGAGTGTGGATATTGTCAGCGCCACCAGAGGAAACAGCAGCGTACTGTAGGCCGCGTTGCCAGGGCCGATGCGTCCCACCAGAGTAAAATACGCGCCAAATGCGATAACGGAACCGAATATTGCCAGATACAGCAGGGCGCCGAGGTAGCTCAACGTCCATTGCGGCGTGAAGTTATCGCCGCGTATACAGGCAATGGCGGCGATCAGCAGCGTGCCGTACAGCATCGCCCAGCTGTTGGTGGTCATGACTTCCAGACCTTTTCTCTGATGGCGCATGCTGATCATATTTCCCAAAGAGAAGCCAAACGTTCCCAGCGCGCTCAGACCAATCCCCAGTAACAGCGAGTGGTTCCAGCCGCTGTTGGCCAGATCCTGCCAGAACAGCGTGATAATGCCCGTTAATCCCAGACCAGCAGCGTAATAAAAGCGTAGCGGCGGTTTATGCCCGAAGAACACAAAGCTGTTAACCGCATTGAACAGTACGGCCATTGAGAAAATGACGGACTCCAGCCCCGTATTGATCCAGGCGGCGGCGCTATAAAAACACCAGAAGTTAAAACAGAAGACGCATCCGCCCTGCAACAGGCAAAACAGATGGTCGCGCCCGGATAATTTACGTAATTTCCCGCTCGCCAGCAGGATGAGCATCATTAACGCGCTGGCGACGGCAAACCGCCAGAAAATGGACACGGGCGCCGATACCGGGCCTTGTTGCAGATAAATCGCAATCCAGGTGGTTCCCCAAATGACAACCACCAGACAGTATAATAATGCGTTCATAACACTCTCTTCTTTATCTTTATTATCCGAAGAAGGAATGTGACATGTAAAAAATGCGCGCGCTTGCACCGGTTTGCGGATGACTTGCAAAATCTTGCGCTTTTTTGCCGCTGTCTGACCGGTGAGGGCTGGAAACGGATCGTGGCTGTTATAGACTGAGATTCTACTTATTACTGCTTTGTGATGTGATGGTATGTCTCAGTCTTATGATGCCTTTGAAAATTTACGCAAACATAATGCCGTGCTGCATGACTCGGTTGCGTTGCATTCGGGTGTCCAGCTGGCGGCATGGTCAAATAAACGTGACAACATTACGCAATATTGCGATCACCATACTCTCAGCCTGTATGTCGCTGACGGCTACGAGAGCTACCACAAAACGCCGGGCGGCTGGAAGAATGGCGGGGGGCCGGATCGCTTCTGTCTGATGCCAAAAGAGAGTGAGTCCGTCTGGGATATTCGCGACGACCTGTCGTTTGTCCATCTCTACTGTACAGATGCCCATCTGCGGGATGTTGGGGAAAAAATCTGGGATAAAAGCCCGTACAGCTTTACCCTGGATGAGCGCACCTTTGGCAACGATCCGGGAATAACGGCGGTTTATCGCCAGTTCCTGCTGGGAAATGACTGGCAGCAACCGGCGAATCATATGACGCTCAGCGCCGCCTCGTCACTGCTGTTGACGCATCTGGTGCAGCATTACAGTAACGTGCAGTGGCGTCTCCCGACGGTTACTGGCGGGTTGGCGCCCGCCACGCTGCGCAATGTGCTGGCGTATATTGAAGCGCATCTTGCTGAGCCGCTGACGTTAAGCGATCTGGCACGCGAGGCGGCATTGAGCGAATTTCATTTCGCCAGAATGTTTCGCCAGTCGATGAACATGGCGCCGCACCAGTACGTGATGCAGCGGCGTATGGCGCTGGCACAGCAATGGGTCTGTCATTCAACCCCGTTCGCTGTCAGAGATCGCGATGGCCTGCGGATTCAGTTCGGCGAGCCATTTCAGCAATCGCTTTAAGCAGGTGACCGGTAAGACGCCGTCGCAGTTACGCGCGGCGAGCAAACGATAGCACCCCGTAGCAGACGCCTCCGACTACCAGTCCCCAAAACGCAGAGCCAATGCCCAGCAGCGTCAACCCGCTTGCAGTGACGAGAAAGGTCACGATAGCGGCATCACGCTCCGTTTCATTAAGCAATGCCTGGTACAGACTGCCGCTGATTGTTCCCAGCAGCGCCAGCCCGGCCAGCATCTGAATCCAGCTTACGGGCAGGACGGCCATCAGAGCGGTAACGGAACCGCCGAACAATCCCGCCAGCAGATAGAACCCGCCTGCGACAGCCGCAGCCAGCCAGCGACGCCCGGCGTCCGGGTGAGCTTCGGGACTCTGGCAAATGGCGGCGGTAATAGCGGCAATGCATATGGAGTAGACGCCAAAGGGAGATAAAACCAGCGCCAGCAGCCCTGTAAACACGATCAGCGGCGAAACCGGAAGGGAGTAACCGGAGGCTTTCATCGTGGCGATACCGGGCGCGTTTTGTGACGCCATTGTCACCAGAAACAGTGGAATGGCGACGCCGAGGCTATGAGCAAGCGAAAAATGGGGCGCGATAAACGCCGGTAGCACCGGGGAGAAGGTTATGCCAGACGTGACAATGTCACCTTTCATGCCTGCAACCAGAATACCGACAACCATTGCGGCGATAATCGCATAGCGCGGCGCCAGCACTTTCAGCGCTAACCACGCCAACAGCATACTGCCGCACAGAAACAGCTCGCCATTCAGATGACCAAACGCCTGCAAACCAAAACGCAATAAAATACCGGCCAGCATCGCGGCAGCAAGAGAATGCGGAATCACCTGCATTAAGCGGGCAAACAACCCGGTTACGCCGCACAGAACGATTAACGCATTCGCGACAATAAATACGCCGATGGCCTCCGCCAGCGTGAGACCCTGCAAGCCGGTAACCAGTAACGCGGCGCCGGGCGTTGACCATGCCGTCAGTACCGGAGCACGATACCATAGGGTTAACGCCAGCGTACTGACGCCCATCGCGATGCCAAGCGCCGTCATCCATCCGGCAATTTGTCCGGTTGATGCGCCGGCGGCAATCGCGGCTTGCCAGATGATTGCCGCTGAGCTTGCATAGCCGACCAGGACCGCAACGAAACCAGACAACACGGTTGGCAGAGGAAGTGAAAATGACCGCATGATTGCCCCTTGTGCGTTATAACGGTCACAAACTGTAGCATTGTGCGCTATAGCGCACAAGTGATAGACTGCGGCTTTACCGGGGGAGAAAAATGGACAACCTGACCCATTATCTGGCGACGACGCTGAAGGCGCTGCGCCAACAGCGAGAATGGAGTCTGTCGCGTCTGGCGGAAGCGACAGGGGTTTCAAAAGCAATGCTCGGCCAGATAGAGCGCAACGAATCCAGCCCGACGGTATCGACATTATGGAAGATTGCCACCGGTTTGAATGTCCCGTTTTCAACGTTTATCTCCCCGCCGGAAGCGGAGGATCTCCCGACCTTCGACCCGCAGCAACAGGCAATGGTGATCACGCCGCTGTTTCCGTGGGACCCGCAGCTCCGTTTTGACCATTTTTCAATATTGATGGCCCCGGGCGCGCTTAGCGAATCGACGCCGCATGAGGCAGGCGTCATCGAACATGTGGTGGTGATTCAGGGAACGCTGGATATGTGTATTGCCGGGGAGTGGCGCACGCTCAAATCCGGCGAAGGCGTGCGTTTTGCGGGCGATGCCGCCCATGCGTATCGCAATAGCAGCGACCAGACGGTTCACTTTCACTCCTTGATCCATTACCCACATAGTTAGACGGGAAAAGTATTCCGAAACGTCGCGCTTCTGACTACAATAGCCGCCATTTTGCTGTTATTGGATGATATTAACCGTATGCGCCAGCAACCTCATCACCTTGAACTGTTAAGTCCGGCACGCGATACCGCCATTGCTCGTGAAGCGATCTTACATGGCGCCGATGCTGTTTACATCGGCGGGCCGGGCTTCGGCGCGCGGCATAATGCCAGTAACAGCCTGAAAGATATCGCGGAACTGGTGCCTTTTGCGCATCGCTATGGCGCGAAGATCTTTGTGACGTTAAACACCATTCTGCATGATGATGAGCTTGAGCCCGCGCAACGGCTGATTACCGATCTGTACCAGACCGGCGTCGATGCGCTGATTGTGCAGGATATGGGCATCCTGGAACTGGACATTCCCCCCATTGAACTGCATGCCAGTACGCAGTGTGATATCCGCAGCGTTGAAAAGGCGAAATTCCTTGCCGACGTCGGTTTCACCCAGATTGTGCTGGCGCGCGAACTGAGTCTGAGCCAGATCCAGGCGATTCATCAGGCCACCGACGCCACTATTGAGTTTTTCATCCACGGCGCGCTGTGCGTGGCTTATTCCGGGCAGTGCTATATCTCTCATGCGCAGACCGGTCGCAGCGCTAACCGTGGCGACTGCTCCCAGGCCTGTCGCCTGCCGTACACCTTAAAAGACGATCAGGGGCGGGTGGTCTCGTACGAAAAACACCTGTTATCGATGAAAGATAATGACCAGACGGCCAATCTGGGCGCGTTGATCGATGCCGGCGTGCGTTCCTTCAAAATTGAAGGGCGCTACAAAGACATGAGCTATGTGAAGAACATCACGGCGCACTATCGCCAGATGCTGGATGCGATTATCGAGGAGCGTGGCGACCTGGCGCGGGCTTCCGCCGGTCGTACTGAGCACTTTTTTATTCCTTCTACGGATAAAACCTTCCATCGCGGCAGTACCGACTATTTTGTTAACGCCCGTAAAGGGGATATCGGCGCGTTCGATTCGCCAAAATTTATCGGTTTACCGGTAGGCGAAGTCGTCAAAGTGGCAAAAGATCACCTGGACGTTGAGGTGACGGAACCGTTATCCAACGGCGATGGCCTGAATGTGCTGATCAAACGTGAAGTGGTGGGGTTTCGCGCCAATACGGTGGAAAAGACGGGACAGAACCGTTATCGCGTCTGGCCGAATGAAATGCCGCCCGACCTGCATAAAGTGCGCCCGCATCATCCGCTGAACCGTAATCTCGACCACAACTGGCAGCAGGCGTTAACCAAAACCTCCAGCGAACGCCGGGTGGCGGTGGATATCGCGTTAGGCGGCTGGCAGGAACAGCTAATTCTGACGCTGACCAGCGAAGAGGGCGTGAGCGTCACCCATACGCTGGAGGGACAGTTTGACGAGGCGAACAACGCCGAAAAAGCGTTGAACAACCTGAAAGAAGGCGTGGCGAAGCTGGGACAGACGATGTACTACGCGCGTAATGTCGAGGTGAATCTCCCCGGCGCACTGTTCGTGCCGAACAGTTTACTCAACCAGTTCCGTCGCGAAGCGGCAGAAATGCTGGATGCGGCGCGTCTGGCGAACTATCAACGCGGCAGCCGTAAGCCGGTGGCGCAACCAGCCCCGGTTTACCCGGAAACGCATTTGAGCTTCCTGGCTAACGTCTACAATCACAAAGCGCGCGCGTTTTATCATCGCTACGGCGTTCAACTGATCGACGCGGCGTATGAGGCGCACCAGGAGAAGGGCGATGTGCCGGTGATGATCACCAAACATTGTTTGCGCTTTGCCTTTAACCTGTGCCCGAAACAGGCGAAAGGGAATATCAAAAGCTGGAAAGCAACGCCGATGCAACTGGTACACGGCGACGAAGTATTGACGCTGAAGTTTGATTGCCGTCCGTGCGAAATGCACGTTATCGGCAAGATCAAAAATCATATTCTGAAAATGCCCTTGCCCGGCAGCGTTGTCGCCTCCGTAAGCCCGGAAGATCTGATGAAAACGCTGCCAAAACGTAAAAGCTAAGTCAGCGGCTGGCCGGGAACGCTGAGCGTCACCCGGCCACGCCTGATGTACCTTAAAACCCCTCTCACCATAGTTAACCTTCCCGCAAAACTGGAACCGGCTTTCCGGTTTTTGAGTGTTAATCAGCCAAAAGCCATTTCGGGGTGTATAACATTCAAAAAAATAGAAAAGGTAAACAAAAATGTTTACCTTATGGTTATAATACATGGCAGGGAGGCGCGGTGAAGCAGAGCGAGTTCAGACGCTGGCTTGAATCTCAGGGAGTCGATGTAACAAATGGAACGAATCATTTGAAGTTGAGATATCACGACAAACGAAGCGTCATGCCCAGACATCCTGGTGATGAAATTAAAGACACCCTGCGTAAAGCAATACTAAAGCAGCTTGGTTTGAATTAATCATCAGATATATAAGGTTGATCACATGAGAGCGTTACCAGAAACTATGCGTTATCCCGTCAATCTCATTCCCGCAGAAGAAGGGGGTTACGTTGTGTCGTTCCCGGACATTCCAGAGGCGTTAACACAAGGTGACACCCGCCATGAATCTCTCGAAGCCGCGCAGGGCGCATTAGTCACCGCCTTTGAATTTTATTTTGAAGATAACCAGCCAATTCCTTTACCTTCAATGGTTGATGAAGCTGATGATTATGTGGAGATTCCTCTAAGCATTGCGTCTAAAGTCCTTTTGTTGAATGCGTTCCTTGAATCAAAAATCACGCAGCAGGAGCTGGCGAGGCGCATTGGCAGACCCAAGCAGGAAATTACCCGACTATTCGACTTGAAACACGCAACGAAAATCGATGCTGTACAGATTGCGGCCAGAGCATTGGGTAAAGAGTTATCGCTGACTATGCTTTAGCTTTTCCGGTTGTTCCAGCAGGCTTACATATTGTGTGAAATAAAAAAACGATGAAGAAATATCAGCGACTGGCGGAACAAATTTGCGATCAAATCGCCTCCGGCGTGTGGCAGCCTGGCGATCGATTACCCTCCTTGCGTGAGCAGGTAGTCAGCAGCGGCATGAGTTTTATGACCGTAGGACATGCGTATCAGTTGCTGGAAAG
The DNA here is from genome assembly GCA_900446925.1 of Citrobacter koseri. The sequence continues at coordinate 273,591 of UAVY01000008.1, read as the reverse complement.
CCAGGGGCGCATTATTGCGCGTCCGCAGTCGGGTTATTACGTGGCGGCGCGCCCGGTGCGTCAGCCTGCGATGCCGCCCGTGCAGGTAATGCGCGATGAATCCGTTGATATTAATACCTATATTTTCGAAATGTTGCAGTCCAGCCGGGATGCGTCGGTGATGCCGTTCGCCTCTGCCTTTCCAGACCCGCGTCTGTTTCCGTTGCAGCAGCTTAACCGTTCCCTGGCGCAGGTCAGTAAAACCGCCACGGGCCATGAGCGTGATTGAGAACCTGCCGCCGGGGAACAGCGAGCTGCGCCATGCCATCGCCCGACGCTATGCGCAGCAGGGAATTACCGTCTCTCCTGATGAAATCGTCATTACCGCCGGGGCGCTGGAAGCCCTGAACCTCAGCCTTCAGGCGGTTACCGAACCGGGCGACTGGGTTATTGTGGAGAATCCCTGCTTTTATGGCGCGTTACAGGCGCTGGAGCGACTCCGCCTGAAAGCGCTTTCGGTCGCCACGGATGTAAAAGAAGGGATCGATTTAGCGGCGCTGGAACAGGCATTACAGGAGTATCCGGTGAAGGCGTGTTGGCTGATGACCAATAGCCAAAACCCGCTCGGCTTCACCCTTAGCCCGGAGAAAAAAGCGCGGCTGGTCGCGTTACTGGATCAGTACAACGTCGTGCTGATTGAAGATGACGTGTACAGCGAGCTCTATTTTGGCCGCGACAAACCGCTGCCTGCCAAAGCCTGGGATCGCCACGACAAAATATTGCATTGTTCGTCATTCTCGAAATGTCTGGTTCCCGGTTTTCGTATCGGTTGGGTTGCAGCGGGAAAGTACGCCAGACAAATTCAGCGGCTACAGCTGATGAGTACGCTATCCACCAGTTCACCAATGCAGCTTGCTCTGGTCGATTACCTTTCGACACGCCGCTATGACGCGCATTTGCGTCGTCTGCGCCGCCAGTTGGCGGAGCGAAAACAGCAGGCCTGGCAAACGTTGCTGCGCCATCTGCCCGCTGAGGTGAAGATTCACCACAATGACAGCGGCTATTTTCTCTGGCTGGAACTGCCCGAATCTCTTGATGCCGGGGAACTCAGTGCGCAGGCTCTGGCGCATCAGATCAGTATCGCCCCTGGTAAAATGTTTTCGACCTCTGATACCTGGTCGCATTTTTTCCGGTTTAATACCGCATGGGGGTGGGGAGAAAGAGAGGAGCAGGCGGTATCTCAACTGGGGAAACTTATTCGCGATATGCTGAAATAAAATACGCGTTGCCATCTTTTGGTTTTAGCCAAAATAGAGAAAGCGTATCGATTATCAGGGCAGAACGTTATTTATCGCTGACTCGCCATAGGAAATATCAATACCCCCCGTCTTTTCCATCCTCAGCCTAACTCCTTGTCTATACTCCGAAAGATGGAACATGCGCGCCGCGTGGAGCAGCGTAATGCGTGTCAGCTCACAACCTGATTAAATTTCCTTATCCCAACAGGTGCGCGGCAGACGCGCCGACTATTTTTAGGAAAGGACATATATTTACGGCAAGGCTGCCGCTCAATATTTTGCGACAGGAGTAAGATGTATGCCACATCAATTACTGATTAACGGCGAGCTGGTCAGCGGTGAAGGTGAAAAACAGCCCGTCTACAACCCGGCGACGGGCGAGGTGATTCTGGAGATTGCAGAGGCGTCGCCCGCACAGGTAGATGCCGCCGTTCGCGCCGCAGACCGGGCGTTCGCGGAATGGGGGCAAACCACGCCAAAAGCCAGAGCGGAGCTGCTGTTAACGCTGGCGGACGTGATTGAGGAAAATGCGCAGACATTCGCCGAACTGGAGTCGCAAAACTGCGGGAAGCCGCTGCATTGCGCGCTCAATGATGAGATCCCGGCGATTGTCGATGTATTTCGCTTCTTTGCCGGCGCCGCACGCTGTCTGAACGGCCTGGCGGCGGGGGAGTATCTGGAAGGGCATACCTCGATGATCCGCCGTGATCCGGTTGGGGTCGTCGCCTCGATCGCGCCGTGGAACTATCCGCTGATGATGGCGGCCTGGAAACTGGCGCCAGCGCTGGCGGCGGGTAACTGTGTGGTGATAAAACCGTCTGAAATCACGCCGCTGACGGCATTGAAGCTGGCGGAGTTTGCGAAGGATATTTTTCCGCCAGGCGTGCTTAACGTGCTGTTCGGGCGGGGCAAGACGGTTGGCGATCCGCTCACCGGGCATGAAAAAGTACGGATGGTCTCCCTGACCGGCTCGATTGCGACGGGCGAGCACATTATTCAACATACCGCGCCCTCCATTAAGCGCACGCACATGGAATTAGGCGGTAAGGCTCCGGTGATTGTCTTTGATGATGCCGATCTGGATGCCGTTGTCGAAGGTGTGCGAACGTTCGGTTTCTACAATGCCGGGCAGGATTGTACGGCGGCCTGTCGTATCTATGCGCAAAAAGGGATCTATGACGCGCTGGTTGAGAAACTCGGCGCGGCGGTCGCCAGCCTGAAAACCGGTTCGCCAAACGACGAATCGACTGAGCTTGGGCCGCTCAGCTCGCAGGCGCACCTTGAGCGAGTGACAAAAGCGGTGGAAGAGGCGAAAGCGCTCGGACATATCAACGTGGTGACCGGCGGCCAGAAACTGGACGGCGCAGGATACTATTTTGCGCCAACGCTGCTGGCCGGCGCAAAACAGGAGGACGCCATCGTGCAGCGAGAAGTGTTCGGCCCGGTTGTCAGCATGACGGTGTTTGATGATGAAGAGCAGGTGCTGGCGTGGGCAAATGATACTCAGTACGGGCTGGCATCATCCGTCTGGACGAAAGATGTGGGTCGGGCGCATCGCCTGAGCGCGCGATTGCAGTATGGCTGCACCTGGGTTAATACGCATTTCATGTTGGTGAGCGAGATGCCGCACGGTGGGCAAAAACGCTCGGGCTACGGCAAGGATATGTCACTTTATGGGCTGGAAGACTATACGGTTATCCGCCACATAATGGTTAAACATTAAGGATAATTTACCGTTCCGGCGCGGCATGGGAAGATCGTAAATCGATGGCAGAGAGGAGGAACGCTCTCTGCCAGTATGCGCAGCAAGCACTCAGTACATCAGGCAAACCAGCCGAATCTCAATGAGATAAGGCCAAAAAGTCCAATAGCAGCAAAGACATTTATCAGCACCACGGTTTTACTGGAAACATTCATTTTTGCCACCTTTCGTTATGACCCCTTTGTGTATAGTACGGGTTCAGGCAATCCGCAATAAGACAAAATATGAACATGGTGAATGGTGCCGCTATTTCAGCGTTTTGCTGAATAGTACGGATAAAACTTGATGTACGTCAAAAAAAAGAGCATATTGCGCGCGTTTTTCCCCTCTGGTTCGGATGCCCGAAATGTCGCTCTACCAAAAAATGTTGGTTTTTTACGCAGTGATGGCGGCGATTGCCTGCCTGATTACCTGGTTTCTTTCCCACGATAAAAAACGTATCCGCTTTCTGAGCGCCATTCTCGTGGGCGCAACCTGGCCGATGAGTCTGCCCGTCGCATTGTTATTTTCGTTGTTTTGATGAGATGAAGATTGCCGGATGGCGGGCGAGCGCCTTATCCGGCTTACGATGTTGCGTAGCGCCATCAGGCATTGAGCAGCGCCATCAGCCGTTTTTTGTCGGCGTCGGACACATCCTGCGGATGCTGATACCCCTTATTTTCATTTGCCCGGGTATAGAGCGCGACCAGCCAGTCATACACATAGCGACTGGCGGCATGTACCGGCTGTTCATCCAGTTGGGTGAGCCGGGCCATCGGTTGCAGGCGAGGCGCGCTGAAGATCGCCGATCCTTTCTGGAACCGGCTGGCGGGTCTGGCGTCCTCCGCCACATTTTCGTAGCCAAGCCAGGCGATAAAGTTACCGATCCCGGCATGCAGCTGCGCGCCGCAAACCTCTTCACGCTGCATAATCTGCTGTAACTGCTGAGGCACGTTAAGCCGATAGCTGGCGGTAATCAGAATATCCACGACCAGCCTGAGCGTATGCGACTCCAGACCTAAACGACGGGCGTTGCTCTCATTTCGGCTCCACTGGCGCACATGGTTAATCCACATTTTGTGGGCCAGATACCCTGTCTCTTTGTTTTCTGCCGGGCGGGGAGCGTCTGGCTCATCCGCAAACAGATCGATCTCTTCATTAAACAGGCCGCTGACCTGCTCCTCGCGCGGCTGCTGAATACGCAAAAGCGATTCAAAATGGTGTATCGGCGGCAGAAGCCCGTCGAGCAACTCGCCATGCCGGGCGGCCTGCCCCTGAAGCTGGCGAATAACGGATTCCGTCGCCTTACTGCCGCTGTCTTTTGGGGTGATATGGCTCAACAGCAGGTCATGAAGCCGTTGTTGATGCTGCTCACACAGGGAGGCCAGCCGCGCCTGGCGCTGTAACGGCGACGTCGCCTGTGACAGCCATTCCACCAGACGCTGCAAGCTGTGTTTATCTAGCGCCTGAAGGGTGCCCCAGTGAAGGCCGGGTTTCCCCATTAACTGCTGCACGGCTTCATCAAGATTCTGCTGCGTTGTGAAGCGCGCATCCTGCGGCGTAATGGCCCAGACCACGCCCGGTAGCGCGGCGTCGCGCAGCGGTTGTGTATCGTTCACCCAGCCCAGCAGCGTGCGGGCGGCAGCGGGCGTCTGCGGACCGGGCGGAGGTGGCATTGCAAATGACCAGCACATCGGGCTGCAAATGTTGGCGATAATGTTCCAGCATCCAGCCGAGTTTTGCCCGCCAGAGTGGATGCGGGTGCGCATCCGGCGCCAGCGGAATATCCAGCAGATCGACATTATCCAGCGCCGTGTTTTCAACGCTAAGCACCAGTTCACGCGTCAGCAAAGCCAGTGAATCCAGAGAGAGGCTCACCGCATTGAGTAACTGATGGTGCTCAACAGGATGTACAACGACGTCGCTCTGCGCGTCGTTGCCGGATAACGCGCCCTGGGTCAGAAAACTTTCTGCCGGAAGGCCGAAATGATCGACCAGCAGACTCAACGGCGCCGCTAACTCCTGCGCATGGCCGGTCTGTTGCAGCGTACGCGCCAGCGTTAGCCACTGTTGCGTTAATTCAGGCTGTTCGCCCCAGAGTAATGCCCAGGCGCTGGCGCGGGTCGTCAGATCCACCGAGGGCAGCAGGGAGGCGAACTGATGCCAGAGCGCATCGTCGATTTGCTGTTGCCCGACAGGAACGCAGGTGCGCCAGAAACGGGCAATGGCGGGCGACGTCCTCTGCGGTCACGCCCTGAACCGGCTGACGCTGACGCAGCGCCTGCCACTTTTCTAACCGCGTCTCAATAATGGATTTTTTCGACCTGCCGGTTATCGGGTGAGGCGCTGGCCCAGGCGATAAACAGTTGTACCAGTTCAGCTTCACTGATGAGCCACAGACGCAGCGGCCATTCGCTATCAACCGCCGCGCTTTCATCCTGCGTAAAACGGATCGCCATATTGGCTGGCGCATGGCCTGGGTTGATATGGGTAAAATAGTCAAAGCAGCGATCCGGCGTGGCGATGTTCAGTTTTCCCTCGCCGTTACCGCACAGCGCGTCAAGCAGATGCGCTTTTGAGGATTGTGAATGGCCATACAGACCGATGCTGCCTCTTGCCTGTTGCGCGGCGTTCAGCGCCGATTCACCGGCGGCGGCGAGTGTGAGCTGCGCCAGCAGGGCGTCCGCTTCATCATCCAGGCGTACTGCGTGCTGACGTGTATGGTTAACCCACGCAATGGCGGCCTGTGTGGTGTTTAACGTCTTGCTCATTTCAGGTACACGCTCCCGCTGTCGATCCAGTAGTGGCTGCCGCTATGACGACGGTCGGCCAGGGTATTCAGTTTTAAGGTCAGGGCATTCGCGGCGACGGGCGTTCCATCCTGTAGCCAGGCGTCACTCAGCACAAACGATTCCGGCCCCGTCTCTTTGTTCCCGCCGCGCAGTTGCAGCCGGACATTGAGAACGCCATCGCCGGCGATGGTTTTCGCCAGCTCTGCTGAGTTAATGCTCAGGGTATAGAGTGGGGTCGCAGGCCAGCGGCTGTTCGCCAGTTGGCGGAAGCCGAGCGTCACATTGCCGCGAAGCGGGAAGTGCAGACGGGTATCCAGCTTCGCGCCGGGTTTATCGAGGTCGATCTCCTGATACCAGACGTTTTCATCACGCAAGGTATTGACCGTGTTATCCAGAACGCCGAGATAGCGTACGGTGGAATAGGCGCCGATATCGGCGGCTTTAAAGTTAAAGCGCGGCAGCCGTAAATCCAGCGCCAGGCTACACAGCATCGCCCCCACGGCGGCGGTTGATTTCGGGTTGCCAATCCGCCCCTGTTGGCTGAAGGGGTACCATTCATGGACGCGATACTTGTCCATCCAGACGATGCGGTTAACGGGAACCGGCTGTAAATGGCGGATCAGCGCCTGCACGCCGGGCAGGCAGGTTGGTCTGCCCGTCACCAGCAGAATGTCGCAGCGGTAATGAGAAATCGCTTCGCAAACGGCATGCAGCGGCGAGGTCAGGGTAAACTGACCGGCCAGTAATGCCTCCTGTAAGTGACTGAACTGCACCTGCAACGGTACGCTCAGCAGATCGAACGCCGGTGAGCCTGAAGGCAGCGCATGGTCGATCGCCTGCTGGATGTAATTCATCACGTTGCGCGTAGGGCGTTGAGTCAGCAGTTCGCCAAAGGTCGCGTGTAGACCCGCCAGCGGATCGTTAACGTCGCTCTGTTCCCAGGCGGCCAGTACGGCGTGCCCCAGCGGCATAAACAGCTGTAGCGCCGTTTGTTGACGCAAAATCGCCTGCGTATCAATGCGGCCTGAATCTCCAAACAGCGTTGCCAGCAGGGCGGCGGCATCCGTCACGCCGGCCTGCTGCAAGCGGGTTTGCAGCGCAGGCAATATGCATTTCTGGGATGACGTCCAGCAGCATGTCATCGCCCGCGACTTTAAACCCTTCACGGAACAGTAAGTGCGGGGTGATCTTGACGTTCGCGCCGACGCCGTCATCAAGCTGGTAGTGGACGACCGCCATATCCGTCGTGCCGCCGCCAATGTCGATAGACGCCACGCGTAGCGCCCGACCTTTGGTTTCGCCCGGTTCCGGTAAACGGTCCGGGCGAGCCAGGGCGTTGAAGAACGTCTCCGTGCGCCCGGCGTAATGGGAAATCGCTTCGTTATACAGCCATACCAGCTGTCCGCAGCTGGCTTCGTCCCACTCCATCTGAATGTTCGGCACCGGAACAACGCTCTTTTCCTGCTGCTTACGGGAGGAAAAATCCTCATCCTGCGGATGCCAGCCCATCGCTTTCCATACCAGTGCGATGGCTTCGAACATACGCTGGCGGAAAATTTCGCGTTCCTGTTTCGGCATTGCCGATGGCAGGGTCAGAATCAGCGTGCGCAACTGACGCGGCGACGCCGGAAAACCGAGGCGTAACCGCGTCGCCACGCTGTTCATTTGCCCCAGCGCCTGCGACAGAATTTCGCACAGCATGTGCGTCATCAGCGTGCTGCGGCTGTACTGCGGCGAAAAGACCGGCAACCGGTCATCGGGCGGCAGGCTGAATAACGGTTGTCCGTCGTCATTCATCAGATTCATCAGCGGGAAGGCGGTGGCGAGCGGTTCTCGCTGCGTTTTGCTGTTCATCTGGCTGAAGCGCCAGTCCTGTAAAACCGGGGTTTCGTCCCACAAATAACGACGCGGGCTGGAGATCCCGCTGCTGCCTTCCGTTCCCAGACGCTGCATAGCCAGTTTGCGGGCTTCGTCGCCCACGCGCACAATCGATGGCCAGATAAAGGCGTCGTCGCGGCCGCTTTCAACCGAAAAATGCTGTTTGCCGAAACGCGCTTCGGAGAACTCCAGTCGGCTGGTGAACAGCGGATCGTTAAGACATTGCGGCTCACTTAAGGAGCGTACCTGTAATTCCGCCGTCTGGCGCAAACCGTCATTGGCGTCGCCGTGATCTTCAATCAATACGCCGCAGGTATGGGTATTGCCGACGTCCAGAATCAGATCCACCGGAATCGCAGGCGTGCTGAGCGTGTGGGTGACCAGCTTCACTTCCGGCACGGAAAGCTGTTCCCCCAGTAACGTCATCAGATTCAACCAGTGCGCCTGGTACTCAAAGTTACGCAGCGCCTGCTGAATCTCCTGCTCAGAGCGGTTCTCCTCCTGGGTGACGTGATGAAGGAAGGATTCGCGCAGCCAGCCGTCAATCCACGTCTGGTCAAGAAAATCGGCAATTTCATCATCGCGCCAGGCCAGCGCGAACCGCGTGCCATTGAGCAGGTCGTTTTCGTTAGGCGCCAGCGCCGCCGGCGCGTTCTCGCTTAACTGGCTGTCCAGCGCCACGGTAATGCGGTGCGTATGACCCGCACTGTCGGGTTCAGGCAGCTTACGCACCTGTACGCGCGCCCAGTTGTCGGGGCCTTCCACAAACGTACGGGGAGGGTTAAAGCGCAGGAAAGGGAGCGGCAACCAGACGCCATCCAGCACATCCAGCGAATAGTGCAACATCTGGGTGCTTTCCGGTTTGACCACTTCAGGTTGCCCCCCCGTGCGCCCCGGTACCGTATAGCGCCCGTTGGTCAGATCAAAGTCGAGCCGGAGCAGGGGGCCGTTCGCCGTTTTACGCACGAAACGACCAAGATGGGCAGACTCCTGCGGCGTCAGGCCGAAGTCGAGGAATTGTACGCCGCTGTTTGCGATGAGCGTTACGCTCTGTTTGTAATCACACAGATTCACCAACATAAAATCAGGCACCTATCTTTTTGATCGTCAACGGGACTTCCGCATGGGCGTCATAACGCGCTGAGCAAGCTGCAACGTCATTCGTGCTGGCTTTACAGGTGATTTCCGGCATCGGGTAGCGCGAACCATCGGTGCAACGTGCGTGACCACGACTCTTGATCATCAGCTCTCCGGTCTGATGCAGGCCGGAGAAAATGTCCGCCCGGCAGACGATGTTGTCGCCGTGTACCACCCGGGCGGTGCCTTTGTTGTTCTGGATCTGGTAACGCAGCGAAGGCGCTTTTCCGCTGACCGGATCTTTAACGTCAATCAGTACGCGCCAGTTTCCATTCAAAAAGCGCGTGACTCCCGCTTTCATCTGACCGGCATCCATCACCAGCGCATCTTTGGGGATGGCGGCGATCACTACCGGTTCATCTGCGGGCTTCGCTTTTTTCACCGGCGGAATCACTTCCGCCTGATGCAGCGGCAGTTGGGCAATCATCTTCGGCAACGGTTTACTGTCCACTTTCGCGGCGACAACCGGCGTACTGACCGTCGTGGTTTCGGCGGCGGGGGCAGACGGTTTCCATAACAGCGGCGCCGCAACGGCGGCAACAATCACGGCGGCAACCGGCAGACTCCATAGCGGCAGACGCGAAGAGGGCTTCACGGGAGCGGTTGGAGATGGCGAAGGCGCTTGCGGTTCGCTGACAACAACAGGGGCGACCGGTTCAGGTTCGGGTTCCTGGGGGCGTTCAATCATCACCGGCGTCAGTAATGGCTCATCGGAACGGGCAAACGTCACCTCTGGCAACGGCTCATCTTCCACCTCCTGCTCGGGTTCAGCGGCAGGCGGCAGGACGGGCGGAACATCAATGGCGCGCAGGCAGTCAAGTACGTCCTCACGGGTGTTTTCATTAAGATTCACAAACCCCCAGAAGGTGATGACCGGTTTGCCATCAACCAGAAAAACGTGGTTTTCCCCAGGGAACTGAACCGCTTTTTCCAGCAGGGAACCGAAAAGCTGCAACGAAGTTTTCCCGGATTGCAGACTTTTACGGCTCAGCGCCGCCGCGTTTTCCAGCGTGCTGCTCAGGTAGCGCAGCGCCCGAAATCGCGCTTCTTCCTCCGCGGCCTTCCATGCGATGGCTTTTCCCTCGACCGGGGAATACCAGTCGACGCGATCGCCGCTGTCATTAATTTGCGGGATCGCCAGACAATCCACCATTGCCTGCTGTTTACGCAGACGAAGCGTTTCACGAATTTGCAATGCGGAATCAAATACGGCCTGACCGCCACCGCCCACGGCCTGATAGTCGTCCAGATTGCCGCTACGTAAGAGAGTTTTTGCCACGTTGTTGTCCCTTAGACTTCTTCACGCATCTACTTTACGGATTACAAAGACAAGCAAACGGCGGAAGAGAGGCAAAAAGGGGCTAATTTTCATGGCATAGCGCCGGGGGAAAAATCTTGACGTTTTCAAAAAGACTTAAGGGAAATTATTTCACGCCGCAGGACGCATTCATCAGCGAAAAAATACCAGAACGGAATAACCTGAGAGTGATTCGTTATTTGTCAGCTTTTGTAAGCTATGCTCATATGACTCTCTTTATAATCAAATGAAAAGGCTTATAACGATGTCTACAGGGAAAACGTTGCTCGCGCTGGCGCTCAGCGCACTTTTACCGGCAGGGGCGGCATTTGCGGCCAATACCGATACCATCATCTACTGTTCTGAAGCCTCACCCGAATCGTTTAACCCGCAAATCGCCAGTTCCGGCCCGTCATTCGTGGCCAGTTCGCAGGTGCTGTACAACCGACTGATCAATTTCGATCCGGTAAAAAATACGCCGGTGCCGTCGCTGGCGACCGACTGGACGATTTCCCCGGATGGGAAAACATACACGTTTACGCTGCGTCAGGGCGTGAAATTCAACAGCAATAAATTCTTTAAACCGACGCGCGATTTTAATGCCGATGACGTTATTTTCTCGGTGCTGCGCCAGAAGGATGCGGATCATCCATACCATAATGTGTCGCAGGGCAGCTACGAATACTTCAATGATGTCGGCCTCGATAAGTTGATTAAAGAGGTGAAAAAGGTCGACGATTATCACGTCCAGTTTGTGCTGAACGAACCCAATGCGGCATTCCTCGCTGACTGGGGCATGGATTTCGCCTCCATTCTCTCCGCAGAGTATGCCGATGCGATGCTGAAAAAAGGCACACCGGAAAACGTCGATAACTGGCCTGTCGGCACTGGCCCTTACGTACTGCAACACTACAAGCAGGATTCACAGATTCGCTACCTGGCGAACCCGAACTACTGGGATGGCGAAGTGCCGACCAGACATCTTATTTTCTCGATTACGCCTAACGCCCAGACGCGCCTGGCAAAACTGCAAACCAACGAGTGCCAGATTATTCCGGCGCCATCACCCGTACAGTTTGACGAGATTAAAAAGAATAACGCGTTAACGCTGCATTCGGTCGATGCGCTGAACGTCGGCTATCTGGCCTTTAATACCGAGAAAAAAACCGTTTGATAACGTACTGGTGCGCCAGGCGTTAAATTACGCCACTGATAAAAAAAGCCATTATCAACGCGGTGTTCCTCGGTTCCGGTACGGTGGCGAAATCGCCCATTCCGCCAAATATGATGGGCTTTAATAACAACCTGAAGGATTATGACTACGATCCGCAAAAAGCCAAAGATTTGCTGAAGCAGGCGGGGCTGGAGAAGGGGTTTGAGGCAACGCTCTGGTCGATGCCGGTGCAACGCCCTTATAACCCCAATTCCCGGCGCATTGCGGAGATGATCCAGAGCGACTGGGCAAAAGTCGGCGTGACGGCGAAAATCGTCTCTTACGAGTGGGGAGAGTATTTGTCCGGGATGCGTAAAGGCGAGCACGATACCGCGCTGTTCGGCTGGATGTCTGACAATGGCGATCCAGATAACTTTGCCGATGTGCTGCTGGGCTGCAACAGCATAAAAACCGGCTCAAATGCCGCGCGCTGGTGCGATAAAGGGTATGATGATCTCGTCCAGAAAGCGAAACGGGTGAGCAAGCCGGAAGAACGTGCGCAGCTCTACCAGCAGGCGCAGGATATTTTCTATCAGCAAGCGCCGTGGATCGCGCTGGCAAATGGCAAAACGTTCTACGCCACACGCAGCAACGTAACCGGATACAGCGTAAGCCTGATGGGCAGTGATTTTTCAAAAGCTAAATTGAATTGATGGTTTAAGGAGAGTTTATGTCGCACCTGGAAGAGGTCACTGCGCGCGTAGATGCCGCTATCGAAGAGAGCGTCATTACCCATATGAACGAACTGCTGATCGCGCTGAGCGATGACGCCGAACTGAGCCGGGAAGATCGTTACACCCAGCAACAGCGGCTACGGACGGCGATTGCGCATCACGGTCGTCAGTACAAGGAAGATATGGAAGCGCGTCGCGAACAGCTTACCAAAGGTGGTAGCATTCTCTGACGTTGATAAGCACGGCCTGTGAGGGATGTACAGGCCGGATAAGGCGTTTACGCCGCGACGCCGCCATCCGGCGAAGCGGCAATTAAAACTGACGTCTGGCGACCAGCCACGCGCCGATCACCAACAACACCGCTCCGCAAACCGGGCCTGCCAGCGCACGTAACGGCACGCCATGACTTCTCAAAATGTCCAATACCAGGCCGCCAATAAGCTGGCTGGCAACCAGAACCGCGATAGTTGTCGCTGCGCCAACGTACTGATACCCGCTAATACTGGCGAAAACGAAAAACGATCCGAGCAAGCCGGGAATCAACGTCCACCAGCGCACGCTGGAAACCAGCTCGCTAAACCCCGCCGCGCCTTGTTTAAACCACAAAATGCTGACAAACAGGACAATCCCGACCAGCGAGTTCAGCAGCATGGCGATGAGAATCGTTGACGAGTTCTGTGTAATGCGCACCATAAGCGTGTTTTGCACAACCAGCCCAATACCGGCGGCAATCAGAAAGGCGAAGGTCAGCGTCTGGTTCATCCGCGCGCATCCGGGTCGCGACGATCGTCAAGCTGAAGCTGCATAAACGTCAGATCCAGCCAGCGGCCGAATTTGGTGCCAACCTGCGGCATTTGGGCGGTAATGCTGAACCCCAGCGTTTCGTGCAGATGCAGCGATGCCTGGTTTTGCGACTCGATTCCGGCGACCATCACATGCTTGCCGCATGCGCGCGCTTCCTCGATCAGACGGCTGAGAAGCGCCCGTCCGAGGCCTTTCCCCTGATGATCCGGGTGGACATATACGGAATGTTCAACCGTATGGCGGAAACCGTCAAAGTTACGCCAGTCGCCAAAGGAGGCGTACCCGGTGACGACGCCATTCTCTTCACTGACCAGAACCGGATAGCCTGATAGCTGACGCGCATCAAACCATGCGATGCGGTTATCCACATCGACCGTTTGATCGTTCCAGATTGCCGCCGTGTGCAATACTGCGTGATTGTAGATTTCGGCGATGGTGGCGCAGTCTTCTTTGCCAGCAAATCGAATAGACATGTTGAACCTCAGTTGTTGTTCACTATAGTATTACGATATGAATACTATCGAAGACAGCATAAATCAACGGATCAGTGCAAGAATTCGCATTGAGCGTGAATCGCGGGGCTGGTCGCTGACGGAGCTTGCCGAGCGGGCAGGCGTATCGCGCGCCATGATCCACAAAATCGAACGCGGAGAGAGCAGCCCGACGGCCACGCTGCTGGGGCGGCTTTCCGGGGCGTTTGGCATCAGCATGTCGACGCTGATCGCGCGTGCAGAAATGCAGGAGGGCAAGCTGCTGCGTTTTGCCGATCAACCCGTCTGGCACGACCCGCAGACGCACTACCTGCGCCGCCACGTCTCACCGCGCAGCGACCTGCCCATCGATCTCGTACAAATCTCGCTTCCGGCAGGGAGTGACGTACCGATGCCTGCGGCATCCTACGCGCTGGCAAGACAACTTATCTGGCTACAGCAGGGAGAACTGGTCTTTGTCGAAGGCGGGGTTCGCCATGAGATGAAAGCGGGCGACTGCCTGGAGCTGGGGCCGCCAAACGACTGCCGTTTTATCAATGAGACGCAGGAAACATGCGTTTACCTGGTTGTGCGCTTAAACCACGCGGGTAATTAATGTTCGGCTACTATTGAGGGATTCATGCCACAAGCAGAGGAGAACATCATGGGCCAACAAGCATACCGTAATCGTCGTTGGGTTCTGGCTTCGCGTCCGCATGGCGCGCCGGTTGAGAGCAACTTCCGCATGGAAGAGGACGACGTGGCGACGCCCGGTGAAGGGCAAGTGTTGTTACGTACAATTTTCCTGTCCCTCGATCCCTACATGCGCGGAAGAATGAGCGACGAACCGTCCTACTCACCGCCAGTGGAGATCGGCGGCGTGATGGTTGGCGGAACGGTCAGCCGGGTCGTGGAGTCCAGTCACCCTGATTACCATCCGGGAGAATGGGTATTAAGTTACAGCGGCTGGCAGGATTATGATATTTCCGACGGGAAAGGGCTGGTGAAACTCGGTGACAACCCTGAGCATCCATCATGGGCGTTGGGCGTGCTGGGGATGCCAGGCTTTACCGCCTATATGGGACTGCTGGATATCGGCCAGCCCAAAGCAGGGGAAACGCTGGTCGTTGCGGCCGCCACCGGGCCGGTCGGCGCAACCGTCGGGCAAATCGGCAAACTGAAGGGCTGTCATGTGGTGGGTGTCGCAGGCGGCGCAGAAAAATGCCGCTACGCGACCGAGATTCTCGGTTTTGACATATGCCTCGATCACCACGCGGCGGATTTTGCGGAACAACTGGCGAAAGCCTGCCCGCAGGGAATTGATGTGTATTATGAAAATGTCGGCGGCAAGGTGTTTGATGCGGTTCTGCCGCTGTTGAATACTTCGGCACGTATCCCGTTGTGTGGTCTGGTGAGCGGATATAACGCCACAAAACTCCCCGACGGACCTGACCGGCTGCCACTATTAATGGCGACGCTGTTAAAAAAACGCATCCGCCTGCAAGGGTTTATTATTGGTCAGGACTACGGGCACCGGATTCATGAGTTTCAGCAGGAGATGGGGCGCTGGGTCAAAGAAGGGAAGATCCACTACCGCGAACAGATCACCGACGGACTGGAAAAAGCGCCGGGGGCGTTTATCGGTCTGCTGACCGGGAAGAACTTCGGCAAGGTCGTGATTCGCCTGGCGGATGATGCCTGAGAATTGACGCTGCATGACATTAAAAAATAGCGGGGCGATTCCCCGCTATTTTTTAGCTCTGGCGCTTACTCAAAACGCCATGCCAGATTGACGCCAACGCCGTAGTTTCTCCCCGGCGCCGGTTCGTAATAGCGTCCGTTTGATTCGTTGACGATCACCGAACCAACATACTCTTTATCAAACAGGTTATCGACCCGGCCAAACACATCGACCGTTAAGTTGCTGTAGTTAAACTTATACCCGGTGTTCAGGCCAACCACGGTATACGAGGGCGCTTTTGCCGTGTTTTGATCGTCTGCCATGATGCCCCCCATATAGCGGGCATCGGTGCCGGCATACCAGCCTTCATCCGGTACATATCCCAGCGAGGCGAACCCCATATTACGTGCAATGCCCGGCATGCGGTTACCGTTGCAATCGCCACTTTTGCAGACGTTGCTGCGGTAGGTCGCATCCAGCCAGGTCCAGGAGGCGTTTACCCGCCAGTTACCGGCGAAACGCTGATCCCACGATAATTCTGCGCCCTGGCGACGGGTTTTACCGGCGTTTTTATATGTGGTGCGCCCACCACCGCTGGTGGCGACGACAATTTCATCATCCGTATCCGTCTGGAAGAGCGCCGCCGTCCAGTAAACCATCGCCAATACGCGTTTTACTGCCAATTTCCACCGTGTCATTGGTGGCGGGTTTCAGGCCGAAGTTCAGGCCGCTTTGTCCGTCCGGGCGATAGGAGAGTTCATTGATGGTCGGCGTTTCAAAACCGCGCCCTGCGGCCAGATAAACGTTCCACGCATCGGTGAACGCATACTTGAGCGCCCCGGCAGGGAGCCATTGATGGTAGCTGGCCTCGCCGCTGTCATTTCTGTTTCCAGGCGTAACGTAATGATCGTTAGAGTCAAACCAGACTGAGCTGTACCGCACGCCGGCATCAAGCGAAAGTTTTTCGGTCAGCTGCCACTGCGTTTGCAGGTAGGGATCGGCGTTCCACATCAGGTTGCGCTCATTACGACGCAAATCGCCTTTCACGCCAAACTGCGGCACGCCGTTATTCAGGCGGTAGTTCTCGTATCCCTTGCGATTTTCGCTCATATTTCATAGTTCAGGCCGGTGGTGAACGTCACAGGTACGCCCAGCTCGCCCCGGTGCGTCCAGCGGGTGTCGATACCCTGATAATGACGCTGAAGCACGATTACGCCACCTGCATGCGCGGGGTTATCCCGCTGCGGCGCCATCGGTATGGACTGGTATTGTGTGGTTTCACGTTCACCGGCATACATCATCACGCTCAGATCGTCGTGTTCGCTGAGCTGACGCTCATAGCGCAGGCCTGCCTGAGTCTGCTTGATGGTCTTTCGCGTGTTGAACTGTTCGGCGCGCGGCGACTGCTGCGGGTTGGCTTTCCATTCGGATTCGGTCAGGCCACCGGGGTCGTTCGCGTGAATGTCTACGCTATTGAAAATCAGGCTTAACTTACTGGCATCGTCCAGACGCACCCCCAGTTTTGCGTTAGCCAGATTCTTTTGCGCGCTGCTGCGATCGCGAAAACCGTGGGTGGTGAATCGGGTCGTGGAGACGGTGTAATCCACGTCACCCGCCTGCGTTCCGTCACCCATCGCCCCCCGTGGCTTTCATGCCATAGCGCCAGCTACCGAAACTGCCGTAATAGCTGCTGGCTTCAATCGTCGGCGGCTGGCGTCCGGTTTCCGTCGTCACGTTCATCACGCCGCCGGAAGAGTTGCCGTACAGCGCGGAGAAGGGGCCGCGCAGCACTTCCACATTCTGGACGCTGCTCAGATCGATATTGGACGTCTGCCCTTGTCCGTCCGGCATGGTGGCCGGGATGCCGTCAACATACAGACGAATACCGCGAATGCCGTATGCAGAGCGGGAGCCAAATCCGCGAATTGACAACTGTAAATCCTGCGCATAATTCTGACGGTTTGCCACCTGCAAACCGGGCACGCCGTTTAAGGAATTCAGACAGATTAATACGCGGCGTCGCCAGTCGCATATCTTCCCCTTCAACCACGGTGACGGCGGCGGGCGTGTCCAGTTCAGACACCGTTTGCGGCGTCGCGCTAACAATCATCGTTTGTTCATCTTCAGCCGTGGCCGCCAGGCTCACCGGCGAGAAAACGAAAGGGAATAAAAGGGCGGGAAATGCGGCCTGACGAGCGGTAATAATCTTCATGAAAAAAAACCAATCACGAGTAAACGTGCCAAATGAAATTTGATGAATACTTTAATTACTTTGTAAATATATGAAAAATTTAATAGCACGATGCGTTAATGGAACATGAAAAAATTAAAGAAATTGTAGACTGCCTGCAAAGAAACGCTCCACTTTGCACTAAATAATGATTACTATTCGCATCTACATACAGCGAGTGGGACACGGATTCACTCGCCGAAGCCATGTGAAGCAGCTACAAACGTGTTTATCAAAGGGAGTCGTCATGCATTTACGTCATCTGTTTTCGCCGCGCCTGCGTGGTTCTTTACTGTTAGGTTCACTGCTGGTCGCGTCTTCATTTAGCACGCAGGCGGCAGAAGAAATGCTGCGTAAAGCCGTCGGCAAGGGCGCTTATGAAATGGCCTATAGCCAGCAGGAAAATGCGCTGTGGCTGGCTACTTCGCAAAGCCGCAAAACGGACAAAGGCGGGGTGGTTTATCGCCTCGACCCGGTTACCCTTGAGGTGACGCAGGCCATCCATAACGATCTCAAACCGTTTGGCGCGACCATCAACAACGCGACGCAAATGCTGTGGTTTGGTAACACCGTAAACAGCGCGCTGACGGCAATCGATGCCAAAACAGGTGATGTAAAAGGGCGTCTGGTGCTGGATGAGCGCAAGCGTTCCGAAGATGTCCGTCCGCTGCAACCACGCGAACTGGTCAGCGATGATGCGACCAACACCGTATATATCAGCGGCATCGGTAAAGAGAGCGTGATTTGGGTGGTTGACGGTGAAAAAATCGCCCTGAAAACGACCATCCAGAATACCGGTAAAATGAGCACGGGTCTGGCCATTGACAGTCAAGCGAAGCGTCTTTACACCACTAACGCAGACGGCGAGTTCATCACCATCGATACTGCGGACAACAAGATCCTGAGCCGCAAAACATTGCTGGATGACGGGAAAGAGCACTTCTTTATCAACCTGAGCCTCGACACCGCAGGCCATCGCGCTTTTATCACCGATTCCAAAGCGGCTGAAGTTCTGGTGGTAGATACCCGTAATGGCAATGTGCTGGCAAAAGTAGCCGCGCCGGAATCACTGGCCGTGCTGTTCAACCCGACCCGCAACGAAGCCTATGTGACGCACCGCCAGGCCGGTAAAGTGAGCGTGATTGACGCGAAAAGCTATAAGGTCGTGAAAACTTACGATACGCCGACATTCCCGAATAGTCTGGCGCTGTCTGCGGACGGGCAAACGCTGTTCGTGAGCGTGAAGCAGAAATCAACCCGTGAACAGGAAGCCACTCAGCCAGATGATGTTATCCGCATCGCGCTGTAACGGTTAAATAACGCTGTAAGCATTAAGTAAAAAAAGGAGGGGCAAGCCCCTCCTTTTTACCGCGTAACAACATCCCGATAAACGTCACGCCCACCGGGCTGCCAGTGTTAACTCGCCGTCTCTTCTCGTAATACCATGTCCTGTTTATTCTCTTCCTGCGGCACAACCGGCGCGGTACGGTGAATTTCCGCCACGCGGTTGCGCACGCCAAACCAGCCAGCGACCAGCAGAATGGCAATCAGCGGAAGTGAAGCGATGGTATAGGTGCCGTTAGGGTAATCAAACGCCATCAGCACCAGAACGCTCAGCAGGAACAGCAGGGGTGAGCCAGGAGGTAAACGGCGCGCCCGGTAACTTAAAGCTGACGTCTGCCGCTTTGCCTTCTTTAATCGCCTTACGCAAACGCATCTGGCACACCACGATGAAGCCCCAGGAGGCGATAATACCCAGCGATGCGAAGTTAAGGACAATTTCGAAAACCTGAGAAGGCACCAGATAGTTGAGCAACACCCCGATGACATACACGCCCAGCGTCGCCAGAATAACCGCGTACGGCACCTGCTGACGGCTCATTTTCGCCATAAATTTCGGCGCGGAACCGCCCATCGACATCGAACGTAAAATACGGCCGGTGCAGTACAGGCCTGAATTCAGACTGGAGAGGGCCGCCGTCAACACCAACAATGTTCATAATGCTGCCGATGTAAGGCACGCCCAGTTTTGAGAAGAAGGTCACGAAGGGGGCTCTGACCGGCCTGATACGCGTTCCACGGCAGCAGCAACACCAGCAGGACAACGGAACCAACATAGAACAGGCCAATACGCCAGATCACGCTGTTGATCGCTTTTGGCACCATCGTTTGCGGATCTTTGCACTCTCCGGCCGCCGTACCAACAAGCTCAATCGACGCGAAGGCGAAGACAACGCCCTGAACCAGCACCAGAGCAGGCAACAGGCCATGCGGGAAGAACCCGCCGTTATCGGTGATCAGATGGAAGCCTGTTGTGTTGCCATCCAGCGGTTTGCCGCTTCCTAAAAAGATTGTGCCGACAACCAGAAACAGGACAATCGCCAGCACTTTTACCAGCGCGAACCAGAACTCCATCTCGGCGAACCACTTCACGCCAATCATGTTCATTGTGCCCACAATCGCCAGCGCGCCCAGGGCAAACACCCATTGCGGAACGTCACCGAATGCGCCCCAGTAGTGCATATACAGCGCCACTGCGGTGATATCGACGATCCCGGTCATCGCCCAGTTGATGAAGTACATCCAGCCTGCGACGTATGCCGCTTTCTCGCCTAAAAATTCACGGGCGTAGGAGACGAAGCTGCCGCTGGAAGGGCGATGCAAAACCAGCTCGCCGAGCGCGCGAAGAATAAAGAATGAGAAAATACCGCATACCAGATAAACCAGCGCCAGGGCAGGGCCAGCCATTTGTAGTCGTGCGCCAGCCCCTAAAAACAATCCGGTGCCAATTGCGCCGCCAATGGCAATCATTTGTACCTGTCGGTTGCCCATCGCCTTGTGATAACCCTCTTCATGGGCGTTCAACCAGCGTCGTTTCGCGGCATGTTGTTCAAGCGCGTTTGTATTGTGTGTTTTCATTGTGTTACCTGTTGACCTGTCGGACAGAAGAGATACTTTTTGTGCCGCACCTTTTGCTAACCAAACGATTGCCTGGCTAACGCTGAAACGGTTTTTCCCATCCATTCTGTGGTAGGGATAAAACCATCGGCCGGAGCATCCTACCTGCAATTGTTAAACGACGCAAAAACATACCCGGAAACGCAGCGTTAAGACGTCGTGCTTTTACGTGTGGTCAGCTCAGCCGCGCTGTGGTCACGATTCAGCCAGTAGCACGGTGAATCAACTACACTTAGCGTTTTACACGTTGTGGAGGCCGCATGATCAAAGTTTATGGCGTACCCGGCCTGGGGCTCCGGCAATTAGCGAAGTCATGCTGACTCTGGCGGAGATTCCGTATCAATTTATCGATGTGAAGGGGTTTGATGCCGAGGGGGCCGCAGCGGGATCTGCTCCAGAAGCTCAACCCGCTGTGCCAGATTCCAACGCTGGCGCTGGAAAACGGAGAAATCATGACGGAGAGCGCCGCCATTGCGCTGATGATCCTCGATCCGCCGTCCCGATCTCGCGCCGCCGGTCGGACACGCCGAGCGTCAGCAGTTTTCAGCGTTTGTTAATCTGGCTGGTAGCGAACGTTTATCCCACATTCCACGTATGCTGATTACCCCTGAACGCTGGGTGCAAAATGCCCCGGAGCAGTTGAAGAAAAAGCTGCCTTGAATACCGTAAGGCGCCTGTATATATGGCTCAACGGATCGGCTGATAGCGGAACCCTACGCCTTTGGCGGGCAGCTAACGCTACTGGACTGTTATCTGTGCGTGATGCGCACCTGGGGGCCGGGCCATGACTGGTTTCAGGACAACGCCCCGAACATTAGCGCGATTGCCGATGCGGTCTGCCAGCATCCACCGCTCCAGACCGGTGCTGAAAAATAACGACATCATTTAGCACGGGCGCGACGATGATGGCCGTCAGCGCACCCAACGATTCCGTCCGGCCTCTTTGGCCCGGTACAGCGCGGCATCGGCATCCGCGATCGTCTGTTCAGCGGTTTTTCCTTTCTCTGAGCAGGCGATACCCTGACTTACCGTGACGCTGTCACTTACCGTTGACGCCGGGTGAGGGATCGCCGCCGCTTCCAGCGCTTGTTGTATTCTCACCCGCCACGCGTTCTGCGTCTTGCAAACGTCGCGTCAAACAAAATAACAGCGAACTCTTCGCCGCCATACCGGGCGACCACATCTTCCGGGCTACGCACCGACTGAGCGAGTATATCCGCGACCTGACTCAGGCAGGCATCGCCGGCCGGGTGCCCGTAGGCGTCGTTATAGCGTTTAAAAAAATCGACATCGAGCATGATCAGCGCAAACGCATTTTGCTGTGCCGTTGCGCTATGCAGCAGTTTTTTCCATTGCGCGCCGGTTTGCCGTACCGGTGAGCGGGTCGCGATGCGCAAGGTTATCCAGGCGCGAAATAAGCAGGTTGTTGTGTTGATTTTGTCGCCAGGCTTCATCAAACCAGCGAATCAGCATAAAACGGCCGCCCAGCAAAATAAGCGAGAAAATGCCCCAGATCACCGCGAAATGAATATTCACTTTCTGATTCAAAACAACGCTGGCGACGGGGACGGTCAGCCATAGCGGGAGCAGAAAAGCGAGTACGCTCGGCGTATGAAAATAAAGTGCGATCACGGCGCTGAGTAATAACACCGCACAGAGAGGATAGGCGAACGTTAATTGCCAGTGGCTGATGAAATAATAACTGCACCAGGACCAGAACAGGCTAAGGGTGATTAATAATCCCTGCGTCAGCCAGGATTGCCGCCGGGAGGTAATCAACAGCAGGGCACAGACCAGCATAATGCTGATAACGGCGTCATCAATAGTGCGGACAATACGCATCTCTGCCAGATACGCGCGCGTGAGTATCGTGGAATAACGCGTCACGAAAAAAGATCATCAGCGCAAAACTGATATTCACAAAAGCAAACCACGGCAGGCTGAGAATCATTCCTCGTCTCACCATATCCTCGCGAGTGGTCCAGATGGTATGTTTCGCTTTTCTGTTATCCTGAGCCATAGCGTTATCTGAAGAGTGGATGATAAATGGGGATGCCGGAGGGCATTTCACCTTCAGCCCGCGGTAATTTTTTTGCCCGAGGTAACGAATGTTCCCGCGCCTAAATGATGCAGAGTATTCAGTTTATCGTCATCAAACTGCCAGCGGCCTTCAATAAAAACACGTTCATCCGCCGCCGCCGAAACCACTTCGCCAAAAAGCGTGTCATATTTTTCCTGTGCCGACGTTGCGGGGCAGCAGTCGGCATTCCATCCAGGCGAGGCATTTCTCTTCGATCATGGGTAAACCGAGCACCGGGCCTTTTATCACCGGGATGCCATAGCAGTTGAATTTATCTTCTTCGCGGCCAGAGACGCTGCCTACCGCATACGTCCAGTTTCGTTGCCGCTACGCCGGGAATCACGATGCCAAACATACCGCTGCGCTCTATAAGCTCGCGCGACCAGGTGGTTTTATCCAGCACAATGGCAAGACGGGGAGGCTCAAAACTCGACGGGCATAGACCACGCCGCCGCCATAACATTCCGCCGCTCCGTGCGATCGTCCCGGCTGGTGATCAGAACCGTCGGGCCGTGATTTAACAGACGGCTGGCATGATGTAGCTCTACAGGACGAAAACGACTCATAGGTATGCCTCGTTCAGGGGGATTATCGTCTTATCGTGACGACACTATTGAAAATAGTGGCTAAAGGATACATGTGCAACGCACGTTATTGTACGTAATACCGCCAAAAAATCAATCATACTCCAGGTTGAGAACCGCATCCGTGACATATTACGTCAGGCGGCAGGGTAACAGATTGCCGCCATCAGCGTAGAATCAGCTTTTTTGCGTGAACCCCTACAGACAGGAATGCCTTATGACGTCTTTTTTGACCGCCTATTTTGCCCGCATAAAATTGGTCGGGCGCTGCCGAAGCTAATCTTGACACTTTACGAGCGCTGCATTTGCAGCATAACAGCACCATTCCGTTTGAAAATCTGGATGTCTTACTGCCGCGCGAAATTCAGCTCGACGATCTGTCGCTGGGAGGAAAAATTGCTGACCGCCCGTCGCGGCGGCTATTGCTTCGAACAAAAATGGGCTGTTTGAACGTGCTTTACGGGAGACAGGCTTTACCGTGCGCAGCCTGCTGGGGCGCGTCGTACTAACAAACCCGACCAGCTTGCCGCCACGCACCGCACCGGCTGTTACTGGTCGAACTGCAAGGCGAACCGTGGATTGCAGACGTCGGATTTGGCGGGCAGACATTGACCGCGCCCATCCGTTTGCAGGCAGAATGTGAACAACAGACGCCGCATGGCGAATACCGTTTTGCGACAAGAGGGGAATAACTGGATTTTGCAGTTTCGCCATCACGATCACTGGCAGTCGATGTATTGCTTCGATCTGGGGAGTTCAGCAGCAGAGCGATTACGTGATGGGCAACTTCTGGTCAGCGCACTGGCCGCAGTCGCATTTTCCGCCATCACCTGTTGATGTGCCGCCATTTACCGGATGGCGGTAAACTGACGTTGACCAATTTCCATTTTACCCATTATCAGGAAGGCCATGCGATAGAACAGCGTAATGTGCCGGATGTGGCGTCTCTTTACGCGCTATTGCAGAGCAGTTTGGGCTGGGGATCGATGATGCGAAGCACGGGTTTACCGAGGCGGAATTAGCGGCCGTCATGGCGGCGTTTGATACCCACCCGGAGGCAGGGAAATAAAATTACAGGCCGGATCTTATCCGGCCTGTAAACAGACTACTCACTGCGAACACTTGTCTTCTGAAAGAAATAAACCAAACGACACTAGATAAGATAATTGGACGACAGCATAAAAATAATATTAACAGGTCGTGAGTTACAGATGATGATAAAAACTAATTGCCAGCGCTAATACTGGAAAGATATATCCAAGAGGCAGAACAAATCCTTCTTTCTCTACTTCATTATTTTTCTTCCTGCGGTACTTCATAATGATAGTCGCTATCGGCGTTGGAATATATTGCAAGAAAAACATTAAAACCGCCAACTCAGCCAGTTTGGTGTAAATGTTCCACTCATAACAATAACAGATGCGATAAGTGCTGAGATTAAGGTTGAAAATACAGGTGCTTCCTGCATTGTTTTTTCTTGCAAACATACCTGGCAGCATACCATCATCGGCAATAGCACTGGGCAATGCGAGGTGTGATAATCGAGCATGACATGTTTAACCCGGCAATTGAAATGATTGCGCCAAGAGCTATTATGCTTCCGCCTACCGAACCCAATGTTAATTTAGCTGCCTGCTGAATAGGGCTGTCATAATGAATAATATCTTTACCTAAAATTGCAACAGCGCCTGCGATAATGAGAAAATAAATTAGTGACACAAAGAAAACAGTAATAAGAATAGCACGAGAGACATTTTTCTCTGGAGATTTAATTTCAGCCGCAATTATGGGTAGTGCTTCAAATCCGAGAAAGGCATAAAAAAGTAGCAGTGTGCTCTGGCTTACACCATCAAATAGGCTTTTATCTGTCGGGAGTTGAACAAATGGTGTGAAGTTGGCATTTTCAATTCCAGACTTAAGAAAGAATAGCGAGACAAAACAGAATCCTATAATTGGAATGAGTTTTATTACAGTAATAACCAATGTGAGATTTTTAGACGTCCTCATACCAAATAAGTTTGAGATAGCAAACACCCAGATTATAAGTAGTGCTGTTTGCGAAACTGTCAGTGGGAGTTCGGGAAAAAAAGGCAAGAAATAGTTTAGCAAAGCCAACCGCCATAACGCCCCAACCAATAACATTAGTAAGCCAACCAAGCACACCAATATTAAACCCAGCGAGATCTCCCATCGAAAATTTTGCGTACTGATATGCTCCACCATTTTTGTCAAAATACTTAGAGCACTCAGCAAAACAGAGTGCAAAACAAAGCACCACAAAAACATCGATGAGAATCATAATAATTGAAGCAGGTCCCGTTAATTTATATAACTCTCCAGGCAAAAGAAATATACCAGATCCAATAATCGAGTTAACACCATAAATAACCGCACCAATTAAACCAAACTTTGCTGCGGTATTGTTATCTGAATTCATAACGCCCCGTTACTCGATAAACTAAAAATTATTAGCAAGTGCGTTCAGGAAGTGTTTCTTCACTTCATTAACGTCCACATCAAGACAAATTTGTTGAGATTTCAAATTTGCAAAAGGATCAACTCGTGTTGCTCTATACTTAGGCTTCAGCAGCGACTGACCAATACAGATACCTTCGGTAACGACGCGTAGAGAACTTTCAACTGTATCAAACCACTCAGGATTTAAAAGATAAGATACGGCTAAGGAATCATGTAGTGCCATTCCTTCAAAACCTTCTTCCTTGAGGCTATATTGCAGATAAAAATCGGCTATGCTTGTAAATAATTCATTTCCAGTATCACGAATTTCTTTCCCTGTAATTAATACCTGATGCGTAACATCCAAAGGGACGATGGTTACTGGCAGCGCCGAAGAAAGAACCTGATCGGCAGCATGAGGATCTTTCCAGAAATTGAACTCAGCAAATGGTGTCGAATTACCGGAGTGACCATGAGTACCGTATGCTCCCCCCATGATAACAACTTGTTTAACTAACTCCGCGATTTCTGGTGCTTGATTCAGTGCAACGCTAATGTTTGTTAATGGCCCAATAAGGATTAATGTAATCTCTCCAGGGGTTAGACTTGATACTGGTCAATGATGAATGAAAATTGCATCCTCTGCATGACTATCATGCGAGTTTGAAAAAACGCCGCCAAGACCATCTTCTCCATGTACTTTTGTCCCTGGCGGAGCAGGTTCAATAGCCAGAGGGTCTTGAGCATCCCCGATATATTTTTGTTCCAAGATTGATCTTCTCACAGAAAAGTTTTGCGTTTTTAACCGCCTGTTCAACCGGAACATTACCAAAAACAGTAGTAATGCCAATAATATCTAAATATCCTGCTGCATAGGCGATCGCAAAAAGCATCGGTCGACGCCAATATCAGTATCAATAATTACTTTAGTCATGGTTTTTCTCTCGTTACATTTTTGAATAGCTTGATTCGTTCAATCGGAATGAGAACATTTTTATGTTCAGGCATATTTGATGCCCCATTTAGCTCTACGGCCAGAGAAGAAAATGCAGCAGCATAATGACAGGCATGTTTTATTGTTTCACCTTTAGATAAGGAAGCAGCTAACGCCCCATTGAAAGCATCACCAGCACCCGTAGTATCAACGACCATCGCCGGATAAGCAGGAATCATATAAAATTGTCCCTTATCATATAAAAGTGCACCTTTATTCCCAAGCGTCACGATTACGCATTGCGGTCCCATTTGAGCGATTCGTTCAGCGGCTTTTTTTGCTGTTTCAATATCAGTAATATTAATGCCGCTGAGAAGCGTAGCTTCTGTTTGGTTTGGGGTGACTATATCGACGAACGGTAACATTATTTTCGCATCTGAAGTAAAAGGGGCGGGATTTAAGATAACCGTAACATCGTTCTCTCTGGCATACTTTATTGCGTTGATGGTTGCGGAAAGATTATTCTCAAGCTGTACCAGCAATATGTTGGAATTTAATATGTTTTTATGTGAATTTATAATCTCCTCATCGATAATTGTTACATTAGCTCCTTGATTAATAGCAATCATATTTTCGCCATCTAATTCAGAAACGTATATTAATGCATTACCTGTAGGTGCGGAGTCTGAAACATATATCGTTAATGAGTCTATGTTTGATGCTTCTAAATGAGAATAAGCATGTGAACTTAGCTGATCGTTACCCACTTTTGTAATAAAATCAACTTTGCACATTGCATTACTTGCTGCAATGGCCTGGTTAGCGCCTTTTCCCCCAGGCCCAAATGAGCAACTTTGTGATACAATAGTTTCTCCTGGGTGTGGAAGTCTTGCAACATAGGAAACAATATCTACATTGAAAGATCCAAAAACACATACCTTACCTTTTTTTTCTTCAGTCATAAATTTTATTGCATCCTGATGTTTTAACAAATCACTAATATTTGAAAGCATCTCTTTTCTGAAAGAGACCATGACATTCTTTTTATTAAGAATTGCGCCGCCATAGCATCGTTCAATAGCCTGATTTTTTTTCGAGATAAGACAGGTCGCGACGAATTGTTTCCCTTGATACAGAGAATAATTCGGCTAAATTATTAACCAGCACGCGTTCATTTTTAATAAGAATTGCTAATATTTTTGCACGTCTTTCTTCTAAAAGCATAGGGTTGTCCTCGTCGGTTGAATAATACTATTAATTACTGTGGATATGAAAAAGTGACCGTAATCTCATTAATTAGAGCAAAACGGAAGCAAACAGGCGAAGATTGAAGAAGTAACAATTTGTATTTTGAGTAACGGGTATTAGATGAATGAGTAAGTTAAATAGCGAGTCTAATGAATTTGTAATGTATATACGGCAGGCAGGGAAAAGAGGGGGCTTACGTTTTACAAGAGAAGAGATTCCGGGTATATGCCGGATGGCGGCTTACGCCTGATCCGGCCTACAGGGAGTATTTTGTAGGCCCGGTAAGCGTCGCGCCACCGGGCATGGGGTCAGGTCAGCGACGTGAGCGGACAATCTGGTAGCGGCGAGTGAAATACTCAAACGGCGCGCTCCAGACATGCACCAGACGCGTGAACGGGAAAATCAGGAAGATGGTCATTCCCAGCACCAGATGCGCGCGGAAAATTGGCGCCACGCCGTCCAGATGCGCCGAAGCACCGCCCTGGAACGTCACAACCGCCTGCGCCCAACCGACCAGTTTCAGCATCTCGCTTCCGTCCGGGTGTTGCGCGGAGAACGGTATTGTTGTCAGCCCGAGGATGCACTGGATCAGCAGGATACAGAGGATCAAAATATCCGCCGTGGATGAGCTGGCGCGCACGCGCTGATTAAACAGGCGCCGAATCAGCAGACCTGCGCCGCCGACCAGCGTCAGCACGCCGCAGACCCCGCCAAGAATCATCGCCATTTGCTGTTTCACCGCAATGGGCAGGAACCAGGCGTACATCCAGTGGGGCGTTAGCATACCGAACAGATGGCCGAAGAAGATCCCCAGGATGCCGATATGGAACAGGTTTGACCATAGCACCATGCCGCGTTTGTCCAGCATCTGGCTGGACGAGGCGCGCCAGGTGTACTGTCCGTAGTCATAGCGCAACCAACTGCCGAGAATAAACACCGTGCCGCAGAGGTAGGGGTAGATGTCGTAAAAAAAGACGTTCAGGTACTGTATCATTTCGGGCCTCCCGCGCTGACGTCGACATACTGTGGCGCCACGTCCTGGCTAAAGCGTCGTTGATAGTGTTGTAACGGAGAACTGTCACAGGCGGTGGCGTTATCTTCGATAAACTTCACCTGTTCCTCTTCCCAGACGGCATCCAGCGCCTGACGGGTATCGTCACGCGCCTCGCCGCCGATCTGCTGTGTGACACTGTCACTGGAAAGTGGGCTACCCGCTAGCGATAGCAGGGCGTCAAACAGCTGATACCACGGCGTTTCCCGTTGTTTTAAACGCCCGCCCAGCAGCGCGAGGATCGGCGCGATGTTCTGCAATCCCTCCCGCGCTTCTGCTTCCGGCAGCACGCTCAAATACTCCAGATAGAGCGGCAGATGGTCGGGTAACTCGCGGCAGTCAAGTTGCAGTCCCACCTTTTCATACTGGGCCAGCAGATCGACCATCGCCTGGCCCCGATCGCGCGATTCCGCATGAACGTGTTCAAACAGCAACAGCGACGTCGCGCGCCCACGATCAAAGATTTCGCACCACTGCGCCTGCTTATCCAGCAGCGGGGCGTTTAACAGCTCAGTGGTGAAGTCGGTGAGCATTGGCGCGTCATGGCGAATAAGCGCGATGGCGTCGTCACGGCACTCCCACAACAGCTCATCCGGGTACTCCATCAGCAAGCCAATAATCTTGAGGATCTGCATTATTCGCCCTCCGCCTTATCGCGTACTTCGGTGATGTTGATGGCGTCAATGCGGCTGCTGTTAAACAGGTTAAATTTGGTGTCGGAACCGTGGCAGCCATCGCCGAAGGTGAAGCCGCAGCCGTTACGCTCAGGGAAGGCGTCACGCGCCATTTCACGGTGGCTGGTTGGGATCACGAAACGGTCTTCGTAGTTGGCGATCGCCAGGTAGCGATACATCTCTTCCACCTGTTCCACACTTAAGCCGACTTCCTCAATAGCGCGGGTGTCCGTAACGCCTTCCACCGTCTGCGAACGCATATAGTGGCGCATCGCCATCATCCGTTTCAGGGCGCGCAGCACCGGGCCGGTATCGCCTGCGCTCAGCATATTGGCAAGGTACTGCACCGGAATACGCAGGCTTTCGATCGCCGGAAGCACACCTTCGGTTTGCGGCAGGCCGCCAGCATCGGCATAAGACTGAATTGGCGACAGCGGCGGCACGTACCAGACCATCGGCAGGGTGCGGTATTCCGGGTGTAACGGCAGCGCCAGCTTCCAGTCCATCGCCATTTTGTAGACCGGGGAACGCTGAGCGGCCTCAATCACGTTTTGCGGAATACCCTGTTTTAGCGCTTCTTCAATCACCGCCGGATCGTTCGGGTCAAGGAACACGTCGCACTGGCGCTCATAGAGATCGGTTTCGTGTTCGGTACTGGCCGCTTCTTCAATGCGGTCCGCGTCATACAACAACACGCCGAGATAGCGAATACGGCCAACACAGGTTTCCGAGCAGACGGTCGGCTGACCGGATTCGATACGCGGATAACAGAAAATACATTTTTCTGATTTGCCGCTTTTCCAGTTGAAGTAGATTTTTTTGTACGGACAACCGCTGATGCACAGACGCCAGCCGCGACATTTGTCCTGGTCGATCAGCACAATGCCATCTTCTTCACGCTTATAAATCGCGCCGCTCGGGCAGGTCGCCACACAGCTAGGGTTAAGGCAGTGCTCGCACAGACGCGGCAGATACATCATGAAGGTGTTTTCGAACTGGCCGTACATCTCCTTTTTGCATTTTCTCGAAGTTACGATCGCGGGCACGCTTTGAAAATTCGCCGCCGAGCAATTCTTCCCAGTTTGGCCCCCCAGACAATTTTGTCCATCCTTTTGCCGTCAATCAGCGAACGCGGGCGGGCGGTGGGCTGGTTTTTGCTCTCCGGCGCGCTGTGCAGATGCTGATAATCGTAGGTAAACGGTTCGTAGTAATCATCGATTTGCGGGATCACCGGGTTGGCGAAGATTTTGGTGATAACGCCCATCTTGCCGCCCAGGCGCGGTCTTATCTTGCCGTTGACATCGCGAACCCAGCCGCCTTGCCACTCCTCCTGATCTTCCCAGTTTTTCGGATAGCCGATACCGGGTTTTGTCTCAACGTTGTTAAACCACGCGTACTCCATACCTTCACGCCCGGTCCAGACGTTTTTACAGGTGACGGAGCAGGTGTGGCAGCCGATGCACTTATCAAGGTTGAGAACCATGCCTACCTGTGAGCGTATTTTCATTTTTTCGCCTCCTGTACCTGATCCCGACCTTCATCATCCAGCCAGTTAATATTTTTCATTTTTCTAATCATGATGAACTCGTCGCGGTTCGATCCGACCGTACCGTAGTAGTTAAAGCTGTAAGCCAGCTGCGCATAGCCGCCGATCATATGGGTCGGTTTCGGGCAGACGCGCGTAACGGAGTTGTGGATCCCGCCGCGCATCCCTGTGACTTCAGAACCCGGGATATTCATGATGCGTTCCTGAGCGTGGTACATCATGGTCATACCCGGCGGCACGCGCTGGCTGACCACCGCACGCGCGGTGAGGGCGCCGTTGGCGTTGAAGGCCTCGATCCAGTCGTTATCCTCAATGCCCAGCTCACGGGCATCAGTTTCACTGATCCAGACAATCGGCCCGCCGCGCGACAGCGTCAGCATGAGCAGGTTTTCGCTATAGGTGGAGTGAATGCCCCATTTCTGGTGCGGCGTGAGGAAGTTCAGCGCTTTTTCCGGGAAACCGTTCGGCGGGATTTCGCGCATTTCGCTGACGCTACGGGTGTCAATCGGCGGACGGTAGGCCACCAGACTTTCCCCGAAGGCGCGCATCCAGGCGTGATCCTGATAGAGCTGCTGACGACCGGACAGCGTGCGCCACGGGATCAGCTCATGAACGTTGGTGTACCCGGCATTGTAAGATACATGTTCGCTTTCAAGACCGGACCAGGTCGGGCTGGAGATAATTTTGCGCGGCTGGGCCTGAATATCCCGGAAGCGGATTTTCTCGTCTTCTTTGTTCAACGCCAGATGA
This sequence comes from Citrobacter koseri, assembly GCA_900446925.1. Next base: position 242,115 of record UAVY01000008.1, on the reverse strand, counting down.
GTATGATCGCGCCCGGTAATCGCGCCCAGCGCCTCCCAGGCTTTGACCGCCACCTGACCGTTGGTTTCCGGCGCCAGCGCAAGGATGACCTCAGAGGCGTCCAGCGCGGTGTCAATCAGCGGGCGACCTTTCGCCGGGCCTTCGCGTTTGGTGTAATTGAGTTTACCGAGGAAATCGACTTCGTTTTCCGTATTCCAGGAAATGCCTTTCCCGCCGTTGCCCAGCGTATCCATCAATGGGCCAAGGGAGGTGAACCGCTCATACGTCGCCGGATAGTCGCGTTCCACCACCGCGATGTTCGGCGCGGTTTTACCGGGGATCAGATCGCATTCGCCTTTGCGCCAGTCGAGAATATCAAACGGCTGCGCCAGCTCCGCCGGGGAGTCATGCTGTAGCGGTTGCAGCACCACATCGGTTTCTTTGCCAAGATGCCCCACGCAGACGTCGGAGAACACTTTGGCGATCCCTTTGTAGATTTCCCAGTCGCTTTTCGATTCCCACGCCGGGTCAACGGCAGCAGACAGCGGATGAATAAACGGATGCATATCCGAGGTATTCATGTCGTCTTTTTCATACCAGGTGGCGGTCGGCAGCACAATATCCGAGAACAGGCAGGTGCTGGACATACGGAAATCCAGCGTCACCAGCAGGTCGAGCTTGCCTTCAATGGCGTCCGTTTGCCACTCCACATCTTCCGGTTTGACGCCGTCACTGGACCCCAGCGCCTCTCCCTGAATGCCGCTTTCGGTGCCCAGCAGGTATTTGAGCATGTATTCATGCCCCTTGCCGGATGAACCCAGCAAATTCGAGCGCCAGACGAAGAGGTTGCGCGGGTGGTTTTTGCCGCTGTCCGGCTGCTCGCAGGCAAAACGAATATCCCCCGACTTCAGCGCCTGTACGGTGTAATCGGCAGGGGATAATCCGGCCTGTTCCGCTTTGCTTTTCAGCGTGAGCGGGTTGAGATTGAGCTGAGGCGCGGAAGGCAGCCAGCCCATACGTTCAGCTCGCACGTTGAAATCAATTAAATGGCCGGTAAAGCGTGAGGAATCAGCCAGCGGCGACAGCAGTTCCTGCGCGGTCAGTTTTTCGTAACGCCACTGGCTGGCGTGATTATAGAAAAACGACGTGCTGTTCATCTGACGCGGCGGGCGGTTTCCAGTCCAGCGCAAACGCCAGCGGCAGCCAGCCGGTTTGCGGGCGTAACTTTTCCTGCCCCACGTAGTGCGCCCAGCCGCCACCGCTTTGCCCCACGCAGCCGCAGAATACGAGGATGTTAATCATCCCGCGATAGTTCATATCCATGTGATACCAGTGGTTCACACCGGCACCGAGGATGATCATGGAACGGCCATGCGTTTTATGCGCGGTATCGGCAAATTCCCTGGCGATCGTTTCGATGTGACGACGCGGTACACCGGTAATCTGTTCGCCCCAGGCGGGAGTGTAGGCCTTAATTTCCGCGTAATCTTTGGCGCTGTGATCGTCATCCAGACCACGATCCAGGCCATAATTCGCCAGCACCAGGTCGTAGACGCTGACGACCGGGCAGAGGCTGCCATCGGCCAGGGTAAGACGCTTCACCGGCAACTGGCGCACCAGAACCGGTTCTTGCTTCACGCTGCGAAAATGCGGGTTCTCATTACCGCCAAAGTAAGGGAACGCTACGCCAGCGACATCATCATGCTGGCCCAGCAAGGAGAGGGTCAGTTCCGTTTCGTTGCCTGCCGCCAGCGGCTCAAGATTCCACTTGCCTTTCTCGCCCCAGCGAAAGCCGATGGAGCCGTTCGGCACCACCAGTTCACCCGCGCGGTTATAAGCGACGGTTTTCCATTCCGGGTTATTGGTTTCACCCAGCCCGTCGACCAGATCGGACGCCCGCATCATGCGACCCGGCACATAGCTGCCGTCTTCGCGCGCTTCAAGCATGACCAGCATCGGCATGTCGGTATAGCGGCGACAGTAATTCAGGAAATAGTCGCTGGGGTTATCGAGATGAAACTCTTTGAGGATGACGTGGCCCCATTGCCATCGCCAGCGCGCTGTCAGTACCTTGCTTCGGCGCCAGCCACTGGTCGCACAGCTTGGCGACTTCTGAGTAGTCCGGCGTAATGGCAATCGTCTTGGTGCCTTTGTAACGCACTTCTGTGAAGAAGTGCGCGTCCGGCGTGCGCGTTTGCGGCACGTTAGAGCCCCAGGCGATGATATAGCTGGAGTTGTACCAGTCTGCGGATTCCGGGACATCGGTTTGCTCGCCCCCACGTCATCGGCGATGCGGGCGGCAGATCGCAGTACCAGTCATAGAAACTCAGGCAGGTTCCGCCGAGCAACGAGAGATAACGGGTTCCGGCGGCGTAGGAGACCATCGACATCGCCGGAATCGGCGAGAACCCGGCGACACGGTCAGGGCCATAGTTTTTGACGGTCCAGACGTTGGCCGCCGCGATCAGCTGATTAAGTTCTTTCCAGTTAGAACGAATAAACCCACCGCGTCCGCGTACCTGCTTGTAGCTTTGGCACTTTTGCGGATCGTTCATGATCGACTCCCACGCCAATACCGGATCAGGCTGGCGGGAAAGGGCGTCACGCCACAGTTCAATCAGGCGTTTACGCACCAGCGGATACTTCAGGCGGTTAGCGCTATAGAGATACCAGGAATAGCTGGCGCCGCGTGGGCAGCCGCGCGGTTCATGATTAGGCAGATCCGGGCGGGTTCGGGGGTAGTCCGTCTGCTGCGTTTCCCAGGTCACCAGACCATTTTTAACGTAGATTTTCCAGCTACAGGAGCCGGTGCAGTTCACGCCATGCGTGGAGCGCACGATTTTATCGAACTGCCAGCGCTGACGATAACTGTCCTCCCAGTCCCGGTTGGTGTGCATCACCTGACCGTGACCGTCCGCAAAAGTGTCGCCTTTTTGCTTAAAATAGCGAAAGCGATCCAACAGTTTACTCATGACATTTCTCCTGCTCCATAATGTGTCAGGCGGTCTTGTAGGCCGGATAAGGCGCTGCGTGATTGCCTGATGGCGACGCCCGGCGTCTTATCCGGCCTACGTCCGAACCTGTGATGAATATGTTTTATTTTTTTGTTGCTGCCGGTTTACGGCGACCATAAACCAGCCAGGTCACCAGTACGCAAACGATGTAAAACACCAGAAAGATTTTCATGGCGCCAACCGGCGAGCCGGTCAACGCCAGAGAAGAACCAAAAAGCTTTAGGGATAAAGAAACCGCCGACTGCGCCAATCGCAGAGATAAAACCGAGGGCGGCGGCCGTATCGGTCACGGCTTCACGCTGGGCCTGCGCATCTGAGCCGCCGCGCAGTTTCACCCTGTAGATCGTGATCTGGCGGAAAATGACCGCAATCATCTGGAAGGTCGAGCCGCTTCCCAGGCCCGCCGTCAGGAAAAGCCCCATAAACACCAGATAGAAGGCGATAAAACTTCCTGAGCCGGAGCCCGGTAATGTCAGAAACAGCAGGGCGGTAAACAGCGCCATGAAAACGAAGTTAATCAGCGTGACGCGAACGCCGCCGAACTTGTCAGAAATAACGCCGCCCGCAGAACGCGCAAGCGCGCCGATAAACGGGCCAAAGAAGGCCAGTTGCAGAATATTGACGTCGGGAAACTGGGTTTTCGCCAGCATAGCGAATCCTGCGGAGAAACCGATAAAAGAACCGAAGGTGGCGAGATAGAGCAGGCTGAGCAGCCAAAGGGTGAAAGCGTTTCAGCACCGGCAGTTGAGACGCGACAGAGGCTTTCGAACTGGCGATATCATTCATCCCGGTCCAGGCTGCGAGGGTCGCGATAAGCAATAACGGCACCCAGATCCACGCGGCGTTCGTCAGCGAAAGCAGCGAGCCATCGGGCTGCGGCACGCCCTGTACGCCCAGAAAAGTGAACATGGGCAGGAAAATCACCAGCGGGGCGACAAGTTGCATCACGCTGACGCCAAGGTTGCCTAAACCGCCGTTCACGCCGAGGGGCGCTACCTTGCTTTGCTTTCGGGAAGAAAAAGCTGATGTTGCCCATGCTGGAGGCAAAGTTAGCGCCAGCAAAACCGCACAGCAGCGCAATGATAATAAATACTCCAAAAGGGGTGGATGTGTTTTGCACCGCAAAACCGAGCCAGATACAGGGAATAATCAGAATAAATGTGCTAAAAATCGTCCAGCGACGCCCGCCAAATATAGGTACCATAAAGGAGTAGGGCACGCGTAATATAGCCCCGGACAGCGAAGGTAAAGCGGTTAATAAAAAGAGCTGGTCAGTGGTGAAATTAAAACCAATTTTATTCAAATTAACGGCGACGGCGCTAAATAACATCCAGACGCAGAATGCGAGCAATAAACAAGCCACTGATATCCAAAGATTTCTTCGGGCAATGTGTTTACCTTTGTTTTCCCAGAAAGCGGGTTGTTCTGGCCTCCAGTCACTCAAAAGATAACGATTATTTTTCTCATTTTGTAGCGCCATATTGCCCTCACACGCACACGTCGTTCATGAAAAAAAAAGAAATAAGTCCAGGAAGGGCGCGCGGGCCCTTTTTAGAATTTATTGAAGACTTTTAAGAATATTGATTGAAAGGATAGATAAAAAAGCGAGACCACGAGGAGTGAAGGGCGGTTAATAAGTTGCTTAAGTGTTACTAAATGTAAACGCAAAAGATGTATTGTTAACTAACGTATAACATCAGCGAAATAACTCCAGCGTAATCATGCGGTCCAGATGCTGCTGGTAGGCAGGGTCGGTCATTTCAGGCATACCGAGGGCGTACATGCCGTCCAGTCCGCAGGCTAATGCGATTAATCGCCAGGCGACATCAGCGGCGGCTGAGGCCAATGAAAATTCACCCGCTTCCTGACCGCCTTCAATGATGGCAGTCGTTTCTTCATGCCACATTTGCATGGTCAGCAGGTAGGCGCTTTTAATTTCCGGGTCGTTATCCGCCAGGATCTGCGCTTCCCGCCAGAGTTTAATGTAGGGCTCTAATCCGCCATCGTCACTCCCCAGCATGGCGTGCAGCCGCATGCGCCAGGTGCAGTGCTCGGGCACCAGGCTGGCATCCAGCAAGGTGCGAATCAGACGAACGAATACCTGAGATTTAAGCTCGCCCGAACTGCTGAAATGGTGGTGGAGTTGCCCGGTCGCGACGCCGGCTTCCTGCGCGATTCGCCTTACCGTCATGCCGCTCAATCCCTCTTCCAGCGCGACGCGCATTGCCGCTTGCAGGATCACTTCACGGCGCTCATCCCGATTCAGATAACTCATGGCTTTCTCCCATTTTCGCAGTTGGCGCAGTGTAACAAAAAGCTGGACATGCGTTCAACTTTCCGTAGGATCGCGAGAGTTGAACATGTGTTCAGTTTTTGCTTTCAAAGGACGTTTTATGTTTCGTCAGTGGTTAACGTTAATGATTATTGTACTGGTCTACATCCCTGTTGCGATTGATGCAACGGTGCTGCACGTTGCCGCACCCACGCTGAGCATGACGTTGGGCGCCAGTGGCAACGAGCTGTTGTGGATCATTGATATTTATTCTCTGGTGATGGCAGGGATGGTATTGCCGATGGGCGCGCTGGGCGATCGAATCGGCTTTAAACGCCTGCTGTTGCTGGGGGGAGGCTTATTCGGTCTTGCGTCGCTGGCGGCAGCGTTCGCCCACAGCGCCAGTTGGCTGATCGCTACCCGTGCGATTCTGGCTATCGGCGCGGCGATGATTGTTCCGGCGACGCTGGCCGGTATCCGCGCTACGTTTTCTGAGGCCCGTCACCGTAATATGGCGCTTGGCGTCTGGGCGGCCGTAGGGTCGGGCGGCGCCGCGTTCGGCCCGCTGGTCGGCGGTATGTTACTGGAGCACTTTTACTGGGGATCGGTCTTCCTGATCAATGTGCCCATTGTCCTGGCGGTGATGGCGTTAACGGCGCGCTTTGTGCCTCGCCAGTCCGGTCGCCGCGATCAGCCATTGAACTTTAGCCATGCGGTCATGCTGATTATCGCCATCCTGCTGCTGGTATACAGCGCGAAAACCGCGCTGAAAGGGCAACTGGCCAGCGGCGTTATCGCCCTGACGCTGATGATCGGCGCGCTGTTGTTGGGCATGTTTATCCGCACGCAGCTCGCCGCAGCGCGCCCGATGATCGATATGCGTCTGTTTACGCATCGCATCATTCTGAGCGGCGTTGTGATGGCGATGACGGCGATGATCACGCTGGTCGGCTTCGAGTTGCTGATGGCGCAGGAGCTTCAGTTTGTTCATGGCTTAACGCCGTATGAAGCAGGGCTGTTTATGCTGCCAGTGATGCTCGCAAGTGGATTCAGCGGCCCCCTTGCCGGGATGCTGGTTTCACGACTGGGATTGCGAACAGTGGCGACTGGCGGCATGGCGCTAAGCGCGCTGAGCTTTTATGGCCTGGCAATGACGGATTTCAGCACGCAGCAATGGCAGGCCTGGTGCCTGATGGCGCTGCTGGGTTTTAGCGCCGCCAGCGCGTTGCTCGCCTCTACCGCCGCCATTATGGCCGCCGCGCCCGCAGAAAAAGCGGCGGCGGCCGGGGCGATAGAAACAATGGCCTATGAACTGGGCGCCGGGCTTGGCATTGCAATCTTTGGTTTGTTGTTAAGCCGCAGCTTTTCCGCATCTATCCTGCTTCCTTCCGGCCTGAACGCAGAGGAAATCGAACGCGCATCGTCGTCAATGGGAGAAGCGGTGCAGCTGGCGGATACGCTCTCGCCTTCACTTGGTGAGGCGATACTGGACGCCGCCAGACAGGCGTTTACCTGGTCGCACAGCGTGGCGCTGAGCAGTGCCGGAAGCATGTTAATTCTGTTAGCAGTAGGGATGTGGTTTAGTCTGGCAAAAGTAAAACGCGGCTAACCTAATGTGCTAATTGACAGGGGTAATCCATCGCTTCGATCTCTTTACCGCTCAGGCGAGCGTATTGCCCCGTCAACCGCCAGAACGCAGGTTGCGTTTCGGTATAGATTTCGGCTGCCAGGATCAGACGACGCCGCTCATCTTCGGTTAATTCCAACAGCGTCCAGGGCATAAAATAGCGGTCGCTTTCCGTCAGCCGGAACCACAGCGGACACCCACAACCTGAACAGAAGTAGCGTTCGCCACGCAAAGAAGAAGAGAAGTGAGAGGGCTCTGGTGAATGGGGAGCCATAAGCGGACGACCGCAGGCTTCCAGGTACATCGCAATACCACCAGACCATTTTTGACACAGCGTGCAGTGACAGGCATAAACATCGAGCATTTCAACGTCAACGGTGAAATGACTCTGCCCACAGAGGCAACGTCCTGTGAACGTTTGCACGGCATACTCCTTATGACCGGATCAACATCTGGAGAAAAGCCAGCCCATCATGGGCTGGCTTATGTTCAAATCAAGAAAGATTAGAACTGGTAGGTCAGACCAACAGCAACGATGTTGTCAGTGCTAACGCCAGCTGCTTCGGTGAAGCGGCTGTCGTCAACCAGGTTGATTTTGTAATCAACGTAGGTAGACATGTTTTTGTTGAAGTAGTAGGTCGCGCCCACATCGATGTACTCAACCAGATCCTGGTCGCCCCAGCTACCGATGTCTTTACCTTTGGATTTCAGGTAAGCGATGGACGGACGCAGACCGAAATCAAACTGGTACTGAGCAACAGCTTCGAAGTTCTGCGCTTTGTTCGCAATGTGATCGCTGCCGTAAGCAGTCATATTGCGGGTTTCAGAGTAGGTGGTCGCCAGGTAGATGTTGTTCGCATCGTATTTCAGACCAGCAGCCCAAACTTCTGCGTTTTTACCGCCTGCGTTCAGTTCGTTCGCAGCAGAATTCACCTGCGCGTCAGTACGGTCAGATTTTGCATAAGATGCACCCACGCCGAAACCGTCGAACTCATAGGTAGAGGAGATACCGAAACCGTCGCCATTCGCTTTAGTGATGTCAGCGCCGTAGATTTTATCGCTGTTACTACGTTCGTTTTTACCCTGATACTGAGCAGCGAAGTTCAGACCTTCAACCAGACCGAAGAAGTCGGTGTTACGGTAGGTTGCAACGCCGGTAGTACGGCCAGTCATGAACACATCGCTCTGGGTCCAGGTATCGCCACCGAACTCAGGCAGAACGTCAGTCCATGCGCCGATGTCGTAAACGACGCCGTAGTTACGGCCGTAGTCCAGAGAACCGAACTGATCAAATTTCAGACCAGCGAACGCCAGACGCGTTTTGTTGCCTTTGGTGCCGTTGGACTCGTCGTTGTTGCCTTTGAATTCATATTCCCACTGGCCGAAACCGGTCAGTTGGTCATTGATCTGAGTTTCGCCTTTGAAGCCCAGACGCGCATAAGTTTTATCGCCATCATCACCCTTGTCGTCAGAGAAATAATGAAGAGCGGTTACTTTACCGTACAGGTCCAGTTTGTTGCCGTCTTTGTTATATACCTCAGCTGCGTTTACCGCACCTGCTGCCAACAGGGTAGTCACTGCCACTGCAACTAATTTAAGTTTCATTTTAATTAATCCTTATAATTTTCTTAGCGTGTTTCCTAAACCATTTCTAAACGAGGCCGCTTGTCAATGGCAGACTATTTTTAATAGACGTTGTGGTACTAATTCAATAATAAGTTTCATAAGATTACAAATTATTTGAAGTTGTGTGATCCAGATCTACATAATAGATCTCATGGTATTAATTTTAGGTGGGTATATCCTGAGATAATATATTTTCAAAAGGAATTGTTTTGCGGGTGATGGTTTTATTGTCTCTAGTCACGCTTGCTGACTATATACGAAAATACAGTTACAAATGAACATAAAATGCTTTATTTTATCAATTGAATATCATAATCTTAACAAAAACAAAACAAGTGATGAAGTATTATACACTCCGTTCGCCATTCATCAGCAACAACAAATTTTCATTTAAATAACTATATGGCAAGAAGCCAGAAAAAAAGCAAATAAGAATTTTCGAAGAAATAATGCCGATCGCAATATTCATTTAACCGAAATTAATACAGCAGGAAGAGAGTCGGGGCAGCCACAGAACTCGAAAGATAATCCGCCCCGATCACTGGCTTCAGGCGCGACGCGTCGCTAACCAACAAAGCAGGGAACCCGCACACACCATAACTGCACCTTGCCAGAATGAAAATGACAGCGGCGCGCTTAACAGGACAGCGGCCAGCGCAGATGACAGTACCGGTGTAAAATAGGACCCCACAGCCATAATCGTGACGTTGCCATGCAAAATACCCACGTTCCATGCTGCATAAGCAAATCCTAACGTCAGGGCAGCAGAAAACAGTTTGATAACGACAGGCGTGCTAAAAATCATCTCCGGCTGCGGCGTCAGAAAATAATGTACCCATAAACTTGCAGCAGTGAGGAGGACAAATATCGTAATACCATTAAATCCTCTGGCATATTTGTTAGTGACGGTACAGTAGGTTGCCCAGATAAACGCGCCGAGAAAAGCGAGAAAATAGCTTAATGGGCTGGTTGCAATATTGCTGATAATTTCATCAGCATGGAGTCCATGTTCACCGCCTAAAACCCAACAGACGCCAGTTAACGCGACAATTAATCCAGGAACAACCAGCCAGGTTGTTTTTTGTCCATTGAACAAAATAGCAAAAAGAATCGTCAGACTGGGCCATAAATAGTTGACCATGCCGACTTCAATCGCCTGGTGACGCGTTGCTGCATATCCCAGCGAGAGCGCCAGACATATTTCATAACTGACAAACAGTACGCTGCCAGCGATTAAATAACGAACAGGAAAACGACGAATATTGGGGAACCCAACGGTAAAGATGAGCAATAATCCGCTTAGCGAATAAATAGCGGCAGCGCCGCCAACAGGCCCAAGACCTTCACTTACCCCACGAATAAGCCCGACCATCGTGCTCCAGAGTACGATGGCAATAAGTCCAATTAACGTTGCTTTTTGTGTCGTCATTCTCTCCGTTTATCCCCATTCCTGGTCAAAAAAATATCGCTGAAATTTATAGCACTTTTACACCTTCCCGCGCTAATTCATTGTCTTTCTGATACTCCTTTGGTGGTATATAAACTCGACAAAAAGAACTATTTAGTAGCGGAACCGATTCGTTATTGATTTGACGCAAAAAAGTTATGGATATTGCTGTTAGTTTCCTCGCGAAGTTACATCCCTGGAAAAAAGAGGAAAGCAATGGACGTCAGCCGCAGACAATTTTTTAAAATCTGCGCGGGCGGTATGGCGGGAACAACAGTCGCTGCTCTGGTTTTGCACCCAAAATGGCACTGGCTCAAGCGCGAAATTATAAGCTGTTACGCGCTAAAGAGATCCGAAACACCTGCACATACTGTTCCGTAGGTTGCGGGCTATTAATGTATAGCCTGGGCGATGGAGCAAAAAACGCAAAAGAAGCAATTTATCACATCGAAGGGGACCCGGATCATCCGGTCAGCCGTGGCGCATTGTGTCCGAAGGGCGCAGGTTTGCTGGACTATGTACACAGTGAAAACCGCTTGCGTTACCCGGAGTATCGCGCGCCCGGTTCAGATAAATGGCAACGCATTAGCTGGGATGACGCGTTCACCCGCATCGCAAAGCTGATGAAAGCCGACCGTGACGCCAACTTTATTGAAAAGAACGAACAGGGCGTAACGGTAAACCGCTGGCTTTCCACGGGGATGCTTTGCGCCTCCGCCGCCAGTAACGAAACAGGCATGTTGACGCAGAAGTTCGCGCGTTCCCTCGGCATGCTGGCAGTAGACAACCAGGCACGCGTCTGACACGGACCAACGGTAGCAAGTCTTGCTCCAACATTTGGTCGCGGTGCGATGACCAACCACTGGGTTGATATCAAAAACGCCAACGTCGTTATGGTGATGGGCGGTAACGCCGCTGAAGCACATCCGGTGGGATTCCGCTGGGCGATAGAAGCGAAAAACAACAACGACGCCACGCTGATTGTCGTCGATCCACGTTTTACACGTACAGCCTCGGTCGCGGATATTTACGCGCCTATTCGTTCCGGTACGGACATTACCTTCCTGTCCGGCGTACTGCTGTATCTGATTGAAAACAATAAAATCAATGCCGAATACGTTAAGCATTACACCAACGCCAGCCTGCTGGTGCGGGACGATTTTGCTTTCGATGATGGTCTGTTTAGCGGCTATGACGCCAAAAAACGCCAGTATGACAAGTCATCCTGGAACTATCAGTTCGACGAAAACGGCTATGCAAAACGTGATGAGACGCTGAGCCATCCGCGCTGCGTATGGAATCTGCTGAAACAACACGTTTCCCGCTATACACCAGATGTTGTCGAAAACATCTGCGGTACGCCAAAAGCCGATTTCCTGAAAGTGTGTGAAGTGCTGGCCTCCACCAGCGCTGCCGATCGTACCACTACCTTCCTGTACGCGCTGGGCTGGACGCAACATACCGTTGGCGCGCAGAACATCCGTACGATGGCGATGATCCAGTTGCTGCTCGGCAACATGGGGATGGCAGGCGGCGGTGTCAACGCCTTACGCGGCCACTCTAACATCCAGGGGTTAACGGATTTAGGTCTGCTTTCCACCAGCCTGAGCGGTTATCTGACTCTGCCGTCCGAGAAGCAGGCGGATCTGCAAACCTATCTGAGCGCAAACACGCCGAAAGCCACGCTGGCTGACCAGGTGAACTACTGGGGCAACTATCCGAAGTTCTTCGTCAGTCTGATGAAATCGTTCTACGGCGATGCGGCGCAGAAAGAGAATGACTGGGGCTTTGAATGGCTGCCAAAGTGGGATCAGGCCTATGACGTCATTAAATACTTCAACATGATGGATAGCGGTAAAGTGACAGGCTACATCTGTCAGGGCTTTAACCCGGTTGCGTCCTTCCCGGACAAAAACAAAGTGGTGCAGTCGCTGAGCAAGCTGAAGTACATGGTGGTCATTGACCCGCTGGTGACGGAAACCTCCACGTTCTGGCAGAACCACGGCGAGTCTAACGACGTCGATCCGGCGTCGATCCAGACTGAAGTCTTCCGTCTGCCGTCAACCTGTTTTGCCGAAGAAGATGGCTCTATCGCCAACTCTGGCCGCTGGTTGCAGTGGCACTGGAAAGGTCAGGATGCGCCGGGCGAAGCCCGCAACGACGGCCAAATTCTGGCCGGTATTTACCACCGTCTGCGCGAGATGTATCGCAGCGAAGGGGGTAAAGGCGTTGAACCGCTGCTGAAGATGAGCTGGGACTACAAACAGCCGGATCATCCTGAGTCTGAAGAGATTGCGAAAGAGAACAACGGCTACGCGCTGGAAGATCTCTATGACGCCAACGGCGTCCTGCTGGCGAAGAAAGGCCAGTTGCTGAGCAGTTTTGCCCAGTTACGCGATGACGGAACGACGTCGTCCTCCTGCTGGATTTATACCGGCAGCTGGACCGAGCAGGGCAACCAGATGGCTAACCGTGACAACGCCGACCCGTCAGGTCTCGGCAATACGTTGGGTTGGGCATGGGCATGGCCGCTGAACCGCCGCGTACTGTATAACCGCGCCTCGGCAGATCCGCAGGGTAAACCGTGGGACCCGAAACGGATGCTGATTCAGTGGAACGGGTCGAAGTGGACGGGGAACGATATCCCGGACTTCAACACCGCCGCACCGGGTAGCGCAACCGGGCCGTTTATCATGCAGCCGGAAGGGCTGGGACGTCTGTTCGCCATCGATAAGCTGGCGGAAGGGCCGTTCCCGGAACACTACGAGCCGATGGAAACGCCGCTGGGCACCAACCCGCTGCACCCGAACGTGATCTCCAGCCCGGTCGTTCGTCTGTACGAAGAAGATGCGCGGCGTATGGGTAAGAAAGATCAGTTCCCGTATGTCGGTACAACCTATCGTCTGACCGAACATTTCCACACCTGGACCAAGCACGCATTGCTGAATGCGATTGCTCAGCCAGAGCAGTTTGTGGAAATCAGCGAAAACCTGGCGGCCTCGAAAGGGATTGCCAACGGCGACGCAGTGAAAGTCAGCAGCAAACGTGGATTCATCCGGGCGGTTGCCGTGGTGACCCGACGTCTGCAAACGCTGAACGTCAATGGTCAGCAGGTTGAAACCGTGGGTATTCCGCTGCACTGGGGCTTTGAAGGGGTTGCGCGGAAAGGCTATATCGCGAACACCCTGACGCCAAATGTCGGTGATTCCAACTCGCAAACGCCGGAATATAAAGCGTTTTTAGTTAACATCGAGAAGGCGTAAGGGAGGCGAAACATATGTCTTTGGAAAACGCAGGACATCATCAAACGGTCTGCAACAAACCCGATCACGCCGCCTCCCCAGGCGCGTGATTATAAAGCGGAAGTCGCAAAACTGATCGACGTCTCCTCCTGCGTAGGCTGTAAAGCCTGCCAGGTGGCTTGTTCCGAGTGGAATGACATTCGTGACGAGGTGGGTCATTGGCGTCGGGGTGTATGACAACCCGGCCGATCTTAGCGCGAAATCCTGGACGGTGATGCGTTTTAGCGAAACCGAACAGAACGGCAAGCTGGAATGGCTGATTCGTAAAGACGGCTGTATGCACTGTGAAGATCCGGGCTGCCTGAAGGCATGCCCGTCTGCCGGCGCGATCATCCAGTACGCTAACGGGATTGTTGATTTCCAGTCCGAACATTGTATTGGCTGCGGCTACTGCATCGCCGGGGTGTCCATTTAATGTTCCGCGCCTCAATAAAGAGGACAACCGCGTCTATAAATGTACGCTGTGTGTGGATCGCGTCAGTATCGGTCAGGAACCGGCTTGCGTGAAAACTTGCCCGACCGGGGCAATCCATTTCGGCACCAAGAAAGAGATGCTGGAGATGGGGGAGCAGCGCGTGGAGAAACTCAAAGCGCGCGGTTTCGAACATGCCGGTGTTTACAACCCACAAGGTGTGGGCGGTACGCACGTCATGTACGTTCTGCATCACGCGAACCAGCCGGAGCTGTATCACGGCTTACCGAAAGATCCACAGATCGATACCTCTATCAACTTGTGGAAAGGGGCGCTGAAACCTCTGGCTGCCGCCGGGTTTATCGCCACCTTCGCCGGGCTTATCTATCACTACATTGGTATTGGCCCGAACAAGGAAGTGGACGATGAAGAGGAGGACCATCATGAGTAAGTCGAAAATGATTGTGCGCACGAAATTTATCGATCGCGCCTGTCACTGGACGGTGGTGATTTGCTTCTTCCTGGTGTCGCTGTCGGGAATTGCGTTTTTCTTCCCGACGCTGCAATGGCTGACGCCAAACCTTCGGGACGCCGCAGATGGGGCGTATTTTGCACCCCGTTCTTCGGCGTAGCGATTTTTGTCGCACTGATGTTCATGTTTGTGCGCTTTGTACACCACAACATCCCGGACAAGAAAGATCTTCCGTGGCTGAAAAATATTGTGGAAGTTCTGAAGGGCAATGAACACAAAGTCGCCGATGTCGGTAAGTACAATGCCGGGCAGAAAATGATGTTCTGGTCGATCATGAGCATGATTTTCGTGCTGCTGGTGACGGGCGTGATTATCTGGCGTCCGTACTTTGCGCAGTTCTTCCCGATGCAGGTCGTGCGTTACAGCCTGCTGATCCATGCGGCGGCAGGCATCATCCTGATGCACGCCATCCTCATCCATATGTATATGGCATTCTGGGTGAAAGGATCGATTAAAGGGATGATCGAAGGTAAGGTGAGTCGTCGCTGGGCGAAGAAACACCACCCGCGCTGGTATCGCGACGTCGAGAAGGTCCGAAGCGAAAAAGGAAAGCAAAGAGGGATTACAATAACCCGCTTTCAAAAGACAAAAGCGCTACGTCTGTAGCGCTTTTTTTTTGCCAACAGAATGCCGGATGGCGCTGCGCTTATCCGGCCGACAACCGTATAAAACACAGGCCCGGTAAGCGTAGCGCCACCGGGCAAACACTCAGATAGAGGTACGGCGGTAATCGCGGTATTCCGCTTGCCAGAAATTCTCGTCGATGGCTTGCTGTAGCGCTTCTGCGGACGTTTTTACCGCCACGCCCTGTTGCTGCGCCATTTTACCCACGGCAAAGGCAATCGCTCGCGACACGGTCTGAATATCTTTCAGCTCCGGCAATACCAGACCTTCGCCGTTGAGCACCAGCGGAGAGTATTTCGCCAGCGTTTCGCTTGCCGACATCAGCATTTCGTCGGTAATACGCGACGCGCCGGACGCAATCACGCCCAGGCCGATCCCCGGGAAGATGTAGGCGTTATTACATTGCGCAATAGGGTAAATTTTGTCTTTCCAGGCCACCGGTGCGAAAGGACTGCCGGTCGCGACCAGCGCATTGCCTTCGGTCCAGGCGATGATGTCCTGAGGCGTGGCTTCAACGCGGGACGTCGGGTTAGACAGCGGCATCACGATCGGACGTGGGCAGTGCTTGTGCATCTCGCGAATGATCTCTTCAGTAAAGAGCCCGGTTTGCCCCGACACGCCGATCAGAATGTCCGGCTTCACGTTGCGCACGACATCAAGCAGGGAGAGCACTTCGCTTTCGCTGTCCCAGTGTTGCAGGTTCTCGCGTTTTTGCACCAGCTTCGTCTGGAATGAGAGCAGGTTAGGCATCTGATCCGTCAACAGACCAAAGCGATCCACCATAAACACTTTCTGGCGAGCGGCTTCTTCGCTGAGTCCTTCGCGTTGGGTCTGCGCGATGATCTGTTCAGCGATCCCGCAACCGGCAGAACCCGCGCCAAGGAAGACGATTTTCTGCTCGCTCAACTGGCTGCCCGCCGCACGGCTGGCGGCAATCAGAGTACCGACGGTCACGGCCGCCGTTCCCTGAATATCATCGTTGAAAGAGCAGATTTCATCGCGATAGCGATTAAGCAGCGGCATCGCGTTTTTCTGCGCGAAATCTTCGAATTGCAGCAAGACGTCCGGCCAGCGCTGTTTCACCGCCTGAATAAACTCATCGACGAATTCATAGTATTCGTCATCGGTGATGCGCGGGTTACGCCAGCCCATATAGAGCGGATCGTTCAGCAACTGCTGATTGTTGGTGCCGACGTCCAGCACCACCGGCAGGGTATAGGCCGGGCTGATGCCGCCACAGGCGGTGTACAGCGACAGTTTACCGATTGGAATCCCCATTCCGCCAATGCCCTGGTCGCCAAGACCGAGGATGCGTTCCCCGTCCGTCACCACAATCACTTTGATATTGTGGTTAGGCACGTTTTGCAGGATATCGTCCATGTTGTGGCGGTTCTGATAAGAGATGAACACGCCGCGCGCGCGACGGTAGATCTCAGAGAAGCGCTCACAGGCGGCGCCCACCGTTGGGGTATAGATAACCGGCATCATCTCATCGAGATGGTTTTGCACCAGTCGGTAGAACAGGGTTTCGTTGGTATCCTGAATGTTGCGCAGATAGATATGTTTATCGATTTCCGTTTTGAATCCCTGATACTGGATCCAGGCGCGCTCCGCCTGTTCTTCAATCGATTCGACCACTTCCGGCAGTAACCCCAGCAGGTTGAAGTTACGGCGTTCTTCTATACTGAAAGCGCTTCCTTTATTCAGGAGAGGAAATTCCAGCAGCACAGGGCCAGCGTAAGGAATATAAAGGGAACGCTGTTTCTTGATTTTGGTTTCCATGTCACTCACTCTTTTTCGAATATCCGTTCCTGGTGCTGTTTTATGGGCGTACTTAGGTTTTCACCAGGGCGTCGGGCAAAGAGTATAAAGCATTGTGAATGAATCCAGGCTTTTGTAAGCAAAAACACCATTGCGGTTGCAATGGTGTTTATCGTCATATCAGAACAGGGCGCTTACTTTTGGCTGTCAGCGTGACGTTTTCTGCCAGTAGGGTTGTTGACCACGCTGACTTTATCGCCTTCGGTCACGAGCTTGCGTTGGTTGGAAATTTTATGGTCCAGTCCAAGAATATGACGGGCCTGACGGTTCGATTTCATTTTAACTCCTCAATCCTGTTGCTAGTTTTAAGGACAAATTCGCAATTGCGAAAGAAACGTAACCCCTTAGGTTGCTGGTACAGCATAGCAGGTTTTCCCGGGAAGGCGACCGAACGCGTGTAACAGAGTTGGTCTATACTTTCTGTTTTGAGCCAACAGGAGAGCAAGAATGACAATCCATAAGAAAGGTCAGGCACACTGGGAAGGCGATATTAAAGGTGGAAAAGGTACGGTATCGACCGAAAGCGGCGTGTTGAATCAACAACCCTATGGCTTTAATACACGCTTTGAAGGCGTAAAAGGGACCAACCCGGAAGAGTTGATCGGCGCGGCCCACGCGGCCTGTTTCTCGATGGCGCTTTCGCTGATGCTGGGCGAGGCGGGTTTTACCCCATCCGTCAATCGACACGACAAGCCGATGTCTCGCTGGATAAAGTCGACGCGGGTTTTGCCGATCACGAAAATTGCGTTGCACAGTGAAGTGGCCGTACCCGGCATTGATGCATCCACCTTTGACGGCATTATTCAGAAAGCGAAAGCCGGATGCCCGGTTTCGCAGGTGCTGAAAGCGGAAATCACGCTGGATTATCAGTTGACGTCATAACGGCATCAATCTCGACGGCCCGGTGATTGAGCGTCGGGTCGGCCCCACAACACCCTGTAGGCCCGGTAAGCGACAGCGCCACCGGGCGATTGCCTGGCTCTTACTCCACCGCTCGCCAGCAGCGAACGTCGCTCTCCGATCCCCGCGTCAATAATGCCTGCGGTTTTTCACAGCCACGGTTGCCAGCGGACAGCGATCGCGAAAATAACACCCTTGCGGCAGGTGGCGGTTCCCCCGGTAGTTCCCGTTTTGCGCAGCACCAGGTCTTCTGCCAGTGGCGCACCCGTTTTCGGCACGGAATCCAGCAACAGCCGGGTATAGGGAAAAATGCGCAGGCGGTGTTAACACCTGTTGCGCGTCGCCCAGTTCAACAATTTGCCCCGAGATACATCACCGCAACCCGATCGCTCATATATCGCACAACCGACACGTTGTGTGAAATCAACACATACGTCAGTTTTACGGCGCGTCTGTAGCGCAACCAGCAGATTCAGGAATCTGCGCCTGGCACGGAGATATCCAGCGCGGAAGTCGGTTCATCAAGCACGATAACGTCCGGCTCTGACGATAAGGCGCGGGCAATGGCGATGCGCTGGCGTTGTCCGCCGGAAAACGCATGGGGAAGCCTGTCGAGGTACTCAGGCCGGATGCCAACCTGTAAGGCCAGTTCCTCTGCCAGCGTCCGCCGCTCGCGTTCGCTGTTATGCTTCTGGAGCCAGACGGGCTCGGTGATAATCCGCCCAGACGGGTAATCGGGGGTCCAGCGAAGAGAGCGGGTCCTGAAAGACCATCTGCATCCCGCTGTTGGCGCCGGTGCGCGCAACGCCAGGCCGCGAGCACTCGCCGTGGCTGGGTTTTAACATTCCCATCAGCAGTTGCGCCAGCGTACTTTTCCCGCAGCCGGATTTCCCCCACGATGCCAAGCGTTTCTCCCTGGCGAATCTGCAAATCCATACCGTTCAGGGCATGTACGCGTTCCGTCACCCGCCCCAACCAGTTTTTACGGGCGGGGAAGGTGATATGGACATCCCGTAACGAGAGCAATATGTCAGACATGCGTCATCTCCCTGTTGTGGATACCAGCAGGCGGATTGTTGTTCAGGTTCGCCATGATTCTCCAGCGCCGGGACAGCCTCGCACAGCGTCCCGGCGGCAAAACAGCGTTCGCGGAAGGCGCATCCGGTTGGCAGACAGGTCAGGTTAGGCACCGTCCCAGGAATCGCGGGCAGCGGCGCGCGAGGTTCGCCGTGTTCCGGCGCGCATTTCAACAAACCAATGGAATAGGGATGCGTGGGGCGGCGAATAACCGTCTGCCGTGGGGCCGCTCTCAATCACGCTTTCCGGCGTACATGACATACAGCCGATCGCACAACTGCGATACCACCGCCATATCATGAACTGATAAACAGCACCGCAGTACCGCTGGCTCGCGCTTTTAGTTTCAGCAAACGCAGAACCTGTAGCTGCACCGTGACGTCCAGCGCGGTAGTGGGTTCGTCGGCAATAATCAGGCTCCGGTTCGCAGGAGAATGCCAGCGCGATCATCACCCGCTGGCGCATCCCGCCGGAAAGCTCAAACGGAAATCGCGCCATAACCTGCGCCGCATCGGGAATTTGCATCTCTTCCAGCAGGGCGATGGCTTTCTCCCCGCGCCGCCAGGCGGCTCACCGCCTGATGATGGCGAATGACTTCCACCATTTGTTGCCCAATGCGCCGGGTGGGATTCAGCGCCGTCATTGGCTCCTGGAAGATCATCGACACGCGCGCGCCGCGCCATTTACGCATCTGCTTTTCGCTGGCATTCAGCACGTCCTCGCCCAGCAGCGATACGCGGCCCTGATGAATGTGATAGCTGCCTTCCGGCAGCAGCCGCATTGCCAGCATGGCGGTGACGGATTTACCTGACCCGGACTCACCGACCACGCCGACGATTTCGCCCCGGTCGATACGCAACGATACGTGGTTAAGGGCGTGAACATCGGCTTTGTAACCCGGAAAGCTCAGGTGTAAATCCTCAATTTCCAGCACGGGTTGGGTCATGACTGTTTTCCTCCGGCGTTAGGGTCAAGCAGATCGCGAATACCATCGCCAAACAGGTTAAACCCGACAGCGGTAATCAGGATCGCCGCCCCAGGAAAGGCGCAATACCACCACTGGTCGAGGACATAGTTACGACCAATAGCCACCATTGCGCCCCATTCAGCGGAGGGCTGTTGTGCGCCAAGGCCAATAAAGCCCAGCGTGGCGGCCATCAGGATCGCGCTGCCAATATCCAGCGACGCCTGCACGATAAGCGGCGGCAGCGAATTACGTAAGATATGCCAGCTGATAAGGTGCCAGCGGGAAGCGCCATACGTTCGGGCAGCCTGTACATAGGTAAACTGGCGCACGACCAGCGTTTGCCCCCGCGCCAGGCGCACATAAAAAGGAATACGGACAATGGCGATCGCCATCATGGCGTTAAACAGGCTTGGCCCCAGCGCGGCGGCCAGCGCCATCGTCAGCACCAGCGAAGGAATCGACAGCATAATATCCATCAGACGCATAATAATAGCGTCGGCGCGCCCGCCCATGACGCCGGACAGACAGCCAAGCAAGGAGCCGATTCCACCGGCAATCCCTACGACGACCAGCCCGGCGACAATGGATTGCTGGCTGCCGACCAGTACGCGGCTGAACAGATCGCGTCCCACTTCGTCAGTGCCGAACCAGTGCGTCGCAGAGGGCGCAAGCAGGCGCGCGGTCAAATCGATGGCATTAGGATCGTAAGGCGTTATCCAGGGCGACAGCACCATCAGTAGCAACATCAGGATGATAATCACGCCGCCAGTCAGCGTCAGCGGGCTGCTTTTCATCAGCCAGAAGAGTTTTGCCCAGTCGATCCGGCGGCGGGCGGTCTGCGACGGGGCGGGCGTCTCTTGCGTTAACATCATTCAGCACCTCCGCGACCGATTCGGGGATCGATCCACAAATAGAGTAAATCGACGACCAGGTTTACCAGCACATAAGCCAAAGAGACCACTACGGCGAATCCCATCACTGCCGGAAAATCCAGCGCCTGAATAGAGGTGACCACCCACGCCCCCATTCCCGGCCAGGCAAAGACCGTCTCGGTAAGCACGGCGCCATACAGCAAATCGCCCAGCGCCAGCCCCAGAACGGTAATCGACGGAATCAGGGCGTTAGGCAAGGCATAGCAGAGCACGATGTACCAGCCAGGCAGACCGCTGGCACGCGCGGTGCGAATGTAGTCCTCACTGAGTTGTTCCAGCATGGCGGAACGAATCTGACGGGCGACAATTCCCAGGTGGACAAACGCCAGGGTCAGCGCCGGTAAAATAAGGTGTTGTAACGCGTTGAAAAAGACCTCGCCATTCCCCTCCAGCAGCGCGTCAATCAGGTAGAACCCGGTGACGTGGGCGGGCGGGTCCAGCCAGTCATCAAGCCTTCCGCCGCCGGGCAGAATTTGCAGATGCCCGTAAAACAGAACAATAACGCCCAGCCCCAGCCAGAACGCCGGGGTGGAAATGCCGGTTATCGCCATCAGCCGCACCAGATGGTCCAGCCAGCGGTTTCGCCATACGGCGGATAAAATCCCCAGCGGGATCCCGATCACCAACGCCAGCAGCAGGGAACAGAAGGCCAGTTCAAGCGTGGCGGGGAAAAACACGCGCAACTCTTCCATTACCGGGCGGCCAGTGCGTATAGACGTGCCCAGATCACCGTGAAAAACGTCGCTGACATAGCGAAAAAATTGCACATACAGCGGCTGATCCAGCCCCAGCTGCTGGCGAATGTTTTCGACAATCTCATCGCTGGCGCGATCGCCGGCCAGCAGTCGCGCAGGGTCGCCAGGAATCAGGTGAGAAATAATAAACGTAATTACGCAAACACCGGCGACCACCAGAATAAGTCCCCAGCATCGCTGGCGTAAAATGCTCCAGAACGTCATAGGCTTCCCCTTGCGGAGCCATAACGGCCCCGCATCAACGTGGCTTATTTACTCATGGCACCAATGTTAAAGACCTGTTCCAGCATGGGGGTTGAAGACAAAGCCTTTGACCTCTTTGTTCATCGCCAGCTGGTAGTTTTTCTGGAAGAGATAGACGTAGGCGGCCTCATCAATCACGATGGTTTGCGCCTGCTGGTAATCCTTCGTTCTGGCCGCCTGATCGGTGGTGGTCAGCGCGCTGCGCAGAAGTTTATCGACCCCGGCGTTGTCATAAAACGAACGGTTACCCGGCAGGCCTTTCTTATCAGACTCAAACCAGTAGTTCATGAACATGTACGGGTCGGCGAAGTCCGGGCTCCAGTTGCCGATGGCAATGTCGTAATCACCTTTGCCGATCCGGTCGCGCATGGTGGCATTCGCCAGTTTTTCCAGCTTCACCTTAATGCCCAGCTTGCTGAGGCTGGCCTGCGTGGAAAGCGCAATCGGCTCCCAGTTTGGATCGTTATCAGAGTAGAGGAAGCTCAGGCCATCGGGCTTGGGTCGCGACTTGCTCCCAGGCGGCTTTGGCTTTCGCTTCATCAAAACTGTACTGCATTGCCTTCGCGTCATAGCCCCACATACCTTCAGGAATCGGGCCGCGCATCTGCTTGCCGTTACCGCTGAGGATACCCGTCACCATGCCCTGATAGTCCGTTGACCATGAGATGGCCCGGCGCAAATCCACCTGATTCAGCGGCGCTTTACTGTTGTTGAGATAGAGATAAGTCACGCGCAGCGAAGGGTAATCCGCCACGTTGACTTTCCCTTCCTGTTTTAACGCGTTGAGCTGGTCTACCGGGAGAGCATCGGCAATGTCGATGTCTCCCCGCGACAATTGCAGGCGGCGGGAAGCGCTCTCACCAATGATTTTTACCGACACGCGCTTAAAGGCAGGTTTGGCTCCCGCATAATGCGGATTCGGCACCAGAATCAGCTGCTGTCCTTTCTGCCAGCTTTTCAGCATAAACGGGCCGGAACCTGCGGTATTCTGCGCCAGAAAACCGCGCGCATCATCTGCGGCATGTTCTTTCAGAACCGCCGGGTTAATAATGGAGGCGCCGTCATTCGCCAGCGTGTACAGGAAGGGCGCAAACGGCTGGCTCAGCGTAAATTTCACCGTATAGTCATCGACGGCTTCGACTTTCAAATCTTTTGGAAAGGCTTCTGCCGGGCCTTGTCCAATTTTCAGCAGACGCGCAAAAGATTGTTGCACCGCATCTGCCGTAACGGGCGAGCCATCAGCGAATCGGGCATCTTTATTAAGGGTAAACGTCCACTCTTTCTGATCGTCAGAGGCTTTCCAGTCGCTCGCCAGATCGCCTTCAACCTCCGTGGAACCTTTACCTCCCTCGGTTTTGTACTGCACAAGGCGTTGATAAGACGGGTAGGTCACCGTCCAGTCGTTGTTATCAATAGTGACGGCAGGATCAAGCGTTTGCGGATCGGCCGCTTTACCAATCACCAGCATATCTTTGGGTACAGCCGCCTGAGCGGCGGGCAGGGCAACAGCCAGTGCCACGGCAATCAGGGCGGGACGAAACAGCGAAGTTAAAGCGTGTGTTGTCTTCATGACCGTGCTCCATTACAGGGAGGGTTGTGTTGTTGTGGCGTGATGCCGGGAAACAGGCAATGCAATCGTCGAGCAAGGGGTAGCTGGCCGCGTCCGGCAATTCAAAATGCCACCATTCACTGCTGATGCCGACAAAACCACCGCCAAACATAATAGCGTTCAATAACAATCGATTACGTTGCGCTGCGGGTGGAACAGAAGGGTGATACGAGTGCGAGCGATCGTGCATTTCATCAAAACCGGCCCCCATATCAAGCACGTTGCCATGCTCATCCATCAGAGTGACGTCAATTGCCGTACCACGGCTATGGTTTGAACCGATGGCTACATCCACCACGTATTGCGGATCGGGACAGACATGCCACAGAACGACTGCGCCTGCTGCGGACGATAGGCGTCGTATACCACCAGAGACAGCCCTGCCAGCTGCGCGATGCTGATACTTTTCGCCAGCGCGGTGACGGCATCCGTATGCAGCAGGCAACGGGCCTCCCGGTAAATGGGCGCGCCGGTGAGGTTATCGGCGGTGGCGTATTTGAGATCGATATGCAGCGAGGGGAAAATCACTGACAGATCGACCAGTTCAGGGGTTTCTGACATAGCACGTTTCCTGTTTATTGTTCGAATTGACCAAACTCTTGTTGCAACTGGCGATTGGTTCGCAGCCGTTCAGCAAGCGTATCGCCCAGTTGATCCACCACGCCTGATAGCAATAAGTTGAACAGGCAGCTCACGGGAGCGAGTGAATCCCAGAAGTGCCCGGTGTCGGTTTTTACCTGCAATAAGTCGATGGCGTAGTCTCTGGCCCACGGACACCAGACATCGGTGATTAACGCCAGCGGAATGCGCCGCTCGCTGGCAACGCGACAATACTGACGGGCAGCGGCGGAATAGGCGCGGGTATCCGTGATCACCACATATGGCCGTGCGAACCCGGAATTCAGCGACTCAACCCAGCTCCCGGATAGCCCTTCGGAATAACTGACTTTGGGCCGCAGGTATTCCAGATGGCTGAAAAAGGCGTTAGCAATGCCGCGCGTGGACTGAATCCCCAGAACATACACGGCCTCCGCATGCGCCAGTTGCTGAGCGATGCGCAAGAACGTTTCACTTTGCGCCAGCTGATAGACGTGGGTGATGGCATCAATTTCCAGCGACAGCGACTGACGCGCTCTGTCGGGCAGCCGCTGCTGCTGTTGCCAGGAGTCAAGGCGTTCATTCATCCCCCCAGGGCTGATAGGGCACGGATGGCAGTTCCCGCAGGCTGGCCTTGGCGTCCTCAAGATTACGAAAACCAAGCTTCCGTAAATAACGTTCCCACCGTGATGCCGCTGGTGCCTGTCGCTCTGGCGATACCGTCTGCCGTTTCAAACGGTATCTGCGCGCGTGCGCTAACAGCCAGCCTGCAACGCGCTTTTCGCTGGGCGTATGCTGGCTAAAACTCTTCTCAATTCGGGCAAATAACTCAGGTTTTGATGTCATTACCGTCTCGCTGTTAGTGAGCTGTCAGAGAGCGTTCCGCTGTTACTGAATTAACAATGCAGGACGCATGCCAACCTGGAAACCACGGCATCGCCGTCTTTTTTGTTAAATTAAGGTGATATTTAATTAACGAATGAATCAACATTTGTGCAGATTAGTTCACTTTTGGTGCAGCGATCGTCAGAGAGGGCATGAATGTGTCGAATCCGTCGCAGGGATCACATTGTGATGCCAGAAATTGCAGGGTCAAAAATGGGCAAACGCCAACGTGGATAGCAGAGAAATATAAAAGCGCGAGACACATTATTTATCGGCGGAAAGAATGGTGTATTATTTTTGTAGATTTAATAAATATTCATCAGGCAAGTAATCTGTTCATTTTACGCATTAAAATACAACACGATATTAATTATTCTTTTATAACAGACAGGTTTGTAGCAACGTATGAAGGCAGGCGAAGCGTAAAACCCCCTGACTTATGAAGTGCGGCACAACCAGGAGAACACAAGGCCTGGCGCGTAAGTGATTAAAACAACGCATTAAAAATAATATTCAAAATAAGCTTATCACACTATTTAAATCAGGTAAAAGTGCAGGATTTTGTTATTAGTGACAACGTCACATTTAAGAGCGTGTTAATATTTCTTACGAACCATAAAACCGCATAAAGATATAAATTTGTGTTGCCGATACTGAATAAAAGAGAGTCGTTTACATAAGGGGTTTGTATGGTCTGGTATCCATCACGCATTTCCACCCGTCTGGACGATTGGGGGGATTGCGCTGCTTGCAGTGACCACGCTGGTTATTGTTGCCATTATGCTCTGGCGCGGTCAGCCGCGCGTTGTTGAGATCAACTCCGCCCTGATAGAGGAGACAGGGCAAGGACTGACTCGCCAGTTAGGTACTGTTTTATCGCGTATTGAAGGTGAAACGGTAAGCCTGTCGCGTCTTGCCGAAGTGCTGCCAAACGACGAATCGCTATACCAGCATGTCGTTCCACATCTTATTGGCGAACAGAATGATTCCATCATTACCGGCGGCGGCATCTGGCCGGAGCCGGATGCCTTTACGCCCGGCATTGAACGACGCAGTTTCTTCTGGGCGCGTGATGCAGAAGGGAAATTGATCTTTTCCGACCGACTACAACGTCGCCGGAGGAAGCGGTTATCATAACGAAAGCTGGTATCTCCAGGCGAAAGGGCACTCACAGAACAGTTGCGTCTGGTCTGATGTTTACCAGGATACGATTTCCGGGGTTAACATGGTGACCTGTAGCATTCCTTATCAACTGGCAGGGAGATTTGCCGGCGTCGCCACAACCGATATCCGACTGGATAACGTCGCCACCTTTATGCAACAGCAGGGGAACAGCACAGGCGGTTATGCCTTTGTGGTGGATAAACAGGGACAAATCCTCTATTTCCCGCAGGGCCGATCACGCGCAGTTTAAAACGTTTACTGACCTGGTCAAAGCCTCTGACTGGCTTGCCCCGGTAGCCGGATCGCTGAAAAACGCTGAATGCCTCGGCCGATGTCGCCACCATTCCTCTTGCACACGACGGCATACTGGACGGGCCTTCCCGGGTGATGCTTTTCCCGATGGCGGATACCGGGTGGATCGTTGGGCTGGTGACGCCTGAAGAACGCGTTGTCGGGCTGGCAAAAAGTGATGATGAAGGATGTACTGGAAGTGCTGATTCCGAATCATGGCCATTCTGCTGGTGGGCTCCTGGCTGGTGGTGCGCCGTCTTATCTCTCGTCTGGACGATACGCGTCGCGCGCTGGATGATATCGCCCAGGGCGAAGGCGACCTGACTCGCCGCCTGGACGTCCGGGGTAAAGATGAGATTTCCGATATTGCTCAGGCCTTTAACCTCTTTGTGGACAAAATATCCGCGATTCCTGATTACCGTTCGCAGCAGTAGCGTGGGTGGTTGCGAATAACGCCGTCAGTCTGGCTGACAGTAATATGGAGTTATCCTCCCGCGTAACGCAGCAGGCTGCCGCGCTGGAGGAAAGCGCGTCGGCGATGGAGCAATTAAATGCGACCGTTCATCAAAATACCGGAAATACACAGTTAGCCGATGAGCTTTCCGAAAACACGGCGCAAACGGCTAACCGCTGTGGCGATGTCATGCAGGGCGTGATTTCCACGATGGATAACGTCCAGCGCGTCGTCCGGCAGGATGGTGGAAATTGTCGCCGTTATCGACCAGCATCGCGTTTCAGACCAACATTCTCGCGCTGAATGCGGCGGTGGAAGCCGCACGAGCGGGCGATGCCGGTCGCGGATTTGCCGTCGGTCGCCTCTGAAGTGCGCACGCTGGCACAGCGCAGCGCCACTGCCGCGCAGGAGATCAAGGCGTTAATCGATGAATCGGTTTCACACCGTAGACAGCAGCAGTCAGCAGATCCATAACGCCGGGGATCGTCTTGGTGAGTTGGTCGGCAACGTGCGCCAGGTCAGACAATTGATGGGTGAAATTCGCGTGGCGGGTGAAGAACAGCGTAAAGGTGTCTCTGAGGTCACGCTGGCGGTAACCGAAATGGACAGTACGGTTCAGCAGAACGCGTCGCTGATTGATGATGCCGCTGCGCGAACCCAGGTCCTGAAAGAGGAGGCTGAACAACTGGCGCTGCTGGTCTCTTCATTCAGATTGCCTGAACCCACTGCGGCATAATTCTCTCTCTCCCTCACAGAACGTCTGCAAATTGCAGACGTTCTGCTTGTGTCAGTCAGATAACTAAATCCATTATTTAGTGTTTTATCTCCATGAATAGCCAATAACTCCATTATTATAGTGGTTTATGCTTTTTGCCTTCGTTGCACATTAACTCTATAATATTGTGCATTACGTCAGAAATATTGCGATAAGGGACACTATGATGGGATTTAACCCTTAGTTCTCCAGCCGAGATTGTTACGCTACTCTGCGACCGGTTACGCAAAGAACGCCTGGCAAAACAGATGACTCAGGCTGACGTGGCCGCCGGGCGGGGGGTTGGCGTCAATACGGTTTCAAACCTTGAAGCAGGCAAAAATGTGGGCTTTGAGAATCTGGTCAGAGTGGCGGGTGGTATTAGGTTATGGCGACGCGTTGAAAGCGCTGTTCAAGCCCAAAATTGATAGCCTGGATGATATCTTACGTTATGAGAAGAGCGCGACGCGTCAGCGGGTGAAGAGGAAAAAATAGCGATGCCTGAGCAGATAGACGTCTTCTATGAAGGATGGGGGGAACGATGGCTCTGGGGCAAGCTGGTCTCCTCAACGGCATTGACCGGTCGGCCAGTCATCGCCTTTGAATACAGTGACGAGGCCGTTCGCAAAGGTTTTGAGCTGTCCCGCTTAACATTACCGCTTGAGGGGCCGCGATTACGCAGGGACTTTCCGGCTCATCAATTACATCTTCCGGGGCCGGTTTACGACGCTCTGCCTGATGGCTGGGGAATGCTGCTGATGGACCGCTTATTCAAACGCAGGGGACTCAATGCCGCCCGGATTGGCCCCCTGGAGCGGCTCACCTGGGTGGGCGGCAACGCAATGGGGGCAATGACATTCCAGCCGGTACAGGCGGAGGCTGAACTTACCTCGCAAGAAGAGATCCCGCTGGTGCAGCTGGCCGCAGAGGTGCAGGAGGTTCTGAGCGGAGAAGGCGGGGAGTTCCTGCAAAAATTATTGCAGATGGGCGGTTCACCACAGGGGGCACGGCCAAAAGCATTACTCTACCGTGACACTGTCACGTCAAAATTCACAAACCTCGCCGTTAGCAGGTGCGGAAAGCTGGCTGGTCAAATTCCCGGCCAGACAGGAACATGCCGAGGTCTGCGCCATTGAAGCCGTCTATTCAGCGTGTCTGCGCAAATGCGGCATCCAGACGCCTGACGTTACGTATTTCGCCTTGCCGGAAGGGCAAGCGGCATTCGCCACCCGCCGTTTTGATCGTGAACAAGGGATGCGTGTGCCCATGCAAAGTCTGGCCGCCTTCACTGGCGCGAATTACCAGACGCCGGGTTCGCTCGACTACCGAAGTTTTTTACGTGCGACACAAATATGCACCAACGATATTCGGGAAAAAGCGCTTGCCTTCGAGCGAGTGGTCTTTAATGTCGTGTTCAACAACCGGGACGATCATCCTAAGAACTTCGCTTATCTGATGTCCGCAGATGGACAATGGACCCTGGCACCCGCCTATGATGTGACCTATTGCGATGGGCCTGGCGGCTATCATCAGATGGATGTGATGGGTGAAGCTCTGGATATTGAAAGAAAGCATCTTCAGGCGCTGGGCGAACAGGAAGCCGAATTACCAGCTACCAGAGTCATGGAGATCATCGCGACTATTTGCGACGTTGCGGCGACGTTCAGCGCAATTGCTACCGACCTCTACCCGGGGCAAATCACGAGCGACACGCTGAACTATATCCAAAAGCAAATTGATGGGAATATCAGCCGCCTGAAGGGATGACGGCTGAGTCAGTCTCACGGAAAGAGGGTGTGGGGAGGTTAGCTTCCCCACCGGTTTTTCAGATAGTTCACCGCTTGCTGGGTTTGCGGTCGATCAAGATAGCTTTCTCTGAACAGGATTGTGCCTTTGATTTGTGAGACGGATTCATTCAGATCCAGTTGCTTCTTAAGCTCCGGGACGCCGCCATTGATCATCCAGTCCGGTTCATTCTTTGACGGTTCGCCGACTTTATACAACGCCACGCCAATATAGAGATGGGTATTCGTGGGTTTCACCACATCCGCCCACCATTTCGCCAGCACATCATAACGGGCCGCGTCACGCGCAAAGGGCCAGTAGAGCTGCGGCGCAATGTAATCCAGTAATCCCAGTTGCACCCAGCGGCGAGTATCGGCATAGGATTCATCATACGCCGCCGCGCCCCTCGTATCTGAACCTGCCGGATCATGCGAGCGGTTA
This sequence comes from Citrobacter koseri, assembly GCA_900446925.1. Next base: position 212,605 of record UAVY01000008.1, on the reverse strand, counting down.
CGCCATACGCCAGCGGGGCTGACGCCAAATTCAACATCCGGTTTCAGGTTTTTGACCGTGCGGGACACCTGCTCAATCAGCAGTTGCGTATTGTGTCGCCGCCAGTCCGCTTTTGAGGCAAACGCCTGACCATATCGGGCAAAGGTCGAATTGTCGTTAAGCGTGGAGCCTGGCGTTTCGGTATAGAAATAGTCATCAAACTGTACGCCATCGATGGGATAACGTGTGACCACTTCCGCCACGATACTGGTGATCCAGTCCCGGACGTCAGGAATGCCGGGATCAAGAACAAAACGGTCTCCAGAGATGCGCACCCAGTCGCGATGCAGCACAAACCACGCTCGCCGGATTTGACGTCACCGTCGCGTTTAACTGCGCCACCGTTGCCGGTTTGGTGTTTACCGATACGCGGTAGGGGTTAAACCAGGCGTGTACTTTCATTCCCCGCTTATGCGCTTCATCAAGCATAAACTGTAGCGGATCGTAGCCCGGATCTTCACCAATCTTTCCGGTCAGCATATCTGACCACGGTAAAATTTTTGACGGCCAGGAGCGCCGTTCCATCCGGCTTAACCTGGAAAAACACGGTATTGATTCCCAGACTTTTTAGCTTATCCAGCTTTTCGATCAACGGCGTTCTGTTGGTTGACGCACCCGAACCGCCGCATTACTCGTATTCACGGAACTGACCGGGAGGCCAGTCAAGACGCGAAACGGTTGCCAGCCAGATACCACGAACCGGCTGCTGATTTTTCTGGGATGAGGCTGGCGTCGCGGAAGAAGGAGGCGTAACCAGCGAAACGGGAGGTTTTGAGGCGCAACTGGCAAGTAAAAACGCGGTGGCGACAAGCGTAGCCCGTTTTTTTTACTTTGCTGACAAGACGAGCGTGACGAGAGCTGATGATCATATTTGCCAATTTTCCGTTTGGTTAATCCAAAAAATCTTACACGAGATCTGGCTAATTACAGAGTTCATTGCTACGTTTTTTACAGGAGATGGCATTCCTCCTCATAACCGCCCTCTGGCTGATGATGCCTGCACATTCTGGACGTTGCCCCGCGTGGACAAGTCAACGTGTATTGTGTAGGAGTCATTATGCGCCGTACCTCAACAACATCGCTGCAATTTATTACCGTTTTGTATGCCTCTGGTCGTCGTCATACACCCCCTTCGGGCCGATCGTGCTCCTGCATATTTTGTCGATCTGAATCTTGATAAAATCGTCGATCGCATTGTTCAGGGACGGGAAGAGTACGGCATCAGCGCTTTCTTTTATTCACCACTTGAATGTCTTGAGGATATCCTCTATCGACAGGAAATTATTCAGGATGTGACAATACATGCGCTCTATAAGGCGCTAATGGCATATTCCGCAGAGATGAAGAATATCAGGGAGATTTCAGAAGAAAAAACAAACCGGTTTTACTTCTATCAACAGCGGCGCTGGGAGCTTGAGTGCATTTGTTGTATTGCCAGGCCGTTACGGCGCTGTATGAGCGTATAGCGCCGCTGTCTTTGTCTTCCGACGGTATGATTAATTTCAGGCATTATCTTCATCAGTATATTGGAGAGTGAAAATTTTACCGGGTTATATTCAACCGCCACTATGATAAGAAAAAGTCTGGAGGCGGTTCAGTACGGCCTGAAAATTAAAGGCGACGCCATTATTGTTGAACGGTATCACCAGGAGAAAAACTATAGCGATGAGATCCTCGATGTGTTCTCAAAGTTTAAGCAGCATGATGTGAATGTCGAGGTGGAGAGTAGACATCACAGCTTCGGGATGAACCATATTGAAGCACAAGTTCTGGATTGTGTTGCCAGACTATTTCCCGCCGAGTTTCATCAACTTGATGTGTTTATAGATGCCAACAAGCGCTACAGAGATAACACGCTGGATCTTTTTGAACGTGAAGTGCAGTTTTATCTGGCTGTTGTGGAATACATTGAAAAATTTCGGCCAGAAAGGGCTGCCGTTTTTGTATCCCGGAGGTACAACGAGATAAAAAAGCTATTTCGGCTGTTGCGGCTTTCGATCTCGCGCTTGCAGAGGTCATCCTTGAGAAAAAGGAGAAGGTTGTCTGCAATGATTTCAGCTTCCAGAAGCATGAACGTATTTTCGTCATATCGGGCCCCAACCAGGGCGGGAAAACCACCTTTGCCCGCATGATAGGGCAACTGCATTTTCTTGCCTTGCTGGGCATTTATGTCCCTGCCAGGCAGGCAAAGCTATTTCTGACAGACACTATTTTTACGCATTTTGAGAAAAGCGAAAATATTTATAACCTCCGGGGAAAAACTGTATGACGACCTGGTGAGAATAAAAGCGATCCTTGATGCTGCCACATCACACAGTTTGATTATCATGAATGAGATTTTTACGTCAACCACATCGCGGGACGCCATTTATCTGGGAACACGGGTAATCAAGAAAATAGTCATGCTCGATGCGCTTTGTGTCTGCGTAACGTTTATCGACGAGCTTACGGCATTAGATCCGTCCATCGTCAGCTTAATGAGTACGGTTGAGCATAATAATGCGGCATTAAGAACCTATAAAATCACCAGGAAACCGGCCGATGGTATCGCATGGTCAACGACGCTGGTGATAAAGCATGGGCTGACATATGAGCAGATAAAAAAGAGGTTAAACGGATGAACGCGTATCTGATGTATAAAGATAACGATTTTATCGTTGACGATAATATCCCAGAGAACATCAAATTTGCCATGAAAGATCTGGAGCTGGCGGTGTTGTTTCATGCGTTGTCTGATGGGGATGATTTTCTTTATTCTGTCGTCAGGAAGGCATGTTCTGTGCTGCTATCGGGCATTCCTGACATTGAGTACAGGCAGGCTATTCTGCGGGATTGCCTGTATAACGAGGACGTTATCAGAACATTCTATAACGTGGTGGTTGAATGCCTGCAAATGGAAAAAGAGAAACTTCACTACGGCGTTTTTGGTCATTATCCTTCCGCTGTGCTGCATCAGTCTCTTTCGTTTACCCAATTCCTGATGATCTATTTACAGAAAATAAAAATTATCGCACAAGAAAACATCCATCACGTTGAATCTCCGGGGATGGTTCGTCTTTTCTCGATGCTTATTCAGGAGTTAAACGATGATTATATGAGCACTATTGAAAGACATCTGAAGCAGATGACTTTCAAAAAAGGCGTATTAATCAGCGCACGATTGGGGCAGGGTAATCAGGGCAAAGACTATGTACTCAGGCGGCCCAATCCCCCGCAAAAAGGATGGTTCCGGCGTCTTTGGACAAAAAGGCCAGCGCATTACACCGTACAGCTAGCCGCGCGTGATGAAAATGGCTTCAGGGCATTAAGCGACTTAAAGGACGAAGGGCTCGTATTGATCGCCAACGCAATGGCGCAATCCACCGCGCATTTGCTTAATTTTCTAAAGTCACTGCGCGCTGAATTAGGATTTTATATTTCATGCCTTAATCTTGCGCAGGCCTTAAACAAACGCAATATTCCACTGTGCTTTCCTGTCCCGATATATCAAAGAGAACGCCATCATGTGTTTGAGGCACTCTTTGATCCCTGCCTTGCACTGACATCGGATCGGGAAATCGTTAGCAACACATTAAGAACAGATAATAAAAATACTTTTATCATCACTGGCGCAAACCAGGGAGGGAAATCCACGTTTTTACGCAGTATCGGGCTGGCGCAGATAATGATGCAGACGGGGATGTTCGTTTCTGCTGAATGTTATAGCGCAGATCTTTGTCGGCAGATATTCACGCATTACAAATGTGAAGAAGACAGCCATATGGTCAGCGGAAAGCTGGATGAAGAGCTCCGACGAATGAGTGATATTGTTGATGCTCTACAACGTGATGACCTGGTGCTGTTTAACGAATCGTTCTCTGCGACAAACAGTCGGGAAGGGGCCGAAATCATCAGAGGCGTGGTAACCGCACTGGCAGAAAGCAACGTGAAGCTCTTTTTTGTTACGCATACTGCGGAATTTGCATGTTCGTTTTATCAGGAGGATCGCCAGGACACGGTATACCTGTGCGCCGAACGACGCGACGATGGAGAAAGGACATACAAAATAGCAGAAGGCATGCCTCTGGATATCAGTTATGGCGAAGATCTGTACCGGGATGTTTTTGATGCCTCTCCCCGTATACCGGAATACGGGAGAGGTTTCAGAGCATTAACCTTTTCTGAAAGCAGATTTACCGGCAAAAACGGCGGCATCGCCAAGTTCATCTTCAATACGCATTAGCTGATTGTATTTCTCGATGCGTTCTCCACGGCTTGGCGCTCCCGTTTTGAGGTGTCCGGCGCGTAAGCCTACCGTCATATCAGCAATGAAACTGTCTATTGTTTCTCCGCTACGGTGTGAGATAAAGCTGCCCCAGTGATGATCATGACACAATTGAACCGCTTCGATTGTCTCGCTTAACGTACCAATCTGGTTCAATTTGATCAGCGCGGCATTCGCCAGATTTTCATCAATTCCTCGCTGGATATATTTTACGTTAGTCACAAAAAGATCGTCACCCACCAGTTCAATCTTATTGCCAAGCGTATCACTCAGAATTCGCCAGCCAGCCCAGTCATCTTCGGCCAGGCCATCTTCGATCAGAACAATGGGGAATTCGTTGACCAGCCGCTCATAATAGCGCGTCATCTCTTCCGCACCGAATTGCGCATTTTCGCTGCGCAGGGTGTATTTTCCGTCTGAATAAAATTCGCTGGATGCAGGGTCCATGCAAATAACAATATCCTCGCCAGGTTTATAACCGGCTTTTTCGATCGCTTCGACAATCAATTCCAGCGGTTGCCGGTTTGACGAGACGGCTGGCGCGAATCCACCTTCATCGCCCACGCCAGTAGACAAACCTTTCTCCAGTAAGACCTGACGTAAATTCTGATACACCTCGCTACCCCAGCGAATGGCTTCCCGAACAGAGCTTGCGCCCCAGGGGGGCAATCATGAACTCCTGAAAATCGGCGCCTTGCCAGCGAGCGTGAACGCCGCCATTGATGATATTCATACAAGGAACCGGGAGGAGGTTAGCGCCAACGCCGCCGAGGTAACGATACAGCGGAATGTTTGATAGCTGCGCGGCCAGACGCGCCACGGCAAGCGATACCCCGAGAATAGCATTGGCCCCAAGACGACTTTTATTTTCCGTACCATCAAGAGTTATCAGGCGGTTATCGATATCTTTCTGGCGGCGGACATCATATCCCCGCAGCGCATTATCGATCTCAGTATTGATACTCTGAACCGCGCCCAATACACCTTTGCCGCCAAAACGCGACTTATCTCCATCACGGCGCTCAATGGCTTCGCGCGAACCGGTACTGGCACCGGAAGGGACTGACGCGCGCGCAACACCGCCGCCGATGGCGGAGACTTCGACCTCAACGGTCGGATTACCTCGGGAGTCCAGAATTTCTCTTGCGATCACACGTTCAATTTCATAGCTCATAGAAATGACCTTATTTTATGGAGTGGATATATGTTTAATCAGCACATCAACCGAGAGATGATTGATGAACTCAAAAGAGAACGAGGAAAAAACCCCAAACAGGCGATTCTTATGACCCAGCATGACCAGGTCGATATCCTCATGTTGGATAACCGCTTCAACATCTTTGAAACGTTGAATGCTGATAATTGATTTCACTTGCACATGAATACTGCTGGATTCCGCCAGGCGACTGAGCATCGCTTTGGCCTCGATCACTTCATGTGATTGCCGATCCCGGGTTAAAGCATCACTCGTGTAATCCAGCTCCCGGTAATCAGAACTGATATGCCCGAGGGTGATCTGAGTCCCCATTTCTTTTGCCAGACGTTCAGCATGGTGCAGCAACAGCACACCATCGATTTCATTCTGGACCAGTAATAATGCGTGTTTGTACATATGCATACGCCACCTCTCAAGTAATGAGAAACGTTCAGCATCGCAAATGAACAATGTGTTGCAGACGGGCCGATGGACATAACAAGAGCCGGTGAGCGCTACGTTGTTGCTGATGTTGTGATAGTCAAAGGCATGGATAACATCTTTCTTTTCAAAAAGATGAGATTCAGGAAGTAATGAAGTGGTTGTTTTACTATTCATAGCGATACCCGACATACATGCCTAAGAAAAACAGCAACAGTTGTATATCAGGCGTCATCATCCGATTCGAGCGAACCGGCGGTTGGGAAAGGTGGAACACCATCACCTTGTGAACTAAGCGTATAGCAGGTTCAGGCGGAAATCAATGAGAAGTAAATCTGTTGCGCATGGATCGCGAAGAAGGAGAGGGTAGTCAACGAAATCTGCGGCGTAAATAACGCAATAAAAATTATAACTTAGTACGATTTTGACTTTAACAATTCCATAAGTCGTTTAATTATAGACAGTTACTGTATCTACAAGTCTTCGAGTGTGCTTATGAAAGAGATCTGTTCCGCAGATTCGTCAACATTTAAACATGTGCGTTTTGTTCTCACAGACATGGATGAAACGCTGACTTACAAGGGGCGCCTTGCGGCTGAAACCTATCTGGCGCTGGAACGGTTGCAGAACGCGGGAGTCAAAGTGATACCGGTCACAGCCGCGCCCGCAGGCTGGTGCGACCAGATGGCACGGATGTGGCCAGTTGATGGCGTCATTGGTGAAAATGGCGGTGTGTTTTTCAGAAGGCGAAATGACGGTCATGGCATTGAGCGTTTCTTCTGGCACGGCACAGAAAAATATCCTGACGTCGCTGAGCGCCTGACGCAAATTGGGGAACAGATAAAAAGGGAAATTCCTGCCGCTCATTTTGCCGACGATCAACCTTTCAGGATGACGTCCATTGCCTTTGCTAAACCGCCAGAAGCCCATCAGTGTTCATTAATACTTAACGCATTGACGCAAGCAGGCGCTACAACCACCGTAAACAATCTCTGGATTCTTGGCTGGTCTGGAGAATATGACAAGTTATCTATGGCCCGACGAGTGCTCAGGGATTTTTACGATCTCGACATTGATGCCGAACGTTCTGCCGTATTGTATAGCGGCGACTCGACGAATGATGCGCCGATGTTTTCATTCTTTGAACATACGGTTGGAGTGAGCACGGTATCAGATTACCTTGATCAAATCCCGAAACCTCCGCAGTGGATTACCCGTGGCCCGGGAGGTGCTGGTTTTGTGGAAATTGCAGATGCGGTAATTGCCGCCAGATAGTGAGAAACGCAGATCCCATTGGCTTATCCGGTCACAGTGGCCGGGTTTTTAATGCGTGCGCTACATGAAATCTGACGCAGGATAACCGAACAGTTTGCAGAATTCACACAGGACACGATGGAAGGCATGCAGAAAAAGGCGAGGGATGCATTATGAGTCAAGGGAGTAAGCCTGTATTGGGCATCATAAATTCAATTTAACATAATATACATTATGCGCACTAAAGAGGATAAAGGGAGAATCTGTGGTTTTGTAGTCATCCTTGTGCTGGCCGCTATGGTCTCTGAAAGCACTTTCTCCAGCACGACTCCGTTGATTCTGGGGCTCTGTTTCACAGCTCCGGCACTTCCCGCGATGTCTAAATACATTTTCCGAATACATGTAACACGCTTTTTTGCTTAGGCGTTGTGAATTCCTCATCCGCAAGATGCTGCATCCCCAGGGATTCATAAAACCGACGCCGCTGTCGTTACCCTTAAGAACCTAATGCTGAATATGATATTTATCACAAAGCGCTCAGAAGTGCTGTAGCAAGATTAAAATATGCTATGGTTAATATATAATGTTTTCATCGGGTACATCCATCAGTTGTTGTTAACATACTAAGGAACCTGTCGCTTACTCACATAAACATACCGATATTACTCGTTTAAATCCTTGTCGTTATTATTTTAAGGAGAAGAGTATGAAAGAGCTTAATATCTTCGGTCAATATGTAGGCAGACATCTTGAGGGTAACCTTGATTTTATTTTACCTGACACGCGCCAGTTGTCAGGCCGTTACTGTCACTTACAACCCCTTGCGACTTACCACTGTGATGATCTTTATCAGGGCTGGCATAGCATAGAGGACCCACGGGACTGGACTTATCTTCCTGATGAACGCCCCGAGACAAGGCAAGCAACCTTTGACTATATCAAACGCATCATCAGTCAGGGCGGAATTTCATATTATGCCATAATAGAAAATAAATCCGCGAAGGCCCGAGGCACCCTCGCCCTTTTTAATATAGACAAGAATAATGGCGTTGCGGAAATCGGATATGTACATCTCACGCCAGCGATAAAACGCACCTTTTTAAGCACGGAAGCAATTTATCTTTTACTGATGTATGTTTTTGATGTCCTTAAATATCGCCGTTGTGAGTGGCAAACAGACACGCTTAATCATGCTGGAATGAATGCTGCTGAAAGAATTGGGTTTCGGAAAGAAGGCATCTTAACGTGATAAGCAAATCATAAAATCAAGGAGCGTGGATATCGCAACATATTCAATTATTAGCGCCGAGTGGCCGAAGATATCCAGTGCGATATCTGTCTGGCTAAGAACGGAAAATCTCGACGAGCGCGGACATCAGATTCACCCTTTACGGCACTACCTGGCGGAGCCTGAAGTGTAATCTGGAATACGGGGGCCGTGACGACGGCCCATGCTTTTATTTATCCCATAAGCATTCAAGTTTTAAACACTCAGCGCCTTTGTATAAGCATTCATCATAAATACGGTAGCCCACATGCTCAGCAACACGAATGGACGGAATGTTATTCTTTGCGATAAGACAAATTGTCTTCGAAGGTGAAAACGAATGGACAAACCACTGATGCGCAGCGGCAGCGGCTTCCTTTGCTACGCCAGCCCCCTGAGCTGAACGTGAAATAACCCATGATGCCTCGACACAGTTCTCAAAGTTTTCATCAATGCCACGATGAAAATTAGCCAGTCCTGTTTCGCCTAAAAACGTACCGTCAGACTTTTGAAAAATAGAAAATATACCGTAACCAAAAACAGACCAATGCCCGATGTTTCTCAACAGGCGGTTCCATGCCTCTTCTGGCGTAAAGCCTGGGGCATTAACCAGATGAAATATTTTAGGGTCTGAATACATCGGATACCATACATCATAATCTGTGATGACTTGAGGGCGCAAAATGAATCTTTCCGTGACGATAGCAGACATTATTTTCCACTCATTATGCTTACGTTGCTTCTATTGTAACTGAGTTATCCACTCATTCCGTCCAAAACTTTCTGTGGATAACGCGGTTGGCGTTAATCCCGTGTGTTGACGGAAAAACGCAACAAATGCGCTGTCGCTGGCAAATTCCAATAAACAGATAGACACGGTTTTCCCGCCATTGAGATATCTGTTTAGCCTCCGTTGTAACACAGATCCCGCTTTGTCATTATGATCCTGCGTCTGTTCTCCTTTCTGCCATTCATCACTGGTTGAGTGTGGGATCATCTGATAGTGTCGGGAAATGAATGTTTAACGGAAATGACGATGAGCAAAGTCTATACTGGCGGCTGTCTGTGCGGTTTTATCCGTTTTTCGGCAGTAGCGCCGAAAAATCCACATACCTGTTCCTGCTCGATTTGCCAAAAACATACAGGTGCCTATTCGGTCAGTTGGGTCGAATTCGACGCTCAGGATGTGACGTGGACAGGACAAGGAGACAAGCCTGCGGTCTGGCGTTCTTCGGATATTTCCAGTCGGGCATTTTGTTCTCACTGCGGAAGTTCAGTAGGCGCAATTGATGATGCGCCTACCGTTGCGTTGTTAACTGGCGTATTTGACGAGCCTCAGGATGAAGATCTTCATGCGCATTGAGCGCATCGCCCTCACCCTGTCTGCCTGTTTCGCCAGCCCTCCCTTTTCTGCCTGACGGGTAAACGCACGGAAGTTTCAGACAGCGATTAATTTCCCCCTCAAAAGTATGTTGTAACTAAATAACATGAAAACAAAACCCGGCCGCAGCCGGGTCAGATGATTAGCACAGCGGTTTTACCGCTTCACGCATCCCTTTCGTCAGGATTGCATCCAGGTCGGTCGTGACCTGTTCGACCAGACCTGCAACGTGCGTCAGATCCTGCCCCCAATGCGCGTCCACGGCCAGCACGGCATGAACCAAATCCTGTGTGCTGATAAGACCGTCGCTATGTTGATGCCACCACTGTTGATAGCGCTCAATCCAGTGCGCATCATCCTGGAGCGGATACGTCTCGCCGCGACGTTCACCACGATAAAATGCGATCAGCGCCGCAAGCGCAAACGTCAGGTGCGCCGGTAAAACGCCGCTGACCTGCTGCCCTGCCAGTAGCTGCGGTAAAATACGGGTGCGAAATTTAGTCATGCCATTTAACGCAATCGACAACAACTGGTGTTTAATATACGGATTCTGGAAACGCCCCGTCACCGCACTGGCGAACGACATTAATTCGTCGCGAGGTAAATCCAGCACCGGAATAATCTCTTCATAGATGGCTTTTTCAACAAAGGCGCAAATGTCGCGGTCATTCATGGCTTCACCAACGGTATCCAGCCCGGCCTGGAACGCAACGGGCACCAGCGCCGTATGCGCACCATTCAGGATCGCGACCTTACGCTCTTTGTACGGCTTGATGTCATCAACAATCAGCACATTGAGCGGATACTTATCAAGACGCAGCTCAGACGCTACCTTTTTTGGCCCCTGAATCACAAACAGATAAAAATGCTCCGCAGTATCGAGAAAAGCATCGTGATAGCCAAGTTCCGCTTCAAGTTGCGTCACTTCATCACGCGGATATCCGGTCACAATCCGGTCAACCAGCGTGGAACAAAAGGTGTTCGCCTGATCCAGCCACTGCACAAACGCAGCGGACAAGCTCCACTCCTGAGCGTAACGCAGTACCAGCTCGCGCAACGCCTCGCCATTGTAATCAATCAGTTCACAAGGAATGATAATCCAGCCTTTATCAAGCGCGCCGTCAAAACAGGTATAACGTTCAAACAGCAGCCGCGTCAGCTTCGCGGGGTAGCTGACCGCGGGCGCGTCATCAAATGCGTCACCGGCATGGTAGCTAATACCGGCTTCTGTGGTATTAGAGAAAACAAAACGCATGTCCGGGTTATGCGCCAGTTTCAGGAATTCATCGTAATTATCATAGACGCTGATTTCACGGTTAACAGAACGGATCAAACGCGCGTCGCTAACCGCCTCGCCCTTTTCATTCAAACCACGAATAATCGTGGTATAGAGCCCATCCTGGGTACTCAATGACGGCGGAAACGTGCTTTCGATAGGGCGAACAATGACCACTCCGGCGTTCAAATCGGTATGTTCATTCAGCAGATCAACTTGCCAGTCAACAAAGGCGCGCAGGAAGTTTCCCTCACCAAACTGAATGATGCGCTCAGGATAGCTGGCACCGGGAAAATCGCGACGGTTTAGAGTTTTCACAATGGGTTCCCTTCTTAATTAGTCATACAACCTGTTTGAATTGGTAGAACAGGTTAGCAAACTTTATGATATTGAAACCCTGTTTTGATCAAGTAGTCACGATTAATCAAAACTGTTTTATGCTTTAACATCTCTCACGACGCGGAGATTTACGGCTGATTCATCTGGATAACCAGCCAGTGGTGAATGACGGCAACAACATACTGCTGCTGTTCTTCACTCAGCGATTCTCCCTGGGGAATGTTGTGCCATTTCGCCAGACAACCACGGCAGCAGGTCGCCGTCGCGTGTTGGGCAATAAATACGGGGTGGCCGCGCATCGGCGTTTGTTTACCATCGTTGCGCGGAAAAGCCGGGGCCAGCCGCTTAGCAATAAACTCGGCAGCATGTTGATCAATAACCTGCGCGCCTTTATCCCAGCAATACTGCCTTTCTTTTGCGCCAAGACGAAACCGCGCACGAAATGGCGAACGTGACAGGCGAGAAAAAAGTGGATCAAGCGCGTTCATCAGTAAACCGAACGGCCTAATTGTTGGGTGAGTTGTTCGAGTACCGCAATACCCGCCAGGGAGTTGCCCGCCGGATCCAGTTCAGGGCTCCATACCGCAATCGCCATTTCGTGCGGGACAATCGCCACAATCCCACCGCCAACGCCTGACTTGGCAGGTAATCCTACTCGCCAGGCAAATTCGCCTGCGTTCTGGTACATTCCACTGGTCGCCATCAGTGCGTTGATTTGTCGGGCCTGCATCGGCGTGACAACCGGTTCATCAAGGTGAAACGCCTGCCCCTGTCTGGCCAGAAAAACAAATGTACGCGCCAGTTCCGCACAGCTCATTTTCAACGCGCAGTAGTGAAAGTAATTTTGCAAAACGGTAGTGACATCATGCTGGAAATTACCAAATGACTTCATCAGCCAGGCAATAGCGGCATTGCGTGCGGAGTGCTCAAATTCAGAACGGGCAACCGTGACATCATACGCAATATCCGACACGCCGCTAAGCGCCCGAACCACTTCCAGCATACGCTGGCGCGGCGCGCTCAGTCGCCCTTGCAGCATATCGCAGACCACCAGCGCACCGGCATTAATGAACGGGTTACGCGGTATCCCTTGCTCCAGTTCCAGTTGCACCAAGGAATTGAATGGCGACCCGGAGGGATCTTTTCCGACACGTTGCCAGATTTCCTCTTCCGGGTAGTGACGCATCGCCACCACCAGACTCAGCACCTTTGATATGGATTGTATTGAGAAGCGCTCCTGCGCATCACCAGCCTGATAGTATTGCCCGTCAACGGTGCAAATGGCGATCCCCAGTTTTGACCCATCGACAGAGGCCAGCGCAGGGATGTAATCAGCCACTTTCCCCTGTCCAATCAACGGGCGCACCTGCTGAAGGATGGTCTCTAAAATTGAATTGTCCATGGCCCTGGCCACAATGTGCTCCTTGCTCGCAGGTCTGAAAAGGCCTGCGAGTATAACAGAGCTGAATGTGCGGCGTCAGGCAGAAAGACGAAATCGCGCCACCGCGTTCAGAAGCTGATGAGATTCATGATGCAGTTGCAGCGATGAAGCCGATGCGGTATTCACCAGGCTGCTGGTCTCTTGCGCCGCACGGTTAAGCGCCTGTAGCTGCCCCGTCATCTGGTGGATGCTGTCCCCCTGGCTTAACGTGGCGCCAGAGATGTCATTCAACAGTATGCCCAGATTGTCTACTAACGAAATCACCTGCTGTAAATTTTCTTCCAGTCGGTTAACCGCATGTGAACCCTCCTCGATTCCCTGCAAGGAGTGGTGGATAAGTTCCTGTATGTTCTGCGTGGACTGACTGCTTTTACGGGCCAGCAGCCCCACTTCTTTTGCCACCACGGCAAATCCGCGACCTTGTTCTCCGGCATGGGCCGCTTCGATAGCCGCGTTCAGCGCCAGGATATTGGTCTGGAACGCGACGCTGTCAATCAGAGAGATGATCCCGCGCATTTCTGACGATCGCTCAACAATCGCCTGCATCGAACGGTTAACGGTCTCCATCATACGATCGCCGCCAGCCGCTACCTGACGCGCCTCGGCTGCACGTTGATTAGCCAGTCTGGCAAAGCCGCTATTGTCCTCGACATGCGTTTCCAGAAACGAGATATGCGAGGTGACACTACTTAACTCTTCGCTCTGTTTCGCCGATTGCTGATAAAGCTGTTTGTTGCTCTGCGCAAGCTGATCGATGTTGCCGACCATTGCGGTGGTGGCATCGCTCACCTGCTGCACCAGCTGCCTCAGCCCCTGTTGCATCGCATCAATGCGTGAACTGAGTTGCGCGACCTCGCGGTTAAACCCGCTCACCTTCGGCATTGGTTCGGACAGATCGCCTGCGGCCAGAATATTAATATGGGCGATCAGGCGGCGCAGCGGAGAAATAACCCAGCGAGACATGCCGCTCCAGACCAGCAGGGCAATCACCACCAGCACAAACGGGATGAACAAAAAGAGGTGCTGCAACCCTTCCAGGCTGGCAATCAGTTGCTGCCTGCCACCCTCTGTCTGACGCCCACTCTCTTGCTGAAAGCGAGCATAGTTTTCATTGAAATCTGTCTGAAACGCCTGAACAGGAACAGCAAAGAACGCGTCGATGGCGTTAGTTTGACTCAAACCATCCGCCTGTTCCTGAATACCACTATAAAAACGCTGATAACTCTCAATCAGGCCGTCGTCTTTATGAGGAGCCATTGCAAGCCAGGCATCCCAGGCCGTTTTTGACTCTACCAGCGCCTGCTGAGCTTCATCCATCAACGGGCGCCAGCTGCCTTCTGATCCCGTTGCGGCATCCTGCATAAAGTAAACGCCCGCCCGGTTCAGCAGATCGCTTGCGGACAACAGCGCTACCCTCGCCTCATCCACCTTCGTTTGTTGCAGCAGTGCCTGCTGGTTACGTTGTTCGTTGCGCTGAGCGTCTCGCACGGAAAACGACAGCATCAGGGATGACGCAACCTGCAAAATAGAAAACAGCGCGATAATGCAAAATATTCCCGTTAACAGACCAAACTGGCGGGGAGTGAAACGACGAATTAAGCCTCGAAAAATTTGCGTTAAGTTCATGATATTCTTCTGTATCAATGCGTTATGCGCGAGTGTACGGAGAGAAAATGACAGAACTATTGCAGTAATGTGACATGGCGCCTCAAGAAGACGCCAGAATGATCACAGACGGTTTTTCCAGACAGTTTGTACGTTGCAAAACTCATGCAGGCCAAAATGGGAGAGCTCGCGACCAAAGCCGCTTTTCTTCACGCCGCCAAATGCCACACGCGGATCGCTGGCGCTGTATCCATTGATAAACACCCCGCCGCATTCCAGGCGCGATGCCATCTCCTGAGCCAGTGCATCACGCGCAGTGAACAGCGTCGCCGACAACCCAAAGTCGCTGTCATTAGCCAGTTGCAGGGCATGTTCGGCGTTCTTCGCCACGGTAATCGCCGCCACGGGCCCAAACAACTCCTGACGAAACGCCGTCATCTCAGGCGTCACATCGCCCAGAACCGTAATGGCATAATAGTTGCCTTCCCCGGCGAGCTTTTCACCGCCCAGTAATAAACGCGCGCCTTCTGCTATTGATGCCTCCACTTGCTGATGCAGCTCATCCCGTAGATCAAAACGCGCCATAGGACCGAGATCGTTCTCTTCCGCCAGCGGATCGCCCATTTTCAGTGCGCTGGCGGCGGCAACAAACCGTTCAGTAAATTCCCCGGCAATCCCCTCTTCAACAATAAAGCGCTTCGCCGCCGCGCATACCTGCCCGGTATTTTGATAGCGACCGGCGACAGCGGCTTTAACAGCCAGATCCAGATCGGCATCGTTAAGAACGATAAACGGATCGGAACCGCCCAGTTCAAGCACGCATTTTTTCAGCGCAGCCCCGGCCTGCGCGCCAATCGCGGCCCCGGCACGCACGCTGCCCGTTACCGTCACGGCGGCAATACGGGGATCGTTAATCATCTGGCTAACGCCGTCGTTACTGGCATTCACCCAACCATAAACGCCCGCCGGAATACCGGCATCGGCGAAGATCTGCGCAATACGTTCAGCACAACCGATCACATTCGGCGCATGTTTTAGTAAATAGCCGTTACCCGCCAGCAGGATGGGAATCGCCCCGCGTAATACCTGCCAGAGCGGAAAGTTCCACGGCATGACCGCCAGTATTGTCCCCAGCGGACGATATGCAATCACCGCCTGCTGATTTTCCACCAGCGTCGGTTCCGGGTTTAGCATCGCGGGGCCATGTTCTGCATACCAGTCACAGAGCGCCGCAGATTTCGCCACCTCGGCGCGCGCCTGCCGGATCGGTTTTCCCATCTCACGGGAAATACTGTGCGCCATCTCTTCTGTACGGTTACGCAGCGCTTGCCCGATATCGCGAAGTTTCTGCGCCCGGTATGCCACCGTCGTGCGTTTCCATTCCTCAAATCCACGGGCAGCCAGAGTGAGTGCATTTTCAATATCATCAGCGCTGGCCCACGGCATCATCGCCAGCGTTTCACCAGTTGTCGGGTCCACGGAAATCGCATGTGTAGCAGGTGTCATCGTCATCGGTTTGTCTCTCTACGTTGCGGGATATGCCTGCATAATGGGCGCATTTACTCTTTCTGAAAAATGAATAATATTAAGCACTGCGTTCACAAAAAGAGAAAATCATGGATCTGACTCAGCTGGAAATGTTCAATGCCGTGGCCGAAACCGGCAGTATTACGCAGGCGGCGGCGAAGGTGCATCGCGTCCCGTCGAACCTCACTACGCGAATCCGCCAGCTTGAGGCCGATCTTGGCGTGGATCTGTTTATTCGTGAAAGTCAGCGGCTGCGCCTTTCTCCCGCCGGACATAACTTTCTGCGCTACAGCCAGCAGATCCTGGCGCTGGTTGATGAAGCGCGAATGGTGGTCGCCGGTGATGAACCTCAGGGACTGTTTTCACTCGGCGCGCTGGAAAGCACCGCTGCGGTACGCATCCCGGCCACACTTGCCGGGTATAATCAGCGTTACCCCAAAATTCAGTTCGCCCTCTCTACCGGGCCTTCCGGGACAATGCTCGAAGGCGTTCTGGAAGGCAGACTTAACGCAGCGTTTGTTGATGGGCCCGATTACTCATCCGGGTCTTGAAGGTATGCCGGTATACCGTGAAGAGATGATGATTGTCGCCCCTCATGGGCATTCCCCCGTACGGCGGGCAAAAGACGTGAATGGCAGCAATATCTACGCCTTTCGCGCAAACTGCTCTTATCGCCGTCACTTTGAAAGCTGGTTTCATGCCGATCGCGCGATGCCCGGCACCATTCATGAAATGGAGTCGTACCACGGCATGCTGGCGTGCGTTATCGCCGGAGCGGGCATCGCGCTAATCCCTCGTACCATGCTGGAAAGTATGCCCGGGCATCATCAGGTTGAAGCCTGGCCGTTGAGCGAAGAGTGGCGATGGCTGGACACCTGGCTTGTGTGGCGTCGCGGGGCAATGACCCGTCAACTGGACGCGTTTATCGCCCTGCTGAATCCGTCCTCGCAGCCATAGCATTATCCTATGGGTTTGGGGCTACGCCTGCCGGGGAGAAGCGTTTTATACTGCGCAAGACGAAAAACGGATATGGAACAGTCATGAACACCAAAGCGCGTAAAGTGATGATCATTGGGGCAGGTAATGTTGGCGCATCAGCAGCTTACGCTCTGCTCAATCAGAATATTTGTGAAGAACTGATTCTGGTCGATTTGAACAGAGATCGTTCGGAAGGCCATGCTTTGGATCTCGCCGATGCAGCGGCCTACATGCCGGGGATGATGACCATTTCCACCCGGGAGGCGCATGAATGCGCCGATGTCGATATCGCCGTGATTACCGTTTCCGGCGGCGCATTAAAACCAGGGCAAACACGGCTTGATGAGCTGAAACAACACTGCGCGGATCGTCCAAAAGATCGTGCCGGAAATGATGGATGGCGGCTTTAACGGCATCTTTCTTATTGCCACCCAATCCTTGCGATATCATTACCTGGCAGGTATGGACGGCTATCAGGCCTGCCGCGCAGCCAGGTAATCGGCACCGGCGTCTGGCTGGACACCACCCGTTTACGGCGCGCGCTGGCGCAGGAACTGGATATCGGCGCGCAAAGCATCGATGCCTTTATTCTGGGAGAGCATGGCGATACGCAATTCCCGGTCTGGTCCCACTCCTCCGTCTACGGTTCTCCGATTGCGGATGTTTATCAACGCCGTACGGGTAAAATCCTGGACGTCGAGGCGATGGCGGAAAAAGTGCGCAAACATGGGTTTGAAATCTATAACCGCAAGGGCTGCACTGAATATGGTATTGCCGGAACCATTGCGGAAATTTGCCGGAACGTCTTCACCGGAAGCCATCGGGGCGCTGGCCATCTCCTGCGTACTGGAGGGGGGAATACGGCGTTGACGGCGTCGCCATCGGCGTACCGGCGGTGCTGACTCAAAGCGGTGTTCAACAAATTATCGAATTACAGTTAGCCGATGATGAGCTGGCGAAATTCAGATACTCCGCCGAAGTCATCAAAGCGAATATCGCAAAAACTCCCCTGAATACGGTGTCCGGGGATGATTTCCATACCCGGACGCTATTTCGTTTGTTTCATCAATCGGCTCATCAACGATAATGAGACATACATCACAAAATGATTGTATTTTCGCCAGCAAACGTTTTAAGATCGTGACCTCGCCTTTTCGCAACTAACCCGATTTACTCTTATGACAACAAACACTGTTTCCCGCAAGGTCGCGTGGCTACGGGTAGTTACGCTTGCTATTGCCGCTTTTATTTTCAATACCACAGAGTTTGTCCCTGTTGGCTTACTGTCGGACATCGCCCGGAGCTTTGCTATGCCGACCGCGCAGGTCGGGATTATGCTGACGATCTATGCCTGGGTTGTGGCGCTGATGTCGTTGCCCTTTATGTTGCTGACCAGTCAGGTTGAGCGGCGTAAACTGCTAATCTGCCTGTTTGTTCTCTTCATTGCCAGCCATGTGCTCTCCTTCCTGGCATGGAATTTTACCGTGCTGGTAATCAGCCGCATCGGGATCGCGTTTGCACACGCTGTCTTCTGGTCTATTACCGCTTCGCTGGCCATTCGCCTTGCGCCGCCAGGCAAACGCGCGCAGGCACTGAGTCTGATCGCCACCGGAACCGCGCGCTGGCGATGGTGCTGGGGGCTGCCTATCGGGCGTATTGTTGGTCAATACTTCGGCTGGCGAACAACGTTCTTCGCCATTGGTATAGGGGCGTTAATCACGCTGGTATGCCTGATCAAACTGCTGCCGAAATTGCCCAGCGAACATTCTGGGTCACTAAAAAGTCTGCCGCTGCTGTTCCGTCGGCCCCGGCGCTAATGAGTATTTATTTACTGACGGTCGTAGTGGTCACCGCACACTATACGGCATACAGCTATATTGAACCGTTTGTACAAACGGTGGCGGGTCTGAGCGCAAACTTTGCCACGGTATTACTGCTGATCCTCGGCGGCGCCGGGATTATCGGCAGCGTGGTATTCGGCAAACTGGGTAATCAGTACGCCTCGCCGCTTATCAGCATTGCCATTATGCTGCTGGTGATTTGCCTGATGCTCCTGCTGCCCGCAGCAGACAGCGAAAGCCATCTTGCCGTGCTGAGTATTTTCTGGGGCATCGCCATTATGGTGATAGGCCTGGGGATGCAGGTGAAAGTCCTGGCACTGGCGCCGGACGCCACCGATGTGGCAATGGCGCTGTTCTCAGGCATTTTTAATATTGGCATTGGCGCTGGCGCATTGGTGGGGAATCAGGTGAGTTTACACTGGTCGATGTCCACTATTGGCTACGTCGGCGCAGTGCCAGCCCTGGCGGCGCTGGTGTGGTCGATCATTATCTTTCGCCGCTGGCCTGTTTCGCTGGAAGAGCAGCCGCAGCATTGAGGATAAGTTCCCCCCGACTGAATACTACTGAGACTTTCGGGGGGAATCCTGACTTAATGGTAAGTCTTAATAATTTCCAGCACGCCGTTAATGATAAACTGCACGCCCATACAGACCAGTAAGAAGCCCATCAGGCGGGAAATAGCTTCAATTCCCCCCTTGCCGACCAGGCGCATAATCGCCCCTGAGCTGCGCAGAGAACCCCACAGAATCACTGACACCGCCAGAAAAATAAGCGGTGGTGCCACCAGAATAACCCAGCCGGGAAAATCGACGCCGTGACGTACGGTAGAGGCCGAACTGATGATCATCGCGATCGTCCCCGGCCCTGCGGTGCTCGGCATCGCCAGCGGAACAAAAGCGATATTGGCAGAAGGCTCATCCTCCAGCTCTTCTGACTTGCTTTTCGCCTCCGGCGATTCGTGCGCCTTCTGCTGCGGGAACAACATCCGAAAGCCGATAAAGGCGACAATCAGCCCACCCGCAATGCGCAAACCGGGGATGGAAATTCCAAAGGTGTTCATCACCAGTTGACCCGGCGTAATACGCAACCATCATGATGGGCGAACACATACACGGAGGCCATCAGCGACTGACGGTTACGCTCCGCGCTGTTCATATTACCGGCCAGGCCTAAAAACAATGCCACCGTGGTTAGCGGGTTCGCCAAAGGCAGCAGGACAACCAGCCCAAGCCCTATCGCTTTAAACAAATCCATCATAATGCCATCTCTTCCCCATCAAGCTCGCTGTAAGCGGCAAGTATAAAGGGAAAACGCGGCGTTTCGCCATTAAGCATTCATTATGCCGAATAAGCATAACCAGTAATTATTATTAATAAATTACCCCGTGATGCAGCCCCTGCACTGACGCGTTTTAGCAAATCGGTGGCATCCCTTATTCATTCGATTGACTTATATTTGCCTGGGCAATAGTATCTGCCGTGACTAACTACTTGCCGGGGCAACCATTGTGAAAAGCACCAGTGACCTATTCAACGAAATCATCCCGCTGGGGTCGCTTGATCTACATGGTCAATCAGAAAAAGATCGTCTGTTGAACGACTATCTGTCGCCGCTGGATATCACCGCATCGCAGTTTAAGGTGCTCTGTTCTATCCGTTGCGCGGTATGCATTACCCCGGTCGAGCTGAAGAAAGTGCTGTCTGTCGATCTCGGCGCATTGACGCGCATGCTTGATCGACTGGTCTGTAAAGGCTGGATCGAAAGACTGCCAAATCCACATGACAAACGCGGGCGTGCTGGTGAAACTCACCGAACACGGCGCGGCAATTTGTGAGCAATGTCATCAGTTTAGTAGGACAAGACCTGCACCAGGAACTAACAAAAAACTTAACGGCGGATGAAGTGGCAACACTTGAGCTTTTGCTTAAGAAAATCCTGCCGTAAACAGAAAGAGGTATGACGATGTCCAGACGCAACACTGACGCTATTACCATTCATAGCATTTTGGACTGGATCGAAGATAACCTGGAATCGCCGCTCTCACTGGAAAAAGTGTCAGAGCGTTCAGGTTACTCCAAATGGCACCCTGCAACGGATGTTTAAAAAAGAGACCGGTCACTCATTAGGCCAGTACATCCGCAGTCGCAAAATGACTGAAATAGCCCAGAAATTAAAAGAAAGTAACGAACCGATCCTGTACCTGGCGGAACGTTATGGCTTTGAGTCACAGCAGACGCTGACCCGGACATTTAAAAACTATTTCGACGTTCCACCGCATAAGTACCGTATTACCAATATGCATGGCGAATCCCGGTATTTGCATCCACTCAACCATTGTAATTGCTAATCGCCTGTTAATGACGTAATCGAGGAAATCATGAAATCTCTGTCTTCCGCAATGCTGGCTGTGCTGTTTGTCGTCTCTGGCCCAAGCATTGCGGAGCAAACCGCACAACCTGGAACACAAAATAATCGCGATGCGATGGTCATGCCGTCTGCGCATGATCAGTCGCCATTCGATTTCAATCATATGGGTGCGGGAAGCGATAAATCCGACGAATTAGGCGTGCCGTATTACAACGGACACAGCCTGTAATTCGTTTTTGCCCCGCCACTGCGGGGCTTTTTTTATCCCCTTACCTGCGCCGCTTTGCGCAGCCGAAAACCAAACACGTTGATGTACAAACCCGCCATAATCAGCACCGCGCCAAGAAACTGTAACCCGGTAAGCGTCTCATTGAGCAACACGGCCGCGCTGGCCAACCCCACGACCGGCACCAGCAAAGACAGCGGCGCCACGCGCCAGGTTTCATAGCGTCCGAGCAACGTTCCCCAGATCCCGTAACCGACAATCGTGGCGACAAACGCCAGATACACCAGCGATAAAATCGTCGTCATATCAATCGCGATCAGGCTCTGAACCATCTGCGCAGAACCGTCCAGAATCAAAGAGGCCAGAAAGAAGGGAATAATCGGGATCAGCGCACTCCAGACCACCAGCGACATCACCGCCGGGCGAGTGGCATGTTGCATGATCTTCTTATTGAAAATATTCCCGCACGCCCAGCAGAACGCCGCCGCCAGCGTTAACATAAACCCGAGCATCGCAATATGTTGCCCATTGAGGCTGGCTTCTATCAGCAGCAGAACGCCAAACACCGCCAGCGCGATACCGGCCACCTGTTTGCCCTGCAAGCGCTCGCCGAACGCAAACGCGCCCAGCACGATGGTAAAAAACGCCTGCGCCTGTAGCACCAGTGACGCCAGGCCGGCAGGCATTCCGAATTTAATCGCACAAAAGAGAAACGCGAATTGACCAAAACTGATGGTCAGACCGTAGCCGAGTAACAGCGACAGCGGGATTTTCGGACGCGCAACGAAGAAGATAGCCGGAAACGCGACCAGCAAAAAACGTAATCCCGCCAGCATCAGCGGCGGCATATTGTGCAGCCCGACTTTGGATGACGACAAAGTTAAGCCCCCCACACCACCACGACCAGTAATGCCAATAACCCGTCTTTACGCGACATACCACGGCCCCTGCAAATATTAAATTTTTGTAAACAAGTTAAGTTAACGGAAATCATCGCCCCGGAACAGATCATTAATTCAGGTAGGGCGGGACGAGTACTTTCGAACAACATCCTGGGTATACATCACACTTTTGCCGTGCTTATTGCTTTAAATCACCAATAAATATAATGAAACGCATTGTCGGGCAGGAAAAATGAACACAACGCTGAGACGCTCCACCCTCGCTTTACTCGCCTCATCACTGTTATTGACCATTGGGGCGCGGCGCCACGCTTCCGTTCATGACGATCTATCTTAACCGCCAGTACGATCTGAGCGTCGATCTGATCGGCTATGCCATGACGGTAGCGTTAACCATCGGCGTGATTTTCAGCCTGGGTTTCGGCATCCTCGCGGATAAGTTCGATAAAAAGCGCTATATGCTTCTGGCAATTTCGGCGTTCTTGCTGGGCTTTATCGCCATCCCCCTGGTGCACAGCGTCACGCTGGTGGTGCTGCTTTTCGCCCTGATAAACTGCGCCTACTCCGTCTTTGCCACCGTGTTGAAAGCCTGGTTTGCCGACAATCTTTCCGCCACAACCAGGAGCAAAATATTTTCCCTCAACTATACCGTGCTCAATATTGGCTGGACCGTCGGGCCGCCGCTTGGCACCCTGCTGGTCATGCAAAGCATCAACCTGCCGTTCTGGCTTGCGGCCATTTGCTCTGCTTTCCCGCTGGTGTTTATCCAGACCTGGGTGAAGCGCGCAGAGACGCCCGTTGAAGGAACAACGGCGTCAGTCTGGTCGCCATCGGTGCTGTTACGCGATAAAGCCCTGTTCTGGTTTACCCTGTCGGCCTTCCTGGCGTCATTTGTCAGCGGCGCGTTCGCCTCATGTATTTCCCAGTATGTCATGGTCGTCGCGAACGGTAATTTTGCCGAAAAAGTGGTGGCTGTCGTACTCCCCGTCAACGCGGCGATTGTTGTTAGTCTGCAATATGCCGTAGGCCGTCGGTTAACGACCGCAAATATCAGACCCTCGATGGCGGCCGGCACAATCTGTTTTGTGGCTGGGCTGGTTGGTTTTATGATTTCAGGAAACAGCCTTCTGCTCTGGGGGCTCTCCGCCGCCGTATTTACCATTGGCGAGGTTATTTATGCCCCGGGCGAATATATGCTGATCGATAACATTGCTCCGGCGGGGATGAAAGCAAGCTACTTCTCAGCGCAGTCGCTTGGCTGGCTCGGCGCGGCGGTCAACCCGCTGGTCAGCGGCGTGATCCTCACCACCTTGCCCCCCTGGTCCCTGTTTGCGGTGCTGATCGTTGCGATTATTCTTGCCTGGGCGCTAATGCTAAAAGGGATGCGGGCCAGACCCTGGGGGCAGCCCGCAATGTGCTGACGGCACGCCAGACTGTGCCGGATAACGTCCGGTGCAGTCCCGGAACTCAGATCGCGACCAGCCCGCGGACGCCCTCCGCTTCCATATTCTCGCCCCTGCCGCTCTGAATAATGCTTCCCCGCGACATCAATAAGTAGTGATCCGCCAGTTGGGCAGCAAAATCATAGAACTGCTCCACCAGCAAAATCGCCATATCCCCCTGACGCGCCAGATGTGAAATCACCTGCCCAATCTCTTTGATCACCGACGGCTGTATCCCTTCGGTCGGTTCATCCAGAATTAACAGCTGAGGACGGCAGGCCAGCGCCCGGCCAATTGCCAGCTGCTGCTGTTGCCCCCCGGAAAGATCGCCCCTCGCCGGTGCTTCATCTCTTTAAGCACCGGGAAAAGCGCGTAAATATCATCCGGCACCTGTTTTGCATCGCGGGCGGAAAAACGCGACAGCCCCAACAGCAGGTTTTCCTCTACCGTCAGGCGAGGAAAAATCTCCCGCCCTTGCGGCACATAGGCGACACCGGCCCGCACGCGCTGATGCGGTTTACGCTGGGTGATGTTCTTCCCCTGCCAGATCACATTGCCGGTGCGTGCCGGGATTAACCCCATCAGACACTTCAGTAAGGTGGTTTTTCCCACGCCGTTACGCCCAAGCAAACAGGTTACTTCGCCAATGCGGGCCTCAAAACTTACCCCGCGCAGGATATGACTGCCGCCGTAATATTGATTCAGTTCATTCACCTGTAACATCCGTCCTCCCTATCGCCCGAGGTAAACTTCAATAACCTGTTCATTGGCCTGGACGTCGCGCAGGCTCCCTTCCGCCAGCACGCGCCCCTGATGCAAAACGGTAACATGGTCGGCAATGGTTTCGACAAACCCCATGTCATGCTCCACCACCATCAGCGAGTGTTTCCCTGCCAGAGTGCGGAACAGTTCGGCGGTATACTCCGTTTCCGCGTCCGTCATTCCCGCCGCAGGTTCATCCAGCAGCAGCAGGTGCGGCTCCTGTACCAGCAGCATACCGATTTCCAGAAACTGCTTTTGTCCGTGCGAAAGCAGCCCGGCGCGACGCCCACGCTCCGCGCCCAGGCGCAATAACCCGAGCATCTCGTCAATGCGATCCCGCTGTTCGCCCGAGAGGCGCGCTCTTAACGTGGCCCAGACGGATTTATCCTCTTTCATCGCCAGTTCCAGATTCTCCTCCACCGTCAGGGCCTCAAACACGGTCGGTTTCTGAAATTTACGCCCAATGCCCTGGCGGGCAATCGCAATAGGATCGAGCGAAGTTAAGTCCGTGGACTGATCGTAAATCGCGCGTCCGCTTTGCGGCCGGGTTTTACCGGTAATCACGTCCATTAAGGTGGTTTTTCCGGCGCCATTAGGGCCAATAACGCAGCGCAATTCCCCTACGCCAATGTTCAGGGTTAAATCCGTCAGCGCCTGGAAGCCGTCAAAATTGACGTTGATCCCTTCCAGTTGCAGAACCGGGTCTGTTTGATCGCGAAAACGATCCCCCGGCAACTGGCGGGTAAAAAGTCCGTCATCCGGTTGCATCATTTTTCTCCTTTGCGAAACAGACCAATGACGCCGCGCGGTAAAAACAGCGTAACGCCAATAAAGATCAGGCCGAGAAACAGCTGCCAGTACTCCGGCATAATCACCGTAAACAGACTTTTAGCGCCGTTCACCAGCACTGCGCCAAACACCGGGCCAATTAAGGTGCCGCGCCCGCCCAGCGCGACCCAGATGGCCGCTTCAATAGAGTTGGTCGGCGACATTTCGCTGGGGTTAATGATGCCGACCTGAGGAACGTACAGAGCGCCCGCCAGACCGCACAGAACAGCGGAGAGCGTCCATACCAGCAGTTTGAAGCCACGCGGATCGTACCCACAAAACATCAGGCGATTTTCCGCATCGCGCACGGCGGTCAGAACGCGGCCAAACTTACTGCGCGCAAGGAGATACCCCAGCCACAGCGCCAGCACCAGTAATATGACGGTCGCGAGAAACAGCGCAACGCGCGTGGAGGTCGCCGCAACAGGAAAGCCCAGCAACGTGGTAAACCCCGTAAACCCGTTATTGCCGCCAAACCCGGTTTCGTTACGGAAAAACAGCAGCATGCCTGCGAACGTCAGCGCCTGGGTCATAATGGAAAAATAGACGCCTTTGATTTTTGAGCGAAAGGCAAAATAGCCGAACACCAGCGCCAGCAGTCCCGGAACCAGCACGACCAGCAGCATCGCCCAGGCGAAGTGCTGCGTTCCCCACCAGAACCACGGTAATTCACTCCAGGAGAGGAAAGACATAAACGCGGGAAGTCCGTCGCCAGAGGCCTGACGCATCAGATACATTCCCATCGCATACCCGCCCAGCGCGAAGAAAATACCGTGCCCCAGCGACAGCATTCCGGCATACCCCCACACCAGATCCAGCGCCACAGCGACAATGGCGTAACAGAGGATCTTCCCGGCCAGCGTTAACACCCAGACCGGGACAGCCAGCGGGTGATCCGCAGGCAGCAGCGCCAGAAAAGGCAGAATCAGCAGCGCCGCCAGCAGGCAAAGGCCAAAAACCTGGACAGTACGCGGCGCTCTACGCGCCAGTGTTAATGTCATTGGCATGGTCATTAATCAATAACCCTCCCTTTCAGCGCAAACAATCCCTGAGGCCGTTTCTGGATAAACAGAACGATCGCAATCAGAATGACGATTTTGCCCAGCACCGCGCCCATTTGCGGTTCCAGAATCTTATTGAAGATACCCAACCCAAATGCGGCGGCCACGCTTCCCGCCAGTTGTCCGACGCCACCGAGCACCACCACTAAAAATGAATCAATAATGTATCCCTGACCCAGTTCCGGCCCGACGTTGCCCAGTTGCGACAAGGCCACGCCGCCCAATCCGGCGATCCCCGACCCGAGGCCAAACGCCAGCATGTCCACGCGCCCCGTCGGCACGCCGCAACACGCCGCCATACTGCGGTTCTGCGTTACCGCGCGAACGCGCATCCCGAGGCGGGTTTTATTCAGCAATAGCCAGGTGAAAAACAGCACCAGCATGGCGAACCCCAGCACCACGATACGGTTCCAGGGCAACGTCAGGTTGGCATAGACCTGCACCCCGCCAGAAAGCCACGCAGGGTTGGCAACCTCCAGGTTTTGCGCGCCAAAGGTCATGCGTACCAGTTGGATCAGCATCAGGCTAATCCCCCAGGTCGCCAGCAGCGTTTCGAGAGGACGACCATAAAGATGGCGAATAATGCCGCGCTCCAGCGCCATTCCAGTTCCGGCAGCGATCAGGAAGGCAACCGGCAACGCCACAACGGGATAAAACGCCAGCCACTGTGGCATGAACTGCCCCATAAACTGCTGAACCATCCATGTGCTGTACGCGCCAAGCATCAGCATTTCACCGTGAGCCATATTGATTACGCCCAGTAATCCATAGGTGATCGCCAGCCCCAGGGCCGCCAGCAGCAGAATCGATCCCAGCGACAGCCCCATAAATGCCTGCCCCAGGAGATCGCCAATCACCATCCGCTGCGCGATTGCGTTCAGGCTTTCTGTCGCGGCCTCGCGAACACGCGCATCCGGTTCATGTTCAGCATCCGTAAAGGGTTGCAGGCGTGATTGCGTTTCCGGGTCGCCCGACTGCCCCAGTAAGACAATCGCCTGACGCCGGACGTCAGCGGAAGGACTCACCAGTTGCAGGTTAGCCAGCGCAATCTCCAGACGTGATGTCACTTCGCTTTCCGTTTCCTGCGCCAGCCGCTGCTGTAAAAGCGGCAGCATCGCGGGCGTGGCCTCCCGCTGTAACAGGCTGGCGGCAGCGGCTCTTTCCGTGACATTGTCACTTAATAGTTGATGCGTGGCTAACGCCCCGCTGACCAGGTTTCGCAGACGGTTAGTCAGACGAACCTTTTTCAGTTCGCCATCGGGCGCGGCGACAGCGCCGAGCGGCAGAACCTGCGTACCCTGCCGAATGAAAGCGTGCTTTGCGCTATCAGTCAGCACATTCTCACGCGCTAATGCGTTCAACAAAGGCAAACGCTGCGCCTCAGGCGTGATGGCCCATTGTTCTAATAACGTCGCCTGTTGCGCCCGGCTGGCGCCAACAAACACATCGGCATCGGTTGCCTGCACGATCCACGGCACCAGCCACGTCATTAGCAACACACCCCGAATAAAGCGCATGGCTTTCATGAAAGTGTTCTCCAGAATGTGCCCTCCCGCAGGAGGGCAAAAGATCAGTTGCTGGCGGTTTTAACAGGCTGGTCTGATTTTTTATCGTTACCGGCGATAAACGGGCTCCAGGGCTGGGCGCGAACCGGTTCGTCGGTTTGCCATACCACATTGAACTGGCCGTTATCTTCAATTTCGCCAATCATGACGGGTTTATGCAGATGGTGGTTGGTGGCGTCCATCGTCAGGGTGAAGCCAGACGGCGCAGCGAAGGATTGCCCCGCCATCGCCTCGCGGACTTTATCGACGTCGGTCGTACCGGCTTTTTCTACTGCCTGCGCCCACATATGCAGGCCCACATAGGTCGCTTCCATCGGATCGTTGGTCACGACGGTGTCGGCATTCGGCAGCTTATGCGCTTTGGCGTATGCCCGGTAATCCGCAACGAATTTCTGGTTAGTGGGGTTGTCGACAGATTCAAAATAGTTCCACGCCGCCAGGTTGCCCACCAGCGGTCTGGTATCGATACCGCGCAACTCCTCTTCACCGACCGAGAATGCCACGACCGGCACGTCTGTCGCTTTTATCCCCTGATTCGCCAGCTCTTTGTAGAACGGAACATTTGAGTCGCCGTTAATGGTAGAGACCACCGCCGTTTTGCCGCCCGCAGAGAATTTTTTGATATTGGCGACAATAGTCTGGTAATCGCTGTGTCCGAACGGGGTATACACCTCTTCAATATCTTTATCCTCGACGCCTTTGGCATGCAGCCAGGCGCGAAGGATCTTATTGGTGGTACGAGGGTAGACATAATCGGTTCCCAGCAGGAAAAAGCGTTTCGCGCTGCCGCCGTCTTCACTCATCAGATACTCGACAGCCGGAATAGCCTGCTGATTTGGCGCTGCGCCGGTATAGAAAACATTCGGCGATAACTCTTCCCCTTCGTATTGCACAGGGTAAAACAGCAGCCCATTTAACTCTTCAAATACCGGCAACACCGATTTACGCGATACCGACGTCCAGCAGCCAAACACGACCGCGACTTTATCCTGGCTCAGCAGCTGACGCGCTTTCTCTGCAAACAACGGCCAGTTTGAGGCCGGGTCAACCACCACCGGTTCCAGCTTTTTGCCCAGCACGCCGCCTTTAGCATTGATCTCATCAATCGTCATCAACGCCATATCTTTAAGCGGGGTTTCCGAAATGGCCATCGTGCCGGATAGCGAATGCATGATGCCGACCTTAATCGTATCGGCCGCCTGAACGCTAAAGCTCAGCCCCATCGCAACCACCGAGACGGACAGTGCAAAGGCTTTTAATAATGTACGACGCTGCATAGTTTCACTCCTGAAATTAAGCTTGCTGGAAGTCCCGGTGCAACCGGACGGGCAAATGGTGCAAATTAAGGATGTTCAGAAGTGATAAGGCAAAATCGATGCCAGATTTTTAAATGTCTATAAATATCAATTTATTAACCGGCAACAGGGCTGAAAAAAGAAAATCGGAAACCACAAGGCGGGAAATACAACGAGGAAAATGATCCAGAATGAAACAGCGTTGCATTACGAATGTGCAACGCTGTGTAACAAAGAGAGGCAACTTACCAGACCTGACTGGCGATTTCGGTGATGAGGCGTACTTTGCCCCATTGCTGGGCTTCCGTCAGCGTATTCCCCTCTTCCGTGGAGGCAAATCCGCACTGTGGGCTAAGGCAGATCTGCTCTTTTGCGACATAGCGCTCTGCCTCCTGCAAGCGGGCTTTCACCCCTTCCGGGTTTTCCAGCTCGCCGTTTTTCGTGGTCACCAGTCCCAGAACCACCTGCTGACGTCCGGGCCGAACAAAGCGCAGCGGCGCGAAATCACCGGAGCGATCGTTATCATATTCCAGGAAAAACGCATCAACGTTCACCGTGCCGAACAACACTTCCGCCACCGGTTCATAGCCCCCTTCAGAGATCCACGTCGAACGGAAATTTCCCCTGCAAACATGCAGCCCGACCGTCAGATCGGCTGGTTTATCCTCCAGCGCACGGTTAATCACGCGGGCATAAATCTGCGCCAGCTCGTCAGGATCGTCACCCCGCTCACGAATCTGCTGACGTTGCTGATCGGAGCACAAGTAAGCCCAGACCGTGTCATCCAATTGCAGATAACGACAGCCTGCTTCATAAAAAGCATGAATAGCATCGCGCCAGGTGGTAGCCAAATCATCGAAATAAGCGTCCAGATGCGGATAAACGGTAGCATCGATATCTTTGCGTCCGCCACGGAAATGCAGCACGCTAGGGGATGGAATGGTCATTTTGGGCTCGGCTGCACCGCTAATGCTTTTCAGATAGCGGAAGTCTTCCAGCATAGGGTGATCGCCAAACCCCAGTTTTCCGGTAACGCGCACGCCGTGCGCTTTTGTCTGCACGCCATTAAACTGGATCCCCTTCTCAGCGTCATAGCGTTCAACGCCTTGCAGTCCATCGAAGAAATCAAAATGCCACCAGGCGCGGCGAAACTCGCCATCCGTGACGACATGCAGCCCGCAGGCACACTGCTGCTCCACAACGGTGCGGATAGCGTCATCTTCTACCGCGCGCAATTGTTGCGCCGTTATCTCACCGCGTGCAAATTGCAAACGTGCTTGTTTGATCGTGTCCGGGCGTAAAAAACTGCCGACGATGTCTGCACGAAACGGGGCCTGTTGTTTTTGCATGTGATCTCCTCATTCACCCGGCATTAGTTGCCTGACGTGATAATTTATTATTTGAAGTTTAGACTTCTGGATGGCTATGCGTCTAAAAATGACATGCAACCTGCTCACTGACAACCGAGAAAAATTCATCACCCTTGAAATAAATTCACATTGCCTCATCGTTTTGTGACGCTTTTTCATAGTCTGAAATCCCGTACCGGAAAAATCCTGACGTTAACGTTGAAATAATCACCTAATTCAGCATTTGTTTAGATTTAATCTGCTACTATGGGTGCTCATGAGGTGAATTAAGGTAAGAGAGGAAACACACAAATAAAAGGAGGCATTATATGCTGGGTAATATGAACGTTTTCATGGCCGTTCTGGGAATTATTTTATTTTCTGGTTTTCTGGCCGCGTATTTCAGTCATAAATGGGATGATTAATGAACGGAGATAGCTCCTCACCGACAAGGCCCCTTGTAGCGTAACTGCACAAGGGGCCATTTTTTTACCCGCCCGGCAGACAGACAAAAAAAACCGCCGGATAAACCAGCGGTGAATGCTTGCATGGATAGATTTGTGTTTTTACCTTATGCGTTATCAGGCAATTCCCTGCGCAGATAACGGATCGTTGACCATCCTGACACAGGCAATATCAATGAAGGTTAAACAACATAGAACTAAACCAGCAAAACCGGCGTTTCGCGCTTCCATCCCTTTGCACACTTATGTCAGTGAATAACCGGTGATGTAAAGAGCGTGCCGTTCGGCTCATGTTACACACGCGTGATTTGCTGATCTTTGTCCATAAACATGCAGCGATTCCTTCCGGTTTGTTTACCCCGGTACATTGCCCTGTCTGCGCGTCCGATGACGACATCCAGCGGTTCTCCCTGCTGCGCCTGGGTAATGCCCGCAGTTACCGTTATCGAAAGTTCTCCATCAGGGTAGTTAATCGGATTATCCGCCACTAGCTGGCAGATACGTAACCCTGCCCGACAGGCCTGTTCATCCGTTTTTGTACGGATGATAATCACAAACTCCTCCCCGCCATAGCGGTAAGGCGTTTCATCGTAGCGCGTCCAGACGGATAAATTCGACGCCAGGGTGCGCAGCACGCTATCACCGACCAGATGACCATAGTTGTCATTGACCAATTTAAAGCGGTCAATATCAAAAAGCAGCAAATATAAATTAAGCGGTTGCGCATCAATAAGCTGACGATCGAAAGATTCATCAAGGACTCTGCGCCCGGGTAATCCGGTTTAATATATCCATATTACTGCGAATATTGAGCAGATATATTTTGTAGTCCATCACCGCCGAGGTAAATGCTAATAACGCTTCCTGAAAACTGTCAAAATGGTGATCTTCCGAACGTTTCTCCGCGATCGCCCGCAGTAATTCCCGACCTCGTGTGTGCATGTGTTCATGAGCAATAATAATCTTGATAACAAAGCCCTTTTCTTCAGGTTCGTGTACCGGATGATTATTTAGCCATTGGCTGAACTGACACAGACAGTGAGAATTGATATCGAAAATATCGGGTTGATTGACATCGCCAGACACTGTGCAACGAAACATTTTCACCAGCCACTGATAGTGGGCATCAATAGACTGGTTCAGGTCTAACAAGATGGTATCGATTTCTATCGTTTTTTTAATCATTGCCGCTCCTTGGGCATACATCCTTGATGTACCGTAGTCTAGCGGTACAAAAGCAAATTTATGTCAATTTATTAATAGAAGGCCGAGCCAGGAAATGGAGAATCTATAACGCTATGATTTTAAAGTGGTAATAAAGGAAAAAAGTGAATAATCCTGGAATATTTGCAATGCACTTAACATCTTTAATCGCCCTTCCCCTGCTGCGCCAGGCGAGTCAGGATCGTCTGACCGATATAATTACTCCAGTTGAAACTATTTTGCAAAACCACTACCGCGTTGCGATTTCTTTTATCAAACCCAATATAGCTGGAATACCCCACCAATATATCCGACCTGATAGGTGATCTTTTGCGCAGAAAACTCATCACTCACCCACGCAATATTCGCTGCTTCTTTCTGTCGATAATAATAAGTCTGTGTGGCTTCAGCAAAAGCCTGATCGATGGCCGAAACGGTTGTGGATGTAAAATGCGCGCGGGCATAATTAGCCAGATCGCGGGCGCTACTGTATAAACTGGCCGCCCCCATCATATTTTTGTTAAAAACCCAGTCTGGCGTCAGATGGCCACGGGTAATGAGCTTAGGCTGATCGCCAGCATGGCCAGCGCTCTTCGCGGTATGCCTTCAATAAGGTGGGGCGTATAACTGCTGTTTGTCATCGCCAGCGGTTCAAATATCATGCGTTGCGCCAGCGCCTGGATCGGCTCTCCCGTTCTGCGCTGCAAAATATACCCCAGGATGGCGTAGCCGATGTTGGAATACTGCGGGAACGCGCGGCGTCCGGCGCAGTAAAATCACTGAGATAAACCCAGCACGGCGTCGGCTGTCCAGTTGCGTATAAAAGTTCTCGCCGTTTACTGAAATAGCGCATTAAGTTTTCCAGCGTCAGCAAATCCATAGGCTGTCGGGGCAAACCGGAAGTGTGAGTCACAACTGGAGGAGCGTAATATTTTTTGGCGTCAGGGCTTAAAGGGCGTATTCTGTGGAGCAACGTTTCCAGTGTATCCGTCCAGTTAAACACCCCTTCATCCACCAGCATCGTCGTCACTTCTGCCGTCACGCCTTTACTCAGCGAGCCTAAAGCGAACAGCGTATCTGGCGTGATGGGATAACGATTTTTATCATCGGTTATCCCGTAACTGTGAAATTCTGCCGGGCCATTATTCTGAATAACAGCAACAACGACGCCAGTCACCTCTTTTTCCCGCATATATTGCCGAATCATCGGATCAATACCGCGTCCGTAGTATCCCACCACAACTTGCGCGCTTTTTTGCGCAGGCATATCCAGCTGTGAAAGCGTACTGTTGCCACACCCGATGAGCGCAAATAAGGATACGCAGAGCATCTGGTGTTTATTTTCATTGTTCGCATCAGTTCTGATTCACAGACACAACAGGGTTTTTCTCAAACAAAGAGAAAAGCGGAAGAGAATACGAACACATGAAAACAGGGGCCCCGGATAAAAGAAGCCCGCATTGTACACCAGTATCCCGGCAGCTTACTTAACATTGATAAAAAATCAGAGCGTTGCCTGATAAACATTCAGGCAGCGCCCTTGTGCTTAGCGGGTCTAAACTCCGGTGTTTTAACATGGTTCGATACGCGGCTCATGACCCGCCACGCCGGGTAGAGGCGTTCCAGATCCCGTACTGTTGCCGCGTGACAAGATGGCATCACGGAAACGCTGTCCGTTCTCACGCGTTAACCCTCCCTGTTCAACAAACCACTGGTAGCCGTCGTCCGCCAGCATTTGGCGTCCACAAATAGGCGTAATAGCCTGCCGCATACCCGCCACCGAAAATATGGGCGAAATAGCTGCTCCGGTAGCGCGGCGGCACTGCCGGAAGATCGAGTTCTTCCGCCGCCAGCGCCTGCTGTTCAAAGAGATCGACCGACTGCGATGCCGAAAAGGTTTCAAGACTGTGCCAGCGCATATCCAGCAATGCGGCGCTGAGCAGTTCCGTCATGTCATAGCCTTTGTTAAACAGGCTTGCCCGCCGCATTTTTTCCTGCAACGCTTCAGGCATTTTTTCACCCGTCCCGACGTGGCGCGCATAGCGTTCGAACACCTGCGGATGACTCGCCCAGTGCTCATTAATCTGCGAAGGAAATTCGACAAAATCGCGCGGGGTGTTCGTCCCCGACAGCGTCGCATAGCGCTGTGTCGCAAACAGGCCGTGCAGCGTATGACCAAATTCATGGAACAAGGTGATCACATCATCCCAAAGCAGCAATGCGGGCTGCCCTGCCGCTGGCTTCTGGTAATTACAGACGTTGTAGATAACCGGTCTGGTTTCGTTAAGCGTGGATTGTTCAATAAAATTGCCCATCCATGCGCCGCCGCTTTTTGACTCGCGGGCAAAGAAATCACCATAAAACAACGCCAGGCCGACGCCATCATGATCGAAAATTTCCCAGACGCGCACATCAGGATGGTAAACCGGGATATCAAAGCGCTCGATAAATTTAATGCCGAACAGCTGGTTTGCCGTCCAGAACACCCCGTCGTTCAGTACCGTATCTAACGCAAAGTAAGGTTTGAGCTGCGTTTCATCCAGCGCGTATTTTCCACGGCGTACCTGCTCAGCATAGTACGCCCAGTCCCACGCCTGGGTCGTGAATCCTCCCTGCTCATCATCGATCACTTTCTGGATCTCAGCCTGCTCATCCAGCGCGCGCTGACGCGCGGGCCGGGACAATGGCGCGCATAAAAGCGAGCGCCGCGTCAGGCGTTTTCGCCATCTGATCGGCAGTTTTCCAGGCAGCATAACTGGCAAACCCGAGTAATGTTGCCTGCCGGGTACGGATGTCCACCAGACGCTGAATAATCGCACGCGTGTCGTTGGCGTCGTTCTTTTCCGCACGAGTCCATGCGGCGTTAAACAGATTTTCACGGGTCTGGCGATCGCGTAAAACGGCCAGTGTCGGTTGTTGTGTGGTATTGAGAAGCGGAATAAGCCAGCGATCCGCCAGCCCTTTTTCCCTGGCGGCATCAGCGGCAATAGCGACCTCCTCCTGACTCAATCCGTCCAGTTGATGGCGATAATCAACCACCATCCCACCGGATTTATTCGCCGCCAACAGCCGCTGATTAAACTGGCTGGTCAGCGTGGCGGATTCGGTATTCAGGCTCCTGAGCTGCGCTTTATCGTCATCGCCAAGCTGCGCGCCGGAAAGTACAAAACGCTGGTGGATAACCTCCACAAGACGCAACGACTCGGCATCCAGCGCCAGCGTCTCCCGCTGTCGCCAGACCGCATCCACACGCGCAAAGAGCGTACTGTTGAGATAAATATCATTTGCCAGCGCCGCCAGTTCAGCGGAAAAGGCTTCATCAAGGCGCTGTAATTCGTCATTGGTATGCGCCGCTGTCATGGCGAAAAACACGCTTGTCACACGGGTGAGCAAGGCGCCGCTTTGCTCCAGCGCCAGATACGTGTTCTCAAAATCAGGCGCCTGCGGGTTTTGGACAATCGCATCAATTTCAGCGCGCTTTTGCCGCATCCCTTCGTCAAACGCCGGGCGGTAATGGCTATCTTCAATCAGATCAAAACGCGGGGCCTGGTAAGGCAATACGCTCTGGCTAAAGAATGGATTCGTTAACGACATTTTTCACTCCTGCAAACGATTTGTTCATTAGAGTAGGTCTCCCTTGAAATGACCGCAATCCCATTAACGAGGATTACCCCTGAACAGAGATGGCGTGCTATGGTAATACAACACAAAAAGCGTTGAGGAACAGTGAGATGATCGTTTTTAGTCACCGGTGCGACCGCAGGTTTCGGCGAATGCATTACACGTCGTTTTATTGAGAATGGACACAAAGTGATTGCCACTGGCCGTCGCCAGGAACGCCTGCAAGAACTGAAAGATGAGCTGGGCGACAATCTGTTTATCGCTCGTTTAGATGTGCGTAACCGTGCATCCATTGAAGATATGCTGACGTCATTACCCGCAGAGTGGCGCAACATTGATGTGCTGGTCAACAACGCCGGGCTGGCGCTGGGGCTTGAACCCGCGCATAAAGCCAGCGTGGAAGACTGGGAAACCATGATCGACACGAACAACAAAGGTCTTATTTACATGACCCGCGCGGTTCTGCCTGGCATGGTGGAGCGCAATCGCGGCCACATCATCAATATTGGCTCTACCGCAGGTAGCTGGCCATACGCGGGTGGCAACGTATATGGCGCAACCAAAGCGTTTGTGCGCCAGTTCAGTCTGAATCTGCGCACGGATTTACACGGTACGGCGGTACGCGTTACCGATATTGAACCCGGTCTGGTCGGCGGCACGGAGTTTTCTAACGTCCGCTTTAAAGGCGATGACGACAAAGCGGGTAAAACCTACGAGAACACAACCGCGCTCACGCCGGATGATGTCACTGAAGCGGTATGGTGGGTCGCTAATCTGCCTGCGCATGTGAACATTAATACGCTGGAAATGATGCCGGTTACGCAGTCTTTTGCCGGACTGAGCGTTCATCGGGGTTAATTTTTATACCCGGCCTGCGGGTCGGGTATAGATAGTGACAAAAAAGTGGTAGAGTACTCTGGTTAACTCTCTAAAAAGTAAGAACGAATGACCGTTGAAACCCAACTCAATCCTACGCAGCCTGTAAATCAGCAAATTTACCGCATTCTCCGACGTGACATCGTGCACTGTCTGATTGCGCCAGGCACACCGCTTTCCGAGAAAGAGGTTTCCGTGCGCTTTAACGTGTCGCGCCAGCCTGTACGTGAAGCGTTTATTAAGCTGGCGGAAAACGGTTTGATTCAAATCCGCCCTCAGCGCGCAGCTATGTGAATAAGATTTCATTATCGCAGGTGCAGAATGGGTGTTTTGTCCGACAGGCCATCGAATGTGCGGTCGTTCGTCGCGCGGCGTTGATGATCACCGACAGCCAGTGCTATCAGCTGGAGCAGAACCTTCACCAGCAGCGGATCGCCATTGACCGCAAGCAGCTCAACGATTTCTTCCAGCTTGATGATGAATTTCACCAGAAACTGGCATTAATTGCCGATTGCCAGCTGGCGTGGGATACGGTTGAAAATATTAAAGCCACCATCGACCGCGTGCGTTATATGAGTCTGGATCATGTGTCGCCGCCTGAAATGTTGCTGCGCCAGCATCATGATATTTTTGCCGCCCTGGAAAAGCATGACGCCGACGCGGTGGAACGCGCAATGACTGTGCATCTACAGGAGATTGGCGAGTCCGTTCAGCTTATCCGCCAGGAAAACAGCGACTGGTTCAGCGAAGAATAATCCCGCTGACAAACAAGCCGGATGGCGGCGTAACCGCCTTATCCGGCCTACAATAGTCAATGATGTTGAACGTTGCAGGCCTTATCCGGCCTACAACCATGCAGAGATTATGCTGATGCGATATTCGCCGCATATTTTGCAACGGTTGCTTTCGCACCGTTGGCAAGCAGCGACAGATACGCTTCTTTCACCTTATTCGTAAACAGCTCAACGTGCGGCAATTCGTTACCGAAAATCGCATCAATGGTCAGCAGCGCCTGAACGCGACTTTCCCCTTCTTCACTGCCCTGAACCGCTTGCTGAATAACCGGCAGCAGCGGATCGCTAATTTCAATCGGATTCCCCTGCTCATCAACGCCGCCAACGTAACGCATCCAGCCCGCCACGCCTAAGGCCAGCAGGTCGAAACGGCTGTTATGCGCGATATGCCAGCGAACGGAGTCCAGCATACGCTGTGGCAGTTTCTGGCTACCGTCCATCGCAATTTGCCAGGTACGGTGACGCAACGCCGGGTTGCTGTAGCGCGCGATCAGCAAATCGGCATAACGCTTCAGATCCACCCCCTTCACTTTCAGCGTCGGCGCCTGTTCCTGCAACATCAACGCATGCGCGGCCAGGCGGTAATTCTCATCTTCCATGCAGTCATTAATGTGCTGATAGCCCGCCAGATACCCGAGGTACGCCAGGAATGAGTGACTGCCATTAAGCATACGCAGTTTCATCTCTTCGAACGGGATAACATCTGCCACCAGTTCAGCGCCCGCTTTTTCCCATTCAGGGCGACCCGCGACAAAATTATCCTCAATCACCCACTGGCGGAACGGTTCACACGCCACACCCGCAGGGTCGCGTACGCCGGTTAACTGTTCGATCTTATCCAGCGTGTCAGCCGTCACCGCCGGTACAATACGATCAACCATCGTGGACGGGAACGTCACATGTTGCTCAATCCACGCGGCCAGTTCTGCATCTACCGCACGGGCATAGGCGGTAACCACATTGCGCATGACGTGTCCATTTTCAGGCATGTTATCGCAGGACATCACGGTAAATGGCGCCAGGCCAGCCGCTTTACGACGCGTCAGCGCTTCCACCACCACGCCAGGCGCGGACTTCGGCTGCTGCGGGTTTTGCAGATCGGCGGCGATCATCGGGTGATCCAGCATCAACTGACCGGTCGCCGGAGAGTGGCAGTACCCTTTTTCTGTAATCGTCAGGGAAACAATCGCCACCTGCGGCTCGCACATGGCGGCCAGGACGGTTTCCAGACCGTCAACCTGCGCGTGCAGCGCGTTTTTTACCACCCCAACAACCCTTGCGGTCCAGGCATCCGCTGACATTTCCGCCACGGTATACAGGTTGTCTTGCTGTTTCAGGTCGGCAATCTGCTGCTCGCCGCCAATCAGGTTGACTTCACAATATCCCCAGTCGCTGTTGTGTTCCGCCGCGAGGATATCTGCGTAGACACCCTGATGCGCGCGATGGAATGCGCCAAAGCCCAAATGCACAATGCGAGGAACCAGTCTGGCGCGATCGTAATGAGGAAGCGAAGCCTTAGCCGTTAAGAGCTTGTTTTGCATGGTATGACCTATTGTATGAATGAATTCAGGACTGTCTCAGAGTAACGCCTGTAGGGTTGTATGATTTGATTTGAATTAAGCTTTTTGCAATTGGTATGACATCATTTTAAAGTTATGTGACAACATGACCGAAATTCAACATTCCCTGTCAATTCCGGTCATGCCCTGTGCGACGTTACCCTACCTGCGTTGCCGAACCCTGAACGCTACTTGCCGCCTTTAGGTCCGCTGCATCCTCCAGCACGCTCAGATCGCGATCTCTCACTTCCGGCATCAAAATCGCTGAAATTAAGCCGATAAGAGAATAGGCAATGATCATCGCTAATATAGGCAACCAGGAATCGGTCATATTACAGAAAATACCTGCCAGTACAGGACCAAATCCAACGGCGACTAATCCACCGGCTTCTTTTGAAATCGCCATCCGGGTAAAGCGATTACGCGAACCAAACATCTCGGCCATCGTAATGTTTTCCAGCGCGAAGAGACCCAGCACGGCAAAGTTATGAATAACAATAAGCGCGGTCATAATCACGCCGGGGCTATAGGTTTTATCCACGATGATAGACAACATCGGGTACGCAAGAATAATCGCAGATATATTCAATAAAATATAAGGCAGGCGGCGACCATATTTATCAGATAACCACCCCAAAAGTGGAATAGTAATAAAACCAATGACAGAGCTAATCATTAACGCGTCGGTAGGAATCGCCTTATTGAATAATAACGTCTGCACTAAATATCCTGCAAGGAATGTCTGAATTAACCCAGAATTGCCCGCCTGACCGAAACGTAAACCGGTTGCCAGCCAGAAGGATTTACTGCTAAACATGGCGCCCAATGTGTTTTCTGATGCGTTATTTAACGCTGGCGCATTTTCGCTTTCATTGACCTTTTCAAATACCGGGCTTTCTTTGAGGTTCATACGCAGCCAGATAGCGAAGATCATGACAACAACGCTCGCCAGGAATGGGATACGCCATCCCCAGGCCAGAAGCTGTTCTCTGTCAAGCGCAAAGAACATCACTGCCCAGATTGCCGTTGCGCTCAGCGTACCGCAGTTTGTTCCCATTGCGACAAGCGAGGAAATAATGCCGCGTTTCCCTTTAGGCGCATACTCAGCCAGCATCGTTCCCGCCCCGGAGATCTCCGCCCCGGCGCCTAACCCCTGAACAATACGTAACGTCACCAGTAAAACAGGCGCAAATATACCAATTTGCGCATAGGTCGGCAGAACCCCAATGAGGGTTGTACAAATCCCCATCATGGTGATAGTGATAAACAAGACTTTTTTACGCCCAATACTGTCGCCCATTTTGCCGAAAATAAACGCGCCGACAATACGTGCGATATATCCTGCGCCGTAGGTTCCCATCGCCAGAATAAGCGCCATTGCGGCGGACTGTTCCGGGAAAAATATTTCATGGAAAACTAATGCAGCGCCCAGAGAATATAACTGGAAATCCATAAATTCAAGGGCGGTTCCCAGCCAACCGGATACGGCGGCTCTGATTAAATCTTTTGTTGACCGTTCATGTTTTTGTTGAGTCATATTGGCAATCTCTAAGAGGTAAGATGCGTACCACTCTCTCGCATTTATTAATATTATTCAGAGAATGTGAGTAAAACCTTGCAGCAGTGCCGCTGGTCTTTCTCGAACAATTCAATCGCGTCAGTGACATGGTGGTAATTAAACGTATGCGTGACGAGCTTATCGGGATCGATCAGACCTTTTTCCAGCCAGCCAATAACGACCGGGAATTTATTCGCATTCAGACGGGAGGAATAAATTGACAGCTCCTTGCCGGTAATCCCCTGCTGCACAATCTGGCAAGGTTCGCTGGAGAACCCCATCAGAACAATGCGCGCGGCGGGCGACGCCAGCGAGATAGCTTCTTGTAAAATAGACGGATGACACGCCGCATCGACGATCAGCGTCGGTTTTAACCCTTTTTCATCCAGGAAATCTTGCAGAGATTGCTGTCCATTATTGATAACCCAGTCGGCGCCGCTTTCTTTCGCCATCTCCAGTCGTTCATCAATACGATCGGCAACAATCACCTCTTTAACGTTATAAACGCCCTTCAGCGCCTGAACCGTCGTCCAGTCCCATCGGCCCTGCGCCATAAATCAGCGCAATATCGTTCTCTGTCGGATTAACCTGCCCGGTGACGTTCGCCGCAATGGTGAAAGGTTCAACCATCACCGCGTGCTTATCAGCAATGGCATCCGGGATCGTAAACGCGTTTTTTGCCGGAACGACCGCATATTCACTAAATCCGCCGTCGCGGTGTACGCCCAGAACAACCAGCGAGGTACATACATTGGGCTTGCCTATTGAACAGGGATAGCAATGCCCGCAACTGATGACGGGATCGACCGATACGCGTTCCCCCACTCTGGCGTGGCTAACACCTTCGCCCACGGCGTCAATCACACCAAAAAATTCATGCCCCGATAACACGCGGATACTTTGCAAAAGGATTATGTCCACGATAGATATGGCTATCAGAACCGCAGATCCCCGCCAGTTTCACTTTAACCCGAACGTCCCCGGCCGCAGGCTCAGGGATAGGACGCTCCGCTAAAACCAGCGTGTCAGGTTTTTCAACCACTATACTTTTCATGTCATATCACTCCTTACCAGTTCCACAACGTGCCATCTTCCAGACGGGCGACCGGCAAATACGCAGGGTCATACGGATATTTCGCCGCCAGTTTTTCATCAAACTCAATACCAAGACCCGGCTTGTCGCCTGGGTGCATATAGCCGTTATCGAACGTCCAGCTATGCGGGAAGACATCAAGCATTT
This sequence comes from Citrobacter koseri, assembly GCA_900446925.1. The sequence goes on along the minus strand of UAVY01000008.1, from coordinate 170,645 downwards.
GTTCGGAGTACCCCATGTATTCCTGGACGCCAAAGTTAGGCACCCACAGATCAAAGTGAAGCGCTGCGGCCATGCAAACCGGCGACAAATCAGAAGGCCCATGAGACCCCGTGCGCACCTGGTAAAGCGAGGCAAAATCCGCAATGCGGCGCATCCCCGTAATGCCGCCGGCATGGGTAATGGTGGTGCGGATATAGTCAATCAGTTGCTCTTCAATGAGCTGCTTGCAGTCCCAGATGCTGTTGAACACTTCCCCGACGGCAATCGGCGTCACCGTATGCTGACGAATCAGACGGAAGCATTCCTGGTTTTCCGCAGGCGTCGGGTCCTCCATCCAGAACAGACGATAATCCTCAACGCGCTTACCAAAACGGGCGGCTTCAATCGGCGTCAGGCGGTGGTGCATGTCGTGAAGCAAATGCTCTTCAAAACCAAATTCAGCACGTACGGCGTCAAACAGTTTCGGCGTGAAATCGAGATATTTCTCGGTTGACCAGAGTTGCTCTTCCGGCCACTGGCCTTTCGTAGCGGGTTCGTAGGCCAGACCTTTGCCTTTAGACATGCCGTAGGTGGTTTTCATACCCGGCACGCCGCACTGTACGCGAATCGCTTTAAACCCCATCTCTTTGTGACGCGCATAATCTTCCAGCACATCATCAATGGTGTGACCCGTCGTGTGGCAATAGACCATCACGCCTTCGCGGGATGCGCCGCCCAGCAACTGATACAGCGGCATGTTGGCGGCTTTCGCTTTGATATCCCACAGCGCCATGTCAACGGCAGAAATGGCAGACATCGTGACCGGCCCGCGACGCCAGTAGGCGCCTTTATAAAAGAACTGCCAGATATCTTCGATACGGTGCGCATCGCGGCCAATAAGCTGCGGGCAAAGGTGATCTTTCAGATAGGATGCCACCGACAGCTCACGGCCATTCAGGGTAGCGTCGCCCAGGCCGGTGATACCGTCCTCGGTGGTGATTTTCAGCGTGACAAAGTTACGTCCCGGACATGTGACAAAAACTTCAGCCCCTACAATCTTCATTGTTGTTCCTTACATCTCTTCTGTGCGATGCAGGAAATTTACACACCTGAACTACTACCATACAAGTATAACGATCAAAAAATCGCTCATCGATCACAAAATAAGGCGCTTAAGCGCGCCCCCACCCGGCAACGATAATCAGCATTCCACAGAGTGCGATCAGTGCGCCTGACCAGTCATAAAGACTGAGTCTGACGCCGTCAACAAAGCGTAACCATAACAGCGCAGTACAGACATAGACCCCGCCATAAGCCGCATAGACGCGGCCGCTGGCGGCCGGGTGCAACGTCAGCAGCCAGACGAATAACGCCAGTGAGACTCCCGCCGGAACCAGCAGCCAGGCCGTCGCGCCCCGCTTCAACCATAGCCAGGGCAGAAAACAGCCCACGATTTCGCACAGTGCGGTCATGAAAAAAAGAAGTGTTGTTTTTAGCATCATCATCATTGCGTTACGTCAGGTTTAAGCATGATACGCCAGAATAGCGCCTTCGTATCCATACCCGCAGGATGGGTATGCCCTGCGCCAGGAATGGTGTAGAATTTAGACAAGTTTTATCCCTCTATCATGAAAGGAATTAACCATGAACAATACACTTAGCAAACGCCTGTGCCTGACGGCAATGCTTGCGCTGGGTGCTGTCGTGTATACCACCTCCGCATTCGCGAATACCAGCAAACTAATCATTGAATCTGGAGACAGTGCGCAAAGCCGCCAACACGCAGCCATGGAAAAGGAACAATGGAATGATACCCGCAGCCTGCGCCAGAAAGTGAACACGCGCACGGAGAAAGAGTGGGACAAAGCCGACGCCGCGTTTGATAACCGCGACAAGTGCGAGCAGAGCGCCAACCTTAACGCGTACTGGGAACCGAATACGCTGCGTTGCCTGGATCGTCGTACTGGCCGTACCGTTGCGCCATAACAGTGCGTTGAGCGACAGACGGTAAGGACACAAAATGACCCACGCCAACAGTGTTAAGTTGCGCCCGCTGGAGCGCGAAGATTTACGATTCGTCCACCAGCTTGATAACAACGCCAGCGTAATGCGTTACTGGTTTGAAGAGCCGTACGAAGCGTTTGTCGAGCTGTCTGACCTGTATGATAAGCACATTCATGACCAGAGCGAACGGCGCTTTGTCGTGGAGTGCAACGGCGAAAAAGCCGGTCTGGTCGAACTGGTAGAAATTAATCACGTTCACCGCCGGGCTGAATTTCAAATCATCATCTCGCCGGAATACCAGGGAAAAGGGCTGGCTTCGCGCGCAGCGAAGCTGGCGATGGACTACGGATTCACCGTACTCAACCTTTATAAGCTGTATCTGATCGTTGATAAAGAAAACGAAAAAGCCATTCACATTTACCGTAAGTTAGGTTTTATGGTTGAAGGTGAACTGATTCATGAGTTCTTTATCAATGGCCAATACCGCAACACCATTCGTATGTGCATTTTCCAGCAGCAATATCTGAACGATCACAAAACGCCAGGCTCAAGCCTGCTGAAGCCTACCGCACAGTAAGCCGCTACCCGGCTGTGTCAGACGCAGCCGGGTAATAATCAATCGTATTTTTAATGGTATAGCTCCGCGCAACGGCGGGTTCGACGCTTTCATCAACGATCACAAGCTGGCAGTTGATCGGATTGGCGTAATTATCATATTCACACGTCTGCTTCACATTGCCTAACGGGCGATCGTTCAGCAGGCTGACCGCCGTATAGTCGAGCTTTTTAAGCGGGTCCGCCGACGGTTTTGCATCAATAGATAACGTTTTGTCTTTACTGATGGTGGTCTTACCCAACGGATACCCTTCCGCATCATAGCGGTATTGTACCTTCGTCTCTCTTCCCGTTGCGGAAACAACAAAACCGTTATCGTCCGTATCCCAGACCACGCCTGCCGAGGGCAACTCCGCCAACTGGCATTTCCCCTGCAAGCGCACTCTTTTCTCCATCGTCTCGGCATCGCGGTAGTAGTTTGCATCCAGTACCAACGCCAACCCGGTATTGTTTTCCAGATCGTGCAGTTCCAGCGTATCAAAGCAGCCTTCCTGCGAAAGCGTTCCGCTGATGCGCTTCGTCACTTCCCCTTTGTCGTTCATCAACGTCTGGCTGAAATCTTTAACCGGGCCGCGCAACGGATCAAAATCGAACTCATTGGAAAAGCTGGCCATTTCCGGGGTAAAGGAGACCAGAACAGTGGCGTTATCACATCCAACAAGCAGCACACACAGAAAGCTCACCAGGGTCTGTTTCTTCACGTTATTCACCAGGATAAGGAGATGATTCTCAATCATATTAGCAAATACAGTTGTTTACACTAGAAATGCTAAGCTTTCATTATCGTGTTCATAAAAGGAGTGAATGATGAAAATCTCAGCAGGAATTGCAGCGTGTCTGCTCATCGTCGCCTCCCCGCAGGTACTGGCGGCGCCGGAGTCATGTGAAAGAGTCAAAAGCGACATCGAACAGCGCATCATTAACAATGGTGTGGCGGAGTCCAGTTTTACGTTAACTATTGTTCCTAATGACCAGGCGGATCAGCCCGATTCCCAGGTCGTAGGCCACTGTGCAAACGATACCCATAAAATTTTGTATACCCGCACCAGCAGCGGAAACGCTCCTGCCAGTGCCAGTCCTTCTCAGGACGGGCATGCTGTCGAACCTCAGTAACAGATAAGAGCCTGATATACCAGGCTCTTACTCCCTCTTAGAAAGATTCCCTCAATTTTGACATGGATTAATAACCCCTACCTATAAGGGGTTAAAATCACTCTTTCATTAGTATCCTATTAATTTCGTTATAAACATAATTATATAACGATAACTATAATGGAGTGAATTATGTCCGATGTTGAACAACAGGGAGGCATCAGCCGCAGGACGTTAGTGAAATCCACCGCGATAGGATCGCTGGCGCTCGCTGCCGGAGGGTCTCCTTGCCTTTCGGGATGCGTACCGCTGCGGCTGCCGTGCAGCAGGCAATCCAGCCCGCTAAAGACAAAGTGGTCTGGGGAGCATGTTCGGTCAACTGCGGTAGCCGCTGCGCCCTGCGTCTCCACGTCAAAGATGATGAAGTCTGGTGGGTGGAAACCGATAACACCGGCGAAGATGTCTATGGCAATCACCAGGTGCGCGCCTGCCTGCGCGGACGTTCAATCCGTCGGCGAATTAACCATCCTGATCGCCTCAACTACCCGATGAAACGCACAGGCAAACGCGGCGAAGGAAAATTTGAGCGCATCAGTTGGGAAGAAGCGCTGGATACCATCAGCAACAGCCTGAAAAAACACAGTCGATAAATACGGTAACGAGGCGGTGTACATTAACTACACCTCCGGTATCGTCGGCGGCAACATCACCCGCTCCTCGCCTTACGCCTCTCTGGTGGCCCGCCTGATGAACTGTTACGGCGGTTTTCTTAGCCACTATGGCACCTACAGCACCGCGCAAATCGCGGCGGCCATGCCCTACACCTATGGTTCGAACGAGGGTAACAGCACCTCCGATATCGAAAACACCAAACTGGTGGTGATGTTCGGTAATAACCCGGCAGAAACCCGTATGAGCGGCGGCGGAATTACCTGGTTCCTGGAACAGGCCAGGGAACGTTCAAATGCGCGCATGATCGTTATCGATCCACGCTATACCGATACCGCGGCAGGACGTGAAGACGAATGGATACCTATTCGTCCCGGCACCGATGCCGCGCTGGTCGCCGGACTGGCCTGGGTGCTCATCACCGAAGATCTTGTTGACCAGCCTTTCCTCGATAACTACTGCGTGGGTTACGACGAAAAAACGCTACCGGCCGATGCGCCAGCGAATGGCCACTATAAAGCCTATATTCTGGGCCAGGGCGAAGACGGCACGGCTAAAACGCCTGAGTGGGGCGTCGCGCATTACCGGTATTCCGGCGGATCGCATCATTAAGCTCGCCAGAGAGATTGGCGCGGCTAAACCGGCCTGTATTTGTCAGGGATGGGCCCGCAGCGTCAGGCGAACGGTGAACTCACCGCACGCGCGATTGCGATGCTGCCGATTCTGACGGGCAATGTCGGTATTCACGGCGGGAACAGCGGCGCGCGCGAATCCACCTACACCATCACCATTGAGCGCATGCCGTTACCGGAAAACCCGGTAAAAACGCAGATCTCCGTGTTTACCTGGACGGACGCCATTGCCCGCGGCCCGGAAATGACCGCCCTGCGCGACGGCGTGCGCGGTAAAGAAAAGCTGGATGTGCCGATCAAGTTCATCTGGAATTACGCGGGCAATACCATCACCAACCAGCATTCGGATATCAATAAAACACACGCGATCCTGCAAGACGAATCGAAGTGCGAAATGATCGTGGTCATCGACAACTTTATGACCTCTTCCGCGAAATACGCCGATATTCTGTTGCCGGACCTGATGACGGTCGAACAGGAAGACATCATTCCTAACGACTACGCGGGCAATATGGGTTATTTAATCTTCATCCAGCCCGCGACCGCCCCTAAATTCGAGCGTAAGCCCATTTACTGGATAATGAGCGAAGTCGCGAAGCGGCTGGGCCCGGACGTGCACCAGAGGTTTACCGAGGGGCGAACCCAGGAACAGTGGCTGCAATATCTGTACGCCAAAATGCTGGCTAAAGACCCAGAGTTACCGGGCTATGACGAGCTGAAAAAAATGGGGATCTACAAGCGTAAAGATCCCAACGGCCATTTCGTGGCCTATAAAAAATTCCGTGAAGACCCACAGGCAAACCCGCTGAAAACGCCGTCCGGCAAGATAGAAATTTACTCCAGCCGCCTGGCTAAAATCGCCCAAACCTGGGAGCTGGAAAAAGACGACGTCATCAGCCCGCTTCCCATTTATGCTTCAACGCTCGAAGGATGGGACGATCCTAAGCGCAGCGTATTCCCACTGCAACTCTTTGGTTTTCATTATAAATCACGCACGCACTCCTCTTATGGCAACATTGATGTTCTCAAATCCGCCTGCCGTCAGGAAGTCTGGATTAACCCCGTGGATGCGCAAAAACGCGGTATCGCCAACGGGGATATGGTGCGGGTATTTAACGATCGCGGCGAAGTACGCATTCCGGCGAAAGTTACGCCACGCATTCTCCCCGGCGTGAGCGCGATGGGCCAGGGCGCCTGGCACGATGCCGATATGTCAGGCGATCGCATCGATCATGGCGCCTGCGTGAATACGTTAACGACGCAGCGCCCCTCTCCGCTGGCGAAAGGAAATCCGCAGCACACCAATCTGGTCGAAATCGAGAAAGTGTAACCCCCATCCCCTGAAACGATTACAGGCGTTTCGGGGGATGTGTTCGCACGTCCATCGGTCATGTGAACAAACCAACGTCCTGTAAAAACAAATTTTATAAATCGCGTTTCTTTTTTTTAATCAATAAGCAAAGTGAGTAACTATGAAAATCACCACGCCTGAGGCGCTCATGACGGGCCACTATCAGCCGTCGTAGTCTGGTGAAAACATCCGCCATTAGTGGTCTCGCGCTCGCCAGTAGCGCCTTCACGCTTCCTTTCTCCCGAATCGCCCGCGCCGCTGACGGCCTTTCGCCTGCGCCAGTGGAAGAAAAAGCGGTCTGGAGTTCCTGTACCGTCAACTGCGGGAGTCGCTGTCTGCTACGGCTGCATGTGAAAGATGATGCGGTGTACTGGGTCGAGTCCGACACCACCGGCGATGACGTCTACGGCAATCATCAGGTGCGGGCCTGCCTGCGCGGACGCTCAATCCGTCGCCGTATGAATCACCCGGATCGCCTTAAATACCCGATGAAACGCGTCGGTAAACGCGGCGAAGGCAAATTTGAACGTATCAGCTGGGATGAAGCGCTGGATACCATTGGCGACAACCTGAAGCGTATTCTGAAAGACTACGGCAACGAAGCCGTACATGTGCTGTATGGCACCGGCGTGGATGGCGGGAACATCACGAACTCCAACGTGCCTTATCGTCTGATGAACTCATGCGGCGGTTATCTCAGCCGTTACGGCAGCTACAGTACCGCACAAATCAGCGCCGCAATGAGTTATATGTTCGGCACGAATGACGGTAACAGCCCAGATGACATCGCCAACAGTAAACTGGTGGTAATGTTCGGCAACAACCCGGCAGAAACGCGCATGAGCGGCGGCGGCGTGACCTACTATGTGGAACAGGCTCGCGAACGCTCCAACGCCAGAATGATCGTCATCGATCCGCGTTATAACGATACGGCGGCGGGTCGCGAAGATGAATGGCTCCCTATTCGTCCCGGTACTGATGCCGCGCTGGCGGCGGGGATCGCCTGGGTACTCATCACCGAAAATCTGATCGACAAGCCTTTCCTCGATAAATACTGCGTCGGTTACGACGAAACGACCTTACCCGCCAGCGCGCCGCGTAATGCGCACTATAAAGCCTATATTCTGGCGATGGCCCGGACGGTATTGCCAAAAACACCGGAATGGGCCGCACATATCACCAGTATCCCGGCGGAAAAAATCATCCAGCTGGCACGGGAAATCGGCTCGGCAAAACCGGCGTATATCTGTCAGGGCTGGGGGCCGCAGCGTCACTCCAATGGCGAACAGACTGCGCGCGCGATCGCCATGCTCTCTATCCTGACCGGCAACGTCGGGATCAACGGCGGCAACTCCGGCGTGCGTGAAGGCACCTGGGACCTCGGCGTAGAGTGGTTTTCTATGCTGGATAACCCGGTAAAAACGCAGATCTCCGTTTTTACCTGGACAGACGCCATCGATCATGGCGCGGAAATGACCGCCACACGCGACGGCGTGCGCGGTAAAGATAAGCTTGATGTCCCGATCAAATTTATGTGGTGCTACGCCAGCAATACGCTGATTAACCAGCATGGCAACATCGCCCACACCCATGACGTATTACAGGACGACAGCAAGTGCGAAATGATCGTCGGGATTGAGCACTTCATGACGGCGTCCGCCAAATACTGCGACATTCTGCTGCCGGACCTGATGCCAACGGAACAGGAAGATCTTATTTCGCACGAATCCGCAGGCAACATGGGTTATGTCATCCTGGGGCAACCGGCCACCTCACCAAAATTTGAAAGAAAGCCGATCTACTGGACGCTGAGCGAAATCGCCAGACGCCTCAGCCCGGATGTCTACCAGACATTTACGGAAGGCCGTACCCAGCACGAGTGGGTGAAATACCTGCATGCCAAAACCAAAGCGCGTAACCCGGAAATGCCGGACTACGAAGAGATGAAAACCACCGGCATCTTCAAGAAAAAATGCCCGGAGGAACACTATGTCGCCTTCCGCGCATTCCGCGAAGATCCTGCCTCCAGTCCGCTGAAAACGCCATCAGGGAAGATTGAAATCTACTCCGAGCGGCTGGCGACCATCGCCGACACCTGGGAGCTGGAAAACGATGAGATCGTTCATCCGCTGCCCGCCTATGCGCCAGGGTTTGATGGCTGGGACGATCCCATCCGAATAACCTATCCGCTGCAATTGACCGGCTTCCACTATAAAGCCCGCACCCACTCCAGCTACGGCAATATTGACGTGTTGCAGCAAGCGTGCCCGCAAGAGATCTGGATTAACCCCATTGACGCGAAAGCGCGCAACATCAAACAGGGCGACACGGTGCGCGTATTTAACAATAACGGGCAGATGCTGATCCCGGCAAAAGTCACGCGCGCATTTTGCCGGGTGTTACCGCCATCGGGCAAGGCGCCTGGCTCAAGGCGGATATGTTTGGCGACCAGGTCGATCACGGCGGTTCCATCAACATTCTGACATCACATCGTCCTTCTCCGCTGGCGAAGGGGAACCCGTCTCACAGCAATCTCGTTCAGGTTGAGAAGGTATAAGGAGTAACCGATGACAACCCAATATGGATTTTTTATTGACTCCAGTCGTTGCACCGGTTGCAAAACCTGCGAACTGGCCTGCAAAGACTACAAAGATTTAACCCCGGACGTCAGTTTCCGCCGCATCTATGAATATGCGGGCGGCGACTGGCAGGAGGATAACGGCGTCTGGCACCAGAACGTCTTTGCCTACTACCTCTCCATCTCCTGCAACCACTGCGAAGACCCGGCCTGCACGAAAGTGTGCCCGAGCGGCGCGATGCACAAACGCGAGGACGGTTTTGTGGTGGTGGATGAGGATGTCTGCATCGGCTGTCGCTACTGCCATATGGCCTGCCCGTACGGTGCGCCGCAGTATAACGCAGCCAAAGGCCACATGACCAAATGCGACGGCTGTCATGACCGCGTTGCCGACGGCAAAAAACCGATCTGCGTCGAGTCCTGCCCGCTGCGCGCGCTGGACTTTGGCCCGATAGAAGAGCTGCGGAAGAACCATGGCACGCTGGCGGCCGTTGCGCCGCTGCCGGGCGCGCACTTCACCAGACCGAACATTGTGATTAAACCCAACGCCAACAGCCGCCCGACCGGGGATACCACGGGTTATCTGGCAAATCCGAAGGAGGTATAAAATGGGAAATGGATGGCATGAATGGCCGCTGGTGCTGTTTACGGTGTTCGGTCAATGCGTTGTCGGCGCATTGATTGTCAGCGGTCTGGGCTGGTTTGCGGCGAAAGACGATGCGGCCAGCAGACAGCGTATTGTGCGCGGTATGTTCTTTTTATGGGTCGTCATGGGGCTGGGTTTTCTGGCGTCGATCATGCACCTCGGCTCGCCGTTCGCGCGTTTAACTCGCTTAACCGGGTAGGCGCTTCCGCGCTGAGTAATGAAATTGCCGCTGGCTCTGTCTTTTTTGCCGTAGGCGGTTTCTGGTGGCTGGTGGCTGTGCTCGGCAAAATGCCGGAAGCACTGGGCAAAATCTGGCTGCTGGTCAGCATGGTACTCGGGGTGGTATTTGTCTGGGCAATGACGCGAGTCTATCAGATCGATACCGTTCCGACCTGGTATAATGGCTACACGACGCTGGCGTTCTTCCTGACGGTGTTCCTGAGCGGGCCGCTATTTGCGGCGCTGATATTGCGCGCCGCGCGCGCCAGATTCAGCGGCACGACGTTCGCAAGCATCAGCGTGCTGGCGCTGTTAGTCTGCGCGGCCGTAATCATCATGCAAGGCATGTCGCTTGGGGCAATCCACAGCTCCGTGCAACAGGCGAGCGCGCTGGTTCCAGACTATGGCCGCTTACAGGTCTGGCGCGTAGTGCTACTTGCTGCCGGGCTGGGTTGCTGGATATGCCCGTTAGTGCGCCGCAAAGAACCGCACGTCGCCGGATTGTTGCTGGGGTTAATCCTGGTGCTTGGCGGCGAAATCATAGGTCGCGGATTGTTTTACGGCCTGCATATGACCGTTGGAATGGCCGTTGCAGGTTAACTTACGCGTGCGGGGAAACCCGCACCTTTCAGGATGGTTTCATGACTTCTTTTTCACAACGTGACGATTTTTCTATGGCTGCACGCGTGCTGGGCGCGTTGTTTTATTATGCGCCAGACAGTACCGAAGCCGCCCCGTTGGTTTCAGCGTTAAAAACCGACGGCTGGCAGGCGCAGTGGCCTCTTTCACCGGAGGTTCTGGCGCCGATTGCGGCGGTTTTTCAGGCCGACATCGAGGAGCCGCTCCCGCAAGCCTGGCAACGTCTGTTTGTCGGTCCCTGGGCGCTTCCGTCGCCTCCCTGGGGATCGGTCTGGCTGGACCGTGAAAGCGTGTTGTTTGGCGAGTCTACGCTGGCATTACGCCAGTGGATGCGGGACAACGGCATCCAGTTTGAGATCCAGCAAAATGAACCGGAAGATCATTTTGGTTCCCTGCTGCTGTTGGCTGCCTGGCTTGCGGAAAATGGCCGTCATAGCGAATGCGAACAACTGCTGGCCTGGCATCTGTTACCGTGGTCTGCGCGCTTCCTGGCGGTTTTCATCGAAGGCGCAAACCATCCATTTTACCAGGCGGCAGGTGAGCTGGCACAGCAAACGCTGGCGCAGTGGCAGTCTCAGTTGCTGATCCCTGTCGCCGTAAAACCGCTGTTTCGCTAACGCTTTTTCAGGCAGGGCGCTCCCTGCCTTTATCGTCAAAAACCGGTTGTTTCTCCTTCCTGATAAGTGACAATGTCACTTCAACTTTCCATTTTTAAGACAATTCTTCACATTCGCGCACATCCTTAGCCCTGTAAGGGCAAATGAGCAACGGGCATACATAGCCTGCTAATTTAAATACCTGTCTCGCTGGAATCCTTCCCGACGTGTTGCTATAGCTCAAAACACCCTGCCGCTACATGGCATAACAACACGCAACGTCTCTTTCGTTGCCATAACGCATGCAAACAGGGAGACACACCGCAATGCACACCTTTACGTTAAAACGCGTGCTCGGGTTTACTGGCGCGATCGCCCTTGTGCTGGCGCTGCTGGTCTGGGGAGTGGGTCTGGAAACCATTAAAGCGCGTCAGGTTGATCTGCTTTATTTGGGCAAACAGCATTTACTCCTCGTCTTTACCTCCATGTTCTTCGCCTTAGTTATCGGTATTCCCAGCGGCATTTTACTGAGCCGTCCGGCAGCCAAAGGATTCGCCGAATACGTAATGCAGCTCTTTAATGTAGGCAATACTCTGCCGCCTCTGGCCGTGCTGGCACTGGCGATGGTGATCATCGGCATTGGCGACGTTCCGGCGATTTTTCGCGCTGTTCCTCGCCTCGCTTCTTCCCGTCGTGCGCAATACCTACGCCGGGCTCTGTTCTGTTCCCGCCTCCCTGATTGAAGCCGCAAACGGCATCGGTATGACGAAATGGCAGCGTCTGCGTCAGGTTGAGCTGCCCAATGCCTGGCCAGTGATGCTTGCAGGGATTCGGATCGCGACGGCGATTAATGTGGGTACGGCCCCGCTGGCGTTCCTGATTGGGGCCAGCAGCTACGGCGAGCTGATTTTCCCCGGCATTTACCTCAATGACTTCCCGACGCTGATTCTGGGCGCAACGGCAACCGCTCTGGTGGCGCTGATTCTCGACAGCCTGCTTGCCCTGCTTGGCCGCATCCTCAGTCCGCATACGGCCTGATACAACGATAAGAATAAGGAGCGCTGAATGACATTAAAAAAACATCTGCTGGGATGGCTTGCCGCCGCGTTGCTCGTTACCGGACAGGCTCAGGCGGCCCCGTTGATCCTTGCAACCAAAGGTTTTACCGAACAACACATCCTTTCCGCCATGACCGTGCAGTACCTGCAAAAAAAGGGTTTTCAGGTTCAGCCACGCACCAACATTGCGGCGGTGATTTCACGTAATGCCATGGTGAATAAGCAGATTGATATCACCTGGGAATACACCGGCACGTCCCTGATCATTTTTAACCACATTGATAAACGGATGAGCCCGCAGGAATCCTACGATACCGTCAAACGCCTGGATGCGAAGCTCGGACTGGTATGGCTAAACCCGGCGAATATGAATAACACCTACGCGTTCGCCATGCAGCGCAAACGCGCCGAAGCAGAGAACATCAACACCCTGTCGGAAATGGTGGCGAAAATCGAACACATCCGCCAGACCGACCCTGACAATAACTGGATGTTAGGTCTCGACCTTGAGTTTTCCGGGCGCAGCGACGGGATGAAGCCGTTGCAGGATGCCTACCAGATGCAGCTTGACCGTCCGCAGATTCGGCAAATGGACCCGGGTCTGGTCTATAACGCCGTGCGCGATGGCTTTGTGGACGCCGGTCTGGTGTACACCACGGATGGCCGGGTGAAGGGTTTTGACCTCAAGGTGCTGGAAGATGATAAAGGCTTCTTCCCAGGTTACGCTGTCACGCCTGTCGTCCGTAAAGAGATACTGGATGCCCATCCGGGGCTGGATGATGCGCTGAATACCCTTTCCGGGCTGCTCAATAACGACGTCATCTCGACGCTTAATGCGCAGGTCGACATCGATCACCAGTCACCCCAGCAGGTTGCGCGCACATTCCTGCAACAAAAAGGTCTGCTGTAAGGAGCGCTTATGGATACGATTCATTACATGATGGATAACGCGGGTTATCTGACGAGCCTCACTCTTCAGCATTTGTGGCTGGTTGCGCTGGCCGTCGGTCTGGCGATTATCATTGGCGTGCCGCTGGGCATTCTGATTGTTCGTCATAAATGGCTGGCTACGCCGGTGTTAGGGGCGGCAACGCTGCTGCTCACTATCCCCTCCATCGCATTATTTGGTTTGATGATCCCGCTGTTTTCGCTAATCGGTCAGGGGATTGGCGCCCTTCCCGCAATTACCGCCGTTTTTCTTTACTCGCTGCTGCCGATTGTGCGCAACACGCACACCGCGCTCGACAGTTTACCGCCGGGCTTGCGCGAAGCGGGACGCGGAATTGGCATGACGTTCTGGCAGCGTCTGCGCTGGGTAGAAATTCCGATGGCCCTGCCGGTGATTTTTGGCGGGATTCGCACTGCCGTCGTCATGAATATCGGCGTGATGGCCATCGCCGCCGTCATTGGCGCTGGCGGCCTGGGGTTACTGTTACTGAACGGCATCGGCGGGAGTGACATCCGCATGTTAATCGCCGGTGCGCTGATGATTTGTCTGTTGGCCATTGTGCTCGACTGGTTGCTGCATCGCCTGCAAGTCGTACTGACACCTAAGGGGATACGATAATGATAAAACTGGAAAACCTCACCAAACGCTTTTCACAGAAGAATGGCCAACCGCTTAACGCCGTTGATAACATCAATCTGAACGTGCCGGAAGGTGAAATGTGCGTGCTGCTTGGGCCGTCAGGCTGCGGCAAGACCACCACCCTGAAGATGATCAACCGGCTGATCGCGCCCAGCAGCGGCAATATTTTCATTAACGGACAAAACACCAGTGCGATGGATACCGTCACGCTACGGCGCAATATTGGCTACGTGATCCAGCAAATTGGCCTGTTTCCCAACATGACCATCGAAGAGAACATCACGGTTGTCCCGCGTATGCTGGGCTGGGATAAAACCCGCTGCAAACGTCGCGCGGAAGAGTTAATGGACATGGTGGCAATGGATGCGAAAAAGTTTCTGCATCGCTACCCGAAAGAGATGTCTGGCGGTCAACAACAGCGCATCGGCGTGATCCGCGCGCTGGCGGCCGATCCCCCGGTGCTGTTGATGGATGAACCTTTCGGTGCGGTGGACCCGATTAACCGCGAGGTGATTCAGAATCAGTTTCTTGATATGCAGCGGGCGCTGAAAAAGACGGTGATGCTGGTCAGCCATGATATCGATGAAGCGCTGAAACTGGGCGACAGGATTGCCGTATTCCGCCAGGGCCGCATTATACAGTGCGCCAGCCCGGATGAATTGCTGGCAAAACCGGCGAATGAATTCGTCGGCTCATTTGTCGGTCAGGATCGTACGCTAAAACGTCTTCTGCTGGTTTCGGCGGGCGACGTAACCGACCAACAACCCACCCTGACCGCCCGCACCGCCACCTCGCTGGCAGAGGCGTTTGGCATCATGGACGATAATGATATTCGCGCGATCACCGTTGTCGATAGCGACGGCAAGCCGCTTGGCTTTGTGAAGCGTCGTGAAGCCAGGAACGCCAACGGCACCTGCGCGGATATAATCCACCCGTTTCGCGTCACCGGAAAAGCGGAAGACAACCTGCGTATTGTGCTGTCGAAACTGTACGAGAGTAACACCAGCTGGATGCCCATTGTCGATGAGGAAGGACGCTATAACGGCGAAATCTCGCAGGATTACATTGCCGATTATCTCAGTTCAGGCCGTACCCGTCGGGCGCTGAATATTCACGAAAGTAGCTAAACGCCGGATGGCAGCTACGCTTTACCCGGCCTACGGAGCACATTCTTGTCGGCCCGGTAAGCGAAGCGCCATCGGGCAGTTCCCCCTGCGCACGCAGTGCTTTTGCGTCCCGCGCTGTTTACCCGCAAAATAGACACTCCTGAAAATGCCTGTGTGGTCTGCCCATGCACCGCCTACATACATACCCTGATCTGCGAGCGATGTTTCGCCGCCTGTTAATCGCGACAATAATTGGCATCCTTGCCGCACTGGCGGTAGCCGGGTTTCGTCACGCCATGCTGGTGCTGGAATGGCTTTTTTTACGTAACGATACGGGAAGCCTGGTGAATGCCGCGACAAACCTTTCGCCCTGGCGACGGCTGATCACCCCCGCCGTGGGCGGTCTCGCGGCAGGTGCGCTGCTCTGGGGCTGGCAGAAAATGAATCAACAACGCCCCCCATGCCCCCACCGACTACATGGAAGCCCTGCAAACAGATGGGCAATTCGATTACGGGGCAAGTCTGGTGAAGTCCCTTGCTTCGCTGCTGGTCGTCGCCAGCGGTAGCGCCATCGGGCGCGAAGGAGCCATGATCTTACTGGCAGCGCTGGCGGCATCCTGTTTTGCTCAGCGTTGCACCCCGCGTGAAGAGTGGAAATTGTGGATCGCCTGCGGTGCTGCGGCAGGGATGGCCAGCGCGTATCACGCCCCGCTGGCGGGCAGCCTCTTTATCGCGGAAATCCTGTTTGGCACGCTGATGCTGGCGTCGCTGGGCCCCGTTGTGATTTCCGCCGTCGTGGCATTACTGACCACCCATTTACTCAGCGGCGGTAATGCCCTGCTCTATACGGTTCACCTGTCGCTGGATTTACATGTGCGGGAATATGCGATGATTATCAGCACCGGGCTGGTGGCTGGCGTCTGCGGGCCGCTGTTTATGTGGTTAATGACCACCACTCATAACGGTTTTATTCGGCTGAAATTATCGCCTCCGTGGCAACTGGCGCTGGGCGGATTCATCGTTGGCTTGTTATCCCTGCTGACGCCGGCCGTCTGGGGAAATGGCTACAGCGTCGTGCAGTCATTTTTGCTCTCTCCGCCGCTGCTCTCCGTGATCGCCGGGATCTTCATCTGCAAATTACTCGCCGTACTCGCCAGCAGCGGTTCCGGTGCGCCCGGCGGCGTCTTTACCCCCACGCTGTTCATCGGCTTGTCGATTGGTATGTTATACGGTCGGATGTGGGGATTCTGGCTTCCGGGAGCGGATGAGATGGCAATATTGCTGGGATTAACAGGAATGGCGACGCTACTGGCGGCAACAACACACGCGCCGATGATGTCGACGCTGATGATCTGTGAAATGACCGGGGGAGTATCGACTACTCCCCGGATTACTGATTGCCTGCGTGGTGGCGTCGGTCTTATCGCGAACGTTACGCGAGGACTCGGTCTACCGACAACACACTGCCGAGCATTGACAGACGGATATATTGCCCCAGTTCGCGTTGTTCGGCACGCGGCAAATAAGGCAGTTCGCCAATCAGCGGCGCAGGCAGTTTTTTGCTTAACACATCAATGATTTCGGCATAATGCGCCAGTCCGGGATTGATGCGGTTCGCCACCCAGCCGATCAGCGGTAATCCGTCATTAGCAATAGCCTGTGCGGTCAGCAGCGCATGGTTAATGCAGCCTTCCTGAATCCCCACCACCATCAACACCGGTAACTGCTCTTGCACGACCCATTCAGATAACGGACGCAGGTCGTTCATCAGGCTGCGCCAGCCGCCGGTGCCTTCCACCACGACGTGGTCAACCTTTTCGCTCAGGCTGGCAAGCCCGTTGGATAACAGGGTGTAATTGATCGGACAGCTATGCGCCACGCTGCTTTCGTCTTCGCTCAGCGCAATCGGATTGATCGCCTCATAAGGCAGCTCAATAGAAGAGACGCTCTGCAACACCAGCGCATCTTTATTGCGCATGCCTTCCGGCGTCTCTTTGCTGCCTTTCGCAACGGGTTTATAACCTGCGACGCTTTTGTTCCCTGACGCTAACGCTTGTAGTAATGCGCGGGAAACCACTGTCTTCCCAACAGAAGTGTCTGTACCTGTAATAAAGAAACGCTTCAGCATCACTAACTCCACCGTTATGCTTCGAAAATATAAGCCAGGAAAATAATACAGTGGAGAAAGTCTAAGGTATGACAATCGCGATCAGCTTGCGTTAGCGCAAATTTTCGTACGACAGTTAAAAAATGTTAACCCTGTAATAGACGAATCAACAAAGAACCGTTATACATCGCGTCTTTTACCAGTGCGGCGCCCGCCATCGTCCCTTGATTGGAAAACTGCGTGCTTTTCGACGGCGATATGTTTGCTATACGCCGGCAGCGCCTGTTGACGGATGCTGTCCGCAATTGCCGGAAAAAGGATTTCCGCCGCTTTGCTCAGCGGCGAACCGATCAGAATTTTTTGCGGATTAAATAAATTCACCATGATCGCCAGAATGCGGCCAACATGCATCCCGACGCCGCTAATGATATCTTTCGCCAGCAAATCCCCCTGCACCGCCGCCTGGCACAGCGAATCCACCGTCAGCGGCTGCCCGTGCAGCGAAGAACTCATTGACTGATTGAGTCGCAGTTGCGCCAGTTCAAGCACGCTGTCCACGCTGGCGATCGTTTCCAGACAGCCGTGGTTCCCGCAGTAACAACGTTTACCGTAGGGGTCGACCTGGCGTATGGCCGATCTCCACCAGGCTGCTGCTGCCCGCATGCAGTAAGTGGCCGTCGGTAATCACGCCAGCCCCAACGTTGTGATCAATCACCACCTGAATAACATCACGCGCGCCGCGCGATGCGCCAAAAAGCGCCTCGGCCATCGTCCAGGCGCTGATATCATGCTGAATGTAGACCGGTACGCCGGTGTGGTGTTCGAGGGTCTCCCCCCAGCGGCATCTCTTTGACATCGTCGTAAAACGGCATGCGGTGCACAATGCCATTCTCAGTATCAATAATACCGGGTAAGGTGATGGCGATAGAGGTCAGGCGTTCGAGTTTTTGCTGGTGACGGATAAAAAACTGATCGACCATAAAAATGATGCGTTCAAGCAGCGGAGTCTCTGAGACCAGCGGTAGCTCAAGGCACTCCTCCACCACCAGTTTGCTGCTCAGGTCGCGCAGGGCGAGAAAAATCTCGCCACGGCTGATACGAATAGACAAATAGTGCCAGGCCTCGGTTTCCACCACCAGCCCGACCGCCGGGCGACCACGGCTTCCCGCCTCTTTGATCTCCAGCTCCTGAACTAAATGCGCTTCGAGCATTTCGCGAACAATTTTAGTGATACTGGCAGGCGCCAGTTGCGCCAGACGAGAAAGATCAATTCGCGACACGGGGCCCAGCTGATCAATCAGGCGATATACCGCGCCAGCATTGGTCTGCTTGATTTGATCGATATGCCCTGGCTGACTATCAGCAACCACCTCTGACTCCCTTTATTTTCGCGCTCCGAAATAATCTGTGGGCTATGGTGAATGACTTCAATAGTTGTCGTCAACTTTTTACTTAGCCGTGTGATTTACTGCACATTTTCATCCCTTTTTAAACTAAATTAAGCGCGCTTTGCGGCCGTTAAAAGTTGATGGCGAAATCGTTGCGCAGCGTGACTTTGTTCATGATGTTTCGGCCATACCAGCCACATTTCCGACACGGCGTCCGCTTCGGCAATGGGCACCCAAACGCATTTCATCAAGCTGTACCCGCTTAAACGAGGCGGGCAGGATCGACCACCCCCAGTCCTGCGGCTACCAGCCCGATAATTGTCATCGCCTCTCCAACCTCCTGAGTGATCGCCGGGGTGAGATGGTAACGGCGCATCAGGGCCGAGAATATCGTCATACAACCCCGTTCCGACATGCGGATCAAAAAAGACAAACGGTTCTTTCGCCAGCTCCGCCAGCGTCACGACCGGCTTTTGCGCCAGCGGATGTTCACAGGGGGATCATCGCCAGCAACGGTTCATGCAGAATCACTTCCCAGTCCAGCGTATCCGGCAATGAGGTATTGCGCAGTAACCCCCATATCCAGCGCGCCTTCATTAAGCGGCGCAATCTGCTCGCGGGTGTTCATTTCACGGGTCTGCATATGCACATCCGGGTAGTCCTGGCGAAACAGAGACAGCGTATCCGAGACGGCTTTAATAAACGGCGCGGATGAGGTGAAGCCAATGCGCAGCTCGCCGGTCTCCCCCTGATGCAAGCGTTCCGCGCGGGCGGCGGCCTCATTCACCAGCCCAAGGATCTGCCGACTGTCTGCCAGAAACTGCTTACCCGCCGCCGTCAGCGCAACGCTCCGGTTGGTTCGCGCCAGCAGCCGTGCGCCAATCTTGCTGCTCAAGGGTCTGGATCTGCTGGCTTAGCGGGGGTTGAGAGATGTTCAGCCGCGCAGCCGCCCGGCCAAAATGCAACTCTTCCGCAACCGCCACGAAGTAACGTAGATGACGAAGTTCAATATTCATATTTTATAAATATTATTTGAGATTATTAATATATTAGACAGAATATTTTGATTTTCCTACTCTTAGCACTGAGGTCATACCCGTCACCATAATCACGGGGGATGTTGAGCAAGGATTTCAAGTGAGTCGTATTACTGCTGTCGACACCGCAACGGCGAGCGATGTTGATGAACACATTATTTCCCCAGCCGGTTCAATATATAAAACGTGGTACATCCCAGTTTATGCGCGTTACGCTGGCGCTATTCTCCGCCGGGCTGGCGACGTTCGCCCTTCTCTATTGCGTACAACCGATACTGCCTGTGTTGTCCCATGAATTTGGCGTCTCTCCCGCCAGCAGCAGTATCTCGCTTTCCATCTCCACCGGCATGTTAGCCATCGGGCTGCTGTTTACCGGCCCGTTGTCCGACGCGATCGGCCGCAAACCTGTAATGGTGACGGCGCTGCTGCTGGCCTCCTGCTGTACGCTGCTTTCCACCATGATGACCAGCTGGCATGGCATTTTAATCATGCGCGCGCTGATTGGCCTGTCGTTGAGCGGCGTCGCCGCGGTAGGCATGACCTATTTAAGTGAAGAGATCCATCCCAGTTTCGTCGCCTTCTCAATGGGGTTGTACATTAGCGGCAACTCGATTGGCGGCATGAGCGGGCGTCTGATCAGCGGCGTATTTACCGACTTTTTTTAACTGGCGCATCGCACTGGCGGCGATCGGCTGTTTCGCGCTGGCGTCCGCATTGATGTTCTGGAAAATCTTGCCGGAATCCCGCCATTTCCGACCGACCTCATTACGCCCCAAAACGCTGTTCATCAACTTCCGCCTTCACTGGCGCGACAGGGGTCTGCCGCTGTTATTCGCAGAAGCTTTTTGTTAATGGGGTCGTTTGTCACGCTATTTAACTATATCGGCTATCGGTTGATGCTTTCGCCCTGGGAACTCAGCCAGGCCATTGTGGGGCTTTTATCGGTGGCTTACCTGACGGGCACCTGGAGCTCGCCTAAAGCAGGCGCCATGACGACGCGTTATGGTCGCGGCCCGGTGATGTTGTTCTCAACCGGCGTGATGTTGTTCGGGCTGTTAATGACGCTGTTCACGTCGCTATGGCTGATTTTCGCCGGAATGCTGCTCTTCTCCGCCGGATTTTTTGCCGCGCATTCGGTGGCAAGCAGCTGGATTGGCCCACGCGCGAAACGCGCCAAAGGCCCAGGCATCGTCCCTGTATCTCTTCAGCTATTACCTGGGTTCCAGCATTGCCGGGACGTTAGGCGGGGTATTCTGGCACAGCTATGGCTGGAACGGTGTGGGCGGGTTTATCGCGCTGATGCTGCTTCTGGCGCTGCTGGTTGGCTCCCGCCTGCATCATCGTCTGCACGTTTGATAAAGAGAAGCCCGGGTCGAGCCCGGGCATTCTTTACAGCTCAACCAGCGCTTTGGATTACCACAATCCCAGGATGGAAGAAGCCCCCATCAATTCCCTGACGGCATCCAGTGCCAGAAGAGCAAAGATAACCCAGATAATTGGATTCATCATGCTGTGTGTATTTATTTTTATTGTTGAGGTTTGACTTTACCCCGCGCGATACCCAAAAGCGAGACCGGAAGATAAAACTACCTGTAATGGTGGGCAACACTGACGATATCGCTTCCGAATGCCGTAAATATCACCCGGAGGATAATAAGACCTGAACGCCATATTGTATCCCGATCACCGTCGCATTCATTAATATATGCAGGGGTAACAGGCATTAATAACCCTTTAGATTTGACTCTGGCGACAATAAGCACCTGCGATATTAAAAATAACATCAATAATGTTCTGATATCGGCGTACTGCGTATGCATCAGCGCAAACAGCGTTGAAACGGCAAGCGACGTCGCCCACACCTTATCATTGAACCAGTACTGAAAGGCGTTGAACAGACACCCTCTGAAGACGATTTCCTCGTAGACCGGGACGAGGAAAATCAGTGACAGGTTGGTCAGCCAGAAAGCGTAGTTATGCAATGAAACCTGCGTCATGACCCACGCTTCTGTTTTTCTCATCCCCAACATAGCAGGTAAAAGAAACTGGATGATCAGAATGGCGCCAAACAAAATAACAAACCACTTTGCACTCAATGTGCCTTTTCCCAGACCGTCTCTTTTTCTAAAAAAGAGATAATACAGCGGGACCAGAATAAGAAACTCCAGCACAAACATCAGCGGTAAAAGTAACCCACTTTCCATTAATTGCGCACTGCGGGTAAAAAACAGTGGCGTAAATGTAATACCAAACATCAGCATAAACATAGAAAAGCAGCCTGACACTGCTTTTGTCCTGACAATATAGGCGTTATCGATTTCCTGTTGCATCCCTGTTCCCTGTTAATATTTCACCAGTGTGCTTCACGACACCGCCATTTATGATAAGAAGTATCATTATCACTTACAACCTACCAACATTTCTGCCATCGTTGCTATCAGCGCATAAACATGTATGAATCAGGGTAAACTCCTCACATTCGCAGAACACGACGGGAACACAACAATGTCCAACAAGAGCCACTACCAACAACTCACCCGCACTTTCCAGCGCCTCTCCCGCTTTTCGCATCTCTCCGCTATCGCCAGTTGGGATATGTTCACCATGATGCCTCCCGGTGGAAGCACCGCGCGAGGCGAAGCGCTGGCCGAGCTGAACGTGCTGGAACATCAGTTATTGACTGACCCGAAGGTTGCGCAGTGGATAGCCGCCCGCCGGGCAGGAAGATTTGAACGATGTTGAGCAGGCGAACCTGCGTGAAATGGCGAGGCGGCACCATCAGGCGGCCCTGCTGCCTGAGTCACTGGTGGAGGCGAAATCGCTGGCGGGGAGCCGTGTGAACACGCATGGCGGAGTCAGCGTCCGGCGAATGACTGGCAAGGATTTGCGCAGAATCTGAAAGAGGTTGTGAAATACAGCCGTGAAGAGGCAAAACTTCGCGCCGAAGCTAGAGGATGTTCGCCCTACGATGCCCTGCTGGATATTTTTGAGCCGATATGACCAGCGCCCAACTGGATGTTCTGTTTGCGGATGTCAAAACCTGGCTTCCCGATTTGTTAAACCGCGCGGTGTCAAAACAGTCGCATCAGCCACTGATTGCGCCGGTCGGCCCGTTCCCGACGGCGCTACAGCGTGAACTGGGACTGGAAACCATGTCACAGTTAGGGTTTGATTTTAACGCCGGTCGGCTGGACATCAGCGCCCACCCGTTCTGCGGCGGCGTGCCGGAAGATGTGCGCATCACCACGCGCTATGATGAAAATGAATTACTCAGCGCGCTCTTTGGCGTGATCCACGAAACGGGGCACGCCCGCTATGAACAGAATCTGCCCCACGCCTGGCAGGGTCAGCCGATCGCGTTTGCCCGCTCCACGGCCATCCATGAATCCCAGAGTCTGTTTTTCGAGATGCAACTGGGTCGCAGCACGGCGTTCCTCAAACGGCTCATTCCCGCCGTTAAACGTCATTTTGGCGATCAGCCCGCTTTTGAAGAAGCGAATTTCATTGCCTGGAATCAGCGGGTGAAACCGGGCTTTATCCGCGTGGATGCCGACGAAGTGAGTTATCCTGCCCATATTATCTTGCGCTATGACATTGAACAGGCACTGATTAACGGCGACATCGAAGTGGATGATATTCCCGCGCTGTGGGATGAAAAAATGCAGGCCTGGCTGGGGCTGTCAACCGCGGGAGATTACCGTAACGGCTGTATGCAGGACATCCACTGGACCGACGGCGGCTTTGGCTACTTCCCGTCTTATACGCTGGGCGCCATATATGCCGCACAGCTGTTTAGCGCTGCCCGTCGCGCATTGCCGGATCTGCATAATCAGATTGCGCAAGGCGATCTCAGCGCCTTGTTTGACTGGCTGCGACAAAATATCTGGCAGCACGGCAGTCGCTTTACTACCGCGCAGCTGATCGCTCAGGCCACCGGAGAACCGTTGAGCAGCCGTTACTTCCGGGCGCATCTGGAATCACGCTATTTGTCATGATGTCTCTTGTTTGCCCGGTAGCGTCAATCTGCCGGGCCGGTTGTACATACCGTTACACGCCGATACCAATGACTCACGGAAGCCCTCGATTTACAGCGATATAGTGATTTCACCGGCCCCGCAGTGGGGTTGAATAAAAAACCAAATCGAGGGTATCAGAATGAAAAAAGTATTAGCTCTGGTTGTTGCCGCTGCTATGGGTCTGTCTTCTGCTGCATTTGCTGCTGAAACGGCAACGTCCACGACGGCTCCGGCTGCGGCACCCGCTAAAACCGCACCGGCAAAAACCACGCATCACAAAAAACACCACAAAGCAGCGGCTCAGAAAGCGCCTGAACAAAAAGCGCAGGCAGCGAAAAAACACACCAAAAAAGCGGTAAAACATACTGCGGCTAAACCGGCGGCATAAGGCACTGGCGAGTTCTATGGCGCTCCCCCCGCGCCATAACACACGGCGCTAAATCATCGGGTTTAGCGCCGTTTCTTCGGAGGGTTAACGTGTTTCGTTACCGCTTTGAGTTGATTCTCACCATGCTTATATTATGCGCCCTTATTGCCACGCATTTTTATATTTCCTGAATGTAGTTATCTGATTTTACTCCCACTTTCCTGCCGTCACGTCTATAGTATTCACTGAGGGTTTGCTTTTAATAATCATAATTACCCACACAGAGTGTGATATGCATAAAACCATTGCGGTATTACTGGGCGTAATTTGTCTTTCCCCTGTCGTTGCTCATGCGGATGAGGCTGATACCACCACGGATACCCGTGAAGCCAAAACGTTATTTTTTGACCATGACGATCGGGTCAAGGTTGAAGATCCGACGCAGTCGCCGTGGGACGCTATTGGTCAACTGGAAACCGCCAGCGGCAACCTGTGTACCGCCACGCTCATTTCATCTCATCTGGCGCTCACCGCCGGACACTGCTTGTTAACGCCGCCGAAAGGGAAGCCAGATAAAGCCGTGGCTTTGCGTTTCGTATCGCAAAAAGGTCTCTGGCGTTATGAAATTCACGGTATTGAAGGTCGGGTCGATCCGTCGCTGGGAAAGCGCTTAAAGCCTGATGGCGATGGCTGGATTGTCCCTCCGGCCGCCGCGCCGTGGGATTTTGGTTTGATTGTGTTGCGTTATCCGCCGTCCGGCATTACCCCACTGCCCTTATTTGAAGGCGATAAAGCCGCGCTAACCGCTGCCCTGAAAACCGCCGACCGCAAAGTGACGCAGTCAGGTTACCCGGAAGATCATCTTGATACGCTTTACTCGCATCAGGATTGCCTGATTACTGGCTGGGCGCAAAACGCGGTGCTCTCTCACCAGTGCGACACGCTGCCCGGCGACAGCGGTTCTCCGTTAATGCTGCATACCGACGCTGGCTGGCAGTTGATTGGCGTACAAAGTTCCGCTCCGGCGGCAAAAGATCGCTGGCGGGGCTGACAACCGCGCGATTTCCGTCACCGGCTTTCGCGACAAGCTGGAAGCGCTGGCTCAGGAATAGATGATGGTTCCCGTGCGCTGCCCGCCGTAACGGGCAGCATAGCTGTCAGGCCAGTTTTATCATGATCATGCCGATAAGCAGCAATACCACGCCTACCCAGCCTTTGTTGTTCAGACGCTGTCCAAAAAGCACCCACCCGGCTGCCAGCGTGGCGGCGATACCAAATCCGCCCCACAACGCATATGCCACCGAAAGATCAATGCCTTTCACCGCCTGAGAGAGCGCGCTGAAGGCCGCCAGCACCGCGGCCAGCGACAGAATGCCATAGAACTTGCGACGAAAGCCGTCAGAAAATTTCAGGAACACGTTAGCGACGATTTCCAGAACGATCGCCATCGCCAGCCACGCGGCATGAACCCACTCAAACTGCGGCATGCGTCGCCTCCTTCGCGGCATTTACTGGCTTGCGCGTACCCGATTTAATCAGCGCGATCCCGAATACCAGCGTAACCAGACCCGCAATTTTCATGGGCCGATAAGGCTTCGTCAAATAACAGCACGCTAAACAGCGTAATAAATAAAATACCGATGCCTTCCCACAAGGCATACGCCACGCCAAGCGCAATTTTTTTTACGGCAAAAGAGAGAAAAATATACGACAGCGTAATCATGACCAGCATTAAAATAAAACCCGTGTTGCCATTGCTTACGCTTGCCCATTTCATCGACAGCGTTCCGGTAATTTCAGCCGCAATGGCAAGGGCTAATAAAATCCAGTAAAACATGGTGCTTCTCCTGCTTGAGAATATAGTCCTTCGGGCCTGCTGTATGCAGTAAACCAAAAAATAAAATGAATTAGCCAGGCGCATAACGCCAGCTCAGGCAGAAGTAAGGGACTAAAGCGCGGTTGCGCCAGTGCTGCTCACCAGCAAGCAGGAAAGAGGAAGAAGTGCGAAGAAGTACGGTCTGTGTAGAAAAAAACGTCCTGAACATATTGTCCATAATATTACAATTATCCGCAGTGTTGCTTCTCGTCATCGCGGATGAAAATTGTCCTCGGTAGTTAAACACGTCTGATTTGTACCACAGCCTTAGAATTAACTCAAAACCTTTTCACTTCTTTACCCGCGCCGTTTGATTTTTGTTAGCACAGCCCGACAAAAATCACATTATTATAAAGAGTAAGAACAAAAATTCAGGAATTATCATGGCAAAACCGATCATCACGCTTAACGGCCTGAAACTCGTAATCATGCTGGGAATGCTGGTCATCATTCTCACCGGTATTCGCTTCGCTGCCGATATTATTGTGCCGTTTATTCTGGCGTTATTTATTGCGGTGGTACTGAGCCCGCTGGTGCAGCGCATGGTCAGGCTTCGCATCCCGCGCGTTTTGGCCGTATCGATACTGATCGGGATTATCGTGATGGGCATGGTGGTTGCTGCTGGCCTATCTCGGCACATCGCTAAATGAGTTAGCCCGCACTCTGCCACAATACCGCTCATCATTGGTTGTGCCGCTGAAAAACATTGAACCGTGGCTACAGCGCCTGGGTATCGGCGTCTCGGTGGATGAGCTGGTGAAATATATCGACCCTAACGCCGCCATGACGCTGGTGACGAATTTGCTGGCGCAGCTGTCTAACGCCATGTCATCCATTTTCCTGCTTTTGTTAACCGTGGTCTTTATGCTACTGGAAGTTCCGCAGTTGCCCGGTAAACTCCAGCAGATGATGGCCAGGCCGGTTGAAGGTATGGCCGCGATTCAGCGCGCAATCGACAGCGTGTCGCATTATCTGGTGCTGAAAACGGCGATCAGCATTATCACGGGCGTTGTGGTCTGGGGAATGCTGGCGCTGCTGGAAGTTCGTTTCGCATTCGTCTGGGGACTGCTGGCCTTCGCACTTAACTATATCCCCAATATTGGCTCGGTTCTGGCCGCAATCCCGCCTATTGCGCAGGTTCTGGTGTTCAGCGGTCTTTATGACGCGCTGGTGGTGCTGACGGGGTATCTGATTATCAATCTGGTGTTCGGGAACATCCTTGAGCCCCGCATCATGGGGCGTGGATTGGGCCTTTCCACGCTGGTGGTTTTTCTCTCCCTGATCTTCTGGGGGTGTTATTAGGCCCTGTCGGCATGCTGCTTTCCGTGCCGTTGACGATCATCGTTAAAATCGCGCTGGAGCAAACCTCCGGCGGGCAAAGCATTGCCGTCCTGCTCAGTGACTTGAATAAAACCTGATCTCTTCAGATGCAAAAACGGCCTCCTGAGAGGCCGTTTTATGACTTGCGCCAGTAAAGGATTAAAGCGCTTTCAGAATCGCATCCACGCTAGCTTTCGCATCGCCAAACAGCATATGCGTGTTGTCTTTAAAGAACAGCGGGTTCTGCACCCCGGCATAGCCGGTATTCATCGAGCGTTTTAAACACGATAACGTTTTGCGCTTTCCAGACTTCCAGAACCGGCATACCGGCAATCGGGCTACGCGGATCGTCCTGCGCCGCCGGGTTCACCGTGTCGTTCGCGCCGATAACCAGCACCGTATCGGTGTCAGCGAAGTCGTCGTTGATTTCGTCCATTTCCAGCACGATGTCATACGGCACTTTCGCTTCCGCCAGCAGTACGTTCATGTGACCAGGCAGGCGCCCTGCAACCGGGTGGATGCCAAAACGCACCTTGATACCGCGCGCGCGCAGTTTCTCGGTGATTTCCGCCACCGGGTACTGCGCCTGCGCAACCGCCATGCCATAGCCAGGGGTAATGATGACCGAGTGCGAATTTTTCAGCATGTCAGCCGTATCTTCCGCCGTGATCTCACGGTGTTCGCCCGCGACCTGATCGTCGCCAGTAGAAGATCCATCGCTGCCGAAACCACCCGCGATAACGCTGATGAAAGAGCGGTTCATCGCCTTACACAT
This sequence comes from Citrobacter koseri, assembly GCA_900446925.1. Next base: position 142,987 of record UAVY01000008.1, on the reverse strand, counting down.
GATGTAAGACAGAATCGCACCCGAAGAACCGACCAGCGCGCCGGTGACGATCAGCAGGTCGTTGCCCAGCATAAAGCCTGCCGCCGCCGCTGCCCAACCGGAATAGGAGTTCAGCATGGATACCACAACCGGCATATCCGCCCCGCCAATGGACGCCACCAGGTGCCAGGCCGAAAGCCAGCGCAATAATGGTCATCACCAGCAGCGCCAGAACCTGCAAGCCAACGCTTTCGGTACGTACAAACACCACCAGCAGCAGGAAAGAAACCACCAGCGCCGCCAGGTTCATTTTGTGACGATTCGGCAGCATCAGCGGTTTGGACGAAATCTTACCGCACAGCTTGCCAAACGCCACCACGGAACCGGTGAAGGTAACCGCGCCAATGAAGATGCCGAGGAACACTTCCGTCAGGTGAATATTCACCAGAATCGGTTCCAGGCCCGCCTCGTGGTACAGGTAGCTGTTAAAGCCCACCAGTACCGCCGCCAGGCCGACAAAGCTGTGCAGAATCGCCACCAGCTCCGGCATTTCGGTCATTTCAACGCGTTTCGCCAGACGGATACCGATCGCCCCACCGATAATCATCGCCACCAGAATCCAGGCAACGTTGCCGGTATCCGGGCCGAAGATCGTCGCCACCAGCGCAATCGCCATCCCGGCGATACCAAAGTTGTTACCCTGTCGGGACGTCTCATGCTTAGAGAGCCCGGCCAGACTGAAGATAAACAGGATCGCGGCAACAATGTATGCAGCTGTAACTAATCCTCCAGACATGTGTTACCCCTTAGTTTTTCCTGAACATTTTCAGCATACGCTGAGTCACGGTGAAGCCACCGAAAATATTAATGCTGGCGATAAGCACCGCGATAAAGCTCAGGAAACTCACCCAGCCTCCCTGGCCAATCTGTAACAATGCCCCGACAACGATAATCCCTGAGATGGCGTTAGTCACAGACATCAACGGCGTATGCAGCGCGTGCGAAACGTTCCACACCACGTAGTAACCCACCACGCAAGCAAGTGCGAAAACGGTGAAGTGGCCGAGGAACTCTTTCGGCGCCACGTCAGCCAGCCAACCAAACAGAATGATCGCCAGCGCCATCAGCGCATATTTACGCCACGGTGAAGCCGGTTTTTCCGCTTCTTTCGGCGCAGGAGCCGCTTGCGGCGCAGCCTGCGGCTGAGCAGACACCTGAATCGGCGGCGCGGGCCAGGTAATTTCACCGTCACGTACGACCGTTACGCCGCGCACAACCACGTCGTCAAAGTCGACGTCGATATTGCCGTCTTTCTCTTTGCACAGCAGTTTGAGCAAGTTGACCAGGTTAGTGCCGTAAAGCTGGGAGGATTGCGTCGGCAGACGACCCGGCAGATCGGTGTAACCGATAACCTTCACGCCATTGTCGGTCGTGGTTCACCTGACCGGCGACGGTGTATTCACAGTTACCGCCGTTTTGCGCAGCCAGATCGACAATCACGCTGCCGGACTTCATGGAATCAACCATCTCGCGCGTGATCAGCGTCGGCGCAGGTTTACCCGGGATTAGCGCGGTCGTGACGATAATATCGACCTCTTTCGCCTGCGCGGCAAAGAGTTCCATTTCCGCTTTAATAAACGCTTCGGACATCACTTTGGCATAGCCATCGCCGCTGCCCGCTTCCTCTTTAAAATCCAGTTCGAGGAATTCAGCGCCCATACTCTGAACCTGTTCTTTTACCTCTGGACGGGTATCAAACGCACGTACAATGGCGCCAAGGCTGTTTGCCGCGCCAATGGCCGCCAGACCTGCGACGCCCGCGCCAATCACCATCACTTTCGCTGGCGGCACTTTGCCCGCAGCGGTAATTTGCCCGGTAAAGAAACGACCAAATTCATGTGCGGCTTCCACAATCGCGCGATAACCGGCGATGTTGGCCATTGAGCTCAGGGCATCCAGCGACTGCGCGCGCGAAATACGCGGCACGGAGTCCATCGCCATCACGGTTACATTGCGTTCCGCGAGTTTTTGCAATAGCTCAGGATTCTGCGCCGGCCAGAGGAAACTCACCAGCGTCGTGCCCGCATTCAGTAAAGGAATTTCATCGTCTTCCGGCGCATTGACCTTCAGGATGATCTCTGACTGCCAGACCGCATTTCCCTCTACAATTTCTGCGCCCGCTTCTGTAAATGCCTTATCGTCAAAACTTGCCAGTTGACCCGCGCCGCTTTCAACCGCGACGGTAAAACCCAGTTTCAGCAGTTGCTCAACCGTTTTTGGCGTTGCTGCGACTCGGGTTTCATTGGTTAACCGCTCTTTTGGTATGCCAATTCGCATAATGTTCCCTTCCATCGGTTTTTTTGATGATGGTTTGTCAGTGATCGCAGGATGCATACGCACGCCTGCGTAAGAGGTAAGTGCTACCCCGGAAAAATAAAACAGTAACAAACTCTCTATAACCTACTGAAAATAGCGCCTGTGATCTAGCGCCAAAAAACAGTATTTATTATGAAATTTGCAAAATATGAACGATTCAGCCCACAAACAGGAATAATGACCTTGAAATCACCTTCAGTGACCGATAATTCGCTCAAGCGAAGCGGCAAAACATGATTTAGCGCCATCGACATTCAATCGTTTAACATTAAATTAACTTATAAAATGCGTATGCTTTATCAGTTTTGCCGGTCAAGCGCCTGTTTTTTAGACATATCACCAAATGTTATCATTCTTGTCACTTCAGGCGGTACGATGAGTGAAAAATGACGCAGACATTTGCAGGGTTTAAATGCAATAATCAGCCACGTTTCTAGTCAATAACAATACCAGTACCTGGTTTGCGCAAGGCGAAGGATTATTTTTATGAAGCTTAAGAACACTCTCCTGGCGTCCGCACTGCTTTCTGCGACTGCTTTTTCCGTAAATGCAGCGACAGAACTGACGCCGGAGCAAGCGGCAGCACTAAAACCTTATGACCGCATTGTGGTCACCGGGCGTTTTAATGCCATTGGCGATGCGGTAAATGCCGTATCCCGCCGCGCAGATAAAGAAGGTGCAGCCTCTTTTTATGTTGTTGATACGTCCGATTTTGGCAACAGCGGTAACTGGCGTGTCGTGGCTGACGTTTATAAATCAGACGCGCCAAAATCCGACGCGCCTCAAAACCGTGTAATTAACGGTATCGTCGAATTACCGAAAGATCAGGCCGTGCTGCTGGAACCTTACGACACCGTAACGGTGCAGGGTTTCTACGTAGCCAGCCGGAAGTGAATGACGCCATCACCAAAGCAGCAAAAGCGAAAGGCGCCTACTCGTTCTACATTGTGCGTCAGGTCGATGCCAACCAGGGCGGCAACCAGCGTATTACCGCGTTTATCTATAAAGAAGATGCGAAGAAACGCGTCGTCCAGAGCCCGGACGTTATTCCTGCTGATTCCCGATGCGGGTCGCGCAGCGCTGGCCGCCGGCGGTGAAGCAGCGAAGAAAGTGGAGATTCCGGGCGTCGCGACGACCGCTTCTCCAAGCGCTGAAGTCGGACGCTTCTTCGAAACGCAATCCTCAAAAGGTGGACGTTACACTGTCACTCTGCCTGACGGAACGAAAGTCGAAGAGCTGAACAAAGCGACCGCTGCGATGATGGTGCCGTTTGACAGCATCAAATTCACCGGCAACTACGGCAACATGACGGAAGTCTCCTACCAGGTTGCCAAGCGTGCAGCCGAAGAAAGGCGCGAAATATTATCACATTACCCGCCAGTGGCAGGAACGTGGTAACAACATGACGATCAGCGCCGACCTGTATAAGTAAAGTACGCTCCCGCCATCCAGTGTTGTCATAACACCTGATGGCGAGACCAGGCATCTTATCCGGCCTACGTGTTAGTAGGCCTGATGAGCGTAGCGCATCAGGCGCCAATACGATGCTGCCCTATGTGAAATCTACCCGCCTTTAGCATTTTTAGTCACAAATGTTTCAGAGATCATTGCATGCGGTCTCTTCTCTCCGTAAAATCCCGCGCCTTAGTGGCTTTCACCATTTTTATGCGTTTTGCCAAAATAATTATTCTCCCCACTCTCGTTTTTATAACTGGATACCGATGGAAAAGAAACTGGACTGAGCGCGCTGACCGCGCTGGTTTTAAGCTCAATGCTTGGCGCAGGTGTGTTTAGTCTGCCACAGAACATGGCAGCGGTGGCCAGCCCGGCAGCGCTGCTGATTGGCTGGGCGATTACGGGCGTCGGGATACTGCTACTGGCTTTCGCTATGCTGATCCTGACGCGCGTTCGCCCGGAACTGGATGGCGGGATTTTCACCTACGCGCGCGAAGGTTTCGGCGAACTGATCGGTTTCTGCTCCGCCTGGGGATACTGGCTCTGTGCCGTTATCGCCAACGTCTCTTATCTGGTTATCGTTTTTTCTGCCCTGAGCTTCTTTACCGATACGCCGGAACTCCGCCTGTTTGGCGACGGCAACACCTGGCAGTCCATCATCGGCGCGTCGGTACTGCTTTGGGTGGTGCACTTCCTGGTGCTGCGCGGTGTGCAAACCGCAGCCAGCATCAACCTGGTCGCGACGCTGGCGAAGCTGTTGCCGCTGGGGTTGTTCATCGTCCTGGCTATCATCATGTTTAAGCTCGATACGTTCAGCCTGGATTTCACCGGTCTGGCGCTGGGCGTTCCCGTCTGGGAGCAGGTTAAAAACACGATGCTCATCACGCTGTGGGTGTTTATCGGCGTGGAAGGCGCGGTTGTCGTCTCCGCCCGGGCGAGAAATAAGCGTGATGTCGGACGTGCAACGCTGCTGGCGGTTCTCGCCGCATTGGGCGTCTACCTGCTGGTGACGCTGCTCTCTTTAGGCGTCGTCGCCCGCCCGGAACTGGCGGAGATTCGCAATCCGTCAATGGCGGGTTTGATGGTGAAAATGATGGGGCCGTGGGGCGAAATCATTATCGCGGCGGGTCTTATCGTTTCAGTCTGCGGCGCTTATCTGAGCTGGACCATTATGGCGGCAGAAGTGCCGTTTCTGGCCTCAACGCATAAAGCCTTCCCACGCATTTTCGCCCGCCAGAATGCGCAAGGCGCGCCATCGGCTTCGCTGTGGCTCACCAACGCGTGCGTTCAGATCTGCCTGGTGCTGATCTGGCTCACAGGTTCGGATTACAACACGCTGTTGACGATTGCTTCAGAGATGATTCTGGTACCCTATTTCCTGGTCGGCGCGTTCCTGCTGAAAATCGCCGCGCGCCCTCTTCATCAGGCGGTAGGTGTCGGGCCTGCATTTATGGCTTATGGTTATTGTATGCGTCCGGCCCGATGCACCTGTTGCTGTCGGTGGTACTGTATGCGCCGGGATTGTTAGTTTTCCTCTACGCACGCAAGACGCATACGCACGATAATGTCCTGAATCGTCAGGAAGTGATGTTGATCGGTCTGCTACTCATCGCCGCTGTTCCGGCTACGTGGATGTTGGTGGGGTAATCGTCGCCCCATTGTTTGATGCCAAAGGAGACTACAATGGGTAAAAACCAGCCCTTGCCCATCCTTATCACGGGAGGAGGCCGCCGCATCGGTCTCGCGCTCGCGTGGCACTTTCTCAATCAAAAACAGCCGGTGATTGTCAGCTACCGGACGCACTATCCGGCCATCGACGGCCTGACGCAAGCGGGCGCGCTGTGCATTCAGGCCGATTTTTCCACCGATGACGGCGTCCTGGCATTTGCTGAGAAGATAAAAACCCATACGCCAGGCCTGCGGGCTATTTTGCATAACGCCAGCGCCTGGATGGCCGAGGCGCCTGGCACCCCGCTCTCTGGCGTGCTGGCATGCATGATGCAGATTCACGTCAATACGCCCTATCTGTTAAACCATGCGCTGGAAAGACTGTTGCGCGGCCACGGACATGCGGCCACCGATATCATCCATTTTACGGACTATGTTGTGGAACGCGGCAGCGACAAACACATCGCCTATGCCGCCAGTAAAGCAGCGCTGGATAATATGACCCGCTCCTTTGCCCGCAAACTGGCCCCGGAAGTGAAAGTCAACGCCATCGCCCCCGTCGCTGATCCTGTTTAACGAAAACGACGACGCCGAGTACCGTCAGCAGGCGCTCAATAAGTCCCTGATGAAGACAGCGCCCGGCGAGAAAGAGGTAATCGACCTGGTGGATTATCTTCTCACCAGTTGCTTCGTTACCGGCCGCAGTTTCGCCGTGGATGGCGGCCGGCACCTGCGTTAATGCAGTTTGATCCAGCAAAATATCAGCAGCCATGCGCTCAGGCCCCAGCACACCACCGCCCCGCCGAGCGCAACGGCAAACGCAGAAAACCGGTGAAATACCAAAGCGTGGCGAGGTAGACAAAATAAGGGATGATCGACCACATACTGAATACAATGGTCGTGCGTAACGCGTCAATTCCGCGCTCGCTGGCGACAATATAGTGGGCAATCAGTGCAAATGTCGGAAAAAGCGGAATTAATCCGGCGATATAGTAATTTTTTGTTTTTGCCAGCAAAACCAATCAATACCACCACCAGCGCACCCAGCGCGGCTTTTATCACGAGTCCCATTTCGATGCCTTAACACATCAATAACATTGAGGCTGTAGCATAACGGAAGCGCTCTCGTTTAGAAAAGATTAATGGAAGGGAAAACGGAGGCGGTGTATGTTGGCGTTTTCTCCGCGTAATGAACGTTATGAACACCATCGTATTTGTTGAGGATGACCCTGAAGTTGGCTCGCTAATTGCCGCTTATCTGGCGAAACACGATATTGAGGTGCTGATTGAACCTCGCGGCGATCTGGCTGAAGAGACGATCCTTCGCACGCAACCCGAGCTGGTGTTACTGGATATCATGCTGCCGGGCAAAGACGGTATGACCATTTGCCGCGATTTGCGAGGCCGCTGGCAAGGGCCGATTGTCCTGCTGACCTCGCTGGACAGCGACATGAACCACATCCTGGCGTTGGAAATGGGCGCCTGTGACTACATCCTGAAAACCACGCCCCCTGCCGTGCTCCTCGCCCGTCTGCGCCTGCATTTACGGCAGAATGAACTCACCGCGCAGGCAAAAGGCATTCAGGATACGGCAATGACCCCGCATAAAACGCTGCGTTTTGGCGCGTTGATTATTGACCCGGTCAATCGTTCAGTAGCACTCTCCGGCGAACCGGTTTCGCTTTCCACCGCCGATTTCGAATTACTCTGGGAACTGGCAACCCATGCCGGGCAGATTATGGATCGCGACGCGCTGCTAAAAAACTTGCGCGGCGTCAGCTACGACGGCATGGACCGCAGCGTGGATGTCGCTATCTCAAGGCTGCGTAAGAAATTGCAGGATAACGCCACCGAGCCCTATCGAATCAAAACGGTTCGCAACAAAGGGTATCTGTTTGCCCCCCATGCTTGGGAAGAGAGTCAGCGTGATTAGCCGGGTGCATCAATGAAAAAACTGTTCGTTCAGTTTTATCTGCTGCTGTTTGTCTGCTTTCTGGTCATGACCCTGTTGGTCGGGCTGGTGTATAAGTTCACCGCAGAACGCGCAGGCAGACAGTCGCTGGATGATTTGATGAAAAGCTCGCTGTATTTAATGCGCAGCGAATTGCGGGAGATCCCTCCGCGCGACTGGGGGAAAACCCTCAAAGAGATGGATCTTAATCTCTCTTTCGATTTGCGCGTAGAGCCGCTCAATAAATACAAACTCGACGCGCTTACCACACAGCGGCTGCGCGAAGGCGACATCGTCGCGCTGGACGATCAGTATACGTTTATTCAGCGCATCCCCCGCAGCCATTACGTGCTGGCCGTCGGGCCGGTTCCTTATCTCTATTTTCTTCACCAGATGCGGCTACTGGATATCGCGCTGATGGCCTTTATCGCCATCTCCCTCGCCTTTCCGGTGTTTATCTGGATGCGCCCGCACTGGCAGGAGATGCTGCGCCTGGAGGCCGCCGCTCAGCGTTTTGGCGAAGGGCACCTCGCAGAGCGCCTTCACTTTGACAACGGTTCCAGTTTTGAACGTCTCGGCATCGCCTTTAACCAGATGGCGGATAACATCAACGCGCTGATCGCCAGTAAAAAACAGCTTATTGACGGCATCGCCCACGAACTGCGTACACCGCTGGTGCGTCTGCGTTACCGGCTGGAGATGAGTGAAAATCTCAGCGCACAGGAGTCGCAGGCGCTGAATCGCGATATCGGCCAACTGGAAGCGTTAATCGAAGAGTTACTGACCTATGCGCGGCTGGACAGACCGCAGACTGCGTTAACGCTCACCGTTCCCGACCTCCCCGTGTGGCTGGCGAGCCACCTGGAAGACGTACAGAGCGTCAACCCCGGGCGCACGGTGCGGCTCAGCCAGCTTACGCCTGGCGATTACGGCGCGCTGGATATGCGGCTAATGGAGCGTGTGCTGGATAATCTGCTCAATAACGCGCTGCGTTATTCCCATTCCACCGTTCAGGCCAGCCTGTTGTTAAGCGGCAATCAGGCGACCCTGATTGTTGAAGACGACGGCCCCGGCATCGCGCCAGACGCGCGCGAACATGTATTCGAACCCTTTGTGCGTCTCGATCCCAGCCGCGACCGCGCTACCGGAGGCTGCGGGCTGGGACTAGCCATCGTGCGCTCCATCGCCCTGGCGATGGGCGGAACGGTAAACTGTCGCGAAAGTGAACTGGGCGGCGCCAGATTCACCCTTCAACTGGCCCGTCTGGCACAACATCCCCGAATTTCCCCCTGCCTGACGCATAGCGCACAATGGTCAGGCCGGGTATGATGTGATATACAGTAAGTATGTTGTAACTAACATCCTTCTTTCTGCGACACTGAAATGGTGGTGATATGGCCCGTTACGATCTTGTCGAACGTCTGAATGGTACTTTTCGCCAGACAGAACACGCCCTGGCAACCCTGACAGAAAATCTCGAACAGCAACCGCTGCTGATTGCCCGCGTCTTCTCCCTCCCCGAAGTGACCAAAGAGGCGGAGCACAACCCTCTGGCGACCATTGCGGTGGAGCAGCATCTGGGAAAAGAGGCCGAATCGCTGGCGCTGCGCCACTATCGCCACCTGTTTATTCAGCAACAGTCTGAAAATCGCAGCAGCAAAGCGGCGGTTCGCCTGCCCGGCGTATTGTGCTATCAGGTTGATGATGCCACGCAGGCCGCGCTGGAAAACCAGATCCAGCACATCAATCAGTTAAAAACGACATTTGAGCGTATTGTGACGGTGGAATCAGGATTGCCGTCAGCGGCGCGTTTTGAGTGGGTGCATCCGCCATCTGCCCGGTCTTATCACGTTGAATGCCTACCGCGCGTTAACGGTGATCAAGAATCCCGCCACCCTCCGTTTTGGCTGGGCCAACAAGCACATTATTAAGAATCTGCGCCGGGATGAGGTGCTGGCGCAACTGGAGAAAAGCCTGAACACACCGCGCAGCGTGCATCCCTGGACGCGCGAAGAGTGGCAGGCCAGGCTGGAGCGCGAATATCAGGATATCGCCGCCCTGCCGCAACAGGCGCGGCTGAAGATTAAAAGACCGGTGAAGGTACAGCCGATTGCCCGCGTCTGGTACAAAGGGCAGCAGAAACAGGTTCAACACGCCTGCCCGACGCCGCTTATCGCGCTGATCAATACCGATAAAGGCATGACCGTGCCGGATATCGGCGAACTACTGAATTACGATGCGGACAATGTTCAGCACCGCTTTAAGCCCCAGGCGCAACCGTTGCGACTTATCATCCCCCGGTTGCACCTGTATGTGGCGGATTAACGGCCGGGCTTCATGCTGCCCACCATCAGTTCCGGGCGCACCCAGCTATCAAACTCGGCTTCAGTGAGATACCCCAGCGCCAGGGCGGAGGCTTTTAAGGTCAGCCCTTCCTTGTGCGCTTTTTTGGCGATCTCCGCCGCTTTGTCATAGCCGATGTGCGTGTTGAGCGCGGTGACCAGCATCAGCGATTCATTGAGCAGTTGATTAATACGCTCACGGTTTGGCTCAATACCGACCGCACAGTGCGCATTAAAGCTTTCCATCCCATCCGCCAACAGGCGTACCGATTGCAGGAAATTATGGATAACCATCGGGCGATAGACGTTAAGCTCAAAGTTTCCCGACGCCCCCGCCCATATTGATAGCCACATCGTTGCCCATCACCTGACAGCAGAGCATGGTCAGCGCCTCGCACTGGGTCGGGTTCACTTTGCCTGGCATAATCGAACTGCCCGGCTCGTTTTCAGGAATGGCAATTTCACCAATGCCGCATCGAGGGCCAGAGGCCAGCCAGCGAACGTCATTGGCAATTTTCATCAGCGACGCCGCCAGCCCTTTTAGCGCGCCGTGCGCATGAACCAGCGCATCACAGGTCGCCAGCGCTTCAAACTTGTTCGGCGCCGTCACAAATGGCGCGCAGGTGATCACCGCCAGCTCATCCGCCACGCGGCGGGCATATTCAGGATGGGTGTTCAACCCGGTGCCCACCGCCGTGCCGCCCAACGCCAGCTCCGCCACATGCGGCAGGCTATTTTCAATATGTTTGAGATTGTGCTCCAGCATCGCCACCCAGCCGGAAATTTCCTGACCGAGCGTCAGCGGCGTCGCATCCTGCAAGTGCGTGCGGCCAATTTTCACAATGTCGGCAAACGCATGGGACTTTTTGCGCAGCGTATCGGTCAGGACATTAAGCTGCGGGATGAGATGCTTGCGTAGCGCCAGCAGCGCCGCAACGTGCATCGCGGTTGGGAAGACGTCGTTCGAACTTTGGCTTTTATTAACGTCATCGTTCGGGTGAACTTTGCGCTCCATGCCGCGAACGCCGCCCAGCAGTTCGCTCGCGCGGTTCGCCAGCACTTCGTTCATGTTCATGTTGCTTTGCGTGCCCGACCCGGTTTGCCAGATCGCCAGCGGAAATTCGTCGGGATGTTTATCGGCCAGCACTTCATCAGCCGCCTGCATAATGGCGGAGGCTTTTTCCGCCGACAGCAGCCCTAAGTCCTCGTTAACTTTGGCTGCCGCACGCTTGGTCAGCGCCAGCGCATGGATCAGCGAGACGGGCATTTTCTCCGTGGAGATACGAAAATGCTCCAGCGATCGTTGGGTTTGCGCTCCCCAAAGTTTGTCTGCCGGAACATCAATCCCGCCCATCGAATCTTTCTCGCAGCGTACCGTCGTCATTACTTTCTCCTTGTTAACAATGAAGTTGAGGACATGCTCACACACCTGTCAGGATTAAGTATTGATTGCTTCATAAATACTGCATGGCGCTTTGTGCGCTTCTGAAATGCCGGGCGGCACAGCGCCTTACCCGGCCTGCAAATGTACCTTCTTATTGTCTTACTTTACGCAGCGCGTGCACTGCGAAGTCTGAATTTGCTGGAAGAAATCATTGCCTTTGTCATCCACCAGGATAAAGGCCGGAAAATCTTCCACTTCAATTTTCCAGATCGCTTCCATCCCCAGTTCAGGGTATTCCACGCATTCCAGACTCCTGATGCTGCCCTGCGCCAGCACGGCGGCAGGCCCGCCAATGCTGCCCAGATAGAAGCCGCCGTGTTTATGGCAGGCATCGGTCACCTGTTGGCTACGGTTGCCTTTGGCCAGCATAATCATACTGCCGCCCTGCGACTGAAGCTGATCGACGTAAGAGTCCATACGTCCTGCGGTCGTTGGCCCCAGCGAACCGGACGCGTATCCTTCAGGCGTTTTTGCCGGCCCGCGTAGTAGATCGGATGATCTTTAACATACTGCGGCAACCCTTCGCCACGGTCCATCCGTTCTTTCAGTTTGGCGTGCGCGATATCACGCCCCACAATAATCGTCCCGTTCAGCGACAGACGAGTTGAAACCGGATACTGCGACAACTGTTGCAGGATCGCTTTCATTGGCTGATTGAGGTCAACGCGAACCGCCTCGCCTTCGCCTGCCTGGCGCAATTCTTCAGGAATATATTTACCCGGATTATGTTCCAGTTTCTCGATCCAGATACCTTTGCGGTTGATCTTCGCTTTAATATTGCGATCCGCAGAGCAGGAGACGCCCATCCCGACCGGACAGGACGCGCCGTGACGCGGTAAACGAATGACGCGGATATCATGGGCAAAATATTTACCGCCGAACTGGGCGCCTAACCCGAGATTCTGCGCTTCCGTCAGCAACTCTTTTTCCAGCTCCACGTCGCGGAATGCCTGACCGTGTTCGTTCCCTTCCGTCGGCAGTTCGTCATAGTATTTTGCGGAGGCCAGCTTAACCGTTTTCAGCGTTGCTTCCGCCGACGTCCCGCCGATCACGAAGGCGATGTGATACGGAGGACAGGCCGCCGTCCCCAGAGTGCGCATTTTATCGACCAGGTAATTTTTCAGTTTGCCCGGCGTCAGCAGCGCTTTGGTTTCCTGATACAGATAGGTTTTGTTGGCGGAACCGCCGCCTTTGGCGATACACAGGAATTTGTATTCATCGCCATCAACGCTGTAGAGATCAATCTGCGCGGGCAGGTTGGTGCCGGTATTGACCTCTTTATACATATCCAGCGGGGCATTTTGCGAATAGCGCAGGTTATCTTCGATGTAAGTGTTATAAACGCCGCGCGCCAGCGCAGCCTCATCACCGCCGCCAGTCCAGACGCGCTGGCCTTTTTTGCCAACAATAATGGCCGTACCGGTGTCCTGGCAGGTTGGTAAAATCCCTTTTGCGGCAATGTCCGAATTGCGCAGGAATTGCAGCGCGACATATTTATCGTTTTCGCTGGCGTCCGGGTCGCGCAGGATATCAGCGACCTGCTGTTGATGCGCAGGGCGCAGCATAAACGAAGCATCGTGGAATGCCTGACGCGCCATCCAGCGTCAGCGCTTCAGGAGCGACCTTAAGCACTTCCTGTCCCTTCAAATTCGCAACGGAAACGTGTTCACTGGTCAGCAGGTAATATTCGGTATCGTCCTTTTTGAGGGGAAAAGGAGCCTGATAATGGAAGGGTTTGTTCGACATTGTTCTCTCACTTACTGCTCGGTCTGGTTATTCTCTGGGCAGATGTTCCATTGCCCCTGCCTTACCCCGTCACGCCTCCAGCGGCAGACATGTTATTGTCCTGCAACCCGAAATGCGTCAGGGTGTAAAAAGCGAGTTACACTATCCTACACAATTTTTTAACAAAAACTGAGACAAGTACGACTTTTTGCGCGCAGAGGTTACTTCCCGCGGGTTTCTTGGTTTAATACGCGAATTAATTTCCATATTGAAACAGGGCTTGATAATGCAAAAACTCATCAACTCAGTGCAAAACTATGCATGGGGTAGTAAAACTGCGTTAACGGAACTCTACGGCATTGCGAATCCGTCTCAGCAGCCAATGGCAGAGCTCTGGATGGGCGCCCATCCCAAGAGCAGCTCCCGAATTGAAGGCGCTGACGGGAAAGCCGTCTCGTTACGCGACGTGATTGAGCACGATAAAGCCACACTGCTGGGCGAGTCTGTCGCAAAACGTTTTGGCGAGCTGCCCTTCCTGTTTAAAGTGCTGTGTGCCGCGCAGCCGCTTTCCATCCAGGTTCATCCGAATAAACACAACTCAGAAATGGGTTTCGCGAAAGAGAATGCGGCCGGTATTCCGATGGATGCCGCCGAGCGTAACTATAAAGATCCGAACCACAAGCCTGAACTGGTCTTTGCCCTGACGCCGTTCCTGGCGATGAACGCATTCCGCGAGTTCTCTGAGATTGTCTCCCTGCTGCAACCTGTTTCCGGCGCGCATACCGCCATTGCCCACTTCCTGCAAGAGCCGAATGCCGAACGCCTGAGCCAACTGTTCGCCAGCCTGCTCAATATGCAGGGCGATGAAAAATCCCGCGCGCTGGCGGTACTGAAAGCGGCGCTGAACAGCCAACAGGGTGAACCGTGGCAGACGATCCGCGTCATATCCGAATTTTACCCGGATGACAGCGGCCTCTTCTCTCCACTGCTGCTGAACGTGGTCAAGCTGAACCCTGGCGAAGCCATGTTCCTGTTTGCCGAAACGCCTCATGCCTATTTGCAGGGTGTGGCGCTGGAAGTGATGGCGAACTCCGATAACGTCCTGCGCGCCGGGCTGACGCCGAAATATATCGACATTCCTGAACTGGTCGCAAACGTCAAATTCGTTGCCAAACCTGCCGATCAGCTGCTGACAACGCCGGTAAAACACGGTGCGGAACTGGACTTCCCGATTCCGGTGGAGGATTTCGCGTTTTCGCTGCATGACCTCTCCGCTCAGGAAACGGCCATCAGCCAGCAGAGCGCCGCCATTCTGTTCTGCGTGGAAGGCGAAGCGGTTCTGAGCAAGGGCGAGCAGCGTCTGGTGCTGAAACCCGGCGAATCCGCGTTTATCGGCGCTGATGAGTCTCCGGTCAACGCCAGCGGCGTGGGCCGTTTGGCCAGGGTTTACAACAAGCTGTAGCAACATACTGAATTTTTTAACCAACTCTTGCTAAGCTAGTTAAAGGCTCACAACTTCTCCAGGCGGTTTAATCCGCCTGGTTTCATTTTTATGGATAATCGATATGAAAAAATCGCTGGTAGCTACAGGTGTGATCGTCGCCCTGGGCGTGGTCTGGACAGGCGGGGCCTGGTACACCGGGAAAAAACTGGAAACGCATCTCGCACAGATGGTGAATCAGGCAAATGAGCAGCTTAAACGCACGGCGCCTGAAGCCGCCATTGAGCTGAGCTATCAAAACTACCAGCGCGGCATTTTCAGCAGCCAGTTACAGCTGGTGGCGAAGCCTGTCGAAGGCAAGGAAAACCCCCTGGCTGAAACCAGGACAAAGCGTCGTACTGAACGAAGCGGTGGATCATGGCCCTTTCCCGTTCGCACAGTTGAAATCGTTTAACCTTATCCCTGCGATGGCCTCGGTGAAGACGACCCTGGTCAACAACGACGTCACCAGACCGTTGTTTGATATCGCAAAGGGCGAGACGCCGGTCGAGATTAATTCCCGGATTGGTTATGGCGGCGATACCCGCTCAGATATCTCCCTCAAGCCGTTGAATTATGAAAATAACGGTGAAAAAGTCGCCTTTAGCGGCGGGGAATTTCAGCTGAATGCCGATAAAGACGGCAATGTTGTTTCACTGTCAGGCGAAGCGCAAAGCGGCCTGGTGGATGCCGTCAACGAATATAACCAGAAAGTCCAGATTACTTTTAATAACCTGAAAACCGACGGTTCCAGCACTCTGGCCAGCTTCGGCGAGCGTATTGGCAACCAGACGCTGTCGCTGGAAAAAATGACGGTATCGGTAGAAGGTAAAGAGATGGCCGTGCTGGAAGGCATGGTGATCGACGGTAAGTCCGATCTCGTCAACGACGGCAAAACCATCAATAGCCAGCTGGATTACTCGCTGAACAGCCTTAAAGTGCAGAATCAGGATCTGGGTAGCGGCAAGCTGACGCTGAAAGTGGGACAGATCGATGGCGAAGCATGGCACCAGTTTAGCCGCCAGTATAACGCTCAGACTCAGGCGCTGATGACGCAACCCGAGGTGGTGCAAAATCCTGAACTTTATCAGGAGAAAGTGACCGAAGCGTTCTTTGGCGCCCTGCCGCTGCTGATGAAGGGCGAACCGGTGATTACCGTCGCGCCGTTAAGCTGGAAAAACGCTAAAGGCGAGACCGCGCTGAACCTCTCCTTGTTCCTGAAAGATCCGGCCGCGACCACTGAAGAACCGCAAACGCTGACTCAGGAAGTGGATCGTTCCGTTAAATCTCTTGACGCGAAGCTGACGATCCCGATGGATATGGCCGTTGAGTTTATGACTCAGGTCGCCAGACTGGAAGGTTATCAGCAGGAAGATGCCGATAAGCTGGCGAATCAACAAGTCAAAGGGTTAGCCGCGATGGGGCAAATGTTCCGCATCACCACGTTGCAGGATAATACCATCGCCACCAACCTACAGTATGCCAATGGTCAGGTAACGCTCAACGGGCAAAAAATGACGCTGGAAGAGTTTGTCGGCATGTTTGGTATGCCTGCGCTCTCCGTGCCGGACGCTCCGGCTATTCCTCAGCAGTAAGTTTTCTGTACGTCCCGCGCCCGGCGGGACTTTCCGTCGGGCCGCTATTCAAACACCTGTCCCGCTACGCTATTTTTGCGTCACCAGACGAGCGGAAATGGTCTGGCTGCGCGAATGGCTCTCTTCATGACCAATCCGTTGCAAGATGCGCTCCGCAAGGGTATAGCCAATTTCGCGGGCTGGCGTGCTGGCCCAGATGATCGGCAGATCGTCCAGCACGTTTTCCGCCACATCAGCAAACGCCGCCAGCGAGATCTGTTGTTCAAAATAGCGATCAACGCCAATTTCACCACTCTGCCGCCCCGCTTTCATCAGGCCAAACCATGCTCCCATCGCAATGGTTTCGTTGTAGCACACCACTGCGCTGATGGTCGGGTTATGCCGCAATAATGCGGTAATGGCTTCGGCGGCCTGCTTCTGGCTGGATGCGCACTCCAGCACCCAGTCGCTGTGAAAAGGCAACCCAAACTTCAGCAGCGTCGCGCAATAGCCGCCGACGCGCTCCGCGCGCGTTAATGAGGAGCTTTGCCCTCCCAGCCACGCGATCCGCTGATGCCCAAGGCGAATCAGATGTTCCGTCAGTAGCTGCGCCGCCTGCATGTTATCCGGCCGGACAGTATCCACCTCTTCCAGATAACTGGCGCGCGAGGCAAACACCACCGGAATCCCTTTTTCTTCTGCCCGTTCCCGGAGCGCATCGCTGCTACCCGCCGCTCCGGCGATCACCACGCCATCCACACCCTGATTAAGGAGCATAGCGGAAGCGCTGACTCAGCTGTTCGCCATCCTGACCGCCGTGCAACAAAAAGACCATGCGCCCCTGCGCTTCCAGCGCCTCTGTCAACCCGGCCGTGAGTTCCGCATAAAAAGGCGCAGACAGATCGCGCACAATCAGCCCAATGACGCCGCTTTGCCCACCGCGAAGCGCCGATGCCTGGCGGTTACGCACAAAGCCCAGCTGTTCAATCGCCGCGTTAACCCGCTCGCCGGTGGCTGACGAAATCCGCCCTTTGCCACTGAGCACTAATGAGACGGTACTGACGGAGACGCCAGCCGCCAACGCGACATCATGGATGGTGGTTTTTTTGGCTATAGCCATGAAAAAAGAAAGCTCCCTGATAACGTGACAGATAAAACGTTTTATCAATCACTTATATTTATACGCTTTATTATCGTTCGATAATGTGATTTGCGCCGCACTAAAATTAGGTAAAACGTTTTATCTTCTCGCTCAAATAATTGACCACAGCCTTCTTTTTCACGAGGAGTCGTTAGATGACGACGAAGACAACACCAAAAATAACGTTATGGGAATTTTTCCAGCAGTTGGGTAAAACGTTTATGCTGCCCGTGGCGCTGCTCTCTTTTCTGCGGGATCATGCTGGGGATCGGCAGCTCGTTAAGCAGCCACGATGTCGTCACCCTGCTCCCGGCGCTGGGCAACCCGGTGCTACAGGCCATCTTTACCTGGATGAGTAAAGTCGGCTCGTTCGCTTTTAGCTTCCTCCCGGTGATGTTTTGTATCGCAATTCCGCTCGGTCTGGCGCGTGAAAACAAAGGTGTCGCCGCGTTTGCCGGTTTCGTCGGTTACGCCGTAATGAACCTTGCCGTGAACTTCTGGTTAACGGCGAAAGGCATTCTGCCGACGACTGACGCCGCCATTCTGAAAGCCAATAACGTACAGAATATCCTCGGGATTCAGTCTATCGACACGGGGATTCTGGGGGCGGTGATCGCCGGTATCGTTGTCTGGATGCTGCATGAGCGTTTCCACAATATTCGTCTGCCCGATGCGCTGGCTTTCTTTGGCGGTACGCGTTTCGTGCCGATCGTCTCTTCCGTGGTGATGGGACTGGTCGGGCTGGTCATTCCGCTGGTATGGCCTGTTTTTGCAATGGGCATCAGCGGTCTGGGCCACATTATCAATAGCGCGGGTGATTTCGGCCCGATGATCTTTGGTACGGGTGAGCGCCTGCTGCTGCCGTTCGGCCTGCACCACATTCTTGTCGCGCTGATTCGCTTTACCGAAGCGGGCGGTACTCAGGAAGTCTGCGGCCATAGCGTGAGCGGCGCGTTGACCATTTTCCAGGCGCAGCTGAGCTGCCCGACAACGCACGGCTTCTCTGAAAGTGCGACCCGCTTCCTGTCTCAGGGGAAAATGCCTGCCTTCCTCGGCGGCTTGCCGGGCGCCGCGTTGGCGATGTACCACTGCGCGCGTCCTGAAAATCGTCACAAAATTAAGGGGCTGCTGATTTCTGGCCTTATCGCCTGTGTCGTTGGCGGTACCACAGAGCCGCTGGAATTCCTGTTCCTGTTCGTCGCGCCTGTGCTGTATGTGATTCACGCCCTGCTGACAGGTCTGGGATTCACCATCATGGCGATCCTCGGCGTCACCATCGGCAACACCGACGGCAACATCATCGACTTTGTGGTATTCGGGATCCTGCACGGTCTGTCGACCAAGTGGTATCTGGTTTCCGGTGGTCGCCGCCATCTGGTTCGCGGTGTACTACGTCATCTTCCGTTTCGCCATTACGCGCTTTAATCTGAAAACGCCGGGCCGCGATACCGAAATCGCCAGCAATATTGAAAAAGTCATGGCGGGCGCGCCAGGGAAATCAGGCTATAACGTCCCGGCGATTCTGGCCGCGCTTGGCGGCAGTGAAAATATCGTCAGCCTGGATAACTGCATTACCCGTCTGCGTCTGTCAGTGAAGGATATGTCGCTTGTGAATGTACAGGCGCTGAAGGACAATCGCGCTATCGGCGTAGTACAGCTGAATCAACATAACTTACAGGTGGTTATTGGCCCTCAGGTACAGTCCGTTAAGGATGAAATGGCGGGTCTGATGAACACGGTTGAGGCATAAGGACAACGATATGTTCGATTTTTTCAAAGGTGGTGGATCGTCACGGGTACGTGGTGCACGCAGTGGGATTATGTCGCCGATCGCTTTGGCGCCCCTGACCTGCTCCCGTTTACGATCTCGGATATGGGATTTCGCTACCGCGCCGTGCATCCTGGAGGCCATCAACCAACGTCTGGCGCACGGCGTGCTGGGTTACAGCCGCTGGAAAAACGATGAGTTTTTAGGGGCGATCGCTCACTGGTTCGCAACCCGTCACCACACCACGGTCGACCCGCAGTCGATCG
This sequence comes from Citrobacter koseri, assembly GCA_900446925.1. Next base: position 123,818 of record UAVY01000008.1, on the reverse strand, counting down.
TGTACGCCCCTCCGTGATCTACATGGTGTCGGGAGCTGATCCGCCAGTGGTCATCCGTCGGTGAAGGGGTGGTGATTCACACCCCGCTTACGATGCGTTCTATTAACGCCATCGAAGGCAACCAGCGCACCGTCATGCCGGGTTGCGCTACAGAAAAACGCGGACGGCTGGCACTGCGATATGGCCGCGCTGGACGCGGTGCTCGCCCGGCCAGAGAGTAAAATTCTCCTGCTGTGCAGCCCGCAGAACCCTACCGGAAAGGTATGGACGCGCGATGAACTGGAGACGATGGCTGAGCTATGCCATCGTCACGGCGTGCGGGTCATCTCCGATGAAATCCACATGGATATGGTATGGAGCGCGCAGCCGCATATCCCCTGGAGCAATGTGGCGCGTGATAGTTGGGCGCTGCTGACCTCCGGGTCAAAAAGCTTCAACATTCCGGCGCTGACCGGCGCCTACGGGCTCATCGGCGATGAGGAAAGGCCGCAATCGTTACCTCAGCGTATTGAAGGGGCGTGACGGGCTGTCGTCACCCGCCGTTCTGGCGCTTAGCGCGCATATTGCCGCTTATCAACAGGGCGCGCCGTGGCTGGGATGCCCTGCGCGAGTATCTTGCTGATAACCTGAATTATATCGCACATGCGTTAAACACCGCGTTCCCTACGCTAAACTGGGCAGGTTCCGCAATCGACCTATCTGGCCTGGATTGATCTGCGCGCGCTGAATATTGACGACCACGCCTTACAGGATGCGCTGATTCATCAGCAGAAAGTGGCCATCATGCCTGGGTATACTTATGGCGAAGAAGGTCGCGGGTTTGTTCGTCTTAATGCCGGTTGTCCACGTTCGAAACTCGAAAAAGGCGTTAACGGGCTGATCAACGCGATCCACGCTATACGCTGACAATGATTGCGCAATAAAATTATTTATTGCGCAACATAGATTTTACGCCCGTTTTATTTTTATAATGGCGAGCACTTTTATATTAAAAAAGAGTGCGACCATGATTGATACTTCCCTTCCGTTAACTGACGTTCATCGCCACCTTGATGGCAACATTCGAGCCCAAACTATTCTTGATCTTGGCCGCCAGTTCAATTTAGCCCTTCCGGCACAAACGCTTGACGCGCTCATTCCGCATGTGCAGATCACCTCAACGGAGCCTGACCTGGTCAGTTTTCTGGCAAAGCTCGACTGGGGCGTTAAAGTTCTGGCGTCGCTGGATGCCTGTCGTCGCGTGGCCTTTGAAAATATTGAAGATGCCGCCCGCAACGGCCTGCATTATGTCGAACTGCGTTTTTCTCCGGGTTATATGGCGATGACGCACCAGTTGCCTGTGGCAGGCGTGGTCGAAGCGGTCATCGCTGGCGTACGTGAAGGGTGCCAGACTTTTGGCGTTGAAGCTCGTCTGATCGGCATCATGAGCCGTACTTTCGGCGAGGCTGCCTGTCAGCAGGAACTGGAAGCGCTGCTGGCGCACCGCGATCACATTACCGCGCTTGACTTAGCGGGCGATGAACTTGGCTTCCCGGGCAGTCTGTTCCTCTCTCACTTTAACCGCGCGCGTGATGCTGGCTGGCATATTACCGTACATGCTGGCGAAGCGGCGGGACCGGAGAGCATCTGGCAGGCCATTCGCGAACTGGGCGCCGAGCGTATCGGTCATGGCGTGAAGGCCGTGGAAGATCGCGCGCTGATGGATTTTCTGGTCGAACAGCGAATCGGTATCGAATCCTGTCTGACGTCTAATATCCAGACCAGCACCGTTGCCTCGCTGGCTGCGCATCCGCTGAAAACGTTCCTTGAGCATGGCGTGCTGGCAAGTTTGAATACGGATGATCCCGCGGTACAGGGTGTGGATATTATTCACGAATACACGGTAGCGGCGCCAGCGGCAGGATTAACCCGCGAGCAGATTCGTCAGGCGCAGATCAATGGCCTGGAAATGGCGTTTTTAAGCGAAGCGGAAAAACGCGCATTGCGTGAGAAAGTCGCTGCGGTTTAAGCACGCAACGCCTGATGGCGCTGCGCTTATCAGGCCTGCAACGACACAACCGTAGGCCGGATAAGGCGTTTACGCCGTCATCCGGCAGCACCTACGCCTGATGGCGCTGCGCTTATCAGGCCTACAACTGCACAACCGTAGGCCGGATAAGGCGTTTACGCCGCCATCCGGCAACACCCAACGCCTGATGGCGCTGCGCTTATCAGTCCTGTAACTGCACAACCGTAGGCCGGATAAGGCGTTTACGCCGTCATCCGGCAACACCTACGCCTGATGGCGCTGCGCTTATCAGGCCTGTAACTGCACAACTGTAGGCCGGATAAGGCGTTTACGCCGTCATCCGGCAACACCCGGCGCCAGAAGAGTACACCGTCATCACGCGAGGCACAGCGTAGAGCGATGCTTCGCTGATTCAATCCCCAGCTCAATCAACTCCATAATCTGGATCGCCTGGCTCGCCGGAACCGGGTTTTCACCGTTGCCATTCAGCGCGTCACGGATGCCCGCATAATAAGCCGGATAATTACCCGGCACCGTCAGCCAGGTCTCTTCCACACGGTCTTCGCCTTCCACGCGCGTCAACACGCCGTCACGCATGTCGTAACCCCAGTCTTCCTGCGGCAGTCGCTCACCGTTTTTCAACCGTTCCTCTTGTGGATCGAGGCCATATTTCACGTAACTGCCGCGTGAGCCATGCACGATATAACGTGCTGATTCTGCCGCTGCCAGCATCGTACCGTGCAGAATCACCCGACGCTGCGGGTAGGATAATATCGCGTGGAAATAATCCGTCGACTGCGCGCCAGGACGAAGTTGCGCCAGATCCACCGTCATGCTGACCGGCAAACCGAACAGATTGATCGCCTGATCCAGCAGATGCGGCGCCAGATCGTACCAGATACCGCTGCCAGGGCCGCCCTGTTCGCGCCAGCGATCGCGTACCTGCGGGCGGAAACGGTCGAAATGGGATTCAAAGTAAGCCACTTCCCCCAGAACGCCATCGGCCAGCAATCCTTTCAGCGTCAGGAAATCACTGTCCCAACGGCGGTTATGGAACACAGAAAGCACGCGCCCCAGGCTGCGCGCCAGGGCGTCGAGTTCACGGGCTTGTGACAGTGTCACGGTAAAGGGTTTATCCACAACCACATGTTTTCCCGCTTCAAGCGCGGCTTTCGCCAGCGGAAAATGGGTGTCGTTGGGCGTAGGAATGACGATAAGGTCGATATTCGGATCGTTAAAAAGATGCTTAGGCTCTGAGACAACCGCCACAGAAGGCCAGTCCGCCTTCACTTTTGTTTCATCACTACTGGAAACCGCCGCCAGTTCCAGACCCGGCGTCCCCACGATTAAGGGCGCATGGAAAGTCTTGCTGGCATAACCATAACCAATTAGCCCTACCCGGATGTTGTCACTCATGTCTTTGCCTCTCATGTCAGAACGGGGTCATTTCACACTATCCCTTAACCACTCACAATAGTTTAATAACCGCCAGGTTATAAAGGTTGTTGCTTAACTTAAGTCAAACATCAGTGACTTTTGGGCTCTCCTGCGGCGAAAAAGTCGCTGAAATCGTTCCCGACACCCTTGCCGTCTTATTTATTGATGAGTAACATTTGCATCCTGTGTTTATGGATAAATCAAAGCAAAAAAATGTCGTCAGTAATGAATCGCCTTATTGAATTAACCGGTTGGATTGTTCTCGTTGTCTCAGTGATCCTCTTAGGCGTCGCCAGCCATATCGATAATTACCAGCCCCCTGAACCGACGGCCTCCGTTCAGAAAAAATAAGCGTGTTCTGGCCAGTTGCGGCATAGCGGCATATCGTCAGAAATGGTTTCGGTTTACAGCCAGAAAAATCAGGAAAAGATGAAAAGCGGCAAAAAAAGCGAAATATGCCGTCTGCTGGCCGCACGCTTATTGCCAGTTGTCATGAAGCGCGTTACCCTTCCGGCAGGTGCTCTGCTCACCTGATTCATGACACGTAAGAATACGCTTATTTACCCTTGCGCGCCGATTATTCTTTTTCGGTGTCGTTTTTGTTTATTTTTATATTCACTACTCGTTGGTGTTATTTGTTTAATATGGATCGCTATTTATGACAGTTCAGGATTATTTATTAAAATTCCGCAAAATCAGTTCGCTTGAGAGCCTGGAAAAACTGTTTGATCACCTTAACTACACCCTCTCTGACGATCGGGAGATCATCAATATGTATCGCGCCAGCAGATCATCGTCGCGCGGAGCTGGTCTCGGGCGGTCGTCTGTAATGATGTCGGTCAGGTGCCAAAATCAGTCTGGCATTACGTACAATAAAGAAAGTAGCGATCGGCGTTAAAAGCTTTATAATACTGGCCCCAAAATGAAATAGTCTGCCTGTTCGCGCTGGCAAATCTGGAGAAGATATGACCACAACACCGGCACAACGCATCGGGGGCTGGTTGCTTGGCCCACTGGCCTGGCTGTTAGTCGCGTTACTGAGCGCCTCGCTCGCGTTATTGCTCTATGCTACTGCGCTGGCTACGCCGCAGACATTCCATATGCTCAGTGAGCAAAGTACCGGCAACCTGTTGTTGTGGGGCGTTTCGTTTATTACCGCCATCGCAATGTGGTATTACACCTTATGGTTGACCATCGCCTTCTTCAAGCGCCGCCACTTGCGTGCCTAAACATTATATTATCTGGCTGCTGGTGTCGGTCTTGCTGGCAATTAAAGCCTTTGCCTTTTCGCCAGTCTCAGACGCGTTTGCGGTTCGCCAGTTGTTGTTCCCGTTACTGGCGGCCGCGCTGATCGTACCCTATTTCAAACGCTCGGCGCGCGTTAAAGCAACGTTTGTGAACCCGTAATACCCTTACAGTTAACCTGTTGTCGCCTGCTGGTGGATTGACAGATAATAGGCGGCTTTTTTATTTCAGGCCGAAAAATGACTGATTACCTGCTGCTCTTTGTCGGAACTGTGCTGGTCAATAACTTTGTACTGGTCAAGTTTCTGGGTCTCTGCCCGTTTATGGGGGGTTTCCAAAAAGCTGGAAACCGCAATGGGTATGGGGCTCGCCACCACGTTTGTGATGACGCTGGCGTCTATCTGCGCCTGGCTGATTGACACCTGGATTTTGATTCCGCTCGATCTCATCTACCTGCGGACGCTGGCATTTATTCTGGTCATCGCGGTAGTAGTGCAATTTACTGAGATGGTGGTGCGTAAAACCAGTCCGGCATTGTACCGTCTGCTGGGGATCTTCCTGCCGCTCATCACCACCAACTGCGCGGTGCTTGGCGTGGCGCTGTTGAACATTAACCTCGGTCATAATTTTTTGCAGTCGGCGTTGTACGGTTTCTCCGCCGCCGTCGGCTTCTCTCTGGTGATGGTGCTGTTCGCGGCGATTCGCGAGCGCCTCGCCGTGGCAGACGTCCCTGCCCCTTTTCGCGGTAACGCGATTGCGCTGATTACCGCAGGTTTAATGTCTCTGGCCTTTATGGGCTTTAGTGGTTTGGTGAAGTTGTAATGAATGCTATCTGGATTGCCGTAGTCGCCGTGAGCCTGCTGGGCCTGGCATTCGGCGCCATCCTGGGGTATGCCTCCCGCCGGTTTGCCGTGGAAGACGATCCCGTTGTCGAAAAAATCGACGAAATTTTACCGCAGAGCCAGTGTGGGCAGTGCGGCTATCCTGGCTGCCGCCCTTATGCTGAAGCCATCGGTAGTCAGGGTGAAAAAATTAACCGCTGTGCGCCAGGCGGCGAAGCGGTGATGTTGAAAATCGCAACGTTACTGAACGTCGATCCGCAACCTATCGACGGTGATGAACAAGAAGTTGCGCCAGTGCGTATGCTGGCGGTCATTGATGAAAACAATTGCATCGGCTGCACTAAATGTATTCAGGCATGCCCGGTGGATGCCATTGTGGGCGCCACGCGCGCGATGCATACGGTCATGAGCGATCTCTGCACTGGCTGTAATCTGTGCGTTGACCCGTGCCCGACGCAATGCATTGAATTACGCCCGGTAGCGGAAACACCTGACAGTTGGAAGTGGGATTTGAACACCATCCCCGTTCGTATCATTCCCGTGGAACAACATGCTTAAGTTATTCTCTGCATTCAGAAAAGATAAAATCTGGGATTTCGATGGCGGCATTCATCCGCCGGAAATGAAAACCCAGTCAAACGGTACGCCTCTGCGACAGGTTCCACTGGCGCCGCGCTTTATCATTCCTCTTAAGCAGCATATTGGCGCTGAGGGCGAGCTGTGCGTTAACGTGGGCGATCGCGTCCTGCGAGGCCAGCCGCTGACCCGTGGTCGCGGCCGCATGCTGCCGTCCATGCGCCGACGTCCGGGAAGGTTATCGCGATTGCCCCCCACTCTACCGCGCACCCGTCGGCCCTGGCTGAGCTTAGCGTGATGATTGATGCCGATGGCGAAGATCGCTGGATCGAACGCGACGGCTGGGCGGATTATCAGCGCCGCAGCCGCGAAGAGCTAATTACCCGAATTCACCAGTTCGGCGTTGCCGGGCTCGGCGGCGCGGGGTTCCCGACCGGCGTCAAATTACAGGGCGGCGGCGATAAGATTGAAACGCTGATCATCAACGCGGCAGAGTGTGAACCCTATATCACCGCTGATGACCGCTTAATGCAGGATTGCGCCGCGCAGGTGGTGGAAGGCATCCGTATCCTTGCCCATATTCTGCAACCGCGTGAGGTCCTGATAGGTATCGAAGATAACAAGCCGCAGGCCATTTCAATGCTGCGTGCCGTTCTGGCCGATGCGCATGATATCGCGTTACGCGTTATCCCAACGAAATACCCTTCCGGCGGCGCAAAACAACTTACCCAGATCCTGACCGGGAAACAGGTTCCGCACGGCGGCCGCTCTTCTGATATCGGCGTGCTGATGCAAAACGTTGGTACGGCTTATGCCGTCAAACGCGCAGTGATTGACGGGGAACCGATCACCGAGCGCGTTGTGACCTTGACCGGAGAGTCCGTCAGCCGTCCCGGTAACGTCTGGGCCAGGCTGGGGACGCCTGTCAGCCACCTGCTTAATGATGCGGGCTTCTGTTCTTCAGCCGATCAAATGGTGATTATGGGCGGCCCGCTGATGGGCTTTACCCTGCCCTGGCTTGATGTTCCCATCGTGAAGATCACTAACTGCCTTCTCGCGCCTTCCGCCACGGAAATGGGCGAAACGCCGGAAGAGCAAGGTTGTATCCGCTGTAGCGCCTGTGCCGATGCCTGTCCCGCCGATTTGTTGCCCCAGCAGTTGTACTGGTTCAGCAAAGGCCAACAGCACGATAAAGCCACCGCGCATAACATTGCCGACTGCATTGAGTGCGGCGCTTGCGCCTGGGTATGCCCCAGCAGCATTCCGCTTGTGCAGTATTTCCGTCAGGAAAAAGCGGAGATTTACGCGATCGCGCAAGAAGAAAAACGCGCGGCTGAAGCGAAAGCGCGTTTCGAGGCCAGACAGGCGCGACTGGAGCGTGAGAAAGCCGCACGCCTTGAGCGCCATAAAAATGCGGCCGCACAACCTGCGGCAAAAGATCAGGATGCCATCGCCGCAGCGCTGGCGCGCGTAAAAGAGAAACAGGCACAGGCGACTCAGCCTGTTGTCATCAACGCGGGAGAGAAGCCGGATAACAGCGCGGTTATTGCTGCCCGTGAAGCGCGTAAAGCGCAGGCGCGCGCCAGACAGACGGAGAACGCCGCTGCGGAACCCGCCGAGCTGGTCGACCCGCGCAAAGCCGCCGTCGAAGCGGCGATTGCCCGCGCCAAAGCGCGTAAGCAGGAACAGCAGGCCGCTGCGGAGCCTACCGAACCGGTCGACCCGCGTAAAGCTGCCGTCGAAGCGGCAATCGCCCGCGCCAAAGCGCGTAAGCAGGAACAGCAGACCGCAGCGGAACCCGCCGAACCGGTCGACCCGCGCAAAGCCGCTGTCGAAGCGGCAATTGCCCGCGCCAAAGCGCGTAAGCAGGAACAGCAGGCCGCTGCGGAACCCGCCGAACCGGTCGACCCGCGCAAAGCCGCCGTCGCAGCGGCGATTGCCCGCGTTCAGGCAAAAAAAGCAGCACAGCAGCAGGTTGTTAACGAGGAATAAATGGTATTCCAGAATCGCAAGCTCGCCTTATACCCATAACCAGCGCCAGACATCGCGTATCATGATGCTGGTGTTAATCGCCGCGCTGCCGGGGATTGCCACTCCAGCTATGGTTTTTCGGTTGGGGCACATTGTTCCAGATTATACTGGCCTCAGTCAGCGCGCTGGCCGCAGAAGCCGCCGTGCTTCAACTGCGTAAACAGCCGATCGCCGCTATCTTAAAAGACAATTCAGCATTGCTGACCGGTTTACTGCTCGCTGTGAGCATACCGCCTCTCGCTCCGTGGTGGATGGTGGTATTGGGCACCATATTTGCCGTCATTATCGCCAAGCAGCTTTAACGGCGGTCTGGGGCAAAACCCATTCAACCCAGCGATGATTGGTTATGTCGTTCTGTTGATTTCATTCCCGGTACAGATGACAAGCTGGCTCCCGCCGCATGACATCGCCGCAACGGCGCCAGGCCTTCTGGATGCGTTGCAGGTCATCTTCACCGGACACACCCGCCAGCGGCGGCGACATGAATACGTTACGCATGGGCATTGACGGCATCAGCCAGGCTACGCCGCTCGATACGTTCAAAACCTCGTTACATGCCGGGCACGCTGTTGAACAGATTATGCAGTACCCCATCTACAGCGGCATGCTGGCCGGTGCGGGCTGGCAGTGGGTAAACATCGCCTGGCTTATTGGCGGCGTGTGGCTGCTCTGGCAAAAAGCGATCCGCTGGCACATTCCGGTCAGCTTTTTAGTGACGCTGGCTGTCTGCTCCACTCTGGGATGGGCATTCGCCGGGGATTCACTGGCGTCTCCGCAGTTGCATCTGCTTTCTGGCGCGACAATGCTGGGCGCGTTCTTTATTCTGACCGATCCCGTCACCGCCTCGACAACCAATCGTGGTCGTCTGATTTTTGGCGCGCTGGCGGGTTTGTTAGTGTGGTTGATTCGCAGTTTCGGGGGATACCCGGACGGTGTTGGCGTTCGCCGTACTGTTGGCGAATATCACGGTGCCTTTGATTGATTACTACACCCGACCTCGCGTCTACGGGCATCGCTAAGGACACCCCATGCTGAAAACGATTCGTAAACACGGTATCACGCTGGCGCTGTTTGCCGCAGGCTCGACGGGGCTGACGGCGGCCATTAACCTGGTCACTAAATCGACGATTGCCGAGCAGGCGGTTCTCCAGCAAAAAGCGTTATTTTGATCAGGTTCTGCCTGCCGATCGCTACAATAATACCTTGCAGGACAGCTGCTTTCTGGTGAATGCTCCGGCGCTGGGCAAAGGTACACACCGCATCTATATCGCCCGTCAGGACGATAAGCCCGTCGCCGCCATTCTTGAAGCCACGGCGCCGGACGGCTATTCTGGCGCTATACAGCTCCTGGGTTGGCGCTGATTTCAGCGGCACTGTGCTGGGTGCACGCGTGACAGAACATCATGAGACGCCTGGCCTGGGCGATAAAATTGAGCTGCGCTTATCCGACTGGATCACCCACTTCAGCGGGAAGACCATCGGCGCTGAGAACGATGCTCACTGGGCAGTGAAAAAAGACGGCGGTGATTTTGACCAGTTTACCGGCGCAACCATTACCCCTCGGGCAGTGGTCAACGCGGTGAAACGTGCGGGCCTGTACGCGCAGACCTTACCGGCGCAACTTCCTCAACTTACCGCCTGTGGAGAATAAACCATGAGCGAAATTAAAGACGTTATCGTTCAGGGCTTGTGGAAAAACAACTCAGCGCTTGTACAGTTGCTTGGTATGTGCCCGCTACTGGCAGTGACCTCCACCGCCACGAACGCATTAGGCCTCGGCCTCGCCACCACGCTGGTGTTGACGCTGACCAACCTGACAATTTCCGCCCTGCGCCGCTGGACGCCAGCGGAAATCCGCATCCCAATCTACGTAATGATCATCGCGTCCGTGGTCAGTGCAGTACAGATGCTGATCAACGCTTATGCCTTCGGTTTGTATCAGTCGCTGGGGATCTTCATTCCGCTGATTGTGACCAACTGCATCGTTGTGGGGCGCGCAGAGGCTTTTGCCGCGAAAAAAGGCCCGGCGCTGTCCGCGCTGGACGGTTTTTCCATTGGCATGGGGGCGACCGGCGCCATGTTTGTCCTCGGCTCCATGCGTGAAATCATCGGCAATGGCACGTTGTTTGATGGCGCTGACGGTCTGCTGGGCGACTGGGCGAAAGTGCTGCGCGTGGAGATTTTTCATACCGACTCGCCTTTCCTGCTGGCGATGCTGCCGCCCGGCGCTTTTATTGGTCTGGGGCTGATGCTGGCCGTGAAGTACCTTATTGACGAGAAAATGAAAAAACGCCGCGCCGAAGCCGTTGCCGCTGAGCTTCCGTCAGGTGAAACAGGGAATGTGTAATGAACAAAACAAAACGACTGGAAATATTAACGCGCCTGCGTGACAACAATCCGCACCCCACAACGGAGTTAAATTTCACCTCGCCGTTTGAGCTACTCATCGCCGTATTGCTGTCAGCCCAGGCCACGGACGTCAGCGTGAATAAAGCGACCGCAAAGCTTTATCCCGTCGCCAATACCCCGGCGGCTATGCTGGAGCTTGGCGTCGAGGGAGTAAAGTCGTATATCAAGACTATCGGCCTGTTCAACAGCAAAGCGGAGAATGTGATTAAGACCTGCCGGATGTTGCTTGAACTGCACAATGGCGAGGTTCCAGAGGATCGGGCGGCTCTGGAAGCGCTACCCGGCGTCGGGCGTAAAACAGCCAACGTGGTGCTCAATACCGCATTTGGCTGGCCAACTATCGCTGTCGATACGCATATTTTCCGCGTCTGTAACCGGACACAGTTCGCCCCCGGTAAAAACGTCGAGCAGGTGGAAGAAAAACTGCTCAAGGTCGTTCCAGCGGAATTTAAAGTCGATTGCCACCACTGGTTAATTCTGCATGGCCGCTACACCTGCATTGCCCGTAAACCACGCTGCGGCTCCTGCATTATTGAAGATCTTTGCGAATACAAAGAGAAAGTCGATATCTGATGCGCCAGGGCGACGCCGTACGCCCGACGCATAACAATTTGTTATCCACTTCGGCTCACCTGTTTACCCGACTATGATACCGGCCCGCTTCGCTTTCTTAATGCAATGTTCTTTTGATTTAACACTTCACCAGGTTAATCGTTTTTTTTAGAAACTGAAATTTCTATCTATACGTGATCCAGATCACGTTGATAACTTCGTGTAAAATTTTTTATCAAATACGGTTAAAATTACAACCAGATGACCTGATGATGCCTTTTCAATACAAAACATTACACTGGCTATTTTTCAGATAATGGCCTATATCACTACTTTAAACCTCAAATAGCAGAACATATCGCCACCATCCGCTTTTTCGCCCCTCCCTGTAGTGTAAAAAACTGCCATTTTACAAATGAAGAAATTTAACGCTACATAACATTTCTCAGTCCCGATGATTCCACCATGCAAGATATATGTAACAGAGTATTACAAACCCCTTGTATGGAAGGGAAAGATAGTGAACATTACTTGCCGTTTCCCCTCCCACTATAACAATCGGACGGATGAACTTGACTCATCACGCGCCAGAACACCCCCGTTAATATGGGATGTAAAAAAAGAGGTAAAAGTGTCTACTGCAAACAATAAACCAACTGAAAGCGTCAGTTTGAACGCTTTCAAACAACCGAAATCGTTCTATCTCATTTTCTCTATTGAGTTATGGGAGCGTTTTGGTTATTACGGCCTGCAAGGAATTATGGCCGTCTACCTGGTTAAACAACTGGGTATGTCAGAAGCGGATTCCATCACCCTTTTCTCTTCCTTTAGCGCCCTGGTGTATGGTCTGGTCGCCATTGGCGGCTGGTTAGGGGATAAAGTTCTGGGCACCAAACGCGTCATTCTGCTGGGTGCTATCGTACTGGCGATTGGTTATGGCCTGGTCGCCTGGTCCGGTCATGATGTTGCGATCGTCTATATGGGTATGGCGACCATCGCCGTAGGTAACGGTCTGTTCAAAGCGAACCCGTCTTCTCTGCTGTCGACCTGCTATGCCAAAGATGACCCGCGTCTGGACGGTGCATTCACCATGTACTACATGTCCATCAACATCGGTTCCTTCTTCTCTATGCTGGCGACGCCGTGGCTTGCCGCAAAATTCGGCTGGAGCGTGGCGTTTGCCCTGAGCTTCGTCGGTATGCTCATTCACGGTGGTTAACTTCCTGTTCTGCCGCAGTTGGGTTAAAGATTACGGCTCAAAACCAGACTTCGAAGCGGTACATTTCGGTAAATTGCTGGCGACTATCGCAGGCGTTATCGTGCTGATCGCTATCGCGACCTGGCTGCTGCACAACCAGGGCATTGCACGTATGGTTCTGGGCGTGATCGCTCTGGGTATCGTGATTATCTTTGGTAAAGAAGCGTTCGCGATGCAGGGCGCGGCACGTCGTAAAATGATCGTCGCATTCATCCTGATGCTGGAAGCGATTATCTTCTTTGTGCTGTACAGCCAGATGCCGACGTCACTGAACTTCTTCGCAATCCGTAACGTTGAACACACAATCCTCGGTATCGCGGTTGAACCGGAGCAGTATCAGGCGCTGAACCCGTTCTGGATCATCATTGGCAGCCCGATTCTGGCGGCCATCTATAACAAGATGGGGTGATACGCTGCCGATGCCGACCAAATTCGCTATCGGTATGGTTCTGTGCTCTGGCGCGTTCCTCGTTCTGCCGCTGGGGCGCGAAATTCGCTACAGATGCAGGCATTGTGTCTGTTAACTGGCTCATCCTCAGCTACGGTCTGCAAAGTATCGGTGAGCTGATGATCTCCGGTCTGGGTCTGGCAATGGTTGCCCAGTTGGTTCCGCAGCGTCTGATGGGCTTCATCATGGGTAGCTGGTTCCTGACTACGGCGGGCGCCAACCTGATTGGTGGCTACGTGGCTGGCATGATGGCGGGTGCCGGAAAACGTTACTGACCCGCTGATGTCTCTGGAAGTTTACGGTCGCGTATTCCTGCAAATCGGTGTCGCCACTGCGGTTATCGCCGCGCTGATGCTTATCACCGCGCCGAAACTGAATCGTATGACTCAGGATGATGAAGAAAACGCGAAGGCCGCCAAAACCGCTACCGCGTAATTTTCAGGGAAACTGATATTCAGGCCGCTAACGTGCGTTAGCGGCTTTTTTTTTGCCTGATGCCGCACTACCATACGTTAAACCTCAGCAAAAAGGAGTTACCGATGAAACTGTTCTACAAACCGGGCGCCTGTTCTCTTGCTTCTCACATCACCCTGCGGGAAAGCGGTATTGATTTCACGCTGGATGGCGTTGATCTGGCGAAAAAGCGTCTGGAAAACGGCGATGATTATTTCGCGGTAAACCCAAAAGGACAGGTTCCGGCTCTGCTGCTGGACGATGGCACCTTACTGACCGAAGGCGTTGCGATTATGCAATATCTGGCAGATAGCGTGCCCGATCGTCAGCTGTTGGCACCGACAGGCACCATCTCCCGCTACAAAACGCTGGAATGGCTCAACTATATTGCCACGGAGTTGCACAAAGGTTTTACGCCACTCTTCCGCCCGGATACGCCAGAGGAATATAAACCGATTGTCCGTGCGCAGCTGGAGAAAAAATTGCACTACGTGAATGACGCGCTCCAGGAAGGCCTGTGTCTTTGCGGCCAGCGTTTCACGATCGCAGATGCCTACCTTTTTACCGTGTTGCGTTGGGCGAAAGCGGTGAAGCTGAATATGGAAGGATTAAGCCATATCGACGTTTATATGGCGCGGGTCGCTGAACGCCCCTGCGTGGCGGCGGCGCTGAAGGCGGAAGGTTTGAACTAATGGTTGTTGCGCCGGATGGCGGCTACGCCTTATCCGGCCTACAAAATAACCCGTAGGCCCGGTAAGCGTTAGCGCCTCTGGGCGCTTTGCCGGATGACGGCTACGCCTTATCCGGCCTACAGAACAACCCGTAGGCCCGGTAAGCGTTAGCGCCACCGGGCGCTTCGGTAAAAACTCACAGCTGCGTCGCGCTGAAATAGTGTTCAGGTTTAGCAATGCGATCCTGCGCGGCCACCACCTGCAACTCGTATTCCTGCATATTTTTCGTGGCGATCATAATTTCATATACCGCCGCAGTAACGTGTTCAAGCGCTTGCTGCAACGTTGCGCCCTGCAACAGTTTTACCAGCAACAAACCGCTGGTCACATCCCCGACACCCACCGGCTGACGCATCCCGAAATCAACAAGCGGACGGCTAATATGCCAGGCTTCATCCGCCGTCACCAGCAACATCTCAAAGCGGTCGGGGCTGTATCCTGCCCGGGCGAGATGTTTAACCAGCACGACTTGCGGCCCTTCAGCGATCAGTTCCCTGGCAGCCAGTACAGCTTCATTAACATTATTGACCGCATGTTCACAGAGAATTTCCAGCTCCACCAGATTGGGCGCGATAATGTCGCTGGCCGGGAGCGCATGGCGAACGTGGAACTCAGCGACGCCAGGCGCCACGATGCACCCTTTTTCAGGATGCCCCATGACCGGATCGCAGAAATATTTCGCCTGTGGATTCGCCGCTTTTACTTTACGAACAATCCCCAGAATATGCTCACCCTGCTCTGCGGAACCCAGATAGCCGCTAAGAACCGCATCGCACGTCTGAAGTTTATCGATATCCGCAATACCCTGAACAATTTCAGTCAAATGTTCGGGCGGCATAACGCAACCGGTCCATTTGCCATACTGCGTGTGGTTAGAAAACTGAACGGTATTCAGCGGCCAGACATTCGCGCCAAGACGGCGCATCGGAAATTCAGCAGCACTGTTGCCCGCATGGCCGAACACAACATGCGACTGGATGGCGAGGATATTCTTCATGTTTACCATAACCCTAAAATAATAAAGGGGCGTGGTTTCCCACGCCCCTGCTGACTTTTTTATTATTTCCAGCAAATCAGACAGTAATTCTTTTTACCGCGGCGCAACAGCGTGTAGCGCCCGAATAAAATGTCGCTGTCCTGGAAGAAATATTCCGGGTCTGACTGTTTTTCACCGTTGATGGTCACCGCATTAGAGGCGATGGTTTTACGCGCCTGACCACGAGACGGTTGCAGTTCGGAATCCACCAGCGCCTGCATCAGAATCGGCGCCTTTTTCCATCTCGATCATCGGCACGCCATCCTGAGCCAGTTGTTCGAAATCGGCTTCGCTGAGATCGCTCAGATTACCGTTGAACAGGCTTTCAGTGATACGTTTCGCCGCAACCAGACCTTCTTCGCCATGCACCAGGCGCGTGACCTGCTCTGCCAGCACATACTGGGCACGCGGCGCTTTACCGCTGTGCTTATCTTCTTCTTCCAGCGCATTGATCTCGGCAATGTCCATGAAGGTGAAGAATTTAAGGAAGCGGTACACGTCAGCATCTGCGGTGTTGATCCAGAACTGGTAGAACTTGTACGGACTGGTCTTTTTCGGGTCCAGCCATACCGCACCGCCTTCGGTTTTACCGAACTTGGTGCCATCCGCTTTGGTGATCAGCGGTACGGTCAGGCCGAACACCTGGTTCTGATGCAGACGACGGGTCAGATCGATACCGGAGGTGATGTTGCCCCACTGGTCAGAGCCGCCGATTTGCAGCGTAACGCCGTGCAGTTTATTCAGGCAGGCAAAGTCATAACCCTGCAACAGGTTATAGGAGAACTCGGTAAAGGAGATGCCCTGATCGTCACGGTTCAGACGTTGCTTCACCGCTTCTTTGTTGATCATCTGATTGACGGAGAAGTGCTTGCCGATGTCGCGCAGGAAGGTCAGCACATTCATGCCGCCAAACCAGTCGTAGTTATTCGCGGCAATGGCGGAATTGTCACCACAGTCAAAATCGAGGAACGGTGCAACCTGCTTGCGGATTTTATCCACCCACTCCTGCACAGTATCTTCGGTGTTCAGTTTACGCTCAGCGGCTTTAAAGCTCGGGTCGCCAATCAGACCGGTCGCGCCGCCCTACCAGCGCAACAGGCTTGTGACCCGCCTGCTGGAAGCGTTTCAGGCATA
This sequence comes from Citrobacter koseri, assembly GCA_900446925.1. The sequence goes on along the minus strand of UAVY01000008.1, from coordinate 107,658 downwards.
ACAATGGAACAAGATGCCCCAAATGCAAGCTGTCAGCGGTAGGGTCGAAGCCGCAATAGAGCGCGATCGGGCCTTGCGCCAGTCGCTCTGCTAACGCTTCCTCGTCCGTTACCTGGGCCACCAGCCCCCGCTCTTGCAATTGTTTAATCAAGTTACTGCTTGCCATCAAAATCTCCATGTATAAAACGACTGCACCTTTGCCGGTACACGACTTTTTCGCCAGACGCGAAAGGTATATAGAATAAAGCGCTGACGCACGCAGCGCTAGCGCTTAACACAACAAATTTCGGGGTTTAAGGAGCAAGCCGGTCAATTTTCCACGCGTTGTTTTCGCGCTGGTATAAAAAGCGGTCGTGTAAACGGTGTTCGCCGCCCTGCCAGAACTCCATCTGTTCAATATTGACGCGGAATCCGCCCCAGAAGCTGGGCAACGGGACTTCCCCTTGCTGGAACTTCTGCTTCAGCTCAAGGAACTTGCTTTCCAGAATGCCGCGCGCAGAGATTCGGCTGGATTGTTTAGACACCCAGGCGCCAATCTGGCTGTCGCGCGGGCGGCTGTGGAAGTATTTCACCACTTCAAGCGTGGAAAGGCGTTCCGCTTTGCCAGTCACCATCACCTGCCGTTCCAGCATATGCCACGGGAACAACAGACTGATGCGCGGATTATTTTCGAGGTGATGCGCCTTACGGCTGCCCAGGTTGGTGTAAAACACCATCCCTTTTTCATCGTAATGTTTAAGCAGCACAATGCGTTGATAAGGCTGGCCGTTTTCATCGACGGTGGCGACCACCATCGCGGTCGGGTCCGCCAGTCTGGCATCACATGCCTGACCCAGCCAGCGTTCGAAAAGGGTTAACGGTTCAGCGGGAAGATCGTTGCGACGCAGGCCGCCTCTGGTGTATTCACGGCGCAGATGCGCGATTTGCTGCAATTCGTCGTTATCAGACATGGTGTTCGCTACGGATTGTCAGTGGGTGGCGCTATTGTGCGCCGCCCAGGTGAAAATCTCAACGCTTCGGGTTTTGTAACTGGCAGTTATTCAGCACAATTCTGTCGCGTTTATAGACCGTTGCGCCATCGCCTTTTGACCAAAAGACGTAGATGCCGTCCGTGTAACGTGCTCCCGACGCAGACATGCCCTGTTTGAGGTTCAGCAGTTTATTGTCGTAAACAAAATTCACCTCTTGCCGGGTATTGTTCATTTTTACGGTAAGCGGTTTTTCATCACACTGATATTCCAGCGTGTCCGTTTGCATACGCTCAAGCAATTGGTTGTAGACGCTACAACCGCTCAGGAGCACAGGCAGACATACAATGAGCAGTTTTTTCATAGACATATCCGAAGACTTTCCTGGTCCGAAGGGCAAATACGCCCTTCCTAACCCTTTCAGTTTAACGGCAGACAGGCCCGGAAAAATTCAGTTAACTCTGAGTTCGTGGGTTCGCCGGGAAAATGGCCCCCAGAATGCTGGATTCTGTGGCCCCCGTCACCGAAGGGAGGTTCCCCGGCAACCCGGCGAGCGTGCGCCACGCCAGCCAGGCAAACGCCAGCGCTTCCATATCATCGCCACTGATCCCGGCTTCATCCGTGCTGGTAACTTCCGTGCCCGGCAGCAACCCGGCCAGACGCGCCATCAGCAAAGGGTTACGACTCCCGCCGCCGCACACCATCAGCCGCTCGCAGCCGCCGCTTAACAGAACCTGTTCAGAAATTGTCACCGCGGTCAGCTCAGCCAGCGTTGCCTGAATATCACGGGGAGCGAGGCCAGGAAAGGCCGAAAGGTGGCGTTCTATCCAGCCATAGTTGAAATACTCACGCCCGGTGCTTTTCGGCGCAGGCGCTGAAAAATAGGGATCGCTCAACATATTTTGCAGCAGCGGAATTATCACTTTCCCTTCACTGGCCCATTGCGCGTCTTTATCATAAGGCTTAGCGCACTGCCGCCAGATCCAGGCATCCATGAGCATATTGCCTGGCCCGGTATCGTACCCTCTTACCGGTTGACCCGGTATAAGCAAAGACAGGTTGGCGATACCGCCAATGTTTAGCACCATCCGACGCTCTGTCGGGTGCGCCAGCAGCGCCTGGTGAAACGCGGGAACCAGCGGCGCGCCTTGCCCGCCCAGCGCAATATCGCGACGACGAAAATCACCGACAACCGTTATCCCGGTTCGCGCGACAATTTGGTTGTTATCACCGATTTGTAAGGTATGCGGCGCAGCGCCGGTAGGTTCATGCCAGACCGTCTGACCATGACAGCCGATGGCGACAATATCCCGCGGCCGCAGTTTTTCCTGCGCCAGCAGCGCGTTCACCGCGTCGGCAAAAAGCTGCCCGAGCTGCGTATCCAACTGGCCAAACTGGGAAAGCGTGAGTTGTTGCCCCTGGCAAATATCCAGAATGGCTTGTTTAAGATGAACGGGGATGGGCCAGGTCAGGCTCGCCTGCTGTGCGACCATCGTTTCATCAATTGCCGCCAGCACAACATCGACGCCATCAAGGCTGGTTCCAGACATAACGCCGATAAAACGGCCCGATTTCATACATCTTCCTTTTAGCGTGTTAAGCATGATTTTAGCGCTACCACTCAACCACAAAGTTTCTGCTAATACCATGCTTCATTAAGCATTTTTACCCTTCGATGCAGACGCTGACACTCTGTTCTGATAAATCTCATGGATGATTCGTTTATACTTGGTTAACCCAAATCTGATTATGATTTTCACATTGTTCCAGCAGAACATGTGCCTTTACGGTCGTATATGCCATATAATTTAACCATGAGGGATGCTTTGTGGCGTTTCATGGTGAACAGGAGATTTATAGATGATTAAACGTGTGCTGATCGTTTCACTGATGGGCTTATCTTTAGCGGGTTGTGTGAATAACGATAGCCTGTCCGGTGATGTCTATACCGCGTCCGAGGCGAAACAAGTGCAGAATGTCACATACGGCACTGTCGTTAACGTTCGTCCGGTGCAAATCCAGGGCGGTGATGACTCCAACGTGATCGGCGCTATCGGTGGTGCAGTGCTCGGTGGTTTCCTCGGTAATACCATCGGTGGCGGGACGGGTCGTTCACTGGCGACGGCCGCTGGCGCAGTCGCAGGTGGCGTAGCGGGACAAGGCGTCCAGGGCGCGATGAACAAAACTCAGGGTGTGGAACTGGAAATCCGTAAGGATGACGGCAACACCATCATGGTGGTACAGAAACAGGGCGATACCCGTTTCTCCGCAGGTCAGCGTGTTGTTCTGGCCAGCAACGGCAGCCAGGTTACTGTTTCTCCGCGCTAATCCAACAGACGTGTGGTCAGCCTCTGGCCACACGCCTTTCTTCTGGTCTTAGTTCTGAGACTGCAACTCAATAATATTGTGCTCAAGTTTCGCAATCAGCTTAATTAACAGCTCAAGTTCCTGCGGCGAAATCCCTTCCAGAATCTCTCCACGCGTTTTATTGATCACGGCTTCCATCTCTGTGATGAGCGGTTCCGCCTTCTCCGTCAGCTTAATTCGCTTGGCGCGACGATCGCTGGCGCAGGTTTGTCGTGAGATAAGCCCTTTGTCTTCAAGCTGATCCAGCGTACGCACCAGAGACGGTTGTTCAATGCCGATCGCTTTGGCTAACTGTATTTGCGACTGATCTGGCGGAAGTTGGTGAATATTATGCAGCGTTACCCAGTGTGTCTGCGTCAACTCCAGAGGTTTCAGGCGATGGTCAATCAGAGCACGCCAAATGCGCACCAACCGTGCCAGATCAGAACCTAGTGGCGATTCCAATTTCATCTCCTTATAATTAGCTTGCTAAGATATTATACTGATTTTAGAATAGTGTGCAGCATTTATATGCTCAAAACAAATGTATTGCTAAATTTGCTTACAGGTAGACATTTTTTCAGACATTATGCGGAAAAGACGTGCTGTACCTCGGTTTTTACTAAACCTATAGCAACGTTGTTTAACGCAAAGGATTCTTGCTTGTGACGTTTATACCCACTGCAACAGGATTGCCCCTACAAGATCTGGTGATCGGCGCATCTGTCTATTTCCCTCCGCTTTTCAAAGCATTCGCGCTTGGATTTGTTATCTGGCTGCTGGCGCATCGCCTGCTACGCGACTGGATTTACTCGGGTGAAATCTGGCATCCCCTGCTGATGGATCTGTCGATATTTGCACTTTGCGTGTGCCTGAGCCTTATTTTGCTGATTGCGTGGTGATTATGTCGCTTAAAACAATGAAATACTTTTCAACGATTGTGGTTGCGGCCATCGCGGTTCTGGCCGGTTGGTGGCTATGGAATTACTACATGCAGTCTCCGTGGACGCGCGATGGTAAAGTACGGGCGGAACAGGTGAGCATTACGCCTCAGGTCTCCGGCAGCATCACCAAACTCAATATAAAAGATAACCAGTTCGTGAATGCAGGCGATCTGCTCTTTTCTATCGATAAGACCCCTTTTCACATCGCTGAGCTTAATGCGCAGGCAGAACTGGCTAAAGCCCGCTCCGATTTAGCGAAAGCCAATAATGAAGCCAACCGTCGTCGCCATTTATCACAAAATTACATCTCTGCCGAAGATATGGACACCGCAAACCTGAACGTTAAAGCGATGCAGGCCAGCGTCGAAGCGGCGGAAGCGTCATTAAAACAGGCGCAATGGCAATTAGCCCAGACCGACGTTCGCGCGCCGGTCGCGGGCTGGGTGACAAACCTCTCAACGCGCACGGGGGATTACGCCTCTACCGGCCAACCGCTGTTTGCGCTGGTCGACAGCCACTCGTTCTACGTCATGGGATATTTCGAAGAGACGAAACTGCGCCATATTCGCGAAGGCGCTCCGGCGCAGATCACCCTCTACAGCGGCAACGTGAAGTTACAGGGTCACGTTGCCAGTATTGGCCGGGCGATTTATGATCAAAGCGTGGAGAGCGATTCCGGCCTGGTCCCTGACATTAAACCTAACGTTCCCTGGGTTCGTCTGGCACAGCGCGTGCCGGTGCGTATCGAATTTGATGCGTTACCCCATGATGTCACGCTGGTTTTCGGGCACAACATGCAGCGTGGCTATCGGTCAGCGCTAATGAAACTCCCTCACCTGACCTGGCGCGATACGCCCTGGTTCAAGGCAACCTCTGGGCAATGGCGCTATGCATTGCGCAATACCCTCGCCATGTGCCTGGCGCTGACGTTCGCCTACTACATCAACCTGGATGAGCCATACTGGGCGATGACCTCTGCCGCCGTGGTAAGTTTTCCGACGGTAGGCGGCGTGATCAGTAAAAGTCTGGGGCGTATTGCCGGGAGTTTACTTGGCGCCACCGCCGCGCTCATCATCGCAGGTCACACGCTAAACGAACCCTGGCTCTTTTTATTAAGCATGGCGGCCTGGATTGGCTTTTGCACCTGGGCCTGCGCCCATTTCACCAATAACGTCGCCTACGCCTTCCAGCTGGCGGGTTACACGGCCGCCATCATTGCCTTTCCCATGGTCAACATCATCGAGGTCACTCAGTTGTGGGATATCGCCCAGGCCAGGGTCTGCGAGGTGGTCGTCGGTATTCTTTGCGGCGGCATGATGATGATGATCCTGCCCAGCACCTCTGACGGCACGGCGCTGTTGACCGCGCTGAAAAATATGCACGCACGGCTGCTGGAGCACGCCAGCCTGCTCTGGCAGCCGGAAACCACCGATGCGATACGTTCCGCCCATGAAGGGGTTATCGGCCAAATTCTGACGATGAACCTGCTGCGCATTCAGGCATTCTGGAGTCACTACCGTTTTCGTCGCCAGAACGCGCTGCTTAACGCTCTGCTACATCAGCAGCTTCGCCTGACCAGCGTCATTTCCAGCCTCCGCAGGATGTTGCTGAACTGGCCCAACCCGCCGGAGCAGACCCGCGATGTGATTGAACAACTGTTGGCCGCGCTGGCTAATCCGCGTACCGACAGTTATACCGTCGCGCGCATTATTGCCCCGCTACATCCGAAAAACCGACAGGATTACCGCCACGTCGCCTTCTGGCAGCGATTGCGCTATTTCTGCCAGCTCTACTTACACAACAGCCATCAGCTACGGTTGCTGGAAAACGGCGCCGCAGTCGATGAGATCAAAGTAACGCGCAGCCCCGGTCTGGCCCGCCATACGGACAACGCCGAAGCGATATGGAGCGGATTGCGCACATTTACCACCCTCATGGTAATTGGCGCGTGGAGTATCGGTTCACAATGGGAATCCGGTTCAGGGGCGTTAACGCTGGCGGCCATCAGTTGCGTGCTCTTATTCCGCCGTCGCCACGCCGTTTAAATCACTCTCTTTATTGATGCGCACGCTGATTCTGCTCTCGTTGTTCAGCTTCGTCGTCAAATTTGGTTTGATGGTGCAGATAACCGATCTCTGGCAGTTTTTGCTGTTTCTGTTTCCTTTGCTGGCCACGATGCAACTGCTGAAGCTGCAAATGCCGAAACTCGCCGGGCTTTGGGGGCAGTTGATCGTTTTTATGGGATCGTTTATCGCCGTCACCAATCCCCCCGTGTATGACTTTGCTGATTTTCTTAATGACAATACGGCTAAAATTGCCGGGGTCGCGCTGTCGTGGCTGGCCTTTGCGATCCTGCGTCCGGGTTCGGATGCCCGCAAAAGCCGTCGCCATATCCGCGCATTGCGCAGAGATTTTGTCGATCAGCTCAGTCGTCATCCATCACACAGCGAGAATGAGTTTGAATCGCTGACCTATCATCACGTCAGTCAACTCAGCAATAGCCAGGATGCGCTGGCGCGACGCTGGCTGTTACGCTGGGGAGTGGTACTGCTGAATTGTTCACATGTGGTGTGGCAACTGCGTGCCTGGGAAACCCGTTCCGACCCGCTTTCGCGCGTCCGGGATATCTGTATTGCCTTGTTACGCGACGTGATGAGCGAGCGCGGCGTGCAGCAACGGCCGCTGGCGACCACGCTCCAGGAGCTACAGCGTATTTGCAACACGCTGTCGCATCATCATCAACCTGCGGCTCAGGAACTGGCGGCGCTCATCTGGCGATTACACTGCTCGCTGTCGCAGCTTGAGCAAGCGCCGCCGCAGGGTTCACTGACATCCTGACTATTTGATGACGCCGCAGGCGTAACGCTCGCCACCACCGCCAAGCGGTTTCGGCTGATCGGACATGTTATCGCCGCCGACGTGGATCATCAGCGCTTTATCTTTTATTTCATCAAGAGACTTCAGGCGCGGCGCAGTAACAGGCGTGGTGGCTATCCCGTCATTATTGACCACCAGCACGGGAAGATCGCCCATATGCCCGGCGCCTTCCGGCCCCTCGTGCTTCCCGGTATTGTGCGGGTCGAAATGCCCACCCGCCGCTTCTGCCGCCGAGGCTTTACCCTCTTTAATCGCAGGCTGGCAACTGCCGTTAGCATGGATATGAAAACCATGTTCACCCGGCGGCAGCGCTTTCAGGTCGGGGGGTAAACTCCAGCCCTTTATCCGTTTCGGCAATGGTTACGCTGCCAATCGACTGCCCGACGCCTTGCGAAGTCACCAGATTCATCGTCACTTCTTCACTGGCGGCCTGTGCGCCCGCACAGGCCAGCAGGGTTAACATTGCCAGACTCAAACGCTTCATAAGACCTCCGTCAAATGTGTTTACCCGGTTAAGTGTAAACCAGTGACACAATTTTGAACGGAAAGCCGAAAACGCAGCATTACGGCACGTCGTAACCTAACGCCGCTTTGCGGATACGGAACCATTGCTGACGCGACATCGTCAGAGACTCTGCCTCAATCGCTGCGCGTACGCGCTCAATTTTACCGGAGCCGATAATCGGCAACGGCTGAGACGGCAGGCGTAAAATCCACGCATATACCACCTGCTCAATCGTGGTCGCGTTCAGCTCTTCCGCGATCGCGGCAAGTTCGTTGCGCAGCGGCGCAAATTCATCATCATTAAACAGACGACCGCCGCCAAGACAGGACCACGCCATCGGTCGAATACGCAGTTGCTGTAGCTGATCCAGCGTGCCGTCCAGTAGCAGCGGCTGATGAACCGGTGAAATCTCAACCTGGTTCGTGGCAAGGGTAAACGGCAGACGCGATTGCAGCAGCGTAAACTGGGCCGGGGTAAAGTTAGAGACGCCAAAGTGGCGCACTTTTCCGCTCTGGTGGAGATGCTGGAATGCTTCCGCGACGTCGTCCGCATCCATTAACGGGTCGGGACGATGGATGAGCAGCAGATCAAGACGGTCGGTCGCCAGATTTTTCAGGGACTGTTCAGCGCTGGCAACAATGTGGTCGTGGTCAGTGATGTAATGGCCGAGTACATTTTCAGCCCGGGCGGTTCGTGGCGATACCACACTTCGTTACGATCTGCATCCGCTCACGCAGGTGCGGCGCCAGTTTCAACGCTTCGCCAAACGCGGCCTCACATTGATAACCGCCGTAGATATCCGCATGGTCAACGGTCGTGACGCCCAGATCAAGATGCTCTTCAATAAAGCTGACCAGCTGACGCGCAGACATATTCCAGTCCATCAGACGCCAGTAACCCATCACGAAGCGCGAAAATTCCGGGCCTTGCGGGGCAATAGTGATACGCTGAACCATAACCGCTTCCTCATATATAGATGTTTAGCGAGTATACGCAATTACGGTTTCAAAAGAGTGAGGGTTGTTGAGGTTCTTCCTGCGGGTTCGGTTTGTTTGCGCGTAATTTGCGCATAAGACGCTGACGACAAAGCCGCAACACGTCCTGCTTCTCCGGCGTCGCTCATTTTTTGCCAGTTGAAACGCTCATCCCGACTGCGCAGACAGCCGCGACAAAATCCGCGCTCATCCGACTGACAGATCCCCCGGCACGGGCTTGGAACGGGAAAAAACTCTAACTGCTCGGCCACACTCTCTCCTCAACGAAAGCACTTATGCTTATTGAAGACGCTAACTGGCTTTCTGGCAACCTGACTTGCATTAGACCGATTGGTCTATTACACTCAGCGGCATGAACAAACCAGACTGAACATGACACCCGCGAACATCTTCTGGCTACCGGCGAGCAGCTTTGTATGCAGCGTGGCTTCACCGGAATGGGATTGAGCCGAGCTGCTCAAAACCGCCGAAGTGCCGAAGGGGTCGTTTTATCACTATTTTTCGTTCCAAAGAAGCGTTTGGCGTCGCCATGCTGGAACGGCATTACGCCGGATATCATCAGCGGCTGGCAACGCATTTTGACGCCGGAGCGGGCAACTACCGTGACCGCATTCTGGCTTACTATCAGGAAACCCTGAATCAGTTTTGCCAGCAAGGCACTATCAGCGGCTGTTTGACCGTAAAGCTGTCCGCCGAAGTGTGCGATCTCTCAGAAGATATGCGCACTGCGATGGACAAAGGCGCGCGGCATATTATTACGCTGTTAGCGCAAGCGCTGGAAAAAGGACGCGAAGCCCGCTGTCTCTCTTTTGCTGGCGAGCCGCTGCAACAGGCGCAGATCCTGTATGCGCTGTGGTTAGGCGCGAATCTGCACGCCAAAATTTCTCGCAGTGCCGCCCCGCTTGAAAGCGCGCTGGCACATGTAAAAACGATTATCGCAACGCCTGCGGCTTAACGGGCGTTTTTATTTTCCTTATCACTAGACGACCGGTCTACTTATACCAGGAGCCATTATGTCATCTGAGAAACTGTTTACCCCCGCTGAAAGTGGGCGCAATTACGGCAGCAAACCCGTGGTGTTCATGGCCCCTCCTGACGCGTTTGCGCAGCCATTGAACCGGGCGACATTCCCCACCCCCGTTAATGGCCGAGTATTATCGTCAACGCGCCAGCGCCGGGCTAATCATCAGCGAAGCGACGCAGATCTCCCGCACAGGCGAAAGGCTATGCGGGCCGCGCCGGGTCTGCACAGCGCGGAGCAGATCGAGGCATGGAAAAAAATTACCGCTGGCGTTCATGGCCGAACAGGGGGCACATTGCTGTTCAACTCTGGCATACCGGTCGAATCTCTCATTCCAGCCTGCAACCCGGTGGCCAGCCTCCCGTCTCCGCGTCTGCGATCGGCGCTGGCACCGTACCTCCGCTGCGCGATGAAAACGGTCAGGCCATTCGTGTCGACACCTCAATGCCGCGCGCGCTGGAAACCGACGAGAATCCCAGGCATCGTCAACGATTTCCGTCAGGCTATCGCCAATGCGCGTGAAGCCGGTTTCGACCTGGTAGAACTGCATTCCGCCCACGGCTATCTGCTGCACCAGTTCCTTTCCCCGACGTCAAACCATCGTACTGACCAGTACGGCGGCAGCGTTGAGAACCGCGCGCGTCTGGTGCTGGAAGTCGTCGATGCCGGTATTCAGGAATGGGGGGCAGATCGAATTGGTATCCGTGTTTCCCCTATCGGCACATTCCAGAATGTCGACAATGGCCCGAATGAAGAAGCCGATGCGCTCTATCTGATTGAGGAACTGGGTAAACGCGGCATTGCCTATCTGCACATGTCCGAACCTGACTGGGCTGGCGGCGAACCGTATACTGACGCCTTCCGTGAGAAAGTTCGCGCCCGCTTCCACGGCCCAATCATTGGCGCAGGCGCCTATACGCCGGAAAAAGCGGAAGACCTGCTCAATAAGGGCCTGATCGACGCCGTCGCGTTTGGCCGGGCGTATATCGCTAACCCGGACCTGGTAGCTCGTCTGCAACGCAAAGCAGAACTGAATCCACAACGCGCAGAAAGCTTCTACGGCGGCGGCGCGGAAGGTTACACGGACTATCCTACCCTGTAATCCTGCGTTGGTAGCGGCGTAAAAACGCCGCTATACTAGAACAACATTTTGAATGTATTGACCCATTCCAGCACTTTTGAGGGGAAAAAGATGCGTTTACTTCATACCATGCTGCGTGTTGGGCGACTTGCAGCGTTCCATCGAATTCTACACCAACGTACTGGGCATGAAGCTGCTGCGCACCAGCGAAAACCCGGAATACAAATACTCTCTGGCATTCGTGGGTTACGGCCCGGAAAGCGAAGAAGCGGTGATCGAGTTAACTTACAACTGGGGGCGTTGATAAGTACGAGCTGGGCACGGCCTATGGCCATATCGCCCTGAGCGTCGACAATGCTGCCGAAGCCTGTGAGCGCATTCGCCAGAACGGCGGTAACGTCACGCGTGAAGCGGGTCCGGTAAAAGGCGGCTCCACCGTCATCGCGTTTGTTGAAGATCCTGATGGCTACAAAATTGAGCTGATTGAAGCCAAAGACGCCGGTCGCGGTCTGGGCAACTAATCTCCCGCCGGGCGCAGACTCTCTGTGCCCGTTGTTTTACTGCATCTCAGCGTAAAATTTGCCATAATGCGCGCTGCAATTTTCCGTATTAAGAGATCCAGATGTCCGATAACGCTCAACTTTCCGGTCTGTGCGACCGTTTTCGTGGTTTTTATCCTGTCGTCATTGATGTCGAAACGGCGGGATTCAATGCCAAAACCGATGCGCTGCTTGAGGTTGCCGCCATCACGCTGAAAATGGATGAACAAGGCTGGCTGATGCCGGACACGACGCTGCATTTCCATGTTGAGCCGTTCGAAGGCGCAAACTTACAGCCCGAAGCGCTTGCCTTTAACGGAATCGATCCTTCTAACCCGCTGCGCGGCGCGGTCAGCGAGTACGATGCGCTGCATGCTATTTTCAAAATGGTGCGCAAGGGAATTAAAGACAGCGGTTGCAATCGTGCGATCATGGTCGCCCATAACGCCACGTTCGATCACAGTTTTATGATGGCCGCCGCTGAGCGCGCTTCGCTGAAACGTAACCCCTTCCACCCCTTCGTGACCTTTGACACTGCGGCCCTGAGCGGCCTGGCGCTGGGACAGACCGTGCTGTCAAAAGCGTGTCTGGCGGCGGGAATGGCGTTTGATGGAACGCAGGCGCACTCTGCGTTATACGACACCGAACGAACAGCCGTTCTGTTTTGCGAAATCGTTAACCGCTGGAAGCGTCTTGGCGGCTGGCCGTTGCCAGTACCAGAAGAGGCATAATCATGTCGGGTGGCGATGCCCGCGCGTCCTGATAAGCGACGCGCCATCAGGCAACCGCGTTTTCAGCAAAAAAAAAGCGACCAGATGGTCGCTTTTTTATTTCGGCTGAATTACTCAGCGTCAGGCTCTTCGGTTTTGTATTTTGCCGCAGTCTCTTTGATCAACTGCTGCAACTCACCGCGCTGGTACATTTCAATTAAGATATCGCAGCCGCCAACCAGCTCACCGTCCACCCACAGTTGCGGGAAGGTCGGCCAGTTTGCATATTTCGGCAGCTCGGCGCGGATGTCCGGGTTTTGCAGAATATCGACATAGGCAAAACGTTCACCACAGGCAGAAAGCGCCTGAACAGCCTGTGCGGAAAAACCGCAGCTTGGCAGTTTTGGAGAGCCTTTCATGTACAGGAGAATCGGGTTTTCAGCGATCTGGCGCTGGATTTTTTTCGATAGTGGTGCTCATTGTCTTGCTTCCTTAAACTTCTTTACGGCAGTAGTCTGACATTGTAGCGGGTCAGGCTGGCAACGGAAAATAACATTTTCATCACGCTTTACTATTTTATCGTCTGAAGCCTGAAGTTGCATTCTAAATATCTCTTATCCACTTAAACAGTATGGAATTGTTTATCTGTTGACCCGTTTCCGCTTTTGTTGCTGCTTTTTTTTGCACTCAATAACGAAACGCGATTTTAGATGACAAAAGCTATTAACTTCCGGGGATTTTATAGATTAGAATCGATGCGTTTTTGTAAATCATACGCAGGCATGAATTCGACCTGCCCTTAACCAGAGGATTGCTCAGTGGCGCGGATAAACCGGATCTCGATCACGCTCTGTGCTTTGCTTTTTACCACGCTCCCTTTTACGTCAATGGCGCATGCTTCCCGGCAAGCCAGGGCGACGCCTGCCGCGCATGTCACGAAAACGGCAGATAAGCAGAAGAACACCGCGACCAGCAAGAAAAAAACGAAGACTGCAAAAAAAGCCGTGAGTAAAACCCAAAGTAAAACGGCCTCCACATCGAAAAAACGCATTGCCTCCCCAGCGAAAACCACCAAAACCAGCAAAACCGCAAGCCGTCGTAGCAAAACCCGCCACTACACAAACCGCCGCCGTAACCTGGACGGAAAAATGTACGCCGCGCAAGGGTCGTAAGCCGCATTGTGTCAAAGTAAAAGGCGCCCCGCTTGCCATTGCCGATGCGCATAAAGCGAAAATGCAGAAAGCCACCAACACGGCGATGAATAAATTAATGAATCAGATTGGCAAACCGTATCGTTGGGGCGGAACGTCTCCCACGAACCGGTTTTGATTGCAGCGGTCCTGGTTTATTACGCGTATAAGGATCTGGTGAAATTCCGCATCCCGCGTACTGCAAATGAAATGTATCATTTGCGCGATGCCGCGCCGATTGAACGTGGCGAACTGAAAAATGGCGATCTCGTGTTCTTCCGTACCCAGGGTCGCGGTACCGGCCGATCACGTTGGCGTTTACGTTGGCAACGGCAAATTTATTCAGTCTCCGCGCAGCGGTCAGGAAATACAGATTACCTCTCTTAGCGAAGATTACTGGCAGCGCCATTACGTGGGCGCACGCCGGGTCATGACGCCGAAAACCATTCGATAAAACGTTACCCTGTAGTATGGCTACAGGGTAAGTTCTTCTTTTGTATCACCTTTCAATTTGCTACCCTATCCTTACGTACAATAAGGTTATTGTGCGCACCTAATATAAATATAAGGAGAGAAGCCAATGTCGTTTGAATTACCTGCATTACCGTATGCCAAAGATGCTCTTGCACCGCACATTTCTGCTGAGACGCTGGAATATCATTACGGCAAACATCATCAGACCTATGTGACCAACCTTAACAACCTGATCAAAGGCACGCCGTTTGAGGGGAAATCACTGGAAGAGATCGTTCGCAGCGCTGAAGGCGGCGTCTTCAATAACGCGGCCCAGGTCTGGAACCACACCTTCTACTGGAACTGCCTGGCGCCAGATGCTGGCGGCGAACCAACGGGTAAAACTGGCTGACGCCATTGTCGCGTCCTTCGGCAGCTTTGCCGATTTCAAAGCGCAGTTCACCGACGCCGCAATTAAGAACTTCGGTTCCGGCTGGACCTGGCTGGTGAAAGGGACGGATGGGAAACTGGCTATCGTCTCTACGTCGAATGCCGGTACGCCGCTGACCACCGACGCCACGCCGTTGATGACCGTTGATGTGTGGGAACATGCCTACTATATCGACTACCGCAATGCCCGTCCTGGCTACCTGGAGCACTTCTGGGCGCTGGTAAACTGGGACTTTGTGGCGAAAAACTTCGCGCATAAAGAGAATAACGCAGAAGGGAGTCCCTTCTGCGTTTTAATGCTGCGCTTAGCTCGCCACGCAAACGTCTTCAGGCTGTCTGCGCGCAGAGACAAAGACCAGCAACAGCGCAAGCCCTGCCACAATCGCCCCCATCACCGGTACGAAACTGTAGCCCAAACCACCGGAAATCACTGCGCCCCCCGCCGCTGCGCCAAGCGCATTACCGAGATTAAAGGCACCGATATTGACCGATGAAGAGAGGCCTGGCGCTTCGCTGGCAACCCGCATGACGCGCATTTGTAAAGGCGGAACCACCGCGAATGTCGCCGCCCCCCATACCACCATGCTGATAGCGGCGCCCACTTCATTGCGCGCCAGGAACGGGATCGCCAGCATAATCACCATCAGCAGCAGCAAAAATCCTTTCAGGGTGCCGTTAACCGAACGATCCGCCAGTTTTCCCCCCAGATAGTTGCCGATAGAAAAGCCAACGCCAATCAGTACCAGCATACCGGTAACGAAAGCAGGCGTTGCATGCGTAATGCTGTGCAGCACCGGGGCGATATAGGTATAGAGCGTAAACATCGCGCCTGCGCCCAGAACGGTGGTCAGTAATGCCGATAACACTTGTGGTCGCAACAGCACCGCCAACTCTTTGCGCACCTCAGGGCGTTCTCCCGCACCGCCTTTCGGCAACGAGAAAAAGAGGCTAATCATTGAAATTACGCCCAGCCCCGCCGTCGCCATGAAGGACATACGCCAGCCAATGGTTTCCCCCAGCCAGGTCGCCGCAGGAACACCGCCAATATTGGCGATCGTCAGCCCCCATAAACATGGTGGCGACCGCACTGGCCTGTTTATGTTTGGGGACGACGCTGGCCGCCACCACCGACCCCAGACCGAAGAAAGCGCCGTGATTCAGGCTGGTCAGAATCCGCGACAGCATCAACGTAGTGTAATCCGGCGAGATGGCCGACAGCACATTTCCGAGGGTAAAAATCGCCATCAAAAAAATAAGCGCATTACGACGTGCGCGATGGGAAAGCAGCAGCGTCATCAACGGCGCGCCGACCATCACACCAACGGCATACGCGCTGATTAGCATTCCGGCCGCAGGAATCGAGACATCCACGCCGCGAGCGATAACGGGCAACAAGCCCATAGGAGAGAACTCGGTGGTTCCAATACCAAATGCGCCAATTGCCAGCGCCAGTAAGGGATAATTTATTTTCATACATCGACTCCGCAGCTTCGTGCCGTCACGGGGCACGCAAAAGAGTCAAAAGCATGACATCAATCACAAAACTAATAAAGTAAGCAAAATAGCAAAAGACTTTTACGATTTGGTTAAAAATGAGGAAGAAGAGAGAGGAAAGACAGAGGGAGAATGCTCTCCCTCAGAGGTAAATCAGTTCAGTGCGGCAGTCAGACCGCCTGCGACAATCAGGCCCAGCACAATAATGGTGGTCACTAACGAAAATTTCAGATCGGTGCTCATCAAGTTTTCTCCTTTTTATTCCCACACAAAAAGTGATATTGCGCATTTTTACACACTTGAATGCAAAAATCTCCCATGATTTATATTGATAAGCGCTTTTAACTCTTCCCCTTTTCGTCAAGATCAGACAAAATTCCACGCTTACTTGATTAGCGTACCGGCCATTGCCCCCTTCCTGATGTTCCGTGTCGTTTTCCCGGCGTGCCGCAACCCTGACGTTGCGATCAAGGTGTGTAAAGGCAAACGTTTACTTACAGTATTTTCAGGAGTTCAGGATATGGTCTGGAGTGAGATGTAATGGCAACAATTAAAGATGTGGCGAAGCGAGCAAACGTTTCCACTACAACCGTATCACACGTAATTAACAAAACGCGCTTCGTTGCGGAAGAGACGCGCAACGCGGTATGGGCAGCCATTAAAGAGTTGCACTACTCTCCCAGCGCGGTTGCCCGCAGCCTGAAGGTTAACCACACCAAATCGATTGGTTTGCTGGCGACCAGCAGCGAAGCCGCCTATTTTGCTGAAATTATCGAAGCCGTTGAAAAGAACTGCTTCCAGAAAGGATATACGCTGATTCTGGGCAACGCCTGGAACAACCTGGAAAAGCAGCGCGCGTACCTCTCCATGATGGCGCAAAAACGCGTGGATGGCCTGCTGGTCATGTGTTCCGAATACCCTGAGTCCCTGCTCTCTATGCTTGAAGAGTATCGCCATATCCCGATGGTGGTGATGGACTGGGGCGAAGCCAAAGCGGACTTTACCGATACGGTCATTGATAACGCCTTTGCAGGCGGCTATATGGCCGGTCGTTATCTGGTTGAACGCGGCCACCGTGAAATTGGCGTGATCCCCGGCCCGATGGAACGCAACACCGGCGCAGGTCGTCTGGCTGGCTTTATGAAAGCGATGGAAGAAGCGCTGATAAACGTGCCGGAAAACTGGATCGTTCAGGGTGATTTCGAGCCGGAATCAGGCTACCGCGCGATGCAGCAAATAATCTCCCAGTCTCACCGCCCGACGGCCGTATTCTGCGGTGGCGACATTATGGCGATGGGCGCGTTGTGCGCCGCTGACGAGATGGGGCTGCGCGTACCGCAGGATATCTCGGTCATCGGCTACGACAACGTGCGCAACGCGCGTTACTTTACGCCTGCGCTGACGACGATTCACCAGCCGAAAGATTCTCTGGGTGAAACGGCCTTCAATATGCTGCTTGACCGTATCGTCAATAAACGCGAAGAGTCGCAGTCCATTGAGGTGCATCCGCGTCTGATTGAGCGTCGCTCTGTCGCCGATGGCCCGTTCCGCGACTATCGCCGTTAATCCCCTTCTGCGGGAGCCTCTTCCGGCTCCCGTAACCACTCTTTATTCAGCGTTTCGCTGTCGCCCAGATAGTCCAGTAGCCAGGCCAGCGCGGGCGACGTGTCGTTCTGCTGCCACGTCAGACAGCACGCCGCATCAGGAAACGGATTCTCAAGCCGTAGCGCCACCCATTTCCCGCTGTCGATCCACGGCTTAGCAAAGTGGGTCGGCACCATTCCCACACACAGTCCCGCGGAAAGGCAGGTCGCTGAGGATTCCCAGTCCGGCACCACCACGCGTTTTTGGTTATCCAGCAGCCAGGTGATGCGCTTCGGAAGCGTACGCGAGGTATCCTCCCGGACCAGCGACGGCCAGTTGCGCAACGTGTCGTCACTGAGCGGGCCAGCCATTGACGCCAGCGGATGATGGCGGGCGACCACGCAGCTCCAGCTCAGCATCCCCATATCGCGAAAGGTGTAGCGTCCTCCAACCGGAATGGCCTGCGTCGCGCCGATAGCCAGCTCCACGCGCCCGTCCGACAGCGCATCCCAGACGCCGTTAAATACCTCCTGAAAGACCAGCAATTCCACATCATCAAAATGACGATAAAAATCAACAATCATCTGCCGGGTGCGCTCCGGCTTAACAATATTGTCGACCGCAATCGCCAGTTGCCCCCGCCAACCGTTGGCTATCTGCTGGCACTGCTGCCGGGTGATCTGCATTTTTTTGATAACAGAGCGCCCTTCCTTTAAAAACCATGCCCCGGCGGGGGTCAGTTCAACGTCCCGATGGCGTCGTTCGAAAAGCGGCACCGCCAGCCACTCCTCCAGTTGACGGACGGTGTAGCTCACCGCAGAAGGCACGCGGTGCAACTCCTGCGCCGCAGAACTAAAGCTGCCATTACGGGCAACGGCATCAACCACTTCGAGTGAATATTCTGACCACATATTCTGCCTGCAAAAATTTTGAATCCAGTAGCCAAATATTAGCGTTTCACAAGCAGAATTTCACTCCCTACACTCAGCGGCAATGTCTTACTTCTGGAAAAGAGAAACAATTATGCAACCCGGAAAAGGTTTTTTAGTCTGGCTGGCGGGTCTCAGCGTGCTGGGCTTTCTGGCAACAGATATGTATCTGCCCGCGTTCGCGGCAATTCAGGCCGACCTGCAAACACCGGCTGCGGCTGTCAGCGCCAGCCTCAGTCTGTTCCTGGCCGGTTTCGCCGTCGCGCAACTGCTGTGGGGGCCGCTGTCAGACCGTTACGGGCGTAAACCCATTTTGCTGCTGGGTCTCTCCATCTTCGCACTGGGCAGTCTGGGGATGATGTGGGTCGAAAGCGCTACCGGACTGCTGGTACTGCGTTTTATTCAGGCGGTGGGGGTTTGTGCCGCTACGGTGATCTGGCAGGCGCTGGTGACGGATTATTATCCAACGCAAAAAATTAATCGCATCTTCGCCACCATTATGCCGCTGGTCGGTTTATCGCCCGCCCTTGCGCCTTTACTCGGCAGTTGGATCCTGACGCATTTTTCCTGGCAGGCCATTTTTGCCACGCTGTTCATCATTACGCTGATATTGATGCTGCCCGCCTTACGCTTAAAGCCAACAACAAAAGCACATGATCACAGCCAGGAAAAACTGACCTTCGCCAGCCTGCTGCGTTCACAAACTTATCGCGGCAACGTCCTGATTTACGCCGCCTGCTCCGCCAGTTTTTTTGCCTGGCTGACGGGTTCCCCGTTTATCCTCAGCGAAATGGGCTATAGCCCGGCAGTAATTGGCCTGAGCTATGTACCGCAGACCATCGCGTTCCTGGTGGGCGGTTACGGTTGCCGCGCGGCGCTGCAAAAATGGCAGGGTCAACAGCTGTTGCCCTGGTTACTGGTTCTCTATGCGCTGAGCGTGGTCGCCACCTGGGGCGCCAGCTTCATCAGCCATGTTTCGCTGACGGAGATCCTGATTCCATTCTGTGTGATGGCTATCGCGAACGGCGCGATCTACCCTATCGTGGTCGCCCAGGCGCTGCGCCCTTCCCACAAGCGACCGGACGCGCAGCAGCCTTACAGAACACGCTGCAACTGGGTCTGTGTTTCCTGGCAAGCCTGGTCGTTTCGTGGCTGATCAGCACGCCGCTGCTTACCACCACCAGCGTAATGCTGTCGACGGTGGCTCTGGCGGCGCTGGGATACTGGCTGCAACTTCAGGCGCAGGAACCGGCCGCGCGCGCAGCAAACACCGAAGTTGCGCACAGCGAATCTCACTAAAAATGTTCAACAACAGGTAATTAGCTCGCTAACAATTTTCGGTTGTATCATCGAATTTTGAGGCCTATACTAAATTTCAGTTGTTAATATTACGATAATTATTATGCGTTAACGGGAACCGGAGCGTTCCCGTTTCACCACGGATGGCCTTTTCGGTAAGGGTTCCTCCCTTCCTCTGTTCTACGTCGGATAATAGACTCGCGGAATTATTCCGTGAGATTTCTCACAAAGCCCAAAAAGCGTCTACGCTGTTTTAAGGTTCTGATCACCGACCAAGTGATGGAGAAGCTATGAGTTCATCGTGTATAGAAGAAGTCAGCGTACCAGATGATGACTGGTATCGTATCACCAACGAATTGCTGGGCCGTGCGGGTATCGCCATCAATGGCACTGCCCGGCGGATATTCGTGTTAAAAACCCCGATTTTTTCAAAACGTGTATTACAGGAAGGATCGCTGGGGTTAGGTGAAAGTTATATGGATGGCTGGTGGGAATGCGACCGACTGGACATGTTTTTTAGTAAAGTCTTACGAGCCGGGCTCGAAAACCAACTCCCCCACCATTTCAAAGATACGCTGCGTATCGCGGGCGCACGCCTGTTCAACTTACAAAGTAAAAAACGCGCCTGGATAGTCGGGAAAGAACATTACGATCTCGGCAACGATCTTTTCTCCCGCATGCTCGACCCGTATATGCAATATTCCTGCGCTTACTGGAAAGATGCCGACACACTGGAATCCGCCCAGCAAGCGAAACTGAAGCTCATTTGTGAAAAATTACAGTTGCAGCCGGGTATGCGCGTGCTGGATATCGGATGCGGCTGGGGTGGCTTGTCCCAGTTTATGGCGTCCAATTATGACGTCAGCGTCGTTGGCGTCACGATTTCCGCCGAGCAGCAAAAGATGGCCCAGGAACGTTGCGCAGGTCTGGACGTTTCTATTCGGCTACAGGATTACCGCGACCTTAACGATCAGTTTGATCGCATTGTGTCCGTTGGTATGTTTGAACACGTCGGGCCGAAGAACTATAAAACCTATTTTGAAGTGGTCGACCGTAATTTGAAACCGGACGGTATTTTCCTGCTCCACACTATCGGTTCCAAAAAGACGGATAATAATGTCGACCCGTGGATCAATAAGTATATTTTCCCGAACGGGTGCCTGCCGTCTGTTCGCCAGATTGCGAATGCCAGCGAATCGCATTTCGTGATGGAGGACTGGCACAACTTTGGCGCAGATTACGACACCACCCTGATGGCCTGGTATTCTCGCTTTATCAACGGCTGGCCGGAAATTGCAGATAATTACACCGAACGGTTTAAACGCATGTTCAGTTATTATCTGAATGCATGCGCCGGGGCGTTTCGCGCCCGTGATATACAGCTATGGCAGGTGGTTTTTTCTCGCGGCGTCGAACACGGCCTGCGTATTCCCCGCTAATCCTGATAACCCCCGCGCTGCGGGGGTTTTTACGTCGGGTTACGCGTCGCCTGCATGCAGATTCGCCGCGCTTTCCCGTGCCGCCAGCACGCGCTCGACGGTGTCAACAACCGCCTGGGTTTGCGGATCAATTTCGATATTGACGCGAGCGCCCAGTTTTTTCTTACCCAGCGTGGTGCGTTCCAGCGTCTCCGGGATCAGATGAACGCAAAAGCGCGTTGGCGTCACTTCCCCTACCGTCAGACTGATGCCATCGATGCCGATGAATCCCTTATACAGGATATATTTCATCAGCTGCGGGTCCTGAACTTTAAACCAGACCTGACGATTATTCTCAGAGGTCAGAATTTTCGAAATTTCAGCCGTGGTCATAATGTGACCCGACATTAAATGCCCGCCAATCTCATCGCTGAATTTCGCCGCACGCTCCACGTTAACGAGATCGCCGACGCTCAGATCGCCAAGATTGGTAATGCGTAACGTCTCTTTCATCAGGTCAAAGCTGATCTGATTACCGTTTATTTCAGTGACGGTCAGGCAACAGCCGTTGTGCGCCACCGATGCGCCAGTCTCCAGCGCGTCCAGCATGTGTTCAGGTAATTCCACGACATGCGTGCGGAAATTCGGTTTTTCATCAATCGACACCAGTTTCGCGGTGCCCTGCACAATACCTGTAAACATACCTGCAACTCCTGAAATCAGTTAATACATCTCTGCCCAGCACAATAGCAGGTGGAAAATCAGGTTGCCAGCAAAGCGCTAAAAGCACCTGTTTTTTCACTGGAGAATTACGTATTCCTCGCTACAATAGACTGAAATTTCCCCTGCATTTTCTTCTTGCTGCCATTTAAGGCGGCTTTTTTAGTCTCTCAAATAACAACAAATAATAGGTGTATACGTGCAGAAGTATATCAGTGAAGCGCGTCAGTTATTAGCTCTGGCAATACCGGTGATTCTTGCGCAAATCGCCCAAACCGCGATGGGATTCGTCGATACCGTGATGGCTGGCGGGTACAGCGCCACGGATATGGCTGCCGTCGCTATCGGCACATCTATCTGGCTGCCCGCCATTCTGTTTGGTCATGGGCTGTTACTGGCTCTAACCCCGGTTATCGCGCAGCTCAACGGCTCTGGCCGCCGCGAACGCATCGCTCACCAGGTGCGACAAGGCTTCTGGCTGGCGGGCTGTGTGTCCGTTCTCATTATGTTTGTGCTATGGAATGCCGGATACATTATCCGTTCTATGCATAACATTGATCCTGCGCTGGCGGATAAAGCCGTGGGCTATCTTCGCGCGCTCCTGTGGGGCGCGCCGGGATACCTGTTCTTTCAGGTTGCGCGTAACCAGTGCGAAGGTCTGGCAAAAACCAAACCCGGCATGGTCATGGGCTTCCTTGGCCTGCTGGTCAACATTCCGGTGAACTATATATTCATCTATGGCCACTTCGGTATGCCGGAACTCGGCGGCGTGGGCTGCGGCGTTGCCACGGCGGCGGTCTATTGGGTGATGTTTATCGCGATGGCCTCGTATGTGAAACGTGCGCGTTCAATGCGCGATATCCGCAACGAGCGCGGATTCAGCAAGCCGGATACGGCGGTCATGAAACGTCTGGTACAGCTAGGTTTGCCGATCGCCCTGGCGCTGTTTTTTGAAGTCACCCTGTTTGCCGTGGTGGCGCTGTTGGTTTCACCGCTGGGTATTGTGGATGTCGCAGGCCACCAGATTGCCCTGAACTTCAGTTCGCTGATGTTCGTATTGCCGATGTCGCTGGCGGCTGCGGTTACCATCCGCGTGGGCTATCGACTTGGCCAGGGCTCAACGCTGGATGCCCAGACAGCCGCCAGAACCGGACTGGGCGTCGGGGTTTGCATGGCCGTTATCACCGCAATTTTTACCGTGACGTTACGTGAGCCTATCGCCCTGCTCTATAACGACAATCCTGAAGTGGTCACGCTCGCCGCGCAACTGATGCTGCTGGCGGCGGTGTATCAAATTTCCGATTCGATCCAGGTTATCGGCAGCGGTATTTTGCGTGGTTATAAAGATACGCGGTCGATTTTCTTTATTACCTTTACAGCTTACTGGGTGCTGGGATTACCGAGCGGTTATATCCTCGCGCTGACCGATCTGGTGGTGGATCGCATGGGACCGGCCGGGTTCTGGATGGGCTTTATTATCGGCCTGACGTCTGCGGCTATTATGATGATGCTGCGTATGCGATACCTGCAACGCCAGTCATCAGCGATTATTTTGCAGCGCGCTGCGCGATAAATCAGCAATAGCCGCCGGACGGCGGCTATTCTCTCGACATTTTGCGCGTTTCCTCTGCAATCGAGTGAAATCAGGAAGAAAATTACGTTTTCCCTCTTGCCTCATTTCGGCTCTGCCGCTAATATTCGTCCCCGTTGTCACCTGCAACATTGCGTTCATAGCTCAGTTGGTTAGAGCACCACCTTGACATGGTGGGGGTCGTTGGTTCGAGTCCAATTGAACGCACCATCCTGCGTCTGTAGCTCAGTTGGTTAGAGCACCACCTTGACATGGTGGGGGTCGATGGTTCGAGTCCATTCAGACGCACCATTCTTTATCCACACAGCACACTGTTCCCACAGCGCATTGTCCCCACAAATCTTTCCTGAATTCATGGTTTGACCGTTGTACAGACCAACAACCGCAACTGTCCCTTCACGCCTGCTGCCCTGATATTAATTATCTTACTGATTTTATTCTATTTAATAACCTGAAATTGCCGCTAACGGCAGCGCGCTCGCACGACTAAAAATGTAAATGATAATCATTATTATGTTGCAAATGAGAAATATTGCTAATAAGTTATTTCACGCAATTTCTCTTTTAACAATGGCAAGTGATTAATATCATGATAAAAAAGGCATATAAATTATCGCTTTTGAGTTCGCTTATTGCAGGGAGTCTGGCGATTCCTGCGGTACAGGCTGACGACATCAAAACAGCGGCAAACCAGAAAGCAGAACAAACAAACGCCAGTAACCCACCGGAGAAACAGGCTGCCCGCGACAAAGAAATAAACAGCGGCGAAACCATGGTCGTGACGGCCAAAGAACAGACGCTCCAGGCCCCCGGCGTCTCTATCATTGACAGCGAGGCCATTAAAAAACGGCCAATACAGCGCGACGTCGCTGAGATCATTCGCACCATGCCGGGCGTCAATCTCACCGGGAACTCTAACAGCGGACAACGCGGGAATAACCGCCAGATTGATATCCGCGGCATGGGGCCGGAGAACACTCTGATTCTGATTGACGGTATGCCTGTCTCCAGCCGCAACTCGGTGCGCTATGGCTGGAGCGATGAGCGCGATACCCGTGGCGACACCAACTGGGTGCCGCCAGAAATGATCGAGCGCATTGAGGTCATCCGTGGCCCGGCCGCCGCGATGTACGGCAGTGGCGCAATGGGCGGGGTCGTCAATATCATCACCAAACCGGCGACGGACGAATGGCACGGCAGTTTAAATACCTATTACAACTTTCCACAGCACAAATCCGAAGGCAGCACCAAACGCTATAACGGCAGTTTAAGCGGCGCGCTGGCGGATAATCTGACCCTGCGGGTCTACGGTAACTGGAATAAAACGCAGGCTGATGCCCAGGATATCAACGAAAACCACACGACCCCGCGTATCGGTTCTTATGCCGGTAGTTACCCCGCTGGCCGTGAAGGTTTTATCAATAAAGACATCAATTCAGCTCTGCGCTGGGAATTTATGCCGATGCAGGCGCTGGAACTGGGGGCCGGCTACAGTCGCCACGGCAACCTGTATGCCGGTGATACGCAAAACACCAACAGCAACGCGCTGGTAAAAAAATATTATGGCAAAGAAACAAACGTTCTCTACCGCCAGACGCTCAGCCTGAAATATACCGGTGCCTGGGACAGCGGCGTCACCACCAATAACTATGTGCAGTTTGAAAAAACGCGTAATACCCGCCTCAATGAAGGCCTCTCTGGCGGCATCTCGGGGATTTTCAGCCCGTCAAATGAAGGGTTCTCGACCATTTCGTTGTATGACACCAACCTGCACTCGGAAGTGAATATCCCGCTTGACCTGTGGGTTAGCCAGACGCTGACCTTTGGCGCGGAATTTAACCACCAGGCGATGAAAGATCCGTCGTCGAATACCGAATCCACCACCGGCGGAGGCTCGGTTCCGGGGATTGCCGATACCGGGCGCAGCAAATACAGCTCAGCGGATATTTACGGCATCTTTGCGGAAGATAACCTTGAACTGACGGACAGCACCCGTCTGACCCCTGCCATTCGCTTCAACCACCAGAGTATTAGCGGCAGTAACTGGAGTCCGTCACTGAACCTCTCCCAGGAACTGGGCGGTGACTTCACGTTAAAACTGGGTATTGCCCGCGCATGGAAAGCACCAAATCTGTATCAGACCAACCCCAATTACCTGTTGTTCAGTAAAGGCCAGGGATGCTACGGCGGCGGCGCCTGCTATCTGCAAGGCAACCGCGATCTAAAAGCAGAAACCAGCGTCAATAAAGAGGTAGGGATTGAATATAATCATGATGAAGTGCAGGCCGGGCTGACCTGGTATCGCAACGACTACCATGACAAGATTGCAGCCGGTGACTCGGTTGCGGGCAAAGCCACCTCCGCAAATATTTATCAATGGGAAAACGTGCCAAAAGCCGTCGTTCAGGGGCTGGAAGGGACGTTCAATTTCCCACTCGCCGATACGCTGAAGATGAAAAATAACTTCACCTATATCATCGAGAACAAGAATAAGAAGAGTGGAGATTACCTGTCGGTTATTCCCAAATACACCATCAACTCAACGCTGGAGTGGCAGGCCGCCAACGATCTGTCGGTGCAGGGTACGCTGACGTGGTACGGCCGCCAGAAACCGAAAAAATACACTTATCAAGGGAACCCCACTTCGGGCAGCGAAACCCGACAGGTATCGCCTTATGCGCTGGTGGGCATGAGTGCGACTTACGCGGTGACGAAATATGTGGATGTGACCGCAGGGATCGATAACCTGTTCGACAAGCGCCACTTCCGTGAAGGGAATGCCCAGACCCACCGGTAACGCCACCACGGGCGCGTATCTGTGGGGAGCCGGTGCGAACACCTATAACGAACCTGGCCGCACCTACTACATGCAGGTGGGGCTGCACTTCTGACGACCATCAGACTCGCATCATAGCGTAATGGCTAAGGGCGGCTTCCCGCCGCCCTCTTCACTCACTGCCCGGTTAATCGCAGCGCGCTGCCCCGGGAGTCTCCTCCGCGCTCATATTCAGTAACGCGCTCTGAAAAGAGGCGGTGAACATCGGCCCGTGCGTCAATCCCGGGTAATTCCACCAGGCAACCGCAAGCCCGTCTTTTTGCAGGGCGGAAACGGCGTCGCGGGTTTTATTCAGGATATCGGAAACCGGAGTCTGCGCATTTTTCCCCGGTGAAGCGGAACCTTCCATGAAAAATAAACGCTTATGGCAATTTTTCGCGGCATCCATTGTGGTTAACCGGGTTAACAACGAGGAATTGTCTCTTCCCAGCGATGGGCTGGCGCTGTAGTAAAACTGAAAAAATGACGACGACAGCCACGAATCAAGGACGAATAAGCCGCCGTAGGAGTGTCCCCATACGCCGCGTCGTTCAGGATCGATGTTGATCCCTTGTTCCGTTTGCGGCGCGATACGCGTCTCCAGCAGTCGACGGAAGTCCCCACTGCCGCCACCCGGTCGACGATAGCGCCCCTCCGCCCCGCTTTTCACTTCCAGCGCGGGCGTATAATCATAGGCTCTGCCGTTCAGATCAAAGGGTAAGTGGGTCTGGTAGCCGATGGCGACAATAACGGGGGGCGTTTTTTCCGCCAGTTGTTTCAGCAAGTCCTCCGTCAGGCGATCCATCACCGCGTTGCCATCCAGCATATACAGAACCGGATAACCCGACGCTGGCGGCGTTTTATCAGGAACGCCGGTCCAGACCTTGTAGTGCCTTTTTCCGTCGGCGGAGTCGAAATTTTCAACCCTGAAATGGTAAAACGCGGAACCCCGATCGGCGATATTCGGTCCCAGCGGCTCCATATCCGGCCTGGCATACCCTTTCGCGCCATACAGCAGAGTAATGCAAGAGATTGCTAAAAACGGTGCCATGCGACGACGCCCGTTTCGATACTCACGGCCATACATCTCTTCGTTATTCCTTTTTTTACAGGTGAAATTCAGATTTTTGCAACATTACATACAGTTACCCGAAAGGCTCTGCGGGTCAAGTAAACCGTTACGGCCTTCATTCACATTTAAAATTCTGGTGAATGTACTTTAATCACTTATTTCGCAAAACAATATAAGTTTGTGCAAAGTCTCACAGTAACCTATTTTTATGCGCGTTATAGTGGCGACAACAGCAAATAAACAAGGCCTCTATTCGTTATGAAAAACATCTTTACACTGACATTCCTCGCGCTAAGCTGCCTTTCCACACACGCTATAGCCAGTGAAAAACTTGCCGGTAATGAAATTCTCGCCGTTCAGAAAGGCGGTGTCCCGGATAAGATTTATGAAAACAACAAGCCTCATTTAAGAATTGCGACCTATAACATCGGCAAAAATGAAGCGTCCGAAAATGTAGCTGATTTCACGTCGCTTAATGCCGCTATCAAAAAAATTGCAGCCGATATCATTGCGGTTCCAGAGGTTGATAATAAAACCGCAAGAAGCCAAAAGATTGATCAATTGAAAACGATCGCTGATGCAAATAACTATCACTATGCCTTTGGTAAGGCGCTGGATTTTGACGGTGGTGAATACGGACTCGGCATTTTATCGAAATACAAAATTCAGCATACTCAGGTTATCAATTTACCCTCAGGCGATGCAGAACAACGGGTAGCATTACTGGCGCAAATTGCGGTTCCAGGTTTCGATACGCCGGTACTGGTCATGGTTACCCCACCTTGACTGGCAAAAAGATCCCACCATGCGAATTGAGCAAGTCCGCCATCTGCTGGATGTCAGTATTGGCGATGCGTCATCCGATTTTAAAGATATAGCCTCTTCAATAAAAATTCTGGCTGGCGATTTCAACTCTACCCGTGACGAACAGCCGTTAAAAGAAATTGGCTATTTCTTTAATCCGGTTGAGAAACAGGGGACGGATTATCGTACATGGCCTGCGGTTAACCCGGCGATTGATATTGACCACATCTTCACTTTCAAGGGGCAAAAATGGGATGTGAAGAAAATAGACATTCCGCATAACTCCCCTGCTTTCACCTGGTCGTCGGCAAGCGATCATCTCCCCTTTATCGCGGATATGGAACTCACCGAGCAGTAACCTATTGGCAGGGATGGCGGGATTTCCGCTTTCCCTGCTGGCAACCGCACCGATCGCCAATAGCGCAAGGTGCATCAATCACAGATTTTGCCCTATACTGGAAAGCTGGCAAACACTGAACTAAACAGGTGATTGATGGATATTGATCTCGACAATCTGGTCTTTGACGGACTGGAGGAAGCGCAAGAGCGTAACGCTGAACGTGTGGAAGACGCAGATAAAAAAGCCCAGGCGGTTATTGCGGATGATGACTGCGGCGATGCCTGCAAAATATAACGACAGAACCGGCGTGATGCCGGTTTTTTTATTCAGGATTAAGCCGCAGAAAGCGCGCAGATTTCGTTCCAGTATGCCTCGCGCGTTTGTCGATGTTCAGCGTTCTGTTTTATCACGGAACCACTCCGGATCAATGTTGGCGATATCCACGCCATACAGGCTGGCGACAGGAAGAACAGACTCAACAATACGCTGAAGATGAGGCTCCGCATCGTACTGTCGGGTCTGTGGACGTGCCTTCACCACAGTATGCCAAAGACGTTTAAACCCATTCATCTTCTCCGCCCCTCTGTCTGTATGCTGGATGCGTTTTATTGCAGCGCATTCGCGTGAAAAAATGAAATACGAAATCCTGCCATCCTTGTGCATTTATTGCATTAGACCATCCCATCTTAATTCACCGACCATTAACATCTGTTTTACTAATATCTTTTTGTATATAGATAAGAATCTTTTCTTATTTGGTGACGACGGCGAGTTGTGGGAGCGTAAAAAGACAAACCCAATCATGTCGCGAATGTAGCGGCCTTTTTGACCGCGACATGAATTATTTAGCGTCTCTACAGGGATATCAAAGAAGATGATGGCAACGACAATTCACAGCACTAAAAAAACATTACTGGCATTAAGTGCGCTATTCGCATCCGGTATTGCCGCGTTACCCGCCCAGGCCGATCAACTGGCGGATATTAAAGCCGCCGGCGTAGTGAAAGTGGCCACGTTCGATGCGAACCCGCCGTTTGGCTCCGTCGATCCGCAAACGCATAAAATCGTTGGTTACGACGTTGATTTTGCTGAAGCGCTGGCCAAATCGTTGGGAGTCAAACTAGAACTGGTCGCCACCAACCCAGCCAACCGTATCCCGTTACTGCAATCGGGTAAGGCCGATCTGATCGTCGCGGATATTACCATCACCCCGGAGCGCGCCCAGGTTATCGACTTTTCCGTTCCCTATTTTGTCACCGGGCAACAATTCCTGGTTCCGGCGACCTCCCCCGACAAGCTGGATGAGTTCAGCCGCGCGCGAATTGGCGCGGTGAAAGGAACAACGGGGGAACAGGCGCTGCACCAGCGTTTCCCGCAATCCCGCGTGCTGGCCTATGATGATATCCCGCTGGCGCTG
Source organism: Citrobacter koseri (assembly GCA_900446925.1). The sequence goes on along the minus strand of UAVY01000008.1, from coordinate 78,096 downwards.
ACCGCGCTGCGTAATGGCAACGTTCAGGCGATCACCCAGGACAGCACCATTCTGGCGGGCCTGTTAAGCGGGGCGCCAGACAAAGCCAACTTTAAAATCCTACCCGACCTGCTGAGCAAAGAGGAAATCGGCGTCGGGGTGAAAAAAGGCGAACCCGCGCTGTTAAAGGCGGTGAACGATGAACTGCTGAAGCTCGAGTCCACCGGACAGGCGGCTAAAATCTATGACGTCTGGTTCGGCCCCGAAACCAAAAATCCACAGCCGCGCGCCTTTAAAATAGAAGCGAAGTAATATGCTCTCAGGTTTGTTTACCCGCTCCGCAGCTTCGGCTGCGGATTTTACGCATTTGCGTCAGGCGCGCGTTGAACTGCGCGATGTGATCAAACAGTACGACGGGCACCGGGTATTAAACGGTGTCAATCTGACGGTGGAACCCGGAGAAGTCGTTACCATCCTTGGGCCATCCGGTTCGGGAAAATCCACGCTTATTCGACTCATCAACCAGCTTGAGTCATTAAGCGGCGGCGATATTTTTATCGATGATAAGCCCATTGGTCAGCTCAAGGGCGCAGCGCTGCGCCAGTTACGCAGCCGCATTGGATTCGTATTCCAGCAATTCAACCTTTACGCCCATCTGACGGCGCAGCAGAACATTACGCTGGCGCTGGAGTATGTGCATGGCTGGAATAAAGAGGCCGCCCGGCAGCGAGCCCGCGAGTTGCTGGACCAGGTGGGTCTGGCTGAAAAAGCCGACGCATTTGCCGCCCAGCTCTCTGGTGGACAGCAGCAGCGCGTCGCCATTGCCCGCGCGCTGGCCTCCTCCCCGCAAATTATCCTTTTTGATGAGCCAACATCCGCGCTGGACCCGGAAATGATCGGCGAAGTCTTACAGGTCATGAAGAACCTTGCCCACAGCGGGATCACCATGATCGTCGTTACGCACGAGATGCACTTCGCGCGCGAAATTGCCGACCGTGTCGTGTTTATCGATGGCGGCGATATTCTGGAAGTCGCCTCGCCGGAAGTATTTTTTACCCGTCCGCAGCACCCCAGAACCCAGCGCTTCCTGAAGAAAGTACTCGATCCGTTACACCAGGAGTCATCGTTATAATGCTTACTCTGGACTGGCAGGGGGTGCTGAGCGGGCAACCTCTGCAATGGGTCATCTCGGGTTTTTTGACCACGCTCTGGGTCACGCTGGCAGGCGTTTTGCTGTCGACACTGCTGGCGATTATCCTGCTCGCGCTGCGTCTCTCCGGCAACGCATTCGGTCGCCGTCTGGTCGCTGCCTGGGTCTCGCTGTTTCGCAATACGCCTCTGCTTGTGCAGTTGATGTTCTGGTACTTCGCAGCGTGGAATTTTCTGCCCCGTGACGTGATTGATTTCGTTAATACCGACCATTTTTGGTCGATCCTGCCTGGCGATGTCTGGTGGCTGACGCCAGAATTTCTCTGCTCCGCATGGGGGGCTGGGAGTATTCACATCGGCCTTCCTGGTTGAGGAGATCGCTTCGGGGTTGCAGGCGGTATCCGCCGGGCAGCGAGAGGCCGCTGTATCGCAAGGTTTTTCCGCGTGGACGACCCTCCGCCATATTCTGCTCCCCCAGGGGCTGGCAAACGCCTGGCAACCCATCGTGGGGCAATACCTTAACCTGATGAAACTCTCATCGCTTGCCAGCGGTATCGGCTTTGCCGAACTGACCTATCAGGTGCGACAAATTGAAAGCTATAACGCCCATGCTCTGGAAGCCTTTGCCGTCGGCACCGCGCTCTATTTGCTGACCGGCATTGTATTGGGTCTGCTACTGGCGCGGCTAAACCCCGCCCCGGCCAAAAGAGTGAAACCCAAAACGCGTATTTTCAGCCTCAGGAGTCCACACCATGATCGCTAATATTTCGGTCATTACCGACAATCTGGATTACCTGCTGTGGGGACGCGCTGCTGATGGTCAACCCGGCGGCGTGCTTCTCACACTGTTGATGGCGCTGGGTGCTGGCGTGCTGGCGCTTCCCGGCGGGGTGGTTCTCGCCTGTCTTGCCTGGCGATTTCCGGGCGTTATCCGTAATGGGCTGTTTCTCTGGGCGGAATTTATTCGCGGCATTCCGCTGATCTTCGTGATCTTCTGGATGTGGTATTTGCTGCCAATGCTTACCGGAAGCGATCTTCCCGGCGCCGTTACCGTCACGCTGGCGCTGGCCTGGTTTACTGCGGCATCGGTGATGCACTCCGTTTATGCTGGCATAAACGCGCTCCCTGCCGGGCAGTACGACGCCTCGGTAGTGCAGGGATTTCGCCCGTTTCAGGCATTATGGCTCATTCTGCTTCCCCAGGTGCTACGCAATGTAATGCCGTCATTGACCGGCATTTTTATCGGCCTGCTGAAAGACACGTCGCTGGCGTTTATCGTCAATGTTCCTGAACTGACTACCGTTGCCGGTCAGGTGAATAACCGGGTACAGATTTACCCGGCGGCCATTTTTATCTTTACCGGACTGGTCTATTACCTGCTCTGTTTTGGCCTGGAGAGATTCACCCGTCGACGATTCGCCATCCGATAAACGGCTCAACACTCAACAAACTGATGTTGTTCGTTGAGGCGATATTTTACCCCGGCGCGTATGTTGTTCTCGCCTTCAATGGCGACGGCGAAACGGGTACGTTCACCATCGTGATACGCCAGCGCGGCACAGCCGCCGGGCCCCAGTATCAGAGAGTCAACGTGCCCGGTGCTGGCGATGACCGCATTGTCACCGCTGGTAACGAGATGGACATTCTCTCCGCTGTTGGCAATTCTGGCATTGGCGCCAAAGCTGACAACCTGCGCCAGATCGCCATTGCTGGCAATATTGCTCCTGTCACCCAGCGTGCTGATGCGCACCCGCATTCCCGCGCTGGCAATACGACTCCCGTCACCGGCGCAGCTTACGCGGGTTGAGTTCCCTGCCACCGCCACCCGCGCGCGATCGCCGGAACAGCCTATATGCGTGTTGTAGCCTGCGCTGCCAATGCGCGCGCAGTATCCCGCGCTGGCAATCTGCGAAGCGTACCCCACGCTGGCAATTTTGACGTTATCGCCCGCACATCCCAGATGAACGTTATCGTCCGCGCAGGCAATGTGTTCGCTATTACCGTGGTGCGATTGCGCATTCACCAGGCTGTCCATCGCGCTGATATCCTGACGCGCAAAGCTCTCCTCATCCAGCCAGCGCGACCAGGCATATTCCACCAGGCTATTTGCCCAGTCGAGATAGCCTTCACTGCTCAGCGCCCGATGCACGTCGGCGTAGCTGCCGCCATTCGGAAAACGACGGACAAACCAACGATACATGACGGGCCCGACTCGCCAGGTACGTAAATCCTCTCGCGTAATGATCATCCGTTAGTGCCGATGATAGCCATCAACCATGCAGCGGAAGGTCTCACCGGGCGTACGACCTGTCGTGCAAAGGTAAAGATGACCGAAGATAAAAAAGAGACTAACGATCGCCAGCGCGAAATGCGCCTGCAACAGCCAGTAACGCACGCCGGGGAACAGATCGCCCGCCGCCTGCGGATAAAGCGACAGTAGTCCGGTTATCAGCAACAGCGGCACCAGGCCGTACATCACCCCGAGATAAGCGGCCTGCTGTAACGGGTTGAATTTAGACTGTGTGGTGGCGGGAAACGGATGTTCCTCACCCTGCATAATGCCGAACAGATAGAAGCGGGTCTGCTTCATCGCCCGGCCAATCCAGCCCTCGCGGCGAATAATATAATGGTGTCCGTTGCCGCCCAGCATGTTGATCAAAACAAAACCCAGCCAACACGCCAGCAGCAGAAAACCGCAGATCTCATGCACCGTCAGCAGGCTCTTCATCACCGACGCGCCAACCAGCGAGAAATGATTGATCAGCCCGCTGCCAAGCAGGAGCACAAACAGTAGCGCATTCGACCAGTGCCACAATCTCACCGCTTTTGAGTACAGGTAAACCTTTTCACCGTGACCGGCCGCGGCTTTGTTGGCGGCGCGAAACCGCAGCATGGCATGCAGCCCCAACACCAGCCACATCGCTACCAGCATCAGTCCGGCGATGACTAACCAGACAGGCCAGTATTCGGGAGAAAACACGGGGACATAGTTCGCCAGTTGGACATGGAACTGTTCAGCATTCTGCGACGCGTTCATACATTTTCCTTTTTAATCAAATGTTGACCGAACCGGCGATACAGATGCGGTTTTCCGGCGCCTGCGAGTTGGTGTTGATAGAATTTGTTCTCCTTCAGCCAGGTCTGAATTTCCGGGCTGTCTTCACGACCAAAAATCAATGCGTGCTCCGGGCAGGCATTCACGCAAATCGGCGGGAACCCCTTTGCCAGGCGAGATTCGGCGCAAAAGTCGCATTTATCCGCCACTTTGGTTTGTGGATTGAGATAACGCACCTGATACGGACAAGCGCCTATACAGTAGCTACAGCCGATACAACGCGATTCATCTACCCGCACAATACCGCGCTCATCACGCCAGGAGGCACCAGTCGGGCAAACATCAATACAGGGCGCATCTTCACAGTGCTGGCAGGACTGGCGGAAATAGTGATAAACGGTTTCGTTTTCATTATCCGAAACAGGAATATGCGCGATGGATAAACGACTGCCCTGAGTCGGAACATGGTTGGTCTTGCGACACGCCCGGGCGCAGAGATTGCAGCCGTTACACCGGGATTCATCATGAATCATGGCATAACGCACCGCTTTGCTATTCTTCGTGTTCGCTAACAAATTTTGGCCGGGCCCGCTGAAAAAAATCACCGTCCCCATACCAAGCACAAATTTTCGTCGAGTGAAGGACATCTGGTTATCCTCTAATCCGGTGGCAGCGATCGCCCACGCTTTCCATGACATCACCCTGAACAATCAGGGATTCTGAAACTGCTCAACCTCAAGCCATTCGCATAAGCCATATGCCTTGCCGTAGCTCATAAAACGTTCGCTAAACAGATACGGCACGTCGTTGGACGACGCCACACGGCGAATATCCGCGTAATCCGGGTGCATGTCGATCGCGGCAAGGGCTGTCTCTATTTGCTGCGGCGCAAAGCGGTATGGCGGTTGTTCCAGCATGGCGACCTTGTAGGGTCGCGGATAGGTCTGGCAATCAAAACGCACCGCCTGTGCGATAGTCCGGCAAATATCGTTCTCCACCACCTGCACACACATGTCGGCATAGTTAGCGGTCATGGTTTGCGTCGAGTAGTAATAATCATCCTGAGCACCCTGTACGCAGGCGATATCCGCCCCTGTCTCGCTCTGAAGCAGCGTCTCCAGCAGCGGCATTAACGCCTCTTCCTCCACTGAATACGGCGGTTGCAGGAAAAGCGCGCGAGCCACTAGCTGGCCTGAAGCAGAATGCTGGCGGATGAACTCCGCCATGATCTCTGCCGGACTCGCGGGAGGCGTTGGTTCATCCACTCGCCTTTCATGCTGATGTAAGCCTTGCAGCCACTGCCGCTTTTCAATATCCACCTCAGGCGTGGAGTGTTCGCCCTCTGAATGACTCATCTCACCTTCCTTACGCTGGCAGCAGATTCTGCGCGGCCAGATCGGCGGCGACATCCTCAAGACCGAGGCGATGCAACGTTTCTCGCGTCGGGCATCCCAGTTCAGGGTCCCAGCCCATCTCGGTATAAAAGAGCGTCAGGGATTCACGCATATCGTCGCGATCCATTTTGTCAGTCCCTTCAGTGAACACCGGAATGTTGGGGTCCTTGTCAAAAACCCACGAACAGATGAGATCGTGTTCATTGCGCATGTCTTTGGTCTGCATCAGTTTGACGGTATAGGCGCGATGGAGCGTGAAGATACGTTCTGCGGCTAAATCAAGGCTCGCCTGGGTGGTTTCATCCCCGGTCACCGCCTGGAAAAATTTCGCTTCCAGATCCAGATCCCCACGATAATTTCGGCTCTTCAACGGCGAAACGGTCATCGGCCAGACCCAGTTGCACAGCGTCACGGCGTTATGCAGGCAAACTTTGAGCAGCGTCCATTTGGCATACTTGATTTTCGCCGCGTTGATCGGCGTGTAATTTTTAGTCTCGTCGTAGGCGTCTTCAGAACCAAACAGTTCCGCCGCGACCTCTCGCTGTAGCTTCAGCGGTAAACCAGAACCAATAAAGTTGATGTGGGTGTGGGTCATGCAGTCACGGTTAAACATGCAGTTGGTAATTGCCCCCACCTGCGCCGACGCTTCGTTAGCATGGTGTACCGGATAGCCAAACGGCGACCACAGTTTGTTTTTATCGTACGCCCAGTATTCCTCACCCAGATTCCAGCGCTCGGCAATGGCGTATGAACCATCCGCAAGATGGCTCAACTCTCCTTTGCGATGCGCCAGGCGATAGTAGAAATCCTTGATAAAGTTGGGATCGCTCGCTTCCAGTTGATCCCAGCGGATCTCCGCATATTCCTCAGCCGGCAGCACGCGCTTGAACACGCCTTTGCTGTAGCAATACGTGAAGTCACGGTGCAACTGCCCGTAGTTACACCAGATACCGTAGTCGTCAAACAGGTTCAGGCCGATCAGATTGCCGATAACGCGGCCATCGTCCTTATCGTCAAAATCTTTCGGGCCGTGCGGGAAGATCGTGGTATGGACAAAGTTTGCCACGCAGGTATTCCCCCCGGTGCTCGGTACGCCAAAATCCTTTACCCGTGGAATATTGAGCTGCGACATGCAGCGGATCGGACATGAGTGGCAACCGCTCATTTTCACGGTGTATTTTTCAGCCGCCGGACCTAAGTCAAACACGGATTTATAGGTGCGAAAGCCGACCGTATTCTGATTACCCGGCGGGATCTCGCCGGTTTCAACAGGCCCGCCCTCTGCGGCCCCCCAGAACAAACCTTTACGCGCCGTCCAGCGCGAAGCCGGTGAGGAAAATTCCGCCCATGCCTGCGGGGTGCTCGGCACAACATGATTATTATTGGCGCCAATCAGCTCCGTCATCATGTAGTCATTCAGCCGCTTCATCTCTTTGCGATCGGCAATATTGACCCCTTTGGTGCCTTCAACGGCAATGGCCTTGAGGTTTTTCGACCCCATCACCGCGCCGGTTCCCGCCCCGCCGCTGTGGTTACGGCTGTTGAGCATACAGGAGAGCGGCACCAGGTTTTCACCCGCCTGACCAATGGCCGCCACGCAGGTCTCCGGGCTGGTCATACGGCAGATCTCTTCGGTCGTGGCGCGCGTCCCTTTACCCCACAGAAAATCTGCTTTTTCGAGGCTGACCTTGTCATCTTTAATATTGATCCACACAGGCGAAGCGGATTTACCCTCAATAATAATCGCGTCGTACCCGGCAAATTTCATTTGTGCCGCAAAGAAGCCGCCCATATGCGCATCGACAACCAAATTACCTTTAGTAAACGTAGAGAGCGAAGTGATATTGACGCGGGAACTACAGGGCGCGCCAGATCCGGTCAGCGGGCCGGTGGCAAATACCAGTTTATTTCCTTCATCGAAAGGTTTCGTGCCAGGCGGGACTTCGTCATACATAATTTTGTAGCCGAACCCCATTCCGCCGACAAATTTTTTATATTTACTGGAATCTTCGAGGGTAATATCGCCTGTTGTAAGATTGACCCGTAATATATTACCTGTCCAACCGTTAGCCATAATGTTTTCCTTTGCAAGATTCAAACAGTAATATCTTTCCACTCGATAACTTTCAGCGCCCCTGTTGGACAGGCGCTGGCGCACTCGCCGCATAAAACACATTTTGACGATTTTTTCGTTTCGCTGTTTACGGTAGCCATCATCCAGGGGCAGGCAGTGGTACAGGCGCTACAGCCAATACATCGCTTATGATCAACCGCGATGCAGCCATCGTCCTGTTTCCAGGTAATTGCGCCGATTGGGCAGACCTTCATGCACTGCGGGTCCTTACACTGGCGACAGGTATCTGCGGTGTAGTTTAAATCGCCGTACAGACCACCGCCGGAGCCGACGCCGTTGTCGCCAAAGAAGTAATTACGGTGAATCTTAATGCGGGAGAAGAACGAGCCCACGGCGCCATCGTTGTAATTGGTGCAGGAGATTTCGCAGCGATGGCAGCCTGTGCAGCGGGCGCGTTGAGTCACTAATACCCCTTTGGGCGTGTTTATCAGTCCTACCGTACCGCTATCAACGTCTTCCTGTTTGCAGCCAAAAAGTGACAGCAGCGCGGGAGCGATAGTTAATCCTGCCAGACCCTTTCCTGATATACGCAGAAATTCGAGCCGCGTTAAGCCAAAATCTAATATTGGACGTTCGACCTGGTTCATTTATTTCGCATCCTCTTCGCAAACACAGTGCTGACAACACCCGATGTTTTGCCCTAACCGGATCGCATACGTCATATCATTAAATACAAATAGACTAATCCTAAAGAGTTAGGCACATAAATAATGTGGTTATTCAGTGCTATTAACTTTGATCGTTATCAATTAAAAACCGGAAGTGAAATAATAAAAGCGGAGTGATATTTATTATCATTTAGAGGATATAAAACACGGCAATCTATTAATAATTATAAATGTGACCTCGTTCCCATTATTAATATCAATTGCCTTCGTTATATATTAATATACATATCGATATTAATATAAACGCGATATCTGATTATTTACAAGGTGAAGAATTTAAATACCGGGAATAAGGGATGACGAAGCGAGCGCCATCCCTGAGAGAATTATCCTGCCAGGGCTTTGATAACCGTTTCCATCGCCTGTTTTTCAAGTTCGCTGCGCTGGAGTCGCTGGTTCGCCATGGCGGTTCGTAACACTCCCGCAATCACGATATGCTTTGGCTCTTGCCCCAGGTCGCGCATCTCCAGAACCACTTTGCCAACCACTCTGCACATCTCACGGTACAGTTCGTCGTCTTTTGTCAGGTTTCCCATTATTGTCTCTCATCGCCAGCACAAACAAACAGCATATATCACTCTAACGATGAAGACAAAACTCAAATAAATCAGACAAATAAACAGAGTGACTATTCAACTTAACCGATATCCGTCACCTCACACTCTGTAACTTGCTCACCCGTTCGGCCAGGCTCTTTTATAGGCCGGATAAGCGTCACGCTATCCGGCACTACGTGGTATTAGTTATTGACCGGAATCACCGCGCCTTTGTACTTCGTGCGGATCCAGTCCTGAATCTCTTTTGAGTGCAGAACGTCAACCAGCGCCACGATGTCTTTTTTCTTCTCGTCGCCACGATGTACGGTAATGATGTTGGCGTACGGATTGTTTTCTCCGCTCTCAACGGCGATCGGATCGTTAACCGGGTCCAGACCTGCGTCGATAGCGTAGTTGGCGTTAATCACCACCGCATCGCCTTCATCGTTGTTGTACATCTGTGGTAACAGCGCCGCTTCCACGTTCGGCAGGAACTTCAGTTTTTTCGGGTTATCCACGATGTCGCTGATGCGCGCTCTGACCTTATCCACGTCCGGCTTCAGTTTGATCACGCCCTCTTTTTCAAAGATCGACAGAATACGTCCCTCTTCAGAGACCGCGTCACGCATAATGATCCTGCCGCCTTCCGGCAGATCTTTCAGCGATTTGTATTTTTTAGAGTAGATGCCGATCGGCTCAATATGAATCGCCCCGGCGCTGACGAAATCATAGGTTTTATCACCCGCATGATCTTTCAGCACGCTATTCAGGTACGGGATATGCTGGAAGTAGTTGGCGTCGATTTCACGACCGGCCAGCGCGGTGTTCGGCAGAATGTAATCCTGGAAAGGTTTAATCTCCAGATCAATCCCCTGTTTCGCCAGAATCGGTTTCGCCTGCTCAAGGATTTCCGCATGCGGTACGTTAGAGGCGCCAACGGTCAGCGTATCCGCCCAGGAGGCGAAGCTCAGGGCGCTTAAGGTTGCTGCGGCGAGTAATGTCAGTGATTTTTTCATGATAATGGTTTCCGTATTTTATTAGCGTTTATCTAACAGAGAGGTGATCACATCGCCGCAGAACTGGATAATGAAGACGATGATCAGGATAGTCACCGTCGCCACCAGCGTGACGTCGTTGTGGTTGCGCTGGAATCCTTCCAGATAAGCCAGGTTCCCTAAACCGCCTGCCCCAATCACTCCGGCCATCGCGCTGTAACTGACCAGCGCAATCAGCGTCACGGTGATCCCGGACACCAGTGCGGGTGATGATTCAGGCAGTAAAACCCGAAAAATAAGTGTGCTGAGACGTGCGCCCATCGAACGCGTGGCTTCAATCACGCCTCTGTCGACCTCGCGCAGTGCGATTTCAACCAGACGCGCATAAAACGGCGCCGCCCCGACAATCAGCGCCGGCAGCGCAGCGTTCGCGCCGAGAATGGTGCCGACCAGCGCTTTGGTAAACGGGATCAGCAAGACGATCAAAATGATGAACGGGATCGAGCGAAAAATATTCACCACCAGCGAAATGACGCTATACAGCGTGCGGTTCTGAAACAGCCCGCCGCGCGCGGTCAAAAACAGCGCCAGCCCCAGTACAATCCCCAGCACAAACGTCGCGATACCGGAAAGCGCCGTCATATAGAGCGTTTCCTGCGTTGCCGCAAAAAGTTGTTCCCATTTCAGATGGGGAAACAGATTCTCAACCATGTTGTACTACCTCACCTTCAATATCGCTCTGCCGCAAATCCGCCAGAATATTATTCAGTTGTTCTTCCGTCGCCACGACGTGCAGCCACAGTTGGCCAAACACGCCATGCGCGGTTTGCGTCATCTTGCCGTGTAAGATATTGAAAGGCAGGCCGTAACGCAGGGTAAGCTCCCCTACGATCGGCTGATGCGTACTGTGCCCGGTGAAGGTCAGCTTAATCACCGTCCCGCCCAGCTCGCTCGCCAGCTGCGGGTTAAACGCCTCCTCTTCGGCATACTGACTTACCTGGCGGACAAACTGCCGGGTAATCGGCTGTTGCGGATGAGTAAAGACGTTCAGCACATCGCCTTCCTCCACCACTCTGCCGTTTTCCATCACCGCAACGCGATCGCAGATTTTGCGCACCACATGCATCTCGTGGGTAATAAGCACAATCGTGAGCTGGAAGCGGCGATTAATATCGAGCAGCAGATCCAGAATCTGATCGGTGGTTTGCGGGTCCAGCGCCGAAGTCGCCTCGTCGCAGAGCAGCACATCCGGGTTATTTGCCAGCGCACGGGCAATCCCCACACGTTGCTTTTGCCCGCCGCTCAGTTGGGATGGGTAAGCATTCTCACGCCCGGTTAACCCCACCAGGTCGATCAGCTCCGCCACCCGCGCCTTGATTTTTGCTTTTGGCGCGCCCGCGATTTGCATAGAAAAAGCGATGTTTTCGCTGACGGTACGCGACCACAGCAAATTAAAGTGCTGAAACACCATGCTGATTTTCAGCCGCGCCTGGCGCAGGGATTCTCCTGTCGCCGCTGAAATATCATGACCATTGATGGTCACGCTGCCCACGGTCGGTTTTTCCAGACCGTTCAGCAAACGAATCAACGTACTCTTTCCGGCGCCGCTGTAGCCAATAATCCCGTAAATTTGTCCCTGTTCAACCGTCAGATTAACGTTATCCACTGCGGTAATGGACAGCTTGCCGGGCGTAAAAACTTTCGAAATATTTTTCAGGACGATCATATCGTTATCGTATCCGCTGCTGCTTATGGTTATCCTGCCAGTGCTTTTAGCTGTTTAGCAGTATGGATGTCCAAACGAGTGTAATCAGGGTGTTTCTGCTTTTAAATGACCAAAAAGGAATTTGATATATCCGTAAGGAATAAGAGAGGCGCTGCGCGGGAAAATGGCTTTAGTACAATTTCGGCAACCTTTATGCAGGAAGCGGCATTATCCTTAACGCGAGCAGCGTAAACTGTTGAATTAATCGACAAAAACAGGGTTATTCGGCCATCAACACCGCCAGACGACCGCACGGCTAAACGTCCTGCCATCCAAATAGCGTTTTATATTCCATTCTGTTCTTATTCACAGACAAACATTCTTTAGGCGTGCATTTTGGCAACCCTATTATTTCGTCATGTTATTCACTGATGGATATTCACCATGACAACGTTTCACTCCGTAACGGAACTGATTGGCAATACGCCGCTGCTTCAGTTGCATAAGCTGAATAGCGGCGTAAGCGAACTCTTTTTGAAACTGGAGAACCAGAATCCGGGCGGTTCGATTAAAGATCGCGTCGCACTTTCTATGATCAATGAAGCGGAAAGACAGGGGCTGCTAAAACCCGGCGGCACGATTATTGAAGCGACGGCGGGCAACACCGGGCTGGGTCTGGCGCTGATCGCCGCGCAAAAAGGTTATGCCCTGACGCTGGTCGTGCCGGACAAAATGAGCCGTGAGAAGATCTTCCATTTACGCGCGCTTGGCGCACAGGTGGTATTAACCCGCTCAGACGTCAACAAAGGTCATCCGGCCTATTATCAGGATTACGCACGCCGTCTGGCGCAGGAGACGCCCGGCGCCTTCTATATTGATCAGTTCAACAACGCCGCGAACCCGCTGGCGCATGCTTCCACCACCGCCCCCGAATTGTTTGCCCAGATGGATGGCCGCATTGACGCCATCGTGGTCGGCGTCGGTTCCGGCGGCACGCTGGGCGGTTTACAGGCATGGTTTCGCGAACACTCCCCGCACACGGAGTTCGTGCTGGCCGACCCCGCCGGTTCAATCCTTGCCGATCAGGTCGAGACAGGCACATTCGGCACCGCCGGTTCCTGGCTGGTTGAAGGGATTGGCGAGGACTTTATTCCGCCGCTCGCCCACATCGAATCCGTTTCACAGGCCTTTCGCATCAGCGATAAAGACGCCTTCGCCACGGCGCGCGAGTTGCTAAGAACCGAAGGCATCCTTGCCGGTTCATCGACCGGTACGCTGCTCGCTGCCGCCCTGCGCTACTGCCAGGCGCAGACGCAGCCAAAGCGCGTGGCGACCTTCGCCTGCGATAGCGGCAATAAGTATCTCTCGAAAATGTTTAACGATGACTGGATGCGCCAGCAAGGGCTCATCACCCGGCCACAGGCTGGCGATCTGAGCGACTTCATCGCCTTACGTCATGACGAAGGGGCAACCGTGACCGCTGCGCCGGACGATACGCTGGCAACCGTGCTGGCGCGTATGCGCCTGTACGATATTTCGCAGTTGCCGGTTCTTCAGGAGGATCAGCTTATCGGCATTATCGACGAATGGGATCTGATTACGCATATTCAGGGCGATAACCCGCGTTTTTCCCTCCCGGTAAAAGAAGCGATGACGCGCGAGGTAGTCCGGCTTGATAAACGTGAACCGGAAAGCGCGCTGAAACCTATTTTTGATCGCGGCCAGGTGGCTGTGATTGTCGACAACGACCAGTTCCTCGGTCTGGTCACCCGTAGCGATGTGCTCACCCACTGGCGCAACCGCCTGGATAAATAAGGAACTCTCATGAAATCGTATTCCACACTTAGCGTCCATAGCGGAACCTTTTCTGACGCGCACGGCGCCGTTATGCCGCCGATTTATGCGACATCGACGTTTGCGCAACCCGCGCCGGGTCAGCATACCGGATATGAATATTCACGCAGCGGCAACCCGACGCGCCATGCGCTGGAAACCGCCATTGCCGAGCTGGAAGGCGGTACGCAAGGTTATGCCTTCGCGTCCGGTCTGGCGGGCATCGCTACCGTGCTTGAACTTCTCGATAAAAACAGCCATCTGGTGGCGATTGACGATGTCTATGGCGGCACCTATCGACTGATTGAAAATGTGCGCCGTCGCAGCGCCGGATTACAGGTAAGCTGGGTGAAACCTGACGATCTGGCCGGTATTGAAGCCGCGATTCGTCCTGATACCCGCATGATCTGGGTAGAAACGCCGACAAATCCGTTACTAAAACTGGCCGATCTGGCGGCCATTGCCGATATCGCGCGTCGCCACCAGCTTATCAGCGTGGCCGATAACACCTTCGCTTCGCCGTTGATCCATCGTCCTCTTGATCTGGGGTTCGATATCGTGGTGCATTCCGCGACGAAATACCTGAACGGCCATTCAGACGTCGTCGCCGGACTGGCGGTCGTCGGGGACAACCCGGCGCTCGCACAACAGCTGGGTTATCTGCAAAACGCCGTCGGCGGCGTACTGGACCCATTTAGCAGTTTTCTGACATTACGCGGTATTCGCACGCTGGCCTTGCGAATTGAGCGGCACAGCGGCAATGCGCTGACGCTGGCGCAATGGCTGGAAAAACATCCGGCAGTAGAACACGTCTGGTATCCGGGGCTGGCGTCGCATCCTCAGCACGCCCTTGCGCGCCAGCAGATGTCACAGTTCGGCGGGATGATCTCCATCGTCATAAAAGGTGATGACCAGCGCGCCACTGACGTTATCACGCGGCTGAAATTATTCACCCTGGCGGAAAGCCTGGGCGGTGTTGAAAGCCTCGTCAGCCAGCCGTTTACCATGACTCACGCCTCTATTCCGCTTGAGCAGCGTCTGGCGAATGGCATCACCCCACAGTTGATTCGCCTGTCAGTGGGCATTGAAGATGTTCAGGATTTGCAGGACGATTTAGCTCAGGCGCTCGCCGGGTAGTTGCGCAACGCCGCCCTTTCCCGGGCGGCACAACGCAAGGATCATAATTAACGCTTTAATAACAATTTGTTGTGAATCTGCACAGATGTTTTTTGAAACGCTGTTTTCATTTTCCTTTTGTGTAAATTTCAGCGTATAATGCGCGCCAATTGTCTCTTGAATGGTTTCAGCGCATTGGACTGCAAAACTCAACGACTAAAAAACACGCCATCCCGTTGGGCTGAAACACGAGCACACATTCCTCTGCACGCTCTTTCGATGTCACCTATCCTTAGAGCGAGGCAACACCACTTTCGCAACACAGGTTTAGCTTCAAGGCCGTGCGCCCCTGAAGCCAGATTTCCATATCCTTCTCAACTTAAAGACTAAGACTGTCATGAAAAAGACGAAAATTGTTTGCACCATCGGTCCGAAAACCGAATCTGAAGAGATGTTAACCAAAATGCTGGACGCAGGCATGAACGTTATGCGTCTGAACTTCTCTCACGGTGACTATGCAGAACACGGTCAGCGCATCAAGAATTTGCGCAACGTAATGAGCAAAACCGGTAAAAAAGCCGCAATCCTGCTCGATACCAAAGGCCCGGAAATCCGTACCATTAAGCTGGAAGGTGGTAATGACGTCTCCCTGAAAGCGGGCCAGACCTTCACTTTCACAACGGACAAATCCGTTATCGGCAACAGCGAAATGGTTGCCGTCACTTACGAAGGTTTCACTTCTGACCTGTCCGTAGGTAACACCGTACTGGTTGACGATGGTCTGATCGGCATGGAAGTCACCGCGATCGAAGGTAACAAGGTTATCTGTAAAGTGCTGAACAACGGCGACCTGGGCGAAAACAAAGGCGTTAACCTGCCGGGCGTTTCCATCGCGCTGCCAGCACTGGCTGAAAAAGACAAACAGGATCTGATCTTCGGCTGCGAACAAGGCGTTGACTTTGTTGCCGCGTCCTTTATCCGTAAGCGTTCTGACGTTGTTGAAATCCGTGAGCACCTGAAAGCGCACGGCGGCGAGAACATCCAGATCATCTCCAAGATCGAAAACCAGGAAGGCCTGAACAACTTCGATGAGATCCTCGAAGCGTCTGACGGCATCATGGTTGCTCGTGGCGACATGGGCGTTGAGATCCCGGTTGAAGAAGTTATCTTCGCGCAGAAG
Source organism: Citrobacter koseri (assembly GCA_900446925.1). The sequence goes on along the minus strand of UAVY01000008.1, from coordinate 62,352 downwards.
ATGATCATCGAAAAATGTATCCGCGCGCGTAAAGTCGTTATCACCGCGACTCAGATGCTGGATTCCATGATCAAGAACCCGCGTCCGACCCGCGCAGAAGCTGGCGACGTGGCGAACGCCATCCTCGACGGCACCGACGCAGTGATGCTGTCCGGCGAATCCGCAAAAGGAAAATACCCGCTGGAAGCCGTCACCATCATGGCGACCATCTGCGAGCGTACTGACCGCGTGATGACCAGCCGTCTGGATTTCAATAACGACAGCCGTAAACTGCGCATCACCGAAGCAGTGTGCCGCGGCGCGGTTGAAACTGCCGAAAAACTGGAAGCGCCGGTCATTGTCGTTGCGACTCAGGGCGGTAAATCTGCTCGCGCAGTGCGTAAATACTTCCCGGACGCCACCATCCTGGCGCTGACCACCAACGAAGTGACCGCGCGTCAGCTGGTGCTGAGCAAAGGCATTGTGCCGCAGCTGGTGAAAGAAATTAACTCTACTGACGACTTCTACCGTCTGGGTAAAGAAGTCGCTCTACAGAGCGGTCTGGGCCAGAAAGGCGACGTTGTGGTCATGGTTTCCGGCGCGCTGGTACCGAGCGGCACGACCAACACCGCATCTGTTCACGTCCTGTAATAATTCCTGTGTGAATTAATTTTCTGAATAAAAAGCGCCCTCGCGGCGCTTTTTTTATTTAATCGATAGCCACTCTTAATAAAAAATCAAATCGGATTTCACTATCTAATCGCAGATTATCTAAGACGAATCCGATGGAAGGATTCTGTTTTCACTCGGTTTTTTAGCCATTTTAGCTCAATTCGATGCTTCTTTGAGCGAACGATCAAAAATAAGTGCATTCCCGTCAAAAAAATATTCTCAACCTAAAAAAGTTTGTGTAATACTTGTAACGCTACATGGAGATTAACTCAATCTAGAGGGTATTAATAATGAATCGTACTAAACTGGTACTGGGGCGCGGTAATCCTGGGTTCTACTCTGCTGGCTGGTTGCTCCAGCAACGCTAAAATCGATCAGCTGTCTTCTGACGTTCAGACTCTGAACGCTAAAGTTGACCAGCTGAGCAACGACGTGAACGCAATGCGTTCCGACGTTCAGGCTGCTAAAGACGACGCAGCTCGCGCTAACCAGCGTCTGGACAACCAGGCTACTAAATACCGTAAGTAATAGTACCTGTGTAATAAAAATGGCGCACATTGTGCGCCATTTTTTTTTGCCTGTGTTTTCCCTTCTCTGCTACTGCGTTGCCTGGGTTTCAGCGCCGCTCCCGGGTTGGCTGTTTTGCGCGGACTCCACCACAGAGCGACCAGAAGCTACCGGCGCCTGCCCTGATGTAACGGCAACCGGATATCCCGCCCGGCGATACAGCGCGTTTTCCACCAGGCGTTCATCCACCTCCTGAGTCGCCTTAAACTGCGTAAAGCCTGCTGGCAGCACATACGGCATCGTCTGTACGGTTTTGCTCCTCTTCAGGCGACAGCGGGCGATGTACTTCAACGTAACGCATTCCATTTGGTTCCACGGCGAATTTCACCGGTTCGTTAATCACCCGTACCGGCGTTCCCGTTCTGACCTGCGCAAACAGAGCTTTAATGTCTGGCGCGTTCATCCGAATACAGCCGGAACTGACGCGTAACCCGACGCTGTCCGGGCATTGGTGCCGTGAATGAGATACTCACCGTTGCCGTATGCCAGGCGCAGGGCGAAGCGTCCTAACGGGTTATTTGGCCCGGCGGGCACCACCGGCGGCAGCGTAATGCCCGCGTTCAAGCCGAGCGTTTGCGGATACCTGCCGTCGGCGTCCAGGTCGGATTCGGGATTTTTTGCCCGACGCGCGTCGCCATCACCGGCGTTTCCAGCCCCTCTAAACCAATACCGATAGGGTAAACCTGAACACTATTTTCACCCCGGCGGGAAATAATAGAGTCGTAACTCCGCCAGGTTCACAATAATGCCTTCACGCGGCGCATCGGGTAATAACAGTTGAGATGGAATGATAATCGGCGTCCCCGGTTTAGGGACCGGCGCGATGGTATTATTTGCCTCCAGGATCAACATTGCGGCAGTATCAAAACGCCGGGCAATCGCCTGTAAGTTTTTATCCCCCGCTTGCACGGTATAGGGTTTGATTCTGCCCGACAAGGCGACTGTTTGCTGGCGGCAAGGGGTAATCCACTGCCCAGGCCGCCCTGAAATGCGCTGTAAGCGCCGAAAAGTGTAACTGCAATGAGAGACGCACGTTTCATATCCACCCCCCTGGCGTTTTGCCGGATGGCGGTTAAATGCCTTATCCGGCCTACGAGTCACGTAGAGCTGTACGCCATCTGGCGTTCTACGTCTTTTCAGTTTAGCTAAGAGTTGCGGCTCTGGCGCGGATCGCGCGAATCATTGCTTCCAGTCCTTGTGAACGGGAGGGCGTGAGATGTTGCGTCAGCGCCATTTTTTCAAACCACGGCCGCACATCAAAATTCACAATATCCTGTGGCGTCATCTGATGATACAAAAATGAAGACGATGGCAATTAACCCTTTTACTATTGCTGCATCGCTGTCGCCCTGCAATTCAATAACGCCGTCAGCGTTCTGACGCATAACAATCCATACCTGACTCTGACATCCCTGAATACTATTTTTCCGGGTGACGATCCTGCTCATTTAATTCCGCCAGACGCTGCCCCAGTTCAATAATGTACAGATACTTTTCTTCCCAATTGGCGCAAACGCTGAAAATTACGCAGCAATCTTTCTTTATCTGGTAGCGCAGCCATAGCGTCTCCCTGTTATCCCAGTAAGCGATGAATACGTTTTAGCCCGGTTGCCAGACGATCCACTTCTTCATGGGTGTTATACATTGCTATCGACGCCCGGCACATGGCGGGAACGTTGTAATACGTCATCAGCGGCATTGCGCAGTGATGGCCGGTTCGTACGGCGATACCGTAATTGTCGAGGAAGCTGCCCACGTCATAAGCGTGGTGTTTGCCCAGATTAAAGGCGATGACCCCCAGCCGGTTAGCCGGGCCATATAGCGTCAACTCCGGCACGTCCGCCAGCTGTTCCAGCGCATAGTGCATCAGGTTTTGTTCATATTCGCTGATTTCCGCCAGCCCTAACGCGCAGACGTATTCAATGGCGGCGCCCAGGCCGATAATTCCGCCCGTGTTCGGCGTCCCCGCCTCAAAACGCCAGGGCGCTTTGGTCCAGGTCGTCCCTTCCGTCAGACTAACGGTCGCAATCATCGAACCGCCGCCTTCCCACGGCGGCATATCCTGAAGCAGTTCCTCCCGGACATACAGCACGCCGATACCGGTGGGGCCATACAGCTTATGCCCGGAGAAAACGTAAAAATCACAATCCAGCGCCTGAACATCCACCGCATGGTGCATTACCGCCTGCGCGCCATCGACCAGCACTTTCGCGCCATACTGATGCGCCAGCGCGATCATTTCAGGAAGCGGGTTTTCCGTTCCCAGCACGTTCGACACATGCGCGATAGCCAGCCAGTCGGGTACGCTCATCAAACAGCGACGGGAGCGTATCCAGCTGCAACGTGCCGTCCGTATTGAGCGGAATGACGCGCAGTTCCGCCCCTGTACGCGCGCACAGCATCTGCCAGGGGACGATATTGGCGTGGTGCTCCATCTCGCTGATGATGATGTTATCGCCAGCCCGAACATTCTCCGGCCCCCAACTGTTGGCAACAAGGTTGATGCCCTCTGTCGTCCCACGTACGAACACCAGCTCTTCCCGCTGAGCGGGCGTTAATGAACAGCGATGCCTGTTTACGCACATTTTCCATCTTCTCGGTGGCCTGTGCGCTCAGCGTATGGATGCCCCGGTGCACCGCCGCATAGCCATGACGGTAAAACTCCGCCTCAGCGTCAATCACCTGGTTGGGCTTTTGCGCACTGGCCGCGCTATCCAGATACGCCAACGGCAGCCCGTTGACTTCACGCGTCAGGACGGGAAAATCAGCCCGCACTTTTTCGATGGGAAATGTCATGCTATGCCTCCCGGCAGGCGAAGCCCTATTCGCGCCAGCACCTGTTGTTTAAGCGCGTCATCGCCGAGGGCTTCCGTCAACTCAGCGGCAAACGCGTAGAGAATCATCTGTCTGGCATCCTGCTCTCCAATCCCGCGTGAACGCAGGTAGAACATCTGCTCGTCATCAATCCGTCCTACCGTCGCCCCGTGGCTGCATTTCACGTCATCGGCGTAAATCTCCAGCTGCGGTTTGGTGTCCACCTCGGCAAGTTTACCGAGCAGCAGATTGTTATTGGTCATTTGTCCGTCGGTTTTAATGGCGTGCTGCGCCACGTTGATCAAGCCATTGAATACCGCCCGACCTTTATCGCTGACAATGGTTTTATGCAACTGACGGCTGTTGCAGTAACCCTTGTTGTGCTCCAGCCCACGTACGGGTATCACACACTTCGTTTTTCACCGGCATCGCCAGGCTGTTAATCCGCAGCGTGGTGTTTTCACCGTTTAACTGGGTGCTGGTGTTATGTCGCAAGCACGGCATCGCCCAACAGGAAACTGTGGCTGTGCGCGCTTGCATCCGCCGCCAGCAGAATGTCGTTATGGGCAAAGTGATGGCTCACCGGGTTTTCAAACGCCAGTTTGATGTGGTGCAGATGCGCATTCGCCGCCACGTTCATGGTCAGACGCGCTCCGGTAAAGTGCCGTGCCGCGTTAAGGCTGACATAGTGCTCTATCACCGTTGCCTCTGCCCCTTCCGCCAGTTCCAGGTGGTGGCGGTAGTGCGCAGTGTTGACCTCATCGCCTTCCAGCCCCTGCGTGATGTGCATCAGCAGCAACGGCTTAGAGGGCCGCTGGTTGCGCTTAACGCTGATGTGCGTCACGCTCTGCGCCAGGCTTTCCGTCAGATGCAGGAAAACCTCCGGCTGAACCGGTGCGGCCAGCGCCTGACGTTCGTCGTTGATCGCAATGTCGAAACCGCTGGCTGTAGCGCTGTCGCTAAGCTGCGGGCTAAACTGGCCGTCAACAAACACCAGACGCACAGCGTCGATATCCAGCGCCAGTGCGTCGCGCTGTTCCTGAGTAACCTCGGCAAAACGGCTGACAAACTGGCTACTGACCAACCCTTCCAGCGGCGTGTATTTCCAGTTTTCATGCTTACGCGTTGGCAGCCCCAGGCGCAGCATCTGTTGTAAATGCTGCTGCGCATGCGCCGAGCGGGATTCGCCCTGCGCCTCAAACAGATGGTGCCATTGTTGCAGCGCGTTACTGCTGTTCGGTAAGCCAGCCATATCCTTGCTCCTCCAGTTGTTTGACCAGAGTGAAATCGCCGGACTTCACAATCCGCCCCTGATACAGGACGTGGACGTAATCAGGTTTGATGTAGTCCAGAATACGCTGATAGTGCGTCACGATAATGAACGAACGTTTACCGTCACGCAGCGAGTTGACGCCTTCCGCGACAATTTTCAGCGCATCAATATCCAGCCCGGAGTCAGACTCATCAAGAATGCACAGTTCCGGCTCCAGCACCGCCATTTGCAGAATATCGTTACGTTTCTTCTCACCGCCGGAGAAACCCACGTTTACCGAACGGGTCAACAAATCTTCCGGCATCTTCAAAAGCGCGATTTTCTCTTCCATCAGATCCTGAAAATCAAAACGATCCAGCGACTCCTGACCACGATAGCTGCGCACGGCATTCAGCGCTGTTTGCAGGAAAAACTGGTTGCTGACGCCAGGAATTTCTACCGGATACTGGAACGCCATAAAGATGCCTTCGCCCGCCCGATCCTCTGGCGACAGTTCCAGTAAATCTTTGCCTTTAAATTCGACAGAGCCGCCAACCACTTCATAATCTTCACGGCCCGCCAGCGTCGCGGAAAGCGTACTCTTCCCGGAACCGTTCGGCCCCATAATGGCATGCACTTCTCCGGGTCTGACGTCGAGGTCCAGACCGCGCAGAATCGCTTTATCTTCCACACTGACCTGTAAATCTTTAATGCTTAACATGTGCTTTCCTTAATACTTAACCGACGCTGTGTTCAAGGCTGATCGCCAGCAGTTTTTGCGCTTCAACGGCAAATTCCAGCGGCAGTTCAGAGAAGACGTCTTTACAGAAGCCATTAACAATCATCGAGATGGCATCCTCTTCGCTGATGCCGCGTTGCAGGCAGTAAAAGAGCTGATCTTCACCGATCCGCGACGTCGTCGCCTCGTGCTCAAGCTGGGCGCTGTTATTACGACACTCGACATACGGGAAGGTGTGCGCGCCGCAGTCCGCGCCAATCAGCATTGAGTCGCACTGGGTAAAGTTACGGGCGTTGGTTGCCGTCGGCATAATCTTCACCAGCCCGCGATAGCTGTTCTGGCTATTCCCGGCGGAGATCCCTTTTGAAATAATGGTTGATTTGGTGTTCTTACCGATGTGGATCATTTTGGTGCCGGTGTCGGCCTGCTGATGACCGCTGGTCAGCGCCACAGAGTAAAACTCACCGATGGAGTTATCGCCGCGCAGAATGCAGCTCGGGTATTTCCAGGTGATAGCCGACCCCGTTTCGGACTGCGTCCACGACATCTTGCTGTTTTCACCTTCGCACAGCGCGCGCTTGGTGACGAAATTCAGAATCCCGCCGGTGTTGTTATCGCCGGGGAACCAGTTTTGCACGGTGGAATATTTTACTTCGGCATCTTTGTGGATGATCACCTCTACCACCGCCGCGTGCAGCTGGTAGCTGTCGCGCACTGGCGCAGAACACCCTTCGATGTAGCTGACGTAGCTGCCCTCATCCGCCACCAGAATGGTGCGTTCGAACTGCCCTGTTTTTTCCGCGTTGATTCGGAAATAGGTCGACAGCTCCATCGGGCAACGAACGCCTTTCGGCACATAAATGAAAGTGCCGTCAGACGCTACCGCAGCGTTCAGCGCAGCAAAAAAGTTGTCATTACCCGGCACCACGGTGCCCAGATATTTCTTCACCAACTCAGGGTGATCGTGAATCGCCTCGCCAAACGAACAGAAGATGATGCCCTGTTCCGCCAGCTTTTCCCGGTAGGTAGTGGCAACGGAAACGGAGTCGAAAATGGCATCCACCGCCACCTCTTTACCCTCACGTACCGGTACGCCAAGCTGTTCGAAGGCGTCTTCCACCTCTTTGCTGAGAAACGCATTCGCACCGGTTTGCTGTACGGCACCCGGTTCTGACGCGCACGTCTCATCGCAGTTACCGCACGATGGCGCAGAGTAATAACTGTAATCCTGATAATTCAGCTTATCGTAGTGCGCTTTCAGCCAGTGCGGCTCTTCCATCTCAAAGCCAGGCTTTGTACGCATTAAGGCGAAACTCCAGCATCCACTCCGGCTCATTTCTCTTGGCGGAAATCGCACGCACGACCTCTTCGCTGATGCCTTTTGCCAGCTCGTCAGTCTGTAACTGGGTGAAGAAGCCTTCTTTATAATTCAGTGGACCACCGGTCCAGGTTTTGACATCGTCAGTTGCTTCAGTATTACGAGACATAGTACCGCCTATACCCCGAAGCTTTCGCCACAGCCGCATTCGTTCTGGGCTTTCGGGTTATGAAATTTAAATAACTGGTTTAATCCTTCGCGCACATAATCGACCTCTGTCCCGTCAATAAACGGCATGGCCTGAAGCGGCACGTACAACCTCGCGCCCTCCGTTTCAAACAACAGATCGTCCTTTTCTGGCTCGCTGACGGTATCCAGCACGTAACCAAATCCCGCGCACCCCGTCTGCTTCACGCCTAAACGCACGCCAAGCATGCCGGGTTGCTTCGCAACCAGGTCACGAATATGTGCCGCCGCCTCAGGCGTTAGCGTCAGGCCACGCCATGCAAAATCGTCTGGATTAAATGTTCCTGAATGCAATTCCATAGATCCACCTCGTGTAATAAGCCACCAGGGCATAACACCATGTTAGTGATAATGATTATCACTTCAACCCTCTGACAGAAGGGTCATTCGGGTTAACCGCCCTTTTTGACCACTTTTACTAAGCATAGACCCTGTTTCGAGGGTTATCAGTGATGGATTATTTTATTCAATACATTGATAGATAAAGCATTTAAGAAGGAGTAAACAGCGCGGCAGGTTAAAAAATTAAATATGTATCGAAAATGCCTATTTTTGAGATAGGGTTATCAATAAAAATGGGGGTCAAAAGCGGACGATGACGGTGCTAAACAATAGCTCAAAACAGCCGTCGGATTAGCAAATCCACTAACGTGAAAAAGAAAGAACGGAAAGAACGGAGTAATTAACAACGAACGATCGGTGTTGTATGCATAACACCGATCGTTCGTTGCCCCACCCGGCGCTTATCTCCGGCACTCATTTCAGGCTTAGCTCTTGAAGGGGTGTAAGAATATTCTCATAAGTTTGGCATCGCGTATTTAACAGATCTTGCTTTCTGCACAATTTTTATACGCCTTATGCTGCATCAGGAACAGGCTTCACCGTCGCGCATCGCGCCCTGCACCGCCTCAAGAAACAGGCGTAGCGCGGCGGGCTGATGCTCACGGGAAAGGTATAACCCGTATACGGCCAATTGCCGCGGTTGTAGATGGGGCAACAAACGAACCAGTTTCTCCTGCGCCAGCCCCTCTCGCGCCTCTTTTTCCGGCACCAGCGCAATCCCCATCCCTGCCAGCGCCGCTTCACACAAAAGTGAAGAGATTCCGGCGCTCAGGTTGCCCTTGATCGCAACAGAGAGCGGTTCTCCCTGCTCATCCAGAAAATGCCAGGATTTTCCAGCAAATCCGCTGTAATAGAGGCAATTGTGTTGCGCCAGCGCCTCCGGCGTCTGCGGCGTGCCATAGCGATGCAGATAGTCAGGAGACGCGCAGAGCACAGACTCACAGTCACCAAGCCGACGCGCAATTGTCCCTGGCTCAGGGTTATCGGTAATGCGTATCGCCACATCAATACGCTCCCCCACTAAACTGACAGGCTGATTATTAATCTCCACTTCAATGCGCAATTCAGGATAACGCGCTAAAAAAGCGGGCAGCATCGGTGCAAGAATATGCATCGCGGTGAAATGAGCGCAGGCGACGCGCAACGTGCCGGACGGCACCTCTCGCCCGGTCGCCCCCGCAATATCCAGGGAAAGCCGCGCCAGCGTTCGCGTTTTCATCAACGCGTCTTCTCCGGCAGGCGTGATCGTCAGGCGGCGCGACGAACGATGAATAAGTCTGGCTCCGGCCCATTTCTCCATTTCATCCAGATAACGGCTCACCATCGGCCTGGAGATCCCTAATGCGCGCGCAGCCGCGCTCAGGCTACCCAAATCGCAGATATGGTTAAACACCGTTGCCGCCATCACTCTGTCCATAACCTTCCATCCGATCGTTTTATGAAACTCAGCATGTCCTGATAGAGGAATTTTAACAGATCGAGATTTGCTTAAAATAAGCCACGTAAATAAATCAACATCATCTGCCGATAAGGTCACTCAGAATGAAAATCAAAACGCTGGCACTTCTGCTGTCGCTGACTAGCGCGCCATTGTTCGCCGCCCCACTGCAACTCGACGTCTATAATCCGCAGGAAAACGCGATTTTCCCGGTCTCTTCCACGCTGGTCTCTGGCCCTAAAGAAGCCATTTTATTCGACGCGCAGTTCAGTACCAAAGACGGGGAAAAGCTGGTCGAAATGATTAAAAAGAGCGGCAAGTCGCTGAAAGCCATCGTGATTACCTCCGGCGATCCAGATTTCTATTTTGGTCTGGAACCGATTGTAAAAGCCTTCCCGAACGTGAAAGTTCTGGCGACGCCGCATGTGGTGGAACACATTCGCGCAACGAAAGACGCCAAACTGCAATACTGGGGCCCGCAAATGAAAGATGGCGCGCCAGCGGCGCTCACCATCCCGCAGGCAACCACCGAGACACAATTTACGATTGATGGGAAAACGCTGGAACTGCGTCACCCGAACGATTACGCCGCTTACGTCTGGGTCCCGGCAAACCGCGCAATACTTGGCGGAACGGGAATCGCATCCGGTATCCATGTCTGGACGGCGGATACCCAGTCTCCTGAGCAGCGTGCAGCCTGGCGTCATGTGTTGACAGAGATGCACAGTTTGCAGCCGACCCAGGTGATTCCGGGTCACTATATCGGTGAACGTCCAGCAGGCGACGCCGCTATACGCTTCACGCAGGATTATCTGCAATCCTTTGAGCAAGCGCTTGAGGCGAAAAAAGGGTCAGAGTATGTCATCAAAACGATGACCGCCGCCTGGCCTGGCCTCGCTGACGAAAGTTCCCTGACGCTGAGCGCGAAAGTGAATACCGGTGAAATGAAGTGGTAAACCGCCGCTCATAGCCAAAAAAATAACCCCGGCAGAGCGTGTCGGGGTTTTCTGTTGGTGTTAATTCACCGAGCGATAAAACAGTGCGGAATCAATGAACGCCCAGACGCCAGGCAAAGTAAATCTCTTCTTTTAGCTCAGAGGAAGAGAGCGTGAGTAAATCGGCAAATTCCAGCTCTAATTGTTTTAAGCGCTTCAAATACTGGGCTGGAGAAAGCTCGGTTTTATCACGGCGTAAAAATTCAATTGCCAGTTGGGTTGGGTCTAAATCGGTAGACATATCATCCTCGCTTATGTTCAAAACGTGCACAGTATAACACTTTTTTCTGCACACATTTTGACCAAAAGCAGTCTGCGATAAAGATATTTTGTGACAACGTCACACAACGGCAGTTGTCAGACGTGAAGAACAGCACAGCCGCCCCTGCTCATCAAAAATATCGATCTGCCAGACCTGATGACGAGAGCCGGTATGCAGCGCTTTGCACACCCCTCTGACGCGCCCTTCGCGCGCTGAGCGAACGTGGTTGGCATTCACCTCCAGCCCCACGACTTTCTGTTCGCCCTGCGTGCACAGATAGCCCGCAACCGAGCCGATACTTTCAGCCAGCACAACGGACGCGCCGCCGTGTAGCAGACCAAAAGGTTGCTTTGTACGGCTATCCACCGGCATTGTTGCTTCCAGCGTATCGTCGCTAATATGCTCAAAGCGAATATCCAGTAGCCCCACCATGTTCCCTTCGCCCAGAGCGTTCAGTGCTTCGAGCGTGACTTTACGTTTCCAGATCATCCAATAATCTCCAGTAGTGCCTGTAACGGATGGCGAACCCCGGTGCCTTCAACGCGTTTTACCTGGCTGCGGCAAGAGTAACCGGTCGCCAGGCAGCGATTGCGCGGCAGTCGCGCCATCGCCTGTTGCCACGACAGCGCATAGATCCCCAGCGAATTTTCATGATTTTTCACTTCATGGCCGTAAGTACCCGCCATGCCGCAGCAGCCTACGCTGACGCTCTCCAGCTTCGCCCCTAAGCGCGCAAAAATGGCCGCCCACTGCGCCGGTGCGCCAGGCAATGCCGTCACTTCGGTACAATGCCCAAAGAAATACCAGGGCTCACCGCTCACGGCAAGAGGCTGTCGGGACGCCAGCACCGTCGGCAGCCACTCATTCACCAGCTGCACGTGGAAATCACCACGCTGTTCGCCGAGGGTTTGTTTGTATTCATCACGATAGCAAAGCACCAGCGCCGGGTCGACACCGACCATCGGGATACGCAACTGCGCCACCCGATTGAGAAATTCGGCCGTTTTCTTCGCCGTCTTCGCAAATCGGTTAAGGAACCCTTTAATGTGCTGGGCCTTGCCATTTGGCGAGAACGGCAGCAATACAGGCTGAATGCCGAGCTTTTCCACCAGCCGGATAAAATCCGCCACCACCTGCGCATCGTAGTAACTGGTAAACGGGTCCTGCACCACCAGCACCATACGCTCTTTTTGCTCCTGGCTCAGGAGTTCAAGCTGTTCCAGCGTCATATTGGCGGAACGGTGCCCGACCATTTGCTGTTGCAGCGACGGCGTCGAAAGTAGCGGCAAATCCACCATGCCGATATGTTTCTTCGCGAGGTTTCGCACCAACGGCTGATTGAGAAAGAAGTTAAAGGTTTTCGGCGCCCGCGCCATTAATGGCGCATAGCTTTCGACCGTCGCCACCATATGATCGCGCAGCGGACGCAGGTAGCGCGTGTGATAAAGCGCCAGGAAGCGTGAGCGGAACTCCGGCACGTCTATTTTAATCGGACATGTGGTCGAGCAGGCTTTGCACGCCAGCAACCCGACATCGCCTCCTTCACCTCATGGGAGAAATCATATTCGCCTTTACGAGCGTGCCAGCTGTTGCGGGTACGGGCAATTAACGTCCGCAGACTGGCGCGTTTTTCCGGCAGATCTTTTTCCAGCTGTAGCGGATCAACCCACGGTCGGCCAGCAGGCGCAACCATTCACGCACCAGCGTCGCACGCCCTTTGGGAGAGTGAATGCGATTCAGGCTGATTTTCATTGACGGGCACATCGGACTTTTGGCGTCAAAGTTGAAGCACAGGCCATTGCCGTTACACTCCATCGCCCCGCGCCAGACCTGACGCACCGCCAGTGGAATCTGCCGATCGTAAGTACCGCGTTTCACCGCATCGACCTTCATCATCGGCGCATCAATGCCTTCCGGCGGACAAATTTTTCCGGGGTTCAGGCGGTTTTGCGGGTCGAACGCCGCCTTCACTTTGCGTAGTTCGCCATAAAGCTGCTCGCCAAAAAAACGCCGGGCTATATTCAGCGCGAAAACCTTTACCGTGCTCGCCCCACAGCAGACCGCCATATTTCGCGGTGAGCGCCACCACATCATCGGAAAGACTCTTCATCAGAATTTCCTGTTGCGGATCGCACATATCCAGCGCGGGTCTGACGTGCAGCACCCCGGCATCAACATGCCCGAACATGCCATAACTTAAGCCATGACCGTCGAGCAGCGCGCGGAATTCAGCAATATAGTCGGCCAGATGCTCCGGCGGCACGCAGGTATCTTCCGCAAATGGAATCGGTTTGGCCGCGCCTTTGGCATTACCCAACAGACCAACCGCTTTTTTCCGCATGGCATAGATACGCTCCACGCCCGCCAGCTCCGCGCACAGCTGCCAGCCGATCACCCCGGCTTCCTGGCGAGCAATCAGCTCATCCAGACGCTGGCACAACGCGCTCACCTGAGCATCAATAGCCGCTTCGTCATCCCCGGCGAACTCGACGATGTTCAGGCCCAGCATCTCTTTATCAGGCACATCGGTAATCAGCTCACTGACGGAATGCCAGACGATGTCCTCCCGCGCCAGATTAAGCACTTTAGAATCGACGGTTTCCACCGAGAGCGCCCGCGCTTCGACCATAAAGGGCGCGTTACGCAACGCGGAATCAAAAGAGTCATATTTGACGTTCACCAGACGGCGAACTTTAGGCAGCGGAGTAATATCCAGACGCGCTTCCGTGATAAACGCCAGCGTGCCTTCAGAACCGGTCAGCACGCGCGTTAAGTCAAACTCCGTCATCTCATCGTTAAAGACATGGCGTAAGTCGTAGCCCGTTAAGAAGCGGTTGAGTCTGGGAAACTTATCAATAATCAGCTGTCGGTTTTCCCGACAACGCTGGTATACGGTGTTATAGATGCGACCGATCGCGGTGTTGCTTTTACCGAGCGTTTCCGCAAGTTCGACCGGCATTGCCTGGGGTATCCAGAATATCGCCACCCAGCAATACCGCGCGAACGCCCAGCACATGATCGGATGTCTTACCGTAAACTAACGACCCCTGACCGGACGCATCGGTATTGATCATGCCCCCGAGGGTCGCACGGTTGCTGGTCGAAAGCTCCGGGGCAAAGAAGTAGCCATACGGCTTCAGATACTGATTGAGTTGATCTTTGATCACCCCGGCTTCAACCCGCACCCAGCCCTCTTCCGGGTTAATTTCAATAATGCGGCTCATATAGCGGGACATATCAACGATAATGCCCTGGTTCAGCGCCTGACCATTGGTGCCGGTGCCGCCGCCGCGTGGGGTAAAAATCAATGAGGCGAAGCGCGACTCTGCCGCCAGACGGGCGATAAGCGCCACATCCGCCGTTGAACGCGGGGAAAACCACAGCATCAGGAAGAAGCTGATAGATACTGTTATCTGTCGACATTGTCAGACGATCGGCGTAATTCGTTGCCGTATCGCCGGTAAACCCTTGCTGCTCCAGCGCCTGCAAAAAATTGAGCACCAGCTGAACGACGCCAGGTGCCTGAGAAATCTGTGGAATCATTATAGTGACCTTTCCTGCGGTCTGTATTGTGAATTTAATCGTTTGGCGTGTTGCTCTGTTTGTTGTATCACATTTTTTTCTTACACGCCCAGCAGAATTACAGGCAGAATCCGCCTGTTAAAAACCGCTGAAATTGCTCATCATTATGGGGTAAGGTTCGCGTGTTCGCGTCGCGTCAACGTTCTGACGCACAGAAAAGGTGAAAAGGTATTTATGGTAAATCTTCGTCAGCCCAGGGATATCGCGCAAGTGCTGCTGTCGGTGCTGTTTTTAGCCATCATGATCGTGGCCTGCTTGTGGATTGTGCGTCCCTTTGTCCTTGGTTTTGCATGGGCGGGAACGATCGTTATTGCGACCTGGCCCGTTTTATTACGTTTACAGAAAATACTCTGGGGCCGCCGTTCTCTGGCCGTTCTGGTTATGACGCTGTTGTTGGTTCTGCTGTTCATTATTCCCATCGCCCTGCTGGTCAACAGCATCGTGGATGGTAGCGGCCCGCTCATCCACGCCGTCACCGCCGGCGACATGACGTTGCCCGACCTGGCCTGGTTAAACAGGTATTCCGCTGATTGGCGCCAAATTGTATGCCGGGTGGCACAACCTGCTGGATATGGGCGGCACGGCGATCATGGCGAAAGTGCGTCCTTATATTGGCACCACCACGACCTGGTTTTGTGGGTCAGGCCGCGCATATCGGTCAGCTTTATGATGCCACTGTGGTCTGATGCTGCTGTTCAGCGCCCCTGCTGTACTGGCGCGGCGAACAGGTGGCATTGGGCATCCGCCACTTCGCCAGTCGTCTGGCCGCGAAACGCGGCGATGCCGCCGTGCTGCTGGCGGCCCAGGCCATCCGCGCCGTTGCATTGGGTGTGGTTGTCACCGCGCTGGTTCAGGCAATTCTCCGGCGGGATTGGCCTCGCCATTTCCGGCGTGCCTTACGCAACGCTGCTGACGGTCGTCATGATCCTCTCCTGCCTGGTACAACTGGGGCCGTTACCGGTGTTAATCCCGGCAATCATTTGGCTGTACTGGACGGGCGATACGACCTGGGGGCACGGTGCTGCTTGGTGTGGAGCTGCGTGGTCGGTACGCTGGATAACGTGATTCGCCCGGTATTGATTCGTATGGGCGCAGATCTGCCGCTGATCCTGATTCTCTCTGGCGTTATCGGCGGGCTGATTGCCTTTGGAATGATCGGTCTGTTTATCGGTCCGGTATTGCTGGCGGTTTCCTGGCGTCTGTTTCTCCGCATGGGTGCATGAAGTGCCCCGCGCCGGGAAACGACCCTGACGAACTCCTCGAAGAACTGGGGGAGATTGAGGACAGCCATAAATAAACCCCATCGGCCGATCGACGCATTCGGTCGGCCGATACTTTAGCATTGCTCATCAATTAGCATCCTGACCAACCTGCCTTATGGCGTAATCTTCCTTACGTAATTCATTTACGTCGCAAATTCTTCATAGTTTTTAAACTATTGGGACGAATCTGATCGACGCAAAAAATCTCCACGCCTACTATTAGGGCACGGTTATAAATCAACGCCTTGATTTATAAGCATGGAAATCCCCTGAGTGAAACAACGAATTGCTGTGTGTAGTCTTTGCCCTTCTCCCACGAAGGGCCTTTTTTTAAGTGCCTGCCCTCACACACCTTTTCTCCACCGCCAACAATTCTGATATGCCCACGCATGACGTCGGGTGGGATAGCGCGCATCGCAAAAAAAAACGGCTCCTTTTTACGGGAGCCGTTGCGGATTAGAATCAGCCGCTGACGCTTATTTTTTCAGTTCAGCCAGACTCAACCAGGTCTGTACGACGGTGTCCGGGTTCAGCGACAGGCTGTCGATTCCCTCTTCCATCAGCCAGGCGGCGAAGTCCTCGTGATCGGACGGCCCCTGACCACAGATGCCAACATACTTGCCTTGTTTCTTCGCCGCGCGGATCGCCATCGACAGCAGCGCTTTCACCGCCTCATTGCGCTCATCGAACAGTTCAGAAACCACGCCGGAGTCGCGATCCAGACCCAGCGCCAGCTGCGTCATGGTCGTTAGAACCAATCGAGAAGCCGTCAAAGTGCTCCAGGAATTGTTCAGCCAAACAGGGCGTTGGACGGAATCTCACACATCATGATGATCTTCAGCCGTTCTCACCCCGCTTCAGCCCCTGACGCGCCAGCTCGTCAACTACCGCTTTCGCCTGCTCAACGGTACGTACGAACGGGATCATGATCTCCACGTTGGTCAGTCCCATATCGTTGCGCACGCGTTTCACCGCTTCACATTCCAGCGCGAAGCAATCACGGAAACTGTCGGAGACATAGCGACCGGCGCCACGGAAGCCCAGCATCGGGTTCTCTTCATCGGGTTCGTAACGCTCGCCGCCCACCAGGTTGGCGTATTCGTTCGATTTGAAATCCGACAGACGCACGATAACGCGTTTCGGATAAAATGCCGCACCCAGCGTCGCAATGCCCTCTGTCAGACGACCAACATAGAACTCACGCGGTGAATCGAAGCCTTTCATCATCTCGGCGGATTTCGTTTTGCAGTTTCGCGTCCTGGTCATCAAATTCCAGCAGTGCGCGAGGATGCACGCCAATCATTCGGTTGATAATAAATTCGAGACGCGCCAGGCCAACGCCTTCATTCGGCAGGCAGGCGAAGTCAAAGGCGCGATCCGGGTTACCGACGTTCATCATGACTTTCAACGGCAGATCGGGCATGGTGTCCACGCTTGAACTTTTGACGCTGAAGTCAAGCAGGTCAGCATAGACATAGCCGGTATCGCCTTCGGCGCAAGAAACGGTGACGTTTTCATCATCCTTCATGCGTTCCGTCGCGTCCGCCGCAGCCGACAACCGCCGGAATCCCCAGCTCACGGGCAATAATGGCCGCGTGGCAGGTACGACCGCCACGGTTGGTCACGATGGCCGCCGCTTTCTTCATGATCGGTTCCCAGTCCGGGTCGGTCATGTCAGTCACCAGCACGTCGCCAGGCTGGATACGGTTCATTTCGCTAATGTCGTGGATGACTTTAACCGCCCCCGCGCCAATGCGATGTCCGATGGCGCGGCCTTCCGCGACCACTTTCCCTGCGCATGCAGCGTGTAGCGCTCCATTACCTGACCACGAGAACGGACGGTTTCCGGGCGAGCCTGTACAATAAACAGTTTGCCGGTATGACCGTCTTTCGCCCATTCGATATCCATCGGGCGACCGTAGTGTTTCTCAATCTGTACGGCCTGTTTCGCCAGTTCCTGCACTTCTTCGTTGGTCAGCGAAAAGATGTCGCGCTGTTCCTGCGGCACATCTTCAATTTTGACCTGCTTGCCGTGCTCCCTGGGTTGGCGCGTAAACCATTCGGATTTTTTTCGACCCCATCGTGCGACGAACGATCGCCGGGCGATTCGCCGCCAGCGTCGGTTTATGCACGTAGAATTCATCCGGGTTGACTGCGCCCTGCACTACCATCTCGCCCAGACCCCAGGCTGAAGTGATAAACACCACCTGATCGAAACCGGACTCGGTATCAATAGAGAACATAACCCCGGACGAAGCCAGGTCGGAGCGCACCATCCGCTGTACGCCAGCGGAGAGCGCGACGCCGCGATGGTCATACCCCTGGTGAACGCGATAAGAGATAGCGCGGTCATTAAACAGCGAGGCAAAAACATGTTTCACCGCCACCAGCACCGCATCGAAACCCTGCACGTTGAGGAAGGTTTCCTGCTGGCCGGCGAAAGAGGCATCCGGCATATCTTCAGCCGTTGCGGACGAGCGCACGGCGAAAGACGCCTGCGCATCATCCGCAGAGAGCTGTGCATAGGCATCGCGAATAGCGTTTTCCAGCTCTGGCTGGAAAGGAGTGTCGATAATCCACTGGCGGATCTGCGCGCCGGCCTTCGCCAGCGCGGTGACATCGTCAATATCCGTTTGATCCAGCAGTTCATAAATACGCTGGTTTACGCCGCTTTGATCCAGAAACTGGTTAAACGCATCGGCGGTCGTTGCAAAACCATTCGGTACGGAAACACCCATACCGGAAAGGTTAGTAATCATTTCACCCAGGGAGGCATTTTTGCCCCCAACTCTGTCTACATCATTCATGCCGAGTTGGTTATACCAAAGCACCAGCGGTGACGAGCCATTGTTGGACATCGAACAATCCTTTTGTGATAAATGAACGAGTTTAGAAACTACATTATTGCGTATTTATCTTTGCATATTTAAACCCCTGAAAAAAACGGTGAATCGTTCAAGCAGATTTATTTTTTATTTTTTCAGATTGTTTACGCATTTGCGCAAACCCACGGGCGACGGGCGATCTCCCCAAAAACTGTCGGTATAAACATAAGTTCCGAAAAATGAAATGCACTTTTCACTTAATATAAAAATAGCGTTTCATTTTATGAAATAAGCATCGTGATATACGCTTCTGGCAAATTTTAATTTATGCTTTCAGATAATTATGTTTGCTCCTCAGGATAAACAAAATGGATAATGTTGTTGATCGCCATGTTTTTTATATTTCCGATGGTACGGCCATCACCGCCGAGGTTTTGGGTCACGCGGTGATGTCGCAATTCCCTGTGACCATCAGCAGCATTACGCTGCCGTTCGTTGAAAACGAGAGTCGCGCCAGAGCCGTGAAAGATCAGATCGACGCGATTTATCAGCAAACCGGCGTGCGTCCGCTGGTGTTCTATTCGATTGTTCTGCCGGAAATTCGCGCCATCATCTTACAAAGCGAAGGGTTCTGTCAGGACATCGTGCAGGCGCTGGTGGCGCCGCTACAGCAGGAAATGAAGCTCGACCCAACGCCAATCGCGCATCGCACCCACGGGCTTAACCCCGGGAACCTCAACAAGTATGACGCGCGTATCGCGGCAATCGACTATACCCTTGCGCACGACGATGGGATCTCCTTGCGCAATCTGGATCAGGCGCAGGTGATCCTGCTGGGGGTTTCACGCTGCGGAAAAACGCCGACCAGCCTCTATCTGGCGATGCAGTTTGGCATCCGGGCGGCGAACTACCCCTTTATTGCTGACGATATGGATAACCTGGTGTTGCCCACGTCGCTTAAACCGCTACAGCATAAGCTTTTTGGCCTGACCATTGACCCGGAACGTCTGGCGGCAATCCGCGAGGAACGCCGTGAAAACAGCCGCTACGCATCGCTACGCCAGTGCCGGATGGAGGTTGCGGAAGTTGAAGCGCTCTATCGTAAAAATCAGATCCCTTGCCTGAACAGTACTAACTATTCGGTAGAAGAAATTGCCACCAAGATTCTCGACATCATGGGGCTGAATCGTCGAATGTACTAACAAACTAGTGCGAGAGTTCATTTTTTTGCTATCATGCCGCTCTGCTTGCGAGGTGTGAAACGCCTCGCATTTGAAATCAGCAGGTGAAGGTTGAAGTGTGTTATTGTGATGCCCATCACTTCCCGGTAGTCCTGCCGTTGAAGCAACAAATTTCTGAGACTTGTAATGAACAGAACCGACGAACTGCGTACCGCGCGTATTGACAGCCTGGTCACCCCTGCTGAGCTAGCGCTACGTCATCCTGTATCATCCTCCGTCGCCAGCCACGTTACTGACTCCCGACGCCGGATTGAAAAAATATTAAATGGTGAAGATCGCCGCCTGCTGGTGATCATCGGCCCCTGCTCGATTCACGATCTGGACGCTGCGATGGAATACGCAACGCGCTTGCAAACGTTGCGTAACACGCATCAGGCGCGTCTGGAAATCGTTATGCGCACCTATTTTGAAAAACCGCGCACGGTTGTGGGCTGGAAAGGCCTCATCTCCGATCCCGATTTAAATGGCAGTTACCGCGTAAATCATGGCCTCGAACTGGCGCGCAAGCTGCTGTTGCAGGTCAATGAGTTGGGTGTCCCCACCGCCACCGAATTTCTCGACATGGTCACCGGCCAGTTTATTGCCGATTTGATCAGTTGGGGCGCCATTGGCGCGCGCACGACGGAAAGCCAGATTCACCGTGAAATGGCTTCCGCGCTCTCCTGCCCGGTTGGGTTTAAAAACGGGACAGATGGCAACACGCGCATCGCCGTTGATGCGATTCGCGCGTCGCGCGCCAGCCATATGTTCCTCTCGCCGGATAAAACAGGCCAGATGACGATTTATCAGACCAGCGGGAACCCGTACGGCCATATCATCATGCGCGGCGGTAAAAAACCGAATTACCACGCGGAAGACATCGCTGCCGCCTGCGATACGCTGCATGAGTTTGGTCTGCCGGAACACCTGGTGGTGGACTTCAGCCACGGTAACTGCCAGAAGCAGCATCGCCGCCAGTTAGAGGTTTGTGATGATATCTGCCAGCAAATCCGTAACGGTTCTACCGCAATTGCCGGGATCATGGCCGAAAGTTTCCTGCGTGAAGGTACGCAGAAAATCGTCAGCGGTCAGCCGCTGGTGTACGGTCAGTCCATTACCGACCCTTGCCTGAACTGGGAAGATACTGAATTACTGTTAGAAAAACTTGCCTCAGCGGTTGATAGCCGTTTTTGACATCATGCCCATCCTCGCGGGGATGGGCGCGCTTCTTTCCCCTCCACGCATTCCCCACTCGCCTGATTTGCTACCAGAATTAACACTTGCTGTCGCCATACACAATATTGATAATAATAATCATTGTTAAACTGATTATTATTAATTAGCGATATGCCACATTATGGACGACATTGAGTTACTTCATTTTAAGGAAAGAGACAGCATGCCCCCTTCCCCTGCTGCCGAGCGGCGTATCAGCAGCCAGACATTGTTAGGCCCTGAAGGCAAAGTCATCATCGATCATGACGGCCAGGAATACCTGCTGCGCAAGACGCAGGCAGGTAAGTTGCTGTTGACCAAGTAGCAATCAGCTTGAGCAACTGACTTCCAGCCATTTACCCCAGTCCGGTGGACGGTTGACATAATCGTCATCTCTGTCGGCAAAGGGGTCGCGCAGAACCTGATGCAGTTGATGTAATTCGCCCATATCCCCCTGCTCAGCGCTGGCTATCGCGCGTTGCGCCAGCCAGTTGCGCAGCACCACCGCAGGATTCACGCGCTGCATGTGCTGTTGACGCGTTGCGTCATCCACCTGCTCCTGCTGTAAACGTGCCCGGTAACGGCTGAACCAAACCGTCAAAGGCCGCGCGATCGATAAATTCGTCACGCCAGCGGCGATGCCGCGCTCTGTTGCTCAGTCTGACTCAACATACGGAACGTTCGGCTATAATCGCTGCCTTTCGCGCGCCATCAGGGCGAAAAGCTCGTTGAGAAGCGCATTGTCCTCTTTTTGCTCGGTAAAGAAGCCCAGTTTTTGCCGCATGCGCTGCCCGTAGCGCGTGAGCAGCGCCAGCTGATAGCCATCCAGCGCATCATTCAGCGTATCGACCGGCATAAACGGCGACAGGGTTTGCGCCAAGCGTTGCAGATTCCACAATCCGACAGCCGGTTGATTATCGAAGCTATAGCGCCCCTGGTGATCGGAGTGGTTACAGATAAACCCTGGCTGATAATCATCCAGGAAACCGAAAGGACCATAATCTATCGTCAGCCCCAGTACAGACATGTTATCGGTGTTCATCACGCCATGCGCAAAACCTACCGTTTGCCAGTCAGCAATCAACCTCGCCGTGCGCGCCACAACGTCCCGGAACCAAAGCGCATACTTGTCCTCTTCCGCCTGAAATTTGCGGGCCAGTAATGGCGAATCGCAAAATCGGCCAGCTGACGGACTTTATCCGGCTCACGCCGATTAGTAAAAATGTTCGAAATGACCGAAACGCATATGGCTTTGCGCCAGACGCATGAAGCATCGCGCCGGATTCAACCGTTTCCCTGGTAAACAGGCGTGTCGCTGGTGACGATAGACAGCGCCCGCGTTGTGGGAATGCCAAGATAGTGCATCGCCTCGCTGGCCAGACTTTCACGGATCGTTGAGCGCAGCACTGCTCGCCCGTCGCCCATGCGGGAGTATGGCGTTAGTCCGGCGCCTTTCAGGTGCCAGTCAAGCGTACTGCCGTCCGCCAGCAGTTGTTCGCCTAACAGAATACCGCGTCCATCACCGAGCTGGCCGGCCCAGACGCCAAACTGGATGGCCGCTATAAACCTGAGCCAAAGGCGACATGCCGGGCAGTAATGACTCGCCGCCCCACACGCCTGCGCCGTTTTCCATAGCAAACAACGAAGGTGGTATCGCCAGCTGCTGCGCCAGCGCATCGTTATGCCAAATCAGGCGGGCATGACTCAGAGGAGTTGGAGAAAGTGCTGTATATGTGGCTGGCAGTTCGTCACGCCAGCGGGATGTAAAAGACAGGGTCATAGAGCCTCCTGCCTGTAGTGTAGACGGTTAATACCCGCTTAAACACCAGCAAATAAAAAGGTTATCCCTGAACCAGCGTCGTAACCTGGCTCGCTGGCACGGCAGGCCATAAACATCCTTGCAGCGCGCTAAATCCCATTGATGATATCCGCGCCAGCATCTCTTCAGTATCAATACCCGCAATCATTACCGAATCACAGCACGGTGATATCTGCGAAATAATAGCCTGCATAAAGGGTTCAAAAGAAAGACTTGCGGATCTTTGCTGGACAAAGTTTTTATCCAGCGCGACGCGTTTGAAGAGACCATCAAAGATCGCTTTTATCGATGTATCGCCAGCGCCGAAATTGGCAAGGATGAGGGAAATCGTCCGGCTAACTCAGCCAGAATTTGATTCTCTTTCCCAAGACTTAATTCAGGATAATTCTCATTAATCATCAGTTCCAAAAAATGGAAAGCGCCTTACATGGGATACAAACTCGCCGTCTGATAATAATGATGCGACGACGGCTGGCGTTAAATTAATCCAGGCAATAAGTTTATGTTGAATAAAAAAATGTTGGCACGTTTCCAGCAATGCGAGTTTTTCTTCGAACAGACAACGCTGTTCTTCTGCTGACAGGCGCGGCATGACCAGCTCCGTCGGCATACGGACATTACCGTCTTCAGTGACAAAGTTTGCAACAATCTCCAGTCCGACGAGTTTCTCTTTCTCGGTTCGGGCAGGAACAAAATAAAGGTGAGAATGATAAAAGTTATCCAGTGAAACAATCATTGTGCCAGCCCCGCTGCATGGGTGTAATCCGGCATCCTGTAAGAAAGAACGAAGAAAGATGTCATTTCTGATACGACTGGAGGTGCTTTCATTTTTTCCTTTTTAGCCGGTAAACCGGGTCCTTTTTTTAGCTTATCTCGATTATAAACCAATATCCAGTTTTGCATTTTCCGCAAGACACCGGATAAATCATTTTGACTAAAAATACTTTTGCAAAATGTAGGGTTAAAACTATTTCTGATAACTCACGATAGCCCTGGCATTCAGACAATGAGAAATCAATTTCTTAAATATAGATGATGAAGCGGCCGCTGGGTATCCGCTTTACCATCGATAGCATTAAATACGTCTCGCCTGCCAGAAATTTTTCCGCCAGTAGACATTGTCGAGCGATGAGCGCATCACGCCGCGGCTGGTAGACGCATGAATAAATTGATTGTTGGTATCATAAATGCCGACGTGCAAACCACTTTCCCCCGATCCGGTTTTAAAAAAGACCAGGTCGCCGGGCAGCAGTTCATCTTTGTCGATTTCCGTACCAATTTTTGACTGTTGGCGCGTTTCACGCGGCAGTTGTAAATCAAATTTGTCGCGCATCGTCATCAACACAAATCCCGAGCAGTCCACCCCGCTACGGCTCATTCCGCCATAGCGATACGGTGTACCTCTCCAGGACTGTAGCTGATCGTTCAGGCCCGCGATAACCATAATGGAATCCGAAAGCCTGGCGTTAGGTGCTGGCGCACGATGGCTGCTACACCCTGCCAAAAACAGTGCTGCGATAAGAAGAAGCCAAAAGCGCATTCAGGACGAATCCTCTATCTTTTTATTCTTGCTTCTATTTAGCGTGGAAATTATGTGTTTTTCAAGAACCCATTTAACTTAAGTGGTTGATATGAGCATTCTGTGGCCTTCAACGTCCAGCCGACGGAAGTTCATGCCGTATGCCCGGGCCAGGTTTGGCGGCGTCAGCACCTCGTCACGCCGCCCGCTGGCGATCAATTTCCCCTGTTTCAGCAACCAGGCGCGATGCGCGTGGCGCAGAGTATGGTTAAGGTCATGACTGCTCATCACGATGGCGATACCCTGGCTGCATAGCTGGCTCAACAGCCTATCCAGCGCGTTTTGTTGCGCAACGTCCAGACTGTTCATCGGCTCATCCAGTAGCAGAAGCTGCCCTCGCGGGTTAGCGTGAGGGTGAATTTGCAATATCACCGCCGCCAGACGTACACGCTGCCACTCGCCGCCGGAGAGTTGATTCGCGCTCCGCCCCAGCTTGTCGCTCAGCCCAAGCGCCTGCGCAACGTCATTCAGCAGGACCGTTTGCGTTTTATCAGGTTGATGCAGCGTCAGGAAATGCCAGACCGGCATTGAAAATGGGGGATTCTGCTGCTGCGCGAGATAGGCCCGATGTTGAGCCAGTTTCGCCGCAGGCCATGTCTCCAGCGACGCGCCGTCGAATATGACGGTGCCTTCCCCGAAGGTTAAGCCCGCCATACGCGCCAGCAGCGTACTTTTCCCTGCCCCATTCGGCCCCACGAGTGAAGAATCTCGCCAGGCCTTAACGTCGCCGGGAAAGCGGCCCCCAGACGCGTCGTTTCGGCAACATCCTGTAACTGCATCAACGAGATCATTATTTTGCCAACGCGATTTTGATACTTTCCACCATACCCGGATCTTCAGGCGTCATGTCCGGTGAGAAACGCTGTACGACCTGTCCATCCCTGCCGATTAAAAACTTCTCAAAGTTCCACAAAATATCGTCCTGGTAAAGCGGCGCGCGGCCTTTACTCGCCATGCGCTCATAGAAACCGCTACCTTCCGGCGCAACGGCGGCAGGCGCTGCGGCAATCAACTTCTGATACAGTGGATGGCGGTTCTCACCATTGACGTCAACCTTGCTGAACATCGGGAATGTGACGCCCCCCAGGTGGTGCTGCAATAGGTTTTAATCTCCTCTTCCAGTGCCAGGTTCCTGACCAAGAAACTGGTTGCAGGGAAAACCTAACACCGTAAAGCCCTGGTCGGCCCAGGCTTTCTGAATATTCTCCAGCTGTTCGTATTGTGGCGTTAAGCCACATTTCGAGGGCCACATTAACCACCAGCAGTACGTTTCCGGCGTACTTCTCAAGCGTGGTGACATCCCCGTCGATCGTCGTCACTTCAGTGTTGAGAAATGGTATCTTGCATAGCGTCTCCCATATAACAGGCGGATGTGAGTGATCAAATATCAGCTTTTAATCATAGACTGCGAGTGTTGAAAACAGCGACTCCCCGATGCGGACAATCGCGGCGTCACGCTGCGCCATTGTCGCCGGAGTTTGTGTAATATAGATAACCACGAGCAGAGGTTTTTGTGATGTCGGCCAGACAACGCTAACAATAGAACGCGAGCCATTGTCGCCCGCCCCGGTTTTATCCGCGATTTTCCAGCCGTCCGGCAAGACCGAACGCAGCAGACCGTCAGCCACTTTGTCGTCCCGCATCCATTGCATAAGCTGCTCTCTTGAGGATAGCTGCAACACGTTCCCCAGCAGTAGCGTATTGAGCGTCTGCGCTATCGCGACAGGCGTCGTGGAGTCGCGTTCATCGCCGGGAATGGCGCTGTTCAGTTCAGGCTCATAGCGATCGAGGCGGGTTATTGTATCCCCCGAATCACGCAAAAACTGGCGTGACGGCCTGCGGCCCGTTGAGCTTCCTGGCGATGAGATTGGCGGCCGTGTTATCGCTGTAGCTTACCGCCGCGCTGCACAATTGCGCCCAGCTCATGGCGTCTGGCACCACATGTTTTTCAGTAATCGGCGAATACTCCACCAGTTGCGAGGGTTCAAACTGCGTTGAAGCAGAAAGAGCCAGCGCCTTCCTGTCGACTTCACGTAATAACGCTGCGCATAACAGCGGCTTGTGCGTACTGTTTAACGGGAACCGTTCTTCTCCCCGATAATGGGTGATACTGTTGGTCGCCGTATCAAGTACCGCAATGCCAATCCGGGCATGAAGACGCTGTTCTTCCTGCATCGCGATAGTCGACACGTATTGCGCCGTCAGCGGTGCGGCCATCCACAGAACCGCTGAGTGCCGCCAGCACACACAGACCCCATTTCATCCGTTGCCACATACTAATGACTTCCTCATTTCTCATTTTGGCTAGCGCCTGGATTTTAATAATAGCCAGATGAAGACCGGCGCCCCCATCGTCGCCGTCACTACGCCGATAGGCAGTTCCGCCGACGCCAGCGCCAGACGGGCGATGACATCCGCCAGCAGCAGAGCTATCGCCCCCGCCAGCGCACAGCCCGGCAGCAAAGCGCGATGATCGCTCAGACCGCAAAGCCGTAAGATATGTGGGATCACCAGGCCGATAAACCCAATCGAACCCGCGAGCGCAACGCTAACGCCGACCATCCAGCCCGTGGCGACCACCAGCAAATTGCGCCAGAACCACAGCGGCAGCCCCAGCTGACGCGCGGACGTTTCGCCCAGCGCCAGAATATTCATCGGCTGCGACTGGCAGCAAATCCAGAGTGAAACCCGGGATCAGGGCAATCATCAGCCAGGCCTGCTGCCAGTCCACCCCGCCGAATCCTCCCATCATCCAGTACATCAACTGACGCAGGTCGAAGGAGGTTGAAAAATAGATGGCCCACGTCATCATCGCGCTGCAAATAATGCCAAGCGCAACGCCCGCCAGCAGCAGGCGGCTGGTTGATAAATGTCGACGGGCAAATCGCAGGAGAATAAGTGTGATGATAAGCGCGCCGGCAATGGCGCAAAACCCCAGCGCCCAGCCGGGTAACTGACCTTGCCCCAGTAGCACCGCGGCAATAAGGCCCACGCCAGCGCCGTTGGAGACGCCAAGCAATCCGGGCTCGGCAAGCGGGTTTTCAAATAACGCCTGCATTACCGCGCCTGACAGCGCCAGCGCGGCGCCTACCAGCAAAACAGCAAGCGTGCGAGGGAGTCGTATCTGCCAGACAAACAGTTCACCACGGGCGCTGAACCAGTCGCCAGGGCCTATCCACTGATCTCCGGCGCACAGGCTTAATACCACTGCCAGCAACATAAGCACCGACAGACTGGATAACCAGCGCACATTGCGGCGCTGTTGTTGGCAGGCAAAAGTCAGCATGTTTTCCATTCAGCTGAAAAGGGATGATGTTGATTTTACGGTGCGTAACCATCACAGGAAAGAAAAAAGGCCGCAAAGCGGCCTTTTTAGTTAGATCAGATTACTCTTCTTTGGGCGAAGCGTTTTCAACCCGGCTTTTCAACTTCTGTCCGGGTCTGAAGGTCACCACGCGCCGTGCTGTAATGGGAATATCTTCGCCCGTTTTCGGGTTACGTCCCGGACGTTGATTCTTATCACGCAGATCGAAGTTACCAAAACCAGAGAGTTTCACCTGCTCACCGTTTTCCAGAGCACGACGAATCTCCTCGAAAAACAGCTCGACCAGTTCTTTGGCATCCCGCTTGCTAAGCCCAAGCTTATCAAACAGATATTCTGACATTTCAGCTTTTGTAAGCGCCATAGGTTCAATCCCTCAATGATGCCTGGAATCGCTCTTTTAATGCCTCTACACATTTGGCGACGGTAGCGGCAATCTCCTCTTCTTCGAGTGTACGGCTGGTATCCTGAAGGATCAGGCTGATAGCGAGGCTCTTATAACCCTCCGCAACACCCTTACCGCGGTACACGTCAAATAAGTTTACGCCAACTACCTGATTTACGCCAACTTTCTTACACTCGGATAAAATATCCGCTGCGGGAACGTTTTCTGCGACCACCACCGCGATGTCGCGACGGTTAGCCGGGAAGCGCGAAATCTCCGCGCGCCCTGAGGCACCACGCGGTCTGCGAGCTTATTCCACTCCAGTTCAAACACCAGAGTGCGACCGTTCAGATCCAGTTTACGTTCCAGCTCAGGATGAACAACCCCAATAAAACCAATGCGTTCACCTTTCAGATAAATCGCCGCGGACTGCCCAGGATGCAGCGCCGGATTCGCTTCCGCCCTGAACTGAATGTCGGCCAGTTTGCCGGTGAGATCCAGCACCGCTTCCAGATCGCCTTTCAGATCATAGAAATCAACGGTCTCTTTCGCCAGATTCCAGTGCTCGTCATAACGGTTGCCGCAAATCACCCCTGCCAGCATCAAATCCTGACGAATGCCCAGATTTGCCTGGGTATCCGGCACGAAACGCAGACCGGTTTCAAAGATACGCACGCGTTCTGCTGACGGTTCTGGTTATAGACCACCGTTGACAGCAGGCCGGTCCACAGAGAGAGACGCATCGCCGACATCTCAATGGAGATCGGGCTTGGCAGCAACAGCGCTTCTTCGCCCGGATGCAGCAGTTGCTGAACCTTCGGATCGACAAAGCTATAGGTGATCACTTCCTGGTAGCCTTTGTCATTGAGCATGGTTTTCACACGCTTCAGCGACAAGTTGGCTTCACGGTGAGTCCCCCATGATTAAACCCGCCTGAATCGGCTCATCAGGAATGTTGTTATAGCCATACACGCGGGCCACTTCTTCGACCAGATCTTCTTCAATCTCCATGTCGAAACGCCAGCTCGGCGCGACCGCTTTCCACTCGTCCTGACCTTCAGTCACTTCGCAGCCCAGACGACGCAGAATATCGCTCACCTGCTCATCGGCAATATGATGCCCGATCAGACGATCCAGCTTGCTACGACGAAGCGTAATGGTCGCGCGTTTCGGCAGCGTGGCGTCATTCGTGACGTCGATAACCGGACCGGCTTCGCCGCCGCAAATGTCGATCAACAGGCGGGTGGCGCGCTCCATTGCTTTGTACTGCAACGCCGGGTCCACACCACGCTCATAGCGGTGGGAAGCATCCGTATGCAGACCGTGGCGACGCGCACGACCGGTAATAGACAGCGGGCTAAAGAACGCGCATTCCAGCAGCACGTTTTGCGTTTCCTCATTCACGCCGGAATGCTCGCCGCCAAAGATACCGCCCATCGCCAGCGCTTTGTGGTGATCCGCGATCACCAGCGTATCGGTGCTCAGCTTCGCTTCTGTGCCGTCCAGCAGCACCAGGGTTTCGCCCTCTTTGGCCATACGCACGACAATACCGCCTTCAATACGGTCTTTGTCAAAGGCATGCATCGGCTGACCCAGTTCAAGCAGTACATAGTTGGTGACGTCAACGACAGCGTCAATGGAACGAATGCCGCAGCGACGCAGCTTCTCTTTCATCCACAGCGGCGTAGGCGCTTTAACATTAATGCCTTTCACCACGCGACCCAGGTAGCGCGGGCAGGCATCCGGCGCTTCAACCGCGATCGGCAGCGTGTCATTGATGGTGGCTGCAACAGGTGCGATCTCCGGCTCAACCAGCGCGATTTTGTTCAGGACAGCGACATCACGCGCCACACCGATGATCCCTAAGCAGTCGGCGCGGTTCGGCGTCACGCTGATTTCAATGGTGTTATCGTCAAGCTTCAGGTATTCACGGATATCGGTTCCGATCGGCGCATCCGTCGGTAATTCGATGATGCCGCTATGGTCGTCGGAAATCCCCAGTTCGGAGAAGGAGCACAGCATCCCTTCCGACGGCTCGCCGCGCAGTTTAGCGGCTTTGATTTTGAAATCGCCCGGCAGAACCGCGCCGATAGTTGCAACGGCTACTTTCAGCCCCTGGCGGCAGTTAGGCGCGCCACAGACGATATCCAGCAGACGTTCGCCGCCCACGTTCACTTTCGTAACGCGCAGTTTATCTGCGTTCGGGTGCTGGCCGCACTCCACCACTTCACCCACAACCACGCCGTTGAACTCACCGGCGACGGCGTCAACGCCATCCACTTCCAGACCCGCCATCGTAATCTGATCCGACAGCGCATCGCTGTCGATTGCCGGGTTCACCCATTCGCGTAACCACAGTTCACTGAATTTCATTGTTTTACCCTGCCTTTATTTAAACTGTTTGAGGAAACGCAGATCGTTTTCGAAGAATGAGCGCAGATCGGTCACGCCATAACGCAGCATGGTCAGGCGCTCCATCCCCATACCAAACGCGAAGCCAGAGTAGATTTCCGGGTCGATGCCCACGTTGCGCAGAACGTTCGGATGCACCATCCCGCAACCCAGCACTTCCAGCCATTTGCCGTTTTTGCCCATTACATCCACTTCTGCGGACGGTTCCGTGAACGGGAAGTAAGAAGGACGGAAACGGATTTGCAGGTCTTCTTCAAAGAAGTTACGCAGGAAGTCGTGCAGCGTGCCTTTCAGGTTGGTGAAGCTGATGTTGGTGTCAACAATCAGCCCTTCCATCTGATGGAACATCGGGGTGTGCGTTTGATCGTAGTCGTTACGGTACACTCGGCCCGGCGCAATAATACGATCGGCGGCTGCTGTTCTTTCATGGTACGAATCTGCACGCCGGAAGTCTGCGTACGCAGCAGACGGGTGGCATCAAACCAGAAAGTGTCGTGGTCAGCGCGGGCCGGGTGATGGCCTGGAATGTTCAGCGCATCGAAGTTATGGTAATCGTCTTCGATCTCCGGGCCAGTCGCCACGGTAAAACCAAGCTCACCGAAGAAACTTTCAATACGATCAATGGTACGTGTTACCGGATGCAGACCACCGTTCTCAATACGACGCCCAGGCAGAGAAACGTCGATGGTTTCCGCCGCCAGACGTGCATTCAGCGCCGCGTTTTCTAAATCCGCTTTGCGCGCGTTCAGCGCTTGTTTGTACCTGCTCTTTTGCTTCATTGATAACCGCGCCGGCTGCCGGACGCTCTTCTGGCGGCAATTCACGCAGGGTCGTCATCTGAAGGGTTAAATGCCCTTTCTTGCCCAAATATTCGACGCGTACATTGTCTAACGCGGCAACATCTGACGCCCTGGTTAATGGCTGCCTTCGCACTGGCAACCAGCTCTGCGAGATGTGACATGGTTTTCCTCATTGTGTCGGTGAAAGACACCGGTTTGTTGGACTTAATCTCTCGATTTCAGGTACAAAAAAAGCCTCCATCAGGAGGCTTTTTCGCGCTGTTTTTCGTTTCTTCTTTCACGCGCTAGCCTCCTGAAGTCAGGTGCTAAAGTAAAAAAAAGAAGCGGAAAATAGCAGCATTCATGCTTGCGTTACCTTGTGTGGTAAAACCGGACAACCTTTATTGAAAAGGGTTACGGATAAATTGTCAACTGATTGATTGCACTACAATAAAAGAGAGGGAGCCCAGGCTCCCTCTTTTCACTGGCTTATGCCAGAGCTGCTTTCGCTTTTTCAACCCAGAGCGGTGAACGCTACTTTGTCGAATACTGCGATGTCAGCCAGGATCTTACGGTCGATTTCAAACAGAGGCTTTTTTTCAGGCCGTTGATGAATTTGCTTGTAAGAAATACCGTTCTGACGTGGCTGCTGCGTTGATACGCGCAATCCACAGTTGACGGAACTGACGCTTACGTTGACGACGGTCACGGTAAGCATACTGACCAGCTTTGATAACTGCCTGGAAGGCAACGCGGTATACGCGAGAACGCGCACCGTAGTAGCCTTTGGCTTGTTTCAAAATTTTCTTGTGACGTGCGCGTGCAATTACACCACGTTTTACGCGAGCCATAGTGCTCTCCTGTATCTATTCTGATTCGCCCTTCATCTTTCACATTTTCGCGGCGTTAACCGCCTTGCGACATGCGAAATCTATTGGGCATAAAAAAGTTAAAAAAAACGTTAACGGCTTATGCGTACGGCAGGCACGCGATTACCAGACCCAGATCGCCTTTGGAAACCATGGCTTTCGGGCGCAGGTGACGTTTACGCTTGGTCGCTTTTTTGGTCAGAATATGACGCAGGTTAGCGTGCTTGTGCTTAAAACCACCTTTACCGGTTTTTTTGAAGCGCTTTAGCAGCACCGCGTACGGTCTTAATTTTTTGGCATTTTAATAACTTCCACTTCGCATTGTTAATAAACGAAACCCAGGCGAACAAAACCTGTGAGGCCCGAAGGCTCCACAGGAGTTGCTACTTGAAGGCCTTACTGTTTCTTCTTAGGAGCGAGCACCATAATCATCTGACGGCCTTTCGATCTTCGTAGGGAAGGATTCGACAACTGCCAGTTCAGCCAGATCTTCTTTCACGCGATTAAGCACTTCCATACCGATCTGTTTGGTGGGCCATCTCACGACCGCGGAAACGCAGCGTGATCTTGGCCTTATCGCCCTCTTCGAGAAAGCGAATCAGGCTGCGGAGTTTTACCTGATAGTCGCCTTCATCTGTACCAGGACGGAATTTAATTTCCTTAACCTGGATAACTTTTTGCTTTTTCTTCTGTTCCTTAGAAGACTTACTCTTTTCATAGAGGAATTTGCCGTAATCCATTATACGACAAACCGGCGGCTCGGCGTTAGGGCTGATTTCGACTAAGTCTACTCCAGCTTCTTCAGCTTTTTCCAGAGCTTCTCTCAGACTCACAATACCAAGCTGCTCGCCTTCCAGACCTGTTAAGCGAACTTCCTGGGCGCGAATTTCGCCATTGATACGTTAGGACGCGCCGTTTGAACTCGTTTTCCGCCTTTAATACTTTATTCCTCCAGTTTGGTGAAGACTGCGGCTGCGAATCTCTTGTTGCAGCTTCTCGATAACTTCATTTACGTCCAGGCTGCCCAAGTCTTTGCCACGACGGGTACGCACGGCTACTTTGCCTGCTTCTACCTCTTTGTCGCCACAGACCAACATGTAAGGGACACGACGTAAAGTGTGCTCGCGGATTTTAAAGCCTATCTTCTCATTTCTCAAGTCTGCTTTTACACGAATGCCCGCATTTTGTAGTTTCTGCGTCAATTCGTTAACGTATTCAGACTGAGTATCCGTAATGTTCATCACCACTACCTGAACCGGCGCAAGCCAGGTCGGGAAGAAGCCTGCGAACTCTTCAGTCAGGATACCGATGAAACGTTCCATTGACCCAAGAATCGCGCGGTGAATCATCACCGGCACCTGACGCTCGTTGTTTTCGCCAACATAAGAGGCGTTCAGACGAGACGGCAGAGAGAAGTCCAGCTGTACCGTACCGCACTGCCATGCACGATCGAGGCAGTCATACAGGGTAAATTCAATTTTCGGACCGTAGAATGCGCCCTCACCCAGTTGATACTCAAACGGGATGTTGTTTTCTTCCAGCGCAACGGCCAGATCCGCCTCAGCACGATCCCACATTTCATCGCTACCGATACGTTTTTCGGGGCGAGTGGAAAGTTTGACGACGATTTTCTCGAAGCCAAAGGTGCTGTACATATCGTAGACCATACGAATACAGGCGTTCACTTCATCGCGAATCTGTTCTTCAGTACAGAAGATATGCGCATCATCCTGGGTGAAGCCACGTACGCGCATCAGGCCATGCAAGGCGCCTGACGGTTCGTTACGGTGGCAGCTACCGAATTCCGCCATACGCAGCGGCAGATCGCGGTAGGACTTCAGACCCTGGTTGAAGATCTGCACGTGGCCCGGGCAGTTCATCGGCTTGATGCAGTATTCACGGTTCTCTGAAGAGGTAGTGAACATCGCATCTTTGTAGTTTTCCCAGTGCCCGGTTTTTTCCCACAGCACACGGTCCATCATGAACGGACCTTTAACTTCCTGATACTGATATTCTTTGAGCTTAGAACGCACAAAGACTTCCAGTTCACGGAAGATAGTCCAGCCGTCGTTATGCCAGAACACCATACCCGGCGCTTCTTCCTGCATATGATACAGGTCAAGCTGCTTACCGATTTTACGGTGGTCGCGCTTGGCGGCTTCTTCAAGGCGTTGCAGATAGGCGTTCAGGGATTTTTTATCCGCCCACGCCGTACCATAAATACGTTGCAGCATCTTGTTGTCGCTGTCGCCACGCCAGTATGCCCCTGCGGTTTTCATCAGTTTGAAGTGATGGCAGAAACGCATGTTCGGCACGTGCGGGCCACGGCACATATCGACATATTCTTCATGATGATACAAGCCCGGCTTGTCATCATGCGCAATATTCTCATCAAGAATAGAAACCTTATAGGTTTCGCCACGCTTCACGAAGGTTTCACGCGCTTCGTGCCAGCTCACTTTCTTCTTAATGACGTCGTAGTTTTTCTCAGCAAGCTCGTGCATCCGTTTTTCGAGCGCGTCGACATCTTCCTGGGTTAACGTACGGTCGAGATCAATATCATAGTAAAAACCGTTATCGACAACCGGACCGATAGCCATTTTGGTGTTCGGCCAAAGTTGTTTAATCGCGTGCCCTAACAGGTGCGCGCAGGAGTGACGAATGATCTCCAGACCTTCTTCATCTTTCGCGGTGATGATTGCCAGCTGAGCGTCGTTTTCAATGAGATCGGACGCGTCAACCAGTTCGCCATTAACGCGACCTGCGATACAGGCTTTCGCCAGTCCTGGACCAATGTCCAGCGCAACATCCATGGGGCTTACAGCGTGGTCGTAATGGCGTTGGCTGCCATCAGGAAGAGTAATAACAGGCATGTTATATCCTTATTTGCAGTGGTGACCCACACGAAAGATCACATACAAAGTTTCAATATTTAAAATTATCAAAAAGTTATGGGCTGATTCCCGCTTCACTCTGCGAAATATGTCACGGCCCGCCTGAATGGCAAGACTGGACCTACACCCGTTTTTTGATAACACCGTTTGACAGTGTACACGGCATTGACTGCCGATCAAAGCCGCAATCACGCCGAACTGTATGATGTAAATCAATTCCCTGACGCGCCATCGCTTTTGTTACACTGGGAGCATCAGTCCGATTTTGACAGGAAGAGAGAAAATGCCAACAAACCGCTTTGCCAAAAAACACTGGAAGATGGTTGTCGTATTGCTCCTCATTTGCGGCGCAATGTTGCTGCTCCGCTGGGCGGCGATGATTTGGGGCTAATATCCGAAGCGTTCGCCGAAAGTTAATTCCTGCGAATGAATAGAAAGCATCAATAATATGCACGTTCAACGCGTTTTTATGAATGGCATTCGCCACGGAAAATATAAATATAATTTCACTTAGCGCGCAATCGCGATAAAAACGCTAATTTAAAAAGCCGGGTCGTGTTTAAAACAACCCGGCAGGCGATTACATCTTATACCCTAACGATACCGTCGTGCGGCGATCGGTATGTTCCGGCGCCGTTGCGGGCGGTTCGGAGTTCCAGGTCAGGTTATAAGCCACCTTTAAACCAAAATGCTCGTTGATCGCGACATTCAACGCCGTCTCTGAGTTGAGGGTGGTATCTTCAGCGCCGAAAACGGACACGCCCTGCGTAAATTTGGTGTTATCCGTCATCTGCCAGGCGTAGCTACCGGAAGCGTAGCCCAGCGGTTGGGTCTCGGTTTTGCCATCGGTATGTTCGTCATAGCGTACGCCAGGACCGAATTCAAAACGGAAGCTGTGCACCGGCCCGTTGAGGAACTGACGGCCATAACCGGCGGTCAGTGTGTCACGCTCACGATAACCGTTGTAACGGTCTGTCAGCCAGCTTGCCTGGCCAAACAGGTAATCGTAGTCGGTCATATTGAAACGGCTACGGCCACCTACCGCGTATTTCTCCGAAGAGCGCTCATCGTTGGAGGATGTATTGCTGGCATTCCCCCACAGCGACCAGGCGGTAGTTGCACCGTACCAGGTCATCGTGGTGTCAGCCGTTAAAGAAGAACTTTTCGTGTTGCCTGACTGAGCAAGGTAGCCCGCATTCAGGTTACCTTCGAAGGGTTTCTTCGCAGTGGCGGGATCATCCATGACAGTAAAAACGGAATCATCAGCAGCGGCATGCATTGACGCAAATACGCCCCCTGCCAACATTAATGCAGCGGGTACTGTCTTCAAAAGCTTCATCTATAAAGAGTCCGTACAACAAAAAAAGAGACCGTTACGGTCCCGGAAACTTTCATAAGGATCAATGACAAACGATCCAGGAAAGGTAACAAATTATAAAAAGGCTCGAATAACATAGCAATGAATTCTTATTTCATTTTTTGAATAAGAGAGTTCCCAAAGCAGATATTTATTTATATATCTTTCTCCCGGTAATTTTAAATAAATATCCAGTAAATCATATTGTTAATTACTTCCCTTTCCGGGCATTCAGTGCCAGACTGAAGTCAGCCTAACAGGAGGTAAAGATGATACGTATCTATACGTTAACACTTGCGCCCTCTCTCGATAGCGCAACAATCACCCCACAACTCTATCCCGAAGGGAAACTTCGCTGTTCATCACCCGTTTTTGAACCCGGCGGCGGCGGAATCAACGTTGCCCGCGCGATTGCCCATCTTGGCGGAACCGCAACCGCGATTTTCCCCGCTGGCGGCGCGACCGGCGAACATCTGGTCGCACTTCTGGCCGATGAAAACGTCCCCGTCGTCACCATCGATGCCAAAGACTGGACGCGACAAAACCTGCATGTTCATGTGGAGTCCAGCGGGGAGCAATATCGCTTTGTCATGCCCGGCGCCGCACTCGACGATGACGAATTTCGCCAGATTGAAGAACAGGTTCTGGAGATCGAATCCGGCGCCATTTTGGTTATCAGCGGGAGTCTGCCACCCGGCGTCAAGCTGGAAAAACTGACGCAGCTTATTGCCGCCGCGCAGAAACAGGGCATCCGCTGCATTATTGATAGTTCGGGCGATGCGCTCAACGCGGCGTTATCTCTCGGCAATATTGAACTGGTCAAACCGAACCAAAAAGAGCTGAGCGCGCTGGTCAATCGCGAACTCACGCAGCCTGACGATGTGCGCCAAGCGGCGCAGGAAATCGTGAAGAGCGGCAAAGCGCGCCGCGTCGTTGTTTCTCTGGGGCCGCAGGGGGCGCTGGCGGTGGATAGCGAAAGCTGCGTCCAGGTTGTTCCCCCCTCCCGTCAGAAGTCAAAGTACCGTCGGCGCGGGCGACAGCATGGTTGGCGCAATGACGCTAAAACTGGCGGAAAACGCCTCGCTGGAAGAGATGGTGCGTTTCGGCGTCTCGGCAGGCAGCGCGGCGACGTTGAATCAAGGAACACGTCTGTGTCCCGGGACGATACGCAGAAAATCTACGCCTGGCTTTCTCAGTGATCGGCCATCCCCCTCCTTTATTACGAGGGGGTTTCAGCGGCAAAGCTATCAGCATACGAATTAACCGACTATGCTAAAAAATCATGTGATTACAAAGAGGTGATTTATGGCCAGTGGTGATGTCATCCGCTATGTCATAACCGTGAAATTTCATGAAGACTCGCTGACAGAAATTAACGAGTTGAACAACCATCTGACGCGGTGCGGTTTTCTGCTCACCATGACCGACGAGCAAGGGCATGTACATGAACTGGGTACCAATACATTTGGTTTTATCAGCGCCCTGAGCGAAGATGAGATCGCCGCGCTTACCGCCGGGCTGGCGGAAAGCGCTTTAGATAAGAAACCAGAAATATCGGTCATGACATGGGAGGAGTGGACTAAAGACCGATAATATCAGTGCCATTGTGCAAAAACGCGTCTACGGTGTGCGTTAGCTCGTGTTTTTTCACCGCATTTATGCGCTAACCTTATGATCTGGCAGACAACATGGGGAGAGACATCATGTGGCAGGCTATCAGTCGTCTTTTAAGCGAGCAATTAGGTGAAGGCGAAATCGAACTGCGTAATGAACTGCCCGGCGGAGAGATCCATGCCGCATGGCATTTACGCTATGCGGGACGCGATTTTTTCGTCAAATGTGATGAAAGAGAGCTCCTTCCCGGCTTTACGGCGGAAGCTGACCAACTGGAGCTGCTTTCCCGCAGTAAAACCGTCACCGTCCCGAAAGTCTGGGCGCAGGGCTCAGACAGAGACTACAGTTTTCTGGTGATGGATTATCTCCCTCCCCGTCCTCTGGATGCCCACAACGCCTTTATCCTCGGTCAGCAACTTGCCCATTTACATGAATGGAGCGACCAGCCCCAGTTTGGCCTTGATTTTGATAACGCCCTGTCCACCACGCCTCAACCCAATGCCTGGCAACGACGCTGGTCAACATTTTTTGCCGAACAACGCATTGGCTGGCAGCTCGAACTGGCGGCAGAAAAAGGCATCGCATTTGGCAATATCGATGCGATCGTTGAGCATGTTCAGCAGCGTCTGGCCTCGCATCAGCCACAGCCTTCGCTGCTGCACGGCGATTTATGGTCAGGAAACTGCGCGCTTGGGCCTGATGGCCCCTACATTTTCGATCCCGCCTGTTACTGGGGCGACAGGGAGTGCGATCTGGCCATGCTGCCGCTGCATACTGATCAACCCCCGCAGATCTATGATGGCTACCAGTCTGTTTCTCCGCTACCGCTGGATTTTCTGGATCGCCAGCCGATTTATCAGCTCTATACCCTGCTCAATCGGGCGAGACTGTTTGGCGGGCAACACCTGGTAGTGGCGCAAAAAGCGATGGAAAGGTTGCTGGCGGCATAGCCATTGTGCCGGATGACAGCTTACAAATGCACTGAACCACAGGCCCGATAAGCGAAGCGCTATCGGGCATTTTTCATTGCT
Organism: Citrobacter koseri; assembly: GCA_900446925.1. The sequence continues at coordinate 23,563 of UAVY01000008.1, read as the reverse complement.
ACACAAATCCAAGAAGCGAAAAGAAAACGTAGCCCAACACGATGATAATCACCGGCAGGATATAAAGCGGGAAAAACTGTAAGAAGATCGTGTGATGCGGAACCACGATGCGCGACTCAATTTGCTCGCGTGACAACCCCTCGCTGCCTTTCGCTTTTTCCAGAATAAGCTGATCTTCAACCCCTTCGCGAAGAAAACGCGCCTGGCGGCTCATCCTGGCGCCTGAGTCCTGCAATGCCAGGCCAACAAAAATCAACACAAAAATCACCCAGAAAACAATGTTCAGACTGTGTTGAAAATCCGGCGTTGGCGAGTTATACCAGAACAGGTTCAGGAACGCGGTATTCGCCCGCATCATATCAATCATAACGTGAGTAAAATCAAGCATCACCGCGTTAATCCCTTCCTGCTTTTCGCTGTGCTCATACATAAACTTCAGCAATGAAACCAGTGTGGAAATAAGCGCGGGGATAAAAATCACCCATCCCAGAATCCTTTTTAAGACAGCAATGCGTCCAGCTTGTTGATACGTCATGAGTTCCCCTTGATAAAGACGCGTCGTTTTGGCCTAAGTCTACCTGCTGATAACCAATTTCGCCTGTTCTTTAAAGGCGCTATGATACGTCATTAGCCATAATAAGCGCTTAATCCATTGTGTTTTCACCTCAAAAGGAGAGGTTGTAATGTCAACCCCGCGTCAGATTCTTGCTGCAATTTTCGATATGGATGGACTACTGATCGATTCCGAACCGCTTTGGGATCAAGCTGAACTGGAGGTCATGGCAAGTTTAGGCATAGATATTACCCGCCGCCATGAACTCCCGGATACGCTGGGTTTACGCATCGATATGGTTGTTGACCTCTGGTACGCCCAACAACCGTGGAATGGGCCAGACCGTCAGGCGGTTACCGACCGAATCATTACCCGCGCCATCTCACTGGTTGAAGAAACTCGCCCGCTGCTCCCCCGGCGTGCGCGAAGCGGTTGCGCTGTGCAAATCTCAGGGGTTAATGGTCGGTCTGGCCTCCGCTTCCCCCCTGCATATGCTGGAAAAGGTGCTGACCATGTTTGATCTGCGTGAAAGTTTCGATGCCCTGGCCTCTGCGGAAAAACTGCCTTACAGCAAGCCGCATCCGCAGGTATACCTCGATTGCGCGGCCAAACTGGGCGTTGACCCGTTAACCTGCGTTGCGCTGGAAGACTCCGTCAACGGCATGGTCGCCTCGAAAGCGGCGCGAATGCGCTCAATTGTTGTTCCGGCGGAAGAAGGCCAGCACGACCCGCGCTTCGCCCTTGCCAACGTCAAACTGACTTCGCTGGCTGAACTGACCGCAGCGCATCTGCGCGGTTAAATAGCGACGGGCGGTGGCGACATTGCCCGTTTTGCTACGCACATCTGCTTTATAAAACACTGTTTCATTTTTTATTGTATTCCTTCACCGCCTCTTCTATCCTTTTCTCAGGGCAAAAAACTGATAAAAACCGATAGCCGAGGTGAACATGATTCTGGATGCGTTTAGTCTTGCAGGTAAAGTCGCGATAGTGACCGGATGCGATACCGGGCTTGGGCAGGGTATGACGCTGGCGCTGGCGGAAGCAGGCTGCGACATCGTCGGCGTTAATCGCAAAGTCCCCCACGATACGGCAGCAAAAGTGGAGGCGCTCGGACGCCGTTTTATGGCGATCCAGGCCGACCTGAGCCAGCAACGCGCTATCCCGGCTATTGTCGCGCAAACGGTCGAACAGTTTGGCCGAATCGACATTCTGGTGAACAACGCCGGGACGATCCGCCGCGAAGACGCGCTGTCGTTTAGCGAGAAAGACTGGGACGATGTGATGAATTTGAATCTCAAATCAGTGTTCTTTCTCTCTCAGGCCGTCGCACGGCAATTCCTGAAGCAAGGTGATGGCGGGAAGATTATTAATATCGCCTCAATGCTTTCATTCCAGGGCGGCATTCGCGTTCCTTCTTATACTGCGTCGAAAAGCGGCGTATTGGGCATCACGCGGTTGCTGGCGAACGAATGGGCGGAGCACCACATCAACGTGAACGCCATCGCTCCCGGTTATATGGCGACGAACAATACGCAGCAGCTGCGGGATGACGCCGCACGCAGCAAAGAGATTGTTGACCGCATCCCGGCCGGACGCTGGGGCACACCAGCCGATCTGCAAGGCCCGGTTGTCTTTCTCGCTTCTTCGGCGTCTGATTACGTTCACGGCTATACCCTCGCCGTCGATGGCGGCTGGCTGGCGCGCTAATTCATGTCATTTGTGACATAGAGTTACAACGTCACCTCTTCCGCCTACTGTATAAAAACCCTATACTGTATGAATTGACAGTTTATTGGGTTTTATCATGACGGCGGAAGGCCACCTTCTTTTTTCCATTGCCTGCGCAGTGTTTGCCAAAAATGCGGAATTGACGCCGGTTCTCGCTCAGGGCGACTGGTGGCATATTGTCCCTTCGGCCATCCTGACCTGCCTGCTGCCCGATATTGATCATCCAAAATCATTTCTTGGCCAGCGTCTGAAATGGATATCAAAACCTGTCGCGCGCGCGTTCGGCCATCGCGGGTTTACGCACAGCCTGTTCGCCGTGTTCGCTATGCTTGCCCTTTTCTACCTGAAAGTGCCGGAGAGCTGGATTATTCCGGCCGATGCCCTGCAAGGAATGGTGCTCGGTTATTTAAGCCATATTCTGGCCGATATGCTGACCCCGGCGGGCGTTCCCCTGCTCTGGCCCTGCCGCTGGCGCTTTCGTCTGCCGATCCTCGTTCCGCAAAAAGGCAATCAACTGGAGCGTTTTTTATGCATGGCGTTATTCGTGTGGGCTATCTGGATGCCGCAGACAATGCCCGAAAACAGTGCAGTGCGTTGGTCGTCGCAGATGATTAATATGCTGCAAATGCAGTTCGATCGCTTTATAAATCACCAGATTGCTGAGTAAACCAGCATAAATGTCATTTTTGGCATAAACAATTCCATTTGAATATAAGAGGTCGGTCACAGTTCTGCTAACCTTGCGCCAACAGGATCGCTGTCACACGGCGATACGTATAAAAAAATCAGGAGAACGGGGATGAATTTTCCATTAATCGCGAACATCGTGGTGTTCGTTGCACTGCTGTTCGTGCTGGCGCAAACTCGCCACAAACAGTGGAGTCTGGCAAAAAAAGTGCTGGTCGGTCTGGTGATGGGCGTGATCTTCGGTCTCGCCCTGCACACCGTTTACGGGTCTGACAGCCAGGTACTAAAAGACTCCGTTCAGTGGTTCAACATCGTCGGCAACGGCTATGTACAACTGCTGCAAATGATCGTCATGCCGCTGGTCTTCGCGTCTATTCTCAGCGCCGTTGCGCGTCTGCATAACGCGTCTCAGTTGGGTAAGATCAGCTTTCTGACCATTGGCACGCTGCTTTTCACTACCCTGATTGCCGCACTGGTGGGTGTACTGGTCACCAACCTGTTCGGTCTGACGGCGGAAGGTCTGGTGCAGGGCGGCGCGGAAACCGCGCGTCTGAACGCCATCGAAACCAACTATGTCGGCAAAGTCGCCGACCTCAGCGTGCCGCAACTGGTGCTGTCGTTTGTGCCGAAAAACCCGTTTGCTGACCTGACCGGCGCAAACCCGACCTCCATCATCAGCGTGGTGATCTTCGCGGCATTCCTCGGCGTCGCGGCGCTGAAACTGCTGAAAGACGACGCGCCGAAAGGCGAACGCGTGTTAATCGCTATCGATACCCTGCAAAGCTGGGTGATGAAGCTGGTGCGCCTGGTAATGCAACTGACGCCATATGGCGTACTGGCGCTGATGACCAAAGTCGTCGCAGGGTCTAACCTACAGGACATCATCAAACTGGGTAGCTTCGTGGTCGCGTCTTATCTTGGCCTGATCATCATGTTTGTGGTGCACGGTATCCTGCTGGGCGTCAACGGCGTCAGCCCGCTGAAATATTTCCGTAAAGTATGGCCGGTTCTGACGTTCGCCTTTACCAGCCGCTCCAGCGCCGCGTCCATTCCGCTGAACGTGGAAGCGCAAACGCGTCGTCTGGGCGTACCGGAATCCATCGCCAGCTTCTCCGCCTCTTTTGGCGCGACGATTGGTCAGAATGGTTGTGCAGGCCTGTACCCGGCTATGCTGGCGGTGATGGTTGCGCCAACTGTCGGTATTAACCCGCTTGATCCGGTCTGGATTGCCACCCTGGTCGGTATTGTGACCGTCAGCTCTGCCGGTGTCGCGGGCGTCGGCGGCGGCGCCACCTTCGCCGCGCTGATCGTCCTGCCTGCGATGGGCCTGCCGGTCACGCTGGTCGCTCTGCTGATTTCCGTTGAACCGCTGATCGATATGGGTCGTACCGCGCTGAACGTGAGCGGCTCAATGACTGCCGGTACGCTGACCAGCCAGTGGCTGAAGCAGACGGACAAAACCCTTCTGGACAGTGAAGACGATGCCGAACTGGCACATCATTGATCCCGCGTGATGAAAAAACCGCCTTAATCAGGCGGTTTTTTTATGCGAATTATTCGGCTATCTCATTTTCCTGGCGAACCTGATTCGCCCATCGCTGCGCCGACTCAGGAACGGTAAATGCAGGCGATCGCTGAAATGCCTCCCCCATTAAGATAAAGGCGACATACTTTCCGCGCAGTATCCATACGTCACGAAACGCGTCCATTTTTATCGCATGTTCTGGCGGCGCGGGCTCCACGCGTGGAACATAGCTGATAACCGGGCGATTTTGTTGGCGAAGAGGTTTCATCATCAGTTGCTTCACTAAAGGCAAATGCTAAAAATCAGAAAAACACTATCTTAGCTGATTTTGCCCCCGTTCGTCCCGCCTTGCATGTGCGGTTTACACTGATGGCGACGCACCGCGTCTGGTCACGGGCGGGTAAAACAAGCGCCGTCAGGCTGACGGCATAAAAAATGCGGCGCAGCAATGCGCCGCAAACTCAGGAGTCAGACATCAAGAAAACTGCCGAGACGATACCCGCGTTCCGCAATCGCATACTTCAGCGACGCAGACGTCAGCACGTCAAGCTCAGTCAAGCGGGGGTAACAATAGGCGCTCTGACGGATGATATTGTCGATAAACGCCGGATGACACATCACTTCCAGTGACTTTTCGCCTCTGTCAGCAGAGGCATCCAGCACCTGAAGAAACAGCGCTTCTGAAATAGCGTCGCCGTAAAACTCGCTGCTGAATCCCTGCGAGCTGCGTAACGCTACCGGCAGATCGTCAGCATTAAGCACCGACTGACGATCGATACGCAGAGCAACGCCGCGTTCTGCCGCAAACTGTGCCACAATGGGAAAAATTTGCGGGAACATATGCACATGGTGATGACTGTCCAGATGCGTTGGCTCACGGGCCAAAAAGGTCGATAAAACGCTGATACTGACACTCCAGCTCATGCGAAATTTCATCCAGCGGCAAGGTCTCTTCCTCGGCCATTTGCCAGATCCATTTTCCCAGCAGCCCTTCACGCGTCAAACCCGGCATCGCCGTCAGCGGCTTCCCTAAGGTGAGCACAAAATGCATCCCCACCGCCAGTTTCGGCACGTCACGGCACAATTGCGCCGCATGGTCGATGGCTTCACCATTGACCAGCGCCGTTGTGGACGTCACAACGCCATTCCGACAAGCCTCGACAATGCCGTAGTTTTGTCCCTTGCTCAGGCCAAAATCATCCGCATTCACAATCAATAAGCGTTCCATACCCAACCTCTGTTAGTGTTGTGCGCCTTTGAGTTTCTCGATGCATTCCGCAAAATTCGGCAGCCACTTCTCGTGGGCCAGAATCAACTCCCGCGCCAGGGTTTCCGCATCGCGATCGGAGTGCACCAGCGGGCTCAGGTTAAGCGCTAACAGCACATCATTGAACTCGCCGCTCAGCGCCGCCTTACTGGCTGCGACTTCAAACCCTTTGATGGTATAGATGAGGCCCAGCACTTTTTCATCGAAATGCGTGATGCGCGGGTGCGGCGTCGCCCCATTCCGCCCTAATGTGCAGGTCATCTCCACCGCCCAGTCAGCAGGGATATTATCCACATGACCATGATGTGGGATATTGACGTAGTGTTCCGTCTGCTTATCGTTATAGATAGCGTTAATCACTTCACATGCGGCGTCGGAATAGTAAGCCCCGCCGCGCTGCTCCAGCTCTTTCGGTTTGATGTTCAGCTCTGGATTTTTATAAAGATCGAAGAGCTGTTTCTCAACCTTCTGCACCACCTGAGCGCGCGCGCCGCCTTTATAGTATTCGCCCATTTCAATCGCCAGCATCTCTTTTTGCTTGAAGTAGTAAAGCAGGTAGGAGCACGGCAGCATATTCAGCGAGCGAATAAGCCCTTCGCTAAACGGCAGGTCAAAAATATTTTTCACCGTTGACGCTTTTAACTGCCCGGACGCCACGCCATCCAGCAGTTCAGCAAAGCGCGATTCGCCATTCACCAGTACGTCTTTAATGAACACCATGTGGTTGAGGCCAAACAGGTCGATCGACAGATCGTCGCTGTCTTGCAATGCCAGCACGTCATGGATGAACATTTTCATCCCCACGGGGATATTGCATACGCCGATGAATTTCTTAAAGTGGGTGTGGCGATAAACCGCTTCTGTCACCATGCCTGCCGGGTTAGTGAAGTTAATGACCCACGCGTTCGGGCACAGTTCTTCAACATCTTTCACGATATCAAAGATAACCGGGATGGTGCGCAGCCCTTTGAACAGGCCGCCTGCGCCGTTGGTCTCTTGCCCCAGATACCCGTGACTTAGCGGAATGCGTTCATCCTGTTCACGGGCCTTCAGCTGACCCACGCGCAGTTGCGTAGTGACGAAATCCGCCCCTTGCAAAGCTTCGCGACGATCCAGCGTTTTGTATAATTTCAGCGGGACACCGGCTTTGTCGATCATGCGCTGGCAGAGGTCAAAAATAATATCCAGTTTCTCTTTTCCGTCTTCAACATCCACCAGCCATAATTCAGAAACCGGCAATTCATGATAACGCTTAATAAAACCTTCCAGTAATTCGGGGGTGTAGCTGCTCCCGCCACCAATCGTGACGACTTTTAATTTCTGGCTCATACTTTCTCCCTTCAGGTGTAAAAACACTGGCGTGTATTACGCTCTGCCCGTTCGTCAGGTTATGGCGCGGGCGTCCCGCGCTATTCAGGGCAAGCGATAAAATCGTGTTGTCATGTCAATATTGTTTACTGATTAAATTCAGTTAATTTTTTACGATAACTGTTCGGTGTAAATGAAGTCAGCTTTTTAAACGTTTTAATAAACAGACTTGGGCTACTGTAACCCGCCTCATACGCTATATCCGTTACGGAGTAGTTGGTCATTTCCAGCTGTTTTTTTCGCAAAATTAATACGGATCTCATTAATAATCTGCATTGGCGTTTTGCTGTAATAACGCTGCGTTGCGCGGGTCAGATACTCCTGAGATTTTGCGGACAGATGCACCATATTTTCCAGCGCGTTTTCACCAAACTGCGTTTTGTCGTGCATTGTCTCCACGGTCGCTTTCAGCCATTGCGGAATATCGTCAATCACCTGCTCTTCACGGTGATGGCGCAGCCGGTTAATGATGTAGAAGGTGACCACTTCTACAAACTCATCTAACCCGTTTCCCCGGAAGTTCAGCGACGCGATAACCGTTTCAATATAAGTCAGGAAAGCGCTGTTGACCCGGTATACCTGAGATGCGACAAAACAAAACGGTAATAAAGGATGATAGTGTTGTTCAAAAAAACGCTTACTGATACCAACGTTAAGAATACGCGTGGCGCCGAACTCATAGAAACTCTGGTGGTGCGATCCCAACGGGATAAACACGAAATCACCACGCTCCAGCAGCACACGTTTACCGTTGATTTCCTGATAGTAGCGCCCCGTTAACACCAGGGTAAATTCATAATAATCATGCTGATGCAGCCCACTGATGCTCTCAGTTTTGTTATAGATAAACACATGGAAATTCTTGCCGTTAAAAAGCTGTTGCTCACGAGCGGTGGCGATCTCCGGTGCGTTAACCTGTAGCTGCATCATTTATCCCTCACTGTTCCAGCTTCTCATGAAGCTCGATTAACTCTGTAACCAGTTCCCGCGCTAACATCGACGTCATCAGGTGATCCTGAGCATGAACCAGCACCAGGCTGACTTTCATTTTACCTTCGCCCTGATCGCCTTCAATCAGTTTCGTCTGCACGAGATGCGCTTCATTGAGCGCCATCCGCGACTGCTCCATCATCGTTTTTGCCGCAGCAAAATCACCCTGCTTGGCCTGTTTCAGCGCCGCATAAGCCAGGCTGCGCGCCTGACCGGAGTTGATGATAAGCCCCATCACCACTTCTTCGAGTTCTTCAGCCTCTGACGGCGTACCCGCTACGTTTTCGAGATCCAACATACGTTTTCCTCTGGTTCAGCCCGGCATGGGAAGACCATGCCGGATTAAATTTAAAATTTCAGTGCGTTAGCGATTTCTTCTTCGCTTTCTTCTTGCTCAATTGCATTCTGCGCTTTGTTGGCGACAACCACGAAAGGCAGATAAATCAGCGTCGCGACGCCCAGGTTGAACAGCGCGACCAGCAGAGCGGCAACGCTGCCGTTGGTGTTAAAGAACGCTCCCAGACCGGTTGGCATCGTCCACGGCGCGATGTTGGTAATCGGCGGGATAATCCCCAGGTAATACGCAATCAGCGTAATGGCGGCCAGAATCGGCTGAACCAGAATGAACGGGATAAACATCACCGGGTTCATAATAATCGGCAGGCCGAACAGAATCGGTTCATTAATCTGGAAGATACCGGACGGCAGCGCCAGTTTTGCTACCTGGCGGTAATCCGCACGACGCGAGGCCAGGAAGATAGCGATAATCAGACCCAGCGTCGCGCCACTCCCTCCGAGGAAAATATAGGAATCGAGCATCGGTTTCGCCCAGACGTGAAACGTCTTCCCGGCTTCCAGCGCCGCATCCACGGAACCAAACTGCTGATAGATGGCGATGTTTTCCAGCGCCCACGGGGGTCATAATACCGCTGTCCAGCGCGGTCAATGCCAACGAGCCGTGAATACCAAAGAACCACAGTAGCGGAACAAACAGCACATAGGCCCAGCCGACCACGCTGCCCAGCGATGCCAGCGGCGTAGAAATGGTATCCATAATAATCTGGTGGAAGTTAGAACCGTAGTTCGCCAGCGCCCACGCAATGATCCCCATAATGGAGAGAATAATAAAGCCAGGAATTAACGCCGAGAATGAACGGGAAACCGACGCCGGGACGCTGTCCGGTAATCTAATGACCCAGTTGCGGCGCACAATAAAGGTAAACATTTCCGCCACGACCAGACCAATAATAATACCGGAGATAATATTCGCACCACCCAGCCAGTTCGCGCCAACCGCATAAGCTTCGCCTACGCTATATGGCGTAACGGTCATAAAGGCCGCCACGGATAACAGCCCCGCCGCCAGCGCATCAACTTTACGCTCTTCCGCCAGCGCCATTCCAATAAAGAACGGCGCCATTAACGACATAATACCGAGCGTACCGTTATAGACGTTTCCGCCAATACCTTTTAAGCCATTCAATGTTTCAATGGTGGAAGCATCAAGCCGAATGCCTAAAGAATAAAAAAACGACCCCTCCCCAAAGCTCAGGAAAACGTTGTTGATTAATACAAACATGGCCCCCCGCAAGGGTTAACGGCATTAAGCGAATAAAGCCGTTTTTGATTGCATTAACGTGCGGCTGCTTTCCTATTTTAACAGCAAAAGGAAGGAGTACCTTTTCAAGTGAAGCAATGACGTTACTCATAGAAAAATACCCTTAAATACCGCAATAAAATATTGCGGTGAATGTTTATGAAATAACTCTTTGACGGGAAAAATTAAAACAAAAAATTAATTTGCGGCGGCTTTTTTAATTGCTGCGACAGCAGCCTTAAGCACGCCTAAACCATCGACTTTGCCATACAGCAGCGAGTCAATCACTTCTACAGGTTTGTTGGGTAACAAACGTTGAATTTCGGGTAACATATAAGCAATTTGTGGGCCTAATAACACGACATCCGCTGAAAGACCTTTTTCTCCTGCCAGCGTCTCAGGAAATGCTTCAATAATAACCGGCACTTCATATTTCTCAGCCTGAGCGCGCATCTTCGATACCAGTAAAGAAGTCGACATGCCCGCAGAACAAAACAGATAAATGTGTTTCTTTTCCATAAAAACGATCCTCATATGCGATTATCTGTTAGCCAGCCATTCCGCAAGCCTTAACCTGCATCCATGCACTGGACAACTTGCGTAACCGAATTTACTTTTTTAGGTGGCTGAAATGAGTATACGGGATAGAACTGGCGGATGGTATTTCTTTGACTAACAAAATTGTCTCTCATTGACCTGGTGTTATGACCCCTCTCACATTTCAGGCAAATATTTCGCGACAATAAATAAGATTATCCCAGGAACAAAAAAACCGGCACACAGGCCGGTTCATACATATGCTCAGGCAATATACAGTTGTTACTGCTTCGGAGCCTGCGGATCGGTGTCATACTCTGCACAGCTCTGGTAGCCGGAGTTAATCACATGACCAGTGTCATCCAGCGCGACAAAATAGGTTTCAGCTTTACCATCACGTTGACCCAGGATGTAGGTCTGGCAAGTACCGCGCGCATGAATCATGCTCACTTCAGATGAAGGCTTACCGGCAATCTGCTCAACTTGCGACCGGCTCATCCCTTTTTTCACATCTTTTTACTACAGGCTGGACAAATTGGTCTTTTGTACGATCGTACGCCGTACACCCTGCCAGCATAGTCATTACCGCCGCTGCACTCAGAATTCCTGCTATATTCTTGTTCATTTTCCGTCCTCTTGTTTATCAGCGTGTTATATAAGCCTGGAATACATCAGGGCTTTTTTCAAGCCCACAATCGATGCAACAAATCTTTCAGAAAATTCCAATTAAACAAAACGATGTCGTTTTAATGCCGTAAATTGCGCCACTCAGGCCGTGGAGTCTTGTCGTTTAGAGAGCAAAGCGTTAGCTTTAACGCAGTATATTTATTCTGAAAATCTTCGGAGGGGTTAAATGACGCTACAGCAAGAGATAATCCGGGCGCTTGGCGCAAAACCGCACATTAATGCAGAAGAGGAAATTCGCCGCAGCGTAGATTTCCTGAAAGCGTACCTGAAAACATATCCCTTCCTGAAATCCCTGGTACTGGGTATCAGCGGAGGGCAGGATTCGACGCTGACGGGCAAATTGTGCCAGACCGCAATTACTGAACTGCGTGAAGAGACAGGGAACGACGCCCTGCAATTTATTGCCGTGCGTCTGCCATTCGGCGTGCAGGCCGACGAGCAGGATTGTCAGGATGCGATCGCGTTTATTCAGCCGGACAGAGTCCTGACCGTCAATATTAAAGGCGCCGTTCTGGCCAGCGAGCAGGCGTTGCGTGAAGCAGGCATTGAGTTAAGCGATTTTGTTCGCGGCAACGAAAAAGCCCGCGAACGCATGAAGGCACAGTACAGTATCGCCGGAATGACCAACGGTGTGGTGGTCGGCACCGATCATGCCGCCGAAGCGGGTGACGGGCTTCTTCACTAAATATGGCGATGGCGGTACCGATATTAACCCGCTTTTCCGTCTGAACAAGCGCCAGGGAAAACAGCTGCTCGCCGCGTTGGGTTGCCCGGAACATTTATATAAGAAAGCGCCAACGGCGGATCTCGAAGACGATCGCCCTTCTCTGCCGGACGAAGCGGCGCTGGGCGTCACCTATGACAACATTGATGATTATCTGGAAGGGAAAACGCTGGATGCCAGCGTCGCGAAAATCATCGAAGGTTGGTATATCCGAACGGAACACAAGCGTCGCACACCCATTACGGTGTTTGACGATTTCTGGAAGAAATCATAATCGCCGGATGGCGACATACCGTCTTATCCGGCCTACATCACTGCATAACTCCCGTAGGCCCGATAAGCGAAGCGCCATCGGGCGCGAACGTACCGTCTTATCCAACCTACATCACTGTATAACTCCCGTAGGCCCGATAAGCGAAGCGCCATCGGGCGCCGTCCTGTTACACTTACTGGACGGTGTCCGGCGTATAACCCGGCAACCACGTAATCTCGCTAAACAACAGCTGTCCTTCTGGCTTCAACAACCGTAAACGTGTGTTTCCCGTCATGCCAGCAGGCGCCCTGATCGGCGGTCAGGAGCTTGTCTCCCAGTTGCCAGGCGCCGCTAATAACAAACACAACGCCACCGCGCGAACCAAAGGTCGTAAACGTGCGATCGGCAACCCTGACCTTCGCCTTACAGCGATCGCGTCGGGTCATGATATTGAGATCCATCGACATTTGCCCTTCCGACAGCGTGGCTTTCACAACGCTATCGCCTGCAAACGTGAACGGCTGATGTCGCTTGAGGGTATGGGTAAACGTATTCACGCCTTCCAGCATCACCTCTCCGCCTTCCAGTAACGTAATAACGCGCTCAACCCCAGGGAAAAGGGAAAACTCCCCGTTCCCGGCGATAGACGCAATACTGGCGCGCCAGTGAAAATCCCGCGTCGCCGGAGGAAAACAACAAATCTCGCGTGTTTCGCCCGCACCATTGCGCCAGAGGTTTACCGGCATTTTTACGGATATCAAAGTATTCCATTATCACTCCCGAGAAGGACGCAGCGCCATAATATGGCACATTGTTGTTATCGGCAGCAGTGAAGATTTACCTTAACGAGAAGAAAAGAAAAACCGCCGATCCTGTCCACATCGAGAAGAGATGTTGTGAACAGGACCGGCGGTCTTGAATGCGTTAGCGTAACGCTGAGGGATTACTCAGCAGGTGGTGTTGGCATTTTACCTTCCGGCGCCGGACGTTCTGTCAGACGCTTCTCAAAATTGGCATTAAACTGTTTTTTCTGTTCCGGCGTCAGAATGTTGTAGATCTTATTCTGCGTTTCCATGTGCGCCAGCATATTGGCTTTGCGCTGTTCTTCCATCTTCGCAATCTGCGCTTCAGCTTTCGCCTTATCGAAGCTGTCGCTGGCGATGATATCGTGCATTGCGCGGCGCTCTTCCAGCGGCGGACGTTTCATCTGGTCACGCTGACCTTTCATAATGTCGCGGATTTGCTGTTTCTGCGCGTCGGTCAGGTTCAAATCTTTGAACATCATGTCATGATGCGGACCGAATTTGCCTTTGTGGTGCATCATCGGCTTCGCATCTGCCGGAGCAGCGGTAGTGGTATCAGCCGCGTGAGCCAGGTTCGCAGCGCCCAGCGCCAGGGTAGAGGCAACAAACAGTGCAGTTAATTTACGCATAATCTATGTCCTTCCTTTCAGTTATTCTTTCGGCGTAGCGCCGTGTTGACGAGATAAACTTTACCGCCTTAATCGTCAATTAGTCAGAGCAACGGTAAAACAATGAAAGTGTAAAAAACAATTTTTCGTCAATTATGAAGAAAAAAAGAATAAATCGAGGAGAGTTGCAATATTTTATTGCAAGCGGATGATTTTGCAGGAAATATGAAGAACTATACCTGACCGATGACTATTAATAAAGCAGTTTACCAGGATTAATCCGTAATAAATCGCGATAGCACACAAAAATAAGACCCTCAGACGTTCGCCTGAGGGGAGAAATAATTACGCGAGTTTTTCCAGCATCAGGCCAGCGCGTAAACCACAGGCCACATTAGGGTTAGGAAAGAGAACATATTCAACATCATGGGTAACGATCACCTGCTCATCGCCATCCTGCGCCAGTAGCGTTCCTTCTTTGAACGGCGTGAAATTCAGCGTCTGGTTATCCATACAGAGAACAAACGCATCGCTGCGGCGTGTAATTTGCGCCACCACGCGATAGCGAACCGGCCTCGTTCCCCCTTCCATCGGCTTTTCTCCCGCCAGCAACGTTGCCAGCGCCTGCGCGGTGGGGGTAAATTGCGTCAGATCGTTGTGCCCAAACGGCAGCGCTTTGCCCAGCTCCAGCGTGCAGGACAACGCGCCAAAATGCTCACAGCTAAAATGCGTAAAGGTGCCGCCCGGCGTTTGATGAAAAACCAGCGCCTCCAGCCCTGCCGCCCCCAGCCATGACAAAAAGTGTTCATCCCAGGGGATCGGCCGTTGCGGCAAAACGCCAAACCGAACGTGGCGGGAGCCGCGAATCGCAGTATGCAGATCGAGATGCCAACGTATCCGCGTTTTGCGGCGGGAATAAAAATCCTCCAGCAGTTGTTCCAGCTCGCGGGCGCGCAGCGTTTCCCCGCTCTCCTCGAACATCTGCCAGCGCCCGCCGAACATACGGTTCATATCGCTATGGCAATAGCGTACCCCCTCTGCCAGCGCCGGAGGATTCCCCAGAATCACCAGCAATCGCCAGCGCAGGGGGATTTTCCCTTCAAACAGCGCCGAAAGGAGTGCGTCTAGCATTTCCACAGGCGCCGTTTCATTGCCGTGGATGCCCGCAGAGAGTACCAGAGCGCGGTCAACCTCAACGGCAGGCGTAAGTTCAAGCACACCAGGCATCTGCCAGCGCCAGTGAAAGCTCTCCGTTTCCCCTTGCGTAATATCGGGGGATATTCCTGCCAGCGTCTGCGCCAGAAAGTTATCCATTCCCTGCGCCCTCCTGCTGGAAGGGATACACCGATCCCAGGTTAAGCAGTTGCGTCAGCGTATCAAGCGCCTCCCGCCCTTCACGCAGCAATTGCGGATCGGCCAGATCGGCGGCGGTGAGGCGGTCGCGATAATAACGATCCACCCAGTCATTGAGCGTGCTGAACAGGGTATCGTTCATCATCACCGCCGGATTCACCGCCCGCAGCTCATCCTCGGTCAATACCACGCGCAAGCGTAAACAGGCCGGGCCGCCGCCGTTCGCCATACTTTCGCGCAGGTCGAACACGCGCAGATCGCTGATGGGGTTATCAGCCGCCAGCAACGCGTTCAGATACCGCCACACACCGGCATGTTCCCGGCACTCCTGCGGCAGAACCAGCGCCATCGAGCCGTCATCGCGGCTTAAAAGCTGACTATTAAACAGGTACGTGGCGACGGCATCCTGCACGG
This sequence comes from Citrobacter koseri, assembly GCA_900446925.1. The sequence goes on along the minus strand of UAVY01000008.1, from coordinate 8,466 downwards.
AAACCTCCCTGGCTGGCACCTCAAGCGGCATAAATCCCGCCACGCGCGACCGGAGCTGGCGCATCAGCTCGCCCTGCTTTGCGAACGCCTGTTCATGGCAAAACAGCACCTGGCGGTTCGACACCGCAATCACATCGTTGTGGAATACGCCGAGATCGATAACGTCTGGGTTCTGCTGGGCAAAGATAACCTGATGCGGATTCACCTGGTTAAGACGCGCCACCGCTTCACTGGCCTCGCGGGTTTGCCGCGCCGGATAGCGCACCGGACGCGTGTCGACGCCCTCTTCACGCCCATAGACAAACAGCTGAATGCCCGGCGCGCCATAATCACCGCCGAGCCGGTTATGGTTGGCAGCGCCTTCATCCCCCAGCAGCGCCACCTGCGGCAGCGCGTCGTGCACTGCGAAAAACTGCGCGTCGCGGAAGATGGCCCGCAACAAAGACGCCGTGGTCGGCGCCTCCAGCGCGCGGTGAAATTTGTTGTTCAGGTTCGCCACCGTCAGATGCACTTTGCCGTCAAGCGCGTCCGCTGAAGGACATACCGTCGCCGCATTCGCCACCCACATCGGCGAAGCGGAGCTGACGCTGGAGAGCCAGTGAGGCGCCTGGCGCGCCACTTTCTCCAGCACCTGCTCGTCCTGCCCGCTAAAACCTAGCTGACGAAGCACGGGAATAAACGGCCGCTCGTGCGGGGGGATGACCGCCTGAGGGAATCCCGCATCCGCCAGCGCTTTCATCTTGAGTAAGCCCTGCTTCGCCGCCAGGCGGGGATTCGACACCTGAAAGCGGTGCTGTATCGACGCCTCATTACCAAAGGACAGCCCGGCATAGTGGTGGGTTAACCCCACCAGACCGTCAAAATTCACTTCATGCGCTTTCATACCGGTTCCTCGCGAGAGAAGTCCAGCCCCGGACTGAGCGAATCGGGCAGTACAAGCGTCGGCGATTCCAGGCTCGCCATCGGCCAAGCGCAATAATCTGCTGCATACCAGGCGCTGGGGCGATGGTTCCCCGACGCGCCAACGCCACCAAACGGCGCCGTGCTGGCCGCTCCGGTCAGCGGTTTGTTCCAGTTAACAATACCCGCACGCGCCTCCAGCAGTAGCTGGTCGAACTGCTTACGATCGGGAGACACCAGCCCGCACGACAAACCGAAGCGGGTGTTATTCGCCATACGAATGGCTTCATCAAAGCGCTCATAGCGCCAGACGCTCAGTAACGGGCCAAACACTTCGTCATCCGGGACCTGCTTCACACCGGTCATTTCGATAATGCCCGGCGTCAACAAGGACGTTCCCGCTTTCAGCATACGTGGGGCCAGCAGCGTTCGTCCGCCCATCGCCTCAAGACGCTGCCAGGCCTCATACACATGACGCGCAGCCGGTTCGGAAATCAGCCCGCCGATGAACGGCTGCGGTTCATCATCCCACTCACCCGGCGTTAAACGCTGACTCACCTCCAGCAGGCGCGCCAGAAACGCGTCGCCCTGTTCCCCGCGTTTCACCAGCAAACGGCGGGCGCAGGTGCAGCGCTGTCCGGCGGTGACAAACGCCGACTGAATCGTGAGGTGTACCGCCGCATCAATGTCCTCTGGATTCTCAATAATGAGCGGGTTATTCCCTCCCATTTCCAGCGCCAGGATTTTTTCCGGTTGCCCGGATAACTGACGGTGCAACTGATACCCCGTATTCGCACTGCCGGTAAAGAGCAGGCCGTCAAGCGCGTCCAGCGCGCTGAGCGCCTGTCCCGTTTCGCGCCCTCCTTGCACCAGGTTGAGTACGCCAGGCGGCAACCCCGCCTGTTGCCACAGTTTCATCACCGCTTCGCCAGTCCACGGCGTTAGCTCGCTCGGTTTAAAAATCAGGGTATTTCCGGCCAGCAGCGCCGGAACGATATGGCCGTTGGGTAAATGGCCGGGGAAATTGTACGGGCCAAACACCGCCAGCACGCCATGCGGACGATGGCGCAATGTCGCCGCCCCGTCCGGCAATTCGCTTTGTTGTTCTCCCGTCCGGGCATGGTATGCCTTCACCGAGATAGCGATTTTATTGATCATCGCCGTCACTTCCGTCGCCGCTTCCCAGCGAGGCTTCCCGGTTTCTCGCGCAATAATTGCCGTCAACTCCGCTTTATGAACCTCCAGCAAGGCGGCAAATTTTTCCACGATGGCCTGCCGCGCGGCGAAAGGCAGCCTGGCCCAGGTCGGAAACGCCGCACGCGCCGCACGCCCAGCCTCAGCGACCTGTGTCGCATCCGCGTCGCTGCCCTGCCAGAGCACTTCGCCATTCACCGGATTCGTTTTGACCCGGCGCTCCCCCTGACCAGTTACCCAGTCGCCATTTATCCATAAAGTCATGCGGTTTTCTCCTCAGCGCAAAGACGTACCAGACGAACGCGATCTCCCGCGTGGCATTTGAGCGCATCAAGTTGCGCCGCAGTCAGCACCAGACGTTGCGTATCCGGGTCGGTACGAATCAGCATGGCGCGAAAGTGATGATAATTTTCATTGGCGACCAGACACGCCGGAAACTCGCCCGGTGCGGGCTGGCCTTCCACCACGTCCAGCAGGCGGCTTTTACGGATTGCCCGAACCCGATCAATGTCGCACTCCAGCGTCGGGCCGCCGTCGAAAATGTCGATATAGTTGCGGTAGCGGAAACCTTCTTTCTCCAGTACCGTTCTGGCCGGCGCCGTTTGCGGATGTACTTCGCCAATCACCGCCTGCGCTTCTTCCGATAAGAAATGGGTGTAAATAGGGTGCTTCGGCATCAGCTCAGCAATAAACGCCTTCTGCCCGGTGCCGCATAAATAGTCTGCCCGGCTGAATTCCATAGAAAAAAAGCGTTCTCCCAGGCTTTCCCAGAACGGCGAGTAGCCGTGTTCGTCGATCACGCCGCGCATTTCCGCCACAACCTTTTCATTAAATTTGTCGCGAAACGCCGCCATAAACATAAAGCGTGATTTAGAGAGCAAATAGCCGTTGCCCTCTTTACGCCAGTCGGGATCGAGGAACAGCGTGCACAATTCGCTGCTCCCGGTGTGATCGTTACTGAGAAACAGCGTCGGCAGCGCGTTATAGACATTCAGCTCTTTAGAAGCATGCACCAGCGTGCCAACGCGATAGTTGTACCAGGGATCGTTCAACCCCACGGCCACCTCAATCGCACAAATTCCCGCAACGCTTCCTGTATCGCTGTCCTCCAGCACAAACACGTAACCCTGTTCGCTTTTCGGCAGTTCGCCACGCCACGTTTTTAGCGCGCGCTCAATACGCGACGTCAGCGTCGCTTCATCTGCTGGCAGAGAGGTCAGGCCGCCGCCGGTTTTACTGGCAAGCTGCATCAACGCACTGACATCACGTCGTTCGACGGGGCGGATCACCATCATGACGAACCTCCTGCTTTGATGCGTTCACAGGCCAGCGCAAAGCGATCCAGCCCGGTTGCCACTTCCTCTTTGCTGACGTTTAACGCAGGTGCGAAACGCACCACGTTAGCGCCCGCAATCAGCACCATCACTCCGGCTTTTGCAGCTTCCTGTGAAATAAGTTTAGCTTTTCCGGCAAACTCAGCCTCCAGAACGCAGCCAATAAGCAGCCCCAGTCCACGAATTTCACTGAACAATCCGAAGCGTTCATTTATGGCGTTCAAGCGTTCGACAAACCCGTCATGGCGTTGCTTAACGCCGTTCAGCATTTCCGGCGTATTGACGATCTCCAGCAGCTTTCCCGCCACCGCAGAAGCCAGCGGGTTGCCGCCGTAGGTGGTTCCGTGAGTGCCTACCGTCATCACGCTGGCGCATTTTTCAGTGGCCAACAGAGCCCCGATGGGGAAACCGCCGCCCAGCGCTTTCGCAGTGGTAAGCAGATCGGGGGTGACGCCATAATGCATGTAGGCATACAGCTCGCCGGTACGCCCAACCCCCCGTCTGTACTTCATCAAAAATCAGCAAGGCATTGTGTCGGTCGCACAATTCGCGCAGCCCCTGTAAGAATGCTTTCGTGGCCGGGAGCACGCCCCCTTCGCCCTGCATGGGCTCCACGATCACCGCGCATGTCGTGTCATCAATCAGTTCGCTGGCCGCGTTGAGATCGTTATACACGGCATGGCGGATATCCGGCGGCAGCGGAGCGAAATCCTGTGAATACGCGGGCTGCCCGCCTGCGCTGACGGTAAACAGCGTGCGGCCATGAAAGGCATTTTTGAATGCCACAATCCCGCTTTTATGCGTGCCAAAACGATCGTGCGCATACTTACGCGCCAGTTTCAGCGCCGCTTCGTTGGCCTCCGCGCCGGAGTTACAGAAGAAGACGCGTTCAGCAAAGGTGGCGTCAATCAGCATCTTCGCCAGTCGCAGCACCGGCTCGTTGGTGTAGCCATTTCCGGTATGCCAGAATTTGCTCGCCTGCTCATTCAGCGCCTCGCGTAAAGCCGGGTGCGCATGGCCGAGCGCATTCACCGCAATTCCCCCGGCGAAGTCGATATACTCTTTCCCCTGCTGATCCCACAGGCGTGAGCCTTCTCCACGAACCGGAATAAAAGGTGCCGGGGCATAGACCGGCATCATCCATTCATCAAAATTTTCACGCGTAATTGACAGAGACATAGCGACCTCTTCCGGTAAATAAAAAGTTATTTATATGTTAATAAAATGAGTGTTTGCGCTGTAAATGTAGATTGCACTGTTCGTGCCAGCCAGAGGAAAAAATGCATAAACCGGTTTTGTAAACGAAAAATCAACGGGTTACAACCCGCCGGTATTCACTATTGCTGCATAAAAAGTGAATATATTTGCGAAGAAAAGAACAAATAAGAGGAAAAATAGAAATATTATTCAGTCGCCAAATATAATTCTGGAATTGTGATCGTAGACGAAATTTATCGGAAATTATTGCATCGTTATGACGCACTCCGCCCTGAAACAGTGCAGTTTTTGCTCCATCGTTAAGGCCATTGGCAGTTATCGTTTGATTCGCGCGACAAGTGGCAGTCAGCCCGTCTAATTTCTGCTACCATCCTTGCACTATTCACCTTGCAAAGTGGCAGCGACTATGAAATTTGTCTCTTTTAATATCAACGGCCTGCGCGCCCGTCCTCATCAACTGTCAGCCATTGTCGACAAGCACCAGCCTGACGTGATCGGCTTGCAGGAGACAAAAGTTCACGACGATATGTTCCCTCTTGAAGAGGTAGCAAAGCTCGGCTATAACGTCTTCTATCACGGACAGAAAGGCCATTACGGCGTCGCGCTACTGACCAAAGAGACGCCTGTTTCTGTGCGCCGTGGTTTTCCCGACGACGGCGAAGAGGCGCAGCGCCGTATCATCATGGCGGAAATCCCGTCGCCGCTGGGCAGTATCACCGTCATTAACGGCTATTTCCCGCAGGGCGAAAGCCGTGACCACCCGCTGAAATTTCCGGCAAAAGCGCAGTTTTATCAGAACCTGCAAAACTACCTGGACAACGAACTGAAACGCGACAATCCGGTGCTGATCATGGGGGATATGAATATCAGCCCAACCGATCTGGATATCGGCATTGGCGAAGAGAACCGCAAACGCTGGCTGCGTACCGGTAAGTGCTCCTTCCTGCCGGAAGAGCGCGAGTGGATGGATCGCCTGATTAACTGGGGGCTGGTGGATACCTTCCGTCACGCGCACCCGGAAACGGTCGATAAATTTTCATGGTTTGATTACCGCTCAAAAGGTTTCGACGACAACCGGGGGCTGCGCATCGACCTGCTGCTGGCGAGCAATCCGCTGGCCGAACACTGCGTTGAAACCGGCATTGACTATGAAATCCGCAGCCATGGAAAAACCGTCCGACCATGCGCCCGTCTGGGCAAAATTCCGGGTCTGATAAACGCAGGTGAACGCGAAAAAACGACTGCTCTCAGGTTTTTTAATCATCTGTATCGCCGGGGTGGTGTGGGCTTTGCCCCCCCGGTTTTCTCTCCCTTGATACCCTGAAACGCTATCACACGATGCTGGCGGCCTGGCAGCAACAGTCGCCATTCCTGAGCGCCGGTCTCTATTTTCTGGTCTATACGCTGGTGGCGGCCTTATCGATTCCCGGCGCTGCGCTGCTGACGCTGCTCGGCGGCGCGCTATTCGGACTCTGGCAAGGAACGCTGCTGGTCTCCTTCGCGTCAACCCTCGGCGCTACGCTCGCCATGCTGGCCAGCCGCTACCTGTTGCGGGAGTGGATCTCCCGCCGGTTCGCACGCCAGATGCAAACCGTAAATCATGGTATGGCGCGCGACGGCGCCTTTTATCTGTTTGCGCTACGCGTAATGCCGCTGTTCCCCTTTGTTCTCGTTAATTTACTCGCCGGGTTGACGTCAATCCGCGTACGTCAATACTGGTGGATCAGTCAGGCGGGCATGTTTCCGGCAACGGTGATTTATCTCAACGCCGACGCCAGCTCAGCCAGTTGACATCAATACGCGACATTATTTCCCCCGGTATGCTGGCGGCCTTTGCCCTGCTGGGGCTGTTACCGCTGGCCTCCCGTTGGCTGGTTAAGCGTTTTTTAACGATCCTAATTTCAGGAGCGATCATGCGTCGTACTCTATTACTGGCGGGTCTGCTGTTGACGGGCCATGTGCAAGCCGTCGAAAACTGGCAGGCGGTGAAAGATGAAGCCAAAGGCCAGACCGTCTGGTTTAACGCCTGGGGCGGGCGACAATGCCGTTAATCAGTATCTCGACTGGGTCAGCGGCGAGATGAAAACGCATTACGCCATTAACCTCAGGATTGTCCGGCTTGCGGATGCCGCCGATGCCGTGAAACGCATTCAGACAGAGTCCGCCGCCGGGCGTAAAACCGATGGTTCCGTCGATCTGCTGTGGGTAAATGGCGAGAACTTCCGCACGCTGAAAGAAGCCGGACTGCTGCAAACTCACTGGGCGGAAACGCTGCCAAACTGGCGCTATGTCGATACGCGCAAACCGGTACGCGAGGATTTTTCCATGCCGACGCAAGGGGCGGAGTCACCCTGGGGCGGCGCGCAGTTAACCTTCATTGCTAACCGGGATATTACGCCGCAGCCGCCGCAAAGCCCGCAGGCGCTACTCGCTTTTGCGAAAGCCCATCCCGGTACTGTCACCTACCCACGGCCGCCGGATTTTACCGGGACGGCGTTTCTGGAACAGCTGTTACTGGCGTTAACCCCTCAACCGGATGCGCTCAAGGTCGCGCCGGATGACGCGACGTTCGATTCCGTCACCGCGCCGCTATGGGCATACCTCGATGCGCTGCATCCCAGCCTGTGGCGGAAGGGAAAAGACTTCCCTCCCTCTCCCGCCCGGATGGACGCGCTGCTGCAAGCCGGTTCGCTGCGCCTGTCTCTGACGTTTAATCCCGCTCATGCGCAGCAAAAGAATCGCCAGCGGCGAGCTGCCCAAAACCAGCTACAGTTTCGGCTTTTCACAAGGCATGATTGGCAACGTGCATTTTGTCACGATCCCGGCGAACGCCCGCGCCAGCGCAGGCGCAAAGGTGGTTGCCAATTTCCTGCTCTCCCCCGACGCGCAGTTGCGCAAAGCCGATCCGGCGTTCTGGGGCGATCCTTCCGTGCTTGATCCGCATAAGCTGCCCGCCGGGCAGCGGGAAGCGTTACGGTCACGCATTCCTGACGGGTTGCCGCCTACGCTGGCGGAACCGCATTCCGCATGGGTGAACGCGCTGGAACAGGCATGGCTACGCCGCTACGGTACGCAGTAACCCTGCTGGTCTGGGGCGTGATGGCGGTCATCTGGCTGCCGCTGGTTCCTGCCGCATTCACGCTTATCACGCCCGCGCTCTCCGCTACGCACTGGCTGGCGCTGTTTAGCGATCCGCAGCTTCCGCAGGCGCTGCGGGCAACGCTGGTCTCCGTCACCCTGGCGGCAACCGGCGCACTGGCTATTGCGCTGACGATCGTCGTCGCGTTGTGGCCTGGCGCAAAATGGGCGCGTCTTTGCGCCCGCCTCCCCTGGCTACTGGCCCATTCCTCATGTGGCCTTTGCCGCCAGCGCCCTGCTGCTTTTTGCCGAAGGCGGGATGCTTTATCGCCTTTTCCCCTCGCTCCACGCCGCAGATGGATCGCTATGGCATCGGGCTTGGGCTCACGCTGGCCGTCAAAGAGAGCGCCTTTCTGCTCTGGGTTCTGTCGGCATTATTAAGTGAAAAACAGCTTTCGCAGCAGGTCATCGTGCTGGATACCCCTGGGCTACAGCCGTCTGCAATGCCTGAGCTGGCTGCTGTTACCCGCCGTTGCGCCAGGATTAGGCGCGGTGATGCTGGCGATTGTCGCCTGGTCATTATCGGCAGTGGATGTCGCGATGATTCTGGGGCCGGGCAATCCACCTACGCTGGCAGTGTTAAGCTGGCAATGGCTGAGCCAGGGCGACGCCGACCAACAGGCCAAAGGCGCGCTCGCCAGTTTACTGCTCGTGGCGTTGCTTATGCTGTTTGCCCTGTTCG
>UAVY01000007.1 GCA_900446925.1 Citrobacter koseri | reverse complement strand
AACGTCAGAGCGTTCCGTGAGGTCCTGAATGCGGTTATTTACCGGGTTAATTTCAAACATGGTCTGATTTCTTTTATTGGACTAGTCAAAATGCAGTGATAAGAGCGGAATTCTACCGGATTCGCGCTCTCATTAATATACTGTTGTCAATTTGGCCAGAGGTGATCAATGATCAGCTGTAGGCTACGGTTGCCGCGGAACTCGTTGATATCCAGCTTATAGGCAAGCTGAACTTCGCGTACGCCGTTATCCGGCCAGCAGGCGGTATCAACGTTAAACGCAATGCCGTCCAGCAGCGGGCCGCCGCCAACCGGTTCGACCATCACTTTCAGGTGGCGTTCGCCGACCAGCCGCTGCTGCAACAGGCGAAAACGTCCGTCAAACAGCGGTTCCGGGAACATCTGCCCCACGGCCCTGCGTCACGCAGCAGTTGCGCCACTTCCATCGTCATCTCAGCCACGCTCAGCGGGCCATCAGAAACCACTTCGCCCTGTAGCAACGATGGGTCGAGCCACTCGGTCACCAGCTCGCCAAAACGCTGCTGGAAATGTTCAAACTGCGCCTCTTCCAGTGACAATCCTGCCGCCATCGCATGGCCGCCGAATTTGAGCATCATCCCCCGGATACAGCGTATCCAGACGCTCCAGCGCATCGCGCATATGCAGCCCCTGAATGGAACGACCGGAACCTTTCAGCGTACCGTCACCGGCGGGCGCAAAGGCAATCACCGGGCGAATGGAAGCGCTCTTTAATGCGCGAAGCCAGAATGCCGACCACGCCCTGATGCCATTCTGGATGATACATCGCCAGGCCGCCAGGCAGCGTTTCACGGCTGCGTTCCAGTTTCTCGCACAGGGTCAGCGCTTCCGCCTGCATCCCCTGTTCGATCTCTTTACGCGTCTGGTTCAGCGCATCCAGTTCATTCGCCAGCACCCGCGCTTCGCCGATGTTATCGCACAGCAGCAACGCCACGCCGACGGACATATCATCCAGCCGCCCTGCGGCATTCAGACGCGGCCCCAGCGCAAAGCCTAAATCGCTGGCTGCCAGCTTCTGCGGATCGCGGTTCGACACCTCAAGCAGCGCCTTAATGCCTGGGCGACATTTTCCGGCGCGGATACGGCTCAGCCCCTGCCACGTCAGGATGCGGTTATTGGCGTCCAGCGGCACCACGTCCGCCACCGTGCCTAACGCGACCAGGTCGAGCAATTCCGCCAGATTCGGCGGCGTAATGCCACGCTCATCAAACCAGCCTTTATCACGCAGGAAAGTGCGCAGCGCCAGCATCAGATAGAACGCCACGCCAACGCCTGCCAGCGACTTCGACGGGAAATCGCAATCTCGCAGATTCGGGTTAATGATGGCTTCTGCGTCAGGTAGCGTATCGCCCGGCAGGTGGTGATCGGTCACTACCACCGGAATCCCCAACGCTCTGGCATGTTCCACACCGGTATGAGAAGAGATACCGTTATCCACCGTCACAATCAGCTGCGCGCCGCGAGCATGCGCCTGATCGACCACTTCCGGGCTTAATCCGTAGCCGTCTTCAAAACGGTTTGGCACCAGGTAGCTGATATTGTTACAGCCCAGCGAACGCATACGAGGACGCTAAGCGCCGTACTGGTGGCGCCATCCGCGGTCAAAATCGCCCACGACGACGATGCGAGTCCCCTCGCGAAACGCGTTATAGAGGATCTCAACCGCCTTTTCGACGCCGCTAAGCTGCTGCCACGGCAGCATCCCTTTTACGCTGCGCTCCAGCTCCTGCGCGCTGCGTACGCCCCGGCTGGCGTATAAACGGCGCAGCAGCGGCGGCAGGTCAGCAGGCAGCTCAGCTGTCTCGTCGGCCTCACGCCGACGAAGTTGTATCTGTTGTTTCACGCGAATTATTTACCGCTGGTCTGTTTCTGGTGCGCGTCAAGGAACGCCTTCATCTCTTTCGGCCCCTGATAGCCAGGCACCACATAGCCGTTGCTCAGCACAATCGCTGGCGTGCCGCTCACGCCGAACTGCACGCCCAGCGCATAATGATTGGCGATATCGATATCGCAGGTGGCGGCTTTCACGCCTTTGCCCGCCATCGCGTCATCAAAGGCTTTGTTTCGGTCTTTCGCGCACCAGATGGACTTCATATCCTGCTCGGCCTGGCTTTCCAGCCCCTGGCGCGGGAAGGCCAGATAACGCACGGTAATCCCCAGCGCGTTGTAGTCTTTCATCTCTTCATGCAGCTTGTGACAGTAGCCGCAGGTAATGTCGGTAAAGATGGTGATGACGTGTTTTTTCCTGCGGCGCTTTGTAAACAATCATCTCTTTTTCCAGCGCATTCAAGTGTTTCATCAGCAACTGATTGGTGACATTTACCGGCGACGCGCCGCTGACGTCATACATCGGCCCCTGAATAATATGCTTGCCATCGTCGGTGACGTACAGCACGCCGCTGTTGGTCAGCACGGTTTTCATGCCTGCAACCGGCGCGGGTTGAATTTCCGTGCTCTGCACGCCCAGCTTAGTCAGCGACTGGCGAATGGCTGCATCGTCCGCATGAACCATTCCCGAAAATGCCGCCGCCAGCAGGGTGAACATCATAAAACGTTTTTTCATAACCTATCCTTTCCTGTCAGCACTCACGCTCGCGGGTGATGCTGTTGATGAAGTTGACGCAAGCGCTCCGTTGCGACATGAGTATAAATTTGTGTGGTCGAGAGATCGCTATGCCCAAGCAGCATCTGTACAACGCGTAAGTCAGCGCCATGATTCAGCAAATGGGTGGCGAAAGCGTGACGCAAAACGTGCGGCGACAGCTTTTCGCTGTCGATTCCCGCCAGCACGGCATAGTGTTTAATGCGGTGCCAGAAGGTCTGACGCGTCATTTGTTGCGCCCGCTGGCTGGGAAATAAAACGTCAATCGACACGCCGTTCAACAGCCACGGGCGCCCGTGCTCCAGATACGTCTCCAGCCAGTACACCGCCTCTTCGCCCAACGGTACCAGACGTTCTTTATTGCCTTTACCGATAACCCGCACGACGCCCTGACGCAGGCTGATATCGCTCATGGTCAGCCCGACCAGCTCAGAAACGCGCAGACCCGTCGCATACAGCACTTCCAGCATTGCTTTGTCGCGTAATTCCAGCGGTTGGTCAACAACTGGCGACTGTAATAATCTCTCAACTTGTGCTTCGCTGAGATCTTTTGGCAAACGCTGCGGAAGTTTGGGCGACGCAAGCTGCGCGCTCGGATCGTCCTCCCGAAATTTTTCACGGTACAGATGCTGAAAGAAGCGCCGCGTGGCGCTCAACAACCGTGCGGAACTGGTGGCTTTATACCCGCCATCCATACGTTCCGCCAGCAGCGTTTGTAAATCATCGCTCTGCACCGTCGCCAGCGTTTTTCCACGATGATGCAACCATTCGACCACCATCGACAAGTCGCGCCGATACGCGCTCAGCGTATTTTCCGCCAGATTACGCTCCAGCCACAGGGCATCGAGAAACTGCTCGATACGCGCCAGATCCTTATCCATCTCGGGCCCCTCTGCGTGTTAAATCAACGCCATTATGCCTGAAGCCGACGCCTTTCTGGTACACTAGCCGCATCGTCATCGCAAGAATCGAGAGCAGTACGTCATGAATATCGGCCTTTTTTATGGTTCCAGCACCTGCTATACCGAAATGGCAGCGGAAAAAATTCGCGACATTATTGGCCCGGAACTGGTCACATTACACAACCTCAAGGATGACTCTCCGACCTTAATGGAGCAGTACGATGTGCTCATTTTAGGCATTCCGACCTGGGATTTTGGTGAAATACAGGAAGACTGGGAAGCCGTCTGGAATCAACTGGACGATCTCAAGCTGGAAGGCAAAATTGTCGCGCTCTACGGCATGGGCGACCAGTTAGGCTACGGCGAGTGGTTCCTGGATGCGCTGGGTATGCTGCATGACAAACTTGTCACCAAAGGCGTTAAATTTGTCGGCTACTGGCCTACCGAAGGCTATGAGTTCACCAGCCCGAAACCGGTCATTGCCGATGGGCAACTTTTTGTCGGCCTGGCGCTGGATGAAACCAACCAGTACGATCTCAGCGATGAGCGCATCCAGGCCTGGTGCGAGCAAATTCTCGGTGAGATGGCAGAGCACTATTCCTGCTGACCGTTTTGCCGGATAGCGGCGTGAACGCCCTGTCCGGCCTGCATGGCGCACCGAACCGTAGGCCTTAAAGCTGCGCGCCATCAGTGGCGTTACCCCTGCGTCGCCTGTTGCAACATTAACCGCCGTAAATCCCGCCACTCGGCGTCATCCATGCTGTCTGCCGCCAGCCACAAGTGCTGACGCTTCCCGCTGTCGGCGCGCAAACGCAGCATCATGCCAGTTTTAAGCATCCAGGGCGGGCCCTGAATCGTCCAGTCTTGCCCTTGCCAACGTAAACGCCCATCCATCAGCAGTTTAATTTCGCCCTGCCGGGTATTAATCCGCCGCTGACTGCGCACACAGTCGAACACCACCAGCGAAAGCAATATCAGCCAGAGCGGCGTGTAGCTCAATGGCCAGGGCATCAATAAAACCAATGCGGCGACAAGCCCATGAATGAGCAAAGAGAGCCATTGTGCGCGCCAGGAGACGCGTAAATCAGATTGCCACAGGACCACGTTCCCGATTCCGTGTCTGGATGAGTTTCACCATTTGTTCCAGCTCTGCATCACCCGGTTTACCGTGGTTCATCAACCAGTTAAATAAATCAGGATCGTCGCATTCCAGCAAACGAACAAAGATGCATTTTTCTTCATCGCTTAAGTTATCGTACTCATGTTCGAAAAACGGCATGATGGAAATGTCGAGCTCACGCATACCGCGACGGCATGCCCAATGAATACGTGCTTTGTTATTAATATCCATGTTCTTCTTCCTGTCTCGCGAAAATGAAGTACCCGGCTATTGTAACGTGTTTTTCATGTTCTTTTACGGGAATCTCCATAAACGGAAGCATGATCGGCAAATAAAACCACATTAAGTCAAAGGGTTCATCGATTTTGCATCGCGCCTCGCAAAGCGGGCGATAAGGCACAAATGGGATGTTTAAACCGCTTGCAATGGGCTATAGCTCTTTTACCATTAGTCACTATTACTGCGTTAAGCAAATCAGGACATTATTATGGCTTTTACACCTTTTCCTCCTCGTCAACCGTCCGCGTCAGCCCGTTTGCCTCTGACGCTGATCACTCTCGATGACTGGGCGCTGGCCTCGATCACCGGCGCCGACAGCGAGAAGTATATGCAAGGTCAGGTCACAGCGGACGTCAACCAGCTTACCGAACAGCAACACTTACTGGTCGCCCATTGCGATGCAAAAGGGAAGATGTGGAGCAACCTGCGTCTGTTCCGCGACGGCGACGGTTTTGCCTGGATCGAACGCCGTACTCTGCGCGAGGCCCAACTGACCGAGCTGAAAAAATACGCCGTGTTCTCTAAAGTCGCGATCGCGCCTGACGATGAGCGTGTTCTGCTCGGTATCGCTGGTTTTCAGGCTCGCGCAGCGCTGGCGAATATCTTTAGCGAGTTACCGAACAGCGAAAAACAGGTCGTGAGCGAAGGGGCGTCTACCCTGCTTTGGTTTGAACATCCGGCGGAACGTTTTCTGTTGATTACGGATGTCGCCACGGCTGAATCCCTGACTGAAAAACTGCGTGGCGAAGCGGCGCTGAACAACAGCCAGCAGTGGCTGGCGCTGGATATTGAAGCGGGCATTCCGGTCATTGACTCCGCGAACAGCGGGCAATTTATACCGCAGGCAACCAACCTACAGGCGCTGGGCGGCATCAGCTTTAAGAAAGGCTGCTACAGCGGGCAGGGAGATGGTCGCCCGAGCAAAATTCCGCGGTGCGAACAAACGCGCGCTCTGGTCTCTGGCGGGGTAAAGCCAGCCGCGTACCGGAAGCCGGAGAAGATCTGGAGTTGCAGATGGGTGAGAACTGGCGTCGTACCGGCACCGTTCTTGCGGCAGTGCAACTGGATGACGGCCAGGTTCTGGTGCAGGTGGTCATGAACAACGATATGGAAGCTGACAGCGTATTTCGCGTACGCGATGATGCGAATACCCTGCACATCGTACCGCTGCCCTATTCGCTGGAAGAGTGAAAAGAATAACGCCTGATGGCGCTGCGCTTATCAGGCCTACGGTTCAGTGCGCCATGCAGGCCGGATAAGGTATTAGCCGCCATCCGGCAGTTGGGTTTCAGGCCCCATCCCTCGTAGGCCGGATAACGCCATCCGGCAACAGTGTGTCAGACCTGCCCTACATACAGATAGATCGCCAGAAAGTGGCACACGCTGCCGCCCAGCACGAACCCGTGCCAGATTGCATGGTTATAGGGAATGCGTTTGCAGACGTAGAAAATCACGCCTAGCGAATAGACCACGCCGCCGACCGCCAGCAGCGTCACGCCTCCCGCCGCCAGTTTGATCGCCAGTTGATAAACTACAATCAGCGACAGCCACCCCATCGTTAAATACGTTACCAGCGAGAGAACCTTAAACCGGTGGGCAATAGTCAGCTTGAATAAAATACCGAGCAGCGCCAGGCTCCAGATGACAATCATCAGCCCACGCGCCAGCGGCGAATCCAGCCCCACCAGCAAAAACGGCGTATAGGTTCCGGCAATCAGCAGATAGATAGCGCAGTGGTCGAATTTTTTCAGCCAGACCTTCGCCCGCTGATGTGGAATCGCGTGGTAGAGGGTTGAAGCAAGAAACAGCAGGATCATGCTGCCGCCGTACAGGCTGTAGCTGGTAATGGCCGTTGCACTGGCATTCGCGTCTACCGCCTGAACCAGTAACAGCACCAGACCGACAATACCAAAACACCAACCCAATACCGTGGCTGATGCTATTGGCAATTTCCTCTGCCAGCGAATATCCCTGTGCGATTAATGGTTTCTGCACCATAGCTTACTCCAAAGAACGTTCACAATCGTGATAGCGTTCCTAGCGTAACTGAGAATGGTTCCAGTGAACACCTGTTAGCTAAAATAAATATCAACTTAAGATTAATCTTTTTAAATCATGATGTTGAAACTTACTTTTCAACTAACAGTTGTTCATTAAAATCAAAGGCATTTAAAATCAATCACATAAAATTGCGTCTGATCCGGGTAAATCCCGGCAATCACATGTTTAAGTTCTTCAAGCGTCATGTTTTCCTGCCGGGCATGTTTTTCCGTCAGCGTGTCCAGCGTGACAGTTGAAGTGCCAACAACCTCAATTGTGCAGAAGTAACCCTCATCTTCGAAGCGTCCAACCCGTAGAATATCCCCGGCTTTGAAGTGTGATTCGGACTCGTCACGAATGGTGATAGTTTTGCGTCCGGCCAGAATGTCATCCTGGAAACGCTGAAAAAAAGTGATGTCATTTGGCTGCATGTTATTATTCCCTGTAGATGAAGTCTGATGAGTGAGTTTTGCCATTGTGAGTATGTTCTCCCACGCTGCCATCGCCAGTCTCAACAATCTTGAGATGCTGGTCTACAACTATGTCATCAAAAACCGTGACAAAGTCATGTACATGACCATTCGCGAACTGGCTGATGCCGTGGGCGTTTCCACCACCACCGTGCTGCGCTTTTGTCGCAAACTTCACTGTGACGGCTACTCTGAATTCCGCGTGCGCTTTAAATTATATTTTAGAGCAGGATGAGCCGCAACAGGCTAATTTTGGCGCCAGCGAAATTATCAGTTTCTTTAAAAGCGTCAATAACGATGAGTTTGATAAATTACTCGATCAGGCTGTCGATATCATTTTATCTTCCGAACGTATTATATTTGTCGGCGCAGGAACTTCCGGCGCGCTGGCAAAATATGGCGCACGTTTTTTCTCTAACGTCGGGAAATTCAGTAATCATATTGACGATCCTTATTTTCCGGTCACCAACGACATGGCAAAAAACGCGCTGGCGATTGTGCTTTCAGTATCGGGAGAGACTGCGGAGATCCTGCGTTTTGCCAGCCAGTTCAGCCTGCACAACTGCAAAGTGCTGTCGATTACCAGCCATGAACATTCGGCGCTGGCAAAGCTGGCCGATTTTAATCTCTCCTGGCATGTACCACAAACCCGTATTGCTGGCGTTTATTGATATTACAACGCAGATCCCCGTTATCTATATTCTTGAATCATTAGGCCGTAAGCTGGCGAAAAAATTAGCGTAAAAAAACAATTTGTTTTTTGGGCGTAACAAATTACACCGGCGCTATTTTGTTATATCGTGACTTTTTGCCTTCCTTTGTTAGACTCAAAATCAGATTGTATTAATTTGAGATTGAGCAACAATGAAAAAACTCACCTTACCAAAAGATTTCTTATGGGGCGGCGCAGTTGCCGCTCATCAGGTTGAAGGCGGCTGGAACAAAGGCGGCAAAGGGCCGAGCATCTGTGATGTGCTGACCGGCGGAGCGCATGGCGTACCGCGTGAAATCACCCGACAAGTCGTAGCGGGTAAATATTATCCGAACCATGAAGCGGTCGATTTTTACGGTCACTATAAAGAAGACATTAAGCTGTTCGCCGAGATGGGTTTTAAATGCTTTCGCACCTCCATCGCCTGGACCCGCATTTTCCCGCAGGGTGACGAGACGCAGCCGAACGAAGAAGGGCTGAAATTCTACGATGATATGTTCGATGAGTTGCTCAGATACAACATCGAACCGGTCATCACCCTCTCCCACTTTGAAATGCCGCTGCATCTGGTACAGCAATACGGCGGCTGGACCAACCGTAAAGTGGTGGATTTCTTCGTCCGCTTCGCGGAGGTGGTATTTGAGCGCTACAAGCACAAAGTCAAATACTGGATGACCTTCAACGAGATCAACAACCAGCGCAACTGGCGCGCGCCGCTGTTTGGCTACTGCTGTTCCGGCGTGGTGTATACCGAACATGAAAACCCGGAAGAAACCATGTATCAGGTGCTGCATCACCAGTTCGTCGCCAGCGCGCTGGCGGTGAAGGCGGCACGCCGCATCAACCCGGAGATGAAGGTCGGCTGTATGCTGGCGATGGTCGCGCTCTATCCGTTTTCCTGTAAGCCGGAAGATGTCATGTTCGCGCAGGAATCCATGCGTGAGCGCTATGTGTTTACCGACGTTCAGCTACGCGGCTACTACCCGTCTTATGTACTGAACGAATGGGAACGTCGCGGCTTTAACATCAACATGGACGCTGGCGACGCGGAGATTCTGCGCGAAGGCACCTGCGATTACCTTGGCTTCAGCTATTACATGACTAACGCAGTAAAAGCAGAAGGCGGTAGCGGCGATGCCATTTCCGGCTTCGAGGGCAGCGTGCCGAATCCGCACGTCAAAGCTTCCGACTGGGGCTGGCAGATTGACCCGGTCGGCCTGCGTTATTCCCTGTGCGAGCTGTATGAACGCTATCAGAAGCCGCTGTTTATTGTGGAAAATGGGTTTGGCGCCTACGACAAAGTGGAAGAAGACGGTAGCATCAACGACGATTACCGCATCGACTATCTGCGTGCTCACGTAGAAGAGATGATGAAAGCGGTGACGTATGATGGCGTGGATCTGATGGGCTATACGCCGTGGGGCTGCATCGACTGCGTGTCATTCACGACCGGACAATACAGCAAACGTTACGGTTTTATTTACGTGAACAAGCATGACGACGGCAGCGGCGATATGTCGCGCTCGCGGAAGAAAAGTTTTACCTGGTATAAAGAGGTTATCGCCAGCAACGGCGAGAAGCTGTAATTTTTTGCCGGATGGCGGCTAATACCTTATCCGGCCTACAAGTTCTGTCTCCGAATAAAAAAAAGCCGGGTAGCGCTTGCGCTTACCCGGCCTACAGCATGGCAGAGAGATTACTGATATTCGCTCATCGGTACGCAGGAGCAGAACAGGTTACGGTCGCCGTAAACGTCATCAAGGCGTTTCACGGTCGGCCAGTACTTGTTCGCTACCCCCGCCGGGAACACCGCGACTTCACGGCTGTATCCGTGGTTCCACTCCGCGACCAGCTCATTCTGCGTGTGCGGCGCGTTAACCAGCGGGTTATCCTCCAGCGGCCACTCACCGGCTTTCACGCGATCGATTTCCGCACGAATCGCCAGCATCGCATTGATAAAGCGATCCAGCTCCATCTTGCTTTCAGATTCCGTCGGTTCAACCATCAACGTTCCCGCCACCGGGAACGACATGGTCGGCGCGTGGAAACCGTAGTCGATCAAACGCTTGGCAATATCCAGTTCGCTGATGCCGGTTTCTTCTTTTAGCGGACGGATGTCGAGAATACACTCGTGCGCCACGCGGCCATCGCGACCGGTATACAGCACCGGATACGCGTCTTTCAGGCGGCTGGCGATATAGTTGGCGTTCAGAATCGCCACCTGGCTCGCCTGCTTCAGCCCTTCCGCGCCCATCATGCGGATGTACATCCAGCTGATCGGCAGAATGGATGCGCTGCCGAACGGTGCGGCGGACACCGCGCCCTGACGGGTCAGCATCCCTTCGATCTGCACCACGCTGTGACCCGGAACAAACGGTGCCAGATGTGATTTCACGCCAATCGGCCCCATACCCGGGCCGCCGCCGCCGTGCGGAATGCAGAAGGTTTTATGCAGGTTGAGGTGTGAAACATCCGCGCCGATGAAGCCCGGAGAGGTAATGCCAACCTGCGCGTTCATGTTTGCGCCATCGAGGTATACCTGGCCGCCGAACTGATGCACGATCTCGCACACTTCACGAATGGTTTCTTCGTACACGCCGTGGGTGGATGGGTAAGTCACCATGATGCAAGAGAGATTGTCACCCGCCTGCTCGGCTTTAGCGCGCAGATCCGCCAGATCGATGTTGCCGTTCTTATCGCATGCGACCACCACCACCTGCATACCCGCCATCTGTGCGGAAGCCGGGTTGGTGCCGTGAGCGGAGGCCGGGATCAGACAGATATCGCGATGCCCGTCGTTGCGGCTTTCATGATAATGACGAATCGCCAGCAGACCCGCGTATTCGCCCTGCGCGCCGGAGTTCGGCTGCATACACACGGCGTCATAGCCCGTCAGTTTCACCAGCCAGTCAGAAAGCTGGTTGATCATCTGATGATACCCTTCCGCCTGATCTGCCGGGCAGAACGGATGCAGTTCCGCAAATTCCGGCCAGGTGATGGGGATCATCTCCGCCGCAGCGTTCAGCTTCATGGTACAGGAACCCAGCGGGATCATTGCCTGGTTCAGCGCCAGATCTTTACGCTCCAGCGAGTGCATGTAGCGCATCATCTCCGTTTCGCTGTGGTAACGGTTGAACACCGGGTGCGTCAGGATCGCGTCATCACGCAGCATACTCTCCTGGATAGAGCGGCTATCGTGCGCCACGTCTTTATCCAGCGTATCAATGTTCAGACCGTGGTCGTCGCCCAGCAGTACAGAGAACAGTTGCAGCACGTTTTCGCGGGTTGTCGTTTCATCCAGCGTGATGCCGACAGCGTTGTGGATGTCGCTGCGCAGGTTGATCTCTGCGGCCTCCGCGCGCGCCAGGACGGCGGCTTTATCGGCCACCTCTACGCACAGGGTGTCGAAGTAATGCGCATGGCGCAGTTTCAGCCCTTTTTGTTGCAGGCCCGCCGCCAGAATGTCGGTCAGGCGGTGAATGCGATTAGCAATGCGCTTCAGCCCAACCGGACCGTGATAAACGGCATACAGGCTGGCAATGTTGGCCAGCAGCACCTGCGAAGTACAAATATTGGAGTTCGCTTTCTCGCGACGGATATGCTGTTCGCGAGTCTGCATCGCCATGCGCAGTGCGGTATTGCCCGCCGCATCTTTCGATACGCCGATAATACGGCCCGGCATGGAACGTTTGAATTCATCTTTGGCGGCAAAGAACGCCGCGTGTGGGCCGCCGTAGCCCATCGGTACGCCGAAGCGTTGCGCAGAGCCGAACACAATGTCCGCGCCCTGTTTACCCGGCGCCGTCAGCAGCACCAGCGCCATAAAATCGGCGGCCACGCTGACGATAACTTTACGTGACTTCAGTTCGCTAATCAGCGCGCTGTAGTCGTGGACTTCACCGGTGGTGCCAACCTGCTGCAACAGCACGCCGAACACATCCTGGTGATCCAGCACTTTTTCCGCGTCATCGACGATCACATCAAAACCGAAGGTCTCCGCGCGGGTGCGCACGACGTCCAGCGTTTGCGGGTGAACGTCAGAGGCGACAAAGAAACGGTTGGCGTTTTTCAGTTTGCTGATGCGTTTTGCCATCGCCATCGCTTCTGCGGCAGCGGTTGCTTCATCCAGCAACGAAGCGGAGGCCATATCCAGCCCGGTCAGATCCAGCGTCACCTGCTGGAAATTCAGCAGCGCTTCCAGACGCCCCTGCGAAACTTCCGGCTGATAAGGCGTATACGCAGTGTACCAGCCCGGATTTTCCAGCATATTGCGCAGGATAACCGGCGGCAGCTGCACCGCGGTATAACCCATGCCAATGTAAGACGTGAAGCGCTTGTTGCGACCGGCAATCGCTTTTAATTCGGCCAGCGCGGCGTATTCCGTCGCCGCTTCACCTACCTGCGGCGGCGTGGCAAGCTGAATGTCTTTCGGCACAATCTGGCCGATCAGCGCGTTTAACGACTCGGCGCCAACGGTATTCAGCATCTCTTGCTGCTGTGCGGCGTCCGGTCCAATGTGGCGTTCAATGAAAGCGCCGCTGTTTTCAAGCTGGCTTAGCGTCTGTGTCATGGGCGATGGTTCCTGAAACGTGCAGTGAATCGTGATTATCTCTGGCTCAATTGCCCGGTGGCGCTAACGCTTACCGGGCCTACGCGTGCGAAAACGAATACGCAAAATCATTCACGTTGCAGGACGGCGGCGACGCAGAGAACCCCCAGGAGCTTACATAAGTAAGTGACTGGGGTGAGCGAGGAAGCCAACACACCTGCTGCGTGAAGGATGAAGCGTATTTATTCGTCTTCTAACAATGCTTCGTATGCGGTTGCATCCAGCAGCGAGTCGATTTCGCTTTCGTCGCTGGCTTTGATTTTGAAGATCCAGCCACCCGCATACGGCTCGCTGTTGACCAGTTCAGGGGAGTCGCTGAGCGCGTCGTTTACCGCCACAATCTCACCGCTCACCGGCGCATAAATGTCAGAAGCGGCTTTTACCGATTCTGCTACCGCGCAGTCATCGCCCGCCGCAACGGTGGCGCCGACGTCTGGCAGATCGACAAAAACCATATCGCCCAGCAATTCCTGAGCGTGTTCCGTGATGCCAACCGTGTAAGTACCGTCTGCTTCTTTGCGCAGCCATTCGTGTTCTTTGCTGTATTTCAGTTCTACAGGTACGTTGCTCATCAATAAATCTCCAAAAAAGGATGAATCACGCGACGGCTTTGCCGTTACGCACAAAAACAGGTTTAGTGACTTTTACTGGCATTTCGCGGTTGCGGATCTGCACGATCGCCGTCTCGCCAATACCCGCCGGAACGCGCGCCAGCGCAATGCTGTAGCCCAGCGTCGGAGAGAAAGTGCCGCTGGTGATAACGCCTTCCAGCTGATTCCCCTGGGCATCGGTAAAGCGTACCGGCAGTTCATTACGCAGTACGCCTTTCTCGGTCATAACCAGACCCACCAGTTGTTCGGTACCTTTTTCACGCTGGACTTCCAGCGCCTCGCGACCAATAAAATCGCGATCGGCCGGTTCCCAGGCGATGGTCCAGCCCATGTTCGCCGCCAGCGGAGAGACGCCTTCATCCATCTCCTGACCATACAGGTTCATACCCGCTTCCAGACGCAGCGTATCGCGCGCGCCCAGGCCACACGGCTTCACGCCGGATTCCACCAGCGCACGCCAGAAATCCGCCGCCTTTTCGTTTGGCATCGCAATTTCATAGCCTGCTTCGCCGGTATAACCGGTTGTTGCAATAAACAGATCGCCCGCCTGCACACCAAAGAACGGTTTCATGCCTTCCACCGCCTTGCGCTGTTCTTCAGTAAACAGCGTGGCCGCTTTCGCCTGCGCATTCGGCCCCTGTACCGCAATCAGCGACAGGTCGTCACGAACGGTGATGTCGATGGCGTAAGGTTCGGCGTGTTGGGTAATCCAGGAGAGGTCTTTTTCGCGGGTGGCGGAGTTTACAACGAGGCGGAAGAAATCTTCAGTGAAGTAATAGACAATCAGGTCATCTATCACGCCGCCCGAGGCATTGAGCATGCCAGAGTAGAGGGCTTTACCGGTCTTTGTGAGTTTCGCCACGTCATTCGCCAGCAGATAACGCAAAAACTCCCGGGTGCGGCTGCCGCGTAGATCGACGATGGTCATATGCGACACATCAAACATACCGGCATCAGTGCGAACTGCATGGTGCTCATCAAGTTGAGAACCATAGTGCAGCGGCATCATCCAGCCATGGAAATCCACCATGCGCGCGCCACAAAGCGTGTGTTGTTCGTATAAAGGAGTCTGTTGAGCCATCTTGTCCTCATTGAATAAGCGGGGCTTACAACCATTTCATGGTGAAATCTTCGCCACGAAACCCGGCGTCGCAGCCACTCCAGGGCTTCGACGCAAACGTTCTCTTTTACCTGAACTTACCACCGAAGCAGACGCTAAACCATAAGGCAAAATTAACCATCACATTAGCTTATGACCAAAAAACGCCAAACCCGTCTCAGCATAAAAAACCATGAAATAAACAAAAAACCTCCATAAACGATAATCAAATACGCAACCATCCCGCACATATCCATATTAAATGTGGAAAAAATGTCAAAAATGACGATAGTTGAAAATCGTAATATTAAAAAAACTAATGCGAAAAGAGAGGTGAAATTAGATTATTTCAAATGAGGAAAGCGTCCCGGCGCGAAGGCCGGGAGAGGAAAATGTGACGGGTTTCAAACTCTCAGAAGCAGGAGGGAAATGCTTAGCGGAGCCACTCAGGCAGATCGTTCAATCCCATCGCCTGACGAATCAGTTGCGGTTTTACGCCCGGAAGAGTATCGGCCAGTTTCAGACCAATATCGCGCAGCAATTTCTTCGCCGGGTTCTCTCCGGCAAACAGTTCGCGAAAACCCTGCATACCTGCCAGCATCATCGCGGCGCTGTGCTTACGGCTGCGCTCGTAACGACGCAAATAGAGGTATTGACCAATGTCTTTGCCCTGGCGTTGCAGACGTTTGAGTTCATCGATCAACTCTGCGGCGTCCATAAAGCCGAGGTTCACCCCCTGCCCCGCCAGCGGATGGATGGTATGTGCGGCGGTCGCCCACCAGCGCCAGCCGGTGTGCGGCAAACTGACGCGCATAGCGTCCCGTCAGCGGGAACACCTGGCGTTCGCTCTCAACGCGGCATAAGCCGAGGCGGTTATCAAACGCGACGTTCAGCGCCCGGTTGAACGCATCCTCACTCGCCTGCTGCATATGCTCAGCGTCCTGCGGAGACAGCGACCAGACAATGGAACACAGATGCGGATCGCTTAATGGCAGGAACGCCAGGATGCCTTCGCCATGAAACGCCTGACGCGCAACGGCGCCGTGCGCCTCTTCGGTGCGGATGGTCGCCACCAGCGCATGATGACGGTAATCCCAGAAGGTCAGCGGAATATCCGCTTTGTTGCGCAGCCAGGAGTTTCGCGCCGTCTGCGCCAATCACCAGCCTTGCCGTCAGCATCGCGCCATCTTTCAGGGTCCAGGAAGGTTTCATTTTCTCCCCAGGCGACCTGCTGCAATTCAGCCGGCGCCATCCAGGGTAATATCCGCTGACTGCTGCGCCTTTTGCCATAGCGCGTAGTGGATCACCGAATTTTCAATGATGTGCCCCAGGTGGCTGTATCCCATGCTTTTGTCATCAAACTCAATGCGGCCAAAGCTGTCTTTATCCCAGACTTCCATACCGTGGTAGCAGCTTGCGCGGCGAGCAAGAATGTCTGACCAGACCCCCAAGACGCGTAAGCAGTTTTTCACTGGCGGCATTGATAGCCGACACGCGTAATGCCGGGGAGCGTCGCTCGCCAGCGGCTGTGGAACGCGCTGTTCCAGAACGGCCACGCGTAAACCGCTGCCCTGCAAACCGCAGGCGACAGCCAGGCCTACCATGCCTCCGCCAACAATGGCTACATCAACACTTTGCACTGTGTACTCCTGAAAATAGGACAATCAAAAACCGTAGGCCGGATAAGGCAAAGCCACCATCCGGCATTACATTACTTCCGCGGCATTGCCTGATGGCGCTGCGCTAATCAGGCCTACTTCTTTATTCCGACCTACCGGTAAATTATCGTGCGACCCAGCCCAACGTCCGTTTTGCCAACGTGTCGCGAAGGGGAGGCAATAACTCCATCGCCATTAAGCCAACGTTACGCCCGGCAACCAGCGGCGCCCAGCGGTTAGCAAACAGATGCACCAGGCTATCCGTTATGCCAACCGTCGCCTCTCTGTCAGCCTGACGGCGCGACTGGTACTCAGAAAGCACGCCGTACTCGCCGACGTCCGCCCCAGACTCATGCGCCTGCACCAGCGTTTCGGCAAGGCTCATCACATCGCGCAACCCCAGGTTAAACCCTTGCCCGGCGATAGGATGCAGCGTCTGCGCCGCATTGCCGACCAGCACGGTGCGATGGGTTATCGCTTTGGCCGCCGTGGTGAGCGCTAGCGGATAAGCGCTGCGCTTACCCGCATGGGTGATTCGTCCCAGCCGCCAGCCAAACGCCGACTGTAGCTCATGGCAAAAGCGTTCATCCGACCAGCGCATGATCTCATCGCGCTGTTCAAGCGGATGGCACCCACACCAGCGAACAGCGACCTTCAGACATCGGCAACATCGCCAGCGGGCCGTGTTGGGTAAAGCGTTCAAACGCACGTCCGTCATGCGCGATAGCGGTCGCAACGTTGGCGATCACCGCCAGTTGTTCATAAGGCTGCTGCTGCCAGTCCACGCCGCAGGCGGTCGCCAGAGCGGAGTGCGTACCGTCGGCCGCCACCACGACATGACCAGAAATCACGTCACCGTTTTCCAGAGTGACATTCACCTTTTCTTGCGTTCGCGCCACGCTGGCAACGCGATCCGGGCAATGCAGCGTCACGCCCGGCGCTTTGCGCAACAGCGCAAACAGTCGCTGACCGACATCATGCAGCTCCACAACCTGCCCCAACGCAGCGATGCTGTAATCCTGCGCGTCCAGAGTGACAAAACCGGCATGGCCGCGATCGCTGACATGTACCGTGTTGATCGCCGTTGCGCAATCAGCAATCGCCTGCCAGACGCCAATCCGCGCCAGTTGCTGACAGGTGCCTGCCGCCAGCGCGATCGCCCGGGCGTCGAACCCGGGATGCGCGGCGGCTTCAGGCGCGCTCGCTTCAATCAGGTGCACGGCCAGTTTGCCGTGGCTAAGCTGAGAAAGGGCCAGCGCCAGCGTCGCGCCCACCATACCGCCGCCAACAATAATCACGCTCATAGCTGACGCGCCGCCGCCATTAAGGCTTCAATATCGTCCGCTTTTTTCACCACGCTGGCGGTCAGGTTTTCGTTGCCCGTTTCCGTAATGACGATGTCATCTTCAATACGGATGCCGATGCCGCGATACGCTTCCGGCACGTCGGCGTCCGGCGCGATGTACAGACCCGGCTCAACGGTGAGCACCATGCCCGGCTCCAGTACGCGGGAGCGCTCCTGCCCGTAAACGCCGACATCGTGTACGTCCAGCCCCAGCCAGTGGCTAAGACCATGCATAAAGAATGGACGATGGGCGTTTTCCGCGATCAACTGCTCCACGTCGCCCTGCAAAATGCCCAGATTCACCAGCCCCGCGATCATGATGCGCACCACTTCTCCCGTGACCTCCTGGATAGACGTTCCCGGACGAAACAGGCGTAAGCTGGTTTCCAGCGACGCCAGCACGATATCGTAGATTTCGCGCTGGGCGGGCGTAAATTTGCCGTTCACCGGGAAAGTACGCGTAATGTCGCCAGCATAACCTTTGTATTCGCATCCGGCGTCGATCAACACCAGATCGCCGTCGCGCATTTCGCTTTCATTTTCGGTGTAGTGGAGGATGCAGCCGTTCTCACCGCTGCCGACAATGGTGTTATAAGACGGATAGCGCGCGCCGTGACGGTTAAACTCGTGGTGAATTTCACCTTCCAGTTGATATTCGAACATCCCCGGACGGCATTTTTTCATTGCGCGGGTATGCGCCAGCGCGCTGATCTCGCCCGCGCGACGCATGACGGCAATCTCTTCCGGCGATTTAAACAGGCGCATCTCGTGCACCATTGGCCGCCAGTCGGTCATCGTCGCCGGTGCAGTCAGGTTCTGTCGGGAACCTTTACGCAGTTTATCCAGCGCGGCGAAAACAATCTCGTCGGCATACGCATATTCGCCCTGCGCGTGGTAAACCACGTCAAGGCCATTGAGTAACTGATAAAGCTGCTGGTTGATTTCGCTGAACGCCAGCGCGCGATCCACGCCCAGTTTTTCCGGCGCGGCGTCCTGCCCCAGGCGGCGGCCAAACCAGATCTCCGCCGTCAGATCGCGAACGCGGTTAAACAAAACGCTGTGGTTATGAGTGTCATCGCTTTTAATCAGCACCAGCACCGCTTCCGGCTCGTTAAAACCGGTGAAATACCAGAAATCACTGCTCTGGCGATACGGATATTCACTGTCCGCGCTGCGCGTGGCTTCCTGAGCTGCAAAAATCAACGCGGCGCTGCCCGGCTGCATTTGCGCCAGTAATGCCTGGCGGCGACGCTGATACTCCTGCTGAGATATATCGCTCATAACACTCTCCATTGCGTTTACGTTCTTAGTGCAGAGTCGGTTTCTGGACTTCCCGGCGCCGTCGGCTGCTGACGCGTAAAGGTGTCGTGGCACAGCCAGCGCCGCAACCCGCACATATTCGATGATCTCTTCGAGCGACATCTCCAGCTCTTCCTGATCTTCGTCTTCGTCATAACCGAGCTGGGCGATGTTGCGCAGATCGTCAATGGCTTCACCGGTTTCGCCGGTCACTTTATCCAGCTTAGGCTGCGTGACGCCAAGCCCCAGTAAAAAGTGGTTAACCCAGCCGGCCAGCGCATCAGCGCGATCGAACACGCTCACCGTCGTCGCCTTCAGGCAGAAAAAGCTGAAAAAGGAAGCCGTCGTCTTCCAGCGCGTCGCTGGTTGCCGCGTGCATTTTACGCAGCGCCTGCGCCAGTTCGTGACCAAATGCCAGCCCCTCGTTCGTCAGGTCGTGCAACAGCGGCTGCCATGAGCTGTCGTTGTTGCCGCCGCAAATCATCCCACTGATCAAACCGTGCATTTCGGCCGGGGTTAACCCCGTCCCCCTGTTGGTTCAAAAACTGGTTCATTTCGTTGTAACCAGGCATTTCGTTCTGTATAGACATAAGCATTCGTCATCAAAGGGAGGATATTCATGATATGCTACCACTTTGGACCCTGGTGAACCAGAAAAGGGCTTGTATCTTCACACCGGGGTAGCTATAGTGTCGCCCCTTCGCCGACCCAGGGTCTGGAGGCGAAGGCAGCGCAGTCAATCAGCAGGAAGGTGGCATGTCTGCACAACCCGTCGATATCCAAATTTTTGGCCGTTCACTCCGCGTGAATTGCCCGCCTGAACAAAGGGATGCGTTGAATCAGGCTGCGGACGATCTGAATCAGCGGTTGCAAGATCTAAAAGTTCGCACTAGAGTCACAAATACTGAGCAGCTGGTTTTCATTGCCGCATTGAACATCCAGCTATGAATTAACTCAGGAAAAAGCCGAAGACCCGCGACTACGCGGCGAGCATGGAACAACGAATTCGGATGCTTCAACAGACCATTGAACAGGCGTTGCTTGATCAGGGTCGCATAACCGAAAAAACGGGCCAAAACTTTGAATAACACTTTTCGGTTTACTATGGTAGAGTGACCGTGAAGACAAAATTTCTCCTGAGATGTTTGCAAGGCGGGCCAGTCCCCTGAGCCGATATTTCATACCACAAGAATGTGGCGCTCCATGGTTGGTGAGCATGCTCGGCTAGTCCGAGAAGCCTTAAAAACCGTGACGACGCATTCACCTTGAACCAAGGGTTCAAGGGTTACAGCCTGCGGCGGCATCTCGGAGATTCCCCTTCTACCTGGCGACAGCCATGACGCAACTTCCTGAACTTCTTTTATCCCGACAAGAAATCCGCCAGATGATTCGGCAACGTCGCCGTACGCTGACGTCTCAACAGCAAACCGCGTTCGGTCAACAGGCTGCCACCAGAATGCTTGCTTATCCTCCCGTGGTTCTTGCCCACACCGTCGCGGTGTTTCTTTCATTCGATGGCGAGCTGGACACGCAACCCTTGATTGAGCAGCTCTGGCGCGCGGGAAAACGCGTGTATTTACCGGTTCTCCATCCGTTCAGCCCCGGCAATTTACTGTTTCTGCATTATCATCCGCAAAGCTCGCTGGTGATGAATCGTCTGAAAAATTCAGGAACCGAAGCTGGACGTGCGCGACGTGCTGCCGCTCTCTCAGTTAGATGTGCTGGTTACACCGTTAGTCGCTTTCGACGAAGACGGCCAGCGTCTGGGAATGGGCGGCGGGTTCTACGACAGAACGTTGCAGAACTGGCGACAGCATAAGATCCAACCGGTGGGTTATGCGCACGATTGTCAGTTAGTGGAAAAGTTGCCTGTCGAAGAGTGGGATATCCCGCTGCCTGCGGTGGTGACGCCGTCAAAAGTGTGGGAGTGGCCGCAGTGAATTGCCTGATGGCGCTACGCTTACCCCGGCCTACGAACCGATCTCACAGGCCGGGTGAGGCATAGCCGCCACCCGGCACAGTATACAAATTAGTACAGCAGACGAGCGCGAATCGTACCCGGTAGCGCTTTCATCGCCAGCAGGGCTTTCTCCGCCACATCTTCATCCGCTTCGATATCAATCACCACGTAACCGACCTGGGCAGACGTTTGCAGATACTGCGCGGCGATGTTAACGCCCTGCTCGGCAAAAATCTGGTTAAGCGCGGTCAACACGCCCGGACGATTTTCATGGATGTGCATCAGACGACGACCGCCGTGCAGCGGCAGGGAGACTTCCGGGAAGTTCACCGCAGATAGCGTAGAGCCGTTATCAGAATACTTCGTCAGTTTGCCCGCCACTTCAAGGCCGATGTTCTCCCTGCGCTTCTTGGGTAGAGCCGCCGATATGCGGCGTCAGAAGCACATTGTCAAATTCACATAGCGGAGAAGTAAACGGATCGCTGTTGGTCGCAGGTTCCGTCGGGAACACGTCGATAGCTGCGCCCGCCAGGTGTTTGCTCGCCAGCGCATCGCACAGCGCCGGGATGTCCACCACCCGTACCGCGAGACGCGTTGATCAGCAGCGCGCCCGGTTTCATCAGTGCGATTTCCGTCGCGCCCATCATATTTTTGGTGGAGGCGTTTTCCGGCACATGCAGGCTCACAACGTCGCTCCATGTTCAGCAGATCGGAAAGATGCTGTACCTGGGTCGCGTTGCCCAGCGGCAGTTTGTTTTCAATATCGTAGAAGAAGACGTGCATGCCCAGCGATTCCGCCAGAATGCCCAACTGCGTGCCAATGTGGCCGTAACCAATGATCCCCAGCTTTTTGCCGCGCGCTTCAAACGAACCGGCCGCCAGTTTGTTCCACACGCCACGGTGCGCTTTCGCGTTCGCTTCCGGCACGCCGCGAAGCAGTAGCAGCAGCTCGCCAATCACCAGCTCCGCAACAGAACGCGTGTTGGAGAACGGCGCGTTAAACACGGGGATTCCGCGTTTTGCCGCTGCGCTCAGATCAACCTGGTTGGTGCCGATGCAGAAACATCCAATCGCCACCAGTTTCTCTGCGGCGTCAATCACATCTTCGGTCAGATGGGTTCGGGATCGCAGGCCAATGAAATGGGCATCACGGATGGACTCTTTCAACTGCTCAGCATCCAGAGCGCCTTTGTGAAATTCGATGTTGGTATAACCTGCCGCGCGAAGGTTTTCGAGTGCCTTTTGGTGCACACCTTCAACCAGCAGAAATTTAATCTTGTCTTTCTCCAGTGATACCTTTGCCATTTCCCCGACCCTGTCTTTTTATCGAAACTGATGTGTTGTATGTGGATTTGTATCCGCCTTTCAACATATCAAAAAAAACTATTGCGGCAATATGAACGTTTGCGTCGCCACTCTGAAGAAATATCATTCAGCGTGAAATGGCAGAGGAAAATGCTGGGGATAAGATTTTCTTTGGAGAGATCGGCAGGGCAACATCCAAAACGTGACACCAAGTCACCAAATTTGCCCTGCCAAATTTTTTTAACGCGGGATGAATCACCCTCCGCCAGATCATTTTACGATAGTTTTTACGCCGTCTGCCGTACCAATCAGCGCCACATCCGCGCCACGGTTGGCGAACAGGCCGACGGTCACGACGCCCGGAATGGCGTTAATCGCGTTTTCCATCGCGATCGGATCAAGAATTTCCATGCCGTATACGTCGAGGATCACATTGCCGTTATCAGTGACTACGCCCTGACGGTACTCAGGACGACCGCCCAGCTTCACTAACTGGCGTGCGACAGCGCTGCGCGCCATCGGGATCACTTCCACCGGCAGCGGGAATTTACCCAGAATATCGACCTCTTTGGAGGCATCCGCGATGCAGATGAATTTCTTCGCCACCGAAGCAATGATTTTCTCACGCGTCAGCGCCGCGCCGCCGCCTTTAATCATCTGCATGTGGCCGTTGATCTCATCCGCGCCATCAACATAGACGCCCAGGCTGTCCACTTCATTCAGATCGAAAACGGTAATGCCGAGGCTCTTGAGTTTTTCAGTAGATGCATCCGAGCTGGACACCGCCCCTTCAATCTGACCTTTCATTGTGCCCAGCGCATCAATAAAGTGCGCGGCTGTTGAACCGGTACCTACGCCCACAATGGTGCCGGGCTGTACATACTGAAGTGCCGCCCATCCTACTGCTTTTTTCAGTTCATCCTGCGTCATGATCGTTTCGCCTGTGGTGTGAAAATTCAGGCGCATTATAGATCATTGTGCGAAAAAATCCCTCCGCCCCCGCTCGCAAGCGGCGGATTTCGTCTGTACCTGAGTGAAATTTATGTCATAGTGCGGGATAAGAAAAATTTCAGGAGTACCTCAGAGCAATGAAACGTCCAGACTACAGAACACTACAAGCGCTGGATGCGGTGATTCGTGAACGGGGATTTGAACGCGCCGCACAGAAGTTGTGCATCACACAATCCGCTGTCTCACAACGCATAAAACAGCTTGAGAATATGTTTGGGCAACCGCTGCTGGTACGTACCGTTCCGCCGCGTCCTACCGAACAAGGACAAAAATTGCTGGCGCTGCTGCGTCAGGTAGAGCTACTGGAAGATGAGTGGCTTGGCGATGAGCAAACCGGCTCCACGCCGCTGCTGCTGTCACTGGCGGTCAACGCCGACAGTCTGGCGACCTGGCTGCTTCCGGCGCTGGCGCCGGTTCTGGCCGACTCGCCTATTCGCCTCAATTTGCAGGTGGAAGATGAAAACCCGCACCCAGGAACGTCTGCGTCGCGGCGAAGTGGTTGGCGCGGTGAGTATTCAGCACCAGGCGCTGCCAAGCTGCCTGGTAGACAAACTTGGCGCGCTCGACTATCTGTTCGTGGGATCAAAACCCTTCGCCGAGCGCTACTTCCCCAACGGCGTCACCCGTTCCGCGCTGCTGAAAGCGCCCGCAGTGGCGTTTGACCATCTGGACGACATGCACCAGGCCTTTTTACAGCAGAACTTCGATTTACCGCCGGGCAGCGTGCCGTGCCATATCGTTAACTCTTCCGAAGCCTTCGTACAGCTCGCGCGTCAGGGCACCACCTGCTGTATGATCCCGCATTTGCAGATCGAGAAAGAGCTGGAGAGCGGTGAGCTAATCGATTTAACGCCGGGCCTGTTCCAGCGTCGGATGCTCTACTGGCACCGTTTCGCGCCGGAAAGCCGTATGATGCGCAACGTGACTGACGCGCTGCTGGAGTATGGGCATAAGGTTTTAAGGCAGGATTAACGCGCCGTGCCCTGATGGCGCTACGCTTATCAGGCCTACAGGTTATTTTGTAGGCCGGATAAGACGTTTCAACAACGCTTACTGTGCTTTTGTCTCTGCTGCTGGTTCTAACTGGAACACCACATCGACCTGATCAGCAAACTGAATTGTCGGCTGCTCATAGGTTTCCTGGGCCGACACCGCAGGCGCCGCGTCCGCTTTCATCATTCGCACCACCGGGCTCGGCTGATAATTAGAAACGTGGTAACGCACGCTATAAACCGGCCCCAGCTTGCTGTTAAAGCCCGCCTGCCAGTTGCTCAGCCTGGTGAACCCGCGTCGTCAATCGCCGCTTTACGCGCTTTATCTTTATAGGCATCCGGTTGCGCAACGCCTAATGACACCGAACGGATCTCATTCAGACCCGCTTTCAGCGCGCCATCCAGCAGAGAGTTGAGTTTGTCCAGCTGGCGCAGCGTAACTTCAACGGTTCGCACCGCGCGGTAGCCTTTCAGCACACTTTTACCATTCTGGTAGTCATAGTCCGGCTGAGTGCGCAGGTTTGCAGAGCTGATGTCTTTCTTGGCAATCTGATTTTGTTCAAGGAAAGAAAGGTATTGCGCAACACGCTCATCGGCCTGTTTCTTGGCGGAAGCGGCATCCTTAGCCGACACGTTGACTTCAATCGCCAGGGTGGCGATGTCAGGCGTCGCATCCACGCTTGCCGTCCCGGAAGTCACGATGTGCGGTCCATTCGGCAACTCATTTGCCTGTACCGGGATTGCGCTAAATCCGACTAATGCCGCAAGGGCCCATCACTTTGAACTTCACTGTCGCTCCTCCATGTTACGTTAATCGCCCTGAAACTCAGGGCGCATGCAGGCAAGCTTAGCGGGTATCTGCGCGTTGTCCATCAGACAACGCTTAGTTGAACAATGCGTGAACGTGTGCAACCCCTTCTTTTGCCAGTTGAAAAGCGATAAACCACATCACCAGCCCTACCAGAGTATTGATGATACGCTGGGCTTTGGCGGTACGCAGTCGCGGCGCCAGCCAGGCGGCCAGCAGTGCCAGACCGAAGAACCACAAGAAAGAGGCGCTGACGGTTCCCAAAGCGAACCAACGCTTCGGCTCCATATCCAGTTGCCCGCCCAGGCTACCCAGCACCACGAAAGTATCCAGATAAACGTGCGGATTCAGCCACGTCACCGCCAGCATCGTGGCGATGATTTTCCAGCGCCCCTGCTTCATCACCTCGGCGCTGGCCAGTTCCAGGTTGCTGCTCATTGCCGTTTTTAACGCGCCAAAACCGTACCACAATAAAAACGCCACACCGCCCCAGGTCACTAACGCCATCAGCCAAGGGGACTGCATGAGCAATGCGCTGCCGCCAAAGATGCCTGCGCAGATAAGCACTAAATCGCTGATCGCGCAAAGCAGCGCAATCATGATGTGATACTGCCGACGAATCCCCTGATTCATCACAAACGCATTCTGCGGGCCGAGCGGCAGGATCATGGCCGCGCCAAGCGCAAGACCTTGAAAATAATAAGATATCACGATAATTATTCCGAACTGTTTCTCTTAAGCGCAGACTATAGCGCGAGAGAATCATTAGCGGAAATTGATAATTTTAATCGCAGATTAGGGAATTAATAAAGGGGGTAGGAAATACAGGATGGCGGCTAACGCCTTATCCGGCCTACAAAACAACCTGTAGGCCCGGTAAGCGACAGCGCCACCGGGCGAAACGGCAAACGGCTTATTCCGCGTTTTCTTTCACTCGTTTGAAATTCACGTCCATCTGCGGATACGGGAAGCTAATGCCTGCGGCATCGAACTCACGTTTAATGCGTTCCAGCACATCCCAATAAACATTTTGCAGATCGCCGCTTTTACTCCATGCACGCACCACGAAATTAATGGAGGAGGCGCCCAGCTCATTCAGGCGCACCGTCATTTCACGGTCTTTTCAGAATACGCTCGTCGGACTGGATAATATCGGTCAGGATTTTTTTCACCTGGTCGATATCAGAGTCATACGCCACGCCAATGATAAATTCGTTACGACGCACCGGTTCGCGGGAAAAGTTAATGATATTTCCGGCAATAATCTTGCCATTCGGGATCACCACAATTTTGCCGTCCACGGTACGCATGGTGGTCGAAAAAATTTGTACGTTCAGTACCGTACCCGCGACGCCGCCGAGATCGACATATTCTCCCGCGCGGAAAGGACGGAACATCACCAGCAGTACGCCTGCCGCGAGGTTAGACAAAGAACCTTGTAAGGCCAGACCGACCGCTAAACCGGCGGCACCCAACACAGCGATAACGGAAGCCGTTTGTACGCCAACCGCGCCCCAGAGCGGCAATCAGCGTGAAGGCAATAATGCCGTAACGCACCAGCGCAGACAGGAAGTCAGCCACGGTCGCATCAATATGGCGCGCCAGCATCAGGCGATTAACGGTATTGGAAACAATACGCGCCACGATCATCCCCGATGATGATGATAGCGATAGCCGCAACGATGTTAACCGCATAACTTAGCAGCAGCTCCTGGTTGCGCACCAGCCAGGTGCCCGCACCATTTATGCTGTCGACAACATTCAAATCTTCCATTCAATATTCCTTGGTCATATCAAAAAAACGCAAATGAGATCATTCTCACGAAAACGACCTTTTAAAGGTAAACAAAAACAGTCGAATATGCCATTTTTCAACATGATCCCATCAAGGAAACGCGCAGCGTTAATACTCCGCAGGTCGATCGACCATTCTGAGAAATCCGCTCACTAATGCACTCTTCTGCTTAAAGACGTCGGCGATTTCACTCACCACTTTTCCGCTGCCCGCATTCTTCCAGGCGATAGAAAGCGGCGAAGGCTGGCGTGGATTGACCACTGAGCGGGCAACCAGCGCCCCGGACTCGACATACGGACGGCACAATCGCTCCGGTAAAAAACCGACACCGAGGCCGCTTAAATGGCAGGCCAGCTTGGTGCTGAGATCTGGAACCTTGATCTCCTTTTGTCCGCTCAGCAACCAGGCAACACGGCGCGTCAGCGTTCGCGAAGTATCTTCAATATTAATGGCGGGGTAACGGCGCAGCATATCGTCAGACAATACCGGCGCAGGATGGCTCGCCAAAGGATGACTCTGCGCCACCACAAACTGCCAGCTGATATCCCCCAGCGGCAGCAGAGAGATGTTATTGGAGAGCGACTCCGAGCCCGTTACGCCAATCGCTAACTGGAAGTCGTCATACAAAAGCGAATCCCACACGCCCATGTAGACCTGACGGGAAATTTGAAAACGGGTAAACGGAAACTGTTGATGTAACCACGTCAGTAAGTCCGCCGTGGTCTGCGGCTGATACAGCAGGTTATTGATAACGATATTCACCTGCCGCTCAACGCCTGCGTTGATCTGCTGAAGCTCGTCCGGCATTGCATCCAGCCAGTTAAGCCACTGGCGGCAATGCTCAAGCAGGTGCTGCCCGGCAAGGGTCAGGCTGACCGATCGGGTCGTGCGTAAAAAGAGCTGCGTTCCCACCTGCTCCTCCAGCGTTTTTATGCGATAGCTGATCGCCGCTGGCGTTTTATGTAGCGAGCTGGCCGCGCGGGAAAAGCTCTCCGTCTCCGCAACCCGAATAAATGTGCGTATTGTTTCCTGATCGAGCATGCCTTCCCCTTGAGTCGACCATCTGTAACCACCGTTGCGCTATTGCTATCCCCAGTAATGTATCGGCGCCTGAAGTGTGTCCAACCGCGAGCAAACGCTGAATCGCGGGCTGCGGGTCGCGCCCTGACTGTAAACGGCGCATCACCTTCAGCACCGGTATTGAAAACTCCCCCATTCTGGCGCTGTTCAGATAGCTGCAACTTACCGATGTTGTAAGTTGCGCAAGCTGATCCGCCGGAGGTAAGAAATGCCCCAGCCGCACAGAAAACCCGGCGGCATACAGCACGGCAAGCATACCCGTCAGCATATCATCGCCGCTGGGCGTCAGTCCTGGCCCGCATCCGATAAGCCAGCGCCAGTCCGGCATCATGCCATGATGCCAGTATGCAAGCTGCTTAATTATTTCAGGATAGTGCGGCATAGCCGTCAGCGGTTGATTTAACGCCCCGGAGAAGCCGCTGCGTTGCGTACAGAATGAGAGATCGACAGGAGCGACAGCAGCAGAACTCAGCAACACACGAAGTATGCGACGGAGGGTCAAGCATTATGCCCTGCCCCCACAGGGTGCTCCCCTGTTTGATAAGTCGTTCAACATGGGCCACGCGGGAAAACTGCGCGGTGCTCAGTAACACGGCCCGTCGGCCCCATTCCTTTCCCATAGCGAAACAGCGTCAACAACTCGCCACCGGAATGGCAAAAGTTAATCGCCTGCGAGAAGCGGCTGTGTAACGACCACTCACCATCGGGAAGTCGATAAAGTCCGGCACAGGCCAGGGGATTGATAATGCTCATCGGTACACTCCAGTATGCCGGATGGCGGCGTAAACGCCTTTACAGCATTGCCAGACCGTAGGCCCGGTAAGCGTAGCGCCACCGGGCAAAGCGATTACGCCGTGATGTGATGCAACTCCGCCAGCGCTTCCAGCGCTTTTTCAAAGCAAAGCAGCGGAGCGCGTACGGTTCCCGCCCCCCACCTGCCCAATTCCCGCTTCACGATGGGCAATACCGGTATTAATCAGCGGCGTGATCCCCGTTTCAACAACGCGGCGAATATCCAGCCCCAGGCAGGCCCCCCTGAAATCCCAGGACGGAATCTGAAACAGCGGATTGCTGGACAGATAGATTTCAGCCATCTCTTCCGACGTTTCCAGCGCCGCCCCCATACCGCCTGCGCCGACAAAACGCGTTACGCCAGGCGCGGCAATCATTGCCGCGCCGCCGATCCCCAGTGTTTCCGTGGATGGCGCTGTCGCCAATATCCGGGTTCGCATCGGCCTGACTGTAACCGGTAAAAAAACAGCCCCTGCGGCGTGTTCACCGGCGCGGTAAACCAACGGTCGCCGGTGCCGCTTACGCGAATACCAAAGTCGCGACCGTTACGCGTCATGGCCGTAACGACCGATCCGGCTTTAATTTCCGCCGCCGCATCCATCACCGCTTTACTGTAGGCCATCGCCAGGTTGAGGAAGAACTGGTCGGTGACACTGGAGGAATTGCAGCACGTCAATGATTTCAGCCTTCGGACGATCCAGTCCGGCGATCACTGGCGACAACGTGCGCAGCAGCAAAGAAGAGGCGGCAATATTACGCTGGTGGAACTCATCCCCCATGGTGATCGCCTGCGCCATCAGCGCCGTCAGATCGACGCCGTTTTCCATCCGCGAGAGCGCTTCCTGCAACACCGGCGCCAGCACATCACGCATCCAGCGCAGGCGTTTCTGGACGTCATCGCCGTAAGCGCCGAAACGCATCACTTTGCCGATCCCTTCATTAAGGGTTGCAGCAGGACGAGTTGCCATGCACCACGTCACGCACCACCAGCACCGGCATACTGGCGGAGGTGATACCGCCCATCGGCCCCACCGCGCCTACATGATGACAAGGAATAAACGCCACCTCACCTTGTTCCAGCATGCGTACGGCCTCTTCCTCGCTGGCCGCCCAGCCTTCAAACAGCGACGCGCCGATACAGGCGCCGCGCATCGGGCCAGTCATCTCTTCCCAGTCGATCGGCGGGCCGGCGTGCAGTAATTTACGTCCAGACGCTAATTCGGCCACCGCGTCTTTCGCCGGGCGTACCGCAACCCAATGTGGGCGCGCGGCTTTGATTCGTTCAATAATGGCTTCGTTGGCCTGTGCAATAGATGAATACATATCCGTACCTCTGAACTTAATGTAACTGTTTGAGTAGACTGGCGAGACGGGCGTTGCCACCGGCAACGGGCGCCCACTGATAATGCACAACCGGCGTACCGCTGCTTTGCAGATCCAGCGCGAAGCTGCGCAACCCGGCGTTGATGACCTGCACGCCATCAAGAAGCGCGCGATGTGCTTGCGGTATGCCGCGCTCCTGATGACGTGTAAGACTGATGGCGAGCAGGACGGCTTCTTCCAGCGTTTCCACCACCGCAATCCCGGCCTCGCGAAGTTTTTCCGCCTGCCCGCTGCGCCCCTGCGGGTCGACATCAGTACCGGTCAGGGTGGCAATCACCACCAGCGGCGCGGCGCGTTTGGCGCGCACTTGCTCTATCGCCTCGACGACCGCTCCCGCCGGGTCGGCACAGGCGCCATAGCCCAGCACCACATCCAGCAGCAGCACGCCCACTGCCGGCATTGCGGTCAGTTTTTCGATTTCAATACTGCGGGTTGTTGGATCAATCATCGGATGAGGTCTGCCCAGGGTGTAACTGTCATCACCGAGGTCGACAATGCGATGGCCGCCAGCCTCCAGCATCACGCCCTGGTCGTGGCTTTCGCTGACGGGGACGCCCAGCCCGGCGGAGAGCAGCATGGCGGCTTCGGCTGCCAGCGTGCCCCCCGGCGTACAGGCCATAAATACCTTTCCCTGCCACTTCCGGCTGAATCCGTCGCTGTTGCGCCACGCGCATCAGCAGCACCGCCAGTTGGGCGGCATCCGACAAGGAGTTCGCCAGCCAGACGTTACCTTCACGGCGCTGTTCCGGTTGACGCCCGAGGAACAACGCGACCACCGGTTTCCCCACGTTTTGCATGGCCGCAATGATGCGGGTTCGCACCTGCGGCGACGGCGGTTTGGAGACAAAAGCAATCACCCGCGTGGCGTCATCCGCGGCCAGCATGTC
The DNA here is from genome assembly GCA_900446925.1 of Citrobacter koseri. The sequence continues at coordinate 549,806 of UAVY01000007.1, read as the reverse complement.
GAGCGCGGTCAGCGCGCTGATGCCGCCCACTTCCGCGCTCAGGTCGCGCCCGCCCAGACCTATTGCATGGCTGATTCCCTGCTGATGCAGCGCAATCTGCGACGTCACTTCCTGAATCCCCGTCCCCGATGCGCCAATTACGCCAATCCCGCCTTCAGGCAGTACGTTGGCAAAAGCCAGCGGACTTCCGGCAATCATCGCCGTGCCACAGTCAGGCCCCATCACAATCAGCCCCCGCTCGCGCGCCATTGTTTTCAGCTCGACTTCCTGTTCCAGCGGCACGTTATCGGAAAACAGCATCACGTTTTTATTCGCCAGCAGCCCCTCTCTGGCAACCGATGCGGCATATTCCCCGGCAACGGAAACTAACAGCAGATTGGCCTGGGGTAATTTTTGACATGCGCTCTCCCAGCGGCGCGCTTTAATCAACTGGTGCGAGCTGCCCGAGGCATTCGTCATCGCATTCAGTTCTTTCTCCAGTTGCTCACGAATCAAATCCAGAATGCCGGGCTGTTCGCCTTCGGTTCGCACCGCCACGCAAATATCGTTTGGCGTGGCATCGGCAAAATCGTCATGCCAGAACCCGGTTGAATCCAGCATCGACTTATTCGCTGGCGTGCCCATCATCACCGAGACCTGATCAACTTCCGGGCGTTCACTGAGTTTTCGGGAAATAATCATCAGGCTGACGGAGTCCTGAAAACTTCCCTTTTTAATAAAGGCGTAAATCATTACCGCTACCTCTTTATGTGCGTTTTTCTTTTAAAAACAACATGGCGAATAAACCGACAGCCAGCAGCGCGGCTGAAACATAGAAACTGGAAGCCAGACTTCCGGTGATATCACGCGCTGCGCCTGCAATAATGGGTGCCAGAATGGAGGAACTCATGCCGATAAAATTAAATAAGCCAAATGCCGTGCTGTAATTATTTTCATCGACGCTATCCGCCACCAGAGCGACCAGTACCGGGTCCAGCGCCAGTTTTCCGACAAGGCCATAAACGCACAAAGCGATAATGACGCCGGTCATATTTGGCATCCAGATAATTGACAGCATGCTGAGAATGGCAACAGGCACCAGGAACATAATTAATGGTTTACGCTTACCCAGTTTGTCAGACAGGCTGGAGAATAACAGCGCGCCAGGAATTGAAATCCACGCCACCAGCGAAGAAATAAATCCGGTTTCACTGCCCGCGATGCCACGTTCACTTTGCAGATAATAGGGAAGCCAGGTCAGAATAACGAAGAAACCAAACAGGCTACAGAACACCATAATATAGGTGATAATTAAATTACGGTTTTTCAGAAGGTCGCTGAAATTCCCTTTTTTTACCGGTTTGCCATCGGCTTCGGCCGTGCGCTTCTTCTCTTTCACAAACAACCAGATCGCAATCCCAACCAGCACGGAGGGGATCGCCATCGCGTAAAATGGCATACGCCATGAATACCCCTGGTCGTACACCAGCCAACTGGAGGTCATCAGGCCCAGCGCAATACCGAAGGCCATCCCGCTATTGATGATTGCGCTGCCCAGCGAGCGGTATTTTTTGGGGATTTGCTCGGAAGACAAGCCATACTGAGGGCCATAGTAAGTCCCTTCTCCCGCTCCCGTTACCACGCGGGCAAACAGCAGCGTATACCAGCTTTTCGCCCAACCGGTGACGGCGGTGAATACGCCAAAAAGAATAAACCCCGGCACCAGCACTTTCTTTTTGCCAATCTTATCGCCCAGAATGCCTGCCGGAACCTGAAGCAAAGCATAAGAAAAATAGAAAACTGAATTAAGAATACCTAATTGCGTACCACTTAAGCCAAATTCTTTTTCCAGTTCTCCCATTACCGGATTGAGTATCGTGCGGTCAGCGTACATAAAAATCCACCCTAACCAGAACAGGAAAACGGTGACCCACCAGGCCGGTATTCCTCTTTTATTCGTGACCTCAGTCACTTCATATGATCCAGACATAAGCAATCTCCCGGTAATATTTACCGCTGAACACCTCATGCTATCTGACATGATACGTGAGGTTTGATGTTTTAACTGAGGCTACCTTATCGGGGGAAAAATCCATTTCATTTGAACAAAATCACACAAAATCCATTGTTATAAATTCCTGGGAACTGACCGCTGCATTATTAAAAAAAGTCTAATAATCATTTTTAAAACAATTTAAATAAAAGAGATAAAAACGCTAAGGATTAGCGAGATATTTTTGTGGGTAAATGAGCTGTCGGTTACATCACATTATGAAAATAACAAGACGATATTTTTACCGCGAGATATTTCGCACAATGAGGTCATCATGAAAAAGAAAATCGTCATTGCCCTTGGCGGCAATGCGTTATTACAGCGCGGAGAAATTCTTAGCGCGGAAAATCAGCAGCGTAGCATTCAGATATTCGCCAGAATGGCATCCGTACTGGCCCGGGATTATCAACTGGTGATTGTTCACGGCAACGGCCCGCAGGTGGGTCTGCTGGCGTTACAGAATGCGGCCTGTACAGACTCCCCCGCCTGGCCGCTGGATATTCTGGTCGCCGAAAGCCAGGGAATGATCGGTTTTGCTATCGCTCAGGAACTGGCGTCATACACCGGCGGCGCGCCCGTCACAACGCTGATGACCCGCGTGGCGGTCGATCCGCGGGATGACGCCTTTGCAACGCCCGGCAAGTATATCGGCCCGGTATATCAACCGGCGCAGCAGGCGGAGCTGGAAGCGCGCTACGGCTGGCAGATGAAAGCCGATGGCAACTATATTCGTCGGGTTGTTCCCTCTCCAACGCCATTAAAAATTCTCGACAGTGACGCAATACAAACGTTGATAGATGCCGGACATACGGTAATTTGCTGCGGTGGCGGCGGCATTCCGGTTATCGCACAAGACGAGGGATACCAGGGAGTCGAAGCGGTCATTGATAAAGATTTAACGGCCTCGGTGCTGGCGCAGTCTCTCCACGCCGATCATCTGTTGATCCTGACGGATGCGGACGCTGTGTATGAGAACTGGGGAACGCCACAGGCGCGCGCGCTGCGCCATGCAACGGTAGAAGAACTGGCGCCGTTTGCCGCCCCCGATGGTGCAATGGGCCCCAAAGCCGCAGCGGTGATGCAGTTTGTTAAACAGACCGGGAACACTGCGTTTATCGGCGCGCTAAAAGATGCGCCACAGATTCTGGCGGGAGAAAAAGGCACCTGTGTGACGCGGTAAACTTTTTTTGCCGGATGGCGACTACGATTGGCAACCGTGCTTCCCGTAGGCCGGATAAGATGCTTTCGCGTCGCCATCCGGCAAAAAAAAATGGCTTCCCGAAGGAAGCCATTTTTACAATCAGCAGGCTGAATTACAGAACGTCAATCGCGTTCAGTTCTTTGAAAGCCTGTTCCAGACGCGCGATCATGGAAGTCTGGCCGGCACGCAGCCATACGCGCGGATCGTAGTATTTCTTGTTCGGCTGATCTTCGCCTTTCGGGTTGCCCAGCTGACCCTGAAGATACGCTTCGTTATCTTTGTAATACTTCAGAACACCTTCCCAGGTCGCCCATTGGGTATCGGTATCGATGTTCATTTTGATTACGCCGTAGCTTACGGAGTCTTTGATTTCCTGAGCGGTAGAACCGGAACCACCGTGGAATACGAAGTTCAGGCTGTTGTGCGGCAGGTTGTGTTTCTTAGAAACATATTCCTGAGAGTCGCGCAGGATGGTCGGGGTCAGAACCACGTTACCCGGTTTGTAAACACCGTGTACGTTACCGAAGGAAGCCGCGATGGTGAAACGCGGGCTGATTTTGCTCAGCTCAGTGTATGCGTAATCAACGTCTTCCGGCTGGGTGTACAGTGCAGAAGCGTCCATGTGGCTGTTGTCCACGCCGTCTTCTTCACCACCGGTGCAACCCAGTTCGATTTCCAGAGTCATGCCCATTTTGGCCATGCGCGCCAGGTATTTGGAGCAGATTTCGATGTTCTCTTCCAGAGACTCTTCAGACAGGTCGATCATGTGAGAAGAGAACAGCGGCTTACCGGTCGCAGCGAAATGTTTTTCACCCGCGTCCAGCAGACCGTCGATCCACGGCAGCAGTTTCTTCGCGCAGTGGTCGGTGTGCAGAATTACCGGAACACCGTAGTGTTCAGCCATCTGGTGAACGTGATGCGCGCCAGAGATAGCGCCCAGGATTGCCGAGCCCTGAGGAACGTCGGTTTTCACGCCTTTACCCGCGATAAAGGAAGCGCCACCGTTGGAGAACTGGACGATGACCGGCGCTTTAACTTTCGCAGCGGTTTCCAGAACGGCGTTGATGGAATCGGTGCCCACGCAGTTAACTGCTGGCAGAGCAAAGTTGTTTTCTTTTGCTACCTGGAACACTTTCTGTACGTCATCACCAGTAATTACGCCTGGTTTTACGAAATCAAAAATTTTAGACATGTTTCGTTGTCCTGTATCGTCGGGCCTTAGAAAAAACACGAGCCGCCCTGAATGTCAGCACGGCAATAAATCAACGGGCAGGAATCCCTGCCCGTAACGATTACTTCTTAGCGCGCTCTTCGAGCATTGCTACTGCTGGCAGCACTTTGCCTTCCACGAATTCGAGGAATGCGCCACCGCCAGTGGAGATGTAGGAGATTTTGTCAGCAATGCCGAACAGGTCGATTGCCGCCAGAGTGTCGCCGCCGCCTGCGATAGAGAACGCTTCGCTGTCTGCGATCGCGTTGGCAACAATTTCGGTGCCTTTACGGAAGTTCGGGAATTCGAACACGCCAACCGGGCCGTTCCACAGAATGGTTTTCGCATTCTTCAGGATGTCAGCCAGTTTCTCAGCGGAGGTATCGCCCAGGTCCAGAATCTGCTCGTCGTCTTTGATGTCGTTAACAGATTTCAGGGTCGCAGTAGCGGTTTCGGAGAACTCGGTTGCTACGCGTACGTCAGTTGGAACCGGGATATCACAGGTGGTCAGCAGGCGTTTCGCTTCGTCAACCAGGTCAGCTTCGTACAGGGATTTGCCCACATTGTGGCCCTGAGCGGCAACGAAGGTGTTTGCGATGCCGCCGCCAACGATCAGCTGGTCAGCGATTTTGGACAGGGAGTCCAGAACGGTCAGTTTGGTAGACACTTTAGAACCGCCAACGATAGCCACCATCGGGCGAGCCGGTTCTTTCAGCGCTTTACCCAGCGCATCCAGTTCTGCCGCCAGCAGCGGACCTGCGCAAGCGACGTCGGCGAATTTACCGATACCGTGGGTAGAAGCCTGAGCGCGGTGCGCAGTACCGAAAGCGTCCATCACGAATACGTCGCACAGCGCAGCGTATTTCTTAGACAGGGCTTCGTCATCTTTCTTCTCGCCTTTGTTAAAGCGAACGTTTTCCAGAACCACCAGTTCACCGGCAGCCACTTCAACGCCGTCCAGGTAATCTTTTACCAGGCGAACCGGATTGGACAGTTTGTCTTTCAGGTAGTTAACAACCGGCAGCAGAGAGAATTCTTCGTTGTACTCGCCTTCGGTAGGACGACCCAGGTGGGAAGTAACCATCACTTTCGCACCCTGTTTCAGGGCCAGTTCGATGGTCGGCAGGGAAGCGCGAATACGCGCGTCGCTGGTTACTTTCCCTTCTTTAACTGGAACGTTCAGATCCGCACGGATAAAAACACGTTTACCAGCAAGATCCAGATCGGTCATCTTAATTACAGACATGGTGAATCCTCTCATTGATTCATAAAGTTTTGCAGACGTCATGCGCTTCATCCTTTTGAAGGATTTTGCGCATGGAATGTCCTACTTGAAACCAACTGCGGCCATCGCTAACGTCGTGTCGAGCATTCGGTTAGCAAAGCCCCCATTCATTATCGCACCAGACCAATGTCTTGATCAGGTGGGCGCCACTGACCCGGGTCTGGGTGCCATCAACGATGGCGCTATGCGGGTCGTGGTTGAAATCTATCGAGACCAACGGCAATTCCGTATAGTCAACTATACCATGAAATGCCCCATGTGCTGCTTTTTGCAGCAACTGGTTGACTTCACTGGCTTTTACCGGCTTTTTCACCGTCACGCTTAAGTCGATCGCCGTCACATTTATGGTCGGTACGCGTACCGCAATCGCCTCAAAACGGTCGTTGAACTGCGGGAAAATTCGCGTAATGCCCGCCGCCAGTTTGGTATCAACCGGAATAATCGACTGGCTGGCGGCGCGGGTGCGTCGCAGATCGGAATGGTACGCGTCGATCACCTGCTGATCGTGCATGGCGGAGTGGATCGTCGTGACGGTTCCCGACTCAATGCCGTATGCATCATCTAACAATTTAATGACGGGGATGATGCAATTCGTGGTACAGGACGCATTCGATACGATGCGGTGTTCCGCACGCAATTGCTCCTGGTTCACGCCAAACACGACGGTGGCGTCAAGATCGTGGCTGCCGGGATGTGAAAAGAGCACTTTTTTCGCGCCAGCGGCAAGATGCGCCTCGCCGTGTTCACGATTACCGTACACGCCCGTGCAATCCAGCACGACATCAATACTCAGTTCGCGCCCAGGGGAGCGCATCCAGCGTTCGCTCGTGCAAAATGCGAATCGTGTCGTCGCCGACGATGAGCTGCTCGCGCTCCTGGCGAACATCCCATGCAAAACGTCCATGGCTGGTGTCATATTTCAACAAATGCGCCATGCCCGCAGCATCCGCAAGTTCGTTGATTGCCACCACGCTGATTTCCGCCCGGCGTCCTGATTCATACAAAGCACGAACCACGTTACGCCCGAATGCGACCAAAGCCATTAATCGCTACGCGTACGGTCATAGGTCTCCTGCAAGGCTATCCCGATTCAGATGAGGCTGACAGAGTAATCCAGCAAATCGTCGAGGAAAACCTTACCTGTCGCAAACTGCGACTGATTGATTATTTTGTCGAACATTTAATCGACTGAAACGCTTCAGCTAGAATAAGCGAAACGAGGAATAAAAGGAATGATTGTCCAGTCAAAGAAGCCAGTTATCTGACCTGCATCACACTTTCGCCCCTTCAGCGCCCGATTTATTCCATATTCCAGAATGGCGAATAAGCGTAGCAATATCTTTTCGTTGCCGCGTCACAAATCCTGATTTATATCAGGAAGTACGTGAGCCAGCGTCTATATTATCAGCGCTACGTCCGAGTCTCGGAGTCCCCAAACCATGACAATGCCGCCAGTTCCCTCATCTGCCGCACGCTTTTATGCGCTGCGCCTGCTTCCCGGCCAGGAAGTTTTTTCACAACTACACGCGTTCGTCCAACAGCACCCAACTGCGCGCCGCGTGGATAGCCGGGTGTACCGGCAGCCTGACTGACGTCGCGCTGCGATTCGCCGGGCAAGAGGAAACCACCCTGCTCACCGGAACGTATGAGGTCATCTCCCTGAACGGCACGCTGGAACTCACTGGCGAACACCTTCATCTCTCTGTTTCCGACCCAAAAGGCGCAATGCTGGGCGGCCATATGATGGCAGGCTGTACCGTTCGCACCACGCTTGAGCTGGTCATCGGAGAGCTTAACGCGCTGGCGTTTAGCCGCCAGCCCTGCGCTGTTTCCGGTTATGAAGAACTGGTTATCTCACCCCGTTAACGTTTCACTCAGTAAGAGGTTTTCTATGGCGCGTCGCCAGTTTTCCAGCCAGTCCCTGGCTTTGATCGTGATTGCTATCGCCATCAATATGATCGGCGGACAGCTCATCAGCATGTTGAAGTTACCGGTTTTCCTCGACTCCATCGGGACGTTGATCAGCGCCGTCCTGCTCGGCCCGATAGTCGGCATGTTAACCGGGTTGCTCACCAATGTACTCTGGGGATTATTAACCGATCCCATCGCCGCCGCCTTTGCGCCGGTCGCGATGGTGATTGGCCTGGTCGCCGGTTGGCTGGCGCGTGCCGGATGGTTTCGCACCCTGCCAAAAGTGGTGGCCAGCGGCGTGGTGATTACGCTGGCGGTCACAGTTGTCGCCGTGCCGCTGCGAACTACGCTGTTTGGCGGTGTGACCGGAAGCGGCGCCGACCTGTTTGTCGCCTGGATGCACTCTGTCGGTCAGAACCTGGTGGAGTCCGTTGCGATTACCGTCCTGGGGGCGAATCTGGTCGATAAAATCCTGACCGCGATTATCGTCTGGGTGCTGTTGCGCCAGTTGCCATTACGCACCACGCGCCATTTCCCAACGATGTCGCCCGTGCGCTAATGCACCCTTTTACCTCGTTAACGCTCTGGGCGCTGGCCGCCTGCACCACGCTGCTGCTTCCTGCCGGCATGGCGCTCACGCTGTACAGCGCGGCGACATTTCTCTGTTTACTGGGGATAAGCGCCACGCGCCCGCGGGCGAAATATGTCGCGTGGCTGATGTTTTCTCTGGGATTCGGCCTATGGCTGGTACACGGAGGCTGGCTGACCGAGTGGATCAGCGGCCAGCCGCGCGATCCGCAACGCTGGCAACACGCCGTCACGCTCTGGCTACGGATTCTGGCGATAGTCTCCACCTCACAGTTGTGGATGCAGTACGTGCCGGTTCGCCAGTTTATTCGCGCCCTGTTCGCCTCACGCCTGCCGCCGGGTATCGCCTACCTGTTTGCCGGCCCGCTGCTGGTTGTCGAACAGCTAAAACGCCAGCTGTCGATCATTCATGAAGCCCAGCGCGCCCGCGGCGTGCCGCTGGACGAACGTTGGTATCAGCGACTTCGCGCCATGCCTGCGCTTATCGTTCCGTTAACGCACAATGCGCTCAACGATCTGGCGGTTCGCGGCGCGGCATTGGATATGCGGGCGTTTCGTTTACATCGCCGTCGCACCACATTGTGGGCGCCGGAGGACAGCGCCCGGCAACGGGTCGCACGCTACAGCATGATACTGGCGATGCTGGTCGAAACCGGAGTGTGGATATGGTTACGCTAGAGCAGTTCCGTTATCACCCGACACATGCGACGCGCGCCCCGCTGTGCTTCGATTTTCATTACGACACGCCCGGTATCGTGGCGATTTTTGGCAATAACGGCAGCGGAAAAAGTACGCTGGCGCAGTTAATGGCGGGCTGGTTTCCCGATTTTCTTCCCGGCACGATCGACGGCAAAGGCGAACTGTTATGCACGCCCATAGGGCAGCGCTCCCTGGCGGAACACGCGCAAACCATCCAGCTTGTCCAGCAGTCGCCCTGGCTGCAACTTTCCGGCTGTACCTTCAGCGTGGAGGAAGAGATCGCGTTCGGCCCGGAAAACCTTGCGCTCAGCGAGGCGGAGATCCTGCGTCGCGTTGATGCCGCGCTCTCGCTGACGGAATGCCAGCCATTGCGTCAGCGCCACCCGGGTACGCTCTCCGGCGGGGAAACTCAGCGCGTGGTGATTGCCAGTGCACTCGCTATGCAGCCGAAACTGTTGATTCTTGATGAAGCGTTCAGCCGTTTAACAGCTCAGGCCACGGCGCTGCTGCTGACGCGTTTACAGGACTGGGCGCATACGCAACAGGCGTTAATCATTCTTTTTGAGCGTGACCCCGCCCCCTTTCTCGCCTATTGCGATCGCACATGGCAGTTGCACAACGAAGGATTATCTTTACGATGCTGACGCTAGAACAGGTGACTTTTCGCTGGCCGGGCGCCGCTACTCCCTGCCTTCACGATATCTCACTGACGCTGAACGCAGGGGAATGGCTGGCGCTGACCGGTGATAACGGCGCGGGGAAATCGACGCTTCTGCGCATCATGGCTGGCTTACTCACTCCGTCATCCGGCGACGTGCTGCTTCAGGGAACGCCGATTGCGCAACGCAAAAACCGCGAACGCGCGCAGATTCTCGGCGTGCTGTTTCAGGAAGCGGAAAACCAGCTTTTTCACAGTAATGTCGCCGAAGAGGTCGCTTTTGGCTTGCGGCTACAAAAGTTGCCGCCGACCGAAATTGCGCAACGCACCGCTACGGCGCTGAAATTATGCGCTCTGGAAGAGGTCGCGGATATGCATCCGTTGGATCTTCATACGGCGCAACGCCGTATGGTCGCCGTTGCCAGTCTTGACGTCATGAGACCGGCAATTCTGATGCTTGATGAACCCAGCCGGGATTTTGACGCCCACTGGCTGGCAATCTTTGAAAACTGGCTCGCGGTTTGCCGACAACGGGGAACCAGCGTGGTGGCGATCAGTCATGACGCCGCTTTTACGCAGCGCCATTTTTCCAGGGTGGTTCGTCTGCATAACGGAGCCATTACTGAGGCTCGTCAGGCAACGCCTGTGCAAGACGATACTCGCCCTTTGCCGTCATCTCTAACGTAAGACTCGCAGGTAAGCTGTTTTCCAGCACCCGACAAACGTTAGGCCCGTCGGTACGGTCAAAAAATATCTGCGCCTGCTCTTCGCTCAGTCCTCCTGCCTGTTTACGTGCGATTAAACGTCCGCGCAGCACATCGGCAGGCGCGCGGATAAACAGTGAATAATCGCAATACTGCCGTAGCTCGCGCCAGGACGGCGCGTTATACAACAGCCAGTTTCCTTCAATAATAACGACAGGCGCCGTCACCTGAATGGCATTTTCGACAGGGTCATGCAGTTGGCGATCATATTGAGGCCAGGTTGCATTCTGCTCATGGAGCTGACGTAAATTACTCGCCAGTTTTTCAACGTTAAAGGTTTCAGGCGCACCTTTAGCGGCGCGCAGTTCATGCTCATCCAGCCAGCGATTATAATGATGGAAGCCATCCATCGGCAGCGTCTGGATCGTCGGTAATTCTGGATCGTTACGCGACAGATATTCCCAGAAGGTGGTGAGCGTTGACTTTCCTGTTCCTGGCGGAGCGCTCAGAAAAATAACGGTGCGGCGCTCAGGTGTTTTCGCGTTTAATGTTGCCAGATGCCGTAACAGCGGTTTATGGACATTTTCTACTTCATCGTCATCATACCAGGCGTCGGTCATCAGCCCATTAATCTGGAGCGATATTTTCACGGTGTTAATTCCCTTAATATCGTCGTTACCGCTAAAGCCAGCCCGGTTTTGATCATGGTGACAAAAACGTATTTCTGAATAGATGGCGAAATCTGCAAACTTCATTGATTTCAACGAATTGTAGAGTGTGGCATTCGTCGTTATGCTATTGACGTTACTCATAAAATCCCAGGTGATATCATCAGAAAAACGGGGGATTTCACGCTGTTCACGTAAATACTGATAAAACTGAGAGAAGTGAATCACATCGGCATACAGCCATTTATCCATTTTTCCCAACGCATAAATCAAACGTATTGCCACATCAATGTCATCAAGCGGGCCGCTTTGAGCCAGTAACGGCTTCACTGCATATTCGACGATTTCTTCATCGTTATTGACGAATAATGACGGCAGAAAATTTTTGATGGCCTGCAACAGGATGTCATTTGCGGTTGCCATAAACGAAAGTAAATTATCCTGAGCGTCCAGTTGCTCAAGTACATCATCTTCTGTCAACGTCGTCATGCGTTTCTCGATAAATCACCAGCAATGCAGAGAGTCTATTATATTACACGTTCGATCGATGCCGCCGATCAGTAATGTTTGCGTACTGACGCCATTTTCCGTTTTCTGCACGCCATGTAACAGATCGCCTCCCGTTACGCCCGTTGCTGAAAACAGAATATCCTGGCTTCCCACAAGTTCATCCAGCGTATAAACCCGGTTCACCGCGACACCCATTTGCTTACAGCGGCGTAACTCATCGTTCGCGATCAATCGGTGTTCCGCCGTTTCACCTTTCGCCTGACAAAAGTCAATCAACTCAGCCTGCATATCACCATCAAGCGCCTTCACGGCACAGGCTGATATCACCCCTTCCGGCGCGCCGCCAATAGCGTACATCACATCGAACGGATGATGCTGCTGGCAGGTTAATACACTGGCAGCGACATCGCCGTCCGGCAAAGCAAACACCTTAACGCCAAGCCGCGCGGCCTGCTGAATAACCGCCTGATGGCGCGGTTTATCCAGCGTCGCCATACGCAACGACGTGAGCGGCTTATTCAGCGCAGCGGCAATATTACGCAGGTTCTCTTCCAGTGATAACGCGAGGTTAATCGCCCCTTTCGCCTGACGGTTAACCACCAGTTTGCGCATATACATGTCAGGCGCATGCAGCAGGCTCCCCTGCGGCGCCAGCGCCATCACGGACAACGCATTATTCTGCCCCATCGCCACCATGCGCGTTCCCTCAATCGGGTCGACGGCGATATCCACGCTCGGCCCTGTCCCGGTTCCGACCTCCTCACCGATATACAACATCGGCGCATGGTCGATTTCGCCTTCGCCGATAACAATTTTGCCCCGCATGGCGACTTCATTTAATGACTGACGCATGGCTGTCACCGCCAGTCCATCGATTTTGTTTTTATCGCCGCATCCGGTTTGCGGCCAGGCAGCAAGCGCTGCCTGTTCCGTAATCCGAAAAAGCGGCCACGCCAGAGACATCATGCCGCCGCCTCCCCAATATCTACGCCAAACTGCGCCAGCAAATATCTCTCCGCGTTTTCATTCCAGATGCCGTGCGTCTCTTCAACCAGACGCGCCAGCGCTTTGAATAACGGGTCGGTTTTTCCTTTTTTCGGCAAAATCGGCGATAGCGGTCAGCGGCATAGTCACACCGTTATAAATGAGTTTTTTTCCCGCCCGGAATATTGGGGCAGGTTAAGCACCGTTTCCGGGACGGCATCCAGCCCGCCAATGTGCGTTACCATAAATGAAGGCTGTAGTTGCCCTGTGGCGCTCAACGCAATGGGCCTCTTTCATGTCATCGGGTCGAACCGCCGGATGTTCCCCACAACATTGGGTACTGTTGTAATGCACGTTGTAGAAGTTAAACGGAACCTTAAAATCTTTATCCGTTGGCCCGCGAAAAAGTTCAGACAACCGTCTTCAGCCAGCAGTGTATCGGCCATTTCCACCACCGCCGGGACGGCGGCGTAAACGAAAACGTCATCGAAACCCGCATCTTCCGTTAGCGCACGCAGTTTTTGCCGTCGGGTTTTCCATGCCGCAGGTATTCACATAAACAAGCTCAATCCCCTTCGCCGCCGCCAGCTCGACCGGCAGCAGTTTTTTCGCTTGTGACAGACGGGCTTCATCAATATCGACCACCACCACTCGCGAAGGCTGGATACCACCGGTTGATGGCATAATCAATGGCGCCGATCCCCATCGGCCCCGGCACACGCCAGAAGCGCAATATTACCGCCAGGTTTCACCCCCATACGGTGCTCATAAACATAAGGCGTCCGTGTGGTAGTTCGCATTGTATGCGCCGATAATACAGCACATGGGTTCTGCCAGTGACGCCGCCGCGAAATAAGAGCCGTGATACGGTAAAACACAGCCGAGGTTAATCGCCAGCTCAGGAATAATCATATACGTCGCATTGCCGCCAAAATATTCATAGCTATATCCCGCTGAATATCCCGCTGGGCAACCCCATCGCCGGTTGCAACACAAAACGTTGTCCCTTTTTATATTTATCGGTCAGGTTTTTCCCCACTTCAACAATAATACCTGCACACTCATGACCAGTAATAACCGGGTGATTCTCTAAGTCATCAGGCACACGTTTATGCTCGCTACCTAACGTGGCGGCTTTCCATGTCGATAAACACACGCTGTCTGATATTACACTCACTAACAGTTCATTATCTGTAATTTCAGGCAATTCAAACTCGCGGATGCGAACATCCTGCTTACCATAAATAGCAGCTACTTTGGTCTTCATAGTTACTCCGAAAAATTGATGATGCTAATCCGCGATGAGTTTTTTAAATAATTCATCCAGCAGTGGGTCACCGATGTAATTTTTAATTAACACCGTGGGTTTATTACTCACACGCTTAACGCGGCCCTCAAGGCTGGCATGCGTCACGATAATATCGGCGTCATCAGGAACATTTTCGATAGCATGATGAGCCACCGCAATCACCAGACCGGCTTTCTCCAGACGCTTACGGAATGTCGTTGCCCCCCATCGCGCTGGAACCCATTCCGGCATCGCAGACAAAAGCGATACGTTTAATATTCTTATAAGAAAATGCGCCTTCCTGTTTCATTGCCTTCACGGCTTTCGCAGACTCTGCGAAATTGTCTTCTTCATTCTCCGTTTCAACGCTCTTTTCCATTTTCAGGATGATCGAAGTCACGATGAAGGTCACCAGCGTTCCCGCCGTTACACCCGCGATCGTAGCCAGGAAAGATCCTTTCGGCGTCAGCGCAAGGTACGCGAAAATCGAACCTGGACTTGGGCCTGCAACCAGTCCACCGCCTAACAGATTAAACACCCAGGTTCCCGTCATCCCGCCAGCGATCATCGCAATCAGCGTTAACGGTTTCATCAGTACATACGGGAAGTACAGCTCGTGAATCCCCCCCAGGAAGTGGATGATCATCGCTCCCGGCGCGGATTTTTTGCTCATACCACGGCCAAAGAAGGTAAAGCCCAGCAGTAGCCCTAATCCCGGGCCAGGGTTAGAGGCCACCATGAAGAAAATCGATTTCCCCGTCTCCGACGCCTGTTGCATCCCCAACGGGTAATAGACGCCCTGATCAATCGCGTTATTCAGAAAGAGAATTTTCGCAGGTTCGTTAATAAGCGACAGCAGCGGCAGATAACCGGCATGCACCAGCGATTCAATACACTCTTTCACAAAATTATTCGCGATAAGCACTGCCGGGCCAATCACCTCAAACCCCAGCAGGCACAGGAGCATCCCGGCAATCCCCAGAGAGAAGTTATTAATCACCATCTCAAAGCCAGCAGGAATACGCTTGTCCAGCAGTCGGTCGATATGTTTAATCACCAGCCCACCAAGTGGCCCCATGATCATTGAGCCGAGGAACATAGGAATATCCGCGCCGATAATGACGCCAATCGTACCAATTCCCCCCATCACCGCGCCTCGTTTCCCACCCACCAGATGGCCGCCAGTAGAACCGATCATAACTGGCAGCAAATAGGTGATCATAGGGCCAACTATTTTGGCGAAATGTTCATTCGGTAGCCAACCGGTTGGAATAAATAAGGCAGTAATAAACCCCCAGGCAATAAATGCGCCGATATTGGGAATGACCATTGCAGTCAAAAAGCCCCCAAAAGCCTGGACCTTTGCACGAGCAGACTTGTGTTCCATAATAATATCCTGTAGAGGAGAAATTAATTATGCGCGAGCAATAATATCCGCTAGCTGTTTTTCAGATGTCGCTGTTAACAACTCAGTAAGAATTTCATCTTCACATAATAATTCACTTAACGCCTGAATAGCGCCAATGTGAGAGTCCGCATCTGCGGCGGATAAACCGATTAATAGTTTGATCGGATCATCTTCTGTAAACTTCACTTCTTGCCGGAGGAGTGTTAACGACATCCCCGTTTTTAAAGCACCACATTCAGGACGCGCATGCGGCATTGCGACGCCTGGCGCCAGAATATAATAAGGTCCATTGGTTAATGTGGACTCTTTAATGGCCTGAATATACCGTGAGTTAACATAGTCATGAGAAAGCAGAGAGGACATGGAAAAATCAATTGCTTCGCGCCAGTCAGTCGCTGAATTTTTTATTGCTATTGACGATTCAGGGAAATAATCAATCAGCCGCATAAATTATCCTTATTTATATAGGGTACTGCTTATCGTTAAAAACAAAATACTCGCGCGGCAAAGCGAAATCAATCGAGGGGAAAAATGCGAAGAAGGAGAAAGTGTTTTTTTAGAACTCAATAAAAACAGACAGTTAAAAACATAAAAATAAAAAGCAACTGTATTTATGTGCTATTCATCACAATTACATCAAATCACTAAATATCAAATATGTGAATTAGATCATACATAGCTACTTGTCTGAACGAAATTAGTTATAATCTCTTTATAAAAAACGGGCCGCCTGAGCGACCCGTTCGGAGTTGTATCGTGATTACAGCAGTTCTTTTGCTTTCGCGACAACGTTATCAACGGTAAAGCCGAACTCTTCGAACAGCAGCTCAGCAGGCGCAGACTCACCGAAGGTGGTCATGCCGACGATAGCGCCATTCAGGCCCACGTATTTGAACCAGTAGTCAGCGATACCCGCTTCCACTGCCACGCGAGCGGAAACCGCTTTCGGCAGTACGGCTTCACGGTAAGCGGCATCCTGCTTGTCGAACGCGTCGGTAGACGGCATGGAGACCACGCGCGCTTTCACGCCTTCGGCAGACAGTTTGTCCCATGCGGCAACGGCCAGCTCAACTTCAGAACCAGTTGCGATGAAGATCAGTTCCGGCTGACCGGCGCAATCTTTCAGCACATAACCACCGCGCGCGATGTTCGCCAGCTGCTCTTCGGTACGTTCCTGCTGCGCCAGATTCTGACGGGAGAGGATCAGCGCGGTCGGGCCGTCCTGACGCTCAACGCCGTATTTCCACGCCACTGCGGATTCAACCTGGTCACACGGACGCCAGGTGCTCATGTTCGGCGTTACGCGCAGAGAAGCCACCTGCTCTACCGGCTGGTGAGTCGGGCCATCTTCGCCCAGACCGATGGAGTCGTGGGTGTAGACCATCACCTGGCGCTGTTTCATCAGCGCAGCCATACGCACCGCGTTACGGGCATATTCCACGAACATCAGGAAGGTAGAGGTGTACGGCAGGAAACCACCGTGCAGGGAGATGCCATTAGCGATGGCGGTCATACCGAACTCGCGCACGCCGTAATGGATGTAGTTACCCGCAGCATCTTCGTTGATGGCTTTAGAACCCGACCACAGAGTCAGGTTACTTGGCGCCAGGTCAGCGGAACCGCCGAGGAACTCAGGCAGCAGCGGCCCAAACGCTTCAATCGCATTCTGAGACGCTTTACGGCTGGCAATTTTCGCCGGGTTAGCCTGCAACTTAGCGATAAATTCATTCGCTTTCGCGTCGGAAGTCAGACGGCATTTCGCCTTTCATACGACGGGTAAATTCAGCGGCTTCCTGCGGGAAGGCTTTTGCATAGGCGGCGAATTTCTCATTCCAGGCCGCTTCTTTTGCCTGACCGGCTTCTTTCGCATCCCACTGCGCGTAGATTTCAGACGGGATTTTCGAACGGCGCGTATTTCCAGCCCAGCTGTTCGCGGGTCAGTGCGATTTCAGCATCGCCCAGCGGCGCGCCGTGAGAGTCGTGCGTACCCGCTTTGTTCGGGGAACCGAAACCGATGATGGTTTTGCACATCAGCAGGGACGGTTTGTCAGTAACAGCGCGCGCTTCTTCAACCGCGCGTTTAATCGCTTCAGCATCGTGACCGTCGATACCGCGCACAACGTGCCAGCCGTAGGCTTCGAAACGTTTAGCGGTGTCATCAGTGAACCAGCCTTCAACGTGGCCATCGATAGAGATACCGTTGTCATCGTAGAACGCGATCAGTTTGCCCAGCTTCAGCGTTCCTGCCAGAGAGCAGACTTCATGGGAGATACCTTCCATCATGCAGCCATCGCCCATGGAAGGCAATAGGTGAAGTGATCCACGATATCGTGGCCTGGACGGTTGAACTGCGCCGCCAGTGTTTTTTCCGCAATCGCCATACCGACCGCGTTCGCAATCCCCTGACCCAGCGGGCCGGTGGTGGTTTCAACACCTGCGGTGTAACCCACTTCCGGGTGGCCCGGCGTTTTGGAGTGCAGCTGACGGAAGTTTTGCAGCTCAGACATCGGCAGGTCATAGCCGGTGAGGTGCAGCAGGCTGTAGATCAGCATGGAGCCGTGGCCGTTAGACAGCACGAAGCGGTCACGGTCAGCCCAGGAAGGGTTCTGCGGGTTGTGGTTCAGGAAATCACGCCACAGGACTTCGGCAATGTCAGCCATACCCATAGGGGCACCCGGGTGACCGGATTTGGCTTTCTGTACTGCGTCCATGCTCAGCGCACGAATAGCATTGGCAAGCTCTTTACGTGAGGACATTTTGACTCCAGATCGGATGATGAAGGCCATGCCCTTAACGACTTGACGACAGCGCGTTTTGGGCTACGCCGGAAAAAAGTGCCAACAATGTAACCCAAGCCGCGAGCCATGTACATGGAGCATCCTTTCGCCGCTTCAGAAATCTCCGGATCGTGTTCGCATGTTGCGCAATCTGCTCACCCCCTTGTCGTTCTTTTCTTTATACTTAGCGTGGCGCTGGTTCATCGACACAAGGCGCACTTTTAGAACAATCCTGATTTCGTGCGGAAGAGAAAACATGAAAATTCGCGCTTTACTGCTTGCTATGAGCATGGCGACGGTTCTGACCGGTTGCCAGAATATGGACTCCAATGGACTGCTCGCTTCAGGTGCAGGCGCTTTTCAGGCTTACAGCCTTAGTGATGAGCAAGTAAAAGCGCTCAGCGACCAGGCATGTACGGAAATGGACAGCAAGGCGACGATCGCCCCGGCCAGCAGCGAATACGCGAAGCGACTGACCAAAATCGCCTCTGCGCTCGGCGACAATATCAACGGCCAGCCGGTGAATTACAAAGTCTATGTGGCGAAAGACGTTAACGCGTTTGCAATGGCGAACGGCTGTATCCGCGTCTATAGCGGCCTGATGGACATCATGACCGATAACGAAGTGGAGGCGGTCATCGGCCACGAAATGGGACACGTTGCGCTCGGCCATGTGAAGAAAGGGATGCAGGTTGCGCTGGGGACTAACGCGGTTCGCGCCGCAGCCGCTTCCGCTGGCGGTATTGTCGGCAGTCTGTCGCAGTCGCAGTTGGGCGATCTTGGCGAGAAACTGGTGAACTCACAGTTCTCCCAGCGCCAGGAGTCCGAAGCGGATGATTACTCCTATGACTTGTTGCGCAAACGCGGCATCAGTCCGGCCGGTCTGGCAACCAGTTTTGAGAAACTGGCGAAGCTGGAAGCGGGACGTCAAAGCTCCATGTTTGACGATCACCCGGCCTCCGCCGAACGTGCCCAGCATATTCGCGACCGAATGGCGGCAGACGGTATTAAATAAAAACGAAGGAGGCCAATATTGCCTCCTTTTTTATAACGCATAAATTGATAACTTAAGCGCACAGAACGTTAAATATCAGAATATAAACAGTAGCGATATATTCGACGTTTTATTCTCTGATAGAGGATTATTTTAGTATTTATATTCCCCGGCATGTTTTATCACTTCTTTTAACGCCGCAGACAAAATATAAAAATAGTCCAGCCCCAATATGGCCGGCACGCCAACGGCTGTAAGCCTTTGTCACAAAATGTTTGCAATCAATAATTATTCAGGTAACTATCCGTAACGCAGCAATTCAATTTGATATTATCCATAAAGAGAAGTTCCCTCAGTGAAAAAAGAAATATCGTTAATCGCATTAAGTTTATTCGCCGCATTGCCTGCCATTGCCAGCCAACCAATCCGACAGCCAGGGTTTTGTTAATGACAGCCATTTAAATCTCTTTTTACGCAACGCCTGGATTAACCGCGACTATCAGGGCGGCGTACAGGACAAAGCCGAATGGGGCCAGGGCATTGTCGCCACCTTTGAATCTGGCTATACCGAAGGTTTGATCGGCTTTGGCGTTGACGGTATTGCGCAGTATGGCGTGCGTCTGGACGGCGGCCCGTGGCCGCAGTGGCGCAGGCGGTATCGACTTCTTCAAACAAGACAGCGACGGTCGCGCGAAATCCGACCTAGCAAAATTTGGCGCAACCGCCAAAAATGCGCATCTCCAACACCGTCCTGAGCTACGGTAACCAGCGTCCGCAGCTCCCGATCGTCTACGCCGATGATTCCCGTCTGCTGTTTGAAAGCTTCACCGGCACCATGTTGACCTCCAGAGAGATCGACGGTCTGGAGATTAATGCTGGTTACTTCACCGACGAGCAGCGCAAAAGCGACGACCGCCACAACAGCGGCCTGAAAAGCCTCTCTTTCGGCGGCGCGAGCTACCAGTTTAACGATCAGCTCAGCGGCGCCCTGTATGCCTCGCACGTCGAAGATGTGCTGAACAAACAGTATCTGGGGGCTGAACTTCAAACAGCCTTTCAGCACCGGACAGCAGCTGGTGCTGGACTTCAACGGCTACAACTCACGTCTGGATTCCGGTTACGCCGATAGCCTGAATACTGGCCGCAGCAACAGCATCTGGAGCCTGGCGGCAAGTTATATCTGGGATATTCATACCTTTAAAGTGGCGTATCAGCAAAGCAGCGGCAGCACCGGTTATCACTACGGCAGCTATCGCGATCAGGGCGGCGTCGGCGATGGCGGCAACACCATCTGGCTGGCGAACTCTTACTGGTCTGATTTTAACGGTGAAGACGAACGTTCCTGGCAGGCGTCATATGGACTGGATTTTGCCGGTCTCGGTTTACCGGGGCTGAGCTGGACAACCGCTTATGTTCGCGGCGATAACATCAAAACATCGGCAACCAGCAACGGCAAAGAGCACGAGTGGTTCAACCAGGTGCAATACCAGGTTCAGGACGGCATGGCGAAAGACCTGAAACTGAAGCTGCGCTATTCCGTATTACGCGTGTCCAGCAACGCCAGCGACTATAACGTCAGCGGCAACGAGATTCGCGCTTACGTGGAATATCCGTTTAACATCTTTTAAGTTAAACCCCCTCTCCTGATGACGGAGAGGGGGAAGCACTTATTCGCCTTTTTTCGCCGCCTGAATGTAGAGCATTTCCAGCGCCAGGGTCGCCGCAGCCAGCGCGGTGATTTCGGACTGGTCATAAGCCGGAGCCACTTCCACCACGTCCATCCGACAATGTTCAGATCTTTCAGACCGCGCACCAGTTTAATGGCGCGATCGGAAGTCAGGCCGCCGATCACCGGCGTCCCTGTGCCCGGTGCGAACGCCGGGTCCAGACAGTCGATATCAAAGGTCAGGTAGACCGGCATATCGCCAACGATCTGATTAACCTGCGCGATGATGTCATCCACGCCGCGATCGTTCACCTGGCAGGCATCCAGCACGGTGAAACCGTTGTCTTTATCAAATTCAGTACGAATACCAATCTGCACGGAGTGGTTCGGGTCAATCAACCCCTCTTTCGGCGCAGTGTAGAACATGGTGCCGTGGTCAAACTCGCAGCCGTTCGCGTAGGTGTCGGTATGCGCGTCAAAATGCACCAGCGCCATTTTGCCAAAGTGCTTTGCATGAGCGCGCAGCAGCGGCAGGGTCACGAAGTGGTCGCCGCCGAAGGAGAGCATACGTTTACCGGCTGACAGCAGTTTCTCCGCATGCCGCCTGCAATTTTTCACTCATCTCGCGCGCGTCGCCAAACGCATAGACCAGGTCACCACAGTCCACAACGTTCAGGCGCTCGCGCATGTCGAAGTTCCACGGAAGCGGTTGTGCTCCCAGGCCAGGTTAGTGGAAACCTGACGGATTGCCGCCGGGCCGTGGCGGCCGCCCGCACGACCGGAAGTCGCCATATCAAACGGTACGCCGGTGATAACCCAGTCGGCGTCGCTGTCATAAGGCTGGAAATTCAGCGGCAGACGCAGAAAGCCGAAGGCGTTGGAAACCAGGGAGTTATCGTACTGATGACCTAAAGTGCTCATGTCCTGACCTCTTTTAAAGTCGATACATTAAAAACAGATGAAAAAAAATCCCCCTCCGCGTCGTTAAACCCGACGAGGAAGGGATTGATTCGTAAATCGCTTATTGGGGCGAATTATCGCCGTTAATTCATACGGGTTCAAGTGAGTATAGCATTCTGCCGGATGGCGGCTTCGCCGTATCCGGCCTACATTCGTAGGCCCGGTAAGCGCAGCGCCACCGGGCATCAGCGGCTACTCGTCTTCCAGGTAAGTGTACCCGTACAGACCCGTCTCAAACTCTTCGAGGAACTGCTGTTGCAGCGCATCGTCCAGACCGGTCTGTTTCACCTGATCGCGGAAGTGGGTCAGCAGCGTGTTCGGATCGAGCTGTACGTATTGCAGCATATCCGCCACGGTGTCCCCTTCGTCAGACAACTCAACTTCCACGCTGCCATCCGGGAAGACAAACACGTCAACCGCTTCGGTATCGCCGAACAGGTTGTGCATGTTGCCAAGGATCTCCTGATAGGCGCCGACCATAAAGAAACCGAGCATCGGCGGGTTCTCTGGATCGTACTCAGGCATCGGCATGGTGGTGGCGATGCCGTCACCGTCGATGTAGTGATCGATCGCGCCATCGGAATCACAGGTGATGTCCAGCAGCACCGCGCGGCGCTCAGGCACCTGATCCAGCCCCTTCCAGCGGCAGCACAGGGAACAGTTGATCGATACCCCACGCATCCGGCATTGACTGGAACAGCGAGAAGTTGACGTACATTTTGTCCGCCATACGCTCCTGCAACTCATCAATGATCGGACGATGCGCACGGTTCTGCGGGTCCAGCTGTTTCTGTACTTCGTGGCACATGCTCAGGTAAAGCTGTTCCGCCCAGGCGCGTTCCTGCAAACTGAACGTCCCGGAAGAGTAGCCAATGTGAATGTCGTGCCAGGTCCATCTGGCTGTCGTGCAGCCATTCACGCAGCGAGCGACGGGTGCCCGGCTCGTGCATCTCCTGCCAGGTTTCCCACATGCTCTGCAACGCGCGCGGCGCGTCGTCGGCAGGCGCGGTGGGCACCGTATATTCGTTACGCTCCACGCCGATGATGTTCGATACCAGCACGGTATGGTGCGCAGTTACCGCACGGCCAGACTCGGTGATCACCGTTGGGTGCGGCAGACCGTGTTCTTCACACGCGTCGCCAATCGCCCCAGATGATGTTGTTAGCGTATTCGTTCAGCCCGTAGTTCACGGAGCAATCAGACTGCGAGCGGGTTCCTTCGTAATCCACGCCCAGACCGCCGCCGACGTCAAAACACTGAATGTTGACGCCCAGCTTATGCAATTCAACGTAGAAACGGGCGGATTCGCGCACACCGGTGGCAATGTCGCGGATATTCGCCATCTGCGAACCGAGGTGGAAATGCAGCAGTTGCAGGCTGTCCAGTCGCCCGGCTTCACGCAGGGTTTCAACCAGTTGCAGCACCTGCGTCGCCGCCAGGCCGAATTTGGATTTTTCGCCGCCGGAAGACTGCCATTTACCGGAACCCTGCGAGGCCAGACGCGCACGCACGCCCAGGCGCGGGATCACGTTCAGACGCTCGGCTTCATCCAGCACGATCGCGATTTCTGACATCTTCTCGATGACCAGGTAGACCTTGTGGCCCATCTTTTCGCCAATCAGCGCCAGACGGATGTATTCACGGTCTTTGTAGCCGTTACAGACGATCACGCTGCGGGTCATTCCGGCATGCGCCAGAACCGCCATCAGCTCCGCCTTCGAACCCGGCTTCCAGCCCCAGCGGTTCGCCGGAGTGAATCAGCGATTCAATCACCCGACGGTGCTGGTTGACCTTGATCGGATAAACGAGGAAGTAGTCGCCGTTATAACCGTAGGATTCACGCGCGCGTTTAAACGCCGCGTTAATGGAGCGCAGACGGTGTTGCAGGATCTGCGGGAAGCAGAACAACGCAGGCAGACGCTGGCCTTGCGCTTCGCGAGCTTTCACCAGTTTGGCGAGATCGACGCGCGCCTGAGGGACGTCAGGGTCCGGGCACACGCTGATGTGTCCCAGTTCGTTGACGTCGTAGTAGTTATTGCCCCACCAGGCAATATTGTAAGTACGCAGCATCTTGCTGGCTTCCTGGGAGCTCATTGCAACCTCCTGCATGGAGCGTAGTACACCCTGTTCGCCTGCTGACGAAGGCGAACCCATAGACATGTCGTCAGACATAGCGAACCTCAAATTTTATTAACAAGTGTAAAACAGTTGACTACTATCGCAATCCGTAGACGCGATAACAACCCATAAACAGACGTATTTTCCAGCAGATAGTGCTGACACTCCGCCTGCGCGACCGGTTTCTTTTTCATATCATTGTAAAACACGTAACCGAACTTAAGTATGACGGTTCGGCGAAACCACGAGAAAACTCTTGTTTCAACAAGAGCGCCCTTGTTCAGTCTTCCGTTACCGACCGGCTCTGGAGTCCTGAGAAGCGCCGAGATGGGGTATAACATCGGCAGGTATGCAAAGCAGAGATGCAGATTGCGGGGGACATGTGCACACCAGAACGGTGCGACAGATTCAGCAGAATACAACGGTTCATTATCTCGTATCACCTCCACGGCCGCCCCGTAAGACAAGCCTCTAAGCCAAAGCAACGTTTTAGCCCCGGCTGGAAGTGGGCGACACGAGGAATCCGTCGTGTGCTTTTTAGTATGAGCCGCGCGCCGCGTTTTATACCGACAAGAGGGGAAAAATGCAAAGCATAAATGCGCACATTGCCAGCAGTGTCCTGAAAAATTTCCAGTCGTGTTTTCAACGCAACGGGAGTTGATTCAAAAAAAACTGGAAATCGGGTGAAGAAGTGACCTAAAATAGCCATCCAGATGTTAATCCATCCATACTGATTAACACTCAGACTGCCAGTGTCATCAACCTGCAAGCCTTGGTAGAATCCTCTGCTTTGGCTATTCCACACAACAGTTTGAGCTAACCAAATTCTCCTTAGGTGAAATAAAACATGGCAAAACACCTTTTTACGTCCGAGTCCGTATCAGAAGGGCATCCTGACAAAATTGCTGACCAAATCTCTGATGCCGTGCTGGATGCGATCCTGGAACAGGATCCGAAAGCGCGCGTCGCATGCGAAACCTACGTTAAAACCGGTATGGTTTTAGTTGGCGGTGAGATCACGACCAGCGCATGGGTTGATATCGAAGAGATCACCCGTAACACGGTCCGTGAGATTGGCTATGTGCATTCCGACATGGGCTTTGACGCCAACTCTTGCGCCGTGCTGAGCGCTATCGGCAAACAGTCCCCGGATATCAACCAGGGCGTTGACCGTGCCGATCCGCTGGAACAGGGCGCGGGCGACCAGGGCCTGATGTTCGGTTTACGCGACCAATGAAACTGACGTGCTGATGCCAGCGCCGATCACCTACGCGCACCGTCTGGTACAGCGTCAGGCTGAAGGTGCGTAAAAACGGCACGCTGCCGTGGCTGCGCCCGGGATGCGAAAAGGCCAGGTCACTTTCCAGTATGACGACGGCAAAATTGTCGGCATCGACGCGGTAGTGCTGTCTACTCAGCACGCTGAAGAAATTGACCAGAAATCGCTTCAGGAAGCGGTGATGGAAGAGATCATCAAGCCGATCCTGCCGTCAGAATGGCTGAACGCGTCGACGAAATTCTTCATCAACCCAACCGGTCGTTTTGTTATCGGCGGCCCGATGGGCGACTGCGGTCTGACCGGTCGTAAGATTATCGTGGATACCTACGGCGGTATGGCGCGTCACGGCGGCGGCGCATTCTCCGGTAAGGACCCGTCTAAGGTTGACCGGTTCCGCAGCCTACGCGGCGCGTTATGTTGGCGAAAAAACATCGTTGCCGCAGGGTCTGGCTGACCGTTGTGAGATTCAGGTTTCTTACGCTATCGGCGGTGGCTGAACCGACCTCTATCATTGGTTGAAACCTTCGGGTACTGAAAAAGTGCCTTCTGAACAAACTGACCCTGGCTGGTACGCGAGTTCTTCGACCTGCGTCCGTACGGCCTGATTCAGATGCTGGATCTGCTGCACCCGATCTACAAAGAAACCGCTGCATACGGTCACTTTGGCCGCGAACATTTCCCGTGGGAAAAAAACCGACAAGGCGCAGCTGCTGCGTGGATGCCGCAGGTCTGAAGTAATTTACTGACGTTGCTTTTTTTAAGGCCAGCCTCGTGCTGGCCTTTTGTATTTGTGCGCGCATCTTTTGCCCGGAGTCGCTTCGCTTGCACGGGCCTACGGGTTCTGTCGTTTTGGGCGTAACCGTCACCCGGCGATTAATGAAACCGTTTACCCTCCATTCTATAAGCCACGCGTTGAAAAATAATCCTTTTGCATGATCGTTTTTCTTCTGGACGTTACATTTTTTTCAGTTAAGTCTTAAATGTGCGTATTCTCGATACAAACCGCCTCACTTACCTCTATGTTTTCAAAGCATTAATTACTTTCACCATCAAATGTTAGTGTAAACGATTACACTAACGTGATTCTAATCACATATTTTTGCGGGCCACTCACCTACCCTTAGCATCAACAAAACTGGCAACCCAACCGGAGGCATCATGCCTGACAATAAAAAACAGGGGCGTTCAAACAAGGCCATGACATTTTTTGTCTGCTTTCTTGCAGCCCTGGCAGGATTACTTTTTGGCCTGGATATCGGCGTTATCGCCGGTGCTTTACCCTTCATCACTGACGAATTCCAGATTACCGCGCACACTCAGGAGTGGGTGGTCAGTTCGATGATGTTCGGCGCCGCCGTCGGTGCCGTCGGCAGCGGCTGGCTCTCCTTCAAATTAGGTCGTAAGAAAAGCCTGATGATCGGCGCGATCCTGTTTGTGGCCGGTTCGCTGTTTTCCGCCGCCGCGCCTAACGTTGAGGTGCTGATCGTTTCCCGCGTGCTGTTAGGCCTGGCCGTTGGCGTCGCGTCCTACACCGCCCCGCTGTACCTGTCTGAGATCGCGCCGGAGAAAATTCGCGGCAGTATGATCTCCATGTACCAGTTGATGATCACCATCGGTATTCTTGGCGCCTATCTGTCTGACACCGCGTTCAGCTACAGCGGCGCATGGCGCTGGATGTTGGGCGTGATCATCATTCCGGCCATTCTGCTGCTGATCGGCGTGTTCTTCCTGCCGGACAGCCCGCGCTGGTTCGCGGCGAAACGTCGCTTTATTGATGCCGAACGCGTACTGCTGCGCCTGCGTGATACCAGCGCAGAAGCCAAACGCGAGCTGGATGAGATCCGTGAAAGTCTGCAAGTAAAACAGAGCGGCTGGGCGCTGTTTAAAGAGAACAGTAACTTCCGTCGCGCGGTGTTCCTCGGCGTGCTTTTGCAGGTGATGCAACAGTTCACCGGGATGAACGTCATCATGTACTACGCGCCGAAAATCTTTGAACTGGCAGGTTATACCAATACCACCGAGCAGATGTGGGGCACCGTTATCGTTGGCCTGACGAACGTGCTGGCCACCTTTATCGCTATCGGCCTGGTAGACCGCTGGGGGCGTAAACCAACGCTGACGCTGGGCTTCCTGGTCATGGCTATCGGCATGGGCACTCTCGGCACCATGATGCATATCGGCATTCACTCGCCGTCAGCGCAATACTTCGCCATCGCCATGCTGCTGATGTTTATCATCGGGTTCGCGATGAGCGCCGGCCCGCTGATTTGGGTACTGTGCTCTGAAATTCAGCCGCTGAAAGGCCGCGATTTCGGTATCACCTGCTCTACCGCCACCAACTGGATCGCCAATATGATCGTCGGCGCAACGTTCCTGACCATGCTCAACACGCTGGGCAACGCAAACACCTTCTGGGTCTATGCCGGTCTGAACCTGTTCTTCATCATCCTGACCATCTGGCTGGTTCCTGAAACCAAACACGTCTCTCTGGAACACATTGAACGTAACCTGATGAAAGGCCGTAAGCTGCGCGAAATCGGCGCTCACGACTAACGCTGATAATTAGCGGTAAGTGCCCGATGGCGCAAGCTTATCGGGCCTACTGCCCTCAGTTGAACGCAGCGCGGTTTGTCGGCCGCCATCCGGCAAAACTTAGCGGGGTGAAGCGTCCCTCTTGCAGTCTCCATCACCTCCCATTATCCTCTGTCGTTATGAAAACCTCCCGTCTCCCTATCGCTGTCCAGCAAGCCGTTATGCGCAGCCTGCGGGAAAAACTCGCCCAGGCCAATCTCAAACTGGAACGTCATTACCCGGAACCCAGGCTGGTTTATCAACAACGTGGAACTGCGCGGGAACAGCATGGCTACAAACCTACGAAATCCGTCTCAATCCTGTGCTATTGATGGAAAACGTCGACGCGTTCGTTAATGAAGTGGTGTCCCATGAACTGGCGCATTTGCTGGTCTGGAAACATTTTGGCCGGGTTGCGC
Organism: Citrobacter koseri; assembly: GCA_900446925.1. The sequence goes on along the minus strand of UAVY01000007.1, from coordinate 521,875 downwards.
CGCACGGCAAAGAGTGGAAATGGATGATGGAAAGCGTACTGGGCGTCCCTGCCAGACGCACACATCAGTTTGAACTGCAATCCGTTCGCCGCAATACCTTTACCTACCGCTGTAAATGCCAGCAGCATCAGCTCACCGTGCGCCGCCATAATCGCATCGTGCGCGGTGAAGCCACCTACCGCTGCGTTCACTGCGGCGAGCCGCTTATTGCTGAATAATCGCCAGAATAATCAGGAACTTTTCTGATCTGCCTGATTGCATACAAGAACAACTTTCGCTACGTTGCGGGCTCGTTTTGACACGGAGTTCGTGATGTACCGTAATTTCTCTTTTGCCGCAGCGTTGTTGGCGATGATGCTCTCAGGGCAGGTGCTGGCTACAGGCATCAACAGTTTTTCTCAGGCCAAAACCGCCGGGGTAAAAGTCAATGCCGATGTTCCCGGTGATTTCTACTGCGGGTGTAAAATTAACTGGCAGGGTAAAAAAGGCGTCGTGGACCTCGCCTCCTGCGGCTATAAAGTCCGAAAAAATGAAAACCGCGCCAGCCGCATTGAATGGGAACACGTCGTGCCCGCCTGGCAGTTCGGCCACCAGCGTCAGTGCTGGCAGGACGGCGGGCGAAAAAACTGTGCGAAAGATCCTGTCTACCGCAAGATGGAGAGCGACATGCACAATCTGCAACCCGCCGTCGGCGAGGTGAATGGCGATCGCGGCAACTTCATGTACAGCCAGTGGAATGGCGGCGAAGGTCAGTACGGCCAGTGCTCCATGAAGGTCAATTTCAAGGAAAAAATCGCCGAACCGCCTGCTCGCGCCCGTGGTGCGATCGCCCGTACCTACTTTTATATGCGCGATCAGTACAATCTGACGCTCTCCCGTCAGCAAACGCAGCTTTTCAACGCCTGGAACAAGCTGTATCCGGTCACGGACTGGGAGTGCGAGCGCGACGAACGCATCGCCAGGGTACAAGGGAACCACAATCCATACGTGCAACGCGCTTGCCAGGCGCAAAAGAGCTAACCTACACTAGCGGGAATATTTTTAACCCAGCCCCACGCGATCAGATGGCGTGGGGAGATGACGCGGATTTTTCTATTATGCGCATTCCCCGCATTTATCACCCTGAACCCATCACATCCGGCAGCCAGTTCTCCCTGTGTGAAGACGCCGCCAACCATATCGGACGCGTGCTGCGTATGGGGCCAGGCCAGGCGCTCCAGCTGTTTGACGGCAGCAATCAGGTGTTTGACGCCGAGATAACCAACGCCAGCAAAAAAAGCGTCGATGTAAAAGTGCTCAGCGGCACCCTCGACGATCGTGAATCCCCGCTGCATATTCACCTCGGCCAGGTGATGTCGCGCGGCGAAAAAATGGAATTCACTATCCAGAAATCGATCGAACTGGGGGTAAGCCTCATTACGCCACTTTTTTCTGAGCGCTGCGGCGTTAAACTGGACAGCGAACGTCTGAACAAGAAGCGCCAGCAGTGGCAAAAAATCGCTATTGCCGCCTGCGAACAGTGCGGTCGTAACCGGGTGCCGGAAATTCGCCCGGCAATGGATCTGGAAGCCTGGTGCGCCGAGCAGGACGAGGGGCTGAAACTGAACCTTCACCCGCGCGCCAGCGCCAGTATCAACACCCTGCCGCTCCCCGTGGAGCGCGTACGCCTGTTGATTGGCCCGGAAGGCGGTTTGTCGGCAGATGAAATCGCCATGACCGCCCGCTACCAGTTTACTGATATCCTGTTAGGACCTCGCGTTCTGCGTACTGAGACAACTGCGCTCACCGCCATTACCGCGCTACAGGTGCGTTTTGGCGATCTGGGCTAACGGAGAAGAACAATGATCAAGCTCGGCATCGTGATGGACCCCATCGCAAGCATCAACATCAAGAAAGATTCCAGCTTCGCTATGCTGCTGGAAGCACAACGTCGTGGCTACGAACTTCATTACATGGAGATGGCCGATCTGTATTTGATCAACGGTGAGGCTCGCGCCCGCACGCGTACCCTGAGCGTAGAGCAGAACTATGACAACTGGTATACGTTCAACGACGAGCAGGATCTGCCGCTGGCCGATCTGGACGTCATCCTGATGCGTAAAGATCCGCCGTTCGATACCGAATTTATCTACGCCACTTATATTCTGGAGCGCGCGGAAGAGAAAGGCACGCTGATCGTCAATAAGCCCCAGAGCCTGCGCGACTGCAACGAAAAACTGTTCACCGCCTGGTTCTCCGACCTGACGCCGGAAACGCTGGTCACGCGCAACAAAGCGCAGCTGAAAGCCTTCTGGCAGAAGCACAGCGACATCATTCTCAAGCCGCTGGACGGCATGGGCGGCGCGTCTATCTTCCGCGTAAAGGAAGGCGACCCCAACCTCGGCGTGATCGCCGAAACGCTGACCGAGCATGGCACCCGCTATTGCATGGCGCAGAACTACCTGCCTGCCATTAAAGACGGCGACAAACGCGTGCTGGTTGTTGACGGCGAACCCGTTCCGTACTGCCTGGCGCGGATTCCGCAGGGCGGCGAGACCCGTGGCAACCTGGCGGCCGGTGGTCGCGGCGAACCGCGCCCGCTTACCGACAGCGACTGGGAAATCGCCCGCCGCATTGGCCCAACCCTGAAAGCGAAAGGGCTGATTTTTGTGGGCCTGGATATCATCGGCGATCGTCTGACGGAAATTAACGTCACCAGCCCCACCTGCATCCGTGAGATCGAAGCGGAATTTCCCGTCTCTATTACCGGTATGCTGATGGATGCCATTGAGGCGCGTTTGCAGAAATAAATTAGTTGCCGGATGGCGACGCCTTCGCGTCTTATCCGGCCTGGAATTTCACCCCACAGGCCGGATAAGACGAAGCTGCCATCCGGCAAAGCTATTTTCAGAGGGGTGACATCTTCGCGCTTTCCCCACATACTGGACGCTGTTGCTTTTTTGAACCCGGATACAGAACCTCTGACAATGAATTTACAGCATCACTTTCTTATTGCCATGCCTGCTCTCCAGGACCCAATTTTCCGCCGCTCCGTGGTGTACATTTGCGAACACAATGAAGATGGCGCAATGGGGATTATCATTAATAAGCCTCTGGAAAATCTACAGATTGAAGGGATTCTGGAAAAACTGAAGATTACGCCTGAACCGCGCGATCCGGCGATTCGTCTGGATAAAGCCGTAATGCTCGGCGGGCCGCTGGCGGAAGATCGGGGATTTATTTTACATACTCCGCCCTCCCGCTTTTCATCCAGTATTCGCATTTCTGACAATACGGTGATCACCACGTCCCGTGACGTGCTGGAGACGTTAGGCACACCGGAGCAACCCTCTGAGGTGCTGGTGGCGCTGGGTTATTCATCATGGGATAAAGGTCAACTGGAGCAAGAGCTGATGGATAATGCCTGGCTCACGGCCCCTGCCGATCTCAATATTCTGTTCAAAACGCCGATTGCCGACCGCTGGCGCGACGCGGCCAAATTAATCGGAATTGATATTCTGACCATGCCTGGCGTGGCGGGGCATGCCTGATGAGCGGAACCTTACTCGCATTTGATTTCGGCACCAAAAGTATCGGCGTAGCGATAGGACAGCGCATCACCGGCACCGCCCGCGCGCTACCAGCGATAAAAGCGCAGGACGGAACGCCTGACTGGAACATTATCGAGCGTTTGCTGAAAGAGTGGCAGCCGGATGAAATTATTGTCGGGCTACCGCTCAATATGGATGGCACAGAGCAGCCCCTCACCGCTCGCGCCCGCAAGTTCGCCAACCGCATTCATGGCCGTTTTGGCGTGCCGGTTACGCTGCATGACGAACGCCTCAGCACCGTAGAAGCGCGCTCTGGCCTGTTTGAACAGGGCGGTTATCGCGCACTCAACAAAGGCAAAGTGGATTCCGCCTCGGCCGTCATCATCCTCGAAAGCTATTTCGAGCAGGGTTACTGAAGCGAATTGCCTGATGGCGCTTCGCTTATCAGGCCTACAAACTTATCAGGCCTACGGGCACGCTTGTAGGCCGGATAAGGCCATCGGCCGCCATCCGGCACAACCATTCGCTAAAGCCTGCCCTGCACCTGCCGCTGTTGCAGACTCTGGGCAAAAGTCTGCATCCCCGCCTGCTGGCTGGTCTGAATAACGCCGGGCAACTGGTGAATCTTCCCCTCCCGAATAAGATTGCCAACCGCTGGCGTGTTGATGAGCAGTTCGAATAACGCCACGCGTCCGTCCTGCCTGTCGGTTTCCAGCTTCTGCGACAACACGGCGCGCAGGCTGCCCGCAAGTTGACTGCGTACCGGATCTTTCTCCTGCGCCGGAAAGGAGTCGACCAGCCGCTCTACCGCCTGTGCCGCGCCGCGCGTATGTAGCGTCGCCAGTACCAGATGCCCCGTTTCCGCCGCCGTCAACGCCAGTCGAATAGTCTCGCTGTCGCGCAGTTCGCCTAATAAAATCACATCCGGATCTTCACGCAGCGCAGCGCGTAACCCGGCGGCAAAGGAGCGGCAGTGTACGCCAACCTCCCGCTGCTGAATCAGGCAGCGCTGGCTGGTATGGCGGTACTCAATAGGATCTTCCAGCGTCAGAATATGACCATCGAGATGCTGGTTGAGGTATTCCACCATTGCCGCCAGCGTGGTGGATTTCCCGCTTCCCGTCGCCCCGGTCACCAGAATCAGTCCGTTCTCGCCGCCAAGGAGCGCGGGTAGCGCGGCAGGCGTCTGGAGCGCGTCCAGTTGCGGGCACGTAGTGGGCAGCAACCGCAGCGCCAGCGATGCGCCCTGCTCGTGATGAAAAGCGCTGGCGCGTAACCGCAGTCCGCCCGGCAGCGACACCGCAAAGTCGAGTTGACCATCCGCCTGCCACGCCCGGCGCTGCGCGTCGTTAAGCCATTGTGACAGCAAAACCTCGACATTCGGGCTGCTAAACGGGGCTATTTCCACTTTTCCCCGTTTACGCCAGCGCGCAGGCCATGCGTTGCACAGGTGTAGATCCGAGACGTTATGCTTTACACTAAGGGCCACTATTTCTTCCATATCCATACGAACATCCTCGGAAAAATGAACGATATCGCGCATAACCTGGCACATGTCCGGGACAAAATCTCAGCCGCCGCGACGCGTTGCGGGCGGTCTTCAGAAGAAGTTACGCTACTTGCAGTGAGTAAAACCAAGCCTGCGAGCGCCATCGCAGAAGCCATCGCGGTCGGGCAGCGGGCGTTTGGCGAAAACTATGTTCAGGAAGGGGTAGAGAAAATTCGCCACTTCAAAGAAAGCGGCGTCGAAGGGCTGCAATGGCACTTTATTGGCCCCTTGCAGTCCAACAAAAGTCGTCTGGTGGCAGAGCATTTTGACTGGTGCCATACGATCGATCGTCTGCGTATCGCCGCCCGTCTGAGCGAACAGCGCCCGGCAGGTCTGCCGCCGCTGAACGTGCTGATTCAAATTAATATCAGCGATGAGAACAGCAAGTCCGGGATTCCGCTTACGGAACTGGACGCTCTGGCGGCAAGCGTGGTTGAGCTTCCCGGTATCAGGCTGCGCGGACTGATGGCGATCCCCGCCCCTGAGTCAGATTATGTAAGGCAGTTTGAAGTTGCACGCCAAATGGCTGTAGCATTTGCCGGGCTGAAAACGCGCTATCCTGGCGTTGATACCCTTTCTCTGGGTATGTCGGATGATATGGACGCCGCAATTGCGGCAGGTAGCACGATGGTGCGCATCGGCACCGCTATTTTTGGTGCGCGTGATTACACAAAAAATTAAGGAAAACTGAGGAACGCCATGAAGACGTTGACCTTCCTGCTCTCAACGGTAATTGAACTGTATACCATGGTGCTATTGTTGCGCGTATGGATGCAGTGGGCTCGCTGTGATTTTTACAACCCTTTCTCACAGTTTGTGGTGAAAGCGACTCAACCCATTATCGGGCCGCTGCGTCGTATTATTCCGCCAATGGGGCCGATTGATAGCGCCTCCATGCTGTTGGCATTTATTCTGAGCTTTATCAAAGCGATAGTGCTTTTCATGGTCGTGACGTTCCAGCCGATTATCTGGATCGCCGCCATACTTATCGTCCTGAAAACCATCGGCCTGCTGATTTTCTGGGTACTGCTGGTGATGGCGATCATGAGCTGGGTGAGCCAGGGCCGCAGCCCGATTGAATACGTTCTGCTTCAACTGGCGGACCCTTTGCTGCGCCCGATTCGCCGTCTGCTCCCTTCGATGGGCGGCATCGACTTCTCGCCGATGATCCTGGTTCTGCTGCTGTATGTTATCAACATGGGCATCGCTGAAGTCTTACAGGCGACAGGCAATATGCTGCTGCCGGGGCTGTGGATGGCGCTATGAGTGCCGTTACACCCTGCGCTGACGGTCTGATTTTACGGCTCTATATTCAGCCGAAAGCCAGCCGTGACAGTATTGTGGGTTTACATGGCGACGAAGTGAAAGTCGCCATTACCGCCCCGCCGGTTGATGGCCAGGCCAACAGCCATCTGGTGAAGTTTCTTGGCAAACAATTCCGCGTGGCGAAAAGCCAGGTCGTCATTGAAAAGGGCGAACTGGGCCCGCCACAAACAGGTTAAAATCATTCATCCGCAACAGATCCCGCCAGAAATCGCGGCGTTAACTGATTAGGTATCCTATGCAAAAAGTTGTCCTCGCTACCGGCAATGCCGGTAAAGTGCGTGAGCTCGCCTCACTGTTGAGCGATTTTGGGCTTGATGTCATCGCGCAAACCGAACTGGGCGTTGATTCAGCCGAAGAGACCGGTCTGACGTTCATCGAAAATGCGATCCTGAAAGCGCGTCATGCCGCAAAAGCTACCGGTCTGCCCGCCATTGCCGACGACTCCGGCCTGGCCGTTGATGCGCTGGGCGGCGCGCCGGGTATTTACTCCGCCCGTTATTCCGGCGAAGACGCCACCGACCAGCGTAATCTGGAAAAACTGCTGCATACCCTGCGGGAGTTGCCGGATGAGAAGCGCCAGGCGCGCTTCCACTGCGTGCTGGTCTACATGCGCCATGCAGAAGACCCGACGCCGCTGGTGTGCCACGGAAGCTGGCCAGGAATGATTACCCGCGAAGCGGCGGGCAATGGCGGTTTCGGCTATGACCCTATTTTCTTTGTTCCGACGGAAGGTAAAACGGCAGCTGAGTTAACCCGTGAGGAAAAAAGCGCGATCTCCCACCGTGGGCAGGCGCTGAAGCTGCTGCTGGACGCCTTACGCAATGGTTAAGCTGCCGCCGCTGAGTCTTTATATTCACATCCCGTGGTGCGTGCAGAAATGCCCGTACTGCGATTTCAACTCGCATGCGCTGAAAGGCGAAGTGCCGCACGATGATTATGTTCAGCACCTGCTGAGCGATCTCGATACCAACGTGGCATATGCGCAGGGACGCGAAGTAAAGACCATTTTTATTGGCGGCGGTACGCCGAGTCTGCTCTCAGGCCGGCAATGCAAACGCTGCTGGACGGCGTGCGGGCGCGCCTGCCGCTGGCGGCGGATGCAGAAATCACGATGGAGGCGAATCCGGGGACGGTAGAAGCCGACCGTTTCGTTGATTACCAACGCGCCGGGGTAAACCGTATCTCCATCGGCGTGCAGAGTTTTAGTGAGCCGAAGCTAAAACGCCTCGGGCGCATTCACGGCCCGGAAGAGGCGAAGCGGGCAGCGAATCTGGCAAGCGGTCTGGGGCTGCGCAGCTTCAACCTGGAACCTGATGCACGGCCTGCCGGATCAGACGCTGGAAGAGGCGCTGGGCGACCTGCGCCAGGCTATCGCGCTCAATCCGACGCATCTGTCGTGGTATCAGTTGACTATCGAACCTAACACGCTGTTCGGCTCACGCCCGCCGGTATTGCCAGACGATGACGCGCTGTGGGATATCTTCGAGCAAGGCCACCAGTTGCTGACGGCGGCAGGTTATCAGCAGTACGAAACCTCCGCGTATGCCAGGCCGGGTTATCAGTGTCAGCACAATCTGAACTACTGGCGCTTTGGCGATTACCTCGGAATTGGCTGCGGCGCGCACGGTAAAGTGACCTTCCCGGACGGGCGCATCCTGCGTACCACTAAAACGCGTCACCCGCGCGGTTATATGCAGGGGCGCTATCTGGAAAGCCAGCGTGATGTCGAACAGGCCGACAAGCCGTTTGAGTTCTTTATGAACCGTTTTCGGTTACTGGAAGCGGCTCCCCGGGCAGAGTTTACGCAGTATACCGGGCTTGCCGAAGCGGTAATTCGTGAGCAGCTCGACGAGGCCATCGCCCAGGGGTATCTCACCGAATGCGAGCAGCACTGGCAGATTACCCAACACGGCAAGCTGTTTTTAAACTCCCTTCTGGAGCTGTTTCTGGCGGAGTGATGGCGGGTGAAGATGTAGGCCGGATAAGGCCTTGAGCCGCCATCCGGCAAATTGCCTGATGGCGCTGCGCTTATCAGGCCTACAGGGTTAGGGCGATAAGCGCAGCCACCTTCACCGATTAATACTGATTAAACATCGTCTGGATCTGTTGCGGATCTTTGGTTTGCGTCAGCGCCAGTTGCAACAGCACGCGCGCTTTTTGCGGGTTCAACGAACCGGAAGCGACAAACCCGTATTTCGCGTCATCGACTTCAGCATCCTGCGTGGTGGCGCCAGTCGGTACACGAGAAGAACGCACGACAACCGTGCCTTTATGCGCAGCAGTCGCCAGCGTATCGAAAACCGTTTTGTACAGGTTGCCGTTACCCACGCCCGCGCTCACAATCCCTTCGTAACCCGCATCCACCAGCGCTTTCGCCGGCAGATCGGACGCATTCGCGTAGTTATAAATAATCCCGACTTTCGGCAGTTCAGTCAGCTTAGAAACGTCAAACGGCGTGGAAGTGGTGTGCTTGCGCGCTGGCGTACGCTGATAATCAATTTTACCGTTGTGAATGTAGCCCAGCGGCCCGTAATTCACAGACTTGAAGGTGGCGACATCGGTGGTATTGGTCTTGGTAACGTCACGGCCGTCCAGCACAGTGTCGTTCATCACCACCAGTACGCCGCGATTCGCGGACGCTTTATCCGCCGCAGTAACCACGGCGTTATAGAGGTTGAACGGGCCGTCGGCGCTCATTGACGTGGACGGACGCATCGCCCCGACCAGCACTACCGGTTTATTACACTTGACGGTCAGGTCGAGGAAATAAGCCGTCTCTTCCATCGTATCAGTACCGTGGGTGATCACGAAGCCATCGGTGTTATCGCAGTCGGTGTTGATTTTCTTCGCCAGCGTTAACCAGACTTCATCGTTCATATCCTGCGAACCGATATTGACGACCTGCTCACCTTTTACAACTGCAATATCCTTTAACTGAGGCACCGCGTCCACCAGGCTTTCGACGCCAACTTTACCCGCCGTATAATTTGATTTTGTCGCGGAGTCACCGCCACCGGCAATGGTTCCCCCGGTCGCCAGAATAGTGACATTCGGCAAAGCCAGCGCCGCGCCGCTGCAACCCATTACCAGAGCGGCGAGTACCGTTTTCCTGAAAAACTCCATGTTATTTCTCCAGTTACGTGAATTTGACGCATTATCCCAATGTCGAAGATGAATAATGTGACGTCTTCCAATTAACCAGATAAATATCTTTTTACGTTTGTGGTTTTTAGAGATGGATATCAAAACGGCGGGATATGACAACATAAAACGGCACAGCAGGCGCTGTGCCATAGACAAGAGTTTTATTTCAGGCTGCTCACCAGCGCTTTGCGGCTGTCTTCCAGCGTCACAACGCGACTGCACACATCTTTGCCGAACTGCTGGAAGTCTTTTTCCTGATTCTTCCATTCGTTCTGAATCGACGTTTGCAGACCGCCGAGGCTACCCAGCACGCCCTGCAACGGATTACCGCCGCCTTTAAGCACCGCTTTCGCGCCCATTTCGTTAATGCTGTCCTGCAAAATGCCGCCCATCGCCTGATTCACCAGCTGCTGGCCGTCGGCGCGCACCTGATCAATCGCCTTGTAGTGGAAGGTCAGGCCGTCAGTACGATGCTCAATGATGCGGTTCATCTGCTCTTTCAGTTGCGCATCAAGTTTGGTCAATCGACCACGCATATTGCTGCTTTCGCCCACTTCCTGCGCGATGATTTTATCCAGCGCCACGCGGCCTTTCTCGACGCGGCTTCTGGCGCCCTCATCGATCCACGGCAGCGCGCTGCGCAATTCCGCCTGGTAATCTTTCGCCTGTTCGCGCTGCGCGGCGCTAAGGGTGTACTGTTTGCCGTTAAACATCACGTTGCCGTCCGGCGCGATCACCAGGTTGCCGTTTTCGCCTTTTACCTGAACCGTTTGCGGGCTAAGAATCACATCGTCACGCGGAGTGACGCTGCATTGATAATCCGCGTGTGCGGCCATCGCCGTCAACGAAAGAACTGCCGCCAGCAGCGTTTTGCGCATCATAACTTTCCCTCAAGACAAATCGGGCCAGCAAATGCTGGCCCCGTATGCTTTATTAGTCCCACCAAACGTCGAAAAGTTCGCTGGTGCGCACGTCTTCAAGTTTGTGTTCTTCCAGCCACTTACGCACAATCGCCTGATGTTCTTCGGTGCATTTGCCGATTTCCTGCATGCAGATCAGCCCTTCCCAGGACAGATAACCGCTGCCGTCAAACGCCAGTTTATTTGGCTCAATAACGTCATTGATAAAGTCATCGACAATTTTATCAACCTGCTCTTCAGAAGTGCCTTCCGGGAAACGCCATGCAACCGAAAACCCTAATTCCTGGAATTCGTCGATATGCATTTTTTTACGCAGACGACGACTACGGTTCTTTGCCATTATTTCACCCTCTCGAACATTAAGTCCCATACGCCGTGGCCAAGACGATGACCACGTTGTTCAAATTTGGTTACCGGGCGCGATTCCGGGCGCGGTACATAATCGTTACTCTCTGACAGGTTTTTATACCCGTCGATGGAGGACATCACTTCCAGCATATGCTCCGCATAGGCTTCCCAGTCGGTTCGCCATATGGAACACACCGCCCAACTTCAGTTTGCTTTTCACCAGTTCGGCAAACGGAACCTGAACGATACGGCGTTTATTATGACGCGCTTTATGCCACGGGTCAGGGAAAAAGAGCTGAACCATCGATAAAGAATTGTCAGGAATCATTTTATGCAGCACTTCAACCGCGTCATGACACATCACACGCAGGTTCCCGACGCCTTCTTCGTGCGCAGACGCCAGACATGCGCCAACGCCAGGCGAATGCACTTCAATACCGAGGAAATTTTGTTCCGGGCGGGCTTTCGCCATCGCCACCAGCGAGGCGCCCATACCAAAACCAATCTCAAGCGTAACCGGCGCGTCGCGGCCAAACAGCGTGGCGAAATCCACCGGTTCTTCGCTGAATTCAACGCCCATCACCGGCCAGTAGTTTTCCAGCGCGTGTTCCTGCCCTTTCGTCAGTCGCCCCTGGCGACGAACAAAGCTACGAATTCGGCGCAACGGGCGGCCGTTTTCATCAAATTCCGGTGAAATGACGTCGTTCTTCATAAAAGTTAAGTCTGCTTGTGATTGAGTTCCGAAAACGGGCATTATCCAAAGTTAGTTGCCGGATGCAAGTAAAGGAAGAGAGTGATCACAGGAAAGTTCCGGTTTACACCTCGTTGCCTCTGTGCTGCAATCTTGCCCCCCAGCAATTTTAAAGCGATGACCATGCAAGCGTCTCAATTTTCGGCTCAGGTTTTTGGGCTGGTACGATAAATACGGGCGGAAAACCCTGCCCTGGCAAATTGACAAGACGCCCTACAAAGTATGGCTCTCGGAAGTAATGTTGCAACAGACGCAGGTTGCGACAGTTATCCCCTATTTCGAACGTTTTATGTCGCACTTTCCAACGGTGACAGATTTAGCCAACGCGCCGCTGGATGAGGTTCTGCATTTGTGGACGGGCCTCGGCTACTACGCCCGCGCGCGCAATCTGCATAAGGCGGCGCAACAGGTGGCGACGCTGCACGGCGGCCGGTTCCCGGAAACGTTCGACGAGGTCACCGCCCTGCCTGGCGTAGGCCGCTCCACCGCCGGCGCGGTTCTCTCGCTCTCTTTGGATAAACATTTTTCCGATTCTCGACGGCAACGTTAAACGCGTGCTGGCACGCTGCTATGCTGTCAGCGGCTGGCCGGGGAAGAAAGAGGTTGAGAAACGGCTGTGGGATCTGAGCGAACAGGTTACGCCTGCCAACGGCGTGGCGCGCTTTAACCAGGCGATGATGGATTTAGGCGCTATGGTGTGTACGCGCTCCAGGCCGAAATGTTCGCTGTGCCCGCTCCAGAATGGCTGCGTTGCCGCCGCGAACGAGAGCTGGTCGCTGTACCCCGGCAAGAAGCCAAAACAGACGCTGCCGGAGCGTACAGGCTATTTTTTGCTGTTGCAGCATAATGACGAGGTGTTTCTGGCGCAGCGTCCGCCGAGCGGCTTATGGGGCGGATTATACTGTTTTCCTCAGTTTGAGGATGAAGGTGGCTTGCGTCAGTGGCTGGCGCAACGGCATATTCAGGCCGATAATCTCAGTCAACTTAATGCTTTTCGCCACACGTTTAGCCATTTCCACTTAGATATTGTGCCTATGTGGCTTCCCGTGTCTTCATTCACCGTGTGCATGGATGAAGGCAACGCGCTCTGGTATAACTTAGCGCAACCGCCGTCGGTCGGACTGGCGGCCCCCGTGGAGCGTTTGTTACAGCAGTTACGTACCGGCGCGCCGGTTTGAGTACCCCGGTCGATAAAGAGGATTTTTTATGAGCAGAACCATTTTTTGTACTTTCCTGCAACGTGAAGCGGAAGGCCAGGATTTTCAGCTGTACCCGGGCGAACTGGGGAAACGCATCTACAACGAGATCTCTAAAGAAGCGTGGGCGCAGTGGCAGCATAAGCAAACCATGCTGATCAACGAAAAGAAACTCAACATGATGAACGTCGAGCACCGCAAACTGCTGGAACAAGAGATGATCAACTTCCTGTTTGAAGGGAAAGACGTGCATATTGAAGGCTATACGCCGGAAGAGAAAAAATAAGCATCTATTGCTGGCAATCTCGTAGGCCGGATAAGGTGCTTGCACCGCCATCCGGCAAAACGATACAACAACAAACACAACACGCACTCCCGGAATGATGAAAAAATTTTTCGCGCTTGCTCTTGTTGCGCCGTTGCTCATCTCCTGCTCCAGTTCGACCAAAAAAGGCGATACCTATAACGAAGCCTGGGTCAAGGATACCAACGGTTTTGATATTCTGATGGGGCAGTTTGCCCATAACATTGAGAATCTGTGGGGGTTCAAGGAAGTGTTGATCGCGGGTCCGAAGGACTACGTGAAGTACACTGACCAGTATCAGACCCGCAGCCACATCAACTTTGACGACGGTACGATCACCGTCGAAACCATTGCCGGAACAGAGCCCGCCGCGCACCTGCGTCGCGCGATCATCAAGACGCTGTTAATGGGCGACGATCCCGGTTCGGTCGACCTCTACTCCGACGTCGATGATATTCAGATCTCCAGAGAGCCGTTCCTGTATGGTCAGGTGGTCGATAATACCGGGCAACCCATTCGCTGGGAGGGGACGCGCAACCAACTTCGCTGACTATCTGCTGAAAACGCGTCTTAAGAGTCGCAGTAATGGTCTGCGCATCATCTACAGCGTGACGATCAATCTGGTGCCGAACCACCTGGATAAACGTGCGCATAAATATGTTGGCATGGTTCGCCAGGCCGCCCGCAAATACGGCGTCGATGAGTCGCTGATTCTGGCGATTATGCAAACCGAGTCCTCTTTCAACCCGTATGCGGTCAGCCGTTCCGACGCGCTGGGGCTGATGCAGGTAGTACAGCACACCGCCGGGAAAGACGTATTCCGTTCACAGGGGAAATCGGGCACGCCAGACCGCAGTTTCCTGTTCGATCCTGCCAGCAACATTGATACCGGCACCGCTTATCTGGCGATGCTCAACAATGTCTATTTAGGCGGCATTGATAATCCGACGTCGCGTCGTTACGCGGTGATCACCGCCTATAACGGCGGTGCAGGCAGCGTGCTGCGCGTTTTCTCTAACGATAAGGTTCAGGCGGCAAACATTATCAACAGTATGTCCCCGGGCGATGTGTACCAGACATTAACCACGCGACATCCTTCTGCGGAATCGCGTCGCTATCTGTATAAGGTCAATGCCACCCAGAAATCCTACCGTCGGAAGTAATCTCGCCGTTCCCGCCCCCGATCGCACTGGGGCGGGAAGGCCGAAAAGTGTTAACTCCATCACTCTTTTGCTTTGCAATTAGAAATTGTTTGCAAATATTTGTCACAGGTAACAAAAAATACCCTTTCCTCATTGATAGAATCACATCATATTGCAACGGCAAATGTGCCTTTTAAAACATCCATCCGCTATATGGTGTGAGGAAATTAACATGAATCTTAAGCTGCAGCTGAAAGTCCTCTCCTTTCTGCAGTTCTGCCTGTGGGGAAGCTGGCTTACCACCCTCGGCTCATATATGTTTGTCACCCTTAAATTCGACGGTGCATCCATCGGTGCTGTGTATAGCTCGCTGGGGATTGCCGCTGTCTTTATGCCCACCGCTGTTAGGGATTGTGGCCGACAAATGGTTGAGTGCGAAATGGGTATACGCCATTTGCCACGTCGTTGGCGCTGCAACATTGTTCATGGCTGCCGAAGTGACCACGCCAGGCGCCATGTTCTTTGTGATCTTGCTTAACTCGCTGGCCTATATGCCAACGTTAGGGTTGATCAACACCATCTCCTACTACCGCCTGCAATCCGCAGGGATGGACATCGTCACCGACTTCCCGCCTATTCGTATCTGGGGCACCATCGGCTTTATTATGGCGATGTGGGGCGTAAGCTTCTCTGGCTTTGAACTGAGCCATATGCAGCTGTACATCGGCGCGGCGCTTTCCGTCATTCTGGTACTGTTTACGCTTACGCTGCCGCACATTCCGGTTGCCAGACAGCAGAAGAACCAGAGCTGGACTTCAATGCTGGGGCTGGATGCTTTCGCGCTGTTCAAAAACAAACGCATGGCGATTTTCTTTATCTTCTCCATGATGCTGGGCGCCGAGCTGCAAATTACCAATATGTTCGGTA
The DNA here is from genome assembly GCA_900446925.1 of Citrobacter koseri. The sequence continues at coordinate 506,738 of UAVY01000007.1, read as the reverse complement.
ACACCTTCCTGCACAGCTTTGATAAAGATCCGCTGTTCGCCAGCAGCTTTATCGTGCAGCATGCCTCGGTCATGATGTCGATTTCGCAGATTTCCGAGACACTGTTCATCCTGACCATTCCGTTTTTCTTAAGCCGTTACGGTATTAAGAACGTCATGCTGATCAGTATTGTGGCCTGGATGCTGCGCTTTGGCCTGTTCGCTTATGGCGACCCAACGCCGTTCGGTACCGTGCTGCTGGTTCTGTCGATGATTGTTTACGGCTGCGCCTTCGACTTCTTCAACATCTCCGGTTCGGTGTTTGTGGAAAAAGAGGTACGCCCTGAAATCCGCGCCAGTGCGCAGGGCATGTTCCTGATGATGACTAACGGCTTCGGTTGTATCCTTGGCGGCGTCGTGAGCGGTAAAGTGGTGGAACACTACACCCTGAACGGCATTACCGACTGGCAGACCGTGTGGCTGATTTTCGCAGGCTACTCTCTGGTTCTGGCCTTTGCGTTCGTGGCACTGTTTAAATACAAACACGTTCGCGTTCCGACAGGCGCGCAGACTATCGCGCACTAATCTTTACGCCGGATGGCGCTAATGCTTATCCGGCCTACAAGGGAGTCGCCCCGTAGGCCGGATAACGCGAACTTATTTCAGCACATAGCCATACAGCCGTTTAATCCCATCGGCATCAGTCTCGCTGTAAACTCCCTGCAACTCAGGCGAGAAACCGGGCAGCAAATTGACGCCCTCTTCCAGCGCCAGGAAGTAGCGCTGCACCGCCCCGCCCCACACTTCGCCCGGCACGACGCACAGCACGCCCGGTGGATATGGCAGCGCGCCTTCTGCCGCGATACGCCCTTCAGCGTCACGAATACGCACTAACTCAACATCGCCGCGAATAAAAGCGCTATTGGCATCCTGCGGATTCATCGCCACCGCAGGCAGGCTCTCTTTGCGGAACATCGCTTTTTGCAGATCTTTCACGTCAAAACTGACGTACAGATCGTGCATCTCCTGGCATAACTGGCGCAGGGTGTAGTCGCGGTAACGTACCGGATATTTGTTAAAGATGGTCGGCAGCACATCCGCCAGCGGCGTGTCGTCTTCGATATGTTGTTCGAACTGGGCCAACATCGCCACCAATTGCGCCATTTTGGCTTCGCTTTCGGCAGGCGTCAGCAGGAACAAAATCGAGTTGAGATCGCATTTTTCCGGCACGATGCCGTTCTCACGCAGATAGTGCGCCAGAATGGTGGCCGGGATACCAAAGTCGGTATAGCGCCCGGTTTCAGCATCAATGCCCGGCGTGGTCAGCAGCAGTTTGCACGGATCGACAAAATACTGATCCTCCGCATAGCCTGCAAAGCCATGCCATTTCGCCCCGGGTTCAAAGCTGAAGAAGCGTCGATCGCTGGCAATCAGTTCCGTTGGATGATCCTGCCACGGTTTACCGTCCACAAGCGGCGGAATGAATGGCTGAAGCAGTTTGCAGCGGGCGAGTATCGCCTTGCGCGCCTCGATGCCCAGCGCCACGCACTCTGCCCACAGGCGGCGACCGCTCTCCCCTTCATGGATTTTGGCATTGACATCCAGCGCAGCAAACAACGGGTAGAACGGACTGGTGGAAGCATGCAGCATAAAGGCGTTATTCAGGCGCTTGTGCGGGCAAAAACGCGCCTGACCGCGAATGTGGTTGTCCTTTTTGTGAATCTGCGAGGTTTGCGAGAAACCAGCCTGCTGCTTGTGTACCGACTGCGTAACAAAAATTCCCGGATCGTTTTCGTTCAGCTCCAGCAGCAGCGGCGAGCCGTCCGCCATCATCGGAATAAATTGCTCATACCCGACCCAGGCGGAGTCAAACAGGATGTAATCACACAGACTGCCGATTTTGTCGATGACCTGACGGGCGTTGTAGATCGTGCCGTCATACGTCCCCAGTTGAATGACGGCCAGACGAAACGGGCGCGGCCGATCGGCTTTCTGCGGGGCGACCTCGCGGATCTGCTCACGCAGGTATGCCTCGTCAAAACAGTGCTCATCAATGCCGCCGATAAAACCAAACGGGTTGCGCGCGGCTTCGAGATAGACCGGCGTGGCGCCCGCCTGAATCAACGCCCCGTGGTGGTTTGATTTATGGTTGTTACGATCGAACAGCACCAGATCGCCGCGCGTCAGCAGCGCGTTGGTCACAACCTTATTCGCCGCCGAGGTGCCATTCAGCACGAAATACGTTTTATCCGCATGAAAGACTTTCGCCGCAAACTTCTGCGCATGCTTGGCCGATCCCTCATGAATGAGCAGATCCCCCAGCTTTACGTCGGCGTTGCACATATCCGCCCGAAAGAGGTTTTCGCCGAAGAAGTCATAAAAATGCCGACCGGCCGGGTGTTTTCTGAAAAACTCACCATGCTGATGGCCCGGGCAGGCAAAGGTGCTGTTACCCATATCGACATACTGGGTCAGCGTGTCATAAAACGGCGGCAGCAGATTCTCTTCATAACGGCAGGCGGCCGATTCCAGTTCCAGCCAGTCCTGCGCGTTGCCGTTTATCACCGCCTCAACACCGGCAGGCGCATCAACATGATCGTCAGAGAGAATAAACACCGGCAACTGAAAACCGGTGCGTTTAAGCAATGCCAGGATGCCGCTGCGACTATCCGCAACGGTAATGACGACTGCCGCGACATCAGTAAAGTCAGTGCCGTCCAGCGCCACCACATGGCGGTGGGTAGACAGGCGGGAGACCAGTTCACCACTGGCGGCAATATTCATTGATTTCATAAGCGCAAAAACCCGTTTCGGGAGAATAGAAGTCCCGGGCAAAGTAACATTACCCTGCCCCACGAAATGTTGGGTCAAACTGGTCACCAGCTCCGACCGCCAGACATCAGTAAAAGCAGACAGCCTCTGATCTTACTGTTGTCCCGCAGTGAGCGTGCGCTGCCCTCACCGCATGGTGAGAGAATGAAGGGAGATCAAAGAAAGGGGCAATCGTCGCGCAGAAAGGCGAAGTTGAAGGCGATGTAAGGGTAATATGGTCATCCCAGGCTGCCCCGTACAAACAGGAGAAAATTCGCGCAATCATGGCACCTTTCCCCTGGGGGCGCAAGATCAAATCCCGGACATACGCGCCATCGACAAACGCGCATAATACGTGATATTCGGGGCATAATAATGCAATCAGATAAAACAAATAGCAGGAGCGACTGTGGTAATCGGGCCTTTTATTAACGCCAGCGCCGTTTTAGCTGGAGGCGTGCTTGGCGCGCTTCTCAGCCAGCGTTTACCGGAACGGATTCGTGTCTCAATGGCCTCTATTTTCGGGCTGGCATCGCTGGGGATCGGTATTTTACTGGTCATAAAATGCGCCAACCTTCCGGTGATGGTTCTGGCGACAATCATCGGCGCGCTTATCGGCGAGTTTTGTTACCTGGAAAAAGGCATCAACACGGCGGTGACGAAAGCGCAGCAACTGATTAAGAAACCGGGGAAGAAAGCCGTCCACGACACCTTTATTCAGAACTATGTCGCCATTATTGTTCTTTTTTGCGCCAGCGGAACCGGCATTTTCGGCGCGATGCATGAAGGCATGACCGGCGACCCGAGCATTCTCATCGCAAAATCGTTTCTCGATTTCTTCACGGCCATGATCTTCGCCTGCTCGCTGGGAGTCGCCGTCGCCGTTATTTCCGCCCCTATGTTGGTTATCCAGCTATTGCTCGCCACCTGCGCGGCCTTAATTTTACCGCTCACCACCCCGGCGATGATGGCAGATTTTAGTGCCGTAGGCGGATTACTGCTGCTGGCGACCGGTCTACGTATTTGCGGAATCAAGATGTTTGCGGTGGTCAATATGCTCCCCGCCCTGCTCCTGGCGATGCCGCTTTCCGCCGCGTGGACCGCGTTTTTTGGCCTGAAAATGCGTGCAATACCAACAATCTGGTGATAGATTGTGCAGTCTGCATGGATTTGAAGAAATTTCGTTGACGAAACGAAGCGAATCGGTTTTTAATGCGCCCCGTTGCCCGGATAGCTCAGTCGGTAGAGCAGGGGATTGAAAATCCCCGTGTCCTTGGTTCGATTCCGAGTCCGGGCACCAAAATTCATATCAACGGACCTCCACGGAGGTCCGTTTTTGCTATTCCTCTTCCTTTGGCTCATAACTGTCTTCCCCATGTTCACATGAACACCGCCGTTGCCTCTGACAGCGACAACAGCGTTTGCATTGGTCGATTCAAATTGTTAGCGACCCGGAGACAGCTTTGCACCATGCCAGAAACTGGCTCCTTGTTTTGAAACCTGCCTTTTTTCTAATATTCGATTGATGGGTATATACCGTTTTTCTGCTTATTCTTGTCATTAGACGAACTCCTGGCATGCTGTCAGAATATTTCATCAACCGAATGATACCGAGTTCCCTTAATGTTAATTCACTGATGAGCTGGCAGTATCGACATGTTTCATCAGATTTTCTTTGTAGCGTACATTTTAACGCCTCACGAATATCTGAAGTATTATCCTGCAACGATATAGTTCCACAGGAAGATGTTCCCCACGAACTAAGTGGTATAATCACAACATCATCAGATAACTGTCGGCAGTAACATGCAGTGATCAAATCAATATCTTGCACAAATAACATTCTTCTTTGTTCTGTTGCAGGAATAATGGATTTAACCAGTTCATTTAAGGCTGACAGCGCGAATTGATCTAATGGCGTTGTTATCATATTGAAAAAACCTATAGGCTGAAGGCCCCCTATGGGGCCTTTACTGATACGGCGCACGAAAGTTAAAACTCATAGCGCACGCTAATACCGCCACCCGTGTCACGGTAATTATCGCTGCCGAAGCGGGAACTCACACCAACCTGTACGCTCAGCTTCTCTATCAGGCTGGCTTCAACACCCAGCTTAGCTTCTCCAATGTCCTTACGGCCCTCGTCGTACAGCGTCACGTCATCCATTCTGACCCCGCTTTTCTCACTGTTATGCAGCCAGTTCGCTGCCAGGTAAGGTTTCCAGACGCTCTCCTTACCGGAGCGATGCTCCATAAAGGCCTTCACGCCCAACCGGGACTGCGTATTATTTTCACCCTTACCAGCTACTCGAGTTCCGTTAGTTTCACGGTGCTCATCCATCGTCACCCCGCTCCACACCACCTGTGCCTGTGGCTGGATGAAGACATCATTATGTTTATCTCCCCACAGATGGAATGTATATCCGCCCTCAACTGAGGCCAGCAGGCCATCCGAGTCATACTTCTCTTTCGCAAGTCCTTTTCCCTGCACTTCGTTGTCATACCACGCATATTGCAGCCATGTGTCGATATACGCGCCAGTACGCTGATCCGCATTCCTGAACCATGTTCCGTATAGCCCAACGCTGTAGCCGCTGACGTTTCCTTCTGAGCGATAACCCGTCAGGGAGGAGTCCGTGGTACTGTGGCTGCTGCCGTAGCCGGCCATCAAACCAGCCCGCCAGATGTCCGTGCCGGTGTAGGTGCCGCTGGCAATATCACCGCCCATCTGGATGACATAGCGATTCTCGTCCGTATTGAGTTGACCGCTGCTGTCCCGGCTGTCAAGGTGTCGCCCTTCCGTACGTATCCACATACTGGTCAGCTTCTTTTCACCAGTGAACGGATCGGTGTACATGCGGTCACCGCCACGGTCCTCAAGCCTGGTCATGAACATCTCATTTGCCGCTGCGAGGTTGGTCATGTAACTACCGGCTTCCGGGCGGGAGATGCTGGTATTCGGGAATACAGGTGGTGACGGTGGTTCTGTCGGATCAACCGGCCCTATTGGGCCCACAGGTTCTGTCGGATCAACCGGCTCTGTTGGATCCACGGTTCTGTCGGGTCAACCGGCTCTGTTGGATCCACAGGTTCTGTGCTGCTGGTCAGGTACCAGTTATTACTGTTACCTCCATTGCCGCCCTGCACAAGGTTATAATCATAAGCGCCGGCAACAATACGACCGCGCTGGACAAATTGACCATCTGAATTACCATCAACGCGAATAATCTCAATGCCTTCGACAGTTTGAGCGCCTTGCCCACCCAGATTATTTACTGTTACGTAGCTGCTACCGTCTGTATCACCTGTGATATGGCATACTATCTGTAATAGAAGCATCGCCTGCCAGCTGAGAATTAAAGACCAGAGTTCCTCCCTGACCATGATAATCACCATCGACAGTCAACGTAGTGCCAGCAGATGAAGCGGCTTCATTCATGTAAATGGTACCATCGTGATAGACAGTACCCACCGTTTGAGCATAACCATTTAGATCGAGAACACCATCTTTACCGATGTTAAAATCAGAACCAGCACTAAATGCGTTATCACTACCAGCGCGTAAATACCCACCATGAAGATTAGTGTTTCCTGTGTAGTCATTACCACCCTGTAAAGTCGTCGAACCACTCCAGATATTTACCGTCCCGTCACCTGTAATCTGGGAAAGAAATTTATAATCATCGCTGGTATGTGAGAAATTGATCATACCAGCTCCATTGCCAAACTTAATAACTCTGGAGTTAACGTAACCTGGGGCGCTGTTGTTACCTATATTCAACACACCGTTACTGCCTTGCTGATCCGCAATCAAAAACTCACTGGTAGTATTTATCTCACCACCATCTGAAACAGTCATTATTGCCGATCCAGATTGAGCAAGAGTCAGGGAGTTAGTACTCAGGGAAGAGTTTTGACCAGAAACATTTATTTCACCATGCCCCCCTAAGACGCCTGACAAAAGACGAAAAGATGTAACAATACCACCATTAGTAATATTAAGTACCCCATCACCTCCTGCCCGCTCACCGACTATCGCTATTGTCCCCGGCCCAAAAATATTGACTCCTCCGAGTTGTCAACATTAACAACCCCTTTGCCCCATCGTGTAACCAATATATAAATAAGTGGTACTGACCTCAGAATTTCGGATATCCAGCTGCCCTGTCCCCCGATTGGTACCCACAAGGAATCGCCTCAGTCGACAGACTGGACTCACTAAGAGTGCCATGACCGTTACCATACAGATAACCAATTAACAGATTTTTTGTATTAATTTCTGAAGATACTGCGTTAAGAAATCCAGTATATTCCGTACTCCCGCCGCCAACTGTAATTTCAGAGGCATCGACTGTTGCATTTAAAAGGGAGAGTCTTCCTGTCAAGCTCTCCCCTCCAAGGTCCGGTTCGGCAATGCCTACGCGAAGCGTGTTGGCGACGACGAGCTTCGCATCATTAACGGCAAGGTGATAGTTTATTATCAATACTACTGACTGAGATATCATCAGTAATTATTGGAAAGTGTCCATTAGGACCATCTATATATACCTCATCATTTTCGCCAGGCAATATTCCGATATCCCAGTTTTGGCTATCTGACCAGTCACTGGTATTTCCTGTCCAATAGACAGGAGCAGCTTCTGCTCCTACAGACAACACAAAAGAGACAGCACAACTCAGATACTTCTTTTTCACAATTACTCTCACTCCAGACAAAAGAGACGACTATTGCTTGATAGTCATCAATCCGAAAAAAAATTACAGATAATTACTGCAACGACAGCTAAATCATAAATGAAAACATGTCTCATATAATCTGTAGCAATAATATTATAATCTCACACAATTGTTGGATTTAATTGCAGCAACACTTGACATTTTCACTTCTTAGTTATTAAGAACAGTTACAACTCCATTAGCTAACCTGCTGTTGATTAAAACAATAAATCCCTTGATATCTCTGGGTCGCAACAAAGATTGCGGAGATGCTGGACATGACTGTTAAATTTCCGCCCTATTACTCCTGTGATATTTCGTAAAGTAGTCTATTTATGTGTAAAGCTGGCATGAACCAGATACAAAGCACTGTGGTAAAGTATCAAGCCAGTTTATTAATATCAGGATACAGGAATAATATAGCGATATTCAGTAAATCTGTTATGAGTTAAAAAACATTCCAGATCCCAATTACAGTTCCATCCGGTGAATAATTCCGACATACTTTTCATGTTAGCTGACAACGCTATATAGAAAGGGTTAACAAACATTCCCTCTGCATAAAAACAGGCTATTTTATTTGAGTGTAAGCAAAATTCAGCATTCTCCAGTCCAGCAATACCATCAGGTTGTTCTGCTAATCCAACAAAATATTTTATATCTATTTCTCTCTCGCTTCGCCATGAGGGTGAATATTGGGAAGTGGCATAATAATGCTCGGGTGTATATCCCAGATGTTGAAAGAACTTTTTCCTAAAACGCTTCCGCTGATTGAAGTGAGGTTTATCAAAATCAATAGCATCTACACTATAGTTAAAATACTGACCGTATAATCTGATACTGGCATTATCAATCATACTGATAGTTTTAATTTCACATGGAATCTTAAACACTTCGGCCTTTGCAATCGTGTTGCTGACATTTAAAACTCCTTTTCTCCTGAAATCCTGGGGAGAAACCCCAAAAGTATTTTTAAAAGAACGTGAAAAGGCACTTATTGAATTAAACTTTAAAACCTCAGAAACATATCCAATACTAGCTCTGGTAAAACACAGAAATACACCAGCCTTAAACATCCGTCGACCACGAACATATTTTGATAATGAATCACCGGTAGTATCTTTAAATATTTTTTGTAAGTAACTACTGCTATACCCGGATTTTTGACTAAGCAGTTCTATCGTTAACTCTTCGGAAAGGTGATCTTCGATCCACTGCAACAATGCATGCACATGTATTAAATAATTTACATTCATAATACCTCCCATCAGGCAATGAGGTGGCGTAATTATTAGTATAGTTCACTAATCTCCATTTTGATTTTCATTATATTGGTTCCCGATAACAGAGTTCATTAGCCCAGAAACAGATCTCTCAAGTTAGAAAACAAGGATGGCAATGCAACCAAACATAGTAATTACATCCGGTTGCGTTCGCTGATTAATATTAATGATCAAGATAAATATAATGCATCCAGCTTGTCATACGCAAAAGCACCTTACGTAATACGGAAACATGCGAGAAATGTTCCGAATATGCAGCTACCTGCGCAGAAACACCGTCGGGTAACACATCAATATATTCATTATGTTCAAGTTCAATAGTTACCATCACCCCATCCATTGCCGGTGTAACGGTTAGTGCCTGTAGTGTGCCCTCGGCCTGGTAAGCCCCTCCCGGCACAACAGGAAGAATACTCATTAATTTCCCTTCAAACACTTTTCCTGGCAGGGCGTTAAACACGACTTCAGCTTCGTCACCAGGTTTTTAGACGCAACAATGAGTTCTGACGAAACTGCGCTACAACCTGTCGTTTCTGTTCCGGGATGAAGACCATCACGGGACGAAGCGGTAATGAAGACGCATATGTGCCGGGCTGAATCAACAACTGAGTGACGTATCCATTTCCAGGGGCCCGGACGATTGTTTGTGCAAGATTATATTTCGCTTCAGCAAGTTGCGCTCTCAGACTAACAATCTGGGACTGTTCGCCATTTACCTTACTGTCCAGTTGACTCTGAATCTGAGCCTGTTCGGCAACAGAAGCTTTTACTACTGCATCCTGAGACAGATAACTTTGTCGGGCATTGTCTATATCTCTTTCAGAAAAGGGATTTACCTTAGCCTGGCTCCCCTTCACATAGCGTTGATAATCTTTATAAAGACGGTCGCGTTCAACTGAGACTCGTATGGTATTTTCCTGAGCTTCAGACAACTGGGCCTTTAGTACCTCAACATTATGGATGGCCGTGACTAAATCTGCCTGTAAACGCTCGACGCGAGACTGATATTTATCAGGCTCAATTTTAAAAAGTACTTCTCCTTTTTTAATTAGTTGATTTGGTTTGTCAATGACTTCAATTACTCTTCCCGTAACCTGAGGGATCACAGGAACAGAAATCACTGCTTTTTGGGCAGTAAATGTATAGGGATGGTTATAGTTCATTAATAAAATAAGCCCACTAACCAGCCCTATACCGCCCAGAGCCGCTGACGAAAGTGTCCACTGATTTACTGGTATCCTGAATAATTTAAAAACTGTCCATGCCAGTGCAATATAGGTCAGTATACATAAGCAAATCCACAATTAAATCTCCGGTGATTCTTTATCTATTTTGTTATGTGTTTTATTTACCAATGTCTCCAGATCTGCAATACGTTTTGTTAATGCGTCTATATCAGGATTTCTTTCAGACTGAGCGGCATTCGCCTGCATGCCCCACCCACGTTCTGGTTGATAGAGCGTGGCCCAGATCCACAAAAAAAGGCCAGATGATATGCAGTGTAAACAAGCTAACCCAGCCAGCTGTATGGATCGCGTCAGCATGAGGATGATTACGTTTTTTTGCAATAATATAAGGAATATCATGAATCATGATGACCCCATAAAAAATTATCAGGAATACAAAAAACAGCATTCCTAAAGAGAAATAGTTCAGGAACATACACCCTCACTGAATTATATTTTAAAAATGTAATTAACTACATTATTTCAAATAAATGGATTCTCAGTTTATAGCTAAAGTACTTATGATGGCGCTACAATGAAATGAAATATCTAGGGCCGTAGCCCTGTTCTTGTCTACAATAGAACCCAAAATTACAGGTTGAAAACAGCTGCATCGGAAGCCATTTTATCAATCACCGCTTTCAAATCATCAACTGTAAGTAACTGGTTACTGTTCGGAAGATCTTTACCCTGCCCCTTTCTCAGCACTTTAGCTACGGCATTTCCACTTTGTGAATCAATCAATTCACCTTCAAAGTAGAGTCTGGTTTCCTGAGTCCTGTATCCGCTAATTACCTGTGTTCCTGCCAGCACCATCGCTATCGGGATTACCTCATAAAACTGTAATCCCATATTACTGGTATCAACAGCAGTAATTGCCCCTCTGAAGATCAAGGTGCCAGGGCCTGGTTTATCAACCAGCATAAAGCGCTTTGCGGCAGCTGTTTTCATACTCTGATTAGTGTAATCCAGAATCCCCTGTAGAACAGCTTCACCTACCTGAGTTGATGAGCGAGGCTCAGGATAATAGACAACAGGTTCATAAATAATTTTGGAATAATTTTCCAGATGAGCATGAGAATCGATCCAGCGCATAACTGGCACACCGGTAGTAGAAACGGCTGGTTTCAAGGATGAATAATCCTTCAGGAACCCTGAATATTGCTCTGGTTTTACTCTGTCATTTGCACAACCAGTTAGTAATGATGTTACCACTATGATGGTAGCAACATATTTCATACTCATTATAACCTCCATGAAAATAATCCTGTGTTGTGTGCTTCCCGGTTCAGACTGATTGAACAAATAAAAGAAGAATAGAAAACAGGCATAAATAATAATATATAAAGTTACATAACATAATTACTTTTTTGGGACACAGACACACAGCCCTGAGCCTTTAAAATCATGTATCACATTGATTTAAATGAAATAAATTAATATACACAGATGTTTTCATACCACAAATTCCCATACAAAAAAGTTGAAAATGTAAAATCGAACTTTTCAACATCAGGGAATATCTGATAGCTGGAGAATAATAACTCCCGATATCCCCTGGTAGCCATATCCCGGCTTAATGCCGGATAAATCAAATTCATCTACTCATCTTTTGACAGCGCATCCATTGCAGATGTGGCTGCACCAACGCCCGGCAGAGCCCCAGATCCGCTACCGACCCGTCGATCACAGCAGTATGTCTGGTAGCCAATGACCACCTGAGTCATCGCGATATAAATCCATCTCCCGTCTCGTTTAGGCTATTATCGTTAGTATATATTGTATTCAGAATGACAACTTTCAGGATGAATATGAGTAAGTTACGCACTGCAATTATCGTGGATGATCATCCCCTCGCGCGTCTGGCTATCCGTGGAGTGCTGGAGAAACAGCGCATTACTGTAATCAACGAATATGAAGACGGGACGACTGCGCTGGAAGCGTTAACAAAAACGGCTGCGGATATTGTTGTCGTGGATGTCGAGCTCCCCGGAGTGAATGGCGTTGAACTGGTAGAAAAGCTCAGAGCACGACAGTTCACCGGCGTGCTGATCGTCGTGTCCGCGAAAAACGATCGTTACTACAGCAAACGTTGCGCTCAGGTGGGCGCTAACGCTTTCATCAGTAAAAAACAGGATATGGAAAACATTCTGGCCGCCATTAACGCAGCGCAAAATGGTTATAGCTATTTTCCTTTTTTCCTTGAAGCCCCCTCAGTTGCGTTAACCGATGCACAACGCCTGGAATCCCTCTCGGCACAGGAGATGAAGGTGATGGGCTATATGCTTAATGGTCTTGATAATTCACAAATTGGCGATGCAATGCATATCAGCAGCAAAACGGTCAGCACCTATAAAACACGGTTAATGGAAAAGTTAGGCTGCAAATCACTAATTGAACTGCTCTCATTTGCCCACCAAAATAAGCTGACCTGATGATGAATAAATGGCCCATATTCGTGCTCATAGTTTTATCGATTTCCGGGCGTGGCGTTCATGCCCAGGATGAGCTACCCGTTGAGCTGGAGTTGTCGGGCTACAATTACATTACGCCGGTTCCTGTTTATCTGAGTGAGGATGACAAGCGCTGGCTGAAGCAGAAAAAAACGCTTAAGGTTGCGGTTTATCAACCAGAGCAATCGCCCCTCGTGCAGACCACGCTCACAGGACGTTACCGTGGGATGAATGCCGATTATCTTGCGCTGATTCAGCATTCACTCAACACCCACATCAGCGTGACAGCCTGGAAAAATCAGGTATCGGCAATTCATGCGCTGAAAGCGGGCGAAGTCGATATGGTATTGACCGGTCTGGAGAGTCGCCCTTTCACCGAAGAAGGCATTCTGTCCTCGCAGCCGCTGGTACATTCCTGGCCAAATTTAGTGACGTCGTTAGCCAATGTCATGGTTCCCTTGCAGAGTGCGCAAAGCACCCGTGTCGCTACTGTGAATCACTATCCTGATGAGGGGTTTATTCAGCAGTCATTTCCTAACGCAGAGATCATTAATTACCCCACCTATCAGGAAGCGCTCAGCTCCGTCGCGCATGGGCAAAACGCCTGGTTTGTTGGCGACTCACTGACAACCAGCACCTGGCTATCGCAGGAATTTAGCCTCGCGTTGACGACGGTGAAATACTGGCCTGAACCACAGAAAAAAAGCGCTTTTTTATTTTTGCCAACGCAGGAACGTCTGCTGACAATTATGAATAACACGCTCAGCGCCATCCGATGAAAATGTACATGGGCAAATAGCCCAGTCAATGATCGATAAAGGCAATCTGTCCTTTCTGTTAGAGCCGCTTAACCTGACCAACCGAGAGAAACAGTGGCTGAAAAGTCATAACACACTGCGTGTCATCATTAACCCGTGGTTTGCGCCTTACACTATGGTCGACAGTAACCAGGAAACGCGGGGCGTGGTGGGGGATATCCTGAATCTGATCGGTCTGCAAACCGGTATGCAGTTTGAAACCATTGTCGTCAAATCGAATGAAGAAATGGTTTCTGAAATGAAGAAAAACAACTGGCATATTGTGCAGGCCGCAACCTACGACTTGAGCCGTGAAAACGCGCTCTCCTTTACCCATCCCTTTATTACCACCCAATTCGTCACCGTTGTCAGAAAAGAGAATACGCAGGAGACCACGCTACGGGCGGGGATGAGTGTGGCGATCGGCGCCGACCACGCGTTACTGGCAAAGCTTAAAGCCCAACACCCCGGCATCCAATGGAAAGAGGTGGAAAACTCCAGCGTAGCCTTGAATCTCGTGGCGACGGGAAAGGTGGACGCGGCCATTTCAAATCAGCTGACGGCCCGCTATATGAGCGAGCATTATTATCCCGATCAGCTCGCCTGGCTCCCGATTCCCGGTGAAGCGCCGGCGGCAATCAGTTTTGCCGTTCCCCGTTCCGAACCGGAACTTCGGCAGATCCTGGACAAAGCCCTGGATGATATTCCGCAAAAAGAGATTTTCCAGATTGTCAGTAAATGGATACGCCTGCCGGACGTCAAAATTGATACCTGGGAGTTGTATAACAGACCGTTTTATCTGGTGGCGATACTGGCGACGTTGCTGGTGGTGAGCAGCTTGCTGTGGGCCGTTTACCTGTCGCGGGAAGTCCGCCAAAGGAAGCGTTCTCAACGCTTACTGGAAGCGGAACGAAACAAGGCACAGCAAGCCAATGAAGAGAAGCGGGAATTTCTTTCCCATATGAGCCACGAGATCCGAACGCCGGTCAGTGCAATTATGGGATTTCTGGAACTCTTGCAGCTCTCCCCCGCTCGCTTCAGCCCTGAGGACAAAGCATCGGTGGATCAGGCCGCCCAGGCCTCGCGATCATTGTTAAAACTGATTGGCGAGATCCTCGATCTGGAAAAGATTGAATCAGGACTCTTAGACACCGTTCCGCAGTGGGTAAATGTTGATGCTCTGATAAAAGAAAAAATGACGCTGTTTAGCGCACTGGCGGCCCAAAAAGGGATCGACCTGCGTTATGACTCGCGGCTGGACCCGCAAGAGGCGATGCATCTGGACCCCCAGTTACTGGGGCAGGTACTCACCAACCTCATTGGCAACGCGGTTAAATTTACGCAGCAAGGGCATGTCAGGATTTCGGCGACAAAGTCCAACGCGATGCTGGCGCTCTCGGTGAGCGACTCCGGTCCGGGTATTAGCACTGAAGAACAGAACCGTTTATTCACCGCCTTTAGTCAGGGGAAAGCGGGTAAGCATCATCGCGGTTCGGGCCTGGGATTAGCGATCAGCCGGGCATTGATGACGCAAATGGGGGGAACCATCGCGCTGCAAAGCGAAATAAACCGTGGAACCACCCTGACGCTGAACCTGCCCGTGCAAACCTCGCGTGATATCACGCCGGTATCTATTGACGCGCCCCCGCCCCCTCCCGTTATTCAGGGGACGCTGCGGGTATTAATCGTTGACGATCATCCCTCCAGTCGACTGCTCCTGAAACGCCAGCTTGCAACGTCAGGTATTGTTGCGGATGAAGCCGAAAACGGCGAAGAGGCCTTACGACACCTTCAGCAACAGCATTATGATTTGCTTATTACCGACCTCAATATGCCCACAATGGACGGCATTGAACTTACCCGTCAGGTACGGAAATTTAATCGCGACCTCACCATCTGGGGGTTGACCGCCTCAGCGCAAGAACATGAACGCGAACGCTGTCTTGCGGCAGGCATGAATGCCTGTATTTTCAAGCCGATTACGTTATCGCAAATCTCGCACTTCCTTTCAGGAATGTGTGAGACAGCCAATACGATGTTTGATATCGAAATGCTGGGTATGCTGGCGCAAGGCAACCGGGCGCTCATGCTTACAGCGTTAAAAGATGCACAGCAGGAGAACCGCCGTGATTTAATCGCCGCCCGACAAGCGGCGCATACTGAAGATTATCTGACCGTGAAGCGCCATATTCATCGCATTAACGGGACTGCCCAACTGCTGGGCGTTAAGGCATTGATGAAGGTAGCGCAGTCGCTGGAAGATAAACTACCTGACGCCATTTCCGCCGCAGACCTTGCCACAGACCTTGATCGCATCGACGCCTTACTTGATGAATTAGATCAGGCTATCGCAACATTCATTCCATAACCTTCCTACACGCGTAGGCGGCGCCTGACAGAAAAATAAGGTGCCGCTGATGTTGTCCCGTTGTTAACCAGGTAAAATTAGCCTTGTTCTGACGGAATATATTTCGTTAATTAAACCTGGGATATTTCCTAAGAAAAATCCATTTTTACCGTCATTTCAAGTTTCAACTATCAAATGACATCAAACCATTAAACCACACCTATCAATAGTGATAGTGTTAAATTTCATCTTTATGGCACATAAATAGTTTTTTATTTCAATAAAGACGGCAATGACTGGATCGTTGTTCTTTTGAAATGGAACAAATAGAAGAAACGATCGTTTTTATGATTATATTCGAAATCCATTATTTTTGTGGTGTCATCTGATTTTATTTTCTGTAAATTTCACAAAGAAACATGAGGTGAATTTCTGGCGTTAAATAACCAAAGAGGGCATGCCAAAAAGGGAAGTTTTATGGATTTGTCAAACTCCGTTTTTCTGATGATTATTTTTTTATCGTCGGTATCAGTACGCTGTTAACATCGGAGTTGATTGATGAAAATTACTACATAGTAGATGTTGGAGACAACAAACCTCCTGCAGGTTAAAGAGCATTTTTTTGCAGACAGGAAGATTATTGCGTTTATAAGCAATGATCTTGACTACTATGCATTAAAACATCTACGGAGTATTACGTTTGTTGATAAGCGAAGCCGACTTAATGAAATTCTGTCCTGCCTGTTTGTCAATGATTCCCGATATATTTATCGGGTGAAGTACACGCTTTCAATGCGAGAAAGCGAAGTGCTCTCATGTATGCAAAAAGGGCTTGATGCGAATGAGATTGGTAAACAATTAGGTATGACGGTTAAGACATTCTATGCCCACCGGCGCAGTTTGGTTTTTAAACTTCAGGTCGGCAATCGTATATCTTTGTACCGAACTATCGCACGAGTAGAAAGTTATAAGCAGGACACCTGCGAACACAGTATTTCGTTAATCAGACAATGTCATTCGTCAGATAAGTATTTCACTGGAGGGAATTAGCACATTATTAATTAACATTTAAAGTATCAGTATATTATTTCTTAAATATTAACTTAACTAACTGGATCTTATATGAAAAAGATTGCACTGATTTCCGCGATTTTATCGCTCTCTGTATTTCAGGCGGCAAATGCTGCTGACGGCGTAATTAGTTTTACTGGCAGCATCACCGGTACGGCCTGTGTGGTGGATACCTCTGCGATTGCGCAGCCTGTCAACCTGGGGACTGTCGCGACAACCGCATTCTCAGGCGGTAGCGGAGCAACGGCGGCGGCAAAGCGTTTTAATATTGTGCTGAAATCCTGCCCGGCCAGCATTTCCAACGCCAGTATTCGTTTTGATGGCATCACCGACACGATTAACCCTTCTATTTTAGCACTGAGCAATGGGCAGACAGCGTCGAATGTTGGTGTCGCGATTTATGAGCAGGACAACTCAACGCTGATCCCTGTGGGTTCCGCATCCTCCAGCGTAGCGCTGGAAGAAGATGTTGATAACACACTGACTTACTTTGCCAAATATATGGCAACCGGCGCTGTTGGCGCGGGTACGGCAAACTCTTCAACCGCGTTTACCGTTATTTACCAGTAAAAGCAGGGCCCTTCGCGGCCCTGAGTAATTCACTCAGGATCTCTTCATGTTTCAGAAAGTCTATAAAAAGATTGCCGTTGGTCTTTTGTTTATCTCCGCAACGGCAATAAGCGGTGTGGAAATAGGCGGCACCCGGCTTATTTATAACGGCAGTGGCAATCAGGCGGCAATCAGCGTTAACAATCCAGATAACAAGCCGTATTTAATTCAGTCATGGGTAAGCAAAAGTGAAAAATGGCGACGACAGTGACAATGCATTCATCACCACACCGCCTTTATTCAAATTAAATTCGCAGGCGCAGAATTCAGTACGCGTTATGTTATCAGGCGACACGCTCCCTACGGACAGAGAAAGTGTTTACTGGTTGAATATTAAAGCAATCCCTTCGTCATCACCGGATGCTAAAAATGAATTATTGATTGCGGTCAAAAGTAAAATGAAGCTGTTTTATCGTCCGGCAGGATTAAAAGGCGACCCTTCACTTGCGTATCAGCAGCTAACGTTTTCAAGCGTGGGTGGAAAGTTAAGTGTGCATAACCCCTCGCCGTATAGCGTGTCGCTATACGACATCAAGGTGAATGGGAAACAACTAGCAAAACCTCCAATGGTTTTACCATTTCAAACGGTATCGCTACCTCAGTCGGCGGTAACGGGTGGTGAAGTATCGTGGCGTGCGATTAATGACTTCGGAGGCATTACGGCTGAACATAAATTTAAAATGGTAGGTTACAAAGCCATGTTTCATGTCAATGCAGTTTCGGGTTTTGCTAAATTAACTCGGTTATCCACACTTATTTATCTGTGTACGCATACTCCTGCTGTACTGGCTGGCGATTATTTCTCTCCAGATTTTATTGAAACCCGTGGAAATATCCCGCGTGATATTGATATTTCTCGTTTTAATGAAGCTGACGGGCAGGTGCCTGGCGTCTATCACGTTGATGTCTATGTAAATGGAAATTATCTGGCATCACAGGATATTTCATTTATTGACAGTAAGAGTGGTTAATACCGGTGTTGACTCGTGCAGATCTGGTGCAATGGGGCGTTAAGCGCAATGCACAACCTGAATGGATGCACATAGCAGATACCGCGAACGTTGAACACCTCAGCAAACTGCTTCCCGGCAGCCAGCTTATTTTCCAGTTTGACGGGATGCGCCTGGATCTCTCCGTACCGCAGGAGTATCTACAGCGCGATCCCCGGGGTCGGTATCGCCTGAGCGGTGGGATGACGGACTGAATATGCTGTTCCTGAACTACAACTTCTCAGGCGCTAACACGCATGGCAGCGACAAGTCGAGTAACGACAGCTATTTGAACCTGCGTAGCGGTATTAACGTTGGGCCCTGGCGATTGCGTCATTACGCCACTTATAACAACAACGATGGCGCTGGTCACTGGAACACCCTTGGCACATCACTGGAGCGTGACATTAAGGCTCTGAAAAGTCAGTTCAGCATAGGCGATGGCTATACGCAGGCCGGTGTGTTCGACAGCGTGAATTTTCGCGGCGCGCAGCTTTATTCAGATGACAGCATGATGCCGGAAAGCGTCCGTGGTTTTGCTCCCGTGGTACGCGGTATTGCACAGACCAACGCGCAGGTCACCATTCGTCAGGGTGGCAACGTTATCTGGCAATCTTATGTGCCGCCAGGCCCGTTCGCGATTGACGATCTGTACCCAACCACCGCCAGCGGCGATCTGGAAGTGGCGGTACGTGAGGCGGATGGGTCGGTGCATCAGTTTATTCAGCCATTTTCCGCGGTGCCGGTGATGCAACGCGAAGGTCAGTTCAAATATGCGCTGGCAGCAGGGAAATATCGCGCGGCAAACAGCAAAGATAAAGAGCCGGAATTTTCTACAGGGCACGCTGAGCTACGGTTTACCCTGGGATAGCACGATATATGGCGGCACGCTGGCATCCGCAGATTACTGGGCCGGAGCACTGGGGATCGGAAAAGGGTTCGGTGAATTCGGCTCGCTCTCTTTTGACGCCACTTTCGCCCGTACGCAACTGCCCGGCAAGACAGAAGAAGGCGTGTCGTTACGCGCGCAATACGCCAAAGACTTTGCTTCGACAGGCACCTCATTCAGTTTGATGGGCTATCGCTATTCCTCATCAGGTTTTCGTGATTTCCAGGAAGCGAACGGGGACGTGAATACCTTTCGAATGGGGGAGCGACACAATACGTGAAGGCAACAGCTGGCGCTATGAACGGAACAAACGCAGCAAGGCACAGGTGACGCTGAACCAGCGACTTGGCGACTGGGGAAATATAAACCTCTCCGCCTGGCAACAGGATTACTGGGGCGGCGACACCGAGCGCAGCGTTAACGTGGGTTACAACACCAGCATAAACAATATCAACTACGGCCTGAACTACAGCTATTCACGCGGCCCCTGGCACAATGAAAACGATCATATCGTCTCTCTGACGATGCAGATTCCGCTCTCACGTTTCCTGCCAGACAGCTGGATGACGGTATCCGGGAACAGCAACAAAAAAGGCGATACGACTTCGCAGGTGGGGTTATCCGGTTCAGCGCTGGAAGATAAAAACCTGAGCTGGAATGTGCAGCAGGGCTACAACAGCAAAGGCTCGGATGCGATGGGAAGCGCTTCCGTCAATTACAAAGGCCGTCATGGCGAGTATCAGCTTGGTTACAACTACTCTCGCGATAACCGCCAGATGTCGGTTGGGGCGATGGGCGGCATTGTGGTTCACCCTTACGGCGTCTCGGCCACGCAGCCTCTTGGCGAAACTATGGCACTGGTGAAAGCGGACAACGCGGCGGATGTGAAAGTGGCGAATAACAGCGGGATTTACACCGACAGCAGAGGTTTTGCCGTGGTGCCGTATGTCACGCCGTATCGGCAGAACAGTCTGTCATTGGATACCGCATCGCTGAACCCGCATACCGATGTGCTGAATGACACCTACACCGTTGTACCGACCAAAGGCGCGCTGGCGCTGGCTGATTACCCTACCGTCACCGGTTATAAGGTCATGCTTCAGTTCACCGGAAAAGAGATCCCGTTTGGCGCGACGACCCGTATTAAAAATCACGACAACATTCCAGAAGGAATGGTTGACGATCGCAAACGCGTCTGGCTCAACGGCGTACCGGAAAAAGGAAGCGTGATCGTTAACTGGGCCGAGGGAAGTTGTCAGGCAACGTATCAGATAACGCAGATCGCTGACAAACCGCAAACAGTCATCGCGCAATGCCACTGATCTGGAGAGAAAGAAAAATGTATCGAATTTTAATCAGCTTAATTTTTACCTCGCTGGGATTATTTTCACACACCGCCCTGGCGTGGAACTGCACTACGGTTACGTCAACAACAACGATCTCACCGCAGAATGTAACTATCTCGCGGGATCTCCCTGTGGGCTCAATAATAGGAACACAGGTTATTACACCGACAATTAATGCCTTTAACTGTTGGGACTCCGCTGAGGGCGTTATATCCAGGCAGATTTTTGGTATCAGAGCCATTGGCACATTCGATTCGTCACTCAACGGGCGTCAGATATATAAAACGAACATTAGCGGCGTGGGGTATTCCCTGTCCGCCGCAACGACAAAATGTGCCGCAGGCATCGTGACCGTTACGGGAAGCAATACCATACGGGGAGACATAAATACCGCTAAGCTCTGTGAAAATATGGCGGGGATGGTGAACCAGCAATTTGGATGGCGTGGTTATCGTGACGTTTTATAAGACGGCAGCCGAAACCGGGTCTGGAACCATAACGGCAAGAACCGTGGGGATCGCTGGTTATGTTAAATAACGCGCTGCTGTGGCATTCACCTGAATCTTCCGTCAATATCAACGCGTTCACGGTTACCACGCCAGCCTGTAATCTACAAACGACGTTTATTCCCCGTGAATATGCAGGACGTGGATAAACAAGCCTTTAATGGCAAAGGCACCACGCCGGGAGACGCACACACAAAGTCTTTCGATCTGCCGATGGTTTGTAATGCCGGAACAAAGGTCAGCGTTAAGATGGAAGGCGATATTTTTGATGCGAGCAAAGGCGTGCTGAAAACCATTGGCGGAAATAATGCCGCCACGGGCGTTGGGATCCAATTACTTTATAACAATCAGCCGATGGCGCTGGGTTCTGATGTCGCCGTTGGCACTTCATCCTCCGGCGGCGGATTCACGGTACCGCTGAAAGCGCGTTATTACCAGACCGGAGACACCATCACGACCGGTGCAGCGAATGGCGTTTTGTCATTTACCATGACATACCAATAAGGCAGTGAGGGGGCGGCAAGACCGAAGCTGAACCACGTCCCCTCGCCATTTATTTTACCGGTTTTCCGTGGCGGTCGCAGGATTACGCAATTGCCCTATCAGCCGCTGCCATGTTGTCCTCACAGGAAATCCCGTCAGGCCGGTTTGCAATACTGGCGATCAGACTCAGCAACTCGCTCTTGCTCTCTTCAAGCTGCTTCTGCATGAGTTCAATCTCCGCGATACGCTTCTCCAGGGATTGTATCAGCCCCTCGTGATCCCACTTTTTCTGCTCCTGCGGTAAAAAGCAGCGGATCTGCCCAAGTGAAAAACCGGCACGCTGAGCGTTATCAATAATCTTCAGCAGATTCGCCACCTCCGCCGAATAATTACGATACCCGTTGCTCTGACGCTGTGGAGGACTGATCAGCCCTTCTGCTTCGTAAAACCGAATACGGGAGGGCGTAAGCCCCGTTACTTTTGCCAGTTCACCAATCTTCATACCGTTTACAGACCTCTCTTGACCTTAAAGTTAACTTTAAACTTATACTCTCTAAACGGTCAACAGAAGATCGTTGCCGGACGAGCGCGCAGACCCTGACGTTTCTCCTTTTTCCGGGAGCCGACGTCCTGGCGCTACGCGCAAGACAAGTCTCTCCCTTTAACAACTTACTGAACCGGAGAAACGATATGGGTTACGTAACAACCAGCGATGGCGTTGACATTTTCTATAAGGACTGGGGACCGAAAGAGGGAAAAGTGATCTTCTTCCACCACGGCTGGCCGCTCTCCAGCGACGACTGGGATGCTCAAATGCTGTTTTTCGTGGACAAGGGGTTCAGGGTCGTCGCGCACGACAGGCGTGGTCATGGACGTTCCAGCCAGGTGTGGGACGGTCATGACATGGATCATTATGCCGATGACGTTGCCGCAGTCGTTAAGCATTTAGGCGTCCAGGGCGCAATGCACGTCGGGCATTCAACCGGCGGTGGCGAGGTCGTGCGCTATATCGTGCGTCACGGCGAGGATAACGTCTCCAGGGCCGTGCTGATCAGCGCAGTTCCGCCATTGATGGTAAAAACCGACAGCAATCCGCAGGGTACGCCCCGGTCAGTGTTTGACGACTTCCAGGCACAGCTGGCCGCCAGTCGGGCGCAGTTCTATTACGATATCCCTGCGGGTCCTTTCTATGGCTACAACCGTCCGGGTTCCAGTCCGTCTGAGGCGGTCATCTGGAACTGGTGGCGTCAGGGAATGATGGGGGGGAGCCAAAGCGCACTACGACGGTATCGTCGCGTTCTCGCAGACGGATTTCACGGAAGATCTCAAGCGCATCACTATCCGGTTCTGGTTATCCACGGCGATGACGATCAGGTCGTTCCCTACCATGATTCCGGCGTACTTTCAGCCGGGCTGCTCAAAAACGGTACGCTGAATACGTACAAGGGAGCCCCGCACGGCATCCCCACCACGCATGCAGATCGGGTTAACGCCGACCTGCTGGCCTTTGTGAATAGCTGATATACCAACCACGACGGATGGGCTGGCAAGTCAATTAGCAAAAAAAGGAGTCGCGGGCGGCTGCATTCCAGTTTAAAACATACGAACCTATGTTGAGGAGTCTGACCATGCTGGATCACCGCCCGAACTCACAGGATGATCGCCTGCGGCAGGACACCGCATCGTTGCGCCACGAAATTACCGCAAAAGTCAGAACATATACCGAACATCAGGAACGGGTCGTCTGCCCGTTCCCCGGTCTGAGCGTTGCTGAACTCCACGGCCCAATGCCGCCGCTTTCTTATATTTACCAGCCCAGCGTGTCGCTGATCCTCCAGGGAGAAAAGCGCGTCACGTTAGGCGATACGGCCTATGTGTACAACGAATCCCGTTTTCTTCTGACGGCGGTCAATCTGCCAACCGTCGCCGAAGTGATGCAGGGCCAGCGCCGAGCGTCCTTTTATATCGCTGTTGCTGGAACTGGATTTATCTGTTGCGCGCGAAGTATTGGTTGATATGGAACAGCACGGCAATGACGTGGGATTCGCAGGCGAAGGACTTTCGCTCAGCCATGCCGACCGCTTTTTGTTTGACGCCATACTGCGCTACATCACGCTCGCAGAACGCCCGCAGGATAAGGGGTATATCGGCAACCTGATTCAGCGGGAAATTCTGTATCGCATTTTAACCAGCCCGGCAGGTATGACGCTGCGGGAAACCGTACTGACGGGATCGAGCAGCCAGAGGATATCTTCCGCAATCAACTGGTTACGCACGCACTATTCCCAACCATTAAAAATGGAGGGATCTGGCCGGGATTGCAGGAATGGCGTTTCGACGCTGCATCACCACTTTCGTCGCATGGACCAACATGAGCCCGTTGCAGTATCAGAAGCAATTACGGCTCCATGAAGCCAGACGCCTGTTGTTGTCAGATAATGTGGATGCCTCGACAGCGGCCATCAGAGTGGGTTATGAAAGCGTCAGTCAGTTTCACAGGGAGTACAAACGCCCTGTTTCGGCATCACGCCAATCGGCGATAAAGTGCAGTCGCTGAAAGGCGCAGAACGCGTCCGGGAAGCGGGAACGTTGACCGGGATACCGCGCTGATACACGCATATCGGACCGCAAAACAGCCGCTCCGATATGCGTTTGCTTACCGTCAGTTCGACAGTGAAGCCATATCAATCACAAAGCGGTATTTCACATCACCCCGCTCCATACGCTCAAAAGCCTGATTAATCTGCCTGGATATCGATGATCTCACACTCCGGGTACACACCTTTACGGGCGCAGAAATCCAGCATCTCCTGCGTTTGTGCAATTCCGCCAGACGGTGAACCCCGTGATGCGACGACGCCCCCAGAATCAGCGGCAAGGTGCTGAACCCTTCCATATTCCCCAGATTACCGAACAATAACCAGCGCCCCTTCCACATCAAGTAGCTGAACGTAGGGCGAAACATCATGGCGCGTCGGGATGGTGTCAATAATCACATCAAAAGAGGACGCCGCGTTATTCATCGCCTCTGCGGAGGTCGAGAGCAGAACGTGTTCGGCGCCCAGCTCATGCGCCTCTTTCGCTTTTGACTCACTGCGGGTGATAACCGTCACCTCTGCGCCCAAAGCGGCCGCCAGACGAACCGCAAGGTGCCCCAGGCCACCGATGCCAATCACCCCTACGCGCGAGCCGGGGCCAACGTTCCAGGTCCGCAGCGGCGAGTAAACGGTGATGCCCGCGCAGAGCAACGGCGCCGCTCTGGCCGGATCAAGGCCTTCCGGCAGATTCAGGACAAACTCCTCGCGAACCACGATATGTTTCGAGTAACCGCCGTAAGTGACGTCTCCTGAGATGCGGTCACGCCCGTTATAGGTCACCGTCGGAAACTCACGGCACATTTGCTCTTCGTGCCTGCGGCACTGATCGCACTCCTGACAGCTATCGACAAGGGTTCCGACCGCCACCTGTTGCCCGACCTGATAACGCGTCACTTTACTGCCGACATCAATCACCCGGCCAATAATTTCGTGTCCGGGAATACAGGGGTAAATCGTCGCGCCCCACTCTTTCCAGTCGTCACGGGTTTGATGCAGATCGCTGTGACAGACGCCTGACCACAGGATCTCGATCGCCACATCATTGGCACGCAATGCGCGTCGTTCAAACGTAAAAGGGGGCCAGTGGCGTAGTCGCGTTTAATGCAGCATAACCGATGGTTTTCATAGCAGCTCCAGTTGTTTGTTTTCCACCTGAAACTGTAGCGGCTTGGATGAATGGCAGAGTGAGCCTAATCCTGCCGGATGATTGCCTGATACTCCCGACAGAACGTCTGTCACGAATCTCCGGGCATTGAATGGCCAGGGCGGACGCTGGCGCATCACGCCCAAGGCTCTTTTTCAGAAGAGGCTATTCCCCTTTTTCCACAATTAACGGCTCGATATCGCTTTCTTTTTTGATAACCAGCGAATCATCGCCACGCAGACACGTACCGCCATAGTTGCCGCCAACGGTGAAAGTGCAGACCTGAATATACTTCCCGGCCACGTTTGGCAGACACCACAACTGCTGATAAATGTTTTTCTGCGCGGCAAATTTCCCACTGGTTTTATCGAGTAACTCTTCCTGATGGCTCACCAGATCGATATTGCTGCCGCAGCGCCCGGCGATCGGTTTCACCGCATAACCGGTGCGCGCCAGTTCGTCATTAACCGTGAAATCGGTATCCAGCAAATAGCGGTGATGCGGGAAGAGCGACCACAGGATAGGCAAAATAGCCTTATTGCCGGGGATCACCGTCCACAGCGGTTCAAACACCAGCACTTCCGGTCGCAATAGCACATCAATCAACCGCACTTCATTTTCAGGATGGCCGGTACGAATCGGCACGGCGGCGTATTCCGTCTCGCTGACTTCACGCACCTGTTCAATTGCGGTTTCCCACGCCCAGGTTTTTCCAGACGCAGTTCACCAGGCGGCCATCGCCGTCAATCAGCTGACCGGCATCGTCCCAACGCAGCGCATCCAGTCCCCGGAGAATTTTGCTTTCAAACCCGGCCTGGCGCAGCGCCTGCTGCATAAACTGGGCGTGATAGTTCTCCTCAATGTCCTTATCCTGCATGATGTGGACGAAAGGACGCGCGAGGCTGTGTTTCCCATGCACCCGCCAGTTCGTTGATCAACCCTTCCGCCGGATTATGGCCCCTTCCCGGTGTAGCCCTTTTCGGCCAGCGTTCGAGGATCAGCCCCGCTTCGGTATGGCATGATGCGGAATCGGCGTTGTACTCGTACACCTTCAGGCCGCGTTCATCCATACAGAAATGCCATACGACCGGTGATTCATATGGTGGCGACGACGCTGCCAGGAGAGGCGCAAACGCGGCCAGAGGATTTTCGGAATGTCGAACAGCGCCAGGCAGGTTATCGTCTTTCAGCACCTTGTCGGTGGGCATGCAGGTACATCAGATGCAGCTCGTTGGTGGCTTTAATCAGCTCCTGCTCGGCGCTTTCCGTAATGGTGAAATACTGATGCGGGTCCTGATTAATCACATGCCCGTTCGCCAGCACATAGGCTTTTTGCAGCGGGTCCCGCTCATCCAGCCATTTGCCGTCAAACTGCCCTTTCTCTTCCAGCCGCGCGCCGCGAATCTTCAGTGAATCGTTGGCGATGTCTGGTTGAGGCAGGCTGTACTGAGTGTCCTCGGTCTGAATCATCCAGCCGAGGATCGTGGTGTCGTCAAAGGGTATCGCGCAGGGTATTAGCAGCCGGTTTTTCCACCACCATATCCAGCTCGCGGGTCCACTGTTGCCCTGGAGGCAGCGGCGTGTGGATCACATTCTGTTCGGCGATACGGATCTTGTTTGTCCAGCAACTGGGTAATGATCGCCACCATGGCCGGTATCTTTAAACTCGCCGCCGTTTTGCCAGATAAGCAGCGCGCCAGCGACCGGCGCGCGGGGCGAACCATTGGGGAACGCCTGTAACGGCAGGATGTTGTCGTTCACCACTTCGCGCAGGAAACGCAGCGAGAAGATCTCCCACGCCATGCCGACATCCGTGAACACAACCCCATAATTGAGAAAGAGAAAGCGGCGGGCGAACTCAACGCACTGCCATTTATGGCCCATATACTCATTGCCGATGTAGCTGCGAAACGCGGCATCATCGCTGTATTCCCGTGGGTCGAGGGAGCTGTAATCTGAAGAGTAGATTGCTACGCCACCGGGGGCGTAGCCCAATAATGTCCCGAATGGGGCATCCTGACGGGTCGTTCCTTTGCTCATGCACCTTACCTCAAAACAATACAGCCTGAGCAGTATGGCGTGAATTTTTCGCTCTGCTTGCCTGCTCAATAACACTAACCGGACAGAGGTCGATTCATCATACACCTCTACCCGGCCAGACGGCGCACAGAGACAAAAAATTCATAGCGGGAACGATGTTATGTTTTATTGATAACCACCGGCACGCTCTTATAGGCTGGCGTCAGGCTTTCGCTATCGACCGCATCCAGAGACAACAGCACATTCGCTTCCGGCAGATAGGCGCCAATCGATCCTGCCGCCATGTTGTAGATCACGACCGTCAGCCCGCACATCGCGCGATCCTCACAAGGGCGGCCATGATCGTCCAGCGCCTGAATGGTCACCACATCGCCCTGCGCCAGACCGCGCGCTCTGGCTTCCGCCGCATTTAAAAACACGACGTCACGGCGGCCGGTAATGCCGCGATAACGGTCATTCAGGCCATAAATGGTGGTGTTGTACTGATCGTGGCTGCGCAGCGTTGCCAGCAGCAGCGCATCTGCGGGTTGCTGCTGACGCTCAACGGCGCGCTGCTGGCTAACGACAAAGTTGGCTTTGCCATTCCCGGTATGCCACTCACGGCGCGAGGCAGGCGTGTCCATGCGAAATCCGCCCGGCGCGGCAATGCGGGCATTGTAGTCATGAAACGCCGGAATAACGGCTTCAATAGCGTCGCGGATCAGAGCATAGTTTCCCACCATCTCTTCCCAGTTCACCGGCGAACGCGTAAGCGTGGCGGCGTGCCATTCCCGCCACAAATCGCAGGTTCCGATTTCAGCCACGGCGAAGCCGGTTTCAGAGAGCCGCAGGAGGCGTGCACCATCGACATCGAATCCTCGACGGTGACGGACTGAATCCCCGTCGCCTGAAGGTCGCGCTCCGTTCTGCCCAACGCGGGCAGCAGATAGTTATGCTTCGCAGCAGCAGGTGCGAGCGGTTCAGTTTGGTTGCCACATGCACCTGCATATCCAGCTTTTGCATCGCCGCAAACGTCCGCTGCGGCTGCGGCATCGCCACGGCCAGATTGCCGCCCATGCAGATTAACGCCTTAGCCTCGCCCCGCTCTATCGCCCGAATGCTCTCCACGCTGGCGCGGCCGTGTTGACGAGGAACGGTAATGGCAAAACGCGCTTCAAGGCGTTGCAGGAAGGCGTCCGACGCTGCTTCGTTAATCCCAACCGAACGGTCGCCCTGCACATTGGAATGCCCACGCAACGGGCAGATACCCGCGCCCGGCTTTCCGATATTGCCTTTTCAGCAACAGCAGGTTAACCACGCTGCTGCACATTCCCGGTGCCGTTTTTATGCTGGGTGATCCCCAGGCCGTAGCAAATGATGGTGGCGCGCGATTTATTGTAGCTGTGCGCTAAATCTTCCATTCTGGCTGGCGCGTCAGACCTGAATCCGCTTCCAGTTCCGCCCAGTTGCACTGGCGCAGGTCATCATACAGCGCCTGATAACCGGCGGTATGCGCAGCAATAAACTCATGATCGAGGCAAGGCTGCTGGTTTAGCAGCACCCGCGCCTCATCCATTTCAATCAGCGCCTTCATCATGCCTTTGAGCAGCGACGCATCGCCGCCCATTTTCACCTGGTAGTAGCTGCTGCTGAGTTCGGTCGCCTGGCCGGTGAGCATCTCTTTAGGGCTTTGCGGGAAGCTAAAGCGTTCAAGGCCTCTCTCCGCCAGCGGATTGATGGCGATAATTTTGGCGCCGCGCTTTGCCACATCGCGCAGCGTGGTCAGCATACGAGGATGGTTGGTTCCCGGATTATGCCCGATGCAAATCACCAGGATCGCAGTGGTCAAAATCCGCCAGTTCAACGGTGCCTTTCCCCAGACCAATAGCGCGCGTCAGCCCTGCGCTGGTCGGGCCGTGGCACATATTGGAACAGTCCGGGAAGTTGTTGCTGCCGTATTCGCGGGCAAACAGCTGATACAGGAACGCCGCTTCATTCGAGGTTCTACCGGAGGTATAAAACTCTACCTGTTCCGGGGAATCGTAGCTGCGCAGGCGTTCGCCGATTTCCTGAAAACGCGATGTCCCATTCCACGGCTTGCCAGGTATCGGTTACGGCATCATATTTCATCGGGTGCGTCAGGCGGCCAATATTTTCCAGCTCGTAATCACTGTACTGCCATAAGGTGGACACCGGATGACGACGGAAAAACGCTGGTGAGGCTTTCTTGCTGGTGGTTTCCCAAGAGACCGGCTTTGACGCCATTCTCACAAAGTTCCATCGGCGCCCGATGGCCAGGGTCAGGCCATGCGCAGCCCAGGGCAGTCAAAGCCTTTGACCTGATTCATTTTGAACATCGCGATAATATCGCGCGTGACGGCCTTTTGGGAAAACACCGACGCAGAGACTGCCTTCACGGCTCCCCAGCCGCCCGCCGGGCCCTGATAACCGCTTACTCCTGGAACACCATTTTTCATTGTTACTGCTTATTCACTGCCAATTTTTAATGGCGAGTACGGTAACAATTTCCGTCTGATATTGATTTCCTCTTGATGGAGTACAGGCGGGCTACAATTAACGAGTTATATTGTGTTTCCCCTTCCAGCGAAAAAAACCGGCGCTTAATGTCCCAATCTGTTAAACCGCATGGCCTCCGACTGCTACACTGCTTCAACACACCAACCCAGAAGGCAGGTCAACATGTCAGAGAATACTTATCAACCCGCGAAAGTATGGACGTGGGATAAATCCGCAGGCGGCGGCGCATTCGCCAATATCAACCGTCCCGTTTCTGGCCCGACTCACGACAAGACGTTGCCCGTCGGCAAGCATCCGCTACAGCTCTACTCCCTGGGAACGCCAAACGGCCAGAAAGTGACCATCATGCTGGAGGAGTTGCTGGCGCAGGGCGTGACGGGCGCAGAGTATGACGCCTGGCTGATTCGCATTGGCGACGGCGATCAGTTCTCCAGCGGTTTTGTCGATGTGAACCCAAACTCAAAAATCCCGGCGCTGCGCGACCACTCGCAGAACCCGCCGCTGCGTGTCTTTGAGTCCGGCGCAATTCTGCTCTACCTGGCCGGAAAAATTTGGTTATTTCCTGCCGCAGGATCTCGCTAAACGTACCGAAACCCTGAACTGGTTATTCTGGCTCCAGGGGGCGGCGCCGTTCCTCGGCGGCGGCTTTGGTCACTTCTACAACTACGCGCCGGTGAAAATAGAGTACGCGATCAACCGTTTTACGATGGAAGCCAAGCGTCTGCTGGACGTGCTGGATAAGCAGCTGGCGCGTCATCCGTATGTGGCGGGCGATGAGTACACCATTGCCGATATGGCTGTCTGGCCGTGGTTTGGCAATGTCGTGCTCGGCAACGTGTATGACGCCGCAGAATTTCTGGATGCGGGAAGCTATAAGCACGTACAGCGCTGGGCGAAAGAGATTGCGGAACGTCCGGCGGTCAAACGCGGGCGCATTGTGAACCGCACCAACGGGCCGCTCAACGAGCAGCTTCATGAGCGTCACGACGCCAGCGACTTCGACACACAAACCGAAGATAAGCGTCAGAGCTAAACCGTGACGCCGGATGAGATTTTAATGTCGCCATCAGGCGTTATATTGCCTGATGGCGCTCCGCTTATCAGGCCCACGGGTTTGTGATAGTCGGCGTTTAATTAAACCCATGTTGCATGAGAATCAGTCCTGCCGGAGTGGAAAGCAGAAATTCGGCAAGCGGTTTTCCGCGCGCCGTCAGACAGGCAAACGCATACTCAGCGATCGGATTATACGGTTCAGGAATATCAACCACGCGCAGGGTACTGATTTGCCGCAGTCTGGGGGCATAGCTGGCATAACCAATAAAAACATCCGTGTGATCGTGGTCGATTAACCATTGCGCCGCCAGCGCTCCGGCGGGAAGCGGCAAAGAATCCCGGCCGCCGACCAGCGCCACAGCACGCGAGCGGATCGCCTCGCCGTCGGCTCCCATTCGCGAAAAAAGCTGTTGCGTGTAATCACCGGAAGGATCGCAGCCCGGCGTTGATGTGCCAATTCGCAGATCCTCGCGCATCAGCAACGACCGCCAGTTGTCGCCCTCCCGCATAGCGTCAGCACGCACGGTCAGGCAGAGGCGATTCAGCGCAAAGGACGAAACCGACAGCGCCCGCCCGCTCGCCAGCAGCGCCTGCGGATGCGCCACATTAGCCGAGGCGAAAAAGTCGCACGGCTCACCGGCTTCAATCCGTTCACGCAGCAATCCCGCCGGGCCAAAATCACAGCGGATCGTCTCTGCCTGAAAACAGGCCATTAGCGGTTGCCAGACGGCACGCAGGCTGCCTGCGGCAAGGATTTTCATCAGTCAACGCCCTGATAGTCAGTGCGATAAAAACGCTGATACCAGTCATTGGCGACCTTGCGCATATCAATATCCTGGGAATTTCTGCGGATAGAGTTTTTTCGCCATCCACAGCTCGCCAATGCCCATCGCTTCCGGCATCGGATAGCCCCAGGCCTTCGCGTAGTCCGGCATCAGATAGGACGCGATGATTTTTCACCGCATCAATCACCTGCCACTGCGGGCTTTGCAGGATCTCATCCACCACTTTCGGATAGCGATCCTGAACAAAAATCACCTGCGGATTCCAGGCGATAACCTGTTCCATTGCGACCTGCTTAAAGCCTTTAATGGTCGATGCCGCCACGTTCAACGCCCCCGCGTGCGCCATCATCAGGCCAGTATATTTACCGGAGCCGTAAGTGGTCAGTTCCGGGTTCGCCATATAGGCGCGAACGCGTTGATCTTCCGGGATGTCTTTCAGGCGATCGCTCACCATCTTGCGCCCCTTATCCGTTGCGGCAATCAGCGCTTTTGCTTCGTCAGGTTTATTGACGATATCGCCGATCAGCGGTGATCCCTTCACGCAGCCCTTGATCGTAAGCCTGCTCTTCATCCGTCATTGTCGGGTTCATTTTAGCCTGTTCGCCCGCCGCATCATGGCGCAGAGAAATCGCCACCACCGAAATGCCCAGGCTGCTGATTTTGTCGATCATTTCCTGCGGCGCATAGTTAGTGACAAACACCACCTGCGGATGCAGCGCGACCAGTTTTTCCGCATCAACGTGGGTTAAATCACCCAACGCGGCTTTCGTTGTCAGCTCCGGCGCCAGGCGGGCATAACCGTCGCCAAGCTGTTGTTTCCAGTTCGCCATCACGCCAACAATTTTGTCGGTGGCGTTCATCTGCACCAGCAAATTCAGCGTCTGATGCTGGAGTACCACCACGCGATCCACCGTATCCGGGACGGTAACCTGGCGACCAATCTGATCGGTAAACGTACGCTCGGCCTGAGCCATAAACGGCAGGGAAAAAAGCAACGCCAGCAGGGAGAGCTGGCGTAAGGATTTAAACATGAGAGATGTCCTCACAATCGATATATATATTAGTATACAACGATTGCAAGGCCGCTTGATAGATTGCCTTCAGGGATTATCAGGCGCTGGTAACGTCATACTCCATTCGGCGTAGCGCGTCTAATGTGGCTTTGGCTTCTTCTTCATCAATGATGCTCATGGCAAATCCCACATGCACCAGCACCCACTGCCCCACCAGCGTTGCAGGGCTGTCTTCGCAGATCAGGGCAATATTCACATCACGCTTGATGCCGCACACTTCAACCTGCGCAAGCTGGTGAATATCTTCACCAACGGACAGAACCTGCCCCGGGACTCCAATACACATAGTTAACCACCTGGACGTTATTCCACTTCAATACTTTTCACTTTCAGCGAGTCGCCGGTATCCACCCGCAGACGATCGCCCTGACAGTGTGGGCACTGCGCGTCATGCTGCGTGATTTCAACCGCCTGGCTGCAATCCCAGCACCACGCCTGAGCGGGTTTATAGTCGATGTGCAACGTACACCCCTGCGCGAGCGTACCCTGGCAAACGATATCAAAGCTGAAGCGCACGGCGCTCTCTTCAACGCACGAGAGCGCGCCAATTTCCAGCCATACGCCGGTGACTCGCGTCACGCCATGCTGTTCTGCCTGCTGCTGGATAATCTCAACCGCGCTCTGGCACAGGGACAGCTCATGCATGCTCGCCGCTCCGGCGTCCAAACAGCAGCGCACGACGCCCTGCCAGCTGCGGCGCATCGGGATCGCTGACCGGCAGCGACAGCAGCATCCGCGCGCAGTCGTCCGCCAGACGCATCCCTTCTTGCGCCGACATACCGTGGTTGAGCGGCGACATCAGCGAGCAGGAGAGGTATTGCGAAACCCCGTCCAGTTCGCCAACGGTAAAGGTCATCGCGCCATACGGCAGACGTAATCCGAGTTTTTCACTGACTTTGCGTACCGGCCAGAGCTGGTCGGGGCCGGGGAAAATCAGCGCGCTCAGCATCCACGGCGCGATCACGCTGCCCGTCCACTGCCCTTCAAACAGGGTGAAGTCAGAGACATACACCGGCATATTCGGGTGCAAAAACGAGAGATCGTGCATTGAGCGTCGGGCAATCTCTTCAAACGCCGCCTGAACCTGCATTCTCGGGGAGGACGGGAACCCTGAAATCTCCTCAGACATGCGCAGCCTCCCGTGGAATAGCCTCAACGCCTGACTCGCGCAGCGCGGCAAGAACCTGCGCCAGAGCAGGTTCAATCATCGCTTCAACCGTTGGCGTCAGGCCGATATGCGGCTCCAGCGATTCCGGGATCACGCCGACCAGCGTCAGCTTTTTCGGAAACTCGCCAGTGAAGCGCAGGGCCGACAGAACGTCGGCCAGGCCAAGCTGATGCGGTGAGATTTTGTTGGTGAACAGCGCAGGCACCTCATCATCACGCAGGATCATAAGGGTTCCCGGCGTGTTCTTTCTCGACACAATGGCGTCCGCGATGATCAGGTGATCTCTGTCCGCCATATCGCCGAGAAGCTCCATTCCCGCCGTGCCGCCATCAAGGATCTCCACGAAATCCGGCAGGATGTACCGCTGTTCTAACGCTTCAACGATACGCACCCCGATGGCTTCATCGGTCAGCAAAATATTGCCGACCCCTAACACTAAAATCCGCATTACAGAACCTTAACTGAGACGACTTCGTTCCCGTCAGCGTCCACTACGTGCACCGCGCACGCCATGCAAGGGTCGAAGGAGTGAATGGTACGCACCACTTCCAGCGGTTTTTCTGGATCGGCGATCGGCGTCCCCACCAGCGACTGCTCGTACGGCCCCACTTCATCGTTAAAGTTACGCGGACCGGAGTTCCAGGTGGACGGAACCACCGCCTGGTAGTTGCTGATAATGCCGTCTTTAATAACCATCCAGTGAGAGAGCATACCGCGCGGCGCCTCAAGGAAGCCCACCCCTTTAAACTCACCCGTCGCCGGGATATCCGGTTTGACGAACGTGGTGTGGTCGCCTTTCCCGATATTGGCGATCAGCGCGCTGTACTGGTTTTGCAGAATACCCTGCAATTCGCAGCAGTGAACGGTGCGGCCAATAATACGCCCCAGCGTGGAGTGCAGTTGCGCTACTTCCAGCGTTTTACCGGTCAGTTTCTGGTAGATCGCGATGATTTCATTCAGTTTGGCCTTCGTGGACTCGCGTCCCGCCGCCAGTTTAACCAGCATATTGGCCAGCGGCCCCACTTCAACGGTTTTGCCGTAAAAGGTCGGGGACTTAACCCACGAGTATTTACCGTCATCAGACCAACCGGTGTATTCCGGGACGGTAGTCCCTTCCCACGGTTCCTGCGGCGCTTCGTCTTTGTACCAGGCGTGCTTCGCGCTCTCCTGAATCCCTTTAATCAGGTATTCATCGGAATGCGAGGCGATCGGGCGATACGTCGACAGATCCGCATTCTGGATATAGCCGCCAGGGAACAGGAAGCTGCCGTTTTTACCGTCGGTCGGAAATTTCCGGCGCGCTCAGATAGTTAACCGCGCCTTTTCCGCGCTCCAGCCATTCTGGATAGAACGCCGCGATTACCGCCGTATCCACCTTGTAAACCTGCTCAACAAAGTCGCTCAGCTTGTCGATGAAGGACTTGATGTACATCAGGCGTTCAAGGTTCAGCACGCCGAGACCGTCGAGGTTGATCGGGTTCGCCACCCCGCCCACCGCCAGGTTCTGGATGTGCGGCGTTTTACCGCCCAGCAGCGCCACCACGCGGTTGGCGTCACGCTGGCATTCCAGCGCTTGCAGATAGTGCGGCGACCGCAATCAGGTTCACTTCCGGGCGGCAGTTTCATCGCCGGGTGTCCCCAGTAGCCGTTAGCGAAAATCCCTAACTGGCCGCTGGCAACGAGGTCTTTGATCTTGTTCTGCACCTTCGTGAACTCTTCCGCGCTATTCAGGTGCCAGCTCGACACGCCGTTCAACAGCGCCGACGCTTTCGCCGGATCGGCTTTCAGCGCAGAGGTGATATCCACCCAGTCCAGCGCAGAAAGCTGGTAGAAGTGCACAATATGGTCATGGGTAGTATGCGCCGCCAGAATGATGTTACGGATGTACTGCGCATTGACCGGAACGTCAATCTTCAGCGCGCTCTCCGCCGCACGAACGGAAGAGATCGCGTGGGTCGTGGTACATACGCCACAGATACGCTGCACAATCATCCAGGCATCGCGCGGATCGCGATTCTTCACGATCTCTTCCATGCCGCGCCACATGGTGCCGGATGCCCATGCTTTTGACACCACACCGTTTTCGATTTCGCAGTCGATGCGTAAATGACCCTCAATACGGGTTACCGGATCAATAGTAATTCTCTGGCTCATGCTTTGCTCGCCTCATGACGATTGTGATCGTTTTGTTTTAATGGAGGAAGTATCGGCAGTAGACGAATGAGTAAGATGTATGCACAAATCTCAATAGCCACAAAACCAATAGAAATCAGCAGTTCTTCCCAGGTGGGGAAGTAGTGGTAGCCGCCGCCGGGATTGAACGCCACCAGCGAGTAGGACATACGCCACGTTGCGCAGCCCAGCAGCATACTGGAGGGCGGACAGATACAACATCCGCGAGTCGCCGCGCAGTTTCGGCAGACGGAGCACCACCAGCGGGAAGACCATCAGCAGGACTTCAACCCAGAACAGCAAGGAGTAGTAGTCACCGGCAAACGCATAAGAGAGCTTGTCGCGGTAAATCAGTTCACCAAAACGGCACACGAGGAACAGCGCGATGAAAACGCTGATAGTACCGGTCAGCTTGATAAACAAACTTTTCTCATCCGGGCCGTTGCCTTTTAAGCCGCTCTGCACCAGAGAGCCTTCAAAAATAACGATGGAGAAACCCATGATGAAAGCGGTGAACAATGAGAACAACGGTAGCATTTCATAGCTCTGCCACAGCGGATGTACTTTAATACCGGCGGCAATCATCAACGATCCCATTGACGACTGGTGCATGGTCGGCAGCAACGCCCCGAGGGCGATAACAAAGAACATCACTTTGTTCAGACGCTTCAGCGAGACTTTCCAGCCCAGGCGTTCAAACAGCGCGGGGGGCGAACTCCAGCGCCATCACGCCGATGTAGATGGTCATACAGACCGCCGTTTCAAACAGCACCGAGTTCACATTGAAGTGCCCTGGGGATGTAGAAATACGGCAGGTTCCAGTAACGACCAACGTCAATGGTGATCGACAGCCCGCCCAAAGAGTAACCGAACAGGCTTGCCAGCAGCGCCGGGCGCACCAGTGGATGGTATTGCCCCCGGTTGAAGACATACACCGCCCACGCCAGCGCCCAACCGCCGCACGCGAAGCCGGTGCCGATCAGCAGGTCAAAAGCGATCCACACGCCCCAGGGGAAGCCGCCGTTCAGATCGGAGACCGATCCCAGCCCGAAGACCAGACGTTTCACAATGAGAAGCATGCACAGGACGACAAGCGGCCCGAAGATGATGATCGGTTTACTGATTATTTTCCCGCCCAGCGGTTTAGGATCATGACTCATGATCGTCTCCTCCGTCGTGATGCTCGTTTTTCGTATTACGACGAACCATCACGGTTAAGCCCGCCAGCACAGCCAGTGGCAGCATCATGCCTTTATACAGGGTGTGTTGAATGTGTTCAGAACGCGCGCCAGTTGACAGATCGGCCAGTTGAGGGAGATCCAGATTCTGGTAAGGAACGCCGGTCAGCACCAGCACCTGCGTGCCGCCGCCTTCTTTTTCACCGTACAGATGCGGGTAATACTTCGGTACGGTATGCAGATACGTATCGCCAGTCTGCAACGTCTGGCGCGGATAGTGGTATTCGCTGCCAGGCTTCAGCGCCAGGCGTTTTTGCGCCTCCGCCATTAGCTCTTCTCGCGTACCAAAAATCACCGCGCCCGCCGGACATACCTCAACGCACCCCGGCAGACCGCCTTTGTCCAGGCGTTCAACGCCCTTCTGGTTGCACAGTTCACACTTGTGCAGCGCGCCAAACGGGTTGTTGTAGTCGTATTTCGGCACGTTGTACGGGCAGGCGACCATGCAGTAGCGACAGCCGGTACAGACGTCTTTGTTGTAATGAACGATGCCGGTTTTCGGGTCTTTCTTCAGCGCGGATACCGGGGCAAACGGAGACGCAGTTAGGGTCAACGCAGTGCATACACTGTTTCTTAATGTACGCGTAGCCGTTCTCTGTCTGATCTTTATTGACGCCACTTCCACTATGCCACACCTGAATGATGTTATTGGTGTAAGGCGACAGCTTGTCGTTATTCGACCAGGTTTGCGCCCCTTCCGGGTTACGCGCCGGGAAGTTGATATCCTGGCATTTGGTCACACACGCCTGACAGCCCACGCACAGCGTCGAGTCATACAGCATCCCCAGGGAACCCGGGATAGGCGGACGGTTTTCCGCAGCCGCATGGCTGATGGACGGCGACGCGCCCAGCAGCAATGCCCCGCCAGAGGCTGCTTTAATAAAGTTACGTCTGTTCACGGTTATTCTCCCCGTGAGTCAGCGTTATCTTTCTTCTGCTGACGCCCCAGTTCACGTACCGCCATCACACTGACACCGGCAACCAACCCAACCACGCCGCCAAGCAGCCCGACGGCGCCAGCGGAAATGTGGCCGCCCTCTTTCAGGTTGACATCCGGCTTCTCGGAACGCGGGGTTTGATTTTCCACATGGGCGAGTTGGTGGATGCCTTTATGAAAGCCAACGCCTTCCTCGTTACAGCCGTAGCAGGGGTGTCCAATCGCCACCGGCCATACGCCGCCGACATCGCAGAACTGCAACGTCGAACAGTTGCCGTAGGTTTCAGGCCCTTTACAGCCCAGATGGTAGAGGCACCAGCCTTCACGGTGGCCTTCATCGCCGAACTCTTTGGCGAAGCGACCGGCGTCAAAATGCGGGGCGGCGTTCGCAGTGTTCGTGAATCAGACGACCATAGGCGAAGGTTGGACGGTTTTTGGCATCCAGCTTCGGCGGTTTACCGTAAGTGATGA
Organism: Citrobacter koseri; assembly: GCA_900446925.1. Next base: position 468,040 of record UAVY01000007.1, on the reverse strand, counting down.
TGTGGGCAACCGTTGCCAGGAAGTTATGCGGGTTCGGCGGGCAGCCCGGGATATTGATAACGGTTTTGCCCGGCAGGACTTCCTGCAACCCGACGGCGCCGGTCGGGTTCACGCCAGCGGCAGCGACGCCGCCCCACGCGGAACAGGAGCCGATCGCGATAATCGCCGCCGCGCCTTCCGCCGCCTTGCGGATGTGATCCACAATCGGCTCGCCGGCAACCATGCAGTAAATACCGTTATCTTTTAATGGGATGGAACCATCGACAACCAACACATACTGCCCTTTATACTTCTCCAGAGCGTTATGCTTGTTCTCTTCAACCTGATGGCCGAAGGCGGCGGAGAGAACCTCGTGGTACTCCAGAGAGATCGTTTCCAGAACGAGGTTTTCTACCGTTGGGTGGGTCGCGCGAAGGAGCGATTCGGTACATCCCGTACATTCCTGAGCGCCGATCCAGACGACGGGTGGGCGCTGCGGACGGGAAACCGATTCGGCCATTTCTGCGGCGGCTTTGCTACTGAGCCCCATGGTTGCGGCCAGTGCTGCACAAAGCTTCATGAAATCACGACGATTAACGCCGTGAGAAGTGATGAGAGTATTATCTCCAGTCATTTTATTGTTATTCCGTTGCAAAGACCTGGCTCTATTTTGCACCGTTCACAAATAACTTATTGCGATCGGCGCGCCATTTACCACACTTTCTTTATGGTTATTGAACCATGATACTTTGACGGAACAACAAAACGAAGGAGTAAGACAATAGTGTAATTAATTAAACCGGGGTAATACCCCCTTCGGATCAATTTTCGAGACGATAACCCGCCATAAAGAACCGGATAGTCGTATTCGATTGATTCTCCCGAAAGAAGTCCATCACCATATCTTTGTCCAGGCCATAACGGCGCGTCAGAATCCCCGCTTCCCAGGCGCTTAATTGTCGATCGCCGGTTTTTTCAAACATGCGATGCGAAAATCCTAATACGAATCCGCGCTTATAATCAGAACAAAAACCCGCCACGTTACGCGCGCTATCGGCACACGTTGCGTTTAATCCGGCCATCAGGCCCTTACCAAAATGATTGTCCATGATACCTCCAATCGCTATATAACAAATTATATAGCGATTTTTTAAGCGAACGCCAGAGGTATCACATACTTTTTTTTACCGGATCAGAAGGCGACCCATTCATCGCCTGACTTCGCGGCAGACGCCCCGCGCGGACTGGCTGGAGGGACCGTTTTCGCCGGGCTGATTTGCGCGTCATTATGAGAAAGGCGGAACTGTTGCACAGAGCGTTGCAGCTCTTCCGTTTGCCGTTCCAGCGCCGCCGCTGCCGCAGAAACCTGCTCCACCAGCGCGGCGTTTTGTTGGGTCACGCTGTCCATCTGGGTTATCGCCACGCCAACCTGAGAGATCCCTTTGCTTTGTTCTTCGGAAGCGGCGGCGATCTGCTTCATGATGGTGGTGACTTCGGTTACTCCGCGCAGAATGGCCTCCATCGTCGCGCCCGTCTCCTGCACCAGCTGCGCGCCCTGCTCGACGCGACGCACGGATTCAGCGATCAGCGTTTCAATCTCTTTGGCGGCCCCGGCGCTACGGCTGGCCAGATTACGCACTTCACCGGCGACGACCGCAAACCCACGCCCTTGTTCACCGGCTCTGGCGGCTTCAACGGCGGCGTTCAGCGCCAGAATATTGGTCTGGAAGGCAATACTGTTGATGACATTCGTAATTTCGGCGATCTGTCTGGAGCTGGCTGAAATACCGTCCATCGTCTCGACCACCTCAGAAACCAGCGTGCCGCCTTTTCCGGCCGTCGCGGAAGCGGCATCAGCAAGCTGACTGGCCTGGCGCGCATTATCCGCATTCAATTTCACCGTCGCGGTGAGCTGTTCCATGCTTGCAGCGGTCTCTTCCAGCGCCGCCGCCTGCTCTTCCGTACGGGAAGAGAGATCGTTGTTGCCGCTGGAGATCTCTGTCGCGCCGCGCCAGATATTGTCACTGCCTGAACGAATCGAACTGACCGCTTCTCGCAGGCTATCCTGCATCGCGCTCAGTAGCGGCACCAGGCGACCGACACAGTTACGGCCAAACTCTTCAATCGGCTGGCTCAGATCGCCTTGCGCAATCTGGCGGAACTGTTGGCGAATGCGCGCCAGCGGTTTCACTAACATCGTGACCAGGTAACGGTCGGTAAAGAAAAGAATCACAATTCCCAGAATAACGGCGGTGATAATCAGGGTACGGATAATTGACGTTTTGCCGTCCACCATCACGCGGGTGCTGTCCAGCATCGTGCCGGCCGCGCTGTTAAAACGTTCTGCGCTGGCGCCGAAGGCGCGGCTCAGGGCGGGGGTGACATTATTCGCCTGTTCTGCAAATTCGGTGAGCGTACCCTGCTGCGCCAGTTGCATCTGCGGCGCGACGCCCTTATCAAGCAACGCCTGCCAGTTTGCCAATACCGCAGCGGCGATCTCCGGGTCCATCGGCCCTGGAGAGAGCGTTTTCATCTCTTCCAGCTTTTTGCTCATATTGTCCAGCGCCTGCTGTACTGGTACAAAATCGGGCGTACCGCCGCCGATTTTAACGTCCATCGCACGGCTTAAACGCGTGACAAAACGAAAATACTGATCGTTCCCCTGACTTAGCACCGTCATCTGACGCACAATATGACGATCGATATCATTTCCTTCCGCCACTTTAGATAATGCATGGACGCTGAATAAACCAACGCCCGACCAAAGAAGACAGAAGAGCCCCAATATTGTCAGCATGACAATACGAATAGTGAAGTTTTGCAGCAAACGCATAAGAATTTCCTTGCCGTACTTGAGGGGATTCGCCATCAGGCGACACTTATCCTCGTTATCGGCAGAGAATGCAGAATATATACTTTCTTTATTGTTTTTTTACTTAACTAAGTATACGAATCATCGTCAGCACGCTATTCCTGTGAATGCTTATAAAGCATAACGGCATTATTATGCCGCAAAGCAATATGCCGCACCTGAAATAATCGTTTGTTTTTCATTGTAAATATTTCTCAAACCAGGCCAGAGTGCGCGCCCAGGCCAGATCCGCTGCGGCCTTATCATAGCGGGGAGTCGAATCATTATGAAAACCATGATTCACCCCAGGATAGATATACGCTTCATAGACTTTATTATTCGCCTTCAGCGCCGTTTCGTAGGCAGGCCAGCCTTCATTAATTGAGGTATCTAACTCGGCGTAATGTAATAATAAAGGCGCATTAATTTTAGGTACATCTGACGCCGGAGCCTGACGACCATAAAAAGGAACGGCGCACGCCAGTTCTGGATAGGCCACCGCCGCCGCATTTGATACGCCGCCGCCATAGCAGAATCCCGTAATAGCCACTTTTCCGCTGGCCGCCGGATGGCGCTGCATAAACTCAATCGCGGCAAAGAAATCATTCATTAATTTTGTGGGATCAACCTGCTGCTGTAATTCCCGGCCCTTATCGTCATTACCGGGGTATCCGCCTACCGAGCTTAATCCATCAGGCGCCAGCGCAATATAACCCGCTTTCGCCACGCGTCGTGCGACATCCTCAATATAGGGATTCAGCCCCCTGTTCTCGTGTACGACCACGACCGCAGGCGTTTTTACCCGTTGCCTTCGCCGGTTTCACCAGATAGCCGCGCACCTCGCCATGCCCGTTCGGTGACGGATACGTAATGTATTCCGGCAAAATGTCCGGGTCGGTAAATTCCACCTGCACCGCCAGCGCGTAATTCGGCTTCAGGAGATTAAACAGCGCAAGCGCGGTCACGCCGCCGACGGCATACTTTGCCGCGAGGTTAAGAAACTCGCGTTTAGAGATTTTTCCATGTGCATAGTAGTCATAGTAATCGAGCAACTCCTGCGGAAAGTCTTTGGCAGTCAGACGCGGCATAGTTTCACTCCTGAGTTGATGTTTTTTTAAGCAAAGCATAACGACGTGTTTTTGCCCAATTTTTCGCATCAATGTGACCTGACGAACGGGATAAACCCCGCTGAGCCGCTAGAATAGAAACGTTGTTTTGAAATTCACTTTCTCTAAGGAGATGACATGGCCTGGTTAGCCAACCCCGAACGTTATGAGCAGATGCTTTATCGCTACTGCGGTAAAAGCGGTTTGCGTTTACCCGCGCTATCGCTGGGTTTGTGGCACAGTTTCGGCCACGTTCAGGCGCTGGATTCACAGCGTGCGCTGCTGCGTAAAGCCTTTGATTCAGGCATCACCCATTTTGATTTAGCCAATAACTACGGCCCGCCGCCGGGAAGCGCAGAAGAGAACTTTGGCCGTTTGCTGCGGGAAGATTTTGCGCCGTATCGCGATGAGCTGATCGTTTCCACCAAAGCGGGTTATGACATGTGGCCTGGGCCATACGGCTCCGGCGGGTCGCGTAAGTACCTGCTCGCCAGCCTCGATCAGAGCCTGAAGCGGATGGGGCTGGACTATGTCGATATCTTCTATTCCCACCGTGTCGATGAAAACACGCCGATGGAAGAGACCGCATCCGCGCTGGCGCAGGCGGTACAAAGCGGTAAGGCGCTTTACGTCGGCATCTCCTCCTATTCGCCTGAGCGAACTCAACGAATGGCGGAACTGCTGCGCGAATGGAAAATCCCGCTGCTGATTCATCAGCCGTCCTACAACCTGCTCAACCGCTGGGTGGATAAAAGCGGCCTGCTGGATACGCTGGCGGCCAACGGCATGGGTTGCATTGCGTTCACACCGCTGGCTCAGGGATTGTTAACCGGAAAATACCTAAACGGTATACCGGAAGGTTCACGTATGCAGCGTGAAGGGAAAAAAGTTCGCGGTCTGACGGAGAATATGCTGACGGAAGCGAATCTGAACAGCCTGCGTTTACTCAATGAGATGGCGCAACGTCGCGGCCAGTCAATGGCGCAGATGGCGCTTAGCTGGCTGTTGAAAGATAATCGCGTAACGTCGGTGCTGATCGGCGCCAGTCGACCAGAGCAGCTGGAAGAAAATGTGCAGGCGTTGTCGAACCTGACATTCAGCGCTGACGAGTTAGCGCAAATCGATAAACATGTCGCGGACGGCGAGCTGAACCTCTGGCAAGCCTCATCGGATAAATAACGCTTTCGGGCACGCGCGCCGGGTGGCGGTTTCGCCTTACCCGGCCAACGTCAGGCGCGTTTATTAAACCTCTTCCGGTTTGATTAGCGGCCGCTGATATTCAGGCCACACCAGAGCAACCAGGGAGGGATACGCCTCCAGGCTAAATTCCCGGAAACATTGCCGCAAGTTAAGTACATCCAGATCGGAATGCGGAACCTTTTCCCCGTTCAGACAACGCTTTTTAATGTTGTCATAATATTTATAGACCGCAGAGTTGAGATCGCTGCAACGGCGCTGCGCATCAAATAACCCCGGCGTGCCGTTTAGCTCCGCCATCGTCATCCGCTTTATCGTTGCGTGAAGAAAATCAATATATTCGTGATTGACTCGCCAGTACCATACCGGTGTAATAGTATTCATGAGCGACGAAAAATGATCTTCGCCCTCCTCTTTGGACAAGGGTTCCGCTTGATTTACTGGATTAGACGCCTCAGCAGAGCGCTGTTTATTAAATTCGTGCATCAAGAAAAGCACGCCGCCAGTGAGTAATAGCAGAGTGATAATAGAATAAAAAATGCTGTTCATATGCCGACTCCATTTTTTTTGATTTTAAAATTACACCATGCTATTGTCAACGAGACCTGCCTTATAAAAAACAATATACTATTGATAGTAAAGGACATTCCAACATGCTTCCCGAGCATCTTGTGCCGACTCGTTTTCATTTATCTGCCTCGCCAGGCGATGCTGAGACCGTAGAAAATAGTGAAAATTTGACTCAGGGAAAGAAAACGCTGAGCGATTACGAGCCAGATATTTTAATTAGCGCCACACCGACTGGTCAATCTAAAAACATGTTACTTGAAGAACGTGACCGTCATTTAAAAGACCGGCTTTATCGCGTAGCTAAAATTGAGACGTTTGCTCGTCTTATTAATAGCCTACAGGCGGAAGGCGATGTTGATGCTCAGGCATTAAGTAAAATTCTGGCAGATGCCACAACAAAAATAAACGATCACGGCAATGAAATTTGGCTTAATCTCATAACCAGAGAGAAAAACTCTCCCGTTTTTTATTCTCTGGAAGAGAAATAATATGAAAGACGTTGAAGATAATAATGTTTATTTAGCTTTAGATAATAATAAAAGCGATGAATTTATCTTAAAGCAAAATCTTAAAGCGCTTATCGCCAATAAAAACGCGACCCTCGAACAGGTGGCGCAGGAGATCGTGTCGATTCCCGCCGCGTTAGTACGGCTGAAATGGCAAAATCGCCGTGAAATCTATGCGCTCCAGGTCAAAGAAGAGATCTACGGTTCGGTTATCAATACGATTATTGAGCAACATCCCGAGATGCGGGACAAAATCATGGCGCGCCTGGAGAGCACATATCAGCACTTACTGGCGCGAGAAACGGCGACCCTGCGCCTGACCCGTAAGCTATCCGATGGCGATTACCGAACGACCAATATCACCACCGTCGCGCTGAATGAAAAACGGTTCTCCACGACGAAGTAATCTGGCGAGTCAGCGATACCGCATCATGCAGGCCTGGTAAGCGCAGCGCCATCAGGCAATAAAAAAGCCGGGTACGGCTTGCGCCCTACCCGGCCTGTCTGTCTGCCCATCAGCAACAACGATTACTTCGCTTTCGCGACCTCTTCACCCACGAGACCAATTTTCAGGTAACCCGCCTGGTGCAGCGTATCCATCACTTTCATCATTGTTTCATAATCAACGGTTTTATCCGCACGGAAGAAGATCGTCGTGTCTTTCTTCCCTTCGGTTAACGCGTTCAGCTCGCCGATCATGGTTTCATCCGTTACCTGATCGTTGCCGATAAACATGCTGTTGTCGGCCTTCACGGACAGATAAACCGGTTTTTCCGGGCGCGGCTGCGGGGTGCTGGTGGACGCAGGAAGATTCACCTTCACGTCCACCGTTGCCAGCGGCGCGGCCACCATAAAGATAATCAGCAGAACCAGCATGACGTCGATAAACGGCGTCACGTTGATTTCATGCATTTCACCGTTATCGTCCAGATTTTCATTAAGACGCATTGCCATGGAACATTATCCTACACGTAATTTCTGCGCGGTACGTACCGGCTGAGCGGAAGCGCTCGCGTTCAGATCCAGATCGCGGCTTTGCAGCAACAGAATCTGTGCCGCCACGTCGCCCAGCGTCGCTTTGTAGCTGCCGATCTGACGTGCGAAAATGTTGTAAATCACAACCGCAGGAATTGCCGCGACCAGGCCGATCGCCGTAGCCAGCAACGCTTCCGCGATACCCGGCGCGACAACCGCGAGGTTGGTGGTCTGGGTTTGCGCGATGCCGATGAAGCTGTTCATGATACCCCATACCGTACCAAACAGACCGACAAACGGAGAGATGGCGCCGATGGTCGCCAGGTAGCCATTACCGCGTCCCATATGACGGCCAACCGCCGCTACGCGACGCTCCAGGCGGAACCCGGTACGCTCTTTAATACCTTCATTGTCTTCACTGCCTTCCGACAGTTCCAGCTCGTTCTGCGCTTCATAGAGCAACTGTGAGCTTAAACTTTTTGCCGCGAATGCGGAGGCAATATTGCTGGCCTGGTCTAAAGAACGCGCTTCAGCCAGCTGCTGTTGTTCACGCTTGAGCCGACGCTTCTGCGTAAAGAACTCAAGACTCTTACTGAAGAAGATAGCCCAGGTGACTACTGACGCCAGAATCAGACCAATCATCACGCACTTAACCACGATGTCGGCGTGCTGATACATACCCCAGACGGAGAGATCCGTCTGCATCAAATTATTACCCACTCTGTATCTCCAGGACGCAAATCACAAATTCTGAGCGTAATAATATCAAAACGACGTCGAATTGATAGTCGTTCTCATTACTATTTACATAGTGCCGCACCTTTGGTTTCTTTTCCTTGCGCTTACGCAGTAAAAAAGTCACCAGATGTCATTTTGAGAAAATTTTCTGCTTTATGCCGATTCTTCAGGATGCGTCACCCATCATTCATGATAGTTTAGACATCCAGACGTATAAAAATGGGTACTCCAACATGGCAGAAAAACATCTTGAAACCAAACTGGTGAGCGCAGGACGCAGCAAAAAATACACGCTGGGATCGGTGAACAGCGTCATTCAGCGCGCCTCCTCGCTGGTATTTGACACCGTAGAAGCCAAAAAGCACGCCACCCGCAACCGCGCCAATGGCGAACTTTTCTATGGACGTCGCGGAACGCTAACCCATTTTTCGCTACAGGAAGCCATGTGCGAACTGGAAGGCGGCGCCGGATGCGCGCTCTTCCCCTGCGGCGCGGCGGCTGTCGCCAACACGATTCTGGCCTTTGTGGAACAGGGCGATCACGTCCTGATGACCAACACCGCTTACGAACCCAGTCAGGATTTTTGCACCAAAGTTCTCGCCAGACTCGGCGTGACGACCGGCTGGTTTGATCCGCTGGTCGGCGCGGATATCGTGAAGCATATTCAGCCCAATACGAAAGTAGTGTTTCTCGAATCTCCTGGCTCCATCACGATGGAAGTGCATGACATCCCGGCGATTGTCGGCGCGGTAAGACGCGTTGCGCCAGACGCTGTCATTATGATTGATAACACCTGGGCGGCGGGCGTGCTGTTTAAAGCGCTGGATTTCGGGATCGATATCTCCATCCAGGCAGGAACGAAATACCTGATTGGTCACTCGGATGCGATGGTCGGCACCGCCGTGTCTAATGCGCGTTGTTGGGAGCAATTACGCGAAAACGCCTATCTGATGGGGCAAATGCTGGACGCGGATACCGCTTATATGACCAGCCGTGGGCTACGTACGCTGGGCGTGCGCTTGCGCCAGCATCATGAAAGCAGCCTGAAAGTCGCCGAGTGGCTGGCGAATCACCCTCAGGTCGCCCGCGTTAATCATCCCGCCCTTCCTGGCAGCAAAGGCCACGAATTCTGGAAGCGCGATTTCACGGGCAGCAGCGGGTTGTTCTCGTTTGTGCTGAATAAAAGGCTGAGTAATGAGGCGCTTTCCGCTTATCTGGATAATTTCAGCTTGTTCAGCATGGCCTACTCCTGGGGCGGCTTTGAATCCTTAATTCTGCCTAACCAGCCGGAACATATCGCCGCCATTCGTCCCGAAGGCGACGTTGATTTCACCGGCACGCTGATCCGTTTGCACATCGGTTTAGAGAATGTTGACGATCTGATTGCAGATTTAGCCGCAGGATTCACGCGTATTGTGTAAAGTTTCCGGTCATGGACAGAATTGCAGACACTCCGGGCAGAAAAGTCTGCATTTGTTGCGTCCGGGATCAAGGCATCCCGGGCAATTCAGGAGTACAATAGCCCCATAAACGCGGTTCCACAGGAAAGTCCATGGCTGTCATTCAAGATATTATCGCTGCGCTCTGGCAACACGATTTTTGCCGCGCTGGCGGACCCACACGTTGTTAGCGTTGTCTACTTTGTGATGTTTGCCACGCTATTTTTAGAAAATGGCCTGCTCCCGGCCTCTTTTTTACCCGGAGACAGCCTGCTCTTACTGGCAGGCGCGCTGGTTGCACAAGGTGTCATGGACTTTGTCCCCACGATCCTTATTCTGACGACAGCCGCCAGTCTCGGCTGCTGGCTGAGCTATATTCAGGGGCGCTGGCTGGGAAATACGCAAACGGTGAAAGGCTGGCTGGCGCAGCTTCCCGTTAAATACCATCAGCGCGCGACCTGTATGTTCGACCGGCACGGCCTGCTGGCGCTGCTTGCCGGGCGCTTTCTGGCGTTTGTGCGCACCCTGCTGCCCACAATGGCGGGGATTTCAGGGTTGTCCAGCCGCCGGTTTCAGTTTTTTAACTGGTTGAGCGGGCTGCTGTGGGTCGGCGTGGTGACCAGTTTCGGCTACGCGCTCAGTATGATCCCGTTCGTGAAACGTCATGAAGATCAGGTGATGACGTTTTTGATGATCCTGCCGATTGCCCTGCTGGCCGCCGGTTTGATCGGCACATTATTCGTCGTGATCAAGAAGAAGTATTGCAGCGCCTGATTTGCTGATTGCCGGATGGCGCTTACGCTTATCCGGCTTACACATGATTAGCTTCCCTGCATCATTCTCATTCGTGCCGCATCCTCCCCCGGCGTTACGCCAAAATAGCGTTTGAACTCCCGACTGAACTGCGACGCGCTCTCGTAGCCGACGCGCATCGCAGCGGCGCTGGCTTTCATCCCGTCGTGAATGATCATCATCCGCGCTTTATGCAGACGATAGGTTTTCAGGTACTGCAACGGCGAGGTACTGGTAACGGATTTAAAATTATGATGGAACGCCGAGACGCTCATGTTGGCTTCCGCAGCCAGTTGCTCAACGTTCAGGTTCTCGGTGTATTTGGTTTCAATCCGCTTCAGCACCCGGCTAATCAGGCTGAAATGGGTCTGGCGGCTGACCAGCGCCAGCAGCGCGCCGCCACGCGGCCCCATCAGAACGTGATACAGAATTTCGCGAATAATCTGTTTCCCCAGAATACGCGCATCCAGCGGCCTTTCCATCACATCTAACAGGCGTTCCGCCGCACAAAGAATGTCATCCGACAGCGTGGCGGAGTTAATCCCACTTGCCGCCATCGACGGTTGAAACAGATCGTCCTCGCCAATGTCCATCAGCAACTCCTGCAATTGCAGGATATCAACATTCAGACGAATCCCCGCGAGCGGTACTTCCGGCGTCGCATAAGTTTCACATTCAAAGGGTAAAGGTACTGTCAGCAGCAGATATTCATTGGCATCGTACTGAAATACGCGTTCATTGATATAACCGATCTTGTGCCCCGAAAAGAGAAATATGATGCCAGGCTGATACATCACAGGCGTGCGCAACCCCGGCTCCGTGCCGTAGAGCAAACGCACGTCGGGCAGGCAGTCATTCAGGTTGTTTTGATTGTTTATCAGCTGCTTAATTTTATCTGTCAGCAACAGACAGATGGCTTCACGGTTCATGGCGCGCTTTTTTCTCATCGGTTTACGACGCTTTGATTGTGCGCAAATTTATCTTTTTTCTCCAGCGCTCTGGAGAAATGGGCAAGACATTGGCAGAAATGAGCATTGAGAGGAAGGCGGCTGGCGACCACAATGTTCACCATCAGGCAGACATTCGCCTGCCCACTTTTTTACCCACATAAGGGAACGAGCAATGAACAACTTTAATCTGCATACCCCAACCCGCATTCTGTTTGGTAAAGGCGCGATTGCTGATTTGCGCGATCAAATCCCTCCAGGGCGCCCGCGTATTGATCACCTACGGCGGCGGCAGCGTGAAAAAGACCGGCGTACTGGATCAGGTACATGACGCGCTGAAAGGTCTGGACGTGCTGGAATTTGGCGGCATCGAGCCAAACCCGTCTTATGAAACGCTGATGAACGCCGTCAACATTGTACGTGATGAGAAAGTGACGTTCCTGCTGGCGGTCGGCGGCGGTTCCGTGCTGGATGGCACTAAATTTATCGCGGCGGCGGCGCAATATGACGAAGGCGTGGACCCGTGGCGCATTCTGGAAACCCGTGGCAACGACGTGAAAAGCGCCGTACCGATGGGATCGGTGCTAACGTTGCCGGCAACGGGTTCAGAATCTAACTCCGGGGCGGTGATTTCCCGTAAGACCACCGGCGATAAGCTGGCCTTTATGACGCCGTTCGTCCAACCCGTGTTTGCGGTGCTCGATCCGGTTTATACCTACACCCTGCCGCCGCGCCAGGTTGCTAACGGCGTTGTGGATGCATTCGTTCACACCGTTGAGCAGTATGTCACTTACCCGGTTGACGGAAAAATTCAGGATCGCTTCGCCGAAGGTATCCTGCTGACGCTTGTCGAAGAAGGCCCGAAAGCGCTGAAAGAGCCGGAAAACTACGATGTTCGCGCCAACGTAATGTGGGCGGCCACTCAGGCGCTGAACGGTCTGATCGGCGCGGGCGTCCCGCAGGACTGGGCAACGCATATGCTGGGTCATGAGCTGACGGCGATGCACGGCCTTGATCACGCGCAGACGCTGGCTATCGTCCTGCCTGCGCTGTGGAATGAAAAACGCGATACCAAACGCGCCAAACTGTTGCAGTACGCAGAGCGAGTCTGGAATATCACCGACGGTTCCGACGATGCGCGTATTGATGCCGCCATCGCCGCCACCCGCCGCTTCTTTGAACAAATGGGCGTACCGACTCGCCTGTCTGATTACGGTCTGGACGGCAGTTCCATTCCGGCATTGCTGGCAAAACTGGAAGCGCACGGCGGTACAAATCTGGGTGAACATCAGGACATTACGCTGGATGTCAGCCGTCGGATTTACGAAGCGGCTCGCTAAGGTTTTTTCGCCTCTGGCTTTCGTTTTTGGACATTTCGTCCAGACTTAAGTCACACAACCTCACCGGAGTTTGCTCCGGTGAGATCGCATAAAGGAGGAACGCATGGCTAATCCAACCGTTATCAAGCTACAGGATGGCAACGTAATGCCACAACTGGGCCTGGGAGTCTGGAAGGCAAGCAACGAGGAAGCAATTTCCGCCATTCATAAGGCGCTGGAAGTGGGATATCGCTCCATTGATACCGCTGCGGCGTACAAAAATGAAGAAGGCGTCGGAAAAGCGTTAAAAGATGCCGGTATCGACCGGGAAGAGCTGTTTATTACCACCAAACTGTGGAATGACGATCAGAAACGCCCTCGAGAAGCCTTGCAGGAAAGCCTGGATAAGCTCCAGTTGGATCACCTCGATCTCTATCTGATGCACTGGCCCGTTCCGGCTATCGACCATTATGTTGACGCCTGGGAAGGGATGATTGAACTGCAAAGAGAGGGGCTGGTGAAAAGCATCGGCGTGTGTAACTTCCAGGTAAACCACCTCCAGCGTCTGATCGATGAAACCGGCGTTACACCGGTGATCAACCAGATCGAATTGCATCCGCTGATGCAACAGCGTCAGCTGCATGCCTGGAATGCGACGCACAAGATCCAGACCGAGTCCTGGAGCCCGCTGGCGCAAGGCGGCGCAGGCGTTTTCGATCAGAAAATCATTCGCGATCTGGCGGATAAGTACGGTAAATCTCCGGCGCAAATTGTGATCCGCTGGCATCTGGATAACGGGCTGGTGGTGATCCCTAAATCCGTCACCCCTTCACGTATTGCGGAAAACTTCGACGTCTGGGATTTCCGTCTCGACAAAGACGAATTAAGCGAAGTGGCCAAACTTGACCAGGGTAAACGCCTGGGGCCGGACCCGGATCAGTTCGGCGGCTAACCTTCCTTTCCGGCCTGACATTTCTGTCGGGCTTTTTGACTACCTGGCGGGTTTGGTAGAAAGTGTTGAGTCGGTACGACGCGAATTGTGAACTCAGCAACGGAGAAAAGGAATGAGCTGTATTTTTTGCCAAATCGTTGAGGGTAAAGCCCCCTGCCATAAGATCTGGGAAGACGAGCATCATCTGGCCTTCCTCTCCATCTTCCCGAACACCGACGGTTTTACGGTGGTGATCCCGAAGAAGCATTATCCCAGCTATGCGTTCGACTTGCCGCCGCAGGCGCTGGCCGATCTGATGCTTGCCACCCAAAAAGTGGCGAAAAAGCTGGATAACGCCTTCCCGGATGTGGGACGTACGGGAATGTTTTTTGAAGGATTTGGCGTGGATCATGTGCACAGCAAGCTCAGCCCGATGCACGGCACCGCTAACCTGAGCGAATGGAAGCCTATTGAATCGCGGCAGGCGAAATTCTTTGAACAGTACGAAGGCTATTTGTCATCGCATGACCACGAGCGGGCGGATGACGAAAAACTGGCAGCGCTGGCCGCCAGAATTCGTGAAGCGAACGCGTAATCCGTCCGTTTGCCGGATAGCGGTGCAGGCACCTTATCCGGCAAACAGCTAACGGGTTTAACGTCCGGCTACCTTGCTGCGTTTTTTATTGCTTGCAGGCGTCTGACGCTGATGCGCCACTGGCGTATGCTTAGTCAACGCCGGGCGCGTGTTGCGGTTCTGACGACGGGCTTCACGCATCTCGTCCAGCGTAGGCGCCGGAACCAGACACTCGCGACGACTGCCAATCAGATGCTTTTTCCCCATCTCTTCCAGCGCCTGGCGAATCAGCGGCCAGTTCGCCGGATCGTGGTAACGCAGCAGCGCTTTATGCAGACGACGCTGTTTGTCGCCTCTCGGCACCACCACGTCTTCACTCTTATAGCCAATTTTACCCAGCGGGTTTTTCCCGGTGTAATACATGGTCGTCGAGTTCGCCAGCGGCGACGGATAGAAGTTCTGCACCTGATCCAGACGGAAGCGATGGCGTTTCAACCACAGCGCCAGATTCACCATATCTTCGTCCCGCGTACCGGGATGCGCAGAGATAAAATACGGGATCAGATACTGCTCTTTCCCGGCCTGTTTTGAGTAAAGGTCGAACAGTTCTTTGAAGCGATCATAGCTGCCCATGCCCGGCTTCATCATCTTCGACAGCGGCCCTTCTTCGGTATGCTCCGGCGCAATCTTCAGATAGCCGCCCACATGATGGCTCGCCAGCTCTTTGATATAACGCGGATCTTCAACGGCAATGTCGTAACGCACGCCGGAGGCGATCAGGATCTTCTTGATGCCTTTCAGATCGCGGGCGCGGCGATAGAGGTTGATCGTCGGCTCATGGTTGGTATCCATATGCGAGCAGATATCCGGGTACACGCACGACAGGCGGCGGCAGGTTTGTTCCGCGCGCGGCGACTTACAGCGCAGCATATACATGTTGGCCGTCGGCCCGCCGAGATCGGAAATCACGCCGGTAAAGCCCGGTACGGTATCGCGGATCGCTTCGATCTCATTGATGATCGAATCTTCTGAACGGCTCTGAATAATGCGGCCTTCGTGTTCGGTAATCGAGCAGAACGAGCAGCCGCCGAAACACCCGCGCATGATGTTAATCGAGAAGCGGATCATTTCGTAAGCCGGAATGCGGCTGTCACCGTATGCCGGATGCGGCACGCGCTTATACGGCAGCGCAAAAACGCTGTCCATCTCTTCGGTAGAGAGCGGAATGGCGGGCGGGTTGATCCAGATATAGCGATCGCCATGCTTTTGCATCAGCGCACGCGCGCAGCCAGGGTTGGTTTCGTGATGCAGAATACGCGACGCGTGCGCATACAGCACCTTATCGCCCTTCACCTTCTCAAAGGACGGCAGCAGCACGTAGGTTTTCTCCCACGGCTTCGGACGCGGCGGCTGAACGGTCACGGCTTTGGCTTCCTGCTTTTTCGGCGCAACCGGTTTGTTATCCGCGCACGGCAGATCTTCGCCATACGGATGGGGGATCGGATCAATTTTCCCCGGCGTATCCAGACGCGTGGAATCAACCCCACTCCAGCCCGGCAGGGCTTCTTTAACAATAATCGCGGTGTTACGCACATCGCGGATCTGGCCGATCGGCTCCCCCATTGCCAGGCGGTACGCAACTTCAACCAGCGGGCGCTCGCCGTTGCCGAACATCAGCATATCGGCTTTCGCATCCACCAGCACCGAGCGGCGTACGGTATCAGACCAGTAATCATAGTGCGCGGTACGACGCAGACTGGCTTCAATACCGCCGAGGATCACCGGCACGTCTTTCCAGGCCTCTTTACAGCGCTGGGTATAGACCAGCGTCGCACGATCCGGGCGCTTGCCCGCCACGTTATCCGGCGTATAGGCGTCGTCATGGCGCAGTCGGCGATCGGCGGTATAACGGTTGATCATCGAGTCCATGTTGCCCGCAGTGACGCCGAAAAACAGATTCGGTTTCCCCAGACGCATAAAGTCATCTTTGCTGTTCCAGTCCGGCTGGGCAATGATGCCGACACGGAAACCCTGCGCTTCCAGCATACGACCGCAAATCGCCATCCCAAAGCTCGGATGATCGACATACGCATCACCGGTAACCAGAATAATGTCGCAGCTATCCCAGCCAAGTTGATCCATTTCGTCGCGTGACATCGGCAAAAAAGGCGCGGGACCAAAACAGGCCGCCCAGTATTGAGGCCAGGAGAAAAGATCTCTGTCTGGCTGGATCAGGGATATTGCGCTCATAATGCTTCCAAAAAAATGGTAAAAAAATAATCAAAGGCCGGGGATTATATGCCGGAACGAAAGAGAAAGGTATTCACTTCTCGCCCTTGCGGGCGAGGGAAGATTTATGGCGCCGGGTTCACCAGCATTTGTCCGATAGACCCCCGGTCGGCCATTTCCAGCGTCTGGCTGTTGAAGTAGAACGGGAAGTGCGCCCAGGATGGCTGTCCGTAATAAACCAGCAATTCCACCTGTCCGTCCACCCATACCGTATCTTTCCAGCCCCGATCTTCCGGGAACGGCATGGCGCCATTGACGTTGCGGATCAGGAAAGAGACACCCTCAATATGGAAGGGTTGCGGCATATCGGCGCGAACGGTCCAGCGCTCCCAGGAACCTTGCTGGGCGGTGATATCAATGCGGTTGACATCCCACAATTGCCCGTTGATGCCGGGATCGTCCCCGAGGCTGATATCCCGACTGCGAATCGGCGCGCCGCTGACAATCTCCGTGGGCAATAAACGCATCGGCAGGCTGTCAGTCACCAGTGGCAGCAGCCCGGTTGGCCGTAAGGTCAGCACCAGCGTAGAGACCAGAATGCTGGAAGGTTCAAAGAAGCCACGGATGCGATCGACAATACTGGCCGCTTCCCCGCAGGTGATCGACACCTCATCGCCATTGGTCATATCGACCAGAATTTCCCGGCGTTCACCGGGCGCCAGCGACAGTTGTTTAACGGACACCGGCGCGGGTAAAAGGCCCTGATCGCCAGAAATAACATGCAGCGCGCGACCGTCGCTCATTTGCAACTGGTAACGGCGTGAGTTCGACGCATTCAGCAAGCGCAGGCGTACCCAGCCGCGGGAAACTTCCACGTAAGGACTTTGCGCGCCGTTGACCAGCAGCGTATCGCCAACAAACCCGCCGCTGCCCGGTTCGCTGTACTCCGGCGTACCGAAATTATCCAGCCGCTTATCCTGGATAATGATCGGGAAATCATCCACGCCGTAATGATTGGGGATCGGCAGAGATTTGCTGACCTCATCCTCGATCAGCCACATCCCGGCAAGGCCGTTATAGACCTGCTGCGCGGTACGGTTTGGCGTATTGGCGTGATACCACAGCACGGCGGCGTTCTGACGAATCGGCAATACCGGCGCCCAGTCAGCGTTGGGCGACATCATCCGCGCAGGGCCGCCCATCAGCGGCCCCGGCACCTGCAATCCGCTGACGGTCATGGAGACATTTTCAGTCAGGCGGTTGCTGTAGATGAGCTTAACGTCATCCCCTTTCCAGACGCGAATCGTCGGCCCCAGGTAACGCCCGTTAATCCCCCAGACGGGCGCGCGCGTACCCTGCGTAAAGGACCAGTGCGCGCGCTGCAACGTCATAAACAACGGCTGCCCGCGACGGGACTCCAGCAGCGGCGGAACGGGCAGAGGCTGCTGCTGACCGGCTGCATTAGCCTTCAGCGGAACGGCACCGGCACACAGTGCGATCCCCGAAGCCTGAATGAACTGACGCCGACTGAGTGACATATAAGCTCCATTTAAAACAGACAAAGAGTGCGCAGGAAGTCGTTTCCCACAAAAACGCGATCACACTGATTCAGACTTTGCCGGTCGCTTCGCGCTCTGCAATTTCCTGATCGAGTTCTGCAATTTTTTGTTCCATCAACGAGCGGCAATGCGCCGCCAGTTCACGAACCTGATCCTTACCAAACTGGCTGATGTCCACCGGCGGCAGCATCTCTACAATCACCAGACCGTTATTCAGTCGGTTAAGCTTAATTTTATTCGATGTATTGGAAACACACACCGGAATCACCGGAACACCGGCGGCGATAGCGGCATGAAAGGCGCCGGTTTTAAACGGCAGCAGGCCACGGCCACGGCTGCGCGTTCCTTCCGGGAACATCCAGATAGAGATACGGCGCTTTTTAAAATGGCTCACCACTTCCGCGATTGTGCCGTGCGCTTTGGCACGATTATTTCGGTCAATCAACAAGTTACCGGTTAACCAGTACAGCTGGCCAAAAAACGGGATCCAGACCAGGCTCTTTTTGCCGACCGTCACCGTAGGCGGTTGCACAATGTTGGCTGCCGTCACCATATCGTAGTTGTTCTGATGGTTAGCGATATAGATAGCGTTGCCATAGCTTTCGGCATCAGCAGGCTTACGGCACTCCACCTTCAGGCCATAAAGCGGCGCCAGACGGCCAAACATATGGCCAAACGTCGCGACATGCTTCGGGTTACGCGGGCTGAAAAGGCAGTAGATCGAACCGAAAATGCAGACAAGAATGCAGTAAATAACGGTAATGATTAGACGAAAGATATATAGCATAACAACCTCTGAAGGCCTAAGAGCGTCGCATTCTACGTCACCTGATATCAGGTTAGGGCTTTGTTAAGAGCGGCTCTCTGGAAAAGCGTATTGTTAATCGCAATGCGCGAATAAACAACGGTTTTACGGGAAATTTTATTGTTAATCCGGCCTGACAGCATCGTTAAAACCGCAGGCCGGACAAGGCGTTTACGCCGCCATCCGGCACAATGAGATGGCCTGATGGCGCTTAAAATCGCCTTATTCTTCGCTGTCGCCGTCGCGGGCGCGTCGTGGCAAGTCAATCTCAATACGATCGATGCGCTGCAAACCGCGCATCAGCGTACCGCGACGACCGCGCTCGCCGGTCACTTTTTGCAGCTCTTCAGGGCGCAGTTTGATTTTGCGCTTGCCGACATGAATCGTGAGCGTGCTTTGCGGCGGCAGAACGTAGAGCTGGGCCAGCGTATCGTCGCCTCTGGCCGCTTCCGCAGACGGAATGTTGATGATCTTGTTCCCTTTCCCCTTCGACAACTGCGGCAGATCGCTGACCGGGAACATCAACATACGCCCGGCGGCGGTGATCGCCAGCAGCATATCGGTTTCATCTTCAATCACCACCGGCGGCATAACGTGCGCGTTTTCCGGCAACGTGATCAGCGCTTTACCCGCGCGGTTGCGGGCCACCAGATCGTTAAAGGTACAGACGAAACCATAGCCGGCGTCCGAGGCCATCAGCAGTTTCTGCTCATCCCCTTCCATCAGCATATGCTCTACGGTCGCGCCCGGCGGCAGCGTCAGTTTACCGGTCAACGGCTCGCCCTGACCACGCGCCGACGGCAGCGTAATCGGGTCGATGGCGTAGCTGCGCCCGGTCGTGTCGATAAACACCACCGGCTGGTTGCTCTTGCCTTTCGCCGAGGCTTTCCAGCTGTCGCCCGATTTATAGTTCAGACCCTGCGCGTCAATATCATGGCCTTTGGCGCTACGCACCCAGCCCATCTGCGACAGCACGATCGTCACCGGTTCAGACGGCAGCATGTCATGTTCGCTCATCGCTTTAGCTTCTTCACGCTCGCGCAGTGGGGAGCGGCGATCGTCGCCATACGCGTCTGAATCCGCCTGCAACTCTTTCTTCAGCAGGGTGTTCATTTTGCGCTCGGAGGCCAGAATGCCCTGCAATTGATCGCGTTCTTTCGCCAGCTCATCCTGTTCGCCGCGAATCTTCATCTCTTCCAGTTTGGCGAGATGGCGCAGTTTCAGTTCGAGGATGGCTTCGGCCTGAGTTTCCGTGATGCCAAAACGCGACATCAGCGCCGGTTTCGGTTCATCCTCATGGCGGATTATCTCAATCACTTCGTCGATATTGAGAAACGCCACCAGCAAACCTTCCAGAATATGCAGGCGCTTGAGGACTTTCTCCAGACGATAGTTCAGGCGGCGGCGCACGGTATCGCGACGGAACGCCAGCCATTCGGTCAGGATCTCCAGCAGGTTTTTCACCGCCGGGCGACCGTCCAGACCGATCATGTTCAGGTTGATGCGGTAGCTCTTTTCCAGGTCCGTGGTCGCAAACAGGTGGTTCATCACCTGCTCCATATCCACGCGGGTTGGAACGCGGCACGATCACCAGACGGGTCGGGTTTTCGTGATCGGACTCGTCGCGCAGATCGTCAACCATCGGCAGCTTTTTGTTCCGCATCTGGGCGGCGATCTGCTCCAGTACGCGAGCGCCGGACACCTGGTGCGGCAGCGCGGTAATCACCACCGCGCCATCTTCTTTTTTCCATACCGCGCGCATACGCACGGAGCCGCGACCATTTTCGTAAATCTTACGGATTTCCGCACGGGAGGTGATGATTTCCGCTTCGGTCGGGTAGTCCGGCCCCTGCACGATATCCAGCACCTGCTCAAGCGTTGTTTTCGGCTGCTCAATCAGGGTGATCGCGGCTTTCGCCACTTCGCGCAGGTTATGCGGCGGAATGTCTGTCGCCATCCCAACGGCGATGCCGGTGGTGCCGTTGAGCAGAATATTGGGCAGACGCGCAGGCAGCATCTTCGGCTCTTGCAGGGTGCCATCAAAGTTCGGCACCCAGTCCGCCGTCCCCTGACCGAGTTCACTCAGCAGGACTTCCGCGTATTTCGACAGGCGGGATTCGGTATAACGCATCGCCGCGAAGGATTTCGGATCGTCCGGCGCGCCCCAGTTCCCCTGCCCGTCAACCCAGCGGGTAACGGTAAGAGAACGGCTGCGCCATCAGCACCATCGCTTCATAACAGGCGCTGTCGCCGTGCGGATGGTATTTACCCAGCACGTCGCCGACGGTACGGGCGGATTTTTTAAATTTGGCGCTGGCGTTCAGCCCCAGTTCAGACATCGCGTACACGATGCGACGCTGAACCGGCTTCAGTCCGTCACCAATAAACGGCAACGCCCTGTCCATGATGACGTACATGGAGTAGTTCAGATAGGCGTTTTCCGTGAATTCATGCAGCGCAAGGCGCTCTGCCATATCGCTCATTAATCGTGGTTCCTCAACTGTTAGCCTGAACAATAACCCAGTATCCGTCAGGCAATATTGCCGCAGATACTACCTTATCTGGCGCGTTGAGTCACAAAGAAAAAGGGCCGCGAGTGCGGCCCTGATGGGGTTTATTTGGCGACTTTGGTGATTTGCTTCACGTCGATTTCAACGGAATTCCAGTCTTTATCCACTTCGCCCTGGATTTCAACCAGGTCCTGCGGCGTTACGGTAACGCCGTTCCAGCGTTTGTGGTCGATATCGACATTCACCGTCCCGGTGGCGTCCTTGAACAGATACAGATCGTCGGAGATACGCTCAACGATGTTACCGCGCAGGGTGACCCAGGCGTCATCACGCATTGATTTCGCGCTTTCTACGGTCGTATTACTCCCGTTCGGGCCAACAAACCCGCCGCTCTGACTTTGCGTCGCCGTCGGGCCAGAAAATCCACCTTGCTGAGCCGCCAGAACCGGAGCGGAACACAACGCCATTACGGCAACCATTGCAGCCAATTTTTTCATGACTCTCTCTCCCTTTTTACGCTGTTTCGTCTCAATTAAATAAGGTAATCCTTAACAACTTCTTAAGGCAAAAAAAGATACTTTTTTTTCTGTACAACGCGCGCCGCGACAGGGTTTACTGGCGAGAGAAAGAGTCACCGCAGGGATGAACATATGCGTATTTTACTGGTAGAAGATGACGCGCTGATTGGCGACGGCATCAAGGCGGGTTTAAGCAAAATGGGATTCAGCGTCGACTGGTTCACCGAAGGTCGTCAGGGTAAAGAAGCGCTCTACAGCGCGCCTTATGATGCGGTGATCCTCGACCTTACGCTACCGGGGATGGACGGGCGGGATATCCTGCGCGAATGGCGTGAACAGGGAAAACGCGAACCCGTACTGATTCTGACGGCGCGCGATGCGCTGGCGGAACGCGTGGAGGGGCTGCGTCTGGGAGCGGACGACTATCTGTGCAAACCTTTCGCGCTAATTGAAGTCGCCGCCCGCCTGGAGGCGCTGTTACGCCGCGCTAACGGCCAGGTGAGCAACGAACTGCGCCACGGCCAGGTTACGCTCAATCCCGGTAATCTGGTCGCGACGCTGGCAGGTGAGCCGCTGCCCCTGAAGCCGAAAGAGTTTGCCCTGCTGGAGCTGCTGATGCGCAACGTCGGGCGCGTGTTGCCGCGTAAGCTCATCGAAGAGAAGTTGTATACCTGGGACGAAGATGTCTCCAGCAATACCATTGAGGTACATGTTCATCACTTACGCCGTAAGCTGGGCAGTGATTTTATCCGCACCGTACACGGGATCGGCTACACCCTGGGCAACCCATGAAACTCACACAACGTCTCAGCCTGCGCGTCAGGCTCACGCTTATTTTTCTGATCCTGGCCGCCATCACCTGGGTGGCCTCCAGCTTCGTGGCCTGGAAACAGACGACCGACAACGTCGACGAGCTGTTTGATACCCAGCTCATGCTGTTTGCGAAGCGCCTTATTACTCTGGATGTCAACGAAATCTCGGCGCCTGAACGGATGGCGCAGACGCCGAAAAAATTGAAGCATGGTCATGTCGATGACGATGTGCTGACCTTTGCGGTGTATACCGCCGACGGCAGAATGGTGCTGAACGATGGCGATAATGGCCGGGATATTCCCTACAGCTACCGTCGGGAAGGTTTTGATGACGGATACCTGAATGGCGATGATGATAAATGGCGTTTTGTCTGGCTGACCTCTGCGGATGGCAAGTACCGTATCGTCGTCGCTCAGGAGCTGGAGTACCGCGAGGATATGGCGCTGGCGATTGTCACCGCGCAGCTAACGCCGTGGCTGATCGCGCTTCCGCTGATGCTGCTCATCCTGATTGTGCTGCTTAGCCGGGAGCTCAGGCCGCTGAAAAAGCTCGCCCAGGCGCTGCGTTTGCGCTCCCCGGAATCGGAAGAGCCGCTTGACGATAAGGGTGTGCCGAGTGAGGTTCGTCCGTTAGTCGGCGCGCTCAACCAGTTATTTGCCCGTACGCATTCGATGATGGTGCGCGAGCGGCAATTCACGTCGGACGCAGCGCATGAGTTACGCAGCCCGCTCACTGCGCTGAAAGTACAAACCGAGGTGGCGCAGCTCTCGGACGACGACCCGCAGGCGCGTCAAAAAGCGCTCATGCAACTGCATACGGGGATTGAGCGCGCCACGCGCCTGGTAGACCAGCTCTTAACCCTTTCACGGCTCGACTCGCTCGATAACCTGCAAGATGTCGCGGAAGTCTCGCTGGAGGCGCTACTGCAATCCGCCGTGATGGATATCTGGCAACCGGCCCAGCAGGCGCATATTGACGTGCGTCTGCACGTTAACGCCCACAACGTCACGCGCACGGGCCAACCGCTGCTGCTCAGCCTGCTGGTACGCAATTTGCTGGATAACGCCATTCGTTACAGCCCACAGGGCAGCGTGGTGAACGTGACGCTGAATGCCCGGTATTTTACCGTCCGGGATAATGGCCCCGGCGTTTCGCCGGCGGTGCTGGCGCGTATCGGCGAACGATTCTATCGCCCGCCAGGTCAGAGCGTCACCGGCAGTGGTCTGGGTTTGTCGATTGTCCGCCGCATCGCCTCGCTGCATGGGATGAGCGTCTCGTTTGGCAATGCGCCGGAAGGAGGCTTTGAAGCCGTAGTAACCTGGTGATCGCGAGATTATTGCGCGATGAGCAAAAGACTTTGCACATTTTGCTCATTTCGCCGGGCCGCTCATCTGCGTAAAATCTGTTTCAAACGCATTCCTGAGAGGACAAATAATGAGCAACATTCTGATTATCAACGGGGCGAAAAAATTTGCGCACTCCAATGGTCAGTTAAACGACACCCTGACCGAAGTGGCGGATGGCCTTCTGCGCGACCTCGGGCATGATGTCAAAATCGTCCGCGCTGAAAGTGATTACGATGTCAAAGCCGAAGTACAGCACTTCGTCTGGGCTGACGTGGTTATCTGGCAGATGCCTGGCTGGTGGATGGGCGCACCGTGGACCGTAAAAAAATACATGGATGACGTCTTTACCGAAGGCCACGGTACACTGTACGCCAGCGATGGCCGCACCCGTTCGGACGCGTCAAAAAAATACGGTTCCGGCGGTCTGATTCAGGGGAAAAAATACATGCTTTCTCTGACCTGGAACGCACCGATGGAGGGCTTTCACCGACAACGATCAGTTCTTCCACGGCGTTGGCGTGGATGGCGTATACCTGCCGTTTCACAAGGCCAATCAGTTCCTCGGAATGGAAGCGCTACCGACCTTTATCACCAATGACGTCATCAAAATGCCGGATGTCCCGCGTTATATCGCAGAATATCGCAAGCATCTGAGCGAGATTTTTGGTTAACTAGTAGCCTGGAATTAGAAGGAGTTAACCATGCTTACTGTCATTGCTGAAATCCGTACCCGTCCAGGTCAACATCACCGTCAGGCGGTACTGGATCAGTTTGCCAAAATCATTCCGACCGTGCTGAAAGAAGAGGGTTGCCACGGCTACGCGCCGATGGTCGATCACGCTGCGGGCGTGGCCTTTCAGACGACCGCACCTGACTCAATCGTGATGGTTGAACAGTGGGAAAGCGTTGCGCATCTCGAAGCGCATTTGCAAACCCCGCATATGAAAGCCTACGCCGAAGCCGTTAAAGGCGACGTGCTGGAAACAAGTATCCGTATTCTGGAGTCAGGCGTTTAAGTTTTGCGCTAAATGCCGGATGGCGCTTCGCTTATCCGGCCTACAGCGCATTCCCCGAATGTAGGCCCGGTAAACGCAGTGCCACCGGGCAATTCCGGGCAATATGGTTACCAGTACAGCTTCCAGCACTGGGTAAAACGCGTTAACGCTTCCACGTAGAAATAATCCCCCCAGCTAGCACACTCATCGACCCCTTTGTTGCTCGAAAGGTGGTACACCGAATGTTTCAACAGCCCGTTCCCCTTCTCATTTTTCGCCATCAGATAGCGCTTCGTTAGCGATGACATGATTCCCATCGCCCACTGCTGATAACGCTCACGATCCGGATCGGTCACGGGCAGGTGTTTGATCAACTCCAGCAGGCCGCACACGGCAATCGCCGCCGACGAGGCGTCACGCAGCGCGTCTGTCCCCACCAGCGCCAGATCCCAATGGCAGACCGCGTCTTCCGGCAGGCGATTAAGGAAATAGTTCGCCAGCTTTTTCGACAGCGCCACCATCTCTTTGTCGCCCGTGTAGATATAGCTCAGCAGGAAGCCATAAATCCCCCACGCCTGACCGCGCGACCAACATGAATCATCCGCATAACCCTGCTGGGTGTTGCCGTAACGCGGCGCGCCGGTTTTCACATCCATGTAGTAAGTATGGAAGGTGGACGCATCTTCACGAATCAGGTATTTCGCGGCCTGCGCCACATGGGCTTTTGCCGCCTCGGCAAAACGCGGATCGCCCGTCTGCTCGCTCGCCCAGTACAGCAGCGGCAGGTTCATGTTGCAGTCGATGATCATCCGCCCGGCCTGTTCGGGATCGTTAAGATCGCCCCACGCCTGGATAATCTGCGCCTTTTCATGGAAACGCTCCAGTAGCGCTTCCGCCGCCATCAGCGAAAAACCACGCGCATCACGGTTGCCCGTCAGTCGCCAGGCTGCGACGCAGGACAGGGTATAAAGGAACCCCAGATCGTGGGTGTTGGTGTCGTGGCGTCCGGCAATACGCAGGCCAAAAGAACGCACATGTTTTTCCGCCAGTTCACGATATTTCGCCTCGCCGCTCATCTCCCACGCCAGCCACAGCTGCCCGGTCCAGAAGCTGGTGGTCCACTCAACATTGTCAGTTAACGGGTAATAACCGTTAACGCAGGTTTCGGCAGGAAATTTTTCACCGAATTCCGTTAAATGACGGCTAATCAGTTCGAGGACGTGTTCACGCGCGCCGATCATTTCATCCTGAAAAGTTCCGGCGTCAACCGGGCTGCCAGGAAATGCGCGCAACGTTTCCTCAACGATATGATTTAACATATTTCGGTTCCTTCTAAATTAAACCCAATGAAATTTAATGCGCCGTATTATTTTCGGCGATCTCAATAGCAGTACGATGGCGGGATTTACTCTGACATGCCGATAAGGTAAATGCCGAAATAAGCGTAAAGGTCAGCGCAATAATCCCCATGATGATATACGTTTTCTCAAAACCAATTCGGTCATACATTAATCCGGCAGGTGAAGAGATCACCACATTGCCGACATACAGCATCGCCTGATAGCCCAATAAATACATGGTCGCATTGACGCGTTTATCAAAGTGTTCAGCAATGTATTTAAAGACCGAAACCAACAGCAGACAGATTTCCAGACCATACAGCGGCTTCAGTACAGAGATGAGCAGGTGTGAATCACACAGCCCGGAAATAATCAGACGCGCGCCAACCAGCGCCCCCACAATCAACAAACCGCGTTTAGCGCCGATCGCGTTAACAAATAATGGAACCACCATATACATGACAAATTCCATTCCCGACTGCACGGTTCCCAGATAGCCAAACACCGCGTTGCCTTCATGAACGTCAGAGAAGAAGGTGACAAAGTAGCGGGAGAACTGCTGCTCTGCGATAAACATCATCCACGCCACGCCGGCGACGTACAGACAGAACGCCCAGAACTTACGGCTGCGCAACAGCGCGTAGACATCCGCCGGGACGATTTTCTCTTTTGTCAGCACGTCCGCTGCGTTTGCCGCATTCACATTCACTTTCAGACTCAGCAGTACCACCAGCATCACTACCGACGCCACGCTGCCCATAATGAAGTTATACGCCGGAGAGAGGTTAAACAGCAGGCCGGAAAACGACGACGCCACCGCCCACCCCAGCGAGCCCCACATGCGGATTTGGCCAAACTCCATGCCGTTAAGACGGCTGAAGCGGTCAGAGTAGGATTCACAAGCCGCCACGCCAGCATACCAGGCAAAGCTCAGGTAAATCGCGCCGATAACAATGCCCAGCATGGTGTTTGAAAGCAATAATGGCTGATAAACATAAATAAAGAATGGCGCCATTAGTGCCGACATCATCACAACAAAATAGAGCAGGTATTTGCTCATGCCGATTTTATCGAGAATGTAGCCATAAATGGGCTTCAGAATGACCGCAAAAATACCGTTTACCGCAAACACCGTACCAATAACCGTGCCGCTTAGCTGTGCTTTCTGCCCCAGCCAGATGGCCAGTAAACCAATACTGGCAGACCAGGTAAAGAAATAGAGGAATATAAAGCTACTGATTTTATAATATTCAGTTCTGTTATTTGTTGAACAATTTTTCATACCATCCTCGCCAACGTGTAGGGGCCAGAGTTTTATAAAAAGAACGATAACTGGCGTGCGCTTTCTGGTTCGCGAATAACCACCTGGTTATCGTTTATTTGCAGTTGCGGAATTGCCGTATATTTTTTCTGTTGCCCGGAAGCAGAAACCGCGCAACACAGCCAGCTTTCGCCCTGTGCAATTTCTGGCGGTAAGCAGTGGAATCGCGGCGCATTGTGCAAACCATAATGCTGCTGTTCGGCGGCGTAATAATGCTGTCCGGTTGGCGGGCCAGCGCGGGCGACAGATCGACGATCGTGCTGCATCCGTTTTCCGCCGCCAGGTAGCATCCGCGCTCACTGAGCTGATGCGCCGTTTTCATCACCGCAAAGCCGCCTTCCACGGTTTGCAACGTTCGCGCGCTGTGGATGCGGTGCAGGCGGAGATGGCCACTCGCCGAAGGGCGCCAGCCAGGTCTCGACAGTGACGTCATGCCACGGAGACCAGCGGGAAAAAATAAAATTCTCATCGACCCGCACTTCGTCGCAGCGACGGCGGCCACGGAAATAGTTGTCGCCATCCGCCAGCAGCAGCATGGAGTGCGCACGCCGCATGTTTAAGGCCATAGCGTCCGCGT
The DNA here is from genome assembly GCA_900446925.1 of Citrobacter koseri. Next base: position 440,103 of record UAVY01000007.1, on the reverse strand, counting down.
TCAATGGTGAAACCAAACGGCTGGAGTAGGCAAAACTTCGTGTATTTCGCTTCGGTGTTAACGTAGTTATTCAGTTCAAGCTGGCCCGAAGTCAGCATCGGTGACATGGTCTGAATTCTCACTGTGCTGGCAAAATTTGTGCGGCATGGGGAATAACGTGTTTTTCTGCGCATTGCGGCAGCGGGAGTTCTTCGGCCTGCCAGAAGGCGTGATCGTCCGGCAAGGCGAGGATCAAAAAGACCTTCAGCGCCCAGTAAGGGGAGCCCGGCGAGTTGTAATCTTCACACATCGGCCAGGTTCGGATAAGCAAACCCCAGCGTCAGAATGCCGTCACGATCGACAATCGGCTGCTGCCACCACCAGCGCAGATGCCGCAGGATCACCCCTTTAATCACGCCCGGCGAGAAGACATCCAGGCTCAGCAAACGCCGCCGCGCTCCAGAACGCGACCATCGCAAAGCGATAGGTCAGACTGCGGCCAAACGGTACGGATGCGCCATCTGCTGCCGACATGTAGATAAAATCAGCGGCAAACAGGCGGAGCGCGTTCGCGCAGGGGTGGCGGCACGGGCAGCATCTTCCGGGTTCAGCGTGGCGTACAACAGCCCGTAAAAATGGAAAGCCATCGAGATGTAGTAATCTTTTTGGGGCGACCGGGGCCATCGGCATACCAGCCGTCACCCAGGTAGTACGCTTCCATCATCGTAAAACGGCGGTCGATCGCCCGCCTGATCGAACGGCAGCCCGGCACGTTTGAAACCCAACTGGACGATAATCGCAAAGTAGTTCCAGTTGCTGTCCGGCATTTGCGCGTCGGTAATCTGGTTTAGCCAGCGATGAACATTCGCCAGTTCCGTTTCGCTGAACTTGTCGGTTAAACGCGTTTGCAACAACGCCAGGCCGAGGCCGTAGGCGGCCATCTCAACCAGGCGCTGATCGTAAGGGTCGGTATCGCCCCAGTAGTGCGGACTGAGTGGATCGGTGCCGAGTTTAATCGCCTGAATATACTTATCAGCAAACGGCACCTCAGCGCCGCCAGCCATCAGAGGAAACAGACCCCATAACGCTCTGGAGAGCCCTTCCATGCAGGCGATATCCACACTGTAGTGCGCGCAGGTGTCACCCAGTGAAAACTGCGCCGCCCCTGCGGGAAACTGTTTATCCAGCGCGCTCAGCATCGTTGTGACGGCGCTGATTACGTCTTCACGGAATGACAATGGATTTGATTTTTCTTCAGTTGCCGACCACATACTCTGCCCCTCTGAATTAAGTGGCTAAAGGATAGTGAATCGCCGACAAGCGGAAATGTTATCTCAATCACACCAATAGAATTAAAATAAAACAGTGATTGAAAAAATTTAAAAACAAGGTTTATAAACCAGAATTCAGCGGCAAAAATTTAAATCTGTTGCACTATGAATGCACCCTCATCTCAGGAACATCTGGAACTGATCGCGCTCAATGACGCCATTGCGTCATTTAGTCGATTATTTGCTAATTCGGTTCGCTATCACCACTGGCATCAGTGTCTGGAGGTGCTGTATGTGGAGGAAGGATTTGGCGTGGTGATCGTCGATCACCAGCAATACACCATGCGGCCAGGTCGATTGTTCTTTTTCCCGCCCTTTACCCTGCATAAAATCATGGTGGATGAGCAGGCGCAAGACCACTACCGCCGAACCATTATTCACCTCGATCAGCATGCGGTACTGAAAGTGCTGCGCGATTTTCCGCTTAATCAACAGCGTCTGCAAAGTCTGACCGTACGTGGCGGCGAGGCCAGAGTATTCGATGTGGCGGATATTCACCCGCACGTTGATTTTCTCTTCAGCCGTTACGAAAAAATGGCAGCGCTCAAGCCGCTTAACGCCGAACAGATTTCCTGCCTGTTATTGAGTTTATTTAGCCTGTTGCCCGAAGATAACGTCAATATGACGGAGATTGGCACCGGAATAGCAAGCCAGGTGATGTTCTGGCTGGATGAGAATTACACCCGTAAATTCAGCCTCAGCGAGCTGGCAGAAGAGTCAGGAAAATCAAAAAGCTACATTTCCCGGCGCTTTCATTTTGAAACCGGTGAAAGCATCCTCAATTACCTCAATACCCTTCGGTTACGCAAAGCCTGCGAAGCGTTGTTACACAGCGAGGAGAGTGTGCGGGAGATTGCCCGACAGGTGGGGTTTTCAGACGTGACGTACTTTATTAGCGCCTTTGGCAAAGGGATTGGCGAAACGCCGTTGCAGTATCGCAAGCGGCATAGACCAGTAACGCCGGATGACGCTTCGCTTATCCGGCCTACGGGCACAATGCGAGCGTAGGCCGGATAAGGCATTCAATGGTCGATTACGCGTCGAGATCCGCCATATCGCCTTTTTCCTGCAACCAGTTGCGACGGTCTTCGGAGCGTTTCTTCGCCAGCAGCATATCCATCATGGCGTTGGTACGCTGATCGTCTTCGTCGCTGATAGTGAGCTGCACCAGGCGACGGGTGTTCGGATCGAGCGTGGTTTCACGCAGCTGCATCGGGTTCATTTCACCCAGACCTTTAAAGCGCTGCACGTTCGGCTTGCCTTTCTTACGCTTCAACTGTTCCAGCACGCCCGCTTTCTCTTCTTCCGTCAGCGCATAGTAGACCTCTTTGCCGAGATCGATACGGTACAACGGCGGCAGCGCAACATAGACGTGCCCGTGCTTCACCAGCGTGCGGAAGTGCTTCACAAACAGGGCGCAGAGCAGCGTGGCGATGTGCAGACCATCGGAGTCCGCATCCGCCAGGATACAGATCTTGCCGTAACGCAGCTGGCTCAGATCGTCGCTGTCTGGATCGATGCCGATCGCCACAGAAATATCGTGTACTTCCTGCGATGCCAGCACTTCATCGGAAGAGACTTCCCAGGTGTTGAGGATCTTACCTTTCAGCGGCATGATCGCCTGATATTCACGATCGCGCGCCTGCTTGGCGGAACCGCCCGCCGAGTCCCCTTCCACGAGGAACAGTTCGGTACGATTGAGATCCTGCGCGGTACAGTCCGCCAGTTTACCCGGCAGCGCCGGGCCACTGGTCAGCTTTTTGCGCACTACTTTCTTCGCCGCGCGCAGTCGACGCTGGGCGCTGGAAATGGCCATCTCCGCCAGCAGCTCCGCAGACTGAACGTTCTGATTCAGCCACAGGCTGAAGGCGTCTTTCACCACGCCCGACACAAACGCCGCACACTGGCGCGAAGAGAGACGCTCTTTGGTCTGCCCGGCGAACTGCGGGTCCTGCATCTTCACCGAGAGCACGTAAGCGCAGCGATCCCAGATATCTTCCGCAGACAGCTTCACGCCGCGCGGCAGAATATTGCGGTATTCGCAGAATTCACGCATCGCGTCCAGCAGACCCTGGCGCAGCCCGTTTACATGGGTGCCGCCCTGCATCGTCGGAATCAGGTTAACGTAGCTTTCGGTCAGCAGCTCGCCGCCTTCCGGCAGCCACAGCAGCGCCCAGTCTACGGCTTCCGTATCACCGGCAAAATTACCGATAAACGGTTTTTCAGGAAGGGTCGGCAAGCCGTTAACCGCTTCGCCCAGATAGTCGTTCAGGCCATCCTGATAGCACCAGCGCTGCTCGCTATTGTTGACCTCATCTTTAAAGGTGATTTCAACGCCAGGGCACAGCACCGCTTTCGCTTTCAGGATATGGGTTAAGCGAGAGACGGAAAAACGCGGGCTGTCGAAAAAGGTTTCATCCGGCCAGAAGTGAACGCTGGTGCCGGTATTACGTTTACCGCATGTCCCGACAACCTGAAGATCCTGCACTTTCTCGCCGTTTTCAAAGGCGATGCTATAGACCTGAGCATCACGACGCACGGTGACTTCCACGCGTTTTGACAAGGCGTTGACGACGGAAATCCCCACCCCGTGCAGACCGCCGGAGAACTGGGTAGTTCTTGTTGGAGAACTTACCGCCCGCATGCAGTCGGCAGAGGATCAGTTCAACCGCCGGAACGCCCTCTTCCGGGTGGATATCCACTGGCATCCCACGGCCATCATCAATCACTTCCAGTGACTGATCGGCATGTAAAATCACATCCACGCGTTTTGCGTGACCCGCCAGTGCTTCATCCACACTGTTATCAATCACTTCCTGCCCAAGATGGTTCGGGCGGGTTGTATCGGTGTACATCCCCGGGCGGCGGCGTACCGGCTCTAGCCCAGTGAGTACCTCAATGGCATCAGCGTTATAAGTTTGCGTCATGATTTAAATTAGCAATTCGAATTGATTGTCAGAAACTGTGCAGTCCAAGGAAATCGACAATCTGGTTGAAATAATCTTCGAAGCCCGTGAATGCATGGTTTCCGCCCTCGATAACGGTCTGGCGGCAGGAGGCGTAATACGCCACCGCCTGGCGGTAGTCCAACACTTCATCCCCCGTCTGTTGCAGCAACCAGATCAAATCCGGCGCTTCCAGCGGGTCAATCTGCATGACTTTAAGATCGTAAATATGGCGAGACTCTAGCACATATTGCTGCCCGGTGTAGGGGTTCTCGTTCTGACCGAGGTAGTCGGTCAGCAGTTCAAACGGCCGCACCGCCGGGTTCACCACCACCGCAGGCAACATAAAACACTGCGACAGCCAGGTGGCGTAATAGCCGCCCAGCGACGATCCGACGACGCCGAGCGGCGCTCCACCGTGTTCAAGCACGATAGATTCCAGCAACTCTGCCGCATCGGCAGGATACGGCGGCAGTTGCGGCACGATCATCTCAACATGAGGGTGGCGCTCCGCCAGCCAGCTTTTAAGCTGACATGCCTTTGCCGAACGCGGAGAGCTATTAAACCCATGCAGATAAAGAAGCGTAGACATCAGTATCCTTCCGAAGCGGTATCGGGTCGGAATTGAGTCCCCGGCAGACGATGCACTTGCGTTTCCAGAGAACCCTCGGCGTACAGTTCCAGCGTCCGCCAGCCTGGCCCTATCGTGTCCAGCGTGAAGTTCGCGCAGTGCGGGCTTGAACTGGACGCAGGTGGACGGCGTCGCCAGCAGGCGGCGGCCATTCCAGTCAAGATCCAGCTCCTGATGAATATGACCGCACAGCAGGTATTTGACGCGTGGATAGTTCGCCAGCACGCTGTCCAGTTCGGCCGCGTTACGCAGGCTGTGCTGATCCAGCCAGCTGCATCCCGAAGGCAATGGATGGTGATGCAGAAGCAGCAAGGTGTGGCGCTCCGGCGCATCGGCAAGTTTGCGCTCCAGCCATTCAAGCTGAAAGTCGCTCAATTCACCATGCGGTACGCCAAAAACCTGGCTATCCAGCAGCAAGATTTGCCATTGATCGCCGATAAAACACGCGTTTGGCCGGGGAGATCCCCGCTTCCTGCAACGCGCTGTACATCGCGGGCTGAAAGTCATGGTTACCCGGCAACCAAACGCAAGGCGCGCGAAAGCTTGCGATACCTTCAGCAAAGTGCTGATAGGCCGCAGCCGTTTGATCCTGCGCTAAATCACCTGTCGCCACGATCAGATCGTATTCGTGCTGCCCGGCATGAATCGCATCCAGCACCGCCTGGTAACTTTCCCAGGTATTCACGCCAGCAGCGTTTCATGTTTTTCGGCAAACAGGTGAGTATCGGTAATTTGTAAGATCCTGACTCTGGCCTCACCAGCCAGAGGAAGGGTTAACAGGCTTTCCAAATGGTGTCCTTAGGTTTCACGACGCTAATAAACCGGAATCGCCATCGCTCCATGTGCTAAACAGTAACGCAGCCAGTCGGCCAGAAACTGATTAATTTGATGCTTTTCGTCGCGTTGATGCAACTTTTTATTTGGATAATCATACCGCGCTTTGAAGCGAAAGATCTGCTGACTTGAACACACTTCGGCCACCATCGCGTCATGGTACAGGCGCACCGTAAGTGACGGCAGGCTCCAGTACGTAATGGCTGGCGCCGTCTGCTCGATCGCAACAAGCGTAGTGTATCGGGTCGATTCAACGATCGTTAACCGATATTGCGCGTTGGCCACCTGATAGCTTACTGTTTCGCCGGGTGCGTCATTGCGCGGCAACAGGCGGCGCAATTGCGAAAAATTAGTTTCGCACAGGCGCATCATTTCAGGGAAGTCAGGTGTGTAACGCTTCATTTTTTCCACTCGTGTTTTAACTCTTGATAGTGCAGTTGCAGCCATTGCAAAGCGATGACAGAAGCCGCGTTGTCGATTTTCCCCTCTTCTACCCACTGGTAAGCCTGCTCCCGACTTACCACATGAACACGAATATCTTCGTTTTCATCGGCCAGACCATGAATCCCGTTTGCGGTCGTGGCATCCACTTCGCCCACTAAAATAGAAAGACGCTCGCTGGTGCCGCCGGGGCTTGCCAGGTAACTCATGACCGGTTTCGTCCGTTTGACCTCAAGTCCGGCCTCTTCCATTGCTTCGCGACGAGCGACCTCCTCAACGGTTTCGCCCTCTTCGATCATCCCGGCGACCATTTCCAGCAACCACGGCGTCTCGCTGGTGTCATACGCCGCGATACGAATCTGTTCGACCAGTACAATTTCGTCGCGCTCAGGGTCAAAGGGTAGCAACACTGCGGCGTGGCCGCGCTCAAAAATTTCGCGTTTCACTTCACCGCTCATTTCACCGTTGAACAGGCGGTGGCGGAAACGATAGAGATCCAGTGAAAAAAAACCGCGATATAGCGTTTCTCGTGCAATAATTTCTACATCGTTTTTGGAGAAAGTCATTGGCGAGTTGTCTGGTTTATGCATTGTGCTGTCCTGGTACCAATAGTGATTAAAATGTGAATTTCAAGGGCGTTTGACTGCCGTTTTCAGCGACCTTGTGATAAATTGGTGCAAATTAACGCCGGATGGCACGTAACGCCAACTTTTTGCAGTGGCGGATTCTGCTAGAATCAGCAATTATTTTTACAATTTGATCAGCGCTAAATACTGCTTCACAACAAGGAATGCAAATGAAGAAATTGCTCCCCATCCTTATCGGCCTGAGCCTGACGGGGTTCAGCACACTGAGCCAGGCAGAGAACCTGATGCAAGTTTATCAGCAAGCACGCCTGAGCAACCCGGAATTGCGTAAATCCGCCGCCGATCGCGATGCTGCATTCGAAAAAATTAACGAAGCGCGTAGTCCTTTACTGCCGCAACTGGGTTTAGGTGCCGATTACACCTACAGCAACGGCTATCGTGATGCGAATGGCATCAACTCCAACGCCACCAGCGCCTCTCTGCAATTAACCCCAGACCCTTTTTGATATGTCAAAATGGCGCGCGCTGACGTTGCAGGAAAAATCCGCAGGTATCCAGGACGTCACGTTCCAGACCGATCAGCAAACGCTGATCCTCAATACGGCGAGCGCCTACTTTAAAGTCCTGAACGCCATTGACGTTCTCTCTTATACGCAGGCGCAGAAAGAAGCCGTTTATCGTCAGTTAGATCAAACCACCCAGCGTTTTAACGTCGGCCTGGTCGCTATCACTGACGTGCAAAACGCCCGTGCACAATACGATACCGTGCTGGCGAACGAAGTCACCGCCCGCAACAATCTGGATAACGCCGTAGAAGAATTGCGCCAGGTCACCGGTAACTACTACCCGGAACTGGCTTCGCTGAATGTCACGAACTTTAAAACCGATAAGCCGCAGGCCGTTAACGCTCTGCTGAAAGAGGCCGAAAACCGTAACCTGACGCTGTTGCAGGCGCGTCTGAGCCAGGATCTGGCGCGCGAGCAAATCCGCCAGGCGCAGGACGGTCATCTGCCAACGCTGGATTTAACCGCTTCTACCGGCGTGTCTGACACCTCTTATAGCGGCTCTAAAACCCATAACAGCACGCAGTATGACGACAGCAATATGGGCCAGAACAAAATTGGCCTGAGTTTCTCGCTGCCGCTGTATCAGGGTGGGATGGTCAACTCTCAGGTGAAACAGGCGCAGTACAACTTTGTTGGCGCGAGCGAACAGCTGGAAAGCGCGCACCGCAGCGTCGTGCAGACCGTGCGCTCTTCCTTCAACAACATTAATGCTTCTATCAGCAGCATTAACGCTTACAAACAGGCCGTTGTTTCCGCGCAAAGCTCTTTGGATGCAAACGAAGCCGGTTATTCCGTGGGTACGCGTACCATTGTTGACGTGCTGGATGCCACCACCGCGCTGTATGAAGCGAAGCAACAACTGGCGAATGCGCGTTATAACTATCTGATTAACCAACTGAACATCAAGAATGCTCTCGGTACGTTGAACGAGCAGGATCTGGTGGCGCTGAACAATGCGCTGGGTAAACCGATCTCGACATCCCCGGACAACGTCGCGCCGGAAACCCCGCAGCAGGATGCAGCGGCGGATGGCTATAATGCCAGTACGGTTCAGCCTGCTTCAGCACGTTCCACCAGCAGCAACGGTAACAACCCGTTCCGTAACTGATGAATTGCCCGATGGCGCTTCGCTTATTGAGCCTACCTGATTGCAGGCAGGGTAAGCGTCGCGCCACCGGGCGCTAAACCTTGTCTGAACGTAAGGCAACGTAAAGATCCCGCCATTCTGCCGCATTCTCGCCTCTTCTCGCTTCAATTTCGACCAGCCATCCACTATCCTGAGCATTATTTATTGTGTTTACCACTGGGTCCTGGAAGACAAAAATGAAACGGACAAAATCTATACATCACGCCTCGTTCCGCAAAAGCTGGAGCGCACGTCATCTTACTCCGGTTGCTCTGGCGGTTACCGCTGTCTTTATGCTGGCCGGCTGTGAAAAAAGCGACGAAACGGTTTCGCTGTATCAAAACGCCGACGACTGCTCGGCGGCGAACCCGGGCAAAAAACGCTGAATGTACGACCGCATTCAACAATGCCCTGAAAGAAGCGGAACGTACCGCGCCGAAATACGCGACGCGTGAAGACTGCGTGGCTGAATTCGGCGAAGGCCAGTGCCAGCAGGCGCCGGCTCAGGCTGGCATCGCGCCGGAAAATCAGGCGCAGGCGCAATCCAGCGGCAGCTTCTGGATGCCGCTGATGGCGGGCTACATGATGGGCCGAATGATGGGCGGCGGCGCGGGCTTTGCTCAGCAACCACTGTTCAGTTCAAAAAACCCGGCCAGCCCGGCCTACGGTAAATACACCGACGCCAGCGGCAAGAACTACGGCGCCGCACAGCCTGGCCGTACCATGACTGTACCGAAAACCGCGATGGCGCCGAAACCCGCTACAACCACAACCGTTACCCGTGGTGGTTTTGGCGAGTCAGTGGCAAAACAAAGCACAATGCAGCGTAGCGCCACCGGCACCTCGAATCGTTCGATGGGCGGCTAAGACGCATGGAAAGAATCAGTATTACTGAGCGCCCGGACTGGCGCGAGAAAGCCACCGAATACGGTTTTAATTTTCACACGATGTACGGGGAACCGTACTGGTGTGAAGACGCGTACTACAAGCTGACGCTCGACCAGGTTGAGAAGCTGGAAGACGTCACCGCTGAACTGCACCAGATGTGCCTTAAGGTCGTGGAGAAAGTGATCGCCAGCGACGAGCTGATGACGAAATTTCGCATTCCTAAGCATACCTGGGGCTTTGTACGTCAGTCCTGGCAAACGCAGCAGCCGTCACTCTATTCCCGCCTCGATCTGGCGTGGGATGGCACGGGTGAGCCTAAACTTTTAGAAAATAACGCCGATACGCCGACCTCACTGTATGAGGCCGCGTTTTTCCAGTGGATCTGGCTGGAAGACCAGCTCAATGCGGGCAACCTGCCGGAAGGCAGCGATCAGTTTAACAGTCTGCAAGAAAAGCTGATCGAACGCTTCGCCGAGCTGCGTGAGCAGTATGGCTTCCAACTGCTGCACCTCACCTGCTGTCGCGACACCGTGGAAGATCGCGGGACAATCCAGTATCTACAGGACTGCGCCGCCGAAGCTGAAATCGCCACCGAGTTCCTCTACATTGAAGATATCGGCCTGGGTGAAAAAGGTCAGTTTTCGGACTTGCAGGATCAGGTGATTGCCAACCTGTTTAAGCTCTATCCGTGGGAATTTATGCTGCGTGAAATGTTCTCCACCAAGCTGGAAGATGCTGGCGTTCGCTGGCTGGAACCGGCCTGGAAGAGCATTATCTCCAATAAAGCGCTGCTCCCAATGTTATGGGAAATGTTCCCGGATCACCCTAACCTGCTGCCGGCTTATTTTGCGGAAGATGACTATCCGCAAATGGAAAAATTCGTCGTCAAACCGATCTTCTCGCGTGAAGGCGCTAACGTCTCCATCATTGAGAACGGGAAAACGATCGAAGCGGTGGAAGGCCCTTACGGTGAAGAAGGCATGATTGTGCAGCAGTTCTGTCCGCTGCCGAAGTTTGGCGACAGCTATATGCTGATTGGCAGCTGGTTGATCAACGATCAACCCGCCGGGATCGGTATTCGCGAAGACAGAGCGTTGATCACCCAGGATCTGTCCCGCTTCTACCCGCATATCTTTGTCGAATAGTTTCTTGTGCCGGGTGGCGGCTCCGCTTTACCCGGCCTACAATTCGTGCCGTAGGCCCGACAAGCGTAGCGCCATCGGGCATTAATCATCCCACCTGTACCGACAGCATACTCAGGCTGCCCATCTCGATGCCGTCAACCGGGATCGTCACCGGCTCTTTGCCATCCCATGCGCCTAACACATACAGCAGCGGCAGATAGTGATCCGGCGTTGGGTTCGACAGCGATCCTCCTTCATGATCGAGGTAATTAACCAGCGGATGCTGTTCTACCGGCCCCTGCCATGTCAGATTCGCTTTCACATACTCATTGAATGACGTTGCCCACGGGTAGGGCGTATTCTCGCCATGCCAGCGCGCCGTGCGCAGGTTATGCACCACGTTGCCACTGGCGACCAGCATAATGCCTTCGTCCCGCAACGCCGCCAGTTTGCGCCCTGTTTCAAAATGCCAGGCCGCCGGTTTGGTGCTGTCGATGCTCAACTGCACCATCGGGATATCCGCATTCGGGTACATCTTGATCAACACGCCCCAGGAGCCGTGATCAAAGCCCCACGCCTCTTTATCCAGCGCGACCGGCGTCGGCGACAGCAACTCAACCAGATGTTGCGCCAGTTCCGGCGAACCGGGCGCAGGATAGTGCGTGTCATACAATGCCTGAGGAAAGCCGCCAAAATCATGGATCGTCTTTGGCGCTTCCATCGCCGTCACGCCCGTCCCTCGCGTGAACCAGTGCGCCGAAACAACGACAATCGCTTTTGGACGCGGCAATGTATCCCCCAGATGCCGCCAGGCGCGGGTATACACATTATCTTCCAGAACGTTCATCGGGCTACCGTGACCTAAAAACAATGCTGGCATACGTGTTGAAGACATGATGATATCCTTACTGAGGGAGTCATTTTGATATCATCACAATACGCTTTTTCGATGGATGAAGAACTCAGATAACCATGATGAAGATCATCAGTTATTTTGAAGGTCAGGTTCGGACAGTTGAATCATAAGGAGTTGTCGATGTCAGTACCTTTAATTCTGACCTTACTGGCGGGCGCCGCCACCTTTATTGGCGCGTTTCTTGGCGTGCTGGGGCAAAAACCGTCCAACCCGCGTGCTGGCGTTTTCACTGGGATTCGCCGCAGGCATTATGCTGTTGATCTCGCTGATGGAGATGCTGCCAGCCGCGCTGGCGGCGGATGGCATGTCTCCGGTGCTGGGTTACGGTATGTTTATTATCGGCTTGCTGGGTTATTTCGGTCTCGACAGGCTGCTTCCCCACGCCCACCCACAAGATTTAGTGCAAAAAACCGCGCGTCCTCTCCCCGGCTCGATAAAACGCACCGCCATCCTGCTGACGCTGGGCATCAGCCTGCACAACTTCCCGGAAGGTATCGCCACCTTCGTCACCGCCAGCAGCAACCTCGAATTGGGTTTTGGCATTGCCCTGGCGGTCGCCTTGCACAATATTCCTGAAGGATTAGCGGTCGCCGGGCCAGTCTACGCCGCAACCGGTTCAAAACGGACAGCAATTTTCTGGGCCGGTATCTCCGGGATGGCGGAAATTCTTGGCGGTGTAATGGCGTGGCTTATTCTGGGCAGCCTGATCTCACCGGTCGTTATGGCGTCCATCATGGCCGCCGTCGCGGGAATTATGGTGGCACTATCCGTTGATGAGCTGATGCCGCTGGCAAAAGAGATCGACCCTAATAATAATCCCAGCTACGGCGTACTGTGTGGAATGTCGGTGATGGGGTTGAGTCTTGTCGTGCTTCAGGCGATGGGAATCGGATAACAGAGGAAGCAGGAAGCGCTTATTCCTGCTCTTTGGTCATAACGCGTTCTTCATCATCGCGACGAAGTAATTTATTGCGGATTTCCAGCAGCGCATCTCTGTCCTGCCGAAACGCCTTACAATAGCGTTTCATATGGCAAAAATACCCTACGATCACCAGAAAAATTAAGACGAGCCAATACCAGGCGATAAACATCCTCTTACCCTTAAAATCTAATATTACCAAACAATTAGCGTTAAAACCTTTTCTACCTATATTGAGGTAGCCCTATATACTGGCACAGTATGAAATCGAGAATATGATTTTGATCATAGAGAAAAAGGTTGGGCTTTTATTAACAGATGGGATGTTTAAAAAAGCAAAAATATAAGGGATAAACGGCGGGATTAATGACCTCTGTAAACACAAAAAACCGAAGCCTGCGAATCGGCTTCGGTTTTTATTATCATCTCATCGCCTGATGGCGCTTCGCTTATCAGGCCTACAGAATTAGCTGGCTTTACGCTCGTGCGCCTGGCGGTAAGCCACCAGATCTTCGATCGTCACTACTGCCATGTTGTGTTTACCGGCAAACGCGATGCATTCCGGCGCGCGCGCCATTGTGCCATCGTCATTCGTCAGCTCGCACAGTACGCCAGCAGGTTTGAACCCGGCCAGAGTCACCAGATCGATGGTAGCTTCAGTATGGCCGCCGCGGGTCAGAACGCCGCCTGGCTGCGCGCGCAGCGGGAAAACGTGGCCAGGACGGTGCAGATCGGCAGGTTTCGCGCCATCGGCAATGGCTGCGCGAACGGTCGTTACGCGGTCTGCGGCAGAAACGCCGGTAGTCACGCCTTTTGCGGCTTCAATGGTCACGGTAAAACCGGTGCCGTAGGCGCTGGTATTGTTCTCCACCATCATCGGCAGATCGAGCTGCTTGCGACGATCTTCAGTGATGCACAGACAAACAATGCCGCTGCCGTGGCGAATGGTCAGCGCCATCTGCTCAACGGTCATGGTTTCGGCCGGGAAAATCATATCGCCTTCGTTTTCGCGATCTTCATCGTCAAGCACCATCACACCGCGTCCTTCACGCAGCGCGGATAGCGCATGTTCCACACGTTCAAAAGGCGTACCAAAAGAGGAAAGTAGCGTCTGATTCATGGTAAAAAAACCTCATTAAAATTATGGTTACCAGAATCAGGGCAGTCTTAGGAGTACCGACAAGCGGCAAAAAAATAACGTGAGCGGGCCCATGCCCGACTGGATCGTTACTCTCTCCCATCCGGACTTTAACCGTCGGCCCCGGAATTACACCGGATCTGCTGACCTTCAGGTTTGCACCTGAAGCGCTCGCGGGCTTTCAACCAGTCCTTCATCTTTCACGCCGCTGCTGCATTGCCGCAACGCGAAATCTTTTGGACATACGCTGATTTACCGCCGGTGGGGAATTTCGCCCCGCCCTGAGAATAAGCGAGTTAACTATAACGCTATTGATTACCTTCATCAACGCCTTTACTCCGCTAAACGACACACAATTCTGGTTTATGACGCCTGCATATCGCACTACAATGTGTTCTGACACTTACCAGTTCAGGGAAACCACAATGATTGACCCGAAAAAAATTGAGCAACTCGCTCGTCAGGTTCACGAGTCGATGCCGAAAGGGGTTCGGGAGTTCGGGGAAGATATCGAGAAGAAAATCCGTCAGACGCTGCAATCGCAGCTGACGCGTCTCGATCTGGTGAGCCGTGAAGAGTTTGACGTGCAGACTCAGGTCTTACTGCGCACCCGCGAAAAGCTGGCGCTGCTGGAGCAACGCCTCAGCGAGCTGGAAGCGCGTGAGAAACCTGTAGATGTTAAACCTGCGCCCGCCATCCCGCCTGTCGATCCGCAAGAGTAAAAACCACAACGGGCCGTAAGGCCCGTTGATATTTTCAGTGTTCGAGTTCTAGCTTCTTAGCCTGTGTCGCCTGTTGGCAGTAAAGCGCATAGCGTTTGCAAAACCAGCTGCGGTGCGCCTCATCCATATTTCCGGTAACGGCCTGGATATCAACAGGATGGCCCTCAGCCTGCATCCTGGCGAAACTGCGCGCCAGAAAATCAAAATTGTTTAACGAATATACGTTCTTGTCGTTCATCAGCATACCCTCCAGTTATCAAATATCTGTTAAGGCCATATGCTTTTTCTAATTTCAGTATTCTCTTATATGTGTTGAACGGTTGTGCAAAAAGTGCGCATATCAGTTGCCTGACATCACACTTTGGAAACAAGCCAGATGCCCGATGGCGCTGTGCGTATCGGGCCGTCTGTTCAGCGGTTATTTATCGCTGTCTTTCTGGATTTTCTTGATGATATTGGTGGTCGAAACAACCATCTTCGAAGTTAAGCACCAGCACTTCGCCGCCGTTGGCCCAGACTTCTTCGCTACCGGCAATCTCTTCTGGCTTATAGTCACCGCCTTTCACCAGCAGATCCGGCAGCACGCCAGCAATCAGCCGCTGCGGGGTGTCCTCGTCGAAAGAAACCACCCAGTCAACGGACTCCAGCGCACCCAGCACGATCATTCGCTGTTCCAGCGGATTCACAGGGCGAGTTTCGCCTTTCAGACGTTTGGTGGAGGCATCGCTGTTCACCGCGACGATCAGGCGATCGCCCAGCTTGCGGGCGTTCGCCAGGTAAGACACATGTCCGGCGTGCAGAATGTCGAAAACGCCGTTGGTCATGACCACTTTCTCGCCGCGTTTACGCGCGCTGGCCACGGCCTGTTTCAGCTCGGCTTCCGTCATCACGGCCGAAGCCGGTGTCCGCACGACCGCGCACCGCATTTTCCAGTTCGATTGGCGAAACGGTTGATGTTCCCAGTTTACCGACGACAACGCCTGCTGCCGCGTTCGCGAAATAGCAGGCCTCTTCCAGGGAGTTCCCCGCCGCTAATGTGGCCGCCAGTACGCCGATCACCGTATCCCCGGCACCGGTAACGTCATACACTTCCTGCGCCTGGGTCGGCATATGCAGCGGCGCTTTACCCGGTTGCAGCAGCGTCATTCCCTGCTCGGAACGGGTCACCAGCAGCGCAGAAAATTCGAAATCGGCAATCAGCTTCATGCCGCGTTCAACAATCTCTTCTTCACTTTTACATTTACCCGCCACCGCTTCGAACTCGGACAGGTTCGGCGTCAACAGCGTGGCGCCGCGATAACGTTCGAAATCGGTGCCTTTCGGGTCGATCAGCACCGGAACGCCCCGCTTTACGCGCAAGCTGAATCATCTGCTGAACGCTGGCCAACGCGCCTTTGGCGTAATCAGACAACACCAGCGCGCCAATTGAGCCCAGCGCCTGGTTAATACGCTCGTGCAATGGCAGCGGATCGACGCCTTCAAAACCTTCTTCAAAATCCAGGCGAATCAGCTGCTGGTTACGGGAAAGTACACGCAGTTTGGTAATCGTCGGATGCGTAGGCACAGAAACGAAGTCGCATTTTACGTTCACATCCCGCCAGCGTTTTGCTCAGCGCGCGCGCCGCATCGTCAATACCGGTCAGACCCACCAGACGCGAATTTGCGCCCAGAGAAGCGATGTTCATCGCCACGTTCGCCGCGCCGCCCGGACGTTCTTCAATGGTGTCCACTTTGACAACGGGCACCGGCGCTTCGGGGGAAATACGGCTGGTCGGCCCGTACCAGTAGCGATCCAGCATCACATCACCAACAACCATGACTCCTGCACGTTCAAACTCTGGCAGCGTTACTTTCATTCCTGTCTCCTGAGAGATTCTCTGAGGGTCTTAAAATTTGCGCGCGATAATAGCACACTTCACCCGGCAACCAGCCACTTCTGCCAGCTTGCCCCGTACCAGCGCGCGTTCCTTGCTGAAGCACTCTTGCGCCACATGCCCCGGAAGCTCCTGTAGCGCAAGGTGAT
This sequence comes from Citrobacter koseri, assembly GCA_900446925.1. The sequence goes on along the minus strand of UAVY01000007.1, from coordinate 423,933 downwards.
GAAGCTCATCGCGCAGCGTGGTATAGGCCTGCGTCAGCGCCTGCGCTTCCTGTTCGTCCATAATGTCGTTTTGCGCCAGCAGTTCCAGAATGCGCACGTTATCGGACCAGCGCGTCAGCTTCGGCTTTTCATGCGCATAGCGCAGCACCAGATATTGGGTAATAAATTCAATATCGGTGATCCCGCCTTCGTCGGCTTTGATATCAAAACGATCGCGATGCTTGTTGCCCAGATGCGCGCGCATTTTCTCCGCGCATTTCGCGCACCTCGGTCTGCAACGTTTTGCCTTCGCGGGCGAGGGTCATGATATCGCGACGCACGGCGTCAAACTGCGAGGTCAGTTGCGGGTCGCCATAAACCACACGGGCGCGCACCAGCGCCTGATGCTCCCATGTCCAGGCTTCGTTTTTCTGATAATCGGCAAAGGCTTCCGCCGACGTGACCAGCATTCCCGCCGCGCCAGACGGGCGCAGCCGCGCGTCCACTTCATACAAGATACCGGAAGAGGTGCGAGTGCTGAACAGGTGCATAATGCGCTGCGCCAGGCGTAAGTAGAACTGGCGACCGTCGATTTCACGCTCGCCGTCGGTCATCACGTCCATTGGGCAATCGTGCAGGAAGATCAGATCAAGATCGGAGCTGTAGCCCAGCTCCCAGCCGCCCAGCTTGCCATAACCCACCACCGCAAACCCGCGTCCGGTGCGCTCAGCAAGGTGCGTCGGCTGCCCATAGCGCGCCACCATTTGCCCCCCACGCCTGCTGGACAACGGCGTCGATAATGGCCTCCGCCAGCCAGGTCAGGTGATCGCTGACCTTCATCCACCGGCAGCGTACCGGCGATATCCGCCGCCGCAATGCGCAACAGTTGCGTTTGTTTAAACTGGCGCAGCGCTTCCAGCTGCTGCTCTTCGTCATCTTCCGGCACACGCAGCAAATACTGGCGTAACTCATCGCGATAAGCGTCGGTCGCCGTTGGCTGATACAGCGTATTCGGGTCCAGTAGTTCATCGAGCAACAGCGGATAACGCGCCAGCTGGCTCGCCACCATCGGCGAAGCGGCGCACAGCGAAATCAGGTGCTTCAGCGCGCCGGGAAATTCGCTCAGTAATTCAAGGTAAGTGGTACGCGTAACGATCCCCACCAGCAGCGGCGTAATACGCGACAGCGGCACAGAGGCATCTTCGCGCGAGCACACGTCGCTAAGCAGATGCGGCATCAGATGGTCGAGCACCCTGCCGCCCGCGCGGGCCAATGGTGCGCTTATCCAGCTCTTTACGGAAGTCGGCGATTAACGCCAGCACGCGTCCGCGATCGTCGTCGGACAGATGCGCCAGCACCGGCGTGGTATCATCTTCCTGTAGCGCATCCTGCCACAGTTCGCGCCAGTGTTCCGACAGCGTATCTTCCTGAGTATCGGTTTCGTCATCGCCAATCAGTTCGTTAAATACCCGACGCACGTTAGCCATGTGCGCCGCCAGAATGTCGGTGAGCTGCGACCAGTCATCCGTGCGCATTCCCCAGGCCAGGCGCGCCCGGTTCAGTTCATCGCCCGGCAGCGTCTGGGTCTGCTCATCATTGATGCTTTGCAGCAGGTTTTCCAGACGGCGCAGGAAGAGATAGGCCGCGCGTAACTGTCCGGCGTCATTTTCTGGCAACAGGTGCAGCGCATCAATCGCGCTCAGCGTCGGCAGCAACGAGCGCGATTGCAGCGAGGGTTCCCGTCCGCCGCGAATCAACTGGAACACCTGCACGATAAACTCAATTTCACGAATACCGCCGGCGCCAAGCTTAATATTGTCTTTCAGACCGCGACGACGCACTTCACGGGCAATCATCCCTTTCATATTACGCAGGGACTGGATCACGCTGAAATCGATATAGCGGCGGAACACGAAAGGTCGCAACATGGCGCGCAGTTCATCGACATACGCACTGTCGGCAGCGCCCATAATGCGCGCTTTGACCATCGCATAACGCTCCCAGTCGCGCCCTTGTTCCTGGTAATAATCTTCCAGCGCGGCAAAACTCAGCACCAGCGGGCCACTGTCGCCAAACGGGCGCAGACGCATATCCACCCGGTACACAAAGCCGTCCATCGTCGGCTGGTCCAGCACTTTGATCAAACGCTGCCCCATGCGGGTAAAGAACTGCGCGTTATCCAGCTCGCGCCGACCGCCCCGGGTGGAACCGTGCTCCGGCCAGGCGAAGATCAGATCGATATCCGAGGAGAAATTCAGCTCGCCGCCGCCCAGTTTTCCCATCCCCAGAATCAGCAACGGTTGGGAGGTACGCCATCATGGTTGCAGGGCGTACCCCACTCGCGACAGCAGGCGTCATACAACCAGTCGCGCGCGGCGACGATCAACGTTTCCGCCAGATGGCTTAGCTGTTGCAGAATGTTTTCTTCTTCCACCAGCGACAGCGCCTGCGCCCAGGCGATACGTACCATGATGCGGCGACGGAATATGCGAAGCTCGCGCATCAGCGCCGCTTCATCAGTCCACCTGCGCCAACGCGTCCTGTAGCCACGCGGCATAATGCCGCCACTCATCGGCCTGCGGCGGCGCGCTTTCCAGCTCAGTCAGCCCATTCGGGATGCGCAATCACGCTGTCCTGCACAAAGTCACTAAATGTAAGTACTGACTTCGCCTGAACGCTAAGCGTGGCTTCAGCCAGGATTTCTGGTAACCGCTCAACCACGGTCTGCCAGTGCTGCTGTAACGGTGAAGAAAGCGGCTTCATTTAAGGTGTGTCCTCAGATGGCTAACTAATCCCGATGAGTGTTGCCGGATGGCGGCGTAACGCCTTATCCGGCCTACAAAACCTGTGCGTCGCAGGCCTGATAAGATGCGCAGCATCGCCATCAGGCGTTACTGGTTATCGTTTTCCGCTATGCAGCCAGAACGGCTCCTGGAAGATCGCCTCATTGCGGAAGTGTTCAACTTCAATGCGCTGCCCTGTCACAATCGCGTGGCGCAGGCCCTGCCAGTTCTCCAGCCAGGCCTGTACCGCATTCGCGTCGTAATAACCTGCCAGCAGCAAAATGCTGTCGATATCGCGGGTCAGGCGCGGAAGCTGATCGCGATACCGATCGCCCAACGGCTGCCCGAAAGTCGCTTTCAGCTCCGCCGCGTGGCGCGACAGGTGAATATCGGCAAAGCGTTTGAAAGAATCGGCCATTTTCGCCTGCGCTTTGGCGTCGAGGAACGGTTGCCAGGCTTTGGTGACCAGCCATTCGGTCAGCGCCAGTTTAGCCATCGCCGTTTGCGTGCTATAGATAGCCGTAATGGCTGAAACCTCAGAGACAAGGGTCGCTTCCGACTGCGTCAGCAAATCGCGTAAGTGAGCGCTTGCTTTACGCGGTACAATGCCGCCAAACAGCATCAGCGCATGGCGAACCAGCCCCATCGCCGCCAGTACATCCGCTTTGGCGGCGTCATTTCCACGCACCCACAGCTCTTCATGGTACTGCCATTGCGACAATGCCAGCTCCAGCGCCGCTTCCAGCCCCTGCTCAATGCTGGCTTTGGCTGGCGCTTTCAGCACCGCAGTAGGTCTGACCCCACGCGGAGCATTCCCCTGCGCCAGATGATATCCCCCGTGCGGCCTTGCTCAGGCTGCCCTGACGCAGACCCGCTTGCGACACCAGTTGGTTTGCCAGTTTCAACACCGCACGGGTCTCGCCGCTTAACAGTTCCAGCTCCAGCTCGCAAATTGGCTCGGCACATTCTCCGGCCTTCACTTCGCCAAGATCGAGCGCAATTTCAATACGGCTGCCGTCAACGTCCACCAGCCATTTCTCACGGTAAAAATCGGTGCTGAACAGCGGCTGCACGCGTGAAGCGAGATCCGCAGGCAGCTCGCCGTTCGGCCAGACCTCCTGCGGGAGCAGTGCGAGATCCAACGTCGGCTCGCTCAGCGCAACATTGTATTCCGGCCGTTGATGCAGGCCCCCCGTGACCCGACCGGCGATTTTCATGGTCATTTCATAACGACCATTCTCGCCACGGATGCGCAGACCCATATCATGTCCACGCAACCACTTGTCCGGCGTTTCGTAGTAAATGTTCTGTAACTGGCTGGGCGCATGGTGCTCGCCGCCGAGTGTTTGCAGATGGTCACGCAACGCGTCTACAGCGTCGTGATTAACGGATAAACTTTAATTCGATTTCCTGAGCCATTGCCTCGTACTTATGGGTTATGTCACATATGGGAAGAATGACGGGCGAACTTAACGCGTTCTTTTTTGTCAGTAGATAGTATTTTGCGCCAAATTGCCATGCAACGAGCAATTTGACGGGCGTAAAAGTTTAAAACAGTGGCAAAGATGACACAGATGATTCCGATTGATGTCGAATGCTTTGCGTAGAGACACTGATGCCACTACTATCGTTCCACTTTTTATGACAAAAACGACAGCCTGATGCCAAAATTACGCCTGATTGGATTAACTTTACTTGCACTTAGCGCCACTGCCGTCTCCCACGCAGAAGAGAAGCGCTATGTCTCTGACGAACTGAATACCTGGGTCCGCAGCGGTCCGGGAGATAATTATCGCCTCGTGGGTACGGTGAATGCCGGCGAGGAAGTGACATTATTACAGACAGACGCCAACACGAATTACGCTCAGGTGAAAGACAGTACAGGTCGTACTGCCTGGATCCCGATGAAAGAGCTGAACAGCTCGCCCAGCCTGCGTATCCGCGTACCGGATCTGGAAAATCAGGTTAAGACGCTGACCGACAAGCTGAACAATATTGATACCACCTGGAATCAGCGCACGGCCGACATGCAGCAAAAAGTGTCGCAGAGCGACAGCGTGATTAACGGGTTGAAAGAAGAAAACCAGAAGCTGAAAAACGAGCTGATCGTGGCGCAGAAGAAAGTCAGCGCCGCCAATCTGCAACTTGATGACAAGCAGCGCACCATCATTATGCAGTGGTTCATGTATGGCGGCGGCGTGCTGGTGCTCGGCCTGCTGCTCGGTCTGGTTCTCCCGCACATGATCCCAAGCCGTAAACGCAAAGACCGCTGGATGAACTAAATCGCCTTCTCTGCCGCACTGACATATGATTAAGGGATGATTTTTTTCAGGAAGGGAAAGTGGCGTGAAGATTTATCTGGTCGGTGGTGCTGTTCGGGATGCGTTGTTAGGGCTACCGGTCAAAGATAAAGATTGGGTGGTGGTTGGCGCCACGCCGCAGGAGATGCTTGACGCGGGCTACCAGCAGGTAGGCCGCGATTTTCCCGTGTTTCTTCATCCGCAAACGCGTGAAGAGTATGCGCTGGCGCGCACCGAGCGTAAATCCGGTTCAGGCTATACCGGCTTTACCTGCTATGCCGCGCCGGACGTGACGCTGGAAGAAGACCTGCAACGTCGCGACCTCACCATTAATGCCCTCGCGCAGGATGACGACGGCCATATCGTCGACCCCTATCAGGGGCGTCGCGATCTGGACAATCGCCTGCTGCGCCATGTTTCCCCCGCCTTTAGCGAAGATCCGCTGCGCGTGTTGCGCGTGGCGCGTTTTGCCGCCCGCTACGCGCACCTCAGTTTCCGCATCGCTGATGAAACCCTGGCGTTGATGCGCGACATGACCGCCGCAGGCGAACTGGAACACCTCACGCCGGAGCGCGTATGGAAGGAGACCGAGAACGCCTTAACCACGCGCAATCCGCAGGTTTTCTTTCAGGTGCTGCGCGACTGCGGCGCGCTGCGCGTTCTGTTCCCGGAAGTGGACGCGCTGTTTGGCGTTCCGGCTCCGGCAAAGTGGCACCCGGAAATCGATACCGGCATCCACACATTAATGACGTTATCAATGGCCGCCATGCTCAGCCCGAACGTTGATGTGCGTTTCGCCACGCTCTGTCACGACCTTGGCAAAGGCTTGACGCCCAAAGCGCTCTGGCCGCGCCATCATGGCCACGGCCCGGCAGGCGTAAAACTGGTCGAGCAGTTATGCCAGCGTCTGCGTGTGCCGAATGAGATTCGGGATTTAGCCAAACTGGTGGCGGAATTCCACGATCTCATCCATACCTTCCCGATTTTGCAGCCGAAAACGATCGTGAAGCTGTTCGATTCGATTGACGCCTGGCGTAAGCCGCAGCGCGTAGAGCAAATCGCCCTGACCAGCGAGGCCGACGTGCGCGGTCGTACCGGTTTTGAGGCATCTGACTATCCGCAAGGCCGCTGGCTGCGCGAAGCGTGGCTGGTCGCGCAGGCGGTGCCGACAAAAGAGGTGGTGGAGGCAGGCTTTAAAGGCGCGGAGATCCGCGAAGAACTCACCAGACGGCGAATTGCAGCGGTGGCTAACTGGAAGGAACGGCGTTGCCCGAAACCCGAGGCGTAAGCTCACCGTTTTGTTGCCGGATGGCGCTCCGCTTATCCGGCATCAAAATCGAACCGTAGGCCGGATAAGGCGTAAACGCCGCCATCCGGCATCAAGCGTTATCAGAAGAAAACAACGTAGACCGCAGCAGCCACGATAAAGCGGTAAATCGCAAACGGAATGAACGAGATACGCTTAATCAATTGCAGGAAGGTTTTGATGGCGATCAGCGCCACAATGAACGCAGTCACAAATCCCACGGCGAACATGGGGATATCTTCCACCGTCAGGAACGACCAGCTCTTGTAGAGATCCAACGCCGTCGCGCCCATCATCATCGGAACGGCCAGCAGGAATGAGAATTCCGATGCGGCATAGCGACTCACCCCCATCAACATCCCACCGGAAATGGTCGCGCCGGAACGGGAAAAGCCCGGCCACAGCGCCAGACACTGGAAGCAGCCAATCATAAACGCCTGACGATACGTCATATCGTCCAGGCCCGGCGCGCGCGGCTCTTTCGGCTTCAGGCATTCCGCGGCAATCAGCAGCAGACCGCCCACGACCAGCGCATACATCACGTTGACGGGATTAAACAAAGACTTAATGGTGTCATGGAACACCAGGCCCAGCACCACTGCCGGGATCATCCCCAGCACAATATGCCCTAACGTCAGGCGCCCTTTTCCGGTGCCTTCATGCGGTTGTTTGCCAAAGTGAATGCCGATCAGGCCGAACAAACGCCGCCAGAACATCACCACCACCGCCAGGATCGATCCCAGCTGAATTACCACCTCAAACGTCTCTGCCGTATCGCCTTCAAAACCCAACAGGTGACCGACAATGATCATATGGCCCGTGCTGGAGACGGGCAAAAACTCCGTCAATCCTTCGACCACACCCAAAATTGCCGCCACCAGCAGCGAGTGTATATCGCTCATCAATAAACCCCTAAATCAAAAAAAACGAACAGCAGTTATGACTCCAGCTTTAAGACCCATATATCGCCGTTTGGTTTAAAAACTATGAAGTTAATTATTTTCTTTCAGATTATTGCCACGCTCAATGATAACGCCAACATTCGCCGCACGCGCTACGGCGCCGGGCTTGCTGAGCTTGATGCGCACCCACGGAGAGCTAAAGCGGCTGAGCAGCAGATCCGCCACCTCTTCCGCTACGCGTTCGACTAACGCAAAACGGCCGCCCTCCACATGGCTGACTACCGTATCGGCAATGTCGGCGTAGCTCAGACAATCCGCAACGTCGTCGCTTCTGGCTGACTTACGGTTGTCCCACGCCATTTCGATATCGAACACCAGTTTCTGTTCGATAGTTTGCTCCCAGGTCGTAAAACACCGATAGTGGTGATTACCGAAAGTTGCTCTATAAATACAATATCCATCACGACCTGCCTGCTTTTTGGCTAACCCGGATACCACTTCCGGCGAAATATGCGTATTATCCACAGAAGTAGCGTTTAACACGACATTTTCAAAACGGAACAGCTTATGAGTGCAATCGCGCCTGGAATGATCCTCTTCGCGTACCTCTGGCGGCTCAATTTCCAGTGCCATTCTGGTCTGCCGCATTGCAGGTTTACCGACCCGCGTCAGAGTGGCTCCGGTAACCCTGGCGCGACCAATGTGTTACGCATAGGGGGCAAGGGAGCAGCCGTAGCGGTACTGATTTTCGAGCGTCCTCAAAGGCATGCTGCCGGTCTGGGGCGCTTATGCATTAGGTGTAACCCTTTCTGGCTGGGCCTGATTGCCATCGCCGCCTGTCTGGGGCACATCTGGCCGGTCTTTTTTGGCTTCAAAGGCGGGAAAGGCGTCGCGACCGCATTCGGCGCGGATCGCGCCCATCGGCTGGGACTTAACTGGCGTGATGGCGGGCACCTGGCTGCTGACCGTCTTACTGAGCGGTTACTCGTCATTGGGCGCGATCGTCAGCGCGCTGATTGCGCCATTCTACGTGTGGTGGTTTAAACCCCAGTTCACCTTCCCGGTCTCTATGCTGTCTTGCCTGATTTTGCTGCGCCACCATGACAACATCCAGCGCCTGTGGCGTCGTCAGGAGACGAAGATCTGGACGAAACTCAAGAAGAAGCGCGAGAAAGATCCGCAGTAGTTTTTTGCACCACGCCGTAGGCCAGGTAAGGCGAAGCCGCCATCAGGCACATACGCATCGCCGGATGGCGACGCAAAGCGTCTTATCCGGCCTACAGATTGCTTCACCACGCCACCTGATATCCCTCGTCTGGCTTGCGAGTCGCTTCTGGCACCATGCCGCCAGAAACTCCACACATACCCGTAACTTTACGCTGCGGTACAGCGGTTCCTGATAGACCGCCCAGATATTGGCGCTCTGCGCATACTCCGGCAATACCCTCACCAGTTTACCGCTCGCCAGAAACGGCTGCACATCCCACTCTGAACGCAGCATGATCCCTTTGCCCTCCAGCGCCCACTGCAAAACAATCTCACCGCTATTGGAAGAGAGGTGTCCGGTTACTTTCACTGATTTTTTCTCTTGCCCGTTCCCCAGTTCCCATATGCCGTGGGTCATATCACGTTCTTTTGTCACCAGACAATCATGACCGCTTAATTCTTGTAAGGTTTTTGGCTCAGGATATTTCTGGAGATATGCGGGAGACGCGCATAATATTCTTTTATTCTTTGTTAACAAATGCGCAATATATATAATCAGGAATTTCATCGTTAATTCGAATATCCAGATCGATATTATCCTGTACCAAATCAATTTGCCGATCGAAGAGTTCAAAGTGAACCTGTAATTCAGGATAATTGCGCATCAGGTCGGTAATGGCAGGTGCAATATAACTGCGGCCAAAACCAAAACTACAGCCAATGCGAATCATTCCCTCCGGGCGCGTTTTAATTTGCGTCACCTCATCCACCAGCCGCTGATAGTGCGTGAGGAGCTTCAGCGCATGTTCATAGCAGCGTTGCCCGCTTTCCGTCAGCGCAACACCCCTTGCCGAGCGGTTCAGCAGCGTGGTGGCAAGGGTTGCCTCAAGAATCTGAATCCGTTTCGTCACGAACGCGGGCGTTTGCCCCAGCGCCGCCGCTGCCGCGCTAAAGCTTCCCGTATGGACAATTTCAACCAAAACCTGTAGGTCTTTGGCTAAGGGATAGTTGTTCAGCATCTGTCGGTTATCCGTGATGTTAATACGCGCAGTGTAAATCTCTTAACGTCGTTAAACCCTGCCTTTGCTCAATTTTCATCACCTTTCTGTGGTGTGATTCACGAACTGTTAATTGCATATACACAGTGACAAAAAATATAAAACCACACCTTTAGTGGTAGTTTACTCCAGAGAATTTATTTCCAGATTAATAAAAGAACTGGAGTTGATATGATGAGCAATCAAAATAACCAAAATGCGGTTACTACGTTGACGGATATTGTCGCTAATTTTACCGCCATGATCTCCACCCGAATGCCCGACGACGTCGTCGATAAATTAAAACAGCTGCGTGATGCCGAAACCTCATCGATGGGAAACATTATCTACCACACGATGTTCGATAACATGCAGAAAGCAATCGACCTGAACCGCCCGGCCTGCCAGGACACGGGTGAAATTATGTTCTTCGTAAAGGTCGGTTCCCGCTTCCCGCTGCTGGGCGAGCTGCAAAGTATTCTTAAGCAGGCCGTGGAGGACGCCACCGTAAAAGCGCCGCTACGCCATAACGCGGTCGAAATCTTCGACGAAGTGAATACCGGCAAAAACACCGGCAGCGGCGTGCCGTGGGTCACCTGGGAGATTATTCCCGATGGCGACGATGCGGAAATTGAAGTTTATATGGCGGGCGGCGGTTGCACGCTGCCGGGGCGTTCCAAAGTGCTGATGCCTTCCGAAGGCTACGAAGGCGTCGTGAAATTCGTCTTTGAAAACATCTCCACGCTGGCGGTCAATGCCTGTCCGCCGGTACTGGTCGGCGTGGGCATCGCAACCTCCGTCGAAACCGCCGCCGTGCTTTCCCGCAAAGCGATTCTGCGCCCGATAGGCACCCGTCATCCAAATCCAAAGGCGGCAGATCTTGAGCTGCGGCTGGAAGAAGGGCTAAACCGCCTGGGAATCGGCCCACAAGGGCTGACCGGCAACAGCTCGGTGATGGGCGTACACATCGAATCCGCCGCCCGTCATCCGTCAACCATTGGCGTGGCCGTCTCCACCGGCTGCTGGGCGCACCGTCGCGGTACGCTGCTGGTTCATTCTGACCTCTCCTTCGAAAACCTGTCCCACACCCGGAGCGCGTTATGAAAAAGATCCTCACTACCCCGATCAAAGCCGAAGACCTGGAAGATATCCGCGTTGGCGATGTGATCTACCTGACCGGAACGCTGGTGACCTGTCGCGACGTTTGTCACCGCCGCCTGATCGAACTCAAGCGCCCCATTCCTTACGATCTCAACGGCAAAGCGATTTTCCACGCCGGGCCGATTGTGCGTAAAAACGGTGATAAATGGGAGATGGTCTCCGTCGGCCCGACCACCAGCATGCGTATGGAAGCCTTTGAAAAAGAGTTCATTGAGCAGACCGGCGTGAAGCTGGTGGTCGGAAAAGGCGGGATGGGGCCGCTGACCGAAGAAGGCTGCCAGAAATTCAAAGCGCTGCACGTCATCTTCCCGGCTGGCTGCGCGGTGCTGGCGGCGACCCAGGTCGAAGAGATAGAAGAGGTGCACTGGACGGAACTCGGCATGCCGGAATCGCTGTGGGTTTGCCGGGTGAAAGAGTTCGGGCCGCTGATTGTCTCTATCGATACCCACGGCAATAACCTGATCGCCGACAACAAAAAACAGTTCGCCGAGCGTCGCGGTCCCATCGTTGACGAGATCTGCGAGTACGTGCACTACATCAAATAACCCTTCAGGAGAGGCGCTACGCCTCTCCCTTTTCTCAGGGATACGACAATGGCACCTTTATCTGGTTGGTGGCGATACCTGGCTCCACTGGTGGTCATCGCCATTATTGCTGTTTTGCCCGTCCCCACCGGTCTTGAGAGCCACACCTGGCTCTATTTTGCGGTCTTTACCGGCGTCATTGTGGGACTCATTCTGGAACCTGTGCCGGGCGCGGTCGTGGCGATGATCGGGATTTCGATCATTGCCGTTCTGTCGCCGTGGCTGCTGTTCAGCCCCGATCAGCTCGCGCAGGAAGGCTTTAAATTTACCGCCAAAGCCCTCTCGTGGGCGGTGTCTGGTTTTTCTAACTCGGTTATCTGGCTGATTTTCGCCGCCTTTATGTTTGGCACCGGCTATGAAAAAACTGGTCTCGGTCGGCGAATTGCGCTGATGCTGGTGAAGAAGATGGGCCATCGCACGCTGTTTCTTGGTTATGCGGTGATGTTTTCCGAGCTGATCCTCGCCCCGGTCACGCCGTCTAACTCCGCGCGCGGCGCCGGGATCATCTACCCGATAATCCGCAACCTGCCGCCGCTCTATAACTCGCAGCCTAACGACGCCAGTTCCCGCTCCATTGGCTCGTATATTATGTGGATGGGCATCACCGCCGACTGCGTTACCAGCGCCATTTTCCTGACGGCGATGGCGCCTAACCTGTTGCTGATTGGCCTGATGAAAAGCGCATCCCATACGGCGCTAAGCTGGGGCGACTGGTTCTCAGGAATGCTGCCGCTAAGCATTCTGCTGGTCTTGCTGGTTCCGTGGCTGGCCTACGTGCTGTATCCGCCGGTGCTGAAATCGGGCGACCAGGTGCCGCGCTGGGCGGAAGCTGAGCTAAAGGAGATGGGCCCGCTCTGCTCGCGCGAGAAAAAGATGCTGGTGCTGATGGTCGGCGCGCTGGTGCTGTGGATCTTCGGCGGCGATTACATTGATGCCGCAATGGTCGGTTATAGCGTGGTGGCATTGATGCTGGTATTACGCATCATCTCCTGGGATGACATCGTCAGCAATAAAGCGGCATGGAACGTTTTCTTCTGGCTGGCTTCGCTGATTACGCTCGCCACCGGACTGAACAATACCGGCTTTATCACCTGGTTTGGCAAACTGCTGGCAAACGGGCTAAGCGGCTATTCGCCGATGATGGTGATGGTCGCGCTCATCGTGGTGTTTTATCTGTTACGCTACTTTTTTGCCAGCGCCACCGCTTATACCTCCGCGCTGGCGCCGATGATGATTGCCGCCGCGCTGGCGATGCCGGACATCCCCTTACCAGTGTTTTGCCTGATGGTCGGCGCCGCCATTGGTCTGGGCAGCATTCTCACCCCCTATGCGACCGGCCCAAGCCCCATCTATTACGGTAGCGGTTATCTGCCGACGGTGGATTACTGGCGGCTGGGCGCTATTTTTGGCCTGATCTTCCTGGTTCTGCTGGTAATAACCGGCCTTATCTGGATGCCTCTCGTTTTGCTGTAAACCTCGTTGGGGCGGCATGACGTCGCCTCTTTTTTCCATAAGCTTCTCGTATGACCGTTTTCCCGATGCGCTGAGGCATACTTTTTTGTATGCACTCCCCTCACGCTGATAAGGGAAACGCTCTGGACACCGTTGCGCACAAGACTCTCACACGGGGCTGGCAGGCCGAACTGGATCTGCGGTTTACCCGCGCCGCGCATAAAACAGTGCTCACTTCGGCGCGACACGTCGGCCCGCTGACGGTACAGCGTCCGTTTTACCCGGAAGACGACGTTTGCCACCTCTATTTGCTTCATCCGCCGGGCGGCATTGTCGGGGGCGATGAACTCACGATTTCCGCCACGCTTGCAACAGACAGCCATGCGTTAATCACCCAGCCTGGCGCAGGGAAGTTTTACCGCAGTCGCGGCCCTCAGGCGCAGCTGCGGCAGGATTTTTATCTCGCCCCGCAGGCCACACTGGAGTGGCTGCCGCAGGATACGATCCTTTTTCCCGGCGCGAACGCCAGCATCCAGTCGGTCTTTCATCTGGCGCAAGAGAGCCGGCTGCTGGCCTGGGATCTGCTCTGTCTGGGGCGACCGGTGATGCAGGAGACCTTCAGCCACGGCACGCTGCGCAACCGCCTGGAAGTATGGCGGGACGGTACGCCGCTATTAATAGAAAGGCTGCACCTTGAGGGAGGAAACCTGCACACCGTCGCCAGACATCCCTGGAGCGGTACGCTGCTCTGTTATCCCGCCACGGAAAAGATGCTGGACGGCGTACGCGAGCAAATTGCCCCCCTCGGCGACTACGCTGGCGCGACGCTGATTGATTCACTGCTGGCCCTGCGCTTTCTCGGGCACGACAACCTGCTTATCCAGCGCGTTATGCGCGCCGTCTGGCAATCCTTACGACCACAACTGACCCAAAAACCGCCACTCCTGCCCCGTATCTGGCAGACATAAGAGAATCACTATGGAACTGACTCCCAGAGAAAAAGACAAGCTGTTGCTCTTTACCGCCGCGCTGGTGGCGGAGCGTCGTCTGGCGCGCGGACTGAAGCTGAACTACCCGGAATCGGTGGCGCTGATCAGCGCTTTCATTATGGAAGGCGCCCGCGACGGCAAAAGCGTGGCGTCGCTGATGGAAGACGGTCGCCATGTGTTGACCCGCGATCAGGTGATGGAGGGCGTGCCGGAAATGATCCCGGATATTCAGGTTGAAGCCACCTTTCCAGACGGCTCGAAACTGGTCACCGTTCATAACCCGATCGTATAAAGGAGGAACCATGATTCCAGGCGAATACAGGATCTCCACGGGAAACATCGCGATCAATACAGGCAGAGAAACCTGCACGATCGTGGTTGAGAATCATGGCGATCGCCCGGTTCAGGTCGGATCGCACTATCACTTTTACGAGGTCAACCCCGCATTACGCTTTGACAGGCAAGCCGCACGCGGTTTTCGCCTGAACATCCCCGCAGGCACGGCAGTGCGTTTTGAGCCGGGGCAAAAACGCGAGGTCGAACTGGTGCGCGTCGCCGGGGCACAGCGTATTTTTGGTTTTCGCGGCGAAGTAATGAGCTCTCTGGAGGCAGACAATGACTGAGATTTCCCGGCAGGCTTACGCCGACATGTTTGGCCCGACGACCGGCGACCGGGTGCGTCTGGCGGATACCGAACTGTGGATCGAAGTCGAAAACGATCTCACGACCTACGGCGAAGAGGTGAAATTCGGCGGCGGCAAAGTGATCCGCGACGGTATGGGCCAGGGGCAGATGCGTGCTCGCGCGTGTGTGGATCTGGTGATCACCAACACGCTGATCGTCGATCACTGGGGGGATCGTCAAGGCGGACATCGGCATCAAAGACGGCAGGATCTTCGCCATCGGCAAAGCCGGTAACCCGGATATTCAGCCCAATGTGACGATCCCGATTGGCGTCGGCACGGAGGCGATCGCCGGTGAAGGAAAGATCGTTACCGCAGGCGGCGTGGACACGCATATTCACTGGATCTGCCCGCAGCAGGCGGAAGAGGCGCTGGTCTCTGGCGTGACGACCATGATTGGCGGCGGCACCGGCCCGGCGGCGGGCACCAATGCCACCACCTGCACGCCTGGCCCGTGGTACATCGCCCGCATGTTGCAGGCGGCGGACAGCCTGCCGGTAAATATCGGTTTTCTCGGCAAAGGGAATGGCTCGAACCCGGACGCGCTGCGTGAGCAGATTGCCGCCGGCGCGATCGGCCTGAAGATCCACGAGGACTGGGGCGCGACGCCTGCGGCGATCGACTGTGCGCTGACCGTGGCTGAAGAGATGGATATTCAGGTCGCGCTGCACAGCGACACGTTAAACGAGTCCGGTTTCGTCGGAGGACACGCTGGCGGCAATTGGCGATCGCACGATCCATACTTTTCATACCGAAGGGGCGGGCGGCGGTCACGCCCCGGATATTATCACCGCCTGCGCGCATCCCCATATTCTCCCCTCCTCCACCAACCCGACGCTGCCTTATACCGTCAACACCATTGACGAACACCTCGATATGCTGATGGTCTGCCACCATCTCGACCCGGATATCGCCGAAGATGTGGCATTTGCCGAGTCGCGTATTCGTCGGGAAACCATCGCCGCCGAAGATGTGCTGCACGATCTCGGCGCCTTTTCCCTGACCTCGTCGGATTCCCAGGCAATGGGACGAGTGGGCGAAGTCATTCTGCGAACCTGGCAGGTGGCGCACCGGATGAAAGTACAACGCGGGCCCGTTAGCGGAGGAGACGGGCGATAACGACAACCAGCGCGTAAAACGCTACATCGCCAAGTACACGATAAACCCGGCGTTAACCCACGGCATAGCCCATGAGGTCGGTTCTGTTGAGGCCGGAAAGCTGGCGGATCTGGTGCTCTGGTCTCCGGCCTTTTTTGGCGTAAAACCCGCAACACTCATTAAA
The DNA here is from genome assembly GCA_900446925.1 of Citrobacter koseri. The sequence goes on along the minus strand of UAVY01000007.1, from coordinate 408,269 downwards.
GGCGGGATGATTGTCTGCGCGCCGATGGGTGATATCAACGCCTCGATTCCTACCCCGCAACCGGTGCATTACCGGCCGATGTTTGGCGCGCTTGGCGCGGCGCGTCATCACTGTCGCCTGACCTTTCTTTCTCAGGCTGCGGTTGAAAACGGCATTGCGCAGCAGCTCAACTTACGCAGCGCCACCGCCGTCGTGAAAGGCTGCCGGACGGGTAAAAAAAGCCGACATGATCCACAACAGCCTGCAACCCAAGCATCACCGTTGACGCCCAGACTTACGAGGTGCGCATTGACGGTGAGCCGATCACCAGCGAACCGGCAGACGTGTTGCGATGGCCCAGCGTTATTTTTTATTCTGAGGGAGACGACATGCTGTATCTGACGCAACGTATTGAAACGCCCGCCGCCGTCACGGCAACGCTGACGCTCCCCATTGATGTCCGCGTCAAAAGCCGGGCGAAGGTAGTGCTGGGGCGACGGACGCGAAGCCGGTTTACTGCTGCCGCGCGGTTGCTGTTACGCGGCGGCGATCGCCTGAGTACGGAAGATGGCGCAGAGGTGGTGGTGAGGATCATCGCCGCAAACGAAGCCGTTTCGGTCGGTGCGCTGCGCCGATCGTTCCTGCTCGCCAAAGCCTGCTACCACCTGGGCAACCGCCACGTTCCGCTGCAAATTCTGCCTGACGAGCTGCGCTATCACCACGATCACGTACTCGACGACATGCTGCGCCAGTTCAGCTTAGAGGTGACTTTCGCGCATCTGCCCTTTGAACCGGAGGCGGGGGCATATGCCAGCGAATCTCACGGCCATCACCACGGCCACGCCCACTGATGACTGACGCCAGACAACGGCTGCGCCTGATGCAGCTCGCCAGCAGCAGTTTACCGGTGGGATCGTTTACCTGGTCTCAGGGGCTGGAGTGGGCGGTGGAGATCGGCTGGGTGAAAAACGCGGAAGACTTTGCGCACTGGCAAACGCAACAGCTGGAGCAGAACTTTTTTACCGTCGACCTGCCGATTTTCGCCCGGTTGTACCACGCCTGTGAACGGAATGACGTTACCGCCGCTCGCCGCTGGAGCGCATATCTGCTGGCCTGTCGGGAAACCCGGGAACTGCGCGAAGAAGAGCGCAGCCGGGGGGCGGCGTTTACACGCCTGGTGGTGGACTGGGTGCCGGACTGCCGCAGACGTGGCGTCCGCTTTTTGCCGACAGCCAGCTCTGCGGTATGGCGTGGCTGGGCGTGCGCTGGCGCATCCCGCTGACGGATCTGGCGTTAAGCCTCGGCTACAGCTGGTTAGAAAGCGCGGTGATGGCGGGGGGTGAAGCTGGTGCCCTTCGGACAACAGGCGGCGCAGCAACTCATTCTTTCACTTTGCGACCATTACGCGCAGGGTATGGCGCAGGCGCTGGCTCGCCCGGATGCGGATCTGGGCTCATCCACGCCGCTGACCGCCATCGCTTCTGCCCGTCACGAAAACACCAATATTGCCGATTATTTCGCTCCTGAGGAGACACGATGAACGACTATAAACATCCCCTGCGCGTCGGCGTGGGCGGTCCGGTGGGTTCCGGTAAAACCGCCCTGCTGGAAGCGTTATGCAAAGCGATGCGCGATACGTATCAACTGGCGGTGGTGACTAACGATATTTATACCAAAGAGGATCAGCGCATTCTTACCGAAGCGGGCGCGCTGGCGCCGGAAAGGATTGTCGGCGTGGAAACCGGCGGTTGTCCGCATACCGCCATTCGCGAAGACGCCTCAATGAACCTGGCGGCGGTGGAAGCATTAAGCGAGACATTCGGCAACCTGGATCTGATCTTTGTCGAGAGCGGCGGCGATAACCTGAGCGCCACCTTCAGCCCGGAGCTGGCCGATCTGACGATCTATGTGATCGACGTGGCCGAAGGCGAGAAGATCCCGCGTAAAGGCGGGCCGGGGATTACCAAATCCGATTTTCTGGTGATCAACAAAACGGATCTGGCGCCGTATGTGGGCGCGTCGCTGGAGGTAATGGCGCGCGATACAATGCGTATGCGCGGGGATCGGCCGTGGGCGTTTACCAACCTGAAAACCGGTGACGGCCTGGCGACGATTATTGCGTTTCTGGAAGATAAAGGGATGTTGCGGGTATAGCGTTTTTTATCGCCGGGAGGCGGCTTCGCCTGACCCGGCCTACGGTATTGTAAGCCGGTAAGCGAAGCCGCCACCGGGCAAAAAATCACGCCGCAGGCAACTCCGCCAGCGGCCAGCGAGGACGCACGCTCACGCCTAAATCCGCCGTTGCGCCGGCTTTGAAGCGCACCATACCGGCGTAGGCGATCATCGCGCCGTTATCGGTGCAAAACTCTGGCCGCGCGTAGAACACTTCGCCACGCCGTTTTTGCATCATTTCCGCCAGCTTCGTACGCAGTGTGCGGTTGGCGCTCACCCCGCCCGCCATCACCAGACGCTTAAAGCCGGTCTGATCCAGCGCTCGCTTACACTTGATCATCAGCGTATCCACCACCGCATCTTCAAACGCACGGGCAATATCGGCGCGGGTCTGTTCATCATCACCGTTGCTGCGGATCGTGTTTGCGGCGAACGTTTTCAGCCCGGAGAAGCTGAAATCCAGCCCAGGACGGTCGGTCATCGGACGCGGAAAGACAAAACGCCCTGCGGTGCCCTGCGCCGCCATTTTCGACAGCATCGGGCCGCCAGGGTAATCCAGTCCCAGCAGTTTGGCGGTTTTATCAAACGCTTCACCGGCCGCATCGTCAATGGATTCGCCTAACAGCGCATACTGACCAATCCCGGTCACGCTGATAAGTTGGGTATGACCGCCGGAGACCAGCAGCGCCACGAACGGAAATTCCGGCGGATTGTCTTCCAGCATCGGCGCCAGCAGGTGCCCTTCCATATGGTGTACCGGAATCGCCGGAACATTCCAGGCAAACGCCAGCGAACGGCCAACGGTCGCGCCCGACCAGCAGCGCCCCCACCAGACCCGGCCCGGCGGTATAGGCCACGGCATCAATCTCTTTCGCCGTCAGACCCGACTCTTTCAACGCCGCCTGGATCAGCGGCACGGTCTTGCGTACGTGGTCGCGCGAGGCCAGTTCAGGCACTACGCCGCCGTAGTCAGCGTGCAATTTCACCTGACTATACAATTGGTTGGCTAACAGACCTTTTTCGTCGTCGTAAATAGCGATGCCGGTTTCATCGCAGGATGTCTCAATACCCAGTACACGCATGACTTGTTTTACCTCACTCTGATACCGCGCAGTGTAGGGCCAATGCGGGTTGATGTAAAACTTTGTTCGCCCCTGACGACAGCCTCGTGTATACTCCTCACCCTTATAAAAGTCCCTTTCAAAAAAGGCGTCGGTGCTTTACAAAGCAGCAGCAATTGCAGTAAAATTCCGCACCATTTTGAAATAAGCTGGCGCTGATGCCAGCGGCAAACCGATTTAATCAAAGGTGAGAGGCACATGCCGGTAATTAAAGTACGTGAAAACGAGCCGTTCGACGTAGCTCTGCGTCGCTTCAAGCGTTCCTGTGAAAAAGCAGGTGTTCTGGCGGAAGTTCGTCGTCGTGAGTTCTATGAAAAACCGACTACCGAACGTAAGCGCGCTAAAGCTTCAGCAGTGAAACGTCACGCGAAGAAACTGGCTCGCGAAAAACGCACGCCGCACTCGTCTGTACTAATGCGTTGAGGGCGTAAGCTCTCGATTCAGACCGAGTTGTAGTTGTAAGGCCGTGCTTCCGAAAGGAATGCGCGGCTTATTTTCGTTTATGCATTGGCATATATACAAAATCATTCAGGATACGGCAAAGCGGCGCCTGAAAGATGAAGTGTATAAAAGGGGCATATGGCTGGACGAATCCCACGCGTATTTATCAATGACCTGCTGGCACGCACCGACATCATCGATCTGATCGATGCGGCGGGTGAAGCTGAAAAAGCAGGGCAAGAATTTTCACGCCGTGCTGTCCGTTCCATAACGAAAAAACCCCCTCTTTCACCGTGAACGGTGAAAAACAGTTTTACCACTGCTTTGGCTGCGGCGCACACGGCAACGCGATCGATTTCCTCATGAACTACGACAAGCTCGATTTCGTGGAAACCGTCGAAGAACTGGCTGCAATGCACAACCTGGAAATTCCCTACGAAGCAGGGACAGGTCTTAGCCAGATAGAGCGCCATCAACGGCAAAACCTCTATCAGTTAATGGACGGGCTGAATGCGTTTTATCAACAGTCGCTCCGCCCACCCCACAGCAGAGCCTGCGCGCCAATATTTGCAAAAACGCGGCCTTAGCGCTGAAATCGTTCAACGCTTCGCGATTGGTTTCGCTCCGCCAGGCTGGGATAACGCATTAAAACGTTTCGGTAATAATAGCGACAACAGAGCGCTGTTACTGGATGCCGGAATGCTGGTCAACAATGACCAGGGCAGAACCTACGACCGTTTCCGTAATCGGGTGATGTTCCCGATTCGCGATAAACGAGGACGGGTGATTGGTTTTGGTGGCCGCGTACTCGGTAACGATACGCCGAAATACCTGAACTCCCCGGAAACTGATATTTTCCATAAAGGTCGACAGCTGTATGGCCTTTATGAAGCTCAGCAACATAACGCTGAACCACAGCGACTGCTTGTTGTTGAAGGCTATATGGACGTTGTCGCACTGGCGCAGTACGACATTAACTACGCCGTGGCATCGTTGGGGACATCGACAACAACTGACCATATCCACATGTTATTCCGGGCGACTAACAATGTGATTTGCTGTTATGACGGCGATCGGGCTGGACGCGATGCGGCATGGCGAGCGCTTGAAACGGCAATGCCCTATATCACCGACGGACGGCAGTTGCGTTTTATGTTCCTGCCTGATGGCGAAGACCCGGATACGCTGGTGCGTAAAGAGGGCAAAGAAGCATTCGAAGCACGGATGGAGCAGGCTCTGCCGCTCTCTCTGTTTCTCTTCAATAGCCTCTTGCCGCAGGTTGATTTGAGTACGCCGGATGGAAGTACGCAGCTTGCCGCGCTGGCGCTGCCGCTGATTAACCAGGTTCCCGGAGATACGCACAGGATCCAGCTACGACAGATGCTGGGGCTGAAATTAGGCATCTTTGACGATAGCCAGCTTGACCGCTTAATGCCAAAACAGGCAGAAAGTGGCACGGTACGCCCAGCTCCGCAGCTAAAACGCACGACCATGCGTATACTTATAGGGTTACTGGTACAAAACCCGGATTTAGCGCCGTTAGTACCACCGCTAGGCGGTCTGGATCAAAAAAAGCTGCCCGGGCTTGGCTTATTTGAAGAACTGGTCAACACTTGTTTGTCTCAACCAGGTCTGACCACCGGCCAACTTTTAGAACATTATCGCGGCACAAATAGTGCTGCGACCCTTGAAAAATTGTCGATGTGGGACGATATAGCTGATAAGGACATTGCTGAAAAAACCTTCACCGACTCACTCAACCATATGTTTGATTCGATGCTTAAGCTGCGCCAGGAAGAGTTGATTGCTCGCGATCGCACACACGGTTTAAGCAACGAAGAACGCCGGGAACTCTGGACGCTGAACCAGGAACTGGCCAAAAAATGAATTGATAGACAAAAATCGTTCAAGTTGTATTAAGGCAGCAAGAGAACGCAGCTAACGCAGAGACAACTTGAAGGATGACGTATTTAACGGCTTAAGTGCCGAATAGCGATCGGGAAGCCCCCGACAGCCGCACTGAGAGGCAGCGGCAAAAATATAAGTACGCCCTCGCTTTAAAGGTTGGCAGATACACCGCCGACACCAATCAAACGAAATAAGTGTGGATACCGTCTTATGGAGCAAAACCCGCAGTCACAGCTGAAGCTTCTTGTCACCCGTGGTAAGGAGCAAGGCTATCTGACCTATGCCGAGGTCAATGACCATCTGCCGGAAGATATCGTCGATTCAGATCAAATCGAAGACATCATCCAAATGATCAACGACATGGGTATTCAGGTGATGGAAGAAGCACCGGATGCCGATGATCTGCTGCTTGCTGAAAACACCAACAACACCGACGAAGACGCGGAAGAAGCTGCTGCTCAAGTTTTATCCAGTGTTGAATCTGAAATCGGTCGTACCACTGACCCGGTACGCATGTACATGCGTGAGATGGGTACGGTTGAACTGTTAACCCGTGAAGGCGAAATCGACATCGCTAAACGTATCGAAGACGGGATCAACCAGGTTCAATGCTCCGTTGCCGAATACCCGGAAGCGATTACTTATCTGCTTGAACAGTACGATCGCGTTGAAGCCGAAGAAGCTCGCCTGTCAGATCTGATCACCGGCTTTGTTGACCCGAACGCTGAAGAAGATATGGCGCCTACCGCCACGCACGTCGGTTCTGAACTCTCTCAGGAAGAGATGGACGACGACGATGATGAAGACGAAGAAGAAGACGACGACAGCAGCGATGACGACAACAGCATCGACCCGGAACTGGCGCGCGAAAAATTCGCAGAGCTGCGTACGCAGTACGAAGTCACCCGTGACACCATCAAAGCGAAAGGTCGCAGCCACGCCGATGCGCAGACCGAAATTCTGAAGCTGTCTGAAGTGTTTAAGCAGTTCCGCCTGGTGCCGAAGCAGTTCGACTACCTGGTGAACAGCATGCGCGTCATGATGGATCGCGTTCGCACGCAAGAACGCCTGATCATGAAGCTCTGCGTTGAGCAGTGCAAAATGCCGAAGAAAAACTTCATCACCCTGTTCACCGGCAACGAAACCAGCGAAACCTGGTTCAATGCCGCCATTGCGATGAACAAGCCGTGGTCCGAAAAGCTGCACGATGTCACTGAAGACGTTCAGCGCAGCCTGCAAAAACTGCAACAGATTGAAGAAGAAACCGGCCTGACCATCGAGCAGGTAAAAGACATCAACCGTCGCATGTCCATCGGCGAAGCGAAAGCCCGCCGTGCGAAGAAAGAGATGGTTGAAGCGAACTTGCGTCTGGTTATCTCTATCGCCAAAAAATACACCAACCGTGGTCTGCAATTCCTGGATCTGATTCAGGAAGGCAACATCGGTCTGATGAAAGCGGTAGACAAGTTCGAATACCGTCGTGGTTACAAATTCTCCACCTATGCCACCTGGTGGATTCGCCAGGCGATCACCCGCTCTATCGCGGATCAGGCGCGCACCATCCGTATTCCGGTGCATATGATTGAGACCATCAACAAACTCAACCGTATCTCCCGCCAGATGCTGCAAGAAATGGGTCGCGAGCCGACGCCAGAAGAGCTGGCCGAGCGCATGCTGATGCCGGAAGACAAGATCCGTAAAGTGCTGAAGATCGCCAAAGAGCCTATCTCCATGGAAACGCCGATCGGCGACGATGAAGATTCGCATCTGGGGGATTTCATCGAGGATACCACCCTCGAGCTGCCGCTGGACTCTGCCACCACCGAGAGCCTGCGTGCCGCAACGCACGACGTGCTGGCTGGCCTGACGGCGCGTGAAGCAAAAGTGCTGCGTATGCGTTTCGGTATCGATATGAACACCGACCATACGCTGGAAGAAGTGGGTAAACAGTTTGACGTTACCCGCGAACGTATCCGTCAGATCGAAGCGAAGGCGCTGCGTAAACTGCGTCACCCGAGCCGTTCTGAAGTGCTGCGTAGCTTCCTGGACGATTAGTCTCGCCGCATAAGCATCAACGCCACCGCAAGGTGGCGTTTTTTTTTACCGCTTACAGTCCATCAACCACCAGCGATTCATCAAGTTCCCGATACGCCTCCACCAGCTTTTCCGTCCTGATGCGATTTAAGCCGCTGGGATTCGGCAACACCCAGATCTGCGTATCACCAATGGTCATCGTCTGTTTTCCCCACTGCGCGCCGCGCTGGCTAAATCCCTGCTCAAACGCCTGCTTGCCCAGAATCGCCAACGCCGCAGGTTGATAGTGCTCAATCTTCTCAATGAGCTTATGGCCGCCGCTACGCATCTCCTGAAGCTTAACTTCGTTCGCCTGCACGGTAGGCCTGTCGACAAATTTGGTAACGCCACAGCGGAAATCCAGCAGATGCTGCGCCTCTTCCGGTTTCAGTTGACGCCCGGTAAATCCGGCAAGGTGGATTACCTTCCAGAAACGGTTGGCAGGATGCGCGAACGGGAACCCTGTCCCCGCAGCAGAGAGACCGGGATTGATGCCGCAAAATACCACTCTCAGCTCCCGCGCCAGTATGTCCTTAACCATGTTAACTCCTGAACGATACATCAGGCTGAAAGTATAACGGATTGAAAATACGTTGTTTATAAAAACAGCATCCGTACGGTTATGGCTGGATTGCAACACGGAGTTACTTTATAATCCACCGCCACGGCCCCTTAGCTCAGTGGTTAGAGCAGGCGACTCATAATCGCTTGGTCGCTGGTTCAAGTCCAGCAGGGGCCACCAGATATCAAGGACTTGCGAGAAATCGCAGGTCCTTTTGTTTTTCTGGGAGGCCGGAATAGATGCTCCCGTATTGAAGGCGGGAGCATCGGGGCAGATAGATCTTTTTGCGCGCGCTCAGCTTATACCAGTGCCCGAAGCTGCTCTCGCATATATAAAGAAAAATATTCAGGGTTTTTAATAAGCACCCGTTCTCCTGACGCAATTTTTTCAGCCCACCCGACCAATTTTTCCGTAAACCCGGCATTCCACCCTTCCCGATCGCCTCGGGCTGCCACATCTTCTGCTCTCGCCGGAACCCCCAACTCGTTCAAATATTTAAAAATCCCCTTGGCTGTACTTTCATCCATTGGGTGTGGGACTGAAGCGGATGTATTCATACCGTTAATGAAATCTAAGGCTTTATCAATGACTGCTGGCATACTTTTATCCTTAAAATTAACCATCTGAAAAACACCTCTCTAATATGCCCCTGGATTGAACTTAATATCAAAGAAATCATTAAATTTATCCTTTTCTTTCAACCAGGTTTCGAGGTGAGTCACAACACCATCCGTCTTCCTCTCCACAGATCAACCAGATAGCCCGCAAGGCTGGATACAACAAGCGCAGCAAGTGTGGGGGATTAGACGCCTGGTGAGGGGCGGTCAGTGCCGGGTTCACCGAGAGAAAAAACAAAATTAATTACGTTCCAGTTTGATACGCCTCTAAAAATATGAGTTTCAGTATGAAACACAAATAATGGTCTGTAGAGAAAAGTGTGATCATGTCGAATGACATTAATCAAAAAATACGTCTGGAAGATAATTGCGTTATCAATTGAGCAATTTTTATCCTGTTGACTTAATACCTGAGAGCGACAAAATAAAGAACACGAAATAAAACATTTACCGCCGCGCGATAATTCATCGCGACCTCAGCCCTGTACGTCGTAGCAGGATATGTTATTGGCAGAAACTACGTTGCGCTGTTTCTCTGAATGCTCATCCGAACCCTGGAAGGTCTTATTATGAGCTATCGTGTGTTTGATTATCTGGTGCCAAATGTGAACTTTTTTCGGCCCCAATGCCATTTCGGTTGTGGGCGAACGCTGCAAACTATTGGGCGGGCTGTAACCCGGAAAAATTCGCGGATATCGCCGGGAGCACCCGGCGAAAGCCGGTCTAGTCGTGATGCTTGCGCTTGAACTGGCTGGCGTCGATGTCGTACTGCTTCATCTTACGCCACAGCGTAGTGCGGCCAATGTTCAGCAAATGAGACATTTCCTGCACCCGTCCACTGGTGACGCGGGCGGCATGGATAATCGCCTCTTTCTCGATAGCCGTAAACGTCAGGCTGGCGGGTAACAGCGATGATGTCGTATCCACGCCGGGGCGTTCAGAAAACAGATATTCCGGCAGATTACTCAGGCGGATGTGGCCGTTATCGCTGCTGATAGCGATGTTTTCGATGACGCTGTTCAGCTCGAAGTCATTGCCCGGCCAGGAATAGGCCACCAGCTGCGCCAGCGCATCATCATCCACCTTCAGGCTGGTTGAAAAGCGTTTTTTCAGGCCGTTCAGCCGGTTATAGACCAGCGAAGGGATGCTGTTACGCCGCGCGCGCAGCGGAGGAATAATAATTTCAAACGAATGCAGGGCATAGTAAAGCTGACGGCTAAAGCGGTTCTGCTCAACCAGATTCGCCAGATCAACCGTGGTCGTCGCGATCACTTTCACATCCACCGGGATCAGACGTCGCGCGTCAAGGCGGGTTAACACGCCCTGCTTGATCACTTGCAGCAGCGCAGACTGTAACTCCGGCGCCAGATATTCAATTTTTTCCAGAAACAGCGTGCCACCGCTCGCCAGTTCAAGGCGGCTCAGACGACCATTTTCATCATCGGTTGGCGCACTGCCCATAAAATCCTGCCCCAGCACGCTATTAGCATAGAGCTGGCAGTTTACTGCGATATAAGGCCCGCTCGCGCGTTCGCTTTCGTTGTGGATAGCCTGGCTGAGAAGCTCTTTGCCCACCCCTTCTTCACCACACAGCAGAACCGGGAAGCTCCCCCTTGCCGCCTGGCGACCAAAGTGGATCAACCGACGCGTTTCTGGATCGTCCGTCGACATCTGTTCAAAGGTATGGCTCACTTTCCCCAGTTGACTGGTCATCAACTGGCGCATTTGCTCCACCGGGTGCAGCAGCAGAATAAAGCTGTTGCCCTGCTCCTCAACTATCGGTTTCAGGGTAATGACGGCATCAACAAACTGATGCTGACTTTCAAAGGTCACTTCGACATGGCTCAACCCGCGGGCGTGTTTAATGGCGCGACGCAGCAAGGCAGGCAAATTGACCAGATCATGGATGTTTTTCCCCTGGCTGGCCTGCGTATCCAGATGCAGCATCGTGGCCGCCCGCGCGTTGAGAAACTGCAACACGCCCTGCTCGTTCCACGCCATAACGCCATCGTCCATGCTTTCCAGCAGCCCGTACATCTGATTCAGATGACGATTAGACTCGGCCAACAGGCTATCGGTTAACAGTGAATTTCCCACTTCACGGGCGATCGCCAGCGTCAGCGATAAATCAGAGACTGACTGGTGCTCCACCAGACAGCAGAGCGAAATGGAGCCAAACAGGCGGCCGTGATTATCAAATACCGGGGTTGAGCAGAACGACCACGGGTGCAGCGCCTGTTTAAAATGCTGCTCTCCGGCCGTTTTGGTTGGCTGCCCCGGCATGGTCGCCAGCGACAGCGCACAGCTGCCGATGATGCTTTCCGCACAGTAGCTGCCGTCGAGAAAGCCCAGTTCCGCCAGTTTCTCCAGCGTCCCGGGATCGCCGCAGCGGTTTAAGATACAGGCGGATTCATCCAGGATAAACAGCGCGCAAGGTCGTCCATCCATGAACTCCCAGGCATCTTCCAGCGCAGCCTGGCCTATCGTCAGCAACGCCGTTTTGCGTCGGCAAATCGATTCAAAGGTCAGCCCTTGCGCCTGGTGCGGCGTCTGCCAGGTTTCTCGCTGCATAAACTTGCTGCAACGATGCCATGACTGAGCGATGACGGAAGATACTTCCTTCCCGATGTCCTGCGTCTGAGCCGTCATATCCTTTTCCGCTGTTTTACCATAGACAACCCCTCCGGCCGGAACGGTCAGAGGGGAGGAGAAACTGCCTGTTTATCTCGGGAAGGGAACGTAACTAAAGGCGGATTAACGCGCCAGCCACTGCTGGCCTAACAGATCCGCCGTCAGAATCGCGGCATAAACGCTGTCCGGCGTCACCTCAAACGGCATATTGTGGATGGTTTCGCCTTCCGCGCCGGTCGCTTTCGCCACCGCCTGAATTTTCCCTTCAATGCCGTCTTTCACGCCCATCTGCGCGAGGGTAATCGGCAGTCCCACTTTCTCGCAGAACCCCAGAACGGTTTCGATCTCTTCCATCGGGCTGTTCTGTAATACCAGTTGCGCCAGCGTGCCAAACGCGACTTTTTCGCCGTGATACAAATGGTGGCACTCTTCCAGAATAGTGAAACCGTTGTGAATCGCATGCGCCCCGGCCAGACCGCTGCTCTCAAAGCCAATGCCGCTGAGATAGGTGTTGGCTTCAACGATACGTTCCAGCGCATCAGTCACAACGCCAGCCTGAGCCGCCAGACGCGCTTTTTCACCTTCTGCGAGCAATGTATCATAACACAGGCGCGCCAGGCTCAAGGCCGCCGCCGTAGACTGCCCGCCCGCCATGCTGGTCGCTCTGGCGTCATAGCAGGCTTTCGCTTCAAACCAGGTGGAAAGCGCATCCCCCATCCCGGACACCAGTAAACGCACCGGCGCTTTGGCGATGATTGCCGTGTCCATCACCACCATATCCGGGTTTTTCGGGTAGATCAGATACTCTTCAAACTCGCCCGCTTCGGTATAGATAACCGACAATGCGCTGGTCGGGGCATCGGTGGACGCAATAGTCGGAATAATAACGACCGGCAGTTTCTGGTAGTAGCCAATGGCTTTTGCCGTATCAAGCGTTTTCCCGCCGCCGATCCCCACCACGCCACGGCAGCCTTTTTGTTTCAAAATGGCCATCAGACGGTTGATTTCAACATGGCTGCATTCGCCATTGAAACGTTCTGCGTGGCAACGGATTTCGTGGCTATTCAGGCCATTCAGCACCTTCTCTCCCGCCAGCTTCATGACGAAGTCATCTGCAATCACGAAAAAGCTGTCCGCCAGGTCTTTGGCATATTGACCGAATAAGACAGAAGCATCAGGTCCCTGGAGATATTTGGCTGGAGATTGAATAACTTTTAGCATTCCTGTCATCCTCAAATAAGTGCATGTATTTACATGGTGAGCCCTGGCGTTATCCTGTTTGGCCCTGTGTTAATGGCGAAAACGGAGCGATACCGGAGCGATGCAATCACTGTAGGACGAGGCATCGCCAAAAAAATCTTTCCTCTTTTTGTTCTGAAATGGAACACAGAAAAATTCATCACGTTTCATAGTGGAACAACAAACCCTAAAAAACGGCAGGATTGCGATCCCGATCCGTTCAGCCTTCTCATAATGCGTCTGAAAAAAGCGGAATCATGCGTGGTTTTCGCCGCCGACTGCCGACAAAACAGGAAAATATTTTTCTGTCAGGTCAACTTTTCTGCGTGAATGAGCGGGAAAAAGGCGCGCTCCGGCTCGCATTTTGGCTTTTTCCCATCAGAAAACGTTTCATTACGGAACGTAAATGAATAATTTCGTTTCGTAATGAAACTCATTTTCCTCAAATTTTTTTCTTCATGAACTCAGCCAGAATCTCCTCATCGCCGACCTGCCCCGCAGCGTCCCGATGATGAGCGCCTCCGCAACCATAATGAGCAGCCGGGGGTCTGTTTTTCCCACTCTCCAGGAACCGTTATGACTCAATTCTTTTTTAACCAGCGACCCCATCTCGTCAACGACGTCATTGAAGGAACGATTATCTCCAGCCCGTGGAACAATCTGGTGCGCCTGGAGAGCGATCCGGCGATTCGTGTCGTGGTTCGCCGCGATCTGAACCGTAACAACGTCGCGGTGATTTCCGGCGGCGGCTCCGGGCACGAACCTGCCCACGTTGGCTTCATCGGGAAAGGCATGTTAACCGCTGCCGTCTGCGGCGATCTGTTTGCCTCCCCCAGCGTCGATGCAGTGCTGACCGCTATCCAGGCGGTCACTGGCGACGCCGGCTGCCTGTTAATCGTAAAAAACTATACCGGCGATCGTCTGAACTTCGGCCTTGCGGCAGAGAAAGCGCGCCGTCTGGGCTACAACGTTGAAATGCTGATTGTCGGGGATGACATTTCACTGCCAGACAATAAGCACCCGCGCGGTATCGCGGGCACCATTCTGGTTCATAAAGTCGCCGGCTATTTTGCCGAACGCGGCTACAACCTGGCGACCGTCTTGCGTGAAGCGCAGTATGCCGCCAACAATACCGTGAGTCTTGGCGTTGCGATTTCCAGTTGCCATCTGCCGCAGGAGACAGAGAACGCGCCACGCCATCATCCTAATCAGTCTGAGCTGGGCATGGGGATCCACGGTGAACCCGGCGCATCAGTCATTGATACCCAAAACAGCGCGCAGATTGTGCGCCTGATGGCCGACAAACTCCTCTCCGCTCTGCCTGAGACCGGTCGTCTGGCGGTGATGGTCAATAACCTTGGCGGCGTCTCCGTCGCGGAAATGGCCATCATCACGCGTGAACTGGCGCGCAGCCCGCTGCATAAACGCATCGACTGGCTTATCGGCCCGGCTTCGCTGGTGACTGCGCTGGATATGAAAGGTTTTTCACTGACGGCAATGGTGCTGGAAGAAAGTATCGAAAAAGCGTTGCTCTCCGGGGTGGAAACCAGCAGTTGGCAAACGCCGGTGCCGCCGCGTGAGATAACCATTATGCCATCCTCACTGCAAAGCGCGCGGGTAGAGTTTCAGCCTTCAGAGAACGCGTTAGTTGCCGGGATTGTTGAGCAAATCACCCGCACGCTGTCCGATCTGGAAATGGATCTTAACACGCTGGATGCCAAAGTCGGCGACGGCGATACCGGCTCAACCTTTGCGGCAGGCGCGCGTGAAATCGCGGGCCTGCTACACCGCCAGCAGTTGCCGCTCGACCATCTCGCCACGCTGTTCGCACTCATTGGCGAACGCCTGACCGTCGTCATGGGCGGCTCCAGCGGTGTGCTGATGTCCATTTTCTTTACCGCTGCGGGGCAGAAACTGGAGCAAGGCGCCAGTGTGGCGGAAGCGCTGAATACCGGTCTGGCGCAGATGAAGTATTACGGTGGCGCGGATGAAGGCGATCGTACCATGATCGACGCTTTACAGCCGGCCCTGACATCGCTGCTTGCGCAGCCACAGGATCTGCACGCGGCCTTTTCCGCCGCGCAAAATGGCGCAGAACGTACCTGTCAGTCCAGCAAAGCCAACGCCGGACGCGCATCCTACCTCAGCAGCGAAAGCCTGCTTGGCAATATGGACCCTGGCGCACACGCCGTGGCAATGGTGTTTAAAGCGCTGGCGGAAAGTCACAACGCCTGATAGTCAGCAGAAAACCGGGCCCGCTGTGGCCCGGTTAAGTTTCCACCTATAAGGAATGATTAAGCCGGCTTACGATGCCAGTATGCTGCGGCGCGCACCCGTTGCGGATCAAACTGTTCCGTCTCAAAGCGACGGCTCAGATGCTTAACCACTTTCCCTTCACCCGTGATCCAGATGAAATAATCCGCCTCCGGCACCGTTAATTGCGCCAGCCGCTCATCAATCGCCTGCTCATCGTGTCCGACCACCCATTCAATGGCAAAGCCATCAAGATGCGCCAGATAATCCTGATACGCGGCATCCTGTACGCTGACCAGCGCCGTAACATGCGGGCGAACGGACAAGCGATCGAGCGCTTCCAGGCGGCGGCGCAGCGCTGGCATCCCTGATTCATCGCAAACATAAACCTGATATGCATAGTCTTCCGGCACCACCAGCGATCCACGCGGCCCACCGATGGTGAGCGTGTCGCCTTCGCGAGCGTTTACTGCCCATGTGCTCGCCACGCCGCCGTCGTGAATAAAGAAATCCAGCGCCAGCTCGTGCCGCTCTTCATCATATAAGGGCGTGTAATCGCGGGAAGCAGGACGTACGCCCTCTCCCCAGACAATCCCTTCGTCCGTCACCGTCGGAGGAACGAACAGGCTGCCCGGTTCAGGGAAAAACACTTTGGTGTGATCGTCAAAGCCGCGCGAGCTAAAGCCTTCCAGCGCTTCACCGCCAAGAACAATGCGCTGAAAACCGGCGCTAATACGCTCGACGCGCAGAACGGTAAGTTCACGAAAACGCAGTTCGTTACGAACGCGCTGTGGGTAGCGTGAGGATGTATTTATCATTTTTTCGCCTTCATGCAGATAATACGATATATCTAAATTAAATTTTAAATGATAATGATTGTTAGTTATGAAGATTGCAAGCACTTTTTTGATACAGTAATCTTCGATATATCTCACGATATAAAACAATTTTAATCACTTTAAAATCAATAAATTAAACAAAATAAAAATCGATCGACTTGCAAGATTACAAGTTTTAGATATAAATTAGATATATCTAAATAAAACAGGAGTACATCATGCGACATCATCATGAAGGTTGCGAGAGAGAGCATCACCACGGCCATGAACATGGCTGCGAGCACCGTCATGGCCGGGGCGGCGGCGGCGGACGTCGCCAGCGCTTTTTTGGCCACGGCGAACTACGCCTGGTGATTCTGGAAATTTTGACCCGCGAGGCCAGCCACGGTTACGAATTGATTAAAGCCATCGAGAACCTGACGCTGGGCAACTACACCCCAAGCCCAGGCGTGATTTACCCAACGCTGGATTTTCTTCAGGATCAGGAATTTATCACTATCAAAGAAGAGGACGGCGGGCGTAAGCAGATCACCATTACAGAGCTGGGGCAACGGTGGCTGGAAGAGAACCGTGAACACCTGGAGCACATCCACGAACGCGTGAAAGCGCGCTGCGTCGGCTTTGAACTGCGTAAGAACCCGCAGATGAAACGGGCGCTGGACAACTTCAAAGCCGTGTTGGATCTGCGGGTGAATCAGGGCGGGATCAGCGACGCGCAGCTTAAGCAGATAATCGGCGTTATCGATCGCGCGGCGCTGGAAATCAGCCAACTGGATTAAGCAGGCGGTACGTCCTCCGCACGGATGCGGAACACTTTCACAATCTCTTTTAAGTGCTGGGCCTGCTCATTCAGCGACGCCGCTGCCGCAACGGACTCCTCAACCAGACACGAGTTCTGTTGCGTGGTGGCGTCAATCAGCCCAATCGCGCTGTTGATTTGCGAAATCCCATCGGTTTGTTCGCGACTGGCCTGACCGATTTCACGCAGAATCACATCCATCTCTTCAACGTTATCCACCATACCATTAATCAACGCACTGGCTTTTTCCACCAGTTGCATCCCCTCCTGCGTCTGGCTGGTAGAGTCTTCGATCAGGTGGCGGATCTCACTGGCCGACGACGCGCTTTTTTGCGCCAGTTGACGAACTTCCCCCGCCACGACCGCGAAGCCACGCCCGTGTTCCCCGGCGCGAGCGGCTTCCACGGCGGCGTTAAGCGCCAGAATGTTGGTCTGGAAGGCAATAGAATCAATCAGGTTGATAATGTCGGACATGCGGTTAGAGGTCTCATTTATCACGCGCATTTTTTGCGTGACCTGACGCATCATCTCACCGTTATTTTTCACCACGCTGGCCGCATCGGCAGAAAGATGGGTCGCTTCGCTGGTGTGGTCCGCCGTATTTTTGACAGTGGCGGTAATCTGCTCCATAGAGGCCGCCGTTTGCTCAACAGAACTAGCCTGTTCTTCAGTACGCGCCGCCAGATCCTGGTTGCCCGCGACAATTTGCGCCGCCGCGCTGGAGATATTTTCAGAGCCGTTCTGAACTTCCTGCACGATCACCAGCAGACGGTTTTTCATCTCCATCAGCGCCTGCAACAGCACGCCGGTTTCATCCTTTTGCGCGATATGAATCATGCGGGTCAAATCCCCCTCCGCAATCGCCCCGGCAAACTGCACGGCGTCATTAAGCGGTCGGGTAATGGAACGTACGATGTACCATCCCATTATCACTCCGGCGGCAATGCTGATGAGCGCCAGGAGAATCAGCTGTGCCCGGTTGGTGCGAAAATCCTGGTCAACCGACGCGCCCGCGTTGCGCATCAGCGTATTTTCAATAGCGATCAGCTCCTGTACTTTGGCTTTATACGCCTGCTGTATGTTGACGGTGGTCGTCATCATCTCCTGTATCGCCGCCGGACGATTATGGTTCTGAATTTCCTGCAAAATACGGAACCGGGAGGCCAGATACTGCTGACGCACATCGCGAATTCCGGCGATGATGGCCTTTGAGGCCTCGTCATGACGGCTGGCGGACAGTTCATCGAGCAATACCGTAATGCGCTGGCTAATCGCATCCAGCTGCTTTTGCGACTCCTGGCTCCAGCGCCCTTCTTCATCCAGCAGCATCAGTTGCTGCGTGCTAACGAAATCCTGAAAATTATCGATCAGCAGGTTGGCTTTCACCGTCGTGGGATAATCGTGAGTAATGATGTTCTGCATACTGGTATTCGTTCGATCCAGGCTGGAACAACGAAAGGCCAGAACTCACGATCATCAGTACAATAAACAAACCAAACGCAATAAATAATTTCGAGCGGATCTTCATGTTATGCAAAAGCATATTTCCCCCTGGAGATTGTTTTTCCTCTATACAGGGTTCGTTATCGGTTACGGTTTCGCTAACTTTATGATATTGATCGTTTTTTATTTCAAGTTATTACAGTAAATAGTTTTCAACGATGAATATCGGCAGACCGATCGTTATACAATTCATTTTTCAGGTTCGGAAAAATGAAGAATCACACCAAAATAACGCAGCGGGTTTAAATAAGGAAATAGCTCGAAATGGTAAATATTTAATATGTGCTTAACATTGTTAGCCCAATATTATGACAAAACGCTTATCGGCTTCGATAAGCGTTTGTCGGCAGAAATAAAGGGAATTTGATTTAATGCAGAACCGTTACCGCGTCTTCCAGACGGCTGGCGCGATGTTTAACCATCGCTGAAACCTGAGCGCTCTCCTCCACCAGCTCGGCATTTTTCTGCGTGATATGGTTTAACTCATCCACGGCGCGGGTCAGGCTGGAGAGTCCGTCCGCCTGTTCCAGCGTCGAGTGGCTGATTTGCGCAATAAGCTGAGTGACGTTTTGCACCTGGGCCACAATATCATCCATCGTGCGTCCTGCCGCATGCACCTGTTCGGAACCGGACTGTACCCGGCTTGCGCTGGCGTCAATGAGCTTACGAATATCATTCGCCGCGCTGGCGCTTCGGCTGGCAAGATGGCGAACTTCCCCGGCGACAACGGCAAATCCTTTACCCTGCTCGCCCGCTCGCGCCGCTTCAACCGCCGCGTTCAGCGCCAGGATATTCGTCTGGAAAGCAATATCGTTAATCAGCGTAGTGATTGTGCCAATCTGCTGCGTGCTGTCAGCGATGTCATCCATCGTTTTAATGACGGTTTCCATCGCCTCTCCGCCCTGCGTCGCCGCACTGCTGGCCGCGCTGGATAATTTATCGGCGGCGGACGCGGTGGTGGAATTTTTCTTCACGGACTCCGCCATCTGGTTCATAGTCGTCACCGTCTGCTGCACATTCTCCACCGTCTGGCGGGTGTGTTTATTCAGATCGTCATTGCCTTTCGCTAACGTCTCGCTGCCGTTTCTGACGCTGGAAACCTGGCTTGAGACGTCATTAATCAGCCAGCGGCACATAAGCCCAAGCTGGCCTACCGCGCGCAACATCAGCCCCAGTTCGTCACTACGGTTAAGATGCGATACGCTGTTACGCTCGCCCGTTGCGACTTTCAACGCCTGCCGGGTGACATTTTCGATCGGACGCACAATCTGCCATTCAAACACCGCCGTTCCCGCCAGCATCAGCAGGGCGTTCACGAATAGCGCTGGCCACGCAACGCCCATTTGCGCCATCGCCGCCATCAGCACCACGCCCGTTAGCGCCATAACGCTGCGTACACGCCAGCGAATGGGGATTGCCGGCAGTTTCCCCAGCCAGCCTTTACGCACCACCAGTCCTTTGTGGATACGTTTGTTGCTGCGGCCTTCATTCAGCGCCTTATACAAAGGCTCAACGGCAGCAATCTCTTCATCTGTCGCGCGGGTACGAATCGACATATAGCCGGTCACGCGCCCTTCCCGCACCATCGGCACCGCATTCGCCCGCACCCAGTAGTGATCGCCATTCTTCCGTCGGTTTTTCACGATGCCGCTCCACGGCTCACCCTGCCTGAGGGTGTACCACATATCCGCAAACGCGGCTTTCGGCATGTCCGGGTGGCGTACCAGATTATGCGGTTGCGTAAGCAGTTCATTCAGCGTAAAGCCGCTTACCTGAACGAAGGTATCATTTGCATGGGTGATATAGCTTTGCAGGTCAGTTGTGGACATCAGGGTTGTATCATCATCCAGCGGATAATTATGCTGGCTGACGTAGGGATGAGAAGACATGGTTGCGTCCTGTGCAGGTTACTTGAATGTTAACTTTTCTGTCAGATGTTATTTCGGCGATAATTTGTTTATCTTTAGTTGTTAAATTTGATTTAGATCGCAATTTGCGTTTAAACCGTAATATTTGTATGTTTTCTAATTCATTGATTTAAAATACTTTCATTAAGTAACTATTCAGTTCCACTATAACTTCCGCCCCATATACGCACACCGCTCGCACCGTTCTGGTGCGACTGCCCGCCCGTCAGCCCCCGCGTCCCCACACACGCACTGCGCAAAACATCACCAATTGTTAATGAATGAGATTAAATATTGCACACTTGATATTTTCCCTGGTGTTTATCCCGATTTTCATGATCCACGCCGATATGGCGCAATCCCTGCAATACTTAACTCAGTATCATGTGATACGCGAGTTCCGGGAGCATATTTTGAACAGGTTACCTTCCAGCGCATCGGCCCTGGCCTGTAGCGCACACGCACTGAATCTCATTGAAAAGCGAACGCTTGATCATGAGGAAATGAAAGCACTGAACCGAGAGGTGATTGATTACTTCAAAGAGCATGTTAATCCGGGGTTTTTAGAGTATCGAAAATCTGTGACCGCTGGCGGGGATTACGGAGCCGTAGAGTGGCAAGCGGGAAGTCTGAATACGCTTGTCGACACCCAGGGACAGGAGTTTATTGATTGCCTGGGTGGTTTTGGCATTTTCAACGTGGGGCACCGTAATCCAGTTGTCGTATCCGCCGTACAGAATCAACTCGCAAAACAACCTCTGCACAGCCAGGAGTTACTGGACCCGCTCCGGGCCATGCTAGCTAAAACGCTCGCAGCGCTCACGCCTGGAAAACTGAAGTACAGTTTTTTCAGCAACAGCGGCACCGAATCGGTGGAAGCGGCGCTGAAACTGGCGAAAGCGTATCAGTCGCCGCGCGGTAAGTTTACCTTTATCGCTACCAGCGGCGCGTTTCACGGTAAATCGCTGGGGTCGCTTTCCGCCACGGCGAAATCCACGTTCCGCAAGCCGTTTATGCCGCTACTGCCGGGCTTTCGCCATGTACCGTTTGGCAACATTGAGGCCATGCGTACTGCGCTTAGCGAGTGTAAAAAAACCGGCGACGATGTGGCAGCCGTCATTCTGGAACCAATTCAGGGCGAGGGCGGCGTGATCCTGCCGCCGCAGGGCTATCTGACCGCCGTGCGTAAACTCTGCGATGAGTTTGGCGCCCTGATGATTCTGGATGAAGTCCAGACCGGCATGGGGCGCACCGGTAAGATGTTCGCCTGTGAACATGAAAACGTGCAGCCTGACATTTTATGTCTGGCAAAAGCGTTGGGCGGCGGCGTGATGCCGGTTGGGGCAACCATCGCTACCGAAGAGGTATTCTCCGTTCTGTTCGATAATCCGTTCCTGCACACCACAACCTTTGGCGGCAACCCGCTGGCCTGTGCGGCAGCATTAGCGACCATTAACGTGTTGCTGGAGCAGAATCTACCGGCACAGGCAGAGCAGAAAGGCGATATGTTGCTGGACGGCTTCCTCCAGCTTGCCAGGGAATATCCTGACCTGGTGCAGGACGCTCGCGGAAAAGGGATGTTGATGGCGATTGAGTTTGTTGACAACGAAATCGGCTACAACTTCGCCAGCGAGATGTTCCGCCAGCGGGTACTGGTTGCCGGGACGCTCAACAACTCGAAAACGATTCGCATCGAACCACCGCTGACATTAACAATTGAGCAGTGTGAGCAGGTGTTAAAGGCGACCCGCAAGGCTCTGGCGGCGTTACGGGTGAGCGTGGAGGAAACATAACACACCGCCGGATGGCGCTACGCTTATCCGGCCTACAGGAATCCGATCCGTAGGCCGGATAAGACGCGCCAGCATCGCCATCCGGCAACGTTCACACAACCCGCACGCCCGCCTGTAGGCCGGATAAGATGCGCCAGCATCGCCATCCGGCAATGTTCACACAACCCGCACGCCCGCAGGCATTACGCGTTCCGGCGTCAGCAATACGCTTTCACTGCCGTCATCGGTTTCGGCGCACAGCAACATGCACTCTGACGTTTCACCACGCATTTTGGCTTTTTGCAGATTGCACAGTACCACCACCGTTTTCCCCATCAGCGCATCCTCACGGTAATAAGGTACGAGGCTGGTTACCGTTTGCAGCGTACGCTCGCCCACATCCACCTGCACAATGTAAAGCTTATCGGCATTATCATGACGCTTTACCTGTACAATCTTTCCAACACGCAGCTCCAGTCGGGCAAAATCCGCAAAGGCCACCGTCTCCATCTTTTTCTCCCTTTGGTAAAAATTTACTAAATCATAGCAATAATTTTTCCAGGCGCTGTTCTTAAAAAAGGGGAAATGCTGCGTTTATCACACTCTTTAAGCTGAAATTTACCCCTGGCACGTCAAATAAACGCGCTTTATTTACTGAAAACAGATGCATAGATAAGCACTTCCTTTACAATGAAAAGGCTACTCAGGGGAAAGTCGAAAAAGGTAATCATGGCAACACTTAAAGATATCGCAATTGAAGCTGGCGTATCCCTGGCGACAGTGTCGCGGGTCTTAAACGACGACCCCACGCTGAATGTCAAAGAAGAGACCAAACACCGCATTCTGGAAATCGCGGAAAAGCTGGAGTACAAAACCAGCAGCGCCCGTAAGAGCCAGAATAGTACGGTCAGCCTGCAACACATCCTTGCCATCTACAGTTATCAGCAAGAGCTGGAAATTAACGATCCCTACTATCTGGCAATCCGCCACGGGATTGAGACACAGTGTGAAAAACTGGGGATTGAACTGACCAACTGCTACGAACACAGCGGGTTGCCGGATCTTAAAAACATCACCGGCATTCTCATTGTCGGCAAGCCCTCAGCCGCCTTACGCGCCGCCGCCGCCGCGCTGACTGACAATATCTGCTTTATCGACTTTCACGAATCAGGCAGTGAATACGATGCCGTCGATATCGATTTGTCCCGCATCAGCAAAGAGATCATCGACTTTTTCATTGCTCAGGGCGCAACCCGTATCGGTTTTATTGGCGGGGAGGATGAGCCCGGCAAAGCCGATATCCGCGAAGCCGCGTTTGTCGAATATGGCCGCCTGAAGCAGGTCGTGCGTGAAGACGATATCTGGCGCGGTGGTTTTTCCAGTTCATCAGGTTACGAACTGGCGAAACAAATGCTGGCTAAAGCGGATTATCCGCGCGCGCTGTTTGTCGCCTCCGACTCGATAGCCATTGGCGTGTTACGCGCAATCCATGAGCATGGCCTTGAGATCCCACGCGACATCTCCCTGATAAGCGTGAATGACATTCCGACGGCGCGATTCACCTTCCCACCGCTTTCCACGGTGCGCATTCATTCCGAAATGATGGGCAGCCAGGGCGTAAATCTGGTGTACGAAAAAGCCCGTGACGGGCGCGCACTGCCGCTGCTGGTCTTCGTTCCCAGTAAACTTAAACTGCGCGGCACCAGCCGCTAACCCCCTTTTTCCGCCGCCCGGTTTTCCTGATAGCCGGGCGTATTCCGCTTTTCGCCGCTTTTCTTCTCACAGCTTATTTTCGTGATCCAGTTAAAGTAAATCATTTTACCTACTACATTTTAGTAAAAATTTTACTAAAATCATTTCCCATAACGCACACTTACCATCGCCTTGAAGGGTTCCGACTTCGCTCCACAGGGAGGCATTATGAATCGCTGGGAAAACATTCAGCTGACCCACGAAAACAGACTGGCGCCACGCGCCTACTTTTTTTCTTATGACTCAATAGTCCAGGCTCGCACATTCGCCCGCGAAACCAGCAGCTATTTTTTGCCACTAAGCGGTCAGTGGAACTTTCAGTTCTTCGACCACCCGCTTCAGGTGCCGGAAGCCTTTACCTCAGAGTATATGCGTGACTGGGGAACAATTACCGTTCCGGGGATGTGGCAAATGGAAGGCCACGGCAAGCTGCAATATACCGACGAGGGCTTCCCGTTTCCGATCGATGTGCCGTACGTCCCCAGCGATAACCCCACCGGCGCTTATCAACGCATTTTCACGCTGAGCGAAGGCTGGCAAGGAAAGCAAACGCTGATTAAATTCGACGGCGTCGAAACGTATTTCGAAGTTTATGTGAACGGCCATTATGTGGGATTCAGCAAAGGCAGCCGCCTGACGGCAGAGTTCGACATCAGCGCGGTCGCGAAGACGGGCGACAACCTGTTATGCGTCCGCGTGATGCAGTGGGCAGATTCCACCTATGTTGAAGACCAGGATATGTGGTGGTCGGCGGGCATCTTCCGCGACGTTTATCTGGTTGGTAAACACACCGTCCACATTCAGGACTTCACCGTTCGCACCGATTTTGACGACGATTATCGCAATGCCACCCTCTCCTGTCAGCTGGTTCTGGAAAACCTGACCGCCGACCCCGGCAATCGCTTCTCTGGAGTATGCGCTGTTTGACGGTGAGGATGTTGTACATGCAGGCGCCATCAACGCACTGACCATTGACCAGCGCATCAGCACCGACTTTGCCGTTAGTGTTCACGCTCCGCACCAGTGGTCCTCTGAGTCGCCGTATCTCTACCACCTGGTGATGACCCTGAAAGACGCCAACGGCAATACTCTTGAAGTGGTGCCGCAACGCGTGGGCTTTCGCGATATTCAGGTTCGCGACGGGCTGTTTTACATCAACAACCGCTATGTGATGCTGCACGGCGTCAACCGCCACGATAACGATCATCTTAAAGGTCGGGCTGTCGGCATGGATCGCGTTGAAAAAGATCTGCGGTTAATGAAACAACACAACATCAACTCGGTACGAACCGCGCACTACCCTAACGATCCACGTTTCTACGAGCTCTGCGATATCTACGGCCTGTTTGTGATGGCGGAAACTGACGTCGAGTCACACGGATTCGCTAACATCGGCGATATCAGCCGCATCACCGACGACCCGGCGTGGGAAACGGTCTACGTCGAGCGCATCGTGCGCCATATCCATGCGCAGAAAAACCACCCTTCTATCATCATCTGGTCGCTGGGCAACGAATCCGGGTACGGCTGTAATATTCGCGCGATGTACCACGCCGCCAAAGCGCTGGATGACACGCGCCTGATTCACTACGAAGAAGACCGCGACGCCGAAGTGGTGGATATCATCTCCACCATGTATACCCCGCGTGCCGCTGATGAACGAGTTTGGTGAGTACCCGCATCCGAAGCCGCGCATCATCTGCGAATACGCCCACGCGATGGGCAACGGCCCCGGCGGGCTAACCGAATATCAGAATGTCTTTTACCAGCACGACTGCATTCAGGGGCACTACGTCTGGGAATGGTGCGATCACGGTATTCAGGCGAAAGACGACGATGGCAACGTGTGGTACAAATTTGGCGGCGATTACGGCGACTACCCCGAATAACTACAACTTCTGCCTTGATGGTCTGATTTACCCTGACCAGACGCCCGGGCCCGGGTCTGAAGGAGTACAAGCAGGTCATTGCACCTGTAAAAATCCACGCGCAGGATCTGGAACGTGGCGAACTGAAAGTAGAAAACAAGCTGTGGTTCACCTCCCTTGACGACTATACCCTGCATATTGACGTTCGTGCCGAAGGGGAGACGCTCTCCACGCAGCAGATCAAACTGCGCGACGTCGCGCCGAATAGCGAGGCGTTACTGCACTGCACGTTGCCAGCGCTGGATGGGCGAGAAACGTTTCTTAACATCACCGTGACCAAAGACTCCCCCACACTCTACAGCGACGCAGGGCATCATATCGCCACCTGTCAGTTCCCGCTGAAGGCCAGAACGGCGCCTCCTGTACCGTTTAGCCAGCCAAACGCGCGCGCGTTGACGCTGGAAGACGATCGTCTGAGCTGCACCCGTGCGCGGCTACAACTTCCATCTGACGTTCTCAAAACTGAACGGGAAGCCAACCGCCTGGAACGTTAATGGTGAAGCGCTGCTGACCCGCGCGCCAAAAATCAATTTCTTTAAGCCGACGATTGATAACCACAAGCAGGAGTTCGACGGGCTCTGGCAACCAAAACCATCTGCACATCATGCAGGAGCATCTGCGGGCGTTTACCATCGAGCAAACGGAAGATGCGGTGCTGATTACCAGCCACACCCTTATTGCTCCGCCGGTATTTGATTTCGGCATGCGCTGTACGTATCTCTGGCGCATTGCGATGGATGGTCAGGTAAACGTCGCGCTTTCCGGCGAACCCTACGGCGAATATCCGCACATTATTCCGTGTATTGGCTTCACGATGGGGAATCAATGGCGCCTTCGATCAGGTTGCCTGGTATGGTCGCGGTCCGGGAGAAAACTATGCCGACAGTCAGCAGGCCAACATCATCGACATCTGGCGCTCCACCGTGGATGACATGTTTGAGAATTACCCGTTCCCGCAGAACAACGGTAATCGCCAGCATGTACGCTGGGCGACGCTAACCAACCGCCACGGCAACGGTCTGCTGGTGGTGCCGCAACGCTCCATCAACTTCAGCGCCTGGCATTACACGCCAGAAAACCTCTTTGCCGCGCAGCACTGCAATGAGTTGCAGCGCTGCGACGACATCACCCTGAATCTGGATCATCAGTTGCTTGGGCTGGGTTCCAACTCCTGGGGGAAGCGAAGTGCTCGATTCCTGGCGCGTCTGGTTCCGGTCATTCCGTTATGGCTTTACGTTGCTGCCGGTGTCCGGCGGCGAAGCGACCGCCCAGGCTATCGCCGGCCATGCCTTCGGCACGGACTTCTTTTCCACAAATTTGCATAGCGAGAATGAAAAATGAGGCTCCTCGATAACTTAGAACAGTTCCGGCAGGTCTACGCCTCTGGTCGAAAATGGCAGCGCTGCATTGAAGCGATTGAAAATATCGACAACATTCAGCCCGGCGTCGCTCACTCCATCGGGGATTCTCTGACGTATCGCGTGGAAACCGACTCTGCCGCTGATGCGCTGTTTACCGGGCATCGGCCGTTACGTTGAAGTGCATTACTACCTGCAAGGGCGACAAAAAATTGAATATGCCGCCAAAGATACGTTGCAGGTCGTTGAATATTATCGCGATGAAACCGATCGCGAATATCTGAAAGGTTGCGGAAACACCGTGGAGGTTCACGAAGGACAGATGGTGATTTGCGACAACCATGAAGCCTACCGTTTTATCAGTAATCACGCTGTAAAAAAAGTCGTACTCAAAGTGACCATTGAAGATGGTTATTTTCATAACAAATAAAAATAACGGGCGGCACCTGTGATGTGCCGCTGACTACCTACAAAAATCAGGAATCGGAGATGTGTTATGTCTGATACCAAACGTAATACAATCGGCAAATTCGGCTTACTCTCGCTTACCTTTGCCGCCGTTTTACAGTTTTAATAACGTCATCAATAATAATATTGAGCTAGGGCTGGCATCGGCGCCGATGTTTTTTCCTGGCAACAATTTTCTACTTTATCCCCTTCTGTTTAATTATTGCAGAATTCGTTTCATTAAATAAAAACTCTGAAGCTGGCGTTTATGCTTGGGTAAAAAGCTCCCTCGGCGGACGCTGGGCATTTATTACCGCCTACACCTATTGGTTCGTTAACTTGTTCTTTTTCACCTCGCTGCTCCCGCGCGTAATTGCCTATGCCTCTTATGCGTTCCTGGGCTACGAATATATTCTGACGCCGGTCGCAACAACCGTATTGAGTATGGTGCTGTTCGCCTTCTCAACCTGGGTTTTCCACCAACGGGGCGAAAATGCTGGGGGCCAATCACCTCCGTCACCTCCACGCTGATGCTTCTGTTGACGCTTTCCTATATTTTACTGGCCGGTACGGCGCTGGTGGGCGGCGTTCAGCCTGCCGATCCGATCACCGTGGAGGCGATGATCCCGAACGTTAACTGGGCATTCCTCGGTATTACGACCTGGATCTTTATGGCCGCAGGCGGCGCGGAATCCGTTGCGGTGTATGTTAACGACGTAAAAGGCGGATCAAAATCATTTGTAAAAGTGATCATCCTGGGCCGGGATTTTCATCGGCGTGCTTTATTTCTATTTCGTCGGTACTGATCAACGTATTCGTGAGCCAGTAAAGAGCTGAAATTTACCGGCGGTTCAGTACAGTCTTCCACGGTCTGGCAGCCTGGTTTGGTCTGCCCGAACTGTTGATA
Source organism: Citrobacter koseri (assembly GCA_900446925.1). The sequence goes on along the minus strand of UAVY01000007.1, from coordinate 380,061 downwards.
AACCGCTTTGTCGGTCTGGTCTCTTTTACTGCGATGTTCGGCTCCCTGCTGATGTGGACTGCAACGCCGGTTAAAATTTTCTTCTCCGAAATTCCCGCAGGGATTTTTGGCAAAAAAACCGTCGAACTGAATGAAAACGGCGTCCCCGCCCGCGCCGCCTGGATTCAGTTCCTGATTGTCATTCCGTTGATGATTATCCCGATGCTCGGCTCGAATACCGTTCAGGAATTAATGAACACCATCATTAATATGACCGCAGCGGGCCTCCATGCTGCCTCCGCTGTTTATTATGCTGGCCTACCTGAATCTGCGGGCAAAACTGGAGCACTTACCGCGAGACTTCCGTATGGGATCGCAAAGAACCGGTATTATCGTCGTGTCGATGTTAATTGTTATATTTACCATCGGATTTATTGCCTCCACTTTCCCAACCGGCGGGCAATATTATGACCATTGTTTTCTATAACGTGGGCGGTATTGTTATTTTCCTCGGATTCGCCTGGTGGAAATACAGCCGATACATTAAAGGACTCACAAAAGAAGAACAGGATATTGAAGCCGCACCCGCATCAAACATTAATTAACAGATTGATTTCATAACTATAAGAACCATTTTCACATTGGCTATAACAATAAAAAATATTTATTTTGGCTTAGGACAGAAGCATGAAAATGATGAAAAATATTCGCAGGGCAATGATTGCCCTGCCCTTCCTCTGTGTTTTTCCCCTGGCTGCGGAAGACGTTCATCCGGCAGAACACGACGACACAAAAATGCCAGCCGTCACCTCTCCCTCCTTTCGTTTTTACGGCGAGATGGGGCTGGGGGGATATATGGATTTAGAAGGACAGGATAAACATAAATACAGTGACGGCACCTATATTTGAAGGCGGCCTGGAGATGAAATACGGCTCATGGTTTGGCCTGATTTATGGCGAAGGCTGGACGGTGCAGGCCGACCATCAGGGGAACGCCTGGGTTCCCGATCATAGCTGGGGCGGGTTCGAAGGCGGTATCAACCGTTTTTATGGCGGTTATCGTACTGATGACGGCACGGAACTGATGCTGAGGCCTGCGTCAGGATTCCTCGCTGGATGACCTGCAATGGTGGGGCCGATTTTACGCCGGATCTGGGCTACGTCATCCCCAAAATACCCGTGACATCATGACCGCGATTAAGGTGCAGAATCTGAGCGGGCGCCTTCCGTTATAGCGTCACCGCCACGCCAGCCGGGCATCACGATGAAGGGGAAAGCCTGGCTCCATTTCGGCAAATACGATCGCTATGACGATAAATACACCTATCCGGCGATGATCAACGGTTATATCCAGTACGATCTTGTCGAAGGCGTCACCTGGATGAACGGTCTGGAAAGTTACCGGACGGCACCGGGCAACTGTTTCTGGACCGGCGTTCTCTCTCCCAACCTGGCCGCCCGCGCCTGGCACCACACTGGTCGCGCCGACGGTCTGGACGTGCCGGGCAGCGAAACCGGCTTTATGGTCAGCGCCATGTACGAAGCGCTAAAAGGCGTTTATCTCTCTACGGCCTACAGCTATGCCAGACACCGGCCAGACCATGCCGCAGACGAAACCACCTCTTTTATGGCAGTTTGGCGTCTGGTACGAATACGGCGGCGGGCGTTTCGCCACCCGCCTTCGACAGCCGGTTCTATATGCAAAACGCATCTGGCGATTCCCAGCGACCAGATTTTCCTGATGCAATATTTCTACTGGTAATAAGGACATGAACACCATGAAAATCACGACGACCCTGACGCCGCTGACCCTGCGCTTTGCTGATAAGCCTCTCCGCACATGCCGCCACTTGCGGACGATTATAAAAATGTCATTAACCGCACCGGCGCGCCGGGCTATATGCATGATTACGATTACGATGATCACCAGCGTTTTAATCCGTTTTTCGATCTTGGCGCGTGGCATGGATACCTGCTGCCAGACAGCAAGGCCACGATGGGCGGCTTTCCCGGCGTCGCACTGCTGACGGAAGAGTACATCAACTTTATGGCCACCCATTTTGACCGTCTGTCGGTGTATCAAAACGGCCAACAGGTTGACTTTGCGCTTGAGGCTTACAGCATTCCCGGCGCGCTGATCCAAAAATTATCCTCAAAGGACGTGCAGGTTGAGATGACGCTGCGCTTCGCCAGTTCGCGCACGGCCCTGCTGGAAACGAAAATCACCAGCAAGACGCCGCTGGATTTGGTGTGGGACGGCGAGTTACTGGAAAAACTGGAAGCGAAAGAGGGAAAAGCGCTCTCCGATAAAACCATTGATGGAGAATACCCGGACTATCAGCGAAAAATCATCGCCACCCGTGATGGTCTGAAAGTCACCTTCGGCAAAGTGCGTTCCACCTGGGATCTGCTCACTTCCGGCGAATCTGAATATCAGATACATAAATCCCTGCCAACAGACACGAAGGTCAACGGCCACCGCTTTACCAGCAAGGCGCACATCAACGGTTTCCACCACGTTTTATACCACCTGGTCGCATCTGCTCACCGCGCAGGAAGTGGATAACGAGCAGGCACAGATCCGCGACATTCTGGCTCGCCCGACTGACTATCTCAACGCATCACAAAAACGCTGGGAGGGCTATCAGCAAAAAGGCTTAACCAACCCGGACGCCACGCCAGAACAGACGCGGGTTGCGGTTAAAGCCATTGAAACGCTGAACGGCAACTGGCGCTCGCCAGGCGGCGCGATCAAACACCATACCGTGACGCCATCGGTCACTGGCCGCTGGTTTTCCGGTAATCAGACCTGGCCGTGGGACACCTGGAAGCAGGCCTTTGCGATGGCGCATTTCAACCCGGAAATCGCCAAAGAGAATATTCGCGCCGTCTTCTCCTGGCAGATTCAACCCGACGATCCGCTTCGCCCACAGGATGCGGGCTTCGTTCCCGACCTGATCGCCTGGAACCTCAGCCCGGAACGCGGCGGCGATGGCGGCAACTGGAACGAGCGCAACACCAAGCCAAGCCTTGCGGCATGGTCAGTGATGGAGGTCTACAACGTCACCAAAGACAAAGCCTGGCTTGAAGAGATGTACCCGAAACTGGTGGCATACCATGACTGGTGGCTGCGTAACCGCGATCACAACGGCAATGGCGTCCCGGAATATGGCGCAACCCGCGACAAAGCCCACAATACCGACACCGGCGAAATGCTGTTTACGGTAAAACAGGGCGACAAGGAAGAGACGTTATCCGGGCTGAGAAACTATGCCCGCATCATCAGCGAAGGCCAGTACGACAGCCTGGAAATTCCGGCGCAGGTCGCCGCCTCCTGGGAGTCCGGGCGTGATGACGCCGCAGTGTTCGGTTTTATTGATAAAGCGCAGCTGGATAAATATGTCGCAAACGGCGGCAAACGCAGCGACTGGACGGTGAAATTTGCGGAAAACCGTCGCCAGGACGGCACGCTGCTGGGCTATTCGCTGCGACAGGAGTCGGTCGATCAGGCGAGCTACATGTACAGCGACAACCACTATCTGGCGGAAATGGCGACTCTCCTCAATAAGCCGAACGAGGCGCAGCACTATCGACAGTTGGCGCAAAAGCTCGCGGATTACATCAACACCTGCATGTTCGATCCGACAACACACTTCTTCTATGACCTGCGGATTGAAGAAAAGCCGCTGGCAAAACGGCTGTGCGGGGAAACCGATCGTTGAGCGTGGCAAGGGGCCGGAAGGCTGGTCGCCGTTGTTTAACGGCGCTGCGATGCAGGCTCACGCCGATGCGGTTGTGAAGGTGATGCTTGACCCGAAAGAGTTCAACACTTTCGTACCGCTCGGCACCGCCGCGCTGACCAATCCGGCGTTCGGCGCGGATATTTACTGGCGTGGACGCGTGTGGGTGGATCAGTTCTGGTTCGGATTAAAAGGCATGGCGCGTTACGGCTATCGTGGATGATGCGCTGAAGCTGGCGGATACTTTCTTCAGGCATGCGAAAGGGCTGACCGCCGACGGGCCGATTCAGGAAAACTACAACCCGTTGACCGGCGCACAGCAGGGCGCGCCGAACTTCTCCTGGAGCGCCGCGCACCTGTATATGCTGTATAACGACTTCTTCAGGAAACTGTAATCTGAAATGCGTGCCGGATGGCGCTACGCTTATCCGGCCTACAGGAATCCGATCCGTAGGCCGGGTAAGACGCGGCCAGCATCGCCATCCGGCAAATTCGTTCTCTGGCCCCGCTCCTTTTTTTGAATCCCATCACAATCATCGCATTCCCCTTTTCCCTTTTACGCGCCGCGACGGCTAAATTATTAACTCATCCGACCACATAACAATAATTTTACATACTGGACACACTTATGAGCTATCCGTCGCTTTTCGCCCCGCTCGATCTGGGCTTTACCCGGCTTAAAAACCGTGTGCTAATGGGTTCGATGCATACCGGGCTGGAGGAATACCCCGATGGCGCCGAACGGCTGGCGGCTTTCTACGCCGAACGTGCGCGGCATGGCGTCGCGCTGATCGTCACCGGGGGGATTGCCCCTGTACTGTCCGGGGTGGGAATAGAAGGCGGCGCCACGTTAAATGACGCCAGCCAGCTGCCGCACCACCGCGTGATCACGGACGCCGTTCATGAAGAAGGCGGGAAAATTGCGTTGCAGATCCTGCATACCGGACGCTATAGCTATCAGCCGCATCTGGTCGCCCCTTCGGCGATCCAGGCGCCCATCAACCGTTTTACGCCGCACGAACTCACGCACGATGAAATCCTGCAACTGATTGACGATTTCGCCCACTGCGCCCAGCTGGCGCGGGAAGCGGGTTACGACGGCGTCGAGGTGATGGGTTCGGAAGGCTATCTGATCAACGAATTTCTTACCGTGCGCACGAACCAGCGCGATGATGAATGGGCGGCGATTACGCCAGGCGTATGCGTTTCGCGGTGGAAGTGGTACGGGCGGTACGCCAGCCGCGTGGGCAGCGATTTTATCATTATCTACCGTCTGTCGATGCTCGACCTGGTGGAAAACGGCGGGACGTTCGACGAAACCGTACAGCTGGCGCAGGCCATTGAAGCGGCTGGCGCGACGATCATCAACACCGGTATTGGCTGGCACGAAGCGCGTATCCCGACGATCGCCACGCCGGTTCCGCGCGGCGCCTTTAGCTGGGTAACGCGCAAACTGAAAGGCCACGTCACCGTTCGCTGGTCACGACCAACCGGATCAACCGATCCGCAAGTAGCGGACGATATTCTGGCGCGCGGCGATGCGGATATGGTGTCGATGGCGCGCCGTTCCTGGCGGATGCCGAGCTGCTGTCGAAAGCGCAATCAGGGCGGGCGGATGAGATCAACACCTGTATCGGCTGCAACCAGGCCTGTCTGGATCAGATCTTCGTGGGTAAAGTCACCTCTTGCCTGGTGAATCCACGCGCCTGTCACGAAACCAAAATGCCGATAGTTCCGGCTGAACATAAGAAAAGCCTGGCCGTCGTCGGCGCAGGCCCGGCGGGTCTCGCATTTGCCATTAACGCGGCAGCGCGCGGGCACGACGTTACGCTGTTTGATGCCCTGGCCGAGATCGGCGGGCAGTTCAACATCGCTAAACAGATCCCCGGCAAAGAAGAATTTTATGAAACGCTGCGCTATTACCGTCGGATGATCGAAGTGACCGGCGTGACGCTGAAGCTCAACCGGTTTGTCACCGCAGACGATCTGCAACCGTTTGATGAAGCGATCCTCGCTTGCGGGATCGAGCCGCGTAAACCGTCGATCGAGGGCATCGATCACCCGAAAGTGCTGACCTATCTTGAGGTGCTGCGCGATAAAACTCCCGTCGGGAAAACGTGTCGCGATTATCGGCTGCGGCGGGATTGGTTTTGATACTGCGATGTACCTCAGCCAGCCAAGCGATCCCAGCAGCCCAGAGCATTGCCGAGTTCTGCGTGGAATGGGGGATCGACACCAGCCTGCAACAGCCCGGCGGGTTACGCCCGGAAGGGCCGCATCTGTCTCGCAGCCCACGTCAGATTGTGATGCTACAGCGTAAAGCCAGTAAACCCGGTCAGGGGCTGGGGAAAACCACCGGCTGGATCCATCGCGCAACGCTGTTGTCCCGCGGCGTAAAAATGATCCCGGCAGTCAGTTATCAGAAGATCGACGATGACGGATTGCACGTATTGATCAACGGCGAACCGCAGCTTCTGAACGTCGATCATGTCGTGATCTGCGCGGGGCAGGAGCCACGGCGCGAACTGGCGGCGCCGCTGCGCGCGTCAGGGAAAACGGTACACCTGATTGGCGGATGCGACGTGGCGATGGAGCTGGATGCGCGGCGGGCAATTGCGCAGGGAACAAAATTAGCGCTGGCGATTTAAGGGGCATTGCCTGATGGCGCTACGCTTATCAGGCCTACGGGGTAGCACGTTGTAGGCCGGATAAGGCGTTAGCCGTCATCCGGCACACGCTATTAGCGGCGGCGACCGGTTTTGACCGCTTTCAACACCACGAATTTGTTATTGGTGGCGATGGTGGTGCAGTTACCGAAAATCTTCTTCAGCTTGTGGAAATAATCCAGGTGACGGTTAGCCACAATGTACAGCTCGCCGTTGATCTTCAGGCAACGGCGCGCATGGTGGAACATTTCCCAGGCAACGTTATCCGTCAGCGCATGTTTCTGATGGAACGGCGGGTTGCACAGCACGGCGTTAAAGCGGAAAGGTTCCACGCCGGACAAAGCGTTGTTAATCATAAACTCGCAGCGATCCAACGCTTCCGGCATGTTGGTTTCCACATTCAAACGGCTGGACGCGACCGCCATCGGCGATTCATCGACAAACACGACGCTCGCCTGAGGGTTCTTCGCCAGCAGCGTCAGGCCAATCACGCCATTGCCGCAGCCGAGATCGACGATCTCCCCTTCCAGATTTTCCGGTAAATGCTGCATAAAGAAGCGCGCGCCGATATCCAGGCCAGTACGCGAGAAAACGTTCGCATGATTGTGGATAGTCCAGTCGGTGCCGTCCAGTTTCCAGCTCAGCGTCTGCGGCGCATCCGCCAGTTCAGGCTTACTAAAGGTACAGTTGATCAGGCGCGCCTTTTTCCAGGCCAGCGTCGTGGTCGTGGGGCCGAGCACTTTTTCGAACAGTTCCAGCGTGGAGGTATGAATGTCACGCGCCTTTGCTCCCGCAATAATACGGGTCTGCGGAGTCACGACCTGGCGCAACGCGCGCAATTGTTGCTCCAGCAGCGCCAGCGTTTTCGGCACCTTAATCAATACGACGCCCGGCGCCGGCGGGTACGCGGCGGTGCTGTCGAGAAACTTCACGCTGGATTCGGCGATATCGTTGTGGCGTAAATTTTCGCGCGTCGCCAGCTCGCTTAAATACGAGTCGCCGATGCTGTATGGTGTATGCTCAGCCAGCGCGCAACTTAATGCGCCAAAGGCATCATTCAGGATCAGCAGCGGGCCGCTGATTTCCGTGTCGTCTAACTGTTGCAGCAGATATTCATCCGCCGCTTCCCACGCCTGAAGCGGGTTAACGTCATCCGTTTCCGGGAAACGTTTCAGTGTCAGTGAACGGAAACCGTTGTCTACGTGGCTCATCGGCCCTCCTGAATGGTAAAATTTCGCTGTTATCCCTGAAAGGGTGCGTGAGTATACTCTTTTTTTAGATTTAATTTGGGGCTTTGATGGGTCAACTTACTTATCTCCACGGCTACCCGGAGAATTTACTGTCTCAGGTACGCACGCTCATTGCTGAACAGCGTCTGGGCGCAGTGCTGGAAAAACGCTATCCGGGAACGCATGATTTTGCGACCGATAAAGCGCTCTGGCAGTATACCCAGGATCTGAAAAGCCAGTTTCTGCGTAACGCCCCCGCCGATCAACAAAGTGATGTATGACAACAAGATCCATGTGCTGAAAAATGCGCTGGGGCTGCATACCGCCGTTTCGCGCGTACAGGGCGGCAAGCTGAAGGCGAAAGCCGAGATCCGCGTCGCTACCGTGTTTCGCAATGCGCCGGAACCTTTTCTGCGAATGATCGTGGTTCACGAACTGGCGCATCTGAAAGAGAAAGAGCACAACAAAGCGTTTTATCAACTGTGCTGTCATATGGAGCCGCAGTACCACCAGCTTGAGTTTGATACCCGCCTGTGGTTAACGCATCTTTCGTTAAAGCAATCTGAGCAGTAGCGCACTGGCTTTGTCATAAAGGCATGCTAAATTGACGAAAGAATCCCTTTATGGAGCCTGAAGGCGTTTATGATACGTTTCGCTGTTATTGGCACAAACTGGATCACCCGCCAGTTTGTCGATGCCGCCCATGAAACCGGCAAATATAAGTTAACCGCAGTCTATTCCCGTCGCCTCGAACAGGCGCAAACCTTCGCCAATGATTATCCCGTCGAGCATTTATTCACTTCGCTTGAAGCAATGGCGCAAAGCGACGCCATTGATGCGGTGTATATCGCCAGCCCGAACTCGCTGCATTTCCCCCAGACTCAGCTCTTTTTAAGCCACAAAAAGCATGTGATCTGCGAGAAGCCGCTGGCCTCGAATCTGGCCGAAGTCGACGCCGCCATCGCATGCGCGCGTGAAAATCAGGTCGTCCTGTTCGAAGCCTTTAAAACCGCCAGCCTGCCTAATTTCCAGTTGCTACAGCAGTCGCTGCCGAAAGCAGGAAGAATGCGCAAAGCCCTTATCAACTACTGCCAGTATTCTTCGCGCTACCAGCGCTATCTGGACGGCGAAAACCCCAATACCTTTAATCCGGCCTTCTCGAATGGCTCCATTATGGATATCGGTTTTTACTGTCTGGCGTCAGCAGTTGCGCTCTGGGGAGAACCGCAAAACGTTCAGGCGTCCGCCAGTCTGCTGGAAAGCGGTGTCGATGCGCATGGCGTGGCGGTGCTGGATTACGGTGACTTCAGCGTCACCCTACAGCATTCCAAAGTGAGTGATTCCGTACTGCCCAGCGAAATCCAGGGCGAAGCCGGTTCTCTGGTCATCGAGAAAATTTCGGAATGTCAGAAAGTGTGCTTCATTCCGCGCGGCGGAAAAACGCAGGATTTATCCGTTCCTCAGCATATCAATACGATGCTGTACGAGGCGGAACGCTTTGCACACCTGGTCGAGACCAACGAGGTGAACCATCCCGAGCTGACCGTCAGCCGTATCACGGCCAAACTGCTCACGGAGATTCGTCGGCAGACGGGCGTCGTCTTCCCCGCTGATGACGCCACAGCGTAAAACAATGTAAAACAGATGTAACAGGCCATTGACTGATCGTATGGCCTGTCATATTTTGTTACGTGCAAAGGGGAGTAACTTCATTGTCGGTCGATCGTCATTACGATGTGTGAAAAACCACATCCGGTCGCCGGGCAATAAGAAAGTGATGTGCCTTCATGTCTTTGATTGATGACGAAGCCGATTCGCCATCACCCGTGGAGTGAGTACATATCACTTTCTTGTTGTAAGTGAGACCTTGCCGGAAGGCGAGGTCTATGCATATAAAAAGCAGCGGCTGACGTCTTTCGACGTTGGCCGTTTTTTTATGTGTAAGGAAATTCTATGAATACTGTCGGCACACCGTTGTTATGGGGCGGATTCGCTGTCGTTGTGGTGATTATGCTGGCTATCGACCTTCTGTTGCAGGGGCGTCGTGGCGTACATACGATGTCCATGAAGCAGGCGGCAGCCTGGTCTCTGGTCTGGGTGACGCTTTCATTGCTGTTCAACGCCGCCTTCTGGTGGTATCTGGCGGAGACCCAGGGCCGGGCGGTGGCCGATCCGCAGGCGCTGGCGTTTCTCACCGGTTATCTGATCGAAAAATCGCTGGCCGTTGATAACGTCTTTGTCTGGCTGATGCTGTTCAGCTACTTCTCTGTTCCGCCTGCCCTGCAACGCCGGGTTCTAGTGTATGGCGTACTTGGCGCCATTGTTCTGCGTACGATTATGATTTTCGCCGGTAGCTGGCTGATCGCCCAGTTCGACTGGATACTGTACCTGTTCGGCGCTTTCCTGCTGTTTACGGGCGTGAAGATGGCGCTGGTGAAAGAGGACGAATCCGGCATCGGCGACAAACCGCTGGTTCGCTGGCTGCGTAGCCACCTTCGCATGACCGATACCATCGAAAACGAGCATTTCTTTGTGCGTAAGAATGGCTTTGCTGTTCGTGACGCCGCTGATGCTGGTTCTGATTCTGGTGGAACTGAGCGATGTGATTTTCGCCGTCGATAGCATTCCGGCCATCTTTGCCGTGACTACCGACCCGTTCATCGTCCTGACCTCCAATCTGTTTGCGATCCTGGGTCTGCGCGCCATGTACTTCCTGCTGGCAGGGGTAGCAGAGCGCTTCTCGATGCTCAAATATGGTCTGGCCGTCATTCTGGTCTTTATCGGTATTAAGATGCTGATCGTCGATTTCTACCACATTCCGATCGCCATCTCGCTGGGCGTGGTGTTCAGTATTCTGGTGATCACGCTGATTGTTAACGCGTGGGTAAATCACCAGAACGATAAAAAGCAGCAGCTACAGTAAGACCCTGCCCGGCAGCGCTATGTCTGCCGGGCTTACAAAAACCACGGTCGTGGGTTGAGTACACGCAGCACTACCCGACAACATGTAAATGCTTAGTTAAAAAATATGACGTAGTACGTAAATTCCAGCATTTTACGCTTTCCCAATCCCCATCTTTCCTTATACTCACTCAGGCAAACACTTTGTTACATCCTGAAAGATGCGCCAATAGAGCGTGCAAAGGATGAACAACATCACACTGAAAGGATCATGAAATGACTACGCAACGTTCATCGGGGCTACTCCAGCGTTTGGTTCAAGGGAGCCTGGTTAAACAAATTTTAATTGGGCTTATACTGGGAATTTTACTGGCTTTAGTTTCAAAACCTGCCGCAGAGGCAACGGGTCTGCTGGGCACCCTGTTCGTTGGTGCGCTGAAAGCTGTCGCGCCGGTTCTGGTACTGACGCTGGTGATGGCGTCTATCGCCAACCATCAACATGGTCAGAAAACCAATATTCGCCCGATTTTGTGGATGTATCTGCTCGGCACATTTTCAGCCGCGCTGACGGCGGTTGTGGTGAGCTTCCTCTTTCCGTCCACGCTGCAACTGACGACTGGCGCTACGGATATCACGCCGCCGAGCGGCATTGTCCAGGTTATACACGGGCTGCTGATGAGCATCGTTGCGAACCCGATCCATGCGCTGATCAACGCCAACTACATCGGTATTCTGGTGTGGGCTATCGGCCTGGGCTTTGCGCTGCGCCACAGTAATCAAACCACCAAAAATCTGGTGAACGATCTGTCCGACGCCGTCACCTTTATTGTGAAACTGGTGATTCGCTTCGCGCCGATCGGTATCTTTGGCCTGGTCGCCTCAACGCTCGCCACTACGGGCTTCTCAGCGCTGTGGGGCTATGCGCAACTGTTACTGGTGCTGATTGGCTGTATGGCGATTGTGGCGCTGGTCATCAACCCGCTGCTGGTCTTTTTACAGATCCGCCGCAACCCGTATCCGCTGGTTCTCACCTGCCTGCGTGAAAGCGGCGTGACCGCCTTCTTTACCCGTAGCTCCGCTGCAAATATTCCGGTGAATATGTCGCTGTGCGAAAAACTGAATCTGGACAGAGATACCTATTCTGTTTCCATCCCGCTGGGAGCAACCGTCAATATGGCCGGTGCGGCAATCACGATTACCGTGCTGACGCTGGCGGCGGTGTATACGCTGGGTATTCCGGTTGATCTGCCGACGGCGCTGCTGCTAAGCGTGGTGGCATCGCTGTGCGCATGCGGCGCTTCTGGCGTGGCGGGCGGTTCACTGTTGCTGATTCCGCTGGCGTGCAACATGTTCGGTATTCCGAACGAAATCGCCATGCAGGTGGTTGCGGTTGGCTTCATTATCGGCGTGTTGCAGGACTCCTGCGAGACCGCAATCAACTCCTCTACCGACGTCATGTTTACCGCCGCAGTATGTCAGGCGGAAGACGCGCGTTTAGCGAAAAGCGCGCTGCGTAGCTAAATAACCACAAGCCTGATGGCGCTGCGCTTATCAGGCCTACAACAGCCCCACACATAGGCCGGATAAGACGTTTACGTCGCCATCCGGCATTTTTCGTTGCCTGATGGCGCTACGCTTATCAGGCCTACAACGCCCCACACGTAGGCCGGATAAGACGTTTACGTCGCCATCCGGCATTTTTTTACAGCGTTACGCCGCTTTTGAAAATCGCCAGCTCGCGGAAATCATTGCGTTCATTGCAGGTCTGCTTGCCGTTGGCAAACGCCACAATCGTATCCACAAATTCATTCAACAACTGCGGCATCGCCTTACCGTGAATCAACTGCCCGGCGTCAAAATCGATCCAGTGCTTCTTCTTCGCCGCCAGTTCGCTGTTGGTGGCGATCTTCACCGTCGGGACAAACCCGCCATATGGCGTACCGCGGCCGGTACTGAACAGCACCATGTGGCAACCCGCGCCCGCCAGCGCGCTGGTGGCGACCGCATCGTTGCCTGGCGCGCTTAACAGATTCAGACCGCGCGTTTTCAGGCGTTCACCGTAGCGCAGTACATCCACAACCTGGCTGGAACCCGCCTTCTGCGTGCACCCCAGAGACTTGTCTTCCAGCGTCGTAATCCCGCCCGCCTTGTTACCTGGCGACGGATTCTCATAAATCGGCTGGTCGTGAGCGATAAAGTATTGCTTGAAGTCATTGACCATTGTCACCAGTTTTTCAAACGTCTCTTCATCGCGGCAATGACTCATCAACAGCTGTTCTGCACCGAACATTTCCGGCACTTCCGTCAGCACCGTCGTCCCGCCGTTGGCGATAACATAGTCGGAGAAGCGACCCAGCATCGGGTTCGCGGTAATACCGGACAGCCCATCTGAACCGCCGCATTCCAGACCAAACTTAAGTTCGCTCAGTTTGCCCGGCACGCGTTTGTCATGGCGCATCACGTTATACAACTGATGAAGATGCTCAACGCCCGCCTCCACTTCATCGTCCTGCTGTTGGCAGGTCATGAAATGAACGCGTTCAGGGTCGAACTCGCCCAGCGTCTCGCGAAAGGCATCCACCTGATTGTTTTCGCAACCCAGTCCAATCACCAGCACCGCCCCCGCATTCGGGTGACGCACCATGTTTTGCAGCATGGTGCGGGTGTTGATGTGATCGTCGCCAAGTTGAGAGCAGCCGTAGGTGTGGCTGAAGAGGAAAACACCGTCAGTTCCTTCGGCATCAAAAGTCTCTTTCAGGAAACGGTTCTGGATCTGCCGCGCAATGCCGTTGACACAGCCGACGGTCGGCAGAATCCACAGCTCATTGCGCACACCGACGTCTCCGTTGGCACGGCGGTAAATCTGTACATCGCGATCCGCCGGTTGTACTTCAGGGGCCTGAAAATCGGGTTGATAGCTGTACTCATCCAAATCGCTGAGGTTAGTCCGGGTATTGTGGGCATGAATATGCTCACCCGCCGCGACGTCCACCAACGTATGGCCGATAGGCAGGCCATATTTGATGACGTTCTCCCCCTGCGCAATATCGCGTAAGGCAAACTTATGACCGCGTACGACATCCTGGCGTAGCGTCACGGTATGGTTATCGACGCTGACCTCAGCGCCCTGCGTTAAATCGGCCAACGCTACCGCAACGTTATCCAGCGTATGGATCCTGATGTATTGCATATCAACCCCAGACCTTAGTTCAGTTCAATGGCGAAATAGTCGCGCGCATTGTTGAAGCAGATGTTTCGTACCATTTCACCCAGCAACTGGATATCCGCCGGCGCTTCGCCCGCGTTAACCCAGCGGCCTATCATCTGGCACAGGATGCGACGGAAATATTCGTGACGGGTATAAGACAGGAAGCTGCGGCTGTCGGTCAGCATACCGACGAAGCGGCTCAGCAGGCCAAGCTGCGCCAGTTGCGTCATCTGACGCTCCATCCCGTCTTTCTGATCGTTGAACCACCAGCCGGAACCAAACTGCATCTTGCCCGGCATCCCTTCGCCCTGGAAGTTGCCGATCATAGTGCCCAGCACCTCGTTATCGCGCGGGTTCAGACAGTACAGGATAGTTTTCGGCAGCAGATTTTCTTCATTCTGCTTGCTCAGCAATTTTGACAGCTCTTCCGCCAGCGGACGATCGTTGATGGAATCGAAGCCGACATCCGGCCCCAGCAGTTTGAACTGGCGCTGGTTGTTATTACGCAGCGCGCCGATGTGGTACTGCTGCACCCAACCGCGACGCGCATATTCCGCGCCCAGCCACACCAGTACAGCCGTTTTGAACTGCGCGACCTCATGCTCGCTCAGGGTATCGCCCGCCAGACGGCGCGCCAGAATGCTGTCCAGTACAGCTTCGCTGGCTTCAGCAAACATAACGACGTCAAGCGCGTGGTCAGAAACCTTACAGCCGTGGGCGGCAAAATGATCCAGACGCTGAGTCAGCGCGGCTTGCAGATCGGTGAAGCGGCGAATATCGGTATCCGATGCTTCGCCCAGCTTCGTCATGTAATCGCCAAAGGTTGCCTGCTCAATGTTGAACGCTTTATCAGGGCGCCAGCTCGGCAGCACTTTAACGGTGAACGTGCTGTCTTTCGCGACCGTGGCGTGGTGCTCCAGCGAATCGACAGGATCGTCGGTGGTGCCGACCATTTTTACATTCATCTGCTGCATGATTCCCCGCGCGGAGAATTCATCCTGCGCCAGCAATTCATTGCAACGATCCCAGATCTCATCTGCCATCGCAGGCGACAGCAGCTTACCTGTAATACCAAATGGGCGACGCAGTTCAAGGTGCGTCCAGTGATATAACGGGTTGCCGATCGTGTGCGGCACCGTGGCGGCCCAGGCGTCGAACTTCTCACGATCGGACGCATCGCCCGTACACAGACGCTCAGCAACGCCATTGGTGGCGCATCGCTCGCCATTTATAGTGGTCGCCTTTCAGCCAGATATCATACAGGTTGTTAAAACGGTAGTTTTCCGCGATCTGCTGCGGCGGCAGGTGGCAATGATAGTCGAAGATGGGCTGATCTTTTGCGTAATCATGGTACAGACGGCGGGCAAACTCGGTATCCAGCAGAAAATCTTCAGTCATAAACGGGGTCATTATCGTCTTCCTCTCAACGAGTGCGTCAGATTGCTTATGTTTTGATGCTGTCAAAGTTATCACACCAATTTCCAGACCCTGAAGATATTTTCGTGAGTTGGATCAATAAAAACCAACAAATAAATTACCCCTAAAAGAGTAAACAGCGCTCCAGGCCGCGCCATTGCTGGTATTTCTAAATCGAAATAATGACCACACTAAGAATCCTGCATTTGTGATGTCACTCACCTTTTGAAGTTGTATGACAAGTTATCTTTCTGGCCGTCGCGATACATAAGCCGACGGAATGCAAAGTTATCGATGGTTAAGACATCGAATTGACCGGTACGGAAACCGAATTAGCACGATGACTCATGGCAACGTTCGGGGCGTACCGGCTTTTTTTCGGTTATCCCGTCGTCAATAACTTCCCCGCTCAGCGCAGGAAGATAACCGCGATTGTTGCGGAAATAACAAAACGATGAGGTTTTACATGCGTAAAATTAAAGGGTTACGTTGGTACATGATTGCACTGGTGACATTAGGCACCGTGCTGGGCTATCTGACGCGTAACACTGTGGCGGCGGCTGCGCCAACGCTGATGGAAGAGTTACACATCTCCACACAACAGTATTCCTATATCATCGCAGCCTATTCTGCTGCTTACACTGTCATGCAACCCGTAGCCGGTTACGTACTGGATGTTCTCGGTACGAAGGTGGGTTACGCCATGTTCGCCGTTCTGTGGGCCGTATTCTGCGGCGCAACCGCACTAGCTGGAAGCTGGGGCGGCCTGGCGCTGGCGCGCGGCGCGGTCGGCGCTGCTGAAGCCGCGATGATCCCGGCTGGCCTGAAAGCCAGCTCTGAATGGTTCCCGGCAAAAGAACGCTCCATTGCGGTCGGCTACTTCAACGTCGGCTCTTCCATCGGCGCGATGATTGCGCCTCCGCTGGTCGTCTGGGCTATCGTGATGCACAGCTGGCAGATGGCGTTTATTATTTCCGGCGTGCTGAGCTTCATCTGGGCAATGGCCTGGCTGGTGTTCTATAAACACCCGCGCGACCAGAAAAAGCTGACGGATGCAGAACGCGACTACATCATTGGCGGTCAGGAAGCGCAGCACAAAGACAATACTGCGAAGAAAATGTCTCTCGCGCAGATCCTGCGTAACCGCCAGTTCTGGGGTATCGCCCTGCCACGTTTCCTGGCGGAACCGGCATGGGGAACCTTCAACGCCTGGATCCCCGTTGTTCATGTTTAAAGTGTACGGCTTTAACCTGAAAGAGATCGCCATGTTCGCCTGGATGCCCATGCTGTTTGCCGACTTAGGCTGCATCATCGGCGGTTATCTGCCGCCGCTGTTCCAGCGCTGGTTCGGCGTAAACCTGATCGTCTCCCGTAAAATGGTCGTTACCCTGGGCGCGCTGCTGATGATTGGCCCAGGCATGATCGGCCTGTTCACCAGCCCGTATATCGCCATCATGCTGCTTTGCATCGGCGGTTTCGCTCACCAGGCGCTGTCCGGCGCGCTGATTACGCTCTCTTCTGACGTCTTTGGCCGTAATGAAGTGGCAACCGCGAATGGCCTGACCGGGATGTCCGCCTGGCTGGCGAGCACATTGTTTGCTCTGGTGGTCGGCGCGCTGGCTGACACCATCGGCTTCAGCCCACTGTTCGCGGTACTGGCGGTGTTCGACCTGCTCGGCGCGCTGGTTATCTGGACGGTGCTGCAAAACAAACCGGCCAGCGAGGCGGGGCCAGGGTCGCAGGTCAATCGCCCCGCAACGCAAAGTTGACCTGACCTGCGCCATCATCCAACAAGGTTTACTCATCCAAAGCCGCCTGTTAAACAGGCGGCTTTTTCAACGGTACAAGTGGAGCCAGCCTCGCAAAAGTGGTATAACAAATATAGTCTGCCGTCTTATGCCTGGAGCGCATATGGAAATCACCGAACCACGACGTTTGTATCAACAACTTGCTGCTGACCTGAAAGAGCGCATCGAACAGGGCGTCTACCTTGTGGGCGATAAACTCCCTGCCGAACGCTTTATTGCCGATGAGAAAAACGTCAGCCGTACGGTGGTTCGTGAAGCGATTATCATGCTGGAGGTCGAAGGCTACGTAGAAGTCCGCAAAGGTTCCGGCATCCACGTCATTTCAAATCAACCGAAATATTATGTCGCCCCGGATGAAAATCTTGAGTTTGCCAATTATGGCCCGTTCGAACTTCTCCAGGCGCGCCAGTTGATAGAAAGCAATATTGCCGAGTTTGCCGCCACGCAGGTGACGAAACAGGACATCATGAAGCTGATGGAAATCCAGGAGAAAGCGCGTAACGAAAAATGTTTCCGCGACTCCGAATGGGATCTCCAGTTCCATGTGCAGGTCGCGCTGGCGACGCAAAATACCGCGCTGGCCGCCATTGTCGAAAAAATGTGGACTCAGCGCGTACATAACCCGTACTGGAAAAAACTGCACGATCATATTGATTCACGCACCGTCGATAACTGGTGCGACGATCATGACCATATTCTCAAGGCGCTGATTCGCAAAGATCCTCATGCCGCGAAACTGGCAATGTGGCAGCATCTGGAGAACACCAAACAGATGCTGTTTAACGAAACCAGCGACGATTTCGAATTTAACGCCGACCGCTATCTTTTTGCTGAAAATCCCGTTGTTCATCTGGACACCGCCGCTAACGGGGCAAAATAGACAATCTTACGCTGGCAGGCGCATCAGGGCGCCTGTCTGCGACGCCGCTCAGTAAGCGTAAGATATAAAGTGTCAGCCTGTGTAAATCCTCTCGCCACCCACCTTTGTGATAAGCAAAATCATATTTTAACGACGTGCGATTTCTATAACGGACTACGTCGACCTTTGTTACAATTAGATGCATTTTGAATTTTTGTGTGTTAGTGCTTGCTTACTTCACAACTTAACAAGGAATGGTTCAGGCCGCGATTTTGCGCCCCGTCCGCAACCCAAGTAAAAAATGAATAATGTTGCGGTATTGCAAACTCAAAAAACCGGCGTGACGTTAACCGATTCTCCAGGAATACTGAATGGAACTACTGACTCAATTACTGAATGCCCTGTGGGCTCAGGATTTTGAAACACTCGCCAATCCTTCCATGATTGGCATGCTTTATTTCGTACTATTTATGATTTTGTTCCTGGAAAATGGGTTGCTTCCTGCCGCCTTTTTACCTGGTGACAGTTTGCTGGTGCTGGTTGGCGTACTTATCGCCAAAGGCGCAATGGGGTTTCCGCAAACGCTCCTGCTGTTAACCGTGGCCGCCAGCCTGGGCTGCTGGGTCAGTTATATTCAGGGGCGATGGCTGGGCAACACGCGTATTGTACAAAACTGGCTGTCGCATCTGCCCGCGCATTATCATCAGCGCGCTCACCATTTGTTCCATAAACATGGCCTGTCCGCGCTGTTAATTGGCCGTTTTATCGCTTTCGTTCGTACCTTGTTACCCACTATCGCGGGTCTGTCCGGCCTTAATAACGCGCGCTTTCAATTCTTTAACTGGATGAGCGGGTTGTTGTGGGTCCTGATCCTGACCTCGCTGGGTTACTTGCTGGGCAAAACGCCTGTATTCCTGAAGTATGAAGACCAACTGATGTCATGTCTGATGCTGCTGCCGGTGGTACTGCTGGTCTTTGGGCTGGCGGGTTCGCTGGTGGTGCTCTGGAAAAAGAAATACGGAAATCGGGGATAGAGTATGGTGAAACCACGCATAACGCTTCGACAATTGGCCTGGACAACCTCTTTTCTCGTGCTGATGAGCGTGCTTTTTCTCGTCTGGTCGACCATTCGCCAGCAGGAATCCACGCTGGCCATTCGCGCCATCCATCAGGGCGTCAGTATGCCGGACGGCTTTTCCATCTGGCATCATCTGGACGCTAACGGCATTCGCTTCAAAAGCATCACGCCACAAAATGACGCGCTGCTTATTACGTTTGACTCCAGCGCGCAAAGCGCGGCGGCTAAGGCCGTGCTGGACAGAACGTTGCCGCATGGCTATATCATCGCCCAACAGAACGGCGACAGCCAGGCCGTACAATGGTTGACCCGCTTACGGGATAACCCACATCGCTTCGGTTAATGTCCAGGAATCCGAATCATATCACCCACTTTGGTGATTTCGCCGTTTACTGACTATGATTAATAAGGCGGACTTATTGTCCGCCGTGTTATGACCTGGATCATCGTCCCCCGGTAACGGGTTCGAATCACAATGGAAGGTTCAAGAATGAAATACCGCATCGCTTTCGCCATTACCCTTTTCACGCTCAGTGCAGGCAGCTATGCCAATACCCTCTGTCAGGAAAAAGAGCAGGATATACAGAAGGAAATTAGCTACGCCGAAAAGCACAACAACCAGAACCGCATTAA
Source organism: Citrobacter koseri (assembly GCA_900446925.1). The sequence goes on along the minus strand of UAVY01000007.1, from coordinate 360,544 downwards.
TGGTTTGAATAAAGCGCTCAGCGAACTCAGAGCAAACTGCACCGACAGTAAACTGCGGTGCTGACCATCAGAAAAAGATCGCAAAACAAAAAGATGAGATTGCTGAACGTCAGCATGATCTGGTCGAAGCAAAACAAAAGGCGATGCGGATAAAATTGCGAAACGTGAACGCAAGCTGGCTGAAGCTCAGGATGACCTGAAAAAGCTTGAGGCACGCGACTACTAAGTCAAATCAAACGTTAACGACTCACTCACCTGGAGAAAACTATGTCGAAAGATAACACTACGGAACATCTGCGCGCTGAGTTGAAAATCCCTGGCTGATACGCTCGAAGAGGTGCTTAGCTCCTCTGGCGATAAGTCGAAAGAAGAGTTGAGTAAGATTCGTAGCAAAGCCGAGCCGCGCGCTGAAAGAAAGCCGCAACCGCCTGGGCGAAACCGGCGATGCGATTGCCAAACAAACCCGCGAAGCCGCAGCGCGCGCTGACGACTATGTACGCGAGAACCCGTGGACGGGCGTCGGCATTGGCGCAGCCGTTGGTGTGGTGCTGGGCGTACTGCTGACGCGTCGTTAATTATGGCGGATTCTCATCACGCGCAGGGGCCAGGCAAAAGCGTTCTGGGCATCGGGCAGCGGATTGTCACTATCCTTGTTGAGATGGTAGAAACCCGGCTGCGACTGGCGGTTGTGGAACTGGAAGAGGAAAAAGCGAATCTCTTTCAGCTTCTGCTGATGCTGGGGCTGACCATGCTTTTCGCGGCGTTCGTCTGATGAGCCTGATGGTGCTTATCATCTGGGCGGTTGACCCTCAGTATCGCCTCAATGCAATGATCGCCACCACCGTTGTGTTGCTGGTTCTGGCGCTGATCGGCGGACTCTGGACGTTACACCAAAGCCCGCCAGTCAACGCTGTTACGCCATACGCGTCATGAACTGGCTAACGACCGGCAAATTCTGGAGGATGATAAGCCGTGAGCAGTAAAGTCGAACGTCAAAAGCGTAAGGCCGTTGCTGCTCAGCCAAATCCAACAGCAAAGGCTGGACCTTTCAGCCGGTCGTCGCGACTGGCTGGAAGCGACGGACAGCTGGGATCGCGGCTGGAACACGCTGATCAGCCTGCGTTCCTGGGCGCTGGTCGGCAGCAGCGTTATGGCTATCTGGACAATTCGCCACCCAAATCTGCTGGTGCGCTGGGCAAAACGCGGTTTTGGCATCTGGAGCGCCTGGCGGCTGGTCAAAAGCACGATCCGAAAACAGCAGCTGCGCGGCTGATTCCTGCACCCTTCCTCCTCGCCATCCGGCATAACGCCCGATGGCGCTACGCTTATCGGGCCTACGCATTGCTGTTGATCCAATAAGGTGTTTACACCGCTATCCGGCAATCTGTGCCCTGTCACTCAAAATTTTTTGAAAATTATTGACAGTTTTCCTTGCTAACAATTGTTACATGTCACGTTTATGATTCTCTCCATCAACCGCAACGACGCGACATTCCCGCGTGATTGCACAAAAAATGAAATCAGCAGCCTGAGTGGTTCCCTGGAGAGTAAAATGAAAAAATTAGAAGATGTTGGTGTACTGGTAGCGCGCATTCTGATGCCCATTCTGTTTATCACCGCAGGTTGGGGAAAAATCACCGGTTATGCGGGTACCCAACAATACATGGAAGCGATGGGGGTTCCGGGGTTCCTGTTACCGCTGACTATCCTGCTTGAGTTTGGCGGCGGTCTGGCGATTCTGTTCGGTTTCCTGACCCGTACAACGGCGCTGTTTACCGCAGGCTTTACCCTGCTGACCGCGTTCATCTTCCACAGCAACTTTGCGGAAGGCGTTAACTCACTGATGTTCATGAAAAACCTGACCATCGCAGGCGGTTTCCTGCTGCTGGCTATCACGGGGCCGGGCGCATTCAGCATCGACCGCGTCCTGAATAAAAAGTGGTAAGCACGCTATACTGAATCAAAAAACGAGGGGATATTCTCCTCGTTTTTGCTATCTGGAGGAGAGAGAAAATGGGACAACTGATTGACGGCGTATGGCATGACACCTGGTATGACACCAAGTCTACGGGGGGGAAATTTCAACGTTCTGTATCGGCTTTCCGTAACTGGCTCACCGCTGATGGCGCGCCGGGCCCGACTGGCGAAGGGGGCTTTGCCGCCGAAAAAGATCGCTATCACCTGTATGTTTCACTTGCCTGCCCGTGGGCGCATCGCACGCTGATCCTGCGCAAGCTCAAGGGGCTGGAACCGTTTATCTCCGTTTCTGTTGTGAATCCGCTGATGCTGGAGAATGGCTGGACGTTTGATGATAATTTCCCGGCGGCAACCGGTGATACGCTGTATCAACACGAGTTTCTGTATCAACTCTATCTGCATGCCGATCCGCACTACAGCGGTCGCGTCACCGTACCGGTATTGTGGGATAAAAAGAATCACACCATCGTCAGTAATGAATCGGCGGAAATCATTCGCATGTTCAATACCGCATTCGATGCGCTGGGCGCCAAAGCCGGGGATTACTACCCGACAGCCCTACGCGGAAAAATTGACGAGCTCAATAGCTGGATTTATGACAACGTCAACAACGGCGTGTACAAAGCCGGGTTCGCCACCAGCCAGCAGGCCTATGATGAAAGCCGTAGAGAAAGTGTTCGAGTCACTGGCGCGTCTGGAGCAAATCCTGGGGCAGCACCGTTACCTGACCGGCGACCAGTTAACCGAGGCGGACATTCGCCTGTGGACCACGCTGGTGCGTTTTGACCAGGTTTACGTTACGCACTTCAAATGCGACAAATACCGCATCAGCGATTACCTGAACCTTTATGGTTTCCTGCGCGATATCTGGCAGATGCCCGGCATTGCGGAAACCGTCAACTTCGACCATATCCGTAACCACTACTTCCGTAGCCACAAAACCATCAACCCGACGGGGATTATCTCAATCGGCCCGTTGCAGGATCTCAATGAGCCTCACGGGCGCGACGTCCGCTTTGCAAAAGCGGGATAATCCCTTTACGCCGCCACCAGGAAACAGTCTGGTGGCGGCGCTAACTCGCCTTACCCGCCCGGTGCATTAAACATTAATCATTCGAATATTTACCACCATTCCATTCACGGCTATTCTTATTTAAAAACAAGTGATTGACCGTATGTTGAGGCGAAAATGGACTGGTATTTAAAAGTATTGAAGAACTATATCGGCTTTGGCGGCCGCGCGCGTCGTAAAGAGTACTGGATGTTTATTCTGGTCAACGTCATTTTTACGTTCGTGTTGGGCGTGCTGGACAAGATGTTCGGCTGGCAACGCGCCGGGGGCGAAGGCGTGCTGACAACCATTTATGGCATTCTGATTTTCTTACCGTGGTGGGCAGTACAGTTCCGTCGGTTGCATGATACCGATCGTTCCGCATGGTGGCTGTTGCTGCTCCTCATCCCTGTTATTGGCTGGCTGGTCATCATCCTCTTTAACTGCCAGAACGGTACGCCAGGCGAAAACCGCTTCGGGCAGGACCCTAAAATTCTGCCCTGAAGTGAAGCCGGTAGATGCCTGATGGCGCTGCGCTTATCAGGCCTACGCGAGCGCCTGCACCACCATCCGGCTAAACCGGGCTTGCGCTCTTATCTGCTGGCAAACAGTTTCGGGATTTCCCGCAGGCACCAGGCTTTCGCCTCGCCCATGCTGTCCGCGTCGCCAGGCCATAATAATATCAATTTCACTGGTCGATTCCGGGCTGACGACCCGCAGTCTTCCTTGTGCAATATCCTGTTCGACCAGCGGATACGGCATGGTCGCGACGCCCAGCCCGGCCAGCAAGGCCTGACGTTTGTCTTCAATGGTACTCACCGTCAGGCGCGGCTGTTTGTCCAGCAGCTGCACGGTCAATACCGGTCGCTCGCGGGCGGTATCCGCCACCGCCACACCACGATATTTCACGCGGGTCACTTCAGACAGCGGCTCCGGCTCCTGATGAATCGGATGGTCCGGCGCCGCCACGTAGACGTTTCATCAGCGTATACAGCTTGCGGGAGTTAATTTCTGACGACGAGCGGAAATTGCATATCCGGTGCAATCACAATATCGGCCCGCCCCTGCTCCAGACGCTCCCAGGCGCCCGCCAGCACTTCCGTGATCACCGAAAGCTGGGTGTTGGCTTTCGCGGCCAGTCGGTCAATCAGCGGGAAGAAGGCTGAGGTCGGCACCAGCGCTTCTGTCACCAGCGTCAGGTGCGTTTCCCAACCGCGCGCCAGCGCTTCGGCATCGGTGGTCAGCTTGTCTGCCGCTTCCAGCAATACGCGCCCGCGTTCCAGCAGCATACGCCCCACGTTGGTGAATTTTGTCCGATGGCCGGAACGGTCAAACAACACCACATCCAGCTCCTCTTCCAGTTTTTTGCATGGTGTAGCTGAGCGCGGATGGTACGCGACCTAACTCATCTGCCGCCGCCGCGAAGCTCCCGCGTCGATCTATTGCGTCCATGACGCGTAACGCTTCCAGTGTTAACGCCCTTTCTTTGGCCATATCGTTCTCATTCAGGAAATTTGAACATACCGGGCAGAATATCTGGCTAACAATGCAGCGTCCAGCCCCTTAACATAAAAGGAAGTAAAGAGAGGTCAAGAATTATGATTACTACCCGAACAGCCAAACAGTGCGGACAGGCAGACTACGGATGGTTGCAGGCCCGTTATACCTTCTCCTTTGGACACTACTTCGACCCAAAACTGCTGGGCTATGCCTCCCTGCGCGTACTCAACCAGGAAGTGCTGGCGCCGGGCGCCTCCTTCCAGCCGCGCACCTACCCGAAGGTGGATATTTTAAACCTGATTCTGGAAGGTGAAGCGGAATATCGCGACAGCGAAGGCAATCATGTCCAGGCGAAAGCGGGCGAAGCCCTGCTGCTCGCCACGCAGCCGGGCATTAGCTATAGCGAGCATAACCTCAGTAAAGATAAGTCGCTTACCAGGATGCAGCTATGGCTGGACGCCTGTCCTGAGCGGGAAAACCCGTTGGTACAGAAAACCACGCTAACCGCGGGCAAACAGCAACTCCTCGCCTCCCCGGATGGAGAGCATGACAGCCTGCAATTACGCCAGCAGGTCTGGGTGCACCATATTGCGCTGGAAAAAAGGCGAGTCGCTGAGCTTTCAACTGCATGGCCCACGCGCCTATTTGCAGTCGATTCACGGTACGTTTCATGCGGTAACGCATAACGAGGAGCGAGAAGCGCTTACCTGCGGCGACGGCGCATTTATTCGTGATGAAGCTAACATAACGTTAGTTGCCGACACGCCATTGCGCGCTTTACTGATAGATTTGCCTGTGTAGTCAGAAAAAATAAGGGAGTTATGACTGTGAGCAAAAAATCGGCTAAAAAGCATCAATCCGTAACCCAACCCGCAGCACAGGATGCGGCAAACGCGCCCGGGAAATTTGGCTACGAGGAGATGCTAACCGAACTGGAAGCGATCGTCGCGGATGCAGAGATCCGGTTAGCGGAAGAAGATGAAGCCGCCTGAAAAGGCGGCTTCTGATTACCGATAAACGTAATGCCGGATGGCGGCGTAAACGCCTTATCCGGCCTACGAACACAAGTTACCGTAGGCCTGATAAGCGCAGCGCCATCAGGCAAACCCGCGCCACCGGGTTAATGTGCCTTACTGGCCATAATTTCGATAACCTGACGGTCGGTTTGCTGCATTGCATGACAGGCCAACGCGCACAAATTCGAAATAGATTGCTCGACGTTATGCGCCACAATCCCTTCGTTGCCGGTTACCGCCGTATCATCCAGCGCCATTAACACCGCTTTCCAGGCCGCAGACGCGCTGGTCGATACCTTCATCGCACAGCTATTCGATGCGCCGTCGCATATCATCCCGCTCACGTCGCCGATCATACTGCTGATCGCCATCGCAATCGTGTTATAGCGGCCATCCATCAGCCACGCCATTCCTGCCGCCGCCCCCATTGCCGCCGTGGTCGCCGCACAGAGCGCTGACAGGCGTGGAAGCTGATGGTGAATGTAGATCGCGCTCAGGTGCGAGAGCATCAGGGCGCGCGCCAGACGTTCGTCATCCGCCCCCACATGCTCCGCCACCACCATTACGGGAACCGTCGCGGTGATCCCCTGATTGCCGGAGCCGGAGTTACTCATGGCTGGCAGCGTCGCGCCGCCCATCCGCGCATCCGAGGCTGCGCTGGTGCGAATCAGGATCGCCGTTGACAGATCGTCCGCCAGCAGACCGCGTGCGCACTGCTTTTGCAACGTCACCCCGATATGCAGCCCCCAGGTGCCGCGCAATCCTTCCTGCGACAGCGCGCCGTTCAGTCTGGCGGCCTCCAGAATAAAGCGGATTGACACAAATGGCACCGCATTCACAAACGCCAGAATCTCTTCCAGCGAGGTCTTTGATAAGACCGACAGCGGCGATTCTTGCGCCTCCCCCCTGCACGCTTTCGGTCTGCGTAAAGATCACCCCAGTGTGAGTTTCAATGCGCACGATATTGGTGTGCCCGCCGACGATCGTTACGCAGGCCCACGCATCGCCGCTGTACACTTTAGCGCGTGAGAAGAGGATGTCGTCGCATGGCTCCTGCAACATCACCGACACCTTCCCGGCAGCCAGCATCGCTTTCGCATCCGCAATCGCCCCCGAAGAGGCGTTTTTCAACACTTCCAGCCCCGCGCTGGCATCGCCGCCAAGCGCCCCCAGCGCTGCCGCAATGGGAAGCCCAACCATCCCGGTGCCCGGTACGGTGACGCCCAGGCCATTTTTCATCAGGTTCGGCGAGACCCACGCGTCAACGCGTTCAACTTCGCCGTCAAGTTCAGCCGCAGCAAACCGCCGCCGCCAGCGCCAGAGAGACAGGTTCCGTACATCCCAGTGCCGGTTTTACCTCTTCCTGTACTGCGAGGATAAAACGCTGCCATAACGGATTTTCTGTAGACTCAAACATAACAACAACCTTACTTTCAGGAAGATCAAGCAAATGCCAGGAACGGAGAAACGCACAGCAGCAAACCCGTGACGATAATCAGATACAGAGACGCGCCCTTGTATTTGTGCAGTGCAGGAACTTTGTAGACCAGCCAGGCCGGGATCAAACATCCCACCATGCCGAAGATCGGGCTACAGATAGAGGTGAAACTCAGCACCGGCGCATTCAGCACAATGGCGCTCCAGGCCAGTAAGATGGCGAAAACCATAATGCCGCGCTGCACGAAGCGTTCGTTAATCTTCTCGACAGGCATTCTGCGGCGCAGCAGGTTCATCACAATTCCCTGAGTCGCTTCGCGAAAGCCTAAGTAAACGCCGAAGAACGCGGTCATAACGGCAAAGATATTCAGGATCACGCTGACCACTTTCACCCAGCCCGCACCCGCGCCGCTAATAAACTGCGCGGCGATCGCCAGTGCAGAGATGTTCTGCTCGTAGGCTTTGACCGCTTCGTCATGCCCCATCGCCAGGGTGAAAGAGACCGCGTAGAAAAAGACGGTAACAAACAGAATGCCGAACGCGATGTTCATGGCGCGCAGCGCTTTATGCCGTGCGACCTCAATGGATTTTTCGCGTGAACGATAAGAGATCACCATCGGACTCAAGGTCTGGATAAACAGGATGGAGGTCAGCGTAAACGGCAAGGTGATGATGGCGTTTTTAATCAACAGCGCCATCGGCGGCAGCGCGCCAATGTTGTACAAATGCCACATCCCGATCATTGAGACGCCGAGCGCCGCGACAACCAGCAGTTTAGTCAGCACCATGCCGGTCGAAATCTTGAACAGAAGCTGCTCGCCGCGTGACGAGATCGCCACCAGAATGCAAATCAGCACCAGTCCATAGAACGGGCTGTCGGAGAGCAAACCTTCCGTGACGCCAAAGGTGTGCAGGTAAGAGGCGCTGTCGTTAGTGATGGCGGTGGAGTAGACAAACATCCAGATCACCAGCATCACAAAGTAGAGTGCGCCTAACAGGATGCCCCAGTTTTTCCCCAGATAGCCGCTGATGACGCTCGGGTAGTCTTTACATTCCGGGGACTCCGCCAGCGTGTTGATGAACAGGCGCTGGAACAGATACATCGCGGGATAGCCGATAATAGAGGAGAGTAAAAAGACCCACAGCCCCATTAAACCGACCTGCACCGGGAGAAAAACAATCCCCGCGCCGATCGCCATACCAATACTCATGATGACCCAGCCCGTGTCGGTGCTGTCGAATTTAATGGCTTCGCGCCATTCGCTTTCGGTCATCCCTGCCCGGCGCGCCGGAGCTGATGCGTCGAGTATTACGCTGTTATTCGTTGCCGTTTCCATTACGTTCTCGCTTAATATGTAGGTAGAGTTTTTTATTATTTTTCCGTGCCGCATCAAGGCGATACGCGGTACGTCGTGCGCAGGCGAGTTATTGGAGTAGTGAGGGAATCATACGCGCAGGATCAGAGAAAAACTTCACAAACAAACCCCTGTAATTTCTAAAAGTTAAGAAATATTTTCTCTTTTACAGCCAAATAAAGAATTGAATTTCTATCTTTGAAGCAGATCACAACAAAAAAGGTGCACTAAAGTGCACCTTTTTTATCATGCCATGTTGATTAATTCATTGCCGGATGGCGGCGCTTGCGCCTTCTCCGGCCTGCAAACGTACGTAAACCGTAGGCCTGATAAGCGCAGCGCCATCAGGCACGGCTATTCACCTCAGGTACAAACGACCTTAATCGCCAACCCACCGCGCGAAGTCTCGCGGTACTTATCGTTCATATCCTTGCCGGTTTCATACATCGTCTCGATCACTTTATCGAGCGACACCCGTGGCTCAGACGTCCGCCGCAGCGCCATTCGCGCCGCATTCACCGCTTTTACCGCATTAATCGCGTTACGTTCAATGCAAGGAATTTGCACCTGCCCGGCCACCGGATCGCAGGTCAATCCCAGGTTGTGCTCCATCGCGATTTCCGCCGCAATGCAAACCTGCGATGGACTACCGCCCAGCAGTTCCGTCAGCCCTGCCGCCGCCATCGAGCAGGCGACGCCAACTTCCCCCTGACAGCCCACTTCCGCACCGGAGATAGACGCATTCATCTTATACAGCGCGCCAATCGCGCCCGCGGCCAGCAGATAGCGGGCAATCGAGTTGGCATTCACCGGACGGCGGAACTTATCGTAATAGGCCAGTACAGCTGGAATAATGCCGCATGCGCCGTTAGTTGGCGCCGTTACGACCCGTCCTCCTGCCGCGTTCTCTTCGCTGACGGCCAACGCAAACATGTTGATCCAGTCGATAACGTTCATCGGGTCGCTGGAGAGGCTGTCGCTGGAGACCAGCAGACGCCTTAACGCAACGGCGCGACGCGGCACATTCAGCGGCCCCGGCAGCACGCCCTCGGTGTTCATGCCGCGTTCAATCCCGGCGTGCATCACATCCCAGATGCGCGCAAATCCGGCGTCAATCTCCTCTTTGCTGCGCAGCGCCAGCTCGTTTTGCATCATCAGGCCAGAGACCGAAAGCCCGTTTCGCTCACACAGTTTCAGCAGTTCGCTGGCCGAGTGAAAATCATAAGGCACAGGCGTTTCGACATCATGCGCCTGCCCGAAACGCTCCTCTTCGACGATAAACCCGCCGCCGATGGAGTAATAGGTTTTGCTCAACAGCGTCTCTTGCCCGTTCCATGCCGTAATACGCATCCCGTTTTCATGGCGCGGTAGCGTTTCGGCGTGAAAGAGAATGCTGTCTGCTACCGGGAAATCAACAACGTGCGCGCCCTCGGCCACCGGCAGGCGTCCACTGCGCGTTACGTCTTCAATAAAAGTGGGAATCGCGTCGATATTCACGTTTTGCGGGCTGTTGCCTGCCAGCCCCATCATGATGGCGGTATCCGTCGCATGACCTTTCCCGGTCAGCGATAACGATCCATACAGATCAACCGTAATACGCGTCGTGCGGAGTAAATCACCCTTGCTGGTCAGTTGATCGATAAAACATTTTCCTGCATTCATTGGCCCTACGGTATGGGAGCTGGAAGGTCCAATGCCAATCTTAAAAATATCGAATGCGCTAATCATATCCAGAACCTCGGATTGCCGTTCAGTGGAGACCAGACATCAAATAGTTTCACACTCGTTTTTGGGATCGGGGCGATCCTGACGATCGCCCCGCAGGGGGTTACAGCGTATCGCCACGCACCGCGATAGCCTCAATCTCCAGCTTCACATCCTTCGGCAAACGGGCGACCTGCACACAACTGCGCGTAGGGTAAGTCGCCTGATGCTCATCAAAGAACTGCTGATACACCTCGTTGATGGTGGTGAAATCGTTCAGATCGGTAATGAACACGGTGGTCTTCACGATATCGCCCACTTTCAGGCCCGCTGCTTCCACAATCGCTTTGACGTTTTCCAGGCTCTGACGCGCCTGATCGACGACATTTTCCGCGACCTCGCCCGTTTGCGGGCATACCGGGATCTGACCTGAGGTCAGCACCATACTGCCCAAATCCACACCCTGTACGTAGGGGCCGATGGCCCCCCGGTGCATGTTGGGTGGCAATAATCTTTCTCATAGCGCCTCCGGCGTTATATCGCCTGGGTAAAGGTACGTGAAATCACATCCTGCTGTTGCTCGCGGGTGAGCGCATTAAAGCGCACGGCGTAGCCGGACACGCGGATCGTCAGGTTCGGATAGCTTTCCGGGTGCTCGATGGCGTCCAGCAGCATTTCACGGTTCATCACGTTGACGTTCAGGTGCTGACCGCCTTCCACATGCGCTTCATGATGGAAGTATCCGTCCAGCAGGCCGACCAGATTGGTTTTCCGCACGCCGTCATCTTTGCCCAACGCCGCAGGCACAATGGAGAAGGTGTAGGAAATCCCGTCTTTGGCATAGGTGAACGGCAGTTTCGCGACGGAAGTCAGCGAAGCGACAGCGCCTTTACGGTCACGGCCGTGCATCGGGTTCGCACCCGGCGCGAACGGCGTACCGCCACGACGTCCATCCCGGCGTGTTCCCGGTTTTCTGGCCGTACACCACGTTCGAGGTGATGGTCAGAATGGACTGCGTCGGCACCGCGTTGCGGTAGGTTGGCAACACTTTAATTTTCTTCATAAAGCGTTCAACCAGATCGCAGGCAATGCTGTCCACGCGCTCGTCGTTGTTGCCGTACTGCGGATATTCGCCTTCCGATGACAAAATCGACTGCCAGCCCGTTGTGGTCGCGCACCGGTTTCACCTTCGCGTACTTGATGGCGGACAGCGAATCCGTCGCCACGGACAGCCCCGCGATGCCGCATGCCATCGTGCGATAAACGTCACGATCGTGCAGCGCCATCAGCGACGCTTCGTAGCTGTACTTGTCGTGCATGTAGTGGATGATATTCAGCGCGCTGATGTACTGCACCGCCAGCCAGTCCATGAAGTGGTCAAGGCTCTCCATCCACCGTGTCGTAATCCAGCACTTCATCCATTAATGGCGCCGTTTTCGGCCCGACCTGGATTTTCAGCTTCTCATCCACACCGCCGTTGATTGCATACAGCAGCGTTTTAGCGAGGTTGGCGCGGGCCGCCGAAGAACTGCATCTGCTTACCGATGACCATTGGGCTGACGCAGCAAGCAATGGCGTAATCATCGCTGTCAAAGTCAGCGCGCATCAAGATCGTCATTTTCATACTGCAAAGATGAAGTGACGATCGACACCTGCGCCGCATATTTTTTAAAGGCGACCGGCAGCGCTTCTGACCACAGCACAGTCAGGTTCGGCTCTGGCGCAGGCCCCATCCGTGTGCAGGGTATGCAGATAGCGGAAGGAGTTTTTGGTCACCAGCGTGCGGCCATCCAGCCCCATACCGCCGATCACTTCGGTTGCCCCAAATCGGATCGCCGGAGAACAGCGTGTCAAATTCCGGCGTGCGCAGGAAGCGCACCATACGGATCTTCATGATGAATGTGGTCGATCAGTTCCTGCGCCTGTTCTTCCGTTAAGATCCCGGCTTTGAAGTCTCGCTCAATGTAGATGTCGAGGAACGACGCGGTACGGCCCAGCGACATTGCGCCGCCGTTCTGCGATTTCACCGCTGCCAGATAGGCGAAGTAAAGCCACTGGACGGCTTCCTGCGCGTTACGCGCCGGACGGGAGATATCGCAACCGTATTTGGCGGCCATTTCCTGCATTTGCAGCAGCGCACGACGGTGTTCGGCCAGTTCTTCACGCAGGCGAATCGTCGCTTCAAGGTTCTGCCCCCACTCCAGATTTGACTGGAGGTCGGCAAACTGCAAACTCACGCTCGCGCACCAGATAACGGATACCGTACAGCGCAACGCGGCGATAGTCGCCGATAATGCGCCCACGGCCGTAGCCATCCGGTAAGCCGGTCAGCACCCCCGGATTTACGGCAGCGCAGCATATCCGGCGAATACGCGTCGAATACCCCCTGGTTATGGGTTTTACGCAGCTCGGTAAACTGATATTCAAAATCAGCATCCATTTCACGACCATACGCCTGGAATGAGCTTTTGATCATGTTGATGCCGCCAAACGGATGCAGTGCGCGCTTGAGTGGCTTATCGGTTTGCAAACCGACGATTTTTTCCAGCTCCTGCTCAATATAACCCGCGTCATGGGCAGTAATGGTGGTCGCAATATTGGTATCGAAATCGACTGGCGCATGCGTCGAGTTTTCAATACGAATACCCGCCATAACTTTTTCCCACAATGCGGTAGTCGCAGGCGTGGCTTCCGCGAGGAAGGATTCATCTCCCTCATAGGGTGTATAGTTGTGCTGAATAAAATCACGGACATTAATTTCTTCTTTCCAGTCCGTACCTTTAAAGCCAAGCCAGGCTTCGGCATACAGCATATCGCTGGTATCGATATTTACCTTCATGAAAAATAGTCTCTCTACAGAACAACAATAAATTATGCAAATTCCACAGGTGGCGTTAACTTTGCCTAAATGAATAGCGTCGAGGGCAATCATCTTTTCTTCATTCGTTGGAATGACGGCACAAATAACGTTGGTGTCTTTGCTGGAGATAATTCTTTCACCGTGAGAATTAGGCAGGCTATTCATCTCGTGATCTAATTTCACGCCCAGAACAGCCAAATGTTCAATGACCAGACGGCGAATTAACACGGAGTTTTCGCCAATCCCCCCGGTAAAAATAATACCGTCCAGACGGTGTAACGATGCGGCATGCCCGGCAATGTGGCGGGCAATACGGTGCACAAAGGTTTTAATCGCCAGTTGCGCACGTTCATGCCCTTCATGCCAGGCTTTTTCCAGCACACGTAAGTCAGATGACAGACCGGAAATCCCCAGCAAACCAGACTCTTTATTCACCACGCGCTCCATATCGCCCAGCGTCTGGTTGGTTTCGCTGGCAATCCACGCCATCGCGCCGAAGTCCACATCGCCGCTGCGGGTGCCCATCATCAGCCCTTCCAGCGGGGTCATCCCCATAGAGGTATCGACGCTTTGACCGTTACGAACGGCACAGATAGAAGCGCCATTGCCCAGATGCGCGACAACCAGACCCGAGTCCTCTTCCTGTAGCGCAAGAAGGTCATGCGCACGTTGCGAGACATAGCGGTGCGAGGTGCCATGAAAGCCATAGCGCCGGACGCCCAACTCCTCAAAATATTTCCACGGCAAGCCGTACAAATACGCTTCAGGCGCCATCGTTTGATGGAAGCTGGTATCAAATACCGCCACCTGCTGTACGCCCGGGAAAAGATGCTGCGCCGATTCAATTCCGCTTAAATTGGCGTAATTATGTAACGGCGCTAAAGGAGAAACCCGGCGGATATTCTCGATAACTTCATCAGTAATAATGGCTGATGCCGTAAAGATATTTCCGCCGTGGGCAATACGGTGGCCAATTAAGGCCACGCTGCCGATTAAATTACGTTTTTCCAGTTCAAACGCAATCGCCTTTAATGCGCCTTCGTAGCTGTGGTGAGCCAGCTTAGCTGGCTCTCCTCCATTTACGGATAAAAACGCATCTTCAGAATTAATACCGTCCGCAATTCCTGCCATTAACACATCGCAATGGGTTGCATCCAGTACTGAAAACTTAATGGAAGACGATCCACAGTTAATCACCAGAACTACCGGAAATTCATTCATTTCACTACTCCGCTCATCCTGAGCTAAAGGATTAGAACAGTTTGTACACGATATTCAGGATGGTCAGCAGACCAATCACGGTCACAAACACGTTATCCAGACGACCACGGTATTTCGCCAGTGACGGCGCTTTACGGATGGCGTACATCGGCAACAGGCAGAGCAGCGAGGCAATGATCGGCGCACCCATTGCTTCAATCAGGTCCAGGATGTTCGGGTTGGCGTATGCCACAACCCAGGTGGAACCCATGATGAAGATCATGCTGATGGTGTTGAGTTTGCCCAGTGAAACTTTGGTTTTATCGCCTTTGTAACCAAACTTCAGCACCAGACCGTTCAGGCCTTCCAGCGTGCCCAGATAGTGACCGAAGAACGATTTGAAGATAGCGACCAGTGCGATGATGGAAGCCCCGTACTCCAGAACCGTAGCAAACGTTGATTTAGTGCCAGACAGCGACGCAAAGTGGTTCGCCAGATATGAGAGCACCGGAATGTTCTGCGCTTTCGCATCCGCCATGTTGGCCGGAGAGAGCGTGAACAGGCAGCTGAAGGCGAAGAACATCACCACGGCCACCATCAGCATGCTGGCGCGGGAGATGATCTGTGAACATTTACGCTCGGTAAATTCACGACCAAAGTCTTTCTCATACTCTTCACGTTTGGAAACCACGAAAGAAGAGACGATAGGCGAGAAGTTAAAGGAGAACACCATGATGGAGATACCCAGCCACACGGTAACCAGAATGCCGTCATGCCCGGTTAACGCGATATTGCTGAGATCCACCTGATCGATAACCGCAGAGTTCCAGTAAGGGATCAGCGACAGAGAGATCAGCACCAGGCTGGCAATGAACGGCCATACCAGGTAGCTCATCACTTTAACCATCAGGTCTTTACCAAACCAGATAACGAAAGCCATCAGCAGCAGCAGGAACAGCGCCACAAAGCCACGGTTAAGCGCCGGCATCTGCAACTGGTTTTCCCAGAAGGTCATAAAGGTGTTGGTAATGGTTACGCCATAAATCCACAGCAGCGGACAGATAGCGAAGAAGTACAGGAACGTGATGACCACGCCGCCTGTTTTACCAAAGTGCTCTTCTACCGTTTCTGTGATGTTGCCGGAAGGGTTAGAACCGGAAAGACACAGGCGCGCCAGCGCACGGTGGCAGTAAAACGCGATGGGGGTAGGCCAACACCAGCATCAAAAGAATCGGGATTAGCCCGCCAAACCCTGCGCGAATAGGGAAGAACAACACCCCGGCGCCGATGGCAGTACCAAATAGTCCCAGTGTCCATGTGGTGTCCGATTTACGCCAGGACGACTGTTTTGTCTGGCTGGATACAATGCTATCAGTAGTACTCATATCCTATCCTCAACGAAAAGATTAATAGCCGGGTTTAAGCGTCAACTAAGCCCGTAATTTTGCGATACACGAGAAAGATCGATATTGCCGCCAGAAATAATGCTGACCGTTTTTCTGTTCTGGATATAGCTATCTAATTTCCCGCTTAATAATGCGGCACATGCCAGTGCGCCAGCGCCTTCAGTGACGACTTTATTGCGCTGAATTAATGCAATCATGCTGTTACGAATTTCATCTTCGCTGACCAGGACAATGTCATCCACTAATTCACGAACAATCTCATACGTTAAATTACCCCGGGCGAGAAACATCACAACCATCCGCCAGGGTGCCGGTCGTTCGGTGAGTGGTTATTTCTCCTGCATGATAAGATGCCGCCATGCCGTGTACGTTTTCGGACTGTACGCCAATAACTTTAATTGTCGGGTTAATGGATTTAATAGCAATCGCGACACCGGCAATCAGACCACCGCCGCCAATTGGTACAATGACGTTATCGACATCATACAGATCTTCCATAATTTCCAGGCCAATCGTTCCCTGCCCGGCAATCACTTTCGGATCGTCATAAGGTGGAATAAAAATGCGGCCTTCAGTCTCAACAATTTCGCTCACTTTGGCGATGGTATCGTTGAAGTTGTCACCGTGCAGCACCACTTCAGCGGAGTAGTCGCAGGTGGCCGCCACTTTGGACTTCGGCGCGCCTTTCGGCATCACGACTTTGCCGTCGATACCGAGCATCGCGCAGGAGAGAGACACCCCTTGCGCATGGTTACCGGCAGAGCAAGCCACCACGCCTTTACGTTTTTCTTCTTCCGTTAATGAACTGAGTTTGTTAAACGCACCGCGGATTTTAAAAGAGCCCGTGCGTTGCATATTTTCGAACTTAAGGAATATTTCGCCTTTGCAGCGCTCGCTGAAATAGTTAGAGCGCGGCATACCTGTTTTATAAATTTTCCCCGCAAGTCTTTTTTTCGCTTCGAGGATATCTTCAATCGCAACCGGGAGATCGTATGTAATATGCATTATAACCTCTTAACCTGGGTATTAAGGTAAAATAAATAGTCAGTACCAACGTCTGATATTCAGACAGATGGCATCAGTTTTTGATTAAACTAAATTTAATCCGTTACTTAATTTCTATTAATTGCTTTCGTCTGCAACCATTATAAGATGAATATTCTTTGGCTAATTCCACCAAAACCGATGCTGCTTTTTTAATCCGATAATTTTTAGACCAGATCGCGGCATAACGCGCGACCGGTAAATCTTCCTCTACTGGAATCGTAATAAACTGGTTTGAACCGAATGGAGATGTCATATCGCAGGGAATGACGGTCAGAAAATCAGCATTGAGAACAAGATTATAAATAGTGACAACGGAATCTGTTTTAACGATGTTTTCACTGCTGATGCCATTTCTTTGTAACGTGGTGAGGAGTTCGCTGTAGTAGCCCATATTCGTTTGTGGCAACACCCACTGTTCGTTCTGCAACGATTCCAGTGTGGTGATGCCGGTGCATGTTCGGGACTTACTGGCCACCAGGACAAACTCTGACTCAAAAAAGCGGCTCCACGTGTAGATCCTGTAGTTTCATCTCATCACTGAGCGTGCCGATAGCGAAATCCAGGCGTCCGTCGCGAATCGCGGGCAGGAACGAGGAGAGCTGCGCTTCATACATCGACACCTGCGCTTTTGGGAACACCTCTTTAAATTTATGAATCATGTCAGACATAAAGGTAAAGCCAATCAACGAAGGAAAACCAAACGAAACGTCGACCACCGTGTTGCAGGTCATGCTGTTCATCTCGTTCACCATGTTTTTCATTTCACGGGTGATGGATTCAGACCAGGTAAGCAGCACCTGACCTGCGCTGGTTAACGTGACACCGGTATTTTTGCGAACGATTAACTCAACGCCAAAATAGGCCTCAACATCATTGATAATTTTACTTACAGCAGGCTGAGTTAACCCTAACTCTTTTGCGGCAGAACCGATAGAACCACTTCTAATGACTTCCTGAAAGACCACCAAGTGCTGTGTTTTAGGGAGAAGAATAGTATTCATATCGACCTGCACTAATTACTTTGTTGACGGCATGAAGTGTACCAAATAAAGGTTACATGGTTATGTGCGACTACTCACAAATTAACTTACCTTACATTTTGTAAGCTTATTTTTTAAAAAAATAAACCATTTATTATCAACAAGTTGAAAGAGCACGACTGCACTTTATCATGATTTTTGTCAAAAAATCATGAGGGGATAACAATATTTTATGGCGATAACATATGCGTTTCATTCGCTATTTTACAAATTCGGGAAAGACGATAATTCAATCAATTATCGCATAATTAACACGCAGATTTACGTTTAAATTTAACGGACAATTAATCAAAAATAAGTACAATTACGCCCTTATTGGGATTAAAGATTGTGGCATATCACATTTTTTCTTCTTATTTGTTTGTAAAAAAACATTACACACACGAATATTTAATTCATTTAATACACATCATTATCATTACCAACAATATATTAACACTGTGATTGTCAATTTTTGTAGCGCGTAATTTTGTGATAGCGATCAACAGCCAATCTTTTATCCGGTTAAAAAAACACCACACAGCGTTTTTGTGTTAGTGGTCACAGAACAAGAAATATCTTTTGGCGGGGAAATTATGTTACGCGGCGCGATCGGGCACCTTCTGCGGGGGATCTGCCGGATGGCGACGCTCACGCGTCTTATCCGGCCTACCAAAGCGCTCTGCCATCAGGCAGTACCGGGAACCCAAACGCTATGAAAGCAAAAACCCGCCGAAGCGGGTTTTTACATGAAGAGGTGAAACTGACCGATAAGCCGGGTTCTGTCGTGGACAGTCATTCATCTAGGCCAGCAATCGCTCACTGGCTCAAGCAGCCTACCCGGGTTCAGTACGGGCCGTACCTTATGAACCCCTATTTGGCCTTGCTCCGGGTGGAGTTTACCGTGCCGCGAACTGTTACCAGCCGCGCGGTGCGCTCTTACCGCACCCTTTCACCCTTACCTGATCCCGCTTGCGCGGGCCATCGGCGGTTTGCTCTCTGTTGCACTGGTCGTGGGCTTGCGCCCCCCAGGCGTTACCTGGCACCCTGCCCTATGGAGCCCGGACTTTCCTCCCCTCCGCCCGTCTCCCCCGAAAGGGACGACGACGAAGCGGCGACTGTCTGGTCAGCTTCGGCGCGCAGTATAGAGGGTTTGCACGCCATTGTCACCCTGCACTGCGCATTCCTATCGCCAGCGTTGCGGCGATGTTTCGCGAGGCGCGGTAGATATTATCAAACGCGCCGCGAAAGGCTTCATCCAGCGTGCCAATGCGGGTAAGCACGCTGAACACGGCATCAATGCCATGCTGATGCACCACTCCCACATCATGCGTCAGACTCCCCGCGATCCCAATCACTGGCTTATGATACTTTTTCGCCACACTGGCGACGCCTATCGGTACTTTGCCGTGAATACTCTGGCTGTCGATGCGCCCTTCGCCGGTGACGACTAACGCGCAGTCGTGGATGTGTTCTTCCAGATTGAGCGCCGTGGTGACTATCTCAATGCCGCTGCGCAACTCTGCGCCGAGGAAAGCCATTAAGGCCGCCCCCATCCCGCCAGCCGCGCCCGCGCCGGGGACATTTTCCACATCCACGCGCAGCGACTTTTTAATCATGTCGGCATAATGAGCAAGATTGCCGTCCAGTTCATGAATGAGCTTTTCGGTCGCGCCTTTCTGCGGCCCAAAGATTCGCGACGCGCCATTTTCGCCCGTCAGTGGATTGGTCACATCGCAGGCCACCCGGATAGCACACGTTTTTAAACGCGGATCGAGACCAGAGATATCAATCGAATTCAGGCTGTTCAGGCTGCCGCCGCCGTTCCCAATTTCAGTACCGTTCGCATCCGTTAATCGGGCACCCAGCGCCTGCACCATGCCCGCGCCGCCGTCATTGGTCGCGCTGCCGCCAATGCCGATGATAATGCTTCTGGCGCCGTGCTCCAGCGCATGCAGGATCAGCTCTCCGGTGCCGCGCGACGTAGTAATCAACGGATTACGCTTTTCTGGCGGAACCAGCGCCAGCCCGCTGGCCGCCGCCATTTCAATAAACGCGGTACTGCCGTCCCCGGACATGCCCCAGTTGGCCATGACGGTCTCCCCCAGCGGCCCCGTCACAAAAGCGGTATACTGCGTTCCATGCGTGGCGGCAAATCATGGCTTCGACCGTTCCCTCTCCGCCGTCAGCGACCGGGATAGAAACATACTGCGCATCGGGAAAAATTTCCCGGAATCCTTTTTCTATCGCCTGCGCAACTTCAGCGGCAGAAAGGCTTTCTTTATAAGAGTCTGGGGCGATTACGATTTTCATAGTTGTAGCCTGTTACTGCACAACGCCGGATGGCATTTCACTTATCCGGCCAGGGTCATAGGCCCGGACCGCCGCGCGCGACCGGGCATGACGTCATTAGCGAGCGATTTCCACTTTCGCCAGTTTTTCCGTAGTAGCAGGCCAGGGCGCTATGGTCGGCCGTGCCCAGACCATCGGCACGTAGCGCCTGCATCATTTCCATCCACGGCGGCGGTCAGCGGCAGCTGCGCGCCTACGCCATGAGAGGTGTCCAGCGCATTCGCCAGATCTTTAATATGCAGATCGATGCGAAAGCCCGGTTTGAAATTCCGTTCCATCACCATCGGCGCTTTCGCATCCAGCACGGTGCTACCCGCCAGACCGCCGCGAATCGCCTGATACACCAGATCCGGGTTCACCCCCGCTTTGGTCGCCAGCGTCAGCGCTTCAGACATGGCTGCGATGTTCAGCGCGACAATCACCTGGTTAGCCAGTTTGGTCACGTTGCCCGCGCCGATATCACCGGTATGCACCACGGAACCGGCCATTGCTTTTAGCAGATCGTAATATTTATCGAAAATCGCTTTATCGCCGCCGACCATCACCGACAGCGTACCGTCGATCGCTTTCGGCTCGCCGCCGCTTACCGGCGCATCCAGCATATCGATACCTTTTGCTTTCAGCGCATCGCTGATTTCACGGCTTGCCAGCGGAGCGATAGAGCTCATATCGATCAAAACGGTGCCTGGCTTCGCGCCTTCAATAATGCCGCCTTCGCCCAGCGCCACTTCTTTCACATGCGGCGAGTTCGGCAGCATGGTGATAATCACATCGCACTGTTCGGCAACGGCTTTTGCCGTGGTTGCGGTTTCTGCGCCTGCGGCAATAACTTCGGCAATCGCGTCAGGGTTACGGTCAGAAACCACCAGCGAGTAACCGGCTTTGAGGAGGTTTTTGCTCATTGGTTTACCCATGATGCCCAGGCCAATGAAACCTACTTTCATCGTCATAATCTTCTCTCTCTTGTTTCAGTGGTGGTTATTTCTTAAAGGCGTCAGCCAGCTTTTGCGTGGCGGAGCGGAACACGCCCAAATCGCTCCCCACGGCAACGAACGTCGCGCCCCATTCCAGATAGCGGCGCGCGTCGGCTTCGACCGGCGCCAGAATGCCGCACGGTTTACCGTGGGCTTTGGCGCGGGCAAAGATATGCTGAATGGTTTTCTGTACTTCCGGGTGAGAGGCGTTACCAAGATGACCTAACGCCGCAGCCAGATCGCTTGGGCCGACAAAAATACCGTCAACGCCTTCAGTGGCCGCGATAGCATCAACGTTATCCACCCCCTGCTGGCTTTCGATCTGCACCAGAATGGTGATGTTCTTATTTGACTGGGCAAAGTAATCCGGCACGGTGCCAAACATATTGGCGCGATGGGAAACGGAGACCCCACGGATGCCTTCCGGCGGATAACGCGTCGAGGCCACGGCGCGAACGGCTTCTTCTTCCGTCTCGACAAACGGGATCAGGAAGTTATAGAAACCGATATCCAGCAGACGCTTAATAATGACCGGCTCGTTCGTCGGCACCCGTACCACCGGCGCGCTGGCGCTGCCTTTCAACGCCATCAGTTGTGGAATAAAAGTTGAGATATCGTTCGGCGCATGTTCGCCATCCAGCACCAGCCAGTCAAAACCTGCCAGCCCTAACACTTCCGTACTGATGGGGTTTGCCAGCGCGGACCAAACAGCCGATCTGAATGCGTTGCGCTGCCAGCGCAGCTTTAAATTTGTTTCGGGAAGATATCGTTACTCCATCATTTATACCCTGGATGAATCATTATTTATTTCCGCAATTCCGGGAGATATTTCGATTTGCTCATCTAAGGAATTACGCTGATATTTTATCGATAGCGGATAATGAAAGTCGTGAATCAGTATAATCATACTTACGCCGCTAAACATTGTTGTATTGCTCAATTTTAATATTCACAATGAATAATATTTTGAGCATTTGCACAGCGTCATGGGCGGTGATGCACAGATTTGTACATTACTCACCCAGCGCCCGTACCATCGGGAATAATGGCCGATCGCGATCACATTTTTAAACAAAAACTCCTGGCATTCTTTATTTAGCAGCAACGTATTTTTAATTCTGACAATAAAAAGCAGTTGTTTCTCCTTTAACACATTTATTATCACCACCTGGCTGGAGAATACTGGACAATGGCCGATATCGAAATTAGACAAGAATCGCCAACCGCGTTTTATATTAAAGTGCATGACACCGATAACGTGGCAATTATTGTTAATGACAATGGTCTGCAAGCCGGAACGCGTTTCCCGGACGGTCTGGCGTTGGTTGAACATATTCCTCAGGGGCATAAAGTGGCGCTGGAGGCGATTCCTGCCCACGGCGAAATCGTGCGTTATGGCGAGGTGATCGGCTATGCCGTTCGCGACATCGCACGCGGCAGCTGGATAGATGAGTCGCTGGTTGAGCTACCGAAAGCGCCGCCGTTACACACCCTGCCGCTGGCGACGAAAGTGCCGGAACCGCTGCCGCCGCTGGAAGGCTACACGTTTGAAGGCTACCGCAACGCGGATGGCAGCGTCGGCACCAAGAATCTGCTCGGCATCACCACCAGCGTACACTGCGTGGCGGGCGTCGTGGATTATGTCGTGAAGATCATTGAGCGTGACCTGCTGCCCGGATACCCGAACGTAGACGGCGTTGTCGGTCTGAACCACTTGTACGGCTGCGGCGTGGCAATCAACGCGCCTGCGGCCGTGGTGCCTATCCGCACCATTCATAACATCTCGTTGAACCCGAACTTCGGCGGCGAAGTTATGGTCATCGGCCTTGGCTGTGAAAAACTTCAGCCGGAACGTCTGCTGGAAGGCACGGAAGATGTGAAAGGGATTCCGGTGGACAGCGCCAGTATTGTGCGTTTGCAGGATGAGCAGCACGTCGGCTTTAAGTCGATGGTCGAGGATATTTTGCAGGTGGCCGAACGCCACCTGGCGAAGCTCAACCAGCGCCAGCGTGAAACCTGCCCGGCTTCCGAACTGGTGGTCGGAATGCAGTGCGGCGGCAGCGATGCGTTTTCCGGCGTGACGGCCAACCCGGCGGTGGGTTACGCCTCGGATCTGTTAGTGCGTTGCGGCGCGACGGTGATGTTCTCGGAAGTCACCGAAGTCCGTGATGCGATCCACCTTCTCACGCCACGCGCGATTAACGAAGAGGTCGGCAAACGCCTGCTGGAAGAGATGGCCTGGTACGATAATTATCTTGATATGGGGAAAACCGACCGCAGCGCCAACCCGTCGCCGGGCAACAAAAAAGGCGGTCTCGCGAACGTGGTGGAAAAAGCGTTGGGCTCTATCGCAAAATCCGGGCAGAGCGCGATTGTGGAAGTGCTGTCCCCCGGTCAGCGACCGACAAAACGCGGTTTAATTTACGCCGCCACGCCCGCCAGTGATTTTGTCTGCGGCACGCAGCAGGTCGCTTCCGGGATCACCGTGCAGGTGTTCACAACCGGTCGCGGAACGCCATATGGCCTGATGGCAGTTCCGGTAATCAAAATGGCGACCCGCACAGAACTGGCGAATCGCTGGTTTGATTTGATGGACATCAACGCGGGCACCATTGCCACAGGGGAAGAGAGCATTGAGGACGTGGGCTGGAAGCTGTTCCACTTTATTCTGGACGTCGCGAGCGGTCGTAAGAAAACCTTCTCAGACCAATGGGGGCTGCATAACCAGCTGGCCGTGTTTAACCCCGCGCCAGTGACCTGATGACGAAAAAAGGCCGGATGGGGATCGCATCGCCATCCGGCAACGCTTTTTAAAGACTCTCCATTTTGAAGACCTACATTTTATATCTTCTGCCGCCTCCCTCTTTCTACGTCTGAATTGATAAGCCCCCAACCCCTACTTCATTCTTACAGCGCTTTTCATCGCACGACTTTCGCAACCCTCCAGATACTTTCGAAACTTTCATTTATTAGATCAGAATCACAAAATAACATTACGAAACCCTATATCTTCTTTCGAAGAAAACAAACGAAAGAATTCGGAGGAAGGATGTTTATCATTTCAACCAAAACGATGCTAAAGAAAGCTCAGCGTGAAGGTTACGCGGTGCCCGCATTCAACATCCACAACCTCGAAACATTACAGGTCGTGGTGGAAACCGCCGCTGAAATGCGCGCGCCATTGATCGTTGCCGGAACACCAGGAACCTTCAGCTACGCTGGCGTCAGTAATATCGTGGCAATTGCCAGCGAGTTGGCAAAAACCTGGAACCATCCTCTGGCCATTCATCTCGATCATCATGAGAAAACAATGGATATCGAAGAGAAAGTCAGGGCAGGCGTTCGCTCAGTGATGATCGACGGCTCGCATCTGCCGTTTGCAGACAACATCACCTTAGTGAAAAACGTAACGGATTACTGCCATCGCTATGACGTCAGTGTTGAGGCAGAACTGGGGCGTCTGGGCGGGACAGGAAGATGATCTCATCGTGGATGGCAAAGATGCTTTGTATACCCATCCAGAACAGGCTCAAGAATTCGTGGCTAAAACAGGTATCGACTCTTTGGCCGTAGCGATTGGCACCGCACATGGTCTGTATACCGCAGAACCGAAACTGGATTTCGAACGCCTGGCAGAGATCCGACAGCATGTTGATATCCCTTTAGTTTTACATGGCGCATCAGGGCTACCTGGCAGTGATATTCGCAAGGCTATCTCACTGGGTATTTGTAAAGTCAACGTCGCAACCGAGCTAAAAAATCGCTTTTTCCGACGCCCTGAAAAAATTATTTGCGTACACATTCCGATGCCAGCGATCCACGGCACTACATGGTTCCGGCCAAAGCCGCAATGAAAGATGTCGTACGTAAAGTCATCACCGACTGCGGTTGCGAAGGAAGGCTATAAGGCTGCTATATCACAGCCTCTTAACTCATTCATTTACATGAATTGTAAGGATTTTGGTCAGGGGTATCTTTTTATAGCTGGATCACGAAAGTCGCTTTTACCCTTTGCCTTCAATCCAAAAATATTATGAAGATAAACAAAAGATATCGGAGATAGATGTGGAAAGAGATAATCTCTCGTCATAAGGCAGGTGAAGCGTCAGGCATTTGTTCCGTCTGTTCAGCACATCCGTTAGTGATTGAAGCGGCGCTACGCTTTGATCTCGCGACAAACAATAAGGTTTTGATTGAAGCAACATCCAACCAGGTTAATCAGTTCGGCGGTTATACCGGCATGAAACCCGCCGACTTCCGCGATTTTGTTTATAACATTGCACAGGAAACAGGATTCCCGCGTGAAAGATTGATTCTGGGTGGCGATCACCTGGGGCCTAACTGCTGGCAGAATGAACCCGCAGCCGCCGCAATGGAGAAATCTGTTGAGTTAATTAAGGCTTATGTTGCCGCAGGTTTTAGCAAAATCCACCTGGATGCATCAATGCCATGTGCCGACGATCCAACCCCACTTGATCCTATGGTCGTGGCCCAACGCGCAGCTGTACTTTGCCAGGCCGCTGAAACAACGGCCACTGAAGAACAAAAGCGCCATTTAACCTATGTCATTGGCACTGAAGTTCCTGTTCCCGGCGGTGAAGCCAGTAGCATCGGCCGCGTTCACGTCACGCGTGAAGAAGATGCCGCCCGTACGCTGGAAACGCACCAGGTCGCCTTTCGCGCATTAGGGCTCGAGGAAGCATTAACTCGCATTATCGCCATTGTGGTACAGCCTGGCGTGGAATTCGATCACTCCCAAATTATTCATTATCAACCGCAGGCCGCTGAAGCGCTTTCCGCATGGATTAAAGACACGCCGATGGTGTATGAGGCCCACTCTACCGACTATCAAACACGTCATGCCTACCGCGCACTGGTACGCGATCACTACGCCATTCTGAAAGTCGGCCCGGCACTGACCTTTGCTTTACGTGAAGCGATTTTTGCACTCGCGCAAATGGAGAACGAACTGATTTCTCCAGAACAACGCAGCCGGGTACTGGAAGTGATCGATGAAGTGATGCTTAACGAGCCAGGTTACTGGAAGAAGTATTATCGTCCGACCTGGAGCCAGGCGATGATCGATATTCACTTCAGCTTATCCGATCGTATTCGCTACTACTGGCCGCATCCACGCATTCGTCAAAGTGTGGAGAAATTAATTGCCAATCTGAACGGGGTTTCATTACCGCCAGGACTCATCAGTCAGTTTATGCCCGTACAGTTTGAACGTCTGTCCGAAGGGGTACTAACCGCCACACCTCATAACTTGATTATCGACAAAATCCAGGACGTTCTGCGTGCCTACCGCTTTGGTTGTGTGCCTGAAACCGCCTGATATTCGGAGAATATATGAGCCAACTTTTTGTCCGAACCGGAATTGACTTTAACTCGTGCCAGCAAGTGCTGGCACACATTGGAGAGGAGATGCTGGCAAAAGGTGTTGTACATGAAAGCTATCCGCAGGCACTGGTAGAACGCGAGGCGAATTTCCCGACAGGGATCGCGCTGGAACGCCATGCCGTCGCCATTCCGCACTGCGAAGCCATTCATGCTAAATCACCCGCAATCTATCTGATTCGGCCGGATAATCCGGTGAAGTTTCAACAGGCCGACGATGACGAAGAGATCGCCGTTTCTTTAATCATCGCACTTATCGTTGAAAACCCTGCGGCACAGCTGAAGCTTCTGCGCCGTCTTTTTAGTGAGCTACAAAATCCGAGCATGCTTGACGCCTTGCTGAGCGCACCTGATTCCGAGCTGGCTACGCTCTTCCGGGAAACCATCCTTGGAGTCTGAGCCGTGCGCCCCAGGCCTAATAACAAACTGATAATAAAAGGAATACCCTATGAAACGTAAAGTAATCGTGGCCTGTGGTGGTGCAGTAGCAACCTCAACCATGGCCGCAGAAGAAATTAAAGAATTATGTGAAGCTCACAATATCGATCTTGATCTCGTGCAATGCCGGGTCACGGAGATCGAAACCTATATGGATGGCGCGGATCTTATTTGTACCACCGCCCGCGTTGACCGTACCTTTGGCGATATCCCGGTCGTTCACGGCATGCCATTTGTTTCTGGCGTGGGTATTGAAGCATTGCAGCAAAAAATCCTGAGCATCCTTAAGGGGTAACGTCATGTTTAGCGAAATAATGCGTTATATCCTGGACTTAGGACCCACGGTAATGCTGCCTCTGGTGATTATCGTCTTCTCTAAATTGCTGGGGATGAAGCTCGGGGATTGTTTTAAATCCGGTCTGCACATCGGCATTGGTTTTGTTGGTATTGGGCTGGTGATTGGTCTGATGCTCGACTCTATCGGACCTGCGGCAAAAGCCATGGCAGAACAGTTCCAGATAAACCTGCATGTTATTGATATCGGCTGGCCGGGTTCGTCTCCGATGACCTGGGCGTCGCAAATTGCACTGATCGCCATCCCTGTCGCTATTGGCGTTAATGTCATTATGCTGATCACGCGAATGACACGCGTTGTGAATGTCGATATCTGGAATATTTGGCACATGACATTTACTGGCGCCATGCTGCATCTTGCGACAGGTTCTTACTGGTTGGGTATCCTGGGCGTCGTTGTTCATGCCGCCTTTGTCTACAAACTGGGTGACTGGTTTGCCAAAGATACCCGCGATTTCTTTGGTCTGGAGGGGATCGCCATCCCACATGGTTCGTCTGCTTATCTTGGCCCGATAGCGGTACTGGTTGATACGATCATTGAAAAAATTCCGGGCCTGAATCGCATTCACTTCAGCGCAGATGATGTACAAAAACGTTTTGGTCCTTTCGGAGAACCCGTTACTGTCGGTTTCGTCATGGGGCTCGTTATCGGTATGTTGGCAGGCTATGACGTGAAAAGCGTTCTGCAACTGGCTGTAAAAACAGCAGCAGTCATGCTCCTGATGCCACGGGTGATTAAACCGATCATGGATGGTTTAACGCCTATTGCCAGGCATGCCCGCAAACGTCTGCAAGCTAAATTTGGCGGGCAGGAATTCCTGATTGGCCTGGACCCTGCACTATTACTAGGCCACACCTCAGTGGTTTCCGCCAGCCTGATTTTTATTCCGCTGACTATTCTGATCGCGGTACTGGTGCCCGGTAATCAGGTACTCCCATTCGGTGATCTCGCCACTATCGGTTTCTTTGTCGCAATGGCGGTAGCAGTACATCAGGGTAACCTGTTCCGCACGTTGATATCCGGTGTCATTATCATGGGTATCACGCTATGGATCGCCACACAAACTATCGGCCTGCATACCCAACTCGCCGCTAATGCCGGGGCTCTGAAGGCTGGCGGCATGGTAGCTTCCATGGACCAGGGGGGTTCTCCAGTCACCTGGTTACTCATTGAACTTTTTACCTGGCAAAATGTTATTGGTCTCGTGGTTATCGGTGCCATCTACTTTACCGGCGTTCTGTTGACCTGGCGCAGAGCCCGTAACTTTATGGCCGCTGAAAAAGCAGCAGCTACCCAGCAAAGTCAAACAGCCTCTTAATTCCAGGGGAGCATTCGCTCCCCTTAACATCTTTGGAGAAACTTATGAAATCAGTGGTGATTCACGCTGAGGGAGACGTGCGCGTTGAAGAGCGTCCCATACCACAAATACAGACCGATGATGATGTATTAATCAAGGTTATCA
The DNA here is from genome assembly GCA_900446925.1 of Citrobacter koseri. The sequence continues at coordinate 331,991 of UAVY01000007.1, read as the reverse complement.
GCTCGGGTCTTTGTGGTTCAGATATCCCCCGTATTTTCGCCCACGGGGCGCATTATTATCCAATCACGTTAGGCCATGAATTTAGCGGTTACGTTGAATCTTATGGTTCAGGTGTTACCGATATGCAGCCTGGCGATGCTGTCGCCTGTGTTCCGCTTCTTCCTTGCTTTCACTGCCCGCAATGCGAACGGGGATATTTTTCATTATGCAAGCAATACCAGTTTGTCGGTTCACGTAGTGAAGGGGGCAATGCTGAATACGTTGTCGTTAAACGCGCCAACCTCTTCCGGCTTCCTTCCGATATGCCAATTGAAGATGGCGCATTTATCGAACCTATCACCGTAGGGTTACACGCCTTTCACCTGGCGCAAGGCTGTAAAGGTAAAAACGTTATTATCGTAGGGGCAGGTACCATTGGCCTGCTGGCGATGCAGTGCGCCCGTGAGCTGGGAGCCAAAAGCGTTACAGCAATCGATATTAATCCCCAGAAACTTGAACTGGCTAAAGAGCTGGGCGCAACGTACACCTTTAACAGTCGTGAAATGACCGCGTCAGAGATATACGCCGCACTATCTGATATTCAGTTTGATCAATTGATTCTGGAGACAGCAGGTACGCCGCAAACGGTCTCCCTGACCATCGAAATAGCCGGGCCACGCGCCCAGTTAGCTCTGGTAGGAACATTGCACCATGACCTGACGCTGACATCAGGCGTGTTTGGGCAAATTCTGCGTAAAGAGTTAACAATACTTGGTAGTTGGATGAACTATTCCAGTCCCTGGCCTGGTGAAGAGTGGGAAACCGCAGCGCGTTTACTCACGGAAAAACGTCTACAACTTGAACCGTTAATTGCCCATCGCGGTGATGCTGATAGTTTTGCCGACGCAGTGAAAGCGCTTAACGGCACGCCAATGCAGGGAAAAATCTTACTTAAGCTCTCCTGACATCATGAGCCAGCAACCTGCGCTGGCTCACAATTACTTTCGAAATTTAGCGTTCACCTTTCGCAATCCTTCGATTAAACTAGTCACAGTTAATTGTCAGGCAAATCAATATGAACTCATTTGAGAGAAGGAACAAAATTGTCGATCTGATTAATACGCAGGGTAGCGTACTGGTTATGGATCTTTCGAATACCTTTGGTATCTCTGAAGTCACTATCCGCGCCGACCTGCGTTTGCTGGAAGAAAAAGGGCTTGTCACACGTTTTCATGGCGGCGCGGCAAAACCTGGAAGTCATCTGGCTGAAGGCGACAATCAGGAAGTCATACTCGAAGATCGCTATCAACTCGCCAGCGACCCTAAAAAACGGATTGCCCAGGCCGCAGCCTCGATGGTTGAAGAAGGGATGACCATTATTCTGGATAGCGGAAGTACGACATTGCTGATTGCTGAAGCATTAACCCGAAAAAGCAATATCACCGTTATCACAAATAGCTTACCTGCCGCATTTACCTTATCCGACAATAAGGACCTGACCCCTGGTCGTTTGTGGTGGTACCGTGCGACACAAAACGCATTCCATGCATGGCACAATTGCGGAACGCTCGCTACATGGGATCAGTGCGGATCTCATGTTTGTTGGGGCTGATGGGATTGATGCAACTAACGGCATTACAACTTTCAATGAAGGCTATTCGATTAGTAGCGTGATGGCTGCTGCGGCACATAAGGTCATTGCCGTACTGGATGCGACAAAATTTAACCGCCGTGGTTTTAATCAGGTACTTCCAATGGAGAAGATTAACTGTGTAATAACCGACGACAGCATCAGCAAACAGGATAAATCAGCGCTGACCAAAACAGGCGTTGAGCTACTGGTCGTTTAAATTACCCGCCACATCCCCCCTTTTGTCGCGCCAACGCGTTGCAGTTTGCCTTTTAGCTGCAACGCTTTCAGATAGCGTTCTACGGTTCGGGCTGAGAGCTCACACTCATCAGCGATACTTTTGGCGGATCTGCCCGGATGATTCGACAAGATTTGTAGAATACGTTTTTCTATATCCAGTAAATCAGGCGACATTTCTTCCGACATTTCTTCCGACAGGGCTGATGATTTTCCCAATCCCTCCTGCAAAGCAGAGATGATGTTTTCCAGGATAAATTCTATAAATGGCGTACAGCTACTTTGCCGATCGCACTGCCCTAACACCTGGTAATAGCGGTCCTGTTGGTAGTGGATCAGCGTCTCTACAGGTAGCCACGCCAATTCCGATCGCCACTCACGTAGGATTAATGTCTGCCACAACCGCCCCATACGTCCATTTCCGTCGGCAAAAGGATGAATAAATTCAAACTCATAATGGAAAACAGCACCAGCAATCAGTGGGTGGAGCTCTGTCGTTTTTAACCAGCCAAGTAAATCATTCATCAAACGAAAAACTTGTGAGGCCGGAGGAGCCATGTGAATAAGCTGTTTTTCCCTGTAAACGCCAACATTTCCGGTACGTAACTGGCCCGGATTATCGACCAGACCGAGCATAAGAACCCGATGTGCTTGTAAAAGGTCAGATAACTTTTCACTTTTCCATTCCGACATCTTTTCATAGGCCAGAATCGCATTTCTAACTTCCTGTATATCTTTAGCAGGAGCCAGAATACGTTTCCCCTCCATCAGAGCGGTGACTTGTTCCGTAGTCAACGAATTATGCTCAATCGCTAAAGAGGAGATGTCCTACCAGCCATCGCAGCCCAATGCCCCATCAACTCACCAACCTCAATGACTTGATTGAGGATCAATGGAGTGATGACGAAAGGTGGTTGGTAGGTGCTCACTGTTACTCCCCCTGCTGCTCCAGCGCATACTTATACAGCGCGTTCTTTTTCACGCCGTGGATTTCGGCGGCAAGGGCGGCGGCCTTTTTCAGCGGCAGTTCCGCCTGTAACAACGCCAGCGTTCGCAGCGCGTCGGCAGGAAGCGCATCGTCCTGGGCTTTGTGCCCCTCGACAATCAGTACCATTTCCCCCTTGCGGCGGTTTTCGTCCTCTTTCACCCATGCCAGCAGTTCGCCGACCGGCGCGCCGTAAATGGTCTCCCAGGTTTTGGTCAGCTCACGCGCCAGCACCACGTAGCGAGATTCTCCCCACACGGCGACCATATCTTCCAGGCTGTCCAGCAAACGGTGCGTGGATTCATAAAAAATCAGCGTCCGTGGTTCTGCTTCAATCGCTTTCAGCGCATCACGGCGGCCTTTCGATTTCGCGGGCAGAAAACCTTCATAGCAAAAACGATCGGACGGCAACCCGGCGGCGCTCAGCGCGGCAATCGCGGCGCACGGCCCCGGCAACGGAACCACACGGATGCCGGCTTCACGACAGGTGCGCACCAGATGGTAACCCGGGTCATTGATCAATGGCGTTCCGGCATCAGAAACCAGCGCAATGTTCTGCCCCTCTTTTAGCTTCGCCACCAGCGTCTCGGCTTTTTGCTGCTCATTGTGGTCATGTAAAGCGAACAAACGGGCGTTAATCGCGAAGTGTTGTAACAATAGTCCGGTATGACGAGTGTCTTCAGCGGCAATTAAATCAACGGCTTGCAAAACTTCGAGCGCTCGTTGGGTAATATCAGCCAAATTCCCGATAGGAGTAGGTACAATATAGAGTTGGCCCTGAGAATTATCCGCCGATTCGTTTTGTTTCATTGTGTCGTCCGTATTGCCGATTTAATATTGAGCATTGCGTAAAAAATATCACTGGATACAGTATGGTACCCTCAACATTTTCTCGTTTGAAAGCCGCGCGCGCGCTGCCTGTCATTCTGGCAGCATTGATTTTCGCGGGCTGTGGCACCCAGGCGCCGGATCAAAGTGCTGCCCATATGCAGGGCACGGCACAAGCTGATTCCGGCTTTTATCTGCAACAAATGCAGCAAAGTTCAGATGATAGCAAGACCAACTGGCAATTACTCGCCATTCGTGCACTGCTGAAAGAAGGCAAAAGCCAGCATGCCATCGAATTATTCAACCAGTTGCCGCAAAACCTGAACGATGCGCAGCGTCGCGAACAGTCGCTGCTGGCGGTTGAGATCAAACTGGCGCAGAAAGATATCGCCGGCGCGCAGGCGCTGCTGGAAAAACTCACTCCGGCTGATTTGGATCAGAACCAACAGGCGCGTTACTGGCAGGCGAAAATTGATGCCAGCCAGGGCCGCCCTTCTCTTTCACTGCTGCGCGCATTAATCGCCCAGGAGCCACTGCTGTCTGCAAAAGACAAGCAGAAGAACATGGACGCCACCTGGCAAGCGCTCTCCTCTATGACCCAGGAACAGGCTCAGGCGCTGGTCATTAACGCCGATGAAAACGTCCTGCAAGGCTGGCTGGATTTACAGCGTGTCTGGTTCGATAACCGTAACGACCCGGACATGATGAAAGCCGGGATTGCTGACTGGCAAAAACGCTACCCGCAAAATCCAGGGGCTAAACTGCTGCCCACGCAACTGGTCAATGTGCAAAGCTTTAAACCGGCTTCCACCAGCAAAATCGCCCTGCTGCTGCCGCTGAACGGCCAGGCCGCCATTTTTGGCCGCACCATTCAGCAAGGTTTTGAAGCGGCGAAAAATCTGGGGACGCAACCAGTGGACGCGCAGCCTGCCACTGCGCCTGTCGCGGAACCGACAGCGCCAGCAGAACCTGCCCAGCCGCAAACCGCTGACGGCGTCGCCAGCCCTTCCCTGGCGGCGGTGAACGATTTGACCGGCGACGAACAAACGCAGCCCGTCGAGCAACCGGTAAGCGCTCCGGCGCAGACCGCTATGGCGAGCGCGCCGGCCAACCCTTCCGCTGAACTGAAAATCTACGACACCACCTCTCAACCGCTGGATCAGATCCTCACGCAGGTTCAGCAGGACGGCGCCAGCATTGTTGTCGGCCCGCTGCTGAAAAATAACGTTGAAGAGCTGATCAAAAGCAATACGCCGCTGAATGTCCTGGCGCTTAATCAGCCTGAGAAGGTGCAGAACCACGCCAATATTTGCTACTTTGCCCTCTCACCTGAAGATGAAGCCCGCGACGCGGCGCATCATATTCACGACCAGGGCAAACAAAATCCGCTGTTGCTGATTCCACGCAGCGGGCTGGGCGATCGCGTGGCGAACGCTTTCGCTCAGGAGTGGCAGAAGCTGGGCGGCGGCACGGTGTTGCAGCAGAAATTCGGTTCTACCGCTGAACTGAGAATGGGCGTCAACGGCGGCTCCGGCATTGCCCTGACGGGCAGCCCTGTCGCCGCCAGCCAGCCCTCACAGCCGGGCGTCACCATTGGCGGTCTGACGATTCCAGCACCGCCGACAGACGCGCAGATCACTGGCGGCGGCGGTCGCGTTGACGCGGTCTACATTCTGGCGACGCCGGAAGAGATCGGGTTTATTAAACCGATGATCGCCATGCGTAACGGCAGCCAAAGCGGCGCAACGCTGTACGCCAGCTCGCGCAGCGCGCAGGGCACTTCCGGCCCCGACTTCCGTCTGGAGATGGAAGGCTTGCAGTACAGCGAGATCCCAATGCTGGCCGGTAGCAACATGCCGTTAATGCAGCAGGCGCTCGGCGCCGTACGCAACGACTACTCCCTTGCCCGTATGTACGCGATGGGCGTAGACGCGTGGTCGCTGGCGAACCACTTCTCGCAGATGCGCCAGGTGCCGGGTTTTGAAATTAACGGTAATACCGGGGCGTTAACCGCCACACAGGATTGCGTGATTAACAGGAAGTTATCATGGCTCAAATACCAGCAAGGGCAAATCGTCCCCGCCAGTTAACGAGTAAACAGACCGGCGACGTGTGGGAAGCCGCCGCACGCCGCTGGCTGGAGAGCAAGGGACTGCATTTTGTTGCCGCCAACGTGCGTGAGCGAGGCGGCGAAATCGATCTGATAATGCGTGACGGAAAAACCACGGTCTTTGTTGAGGTTCGTTATCGCCGCTCGGCACAGTTTGGCGGCGCGGCCGCCAGTGTGACCTGGAGCAAACAACACAAATTATTACAGACCGCCCGCTTGTGGCTTGCTCGCCACAATGGGAGTTTTGATACTGTGGATTGGCCGGTTCGATGTGTTAGCCTTCACCGGAAATGATGTTGAGTGGTTTAAGGATGCCTTTAACGACCGCTCATAATTGAAGATTTAAGGATTAGCGTGCTCGATAGAATTAAAGTCTGCTTTACAGAAAGCATTCAAACGCAAATTGCTGCGGCAGAAGCTCTCCCGGATGCAATTTCCCGTGCCGCCATGACGCTGGTTCACTCCCTGCTCAACGGCAACAAAATTCTCTGTTGTGGTAATGGTACTTCCGCCGCCAACGCACAGCATTTTGCTGCCAGCATGAATCAACCCGTTTTGAAACAGAACGTCCCAGTTTACCCGCTATTGCACTTAATACCGATAATGTGGTCTTAACAGCGATTGCCAACGATCGCCTGCATGATGAAATCTATGCAAAACAGGTCCGTGCGCTGGGCCATGCCGGTGATGTTTTATTGGCGATTTCTACGCGTGGCAACAGTCGCGATATCGTTAAGGCCGTTGAGGCCGCCGTCACTCGGGATATGACCATTGTGGCGTTGACAGGCTATGACGGGGGCGAGCTGGCCGGGTTATTAGGGCCGCAGGATGTTGAAATCCGTATTCCCTCGCACCACAGCGCGCGCATTCAGGAAATGCATATGCTGACGGTAAACTGCTTGTGCGATTTGATCGACAACACGCTTTTCCCTCACCAGGATGATTAAGGAGTACATATGAAGGCATTTTCGCCACTCGCAGTCCTTATTTCTGCGTTGCTGTTGCAAGGTTGCGTCGCTGCCGCGGTGGTTGGAACCGCCGCTGTGGGTACGAAAGCCGCAACCGATCCACGTAGCGTTGGCACCCAGGTGGATGACGGAACCCTGGAGCTGCGCGTAAACAGCGCGCTGTCGAAAGACGAACAAATCAAGAAAGAAGCGCGCATCAACGTAACGGCGTATCAGGGCAAGGTATTACTGGTGGGTCAGTCGCCGAATAGCGAACTCTCCTCGCGGGCAAAACAGATTGCGATGGGTGTCGATGGGGCGACGGAAGTGTATAACGAAATCCGCCAGGGCCAGCCGATTGGTCTTGGGACGGCTTCGAACGATACCTGGATCACCACCAAAGTGCGTTCGCAGCTGTTGACCAGCGATCAGGTGAAGTCGTCCAACGTAAAAGTGACGACCGAAAATGGCGAGGTTTTCCTGTTGGGTCTGGTCACCGAACGTGAATCAAAAGCCGCTGCGGACATCGCCAGCCGGGTCAGCGGTGTGAAACGCGTCACCACCGCCTTTACGTTTATCAAATAACCCGCCGTTTTAGCCGGATGGCGGCTGCGCCTTATCCGGCCTACGGGAAGTACCATTTGTAGGCCCGGTAAGCGCCAGCGCCACCGGGCATTGAGCCGGATGGCGGCTTCGCCTTATCCGGCCTACAGAGAAGCACTTACGTAGGCCGGGCAAGCGAAGCGCCCCCGGCATTGCCACTTCACACCAGCGCAATACTTCCCACTATCACCCCAGAAATCGCCACCAGTACGCCTGTAAGCCACAACGCTTTTGCCGGGAAGGCTTTACGCAGCATAATCAGCGATGGCAGACTCACCGCCGGCAAGGTCATCAGCAGCGCCAGAGCAGGCGCGGTTCCCATTCCTGCCAGCATCATCGTTTGTACAATCGGAATCTCTGCGGCGGTAGGGATTACAAACAGGCATCCCGCGACGGCCATCGCAATAACCCACATCAGCGTATTATCAACTGCGCCATCGGCATGCGGGAACAGCCAGACGCGCGCCGCGCCTAATACCAGTACCGCCAGGATATAAACCGGGATCGTACTCCAGAACAGCGCCCACAATGCCTTTCCCCAGCGAGCAAAGAATCCGCCCTGCGGTTCAGATACGGTGATCTCCTGAGGAATGTCTACCTGCGGCGACTCTTTCACCCATTTCTGCACCAGCGTCGCCACCACCAGCACCATCGCCAGCCCGGCAACCAGACGAATAGCCGCAAAATGCCAGCCGAGCACAAAGCCCATAAACACCAGCGTTGCCGGGTTTAACAGCGGATTACCCATCCAGAACGCCAGCGCGCCGCCCATAGAAACCTGCTGGCGACGCATTCCCGCTGCCACCGGCGCGGCGCAGCAGGTACACATCATGCCTGGCAGCGAGAACAGGGTGCCAAACAGCGTGCCGCGAAAACGCGACTGCCCCAGCGTACGTAGCAGCCAGTCGCGCGGGATCAACACCTGAATCAGCGAACCGAGGATCACCCCCAGCACCGCCGCCTTCCAGACCGCGATAAAATAGATCATCGCGTAGTCCCAGGCCGCTCGCCACGGGTTCGCATCCGCCTGCGCCAGAATAGATTTACCGATACTGTGCGTTTCCGCAGCCGTGAAGGCTTTGCCGTAATAAGGCTGCCATTTCACATACCAGAGGCCAACGATAACGACGAGAAAGAAGAGTGCGGGTTTCCACCATTGAAATGGCGTCACCGCCTGAGATGAAGACTGACCAGCCATAGCATTCCCCAGGAAGTTATTGAGATAATTAAGCCCGTGATACTACGCCTTTGGGAAATGTTTGGAAACGTCGTTTTTTATCGGATGGGGGCAAAATGCCCGGTGGCGCTCGCGCTTACCGGGCCTGGAGAACGCCACGAAATCCCAGGCCGGATAAGGCGTTAGCCACCATCCGGCAGTGAACAGATGCTATAACGCCCTTTCCCGCAACTGGGATGAGGTCAGGATGGTAACGCCTTCTTGCTCCGGTGCCAGAGCCTCCTCCAGCATCGCACGCGCCACATCTCTGGCGTCGATGGATTTCCAGTTTCCCGGCAAGCAGCCGGAACAGCGGCGCAAACAGCGTTTCATTCATCCGGTGTTTAGCTCTGTCGCCAAGCAACATGGAGGGACGCGCAATCGTCAGGCGCGGCCATTGCTGGGCGATTAACGCCTCTTCCATTTCACCTTTGACCCGGTTATAGAAAAACGGCGATCGCGCATTTGCGCCCATTGCGCTCACGACCAGCATATGTCGGGCGCCCAGCCGCCGCCCCGTCAGCGCGGTATCCACCACCAGCGTATAATCCGCATGAATAAACGCCTCTTTGCTTCCGGCCTCGCGGCGAGTCGTTCCCAGACAGCAAAAAACAATGTCCACCGGATCGGTCACCTGCGCCAGCGCATCGGTCAGTTGAGGATCGTGAGGATTATAAACGCCGACCATATCCGCCAGAGGGCGGCGTGTAGGCGCGGCTATCGAATGAATCCGGGGTTCATTAAGCAACATCCGCAGGAGGTGTCCTCCCACCAGCCCCGTCGCCCCTGTAATTAACACCTGAGTCATCGCGCGCTCCATAACCTCAACCATTAATCTAACTATAGGCTACGGATCGGGCTGCGTAGCCAGTGCATTTTTTTGCCAAATCCCAACGTGTTGTCAGTGAATTTGATTTCATCCAGGCGGATTTCCCATACTGGCGCAGGCAACATTCTGGCGACAGGAAAGCGGCGGAGATAGGCCTGACGCGCCGCATCGCTTTCCTCTCCCTCAAGCTTGCGGATCTCCCCTTTAAACTGTATTCCGCGAATCCGCGCCACCGTTTTCGGCTGACCGTTGACCGTTCCGGCAACGGGCGCGCGCGGGCCGGACATCTGCGCATGGCGCGTTTTCTCTTCCGTGAGTACATAAAACGCGACCTTTTGCGCATCAAACAGATAAAACGCGTTTGCGCACCAGAGTTCACCCTCATGCTGAACGCACCAGGTGACCACATGCTGCTTTGCCAGCCAGCGGCTTATCGCGGTGAGTGTTTCCATCGTTATTCTCTCTTATACTGGGCATCTGAAAATTAACACGCTGATGGTCATGATGACACCCTGGTATCTGTATCTGATCCGCACCGCAGACAATGCCCTCTACACCGGGATTACGACCGATGTGGCGCGCCGCTATAAGCAGCATCAAAGTGGTAAAGGCGCAAAAGCGTTGCGCGGAAAAGGGGAACTCACCCTGGCGTTTTCGGCGCAGGTCGGCGAGCGATCGCTTGCCCTGCGCATGGAGTATCGCATCAAGAGACTCACAAAGCGCCAGAAGGAGCGCCTCGTGACAGAAGGTGAAGGGTTTGAGGCGCTACTGGCCAGCCTGCAAACCCCAACGCTTAAAAGCGATTGAAATGGTCGTGGTATTCCACCAGGCCCGTCACGCCGTCCAGCGCGTCTTCCGCCAGGCGGTGTACCTGGAAAGCGCTTTCGGTGCCCGGCCAACGGCAATGAAGATCGTAATGCGCCGCCAGTTCAAAACCGAAACGGCTGTACAATGCCGGCTCGCCTAGCGTGACGACCGCCGCATAGCCAAACTCGTTGAGTGAATCCAGTCCTTCGTAGACCAGTTGGCGCGCAAGCCCTTGTCCACGGTAGTTTTCATCTACCGCCAACGGCGCCATTCCCACCCATTGCAGGTCTTCACCCTGTACATCGACCGGACTAAACGCCACATAGCCAACCACCTGACCTTCGTCGTCAGTGGCGACCAGACCCAGCGTCAGGAAGCCATCTTCGCGCAGGTCATGCACCAAGCTTCGCTTCCGCATCGCTTTCGAACGTGCGGCGCAGCAAAGCGTCGATACCGGGCGCGTCAATGGGAATTTCAACTCGAATCAGCATGGTTCACCTACCGAGGTCTGTTTGGTTTCTGGCGAGTTTTTCATACCCGCCTCAACAAAATCCGCCAGTTGCAGCAGCATAATGCGTAACGCTTTCGGCATCTGCTCCAGTTCGATGGCGTCCATCAGGTTTTTTCACATACAGCCCTAACTCTGTATCGCCTTCAATGACCAGACGACGCTGGAAGAAGAGCGTATCAGGGTCCTGCTTACGCGCCGCAATCATCAACAAGTCGCTGGCATCGGCGCTAAAGCTCACGTCGGCCTCAGCGTTCTGACTGACAATCAGTTTGCCGTTCTCAACAGAGGTGTACCATCTGAGGTTAATATCACGCACCGTAATACTTAACCAACGGCCTTCGAGGAACTCAAGCTCCCCATCTGCCAGCGCCTGACGAAATTGCCAGCTCAGAACCTGTTCCAGAACCTGGCGCTTCAGCGCAAAGGGCGTCAGTTTAACCGGAACACTCATCAGAGACGGGCCAAAATGTACTAAGCGTGAACGCAGTTTATCCAACACGAGCTTTACTCCCTGTTTCAATAATCCCGTTATTTTGCCATATCAGATAAACGACATAGCGGCGTAAATCAACAATTCGATACGAAATTGTTACCCAGTTATAGGTGTAACCAATACGCCTTTAACTGCCTTAAATCAAAAATTGTCGCAGCAAGGTTAACTAAAATCTCTCTTCGTTAACAATTTTGCGGCCTGGACGGCGCAACATTCAGGAATAATTATGGAGCTGCTCTGCCCTGCCGGAAATCTCCCGGCGCTTAAGGCGGCCATTGAGAACGGTGCTGATGCCGTTTATATCGGGCTAAAAGATGATACTAACGCCCGTCACTTCGCCGGTCTTAATTTTTACTGAGAAAAAATTGCAGGAAGCGGTGAATTACGTCCATCAACATCGCCGTAAACTGCACATCGCGATTAACACGTTTGCACACCCGGATGGGATATGTTCGCTGGCAGCGTGGCCGTGGATATGGCGGCGCAACTGGGCGCGGATGCGCTGATCCTGGCCGACCTTTGCTATGCTTGAGTATGCAGCAGAACGCTATCCGCATATTGGAGCGCCATGTCTCTGTTCAGGCATCGGCAACGAATGAAGAAGCAATTAACTTCTACCATCGCAACTTTGACGTTGCGCGCGTCGTCCTGCCGCGCGTGCTTTCCATTCATCAGGTGAAACAGCTCGCCCGCGTCACGCCCGTGCCGCTGGAGGTCTTCGCCTTCGGCAGCCTGTGCATTATGGCGGAAGGCCGTTGCTACCTCTCCTCTTATCTGACGGGTGAATCCCCCAATACCGTCGGCGCCTGCTCTCCGGCCCCGCTTCGTGCGCTTGGCAACAGACCCCTCAGGGGCTGGGAATCGCGCCTGAACGAGGGTGCTCATCGACCGCTATCAGGACGGTGAGAACGCCGGTTATCCAACGCTGTGTAAAGGTCGCTATCTGGTTGATGGCGGAGCGTTACCACGCGCTGGAAGAACCTACCAGCCTCAACACGCTGGAACTGCTGCCTGACCTGCTGGCGGCGAATATCGCCTCGGTGAAAATTGAAGGGCGTCAGCGCAGCCCGGCGTATGTCAGCCAGGTGGCGAAAGTGTGGCGTCAGGCGATCGACCGCTGCATGGCCGACCCGCAAAAACTTCGTCCCGCAAAGCGCCTGGATGGAGACGCTTGGCTCCATGTCCGAAGGCACTCAGACCACGCTTGGCGCGTATCACCGTAAATGGCAGTGAGAGAAGCAATGAAATATTCCTTAGGGCCGGTGCTTTACTATTGGCCGAAAGAGACGCTGGAAGCATTTTATCAGCAGGCCGCCACCAGCAGCGCCGACGTGATTTACCTTGGCGAAGCGGTGTGCAGCAAACGCCGCGCCACCAAAGTGGGCGACTGGCTTGATATGGCGAAATCCCTTGCCGGAAGCGGCAAGCAGGTCGTGCTCTCCACGCTGGCGCTGGTACAGGCCTCCTCTGAATTAGGCGAACTAAAACGCTATGTGGAAAACGGCGACTTCCTGCTGGGAGGCCAGCGATCTCGGCGTCGTGAATATGTGCGCCGAGCGCAAGCTGCCGTTTGTCGCCGGTCACGCGCTTAACTGCTATAACGCGGTAACGCTGCGTCTGCTGCTTAAACAGGGAATGGTGCGCTGGTGCATGCCGGTCGAGCTTTCCCGCGACTGGCTGGTGAATCTGCTGAACCAGTGCGATGAACTCAGCATCCGCAATCAGTTTTGAAGTGGAAGTGCTGAGCTACGGTCATCTGCCGCTGGCGTACTCCGCCCGCTGTTTTACCGCGCGTTCGGAAGACCGCCCGAAAGACGAGTGTGAAACCTGCTGCATCAAGTACCCGAACGGGCGCAACGTGTTGTCGCAGGAGAATCAGCAGGTGTTCGTGCTTAACGGTATTCAGACCATGAGCGGCTACGTTTATAACCTCGGCAACGAACTGACCTCCATGCAGGGGCTGGTCGACATTGTGCGCCTTTCCCCGCTGGGTACGGAGATATTCGCCATGCTCGACGCCTTCCGCGCCAATGAAAACGGCAGCGCGCCGTTGCCGCTGGCCGCGCACAGCGACTGCAACGGTTACTGGAAACGCCTGGCCGGTCTGGAACTACAGGTGTAACTGAACCTTGCCGGATGGCGGCATAAATGCTTTATCCGGCCTACAATGCGCTTGTAGGCCTGATAAGTGAAGCGCCATCAGGCAGTTGATGTTTGCGCCCCGCCTTATACCGCTCACTTTGTTAACAACGGTAATCAAATTTTAATGCAGTATTAAATGATTCACCGACGACAAAGTGAGCCGTTATGACTGACAAAACCATTCCATTTTCGCTGCTGGATCTGGCACCGATCCCCGAAGGTTCCTCTGCGAAAGAGGCCTTCTCACACTCACTGGATCTCGCCCGTCTGGCAGAGCGGCGCGGCTATCACCGCTACTGGCTGGCGGAACATCACAACATGACCGGTATCGCCAGCGCGGCGACATCGGTGCTGATTGGCTATCTGGCCGCCAATACCACCACGTTGCATCTGGGTTCTGACGGGGTGATGCTCCCCAACCACTCACCGCTGGTTATCGCCGAGCAGTTCGGTACGCTGAATACGCTCTATCCTGGACGGATTGATCTGGGCCTGGGGGCGCGCGCCGGGAAGCGATCAGCGCACCATGATGGCGCTGCGCCGTCATATGAGCGGCGATATTGATAATTTCCCGCGCGACGTCGCTGAACTGGTGGACTGGTTCGACGCGCGCGATCCCAATCCACATGTACGCCCGGTTCCGGGCTATGGCGAGAAGATCCCGGTGTGGCTGCTGGGTTCCAGCCTGTACGGCGCACAGCTGGCGGCGCAGCGTGGTCTGCCGTTCGCCTTCGCCTCCCACTTCGCGCCCGATATGCTGTTCCAGGCGCTGCATCTCTATCGCACCCAGTTCAAGCCGTCCGCGCGGCTGGAAAAACCGTATGCGATGGTGTGCATCAATATCATCGCCGCTGACAGCAATCGCGATGCGGAATTTCTGTTTACCTCTATGCAGCAGGCGTTTGTGAAACTGCGTCGCGGCGAGACCGGGCAGCTACCCGCGCCGATTCAAAATCTGGATCAGTTCTGGTCGCCGTCCGAGCAATATGGCGTGCAGCAGGCACTGAGCATGTCGCTGGTGGGCGATAAAGCCAAAGTACGTCACGGGCTGGAATCTATTCTGCGCGAAACGCAGGCGGATGAGATTATGGTCAACGGGCAGATTTTCGATCATCAGGCGCGGCTGCATTCGTTTGACCTGGCGATGCAGGTGAAAGAAGAGTTGGTGGGGTAGTGCGTTGTTTTGCCCGGTGGCGCTTCGCTTACCCGGGCCTACGAGATTGTTCAGGCCGGATAAGGCGTAGCCGCCATCCGGCACAACAAACTTACTGGTACACTGGTAGCAAGTTCACGCTCGACAGAATATGCACCAGCGCGTTGCCGATACCGAATACCAGGATCAGCGCAATCATCGGCTTGCCCGCCCCAGACACGGAATTTCGGCTGCCGAAGCGTTGGCGTGAAGCTCGCGCCAGCAGAGCCGGAACAATGGCTGCCCAGATGGTTGCCGCCAGCCCCGCATAGCCGATAGCATACAGGAACCCGTTCGGCCACAGCAGACCGCCAATCCACCGGCGGCAGGAAAGTCAGCAGCGCAGTTTTGAAGCGCCCCAGCGCCGAATCATCAAAACCAAACAGATCCGCCAGATAGTCAAACAGACCAAGCGTCACGCCGAGGAACGAACTCGCCACCGCAAAAGTTAGAGAACACCACCAGCAGCAGATCCAGACTGCGGCTGTTCAGTACGCCGCTCAGCGCCTGTACCAGCACATCAATATTACCGCCCTGCTGCGCAATACCGATAAACGCCGGGGCGCGGAATATTACCCATTCGTACCCAACAGCCAGATGGTATACAGCACCAGCGCCATCCAGCGTACCGTACACCAGGCATTTCACGATGGTACGCGGATCTTTACCGTAATACTTCATCAGGCTTGGCACGTTGCCGTGATAACCAAACGACGCCAGACAAAACGGCAGTGTCATCAGCAGGTACGGCGTGTAAGACGCGTTGCTTTCGGCCACGTTAAACAGCGTCGCCGGCGTGACGTGCCCCAGCAGACTGCCGAAGGTCAGAAAGAAGGTGATGACTTTCGCGCCCAGCACAATCGCCGTCATCCGGCTAACCGCTTTTGTACTCAACCAGACGACAAAGGCCACCAGCAACGCAAACGCAAAACCTGCCGCCCGCGCCGGAACGTTCAGCGACATTTCAGCAAAGGTATGATGCAGAATCGAGCCGCTCGCCGAGATATAGGCGTAGGTCAGGATATAGAGCACAAAGGCAATAGAGATCCCATTCACCACCGTTCCAGCCTTTACCCAGCAGGTCTTTGGTGATGGTGTCAAAGCTGGAGCCAATCCGGTAGTTGAGGTTGGCTTCGAGGATCATCAGCCCGGAATGCAGCATACAGAACCAGGTAAACACCAACGCCGCCATCGACCAGAAGAACCACGCACCGGACATGACCACCGGCAGGGAGAACATTCCCGCGCCAATAATGGTGCCGCCGATGATCACCACGCCGCCAAGCAGCGAAGGTGACGTTTGGGTGGTGGTTAGTGTTGCCATTCAGCCCTCTCTCCAGTGAATAATATTGCGACTGCATTTATTGTGTCGCACTGTACCAGTACGCGAGTACAAAAGAAATAAAAAAAGCCCGATCGCAATCATCGGGGCTGTATATTTTACTTTACGGTACGAGACCGCGATTTAGCGTGGATTACGCATCACCGCCGAAACGACGACGACCGGTGGAGTCGTCACGACGCGGCGCACGGCCTTCACGACGCTCACCGCTGAAACGACGACCATCACCACGGCCACCTTCACGACGTTCGCCGCCAAAACCACGACGCCTTCACGACGCTCGCCACCGAAGCTACGACCACCGCCACGACGCTCGTTACCGGAATGCGGTTGCGCATCGCCCAGCAGCTGCATGTTCATCGGCTTGTTCAGGATGCGGGTGCGCGTAAAGTGCTGCAACACCTCACCCGGCATACCTTTCGGCAGCTCAATGGTGGAGTGGGAAGCAAACAGCTTGATGTTACCAATGTAACGGCTGCTGATGTCGCCTTCGTTAGCAATCGCGCCAACGATATGACGCACTTCAACACCATCGTCACGGCCCACTTCAATGCGATACAGCTGCATATCGCCAACGTCACGACGTTCACGACGCGGGCGATCTTCACGGTCACCACGATCAGTACGCGGGCCACGATCGTTACGATCGCGCGGACCACGGTCATCACGGTCACGGAATTCACGTTTAGGACGCATCGGCGCATCCGGCGGTACGATCAGCGTGCGTTCGCCCTGCGCCATTTTCAGCAGTGCGGCAGCCAGCGTTTCGAGATCCAGCTCTTCACCTTCTTCGGTCGGCTGGATTTTCGCCAGCAGTGCGCGGTACTGATCCAGATCGCTGCTTTCCAGCTGCTGCTGAACTTTCGCTGCAAATTTTTCCAGACGGCGTTTGCCCAGCAGTTCTGCGTTCGGCAGTTCCACTTCCGGGATGGTCAGCTTCATGGTGCGTTCAATGTTGCGCAGCAGACGACGCTCGCGGTTCTCAACGAACAGCAGCGCGCGGCCAGCACGACCCGCACGACCGGTACGGCCGATACGGTGAACGTAAGACTCGGAGTCCATCGGGATATCGTAGTTTACAACCAGGCTGATGCGCTCAACGTCCAGGCCACGGGCCGCAACGTCAGTTGCAATCAGGATATCCAGACGACCGTCTTTCAGACGCTCCAGAGTCTGCTCACGCAGCGCCTGGTTCATGTCGCCATTCAGCGCGGCGCTGTTGTAACCGCTACGCTCCAGCGCTTCAGCCACTTCCAGGGTCGCATTTTTAGTACGAACGAAGATAATCGCCGCATCAAAATCTTCAGCTTCCAGGAAACGCACCAGCGCTTCGTTTTTACGCATGCCCCAGACAGTCCAGTAGCTCTGGCTGATGTCAGGACGCGTGGTCACGCTGGACTGAATGCGCACTTCCTGCGGCTCTTTCATAAAGCGGCGGGTAATGCGACGAATCGCTTCCGGCATGGTGGCAGAGAACAGTGCGGTCTGATGACCTTCAGGAATCTGCGCCATGATGGTTTCAACGTCTTCGATGAAGCCCATACGCAGCATTTCGTCGGCTTCGTCCAGCACCAGACCGCTCAGTTTAGAGAGATCCAGCGTGCCGCGTTTTAAGTGATCAAGCAGACGTCCCGGCGTACCGACAACGATCTGCGGCCCTTGACGCAGGGCGCGTAACTGCACGTCATAACGCTGGCCGCCGTACAGGGCAACCACGTTCACGCCGCGCATATGTTTAGAGAAATCCGTCATGGCTTCAGCAACCTGAACCGCCAGTTCGCGGGTCGGTGCCAGCACCAGAATCTGAGGTGCCTTCAGCTCAGGATCAAGATTGTTAAGCAGCGGTAAGGAGAACGCTGCGGTTTTGCCGCTACCGGTCTGGGCCATACCCAGAACATCGCGACCGCCCAGCAGATGCGGGATGCACTCTGCCTGGATTGGAGATGGTTTTTCGTAACCCAGATCGTTAAGGGCGTCAAGGATAGGAGCCTTCAGGCCCAGATCTGCAAAGTGGTTTCGAATTCAGCCATGTAGTACGTGTGCCTCAAAATTAATGGCGGCCAGTCTACATAACTCATCATGAAATTGATCTGCAATTTTCATTGAAAAGTGTGAACCGGCTCAAAGTAGGTGTATTAACGAACAACAACGCCCTCACCCGTGAAGGTGATGGCAATCAAAAAGATTACGGGCTGATGTGTACGTCAGCTATTGCTGGTCCGATTCTGCCAGGTCATCTTGGTCCTGGCCCAGGAGCGATAATTCCAACAATGCGTATCGGTGCTCAACAAAGTTATGAACGTTGTTAGCCACCGCCAGTTTGAACAATGCCGTAGCGTTGTCCAAATCCCCCAGACTTAGGTAATACTTACCTAAATAGAAGTTGGTTTCACTGAGATGCTCAGCGAGCGAGGTGTTATCCGTTGCGTCCGCCTTCAGGCGTTCCATCAGCGTTGCTTCGCTAATGTTGCCCAGGTAGAACTCGACAATGTTCCATCCCCATTGTTCTTTATCCGATTTCTCGAAGCGTTGCTTTAACGCTTCTTTCGCCTGCTTCTCATCGAGCTTCTGCTCAGCGAGATAAAGCCACAGGCTGCGGAAAGGATCATTGGGATCGTCTTGATAAAACGCCAGCAGATCATCTTGCGCTAACTTGTCGCGACCGCCGTAATACAATGCGATACCGCGATTTAAGTACGCGTAGTTGTAAGTTGGATCAAGCTCAAGTACAGAATCAAACGCTTCATAGGCAGCATCAAAATTGCCTGCCTGCGTTAAATAAATGCCTAAGTAATTGAATACTTCAGGCATATCCGGTCGGATTGCCAGCGCTTGTGAAAAATCATTTCGCGCTAATGCCCTCAGACCCAGACTATCATACAACACTCCGCGCTCATATAAAAGCTGTGCGCGTTCGTCATCGGTTAAAGCCCGACTGGCAAGAATTTGTTCCATGCGTGCCAGAATCACTTCCTGCTGCAAAGTCGGTTGCAATGGCACCGCGAGGACTTCACTCTTACGCCAGGCAGAGTTGCTGCATCCTGCCAGCGTGAGTGCTGTCGCAACGAAACACCAGCGCAAAAAAGGCTTCATTTCCCACTCCCGAAGACAACGATTGAATGAACGTCCTGTTCCCCGGTTGCTGACAAGGCGTCCTGCCGGGTCAAAGGCCCTCCGCCAAAGCGGAGGGCAAATGGCAACCTTACTCGCCCTGTTCTGCTGCCGGAGCTTCCGGCGCAGCAGCTGGTTGAGACTGCTCAGTTGCTTCTTTAATGCTCAGACGTACGCGGCCCTGGCGATCAACTTCCAGAACTTTAACCGGTACTTCCTGACCCATTTGCAGGTAATCGGTCACTTTCTCTACGCGCTTGTCAGCGATCTGAGAGATGTGTACCAGACCTTCTTTACCGCCGCCAATGGCAACAAACGCGCCAAAGTCAACGATGCGAGTCACTTTACCATTGTAGATACGGCCCACTTCGATTTCCGCAGTGATCTCTTCGATACGACGGATAGCATGTTTCGCTTTTTCGCCGTCGGTCGCCGCGATCTTCACCGTACCGTCATCTTCGATTTCGATGGTGGTGCCAGTTTCTTCGGTCAGAGCACGGATAACAGAACCGCCCTTACCGATAACGTCTTTGATCTTGTCCGGGTTGATCTTGATGGGTGTGGATACGCGGAGCGAACTGAGAAATGTCGCCACGCGGCGCGTTGATCGCCTGTTCCATCACGCCCAGGATGTGCAGACGCGCACCTTTTGCCTGGTTCAGCGCAACCTGCATGATCTCTTTGGTGATACCTTCAATTTTGATATCCATCTGCAACGCAGAGATACCGTCGCGGGAACCCGCCACTTTGAAGTCCATATCGCCCAGGTGGTCTTCGTCGCCCAGGATGTCAGACAGAACAACAAAGTTGTCGCCTTCTTTCACCAGACCCATCGCGATACCCGCAACGGCCGCTTTAATCGGCACGCCTGCGTCCATCAGCGCCAGGGAAGCGCCACACACGGAAGCCATAGAGGAAGACCCGTTGGATTCGGTGATTTCAGACACCACGCGAACGGTGTACGGGAATTTGTCCATTTCCGGCATAACTGCCAGAACGCCGCGCTTCGCCAGACGACCGTGACCAATTTCACGACGCTTCGGAGAACCGACCATGCCGGTTTCGCCAACGGAATACGGAGGGAAGTTATAGTGGAACAGGAAGCTGTCAGTGCGTTCGCCCATCAGTTCATCAAGAACCTGCGCGTCACGAGCGGTACCCAGCGTCGCCGTGACCAGCGCCTGCGTTTCGCCACGAGTGAACAGCGCGGAACCGTGAGTACGCGGCAGCACGCCAGTACGCACGTCCAGGCCACGGATCATGTCTTTTTCACGGCCATCAATACGCGGCTCGCCGGCCAGTACGCGGCTACGAACAACGTTTTTCTCGATCGCGTGCAGGATTTCGCCCAGTTCGTTTTCGTCCAGGGTTTCGTCTTCTGCAACCAGCGCAGCGATGGTTTCGGATTTGATCACGTCAACCTGAGCATAACGCTCCTGTTTGTCGGTGATACGGTAAGCGTCGCTCAGGCGAGCTTCGGCCAGCGCAGCAACGCGCGCGTTCAGCGCTTCGTTTACCGCTTCCGGCTGCCAGTCCCAACGCGGTTTGCCCGCTTCTTTCACCAGATCGTTGATGTTTTGAATCACAATCTGCTGCTGCTCGTGGCCGAATACCACGGCGCCCAGCATGGTGTCTTCGCTCAGCAGTTCTGCTTCGGATTCAACCATCAGAACAGCCGCTTCAGTACCGGCAACCACCAGGTCCAGCTTACTTTCTTTCAGTTTCGTCCTGAGTCGGGTTCAGTACATACTGGTCATTGATATAACCAACACGCGCGGCGCCAATCGGGCCGTTGAACGGAATGCCGGACAGAGACAGCGCGGCAGAAGCACCGATCATCGCGACGATATCCGGGTTAACCTGCGGCGTTAACGGAAACGACGGTTGCGATAACCTGAACTTCGTTAACGAAGCCTTCCGGGAACAGCGGACGAACCGGGCGGTCAATCAGACGCGCGATCAGGGTTTCGCCTTCGCTCGGACGGCCTTCACGACGGAAGAAGCTGCCCGGGATACGGCCAGCAGCGTAAGTACGCTCCTGATAGTTAACGGTCAGCGGGAAGAAATCCTGGCCCGGCTTCGCTTTTTTCTGACCAACAACGGTAACGAATACCGCAGTGTCATCCATGCTTACCATAACGGCGGCAGTTGCCTGACGCGCCATCATGCCAGTTTCCAGCGTAACGGTATGCTGACCGTACTGGAATTTACGAACGATCGGATTAAGCAAAATAATACCCTTTCTTAATTTTTGACGGCACACTCAGGCGCCATCGTTAATACCCGATCTTCTGCGCATCCTCGCGACTAATGACAACCCTAACCCATGCTCTTTGGGTGAAGCCTCTCATTAGCCGCGCGAACCTCTGCAACGGAAGATCATCCATAGCAACAATACATTAGTTTCCAGTGAATTGCTGCCGTCTGGTTGAAAAAAGGGGCCATGAAGGCCCCCTCTTTCTGAAACTCGCAAGAATTAGCGACGCAGACCCAGACGCTCGATCAGCGCGGTGTAACGTGCAACATCTTTACGTTTCAGGTAGTCGAGCAGTTTACGACGCTGAGAAACCATGCGCAGCAGACCACGACGGCTGTGGTGATCTTTTTTGTGCTCTGCAAAGTGGCCCTGCAGGTGGTTAATCTGTGCAGTCAGCAGAGCAACCTGAACTTCGGTAGAACCGCTGTCGTTAGTACCGCGACCAAACTCAGAAACGATTTTAGCTTTAGCTTCAACGCTTAGAGACATGATGAACTCCAAAAATAATAAAGAATGAAAGGGTGCCAATCTCTAATTCAGCGACCCCATGTAAACGCCGCGCGAACTTGTTAAAAAATTTACGTGACGTTAAGCGGCGGTATTCTACTCGTAGCGCCCTGTTATCGCAAGACGGAGCAGCATTACGCCGGGTACTCAACCACTAACCGACGAGGCGCCACGCGGCCTTCATCGTCGATTTCGCCCATGCCAATAAATTTTTCGTCATCACCTTCCGTCACGCGAACCAGCCCTTCAAGCGGCACGCCTGTCGTCCGTACCGGGTTACCGTTTTTAAAGTAAACCGATGACGTTAAAGGAAGATTGACAACTGGATAGTCCGAAGCCGGACTGTCCATCGGCATCAGCAGCGGATCTAACAGTTGCGCAGCCGGAATATCCTGCCGTTCCGCCTGTTCAACAAGCTCACGTAGCTGTTCCAGCGTGACCATACGGTCAACCGGATATTTACTGACCGCCAGACGTCGCAGGAAGATCACATGCGCGCCACACCCAAGTTTCTCACCCAAATCATCGATAATGGTGCGAATGTAGGGTGCCCTTCGAGCAGTGAACCTCCAGCTCCAGTTCATCCCCTTCGTGGCGAATAAACAGCAGTTCGTAAACGGTAATCGGGCGGGCTTCACGGGGAACTTCAATCCCCTGACGCGCATATTCGTAGAGCTTCTTGCCCTGATACTTCAGCGCCGAATACATCGATGGAATCTGCTCGATATCGCCACGGAACGTCTCCAGCGCGGCAGCTAACTGCTCTGCGCTGAAGGTCACCGGACGTTCCTGCACGATTTGACCATCGGCATCGGAGGTGTCGGTACGCTGCCCCAGGCGGGCAATCACGCGGTAACGTTTGTCAGAATCCAGCAGATACTGCGAAAACTTTGTCGCTTCCCCGAGGCAGATGGGCAACATGCCCGTCGCCAGCGGGTCCAGCGCGCCGGTATGTCCGGCACGGTTGGCGTTATAAGATGCGTTTTACTTTCTGCAAGACGTCATTGCTGGACATGCCCTGCGGCTTATCCAGTAGCAGGACGCCGTGAATGTCGCGACCACGACGGACGAGGACGACTCATTAGTCCTCCTTGCTGTCGTCCGGGTTCACACGACGTTCTTCGTCATGTTTCACCACGTTGGTCACCAGGTTAGACATACGCATCCCTTCAACCAGCGAGTTGTCGTAGAAGAAGGTCAGTTCCGGCACGATACGCAGACGCATCGCTTTCCCCAGCAGGGTACGGATAAAGCCAGACGCTTCCTGCAACGCTTTGATGCCCGCTTTTACCGCGTCTTCATCTTTGTCGTTCAGAAAGGTGACATACACTTTGGCATAGGCCAGATCGCGGGACATTCTCCACACCGGAAACGGTGGTCATCATGCCAAGACGCGGATCTTTAATTTCGCGTTGCAGGATGATAGCGATCTCTTTTTGCATTTCCTGGGCTACGCGCTGCGGGCGACCAAATTCTTTCGCCATAATAAATTCTCCAGAATAAAGACAAAAAAGGGGCCAAAAGCCCCTTTTTAAATTTCATGCCGGGTGGCGTGGGCTATAAACTGTAGGCCTGATAAGCATGGCGCCATCAGGCATTACATTGCCGGATGGCGGCGTAAACGCCTTATCCGGCCTACAACCCGGCCGACCTTACGCAATCGTACGTTGGATCTCGATGATCTCGAACACTTCGATCATATCGCCAACGCGAACGTCGTTGTAGTTCTTAACGCCGATACCACATTCCATGCCGTTACGGACTTCGTTAACGTCATCTTTGAAGCGGCGCAGGGATTCCAGCTCGCCTTCGTAGATAACCACGTTGTCGCGCAGTACGCGGATCGGGTTGTGGCGTTTAATCGTACCTTCAGTAACCATACAGCCTGCGACAGCGCCAAATTTCGGTGATTTGAACACGTCACGGACTTCAGCCAGACCAATGATCTGCTGTTTCAGTTCTGGAGACAGCATGCCGCTCATTGCCGCTTTCACTTCGTCGATCAGGTTATAGATGACGGAGTAGTAGCGCAGATCCAGGCTTTCCGCTTCAATCACTTTACGCGCAGAGGCATCGGCACGCACGTTGAAGCCAACCAGGATCGCGTTGGATGCAGCAGCCAGGGTTGCGTCGGTTTCGGTGATACCACCTACGCCGGAACCGATGATCTTCACTTTCACTTCGTCGGTAGACAGTTTCAGTAAAGAGTCGGAGATCGCTTCCACAGAGCCCTGAACGTCCGCTTTCAGTACGATGTTCACTTCATGAACTTCGCCTTCGGTCATGTTAGCGAACATGTTCTCAAGTTTAGATTTCTGCTGACGCGCCAGTTTAACTTCACGGAATTTACCCTGACGATACAGCGCAACTTCACGGGCTTTCTTCTCGTCACGAACCACGGTCACTTCATCACCGGCAGCCGGAACACCGGACAGACCCAGGATCTCAACCGGAATGGACGGACCCGCTTCCAGTACTTCCTGACCCAGTTCGTTACGCATTGCACGAACGCGGCCATATTCGAAGCCGCACAGGACGATGTCGCCTTTGTTCAGCGTACCTTCACGAACCAGGACGGTTGCAACCGGACCACGACCTTTATCCAGGAAGGATTCGATTACCGCGCCGCTCGCCATGCCTTTACGAACTGCTTTCAGTTCGAGGACTTCAGCCTGCAACAGGATTGCATCCAGCAGTTCGTCGATGCCGGTACCCGCTTTTGCAGATACGTGGACAAACTGGCTTTCGCCGCCCCACTCTTCCGGCAGGATGCCGTACTGGGACAGTTCGTTTTTAACACGATCAGGATCGGCTTCTGGCTTATCGATCTTGTTCACCGCAAACCACAACCGGCACTCCCGCCGCTTTCGCGTGCTGGATAGCTTCGATGGTCTGCGGCATCACGCCGTCGTCTGCCGCCACAACCAGAACAACGATATCCGTTGCCTGCGCACCACGAGCACGCATAGAGGTAAACGCGGCGTGACCCGGGGTATCCAGGAAGGTGATCATACCGTTGTCGGTTTCAACGTGGTAAGCACCGATGTGCTGGGTAATGCCGCCCGCTTCGCCAGAGGCAACTTTCGTTGAACGAATGTAGTCCAGCAGAGAGGTTTTACCGTGGTCAACGTGGCCCATGATGGTCACAACAGGAGCACGCGGTTCTGCCGCCGCACCTGTATCACGGTCGCTCATTACCGCTTCTTCCAGCTCGTTTTCACGACGCAGGATAACTTTATGGCCCATCTCTTCAGCAACCAGCTGTGCGGTTTCCTGGTCGATGACCTGGTTGATGGTTGCCATCGCGCCCAGCTTCATCATCGCTTTGATGACCTGAGAGCCTTTTACCGCCATCTTGTTCGCCAGCTCGCCAACGGTGATGGTTTCACCAATCACAACGTCACGGTTAACAGCCTGAACCGGTTTCTGGAAGCTCTGTTGCAGAGCAGAACCTTTACGGTTTTTACCGCCTTTACCGCCGCGAACGGCCGCACGGGCTTCTTCACGATCGGCTTTCGATTCAGAGTGTTTGTTGCCTTTTTTCGCCGGACGCGCTGCTTTCGCATTGCGACTACGGCCACGGCCGCCTTCAACTTCACGGTCGTTTTCGTCTTCGGCCTGGCGGGCGTGTTGAGACGTGGTAACGTGATAATCGCTGGTGTCTTCAGTCGGCTCCGCGTTATCAGTCCATTTGTTCTCTTCCGCCATGCGGCGAGCTTCTTCTGCTACGCGACGCGCTTCTTCTTCAAGTTTGCGACGCGCTTCTTCTTCCGCTTTACGCTTCAGCTCTGCTGCTTCATTTTCACGGCGGGCTTTTTCGGCCTGGGCGGTTTTGGTCATATCGTCAGTCTGTTGATTGCTCACTTTGTCTTTTTCCGCAGCTTCACGTTTCGCTTTTTCAGCGGCGTCACGTTTAGCTTGTTCTGCGGCCTCACGGTCAGCTTTTTGTTGCGCCTCGCGTTTGGCTGTTTCTTCTGCCTCACGACGGGCTTGCTCTTCCGCTTCACGCTGCGCCTGCTCTTCCGCAGCGAGACGTTCTGTCTCTTGCGGATCGCGTTTCACAAAGGTGCGTTTCTTGCGGACTTCGATTTGTACCGATTTACTTTTTCCACCGGTACCTGGAATATTCAACGTGCTGCGCGTTTTACGTTGCAGCGTCAACTTATCCGGCCCTGAACCATTTTCACGATTCAGGTGCGCCAGTAAAGTCTGTTTTTCTTGTGCGGACACAGGAGTCATCAGCAGACTTCGGGGATACCGGCATCAGCGAATTGCTGTACCAGGCGATCCACGGAGGTCTGTATCTCTGCGGCCAGCGCTTTTACGGTTACATCTGTCATGCTGTTCCTTCCTGCTACAGTTTATTACGCTTCGTCGCCGAACCAGCAAATATTACGGGCAGCCATAATCAGCTCACCGGCTTTTTCGTCGGTCAACCCTTCGATATCAGCCAGATCATCAATGCCCTGCTCAGCGAGATCTTCCAGCGTACAAACACCACGGGCAGCCAGTTTGAATGCCAGGTCGCGACCCAATCCTTCCAGATTCAGCAGATCGTCAGACGGTTTGTTATCACCAAGGCTTTCTTCCTGGGCCAGTGCCAGAGTGGTCAGTGCGTTTTTGGCACGCTCGCGCAGCGCTTCAACGGTCGGTTCATCCAGCCCGTCGATTTCCAGCAGTTCTTTCATTGGCACGTAGGCCAGTTCTTCCAGCGTCGCGAAACCTTCTTCAACCAGTACGGTTGCGAACTCTTCATCAATATCGAGATATTTGGTGAAGGTATCGATAGCTGCATGTGCTTCAGCCTGATGCTTAGCCTGCAAGTCATCAACCGTCATCACGTTAAGTTCCCAGCCGCTCAGTTGCGCAGCCAGACGGACGTTCTGACCATTACGTCCGATCGCCTGAGCCAGATTACCGGCTTCAACAGCGATATCCATGGTGTGTTTATCTTCATCCACCACGATAGAAGCGACGTCTGCTGGCGCCATCGCGTTAATCACGAACTGCGCCGGGTTATCATCCCACAGGACGATATCGATACGCTCGCCGCCCAGTTCAGTAGAAACGGCCTGAACGCGCGCACCACGCATACCCACACAGGCGCCGACCGGATCGATACGCTTGTCGTTGGTTTTCACCGCGATTTTCGCACGGGAACCCGGATCGCGAGCCGCCGCTTTAATTTCGATGACTTCTTCGCCGATTTCCGGTACTTCAATACGGAACAGCTCGATCAGCATTTCCGGTTTGGAACGCGTCACAAACAGTTGCGCACCACGCGCTTCCGGGCGAACGGAGTACAGAACGCCACGAATACGGTCGCCAGGACGGAAGTTTTCGCGCGGCAGCATATCTTCACGCAGGATCACGGCTTCAGCATTGCTGCCCAGATCCAAAGAGATGTTGTCGCGGTTTACTTTCTTCACCACGCCGGTGATGATTTCGCCTTCGTGCTCGCGGAACTGATCGACCACCATCGCACGCTCGGCTTCACGTACTTTCTGTACGATAACCTGTTTTGCCGTCTGGGTGGTGATACGGTCAAAGGTGACAGATTCAATCTGATCTTCAACGTAGTCGCCCAGGTTCAGGCTTTCGTCTTCAAAACGCGCCGCTTCCAGCGTAATTTCTTTTGTCGGCAGCGTGACTTCTTCTACGATTAACCAACGACGGAAGGTATCGAAATCACCGCTTTTACGATCGATTTGTACGCGAACATCGATCTCTTGTTCGTATTTTTTCTTCGTTGCTGTAGCCAGCGCACTTTCCAGCGCTTCAAAAATCTTCTCGCGTGGCAGCGCTTTCTCATTGGAAACGGCTTCAACAACGGCCAAAATTTCTTTGTTCATCGCGGGCTTTTCACCTCAATCCAGACTATTAAAAGTGGGGAACCAGGTTCGCCTTCTGGATATTACTCAGCGCGAACACTTCATCTTTACCTTCGACTGTGACAGTGATCATTTCACCGTCAACCGCTTTGATAACGCCCTGCCATTTACGACGGTTTTGTACCGCCATACGAAGTACCAGCGTCACTTCTTCACCCAGGAAACGCGCGTAGTGCTCAGCCGTGAACATAGGACGGTCGAGACCTGGCGAGGAGACTTCCAGGTTGTATGCCACAGTGATGGGATCTTCGACATCCAGCACCGCACTCACCTGGTGACTCACATCAGCACAATCATCAACATTGATGCCATCTTCACTATCAATATAGATGCGCAGTGTGGATGTGCGACCGCGAATAAATTCGATGCCGACCAGTTCGTAACCTAAGGCTTCAACTGGCGCTGTAATCATCTCTGTTAATTTTTGCTCTAATGTGGACAAGCCCACCCCCAAGACATAAAAAAAGGGCCTAAAGCCCAGTTATTCTGTAGTCAGATAACAAAAAACCCCGATAAATCGGGGCTTTAGATAACTGAACCCTATAACCGCAACTGCGGTCTGGAGAACCTTCCGAAAGAATTTTTTTCAAATCCAGCTACGAAGGCCTAAGTCTTCACAGTATATTTGAAAAAGAACTCTAAGG
Source organism: Citrobacter koseri (assembly GCA_900446925.1). Next base: position 303,730 of record UAVY01000007.1, on the reverse strand, counting down.
GAAAGTGGTTGCGGGGGCCGGATTTGAACCGACGACCTTCGGGTTATGAGCCCGACGAGCTACCAGGCTGCTCCACCCCGCGCCTGAAACGTGGCAAATTTTACTCGCTTTGGGTAAAAGATGCAAATACTGCTGGGATTTGGTACCGAGGACGGGACGTAAAATCTGCGCGTATTATATTGATTCGATATGCGATATGTCAACCGCGTTAATAATATGCACATGAATGAATACCAACCCGGCCTCCGTTAAGAAGCCGCGCCAGTCAGGAAAGAAGCCACCCCATACCGTTTTTTAACGAAATTATCACTAAACTCTTCCTGTCATCCGTAAAAGATGATTAAATGAAAACTCACTTATTTTGCATAAAAATGCACTGAGAGCAGAAAGCCGATCTCTTCATCAGTCTATCAAGCAGGGTTTTATTTATGACGACGATTCTCAAGCATCTTCCGGTAGGTCAACGTATTGGTATCGCTTTTTCCGGCGGCCTGGACACCAGTGCTGCACTGCTGTGGATGCGACAAAAAGGCGCTGTCCCTTATGCATATACTGCGAATCTGGGTCAGCCGGATGAGGATGACTATGACGCCATTCCTCGTCGCGCAATGGAATACGGTGCAGAGAACGCTCGCCTGATTGATTGCCGTAAACAGCTGGTTGCCGAAGGGATCGCCGCGATTCAGTGCGGCGCTTTCCATAACACCACCGGCGGACTGACCTATTTCAACACCACGCCGCTGGGCCGCGCCGTTACCGGCACGATGCTGGTCGCCGCGATGAAGGAAGATGGTGTTAACATCTGGGGCGACGGCAGTACCTATAAAGGAAACGACATCGAGCGTTTCTACCGTTACGGCCTGTTGACCAACGCGGAGCTACAGATTTACAAACCGTGGCTGGATACCGACTTTATTGATGAGCTGGGCGGTCGTCATGAGATGTCCGAGTTTATGATTGCCTGCGGTTTCGACTACAAGATGTCCGTCGAAAAAGCCTATTCCACTGACTCCAACATGCTCGGCGCGACCCATGAAGCCAAAGACCTGGAATTCCTGAACTCCAGCGTCAAGATCGTCAATCCAATCATGGGCGTCAAGTTCTGGGATGAAAACGTGAAAATCCCGGCGGAAGAAGTTACCGTGCGCTTTGAACAGGGGCATCCTGTCGCGCTAAACGGTAAGACCTTCAGCGATGATGTTGAACTGATGCTGGAAGCCAACCATATCGGCGGCCGTCACGGTCTGGGCATGAGCGATCAGATTGAGAACCGTATCATCGAAGCGAAGAGCCGGGTATCTATGAAGCGCCGGGGATGGCGCTGCTGCATATCGCCTACGAGCGTCTGCTGACCGGCATCCACAACGAAGACACGATCGAGCAATATCATGCGCATGGCCGTCAGTTAGGCCGCCTGCTGTATCAGGGCCGCTGGTTTGACTCCCAGGCGCTGATGCTGCGTGACGGTCTGCAACGTTGGGTGGCCAGCCAGATTACCGGTGAAGTCACGCTGGAGCTGCGTCGTGGTAACGACTATTCGATCCTGAATACCGTCTCTGACAATCTGACCTACAAACCAGAGCGTCTGACGATGGAAAAAGGAGACTCCGTGTTCTCGCCGGATGACCGTATCGGTCAGTTGACGATGCGCAATCTGGATATCACCGATACGCGTGAAAAACTGTTTGGTTATGCGCTGTCAGGCCTGCTTTCCGCCTCTTCCGCGACAGGTTTGCCGCAGGTTGAGAATCTGGAAAACAAAAGCAAGTAAGTTAACGGACAACGATTAAAGGCCGCGTAAGCGGACTTTTTTGTGGGCGGTGTAGGCCTGATAAACGAAGTGCCATCAGGCACATTACGTAACATGTCGGATGGCGGCGTAAACGCCTTATCCAACCGACAAAAACAAAGTCTATAACCCCCGCGAGATACAGACGAAAAAAAAGACGCTTTTCAGCGTCTTTTTTTCGGAATATTGGTACCGAGGACGGGACTTGAACCCGTAAGCCCTATTGGGCACTACCACCTCAAGGTAGCGTGTCTACCAATTCCACCACCTCGGCACGGAAATCTTAGTGTGGGATATCGCTGCTCGGCTGTGCCGGTGCAACTGGCTGAGTCTGCTCGGTTTTTGCCGGAGCGCTCAGATTTTCCCACTCACTTCCTTTATTGGTCTTGTTGCTGTTGATATTGCCCAGCGCCAGACTGATGATGAAGAACAACGTTGCCAGCACAGCCGTCATACGGGTCATGAAGTTACCAGAACCACTTGAACCAAACAGCGTAGCGGAAGCGCCTGCTCCAAAGGAGGCTCCCATATCAGCGCCTTTACCTTGCTGTAGCATGATCAAGCCTACCAGGCCAATTGCCACAATAAGGAAAACTACCAAAAGAGCTTCGTACATAATCAACCTGTTCCTTGCGGAGTTGCCGCATACCAATGCTTCAACCAATAAAGCGGGGATAATTTACTGTTTCCCACTGAAGCGGGTGTGAATACTAACCAAAGCGAATGACCTTCGCAAGGGCAATTTTAGTGCATTGTATCAACTGCGGAAAAAAACAGCAAAAAGGTCTTTTTCCTGCAACAAAAAGGCGGCAAACGCCGCCTTTTTAGTCACTTATCACCAGGATTAAACCGCTTTTACGGCATCCGCAATACGATGAGCAAACTCAGTAACCTGCGCTTCATCCTCGCCTTCTACCATTACGCGAATTAACGGTTCAGTACCGGACTTACGCAGCAGCACGCGACCACGATTTCCCAGCGCCGCTTCGACTTCCGCCGTCACCGCCTTAACGTTGTCATTCTCCAGCGGATCGCCGCTACCGGCCGCATAACGTACGTTAACCAGAATCTGCGGGAACATTTTCATGCCGCTGCACAAATCGTGCAGACTCATGTGGTTACGTACCATCGCCGCCAGAACCTGTAGCCCCGCGACAATACCGTCACCGGTGGTGGTTTTATCCAGCAGAATAACGTGACCGGAGTTTTCCGCCCCAATACGCCAGCCTTTTTCTTGCAGTTTTTCCAGCACGTAGCGGTCGCCGACTTTAGCACGCGCGAACGGAATGCCCAGCTGTTTCAACGCCAGCTCCAGGCCCATGTTGCTCATCAGCGTACCGACTGCGCCACCGCGCAGTTGACCCTGACGCAAACCTTCGCGGGCGATGATATACATGATCTGATCGCCATCGACTTTATTCCCTTCATGGTCAACCATGATCACGCGATCGCCGTCGCCGTCCAGCGCGATCCCTAAATCGGCTTTCTCCGCGATCACGCGCGCCTGTAGCGCACGCACATCCGTAGCGCCGACTTCTTCATTAATATTGACGCCGTTCGGCTCACAGCCAATCGCAATGACATTCGCACCCAATTCACGCAGGACGTTCGGTGCAATGTGATAGGTCGCGCCGTTGGCGCAATCCACAACAATCTTCAGCTCATTCAGGCTCAGTTCGTTCGGGAACGTACCTTTGCAGAACTCAATGTAGCGCCCCGCAGCATCCACAATACGGCTGGCTTTACCCAGCTCTGAGGAATCCACGCAGGTGATCTCTTTTTCCATCTCTGCTTCAATGGCCTCTTCAACTTCATCAGGCAGTTTGGTGCCGTCAATGGAGAAGAATTTAATCCCGTTGTCATAAAACGGATTATGCGAAGCGGAGATAACGATCCCGGCCTCTGCACGGAAGGTTCGGGTCAGGTAAGCCACCGCAGGCGTCGGCATCGGGCCGGTAAAAGAGGCAGACAATCCCGCCGCCGCCAGACCGGCTTCCAGCGCAGACTCCAGCATATAGCCAGAAATACGCGTGTCTTTACCGATAATGATTTTACGTGAACCATGACGCGCCAGCACTTTCCCTGCGGCCCAGCCCAGCTTAAGCACAAAATCAGGAGTAATGGGCGCATCGCCTACACGACCACGGATCCCATCGGTGCCAAAATATTTACGATTACTCATAGCGTTTATTTTCCTTTGCAGACAGGGTGGCTTCTACCACACGCATCGCTTCTACGGTTTCTTTAACGTCATGGACACGAATGATATGCGCCCCCTGCATTGCGGCGATAACCGCACACGCCAGGCTCCCACTCAAACGATCGGAGGGCCCGACGTTGAGCAACTGACCAATCATCGATTTACGTGACATTCCCACCAGCAGCGGCAGGTTAAAATGATGGAACTCCGCCAGACGTGCCAGTAACGTATAGTTATGGGAGAGATTTTTACCGAAACCGAATCCCGGGTCGAGCAACAATTTCTCTTTTGCGATGCCTGCCCTTTCACAGCGTGCTATTTGGTCAATAAAGTAGCGATTGACCTCCGCAAAAACGTCTTCGTACTTTGGCGCTTCCTGCATTGTTTTAGGCTGCCCTTGCATATGCATCAGGCAGACCGGTAAACCAGTCTCAGCCGCCGCCTCAAGCGCGCCCGGTTCAGAGAGAGAGCGAATGTCGTTGATGATGTGAGCACCCACTCTTGCCGATTCCCGAATCACCTCGGGTTTTGAGGTATCCACTGAAATCCATACCTCAAAACGCTGGGCGATGGACTCAACCACCGGGATCACGCGTTCCAGTTCTTCTTCGACGCTGACATCCGCCGCTCCCGGTCGCGTTGATTCGCCGCCGACATCAATAATCGTCGCTCCGGCGTTAATCATCAGATTAGCGTGCTTCACCGCCTCCACCAGCGTATTGTGCGTCCCGCCATCGGAGAAAGAATCCGGCGTGACGTTCAGGATGCCCATTACGTGTGGGTGAGAGAGATCCAGCGTGGAGCCCTGGGCGAAGAGTTTCATAGCTAATCCTTCTGATGTTATTTCAAATATAAAAAACCCCGGAGCAAGCCCCAGGGTTTCGGTGAAGCAGAGTCATCAATAACAGATAACTTATTTGTCGCCTAACTGCTCTGACATGGTGTTGCCTGGGTTCGGCGTACGCGGTTCATCAACCGGGCGCGGCGCACGAGGCGTGCCATTGTTGTCAGAGTTGTTGGTGCCGTTTGGATCTTCCCAGCCAGCCGGCGGGCGAACTTCGCGGCGCGCCATCAGGTCATCAATCTGCGGCGCATCAATGGTCTCATACTTCATGAGCGCATCTTTCATTGCATGCAGGATGTCCATATTGTCATTCAGGATCTGACGAGCGCGATTGTAGTTACGTTCAATCAGCGCTTTCACTTCCTGGTCGATGATACGCGCGGTTTCATCAGACATGTGTTTGGCTTTCGCAACGCTACGTCCCAGGAACACTTCACCCTCTTCCTCTGCATACAGCAGCGGACCGAGCTTATCGGAGAAGCCCCACTGGGTGACCATGTTACGCGCCAGGTTAGTCGCGACTTTAATGTCGTTCGACGCACCGGTAGAAACATGCTCTACGCCATAGATGATCTCTTCCGCCAGACGACCGCCGTACAACGTGGAGATCTGGCTTTCCAGTTTCTGACGGCTGGCGCTAATCGCGTCGCCTTCAGGCAGGAAGAAGGTCACACCCAGCGCACGACCGCGCGGAATAATCGTCACTTTATGCACCGGATCGTGCTCTGGAACAAGGCGACCAATAATCGCATGGCCTGCTTCGTGGTAAGCGGTAGATTCTTTCTGCGCTTCCGTCATCACCATGGAGCGGCGTTCCGCACCCATCATGATTTTGTCTTTCGCTTTCTCGAACTCAACCATGGATACCACACGCTTGTTGCCACGGGCAGCAAACAGCGCCGCTTCGTTCACAAGGTTCGCCAGATCGGCGCCAGAGAAGCCCGGCGTGCCGCGTGCGATGATTGCCGCATCGATATCCGGCGCCAGCGGTACGCGACGCATATGCACTTTCAGGATCTGCTCACGACCACGCACGTCTGGCAGACCTACCACGACCTGACGGTCGAAACGGCCAGGACGCAGCAGCGCAGGGTCAAGTACGTCTGGACGGTTAGTCGCCGCGATAACGATGATACCTTCGTTACCTTCGAAGCCGTCCATCTCAACCAGCATCTGGTTCAATGTCTGTTCACGTTCATCATGACCGCCGCCCAGACCCGCGCCACGCTGGCGGCCTACGGCGTCGATTTCATCAATGAAGATAATGCACGGCGCCGCTTTCTTAGCCTGTTCGAACATGTCACGCACACGAGATGCGCCAACACCGACGAACATTTCGACGAAGTCAGAACCGGAAATCGTAAAGAACGGGACTTTCGCTTCGCCTGCAATAGCTTTCGCCAGCAGGGTTTTACCCGTACCCGGAGGGCCGACCATCAGGACGCCTTTCGGGATTTTACCGCCCAGCTTCTGGAAGCGGCTTGGTTCACGCAGATACTCGACCAGCTCAGCCACTTCTTCTTTCGCTTCGTCACAACCTGCGACATCGGCAAAAGTGGTTTTGATCTGATCTTCCGTCAGCATGCGCGCTTTACTCTTACCGAACGACATGGCGCCTTTGCCACCGCCGCCCTGCATCTGACGCATGAAGAAGATCCAGACGCCGATCAGCAACAGCATCGGGAACCAGGAAATAAAGATTGAAGCCAGCAGGCTCGGCTCTTCAGGTGGTTCGCCAACAACCTTGACGTTTTTGGTCAGCAGGTTATCAAGCAGCTTCGGATCGTTAACCGGAATGTAGGTCGTGTAACGGTTACTATCTTTCTTGGTAACGTTGATCTCACGTCCGTTGATACGCGCTTCACGAACCTGGTCCTGGTTGACCTCTTGCAGGAAGGTAGAGTAATCCACCTTACGGCCATTAGACTCGCTGGGCCCAAAGCTCTGGAATACTGACATCAGCACAACGGCAATGACCAGCCAGAGTATTAGGTTTTTCGCCATGTCACTCAAGGGATTAACCTCTTATTACAACTGTGTTAAAAACAGCGTCAGGATACTCTATATCCAGCTTCTTTCAAACTTTCGTCTGAAATCCCCCGGTTATGGTTTTCGCCCGGTCGCTACAATATACACTTCGCGTGAACGCGCACGCGAAGAGTCCGGCTTACGAACTTTAACCTTCGTAAACAGGGAGCGAATTTCCCTTAGGTACTCATCGAAACCTTCGCCCTGGAACACCTTCACTACAAAACTTCCACCTGGCGCCAGCACATCACGACACATTTCTAACGCCAGTTCCACCAGATACATGGCGCGGGGGATATCCACCGCCGGTGTTCCGCTCATGTTTGGTGCCATATCTGACATGACAACTTGTACTTTACTGTCACCCACGCGTTCCAGCAGCGCTTTCATAACAAGTTCATCACGAAAATCGCCCTGAAGAAAGTCCACACCAACGATAGGATCCATAGGTAAAAGATCGCAAGCGATGATACGGCCTTTGCCGCCAATCTGCGTGACCACATACTGTGACCAGCCTCCTGGCGCAGCACCGAGGTCGACAACCGTCATCCCCGGCTTAAAAAGTTTGTCACTTTGCTGTATTTCATCAAGTTTAAACCAGGCACGGGAACGTAACCCCTTTTTCTGCGCCTGTTGAACATATTTATCGCTAAAGTGTTCCTGAAGCCAGCGACTCGAGCTGGCAGAACGCTTTTTACCTGTCATTTAACTTTCCCGTCGGGGCAATTCATCGTTACCCGTAGCGTAAATTTTTACGCGCTCATTTGGTGATATATGGGAGATGGCGGTAGAATGACCCGTTTTCAATCCCAACGTAAGCAAAAATATACGATGAATCTGAGTACTAAACAAAAACAGCACCTGAAAGGTCTGGCACATCCGCTCAAGCCGGTAGTTATGCTTGGCAACAATGGTTTGACCGAAGGGGTACTGGCCGAGATTGAACAAGCGTTAGAGCACCATGAACTTATCAAGGTGAAGATCGCCTCGGAAGATCGCGAAACCAAAACCTTGATCGTGGAAGCTATCGTACGCGAAACCGGCGCCTGTAACGTACAGGTCATCGGTAAAACGCTGGTACTTTATCGCCCAACTAAAGAACGTAAAATCTCGCTGCCACGCTAAGAATATCCTAAAGTCGAACACAAAATCTGTGTAAAACGAGGGGTTTTCCGCAAGCAGGAGAGCAAAATGCCACGCTCTCTTCGTTGATAAAAGGCCGCATAGCGGCCTTTTTCCTTTCTTTACAATACATCAACATCTTGAGTATTGGGTAATTCTTACAGGTATTCCACCTTAATCACTTCGTATTCCACTTCGCCGCCAGGCGTTTTGATGGTCACGACGTCATCCTGCTCTTTGCCAACCAGGCCGCGCGCGATAGGTGAATTCACGGAAATCAGGTTCTGTTTAAAATCCGCTTCGTCATCGCCGACAATACGCCAGGTCTGCTCTTCATCGTTATCGAGATTCAGAACAGTTACCGTTGCGCCGAAAACAACACGTCCGTTGTTCGGCATCTTCGTCACGTCGATCACCTGCGCATTCGACAGCTTCGCCTCGATATCCTTGATACGTCCTTCGCAGAAACCCTGCTGTTCACGCGCAGCGTGATACTCGGCGTTCTCTTTCAGGTCGCCATGCTCACGCGCTTCCGCGATAGCGGCGATGATTTCAGGACGGCGCACAGATTTCAGAAAATCCAGCTCTTCGCGCAGTTTTTCGGCACCACGTAAAGTCATCGGAATAGCTTGCATTTGTTATACCTCTTGAACATTCCTGTAGGGGGTGATTGACCCCGCCTCGGCTGCTAAGCCTGCTCCGGTATGCGTTCTACCAAAGCCAGAAGCAAAAAAATACCGACCCGGGTACAAAGCCCCAGGTCAGCTACAATTCTCAATTTGATACGTATTTTACCCTGGAGTTCCCTATGGGTCATCGTTTACTTTCCAGGGCATTGCGCCGTAGTATGACGGCTTGTTTCCAGGTTGTTAGCGCGAGATTATGCGATTTTCCAGATTTATCATCGGATTGACCACCAGTATAGCGTTCAGCGTCCAGGCCGCGAATGTTGATGAATACATCAATCAGCTCCCTGATGGGGCCAACCTTGCTTTCATGGCTCAGAAGGTCGGCGCGTCCACGCCCGCGATTGATTACCATAGCCAGCAGATGGCGCTGCCCGCCAGTACGCAAAAAGTGATCACGGCCCTCGCGGCATTGATTCAGCTCGGCCCCGATTTTCGTTTTACCACCACGCTGGAGACAAAAGGCAACGTGGACAATGGCGTCTTAAAAGGGGACTTAGTGGCGCGATTTGGTGCCGATCCGACGCTAAAACGCCAGGATATTCGCAATATGGTCGCGACGCTGAAAAAATCCGGCGTGACGCAAATTGCGGGAAATGTGCTCATCGACACCTCCATTTTCGCCAGCCATGATAAAGCGCCAGGCTGGCCCTGGAATGACATGACGCAATGTTTTAGCGCCCCCCCCGCAGCCGCCATTGTCGATCGCAACTGCTTTTCCATCTCCCTCTACAGCGCGCAAAAACCGAATGACTTAGCGTATATTCGCGTGGCGTCCTATTACCCGGTGACTATGTTCAGTCAGGTTCGCACCCTCCCACGCGGCTCTGCGGAAGCGCAATACTGTGAGCTGGATGTCGTTCCGGGGGATTTAAACCGCTTCACGCTGACAGGCTGCCTGCCGCAGCGCGCCGAACCGTTACCGCTGGCCTTCGCCATTCAGGACGGCGCCAGCTATGCCGGAGCGATCCTGAAAGACGAGTTAAAACAAGCAGGTATTACCTACAGCGGTACGCTGTTACGCCAGACGCAGGTCAACGAACCCGGAACGGTGGTTGCCAGCAAGCAGTCTGCGCCGCTGCATGATTTGCTTAAGATTATGCTGAAAAAATCGGACAACATGATTGCCGATACCGTCTTTCGCATGATCGGCCACGCACGCTTCAACGTCCCCGGCACATGGCGGGCGGGATCTGATGCCGTACGCCAGATCCTGCGTCAGCAGGCTGGCGTTGATATTGGCAATACCATCATCGCTGACGGTTCGGGCCTCTCTCGCCACAACCTGATTGCCCCGGCCACCATGATGCAGGTGCTGCAATACATCGCCCAACACGACAACGAGCTGAACTTTATCTCCATGCTGCCGCTGGCGGGATATGACGGCTCTCTGCAATACCGTGCGGGTCTGCATCAGGCTGGGGTTGATGGTAAAGTTTCGGCGAAAACAGGCTCGCTGCAAGGGGTCTATAATCTGGCGGGATTTATTACAACGGCAAGTGGGCAACGGATGGCGTTTGTTCAGTATCTTTCCGGGTATGCCGTTACGCCAGCTGACCAGCGCAATCGTCGTATTCCGTTAGTACGTTTTGAAAGCCGGTTGTACAAAGATCTTTATCAGAACAACTAGGTGAGGATAGTGCCGGATGGCGCTGACGCTTATCCGGCCTACACACTAGATGGGTCATTTAATTGCCGGATGGCGGCGCTTTGCGCCTTATCCGGCCTACTATCCGTAGGCCCGGTAAGCGTAAGCGCCACCGGGCATTTGAACCAGATTAACGTTTGTAGATGAACTCGACGCCTTCTTCGTCGTCTTCGTCCCAGTCGTCATCCCAGTCATCTTCCGCTTCGTCTTCGACTTCAGCGAGCTGCTGACGGTGATAATCGTCCCCACATGAACTCCACTTTCTCCGGCTGCTTCGCTTCATCAGCCTGAACGATAGGGTTCTCGATGATAAAGGTCATCACATCCCAGCAGAGATCTTTCACGCCAGTCTGGCTGGCAGCGGAAATCATGTAGTACTTATCTTCCCAGCCCAGCGCCTGCGCGATAGCTTTCGCTTTTTCTTCCGCTTCGGCCTGGTCCAGCAAATCAATTTTGTTGAACACTAACCAGCGCGGCTTAGCAGCCAGATCCTGACTGTATTTTTCCAGTTCGCCGATAATGATACGGGCGTTTTCCACCGGATCGGAACCGTCGATAGGATCGATATCAATAAGGTGCAGCAGTACGCGGCAACGTTCCAGGTGCTTCAGGAAGCGAATCCCCAGACCCGCGCCTTCCGCCGCGCCTTCAATCAGCCCCGGAATATCGGCAACCACAAAGCTCTTTTCGTTGTCCATACGCACAACGCCAAGGCTCGGCACCAGAGTGGTAAACGGATAGTCCGCCACTTTCGGTTTTGCCGCAGATACCGCGCGGATAAAGGTTGATTTACCGGCGTTTGGCATACCCAGCATACCCACGTCCGCCAGCAGCATCAGCTCCAGCATCAAATCGCGCTTATCGCCCGGCGTACCCATCGTTTTCTGACGCGGAGTACGGTTAACAGAGGACTTAAAGCGGGTATTGCCCAGGCCGTGCCAGCCGCCTTTGGCAACCATCAGACGCTGACCGTGTTTGGTCATATCGCCCATGGTTTCGCCGGTGCCCTGATCGATAACACGCGTACCGACAGGCACTTTGATCGTGACATCTTTCCCACGTTTACCGGTGCAGTCACGGCTTGCGCCATTCTGACCACGTTCAGCGCGGAACGATTTTTCAAAGCGGTAATCGATCAGCGTGTTCAGGTTTTCGTCGGCTTCCAGCCAGACGTCGCCGCCATCGCCGCCATCACCGCCATCCGGGCCGCCTTTCGGGATGTATTTTTCGCGGCGGAAGCTCACGCAACCATTGCCGCCATCGCCAGCAACGACCAGAATCGATGCTTCATCAACAAACTTCATTTTACTCTCCGTAAATCATTCGCCTGAGCGGGGTTGCGAAACCACCGTTTCATGCTTGCGTAAACCGCCCCAAATACGATGACCAATGGCGGAATACATCGCGCCCGCAACCACGACAAACGCACCGAGATAACCTAAAAGGTTTAACATCGGTCTGGCGAAGAAATCGGGCCAGGCCATAGATAATAGATCTGAAAATAACAGCGTAAACAGCGGAGTGAGCGTGATTAACGCACTCACCTGCGCTGCCTGCCAACGCGCCATCGCTTCCGCCAGGGCGCCATATCCTACCAGCGTATTCAGCCCACAGAAAATCAAACACGCGAGCTGCCAGTCGCTTAACTGCGAGATAACCCCAGGCTTCGCCAGCGGCAATAACGCAATCGTACATAAAGTGTACAGTAAAAACAGGATCTGCTGTGAGGCCAGACGACGCAATAACACCTTTTGTGCGACGCCATAACTCACCCAGACCGTCGCCGCACCGACCCCAAAGATCACACCCCAGGTGTAATCGGTCAGTTTGGTAAAAATCTCGACCAGACTGGTATTAAAGAACATCACCAGCCCACAAAGCAGCATGAGCGCGCCAATCACCTGCGTGCCGCGCATCTTTTCTTTCAAAATAAAGACGCTGGCGACCATCATGCCAACCGGTGACAGCTGACCGATAACCTGCGATGCCGTCGGACTCAAATATTGCAGGGAAGAGCTGAACAGGATGAAATTCCCGAAAAGTCCACCTGTTGCAATCGCCAGCAACACCAGCCAGCGCGGTTTGCGAAAAATACGCAATGGCGGGAGCTTTCTTTTAACTGCCAGGATCGCGCCGAGGCCGATACTCGCCATTAAAAAGCGATAGAAGACAATGGTTGGAGGTTCCATCACCTCCAGCACCTGCTTCATTGCAATTGGCAAAGCGCCCCAACACATTGCAGTGGTGAGTGCTAAAAGGATGCCAATGCCAGCCTGCTGCTTCATGCCCGTTTTCCCTACAAGAAAATTTTCCGGGTTTTCAATGTAAAAAGCCCCGCAACACGTTGCGGGGCTTTAATCCGTTACCGGACCACGAAGAACTTACTCAGCAACGATGCTGATGTATTTACGGTTGTTCGGGCCTTTAACTTCGAATTTCACTTTACCGTCTGCTTTAGCAAACAGAGTGTGGTCACGACCGCAACCTACGTTAGTGCCAGCGTGGAATTTGGTGCCCACGTTGACGAACGATGATGCTACCCGCCAGAACGGTTTTCGCCACCGAAACGCTTAACGCCCAGGCGTTTAGCTTCTGAATCGCGACCGTTACGAGTTGAGCCGCCAGCCTTTTTATGTGCCATTTAAATCTCTCCTCAGGTCTTAGGCGCTGATGCCAGTAATTTTCACATCAGTGAACCACTGACGGTGGCCTTGCTGCTTACGATAGTGTTTACGACGACGAAACTTAACGATTTTAACTTTCTCGCCACGACCGTGAGCAACAACTTCAGCTTTGATTACGCCGCCATCAACGAAAGGAACGCCGATTTTGACTTCTTCACCGTTTGCGATCATCAGAACTTCAGCGAACTCAATAGTTTCGCCAGTTGCGATGTCCAGCTTTTCCAGGCGAACGGTCTGACCTTCGCTTACTCGGTGTTGTTTACCCACCACTTTGGAAAACCGCGTACATAAAAAACTCCGCTTCCGCGCACGCCTTTTCAATGATTCAGAGTGCGCTATAAATATTCACAATAGGGCGCGAATATTACGCAAAACGCGAGCCTTTGACAAGTGCTACCGTCAATACATGAAGAAAAAAAACACAACGTGTACGGTAACGTTTTATCTGCGCCGTTTTTTCAGTACAATCAGCATATATTCCTAACCCTAAACCCTTAGTTATCTCATCCCATGATGAGTTAATCGGGGCGATAAGCCCGGCTTTTGCGATGAATTTAGAAAAAATCAATGAGTTAACCGCGCAAGATATGGCGGGTGTCAATGCGACAATCCTTGAACAGCTCAATTCCGACGTCCAACTGATCAATCAGTTAGGGTATTACATCGTTAGCGGCGGCGGAAAACGTATCCGCCCGATGATTGCCGTACTCGCTGCGCGCGCCGTTGGTTATCAGGAAAATGCGCACGTCACGATCGCTGCCTTAATCGAGTTTATCCACACCGCCACTCTGTTACACGACGATGTTGTGGATGAATCCGATATGCGTCGTGGGAAGGCAACGGCGAATGCGGCATTTGGCAACGCCGCCAGCGTCCTGGTCGGTGATTTTATCTACACCCGCGCGTTCCAGATGATGACCAGCCTTGGCTCGCTGAAAGTGCTGGAGGTAATGTCAGAAGCGGTGAACGTCATCGCCGAAGGCGAAGTGCTGCAACTGATGAACGTCAACGACCCGGACATCACCGAAGAAAATTACATGCGCGTGATTTACAGCAAAACGGCGCGCCTGTTTGAAGCTGCGGCGCAGTGTTCCGGTCTTCTTGCTGGCTGTACTCCTGAGCAGGAAAAAGGGTTGCAGGATTATGGTCGTTATCTCGGTACGGCCTTTCAGCTGATTGACGATTTACTCGATTACAGCGCTGATGGCGAGCAGTTAGGTAAAAATGTCGGCGATGACCTCAACGAAGGAAAACCAACGCTGCCGCTGCTGCACGCTATGCGTAACGGTACGCCAGAGCAGGCGCAAATGATCCGTACCGCCATTGAACAAGGCAATGGGCGCCACCTTCTGGAACCCGTTCTGGAAGCCATGACCGCCTGCGGTTCACTGGAATGGACGCGTCAGCGTGCAGAAGACGAGGCCGATAAAGCCATCGCCGCCCTACAGATTCTGCCTGATACGCCGTGGCGCGAAGCCCTGATCGGTCTGGCGCACATCGCCGTACAACGCGATCGTTAACCCTCCCTTCTCATCCCGTGCTCTGCGCGGGATGAATCTTTAAGTTCCAGTAAATTCCAGTTGTTCGTTTCTTTCCCAGCCCTTTACCCATCGCACGTATGCTGTCACATTTTATGAATATGCATACTCTTTACAGGAACATATTAGAGCAATACTATCACCTGGCGTATAGTATTTCTCACAGGCTGATTATCCAGGCCGCAAGCGACTGACTGACCGAAGGAGTGAGGGAATAATGGAAAATAAACTCATTGACTGGCATCCCGCAGACATCATTGCCGGATTACGTAAAAAAGGGACATCTATGGCGGCGGAATCACGCAAGAATGGATTAAGTTCCTCGACGCTGGCAAACGCCCTGACCCGACCGTGGCCGAAAGGAGAGCTCATCATTGCGAAGGCGCTGGGTACAGAACCCTGGGTGATCTGGCCGTCGCGCTATCATGACCCAGAAACCCATGAGTTCATTGACAGAACGCGTCTGATGCGGGCTCGAAAAGGGAAATAGAGAAGTAAGGAACGGATAACGCTCTGAACGGTAGCCCCCGAACAAGGGGCTACCAGTGCATGCGGAAAAAATTACTCGCCTTTCACACGCTCAATATTCGCGCCCAGCGCGCGCAGTTTGTCTTCAATGCGCTCATAGCCACGATCGATGTGATAAATACGATCGACCAGCGTCGTGCCTTCTGCAATGCATCCCGCCAGCACCAGGCTCGCAGACGCACGCAAGTCGGTCGCCATCACCTGCGCCCCGGAGAGTTTTTCAACGCCGTGGCAAATCACGGTGTTGCTCTCGATTTCCGCGTGCGCGCCCATACGGATCAGTTCAGGCACATGCATAAAGCGGTTTTCGAAAATGGTTTCCGTGATGAAACCCGTCCCTTCCGCGACAAGGTTCAGCAGCGTGAACTGCGCCTGCATATCGGTCGGGAAAGCCGGGTGCGGCGCGGTGCGCACATTCACAGCTTTCGGACGTTGGCCATGCATGTCCAGGCTGATCCAGTCTTCACCGGTTTCAATATCCGCTCCGGCGTCACGCAGTTTAGCCAGTACGGCATCCAGCGTATCCGGCTGCGCGTTACGGCAGACGATTTTACCGCCGGAAATCGCCGCCGCGACCAGGAAGGTGCCGGTTTCAATGCGATCGGGCAGAACACGGTATACGCCGCCGCCCAGACGCTCAACGCCCTCAATGGTAATACGATCGGTGCCCTGACCGCTGATCTTCGCTCCCAACGTCACCAGGAAGTTCGCGGTATCGACGATCTCCGGCTCACGCGCGGCGTTTTCAATCACGGTGGTCCCTTCGGCCAGCGTTGCCGCAGACATGATGGTCACCGTCGCACCGACGCTGACTTTGTCCATCACGATATGCGCGCCTTTCAGACGACCATTAACAGACGCCTTCACATAGCCTTCTTCCAGCTTGATCTCAGCGCCCAGTTGTTCCAGGCCGGTGATGTGCAGATCGACCGGACGCGCGCCGATGGCGCAGCCGCCTGGCAGAGAAACCTGCCCCTGACCAAAACGCGCCACCAGCGGCCCCAGCGCCCAAATCGACGCGCGCATGGTTTTTACCAGTTCATAAGGCGCGCAGAAAATGTTGACCTGGCTGGCGTCGATCCAGACAGAACCGTTACGTTCCACTTTCGTTCCAAGCTGGCTGAGCAGTTTCATCGTCGTATCGATGTCTTTCAGCTTTGGAACGTTCTGGATCTCTACCGGCTCTTCTGCCAGCAGCGCCGCGAAAAGGATCGGCAATGCGGCATTTTTAGCGCCTGAAATTGTGACTTCGCCCTGGAGCGTTGTCGGCCCCTGTACACGAAATTTATCCATTATTCTGTTCTCTGTTAAGAATTCATATCTGCTACCGGCGTGTCGCCCGTCGCTCAAAAACCGTTAAGTTTGCGATCGCGTTCCCATTCCGCTGGGGTATACGCTTTGATCGATACGGCATGGATACGGTTATCCGCAATAAACTCCATCAACGGGCCGTAAACAGACTGCTGCTTCTTGACCCGGCTCATGCCGTCAAACATCTCACCCACGGCGATAACCTGAAAGTGACTGCCATCGCCAGAGACGTGGACTTCCTGGAGGGAGAGTGCGCTCATCAGCACGCTCTGAATTTCATGATTTTCCATGGGCTCTTCATTCGTCAAATAGGGAAAACAGCCCAACATCTTAGAGCAAAGTGGCGCTGTCATAAATAAGCAAAAAGCCCAGCTGATAAATCAGGCAAGGCTTTGGTGGCAAATCCCACTTAGGGGTTGTGCCGGATGGCGGCACAAGGCCTTATCCGGCCTACAAAAATTAACGTGGAAGCACGTCAGCAGGCAAATTATAGAGCTTCGCCAGCGTGTAAACCTTCTCGTTTACCCCTTGCAGCGAAACGCTGTTGCCCTGTCGCTTCGCCTGATCGACAAGATGCACCAGTAACGCCAGACCACCGGTATCCACCCGGGAGACCTGGCTCAGATCGATGCAGGTTACGCCTTTCATCGCATCAACGCGCGCATCCCACAGAGGGTTCAGCACGTCCTGGTCCAGCTCTCCCGCTAATGCCAGCGTGTCACCTTCGCGCGTCCAGCTAAGTGACTGCGTCATTATTTTTTATCTTCCAGCGAAATTTTCTGACGAGAAATTGACTGCAACTGCGCGGTCAGGCCGTCGATGCCTTTGGTACGCAGCAGATCGCTCCACTCATTCTGTTTTGTGGTGATCATACTGACGCCTTCCGCGATCATGTCATAAGCCTGCCAGTTACCGGTCTGGGTGTTTTTTACGCCACTGGAAATCCAGTCGAACCGGAGGACGGCCATTCGGATCGATGATCGTCACACGGATCGGCACGATGGTCGCATTGCCCAGCGGTTGTTCCGGCGCAAATCTGGTAAGTCTGGCCGTGGTACATTGCCAGCGCCTGACCATAAGCCTGTTTCAGGTATTCACGAAACGCCGCGAAATAGGCGTCACGCTGCGCCGGCGTCGCCTCCCGGTAGTAACGACCCAGTACCAGCGCGCCCGCGTATTTCACCTGCACATACGGCAGCAGTTCCTGGTCAACGACATCGCGCAGGTAATCCGGGTTGGCACGGATTTTCGGCTGTTCGTTTTTCAGACGATCGAAGGTTTTCTGCGCCGCCTCATTCATCAATTTATACGGGTTAGTCTGGTCCGCCGCGGTTGCCGCGCTCAACGGTGCAATGACCAGCAGCGCTACCATCATTAATCGCTTAAACATACATCGATTCTCCTGTGATTAATTTGTTGCGCCCGCAGGCGGTGTCGCTTCATTATTGCCTTCAGTTGGCGCTGGCGCATCGCCAGAATTCTTATTGTCGTCCCCTTTACTGTTGTAAAGGAACTGACCAATCATGTCTTCAAGCACCATCGCGGACTTGGTGTCCTGAATAGTGTCGCCATCTTTGAGGATAGACGTTCCCAGTTCAGGATCTTCAAACCCGACGTTTAACGCCAGATATTGCTCCCCCAGCAGACCAGAGGTGCGGATACTCAGCGAACTGGTATCAGGAATGTGGTTATAGCGCTCTTCAATATCCAGCGTGACGCGCGGCAGGTAGGTTTTCGGATCCAGCGAGATATCCGCAACCCGGCCGACAACCACCCCGCCGATGCGCACCGGAGAGCGCGCTTTCAGGCCGCCAATATTGTCGAAGGTCGCATAAATCGTGTAGGTCGGCTCCGTGCGCATTGAGGTGACATTGGCCGCTTTCAGGCAAACAAACAGCGCCGCCAGCAACGCAACCAGCAAGAAGATCCCTACCCAAATTTCACTTTTTTTCGTTTGCATGAACTCAATTCCCAAACATCAGTGCGGTCAACACAAAATCCAGACCCAGAACGGCCAAAGACGAGTGCACAACGGTGCGCGTGGTTGCGCGGCTAATCCCGGCAGAGGTCGGAATCGCGTCATACCCATTGAACAGCGCAATCCACGTTACCGTGATGGCGAACACCACGCTCTTAATCAAACAGTTCACGAGATCCAGACGCCAGTCGACGGCATCCTGCATCGCCGACCAGAAGAAACCGGCATCGATCCCCTTCCAGCTAACGCCAACCAGCGATCCTCCCCAGATGCCAACAGCCACGAAGATAATCGTCAGCAGCGGCAGCGAAATCACCCCCGCCCACAGGCGCGGAGAGATCACCCGGCGCAGCGGATCGACGGCCATCATTTCCATACTGGAGAGCTGCTCAGTCGCTCGCATAAGACCAATTTCCGCAGTCAGCGCAGACCCTGCGCGCCCGGCAAACAGCAACGCCGCGACAACCGGCCCCAGTTCACGCAGCAATGAAAGCGCCACCAGCATACCCAGGCTGGTTTCCGCGCTGTAGGTCGTCAGAACCAGATAGCCCTGCAACCCGAGCACCATGCCGATAAAAACGCCAGAGACGATAATAATGAGCATCGACAGGACGCCTACATTATAGAGCTGACGCATCAGCAGCGGCGCATGCTTGCGAAATTCCGGCTTACCAATCACCGCATTGAATAACATTAACCCGGCACGCCCGAACGTTCTGAGGGTTTTGATCCCCCGGTGTCCAAGCGATGCCAGCGCATTTAACAGCATGAGTGGCTTAACTCCCTGTTTCGAGTAAATCGGAGTGATAATCGCCCGCCGGATAGCGGAACGGAACCGGCCCGTCGGCAATACCGTCCAGGAACTGGCGGACGCGCGGGTCGGCATTTTCTTGCAGTTCCTTCGCGCTACCGTGCGCCACGATTTTTTTGTCCGCCATAATCCAGGCGTGATCGGCGATGCTCAGCACCTCCGGCACATCGTGGGACACGACAACGCAGGTTACGCCCAGCGTGCTATTCAGTTCTGAAATCAGCTTCACCAGTACGCCCATCGTAATCGGGTCCTGACCCACAAACGGCTCATCGAACATAATGAGGTCGGGTTCCAGCGCAATAGCACGGGCTAATGCCGCACGCCGCGCCATCCCCCCGGACAGTTCAGAGGGCATGAGCTTTGCCGCGCCGCGCAGACCAACGGCTTCCAGTTTCATCATCACCGTGCTTTTCAACAGCGGCGCGGGTAAATTCGTGTGCTCCCGCAGCGGGTAGGCTACGTTATCAAACACGTTCATGTCGGTGAACAGCGCTCCCGACTGAAACAGCATGCTCATCCGTTTTCGTACCGTGTACAACCGCGAGCGAGACATAGCAGGTACGTTTTCGCCATCAAACAGTATTTCCCCGCTATCCGGCGGGATTTGTCCGCCAATCAGTCGTAACAGCGTGGTTTTACCGATCCCCGATGGCCCCATGATCGCCGTGATCTTCCCGCGTGGCACGGTCAGGGAAATATTATCGAAAATGCAGCGGTCGCCACGCGAAAAGCTGACGTCGCGCATATCGACTAAATTCGCCACAGACTGACCCATTGATTCATCCCTTTGTATCGCCTTGTTGATCTAAGCATGGCGCTGAATTTAGCCATGAACCCAACATATTTACAGAATATTACCTGCCCTGGTTAGCTAAAGCTGGCATTTGTTTTACTTTTTAGCCGCATAAAGTCAAAATTAAGACTTCGTTACGGCTTCCAGAAGATCCCTCCAGTGGACCGGCGAGTATACCTGAAGAAAGGACTTTAGATGCTTTTAGCTACGGCGCTGTTAATTATTGGTTTACTTCTGGTGGTCTACAGCGCCGATCGTCTGGTGTTTGCCGCATCGATTTTGTGTCGGGCAGTGGGGATTCCTCCGCTCATTATCGGGATGACAGTCGTCAGTATCGGAACATCATTACCGGAGATAATTGTCTCGGTTGCCGCGTCGCTTCACGGGCAACTGGACTTAGCCGTAGGCACCGCGCTCGGCTCCAACATCATCAATATCTTGCTGATTCTGGGCCTGGCGGCGCTGTTTCACCCTTTTACCGTGCATTCTGATGTTTTGCGTCGCGAATTGCCGCTAATGTTATTTGTCAGTGTGCTGGCGGGTTCCGTCCTGCACGATGGCGAGCTGAGCCGTAGCGACGGAATCTTTCTTCTGCTGCTGGCCGTGCTATGGCTGCTGTTCATTGTTAAGATCGCGCGCCTGGCGGAGCGGCAGGGAAATGACAGCCTCACCCGGGAGCAGGTGGCGGAGTTGCCGCGCGAAGGCGGCTTACCCGTCGCGTTTTTTGTGGCTGGGTATCGCGCTGATTATTATGCCGATGGCGACGCGGATGGTGGTTGATAACGCCACCGTACTGGCGAACTACTTCGCTATGAGCGAACTGACTATCGGCCCTGACGGTGATTGCGATTGGCACCAGCCTGCCAGAACTGGCGACGGCGATCGCGGGCATCCGCAAAGGTGAAAATGATATCGCCATTGGCAACATTATCGGCGCCAATATTTCCAATATCGCCATCGTTCTGGGGCTGCCTGCATTGATTACGCCAGGCGACGTCAACCCGCTGGCGTTTGGGCGTGACTATAGCGTGATGCTGTTAGTGAGCATTGTTTTGGCATTGCTGTGCTGGCGGCGTCCGCGCCAGATTGGTCGGGGCGCAGGCGTGCTGCTGACCGGCGGTTTTATCGTATGGCTGGCGATGCTGTACTGGGCTATCGCCGCTTCTTATTGGATAACGGGAAAACGGACTATGTCGCACTTAGCGTTACAACCGGGTTTTGACTTTCAGAAAGCAGGCAAAGACGTCCTGGAGATTGAACGTGAAGGCCTGGCGGAGCTTGATCAATACATCGACCAGAACTTCACGCTCGCCTGTGAAAAAATCTTCTCGTGCACAGGCAAAGTCGTTGTCATGGGGATGGGAAAATCAGGTCATATCGGGCGGAAAATGGCCGCCACCTTTGCCAGCACCGGCACTTCCGCCTTTTTTGTTCACCCGGGCGAGGCCGCGCATGGCGATCTCGGCATGGTCACCTCGCAGGATGTGGTGATCGCGATTTCCAACTCTGGCGAATCCAATGAGATTGCCGCATTAATCCCGGTTCTCAAACGCTTGCAGGTGCCGCTGATTTGTATCACCGGGCGGCCAGAAAGCAGCATGGCGCGTGCGGCGGATGTGCATCTGTGTGTTAAAGTGCCGAAAGAAGCCTGCCCGTTGGGCCTGGCGCCGACCAGCAGCACTACGGCTACGCTGGTCATGGGCGATGCGCTCGCGGTCGCGTTATTAAAAGCCCGCGGCTTTACCGCCGAAGATTTTGCGTTGTCGCATCCGGGCGGCGCACTTGGCCGTAAACTTCTGCTGCGCGTTAACGATATCATGCACACCGGCGATGAAATCCCGCATGTGAATAAAAACGCCAGCCTGCGTGATGCCCTGCTGGAAATTACGCGTAAAAATCTCGGCATGACCGTCATTTGTGATGACACAATGAAGATTGACGGCATCTTTACCGATGGCGACTTGCGTCGTGTTTTCGATATGGGTGTGGATGTTCGCCAGTTAGGGATTGCCGACGTCATGACGCCTGGGGGAATTCGCGTTCGCCCCGGTATTCTCGCCGTTAACGCCCTGAACTTAATGCAGTCCCGTCATATCACCTCCGTTTTGGTTGCTGATGGCGACCAGTTACTGGGTGTGTTACATATGCATGATTTACTGCGTGCAGGCGTAGTGTAGAAACTCAAGGATAAAAGAAATGAGTAAAGCAGGTGCGTCGCTTGCGACCTGTTATGGCCCCGTCAGTACACAGGTTATCGCCCAGGCGGAAAACATCCGTCTGCTCATCCTCGATGTGGATGGCGTGCTGTCTGATGGTCTGATTTATATGGGCAACAACGGTGAAGAGCTGAAGGCCTTTAACGTCCGTGATGGCTACGGCATTCGCTGTGCGCTCACTTCCGGGATTGAGGTCGCTATTATTACCGGACGAAAGGCTAAACTTGTAGAAGATCGCTGTGCCACCCTGGGGATCACGCATCTCTATCAGGGGCAGTCGGACAAACTTATCGCGTTTGGCGACCTGCTCGATAAGCTGGGCGTTGCGCCTGAAAATGTGGCTTACGTCGGTGACGATCTGATCGACTGGCCGGTGATGGAAAAAGTGGGGTCTGAGCGTTGCGGTCGCTGATGCGCATCCGCTCCTGATCCCTCGCGCCGACTATGTGACGCATATCGCCGGTGGACGCGGTGCGGTGCGGGAAGTGTGCGATTTACTCTTGCTGGCGCAGGGTAAGCTTGATGAGGCCAAAGGGCAATCGATATGAGTAAAACCAGACGTTGGGTTATCATTCTACTGTCGTTGGCCGTACTGGTGTTGATCGGAATTAATCTGGCGGATAAAGACGATCCTGCTCAGGTTGTGGTGAACACCAGCGATCCGACTTATAAGAGCGAGCATACCGAT
The DNA here is from genome assembly GCA_900446925.1 of Citrobacter koseri. Next base: position 280,863 of record UAVY01000007.1, on the reverse strand, counting down.
ACGGTCGTCTATAGCCCGGAAGGCGCGTTGAACTATCGTCTTATTGCGCAGCACGTTGAATATTATTCAGAACAGGCGCTTTCGTGGTTTACCCAACCGGTATTAACCACCTTTGATAAAGATAAAGTCCCGACATGGTCAATTAAAGCGGATAAGGCGAAATTGACCGAAGACCGGATGCTCTATCTGTATGGTCACGTTGAAGTCAATGCGCTGGCGCCTGACGCTCAACTACGCAGAATCACGACGGATAACGCGACGATCAACCTGGTGACGCAGGATGTCACCTCTGAAGATCTGGTCACGTTATACGGAACAACATTTAACTCCAGCGGACTGAAAATGCGCGGCAACTTACGCAGCAAGAACGCCGAGCTGATTGAAAAGGTTAGAACCTCCTATGAAATTCAAAACAAACAAACTCAGCCTTAATCTTGTGCTTGCCAGCACACTTCTGGCCGCCAGTCTTCCGGCGTTCGCGGTCACCGGCGATACCGAACAACCGATTCATATTGAATCGGACCAGCAGTCACTGGATATGCAGGGTAACGTGGTGACGTTTACCGGAAATGTCGTCGTGACTCAGGGCACCATCAAAATCAATGCCGACAAAGTGGTCGTCACCCGTCCGGGCGGCGAGCAAGGCAAAGAGGTGATCGACGGCTTCGGCAACCCGGCGACGTTTTATCAGATGCAGGACAACGGCAAGCCGGTAAAAGGCCATGCCCAAAAAATGCATTATGAGCTGGCGAAAGATTTCGTCGTCCTGACCGGTAACGCCTACCTGGAGCAGCTCGACAGCAACATCACCGGCGATAAGATCACTTACCTGGTGAAAGAGCAGAAAATGCAGGCGTTCAGCGAAAAAGGCAAACGTGTAACGACGGTTCTGGTGCCGTCGCAGTTGCAGGACAAAAACAAAGACCAGACCCCGGCACAGAAGAAGGGTAACTAATTCGTTATGGCAACATTAACTGCAAAGAATCTTGCGAAAGCCTATAAAGGCCGTCGCGTGGTGGAAGATGTCAGCCTCACCGTGAATTCCGGGGAGATCGTCGGTCTGCTCGGGCCGAACGGCGCAGGCAAAACCACTACCTTCTACATGGTGGTGGGCATTGTGCCGCGCGATGCTGGCAACATTATTATTGACGATGAAGACATCAGCCTGCTGCCGCTGCATGCCCGCGCGCGTCGCGGTATTGGCTATTTACCGCAGGAAGCCTCCATTTTCCGCCGTCTGAGCGTGTTTGATAACCTGATGGCGGTGCTGCAAATTCGCGACGATCTCACGACCGAACAGCGTGAAGACCGCGCCAATGAACTGATGGAAGAGTTCCACATCGAGCATCTGCGCGACAGCCTCGGACAAGCGTTGTCCGGCGGTGAACGCCGCCGTGTGGAGATTGCCCGCGCGCTGGCCGCAAATCCGAAATTTATCCTGCTGGATGAACCGTTTGCAGGCGTTGACCCGATTTCCGTCATCGACATCAAACGCATTATCGAGCACCTGCGCGACAGCGGTCTCGGCGTTCTGATTACCGACCACAACGTTCGTGAAACGCTGGCGGTGTGTGAACGCGCGTATATTGTCAGCCAGGGGCATCTGATCGCACACGGCACACCGACAGAAATCCTGCAAGACGAGCACGTTAAGCGCGTATACCTTGGGGAAGACTTCAGACTCTGATAGGGTAGAAGACTGCGACGTCACAGCGGGAGAAAACGACTCTGAACATGAAGCAAGGTTTGCAACTCAGGCTCAGCCAACAACTGGCGATGACGCCCCAGCTACAACAGGCCATCCGTCTGTTGCAGTTGTCTACGCTGGAACTTCAGCAGGAACTTCAGCAAGCGCTGGAGAGTAATCCGCTGCTTGAGCAAACCGATCTTCACGATGAAATCGACACGCGCGAAACCCAGGACAACGAAGCCCTGGATACCGCAGACGCGCTCGAACAGAAAGAGATGCCCGAAGAGCTGCCGCTTGACGCCAGCTGGGATGAGATTTACACCGCAGGTACGCCGTCCGGCACCAGCGGCGACTACATCGACGACGAGCTGCCGGTGTACCAGGGCGAAACCACGCAGTCCCTCCAGGACTACCTGATGTGGCAAGTCGGGCTGACTCCGTTCTCGGATACCGATCGCGCGATTGCCACCTCAATTGTCGATGCCGTTGATGATACCGGCTATCTCACCATTTCGCTGGATGACATTCTCGAAAGCATCGGCGATGAAGAGATCGGCCTCGATGAAATAGAAGCGGTACTCAAACGCGTTCAGCGCTTCGATCCCATCGGCGTGGCGGCGAAAGATCTCCGTGACTGCCTGCTGATCCAGCTCTCACAGTTCGATAAATCCACGCCCTGGCTGGAAGACGCCCGGTTGATCATCAGCGATCACCTCGATCTGCTGGCCAATCATGACTTCGCGTACCCTGATGCGCGTTACGCGGCTGAAAGAAGAGGTGCTGAAAGAGGCGGTCAATCTTATCCAGTCGCTCGATCCCAGACCGGGTCAGTCTATCCAGACCGGCGAACCTGAGTATGTGATCCCGGATGTGCTGGTGCGTAAGCACAACGGTTACTGGATGGTGGAGCTGAACGGCGACAGCATTCCCCCGTCTACAGATCAATCAACATTATGCCGCCCTGTGCAACGGCGCGCGTAATGATGCCGACAGCCAGTTTCATTCGCAGCAACCTTCAGGATGCGAAGTGGCTGATCAAAAGTCTGGAAAGCCGCAACGACACCCTGTTACGCGTGAGCCGCTGTATTGTTGAGCAGCAGCAGGCCTTCTTCGAGCAAGGCGAAGAGTTTATGAAACCGATGGTGCTGGCGGACATCGCCCAGGCCGTCGAGATGCACGAATCGACGATTTCCCGTGTGACCACGCAGAAGTATCTGCACAGTCCACGCGGCATTTTTGAACTGAAGTATTTCTTTTCCAGCCATGTGAATACCGAAGGCGGAGGCGAAGCCTCTTCCACCGGCGATACGTGCGCTGGTGAAGAAATTAATTGCTGCGGAGAACCCCGCGAAGCCGCTGAGCGACAGCAAGTTAACCTCTATGTTGTCGGATCAGGGTATCATGGTGGCGCGCCGCACCGTTGCGAAGTACCGAGAGTCTTTATCCATTCCGCCGTCCAATCAGCGCAAACAGCTGGTTTGAACCAACCGATAAGGAAGACACTATGCAGCTCAACATCACTGGAAATAACGTCGAAATTACTGAAGCCCTGCGCGACTTTGTCTCAACCAAATTCGCCAAACTTGAGCAGTATTTTGACAGGATTAATCAGGTCTACGTTGTTTTGAAAGTGGAGAAGGTAACACACATCTCGGATGCGACACTGCATGTAAACGGTGGCGAAATTCACGCCAGCGCGGAAGGTCAGGATATGTATGCCGCCATTGACGGTTTGATCGATAAACTGGCAAGGCAGCTAACGAAACACAAAGATAAACTGAAACAACACTAATTGTCCGGGCAGTTAGCGAGTGCAGGACGGCCTGTTGTGACGCACAACAGGCCATTTGTACAGTTAGCGCTCCGAATCTGCCTCATCAGGAATCATTCTGATGGAACAGGTTCTTAGGTGAAATTATGACAAATAACGATACGACTCTACAACTGAGCAGCGTACTTAACCAGGAATGTACGCGCAGCGGCGTTCACTGCCAGAGCAAAAAACGTGCGCTGGAGATTATCAGTGAACTGGCGGCAAAACAGCTCAGCCTGCCTCCGCAGGTGGTATTTGAAGCAATCCTGACGCGTGAGAAAATGGGCAGTACCGGCATTGGCAATGGTATCGCCATCCCGCACGGCAAGCTGGAAGAAGATACGCTGCGCGCCGTCGGCGTGTTCGTCCAACTCGAAACGCCTATCGCTTTCGATGCCATTGATAATCAACCGGTCGATCTGCTTTTCGCCCTGCTGGTGCCCGCAGATCAGACCAAAACGCATCTGCATACACTGTCGCTGGTCGCTAAACGTCTGGCGGATAAAACCATCTGCCGCCGCCTGCGCGCCGCGCAGAGTGACGAAGAGCTGTATCAAATCATCACTGACACCGAAGGTGGAAAGGATGAGGCATAACCACCCAATGGCATCTGTTGTGAGGAGAAACGGTACATGGTACTGATGATCGTCAGCGGTCGTTCAGGGTCAGGGAAATCTGTCGCCCTGCGTGCGCTGGAAGATATGGGTTTTTACTGCGTGGACAACCTCCCCGTGGTGCTGTTGCCCGATCTGGCTCGTACGCTGGCCGATCGCCAGATTTCTGCGGCCGTCAGCATTGACGTGCGTAACATGCCTGAGTCCCCTGAAATTTTCGAGCAGGCGATGAACAACCTGCCCGATGCGTTTTCACCACAGCTTCTGTTCCTTGATGCCGATCGCAACACGCTGATTCGCCGTTACAGCGATACGCGCCGTCTGCATCCGCTTTCCAGCAAAAATCTCTCCCTGGAGAGCGCCATCGACCAGGAAAGCGATCTGCTGGAACCGCTGCGTTCCCGCGCCGATCTGATTGTCGATACCTCTGAAATGTCCGTGCATGAACTGGCGGAAATGCTGCGTACCCGTCTGCTGGGCAAGCGCGAACGCGAACTGACAATGGTGTTCGAGTCCTTCGGCTTCAAGCACGGTATTCCTATCGATGCCGATTATGTTTTTGACGTGCGCTTCCTGCCTAACCCGCACTGGGACCCGAAACTGCGTCCAATGACCGGCCTCGATAAACCGGTTGCGGCATTCCTCGACAGACACACAGAAGTACACAATTTTATCTACCAGACTCGCAGCTATCTTGAGTTATGGTTACCCATGCTGGAGACAAACAACCGTAGCTATCTCACCGTAGCCATCGGCTGTACCGGCGGGAAACACCGTTCGGTGTATATTGCAGAACAGCTGGCAGACTACTTCCGCTCACGCGGTAAGAACGTGCAGTCACGCCATAGAACGCTGGAAAAACGCAAAACATGACCGTGAAGCAGACTGTAGAAGTCACGAACAAGCTGGGTATGCATGCCCGGCCTGCCATGAAACTGTTTGAATTAATGCAGGGTTTTGAGGCCGAAGTGCTGTTACGCAATGATGAAGGCACCGAAGCCGAAGCCAATAGCGTCATTGCCCTGCTGATGCTGGACTCTGCTAAAGGTCGCCAGATAGAAATTGAAGCTACCGGCCCGCAGGAGGTCGAAGCGCTGGCGGCGGTGATCGCGCTGTTCAATTCAGGATTCGACGAAGATTAGGCCATTTCGCTTTCGTCTCTTCCTTTCCCCCAGAAAACGCCATCCGGCGTTTTTTTTATTCCCTCGTCTTTCTGCCTGCATCGATATTGTACATTCCGTGCGCTTTTCCGTTCCGATCAAACCTTAAGAAAACCTTAAGAAGGGTTGTTTACGTTCTATTTAAGTTGAGCGTTCATACTGGTTCTATTAGCAACATTACCAGGAGATCTCATGATACTTTTATCTGAACAAAATCCCCTGGGCACCGGACGCCATCGTAAATGTTATGCGCATCCGGGCGATGGCCCAACGCTGCATTAAGATCATTTACAATGCCGACCGCAGCGGCAAGAAAGAGATCCGCCGTGAGCTGAAATATTACGCGCATCTGTCACGTTACCTGCAAGACTGGAGCGGCATCCCGCGCTATCACGGTACGGTAGAGACCGATTGTGGTACGGGCTACGTCTACGATGTGATAACCGATTTCGATGGCAAACCGTCCGTCACGCTGACTGAATTTGTGGCGCAGTGCCGCAATGACGAAGATGCCGCCGTCCTGCGCCAGTTGCTGAAAACGCTCAAGCGTTATATCTACGATAACCGCATCGTCACCATGACCCTGAAGCCGCAAAATATTCTGTGTCACCGCATTAGCGAATCCGAAGCGATCCCGGTGATCTGCGACAACATCGGCGAGAGCACGCTGATCCCGCTGGCAAGCTGGTCAGCCTGGTTTTGCCATCGCAAACAGGAAAGACAGTGGGAACGGTTGATCGCCCAACCGGGTCTGGTGGCGGCGCTGAAGATGAACCGCCAGGAAGAAGACAAAAGCGCGCTGCCGCTCCCCTCTCTTGAGGCCGCGCGTCAGCGCAATCTTAATACAGATGGTTACGCGTCATAAACGATTCGCCGCCCAATTGGCGCATTTGACGCAAAATCCACGCCTGACGGCTACGCACGTAGCCTGAAGGCGCGTTCGCTTTAAAGCGTAAAGGGTTTGGCAGCACCGCCGCCAATAGCGCGGCTTCTGACATACTTAACCGGCTGGCAGGTTTATTAAAATAGCGCTGCGACGCCGCTTCCACGCCAAACACGCCGTCGCCAAACTCCGCAATATTCAGGTAGACGGTCAGGATGCGTTTTTTACTCCAGACGGTTTCCAGCCCGACGGTGAGCCCGGCCTCCAGCCCTTTACGCACCCAACTGCGTCCATCCCATAAAAAGAGATTCTTCGCCGTTTGCTGAGAAAGCGTGGACGCCCCACGAATTCGGTTTTCATTGCGCTCATTGTGCGCCAGCGCCTTCTCAATGGCCGAAACATCAAATCCCCAGTGCTCCGGGAATTTCTGATCTTCCGCCGCAATCACCGCCAGCCCCATCCACGGCGAGATCGCATCCATGCCAGCCCAGTCGGAATGCGCAACATAGCCGAAATCGCCTTGCAGCCACGCGCTAATCTGCCGTTCCACCATCACTGCGGAAAAAGGCACCGGAACGACGCTGAACAGCGCGATGCCGCCGCCCCAAAAAACCGCCAGCACCACAAGGATGCGCAGGAGCAAACGGCGCAGGGACGCCAGCGGAGTGAAACGGCCCTTTACTCATTCAGCCAGAACCAGTACGCGAGACACCAGTTTTTCAATGCCGGTCGCCGCCTGTGCAATATCCTGCGCCAGCATGTAAGCAGGCGTGGTGACAATTTTGTTATCTTCATCCACCCACAATATCGTCAACCGGACATGGCACATGCTCGGCTCCCATATCTTCCAGCACTTCCGCCGTATCGATATCGGTGCCAATCGTCAGACGAAGCGGGAAACCAAAAATCCTGGGCAGCATTGCCGGGGCAATGCACATAAACCCTAACGGCTTACCCGACTGGTGCATGGCGATTGCCAGCGCGGCCAGGTCGCTATCTACCCGGCACTCGCTGCCCTGGCTGGCAAAATTACTCAGGTTTTTCGCCGCGCCAAATCCACCCGGAACAATCAGCGCGTCCAGATCGCTGGAGACCGCCTGAGCGAGTGGACGAATTTCCCTCGCGTAATGCGCGCGGCTTCGATCAGGACATTTCGCGTCTCCGCCATCGCTTCGCCCGTCAGGTGATTAATCACATCAGCCTGCTGTTTATCCGGCGCAAAGCAGATGGCCTGCGCGCCGCTGCGAGCAATCGCCAGAAGGGTCAGAACGGCTTCATGAATCTCGGCGCCGTCGTATACGCCACATCCACTGAGCACTACGCCAATTTTTTTCATCGTGATGATCCTTTTCGCAACTTACTGAAGCGTATTAATAATTCTGATTAAAATGCTGCGCTTCACACATTTAACTGATTCATGTAACAAAACATTTAAGATTTGCTATCTTAACTGCGTGCGGCCTGAAAAGCAGAGCTGCGCCTGTGTAAAAAACAATCATAACTTACGGCGCAGCCACGATTTCCCTGGTGTTGGCGCAGTATTCGCGCACCCCGGTCAATCCGGGGTCATTTTTTTTCCGCGTTTGCCACCCAGGCTTTCAGCACCGCGACGTCGTGCTGCCACTCCTGCTTCATCTCTTCAACCCATTCACCCACGTTATCTTCCCAGGCAGGAAGATCCGGCGACTGAATTTGCTGGCCCAGTTGCTGTAGATGACGCAACCCGACGGAGCCCGCCGCGCCTTTAATTTTGTGCCCTTCTTCAACAACGCCTTTGGTATCCCGCGCCGTCAGGTTGGACCTCCAGGATGCTTAAGTAACCCCGGCATCATTTCTCGAACACCGGCCAGTCCATCCGTAATTAATTTCGGGCCGACCAGTTCGATATACTGCTCTAACATCGGGATATCTAACAACGCTTGCGATTTACTGCTCTCTTCAGATGTCACAGTGCTCTCCTCTTCGTTACGGGTATCCCAGTATTTTTTAATCATTGCGGTTAACGCCGGAACCGACAGCGGCTTGCTCAACACATCGTCCATTCCCGCGTCCAGATACTCTTTCTTGTCTTTCAGGACGTTAGCAGTGAGTGCGACCAGCGGCGGTAATTCTTCCCGCGCATAGCGGCGGGTAAGTTCTCTGGAGATATCCAGACCCGTCATATCCGGCAGTTGAATATCCAGCAGCAGCAGATCGTATTCACCCGGGGTGAACATTTCCAGCGCGGCTTTCCCGGTCATCGCCACGTCAACGCTGTTGCCCAGTTTTTCCAGCACTGAACGCGCCACAATGACGTTCAGCTCAATGTCCTCGACCAGCAGCACATGCAGCGCAGGCAGCGGCATGTCATTCTCTTCCAGTGTGTCCTCGACCTCTTCCGCCACGGCTGGCGCATGTACGGTTAACGTAAAGACGGAACCTTTACCCGGCTGGCTGGAAACGGTGATGTCGCCGCCCATATTTTTTGCCAGGCGGCGCGATACCGCCAGGCCAATCCCGGTCCCCGTCGCGGGTTTACCACCATGACTGTCTTTCACCTGATAATACATGGCGAAGATTTTATCCTGCTCATCCTGCGGAATACCGATGCCGGAATCTTCCACGTCAAAATGCAGCACATCGCCTTCGTCATAGCGTACGCGCACCGTCACCTGCCCTTGCTGGGTAAACTTCACGGCGTTGCTGATCAGGTTCCACAGAATTTGGCGCAAACGCGTGCCGTCGGTGATCACCTTATGCGGCAGCGGCAACGTCGGATCGAGCACAAAGCGTAGCCCTTTTTGCTGCGCTTGCAGGGCCGGAGAGATTCTCCAGATCCGCCATGAAACTGGTGAAATCTACCGGCTGGTTATCCAGCTGGACTTTACGCCGCTCCATCTTATCCATATCAATGATATCGTTGAAAATATTCCCCAACGTGGACCGCAGAGACATGGATGGTTTTCAGGTATTTTTCCTGCTCGCTGGTAAGGTCGGTGTCCAGCAGAATGCGGCTTAAGCCGACAATGCCGTTCAGCGGCGTACGCAACTCGTGGGCTGATCGTAGAGATAAACGTGGTCTTGTCGCGGCTGGCGCGTTCAAGCGCGTCCTGATAACGCTTACGTTCCGTAATATCGCGCCCAAAGCCCATCAGGCCATGACGTTTACCAACGCGGTCGTAATAGGGCACCTTGCGAATTTCAAAGCACGCTTTGCGCCCGTCCGGGTAATCGAGCCACTGTTCATAGGTCAGCGAGACGTTATGGCGGAAGACTTTTTCGTCGGTCTCAATCACTTTTTCCGCCGCTTCGGGGGAATAGACGTCAGCCGGTTTTAAATGGACGAGCTGTTTTTCACTCTTGCCGGTCAGCAGTTCCATCGCGCGGTTACAGCCGGAAAACTCTTTATCCTCATTGCGATAAAAAACCAAATCCGGCGACGCATCGAGGAAAGAGCGTAAGAAAGAGGATTGCTGTTCAAGCTGAATCTGCGTCTCTTCACGCTCCTTGATTTCCACTTTTAGCTGTTCGAAGGTCGACTGGCGCTCAGCCTCCGCTTTTTCGCGATCGGCAATTTTCCTGATTAAGCTGAGCAATATTGTCTTTCAGTTGTACCGTGAGGTTTGAGATCGCGCTCGCGCATCTCTTCCAGCTTTTGTACCAGCCGTGACAGGCGCTGCCTGGACTCCTCCAGTTGCTCCACCACCACCGACAAGAAATAGACGGCCCAGGGCGTGATTAACAGGCCAAAAAAGATGGAGCGGATGACATCAATACTTTCGACCTGACCATGCAACACCATGGTGACCGCCATCTGCACCACTATCGCCAGCACCACCAGCGCTAATGCCAACAGCATCGAAAAGCGCACCAGACCCAGCTTCATCATCAGGTCGACATAGTATTGCGCCAGCATACGAATTTGCTTCATAGGGGATTCCTTCACGACAACTTCGCACAATAATACTCAATTCTGAGCAGTACGTTGAAAATTGTGCAATAAATGCGGAGGTTATCGGTGAAATGACCGGGTAGGCGGTAGGCCGGATAAGGCATAGCCGCCATCCGGCAATGTGCGCAAGGCTGCCTGATGGCGCTTCGCTTATCAGGCCCTACACGCCTACGGGTGGTTAGCTCCCCGGCTGAATCCACGGCGTACCAAGCGCGGAGCCTTGCGCACCATGTTCGTTAAGATAGCGGTCCAACTCCACCATGCCCGTCCAGCGATTCTCACACCATAGCGGGGGCGAGCAACGTCGGACGACGGGCGCTGGCGGAAATGCGATGATAAATAACCTCCGGCGGCGTATGGCGAATCATCTCCCCCGCCGTCAGCGTATACGCCTCCAGCGCAATGCCGTTCAGGCGCCCCGCTTCCCAGGCTTTCGCCATAATGCTGCCTTTTACAATATGCAGCGGGTGCAGCTTAATGCCATCCACGCCCGTTTCCACCACGCGCTCCAGCGTTTGCAGGCATTCCGTCTGCCTTCGCCGGGTAAACCCACAATCAGATGCGAGCACACTTTCAGCCCGCGTTCGCGCGCCAGTTGGGTGGTTCGCTGATAACAGGCAAAAATCATGGCCGCGATTAATACGGCGCAGCGTTTTGTCATGCGCGGTTTGCAATCCCAGTTCCAGCCACACTTCATAGCCCTGGTCTTTATATTCGCAGAGGCAGATCGAGCACCGCATCCGGTACACAGTCGGGGCGCGTCCCGACACACAGCCCGACAATGCTGGCCTGGCTTACCGCCTGCTGATACATAGAACGCAGCACCTGCACTTCGGCAAAGGTACTGGTGTACGCCTGGAAATAGGCCAGATAACGTTTGGCGCGATTGACCAGATGCGCCTGATGCGCCAGTTGTTCGGCAATGGAGCGATACTGCTGCGCCTCATCGGCGAAAGAGGCGACATTACAGAAAGTACACCCGCCACGTCCGATGGTGCCATCGCGGTTTGGACAGCTAAATCCGCCGTGCAACGTCAGTTTATGAACTTTTTGCCCATAACGACGAGAAAGATCCCCACCAAACATATTGACTAATTTCTGTAACTGCATAATCTGATAGACCGCGCCTTGAAAAGAGGCCAAAGCCTGCCATTTTTAGCCTTTGTCGGCGATGACCTGGATCAATCGCTCCGGCAGGCTTTTATTTATTGCATAATCAAGCAAAATTACCGCGATTTCATTCACTCCATGGCTAATTACTTTTCCTTATAACTGCACACTTTTTTTATCTTCTGATGACACTGGCTAAAAAAACAGTATCATGAAATGCCTGCGCCGCTTAAACCAGCATAAAAATGCTAAGCATTACGGATAATCAAGGTGAGATAAGGGTTAACAGGCCGTTATGATAGTGAGACAGATCACACTCTCCCCCGCGCTTATGCCGCATCAAATCAATGTAAAAAAGTCATTATTTTCAATACATTCATAAAGTTAATCGACCTATAGCACATTTTTGCATAAATAAGATTGCCATTTGACCTGTGTGTGGATTCCCGATAAGTTGGAAATCCGCTGGAAGCTTTCTGGATGAGCAGCCTGCTCATCATATTTATGCAGTAATTGAGATTCCCTCTTAAACGTATTTACCGATGCGAAAAGGATAAAAGAGGGCGAATGCGAGGTAAGCGTATGATACGCAACCCCCGTCGCCACGCTCTTTCTGTGCCCGTGCGCAATCGTTATCGGATGGGAGTCCCGCAGAGCCTGGGGAGGTTCACTGATATGTTGTACGATAAATCCCTTGAGAGGGATAACTGTGGTTTCGGCCTGATCGCCCACATAGAAGGCGAACCTAGCCACAAGGTAGTGCGTACCGCCATACACGCACTGGCCCGTATGCAGCACCGTGGCGCGATCCTCGCTGACGGTAAAACCGGCGACGGTTGCGGTTTGCTGCTGCAAAAACCCGATCGCTTTTTTCGCATCGTTGCAGAAGAGCGCGGCTGGCGTTTAGCCAAAAAACTACGCTGTCGGCATGCTCTTCCTGAATAAGGAGCCTGAGCTGGCGGCGGGCATCACGTCGTATCGTCGAAGAAGAATTACAGCGGGGAAACCCTGTCGATTTGGTGGGCTGGGCGCGATGTGCCGACCAACGAAGGTGTCCTCGGTGAAATCGCCCTCTCCTCCCTGCCACGTATTGAGCAAATTTTTGTTAACGCCCCTGCGGGCTGGCGTCCCCGGGATATGGAACGCCGCCTGTTTATCGCCCGCCGCCGCATTGAGAAACGCCTTCAGGACGATAAAAAAGACTTCTACGTTTGTAGCCTGTCGAACCTGGTGAACATCTATAAAGGTCTGTGTATGCCGGCGGATCTGCCGCGCTTCTACCTGGACCCTGGCGGATTTGCGTCTGGAATCGGCCATTTGCCTGTTCCACCAGCGCTTCTCCACCAATACCGTGCCGCGCTGGCCGCTGGCGCAGCCGTTCCGCTACCTGGCGCACAACGGCGAAATCAACACCATTACCGGCAACCGTCAGTGGGCGCGCGCCCGTACTTATAAATTCCAGACGCCGCTGATCCCGGATTTACAATCCGCCGCGCCGTTCGTCAACGAGACCGGTTCCGACTCCAGCTCGCTGGATAAACATGCTGGAACTTGCTGCTGGCAGGCGGGATGGACATCGTGCGCGCCATGCGCCTGCTGGTGCCGCCCGCATGGCAGAACAACCCGGATATGGACCCGGATCTGCGCGCCTTCTTTGACTTTAACTCCATGCACATGGAGCCGTGGGATGGCCCGGCGGGCATCGTGATGTCCGACGGTCGCTTCGCTGCCTGTAACCTCGACCGTAACGGTCTGCGTCCAGCGCGCTACGTCATCACCAAAGATAAACTGATCACCTGCGCCTCTGAGGTGGGGATCTGGGACTACCAGCCTGACGAAGTCGTGGAAAAGGGCCGCGTCGGCCCCGGTGAACTGATGGTGATCGACACCCGTGGCGGGCGCATCCTGCACTCTGCGGAAACCGATGACGATCTGAAAAGCCGCCATCCGTATAAAGAGTGGATGGAGAAGAACGTCCGCCGCCTGGTGCGTTTGAAGATCTGGCCGACGATCAGGTCGGAAACCGCGAGCTGGACGACGACATGCTCGCCAGCTATCAGAAACAGTTTAACTACAGCGCCGAAGAGCTGGATTCCGTCATCCGCGTACTGGGCGAAAACGGCCAGGAAGCGGTCGGTTCAATGGGTGATGACACCCCCTTCGCCGTGCTTTCCAGCCAGCCGCGCATTATTTACGACTACTTCCGCCAGCAGTTTGCGCAGGTGACCAACCCGCCAATCGACCCGCTGCGTGAAGCGCACGTCATGTCGCTGGCCACCAGCATTGGCCGCGAGATGAACGTCTTTTGCGAAGCGGAAGGACAGGCGCACCGTCTGAGCTTTAAATCGCCAATTCTGCTGTACTCCGATTTCAAACAGCTCACTACCATGAAAGAGGAGCACTATCGCGCCGATACGCTGGATATCACCTTCGATGTGACGGAAACCTCGCTCGAAGAAACGGTGAAAGCGCTGTGCGATAAGGCTGAACAGATGGTGCGTAACGGCACCGTCTTGCTGGTGCTCTCTGACCGTAACATCGCCAAAAACCGTTTGCCGGTTCCGGCGCCGATGGCTGTCGGGGCGGTACAGACTCGTCTGGTGGATAAGAGCCTGCGCTGCGATGCCAACATCATCGTAGAAACCGCAAGCGCGCGCGACCCGCACCACTTTGCCGTACTGCTGGGCTTTGGCGCCACGGCGATCTATCCGTATCTCGCCTATGAAACGCTGGGCCGTCTGATCGACACCCAGGCCATCGCCAAAGACTACCGTACCGTGATGCTGAACTACCGTAACGGCATCAATAAAGGTCTGTACAAGATCATGTCCAAAATGGGCATTTCGACCATCGCCTCATACCGCTGCTCCAAACTGTTTGAAGCGGTCGGTCTGCCATGACGACGTGGTGAGCCACTGCTTCCAGGGGTGTAGTCAGCCGCATTGGCGGCGCCGGTTTTGCCGACTTCCAGCAGGATCTGCTGAACTCTCGAAACGTGCCTGGCTGGCGCGTAAACCGGCTGGATCAGGGCGGCCTGCTGAAATACGTGCACGGCGGCGAATACCACGCCTATAACCCGGATGTGTGCGCACCCTGCAACAGGCGGTGCAGAGCGGCGAGTACCGCGATTACCAGGCATATGCCGCGCTTGTTAACGAACGTCCGGCGGCAACGCTGCGCGATCTGCTGGCGCTCAATCCTGGCGATAACGCCATCAGCATCAACGATGTTGAACCGGCGAATGAGCTGTTTAAACGCTTCGATACCGCGGCGATGTCCATCGGCGCGCTGAGCCCGGAAGCGCACGAAGCGCTGGCGGAAGCGATGAACAGCATCGGCGGTAACTCCAACTCCGGCGAAGGCGGCGAAGACCCGGCGCGCTACGGCACCAACAAAGTGTCGCGCATCAAACAGGTCGCTTCCGGCCGCTTCGGCGTAACGCCAGCGTATCTGGTCAATGCTGACGTCATTCAGATTAAAGTCGCTCAGGGCGCGAAGCCGGGCGAAGGCGGCCAGTTGCCGGGTGACAAAGTGACCCCGTACATCGCCAAACTGCGCTATTCCGTACCGGGGCGTGACGCTGATTTCTCCGCCGCCGCACCACGATATCTACTCTATCGAGGATCTGGCGCAGCTGATTTTCGACCTGAAACAGGTCAACCCAAAAGCGATGATCTCCGTGAAGCTGGTTTCTGAACCGGGCGTCGGCACCATCGCTACCGGCGGTGGCGAAAGCCTATGCAGACCTGATCACTATCGCCGGATATGACGGCGGCACCGGCGCCAGCCCGCTCTCCTCCGTGAAATATGCGGGCTGTCCGTGGGAGCTGGGCCTGGTGGAAACCCAGCAGGCGCTGGTGGCTAACGGTCTGCGTCACAAGATCCGTTTGCAGGTGGACGGCGGCCTGAAAACTGGCCTCGACATCATCAAAGCGGCGATTCTCGGCGCGGAAAGCTTTGGCTTCGGCACCGGCCCGATGGTGGCGCTGGGCTGTAAAATACCTGCGTATTTGCCACCTGAACAACTGCGCGACGGGCGTGGCGACTCAGGATGACAAACTGCGTAAGAACCACTACCACGGCCTGCCGTTCAAAGTGACCAACTACTTTGAGTTTATCGCCCGCGAAACCCGCGAGCTGATGGCGGCAGCTTGGCGTGAAGCGTCTGGTGGATCTGATTGGCCGTACCGACCTGCTGAAAGAGCTGGAAGGGTTTACCGCTAAGCAGCAGAAGCTGGAACTGTCCCGACTGCTGGGAAACCGCTGAGCCTCATCCGGGTAAAGCGCTGTACTGCACCGAACATAACCCGCCGTTTGATAACGGCGTGCTGAACGCGCAACTGCTGCAACAGGCGAAGCCGTTTGTCGATGAACGCCAGAGCAAAACCTTCTGGTTCGACATTCGCAACACCGACCGCTCCGTGGGCGCGTCGCTCTCTGGCTATATCGCTCAGACGCATGGCGATCAGGGGCTGGCCTCTGACCCGATCAAGGCACACTTCAGCGGCACCGCAGGTCAGAGCTTCGGCGTCTGGAACGCGGGGCGGCGTGGAGCTGTATTTGGACGGGCGATGCCAACGACTACGTCGGTAAAGGCATGGCAGGCGGTCTGCTGGCGGTGCGTCCTCCGGTGGGGTTCAGCGTTTCGCAGTCATGAGGCCAGCATCATCGGCAATACCTGTCTGTACGGCGCGACCGGCGGTCGTCTGTATGCGGCGGGCCGCGCGGGCGAACGTTTCGCAGTACGTAACTCCGGGGCCATCACCGTGGTAGAAGGCATTGGCGACAACGGTTTGTGAATACATGACGGGCGGTATTGTCTGTGTACTGGGCAAAACGGGCGTTAACTTCGGTGCTGGCATGACAGGCGGCTTCGCCTACGTGCTGGATGAAGACGGCGAGTTCCGCAAACGCGTGAACCCGGAGCTGGTGGAAGTGCTGAACGTCGATGACCTGGCCATCCACGAAGAACATCTGCGCGGTCTGATTACCGAGCATGTGCAGCATACCGGTTCCCAGCGCGGTGAAGAGATCCTGGCTAACTGGTCAGTATTCTCAACCAAATTCGCGCTGGTTAAGCCGAAGTCCAGTGATGTGAAAGCACTGTTTGGGTCACCGTAGTCGTAGCGCAGCTGAGCTGCGTGTGCAGGCGCAGTAAGGGGTAGAGCAATGAGTCAGAACGTATACCAATTTATCGACCTGCAACGTGTTGATCCGCCGAAGAAGGCGCTGAAGATCCGCAAAATCGAGTTTGGTTGAAATTTACGAACCGTTTTCCGAAGGCCAGGCCAAAGCGCAGGCGGATCGCTGCCTCTCCTGCGGCAACCCGTACTGCGAGTGGAAGTGTCCGGTACATAACTACATCCCGAACTGGCTGAAGCTGGCGAACGAAGGACGTATTTTTCGAAGCGGCGGAGTTGTCTCACCAGACCAACACGCTGCCGGAAGTGTGCGGCCGCGTCTGCCCGCAGGATCGTTTGTGCGAGGGCTCCTGTACGCTCAACGACGAGTTCGGCGCAGTGACTATCGGCAACATCGAGCGTTATATCAACGATAAAGCGTTCGAAATGGGCTGGCGCCCGGACATGACTGGCGTGCGTCAGACCGACAAACGCGTGGCGATTATCGGCGCGGGCCCGGCAGGGCTGGCCTGTGCCGACGTACTCACCCGTAACGGCGTGAAGGCGGTGGTCTTTGACCGTCACCCGGAAATCGGCGGTCTGCTGACGTTCGGCATCCCGGCTTTCAAGCTGGAAAAAGAGGTGATGACCCGCCGTCGTGAGATCTTCACCGGCATGGGCATTGAGTTCAAACTGAATACCGAAGTGGGTCGCGACGTGCAGCTGGACAACTTGCTGGCAGAGTACGATGCGGTGTTCCTCGGCGTTGGCACCTATCAATCAATGCGCGGCGGGCTGGAAAACGAAGATGCCGACGGCGTGTTCGATGCCCTGCCGTTCCTGATTGCCAACACCAAACAGATCATGGGCTTTGGCGAAACCACTGACGAACCGTTCGTCAGTATGGAAGGCAAACGCGTCGTGGTACTGGGCGGCGGCGACACCGCGATGGACTGTGTGCGTACCTCGGTTCGCCAGGGCGCGACGCACGTCACCTGCGCCTATCGTCGTGACGAAGAGAACATGCCTGGCTCCAGACGCGAAGTGAAAAACGCGCGCGAAGAAGGGGTCGAATTCCAGTTCAACGTGCAGCCGCTGGGCGTAGAAGTGAATGCCAACGGTAAAGTAAGCGGCGTGAAGATGGTGCGTACCGAAATGGGCGCGCCGGACGCGAAAGGTCGTCGTCGTGCGGAAATCGTCGCCGGTTCCGAGCATGTGATCCCGGCAGATGCGGTGGTAATGGCGTTTGGTTTCCGCCCGCACAGCATGGCGTGGCTGGCGAAACACAGCGTGGAGCTGGACTCCCAGGGGCGGATTATCGCGCCGGAAGGCAATGAAAACGCCTTCCAGACCAGCAACCCGAAAATCTTCGCTGGTGGCGACATCGTGCGCGGCTCGGATCTGGTGGTCACGGCAATTGCCGAAGGCCGTAAAGCGGCAGACGGTATCCTGAACTACCTGGAAGTGTAATACTGCTGGCTCCCCTGCCACAGCCTGACGCTGATGGATGGGGGAGCCAATATTTCTCTGCTAAATATATGCGAATTCATTCTTCGAAAGCCGCTCGCAAATACAGCTGTAACTCAATGTAATACACCTCTCCTGGATTGACCGGGATATGCCTGAAGCGTATTGGTAGCGATATATTTTTCATTTCGCAACTATCGCGCCAGGGATGACATGACTGTACCAACACCACTTCAACACGCTGACGATTATCAGCAAATCCATGACGGTATTATTCGATTAGTGGACAATGCCCATACCGAGGCCGTCCGCAGTATTAATGCTTTGATGACGGCAACCTACTGGGAAATCGGCAGGAGAATTGTCGAGTTTGAACAAGGCGGCGAAGCACGAGCGGCTTATGGTATTCAACTCATTGAGCGGTTATCCGCAGATTTAAGCCAGCGCTATAAGCGTGGATTTTCCACCAGGAATCTGTGGCAAATGAGAACATTTTATCTATGTTTTCAGTATATTGAAATTCCGCAGACAGTGTCTGCGGAATCTTCACATTTGATACAACTCGCTAAAGTTTTTCCGCTTCCCTGGTCAGCTTACGTGCGTTTACTATCGGTAAAAAATCCCGATGCCCGCACTTTTTACGAGAAAGAGACGCTACGTAACGGCTGGTCTGTGCGGCAACTCGATCGGCAAATCTCCACCCAGTTCTACGAACGGACGCTACTGTCCCATGACAAATCCGCCATGTTGCAGCAGCCTGCGCCCGCCGAGCCAACAGTCTTGCCGGAGCGAGCCATACGCGACCCGTTCATTCTGGAATTTCTTAACCTGAAGGACGAGTATTCCGAGTCGGATCTCGAAGAGGCGCTGCTCAGTCACCTGATGGACTTTATGCTGGAACTTGGTGACGATTTTGCTTTTGTCGGCCGCCAGCGCCGACTACGCATAGACGATAGCTGGTTCCGCGTCGATCTGTTGTTCTTCCATCGCCGCTTGCGCTGCCTGTTGCTCGTTGACCTGAAGGTCGGCAAATTCAGTTATGCGGATGCCGGGCAGATGAATATGTACCTGAACTATGCCAAAGAGCACTGGACAATGCCGGGAGAAAACCCGCCCGTCGGGTTGGTTTTGTGCGCAGGAAAAGGCGCGGGGGAAGCGCATTACGCGCTGAACGGCCTGCCGAATACCATCATGGCGAGCGAGTACAAAGTGCAGTTGCCTGACGAAAAACTACTGGCAGATGAGCTCATTCGTTCACAAATAGCACTGACTGCACAGCAAGTTGAATCAACTGAATAACCAATTTACTTTGCACATCAGGAAAAGCACTGCGTCACGAGCTGAATTTTCAACAACTCGACTGACGGGATTATGCACTATCGGAAGATATAAAACGTTACACCGGATGGCTATAAACCATCCGGTATTTTCATGCCTCTAATAAGCTGGCGCGCACCTTCACCACAGCTTTCTTAATCTCCCCTGACTCGCCAGCCATACACCCGGGCTTATGGGGTTCCCCCGGCATAAACACGGAGAACATCCCCGGTGTCAGCGTAATGGACTGCTGTTCATGGATGTGGCGGCAAAGCTGGTAATCCTCTTCACCATGCAGCTCCTCGCATTCGCGCGCTGACCCGACTACGCCAAACAGAATGCGCTCCTCACCCGTCAATAACAGCTGAATGTCGATGTACTGCACATGCAGCTCCGCTTTTTTCTCCTGCGGCGACTGCGTGGCAAACTGCATCACATTCATAAACACATCGTCGCCCTGCAATTCGTAGCGCCCGGGCGTTTTCTCCTGCGGCCTTGCCGCCAGCGCCAGGGTTAACGCATCCAGCAATACCGGATGCAGCCCGGCAGACGGTAACGACTGAATTTCTCCCATCAACATCATTTATCTCCCTGAGCTAACAACGCGGCGCCCAGTAGCCCCGCGTCATGTCGGTAATGCGCTGCGCTCAACGCCACCTGATAAACCGCTGGTTCCTGCGCCAGAAAGTGGCGTACCTGCGCCAGATATCCCTCAGCTAACCCTACGCTGCCGCCAATAACCACCTGCTGGCAATCCGTTGTCGCTTTAACATCGGCAATTAACCGCGCGACAACCTGCGCGGAGTGCTGAACCAGACGCACGGCCTGTTCGTTCCCGGCCGCCGCATGTGCAAAGACAGTTCTGGCGTCGCACCCGGCCAGGGAACCCTGCGCCGCTGCCGCGATGCCGCGTCCTGAGGCGATAGCCTCCACACAGCCGCGTCGTCCGCAACCGCAAACCGGCCCCTGCGGATCGGCCAGCGTATGCCCCAGATGCCCGGCCAGACCGCTCATCCCGGTGAGCAATCTGCCGTCGCTCACCACGCCGCCGCCAACGCCGGTCGACACAGTAATAAACACCATATCGCGGACATCAGACGCAAGGGCATGGTATTCCGCCCATGCCGCCGCCTGCGCGTCATTCACCGCCAGCGTCGGCAGACCGGTAAGATCTTCTAACGTCTGCACCAACGGAAAATGCAGCAGACCACCCAAGTTATGCGGATTTATCGCCAGTAGCGCGCCTTCTCTGATAATGCCGGTAGAGGCTATCGCCACCCGCTGCGCGGTCGTTTGCAGCGGTTCAACCAGCGCTTTTAGCGCCTCTCGCAGCGCATCCGGCGTTTTGCTGGCGGGGGTCGGCAATTCACGTCGTTCGCGGATGCGTAAATCATCATCCACCCGCGCGGCAGCCAGCTTGGTGCCGCCAATATCGATCGCCAGCGTGCTCATGACACCGCCTTTTTCAATGCCGTGTTGTACCACTGACAAATATGTTCCAGCCGCGTAATGGCAGATCCCACCGTCACCGCCCACGCGCCGTGACGCATGGCTTCAGCGGCCTGTGCCGGCGTGTTGTAACGCCCCTCGGCAATCACCCGGCATCCGGCATCATGCAGGACTTTGACCAGCGCGAGGTCAGGTTCGTCCGGCGTGTCCGGCGTGGTGTATCCCGACAGCGTGGTGCCGATAATTTCCGCGCCACGCCGCTGACAGGCTAAGCCATCCTCCAGTGACGAGCAGTCGGTCATCGCCAGCAACTGGTGCTGATGAATACGCGCCAGCAGCGCATCGACGGTCACCGGACGTACACGGTCAGTACCGTCAACCGCAATAATATCCGCCCCGGCCTGTGCCAGCGCATCCACATCCTCAAGGAATGGCGTGATGCGTACCGGGGAGTCGTCAAGGTCACGCTTGAGAATACCGATAATCGGTACGGAGACCAGCGCACGGGTCGCCCGCAAATTGTCCACGCCTTCAATGCGTAGCGCGACGGCGCCAGCCTGCTCCGCCGCCAGCGCCATCGCAGCCACGATGTCCGGTTTATCGAGCGGGCTGCCTGGAACCGGCTGGCAGGAGACAATCAACCCGCCATTGGCGGCAATGTTTTTATCCAGTTGTTCAAATAACGACATATCCACTTCCTTACGCAGGTCGCCCGGCAAACTGGCCGGGCAAACCTCATCAGCTTTTGGTTTTTACAAAGGCGCTTTTGTCGCCGCCAAACGGCACGGCCCCACTGAATGGTTTTCCGTCGATAGCATCATGCATACGTAATGCTTCAGGACGCAGCCAGCGCTGTACGCGGGACGGCATATCCAGCCCAATCAACAGGATCACCACAAAGGTCAGGCTGAAGGAGAGCGATCCCAGCGCGGTGCCCAGATCCAGACGCTGTGCGATCAGCGCCCCGAGGATAGGGGCCAGCGCGCCGCCCAGTGCGCCGACGTTATAGGTAAAGCCCAGACCTGCCGCTCGCTGGTCGGTATCAAAATAACCGCCAATGAGTTTCGGTAAGATCCCGGAGATCCCCTGCCCCAGCATCTGCTGGAAAAACAGTAGCAGACCCAGTACCCAGACGTTTGCGCCGCCAATCGCAAATACCGGAATGATCAGCACCTGGGAAGCCAGCAAACTGCAAACGTAGGCTTTGCGCGTACCCAGCCAGTCGCCGAGGAAACCGCCCACGCAGCAGCCGACTGCCGCCCCAAAGCCGCTAAAGAAAAGCACCTGCGCAACGGTGTGAGGATCGTATGCCAGTTCAGTTTTCAGATACGTTGGCAGCAGCGCCTGAATCGGCCATGAATAGAGGAAAGCAAAGAGCACCACGATCATCAGCATCACGCCCGTTGGCCAGCGTTTGCCGCTGCTTTGCACCATAAAACTGATGAAGATAACGGCGCACAGTAACCCTAACACCGCCACGATCGCCGCGTTTTGCAGGTCGCCCGCAAAGCAGAACCACAGCGCGGTTGCGGCGGCGATCGTCATCAGCACATTGACGACGCGATGTTCGCCCCGGTAGAGAATATCCACCATCGTGCGCACCGGCGCTTTGCCTTCGTGTTTCTCTTTCCAGTCTTCCGCTTCAGGGATATTTTTACGCAGCCAGAGCGCGAAAATGATCGGCAGAATGCCAATGAAGAACAGCGCGCGCCAGCCCCAGACCGGAACCACCAGGCTGTAAACCTGCGCCGCCACGACCGCCCCGACGGAGAAACCGGAAATCAGGAATCCACTGGCTTTATTACGTAAGTGCTTCGGCCAGCTTTCAATGACATAGGTGGCGCTGGAGCCATATTCGCCCGCCATTCCCATACCGATCACCAGACGGGCGATAAACATGGTGGTATAGCCGGGCGCAAAACCGCAGGCCAGCGTCCCCATAGAGAAAAGAATGATACTGGTGACCATCGCCAGACGTCGGCCATAGCGGTCACCCATTGCGCCCAACATCAGCCCGCCAAACCAGCGGGAAATAAACGCCGCCGAGATCAGGCTGGCCGCCTGAACCGTCGTTAACCCAAACTCGCCCTGCACTTCCGTCAGAACAAGGGCAATCAACACAAAATCAAAACCATCAAGCAAATATCCCAGCCAGGCGGCGGAAAATGCCCGCCACTGCGCCGGTTGAGATGGCGATACCACGGGATATTCTGGGTAGAAGTACTCATTTTTCATTCTCCCGACGATTTTTATTGTCGCTTTGCCGGATGGCGGCTTCGCCGCGCCTTACCCGGCCTACGTTTCATATTTTGTAGGCCGGATAAGCGTTAGCGCTATCCGGCAACCGGTCAACCGCGTTCCTGCATTAACTGCTGCGCCAGCGCTTTCAGTTCAGGCAGATACTTCTCATCAACCGGCGCAAACGGCTTACGGCACAGCGGTACGGAGACCACGTCCATGTAGTGCAGCACCGTTTTCAGCCCACGGAACACGCCGGTTTTAATGAGCAGATCGATGACCTTATTGCACTCGGTTTGCAGATGCTGCGCTTTCGCTACATCGCCTTCCTGCAAGGCCTTAACAATCCCCTGATAACGCCAGCCCATAATGTTGTAAGTGCTGCCGATGCCCCCGTCTGCGCCTGCCAGCAGACCGGAAGCGAAGATTTCGTCATAACCGTTGTAGAGCACCAGATCAGGATGCGCACGGCGGATCTGCTCCATCTGATAGAGATCGCCGGAGGTTTGTTTCAGCGCGCCAACGCCGGGCAGCGTGACCAGCGTGTTGATTTGATCCAGCGTCAGCTTCACGCCGCTCAGCGCAGGAATGTTGTACACCACCATCGGTAATCCTTCAGCGGAATCGATAATGGCGCGGTAGTGATCGCAATGCTCTTCAAAGCTAAACGGATAATAAAACGGCGTCACGGCGGAAACGGCATCAAAACCGTAACGATGCGCCGCGCTGGCCAGCTGCTGGCTCTCTTCGGTACTGACCGTACCGACATGGGCAATCAGCGTCACCTTGCCCTTCGCCTCTTCCGCCACAATTTCCAGGACCTGCTCCCTTTCTGCGCGGCTCTGAACGAACGCTTCCCCGGTCGAGCCGCCGACGTACAGCCCATCAATGCCCTGTGCAATGTTGAAACGCACCAGACGGCGCAGGCTCTCAATATCCAGTTTCTGCTGGTTTATCAAAAGGAGTTAACAACGCTGGCATTACGCCTCGTAAATCTTTTGCCATAACGACCTCTGTCGATGATTAGTGTTATCTGACTACATACCTTTATACCTGTTATACCAGATTAAATAAGCAGCACCCCAGTACAGAACGCACAGAGTGCGATCTACTTCACTAAACGATCGTCATGATCGCGATCTCTAACGCAATTTTTTCTTTTGATCGAAGGCGTGCCAGGTGGCGGATACGCTATTGAGGTGGGTTTGCAGCGCGCGGTCAGCTTCATCTGGATCGCGCCGACGAATGGCATCGACAATAGCGATATGCTCTTGATAGCTCACGCTATTATGCTCATGTAATTCCTGCCCGGAGACCGCAGGACGCGCAGCGATCAGCCAGTCCAGCAGCGCGACATGAATCGCCATGAAGATCGGATTGCCGGGGATTTCCGCCAGCACGCGGTGAAACTCGACGTCGGAACGAATGAAGAGCGCGTTATCGTCCAGCGACTGGCTATTGATCTCCAGGGCTTTCGCCAGCAGATCAATTTGCTCATCCGTCGCGTGTTCCGCCGCATAGCGCACAAGGCTTGATTCAAAGAACAGGCGCAGTTGCTCAAAGTGGGCGATACCGCCGGGATGCGAGAGGAAATCTTTCGCCA
This sequence comes from Citrobacter koseri, assembly GCA_900446925.1. Next base: position 256,468 of record UAVY01000007.1, on the reverse strand, counting down.
TGCCGGAAAGTTCGCTGATGATGGTATCAGCAGAAGGCCGCGACACGCGGGCGCGTTCGCCGTTATTGATTTGCACCAGACCTTTACGCTTGAGCGCGGCAAGCGCTTCACGCACCGACGGGCGGCCCACGTTGAAGAAGGTCATCAACTCCCGCTCAGACGGCAGTTGCTCCCCTTCGCCGAATTCACCGCGACGAATCATCTGCTCCAGTTCTTCTTCTACCATTTCCGACAGTTTTTTACGCGCCAGCGGACGGCTGCGCAAACTACGGCCGATGGTTGGCGGAGAATTTTCTGCTTGCGAATCAAATGCGTTCATAGCGTCCATTATGTAAATCGTCGAGGAAAACAGCAACTAAAGCCATCCTATCACAGGATCGAAAGTGGGGTGAAATCGTGGCAGGCGTGAAAAAAAACAGGCCCTCAGGGCCTGTCTGTCTTGGTTACTTCACTACGCGTAATGCGGGTCGACCACCACGCGGCCGGCGGCGGATCGTCATCAGGATTGTTGTCATCATCATGATCGGGCTTATCACCATCAATCACGGACATGACCGTTTCGCTCTCCGCGCCCGGCGTTACATCGTCATCATTTAAGCTGGCGACGTCTTCATCGTAAGCGGCTTCAGGTTCAAACATTGTGCCTGCGCCGTTTTCACGCGCATAGATCGCCAGTACCGCAGCCAGCGGTACGGAGACCTGGCGTGGGACGCCGCCAAAGCGCGCGTTGAAACGCACTTCGTCGTTGGCCAACTCCAGATTGCCAACCGCACGGGGAGCAATGTTCAGAAACAATTTGCCCGTCGCGCGCATATTCCATAGGGACATGCACACCAGGCAGCGTCACATCCACCACCAGGTGCGGCGTGAGCTGGTTATCCAGCAACCATTCATAGAATGCACGCAGCAAATATGGACGGCGTGGGGATAGCTGTGACAAATCCATACTGATTAACCCCGACCGAGGCGCATTTCACGTTCAGCTTCAGTTAAAGAAGCGAGGAACGAGTCACGTTCAAAGACGCGGGTCATATAGCCTTTCAGCTCTTTAGCGCCCGCACCGCTGAACTCAATACCCAGTTGCGGCAAACGCCACAGCAGCGGCGCCAGATAGCAATCAACCAGGCTGAACTCATCGCTCAGGAAATACGGTTTTTGACCAAACACAGGCGCGATCGCCTGCAACTCTTCACGCCAGTTGTTTACGCGCAACGTCAGCTTCAGAAGCGGACCCGTTCACGATGACGTTCATCAGCGTGTACCAGTCTTTTTCGATACGGTGCATGTACAGGCGGCTTTCGCCACGCGCAACCGGGTAAACCGGCATCCAGCGGCGGATGAGGGAAACGCTCATCCAGGTATTCCATAATGATGCGAGATTCCCACAGGGTCAGCTCACGATCCACCAGGGTCGGTACGCTCTGACTCGGGTTGAGGTCAATCAGATCCTGAGGTGGGTTATCCTTCTCCACATGCTCGATCTCGAAACTAACACCTTTCTCCGCCAGCACAATGCGGACCTGATGGCTATAGATGTCAGTAGGACCAGAAAACAGCGTCATTACCGAACGTTTGTTGGCAGCGACAGCCATGAAAACCTCCAGGTATATTCAGAATTTTTACTGCTACCAGCCACCGCGTGGCCAGCCAGAAGTTATGTCACCCGCCTGCGGAAAAGTCATTATTGTTCAAAAAGCAAACAAAAAATGAACAATACCCGTTATTTGGGCAGAAAATTGGATGATAGTTTACCAGATTTTGTGACCTTTGTGGTGAGTCGATTCTGGAAATGGGGAAAAAGAGGTGGCAATCAGAGGATTACTTTGGACACACGCGCATTTTTTCCATAAAAAAACCCGCCGAAGCGGGTTTTTTCGCCAATGGTAATCTGCCAGAGCAGAAACCCATTAACGTTTGGAGAACTGCGGACGACGACGTGCTTTACGCAGACCGACTTTCTTACGTTCAACCTGACGAGCGTCACGAGTAACGAAGCCAGCTTTACGCAGTTCAGAACGCAGAGACTCGTCGTACTCCATCCAGAGCGCGGGTGATACCGTGACGGATCGCACCAGCCTGACCAGAGATACCACCACCTTTAACAGTGATGTACAGATCCAGTTTCTCAACCATGTCGACCAGTTCCAGCGGCTGACGAACTACCATGCGGGCAGTTTCACGACCGAAGTACTGTTCCAGAGAACGTTGGTTGATAACGATTTTGCCGTTGCCCGGTTTGATGAACACGCGAGCTGCGGAACTTTTGCGGCGACCAGTGCCGTAGTATTGATTTTCAGCCCATTGCCTATAATCCCGATTAGATGTCAAGAACTTGCGGTTGCTGTGCCGCGTGGTTGTGCTCGTTGCCAGCGTAAACTTTCAGTTTACGGAACATAGCACGACCCAGCGGGCCTTTTGGCAGCATGCCTTTAACCGCGATTTCAATCACACGCTCAGGACGGCGAGCAATCATCTCTTCAAAGGTCGCTTGTTTGATACCACCGATGTGACCGGTGTGGTGATAGTACACTTTGTCAGTACGCTTGTTGCCGGTTACAGCAACTTTGTCAGCGTTCAGAACGATGATGTAATCACCGGTATCGACGTGCGGAGTGTATTCCGCTTTGTGCTTACCGCGCAGGCGAAGAGCCAGTTCAGTAGCCAGACGGCCCAGAGTTTTACCGGTCGCGTCAACAACGTACCAGTCGCGTTTTACGGTTTCTGGTTTAGCTGTAAAAGTTTTCATTAAAAGCTTACCCAATAGATAGTTACACGTTGGTGAACACCCAAACGTTTTCAATTGTTGAGGTTCACACGACAAAGTCCGGCAAACCTACCCCTTCGAATAGCCAATGCCAGCACACAAAAAGTTTTGGGAAAAAAACTTTCTTGTAACGTGGGGTCGCAGGATTATAGAGAAGTCAGGGGCAAAGATCGACCCCTTTTTGTGATTTGCAATGGGTTTTGTGCGGGGCATTTCTGCCGGTCTGATAAGCGAAGCGCCACCAGGCAACCTGCGCCGGATGGCGGAGAAACGCCTTATCCGGCCTACGGCATATGCGAGCGTTTCAGATACTCCTCGCTCTGCATCTCCTGCAAACGCGACAAACAGCGCTGGAACTCAAACTTCAGGCGTTCGCCCTGATAGATCTCATATAAAGGCGCGTCGGCGCTCACCACCAGCTTCACATGGCGCTCGTAGAATTCATCCACCAGCGCGATAAAACGGCGCGCTTCGCTTTCCATCAGCGGCGTCATGACCGGTACATCAAACAGCAGAACCGTGTGGAACAGGCGCGACAGCGCAATATAGTCATGCTGGCTGCGAGCGTCCACGCATAAGGTGATGAAGGAGACCGCCAGCGTCTGGTTTTCCACCCCATCGTCGGTAGCGGACGATGATTCACCTCCAGCGTTGGCGCATTCTCACGTTTCGCACCGGCCAGCGCCAGCCAGAGTTTATCCATCTGTTGCTGCGTTTCGTTATTACGCGGCGAAAGCCACAGATGCGCCTGCGTCAGCGTGCGCAGACGATAATCCACCCCGGCATCCACATTCATGATGTCGCAATGCGCTTTGATAGCGTCGATAGCCGGAAGGAAGCGGGTACGTTGCAGGCCATTGCGGTACAGCTCATCCGGCGGGATGTTCGAGGTCGCCACCAGGGTAATGCCGCGGGCAAACAGCGCTTTCATTAAGCCGCCAAGCAGCATCGCGTCGGTGATGTCGGAAACAAAAAACTCATCAAAGCAGAGCACATCCGTTTCGGCTTTGAAACGATCGGCAATAATCTCCAGCGGGTCGGTCTGCCCCTGTAGCGCCGTTAGCTCCTCATGCACACGCAGCATAAAGCGGTGGAAATGCAGACGCTGTTTCCGCTCGCCCGGCAGACTATGATAGAAGAGATCCATCAGCCAGGTTTTCCCTCGCCCGACCCCACCCCACATATACAGACCACGCACCGGCGCATTCGCTGACGGTTCACGTTTGCCAAGCAGTTTACCGAAACGGGCCATCAGTCCGCCGGTTTGCGGCGCCGGAGGCGTTTTGGCGATCAGCGCCTGGTAAATCGACTCCAGTCGGTTGACCGCATCTTTTTGCACGTCGTCGGGTTGATGGCTGCCATCGTTGAGGGCCTGAAGGTAACGCGATGTGGGGGAAATGCTTTGCATGATGTTATTGTTATTCCTTGAAAATCGATGTGCCGACGTTCACGGCTGACGAAAAAAAGGCCGTTCTACATTACGTGATATAAACACGGGATTCCACTTCTACGGGATTAGCGGTTATAGTGGCATAATCAGGCGCAGGCATGGAGCCTAAAGCCAACACCCTACGGAAACAAAAGACAACGGGAGATGTTCATGACCTGGGAATATGCGCTAATTGGGTTAGTCGTCGGTATCATCATTGGTGCCGTAGCCATGCGTTTTGGTAATCGTAAATTACGCCAACAGCAGGCATTGCAGTACGAACTGGAAAAGAATAAAGCTGAGCTGGAAGAGTATCGTGAAGAGCTGGTCAGCCACTTTGCCCGCAGCGCCGAGCTGCTGGATACCATGGCGCATGATTATCGTCAGCTGTATCAGCACATGGCGAAAAGCTCCAGCAGCCTGCTGCCGGAACTGTCTGCGGAATCGAACCCGTTCCGTAACCGTCTGGCGGAGTCTGAAGCCAGTAACGATCAGGCGCCGGTCCAGATGCCGCGTGACTATTCCGAAGGCGCTTCCGGCCTGCTGCGTAGTGGCGCAAAAACGCGACTAATCGCACATCGTTAAGAAATTTTTCGGGCGCAGCGATTGCGCCCGTCTCTTCTCTCCTGTCCCAGCTATTATTTAGTCATTAACCTCATTGTTACCAGGCCGAAAATTCAATAACATCAAACTGTTTTGAATCGTCTTTCCGTTCACTCAAGGTACGAGAGCAGGCTCCATGAAAAAACAAACCCCGTTGTTAAGTGCATTAGCGTTAAGTGTCGGGTTAACGCTCTCGGCACCGTTTCAGGCCGTCGCATCGATACCCGCGCAGATTCCCGGTCAGGCGGCGCTCCCTAGTCTCGCGCCAATGCTGGAAAAAGTGCTGCCGGCCGTGATTAGCGTGAAGGTTGAGGGAACCGCGACCCAAAGTCAGAAGGTTCCAGAAGAGTTTAAAAAGTTTTTTGGCGACGAGTTGCCTGATCAACCCTCTCAGCCGTTCGAAGGGCTGGGGTCGGGCGTCATCATTGACGCCGCCAAAGGCTACGTTCTGACCAATAACCATGTCATTAATCAGGCACAGAAGATCAGCGTTCAGTTAAATGACGGACGCGAGTTTGACGCTAAACTGATCGGCAGCGACGACCAGAGCGACATCGCGCTGCTGCAAATCCAGAACGCCAGCAACCTGACGCAAATCGCCATCCGCCGACTCCGACAAACTGCGCGTCGGCGACTTTGCCGTCGCGGTAGGCAACCCCGTTTGGTCTGGGGCAAACCGCCACCTCCGGCATTGTCTCCGCGCTTGGCCGGAGCGGGCTGAATCTGGAAGGGCTGGAAAACTTTATTCAGACCGACGCCTCGATTAACCGCGGCAACTCCGGCGGCGCGCTGCTGAATCTCAACGGCGAGCTGATCGGCATCAACACCGCTATTCTGGCACCTGGCGGCGGTAGCATCGGCATTGGGTTTGCGATTCCGAGTAATATGGCGCGCACGCTGGCGCAACAGCTGATTCAGTTTGGTGAAATTAAACGCGGCCTGCTGGGAATTAAAGGCATGGAATTGACCGCCGATATCGCCAAAGCCTTCAAGCTGGATGTACAGCGCGGGGCGTTCATCCAGCGAAGTGCTCCCGGGTTCAGGTTCCGCGAAAGCGGGTGTGAAATCCGGCGACGTGATCACCAGTCTCAACGACAAGCCGCTGAGCAGCTTTGCCGAACTGCGCTCACGCATCGCAACGACGGAACCCGGCACGAAAGTGAAGCTCGGTCTGTTACGCGACGGCAAACCGCTAGAAGTCGAAGTCACCCTCGACACCAGCACGTCATCCTCCGCCAGCGCGGAGATGATCGCCCCGGCATTGCAGGGCGCAACGCTGAGCGATGGTCAGTTAAAAGACGGCAATAAAGGCATCAAAATTGATAACGTTGAAAAAAAGCAGTCCCCGGCCGCCCAGGCCGGTTTGCACAAAGATGACGTGATCATTAGCGTTAACCGCGATCGCGTGCACTCGATTGCGGAAATGCGCAAAGTGCTGGAAGCGAAACCATCGATTATTGCGCCTACAGGTCGTACGCGGTAACGAGAACATTTACCTGCTCCTGCGTTAAGTCATCGTTAACCGGACATCAGCCCCGCGTGCGATGTCCGGTTAACTCGTGGTATGCTGCTGCCGTTCCCTTTTTTTAATGACGCCTCCCATCCATGTTTGTGAAGATCTTACGTTCGGTCGCAATTGGTCTTATTGTGGGTGCCATTCTGTTGGCGGCCATGCCCTCGCTGCGCAAAATAAATACCCTGACCACACCGCAATTCGACAGCGCGGATGAGACGCCAGCCAGCTATAATTCGGCGGTTCGCCGCGCCGCGCCTGCCGTCGTCAACGTTTATAACCGCAGTATGAACAGCACCCACGCATAATCAGCTTGAGATCCGCACGCTGGGATCGGGCGTGATCATGGATCAGCGCGGTTACATCATCCACCAATAAGCATGTGATCAACGATGCGGATCAGATCATCGTCGCCCTACAGGATGGACGCGTGTTTGAAGCGCTGCTGGTTGGTTCGGATACGCTGACGGATCTGGCGGTGTTAAAGATTAATGCCACAGGCGGTCTGCCGACGATCCCGATCAACACGAAACGCTCACCGCATATTGGGTGATGTGGTTCTGGCCATTGGCAACCCGTATAACCTGGGGCAGACCCATTACTCAGGGGATCATCAGCGCCACCGGGCGTATCGGTCTGAACCCGACCGGACGACAAAACTTCCTGCAAACGGACGCCTCCATCAACCACGGTAACTCCGGCGGAGCGCTGGTTAACTCGCTGGGCGAACTGATGGGCATTAACACCCCTGTCATTTGATAAGAGTAACGACGGCGAGACGCCGGAAGGGATCGGTTTTGCAATCCCGTTCCAGTTAGCGACCAAGATTATGGATAAGCTGATCCGCGATGGTCGCGTGATTCGCGGTTATATCGGCATCGGTGGGCGGGAAATCGCGCCGCTGCATGCGCAGGGCGCCGGGATGGATCAAATCCAGGGGATTGTGGTCAATGAAGTGTCGCCGGATGGCCCGGCTGCGCAGGCGGGTATTCAGGTCAATGATGTGATCATTTCAGTCAACCAACAAACCTGCCGTTTCCGCTCTGGAGACTATGGATCAGGTTGCTGAAATACGTCCAGGTTCGGTGATCCCGGTGATTGTGATGCGTGACGATAAAAAGCTGACGCTCCAGGTCACCCATTCAGGAATACCCGGCGACAAATTAACATAATAAAAAAACCGGAGTCATCTCCGGTTTTTTACTGTGGTCTCGGTTAACTTGTAGGCCGGATAAGGTGTTTACACCGCCATCCGGCCTGCACAAAAGCGCTTACTTGTTAACGAACTCTTCGCCCAGGGCGATATCTTTTTTTCAGCGTATCCAGCATACCTTCCAGCGCATTCTGTTCAAACGCGCTCAATTTGCCGATAGACTTGCGCTCTTCCACGCCGTTTTTACCCCAGCAGCAGCGGCTGAGAGAAGAAGCGCGCATACTGGCCGTCGCCTTCAACGTAGGCACATTCCACCCACGTCCTTCTCGCCTTGCAGCGCGCGCACCCAGAGAAAGACCAAAGCGCGCAGCAGCCTGACCCATAGACAGAGTTGCCGATCCGCCGCCAGCCTTCGCTTCAACCACTTCCGTACCCGCATTCTGGATACGTTTGGTCCAGGTCAGCCACTTCCTGCTCGGTGAAGCTGACGCCCCGGGATCTGCGACAGCAGCGGCAGAATGGTCACGCCAGAGTGACCGCCGATAACCGGAACTTCAACGTCGGTCGGCAGTTTGCCTTTCAGTTCCGCCGACAAAGGTGTTGGAGCGGATGATGTCCAGCGTGGTCACGCCAAACAGTTTGTTCTTGTCGTAAACGCCTGCTTTTTTCAGCACTTCAGCCAGCGATAGCGACGGTAGTGTTCACCCGGGTTGGTGATGATGCCCACACAGGCTTTCGGACAGGTCGTTGCGATCTGTTGTACCAGGTTCTTCACGATACCTGCGTTGACGTTAAACAGGTCGGAACGATCCATACCCGGTTTACGCGCCACGCCAGCCGAGATCAGTACGACGTCTGCGCCTTCAAGCGCCGGGGTCGCGTCTTCGCCGGAGAAACCTTTGATTTTTACTGCTGTAGGGATATGGCTCAAGTCAACGGCCACACCTGGGGTCACTGGAGCGATGTCGTACAGGGAGAGTTCTGAACCTGAAGGCAGTTGGGTTTTTAACAGTAGTGCAAGCGCCTGGCCGATACCGCCGGCAGCGCCGAGGACTGCGACTTTCATCCTAAACTCCCTTATTATATTGATAAGCTAAGTGTTTGTTGCTCCGCGGCGGCGACCATAATTCACAAATCCAATGAATACAACCACCACGCGTCAAGAATGCGTAGTCACGCAAATTTGGCTTTTATGCATTTAACTTACGTAATAGAAAAGCTAACTTTACGTAATTCAAAAGCGCCTGAACCACAGAACAACTTTCCAACAGGTGCTGACAATATACTCTACTGCCCCTCCAAAACAACATCAATTTGATAACATTTAATTTACTTTTAAGCTTATTTGCGCGCCGTGACGCAGGCATGTTTCTTGATAACGGAATTTGATAGAATTCCGCTCTTTCATAACATTATTTCAGCCTCCGGTGAGGCAGACTGTTTGCATAAAAATTCATCTGTATGCATAATAATGTTGTTTCCATCCTCATATTACGGGTGACTTATGCGAAGCTCGGCTAAACAAGAAGAATTAGTCAAGGCGTTCAAAGCGCTACTCAAAGAAGAAAAATTCCAGTTCACAGGGCGAAATCGTCCTCGCGTTACAGGATCAGGGCTTTGATAACATCAACCAGTCCAAGGTCTCGCGCATGCTGACCAAGTTCGGCGCGGTGCGTACCCGCAACGCAAAAATGGAGATGGTCTACTGTCTCCCGGCTGAGCTAGGCGTGCCAACCACCTCCAGCCCTTTAAAGAATCTGGTGTTAGATATCGACTACAACGATGCTGTTGTGGTGATCCATACCAGTCCTGGCGCCGCACAGCTGATCGCGCGTCTGCTGGACTCGCTGGGGAAAGCGGAAGGCATTCTCGGAACCATTGCCGGTGACGACACCATTTTTCACCACCCCCCGCGAATGGCTTTACGGTGAAAGATCTGTACGAAGCCATTCTGGAACTGTTCGAACAAGAGCTGTAATCCCTTCTCCCCCGTCGTTAAGCGCGACGGGGAAAAAACCTGCCGCCACCTCTTCTGCCGTCATTTTTCACTGCCTGTCATTTAACAAATAGTGCGTTTAACCGTCAAAAATCATTTACATGGTGAATGTGCATTGGAAAAAACGCACAAATTGCAAAATTTCATATCCTTATGATTTTATTGAATTTAATCTTAACAACATGCTTTTTAACCACGTTTTTAATTCCATACGGTTATAAAAAAACAAATCATTAACACACAATAACCCATGAAACCATTAGCGTGGTATTAATTAATCGCGTGATTAGTGTATACTTGATTTTGTGATGAGGGTCACGAAACACAGACCCTAATAAAAGAATTCGACGAGGTAAAAATCATGAAAATCAAAACTACTGTTGCAGCATTAAGCGTTCTGTCCGTTCTCTCTTTTGGCGCATTCGCAGCCGAATCCATCAACGCAGAACAAGCGCAAGGCCGTCAGGCTATCGGCTCTGTTTCCGTAAGCGCTATCGGTTCTTCCCCGATGGATATGCATGAAATGCTGAACAAAAAAGCAGAAGCAAACGGCGCATCCGCCTATCAGATTACTGAAGCACGTAGCGGCGACAACTGGCACGCTACGGCAGAACTTTACAAATAAACCCTCGTCGTCTAGTCCGACGACTTGCCCCCGACTGCCGGGGGCTTTTTTATGTTTGTCGTCACGAATGGCGAACATTAAACCGCAGCTGCCCTTCCAGTTCCTCTTCTGCTTCATCAAACAGCAAAATCAGCGCGCCGTAGCGCCTGCGCAGTTTTTCCGGCAGATGAAACAAACTCAATCTCCAGCGGCAATGGCAGCACCTCGCTCATGAGAGTATCCCATAGAGAATCAAGATCGCCGACTTTCTCCTCTGGCAAGGCCAAACATCCGCGTAAACTCGCGGTAAAAATCGTTCTGGTCTTCTATTTCATCAAAATCAAAGGTATAGATGTTCATAGCCAGCCACCATCCCCGACGCAGTCACATTACAGGCCGCCGATGTGCAGGGTCTTCACTTCCAGAAACTCTTCAAGCCCCCAGCACCGATCCTTCACGTCCCAGACCCGACCTCTTTCACCCCGCCAAATGGCCCCAGCTCGGTTGATACGGCGCATTCATTAATCCCAATCATGCCGCTTTCAATCGCCTGGGAAACACGGAATACGCGTTGTAAATTTTGCGTGTAGAAGTAAGCCGCCAGGCCAAACGGCGTATTGTTGGCGCGCTGAATGACCTCGTCTTCACTGGTAAAACGAAAGCAGGCCGCGACCGGCCCGAAGGTCTCTTCACTGGCCAGTTTCATCCCCATCGCTACAGTCGCCCAGTACGGTGGGCTGCCAGAAATTCCCCGCCTAACGAATGCGCTTTTAGCGCCTGCCAGCACCTTCGCCCCTTTTGCGATAGCGTCCTCAACGTGCTCACGCACTTTATCGACAGCCGCCGGTTCAATCAGCGGGCCGACGATCACGCCCTCCTCCAGACCATTTCCGACCTTCAGTTTTTGTACGGCATCCGCCAGCTTGCGGGTAAATTCGTCATAGACCGACTCATGGATATAGAAACGGTTAACGCTGACGCACACCTGCCCGCGTTGCGGAATTTATTGGCGATCGCCCCCTGTACCGCAGCGTCAATATCCGCATCGTCAAACACGATATACCGGCGCATTGCCCCCCAGTTCCATCGAGACTTTCTTCATCGTGTCAGCCGCGTTACGCACCAGCGTTTTCCCAACGGCCGGTCGATCCGGTAAAGGAGATTTTGCGTACCTCGTGGCTGGCCATAATGGCGTCGCTGATCTCTGGGGTATTGCCCGCGACGGCGTTCAGCACGCCGTCAGGTACGCCAGCTTTCTTCGCCAGCGTCAGCAAGGCGAATGCGCTAAGCGGCGTGTTATTCGCCGGTTTAATGACCCCTGTACAGCCTGCCGCCAGCGCCGGGCCTAATTTACGGGTCAACATTGCCATCGGGAAGTTCCACGGCGTAATCGCCGCCAACGACGCCAATCGGTTCACGGGTGGCAAAGATCCGCGATCCGGGTTTTAATCGGCGGAATTATTTCGCCATTTGCCCGCTTCGCCTGTTCAGCAAACCACTGGATGAAACTGGCGGCGTACCTCCATTCGCCTTCTGCCTCTTTCAACGGCTTCCCCTGCTCAGTGGTCATCAGACGGCCCAGCCAGGATTTATGCTCAATGATCAGTTCATACCAGCGATACAGAATGGCCGAGCGCTCTTTTGCCGTTTTGACCCGCCAGGTAGGGAAGGCTTTTGCCGCCGCCGCAATCGCCTCTTCGGTCTCTTTTTTACCGGCTTTGGCAACGGCGGCTATCGTTTCACCGGTTGCCGGATTAAGAACATCGAAGGTGTTATCCAGCGTTTTCCAAAGTCCATCAACCAGATATCCCGTCTGAAAAAGTTCGTTGTCCTGGAGCGTTTGCATGGTTCTTTCTCCTCCTGATGTCATGTTTTTCGCACGTCAGATAAGTATACGCCACCAAAAAAACCGACGCTTTTGGCGTCGGCTCCTGAGTGTTAGTTATCCGTCAAGGCGTGCTGATATTTGTGCAACATGCCGGATAGCCGTTTTACCGGCTTCCGTCACCCGTGGCGGCGCTTCCCAGACTCGCAATTTTTCCTGATAGACATCAAGCTCATCCAGCAGTTGTCCAAAGTAGCGCCGACGCTTATCGTCATTTCCGGCTGAAATCACATGATCGGCCGTACGCCGGAGCTGGCGGTGAAAAGCAGATAAATCATGATTGACCGGGATGGGCGCATCACGCGCAGACGTTGGTGTGCAATGATCATCGTCAGCGCCAGACGAAACTTCGGCAGGTCGCCCGGGAATTTGTTCATTAACAAGAACAACTGCTGATACAGCGCCGGAAGGTGGTTCTCTTTACGGCGCACAACGGTTGGTGGTCATTGCAGACACCGCTGCGGAAAACGAACTGGTTAAGCAGTACACGTCCGGTTCTGTCGCGTGAATTATCACGAACCAACAGAATGACGATAAACGCCATCATGCACCCCACAATCTGCCCGAGCGCGCTGTCAAGGAACTGGCTGAAGTGGAAGGTCATCGGGTTGTCCAGCACGATGATGTTAATGGTACTGGCCAGCGCCCCCATTGAACCCAGCCGCCGTTTCTGGACTTCGATCCCGAGAAAGGAATCCCAGCACCGCCAGACTCAGACACAGCAGCAACATGCTTTGCTGTGTATTCGGGATGATCACTAAAAAATAGAGCAGGCCCAACGGCAGCGCCGCCAGCGTCCCGTAAATAAAGTCGATAGCGACCATGCGCGGGTTGGGCAAGCGCATCGCCAGCGACGTGACGACCGCAATCATCACCATCGCGCCACTTCCCGACGTCCAGCCCGTCCACAGCCAGAATAAAGTACCCAGCACACAGGACAGCGTGGTACGCCAGAAGTTAACCATCGCGTGATGTCGCTCGGCAGATTCCACCTTCACGACGGGCTCGCCCTGCAACACTTCCTCTTCCGTCACGCTGATTTTGGCGTTGCCAATCACGCCGCGCTTCAGCAGCAGATAGCGCGTCGCCGCACCGGCCCAGGTGTAAAGGGTTACGGGCGTTTCACGTTCGCCGGTCCAGGCGATGATGCGACGCATCCGCTTAAGTTGTTTATGTACGTCCTGCGCGGTTTCGACCGGGCGTTTCGAACAGCTCGCGGAAGGTATCGGTGATCAACTCCGGGTGAGTGTTCTGAATCAGGTATGTTTCACAGGACTGGGTGATCAGCGTCAACGAGAGCGTATTCAGCGCTTTCAGGCGGCGGTTGGCGCGCCCCCAGCGCGATGACTCCATATTGAGATTGCTGCGCATGCCTTCCAGCGCCGCCGTCCGCCGCACCAGATCGCCCCAGGCTTTGTCCACTTCCTCACTGTCGCCGTGCTTAATACACAGCTGCATCAGCTGGTATTGCGCCACCAGCAGACCGTCGACTTCACGATCCACTTCCTGTTTCACTGAACGCGGCGAAAAGAGCAGATCCGCCATAATGGCGCAGACGATACCAATCACAATCTCGCTGCAACGTTCAACCGCGAACTGCGGCGTCAGTAGTGGCTCCGCCTGAATGGTAATGACGATGATCAGCGCCGTATACCCGGACAGCCCCCATGCATAAGAGTTTTCAACCCGCACCAGCGAGGAGATCCAGGTACAAAATCCCGCCCAGATACAGCACACCAGAATCATTAATAACGGCGCGCGAATCATGGTGATGATAATGGTCAGCGCGGCGATACAGCCAATAAATGTCCCGATGATACGCAGCATCCCGCGATAGCGAATCGCGCCGGAATAGGGTTCCCCACCGGCGGCGAATGCCGGGCCTGCGGGCGACAATCGCGGCGGTCAGCACCGCCCAGCGCGGCGTCTCAAGCTGAAAGTGAAAGCCAACGAACAGCGCCAGGACGATGGCGCATGCCAGTTTTACCGCAAAGCGGATATGCTGGTTGGCAATGGAGGAAAATACCCATGGTGATTAACCAAACTCGCGCAGACGGTGCGCCATTTTACGGAAGAAGGAGTCCTGCGTTTCATCACGATCCTGCTTGCCGGTAATCACAACGGTTTGCGGTTGTCCCGGCAGGCCACAGGTTGTCCTGCTGATCGTCCAGACGGATACGTACCGGAACACGCTGCGCCAGACGTACCCCACTCCCAGATTGGAGTCGATGGTCGCCATCCCTTTGGCGTCACGCGTGCTGCTGGCGTTAGTGACCCCAGCCGCCACGCTGTCAACGGTGCCTTTCAACACTTTGTTACTGCCAAGCGGCGTTATCTCTGCGCGATAGCCCGGACGGACGCCTTCCAGTTTGGTCTCTTCCATATAGGCCAGCACGTAGAAAGAGTGCTGTTTCACCCAACGCAACCGCCGTTGAGCCACGGGTAATAAACTCGCCGGTGTAGACATTCAGGTTGGTGACCCAACCGTCAGCAGGGGCGCGAATCACGGTACGTTCGAGGTCTAATTTTGCCAGATCGCGCGTCGCCTGCGCTTTGGCAAGCTGATGTAATACGGTTTGCAGAACGTTATTGGCCTGATCGATCTCTTCACGCGACATCGCCTGGACGCCAAGGCGGTTACGGCGGCCAGCCTCCTGGCGTTTTTCCTGTGCCAGCACCTGGTAGTAGGCAACATCAGCTTCCGCTTCTTCGAGGGCTTTTTTATAGCGCGGCTGATCGATGGTGAACAGTATCTGGTCTTTCTTCACCAGCTGGTTATCATGCACACTCACGTTGGTGATAAGGCCCGCGACGTCTGGCGCAATGGCAACCACGTCGGCGCTGAAGCGCGCGTCACGCGTCCACGGCGACTCGGTGTAATAGACCCAGGCACGGAAAATTGCGATGAAGGCCAGAATGACCAGTACGAGCGTGATGGCCGTACGAGAGAGTTTTCTTGTTAGTGTTTTCACTTCTACCTCAAACGAACAAGCGCGATATTAAATAGAACAGGCAGCAATACAGCGCGGTATTAAACAGAGCCGGATGCCAGACGAAGTCATAAATGCCGGTTGGAACCAGCATCCGGCGCACCAGCCAGAAAATCGCCAGTGACAAAAGTAATTCGAAAAATATCGGTGGGGAAGGAGAGACCAAACACCACGATAACGGGAAACAGACTCATGTTGACCTTGATTTATAAAGAGAGTGCAGGCGATACAGTTTTCAGCCAATGCCACCGCAGGGAAGGGCGTGGAAAGCCAGGCGAGAGCGGCATAGCGGTTATTTGAATAATAATATATTAACGTAACTGTTATGCTGTTATCTATAATATGTGATCTAAATCACTTTTAAGCCAGAGTGAATAATGGAAAGATTAAAACGCATGTCGGTGTTCGCCAAAGTCGTTGAATTTGGCTCCTTTACCGCCGCTGCCAGACAGCTACAAATGAGCGTTTCCTCTATCAGCCAGACCGTGGCAAAACTGGAAGATGAGCTACAGGTTAAGCTGCTAAACCGCAGTACGCGCAGCATTGGGCTGACCGAGGCCGGTAAAATTTATTATCAGGGTTGCCGTCGGATGCTGCACGAAGTGCAGGATGTCCATGAGCAGCTTTATGCCTTCAACAACACGCCTATCGGCACCCTGCGAATTGGTTGTTCTTCAACCATGGCACAAAATGTCCTCGCCGGGTTAACGGCCAAAATGCTGAAAGAGTACCCTGGCCTGACGGTTAACCTGGTGACCGGCATCCCGGCGCCGGATCTGATCGCTGATGGTCTGGACGTGGTGATCCGCGTCGGTGCGTTGCAGGACTCCAGCCTGTTTTCACGCCGTCTGGGGGCAATGCCGATGGTGGTGTGCGCCGCCAAAGGTTATCTCGCACAATTTGGCGTGCCGGAAAAACCCGCCGACCTCAGCAATCACTCATGGCTGGAATACAGCGTGCGCCCGGATAACGAGTTTGAGTTGATTGCGCCGGAAGGGATCTCCACCCGGCTGATCCCACAAGGACGCTTCGTCACCAACGATCCGATGACGCTCAGCCGCTGGCTGACCGCAGGCGCCGGGATCGCCTACGTTCCGTTGATGTGGGTGATCAATGAGATCAACAGCGGAGATCTGGAGATCCTGCTGCCTCGCTACCAGTCCGATCCACGCCCGGTTTACGCGCTGTATACCGAAAAAGATAAGTTGCCGCTGAAGGTGCAGGTGGTGATTAACTATCTGACAGACTATTTTGTCGATGTCGCGAAGCTATTTCAGGGAATGTACGGTCGAGGGAAAGAGAAGTGATCAACGGCCCGACTACAGAACAGGCAGGCCGGATAAGGCGTTCACGCCGCGCCCGGCAAAATGCCCGATAACGCAATGGCGTATCGGGCCTACAAAACGACTTTACGCGGTGCCGCCCACGGTCAGGTTATCCACCTTTAACGTCGGCTGACCCACGCCTACCGGCAGACTCTGCCCTTCTTTACCACAGACGCCAACGCCGTTATCCAGTTTCAGATCGTTCCCGACCATAGAGATCTGCTGCATCGCTTCGATACCAGAACCAATCAGCGTCGCCCCTTTCACGGGTTTCGTCACCTTACCGTTTTCGATCAGGTACGCTTCTGAAGTCGAGAACACAAACTTCCCGGAGGTGATATCCACCTGCCCGCCGCCAAAGTTAGGCGCATAGATACCGTATTCCACAGACTCGATAATCTCCTGCGGCGTGGATTTCCCGGCCAGCATATAGGTGTTAGTCATACGTGGCATCGGCAGATGCGCATATGATTCACGACGTCCGTTACCGGTCGGCGCAACGCCC
This sequence comes from Citrobacter koseri, assembly GCA_900446925.1. The sequence goes on along the minus strand of UAVY01000007.1, from coordinate 239,701 downwards.
ATCAGACGCGCGTTGAGTTTATCCTGCATGTACCCTTTCAGGATGCCGTTTTCAATCAACACGTTGTACTGGCCCGGCGTACCTTCATCATCAATGGCGACCGAACCACGGCGATCGGCGATCGTGCCGTCATCAACCACAGTACACAGTTCAGACGCGACCAGTTCACCGATATGGCCGCTGAACACCGACGTACCGCGACGGTTGAAATCCCCTTCCAGTCCGTGGCCTACCGCTTCGTGCAGCAGCACGCCAGGCCAGCCCGCGCCCAGCACAACGGGTAATGTTCCCGCCGGAGCGGCAACCGCCGACAGATTCACCAGCGCCATGCGCACCGCCTCTTTCGCCCAGGCATCGGCGCGTACTTCACCGTCCAAATCGCCTAAGAAAAAGTCATAACCAAAACGACCGCCGCCGCCGCTGGAGCCGCGCTCGCGTTTACCGTCTTCCTCTACCTGCACGCTGACAGACAGACGCACCAGCGGGCGCACATCCGCCGCCAGCGTACCGTCGGTCGCCGCCACCAGAATCAGCTCATACACACCGGTCAGGCTGGCCGTCACTTCCTGTACGCGCTTGTCGGCTTCACGCGCCGCCTTGTCCACGCGACGCAGAATGTCGAGTTTCTCTTCGCGGCTCATGCTCTGTAGCGGGTCAATGGCGGTATAGAGCATCGGGTGCTCTACCGCGCCCAGTGTTTTTACTTTGCCGTCGCCGCTGTCGCGCACGATGGTACGCGCGGCCTGCGCGCTCTGCTCCAGCGCTTGCAGGCTGATCTGATCGGCATAGGCAAACCCTGTTTTTTCACCGTTGATAGCGCGCACGCCAACGCCCTGATCGATGTTGTAAGAACCATCTTTGATGATGCGATCTTCTAAAACCCAGGATTCGTGATAGCTCGACTGAAAATAGAGATCGCCGTAATCGAGACGGCGTTCGGCCAGTTGGCCCAGAATGGCAAACAGATCCTGATGGTTCAGGCCGTTCGCCGCTAGCAATTGTTCACTTACCAGGTTCAGACTCATCGTTTTGCTACTCGTTAGTTACTGTTGTAGGCCTGATAAGACGCGCCTGCGTCGCCATCAGGCGCTTCAATGCCGGACTGCGGTAGAAGTTATGTAGGCCGGATAAGCGCAGCGCCATCCGGCTTTTGCAGTTCGTCATTCATTTCTATTTACTGAGATTGGGGCAATTACTCGCCCCCGTCAAATCATTGCTGGCTTTCTTTACGCGGCTGGCGCAGGACTTCGTTAATCTGCGGTTTGTCTACCGGGCCCGTGATGCGATAGCGCAGAATGGAGACTTTGCTCCACAACGGCCCCAACACTTTACTCGCGGCAAATACCGCCGCCCCGACAATCGGGTTCACCGCAAACGCGGCGGCAACCCCTACCGTGGCGGAGATTTCCGGTGCGACGACGGCTTCAATATCGAGTTCCCGACGCACCAGATTGACAGAACCTTTCATGGCGATGTCGGCCTCCAGCCCATCCACCAGCGTATCGTCAGTGTGCATCACGCCGTCTTTGATCCACGCCGTACTGCGAATAGAGTCAAAGTAGAAACCGTCGCTGAACGTATCGCTAAAATCAAAACGCAGCTTACGCAGCAGTGCGTCAAAACTCAGCAGACGCAGAAGCTGCCCCGCATGACCGGTGCTCAGCTCGGTAATTTCACCTTTCCCCAGGCGGGTACGTAAAATACCATTAAGGGAAGCCTCATCCGGCTGCCAGGGCAGGTTACGCCAGTGTAAGTCATAGTCCACGTTAAACGAGGCGTTGCGGATGGGGGTCGAAACGCCAAAGAATCCCGCTGCGGCATCAATTTTATGGCCGCGCAGTTTCCCCTTCAGCGACGTGCGCTCGCTACCCGGCGTGTTCACCCAGACACCCTCAGCCGTCAGCCGGGAGAAGCCCGTATCCAGCAGCCCGTTACTCAGGGTCAGCGTATTTCCCTGAATCGCGACGTCGCCGTCAATACGTCCATATTTTTGCCCCCACAGCCAGCATTCGACGCAGCGTAACTGCACATCAGGCCAGCCACGGAAACTGACTCGCTCAAGGGAGGAGAACGGCGAGATCGCCTGCGCGCCGTCTGTACGCTTCGCCGCGCTCGGGTTGTAATACAGGTATTTGATGTTCGCCTGCCACGGGGCATTATTGCGTATCGCCAGCGTGGCGTTAACCTCGCGCCCCTGCGCTTCGACCTTCTGACCATTCAGCGACGGCTCAGAGACAATGCTCAGGTTATTCCACTGTTGCCCGCCCAGCGACAGCGAAGGCGTTCGTAGCGTCACGCGCTGCGGCAAACTGGTCTTTGCGCCAACGTTATCCGCCGCGCCTTTCTGGAACAGCGCCAGCCACTCTGCGCCATCCATTGCCGGAAGATTAAGCTCAACGCCTTGTCGGTCAGGCAATGTCGGCGTGGTGCGGCTATCCGTTGTCCAGATTGCCCGATCCAGCGTCAGTTTCTGATTCAGCAGCCAGCGGCTGTTAAAGTGATTATTTTTCCCGGCGCTGCCGGTCAGCGCGAAGCCACGCAAGTTACCGTCGGCCTTAATGCTCACCGGCAAGGATTCCCCGGCCTGCTTGTCGAGCGGTGACGGTAAGTGACTGCTCACATTCTTCAGGTCGCCTTTCAGTTCTACGTTGTATGTCGCACCAGAGTGATAAGGAAGCGCAATGCCCACTTTACCGTTCCACGCCATACCGCCGCTTATAGCATCGTTCACCTGCGCAGGTAGCACGCCCATACGGCCCGGCTGCCAGTTGCCGTTAAGGTTGACGTTGACCTGATAGGCCTTTTCCCCTTCATTGGTGGAGAAATCCACGTTCAACGGCTGATTAAACCAGTTTGCCGTTAACGGTTCGCTCTTAAGATTGCCGTTGTTGAAGCTGAACTTACCGCTCAGGTTCTTCAGCGTGCTGTCGAGCGGCTTAATGAACAAACTATTATTACGCAGCAAGACGTCCCCCTTGGCGGTGACCAGCTCGCCATCCAGCGGAATATCAAGATGTAAGCGAGCATTCACATCGCCGTCAATCTGGAGCTGCTCCAGCGTAGCGCCGAGAGAATCTTTCAGCGGCGTGTCGTCAAAATACGGGCCGACCGCTTTACCCGGCCCATTGATATCGGCATCAATCAGCAGCTTTTCTTTGGCATAGTCCGGGATGATCGCGGTCAGATTGCTGGCCTTAACACCGCCCAGATTGACGCTATCCGCCTTCATCCACAGGCCGTCGTTCAGGAAGTCCAGTTCAATGTTGAGGTCGGTCAGCGCGGGCCAGTCCGGCTGGAAAGCAAACTTCGCGTTACGCAGCGGCACCAGCACTTCAAACTGACCTTCATTATGTTTGTAGGGGAAAAGATGTGGATTGCCGCCATACACCAGCGTAGCGTTATCCGCTTCGCCGCCCTGAATCGCGCCGCTAAGGTAATCAACCAGCTCTTTGCCCATCAGGTTTTCCGGGAAATAACGCCAGGCCTGTGAACCGTCATCGGTGCTGATCCCCGCCAGAATCCCCAGCCAGGGCTCCTCTCCGGCGGGTTGCAGATAACGAAAACCGCCGCGCGCATGTACGGCTTTCGCTTTCACATCGATGTTGCGCCCGTCCAGCTGAAACCCTTTGTCATTCTTCAGCCAGGTGAGCGTCGCCACGCCGTTTTCAATTTCCAGTGGTGCACGAAAGACGGTTTCATACGGCATTTCGGCCTGCTGCATCGAGGCGGTCAGCGCGCCGTTTTCCACGCTGCCGGACAAGGTGCCGGAGAAGTGTTCCGCGCCCGGTAAGAGCTTCCACTGCTTCCAGGCGAGGTTATCCCACGACGCCTGGAAACGCGTTTTCTCCGTCGCCTGTAGCGGGATATCCAGCGCGAGAGTGTCTATTTTTCCGCGTGGCTGTGTGGCCTGCCAGATGTCGCCCAGCGCAGGCGAGAGTTTCGCCGCCACCGGACGCAGCCCGTCCATATCGGCCAGTTCAAGGTTGCTGGCGCGAATACGCAATTCATCGCTGCGTATGTTGTTCTGACCGCCAACTTCTTGTTCCGGCACCCAGGCCAGCGTTAACGCGCCGCGCGGCCAGGGTTTGCTATCCAGCGTGATACGCGTGTCAGGAATATAAAACTGCCAGCCCGGCTGTTCACGCGTAATGTGCGCGGTCAGGTTATCAACGGAAAGCGTGTGCGAATGATTATCACCCTGCCAGCTCGCGCCGCCCTGCTTAAGCCAGATATCGCCGCTGGAGACTTCACCTTTCGTGAGCGTCATCCAGCCTTCCAGGCTAAAGCGCGCGGTTTGCAGCGCCACGTTATCCTGCATCCATTTGCCCAGCCACGGCTTCACGTCAATATCGTCGGCCCTGTAGCCAGACCCGACCGTTGTTCAGCAGCCCGTCGTCCGTCACGCAGATCCATACGAACCTGCATCACGCCATGCTGCCCGGTCAGGCTGGAGAGGCTGACCTGACCTTCCGCGCGGTGCCTGTCTTTGCCGTTCAACCAGGTAAGCTGCGGGATCGCCAGTTCGGCTCGCTGGCCTGATAAGGTCAGAAAGCTAATTTGGCTGTCCCGGAGATCGAAGTGATCAAACTGACGCAGGAAAAGATCGCTAATACGGTTGGTTTCAATGCCTTCGTCGCTGTCGCTGCGTTGGATCGGCGTATTGGTGGCGGATGTGCAGTTGCCAGAAGGTGAGATCGCGAAACTGCCAGCGCATGTGCAACAGGCTTTGCCAGACATCCAGCGCCAGCGTGACGCGCTTTACTGAAAGCTCGCCGCCATCTTTCAAACTGGCATGGATGTCCCGGGCTTCAAGCGTGGGGCCAAAGGTTTGCCAGTTCGCATGCAACTGGCTGGCGGCAACAGGAATACCCGTGGCAGATTCAATTTTGCTGAGGATCGCCGGACGCCAGCTATCCAGATGGGGGAGCGCAAGGCGCAATCCACTGATCAGCAGCGCAACGACGACGACGAGCGCGGCTCCAGTGAGCAGTAATATCCCCGGCAATCGCCTCACGCGTCTCTCCTTGTCTGCCAAAAATGTGACTCACAAACCCGTTATCCGGCCTGGAAACGGCGGTCTTTTACATCATTACGACGTCAAATTGCTCCTGGTTATAGAGCGGTTCAATCTGGACTTTAACTTGCTTGCCGACAAAAATTTCCACCTCTGCCAGCGCGTGCGACTCTTCGCCTTTTAACGTTTCCGCCACCGCCGGAGAAGCATAAACGAGGAAACGATCGGAGTCGTAGGCATGATGCACACGCACGATTTCACGCATAATTTCATAGCAGACGGTTTCCACCGTTTTCACCGTACCGCGTCCATGACACGTTGGACATTCATTGCATAGCACATGTTCCACGCTTTCGCGGGTACGCTTGCGGGTCATCTCTACCAGACCCAGTTGCGAAAAGCCGTTGATGCTGGTTTTTCACGCGATCTTTGCTCAGCGCCTGCTCCAGAGAATGCAGTACCCGACGGCGATGATCTTCATTATTCATGTCGATAAAATCGATGATGATGATACCGCCCAGATTGCGCAGACGCAGCTGCCGCGCAATCGCCTGCGTCGCCTCAATATTGGTATTGAAGATCGTGTCATCAAGATTACGGTGTCCGACAAACGCCCCGGTATTGATATCAACGGTGGTCATGGCTTCGGTTTGATCGATAATCAGATAACCGCCGGATTTCAGCTCCACCTTGCGTTCCAGCGCGCGCTGAATCTCATTTTCAACATCAAAGAGATCGAAAATCGGCTGATGACCGCTGTAGTGTTCGAGCTTGCTGGTCATCTCAGGGATATATTCCGCAGTAAATTCCAGCAATGCCTCGTACGTCAGACGCGAATCCACGCGGATTCTGTCCAGCTCGGCATCGGCAAAATCACGCAGTACGCGCTGCGCCAGCGCCAGTTCGCCATACATCTGATAGCGCGTTTGCGGCCGCTTTTTACGCTCCATGACTTTCGTCCAGACGCGTTTGAGGTAAGCGGCGTCCGACGCCAGATCCTCTTCGCACACCCCTTCCGCCGCCGTACGGATGATAAATCCGCCCTGCTCGTCGCAATACTCCGCCACCACCTTCTTCAGGCGTTCACGTTCGGTTTCGCTTTCAATACGCTGAGAAACGCCAACGTGCGACGCGCCGGGCATAAAGACGAGGTAGCGGGAAGGCAGCGTGATGTCCGTCGTCAGGCGCGCGCCTTTGGTGCCAAGCGGATCTTTTACCACCTGCACCATCAGATCCTGCCCCTGACGCACCAGCTCAGAGATGTCGCGTACGGTGAAGTTCTTTTGTTCTTCACCCGCCACGCATTCGGTATGCGGCATAATGTCTGAAGCATGAAGAAACGCGGCTTTCTCCAGTCCAATATCTACAAAAGCCGCCTGCATACCCGGAAGTACACGGCTTACACGGCCTTTGTAGATATTGCCTACGATGCCTCGTCGCGCTTCACGCTCAATATGAATTTCCTGAAGAATACCGCCATCAATGTACGCCACGCGTGTTTCCGATGGCGTTACGTTTACCAACAATTCAGCCGTCATGTTTATCCCTTTTCTCACGCAGTGCGTTAAAATTGCTCAGCAACTCATACGTTTCAACCAGCGGTAAGCCGACCACGGCGTGATAGCTGCCGTTTATCTTCCTGACAAAACAGCCACCCTGCCCCTGAATACCGTATGCTCCAGCTTTATCCATAGGCTCACCGCTGGCGACATAGCCCGCGATGTCCTCATCACTCAGTGTTCTGAACGTCACCTCCGTCACCACCAGACAATCCAGCACGTACTGGCTGTCCGCCAGCGCGACGGCCCGTCATCACCTGATGCGTCTGCCCCGACAGTTTGCGCCAGCATATGCGCTGCGTGTTCTGCATCGCGCGGTTTCTCCAGCACTTCACCGTTAAGAATCACGATAGTATCGGCGCCCAGCACCGGCAAATCGCGCGCCGTTTGTGCTACGCCTCCAGCGCCTTTTCCCGCGCCAGACGGGAGACATACTGTTGCGCGCTTTCGCCTTCGCCACGCGTTTCTTCAATTCCCGTAACGATACGTACAAAAGAGACGCCCAGCTGCGCAAGCAGCTCCTGGCGACGAGGTGAACCGGAAGCAAGATAAACGTCAGTCATAGAAACCTTTACTGCACAGCAAACTGCTGGCGCACTTTGCGCATCAGCAGGAAAAGCCAGGGCCAGAGCACACCGTTTACTACACTACTCCAGAATACTTCCGGTCTGAAAGAGACGTTGATCACTAAAAACTCGGCCCAGAAAACAATAATGTCCACGACCAGTGAGAGCAATATCACCACCAGCGCCTGTTGCCAGAGCGCCAGGTTACGGAATAGCTGGAATTTCAGTGCAACCAGATAAGCAATGATACTCATCGACAAGGCCCGCACGCCAAGCGTGGAGCCGCTGATCAGATCCAGTATGACACCCATCACAAAACCTGTACCCACATTTACGCGGTGCGGCAGTGCAAGGATCCAGTACAGCAAGATAAGGAGCACCCAGTTTGGCCGGAAAACGATGATGTCATCCGGCCAGGGCATGATTTGCAGCAAATAGCGCAATAAGAAACGAGAGCCAGATAACCCAGCGACCCTGGCTACGATAACTTGCCACTATTGCCCCCCCGTTGCGCGCGTAGCCGACGGTTGTTGAGGCGCGGCAGGCGCCGGGCTAATCCCCGTGGCAGGGTCCGGCATTGGCGCTGGCGGCCCCATCGCATCTGGCGAAGGCAGAACCTGCGGCATCATCTGCATCAGTCGTTCGTTAGCGACGCGATGCACATCTTCCGGCGTCATCGGATTAGCGCCGTTGCGATCGGCTCCCCACAGCAGCAGCAGATAACGCAAACGCTGTAAACCCGCAGTCGGACGCGCCTGAATCACGGTGTAAGCACGTTGGGTGTCCAGCTTGACGGACGAAACCACGCCCACCGGATACCCTTCCGGGAAACGGCCGCCCAGACCCGACGTTACCAGCACATCGCCAACGCGAATGTCGGTGTTTGCCGGTAAATGCTCAAGCTGTAAATCGTCCGTGCAGCCGTTACCGGCGGCAATGACGCGGATATCGTTACGCAGCACCTGAATCGGCAACGCATGTGTCGCATCGCAAATAAGCAGAACGCGGCTGGTCAGTTTCGCCACCGCAACGACCTGGCCCACTACGCCTTTGTCGCTGATGACCGGTTGCCCCTCATAGACCCCGTTCACGCTTCCTTTGTCGATCACCACCTGATCGCTGTAAGGATCGTTAACCGTGGAGATGACCTGAGTCACCATTTTTTTGTTCGTCCTGACGCAGCGGCGAACCCAGCAGCTCGCGCAAACGCGCGTTCTCCTGTTTGTATTGCCCCAGCATCAGCAATTCGCTGTTTTTCAGCAACAGTTCCTGGCGCAGCGCCCGGTTTTCAAGTTCGAGTTGGTCACGCGAAGCCAGCGTTTGCGACACGCCGTCGAGTAATTCACGGGGACCATTGGAAATAAAGTAGAAAGGGCTGACGGCGGTATCCATGTACGTGCGGATTTGGCTGAACGTCCCCAGGCGGCTGTCGGCTATAATCACGCCGAGCGCCACCAGCACCGCCAGAATAAGGCGAATCTGTAGCGACGGGCCACGGCTAAAAATTGGCTTCATAAGTTTGCGTATTCTCGTATCAGAGTCGGCAGGGTAATCAAACCATCACCCTGCCGGTATCCGATTACTCTTCGCTGAACAGGTCGCCGCCGTGCATATCGATCATTTCCAGCGCCTTGCCGCCGCCGCGCGCCACGCAGGTCAGCGGATCTTCAGCAACAACGACAGGAATGCCGGTTTCTTCCATTAACAGACGATCAAGGTTACGCAGCAGCGCGCCGCCGCCCGTAAGCACCATACCGCGCTCGGAGATATCAGACGCCAGTTCCGGCGGGCACTGTTCCAGCGCAACCATCACCGCGCTCACGATACCGGTCAGCGGCTCCTGCAACGCTTCCAGAATCTCGTTGGAGTTCAGGGTAAAGCCGCGTGGAACGCCTTCCGCCAGGTTACGCCCGCGAACTTCGATTTCACGCACTTCGTCGCCCGGATACGCAGAACCGATTTCGTGTTTGATACGCTCTGCGGTCGCTTCGCCGATCAGAGAACCGTAGTTACGGCGCACATAATTGATGATCGCTTCGTCGAAGCGGTCGCCGCCAATACGCACAGAAGAAGAGTAAACCACGCCGTTCAGAGAGATAACGGCCACTTCCGTCGTACCGCCACCGATATCGACAACCATTGAACCGGTTGCTTCAGACACCGGCAGACCGGCGCCGATTGCCGCAGCCATCGGTTCTTCGATCAGGAACACTTCACGAGCGCCAGCGCCCTGTGCGGATTCACGAATCGCACGACGCTCTACCTGGGTCGCTCCTACCGGTACACACACCAGCACACGAGGGCTTGGACGCATAAAGCTGTTGCTGTGCACTTGTTTGATGAAGTGCTGGAGCATTTTTTCAGTCACGAAGAAGTCAGCGATAACGCCGTCTTTCATCGGGCGAATAGCAGCGATATTGCCCGGCGTACGACCCAGCATCTGCTTCGCATCATGACCTACTGCGGCCACGCTTTTCGGTGAACCGGCACGATCCTGACGAATGGCCACAACGGAAGGCTCATTCAATACGATGCCTTGTCCTTTTACGTAAATGAGGGTATTCGCAGTACCCAGGTCAATGGACAGGTCATTGGAAAACATGCCACGAAATTTTTTCAACATACTAAGGGATAATCCTGAAAGCTGGGGCGGAAAACAAAATCCGCTTACTTTACCAACCACACGCAGCAGCGACAAGGCGCAAAAATCATCTGCTACGGTGAAAATTAGCGCAGTACGTTTCCTTTGTTACAAATCTCTGTCTGGGTCCATCAGAACTGAATACATCAGCAGCAATCCTGGCCTTCATTTGCAACCTGTAAAAGGTCGTTTACCTGCATATTTGCTGCAACAATCTGGCGAGCAGACAAGCACACCCCCATGAGGCACAGCGCGCGTTATTCTACGTGAAAACAAATTAAACGGCAGGTTAAACCGAGTATCTTTGCGAATATTTTTTCACGTTGGTGTCAAGTGGTTGGGAGGAGGCAAAAAAATCCCCCTGTCCGCCCGCCACTCCGCGCCCCGTCAGCGTATGCCACTCGCTACGCGAACGGACGCCTGTCGCGTAAACCTGCGTATGCGTTCCCGTGCAGGCTTCCACCAGGCTCTGTACCAGCAACTGGTTTTCCGTTCGTTTCTCAATGTTTCTTACCAGACTCGGATGAAGTTTCAGTAATTCCACATTAAGTTCTTTAATCCAGCTGGTACTCACCAGCGTCAAACCCGCCTGTGTCACCGCGATCCGAACGCCAAGCGCATTCATTAAACGAATAACAGGCTGTAACCGACTGATGTGTTGACAAACATCTGCCTCGGCAAGTTCAAAAATAATACGTTTTCGCTGCGATTTTTCGCACTGCATCAACGTATCACGCAGCCAGCGCTGAAACCGTGGGCGGATCAACGATTCTACCCGTTACCTGCATCGCCAGATTTCCTCCGGCCAGTATTTCAGCAGCGGGATCAAACGGCTAATTTGCAAGCGGTCATACTCTTCCGATAAACCGAACTGCAATACCATCGGCATGTATTCCGCCGAAATCACCTCTTCGGCGCCGTCAAAGATACGGCACATCAGCTCCCGGTGGTGTACGCGTCCTTCACGCATTACCGCCGGTTTCTGATAAATCCGCGGCCCGCCCCGGCTGAGCATCTGCTCAATAAGGGTGCGCCAGCGTACATTGCCTCGGCCTTTTTCCGGCAGCGAATCGTCATACACCGCCCAGCTGTTCCCTCCCTGCAACACGGCATTTCGGGTCGCGGCTTCGGCATGTTCCATCACCTGCTCCGTTGAACTGACCGCTACGCCATGCGCAAATGCCGATATGTACCATATCGTCACGATCGAGCTTTTTATTAACCGGTAATGCATCTACTGCTTTTAATAACTGCCCGGCGATGCTCTCCGCTTCTTTCAATGTGCGGTGCGGCAACAGGACGGCAAAGTCGCTGCGGTGGGTAGCGCGCCAGCAGCGAACCCGGGTAGCGCATAATAAATGTCGACAGCAGATTAATCAGCGCAAACAGCTGTTCTTCCGCGAGATCGCGCCCCCAGCTGTCGTGAAGCAGGTTAAAGTCTGGCAGGCGGATCATCATCACCACGCCATGCGATCCCACTTTTTTCCTGATCTTCCAGCAGCGTCGCCAGTTGGTTATCAAAAAACAGGCGATTGCCCAGCCCGGTTTTGACATCCTGCGCCGCATAAGAACGGATAAGCGTATCCAGACGGCTGCGCTGTTCGCTGGCAAACTGAATTTCAGACAGCAGCATATCCAACGCGCTACTGGTGCGCGCGGGCCATTCATAGACCGACCCTCGCGCATTCGGCCCGCGTTCGCCGTTCAGAATACGCGTTGCACGAATTTCCAGCAGCTCCTGCCCGGACAGCTGGCGCTGTAGCCAGCGTACCGATAAGAACAAGATGAGAACGATAAAGCCGATCGCCAGCGTGAGCGGCGCGGTGGTCACGAGCGAGTGAAAATAGTTGCCCATCGGGCTCCTGAAACACCACATGCAGCGAGGTGCCGGATGCTTTACCAGCGGAATCGTCAGCTCACGATACAGGTTGTTGCTTCCCGCTGGCCGATAGCTGCTGTTGCGCGAATGGCTATACACCTGGCGGCCATCCTGCAACAAATCGACGCGCACGATATCGACCGATACCATCAGTTCATTAATCTGCGGCGTTAGCGTGACAAAATCAGAGGAGACAAGATGCGTGTCAATAGCGGTGGCGACCGCCTGAATGCGGCTTGGTGAATTTATTCTCGATGGCATTGTAAAAACTCAGCGAGCAGCCGATGAGCGTAACGAAGATCGTTAACCCGGTAAGCAGCGTGACAAAGGCTGAGAATTTCGTCGTTAATCGCATCCGTGTGTTAACTCCGACAGTTATAAACGACATGAAAGAGCAACTCTGAACGCGAAGTCCGTTAAATTGCACAGCTAAGCGGGGCATACTACCAAATCAGGTCTATCTGGCAATTTATTGCGTTGAATCGGCATCACGTTTTGATTAGCGAGTATAGTCTTCATAAATATTTTTCCAATCCACTATGCAAATTGAGGACAGGTTATGCAGGCTTTGATCTTAGAACAGCAGGACGGTAAAACCCCTTGCTTCCGGTTCAGACCCTTGGAAGAAAGTCGGCTACCGGAAGGGGGATGTAACGGTAGATGTCCACTGGTCCAGCCTGGAACTATAAAGATGCTCTGGCCATCACCGGGAAGGGGGAAAATCATCCGTAACTTTCCGATGATTCCTGGCATCGATTTCGCCGGAACCGTACGCGCCAGTGAAGATCCCCGCTTCCATGCCGGTCAGGAGGTTTTACTGACCGGCTGGGGCGTGGGCGAAAACCACTGGGGCGGTTTGGCTGAGCGCGCCCGCGTAAAAGGCGACTGGCTGGTTGCTCTCCCGAAAGGCCTTGATAGCCGAAATGCGATGATTATCGGCACCGCCGGTTTTACCGCCATGCTGTGCGTTGGATGGCGCTGGAAGACGCGGGCATTCGCCCTGAAGATGGCGAGATTGTCGTGACCGGGCGCCAGCGGCGGCGTGGGCAGCACTGCCGTTGCGTTGCTGCATAAGCTGGGCTACCAGGTTGTGGCCGTGTCAGGACGCGAAAGCACCCACGACTACCTGCGTAGCCTGGGCGCCAACCGCATTCTGGGGCGCGATGAGTTTGCCGAATCCCGCCCGCTGGAAAAACAACTCTGGGCCGGCTGCCATCGACACCGTTGGCGATAAAGTGCTGGCGAAAAGTGTTGGCGCAGATGAACTACGGCGGCTGCGTTGCGGCCTGTGGCCTGGCGGGCGGCTTCGCGCTCCCTACCACGGTCATGCCGTTTATTCTGCGTAATGTCCGCTTGCAGGGCGTGGATTCCGTGATGACTCCGCCTGCCCGCCGCGCAGAAGCCTGGAAACGCCTGGTCAACGACCTGCCAGCCTCTTTCTATGCGCAGGCTGCAACAGAAATCACGCTGGCAGACGCGCCGAAATTCGCCGATGCCATCATCAATAACCAGGCGCAGGGCCGTACGCTGGTGAAGATTGCCTAATCTTCAAATTTTCGTGACATATTCGCGTTAACGTTTCGCCTCCGTCATGCTTAAAAAAACGCATGACGGAGGATGCTATGAAAATGAAAAAACTGACGGAAGCCGACGTAACCGCGGAGTCCGTTTTTATGTTGCAGCGCCGCCAGGTACTGAAAGCTTTAGGTATCAGCGCGGCCGCCCTTTCTCTGCCCGCTACCGCCCAGGCCGACCTGCTGAGCTGGTTTAAAGGCAACGATCGTCCCCCTGCGCCTGCCGGTAAGCCGCTTGATTTCAGCAAACCCACCGCCTGGCAAAACGACCTCCCGTTAACGCCGGAAAACAAAGTCACCGGCTATAATAATTTCTATGAATTCGGCCTCGATAAAGCAGACCCGGCCGCCAACGCGGGTAGCCTGAAAACCGATCCCTGGACGTTGAAAATTAGCGGCGAAGTGGCGAAACCCTTAACGCTCGATCACGATGCGCTCACGACGCGTTTTCCCGCTGGAAGAGCGAATCTATCGTATGCGCTGCGTTGAGGCATGGTCGATGGTGGTTCCCTGGATTTGGCTTCCCCTTACATAAACTGCTCGCACTGGGTCGAACCCACCAGCAATGCCAACTATGTGGCGTTCGAAACGATCTACGCGCCCGATGATATGCCGGGACAAAAAGACCGCTTTATCGGCGGCGGGCTAAAATACCCTTACGTCGAAGGATTGCGTCTGGACGAGGCAATGCACCCGCTCACGCTGCTGACTGTCGGCGTCTATGGTAAAGCGCTGCCGCCGCAAAACGGCGCCCCCATCCGTCTGACGGTGCCGTGGAAATACGGGTTCAAGGGGATTAAGTCGATCGTCAGTATTAAACTGACCCGCGAACGCCCGCCGACCACCTGGAATCTGGCCGCGCCAAACGAATACGGATTTTACGCCAACGTGAATCCGCACGTTGATCATCCGCGCTGGTCACAGGCGACCGAGCGTTTTATTGGCGCAGGCGGCATTCTGGATGTACAAAGACAGCCGACGCTGCTGTTTAACGGCTATGCCAGTGAAGTGGCGTCTTTATATCGCGGTCTGGATCTGCGGGAGAATTTCTAAGTGCGTCTGACACAAAAACAGATCGTCTGGCTAAAAGTACTGCTGCATCTTGCCGGATTATTACCCGTTTCTCTGGCTCGTCTGGGCGGTGAATCAGGGAGGGCTCAGCGCCGATCCGGTCAAAGATATTCAACACTTTACCGGTAGGACAGCGCTGAAATTTTTGCTCGCCACCTTGCTGGTTTCACCGCTGGCGCGCTACGCTAAACAACCATTATTGATCCGCACTCGCCGCTTGTTAGGGTTATGGTGCTTCGCCTGGGCCACGCTGCATTTAACCAGCTATGCGCTACTTGAACTGGGCATAAATAATCTGGCGCTGCTGGGCCCAGGAGTTAATCACTCGTCCTTATTTAACGTTGGGCATTATCAGTTGGTTCATTTTATTCGCCCTTACGTTGACCTCCACGCAGGCGGCGCAACGAAAACTGGGGAAACGCTGGCAACGTTTGCATAACTTCCGTTTATCTTGTCGCGATTCTGGCTCCCATTCATTATCTGTGGTCGGTAAAAATTTTATCGCCGCAGCCAGTCATTTATGCCCTGCTGGCGCTGGTGCTTTTAGCCTGGCGCTACAAGACATTTCGCCAGTGGTGGCGGTCGTTTGCGGGCAAAATGCTGTAACGCCTCCGTTATGTGCGGTTTGTTGCAAAACCAGGACTCGCCTTGGGGTCTTTGCGTGTTAGCAGTTGATAATCTTCCCTGATAAGACCAGTATTTAGCTGCCAAATGCTACGAAATCGTTATAATGTGCGACCTTGGTTTCCCGGACAGGGTTTTTAAGCCGCTGAAAGGGTGACAATCGCGCATCAAAGGTATATTTTGTTTTTTACCGGAGAATCGCAGGAGATAGCTGCACGATGGCCGACAAATCACACATTTTGCTTTTAAACGGTCCGAACCTTAATATGCTCGGCACCCGTGAACCCGATAAGTACGGCACCCTGACACTAACGGAAATTGTTAACCGTTTGAATGCAGAGGCCGACGCGCTGAATGTGACGCTGGATCATTTGCAGTCTAACGCGGAGTACGCACTCATCGACCGTATTCATCAGGCTAAAGACACTGTGGACTATATCCTGATTAATCCGGCCGCGTTTACGCACACCAGTGTTGCGATTCGCGATGCGCTGCTCGCGGTGAGCATCCCGTTTATCGAGATTCACCTGAGCAACGTACATGCGCGGGAACCGTTTCGCCAGCATTCGTATCTTTCCGATATTGCGGCTGGCGTTATTTGCGGATTCGGCGCTGACGGTTACTCATACGCTTTACAGACGGCGGTAAAACGCCTGTCACAATCACACTAAACAAAGAGTACGGAACCCACTCATGGATATTCGTAAGATTAAAAAACTGATCGAGCTGGTTGAAGAATCAGGCATCTCCGAACTGGAAATTTCTGAAGGCGAAGAGTCTGTGCGCATCAGCCGCACCGCGCCAAACGCAGGTTTTCCAGTGATGCAACAAGCTTATGCTGCGCCAATGCAGCAGCCAGCTCTGTCTAACGCTGTCGCTCCGGCGGCTGTTCCAGCAATGGAAGCGCCTGCTGCATCAGCGGAAATCAGTGGTCACATCGTACGTTCCCCAATGGTTGGTACTTTCTACCGCACCCCGAGCCCGGATGCGAAAGCATTCGTCGAAGTCGGTCAGAAAGTTAACGCGGGCGATACCCTGTGCATCGTTGAAGCCATGAAAATGATGAACCAGATCGAAGCCGATAAATCCGGCGTGGTGAAAGCAATTCTGGTCGAAAGTGGTCAGCCGGTAGAATTTGACGAGCCGCTGGTCGTCATCGAATAACGAGGCGAACATGCTGGATAAAATTGTCATCGCCAACCGTGGCGAGATTGCACTGCGTATTCTTCGTGCCTGTAAAGAACTGGGTATCAAGACCGTGGCTGTGCACTCAAGCGCGGATCGCGATTTAAAACACGTATTGCTGGCGGATGAGACGGTCTGTATTGGCCCGGCTCCGTCCGTAAAAAGCTATCTGAACATCCCGGCTATCATCAGCGCCGCTGAAATCACCGGCGCGGTGGCAATCCATCCGGGTTACGGCTTCTTGTCTGAGAACGCCAACTTCGCTGAGCAGGTTGAACGCTCCGGCTTTATCTTCATTGGCCCGAAGGCCGACACCATCCGCCTGATGGGCGATAAAGTGTCCGCAATCAGCGCAATGAAGCAGGCTGGCGTTCCATGCGTACCGGGTTCTGACGGCCCGTTGGGCGACGATATGGATAAAAAACCGCGCCCATTGCAAAACGCATCGGCTACCCGGTTATTATCAAAGCGTCCGGCGGCGGCGGCGGTCGCGGTATGCGCGTTGTGCGCGGCGATGCCGAACTGGCGCAATCCATTTCCATGACCAAAGCGGAAGCGAAAGCAGCCTTCAGCAATGACATGGTGTACATGGAAAAATACCTGGAAAACCCACGCCACATCGAAATTCAGGTGTTGGCTGACGGCCAGGGTAACGCTATCTATCTGGCTGAACGTGATTGCTCCATGCAGCGTCGTCACCAGAAAGTGGTCGAAGAAGCGCCAGCGCCGGGCATTACCCCGGAACTGCGTCGTTACATCGGCGAGCGTTGCTCCAAAGCGTGTGTCGATATCGGCTATCGCGGAGCAGGTACGTTTGAGTTCCTGTTCGAAAACGGCGAGTTCTATTTCATCGAAATGAACACCCGTATTCAGGTAGAACACCCGGTTACTGAAATGATCACCGGCGTTGACCTGATCAAAGAACAGCTGCGTATCGCTGCGGGCCAGCCGCTGTCCATCAAGCAGGAAGAAGTTGTGGTGAAAGGCCATGCGGTAGAATGCCGTATCAACGCCGAAGACCCGAACACCTTCCTGCCAAGCCCGGGTAAAATCACGCGCTTCCACGCGCCGGGCGGCTTTGGCGTACGCTGGGAGTCCCATATCTACGCGGGTTACACCGTACCGCCGTACTATGACTCCATGATCGGCAAGCTGATCTGCTACGGTGAAAACCGTGACGTAGCGATTGCCCGTATGAAAAACGCATTGCAGGAACTGATCATTGATGGCATCAAAACCAACATTGACCTGCAAACCCGCATCATGAACGACGAGCACTTCCAGCACGGTGGCACCAACATCCACTATCTGGAGAAGAAACTCGGTCTTCAGGAAAAATAAGCGTGCGTTAATTGAAAAAAGGCCGGTTTTCCGGCCTTTTGTTTTTTTCCCTCCGGTACATCCCATAAGGTACAATCCCCGCTTTCTTCATCCACAAGGGACAAAAAATGGACACGCGTTTTGTTCAGGCCAACAAAGAGGCGCGTTGGGCGCTGTGGCTGACCCTTCTGTATCTGGCTGCGTGGTTAGTGACTGCTTACTTACCAGGCGCGGCACCCGGCATAACGGGCCTTCCACACTGGTTTGAAATGGCCTGCCTGCTGACGCCGCTTGTTTTCATTTTACTGTGCTGGGCTATGGTGAAATTTATCTATCGCGACATTCCTCTGGAGGACGATGATGCAGCTTGAAGTCATTCTGCCGCTTATCGCCTATCTGCTGGTGGTGTTTGGTCTGTCGGTCTATGCCATGCGAAAAAGGACGACGGGCACCTTCCTGAATGAGTATTTCCTCGGTAGCCGTTCGATGGGCGGAATTGTATTGGCGATGACGCTGACCGCCACCTACATCAGCGCCAGCTCATTTATCGGCGGCCCGGGCGCGGCCTATAAATACGGCCTGGGCTGGGTATTGCTGGCGATGATCCAGTTACCCGCCGTCTGGCTCTCGCTGGGTATTCTGGGTAAGAAGTTCGCTATTCTGGCGCGGCGCTACAACGCCGTCACTCTTAACGATATGCTGTTTGCCCGCTATCAAAGCCGTCTGCTGGTCTGGCTGGCAAGCCTCAGCCTGCTGGTGGCTTTCGTCGGGGCGATGACCGTACAGTTTATTGGTGGCGCGCGTCTGCTTGAGACCGCAGCGGGCATCCCCTACGAAACAGGGCTGTTAATCTTTGGCGTCAGCATCGCGTTGTATACCGCATTTGGCGGTTTTCGCGCCAGCGTGCTCAACGATACGATGCAGGGCATGGTCATGCTAATTGGCACCATCGTCCTGTTGGTCGGCGTGGTTCATGCGGCAGGAGGGCTCGGACACGCGGTCGAAACCCTGCAAACAATCGACCCGAAACTGGTGACGCCGCAGGGCGCGGATGACATTCTGTCACCGACCTTTATGACCTCATTCTGGGTGCTGGTGTGCTTTGGCGTGATCGGCCTGCCGCATACTGCCGTGCGTTGCATCTCCTATAAAGACAGTAAAGCGGTGCATCGCGGCATTATCATCGGCACGATTGTGGTGGCGATCCTGATGTTCGGTATGCACCTGGCGGGCGCGCTGGGACGGGCGGTGATTCCTGACCTGGACCGTACCGGACCTGGTCATTCCAACGCTGATGGTTAAGGTTCTGCCGCCGATTGCCGCCGGCATCTTTCTCGCCGCGCCGATGGCGGCCATTATGTCGACAATCAATGCCCAGTTGCTGCAAAGTTCCGCTACGATCATTAAAGATCTCTATCTGAATATTCGCCCGGAGCAAATGCATAACGAAACTCGCCTGAAGCGGATGTCAGCCATCATCACGCTGCTGTTAGGCGCGTTGCTGCTGCTCGCGGCCTGGAAACCGCCGGAAATGATTATCTGGCTTAACCTGCTGGCTTTCGGCGGCCTGGAAGCGGTGTTCTTATGGCCGCTGGTGCTGGGCCTGTACTGGGAGCGTGCAAACGCGACAGGCGCGCTAAGCGCCATGATCATTGGCGGCGTGTTGTATGCCGTGCTCGCCACCTTTAACGTTCAGTACCTGGGCTTTCACCCCATCGTGCCCTCGCTACTGCTCAGTTTATTGGCTTTTCTGGCCGGAAACCGTTTTGGTTCATCTGCCCAGCAAGCCACCTTATTGACTACTGATAAATAAAGAGTTTTGCCATGCCGTGGATCCAACTGAAACTGAATACGACCGGTACGAACGCCGAAGAACTTAGCGATGCGCTGGTGGAAACCGGCGCGGTCTCTGTGACCTTCCAGGACACGCACGACACGCCGGTATTTGAGCCGCTGCCAGGTGAAACGCGTCTGTGGGGCGATACCGACGTTATCGGCCTGTTCGATGCCGAAACCGACATGAAAGAGGTGGTGGCAATCCTTGAGCATCATCCGCTGCTGGGCGCGGGTTTCGCGCATAAGATTGAGCAACTGGAAGATAAAGACTGGGAACGCGAATGGATGGACAACTTTCACCCGATGCGCTTTGGCGAGCGTCTGTGGATTTGCCCGAGCTGGCGCGATGTACCGGATGAGAACGCCGTCAACGTCATGCTGGACCCGGGTCTGGCCTTCGGTACCGGCACGCATCCCACCACATCCCTCTGCCTGCAATGGCTCGACGGGCTTGATCTGAACGGTAAGACGGTGATCGACTTTGGCTGCGGTTCCGGCATCCTGGCGATTGCCGCATTAAAACTGGGCGCTGCGAAAGCTATCGGGATCGATATCGATCCGCAGGCGATCCAGGCCAGCCGTGATAACGCAGAGCGCAACGGCGTATCTGAGCGTCTGGAGCTCTATCTCCCCAAAGACCAGCCAGAAGCCATGAAAGCCGATGTGGTGGTCGCTAACATCCTGGCTGGCCCATTACGTGAACTGGCCCCGTTAATCAGCGTACTGCCCGTTGAGGGCGGTTTACTGGGGCTTTCCGGCATCCTGGCCAGCCAGGCGGAAAGCGTATGCGAAGCCTATACCGAACTCTTTACGCTCGACCCGGTGGTAGAGAAAGAAGAGTGGTGCCGCATTACCGGTCGTAAAAAATAATCAGTCCTTTCCGGCGTGGTCATCTGGCCACGCCTTCTTCACACGATTCGCTTTCCTCTCCTGCTCGTCACCGATACAATATTATTTATAATTGATTGATTTATATAATGTTATGTTGTTTTCAATTCATCGGGTAAATGCATGAAGTTAATTTCTTTGACCACTGCCTTTCTGGCAATCTGTATGATGCCCGTTTCTGTTTCGGCAACTGACTGGAGCTATGAAGGCGACACCTCTCCCGCGCACTGGGGTGAAATCAATAAAGCATACAAACTGTGCCAGACCGGGATGAGCCAGTCCCCTGTTGATATTCTCACCACGAATGAAATCCAGCTCCCGCCGCTTAACGTACAGTACATCGATCGCGCCGACATGCTCCTGAACGTTAACCACACTCTTCAGGTAACAATGAACCCCTATTCTTCTGCTTCCGCTCAGATTGACGATCAGCCTTATGCTTTAGCAGAATTTCATTTTCATGCCCCAAGTGAAAATACCATCAATGGTAAACACTATGCGATGGAGCTGCACCTGACGCACAAAAACCAGGAAGGTGAGATTGCCGTTGTTGCCGTCATGTTTGATATCGGTGAGCCAAATGAGGCAATTGAACGCTTATGGCAATCCATCCCGGCAACCCCGGGCGACAGCATACCGCTGCTTTCCCCCGTCGATATCAATCTGCTGTTGCCGGAAGACAGAACCTACTGGCGCTTTAGCGGCTCGTTAACGACGCCTCCCTGTAGCGAAGGCGTAACCTGGATTGTCCTGAAACAGCCTATGACGCTTTCTGCCGGTCAACTGGAAAAATTTCGCCATACGATACACCCTGCCAACAATCGCCCTGTCCAGCCTTTGAATGGCCGCGTCATTAACGAATGGTCGATACCGACGCTTCGCGATCCTGTCCTGAAATGAGGCGGCGATCACACTATGAAACGATAATCTGCTGGTTAAATCAGCAGATTATGTTGTCCAGCCGTCAGCCATAGAAGAAAAAATGAGAAGTTACGCAAAATTGTAAGCGTATAAAAATTCGGCTTCATTTTATAACGCAATGATTTATAAAGTTAATTAATTCTCATCATTCATCTTAACTGCGATTCTTTGATCCACCTCAGAGGATTGGTCAAAGTTTGGCCTTTTCATCTCGTGCAAAAAATGCGTAATATACGCCGCCTTGCAGTCACAGTATGGTCATTTCTTAACTCATGCGCATCGGACAATACCAGCTTAGAAATCGCCTGATCGCAGCGCCCATGGCTGGCATTACTGACAGACCTTTTCGGACGCTGTGCTATGAGATGGGAGCAGGATTGACGGTATCCGAGATGATGTCTTCTAACCCGCAGGTTTGGGAAAGCGACAAATCTCGTTTACGGATGGTGCACGTTGATGAGCCAGGCGTTCGCACGGTGCAAATCGGCCGGTAGCGACCCTGTTGAGATGGCCGATGCCGCACGTATTAACGTGGAAAGCGGCGCCCAGATTATTGATATCAATATGGGGTGTCCGGCTAAAAAAGTGAATCGCAAGCTCGCAGGTTCAGCCCTCTTGCAGTACCCGGATTTAGTGAAGTCGATACTAACCGAGGTCGTGAGTGCAGTGGACGTTCCTGTCACCCTGAAGATTCGCACCGGCTGGGCCCCCGGAACACCGTAACTGCGTAGAGATTGCCCAACTGGCTGAAGACTGTGGCATTCAGGCTCTGACCATTCATGGACGCACCCGCGCCTGTTTGTTCAATGGAGATGCTGAATACGACAGTATTCGGGCAGTTAAGCAGAAAGTTTCCATTCCGATTATCGCGGAATGGCGACATTACTGACCCGCATAAAGCCAGAGCTGTGCTCGACTATACGGGGGCGGATGCCCTGATGATAGGCCGCGCAGCTCAGGGAAGACCCTGGATCTTTCGGGAAATCCAGCATTATCTGGACACTGGGGAGTTGCTACCCCCCTGCCTTTGGCAGAGGTTAAGCGCTTGCTTTGCGCGCATGTTCGGGAACTGCATGACTTTTATGGCCAGGCAAAAGGGTACCGAATTGCACGTAAACACGTCTCCTGGTATCTCCAGGAGCACGCTCCAAATGACCAGTTTCGGCGCACATTCAACGCCATTGAGGATGCCAGCGAACAGCTGGAGGCGTTGGAGGCATACTTCGAAAATTTTGCGTAATGAAATAAAGAGCTGACAGAACTATGTTCGAACAACGCGTAAATTCTGACGTACTGACCGTTTCTACCGTTAACTCTCAGGATCAGGTGACTCAAAAGCCCCTGCGTGACTCGGTTAAACAGGCACTGAAGAACTATTTTGCTCAACTGAACGGTCAGGATGTTAATGACCTCTATGAGCTGGTACTGGCTGAAGTAGAACAGCCCCTGTTGGACATGGTGATGCAATACACCCGTGGTAACCAGACCCGTGCTGCCCTGATGATGGGCATCAACCGTGGTACGCTGCGTAAAAAATTGAAAAAATACGGCATGAACTAATTTCGATTAGCTAATTGCTTGTTTAAAAAGGCGCTACTCGGCATGGGGAAGCGCCTTTTTTATTCGCGTCAGACAGGAGTTTGTTCATGAATGTCGGATTTGAGCCGCAATATTTTGGCGATGAATCGAAGAAGATCATTCACGGTGATGCGCTTTCAGAATTGAAAAAACTGCCCCCGGAAAGTGCCGATTTAATTTTTGCCGACCCGCCCTACAACATCGGAAAAAATTTTGATGGTCTGGTGGAGTCCTGGGACGAAGAGACCTTTTTGGCCTGGCTGTTTGAATGCATTGATGAGTGCCATCGGGTGCTGAAAAAACACGGCACGATGTACATCATGAACAGCACAGAGAACATGCCCTATCTCGACCTCAAATGCAGGAAACTGTTCGATATCAAAAGCCGCATCATATGGTCGTACGACAGCTCAGGCGTGCAGGCCAAAAAGTATTTTGGCTCAATGTATGAACCCATCCTGATGATGGTAAAAGATGCGAAGAACTATACGTTTAATCGTGATGACATCCTGGTTGAAACCAAAACCGGCGCGAAAAGAGCGCTGATCGATTACCGCAAAAATCCGCCCCAGCCCTACAACACGCAAAAAGTCCCCGGAAACGTCTGGGATTTTCCCCGCGTCCGCTACTTAATGGATGAGTATGAGAACCATCCCACGCAAAAACCCAGAGCGCTGTTGAGCCGGATCATCCTGGCCTCCTCAAACCCGGGCGACACGGTGTTAGATCCCTTCGCCGGAAGCTTCACGACGGGCGCCGTAGCCGTGGAAACCGGGCGAAAATTTGTCGGCATCGAAATCAACAATGAATACGTAAAAATGGGCATCAGAAGGCTGAACGTCACCTCTCACTATGCGGAAAACGAACTGGCAAAGGTGAAAAAGCGCAAGACAACAAACCTGTCCAAAAAGAGCCGAATGACCGAAATGACGGATACGTCTCAGGTGAAGTAAAAGCATTGTAAGTCTGCTTTTCTGCCGCGTTGTTTCGTGTATATTCCTTGCACGCTTGGGCATGAATACACAGGATTTAGCAATGATTCGTAAGTATTGGTGGCTGGTTGTTTTCGCAGTCTCCGTTTTCCTTTTTGACGCATTACTCATGCAGTGGATCGAACTGATGACAACGGAATACGATAAATGCCGCAACATGAATTCGGTTAACCCGCTCAAACTCGTCAACTGCGCCGACCTTGAGTAGTACGCCAGCCAGTTCTATGCAAATTATGCCGACGCATAGTTAGGGATAACCGTTACGCTTCCCCGACCGGGTTGTTATTCTGCGTTAGTACCATCACATTGCCATTCGGAACTAACATTTTTAATACATTATCCACTAATTGCGGCGCCTGCTTATAGAGATCATAACTGGAAGGATTCATTAACCAGTTCTTTACGATCCCGCTAAAACTGCCATGAAGCACAATTAAATTAACTTCGACATCAAGACCGGTCGCAATCAGTCCTTTATTCATACATTGCTGTAATGCTTCACGCATTACCTGATAACTGAAGCCTATTTTTTCCCGAATATCCTGCTCTGATATCATATCATTATGAAATTCACATTTATGATATAAAATCTGCATTAATGCCTGTTGTCGGGGCACCTCAGCAATATATTGCAAAGCGGCAATCAGTTTTTCACGCAAATTCTGTAGCGGATTATCGCCCCCACACGTTGTTAACCTGTCCTGAATGAGATCGCGTAGCGGCGGTTGCTGACCCCATACCTCATTAAACAACTGCGTCTTGTTCTCAAAATGCCAATAGATAGCGCCCCGCGTAACATTCGCGGCGTCTGCAATGTCGTTTAGCGTGGTGCTGCCGACCCCGTGCAAGGCGAACTGTACGATCGCTGTTTCAATCAAGTGTTGTCGGGTTCTGAGGGCGTCCGCTTTTGTTTTCCTGGCCATAATGAAGTGTGGTCTGAAACCGAAGGATGACAGTAAATACTGTTCAGGGATAACGCGCAAATGTATCACTTCATTTTTATTTAAACGAGATCCCTCGTGTATTATTACGCACAATACATCCAAATAAATAATAAATACAAATGAATCAAATAAAACTATTCACCAAAAGAATGTATATTTCTATTTGTGTTAATGAAAGACAGGGTTTTACTTTTCCACCGCATTATGAAACGACAGGATATTAATCTTTTTTTGCTTTTACGTGCCGTGCATGACGACCGGAAATAAGTATTGCTTACATCACGAGCTGATAATTTGTAGGATAGCCAACTGCTATTTTATTTGTGCGCGTTAACGCCTTACCGTTATCCGGTAAATAACGAGCTTCGGTTTTCTAAGGAACAGTAATGACGAAACATGCCAGGTTTGCACTCCTGCCCTCATTCATCATAATCTCCGCTGCGTTACTCGCCGGTTGTAACGATCAGGGAGATACGCAAGCTCACCCTGCTGAGCCGCAAGTCACCGTCCACGTAGTCGAATCTGCTCCCTTAGCGGTGACGACCGAGCTGCCGGGGCGCACGACGCCATTTCGTATTGCGGAAGTCCGGCCTCAGGTCAGCGGCATTGTACTGAAAAGGAATTTCACCGAAGGTAGCGATATCGAAGCAGGCCAGTCGCTTTATCAGATTGACCCGGCGACTTATCAGGCTGATTACGACAGCGCCAAAGGCGAACTGGCAAAAAGCGAAGCTGCCGCCGCCATTGCACACTTAACGGTTAAACGCTACGTTCCGCTGGTTGGCACAAAATACATTAGCCAACAAGAGTACGACCAGGCCATCGCCGATGCTCGTCAGGCTGATGCCGCCGTTATCGCCGCAAAAGCCGCAGTAGAAAGCGCGCGCATCAACCTCGCCTACACCAAAGTGACTTCACCGATCAGCGGCCGCATTGGTAAATCCAGTGTCACCGAAGGCGCGCTGGTGACCAATGGTCAGGCAACCGAACTGGCGACCGTGCAACAGCTTGATCCTATTTACGTTGATGTGACGCAGTCCAGCAGCGATTTTATGCGTCTCAGGCAGTCCGTCGAGCAGGGTAGCCTGCCACAAAGACAACACCCGCAGCAACGTCGAGTTGGTAATGGAAAATGGTCAGGCGTACCCGCTGAAAGGCACGCTGCAATTTTCCGACGTTACGGTAGATGAAAGTACCGGTTCTATCACCCTTCGGGCTGTTTTCCCCAATCCTCAGCACACCCTGCTTCCCGGTATGTTTGTCCGCGCGCGAATTGATGAAGGCATTCAGCCCAATGCCATTCTCGTTCCACAGCAGGGCGTAACGCGTACGCCGCGTGGCGATGCGATGGTGATGATCGTCAATGATAAAGATCAGGTTGAAGCGCGCGACGTTATCGCTACTCAGGCGATCGGCGATAAATGGTTAATCAGCAAAGGGTTGCAACCGGGCGACAAAGTTATCGTCAGCGGCTTGCAGAAAGCCCGCCCGGGGCGAACAGGTTAAAGCCACCACCGATGCCCCTGCGGCGAATGCAGCGCAATAAGGTAACCGGACATGGCAAACTTTTTTATTAATCGGCCCGATTTTTGCCTGGGTTCTGGCCATCATTCTCATGATGGCCGGCGCCCTGGCGATCATGCAGCTGCCTGTTGCGCAGTACCCGACCATCGCGCCGCCCGCCGTTTCGATTTCCGCAACCTACCCGGGAGCGGACGCGCAAACGGTGCAGGATACCGTAACGCAGGTTATCGAACAGAATATGAACGGTATCGATAACCTGATGTATATGTCGTCCACCAGCGACTCGTCCGGTAGCGTAACTATTACGTTGACGTTCCAGTCCGGCACCGACCCGGATATCGCGCAGGTTCAGGTACAAAATAAACTGCAACTGGCCATGCCTTTGTTGCCGCAGGAAGTACAGCAGCAAGGTATCAGCGTCGAGAAATCAAGCAGTAGCTTCCTTCTGGTGGCCGGTTTTGTTTCCGACAATAAGAACCTGACGCAGGATGATATTTCCGATTATGTGGCGTCTAACGTTAAAGATACCATCAGCCGGACATCCGGCGTCGGCGACGTCCAACTGTTTGGCGCACAGTACGCGATGCGTATCTGGCTCGACAGCAATGCGTTAAACAAATACCAACTGACGCCGTTAGATGTTATTAACCAGCTGAAAACGCAGAACAACCAGATTGCCGCAGGCCAACTGGGCGGGACGCCTTCCATCCCGGGACAGCAGCTTAACGCCTCTATCATCGCGCAAACACGCCTGAAAACGCCTGAAGAGTTTGGCCGCATCACGCTGAAAGTGAATCAGGATGGTTCGATGGTCCATCTTAAAGATGTGGCCCGCATCGAACTGGGCGGCGAAAACTACAACATGGTGACGAAGATTAATGGCCAGGCGGCGACAGGCCTGGGTATTAAGCTGGCAACCGGCGCGAACGCGCTGGACACGGCGGCGGCCATTAAAGCGAAGCTTGCGGAACTACAGCCCTTCTTCCCGCAAGGGTTGAAGGTGGTCTACCCGTATGACACCACGCCGTTTGTGAAAATATCGATTCATGAAGTGGTGAAAACGCTGTTTGAAGCGATCATCCTCGTTTTCCTGGTCATGTATCTTTTCCTGCAAAACATACGCGCGACGTTGATACCGACCATTGCGGTACCGGTTGTACTGCTGGGTACATTCGCCATCCTGGCGGCGTTCGGTTTCTCTATTAATACGTTAACAATGTTCGGGATGGTGCTCGCCATCGGCTTGCTGGTCGATGACGCTATCGTTGTCGTGGAAAACGTCGAACGCGTGATGGTGGAAGAAAAGCTACCGCCCAAAGAAGCGACCCAGAAATCAATGTCGCAGATCCAGGGTGCGCTGGTGGGGATCGCGATGGTGCTTTCCGCCGTATTTGTGCCGATGGCCTTCTTTGGCGGCTCAACCGGCGCAATTTACCGCCAGTTCTCGCTGACTATCGTTTCTGCAATGGCGCTTTCTGTACTGGTTGCGCTCATCCTGACGCCTGCGCTTTGCGCCACGCTGCTTAAGCCTGCGTCTGCCGATCACCATGAAAAGAAAGGTGGCTTCTTCGGGTGGTTTAACACGCTGTTTGATAAAAGCGTCGGGCATTACAGTAACAGCGTCAGCGGTATTTTGCGCAAGACCGGGCGTTATTTGCTGCTGTATGTCCTTATCGTCGGCGGCATGGCCATTTTGTTCCTGCGCTTACCCACCTCCTTCCTGCCAGAAGAAGATCAGGGCGTATTCATGACGATGGTGCAGTTACCGGCTGGTGCGACGCAGACGCGTACGCAGCAGGTGCTGGATCAGATTCAGAACTACTATCTGAACCAGGAAAAAGCCAACGTTGAATCCGTCTTTACCGTGAATGGTTTTAGCTTTAGCGGACAGGGGCAGAACTCCGGTATCGTCTTTATTAGCCTGAAGCCCTGGGGAAGAACGCCCCGGCGAAGAAAATGGTGTAGAAGCGATCGTTGCCCGGCGCAACCAGGGCATTCAGCCAGATAAAGGATGGTCTTGTCTTCCCGTTCAACCTGCCCGCGATTATTGAGCTGGGTACGGCAACGGGGTTTGACTTTGAACTGATCGATCAGGCGAACCTGGGCCACACGGAGCTCACCAAAGCCCGGAACCAGTTGCTGGGTATGATAAAAGAGCATCCCGACCTGCTGGTTCGCGTACGCCCTAACGGGCTGGAAGATACGCCACAGTTCAAGCTGGATGTCGATCAGGAAAAAGCACAGGCTCTGGGAGTCAGCCTGTCAGACATCAACCAGACGATTTCCACCGCGCTTGGCGGCACGTACGTGAATGATTTCATCGATCATGGACGAGTGAAGAAAGTCTATGTCCAGGCGGATGCGCCGTTCCGCATGTTGCCCGGTGACATCAACAATCTGTATGTCCGTAGCGCAAACGGTGAAATGGTTCCGTTCTCCACCTTCAGTTCGGCACGGTGGATTTACGGCTCACCACGTCTGGAACGCTACAACGGTATGCCTTCCAATGGAGCTGTTGGGGTGAAAGCGGCGCCCGGCAGAAGTACCGGGGAAGCGATGGCATTAATGGAAAGCCTGGCGGCAAAATTACCGAACCGGTATTGGTCATGACTGGACAGGCATGTCGTATCAGGAGCGCCTCTCCGGCAACCAGGCTCCGGCGTTGTATGCAATCTCACTGATTGTGGTCTTCCTTTGCCTGGCTGCATTGTATGAAAGCTGGTCCATTCCGTTCTCCGTTATGCTCGTCGTACCGCTCGGCGTGGTCGGCGCATTGCTGGCCGCCTCGCTTCGCGGACTGAATAACGACGTTTACTTCCAGGTTGGCCTGCTCACAACCATTGGTCTTTCTGCTAAAAATGCCATCCTGATTGTGGAGTTTGCCAAAGATCTGATGGAGAAAAGAGGGACGAGGGTTGATTGAGGCAACACTTGAAGCGTCGCGTATGCGTTTACGCCCAATCCTGATGACATCTCTGGCGTTCATCCTCGGCGTTATGCCGCTGGTTATCAGTCATGGCGCAGGCAGTGGCGCGCAAAATGCGGTGGGAACGGGGGTTATGGGAGGAATGCTGACGGCGACATTGCTGGCAATCTTCTTCGTTCCGGTCTTCTTTGTGGTCGTTGAGACGTCGTTTTAACCGGCATCATGATTAACCACTAAAATTACGGCGCCCTCGGGCGCCTTTTTCCAAAATAATTATCTATTTATGTATTAAAAAGATAGTCATTTATTTTCCCTGCTATTTACCAGACATGCACCACTTACCCATCCTTTTCTCCATTATTTTTACAATCCACATGAATTGAAATTATTCCATATGCGGGTGCCTTTTTAAGGCGTGATAAAATAGCGCCGGGTTCGCAGCTAGCGGAGCATTCGACTTTGCTGGATGTAGCGAAACGTTTATTTTTGAGGTAACACCATGAAAAGATTAATTCCTGTTGCATTGCTCACAACCTTGCTGGCGGGGTGTGCGCATGACTCTCCTTGCGTTCCGGT
This sequence comes from Citrobacter koseri, assembly GCA_900446925.1. The sequence continues at coordinate 210,083 of UAVY01000007.1, read as the reverse complement.
TTATGACGACCAGGGTCGTCTGGTTCATACCAATACCTGTATGAAGGGCACCACGCAGGATAACTGGGAAACAGCGGGGGCGATTGCCGGTGGCGCAGCCGCTGTCGCAGGCCTGACGCTGGGGATTGTTGCCCTGACGAAATAGGTTTTATTAAAAGCGCGGCAACCCGCGCTTTTAATATAAGACAAAGCTCTGGACAATCGATTTATTATTAATCATCAATTATAGATTTCTCTCACATATCTACTCTATAAGATTGGCGCTTTTCATTATTCTGTCTTAGTGAAACTGCATTTATCATACTTATCCTGCCGATATTAACGGGCGAAATCGTTATTCCGCACAGCGCCCGTAAATTTAAATATTTTGCTCCAAAATGTGGCTTACGTTTCATTTTCGCACCATTTCAGGGCGCTGCATTTATTTTTTCCTGTCTACACTCTGCATATTGCGTCGAGCATTCGTTCGCAAAACCTGGCACTACCTTTTGCTTAAAAGAGTATGGCCAAAGCCACAGACAGGTAAAGACGTTCCAGAACGTCTCTCTATAACGATAATTTCTCCACACAGGATGCATTATGAAAAAGATGATGATAGCCAGCCTGGCTGCGGTCGGCGTGCTGCTTGCTGTTGCAAATCAGGCGCATGCTGGCGCAACACTGGATGCCGTAAAGAAAAAAGGATTCGTACAATGTGGGATCAGTGACGGCCTGGCCTGGTTTTTCTTATGCAGATGCAAGCGGTAAATTCACGGGTATTGACGTCGATGTTTGTCGTGGCGTTGCCGCAGCCGTCTTTGGCGATGATACAAAAGTAAAATATACCCCACTCACTGCAAAGGAACGCTTCACCGCCTTGCAATCCGGCGAAGTCGATCTGTTATCCCGTAATACAACCTGGACCTCTTCACGCGACGCAGGTATGGGCATGTCATTCACTGGCGTGACGTATTACGACGGGATTGGTTTCCTGACGCATAACAAAGCGGGGTTAAAAAGCGCTAAAGAGCTGGACGGCGCCACCGTCTGTATACAGGCAGGCACGGATACCGAACTGAACGTGGCCGATTACTTTAAAGCCAACAAAATGAAATACACCCCGGTCACTTTTGATCGCTCTGATGAGTCAGCCAAAGCGCTGGAATCGGGCCGCTGTGACACGCTGGCTTCTGACCAGTCTCAGTTATATGCCCTGCGAATCAAGCTGAGCGACCCTGCCGAATGGATCGTCTTGCCTGAAGTCATCTCAAAAGAGCCTCTGGGCCCCGTTGTGCGCCGTGGTGATGATGAGTGGTTCTCTGTCGTCCGCTGGACGCTGTTCGCTATGCTGAATGCTGAAGAAATGGGAATTAACTCACAGAACGTAGATGAGAAAGCGGCGAATCCGGCAACACCGGACATGGCGCATTTGTTGGGCAAAGAAGGGGATTACGGTAAGGATCTGAAACTGGATAACAAATGGGCCTACAACATCATTAAACAGGTTGGTAACTACGCGGAGATCTTTGAACGTAACGTGGGATCGGAAAGCCCGCTGAAGATCAAACGAGGCCAGAACAATCTCTGGAATAACGGCGGCATTCAGTACGCACCACCCGTACGCTAAGCCGTTGTGATGTAACGGGCGCCGCACCTGCGGCGCTCAGCCCAGAGTTATGGTTACCGAGGTTTTCTTATGTCCCATCGCCGCTCAACCGTGAAAGGAATGCTCTCCTTTTCTAACCCTGCGGTCCGCGCCTGGTTATTTCAAATACTCGCCGTTATTGCGGTTGTCAGTGTTGCGGTCTATTTAATTCATAATACGATTAACAATCTGAGCAGCCGGGGGATTACCTCAGGATTCGCGTTTCTCGATCGCAGCGCCGGGTTCGGTATTGTTCAGCACCTGATCGACTACGAGCAAGGGGATACATATGGCCGCGTCTTTCTGGTCGGCTTGCTCAATACCCTGTTGGTCTCCGCACTGTGTATTGTTTTTGCGTCATTTTTAGGTTTTTTCCTCGGCCTTGCACGCCTGTCGGATAACTGGTTATTGCGTAAGTTATCGACCATTTACATCGAAACCTTTCGCAATATTCCGCCATTGCTGCAAATCTTCTTCTGGTACTTTGCCGTCCTGCGTAATTTACCCGGGCCACGGCAGGCGGTCAGCGCGCTGGATTTGGTTTTTCTGAGTAATCGGGGACTCTATATTCCGGCGCCACAGCTGGGTGAAGGCGTTATCGCTTTTTGTGTGGCAATCCTTCTGGCGATCGTCATCTCCACTGGGCTCTTTCGCTTCAATAAAACGTACCAGATTAAGACGGGACAATTGCGCCGAACATGGCCTACGGCGTTGGCGCTCATCGTGCTATTGCCGGCTGTCGCTCAGTGGCTATTTGGCGCGGCGCTGCACTGGGATGTGCCCGAGTTACGCGGGTTTAACTTCCGGGGAGGGATGGCATTAATTCCAGAACTGGCTGCGTTGACGCTGGCGCTTTCGGTATACACCTCGGCATTTATTGCTGAGATCATCCGTTCCGGTATCCAGGCGGTTCCCCACGGCCAGCATGAAGCCGCGCGTTCACTGGGCCTCCCTAATCCGGTAACGCTGCGTCAGGTCATCATTCCCCAGGCACTGCGCGTGATCATTCCTCCATTGACCAGCCAGTATCTGAATATCGTGAAGAACTCATCGCTTGCCGCCGCTATCGGCTACCCGGATATGGTTTCCCTGTTTGCCGGAACGGTACTGAACCAGACGGGTCAGGCCATTGAAACCATCGCCATCACCATGTCGGTATATCTGATCATCAGCCTCAGTATTTCCCTGCTGATGAATATTTATAACCGCCGTATCGCCCTGATTGAGCGCTAAGGAACCATGATGACAAAAGCTCTTCTGTCTCATCCCATGCGCCCGGCCAATAACGGCGCAGGTCGCATAATTTTGTGGGTACGTAAAAATCTCTTTTCCAGTTGGTCCAATAGCCTGCTAACCCTTTTTTGTCTGTGGCTCATGTGGATACTCATTCCCCCCTTGCTGAACTGGGCGTTTCTACAGGCTAACTGGGTGGGTTCGACGCGTGCTGATTGCACGAAGGCGGGTGCCTGCTGGGTATTTATCCACGAACGTTTTGGTCAGTTTATGTATGGGCTTTATCCACATGACCAACGCTGGCGCATCAACCTGGCATTACTTGTTGGTCTGGCCTCCATTGTGCCGATGTTCTGGAAAACAATGCCCCGTCGCGGGCGCTACATCGCCGCATGGGCGGTTATCTATCCCATTGTTGTCTGGTGGCTGATGTATGGCGGTTTCTTCGGGCTGGAGCGGGTAGAAACACGGCAATGGGGAGGATTAACACTCACGTTGATCATCGCTTCCGTCGGTATTGCGGGTGCCCTTCCTCTGGGAATTTTGCTGGCGCTGGGCCGTCGCTCTCATATGCCGATCGTTCGGATGCTCTCCGTTATCTTTATCGAGTTCTGGCGAGGCGTACCGTTAATCACCGTGCTGTTTATGTCTTCGGTCATGCTGCCGCTGTTTATGTCGGAAGGAACCAGTATCGACAAACTTATCCGGGCGCTGGTCGGGGTGATCCTTTTTCAGTCTGCCTACGTCGCAGAGGGTCGTACGCGGAGGGTTACAGGCATTACCGAAAGGGCAGTATGAGGCCGCGGAATCTCTGGCGCTCGGGTACTGGAAAACCCAGGGACTGGTCATTCTACCCCAGGCGTTGAAGCTGGTGATTCCGGGTCTGGTGAACACCATTATCGCCCTGTTTAAAGATACCAGCCTGGTGATCATTATCGGTTTATTTGACCTTTTCAGTAGCGTTCAGCAGGCGACTGTTGACCCTGCATGGCTGGGGATGTCGACCGAAGGGGTATGTTTTTGCCGCACTGATTTACTGGATTTTCTGCTTCAGCATGTCGCGTTACAGCCAGCATCTGGAGAAACGTTTTAACACCGGGCGTACGCCGCACTGAGGATTTTATGAGCCAATTATTAATTCAACCTGCCGACGCGATGATCACGCTGGAAAACGTCAATAAATGGTACGGTCAGTTTCATGTTCTGAAAGACATTAATCTGAACGTGAAACAGGGGGAGCGTATCGTGCTGTGTGGCCCTTCCGGCTCGGGTAAATCCACGACCATTCGCTGTATTAATCATCTGGAGGAACATCAACAAGGACGGATTGTGGTAGACGGTATTGAACTCAATGAAGACATTCGCAATATCGAGCGGGTAAGACAGGAAGTCGGTATGGTGTTCCAGCACTTCAACCTCTTCCCACATCTGACGGTAACTGCAAAACTGCACTCTGGCGCCGATTTGGGTGCGGAAGATGCCAAAGAAAGAAGCTGAAGCACTGGCGATGCATTACCTGGAACGTGTGCGCATCGCTGAGCACGCCCATAAGTTTCCAGGGCAGATTTCCGGCGGGCAACAGCAGCGCGTGGCTATTGCACGTTCGCTATGCATGAAGCCCAAAATTATGCTGTTTGATGAGCCGACTTCCCGCGCTGGATCCTGAGATGGTGAAAGAGGTGCTGGATACCATGATTGGTCTGGCACAGTCCGGGATGACAATGCTTTGCGTCACCCACGAAATGGGCTTTGCCCGAACGGTAGCAGACAGGGTGATCTTTATGGATCGTGGTGAAATTGTTGAGCAGGCGCCACCGGAAGAGTTCTTTGCCCATCCTAAATCAGAGCGCACCCGGGCGTTTTTATCGCAAGTCATTCACTAACTGCCTGGTGGCGCTGCGCTTATCAGGTGGAACGCGAGCCGGATAAGGCACCGCCGCCATCCGGCAGTTCTCAGGGCGCGTAAACGCAAAAAGGCCCGATCTTTCGACCGGGCCCTTCGCTTGATTTGATGTCTGGCAGTTCCCTACTCTCGCATGGGGAGACCCCACACTACCATCGGCGCTACGGCGTTTCACTTCTGAGTTCGGCATGGGGTCAGGTGGGACCACCGCGCTACGGCCGCCAGACAAATTCTTTTCTAAAGTGCCGAACTTTAACCATATTAAGTGGTGCTGATACCCAGAGTCGAACTGGGGACCTCACCCTTACCAAGGGTGCGCTCTACCAACTGAGCCATATCAGCACGCTAAATTTGATGCCTGGCAGTTCCCTACTCTCGCATGGGGAGACCCCACACTACCATCGGCGCTACGGCGTTTCACTTCTGAGTTCGGCATGGGGTCAGGTGGGACCACCGCGCTACGGCCGCCAGGCAAATTCTGTTCGTCTAATGCCTCCGGCATTAAACTCTAATCTGTAATCAGGCTGAAAATCGTCTCTCAGTCCGCCAAAACATCTTCGGCGTTGTAAGGTTAAGCCTCACGGTTCATTAGTACCGGTTAGCTCAACGCATCGCTGCGCTTACACACCCGGCCTATCAACGTCGTCGTCTTCAACGTTCCTTCAGGACTCTCAAGGAGTCAGGGAGAACTCATCTCGGGGCAAGTTTCGTGCTTAGATGCTTTCAGCACTTATCTCTTCCGCATTTAGCTACCGGGCAGTGCCATTGGCATGACAACCCGAACACCAGTGATGCGTCCACTCCGGTCCTCTCGTACTAGGAGCAGCCCCCCTCAGTTCTCCAGCGCCCACGGCAGATAGGGACCGAACTGTCTCACGACGTTCTAAACCCAGCTCGCGTACCACTTTAAATGGCGAACAGCCATACCCTTGGGACCTACTTCAGCCCCAGGATGTGATGAGCCGACATCGAGGTGCCAAACACCGCCGTCGATATGAACTCTTGGGCGGTATCAGCCTGTTATCCCCGGAGTACCTTTTATCCGTTGAGCGATGGCCCTTCCATTCAGAACCACCGGATCACTATGACCTGCTTTCGCACCTGCTCGCGCCGTCACGCTCGCAGTCAAGCCAGCTTATGCCATTGCACTAACCTCCTGATGTCCGACCAGGATTAGCTGACCTTCGTGCTCCTCCGTTACTCTTTAGGAGGAGACCGCCCCAGTCAAACTACCCACCAGACACTGTCCGCAACCCGGATTACGGGCCCACGTTAGAACACCAGCCATTAAAGGGTGGTATTTCAAGGGCGGCTCCATGCAGACTGGCGTCCACACTTCAAAGCCTCCCACCTATCCTACACATCAAGGACCAGTGTTCAGTGTCAAGCTATAGTAAAGGTTCACGGGGTCTTTCCGTCTTGCCGCGGGTACACTGCATCTTCACAGCGAGTTCAATTTCACTGAGTCTCGGGTGGAGACAGCCTGGCCATCATTACGCCATTCGTGCAGGTCGGAACTTACCCGACAAGGAATTTCGCTACCTTAGGACCGTTATAGTTACGGCCGCCGTTTACCGGGGCTTCGATCAAGAGCTTCTCCCGAGGGATAACCCCATCAATTAACCTTCCGGCACCGGGCAGGCGTCACACCGTATACGTCCACTTTCGTGTTTGCACAGTGCTGTGTTTTTAATAAACAGTTGCAGCCAGCTGGTATCTTCGACTGATTTCAGCTCCATGAGTAAATCACTTCACCTACATATCAGCGTGCCTTCTCCCGAAGTTACGGCACCATTTTGCCTAGTTCCTTCACCCGAGTTCTCTCAAGCGCCTTGGTATTCTCTACCTGACCACCTGTGTCGGTTTGGGGTACGATTTCGTGTTACCTGATGCTTAGAGGCTTTTCCTGGAAGCAGGGCATTTGTCACTTCAGCACCGTAGTGCCTCGTCATCACGCCTCAGTGTTAAAGTGCACCGGATTTGCCTGGAGCACACACCTACACGCTTAAACCGGGACAACCGTCGCCCGGCCGACATAGCCTTCTCCGTCCCCCCTTCGCAGTAACACCAAGTACAGGAATATTAACCTGTTTCCCATCGACTACGCCTTTTCGGCCTCGCCTTAGGGGTCGACTCACCCTGCCCCGATTAACGTTGGACAGGAACCCTTGGTCTTCCGGCGAGCGGGCTTTTCACCCGCTTTATCGTTACTTATGTCAGCATTCGCACTTCTGATACCTCCAGCAACCCTCACAGGCCACCTTCAACGGCTTACAGAACGCTCCCCTACCCAACAACACATAGGTGTCGCTGCCGCAGCTTCGGTGCATGGTTTAGCCCCGTTACATCTTCCGCGCAGGCCGACTCGACCAGTGAGCTATTACGCTTTCTTTAAATGATGGCTGCTTCTAAGCCAACATCCTGGCTGTCTGGGCCTTCCCACATCGTTTCCCACTTAACCATGACTTTGGGACCTTAGCTGGCGGTCTGGGTTGTTTCCCTCTTCACGACGGACGTTAGCACCCGCCGTGTGTCTCCCGTGATAACATTCTCCGGTATTCGCAGTTTGCATCGGGTTGGTAAGCCGGGATGGCCCCCTAGCCGAAACAGTGCTCTACCCCCGGAGATGAATTCACGAGGCGCTACCTAAATAGCTTTCGGGGAGAACCAGCTATCTCCCGGTTTGATTGGCCTTTCACCCCCAGCCACAGGTCATCCGCTAATTTTTCAACATTAGTCGGTTCGGTCCTCCAGTTAGTGTTACCCAACCTTCAACCTGCCCATGGCTAGATCACCGGGTTTCGGGTCTATACCCTGCAACTTAACGCCCAGTTAAGACTCGGTTTCCCTTCGGCTCCCCTATACGGTTAACCTTGCTACAGAATATAAGTCGCTGACCCATTATACAAAAGGTACGCAGTCACCCCATAAAAGAGGCTCCCACTGCTTGTACGTACACGGTTTCAGGTTCTTTTTCACTCCCCTCGCCGGGGTTCTTTTCGCCTTTCCCTCACGGTACTGGTTCACTATCGGTCAGTCAGGAGTATTTAGCCTTGGAGGATGGTCCCCCCATATTCAGACAGGATACCACGTGTCCCGCCCTACTCATCGAGCTCACAGCCTGTGCGTTTTCGTGTACGGGACTTTCACCCTGTACCGTGCGACTTTCCAGACGCTTCCACTAAACACACAAGCTGATTCAGGCTCTGGGCTCCTCCCCGTTCGCTCGCCGCTACTGGGGGAATCTCGGTTGATTTCTTTTCCTCGGGGTACTTAGATGTTTCAGTTCCCCCGGTTCGCCTCGTTTGACTATGTATTCATCAAACGATGATGCACCGTAGTGCACCGGGTTTCCCCATTCGGACATCGCCGGGTCAAGGGTTCATATCACCTCGCCGGCGCTTTTCGCAGATTAGCACGTCCTTCATCGCCTCTGACTGCCAGGGCATCCACCGTGTACGCTTGGTCGCTTAACCTCACAACCCGAAGATGTTTCGTGAAACACTTCGTGTTGCGAAAATTTGAGAGACTCATACACACTTTACGTGTGTCGTTTCAATTTTCAGCTTGATCCAGATTTTTAAAGAGCAAAACTTCGCAGTGAACCTTTTCAGGTACACTCTGAAGTTTTCTTATATGAGCAGTAAAATATGGTGGAGCTATGCGGGATCGAACCGCAGACCTCCTGCGTGCAAAGCAGGCGCTCTCCCAGCTGAGCTATAGCCCCATACAGTACAGTCAGAACCTCTTACCGATGATTTTTCCTGAGACAAGGCGTGGAATGACGAAGCATACTTAAAGTATGTGAGTCATTTCACAACGCAGTATTCAGGGAAAATCTGGTAGGCCTGAGTGGACTTGAACCACCGACCTCACCCTTATCAGGGGTGCGCTCTAACCACCTGAGCTACAAGCCTGTAGAGGTTTTTACTGCTCGTTTTTCATCAGACAATCTGTGTGAGCACTGCAAAGGCAGGTTCTTTAAGGTAAGGAGGTGATCCAACCGCAGGTTCCCCTACGGTTACCTTGTTACGACTTCACCCCAGTCATGAATCACAAAGTGGTAAGCGCCCTCCCGAAGGTTAAGCTACCTACTTCTTTTGCAACCCACTCCCATGGTGTGACGGGCGGTGTGTACAAGGCCCGGGAACGTATTCACCGTGGCATTCTGATCCACGATTACTAGCGATTCCGACTTCATGGAGTCGAGTTGCAGACTCCAATCCGGACTACGACATACTTTATGAGGTCCGCTTGCTCTCGCGAGGTCGCTTCTCTTTGTATATGCCATTGTAGCACGTGTGTAGCCCTGGTCGTAAGGGCCATGATGACTTGACGTCATCCCCACCTTCCTCCAGTTTATCACTGGCAGTCTCCTTTGAGTTCCCGGCCTAACCGCTGGCAACAAAGGATAAGGGTTGCGCTCGTTGCGGGACTTAACCCAACATTTCACAACACGAGCTGACGACAGCCATGCAGCACCTGTCTCACAGTTCCCGAAGGCACCAGGGCATCTCTGCCAAGTTCTGTGGATGTCAAGACCAGGTAAGGTTCTTCGCGTTGCATCGAATTAAACCACATGCTCCACCGCTTGTGCGGGCCCCCGTCAATTCATTTGAGTTTTAACCTTGCGGCCGTACTCCCCAGGCGGTCGACTTAACGCGTTAGCTCCGGAAGCCACGCCTCAAGGGCACAACCTCCAAGTCGACATCGTTTACGGCGTGGACTACCAGGGTATCTAATCCTGTTTGCTCCCCACGCTTTCGCACCTGAGCGTCAGTCTTCGTCCAGGGGGCCGCCTTCGCCACCGGTATTCCTCCAGATCTCTACGCATTTCACCGCTACACCTGGAATTCTACCCCCCTCTACGAGACTCAAGCCTGCCAGTATCAGATGCAGTTCCCAGGTTGAGCCCGGGGATTTCACATCTGACTTAACAGACCGCCTGCGTGCGCTTTACGCCCAGTAATTCCGATTAACGCTTGCACCCTCCGTATTACCGCGGCTGCTGGCACGGAGTTAGCCGGTGCTTCTTCTGCGGGTAACGTCAATTGCTGCGGTTATTAACCACAACACCTTCCTCCCCGCTGAAAGTACTTTACAACCCGAAGGCCTTCTTCATACACGCGGCATGGCTGCATTCAGGCTTGCGCCCATTGTGCAATATTCCCCCACTGCTGCCTCCCGTAGGAGTCTGGACCGTGTCTCAGTTCCAGTGTGGCTGGTCATCCTCTCAGACCAGCTAGGGATCGTCGCCTTGGTGAGCCGTTACCCCACCAACTAGCTAATCCCATCTGGGCACATCTGATGGCAAGAGGCCCGAAGGTCCCCCTCTTTGGTCTTGCGACGTTATGCGGTATTAGCTACCGTTTCCAGTAGTTATCCCCCTCCATCAGGCAGTTTCCCAGACATTACTCACCCGTCCGCCACTCGTCAGCAAAGCAGCAAGCTGCTTCCTGTTACCGTTCGACTTGCATGTGTTAGGCCTGCCGCCAGCGTTCAATCTGAGCCATGATCAAACTCTTCAATTTAAGTTTGATGCTCGTGAATTAAACTTCGTAATGAATTACGTGTTCACTCAGAGACTTGGTATTCATTTATTGTCCGAAGACATTAAGAATCCATGTCACTTTGAGTGCCCACACAGATTGTCTGATAAATTGTTAAAGAGCAGTTGCGACGCGCTTTAGCGCTCTGTCGCGAGGTGGCGTATATTACGCTTTCCTCTTTCAGAGTCAACCCCATTTTTCAGGATTTTTCTCTTCGTTGTTCCGACCATCTTGTGAAGCGTTTCACTTTGTCGTCTCAACGGAGGCGCATTATAGGGATCCCATTTTTTTGCACAAGCGTTTTTTGGATCTTTTTTGCTGAATGCCTGTTTTTTACCCCTTTCGCTACATTCCTGCGCAATTTGGCTGATTTTTGATACCTGAAACACTTGCGTAGCGCCAATAATCCAACCAAAGTCTTCATTACTGTTCTCTTTCGTTGAGGTAAACATGTCTGACGTATTACGTCCTTATAAGGATCTTTTCCCACAGATCGGGCAACGCGTGATGATCGATTCCAGTAGCGTCGTCATTGGCGATGTTCGTCTGGCTGATGACGTCGGGATCTGGCCGCTGGTCGTCATTCGTGGCGATGTGAACTATGTAGAGATTGGCGCCCGCTCAAATATCCAGGACGGCAGCGTGCTGCATGTGACGCACAAATCCACCACTAACCCGCAAGGTAATCCGCTTATTGTGGGTGAAGATGTCACTGTCGGGCATAAAGTCATGCTCCACGGCTGCACTATCGGCAACCGGGTTCTGGTTGGCATGGGGTCCATTCTGCTGGATGGCGCGGTAATAGAAGATGACGTCATGATCGGCGCTGGCAGCCTGGTGCCGCAAAACAAGCGCCTGGAAAGCGGCTATCTGTATCTGGGGGAGTCCGGTGAAGCAGATCCGTCCGCTAAGTGATGAAGAGAAAGCCGGGCTACAGTACTCCGCAAATAACTATGTGAAATGGAAAGATGAATACCTGAGTCAAGACAGCCAGACCCAACCCTGATCGTCTTCTTGCTGGGACTGGATCAACGCTTCCGCTTCTTCTTCCAGATCCCAGCGATGTTCACAAAAGTCTGCCAGCCACCGTTCTGGCGTATCGCCGCCAAAGCGATGCGCCAGCGTGGTTCCCTTGATAGCACACATTAACTGCATCCCATTCACCAGTGCGGGAAAGCTAACGGCCTCAAGGTCCGCGTCCCACTCTTCTCTGTCAGGAAACTGAATAGCCTGGTTCATGCCGACAGTTCCTGCTTCAGCGTTGCAATAACAGGTTCCACGTCAGGCAACACGCCATGCCAGAGAAAAACAGCATGCGCGGCTTGCCCCACCAGCATCCCCAAACCATCGGCATACCGTTTTGCCCCTTGCTCCGCACACCAGGCAAGGAACGGCGTATTTCCCTTTTGATAAAACATATCGTAGCAACAGACAGCAGGATGAATGAGCGATGACGGGATCGCGGGAATATCACCGCTAATTCCACTGGATGTCGCATTGATGATCAGATCGAATTCATGGCCTTCCAGCGCATCAAGACGAAGGGCCTGAACACTGCCGGTATGAGCGAAGATTTGCGCCAGTTCTTCAGCACGGGAAGCGGTTCGGTTCGCAATAGTAACCGCACAATCCATTGATAGCAGCGGTAACAGTACGCCCCTGGAAGCCCCCCCTGCCCCAATCAGCAGGATGCGTAGCCCCGGACGAATGAAAGACAAACGTTCAAGATCGCTCAACAGACCGATGCCGTCGGTGTTATCCCCCAGCAAGCGACCATCATCAAGGCGTTTCAGGGTATTCACCGCCCCAGCAAGCGCCGCACGCTCCGTCAGTTCATCTGCGCGTGCAAACGCTTCCTCTTTAAAAGGAACGGTAACGTTCGCCCCTTTCCCTCCTTGCGCAAAGAAGGCGTTAAGGGTATTCACGAAATCATCAACCGGCGCCAGAACACGCCCATAGGGATGATCTATCTTCAGTTGCTGCGCAAACTGCTGATGAATAAATGGCGACTTGCTGTGCGCAATCGGGTTACCAAAAACAGCATAGGTTTCCATCGTATTACCCCTGTCGAAACAGCTCGCCCGTCAGGGCATCACGAATTTCAGAAGGATTCAGACGTCCTCCCGTTTCCCCCTCAACAACGGGGAAATCCGCGCCAAACTGCGCCCGTACTTCTTCGACCGTGCGGCAGGGAGGCAACCCTGTCAAATTCGCACTGGTGGAAACTAACGGTTTGCCGTAAGCCTGGCACAATGAGACCACCAGCGGGTGATCCGTAACGCGAACCGCCAGCGAATCAAAACGTCCCGTCAACCAGCGCGGCGTTGTCGCCGGTGCAGGAAAAACAAACGTCACCGGGCCAGGCCAGCACGCAAAGATCGCTTCTCGTTGCGTATCTGTCAGCATGCTGTCATCAATATATGGCTTAAGCTGCTCAAAATTTGCCGCAATTAAAATGAGGCCTTTTTCAACCGGACGCTGTTTCAATTCCAGTAAGCGGTTGACCGCCGTTTCACTATCAGGATCGCACCCGACACCGAAAACAGCTTCTGTGGGATACGCGATGACACATTCTTTATGCAGTACCGCTACCGCTGCCGCGATAGCGTCTGTAGGCAGGTTATTATTCACTTTGTTGTTCCGCCGGAACCGGCTTTCCACATTGTTTACTGGCGCAAAAGTGCTTCACACCCTGCGCGGTTTTCTTTTCGATGAGTAGCGGATAGTGACATTCAGGACACTCTCCGGCTATCGGTTTGAAGTTAATGACAAACTGACATTCAGGATAGCGATCGCAGGAATGAAAGGTTTTACCATAACGGGAACGCCGTTGAACCAGATGACCTTTTTGGCACTGAGGGCAGGTAATGGCAGTTTCGTCTGGTTTGTCGATCAGTTCGGTATGACCACACGCGGGGTAGTCACTGCAACCGATAAACATGCCGAACCGCCCCTGCCGCAATACCAGCTCCGCACCACATGCCGGGCAAAACTTCCCCTCCAGAACTTTGACGATATGTCCGTCTGCTGACGATTTCAGCGGACGGACATAATCACATTCTGGATAGTGTGAGCAGCCGAGAAAAGGACCGTGTTTCCCGGAGCGAATAACAAGCTCAGCCCCGCACTGTGGGCAGGGCTCATTTTTATGCACCGTAAACAGTGCTGATTTAGCCATAACAACTCATGCTGAATGAAGGTCGATTAATGCAGCATACCTTCATTCACTTCAAAGAGTAATTCTTCCATTTGCTGATACGCATTTTCACAACCCGGAATGTTAAATAAAACCATCAGGATCACCCACTTCAGGTCTTCCAGATCGAATTCTGCGGTATCCAGCGCGAGCACGCGTTCAATCACCATTTCTCGCGTTTCGAGGTTTAGCACCTGAATCTGCTCGAGGAATAACAGAAACCCCCGACAGCTGGCATCCAGTCGATTGCACTCCTCTGCCGTGTAAATACGTACGGAGAGCGGATCGGAAGCCAGTTGCATAGGTTCGGCGAGGCCTTCCTGATAATCAGCAAGCTTTTCCAGCCACAGTAGCGCGTTGTAGATGTCTTCACGGTCAAAGCCAGCGTCGGTAAGATCCCGTTCCAGTTTGTCCTGATCCACACGCAATTCAGCTTCGTTATGGATGTAAGTCTCAAACAAATACATTAGTACGTCGAACATGGCTTGCCCTCCTTAATCGGACATAGCCGCCGGGTACAGCTGCGATCCATCCTGCTAACTCCAGTTCGAGTAGCTGAGCCACTACCTCTGGCACAGGTTGGCCGGCACGTTCAGCGACGACGTCAACAGGTGTTACCTCATCTCCTACGTTAGCCAGGAGCATAGGAAATGGCAATGCTGCGACTTCCTGATCTGGTGAATAAAGTGAATTTTCGGCCTCATCTGGCAGCCAATGTAAGCCGTATTGCAAATTTTCCAGAATATCCTCTGGCGCCGTCACAAGAGTAGCGCCCTGTTTGATCAACCAATGCGGCCCTTCACTGCCAGGGCTGCCTATCGGCCCTGGCAAGGCAAAGACATCCCTCCCTTGCTCCAGCGCACAGCGCGCGGTAACCAAAGAGCCGCTTCGTAGTGCCGCTTCAACCACCAGCACACCTTTGCTCAGGCCGCTAATGATGCGGTTTCGTCGGGGAAAATGGTACGGTAAAGGGAGCGTCGCTAATGGAAACTCCGACACCAGCGCGCCACCGGCGTCTATCAGCCCCTCAGCCAGCCGGGTATGCCGTCGGGGATGGATACTTCCCAGACCGTTGCCCAGCACAGCCACGCTTTTCCCGTTCGCGTTTAAGGCGGCTTTATGCGCAACGCCATCAACTCCTCTCGCCAGCCCGCTGGTAATCGTCACCCCTTTTACGGCAAGACTTTCACAGAACAAACGCCCCCCATCGCTCGCCATACCAGGAAGGTGTCCGGCTTCCTACGACGCCAAGCTGGAAGTTCTGGAGACATTCTGGATCACCCGCAACAAAAAAAGCGCCGGGATAATCTGCAATCGCATTCAACTGTGCCGGATAACGCGCGCTGCCGGCCAGAATCAAATGGTGATGAGGTTGCTCAAGCCAGTGCTGCGCGTCATCCAGTGCTTTTTGCGGGACGGTTAAAAAACGTTCCGCTTGTCGGGACGTTAACCCTGCGTTCTGAAGTAAAGTCTTATCAATCTGACGCTGTTGTATGAGCAAATTCGCAATGCTCAACATTGCATCGCCATACAATTCACTCACATGCATCAAACGTAACCAAATTTCGGTACGGGTCATCCTTTATCCCCCTGCCACAAGCTGTCCTGGCAATCTTTGCGATTGGTCACTGATGCTGTCAATCGGAGGGGGTTTTGTCTAGAATAGAGGTAATAATCTTTCCAACTCCTGAACACAACTCTGGATAATTATGGCAGTTTTGCAAGTGTTACATATTCCGGACGAGCGTCTTCGCAAAGTCGCAAAACCGGTAGAAGAAGTGAATGCAGAAATTCAGCGTATCGTCGATGATATGTTCGAAACGATGTATGCAGAAGAAGGTATTGGCCTGGCGGCAACGCAGGTCGATATTCATCAACGTATCATCGTGATTGATGTTTCGGAAAACCGCGACGAGCGTCTGGTGTTAATCAACCCGGAACTGCTGGAAAAAAGCGGTGAGACGGGGATTGAAGAAGGCTGTCTGTCTATTCCAGAACAGCGTGCTTTAGTGCCGCGTGCGGAGAAAGTGAAAATTCGCGCACTCGACCGCGACGGTCAATCTTTTGAGCTGGAAGCAGACGGCCTGTTGGCTATCTGTATTCAGCACGAGATGGATCACCTGGTCGGTAAACTGTTTATCGATTATCTGTCGCCGCTGAAGCAACAACGTATTCGTCAGAAAGTTGAGAAACTCGATCGCCTGAACGCCCGAGCTTAAGGACAAGAATCAACGTGTCAGACTCACTACGTATTATTTTTGCGGGTACACCTGACTTTGCAGCGCGTCATCTTGACGCGCTGTTGTCTTCTGGACACAACATCGTTGGCGTGTTTACCCAACCCGACCGCCCGGCTGGACGCGGTAAAAAGCTGATGCCCAGCCCGGTGAAAGTGCTGGCGGAAGAGAAAGGAATAGCGGTTTTTCAGCCCGCCTCCTTGCGCCCACAAGAAAACCAGCATTTAGTCGCAGACTTACACGCTGACGTAATGGTCGTGGTGGCGTATGGCCTGATTCTGCCAAAAGCGGTGCTTGATATGCCGCGACTCGGCTGCATCAACGTTCACGGTTCCCTGCTCCCACGCTGGCGTGGCGCTGCGCCGATCCAACGTTCACTTTGGGCTGGTGATGCCGAAACGGGCGTCACCATCATGCAAATGGATGTGGGTCTGGATACTGGCGATATGCTCTATAAACTTGCCTGTCCAATCACCGAGAAAGACACCAGCGGCACGCTGTATGACAAGCTGGCGGATCTTGGCCCACAGGGGCTGATTGAAACGCTGAAACAGTTAGAAAACGGTACCGCGAAGCCAGAAGTACAGGACAACGCCCTGGCCACTCACGCTGAGAAACTTAGCAAAGAAGAGGCGCGTATGGACTGGTCTCTCTCTGCTGCACAGCTTGAACGCTGCATCCGCGCCTTTAATCCCTGGCCAATGAGCTGGATGGAAATTGACGGTCAGCCGGTAAAAGTGTGGCAGGCGTCAGTGATAGAGCGCGTAACGCAAGCGGAACCGGGCACCATTCTTGACGCGACTAAACAAGGTATTCAGGTTGCAACCGGCAACGGCATCCTGAACCTGCTCTCCCTTCAACCCGCAGGTAAGAAGGCAATGAGCACGCAGGATCTTTTAAATTCACGTCGGGAATGGTTTATTCCTGGCAACCGTCTGGCCTGACGGTCACGTCTTACTACGCCCGGTGTTACCGGGCATTTTTATTTTTGCGGTTATGAAAAAACAAAATTTACGCAGTCTGGCGGCACAGGCCGTTGAGCAGGTCGTTGAGCAAGGGCAATCCTTAAGTAATGTCCTGCCACCACTACAGCAAAAAGTCTCCGATAAAGACAAAGCGCTGCTTCAGGAGCTGTGCTTTGGCGTGTTGCGCACCCTTTCGCAGCTGGAGTGGCTGATTAATAAATTAATGTCTCGCCCTATGACCGGTAAGCAACGCACCGTGCATTACCTGATCATGGTAGGGTTTTACCAGCTATTGCACACACGAATTCCACCACATGCGGCCCTCGCAGAAACGGTTGAAGGTGCTGTTGCTATTAAGCGCCCACAGCTTAAAGGGCTGATCAATGGCGTTTTGCGTCAGTTTCAGCGTCAGCAGGAGGCGTTGCTGGCTGAGTTTGCGACCAGCGAGGCGCGTTTTCTGCATCCGTCCTGGCTGCTAAAGCGCCTGCAAAAATCCTATCCCACCCAATGGGAAGCGATTGTCGAAGCCAACAACCAACGTCCTCCAATGTGGCTACGCGTGAACCGTACACATCATTCACGCGACAGCTGGCTCGCGTTATTGCAGGACGCAGGAATGAACGGTTTTCCCCACTCGGCCTATCCTGACGCCCTACGTCTTGAGTCTCCGGCGCCGGTTCATGCCTTACCCGGCTTTGAAGAGGGTTGGGTAACGGTTCAGGATGCTTCCGCGCAAGGCTGTGTTAGCTTCCTCGCCCCACAAAACGGCGAGCAAATCCTGGATTTGTGCGCCGCACCGGGGGGTAAAACAACGCATATACT
Organism: Citrobacter koseri; assembly: GCA_900446925.1. The sequence continues at coordinate 192,554 of UAVY01000007.1, read as the reverse complement.
CGAAGCCGCGCCTGAAGCGCAGGTGTTGGCTGTCGATGTCGACGAACAGCGTCTTTCACGCGTTTACGATAACCTTAAACGTCTGGGGATGAAGGCAACTGTCAAACAGGGTGATGGTCGATATCCCGCGCAATGGTGTGGCGAGCAGAAATTTGACCGTATTCTGCTGGATGCGCCTTGTTCAGCCACCGGCGTCATTCGTCGTCACCCGGATATCAAATGGCTACGCCGCGATCGTGATATTGCTGAACTGGCAAAATTACAGTCGGAAATTCTGGATGCCATATGGCCACATTTAAAGTCAGGCGGAACACTGGTCTACGCGACCTGTTCTGTCCTGCCGGAAGAGAATAGCCAACAGATTCAGGCTTTTTTACAGCGCACCCCGGACGCCACCCTGACCGGCACCGGAACCCCCGCTCAACCGGGCGTGCAAAATCTGCCAGGTGCGGAAGAAGGTGACGGCTTCTTTTACGCTAAGCTAATCAAAAAGTGATGAGATAACGGGTCGCGACTGATGAAAATTATCATTCTGGGCGCAGGGCAGGTCGGCGGCACGCTGGCTGAAAACCTGGTCGGAGAGAACAACGACATCACGGTGGTCGATATCAATGGCGAACGCCTGCGTAGTTTACAGGACAAGTTCGATCTCCGCGTCGTGCAAGGGCATGGCTCTCACCCCCGCGTGCTGCGTGAAGCGGGTGCAGACGATGCGGATATGCTGGTCGCCGTGACCAGTTCCGATGAAACGAATATGGTCGCCTGCCAGGTGGCCTATTCACTCTTCAATACGCCAAATCGTATCGCCCGTATCCGCTCGCCAGATTATGTCCGCGATGCGGATAAACTCTTCCACTCTGAAGCCGTCCCCATCGACCATCTTATTGCGCCAGAGCAACTGGTCATCGATAACATTTATCGCCTGATCGAATATCCTGGCGCATTGCAGGTCGTTAATTTCGCCGAAGGTAAAGTCAGTCTTGCGGTAGTGAAAGCCTATTATGGCGGGCCGCTGATCGGGAACGCGTTATCCACGATGCGTGAGCATATGCCGCATATTGATACCCGCGTCGCCGCGATATTCCGTCATGACCGCCCCATTCGCCCCCCAGGGTTCGACTATTGTAGAAGCAGGCGATGAAGTCTTTTTCATTGCCGCATCGCAGCATATCCGTGCGGTAATGAGCGAACTGCAACGTCTGGAGAAACCCTATAAGCGTATTATGTTAGTCGGCGGGGGAAATATCGGTGCCGGTCTCGCGCGTCGTCTGGAAAAAGATTACAGCGTCAAACTGATCGAGCGCGATCAACAGCGGGCCTCCGAACTTGCCGAAAAACTGCAAAATACGATCGTCTTTTTTGGCGATGCGTCGGATCAGGAACTGCTGGCTGAAGAGCATATTGATCAGGTTGATCTGTTTATTGCAGTCACCAACGATGATGAAGCCAACATTATGTCGGCAATGCTGGCCAAACGGATGGGTGCGAAGAAAGTAATGGTGCTCATTCAACGTCGCGCCTATGTGGATCTCGTCCAGGGGAGCGTCATTGATATTGCCATTTCACCACAGCAGGCCACGATCTCCGCGTTACTCAGCCATGTGCGTAAAGCCGATATTGTGGGAGTATCATCGCTACGTCGTGGTGTAGCAGAAGCAATTGAAGCCGTTGCCCACGGTGATGAGAGTACATCTCGCGTCGTAGGCCGCGCCATTGATGAAATTAAACTTCCACCGGGAACAATAATTGGCGCAGTGGTTCGCGGTAACGATGTAATGATTGCCAATGACAATTTGCGCATTGAACAAGGCGATCATGTGATTATGTTCCTGACGGATAAAAAGTTTATTACCGACGTCGAACGCTTATTCCAGCCAAGTCCTTTCTTCCTGTAATTATTTGGGCGCTAATGCAGCGCCCTCTTTAATTCCCCTGTTTTATCAGGGCCCTAATAAATGCTCCTTTAAACAATCCATAAATGGAAAATGCCTTAACATTTGTTAAACTTATAAACGTCAGTTGCATAGGGAGAATAAAATGAGCTTTATTAAAGAGTTTCGCGAATTCGCGATGCGCGGGAATGTTGTTGATTTGGCAGTGGGTGTGATTATTGGTGCGGCATTCGGGAAGATCGTTTCTTCTCTGGTTGCTGATATCATTATGCCGCCTCTGGGTTTGTTAATTGGCGGGATCGATTTTAAACAGTTTGCCTTTACGCTACGCGAAGCGCAGGGAGATATCCCGGCAGTCGTGATGCATTACGGTGTGTTTATTCAGAACGTCTTTGATTTTGTTATTGGTGGCGTTTGCTATCTTCATGGCTATCAAACTGATCAACAAACTGAATCGTAAGAAAGAAGAACCGACGGAAGCGCCAGCGCCGACAACGGAAGAAGTATTGCTTTCTGAGATCCGCGATCTTCTGAAAGAACAAAACAACCGTTCTTAACAAGCCTTAATAAGCAGAAAGCCAGTGGTAAAAAAGTGATTCACTTTCTTGCCACTGGCCTCCCAGTTACCCCGATTGCCATGTTTGCCTTTACGCAGATAACTTCCTTTCCCTTTCTTATTTTTTTCAACACGTTGTCTGAAAAGCGGATCGTGCAGTAATGCCTCAATGGCGTTGTCTTTTATCTGCCCTTTCGTATGCTGATAACGACTCATAATAACTCCAGTTTTTATGGTTTAACGGCGCGAGTGTAGGCTCATCAGGTCAATAAATCAACACTCCTGCTTTACTCCGCTGGCGCCTTGTTCCAGTGCTTCCAGAATTGAACAATAGACGCTGCTGTGTGCCGTTCCACAGCAGGCATCGTTCAGCCTCTGCAATGAACGCTGCATACTCTGTAATTCCGCAATTCGTGATTCGACCTCTTTCAGCCTTTCCTGCACGATCCCTTTCGACTCCTGGCAGGTATGGTGTTCAGGATCGGACACGGATCGACAACAGTTCCCGGATCGACTCAAGCGTAAAGCCCAACTGCCGGGCATAGCGGATAAACTTAAGGCGCTGAAGATCGTTTTCCGTGTAGAGTCGGAAACCACCTTCCGTACGCACTTCATGCTCCATCATCTGCTGCTTTTCATAGTAGCGGATGGTATCGGGCGTCACTTCTGCCAGCTTTGCCAGTTCACCAATACGATACATACAAGCTCCGTTAGTCATCATTAATCGTATGCAGCAGTTTATCTGCATATTCACCGCGTAAAAACCCGGTACTCAGCCCCGCCTGTCGTAGTTTTAGTTCAAGGAGCGATAAACGACGGCCTCACTTCCTGATACTGTGGATCGTCCTGACGAATACCTTTAAGTAGCTCCAGTAGCTGAATGGCTTCTTTACGCTGTTCAAGCTCCGGGGGAAGGCAACCGGCATTTTTGAGTAAACGGTAGCCAGTCCGTAGTTCAGGCGGCACATGTGAGTCATCATCCCAGGGCCAGCGGCTCACCGCTGCCGGGCAGATTATCAAACTCACCTTTAGTCTGTGCATCGGTAATATGGCGCTCTGCCCACTGGTCCAGTAACCACATACAACAACTCCAGGGGATGAACAAAAAGAGTACAGATATTGTAGATAAGTGGGGATACGGCGGATATAAAAAAACCCGCCGGAGCGGGTTTTTTTACGTTACTACAGATATACTCTGCAGCAGCTTCTGCTTTCGACTCCAGAACGATCAACCAGCTCGATGTATGCCATCGGCGCGTTGTCGCCTGCACGGAAGCCACACTTCAGAATGCGAGTGTAACCACCGGCGCGGCTCGCGAAACGCGGGCCCAGTTCGTTAAACAGTTTTGCCACGATCTCGTTATCACGAGTACGGGCGAATGCCAGACGACGATTAGCTACGCTATCAGTCTTGGCAAGAGTAATCAGCGGCTCAACTACGCGACGCAGCTCTTTCGCTTTAGGCAGGGTCGTCTTGATGATCTCATGACGAACCAGTGAACCTGCCATGTTGCGGAACATAGCCTGGCGATGGCTGCTGTTGCGGTTCAGTTGACGACCACTCTTACGATGGCGCATGACCTTATCCTTCTCAGTAAAACCTTAACCTGTGATCCGGTTACTCGTCAGCGATGCTTGCCGGTGGCCAGTTTTCCAGGCGCATGCCCAGAGACAGTCCACGGGAAGCCAGCACGTCTTTAATCTCAGTAAGAGATTTTTTACCCAGGTTAGGCGTCTTAAGGAGCTCAACCTCGGTACGCTGTACCAGATCACCGATATAGTGGATAGCTTCTGCTTTAAGGCAGTTAGCAGAGCGGACAGTCAATTCCAGATCGTCAACAGGGCGCAGCAGGATCGGATCGAATTCTGGTTTCTCTTCTTTCACTTCCGGGCTGACGTACATCACGTAAGTCAACGAAAGCTTCCAGTTGTTCAGCCAGAATGGTTGCCGCACGACGAATCGCCTCTTCAGGATCGATTGTGCCGTTGGTTTCCATTTCGATGACCAGCTTGTCCAGGTCGGTACGCTGTTCTACACGCGCTGCTTCAACATTGTAGGCAATACGCTCTACAGGGCTGTAGCATGCGTCGACCAGCAGACGGCCGATTGGGCGCTCATCTTCTTCCGAATGAATTCGGGTAGAAGCCGGCACATAACCACGACCGCGCTGAACTTTGATACGCATGCTAATAGACGCGTTCTCATCCGGTCAGGTGGCAGATTCACGTGCTGCGGCTTGACGATTTCGACATCCCCATCATGGGTAATGTCGGCTGCAGTCACAGGGCCAATGCCAGATTTATTCAAGGTAAGAATAACTTCATCTTTACCCTGAACTCTCACCGCCAGCCCTTTCAGGTTGAGCAGGATTTCCAGGATGTCTTCCTGAACGCCTTCTTTGGTGCTGTACTCATGTAGTACACCATCAATCTCAACCTCGGTCACCGCGCAACCCGGCATCGATGAGAGCAGAATACGGCGCAGTGCGTTACCCAGAGTATGGCAAAGCCACGCTCTAAAGGCTCAAGGGGTCACCTTGGCGGTGCGTCGAACTCACATTGCTCGATATCTACCAGGCGCGGTTTTAGAAACTCTGTCACAGAACCCTGCATTGTGTCCTCTCTTTGGTACTAAGCTTTACTTGGAGTAAAGCTCGACGATCAGGTGTTCGTTAATGTCCGCAGACAGATCAGAACGCTCAGGCTTACGCTTAAACGTACCTTCCATCTTGCCAGCATCAACTTCCAGCCAGGTTGGCTTTTCACGCTGCTCAGCCAGCTCCAGAGCGGCTTTCACGCGAGACTGCTTCTTCGCTTTCTCACGAATGCTAACAACGTCATTCGGACTAACCTGATAAGAAGCGATGTTAACAACACGACCGTTTACCATAATTGCTTTATGGCTAACCAGCTGGCGTGCTTCTGCACGAGTGGCGCCGAAGCCCATACGGTATACAACGTTGTCCAGACGACCTTCCAGCAGAGCCAACAGGTTTTCACCGGTGTTGCCTTTCAGACGCGCTGCTTCTTTGTAGTAGTTACGGAACTGACGCTCCAGCACACCATAGATACGGCGAACTTTTTGCTTTTCACGCAACTGCACACCATAGTCAGACAGACGCGGTTTACGCGCACCGTGCTGGCCAGGAGCTTGTTCAATTTTACACTTGGTATCGATCGCGCGAACGCCAGACTTAAGGAATAAGTCGGTGCCCTCACGACGGCTCAGCTTGAGCTTAGGACCCAAATATCTTGCCATTTTCTTTCTCCAACAAACCTGGAAAACGAAGCGTTATACGCGACGTTTTTTCGGCGGACGACAACCGTTATGAGGGATCGGAGTCACATCAGTAATATTAGTGATGCGGAAACCAGCGGCGTTCAGTGCACGAATGGTAGATTCGCGACCTGGACCCGGACCTTTAACCATAACTTCCAGATTCTTGATACCGTATTCTTTTACGGCGTCAGCGCAACGCTCTGCTGCAACCTGAGCTGCAAACGGAGTGGATTTGCGAGAACCACGGAAACCGGAACCACCGGCTGTTGCCCAACCCAGCGCGTTACCCTGACGATCAGTGATAGTCACGATGGTGTTGTTGAAAGAAGCATGGATATGAGCCACGCCGTCAGAGACTTGTTTTCTTACACGTTTACGTGCACGAATTGGTGCCTTTGCCATTATTCAATCACCCCGATTATTTCTTGATCGGTTTGCGCGGACCCTTACGGGTACGTGCGTTGGTCTTGGTACGCTGACCGCGAACCGGGAGACCACGACGATGACGCAAACCGCGATAGCAACCAAGATCCATCAGGCGCTTGATGCTCATGCTGATTTCACGGCGCAGATCACCTTCAACGACAAATTTGGCAACTTCGTCACGCAGCGTGTCGATTTGTTCTTCAGACAGCTCACTGATCTTAACATTTTCAGCGATACCCGCTGCAGCCAGAATGGCTTTAGAACGGGTCTTACCGACGCCGTAGATCGAAGTTAACGCGATCACAGCATGTTTCTGATCAGGAATGTTAATGCCTGCTATACGGGCCACTATGCACTCCTACTATTTAATATGTACGCACCATGCTGAAAAGCCCGTTTTCAGGATACTCAAATGGAAACGTACAGACATACAAAAGATTGGCTGGCTAATCTAGCCAGCTCAACCCAACTTTGCAAGAAAAATATGCGAATAAATCAGCCTTGGCGCTGTTTATGCTTCGGCTCGGCACTGCAAATCACGCGGATGACGCCATCACGCTTAACGATTTTGCAGTTACGGCATAATTTCTTGACGGAAGCACGAACTTTCATTTTTACTCTCCGTAACTTCTCGGGCGACCAATTAACGGCCGTAGCCTTTCAGGTTCGCCTTCTTCAATGCAGACTCATACTGACTGGACATCATCAGAGTTTGCACTTGAGCCATAAAGTCCATAATCACGACGACAACGATAAGCAGTGAGGTCCCACCAAAGTAGAACGGTACTTTCATTGCATCACGCATGAACTCCGGGATCAGGCAGATAAAGGTAATGTAAAGCGCACCAACCAAAGTCAGGCGGGTCATTACTTTATCGATATACTTCGCCGTTTGCTCTCCCGGACGAATTCCTGGTACAAATGCACCGGACTTCTTCAGGTTATCTGCTGTTTCACGCGGGTTGAAAACCAACGCCGTGTAGAAGAAACAGAAGAAGATGATTGCAGACGCATAGAGTAACACATAAAGCGGTTGCCCAGGCTGCAAATACAGCGAAATTGTTGTCAGCCAGTTCCAACCAGTACCGCCCCCGAACCATGACGCGATGGTTGCCGGGAACAGAATAATACTGGAAGCGAAAATTGCCGGGATTACCCCCGCCATATTCACTTTCAGCGGTAAATGTGTGCTCTGTGCAGCATAGACACGACGACCCTGCTGACGTTTTGCGTAGTTTACCACAATGCGGCGTTGACCACGCTCAACAAATACAACAAAGAACGTCACTGCAAATACTAATACTGCAACCAACAGCAACACGAGGAAGTGCAGGTCGCCTTGACGCGCTTGCTCGATAGTATGGGCAATGGCTGGCGGGAGTCCCGCGACAATACCGGCGAAGATAATGATTGAGATACCGTTGCCGATACCACGTTCAGTAATCTGTTCGCCCAACCACATCAGGAACATGGTTCCTGTAACCAGACTTACAACAGCGGTGAAATAGAATGCAAAGCCCGGATTCATTACCAGGCCTTGCATACCAGGCATATTCGGCAGACCGGTAGCAATACCGATCGACTGGAATATCGCCAGCACCAGAGTACCGTAGCGGGTGTACTGGCTGATCTTACGACGACCAGACTCCCCTTCTTTCTTAATTTCTGCCAGCGTTGGGTGAACCACCGTCAGCAGCTGGATAATAATCGACGCCGAAATATACGGCATGATACCCAGAGCAAAGATAGAAGCACGGCTGAGTGCACCACCAGAGAACATGTTAAACATTTCAATGATGGTGCCTCGCTGTTGCTCAAGCAGTTTGGCAAGTACAGCGGCATCAATACCAGGGATCGGAATAAAAGAGCCAATACGGAACACAATCAGCGCGCCGATAACAAACAGCAGTCTGCGTTTCAGCTCGCCTAAGCCACCTTTGGCGCTTTGAAAATCTAATCCCGGTTGTTTAGCCATCTGCTACTTATTCCTCGATTTTACCGCCAGCAGCTTCGATAGCAGCACGAGCGCCTTTAGTAACACGCAGGCCACGAACAGTTACCGGAGTAGTGACTTCACCAGCCAGGATCACTTTCGCGAACTCGATCTGGATACCGATAATGTTAGCCGCTTTCAGCGTGTTCAGGTCTACTACGCCGCCTTCTACTTTAGCCAGGTCAGACAGACGAACTTCGGCTGTAATCGCTGCTTTGCGAGAAGTGAAGCCGAATTTCGGCAGACGACGGTACAGAGGCATCTGACCACCCTCGAAACCGCGACGTACGCCACCGCCAGAACGAGACTTCTGACCTTTGTGACCACGACCACCGGTTTTACCGAGGCCAGAACCGATACCACGACCCAGGCGTTTACCCGCCTTTTTGGAGCCTTCGGCCGGAGACAGAGTATTTAAACGCATCTCTTACTCCTCAACTTTAACCATGAAGGAAACCGCGTTGACCATACCACGAACAGCAGGAGTATCCTCGCGCTCTACGGTGTGACCAATACGACGCAGACCCAGGCCAAGCAGCGTTGCCTTGTGTTTCGGCAGACGACCGATTGCACTGCGGGTTTGAGTAATTTTAATAGTCTTTGCCATGGTTTATTTCCCCAGAATTTCTTCAACGGATTTACCACGCTTGGCAGCGACCATTTCTGGAGAATTCATATTTTCCAGGCCATCAATAGTTGCACGAACCACGTTGATCGGGTTGGTGGAACCATATGCTTTAGCCAGAACGTTATGAACCCCAGCAACTTCCAGAACGGCGCGCATTGCACCACCGGCGATGATACCGGTACCTTCGGAAGCTGGCTGCATGAATACACGAGAACCCGTGTGAACACCTTTAACCGGGTGTTGCAGGGTGCCGTTGTTCAGCGCGACGTTAATCATATTGCGACGGGCTTTTTCCATCGCTTTCTGGATCGCTGCTGGAACTTCACGCGCTTTACCGTAACCAAAACCAACGCGACCGTTACCATCGCCAACTACAGTCAGAGCTGTGAAGGAGAAAATACGACCACCTTTAACGGTTTTAGATACGCGGTTTACCGCGATCAGCTTTTCCTGCAGTTCGCCAGCTTGTTTTTCGATGTGAGCCATCTTACACCTCTACCTTAGAACTGAAGGCCAGCTTCACGGGCAGCATCTGCCAGTGCCTGGACACGACCATGATATTGGAACCCGGAACGGTCAAAGGACACATCTTTGATGCCTTTTTCCAGAGCGCGTTCAGCGACAGCTTTACCCACAGCTGCAGCCGCGTCTTTGTTACCGGTGTACTTCAGTTGTTCAGCGATAGCTTTTTCTACAGTAGAAGCAGCTACCAGAACTTCAGAACCGTTCGGTGCAATTACCTGTGCGTAAATGTGACGCGGGGTACGATGTACCACCAGGCGAGTTGCGCCCAGCTCCTGGAGCTTGCGGCGTGCGCGGGTCGCACGACGGATACGAGCAGATTTCTTATCCATAGTGTTACCTTACTTCTTCTTAGCCTCTTTGGTACGCACGACTTCGTCGGCGTAACGAACACCCTTGCCTTTGTAAGGCTCAGGACGACGGTAGGCGCGCAGATCTGCTGCAACCTGACCGATCACCTGCTTATCAGCGCCTTTCAGCACGATTTCAGTCTGAGTCGGACATTCTGCAGTAATACCTGCTGGCAGCTGGTGGTCAACCGGGTGAGAGAAACCTAAGGACAGGTTTACTACATTCCCTTTAACCGCTGCACGATAACCTACACCAACCAGCTGCAGCTTCTTAGTGAAGCCTTCGGTAACACCGATAACCATTGAGTTCAGCAGGGCACGCGCGGTACCAGCCTGAGCCCAACCGTCTACGTAACCATCACGCGGACCGAAGGTCAGTGCATTATCTGCATGTTTAACTTCAACAGCATCGTTGAGAGTACGAGTCAGCTCGCCGTTTTTACCTTTGATCGTAATAACCTGACCGTTGATTTTTACATCAACGCCGGCAGGAACAACGACCGGTGCTTTAGCAACACGAGACATTTTTTCCTCCGATTAGGCTACGTAGCAGATAATTTCGCCACCAAGACCAGCCTGGCGCGCTGCACGATCAGTCATAACACCTTTAGAGGTAGAAACAACTGCGATACCCAGACCCGCCATAACTTTCGGCAGCTCATCTTTACGTTTGTAGATGCGCAGACCTGGGCGGCTGACACGCTGAATGCTTTCTACAACAGCTTTACCCTGGAAATACTTAAGAGTCAGTTCCAGTTCCGGCTTGGTGTCGCCTTCAACTTTAAAATCTTCGATAAAACCTTCTTCCTTCAGCACGTTGGCAATTGCCACTTTCAGCTTGGAGGAAGGCATGGTGACCGCAGCTTTGTTCGCGGGCCTGACCGTTACGGATACGGGTCAGCATATCCGCGATCGGATCTTGCATGCTCATCTGTCTTTACTCCCGTGATTCAATTGGTGACAATTACCAGCTAGCCTTTTTCAAGCCTGGTACTTCACCGCGCATAGCGGCTTCACGTAACTTGATACGGCTCAACCCGAACTTGCCCACATAACCATGTGGACGACCTGTTTGACGGCAGCGGTTACGCTGACGAGACGGGCTGGAATCACGCGGCAGAGTCTGCAGCTTAAGAACAGCGTTCCAACGATCTTCGTCGGAAGCGTTCACATCAGAGATGATCGCTTTCAGTTCAGCGCGTTTCGCGAAGTATTTATCAGCTAAAGCTACGCGTTTTACTTCGCGTGCTTTCATTGATTGCTTAGCCATTCAGTAACCCTACCTTACTTGCGGAACGGGAAGTCAAAGGCAGCCAGCAGAGCACGGCCTTCTTCGTCAGATTTCGCAGTAGTGGTAATGGTAATATCCAAACCACGAACGCGGTCGACTTTATCGTAGTCGATTTCTGGGAAGATGATCTGCTCACGGACACCCATGCTGTAGTTACCACGACCGTCGAAAGACTTAGCGGACAGGCCACGGAAGTCACGGATACGCGGTACAGCAATAGTGATCAGGCGCTCAAAGAACTCCCACATGCGTTCGCCACGCAGAGTTACTTTACAGCCGATCGGATAGCCCTGACGGATTTTGAAGCCTGCAACAGATTTGCGTGCTTTGGTGATCAGCGGTTTTTGACCGGAGATTGCTGCCAGGTCAGCTGCTGCGTTATCCAGCAGTTTCTTGTCAGCGATCGCTTCACCAACACCCATGTTCAGGGTGATCTTCTCGACCCGAGGGACTTGCATGACAGAATTGTAGTTAAACTCAGTCATGAGTTTATTAACTACTTCGTCTTTGTAGTAATCATGCAGTTTCGCCATCGTACTACTCCAAATTACTTGATAGTTTCGCTGTTAGATTTGAAGAAACGGACTTTTTTACCGTCTTCGAATCTAAAGCCTACACGGTCAGCCTTACCGGTTGCCGCATTGAAGATTGCAATGTTGGAAACCTGAATAGCGGCTTCTTTTTCAACGATGCCACCCGGTTGGTTCAGAGCCGGAACCGGCTTCTGGTGTTTCTTAACCAGGTTGATACCTTCAACAATGACCTTGCCGGAAGACAGGACATTCTTAACTTTACCGCGTTTACCTTTATCTTTACCGGTTAACACGATAACTTCGTCATCACGACGGATTTTCGCTGCCATGATTCGCTCCTTAGAGTACTTCTGGTGCCAGAGAGATAATTTTCATGAACTTCTCGGTACGAAGCTCACGAGTTACCGGCCCAAAAATACGCGTACCGATAGGCTGCTCGCTGTTATTGTTCAGAATAACGCATGCATTACCATCGAAGCGAATGACAGAACCGTCCGGGCGACGAACACCCTTCTTGGTGCGCACCACTACCGCCTTCAGCACATCACCTTTTTTGACCTTACCACGCGGAATTGCTTCTTTGATGGTGATCTTGATGATGTCGCCTACGCCTGCGTAGCGACGGTGCGAGCCACCCAGAACCTTGATACACATTACGCGACGTGCACCGGAGTTGTCGGCGACGTTCAGCATAGTCTGTTCTTGGATCATTTTAGTGCTCCGCTAATGTCAACTACTACTGAGACCCGAAAATCAGGTCGTTAAAAAAGCCCCATATCGGGGGCGCGGCATTATAACACCGCTTCAACGATATGGGTAGAAAAAATAAACGGCCCATCGCTGAGCCGTTTATTCGTTGAGAATGGGTACTGTATTACAGAACCGCTTTCTCTACAACGCGAACCAGCGTCCAGGACTTAGTCTTGGACAGTGGGCGGCATTCGCGGATTTCAACCACGTCACCGGTACCACATTCGTTGTTCTCGTCATGTACGTGCAGTTTGGTCGTACGCTTGATGAATTTACCGTAGATCGGGTGTTTCACAAAACGTTCGATAGCAACAACAATGGATTTCTCCATTTTGTCGCTAACAACGCGACCTTGCAGAGTACGGATTTTATCGGTCATTACGCACCCGCCTTCTCAGTCAGTAAAGTCTTAACGCGTGCGACATCACGACGCACTTGCTTCAACAGGTGAGACTGTTGCAGCTGGCCACTTGCAGCCTGCATACGCAGGTTGAACTGCTCACGCAGCAGGTTCAGCAGCTCGGTGTTCAGCTCTTCAACACTCTTCTCACGCAGCTCTTTTGCTTTCATTACATCACCGTCTTAGTTACAAAGGTGGTTTTAATCGGCAGTTTCGCTGCTGCCAGCTTGAATGCTTCACGGGCCAGCTCTTCCGGTACGCCGTCCATTTCATACAGGACTTTACCCGGCTGAATCAAGGCAACCCAATACTCCACGTTACCTTTACCTTTACCCATACGCACTGCCAGCGGCTTTTCAGTGATCGGTTTGTCCGGGAATACACGGATCCAGATCTTACCTTGACGCTTAACTGCACGGGTCATAGCACGACGTGCTGCTTCGATCTGACGGGCAGTCAGACGACCACGGCCAACAGCTTTCAGACCGAAGCTGCCGAAGCTAACATCCGTACCCTGCGCCAGACCGCGGTTACGGCCTTTGTGCATTTTACGGAATTTTGTACGCTTTGGTTGTAACATCAGCGACGCTCCTTATTTACGGCCTTTACGCTGCTGCTTTTTCGGTTGAGCAGCCGGTTTTTCCGGTTGTTCAACAGCAGCCATACCACCCAGGATCTCGCCTTTGAAGATCCACACTTTAACGCCGATTACACCGTAAGTGGTGTGCGCTTCAGAGGTGTTGTAGTCGATGTCAGCACGCAGAGTGTGCAGCGGTACGCGACCTTCACGGTACCATTCGGTACGAGCGATTTCCGCGCCGCCCAGACGGCCGCTAACTTCAACTTTAATACCTTTAGCGCCCAGACGCATTGCGTTCTGTACAGCACGCTTCATAGCACGACGGAACATAACGCGACGTTCCAGCTGAGAAGTGATGCTGTCAGCAACCAATTTTGCGTCCAGTTCAGGCTTACGAACTTCGGCGATATTGATCTGTGCAGGAACGCCAGCGATATCCGCTACGACCTTACGCAGTTTTTCTACGTCTTCGCCTTTCTTACCGATAACGATACCCGGACGAGCAGTGTGAATAGTCACACGGATGCTCTTAGCCGGACGCTCGATAACGATACGAGATACGGACGCTTTAGCCAGTTCCTTCGTCAGGTACTGACGTACTTTAAAATCGCTGTCCAGGTTGTCAGCGAATTCTTTGGTGTTCGCAAACCAGGTAGAGTTCCATGGTTTTACAATACCCAGGCGAATACCATTAGGATGTACTTTCTGACCCATTGCTAGTCTCCAGAGTCTCAGCGATCGGACACAACCACAGTAATGTGGCTGGTGCGCTTCAGGATGCGATCTGCACGACCTTTTGCACGCGGCATAATGCGCTTCATGCTCGGGCCTTCGTCTACGAAAATTTTCGTAACTTTCAGATCGTCAATGTCAGCGCCATCGTTGTGTTCAGCGTTAGCAATGGCAGATTCCAGGACTTTCTTGACCAGTACAGCCGCTTTCTTGTTGGTGTAGGTCAAAATATCCAGAGCCTGCGACACTTTCTTACCGCGAATCAGGTCAGCAACAAGGCGAACCTTCTGAGCAGAAGAACGAGCATGGCGATGTTTAGCGATAGTTTCCATCTCTTCCTCCTACCTTATTTCTTCTTCGCTTTTTTATCAGCAGCGTGGCCGCGATAAGTACGAGTCGGTGCGAATTCACCCAGTTTGTGACCGACCATTTCATCGGTTACAAATACCGGAACGTGCTGACGACCATTATGGACAGCGATGGTCAAACCGATCATGTTAGGAAAGATCGTTGAACGACGGGACCAAGTGCGCAGGGGCTTCTTGTCTCCGCTTTCCACCGCTTTCTCTACCTTCTTCAGCAAGTGCAGGTCAATAAAAGGACCTTTCTTGAGAGAACGTGGCATGGCTTATCCTCTAAAATTATTTGCTACGGCGACGTACGATGAATTTATCAGTACGCTTGTTGCTGCGGGTCTTCTTACCTTTGGTCTGAACGCCCCACGGAGTTACCGGGTGCTTACCAAAGTTACGACCTTCACCACCACCATGTGGGTGGTCTACTGGGTTCATCGCGGTACCGCGAACGGTCGGACGAACACCACGCCAGCGTGCAGCACCTGCTTTACCCAGAACGCGCAGCATATGCTCAGCATTGCCAACTTCGCCCAGAGTTGCACGGCAGTCTGCTTCGACTTTACGCATTTCACCAGAACGCAGACGCAGAGTGACATAAGCACCATCGCGCGCAACGATCTGAACGTAAGTACCAGCGGAACGTGCCAGCTGACCGCCTTTACCTGGTTTCATTTCTACGTTATGAACGGTAGAACCAACCGGGATGTTGCGCATCGGCAGGGTGTTGCCTGGTTTGATTGCAGCATCAACGCCAGATTGAATCTGGTCGCCAGCTTTCAGGCCTTTAGGGGCCAGGATGTAACGGCGCTCACCGTCTTTGTACAGAACCAGCGCGATGTTCGCGGAACGGTTCGGATCGTACTCAAGACGTTCAACAACTGCCGGAATACCATCTTTGTTGCGTTTGAAGTCAACAATACGGTATGCCTGCTTGTGGCCACCACCGATATGACGAGTGGTGATACGGCCATTGTTGTTACGACCACCGGATTTGCTGTTTTTTTCCAGCAACGGAGCAAAAGGTTTGCCCTTGTGCAGCTCAGGGTTAACCACTTTAACTACGTGGCGACGACCCGGAGATGTCGGTTTACATTTAACAACTGCCATTGTATTACTCCTCCGACTTACTCCAGCGCCGCCAACGAAGTCCAGATTCTGGCCTTCTTTCAGGGTGACGTAAGCTTTTTTCCAGTCGCTACGACGACCGATACGCTGTCCGTGACGTTTAACTTTCCCTTTAACAACCAGGGTGTTAACGACTTCGACTTCGACTTCAAACAGTTTCTGCACAGCAGCTTTGATTTCTGCTTTGGTCGCGTCTTTAGCAACTTTGAGAACGATGGTGTTGGTTTTTTCCATCGCAGTAGACGCTTTTTCAGAAACGTGCGGTGCGCGCAGCACCTTCAGCAGACGTTCTTCACGAATCATGCCAGCATCTCCTCAACTTGCTTAACAGCATCAGCAGTCATTACGACTTTGTCGAAGGCGATCAGGCTAACCGGGTCGATACCAGTTGCATCGCGTACGTCAACCTTGTGCAGGTTGCGCGCAGCCAAGAACAGGTTCTCGTCCAGCTCACCGGTGATGATCAGCACATCTTCCAGAGCCATGTCTTTCAGTTTCTGAGCCAGCAGCTTAGTTTTAGGCGCTTCTACAGAGAACTTCTCGACAACGATCAGACGATCCTGACGTACCAGTTCGGACAGAATGCTTTTCAGCGCGCCGCGGTACATCTTCTTGTTAACTTTTTGACTGTGGTCCTGCGGACGTGCAGCGAAGGTCACGCCACCAGAACGCCAGATCGGGCTCTTGATAGAACCAGAACGCGCACGGCCGGTACCTTTCTGGCGCCACGGTTTTTTACCGGAACCAGTTACTTCAGCACGAGTCTTCTGAGCACGAGTGCCCTGACGAGCACCAGCTGCATAAGCAACAACAACCTGGTGAACCAGCGCTTCGTTGAAATCACGACCGAAGGTAGTTTCGGAAACAGTCAGCGCGCTCTGCGCGTCTTTCAATACTAATTCCATTGCTATCCCCTTACGCCTTCACAGCTGGTTTAACGATCAGGTCGCAACCGGTTGCACCCGGAACACCACCTTTAACCAGCAGCAGGTTGCGCTCAGCGTCAACACGTACTACGTCCAGGCTCTGAACGGTTACACGTTCGTTACCCAGCTGACCTGCCATTTTCTTGCCTTTGAACACTTTGCCCGGAGTCTGGTTCTGACCGATAGAACCCGGAACGCGGTGAGACAAGGAGTTACCGTGAGTAGCGTCCTGGGTACGGAAGTTCCAGCGCTTAACGGTACCTGCGAAACCTTTACCTTTAGAGGTGCCAGTTACGTCAACTTTTTTAACGTCAGCAAACAGTTCAACGCTAATGCTCTGACCAACGGTGTATTCTTCACCCTCTGCCAGACGGAACTCCCACAGGCCGCGGCCAGCTTCTACGCCAGCTTTAGCAAAGTGGCCAGCTTCCGGCTTGGTTACACGGTTAGCTTTTTTAGCACCAGTAGTAACCTGAACAGCGCGGTAGCCATCGTTAGCCAGATCTTTAACCTGAGTAACGCGGTTTGCTTCAACTTCGATTACGGTTACTGGGATAGAGACGCCATCTTCAGTGAAGATGCGGGTCATACCCACTTTTTTACCGACTAAACCAATCATTGTTTCAACCTCTCAATCGCTCGATGACCTGATTAACCCAGGCTGATCTGCACGTCTACACCGGCAGCCAGGTCCAGACGCATCAGAGCATCAACGGTTTTCTCGGTTGGCTCAACGATGTCAACCAGACGCTTGTGAGTGCGAATTTCGTACTGATCGCGCGCGTCTTTGTTAACGTGCGGGGAGATCAGAACGGTAAAGCGCTCTTTGCGGGTCGGCAGCGGGATCGGACCACGGACTTGCGCACCAGTGCGCTTAGCAGTCTCGACGATTTCCGCGGTTGATTGATCGATCAGACGATGATCAAACGCTTTCAGGCGGATACGGATTCTTTGGTTCTGCATGAGACCAGAGCTCCAATTATTTTATAAACGAAAATGATTACTCCTCGTGCCCATTACGATTGATGGGAGAGTGTAACCGTTCTTACGTAGCTCCCCGATTGGGAGCATTGTTAGATAACCAAATCGGCTACCTAAGGTTCAGATCGAACCTGCCGTCAACTAAGACAAGCCCGCGCATTATACGCAAATCTCAGCCTGACGCAAGTGCCGCGTAGATATTAATCATTTCGTCTGTAATGCGAGCAACTTCGCACATGCATTGTGCCGTTTTTGTTTTGCGCATTTTCTTCGGAATACACTGCGCAACGTCATCATTCCTCCGTTGCATGGAAAATGAGTTTCACGGATGGTGAGCGCAACGTTTAATGAGGATGACATGATGCAACCCGACCTCCCCTTCCTGATTATCTACCTCTTATTATCTGCGCTATCCGGGATATATGACGCGCGAACAGGACTCTTGCCCGATCGGTTTACCTGTCCCCTGCTCTGGAGCGGCCTGCTTTATTACCTGTGCTGTTTACCTGACCATTTGCCAGATGCGCTTTGGGGCGCCATTGCGGGTTACGGCGGGTTCGCCTTTCTCTATTGGGGATATCGACTGCTGTATCGCAAAGAAGGGCTCGGATACGGCGATATCAAATTTCTTGCCGCGCTTGGCGCCTGGCATCGTTGGGAGTCATTACCCCTGCTGGTCTTTCTGGCTGCGCTTATTGCCAGCATTAACGTGATGGCGATGTACGTAATAAACGGGAAAGGGGCATTAAAAAACCCGCTGCCGTTCGGGCCATTTCTGGCGGCTGCGGGTTTTATCATTGGCTGGAAAACACTGCTGTCGGGGAGTTAATCGTCCACTTTAATTTGCGATTGCAGGTAATTCTGTAGACCAATTTTTGCAATCAGATCCAGCTCAGTCTCAAGCCAGTCGATATGCCCTTCTTCATCTGTCAGGATCTCAATCATCATGTCCCGGCTAACGTAATCATGAACGCTGTCGGCGTAGGCTATGGCTTCACGTAGATCCTTCGCTCCTTCCAGTTCCAGACGGAGATCTGACTGCAACATCTCTTCGACATCTTCACCAATGCCCAGCTTGCCAAGATCCTGCAAGTTTGGGATACCCTCAAGAAATAAAATACGCTCGATATATTTATCAGCGTGTTTCATTTCATCGATGGATTCATGGTATTCGACGTCATTCAGACGAGTGAGCCCCCAGTTTTTAAACATACGGGCATGGAGAAAGTACTGATTGATTGCGACAAGCTCATTTCCCAATAGTTTATTGAGATAATTTATGATTTTAACATCACCTTTCATTTTATAGTCCCTCCGCTTCCACTCTTAGAGCGTAGATGGGGCTACAAGGATGTCAAAAAAAAGAATGTGACTCAGGCGATTTCTTTAAACTCCGGCATTTGCATTAACTCATCCTGCATCACTTCACGCGCCGCCCGGACGCACTTACCGCATTGATTTCCAACAGGAATAAACTTACGTAATTGTTGGAAAGATTGAGGGTGAAACTGACGAACAGCCTGACGAATTTTTTTATCACTTACACCATTACACAAACAAACGTACATGATCGCTCCCGTTCAATTTCTGCGCAAAGTGTAAATGAGAATAGTTATGATTACAATAGCACAAATACGTTTGTGTGCAGGGAGAGGAATAAAAAATGCGACTAAATATGACACTCTTTATATAGCAGGTAGATATGACAGACAGCAAAAAGGGCGCCGAAGCGCCCTTTTTAAGTGCAGAACTAACTATTAAATAATTAGCTCATTACTTTAGCAACAACGCCCGCGCCAACGGTACGGCCGCCTTCACGGATTGCGAAACGCAGACCGTCGTCCATCGCGATCGGGTGGATCAGGGTAACAACCATTTTGATGTTGTCGCCCGGCATTACCATCTCTACGCCTTCCGGCAGTTCGATGGTGCCAGTCACGTCAGTTGTACGGAAGTAGAACTGCGGACGGTAGCCTTTGAAGAACGGAGTATGACGGCCGCCTTCGTCTTTGGACAGAATGTACACTTCAGATTCGAACTTGGTGTGCGGCTTGATGGAACCCGGCTTAGCCAGTACCTGACCACGTTCGATTTCTTCACGTTTGATACCACGCAGCAGAACACCTACGTTCTCACCAGCACGGCCTTCGTCCAGCAGTTTGCGGAACATTTCAACGCCAGTACAGGTAGACTTCGCAGTCTCTTTGATACCAACGATTTCAACTTCTTCGCCCACTTTGATGATACCGCGCTCTACACGACCGGTAACAACGGTACCACGACCGGAGATGGAGAATACGTCTTCGATCGGCAGCAGGAACGGCTTGTCAATCGCACGCTCTGGTTCCGGGATGTAGGAATCCAGGTAGCCAGCCAGTTCGATGATTTTCGCTTCCCACTCAGCTTCGCCTTCCAGCGCTTTCAGAGCAGAACCACGAACGATCGGCGTGTCGTCGCCCGGGAAGTCGTACTGAGACAGCAGTTCACGCACTTCCATCTCAACCAGTTCCAGCAGCTCTTCGTCATCAACCATGTCGCATTTGTTCAGGAACACGATGATGTACGGAACGCCTACCTGACGACCCAGCAGGATGTGCTCACGGGTCTGCGGCATCGGGCCGTCAGTCGCAGCAACAACCAGGATCGCGCCGTCCATCTGCGCAGCACCGGTGATCATGTTTTTAACATAGTCGGCGTGGCCCGGGCAGTCTACGTGCGCGTAGTGGCGAGTCGGGGTGTCGTATTCAACGTGAGAAGTGTTGATGGTGATACCACGAGCTTTTTCTTCCGGCGCGTTATCGATCTGGTCGAATGCACGAGCAGCACCGCCGTAGGTTTTAGCCAGTACGGTAGTGATTGCAGCAGTCAGAGTAGTTTTACCATGGTCAACGTGGCCGATGGTGCCGACGTTAACGTGCGGTTTTGTACGTTCAAATTTTTCTTTAGACACGGCTATATTCCTTACTATAGTGCTCTCCCCTTCAGGAGAGAGCACGGGACTTAGGTTTTAATCCTGTGGATTATTTACCACGGGCTTCAATAACGGCCTGAGCAACGTTGCTCGGTGCATCATCATACTTCAGGAATTCCATAGTGTATGATGCGCGACCTTTGGTCAGAGAACGCAGCTGAGTTGCATATCCGAACATTTCAGACAGCGGTACTTCAGCGTGGATCTTAACGCCAGTAACTTCGGATTCCTGACCGCGCAGCATACCGCGACGACGGCTCAAGTCACCAATTACGTCACCGGTGTTCTCTTCCGGCGTTTCTACCTCAACCTTCATGATCGGCTCAAGCAGAACAGGTTTCGCTTTCTTAAAGCCTTCTTTAAAGGCAATAGACGCAGCCAGTTTAAACGCCAGTTCAGAGGAGTCAACGTCATGGTAAGAACCGAAGTGCAGACGGATACCGATGTCAACAACCGGATAACCAGCCAGCGGGCCTGCTTTCAGCTGCTCCTGGATACCTTTATCAACGGCCGGGATGTATTCGCCAGGGATTACACCACCCTTGATGTCGTTGATGAACTCGTAGCCTTTCGGGTTGGAACCCGGCTCCAGCGGGTACATGTCGATAACAACATGACCGTACTGACCGCGACCACCAGACTGCTTGGCGTGTTTACCTTCGATATCGGTAACTTTCGAGCGAATCGCTTCGCGGTAAGCAACCTGAGGTTTACCGACGTTCGCTTCAACGTTGAATTCACGCTTCATACGGTCAACGATGATGTCGAGGTGCAGCTCACCCATACCGGCGATAATGGTCTGGTTAGATTCTTCGTCAGTCCATACGCGGAAAGACGGGTCTTCTTTAGCCAGACGGCCCAGAGCCAGACCCATTTTTTCCTGGTCAGCTTTGGTTTTCGGTTCTACTGCGATGGAGATTACCGGCTCAGGGAATTCCATACGTTCCAGAATGATCGGCGCGTCCGGGTCACACAGGGTGTCACCCGTAGTTACGTCTTTCAGACCGATAGCAGCAGCGATGTCGCCCGCGCGAACTTCTTTGATCTCTTCACGTTTGTTAGCGTGCATCTGAACGATACGACCGAAACGCTCACGTGCAGATTTCACGGAGTTCAGTACGGTATCACCAGAGTTAACCACACCAGAGTACACACGGAAGAAGGTCAGGTTACCCACGAACGGGTCGGTAGCAATTTTGAATGCCAGTGCAGAGAAAGGCTCATCATCGCTAGCATGACGCTCAGCCGGAGTATCTTTACCGTCGTCCAGGATACCGTTGATCGCAGGTACGTCAACCGGGGATGGCAGGTAATCAATTACCGCATCCAGCATCGCCTGAACACCTTTGTTCTTAAATGCAGAACCACAGGTTACCAGGATGATTTCGTTGCTCAGAACACGCTGACGCAGAGCTTTTTTGATCTCTTCTTCAGTCAGTTCTTCGCCACCCAGGTATTTTTCCATCAGCTCTTCAGAAGCTTCCGCAGCGGACTCGATCAGGTTCTGGTGCCATTCTTCAGCCAGTTCCTGCATGTCAGCCGGGATATCTTCGTAAGTGAAGGTAACGCCTGCATCTGCTTCGTTCCAGTTGATGGCTTTCATTTTCACCAGGTCAACAACACCGGTGAACGCTTCTTCAGCGCCAATCGCCAGTTGCAGCGGAACAGGGTTCGCGCCCAGACGGCTTTTGATCTGACCAACAACTTTCAGGAAGTTCGCACCCATACGGTCCATTTTGTTAACGAACGCAATGCGCGGAACTTTATATTTGTTTGCCTGACGCCATACGGTTTCAGACTGCGGCTGAACACCACCAACTGCGCAGTAAACCATTACTGCACCATCAAGAACACGCATGGAACGTTCTACTTCGATAGTGAAGTCAACGTGCCCCGGGGTGTCGATGATGTTTACGCGATGCGGTTCATACTGCTTAGCCATACCAGACCAGAATGCAGTAGTCGCTGCGGAGGTGATGGTAATACCACGCTCCTGCTCCTGCTCCATCCAGTCCATGGTAGCTGCGCCGTCATGAACTTCACCGATTTTATGGTTTACACCGGTGTAGAACAGAATACGTTCGGTAGTAGTGGTTTTACCGGCGTCGATGTGCGCACTGATACCGATGTTACGGTAGCGTGCGATGGGTGTTGTACGAGCCATTTGATTCCTCGTTTTATCTTCTAGGCGTTCAATTTAAGTAGCCCAAAGCGGGCTGCTTGCTGGAAGCGCCCGCCTGGTGACTAAAATTCCGAAGGGATTACCAACGGTAGTGTGCGAACGCCTTGTTGGCTTCTGCCATACGGTGAACGTCTTCACGTTTCTTAACTGCAGTACCTTTGTTGTCTGCAGCATCAGTGAGTTCGTTCGCCAGGCGCAGAGCCATGGATTTATCACCGCGTTTACGAGCAGCTTCAACGATCCAACGCATTGCCAGAGCATTACGACGAACCGGACGGACTTCAACTGGTACCTGATAAGTAGAACCACCAACGCGGCGAGACTTAACTTCGACAGTCGGGCGCACGTTTTCGAGAGCTACTTCGAAAGCTTCCAGTTCAGATTTACCAGAACGCTGAGCCAGGGTCTCCAGCGCGCTGTATACGATAGTTTCGGCAGTAGATTTTTTACCATCTACCATCAGGATATTTACAAATTTAGCCAGCAGTTCTGATCCGAACTTCGGATCCGGAAGAATTTTACGCTGACCAATGACGCGACGACGTGGCATGGAAATACTCCGTTGTTAATTCAGGATTGTCCAAAACTCTACGAGTTTAGTTTGACATTTAAGTTAAAACGTTTGGCCTTACTTAACGGAGAACCATTAAGCCTTAGGACGCTTCACGCCATACTTGGAGCGAGCTTGCTTACGGTCTTTAACGCCGGAGCAGTCAAGCGCACCACGTACGGTGTGGTAACGAACACCCGGGAGGTCTTTTACACGACCGCCACGGATCAGGATCACGGAGTGCTCCTGCAGGTTGTGACCTTCACCACCGATGTAGGAAGTCACTTCAAAACCGTTAGTCAGACGAACACGGCATACTTTACGCAGCGCGGAGTTCGGTTTTTTAGGGGTGGTAGTATATACACGAGTACATACGCCACGTTTTTGCGGGCATGCTTCCAGCGCAGGCACGTTGCTTTTCGCAACTTTGCGAGCACGTGGTTTGCGTACCAGCTGGTTAACTGTTGCCATTAAATAGCTCCTGGTTTTAGCTTTTGCTTCGTAAACACGTAATAAAACGGCCTCACACAATATGAGGACGCCGAATTTTTAGGGCGGTGTCGAAAAGGTGTCAAGAAATATACAACGATCCCACAATCACCAGGCCATCTGGCTGGGATGCTTAACCGCAAGTCTGACGAAGTCAGTATAGTCAACCCTGACGACACTGTCTGAAATTTGACCGCTCAAACCGCGAGCATCGATATCTTCTTTCAGTGCGTAAACCGTTATGGGGGCGTTACGCAAACTTTCAAGGAAACGGCTACCTTCGATGGCCGCCGTAACGCCATCCTGTAGCAATAAAAGCGCATCGCCTTCTTTGCACACGCGAAGAAGCGCGGAAACGTCACTGAGCCATGCGGAACGATGTAATGTATGCAGGATAGTCACGTCAGAACCTCAGGATAACATCATAATTGTCCAGTTCACCGCGCAACGCTTCAGGTTCAAGCGGCGTCGCATCCACGATGAAACTCGCCCCCGTCTCCAGACCGCGCTCACGCAACGAAGCGGCGCACAGCCAGCATTGCTCGATATCGTACAGCCCCAGCAGTTTGAAGGTGGCGATGTAATCCCGCGCCAGCACGACGTCAGGCGTTTGTCCCGAAAGAATCTGAAAAACGCCATCGCCGATAAAAAAGACGCCAATCTCTTCCGTCAGCGCCGATGTCGCCAGTAACGCATCCAGTCCTTCGCGGCCCGACGCGCTGCCGTGCGGCGTGGTGGAAAATACAAAAGCAATACGTTTCATCAAAACTGCACCACGCGATCGCAGGTCAGGGAGGCTTCCGCCAGCGCGCCAAGCCCGCTCAACGAAAACCCTGGCTGTAAGTTGGCTGATGCCAGCGCCAGCCTTTTTGCTTCGGTCTCATCCACAATGCCGCGACGCAGCGCCGCCGCAACGCAGATATTTAACGCGACGCCATGCTGCGCGCCCAACTGCTGCCATGCGCGCACCAGGTCGAATTCATCGCTGGCCGGAGAGGTCAACTGGTTGGCGTTATACACGCCTTCCCGGTAGAAAAAGACGCTATTCAGCTCATGCCCTTCGTTAACTAAGGCATGCGCAAACTGCAACGCGCTGCTCGCTTGCTGCGTTCCGTACGCTGGCCCCGTCACCACAATGGCAAAACGCATTACTTATCTTGCCCCTGGAAGTCGCCGCTTTTGAACTGACGAATATAGAGGTAGACCGTATGTTTGGAGATGTTCAGGCGGTCAGCCACCTGGTTAATCGCATCTTTAATATCGAAGATCCCCTTCTCATACAGATTCAGCACAATCTGACGATTCTTCGCGTTATTAGAGACATTGCGATCGGCATTCACCTCTTCAATGGTGAATTCCAGCGTCTGAGTGACCAGATCCTCCACCGAGGAGGCAAAGTTCACGGCGGAACCCACTTCCGGCGTTTCCGGCGGAATAAAGGTATTCATAATCTGCGAGAACGGCACATCAAGGTTCATGTTGATGCACAGCAGACCAATTACGCGATGCTCGCGGTTGCGAATGGCAATCGTCACTGACTTCATCAGGACACCGCTTTTCGCGCGTGTGAAGTAACACTTCGATACGCTGCTATCCGCACCCGTCATATCATGCAGCATGCGCAATGCAAGGTCAGTGATCGGCGAGCCAATTTTGCGCCCCGTGTGTTCACCGTTGGCAATGCGAATGGCTGAGCATTTCAAATCCTGCAAAGAGTGCAATACGATTTCACAATGGGAACCAATGAGCATCGCTAACCCGTCCACCACCGCTTCGTAGGATTTCAGAATATCAAAGTCGGTTTGATCGAAAGGACGTTGATCCAGTAAGTCAAGCTCACTGGTTTCGTTGGTTAAAAGCGACCTGGTCATGAAAAAAAACACTCCTTTTCAGGAGCCTGTCGTTATGTTTTCAGGGCAGGCTCATTATTTACGCGGATGATTAAATTAATACAGCGGGGGTTCCGCTTTCCAGTATTAATTATATCCGGCCTGCAATAAAAAAACCGCCGCCATGACAGGCGGCGGTTCTCAGTTTTTATTTTTTAGCAGCATCTGCCGATTTGGCGTCGGCCGCCGCGTCTGGTTTCGCATCGGCTTTCGGCGCCGGTTTGATGTCCAGCAGCTCTACATCGAATACCAGCGTGGAGTTAGCCGGAATACCCGGAACGCCCGTTTTACCGTAGGCCAGATCCGGTGGGATAACCATCTGGATCTTACCGCCTTTCTTAATGTTCTTCAGGCCTTCAGTCCAGCCCGGGATCACGCCGTCCAGACGGAAAGAGAGCGGTTCGCCACGGGTGTAGGAGTTATCGAACTCTTTACCGTCGATCAGCGTACCTTTGTAGTTAACCACAACGGTGTCGCTGTCTTTTGGCGCTTCGCCAGTACCGGCTTTCTCTACTTTATAAACCAGACCTGTTGAAGAGGTTTTCGCCCCTTTCTCTTTAGCAAATTTCTCGCGGAACGCTTTACCTTTCGTTTCGTTGTCAGCGGCGTCTTTTTCCATCTTCGCCTGAGCGGAGGTCTTCACGCGCGCTTCAAATGCCTGCAAGGTCTGCTCGATTTCCTGGTCAGACAGTTTGCTCTTGTCTGCAAATGCATCCTGGACACCCGCGATCAGCTGATCTTTATCCAGTTTGATCCCCAGTTTTTCTTGTTCCTTCAGGGAGTTTTCCATGTAACGACCCAGCGAAGCGCCCAGCGCATAAGCAGATTTCTGGTCGTCATTCTTGAACGCGGCTTTGCTGTCAGCAGTTGCAGCTGGTTTCGCGGCGTCCGCAGCGAAAGTGAGCGGTGCATGCAGAGCAACGGCCATCGTGGTCGCCAGCAGCGTTACTTTAAACAGTGATTTCATCCATATCTCCAGGGCCGGGGCATCTCACCCCAGGGTTAACTTACATGAGAAGCGTACTATAAAACGTTGTAGAACAAATCAACATACGGACACGCCCTATTATCACCCCTTTTCAGACTCTTTTTGTTTAAATTAGTTTCGTAGAGGGCGAATGAGTGCTGTGTAATCCGATAAAGTTCAGTAGAATCCGCCGCTACCCAAGAAGTGCCGGAGACAACAAGAGAGGTGAATCATGCAAGATATAACGATGGAAGCTCGCCTGGCTGAACTGGAGAGCCGTCTGGCGTTTCAGGAGATCACCATTGAAGAACTCAACGTAACGGTGACCGCGCACGAGATGGAGATGGCGAAACTACGCGATCATCTGCGCCTGCTGACGGAGAAGCTTAAAGCCAGCCAACCGTCGAATATCGCCTCGCAGGCCGAAGAGACGCCGCCACCGCATTATTGAGACGTAAAAAAAGCGGGATATTCCCGCTTTTTTGTGCCAGATGGCGGCGTAAACGCCTTATCCGGCCTACTGTAGCCCTGATAAGCGCAGCGCCATCAGGCATTACAGACGATTAATGGCAACCACAGCCGCCGTTACCGCCACAACCACCTTTGCCATGCTCATGACCGTGGTCATGATCGTGGCCGTGGCCGCCGCAGCAACCGTCGTGACCGTGGTCGTGGTCGTGACCGTGCGCGCCGTGAACGTGGCCATGAGCCAGTTCTTCTTCGGTCGCTTCGCGGATCGCCACAACTTCCACGTTAAATTTCAGGTTCTGGCCAGCCAGCATGTGGTTACCGTCAACCACAACGTGGTCGTCTTCCACTTCGGTAATTTCTACCGGTACCGGGCCCTGGTCAGTTTCCGCCAGGAAACGCATGCCAACCTGCAACTCGTCAACGCCCATGAAGACGTCTTTAGGCACGCGCTGCACCAGGTTTTCGTCATACTGACCGTAAGCGTCGTTCGCGCCAACAGCCACATCGAATTTGTCGCCAACGTCGTGACCTTCCAGCGCTGTTTCCAGGCCAGAGATCAGGGAACCGTGACCATGCAGGTAGTCCAGCGGCGCACTCACCGGAGACTCATCAACCAACACACCGTCTTCTGTACGTACCTGATAGGCCAGGCTGACCACCAGGTCTTTTGCTACTTTCATGATATCTCCTGAGCATGGGAAGAATAGTGGCGCAGATTGTAGCGGAATTCTGCACCCGTGTACCCACTAGCTTAAAAAAACCTGCGGCATATCGCTAGTCTGGATGAAAAATCCCGATCACTTGCTCTTCTTTGCGAACGTGCTCGCGGGCCGCTTTATCGGCTTCACGCATCTGATGACCGCACTTAACACACTCAACAATATCGACATTATTTTCGCGCCACATCGCCATTGAATCCTGCGCCTGGCAGGCCGGACACGTCGCCCCTGCAATAAAACGTTTACGAATCGCCATACCTACCCTCTACTCAAACTCATCCCAGCCATCCAGCTGGCGCCGCTCTTGCTGCATCTCTCGCTGGAAAATCTCCTCCAGTTCGCGTCTGGCCTCTCTGGCACGAGAAATTTGCACCATGTCGGTATGCATCGGAATAAGCTCCCGTAGCATACGCATATCCAGCCGACGGAAATGCAGTTGCGCACGCTGCGCCTGGTGTGGGTGCATCCCTAACGACACCAGCGTCTTACGCCCCAGCTCCAGCGCGCTGGAAAACGTCTCGCGGGAAAACTGCGTGACACCCGCCTGTAATAACTCATGCGCTTCCACACGTCCGCGCGCTCGCGCAAGAATATGCAAATGCGGGAAATGCTGCCGGCATATCTCCACCAGCTTCATGGTGTCTTCCGGTTCATTACAGGTAATGACGATAGACTCCGCCGCTTCCGCTCCCGCCGAACGCAGTAGCTCCACCTGAGTCGCATCGCCGTAATACACTTTGTAGCCGTATTTTCGCATCAGGTTAACGGCGCTGATATCGCGCTCCAGTACGGTGATGCGCATTTTATTCGCCATCAACAAACGGCCAATTACCTGACCAAAACGCCCGAATCCCACGACAATCACCTGCGGTTTATCATCATCCACCCAGGGCTTTTCATCTTCCTCTTCCGGGCCGTTAAGCTGTCTGGAGAGCCATTTATCGACGAGCTTCATCAGCAGCGGCGTGGTCATCATCGACAGCGTTACGGTGACCAGCAGCAGCGACATCTGGTCGCCCTGAAACAGCCGCTGGGACGAGGCGGTGGAAAAGAGCACAAACGCGAACTCGCCCCCCTGACTCAGCACGCCCGCAAACTGCATCCGCTCCGAACTCCGAATCCCGTACAGACGCGCCAGCAGATAAAGCACCAGCGTTTTCACCGCCACCAGCACGATGACGCTCACCGCTACCCACAACAGGTGGGTATAGAGCACGCCAAGGTTTAACGACATCCCCACGGAGATAAAGAACAACCCCAGCAGCAGCCCTTTGAACGGATCGATGGCCGTTTCCAGCTCATGACGGTATTCGCTTTCCGCCAGCAGCACGCCTGCGATAAACGTACCGAGCGCCATCGACAGCCCCAGCGCATCCATAAATAAGCAGACCCCAGCACCAGCAACAGCGTGGCGGCGGTAAACACCTCGCGTACGCCGGAATCGGCGATAAAGCGGAACACCGGGCGCAGCAAATAGCGACCGCCAATCAGCATCCCGGCAAAGGCCAGCACCTTCATGCCGACTTTAATCCAGTCAAAATGTTCATCTGCCGAGCCAGCCAGCAGCGGCACCAGCGCCAGCGCGGGGATCACCGCCAGATCCTGGAACAGCAGCACCGAAAAACCCAAACTGGCCGGATTCGCTGCGGTTCATCCCCTTTTCCCGCATCAGTTGCAGTGCCATCGCGGTCGATGACATCGCCAGACCAATCCCGCCGATCACCGCCGCCTGCCACGAGAAATCGGTAAGCATCAGCAGCCCGGCCAGCACGACAGCGCTCAGCATCACCTGGGCCGCCCCGACGCCAAAGATAGAGCGACGCAGTTGCCAGAGTTTGGAAGGGTTGAGTTCCAGGCCGATGATAAACATCAGAAAGACAACGCCCAGCTCAGAAAAGTGGAGGATTTCATCAACGTCGCTGATAAATCCCAGCCCCCAGGGGCCAATCGCAATCCCTGCCAGCAAATATCCCAGTACCGCGCCAATACCCAGCCGCGATGCCAGTGGCACCGCAGCGACCGCCGCGAAGAGAAACATCACCCCCGCCGTCAATAAATCGGAACCTTCCATTAGCGACCTCCCGCCAGAACAGGGTTTGCCAGCCATTCGCCGTAGGCTTTCGCGTGGCTGGCCAGTTCCTGCTCACTTTGTC
This sequence comes from Citrobacter koseri, assembly GCA_900446925.1. The sequence goes on along the minus strand of UAVY01000007.1, from coordinate 162,842 downwards.
GCCTGGCCCAGTAGATAATAATCGGACTCATCCAGTGCATCCGGCACATCGCCGCCGTCAGCTCAAACGGCCGCAGCACATCGGTCATCGGATAGCGGTTCAGCGCATCGTAGCGATACGCGCTTTTCCGGTTCACCGGTGGTAATCACGCTCCGCCAGTACTTTCCCGCCAGTTGGTTCCCCCCTGGGCCACTGGCGAAACCACGGCTGAGCACGCGGTCTAACCACTCTTTAAGCAACGCCGGACAGCTATAGGTATACAGCGGATGCTGGAAAACAATCACGTCATGTTCACGCAATAGCGCCTGCTCATGCGCGATATCGATAAAAAAAATCAGGGTAGTGCGCGTAGAGATCGTGCACCGTCACATTACTGAGTTGCATGGCCGGTTTAAGCAGCACCCGGTTCGCGACCGAGTCCTGAGATTCTGGATGGGCATACAGCAGCAGTACCTTTGCTGGCTGGGACATCATCCCCCTCCCGGTTATTTTGTGTATCGTTATTGTTTTGGGCTACCATTGCGCTCCGGCGCGGCAGAATGCCCGCATATTACATTATCATAATGATAAATTAACATAGTCTGAACATACGGCGCCTTATGATTGTTTTCTCCTCGTTACAAATTCGTCGCGGCGTGCGCGTCTTGCTGGACAATGCCACCGCCACCATCAACCCGGGACAGAAGGTCGGCCTGGTGGGTAAGAATGGCTGCGGTAAATCTACCCTGCTGGCATTGCTGAAAAATGAAATCAGCGCCGATGCAGGCGGCGTGACCTTTCCCGGTAACTGGCAACTGGCGTGGGTGAATCAGGAAACACCCGCGCTTGCGCAGCCCGCGCTGGAGTACGTGATTGATGGCGATCGCGAATACCGCCAACTGGAAGCGCAGTTGCACGACGCCAACGAACGTAACGACGGGCACGCCATCGCCACCGTACACGGCAAGCTCGACGCCATCGACGCCTGGACCGTGCGCTCACGCGCCGCCAGCCTGCTCCACGGCCTCGGTTTTAGCAACGAACAGCTTGAACGCCCGGTCAGCGATTTCTCCGGTGGCTGGCGCATGCGCCTTAACCTGGCCCAGGCGCTGATTTGCCGTTCTGACCTGCTGCTGCTCGATGAACCGACCAACCACCTCGATCTTGATGCCGTTATCTGGCTGGAAAAATGGCTGAAGAGCTATCAGGGCACTCTGATTCTGATTTCGCACGACCGCGACTTCCTCGATCCGGTGGTAGACAAAATCATTCATATCGAACAGCAAACCCTGTTCGAATACACCGGCAACTACAGCGCATTTGAAGTGCAGCGCGCGACCCGGCTGGCCCAGCAGCAGGCGATGTACGAGAGCCAGCAGGAGCGCGTGGCGCATCTGCAAAGTTATATCGACCGTTTCCGCGCCAAAGCGACAAAAGCGAAGCAGGCGCAGAGCCGTATCAAAATGCTGGAGCGTATGGAGCTTATCGCCCCCGCGCATGTCGATAACCCGTTCCACTTCAGCTTCCGCGCGCCGGAAAGCCTGCCCAACCCGCTGCTGAAAATGGAGAAAGTGAGCGCCGGGTATGGCGATCGCATCATTCTGGACTCCATTAAGCTGAATCTGGTGCCCGGTTCACGCATCGGGCTGTTGGGGCGCAACGGCGCCGGTAAATCAACGCTCATCAAGCTGCTGGCGGGCGAGCTTGCGCCTGCCAGCGGTGAAATCGGTCTGGCGAAGGGCATTAAACTCGGTTACTTCGCTCAGCATCAGCTGGAGTATTTGCGAGCGGATGAATCGCCGCTGCAACATCTGGCGCGGCTGGCGCCGCAGGAACTGGAGCAGAAGCTGCGCGATTACCTCGGCGGGTTTGGCTTCCAGGGCGATAAGGTCAGCGAAGAGACCCGTCGCTTCTCCGGTGGTGAAAAAGCGCGCCTGGTGCTGGCATTGATCGTCTGGCAGCGCCCTAATCTGCTGCTGCTTGATGAACCGACCAACCACCTTGACCTCGATATGCGTCAGGCGCTGACCGAAGCGCTCATCGAATTTGAAGGCGCGCTGGTGGTCGTCTCGCACGACCGTCACCTGCTACGCTCCACCACCGACGATCTCTATCTGGTTCACGACCATAAAGTCGAGCCGTTCGATGGCGATCTGGAAGACTATCAGCAGTGGCTGAGCGACGTGCAGAAACAGGAAAGCCAGCCTGATGACGCCCCGAAAGAGAACGCCAACAGCGCCCAGGCGCGTAAGGATCAGAAGCGTCGCGAAGCCGAACTGCGTGCCCAGACCCAGCCGCTGCGTAAAGAGATCGCCCGTCTGGAAAAAGAGATGGAGAAGCTGAACGCGAAACTGGCGCAAGCGGAAGAAAAACTGGGCGACAGCGAACTGTACGACCAGAGCCGCAAAGCGGAACTGACGGAATGCCTGCAACAGCAGGCCAGCGCCAAATCCGGGCTGGAAGAGTGCGAGATGGCCTGGCTGGAAGCACAGGAACAGCTTGAGCAGATGCTGGCCGACTAACTTCGGGAATATGACGATGAATCCGCTGATAACCAACGATATCACCTTTCGCAAGTTAAGCATCTTCATGACGTTTATGGAGAAAGGCAATATTGCCCGGACGGCGGAGGCGCTGGATATCAGCGGGGTCAGCGTTCATCGCGCGCTGCATACGCTGGAAGAGAATGTTCGCTGTCCGCTGTTCGTGCATAAAGGACGTAATCTGATCCCGCAACCGGCGGCGTGGACGCTGCTGGAGTATTGCCAGGAGGTCAGCCAGTTGATGGCGCGCGGGCTGGAAGAGGCGCGCAAAACGGCAGGGATCGGCCAGGGGCGTCTGCGCGTAGGTACGCTCTACTCTCTGACGCTGGAAACCGTCCCGCATCTGATCATGGGGATGAAACTGCGCCGACCGGATCTCGAACTGGATCTGACAATGGGCTCCAACGAAGCGCTGCTGAGAATGCTGGGAAGACGGAATGCTGGATGCGATCCTGATCTCCATTTCGGAAAGCGCTATCGATCGCAACAGTCTGGAAGTGCTGCCGCTGTTTCATGACGATATTTATCTCGCCGCACCGGCGACGGCGACGCTTGACACCTCCTCGCCCGCCGATCTGCGTGATTACCGGGATCAGAAGTTTGTCTCACTGGCGGAAGGCTTTGCCACCTATGCGGGCTTCCAGGAAGCCTTTCATATTGCCGGGTTTGAACCAGAGATTGTCACCCGTGTGAACGACATCTTTTCGATGCTCAGTCTGGTGCAGGCGGGCGTCGGTTTCACTCTGATGCCGGGACGCATGAAGAAGATGTACGAGAATTCCGTTACAGTTGCTGAAGCTGTCGCAGCCATACCAGATGCAGCAGCTCATCGCCATTGTCTTCGCCCGCAACCGCGAGCGCGACCCTAATCTGCTGGCGCTGGCCGCCGAAGGGGCGCATGTACGCGCGTAGCCTTAATCCGGGCGCCTGATCGCCGGATGGCGACGCCACGCGTCTTATCCGGCCTACAACTACAACGGGTGCGAGCCGTAGGCCCGATAAGCGCAGCGCCATCGGGCAACCGCACTAGCCTCTAAGCCGTTTTGCCAGATGCACCGCGACATCCACCCCGCTGCGCTCCAGCGAGACAGACTCACCTTCCCACTCCGCCTGTCGCGTTAAGCAGGTCAACACGCCGCCGGGCGGCATTTCAATCGCCAACCGCGCCTCGCGCTCGTTGGCGGAGATCGCCGCGTCCTGCCAGCGCACCGTCCGCGCCATGTTCATCGCCAGGTCGTCAGCAATACGTTCCGGCTGCCACAGCACGCGCCCGGTACTACCGCTGAGGTATGCACAGCGCGGACGGGAGAGCGTCACATGACGGAACGCCTCCACCAGCCGCTGCGCCGGTTCCGCCAGCAAAGCACAGTGCGACGGCACGCTCACCGCCAGACGGTGGGCTTTACTCGCGCCTTTATCCAGCGCCCGCTTCGCAACATCCGCCATCGCCTCATCGCTACCGGCAATCACAATCTGGGTTTCCGCATTCAGGTTAGCGATAAAGGTTCCACTGCCTGCAACCAGCGACTCCACCTGCGGCAAGGTCAGCCCCATAATCGCCGTCAGGCCGTAACCGTGCGGATACGCCTGCTCCATCAAAATCACCGCGCAGGGCCACCAGCGTCAGCGCGTCGGTAAACTCCAGCGCTCCGGCGATCACCGCCGCTGGATACGCGCCGATGGACAGGCCGCTGACAATATCCGGCGCAACGCCGCGACGTTCCAGCTCGCGCGCCCACGCCACCCGGCAATCAGCAAAGCAAGCTGTACCGCCCGGGTGTGTTGCAGCGCGTCCGGGGTATCAAGCGTATTCGCCTCCGCCCCAGCACCTCGCGCGCCAGCGCTAACTCCGTTCCCGGAAGGTTTTGCAGCATACCTGCATGCTGCGTCCCCTGCCCCGGAAAGGTAAACAGGATTTTCATTTACTCCTCCCTGCGCCACGGGTCGCTGACCAGCCGCGGCCCCTGCGACGTTTTTAACAGCGCTTTGCCATCGCGCAGCCATTCGTTCAGCGTAAACGCGCCGTGCGGCGTTTCCACCTGGGTATCCGCACGGCAAAGCCCGCCCGGTCAGTTGCTGCCGCCATTTCTCCAGCAGCTCGCGAGAGAGCGGCTGCCGGGCGCGAATCAGCAAATCCAGATCGCTTGCGGCGTGGATCACCGGGAGCCCGGTCGCCAGCGCGTAGCCGGTACTGCCGGTAATCCCCCACGTCCACGGCCATGCCTGTTGCGTCAGTAATAAAGCCACCTGAACCGGTGGCTGCGAGATAAAGGGCGAGCGCAGCAGCATCTGTAGGTCAACCAGCGATTCCGGCGTACAGACGCGGGGTAATGGCGTCCGGTTGAGCCCAGCCCGCCGCGCGCTGGTCGCGCTTTATGCCGCGAACGCCGACGGGAATACGGCCCCTGCGCATCAACATCACGCCGTACCACCACCGGCAGGCGGGTATGCCAGACGTCATCCACCCAGGATTCCGTGACACCTTCCAGCGCGCTCCGCGCGTTAAGCCAGATAAGATCGTGGGGCGTAATGTTGTGTTCATGCTTTAGAGTCCTGAAGTCAGCGAGATAAACAACGGCAGCGACAGGATACACAGGACCGAGCTTAACAGCAGCACGGCTTCTGCATCCGGCGACTGCACGCCGAAGCGATTACCGAACACCACGCCGAAGAAACCGGCAGACAGCGCAATCATCAGGATAGCGGTGATCGCCACCGAGCCATGCAGGCCGAAAATCAGCACGATCCCCCAGGCAATCGCCGGTTGAATCAGCAGCTTGGCAATGGTGGAGGTAATAACCATCGTGTTGATCTGCAACTTACGCGCAGAAAGGATCACCCCGGTCAGGAACAGCGCCGCCGCAGTGGCAGACAGGCCCAGCGGTTTGATCGCCGCCAGCACTAGCTCCGGCATCTTGATACCGATAGCGGAGAGAATAACCCCCAGCAGCGGGCCCCATCACGATCGGTTTCTTGATTGAACGCCACATCAGCACCGGCAGCATCGACAGGGTAGAACCCGAGTTGCCGCCTTCCGCACGCGCTTTCTCACGCTCCAGAATCAGCAGGCAGAACGGCGTCATCAGCACGGAACCGCAGGCGATGGAAACCGCGACGGAGAGCGACGTTGACGGCCCTTCGCCCAGCACGCTACCGAGAATCGGCAGGCCAAGCGCGGCGTAGTTTGGCAGAGCGACGGTCAGGGTCAGCACGGCCGCATCCTGCGGTGATTTTTTAAATACCTTCGTTGCCAGAAAATAGATAGCGGCGTAGGTGATCCACATCGCCAGCGTCAGCACCAGAATCAGCGGCGACTGCGCGACAATACCCGTCCAGGGCGTTTGTACCGTGGCGCTAAACAGCGCAGCGGGGAGTGGCAAAATCCATGACGAAAATGTTGAGCAGGGAAAACATTTCTTGTTATCAACCATTTTGGCCTTCCCGGCCCAGAACCCCAGCAACATGATGACAAAAATCGGTGCAAGAGCATGAACAATCACGTAAGTCATAAATCACCTGTAATGAATAAAAGAGTTAGCACGGACGCGATGATTATTATTTTCAGGATGCAGGTCGCCTCACGGACGCAACGGGCGCGCCCGTGGGGTTATGCATCTGGCAGGTCTCTTTTACTTACCAGCTCGCCCGCATGCGTTCGCGTACAAGAGCAGAACTACGACGATTGTCGGCACCCAGACGGTTTTTCAGCGTCGGCTCCTGACGAGCATCGCTGATGGCCTGTTGCAGAGTGGCCGTCACCAACGTCAGATCGTTTGCCGAAGGGGCATCTGGATTACTGATATCCAGCAGACTGGAGAGCAGTCCCAGCGTGGCGTAGTTACTGATGTCGTACGCCATCGGCGGAATGGTGGCCGCCAGTTTTTCCAGCGACTCGACGGTACGCAGGGTGATACGTGCCGCAGACTCTTTGCCCATCGCGTGGATCAGCACGCCTTTGTCGTTGAAGGCAATCAGACGGTTGGGCCTGATAACCGTGCGCCAGAAACGCACCGGACATCGCCTTGCCGACGATAAGGCCAATCACCGGATGCCCTGCCAGACGGCGCATTGGCATACGCCGCTGCCGCACCGGCCAGCGCCTGGTGAATACCAAAGCCTTCTTCACGGCGACCGTAGGCCTGGCTGGGCACATCAATCACCGCCACGATCGGGCGCTTAACAGCGTTGTCAGCATCGGCAGCCACGGTTTCGCTGACCACTTTTTGCAAGCGTCCAGCCTTCCAGCAGACCAACCTCGCCTTTTGCGGCGCGTGGGTAATGGTTGTTAGCATCCGGCACTACCGCGATAAAGCGCGCCGTTTCACCGTTCAGCTCACCGTCTGCGGCCTGCACGGAGGGGCACAGCCCTTCGAGCCGTCTGGCGTTCGGTACGAGGGCTTGCAGCCATAACTCGCCACGGCTTATTGCGTTACTCATCATTTCACCTCCCGGGCAAAGAGCGCGTTAATCTGTTCTGAATCGGCCTGTTTGCGGGTGTCGAAATGGCTCAGACGGTTCAGATAATCGTCGTAGTTATCGGTGCGGTGTTTTGCCGGAACGCCTTTCGCCAGCGCATCGTTCATCGCCGCTTTCACCGCGTTGACGCCATCGCCAACCAGCGCATCCACCAGCCCGCTTTGATAGCGCACTTCGCCACCGGTCATGCTCCAGATAAACGGGCGGTCACGGGAGTCATACTCTTCAATCCCGGCTTCCTGTTCGATAACCTGCGGGCCGTTCAGACCCAGACGCGCTTCGCGGGTGACAATCAGATAGCTACACAGCGCAGCGGCGATAGACATCCCGCCGAAGCAGCCGACAGTCCCGGCCACAATGCCGACCACCGGGGTGTAACGACGCAGGTCAACAATCGCCGCGTGGATGTCGGCAATCGCCGCCAGGCCGAGGTTGGCTTCCTGCAAACGCACGCCGCCGGTTTCCAGGCTCAACACCGCCTGCGTCGGAATGCCGTTACGGTTATCTTCCGCCGCCAGCTCCAGCGCCGCCGCCATTTTAGCGCCGGACACTTCGCCCATGCTGCCGCCCTGGAATGCGCCCTCAATCGCCACAACCACCGCCGGTTTGCCGTTAATAGTGCCTTTCGCCACGACCATGCCGTCATCGGCCTGCGGCACGATGCCCTGCGCGCCCAGCCACGGCGACATCACGCCTTCAAACGGGTCGAACAGTTCGCGGTAGCTGCCTTCATCCAGCAGCGCATGGGCGCGCTGACGCGCTTTTAATTCGATAAAACTGCGGTCATCACGCATAGCTCACCTCTTCAAATACCTGTTCGATACGAATGCGCGCTACGCCCGGCGTCGCGCCGAAGTCGTGGATGGTCAGTTTGCCTGCCGGCAGGCTGCTGACCGTTTGCAGACGGGTAAACAGCGCTTCCCAGCGGCTGCGGCTGTTATCGACGGAAGTAGTGATATCAATGGTTAACGTCTGGCCCTGGTCGGCGGTGAATAACACCTCCATATCCCCGGAGCCGACAACCCCTGCCAGCGCCCTGCCGCGTAACGCGCGGCTGGCTGGCACGGTCAATGTGATTTTTTCCATAACATCCTCTTAATGCTTTGAATAAGACGTTTCGACGCGATCGAGAAACAGGGTGGCGGCGAGCAAGTCCGCCGCGCCGCCCGGCGAGGCGTTCAGCGCCAGCATCTGACGGTCTAAACGGGCCAGCGCCTGCTCCCCTGCCGGGTGCGCGCTGCCGCCCGCATGGAGAACGGCGCGCGCGCCGTGCTGCATGGCATCCAACCCCTCCATCCCGGCACGAGAAAGTACGCAGGTGTCGGTCAGCGAGGTCATGATGGCCATCAGCGCATCCAGCCGGGCGTGCATTTCGCTGCTGCCGTTCTGTCGGCTTAGCCGAAGCTGCGGCAGCGCACGCTGCATAATGTGTGGAAACGCCTGCTGTGCCTCTTCTCTGGCGCCCGGTACGCGATAACGATGGGTGGCGCGCAGCCCTTTACTGAAGACTTTCGGCGCGGCGTCATCCGGCAGTTTTGCCAGTTCAGCGGCGGTTGCCGTCACCTGCTGCGCCCTGCCCGCGCCGCCGTGCATCGCCACGGCGCTCACCAACAGCCCCAGCGCCCAAATCGCGCCACGGTGGGTGTTCACGCCGCCCGTTGACGCCCATCATCAGTTGCTCGCCTTCGCGACCGAGTCGCCCTATGGTTTGTCTGAGCGCAATATCAGCCGGACGCCGCCAGCTTTGTTGCGCCAGCGCCTGAAACGTGGAGGTCAGGCTGTGCGCCGAGCGCTCCATCAGCGCAAGCGATAAATCGTGGTGCGCGCCGTTCCCCCGACTGTCCACCAGACCGGGCTTCGGGCTTAATCGTGCTTCGTCGATCAGACACTGCGTGGCGGTTCGCGCCAGCCATTCGGCACCGCCTTCAACCTGAATCCGGGGCAGAAGTTTCATTACCAGCTCCGAAATTTCGCAGGTGGGTTGTAGAGACCCCCGGACCATTCCACCAGGTCGGCAACGCTACCGGCCGCCAGCAGAGAACGGGTGGCGTCGGTACGACGAATGCCCATATCTTCCGGGTAAAACCACCTTGCCGCTCTGACGCAGTTCGGCGACAGCGCCGGGCGTCTACGCCCAGACCGATGTCGGTGATACGGCCACCGCCGCAACCATCGCGCGACGCTCCTCCAGACTTTCCGCCCGGTAGAGATAAGCGATACCTTCTTCGGTCAGAACGTGGGTCACGTCGTCGCCGTAGATCATCACCGGCGCCAGTGGCATACCGGAGGCTTTCGCCACGTCAACCGCATCCAGTTTTTCCACGAAGGTCGGTTTCACGCCCGCCTGGAAAGTTTCCACCATCTGCACCACCAATTTTTTACCGCGCTGCATAGGGTCAGGTTTCGGTGATCATGTTCAGCCAGGCCGGGGTAGCATGACGGCGACCGTGCGGGTCGTGGCCCATGTTTGGCGCGCCGCGAAGCCGGACAGACGACCGCGAGTCACCGTTGAGGAGTTAGCCAGGCCATCAACCTGCAACGTGGAGCCGATAAACATATCGACCGCGTACTGACCCGCCAGCTGACAGAAGGCGCGGTTAGAACGCATGGAGCCGTCGGCGCCGGTAAAGAACACGTCAGGACGGGCGCGGATGTACTCCTCCATCCCCAGCTCGCCGCCGAAGCAGTGCACGCTTTCCACCCAGCCGCTTTCAATCGCCGGGATCAGCGTCGGATGCGGTTCAGCGTCCAGTGTTTACAGATTTTGCCGCGCAGACCGAGTTGCTCGCCCCAGGTCGGCAGCAGCAGTTCAATAGCGGCGGTGTTGAAGCCGATACCGTGGTTCAGCGACTGCACCTGGTGCTCTGCGTAGATGCCTTTAATGGCCATCATCGCCATCAGGATATGTTCCTGTTTGATCAGGCGCGGGTCGCGAGTGAACAGCGGTTCGATAAAGAACGGTTTGTCGGCAACCACCACGTAGTCGATCCACGAGCCCGGAATATCGACGCGCGGCAAGTCGCACTCGTCGTCCACCAGCTCATTCACCTGTACGATAACGATGCCATCGTGGAATGCGGCGGCTTCCACCAGCGCCGGGGTATCTTCGGTACTCGGCCCGGTATAGAGGTTGCCTTTGCGGTCAGCTTTGTAACCGGCAATCAGCGCCACGTTTGGCGCCAGGTCGACGTAAAGACGGGAATAAAGTTCGATGTAGGTGTGGATGGCGCCAATTTCCAGCAGGCCATCTTCCAGCAGTTGCGAGATGCGCAGACTTTGAGTGCCGGAAAAAGAGAAGTCCAGCTTGCGGGCGATACCCTTTTCGAAGATATCGAGATGCTCGCTGCGCCCAACGCTTGGCATGATCATATGCAGGTCATGCACTATCTGCGGGTTGACCTCCGCCAGCATGCGGGACAGGAAATCTGCCTGCTTCTGGTTATTCCCTTCTAATACCACGCGGTCACCCGGCGCGATCAGTTTTTCCAGCATTGCGGTCAGGTCTGCGGTTGGCAGCACCTTGCCCTGCACCGGAACGGAAGCCAGACGCCGCTGCTTCTCGGTGCGGCGCGTGTTCCAGACTCGTGCTGGCGTTTGCCCAGATAACATTATTAACCTCCTGATTCAGCTAATCATTTTGATTGCTTAACACTGGAAAGAGTGTGCGCCCTGGTGAGAAAGTCATCAATTAAGCGTAGAGAGGAATCATTAGCCTGAGAGTAATAATTTGAGTAATGAATTGTGATTAAGATCAGCGTCAGGAAGGTGTAAATCCGCTCCCCTTGCCTCATTTTCATAAACACCGGGGGGAAAGTGACGGTATAGTAGGCGGCAGATTTAAAAAAACATCGCATAATTTATGACTCAAATAACCTCCCCCCGACCTTGATATCACCGGTCACGATAGTGCGGAGTTCGTGCCAATGCGCGGTATCCGCAACCGCCACCTGCAAACCATGCTGCCGCGACTCATCCGCCGCAAGGTGAAGTTCGATGCGCACTGGCAACGTCTGGAATTACCGGACGGCGATTTTATCGATCTGGCCTGGAGTGAAGATCCACAGCACGCGAAGCACAAACCGCGTCTGGTGGTTTTTCACGGCCTGGAAGGCAGCCTGAACAGCCCGTACGCTCACGGGCTGATTGAAGCGGCGCAAAAGCGTGGCTGGCTGGGCGTGGTCATGCACTTTCGCGGCTGTAGCGGCGAACCGAACCGGCTGAACCGCATTTATCACTCCGGCGAAACGGAAGACGGCACCTGGTTTTTACACTGGCTACAGCGTGAGTTTGGCGCCGTCCCCACCGCCGCCGTCGGCTATTCGCTCGGCGGAAATATGCTGGCGTGGTCTGCTGGCGAAAGAAGGCCGCGAGATCCCGATTGACGCGGCGGTCATCGTTTCCGCCCCCTTCGTGCTGGAAGCGTGCAGCTATCATATGGAAAAAGGGTTTTCCCGCGTTTATCAGCGCTATCTGCTCAATCTGCTGAAGGCCAACGCCGCGCGCAAGCTGGCGGCATACCCCGGCACACTGCCGATTAATCTGGCGCAACTCAAATCCGTGCGCCGGCTCCGTGAATTTGACGATCTGATCACCGCGAAAATTCACGGCTTTGCCGACGCGATAGACTATTATCGTCAATGTAGCGCCATGCCGATGCTCAACCAGATCGCCAAACCGACGCTCATCATCCACGCGAAAGACGATCCGTTTATGGATCATCATGTGATCCCGAAACCGGAAAATCTGCCGCCGCTGGTGGAGTATCAGCTCACCGAGCATGGCGGGCATGTTGGATTTATCGGCGGGACGCTGCGTCGCCCGGAAATGTGGCTGGAGTCGCGGATTCCCGACTGGCTGACAACGTATCTGGAGGCGTCATCATGATGATCCCCTGGCAAGAGCTGTCTTCTGAGACGCTGGACAATTTGATCGAAAGCTTTGTGTTGCGTGAAGGCACCGATTATGGTGAACATGAACGTTCGCTTGAGCAAAAGGTCGCCGACGTTCAAACGACAGCTACAGTGCGGAGAAGCTGTTCTGGTGTGGTCTGAACTGCACGAGACGGTCAACATTATGCCGCGTGGACAGTTTCGCGAATAATCCGCCGCTGACGGCCGACTATACTAAAACTTTTGTTGATTCATGGAAGTTGTTTATGTCTGCCAAACATCCGGTGATTGCGGTAACAGGGTCCAGCGGCGCGGGGACCACGACCACCAGCCTCGCGTTTCGGAAAATTTTCGCGCAGTTAAATCTGCGCGCAGCCGAGGTGGAAGGCGACAGTTTTCATCGTTACACACGCCCCGAAATGGACATGGCGGAATCCGCAAAGCGCGCGACGGCCGGGCGGCATATCAGCTATTTCGGCCCTGAAGCCAACGACTTCAGCCTGCTGGAACAAACCTTTATTGAATACGGACAGACGGGCAAAGGCCAGGCGCGTAAGTATCTTCATACCTACGATGAAGCCGTGCCGTGGAATCAGGTGCCGGGGACGTTTACCCCGTGGCAGCCGCTGCCGGAACCCACCGATGTGCTGTTTTACGAAGGGCTGCACGGCGGCGTGGGTAACGCCGCAGCATGATGTCGCACGTCATGTCGATCTGCTGGTCGGCGTAGTGCCGATCGTCAACCTGGAGTGGATTCAAAAGCTGATTCGCGATACCAGCCGAGCGCGGCCACTCCCGCGAGGCGGTGATGGATTCCGTTGTCCGCTCAATGGATGACTACATTAATTTCATTACGCCGCAGTTTTCCCGCACCCACATTAAACTTCCAGCGCGTGCCCACCGTCGACACCTCCAATCCCTTCGCCGCGAAAGGCATTCCTTCGCTGGACGAAAGTTTTGTGGTCATTCATTTCAGAAATCTGGAAGGGATTGATTTCCCGTGGCTGCTGGCGATGTTGCAGGGGTCGTTATTTCCCATATCAATACGCTCGTGGTGCCGGGCGGCAAAATGGGGCTGGCGATGGAGCTGATCATGTTGCCGCTGGTTCAGCGACTGATGGAAGGGAAGAAGATCGCAATAATCTGTTCGCTGTTTGCCGGATGGCGGCTAACGCCTTATCCGGCCTACAGAGTGCGAATTCGTAGGCCTGATAAGCGTAGCGCCATCAGGCAACCGGCATCACGCCGCAATCACTTCATATGAATGGGTAATATTCACCGCTTTTCCAGCATCAGCGCCACTGGAGCAATACTTCTCAGCCGAAAGATCGACCGCCCGCGCAACCGCCGCGTCTTTCAGGTCATTACCGGTCACAATGAAATGCAGATTGATATGCGTAAACAGGCGCGGCGCTTCTTCACGACGTTCGGACGTCAGCTTCACTTCGCAATTCGTCACATCCTGACGCCCTTTCTGCAAAATAGAAACCACGTCGATTGCGCTACAACCGCCTGCGGCCATCAGCACCATTTCCATCGGACTTGGCGCTTTATCACCGGAGTTGCCATCCATTAAAACCTGGTGGCCGGAGGCAGACTCTCCCAGAAAGGTTAACCCTTCAACCCACTTTACACGCGCTTGCATATTCGGAACTCCAATGTGTCAATTTTCCTGACAGATTACGCGCACATAACAAATCTCGCAACGGAAGGCGACCTGCGTCATGCTGAAGCGAGACACCAGGAGACACACGGCGAAAGCTATGCTAAAACAGTCGGGATGCTACAGTAATACATTGACGTACTGCATGTATGCAGAGGACATCACATTCAGGCTGCAGTACATTTTCGACAGCCCCCTTCCCAGGAATTCGGGAAACCTATTTTTGCAAACCCAGAGGCAGTGTCGTGTTCTGGCTCTGGAGACAGCTTATAACAGAGGATAACCGCGCATGGTGCTTGGCAAACCGCAAACAGACCCGACTCTCGAATGGTTCTTGTCTCATTGCCACATTCATAAGTACCCATCGAAGAGCACGCTGATTCACCAGGGTGAAAAAGCGGAAACGTTGTACTACATCGTTAAAGGCTCAGTGGCAGTGTTGATCAAAGATGAAGAAGGGAAAGAAATGATCCTTTCTTATCTGAATCAGGGCGATTTTATTGGCGAACTGGGCCTGTTTGAAGAAGGTCAGGAACGCAGTGCCTGGGTACGTGCCAAAACGGCCTGTGAAGTCGCTGAAATTTCTTACAAGAAATTCCGTCAGTTGATCCAGGTAAACCCGGATATTCTGATGCGCCTGTCTTCCCAGATGGCTCGCCGTCTGCAAGTGACATCTGAGAAAGTCGGTAACCTCGCCTTCCTCGACGTAACGGGCCGTATCGCTCAGACCCTGCTGAACCTGGCGAAACAACCTGACGCAATGACTCACCCGGATGGCATGCAGATCAAAATCACCCGTCAGGAGATCGGCCAGATCGTTGGCTGCTCCCGTGAAACCGTGGGGCGTATTCTGAAAATGCTCGAAGATCAGAATCTGATCTCCGCTCACGGTAAGACCATCGTCGTCTACGGCACACGTTAATCCCGTCGGAATGGCGCATTACCCGGTAATGCGCCATTTTTGTTTGCACCGATGTGGCGAAGACTGATTTACCATCCTGAGATCAACTACGCACTACGGCAAACGCTGGTGCTGTGCCTGCCTGTGGCTATCGGCCTGATCATCGGCCAGTTGCACCTGGGACTGCTGTTCTCGCTCGTTCCCGCCTGCTGCAACATTGCCGGTCTTGATACCCCGCATAAACGCTTTTTCAAACGCTTAATCATCGGCGGATCGCTGTTTGCCGGATGCAGCCTGATTACGCAACTGCTGCTGGCGCGCGACATCCCCCTGCCGCTGATCCTCACCGGGCTGACGCTGCTGCTCGGCGTCACGGCGGAAATCAGCCCGCTGCATGCAAGGCTGCTGCCCGCTTCACTGATTGCCGCCATTTTCACGCTAAGCCTGGCGGGGAACATGCCGGTCTGGGAGCCGCTGCTCATCTACGCGCTCGGCACGCTATGGTACGGGCTGTTTAACTGGTTCTGGTTCTGGCTGTGGCGCGAACAGCCGCTGCGCGAATCGCTCAGCCTGCTGTATCGCGAGCTGGCCGACTATTGCGAGGCCAAATACAGCCTGCTCACGCAGCATATCGATCCAGAAAAAGCGCTGCCGCCTCTGCTGGTGCGCCAGCAGAAAGCGGTGGATCTCATTACCCAGTGTTACCAGCAAATGCACATGCTGTCGGCCCAGCACAATAATGACTACAAGCGCCTGCTGCGCGCCTTCCAGGAAGCGCTGGACTTACAGGAGCATATCTCCGTCAGTTTGCATCAGCCGGAGGAGGTTCAGAAGCTGGTGGAGCGCAGCCACGCGGAACAGGTTATTCGCTGGAATGCGCAAACCGTCGCCGCCCGCCTGCGCATCATCGCGGATGACATTCTGTATCACCGCTTGCCCAGCCGTTTTTCGATGGAGAAGCAGACTGGCGCGCTGGAAAAAATCGCTAATCAGCACCCGGAAAACCCTGTCGGGCAGTTTTGCTACTGGCACTTTAGCCGTATTGCCCGCGTATTACGCACTCAGCGTCCACTGTACGCACGCGACCTGATGGCCGATAAACAGCGTCGCCTGCCGCTGCTGCCCGCGCTGAAAAGCTATTTATCGTTTAAATCGCCCGCGCTGCGCAACGCCGGGCGAATCAGCGTTATGTTAAGCATCGCCAGCCTGATGGGCAGCGCCTTACATCTGCCCAAGCCGTACTGGATTCTGATGACCATCCTGTTCGTCACGCAAAACGGCTACGGCGCGACGCGCGTGCGCATTCTGCACCGTTCAGCGGGTACGCTGGCCGGTCTGGTGGTGGCGGGCGTCACGTTGCACTTTCGCATTCCTGAAGGCTACACGCTGGCATTAATGCTGATCATTACGCTGGTGAGCTATCTGACCATTCGCAAAAACTACGGCTGGGCGACGGTTGGCTTTACGGTGACGGCGGTCTATACCCTGCAACTGCTGACGCTCAACGGCGAACAGTTCATCGTGCCGCGATTTATTGATACGGTCATTGGTTGCCTGATTGCTTTTGGCGGAATGGTCTGGCTCTGGCCACAGTGGCAAAGCGGCCTTTTGCGTAAGAATGCCCACGACGCGCTGGAAGCGGACCAGGAGGCCATTCGGCTGATCCTCAGCAACGACCCGCAGCCAACGCCGCTGGCGTATCAGCGAATGCGGGTGAACCAGGCGCACAATACGCTGTTTAACTCGCTGAATCAGGCGATGCAGGAACCGGGGTTTAACACGCACTATCTGGAAGATATGAAACTGTGGGTAACGCACAGCCAGTTTATCGTTGAGCACGTCAACGCCATGACCACGCTGGCGCGCGAGCATACGATGCTGACGCCGGATCTGGCGCAGCGCTATCTGGAATCCTGCGAAATTGCGCTCCAGCGCTGTCAGCAGCGGCTGGAGTATGACGCGCCGGGCGGTTCCGGGGATGTGAATATTCTGGAGTCATCGGAGATGCTCTCCCACGGGCCGCTCAGCACGCTGGAACAGCATCTGCAACGCGTGCTGGGGCACCTGAATACCATGCACACCATTTCGTCAGTGGCATGGCGCCAGCGCCCGCATCACGGCATCTGGCTTAGTCGCCGGTTACGGGATATGAAGGGTTGACGTTGTTTGCTGTTTGTTGTTTGCCGGATGGCGGCGCAAGCGCCTTATCCGGCCTACAGGGAAAACGCGATTTGTAGGCCGGATAAGCGTAGCGCCATCCGGCAATCAGCCAGCCACTTTCGCCACCGCCTGCGCAAAACGCTGCATCCCTTCGTCAATATCCGCCTCTTCCACCACCAGCGACGGGGCAAAGCGCATGACATCCGGCCCGGCATTCAGCACCATAACGCCTTCATGCGCGCCAGCGTAAAGGAAATCCCGCGCCCGACCTTTGTACTGCGGCTTCAGTTCCGCGCCAATCAACAGCCCCATGCCGCGAATATCGCTGAAAATGTCATACTGCTCGTCAATCTTCTGCAAATGCTGAACAAACCGCTCGCGTTTAGTCTGAACGCCGCTCAGCACGTCAGACGTATTGATGATATCGAACGCGGCCCCGGCAACGGCGCAGGCCAACGGATTGCCGCCGTAGGTGGAACCGTGCGACCCAACGTGGAACGCGGACGCAATCTCCTGCGTGGTCAGCATAGCGCTGACCGGGAAGCCGCCGCCCAGCGCTTTCGCACTGGTAAGAATATCCGGCGTCACGCCGTAGTGCATATAGGCGAACAGATCGCCGGTGCGCCCCATACCGCACTGAACTTCATCAAACACCAGCAGCGCCTGATGCCGATCGCACAGCTCGCGCAGGCCTTGCAGAAACGCTGGCGTTGCGGCGGTGACGCCGCCTTCTCCCTGGATCGGCTCCACCACCACCGCGCAGGTATGGTCATCCATCACCGCTTTCACCGCGTGCAGGTCGTTGAAAGGAACATGGATGATATCCGCCGGTTTAGGGCCAAATCCGTCGGAATACTTCGGCTGACCACCAACGGAAACGGTAAACAGCGAGCGGCCATGAAAGGCGTTATGGAAGGCGATGATTTTGGTTTTAAACGGGCTATGACGCACGCAGGCATAGTGGCGCGCCAGTTTGAAGGCGGTTTCGTTGGCTTCGGTGCCGGAGTTCATAAACAGCACGCGCTCGGCGAAGGTCGCGTCGATAAGCTTACGCCCCAGACGCAGCGCAGGTTCGTTAGTAAAAACGTTGCTGGTGTGCCACAGCGTTTCACCCTGCGTTTTCAGCGCGTCCACCAGCGCCGGATGGCAATGCCCTAAGGCGGTAACTGCAATCCCACCCGCGAAATCAACGTACTCTTTACCCTGCTGATCCCAGACCCGGCTGCCCTTGCCTTTTACCGGAATAAACTCTGCCGGTGCATAAATCGGCAGGATAACTTCATCGAAAGTCGCGCGCGTAATTGCAGTTTGTTCAGTTGCCATCTTATGCCCATCCAGCTAAATGAAATTTCAGTCATAAAATATGCATAAAAAATCACTATATAGCAACCACAAATCAGCGCGACAGGAAATTAGCCAGCAGTTGATGTCCCTGCTCGCTCAGAATACTTTCCGGGTGGAACTGCACCCCTTCCAGATCCCACTCCCGGTGGCGAATCCCCATAATTTCCTGCGTGTCGCTCCAGGCCGTAACGTCAAAGCAAGCGGGAAGCGTTTCAGGATCGATCACCAGCGAGTGATAACGCGTGACGGTGAGCGGGTTCGATAGCCCCTGAAAAACGCCCTGGCCGTTATGGGTGACGGGAGAGGTTTTACCGTGCATCACTTTAGCCGCCCGCACGATCGTCGCACCAAAGGCCTGCGCCATCGCCTGGTGTCCAAGACAGACGCCGAGCATGGGAAGGCGCCCGGCATAATGGCGGATTACTGCCAGGGAGATGCCCGCGTCATCCGGCGTACAGGGCCCCGGCGAGATCACGATTTTTTGCGGATTCAGCGCGTCAATTTGCGCCAGCGTCAACGCGTCATTTCGCCTGACCAGGACATCAGCGCCCAGTTCGCAGAAATACTGATAAAGGTTCCAGGTAAACGAATCATAGTTGTCGATCAGCAGAATCATGGCGGCTCCGGTACGTAAGAACCGCGCTATTCTACTCAGTTTCCTGGGCTTCGATTACCCCTTTACGAAATATTGCCTGTAATCCCGACAGGTCGCCCATCGCGCCGCTCTGGTTCGCCTGGCTCCATTCGGCCACCTGAATGCCGCTCCAGCTCAGGATGTAACCGGCGTGGAGCGCCAGTTGCTCAAAGAAGATGCGCTGCGCCAGTCCGCTGCCGATACGAAAAGGATGCAGCACGTTAATTTCACAGTAGTAGTGCGCCAGACGATCGGCGAATTTCTCTTTCGTCAGCCCGACCAGATACCCCTCTTCTTCCAGATCCTGCATCAGGGCGTTACCCTCTTTTTCGATGTAGGCAAAATGGCAAAAACGGGTATCTCCCTGATATATATCGACCTCGCGCAGTTGTCCGGCCCAGTCAAAAACATCCTGATACAGCTGGCGATGAATGGCGCGAAGGTGAGGCAGTCCGCGCACCAGGGGGCCAGCTTCAATCGTCGCGGCACGCAGTGCGGTCAGTTCATACGCCGCCTGCTCCAGACGCTGAACCTGCCGGATGCCTAAGCGGTTACGCATGATGTTCAGGCCGGGATACAGATAGGGGTCGCGTCCATCACCAAACTTATCGCTCATAGTGCCTCCTTAATTCTGCCAGGCGCACCAGTGCTTCTTCGGCGGTCAGGGTAACTAACGGGATGTCCACCCCTTCCAGACGTCGACTCTCCTGGAAATTGATATTTCGTCGTTGTTCCCAGAGGCGAGACTTTTGTTTATCGGTGAGTTTTTTCACGAGACCTCCCTGAATGTGCCTGCACTTGCCACAAGTATAAGCAGCAAATTCAGGTTACGCAGAGGTCAGGAATCGCGCGGGCATTGCTGGCCCGCGCAGAATGCCATTACGGCAGGACTTTGGCAGAAAGGATAACTATCGGTTTTGAAGGAACATTTTGGTAAGGGCCGACATCGTGCGTCTGCACCTGGGAGATTTTGTCAGCGACATCCATCCCTTTCACAACTTTACCAAATACGGCGTAGCCAAAATCGCGCTGGCCGTGATCCAGGAAGGCGTTGTCGGCAACGTTGATAAAGAACTGGCTGGTTGCGCTGTCTTTATCTGCGGTACGCGCCATCGCAATGGTGCCACGGGTGTTGCGCAGCCCGTTGTCCGCTTCGTTCTTGATCGGCGGGTTAGGTTTCTTTTGCTGCATCTGCTCGTTAAAACCGCCGCCCTGCACCATAAAGCCGGGGATCACACGGTGGAACGTGGTGTTGTTATAGAAACCGCTGTTGACATAATCGACAAAGTTTTGCACTGAAACTGGCGCTTTCTGGCTATTCAGTTCCAATTCAATATTTCCGGCGGAGGTCGTCAGCAGAACATGTGGGTCACCTTTTGCTGCCAACGCTACAGGAGAGAGAGCAGAAAGAGCGAGAACAGCTGCAACAGCCGCCAGAGTCGATTTGAGCATGAGATTTCCTTAACGAGAGCAGTAACAAAAGCAAGTAGATTGATTCTAAAGAGCCTTCAAGGAGCAGGCCAGCCCTTTACCTAATTTTACGTATCTGAAACAAATGTAACCTTACGATTTTGTTGTGCTTTTCGGCATATTAATGTGATCACCGTCACGTTAAAAAATGTAACGCTTACAGTAATTGCTAATAAACATTTAAATACATCACTAAAACGCCTAAAATCTGCCCGCTCACGGCGCTGTCAACGCGCTTTACACCTCTATACACAGGCCAGTCATGACTAACAGCAATCGCATCAAGCTCACATGGATTAGCTTTCTCTCCTACGCCCTGACAGGCGCGTTGGTAATTGTCACCGGGATGGTGATGGGAAACATTGCAGAGTATTTCAACCTGCCCGTTTCCAGTATGAGTAACACATTCACCTTTCTTAACGCCGGTATCCTGATCTCTATTTTCCTGAATGCCTGGCTGATGGAAATTATCCCGCTGAAAACGCAGCTGCGTTTTGGCTTTGTGTTGATGGTGCTGGCCGTGGCCGGGCTGATGCTCAGCCATAGCCTGGCGCTTTTCTCTGCGGCAATGTTTGTACTGGTCTGGTGAGCGGTATCACCATGTCGATCGGTACTTTCCTGATCACCCAGATGTATGAAGGCCGTCAGCGTGGTTCTCGCCTGCTGTTCACCGACTCCTTCTTCAGTATGGCCGGGATGATCTTCCCGATGGTCGTCGCTTACCTGCTGGCGCGCAGCATTGAGTGGTACTGGGTATACGCCTGCATCGGTCTGGTCTACGTGGCGATTTTCATCCCTGACCTTCGGCTGCGAATTTCCGGCGCTGGGTAAACACGCGCAGAAAACGGAAACGCCAGTGGTAAAAGAGAAATGGGGCATTGGCGTTCTGTTCCTGTCCATCGCCGCGCTGTGCTACATCCTCGGTCAGTTAGGTTTCATCTCCTGGGTGCCGGAATACGCCAAAGGCCTGGGCATGAGCCTGAACGACGCCGGTACGCTGGTCAGCGATTTCTGGATGTCGTACATGTTCGGCATGTGGGCCTTCAGCTTCATTCTGCGCTTCTTTGATCTGCAACGTATCCTGACGGTACTGGCGGGTCTGGCGGCGGTGCTGATGTACCTGTTCATTAAGGCCCAGCCGGAGCATATGGCGTGGTTTATTCTGACGCTCGGCTTCTTCTCCAGCGCCATTTACACCTCAATCATTACGCTGGGTTCGCAGCAAACCAAAGTGCCGTCGCCGAAGCTGGTTAACTTTGTGCTGACCTGCGGCACCATTGGCACCATGCTGACCTTCGTGGTGACAGGCCCAATCGTGGCGCACAGCGGCCCACAGGCCGCGTTGCTCACCGCAAACGGTCTGTATGCCGTGGTGTTTGTGATGTGCTTTATCCTCGGGTTTGTTACCCGTCATCGCCAGCATAACGTGCCAGCAGCGCACTGATGATGATTTGCCCGGTGGCGCAAGCTTACCGGGCCTACATGTAACTTGTAGGCCGGATAAGACGCATAGCGTCGCCATCCGGCTTTTTAGCCCGGCTTTTTAATCCTGCTTTTTCGCGCAATTTCCCCCTCCTCCTGACGGCGTAGACCTCGCATTCTTTAGAGGTAGACCTTCTTACGCTAATAACCCCTCATTTTGTACGTTATTTGCACAACAACGAAATGTCTGACAATTCCGTGACTTATAAAAACGCTGACAAATCAGCAATATACCTCTTAAGGAGTATATAAGGCCGAATTTGATTTACATCAATAAGCGGGGTTGCTGAATCGTTAAGGTAGGCAGTAATAGAAAAGAAATCGAGGCAAAAATGAGCAAAGTCAGACTCGCTATTATCGGTAATGGTATGGTCGGCCATCGCTTTATTGAGGACCTTCTTGATAAATCCGACGCTGCCAATTTTGACATTACCGTATTCTGTGAAGAACCCCGCAAAGCATACGACCGTGTCCACCTGTCTTCCTACTTCTCCCACCACACCGCTGAAGAGCTGTCTCTGGTGCGTGAAGGCTTTTATGAGAAGCACGGCGTTAACGTTCTGGTCGGCGAACGCGCCATTACGATCAACCGTCAGGAGAAGGTCATCCACTCCAGCGCGGGTCGTACGGTCTATTACGATAAACTGATCATGGCGACCGGCTCCTACCCGTGGATCCCGCCAATTAAAGGTTCCGAAACTCAGGACTGCTTTGTTTACCGTACCATTGAAGATCTCAACGCCATTGAAGCCTGCGCCCGTCGCAGCAAACGCGGCGCGGTGGTCGGCGGCGGCCTGCTGGGTCTGGAAGCCGCTGGCGCGCTGAAAAACTTAGGCGTCGAAACCCACGTTATCGAATTTGCCCCCATGCTGATGGCAGAACAGCTGGATCAGATGGGCCGGTGAGCAGCTACGCCGTAAAAATCGAAAGCATGGGCGTGCGCGTACACACCAGCAAAAACACCAAAGAGATCGTTCAGGAAGGCACCGAAGCGCGTAAAACCATGCGTTTTGCCGACGGTAGCGAGCTGGAAGTCGACTTCATCGTTTTCTCTACCGGTATCCGCCCGCGTGACAAACTGGCCACCCAGTGCGGCCTGGACGTCGCTCAGCGCGGCGGTATTGTGATTAACGACGCCTGTCAGACGTCTGACCCGGATATCTACGCGATTGGCGAATGCGCCAGCTGGAACAACCGCGTGTACGGTCTGGTCGCGCCTGGCTACAAAATGGCGCAGGTTGCCGTTGACCACATCCTCGAAACCGAAAACGTGTTTGAAGGCGCAGACCTCAGCGCCAAGCTGAAACTGCTGGGCGTGGACGTCGGCGGCATTGGCGATGCGCATGGCCGCACGCCGGGCGCGCGTAGCTACGTTTACCTCGACGAAAGCAAAGAGGTCTACAAACGCCTCATCGTCAGCGAAGACAACAAAACCCTGCTCGGCGCGGTACTGGTGGGCCGATACCAGCGATTACGGCAACCTGCTGCAACTGGTGCTGAACGCGATTGAACTGCCGGAAAACCCGGACTCGCTGATCCTGCCGGCGCATTCTGGCAGCGGTAAGCCCTTCCATTGGCGTTGATAAACTGCCGGACAGCGCGCAAATCTGTTCCTGCTTTGACGTCACCAAAGGGATGCTGGTCGCCGCCATCAACAAAGGCTGCCACACCGTTGCGGCGCTGAAAGCGGAAACCAAAGCCGGTACTGGCTGCGGCGGCTGTATTCCGCTGGTTACTCAGGTTCTGAATGCCGAACTGGCGAAACAGGGTATTGAAGTAAACAACAACCTGTGTGAGCACTTTGCGTACTCGCGCCAGGAACTGTTCCACCTCATCCGCGTGGAAGGCATTAAAACCTTTGAAGAACTGCTGGCGAAACACGGTAAAGGCTACGGCTGCGAAGTGGTGTAAACCGACCGTCGGTTCTCTGCTGGCCTCCTGCTTGGAACGAATACATTCTGAAGCCGCAGCACACCCCCGCTACAGGATACCAACGACAACTTCCTGGGCGAACATCCAGAAAGACGGCACCTACTCCGTGATCCCGCGTTCTGCGGGCGGCGAAATCACGCCGGAAGGTCTGGTGGCCGTAGGTCGCATCGCGCGTGAGTTTAACCTGTACACCAAAATTACCGGTTCTCAGCGTATTGGTCTGTTCGGCGCGCAGAAAGACGATCTGCCGGAAATCTGGCGTCAGCTGATTGAAGCGGGCTTCGAAACCGGTCACGCGTATGCCAAAGCGCTGCGTATGGCGAAAACCTGCGTGGGCAGCACCTGGTGCCGCTATGGCGTGGGCGATAGCGTCGGCTTCGGCGTCGAGCTGGAAAACCGCTACAAAGGCATCCGTACCCCGCACAAAATGAAATTTGGCGTCTCCGGCTGTACCCGTGAATGTGCGGAAGCCCAGGGTAAAGACGTGGGGATTATCGCCACGGAAAAAGGCTGGAACCTGTACGTCTGCGGCAACGGCGGGATGAAACCGCGTCATGCGGACCTGCTGGCGGCGGATATCGACCGGCGAAACGCTGGTTAAATACCTCGACCGCTTCATGATGTTCTACATCCGTACCGCCGACAAACTGACCCGTACCGCACCGTGGTTAGATAACCTGGAAGGCGGTATCGACTACCTGAAGTCGGTCATCATCGACGACAAACTGGGCCTGAACGCACATCTGGAAGAAGAGATGACCCGCCTGCGTGAAGCGGTGGTGTGCGAGTGGACGGAGACCGTAAATACACCGTCTGCGCAGGTTCGTTTCAGACACTTTATCAACAGCGATAAGCGCGACCCGAATGTTCAGGTGGTTCCTGAGCGTGAACAGCATCGTCCGGCGACGCCGTACGAACGCATTCCGGTAACTCTGGTGGAGGAAAACGCATGAGCCAGTGGAAAAACATCTGCAAAATCGATGACATTCTGCCGGAAACCGGCGTCTGCGCGCTGTTAGGCGAAAAGCAGGTCGCCATTTTCCGTCCATATCACAGCGACCAGGTATTCGCGATCAGCAACATCGACCCGTTTTTTGAGTCCAGCGTGCTGTCACGCGGGTTGATTGCCGAGCATCAGGGCGAACTGTGGGTTGCCAGCCCGCTGAAAAAACAGCGTTTCCGTCTGAGCGACGGTCTGTGCATGGAAGATGAAAGCCATTCCGTCGCGCACTACGAAGCTCGCGTGAAAGACGGCGTGGTGCAACTGCGCGGTTGATGAATTTGGGGGAGGCGCAACGGCCTCCCCTTTTTGACGTCTTTGTAGGCCTGATAAGGCGCAGCGCCATCAGGCAAAACATACCGCCGGATGGCGGCATAAATGCCTTATCCGGCCTACGGCTTTACGATTTTTATTGTTTTTACTTCAAGGACAATCAAATGGTTACAGGCCCGATTTTGTAGGCCTGATAAGCGCAGCGCCATCAGGCAAACATACCGGCCGGATGGCGGCATAAATGCCTTATCCGGCCTACGGTTTTACGATTTCTTTTTTAATTTTATTGTTTTTACTTCAAGGATAATCAAATGTTTACAGACACTATTAACAAGTGTGCGGCTAACGCTGCGCGCATTGCACGCCTGTCGGCAAATAATCCGCTCGGTTTCTGGGTGAGTTCCGCAATGGCCGGCGCCTACGTCGGTCTCGGCATCATTCTTATTTTCACTCTCGGCAACCTGCTTGACCCTTCCGTTCGCCCGCTGGTGGATGGGCGCTACCTTCGGCATCGCCTTAACGCTGGTGATCATCGCCGGTTCTGAACTCTTTACCGGTCATACCATGTTCCTGACGCTCGGCGTAAAAGCGGGCACCATCAGCCACGGTCAGATGTGGGCGATTCTGCCGCAAACCTGGCTGGGCAACCTGGTGGGCTCCGTGTTCGTCGCGCTGCTGTATAGCTGGGGCGGCGGCAGTCTGCTGCCGGTCGATACCAGCATCGTTCACACGGTTGCGCTGGCGAAAACCACCGCGCCCGCCACGGTACTGTTCTTTAAAGGCGCGCTGTGCAACTGGCTGGTTTGCCTGGCGATCTGGATGGCGATTCGTACCGAAGGCGCGGCGAAATTCCTCGCTATCTGGTGGTGCCTGCTGGCGTTCATCGCGTCCGGCTACGAGCACTCCGTCGCCAACATGACGCTGTTCGCCCTCTCCTGGTTCGGCCATCACGGCGACGCCTACACGCTGGCGGGAATTGGTCATAACCTGCTGTGGGTGACTCTCGGCAATACTTTGTCCGGTGTCGTATTCATGGGATTAGGTTATTGGTATGCTACGCCAAAAGCGGAGCGTCCGGCTCCGGCAAAAATCAATCAAACTGAAGCTACTGCCAATAATTAAGAGGTAATGTCGTGGACCATTTGCCTATATTTTGTCAATTACGCGATCGTGACTGTCTGCTCGTCGGCGGTGGCGATGTCGCAGAACGCAAAGCGCGGTTACTGCTGGAAGCAGGCGCTCGATTAACGGTCAACGCGCTGGCGTTTATTCCGGCAGTTTCACCGTGTGGGCAAATGAAGGCATGTTGACGTTAGTTGAAGGGGCATTCGAAGAATCCCTGCTCGACGGATGCTGGCTGGCATCGCCGCGACCGATGATGACGCCGTGAACCAGCAGGTGAGCGAAGCCGCTGAATCACGCCGCATTTTCTGCAACGTGGTCGATGCGCCAAAAGCCGCCAGTTTCATCATGCCCTCCATTATCGACCGTCGCCGCTGATGGTGGCGGTCTCCTCCCGGCGGCACTTCGCCCGTTCTTGCAACGCTTGCTGCGCGAGAAACTGGAGTCCTTGCTGCCCCAGCACCTCGGCCAGGTTGCGCATTACGCCGGCCAGCTCCGCGCGCGGGTGAAAAAGCAGTTCGCCACAATGGGCGAGCGCCGTCGCTTCTGGGAAAAACTGTTCATCAACGACAGGCTCGCGCAGTCGCTGGCGAATGCCGATGCGAAAGCGGTGTCGGAGATCACCGAGCAGATGCTGAGCGAACCGCTGGATCACCGTGGTGAAGTGGTGCTGGTGGGCGCGGGCCCTGGCGACGCCGGGCTGCTGACGCTGAAAGGGTTACAACAGATCCAACAGGCGGATGTGGTGGTGTATGACCGTCTGGTCTCCGACGACATTATGAATCTGGTGCGCCGCGACGCTGACCGCGTGTTCGTTGGCAAACGCGCGGGCTATCACTGCGTTCCGCAGGAAGAGATTAACCAGATCCTGCTGCGAGAAGCGCAGAAAGGCAAACGCGTGGTGGCGTCTGAAAGGCGGCGATCCGTTTATCTTCGGTCGCGGCGGCGAAGAGCTGGGAAACGCTGTGCCACGCCGGCATTCCGTTCTCGGTTGTTCCCGGTATTACCGCGGCCTCCGGGTGCTCGGCTTATTCCGGCGTTCCGCTGACTCACCGCGACTACGCGCAAAGCGTGCGTCTGGTCACCGGGCACCTGAAAACGGGCGGCGAGCTGGACTGGGAAAACCTGGCGGCGGAGGAAACAAACGCTGGTGTTCTATATGGGGCCTGAATCAGGCGGCGACCATTCAGGAGAAGCTGATCGCATTTGGTATGCAGGCCGATATGCCTGTGGCGCTGGTTGAAAACGGTACGGCCGTCAAGCAGCGCGTGGTCAGCGGCGTTCTTGCGCAATTAGGCGAGCTGGCGAAACAGGTCGAAAGCCCGGCGCTGATTATTGTCGGTCGGGTGGTCGCGTTACGCGATAAGCTAAACTGGTTCTCAAACCATTAATAAATATAGATGCCCTATATCAGGGCATCTTTTTTTTAACACTTTAACGATCATTCATTCTTACATTACACTTTAAATAAGCTAAATCCATTCATTGCGTAAATATAAAAAAAGAATAACGCAATAAAATACCGCACAAAACAGCCATTATCTCTTTTTTATTCGCTAAATAAATTCACCGCACAAATATCGGCAGAATAAAGGCTGGATTGACGCCCCCCTGGGTAGTCAGTGGCAAAATAGCGCCATTCATTAATTTTGCAAATAAAGGTTGTCTGTCAGGGCCGCCTTATATTTCTTATTTTATTTACAGGATGGCAACTATGTTTTATGCAAAGGAAAAAACTCCTTGCAGTGGGTTATTGCGATTGCACTGCAAACATATTACTGCCCGGCAATTGCGGCAGAGAATACAGAAGATGAGAAAGAATGTCCGGTAAATATTTCGTCGTTATCTCAGGCGGAGCGCAATAAGTTTACCGGCGAAATGTCTGACGGCAGAAGCCGGGCAGGATAACCATTGGGCATGGGTCGCAGTGGCGTAGCGGCTCTGGCGGCGGGCATCGCCATTGGCAATCACAGCGACGGCGACTCTCACCACCATTCAACAACGCCAGTCCCGCCAGACGACGGGGGCGACGTTACCCCAACGCCGCCGGATGACGGCGGAGATGTCACCCCAACGCCTCCCGATGATGGCGGCGACGTCACACCGCCCGATGATGGCGGTGATACGCCAGTACCGCCTGACGACACATCCGTGACGACCTTCAGCAATCAGGGTGACGCTGGATAAAGGCACAGACACCCTGCACTTCGACGACATCAAACTGGATAACGGCGAGCACCTCGGCGAAGCCACGCTCAGTTATTCCGAACAAGACGCGCAGTGGCAGTTAACCACCCAGGACGGCAAAACGCTGGCGATTTCCGGCTGGAACGTTACCGACAGCAACGCGGCCCGTGATTGAAGGCGCTCAGGCCAACGGCTTTTTACTGGAAGTACGACAGCCGGGGGCTATCTGATCCTCGCGGATAACAATACTTCAGGTTGTCAGCGGAGACGGCAAGACGCACACCACCGATCGCGAACTGGATATCAGCGGGAAAAATCGTACCGGCGTCATTATCTCGGGCGATAACACCCGTAATACCGCTGAACGGGGATTCCACCGTGACCAATAGCGCAGTTGGCCTGGTCATTAGCGGCGACGGCACCACTAACGCTATCTCAGGCAAAAGTACGGTAGATGGCGCTACCGGGGCGTTAATTTCCGGCAATGGCACCTCGACCTCGCTCTCCGGCGATATCACCATCAGCGGCGGCGGTACGGGCATCGTTATCGATGGTGATAACACCCCCTCATTGACAATGCGGGGACTTCCAGCATTAGCGGCGCAGGTTCTACCGGTTCCATCATTAACGGCAATGACATTCGCCTCATCAACGAAGGGGAATTAAACGTTTCTGACGGCGGCACCGGAGCCAAAATCACCGGTGACGATGCTATCGTCGATAACAAAGGCCATTCGACAACCCGCGGTGCCGGCTCTACGGGGTTGTACATTGAGGGTGATAATGCGCTGGTAATTAATGAAGGTAATCAGCTCATCGCCGATGGCGCGACGGGCGTACGCATCGATGGCGACAACGCCCGCGTACTCAATACCGGTAATATGGCCGTCGACGGCGCTGGCTCAACGATCGCCACCATTACGGGCAATAACGCTGACATGACGCAGAATGGCGACCTGCTGGTTATGAATGGCGCGACGGGCCTGACCATCAACGGCGAAGAAAGCGAACTCATAAACAGCGGCACCACCACCGTGCGTAACGACGGCTCTGTCGGCTTCGTTGTTGCCGGTACACAAAACACCTTCAACAACAAAGGTAATATCAACACCAGCCTTAACGGTACGGGAACGCTGATCAGCGGTACTGAATCGCAGGTCAGTCTGACGGGCGATATTAACGTGACTGCGGCTCAGGACAGCAGCGGCGTATTTCGTGGGGCAACCGGTCTTAACGTTTCTGGCGACACGAATACGACAACCATTCTGGGTAATGTGAACATCGAGGCTGGTTACGCGCAAGACGCTCAAATTAAAAGCGATGAGCAGTTACAAGGCATTACCGTCAACGGCAATCAAAATACGGTCAATCTGGATGGCGCGATGAATATCCATCTTGACAGTTCTGATGTCAGCTCTGGGTATTCGAGCGTTACCGGCCTCAATATCAGCGGCAGCGGTAACGCCGTGAATGTCGCCGGTGGTATAAACATCGACTTTTCCCAAAACGAAGCGTCTATTGGCTCTGAAGCTATCGGTATCAACATTGATGGTGACAACACGTTAACGCTAAGCGGTAATCTACCGTGGATATGACCACTATCACAGGTGGCCAGCAACGCTGGCAAACGTTAATAATAGCGGCTCTCCTGCTCATTACCGATGACGCCACGATTGAAGTGAACGCCGACTATCTGAACTTAAATTACTCCACCGGAAGTAATGCCCTGCTGTCAGCTCATGGCCAGGGCTCGACGATTGAAAATCAGGGCGATATTACCACCCACGGAACAGTCAACGTTCTCCTTGCCGATAAGGGAGCGGAAGCGAGCAACAGCGGCAATATTCTCATCTACGGAAGCAGTGGCGATACGGGAGATGACCGTTCTGCCATCACCCGTGCAAATGGCGAAGATACGGTCGTACACAACAAAGCAGGGGCCGATATCACCCTCTTTTCTAACCAAACGCCAGAGTTCATTAACGGTATCAATATCTACCCGGAAAGATGGTATACCCACACGCTTTACGCCATGCTGGCGACCCAGGGCGGCAGCGTCGTTAATGATAAAGGAGCGACCGTCCATTTACAGGGCGCGGGAGCATATGGCGTCAGTGCCAGTGTAGGGACGGCGTTAAACGAAGGCGATATTTATCTGGACGGTTTTATCCCGACGCTGGACGATGAAAACAATATCATCAGCACAGACTACTGGCAGCCGACATACCTCTATTTGACCAGCTCGGCAATGGTTGCCGGTTCCTCAGACATCGGCTACGGTGACGCCACTGCCATCAACACCGGCACCATCCACCGTCAACAACGCCGGGTTCGGTATGATGGCGCTCAGCGGCGGCACGGCCGTTAACCAGGGTACTATTACGCTGACCGCTGATGAAGGTGTGACCGGCGAGGAAAACCAACTGGTGGGGATGGCCGCATTAAACGGCGGCACCGTCGTGAACGACACCACCGGCACCATCAATATTGATGCCGACTACGGTCAGGCGTTCCTTAGCGACAGCAACAGCTACATTATCAATAACGGCGCCATCAACCTGAACGGCAGCCCGATGGACGAAAACGACCCACATATGGGTTCCATGCCAACCGACAAAATCTGGATACGGTCGCTGCCCGGCAGCGGCGACAGCGATAGCCAAACGTCAGAAGCGGGCTTTTTCACTACCGGAGCGCTGGCGAATTACGGCAATGAAACGCTGAACGGCGATCTCGATGTTAGCGGCTGGCTGTACAACGAAGCAGGCGCCACGCTGACCGTCAACGGCGATATGGCGATTAATAACGCTGGCAATATGGAAAACCACGGGACGATGCATGCCGATACGATCACCACGTATCACAGCCTGTTCAACCGCGCAGACGGCAGCCTGACCACTGACCTCCTGACGCTTAATGGCGATATCACCCTGTTCAACGAGGGCAGCTTTACCGGCTCAATTGCAGGAAACTCTTACGCCCAGGAAGTCGTCAATACCGGCAATATGACGGTGGCGGAAGATGGCAAATCGCTCATCAACGGCAGCTTTGCGTTTTATAACCAGGAAGGCGCAACGCTTACCAACAGCGGCAGCGCGGTAGAAGGCGGCGAAAACACCATCATCAACATGACGCGTACCAGCAGTTCCATCGCTCAGGTGAACAGCGGCACCATTACCGCCACCAACGGTTACAGCGCCATCACCACCGCGAATGCCAGCAACTCCCCGATGTGGATCTGGAACACGGAAACCGGCGTGATTAATGGTATTAACCCGGACGCCCCCCTGATCAACCTCAGCCGTGGCTATAGCTTTGGCAACGAAGGGACTATTAATGTCCAGGGCGACAATGCCGTGGCGATCAGCGGCGGCACCAGCAGTTATATCATCGACCTGGTCAACAGCGGCACCATCAACGTCGGCACCGAACAGGGGCAAATAGACGGAACCAACGGCACCGGACTTATCGGCATCAAAGGCAACGGCAACGCCACCACCATCAACAACACCGCCGATGGCGTGATCAACGTGTACGCGAATGACTCTTACGCGTTTGGCGGCCAGAGCAAAACCATCATCAATAATGGCGAAGTGAATCTGCTGTGCGACACCGGCTGCGGCATCTACGCCCCTGGCACTACGGGTACGCAGGACGATCACAACGGTACGGCGGATATCGTGATCCCGGATGCGATTGTCGCGCCGACGCAGGGTGATATTCCAGCGCCTCCGGCCGATCCGAACGCGCCGCAGATGTTAAGCAACTACATTGTGGGCACCAATGCCGACGGCAGTTCCGGTACGCTGAAAGCGAATAACCTGATGATTGGCGACGACGTGAAGGTGAATACCGGCTTTACCGCAGGTACGGCAGAGACCACCGTCGTGGTCGATAACGCCTTTACCGGCAGTAATATCCAGGGCGCGGACAATATCACCTCCACCAGCGTGGTGTGGAACGCCCAGGGCAGCACCGACGGCGACGGCAACGTTGACATCACCATGACCAAAAACGCCTATGCGGATGTGGCGACGGAGAGTTCCGTCAGCGACGTCGCACAGGCGCTGGACGCCGGGTATACCAACAATGAGCTGTACAACAGCCTGAACGTTGGCACAACCGCAGAGCTGAACAACGCCCTGAAGCAGGTCAGCGGCAGCCAGGCGAACACCGTCTTCCGCGAAGCCCGCGTACTCAGCAATCGCTTTACGATGCTGGCGGACGCCGCGCCGCAGGTGAAAGACGGTCTGGCGTTCAACGTGATGGCGAAAGGCGATCCGCGTGCCGAACTGGGTAACGACACCCAGTACGACATGCTGGCGCTGCGCCAGACGCTGGATCTGACCGCCAGCCAGAACCTGACGCTGGAATACGGTATTGCCCGTCTGGACGGCGACGGTTCGCAGAAAGCGGGCGACAACGGCGTGACCGGCGGCTACAGCCAGTTCTTCGGCCTGAAGCACAGCATGACCTTTAATGAGGGTCTGGCCTGGAACAACAGCCTGCGTTATGACGTGCATAACCTCGACAGCAGCCGCTCTGTCGCCTATGGCGACGTCAATAAAGTGGCGGATTCTGACGCCCGTCAGCAGTACATGGAGTTCCGCAGCGAAGGGGCAAAAACCTTTAACCTGATGGACGATGCGCTGAAAATCACGCCGTATGCGGGCGTTAAGCTGCGTCACACACTGGAAGAAGGTTACAAAGAGCGCAGCGCCGGAGACTTCAACCTGTCGATGAACAGCGGCAGCGAAACGGCCGTAGATTCCGTGCTTGGCCCTGAAAATGGACTACGCCGGGGAAAACGGCTGGAGCGCAAGCGCCACGCTGGAAGGCGGCCCGAACCCTGAGCTACACGAAAAGCCAGCGTAGCGCCACGCTGGCGGGTGCAAGCGACCAGCGCTTTAGCGTTGACGACGGCCAGAAAGGCGGCGGTCTGAACGGTCTGGCAACGATGGGCGTGAAGTACAGCGCCCAGGACAGCAGCCTGTATCTCGACGCTTATCAGTGGAAAGAAGATGGCATCAGCGATAAAGGCTTTATGCTGAACTTTAAGAAAACATTCCGTTAATTAAATAAACGCCACGGCCTGGAGAATATACATCATCTCCAGGCCGTTTTTTATTATGCTGAATCTACGCAAAGCATATTATCCGCAGAATAAGAAGTCCTTATCTGGACTACCTCGCTCCCTTATTAATTGATATGGTAACGTCCGCAAAATGGATTTTTCCATTTATCTCATACAATTAAAATTGTTTTATTTACAAGGATTTTGTCATGTTTAAAATTGCAAAGATTGCCGTTGTGGCAGGGATGCTGGCTACGCTCACCGCGTGTACGGGTCATATCGAAAACAAAAAGAATGATTGCAGTTACGATTATTTACTTCACCCGGCAATTTCTATTTCAAAAATTATTGGTGGTTGCGGCCCGGCCGCGGATCAATAATCGAAACCGTTGTCGCACGATACAAAAAAACCGGGGATTCCCCGGTTTTTTCATATGTATCATTGTAGGCCTGATAAGCGCTGCGCCATCAGGCTTTCGTGCACACATACGCGCCGGATGGCGGCCTACGGTGCTGTGCCATCAGGCACACAGGCTTTCCCGCAAAAATACGTAACACCGTTTCTTCGCCGCTGCGGTTGGGATTAATACGAATCGCATAACGCGCCAGACCCGGACGGGCCGCACGAAACGTACCGGAAAGGCGATAAAACAATGGCGGGATTTCATACTTGGACTCCGCGCCCACCGGGTAAGGCAACGCCCCGCGCTTTTGCGCCTCCTCCAGCACCTTTTCGGCAACGGGCTGGTGGAACTCCACAATTAACACTTTCGATTGCGCATTCGCAATCACCGCCTGCTTCACTTCCGGCACAGCTCCACTGTTTAACAAGGCGAGTAAACGTTCCGTCACCCCCTGCCTGCACAGCGTGCATCACTGGCGCGAAAACCAGACCACGAAGCACCGCCAGCGCCTGCGCGCCCTGAATCTGGCTGCCGCCGGAATACATCGTCGCACGTATTCTGGCGATGGCTTCCGCCTCCCCCACCACCGCGCCGGTGCCTTCAGGCCCGAAGAGTTTAAAACAGGAAAACGTGGACAGCGTGGCCCCACATTCACAACCAATACGCGCCACTTTCATCACCGCATAATTATCGTCGGTCAGCGTGGGGACGCCGCATCGCGCAAGCTCCACCAGCACCCCGGCCAGAGAATAGCAATCCTGCGGTTGCTGACGCGTATGTTGCACCAGCGCCGCATGGGGCCGATGCTCTGCGATAACCTGCGTTATTGTCGCCAGATCGTTGAAATCCGCTCTGACGAGCGCAATCCCCATCTGCTCGACGATCCCCTGCGTTGTGGGATAAACCGGCGCATCATGCACCAGAAGGCGTTGCCCCGGTTTCAGCAGCGCGGCCAGCCCGGCCCGAATAGCGCCGGTTCCCGCGCCCTGCACCAGCACCGCGTCCTCAGCATGAAACGCCTCCGCCAGCACTTTTTCCACTTGCCGGGTGGTTCCCGGCTGGTTAAGCCCCGGACTTAGCCCCAGATCGCCACCCTTTAAAAAATCCGCGCCCGGAAAATAACGACACACCGTGTCCACCAGCGCAAACTGCTTCTGCTGCGCCTCGGCGAGCGTCAGGCTTTGCAGGGGGAAGGTTTTCATTTAGACGCCTCCTCAGGCCGGAATAAACAGACCGAACCAGTAGAGAATATTCAACAAGATACCGGTAATCATCACGGCCACGACCGGCGCGGCCATCTTCTGCACCGGGCGCCCCAGCGACTCGTTGAGGAAGTAGATAGCAATCGCAATCGAGAAGCCGGTATAACCCGCCATCTTGATCGCCGCAAAAATAGAGCCGATCAGTAGCGCGGTTTCCATCAGCATATTCATCGCGTTACGGATATTGTCCGACGCATTGCGCACCGACGGGTAGCGTCCAAGCCACTTCCCAATTGAGCGCAACAGCAGCACTTCCGCAGAAATCACGACCGCCCCCAGGATGGCGGCAATCCACGGATTCGGCGCCAGATAGCCCACGGAATACACAAAGGTAAAACCGGCCACCGCATACACGCCCGTCGCCAGCGCCGTTGTGGCGATCATCGGCACGAAGCCAAGCCCGCGCATGAACTCCGCCAGCGCCGCCTGATGAAGCAAGGTCTGCGACTCTTCAGGCGTAACGCCAGCAGAATAGGCTTTCTCAAGGGTAAAGATCGACACCTCGCTGCCGGCAAAAATATTCATACTGGCGACCGCCGCAATCAACGCGCCGACGATCGCGATATACGGTAAATTTTTAATAATACGGGAGGTGCGCTCCTCAAAGACGGATAACCCACTGGTATCCATCTCCTCATCGCCACGGTGGCGCAGGTCGTGCGTAATCGCAATCGCCAGCAGCATCACCATGCCGATAAAAATCTCAATCGATTCCGGGTTCAGATGCGGGAAGTAGCGCACTACCAGGACACGCGCCATCAGCACCACAACCGCAGCGATAAGACTGTGTTTCCAGCCGAATTGATAAAAAATCGCCACCAGCGGGAACAGCGCAAAACCGGCGACAACCGGGGAAACTCAGCTCGCCAAGGCTCCCCAGCACGTCAACCGGCAAGGCGGTAAGCAGATGGTTCACCGGCAGCAGACAGGTCAGAATCAGCACGCCCCAGGCGGCGCCAAGCCCAAACGCCAACAGGCTATTGATCGCCAGTACGCCAAGAATATCGGTAGGTAAAAACAGCAGCCAGGCGTTAAGCAGCCCCGTTTTGAGGGTAAATGAGATCCCCACCGACGCCACAAAACCGATACTCAAACCAAACGCGATACTCCCCGCCTCCCGGCGGTTCATATAGCCTTCGATCAGCTGTGGTAAGATCGGGCGAATCCCGTCATGGAAAACGGCGGCTGAGCGATGCGCCAGTAGCGACGTCATCCCCGTCAGGCAGGCCACCACCAGAATCTGAATATACAGCTCCATAAGCATGCCTTTTATTTCAAGTGGTTAACCAGCATGGGAATCGCATGCTCAACATGTTCGACAGAGAGGCCAAACGCCACTTTCCCTTCCGCGACCATCTTTGCGATATGCTCGTCTTTCGCTTTAATACCCGGCTTAGCGATGGTGCAGCTTTTGTTGTAGCCAATCACCGCAATCGCTATCGACAACGCCGCGCCAGCGCCGGTATTACACGCGCCGATGTAATAATCCAGTTGCCCGGACTTCACTTTCATCGCCGCTTCCATATCGTTGTGAATAGACACGTCAAAGCAGCCGGGCGCCACGGTCTCGATGGTTTTTTTAATCTGCTCACGCTGTAAGCCAGCAACACCAATCTTTTTCATCTTTCTGTCCTTATTGGAAAAATTGTGAGGGGTTATCACGCAACATCGTGTCCACATCGGCCTGACTGAATCCTGACTGGCACAGCTGTGGGATAAAAGTGGTTAACAGGTAGTCGTAGCCATTGCCGCCATTGGCTTTTAGATGGGAGCGGCGGGTAATATCCATCGAAAGCATCACGCGGTTGAGCAAACCACGCTGGCGCAACGCATTCAGCATGTCGATGCGCTTTTCATCCGGGTAGTAGTTGTTTTTGCCGATGGTGTCGAACTGCACGTATGCGCCGAGATCGATCATCTGCAAAATGCCGTCGAGGTTATCTTTCAGATCGCAATGACCAATCACCACGCGGGAGAGATCGACGCCCTGCGCCTGCAACAAGGCCAGTTGCTCCAGCCCCATCGTACTGAACGAGGTATGGGTGGAGATGGGGCGTCCGGTTTCATTGTGGGCGCGCGCAGCGGCGATAAACACCTTCTCTTCCAGCGGCGTAATCACCCCTTCACTGGAGCCGATTTCCGCAATAATTCCGGCTTTCAGCGTCGTGTTATCAATACCGATGACAATTTCATCGATCATCTCCTGCGCAAGCTGCTCCACGCTGCGGGTCGCGACATGCTCAGGGAAAAATGCGTCCTGGTAGTAACCCGTACAGGCCACCACGTTTATCCCGCTATCCCGCATCAAATCGAGCATGAATTGCGGGTTGCGCCCCATATAGCGGTTAGTCATTTCAATGATGTTGCGCACGCCCAACGCCCGCAGATCTTTCATCTCCTGACAAATGAGATCGTACTGATCTAACCGGCAGTCGAGGTTATTTTTGAACCCGGAGAGATCGATGTGCAGATGCTCATGGGCCCAGGTGTAGCCTGACGTATCAAAATTCATAAGGCGTCTCCTGTGAGCTGTAATGACGAAAAGAAAGAGGTGCCGTTTTGTGGCGCGGGCGCACCAAAGAACTCACAGACCGTCGCGCCCACATCCGACAGCGTGGTGCGAAGGCCCAACTGAACAGGCTTCAGCCCCTGCCGGTAGACCAGAATCGGCACTCTTTCACGGGTATGGTGACTGTGACCTATCGTCGGATCGTTGCCGTGGTCGGCCATCACCAGCAGACAATCATCGGGTGTCATCTCGCTTGTCAGCCGCGCAAGATTACGGTCAACCACCTGCAAACGTTCCGCATAACGTGCGACATCCTGGGCGTGTCCCGCCAGATCGGTTTCCTGGATGTTGGTGCAGATAAACGCATGCCGGGCGGCACTGAATTCATCACGCGTGATATCCATGATGCGCTGGCTGTCCACCAGGTTTTGCCAGCTACGTCCGTGAGGGTTCGCCACGATATCCGCCACTTTGCCGATCAGCACGGTCGGCACGCCAACCTCATGCAGTTTTTGCGGCACCTGAACCCGCTCATCCACGCCATAGCCCATATGAACAACCTGAAAACCGCTCTCATATGCGCCGGATCGCGGCGCATTGATGCCAATAAAACGCCCCTCTTTCGCTTCTGCGGCGTCCAGAATCCGCTGGCTGTCGTGAAGCGTGCCGCCGAATGCAATGACGCGCCCCACCTGCGCGTGTTCACGCACAATGCGGCCAATCTTCAGCACCTCGTCAAAGGCGATGGCGGAAAGGTTGGCGGTAATGTTGTAAACCTGCCCTAAATCCGCTTCGAGGTTATCGCCTATCGCCACCGACTCATTGACCCACAGGAACGCCAGTTCGCCGCCACGTCGCTCTACCTGCCAGCCCGCTGCCTTCAGCGCCAGCTCAACGCGATCAATCACCTCGCTAAACGGCATACGCAGCGGCGCCTGCGGACGCGTTCCTAAAATCTCCTGATGCCCCATGAAGGTATCCCCTCCTTCATGCTGCAATTCCGCGATCCCCCCACGCTGCCGATGCCGAGGGAGCCATAACGCCTGGCGCATAGCCCAGCGCGTTAATCAACCCCAGTTTCTCCAGCGTCGGCAGATGTAGCTGCGGGAGCTGACGCAGAATATGTCCGCAGGTATTCGCCCCGACATCCTGCGGACGAACCTCCGCCACATCCTTCATTGCGCCGACGCCGAAGCTATCAATCACCAGCACCACAAAACGAGCCATTACGCCTCCAGTACGTTTCCGAGACTGTCATAACGGGCGACGATTTCCGCCGCGCCGCGCTGAATGCCAGACACCAGCACCACATCACTGCGCGTCACAAAAATTTGGGTACGAAAACAGAGCACCACGGCGCTGCTCACCGGAAACGTCCCTGCAAGCGGCAGGTAGTAGTCGATACTGCTGTCATCGACGGATTCCAGCGTCGTCTTCGCGGGAACGTCGTTTTCCGGCGTAAAAACGAGCGCGTTGCACGCATGTCCCCGGCGGTAATAGCCGCCGCCATAGCAGTAGCTGTTGCCACGAAAATGGTGCGAAATTTCACTCAGCCAGAGCATCGCAATACGTTCAGGCTGATCGCCTTGCTGGTTCGACGGAATGGTGCCGGTCAGCGCATGGCCCGGTTCGGCATGGGTGACGCCATACCGCGCCAACAGCGGCAAAGACGCGCAGCTGGTTGCAGAGGGCGCATTAAGCTGCTCAATGGCAATCTCCTGTTCTTCCAGTTGCTGCCTCGCCTTGACCAGGGAATGCAGATTGGGCGTCGGCCTGGTCTCGCCTGATGCGTCATCCCACAGCAGGCAGGGGAAATGCGTTAACCCCGTGACATGGAGCCCCGGCAGACGGCGAATGTCATTCACAGCGTCATCAAGGCGCGCCAGCGGGAAGCCGCTCTCCTGCCCCGGATAAAGAAAATCCTGCTCGCCGTAAATCTTCAGCATTACCGCCTGCACGCGCCCGGCCTTCACCGCTGCCGCCGACACTTCACGCGCCTTCTCCAGCGAAAAGAGCGTAATAATGTCCGTCCCTTGCTCCACCGCTTCGCCAATCTGCCGGGAGGGGATCTGCACTAAATGCCCCTGATGCGCCACCGGCAATCCGGCGCGACGCATGACCCTGGCCTCTTTGTAATCCACCGTGACAATTCCGGCATATCCCAGCGCCAGCAGCTTTTCCGCCAGCCAGGGATTGCGCCCAAGCTGTTTTGTCATCAGATACAGCGTGATGCCGTATTGATGAGCCGTATCAACCAGGCGCTTCCCGTTTTCCAGCACCTGATCAACATCAATCACCCAGCTGTCCGGGACGATCCTTCCCTGCTGCCAGAGTCGGATCGCGGCGGTAATCAGCGCCGGATTCTGGCGTTTCAATGCGTGTATAAACATCTTTGTGCCTCGGTTTCTAATCCCTGAATTAAATATTCATTTTTTTGAATATTTAAGGTGTGGTACGTTGATGTACGGTGTTCCTCACGACGCTTCGTGCGCCGCCATCCACAGCCCATATAGATTTGCCAACAAATAACCTTCCTCATTGGCATGAAGCGAAACCGTAAACTCCGCCAGCAGCGCCTGGTGCGCCAACAAAATCGCGGGCCAGTGGGGAGATTGCGTCAGTTCCGCCAGCAGCTCGTGATCCAGCGCGTCAATCACCTCTCCCCGGCGACTGCGCATTAACGCGCTGGCCATGTGGGTTATCGCCATCGTTCCCTGCTCGGTATGCACCGGCAGCTTCCACTCCTCGTCCAGTCGTCTGACGACCTGCAACATACCGCGGCAAATATCTTCATCGATAACCCCTGCGTCACACAGCAGGCTGAGTCTGTTTTCCATTTACAATGCCTTTGATTAACTTAGTAACTGGGTTCCTGTTCACCGCTGACCACACGTTGCTGATGGGCGAGCAGCGCCTGTTTGTCCACCACGGCGCGCAGCAGTTGCTGCATCGGGTAATCGTCCGACCGGGTCAGCACCACGGCTTCGGTGGCCTGCAAGAATCGAGGATCGCGGGTGGAGCGGCGTCGCTTCTAACCCCAGCAATGCCAGCTCCGCTTCCGCCACCACATTCCAGATCACCGCATCCACATCGCCTTTCACAATGCGCTGAAGACTTTCGTGATAAGAGAGGTCTATCAGCTCCACATCACTTTTGCCGAAACAGGCTTCAGTCATGATTTTCTGATCTGCCGAACGGTTATCCAGCCCCACTCGCTTCACCCGGTCGGATTCGCCTTTACGGCAGATCAACTGGTGCTCGCCGACATAGGTGTGGGGCCCCAGTTCCAGCGCGATGCGCAACCCGTTTTGCGCCAGGTAGCTCTCTGCGGCCAGACGCGACACCACGGCCATGTCGTAGACACCATTCAGCAGGCACTCAACCCGGATATCCGCCCCACGCATGTGCGCGTAATAAAATGGAATCCCTTCAAACTGCGCTTTCAGCCCGCTCGCCAGCCCTTCATACAGACGGGTGTACGGCAGCGGCATCGCGCAAACAACGTTGCTGATGTCCACATGCGACAGCAACGTTTTGTTATCCATCTCCACCAAGAAGCTGCCGTTGCGCCCACGACGCTCAATACGGATCGCCCCGGAAGACTCCAGCGTTTTTAATGCGGCCTGCGTTAACCCCACCGATGAGTGGCATTCGTTAGCCAGTTCATCTATCGTTTTCAAACGGTTACCGCATTTCTCACCAAGCAGGTAGCGGGCCAGGGTCGTCAGCACGACCCCCTCTTTTTTGATAAATGTTCGACGCATCATAAATTTTCAGTAAAGTGAATATTTATATATTCATTAAAATGAAGATATCGCGCAATGACGATGTGCGTAAACGGCGAGACGCCTCACAGTTTTTCGTCACGGGTACGCAGAGAGACAAAAAAACCGGGAAATCCCCGGTTTTTTAATGTGTGGTGTCGCATCACACTGTAGGCCTCGCCGTGTTTACGCCGGGTGGCGACGTAAACGCCTTATCTGGCCTATGGCGCGGTGCGCATTACGGCTTCGCGACAAAGCCGATCGCTTCGTAGACCGCTTTCAGCGTTTCGGAAGCACGGGCGCTGGCTTTTTCCGCCCCTTCTTTCATCACTTTCTGCAAGAAGGCTTCGTCGCTGCGGAAGCGATGATAACGCTCCTGCAACTCGGTCAGCATACCGGAAACGGCTTCAGCCACTTCACCTTTCAGATGACCATACATCTTGCCTTCGAAATGCTGCTCCAGCTCAGGGATGCTCTGGCCGGTTACGGCGGAGAGGATATCCAGCAGGTTAGACACCCCCGCTTTATTCTGGATGTCGTAGCGCACTACCGGCGGCTCGTCGGAATCCCGTCACCGCACGCTTGATTTTTTTCACCACCGATTTCGGGTCTTCCAGCAGGCCGATGACGTTGTTACGGTTATCGTCCGACTTGGACATCTTTTTGGTCCGGTTCCAGCAGTGACATCACGCGCGCGCCGGATTTTGGAATAAACGGCTCAGGAATGTTAAAGATATCGCCATACAGCGCGTTAAAACGCTGCGCGATGTCGCGGCTCAATTCCAGATGCTGTTTCTGATCTTCACCCCACCGGCACCTGATTCGTTTGATACAGCAAAATGTCTGCCGCCATCAGAACCGGGTAATCAAACAGACCGGCGTTGATGTTCTCGGCATAGCGCGCGGATTTGTCTTTGAACTGGGTCATCCGGCTCAGTTCGCCGAAATAGGTGTAGCAGTTCAGCGCCCAGCCCAGCTGGCGCGTGCTCCGGGCACATGGGACTGAACAAAGATGGTGCTTTTCTCAGGATCGATACCACACGCCAGGTAGAGCGCCAGCGTATCCAGGCGTCGCTTTACGCAACTGCTGTGCATCCTGACGCACGGTGATCGCATGCTGGTCAACGATGCAGTAAATGCAATGATAGTCATCCTGCATGTTCACCCACTGACGCAGCGCACCCATATAGTTGCCAATGGTCAATTCACCTG
Organism: Citrobacter koseri; assembly: GCA_900446925.1. The sequence continues at coordinate 120,562 of UAVY01000007.1, read as the reverse complement.
AGGGCTGTGCGCCACTAAAAACGATGGCTTAGTCATTTTTCGATTCCTGATTTTCGCTATGCGGAAGCCCGAGAGCGGGCAGAAGGTCATTAATAGTGTCGTAAATCACATCCGGCTGGCTAAGAGCGATTGATTCGCCATAGTTGTAGCCGTACGTGAGGCCGACCGACGGGCAGCCAGCCGCTTTTGCAGCCTGAATGTCGTTACGCGAATCGCCCACAAAGAGCATCTGTTCAGGCGCGACGCCCATCCGCTTTGCCACCAGCAGCAGCGGATCGGGATGCGGCTTTTTGTTCTGCACATCGTCGCCGCCAATAACCACGCTGAAGTATTTGGCGATATCCAGCGCTTCAAGCAGCGGCGCCACAAACGGCGTCGGCTTATTGGTCACCAGTCCAAGCGGCAGCCCTTTTGGCATGCAGCGCGCCCAGCGTATCGGCTACGTGCGGGAACAGGAACGTCCCTTCTTCCGCCACATCGCCATAGTAGCGGTCGAACAGCTTACGCAAAATACGCACCTGCTCCTCGGCGGGGATCTCATCATCAACAGGCGGTTTGCCCATTGTTTTACGTAACGTAGCGCGTTCCTGTCGAGCCCAGGCGAGCGCACGCTCCATCAATACATCCGCGCCGTTACCAATCCAGGTAATTACGCGATCTTCGCCAGCGGTAGGCAGTTCCAGCGCGTATAACGCCATATCTACCGCAGCGGCTAATCCCGGCGCGCTGTCGACCAGCGTGCCGTCGAGGTCAAAGGCGACACCCCGAATATCCTGCAATTTATCCATGACTTACCTTTGCCAGTTCACTGCGCATTTCATCAATGACTTTTTTGTAGTCTGGTTGGTCGAAAATCGCGGAGCCTGCCACAAACATGTCTGCGCCCGCCGCGGCGATTTCGCCGATGTTGTTCACCTTGACGCCGCCGTCCACTTCCAGGCGAATGTCATAGCCTGACTCATCAATACGACGGCGCACCTCACGCAGCTTTTCCAGCGTGTGCGGAATAAAAGACTGGCCGCCAAAACCCGGGTTGACGGACATCAGCAGGATCACATCCAGCTTATCCATCACGTAATCCAGATAACTCAGCGGCGTGGCCGGGTTAAACACCAGACCCGCTTTACAGCCGTTTTCTTTAATCAGCTGCAAGGTACGATCGACATGCTCGGAGGCTTCGGGATGAAACGTAATGATGCTGGCGCCCACTGCGGCGAAATCCGGCACGATGCGGTCAACCGGCTTCACCATCAAATGCACGTCGATGGGGGCGGTAATACCGTATTTGCGCAGGGATTTCAGCACCATCGGGCCGATGGTCAGGTTCGGCACATAGTGGTTGTCCATGACGTCAAAATGCACGACATCCGCACCAGCAGCCAGCACTTTCGCGGTGTCCTCACCCAGGCGGGCAAAATCAGCCGACAGAATTGAGGGGGCAATCAAATACTGTTTCATCCGCTTCTCCTTGAGAATTATTTTTTCGCAGGCGTTACGACTCCTGGTTGGTACAGAGCCAGCAGTTCGTCCACCTTTTTACGTGTGCCGCCATTGCTGCTTATACTGCGACGCACTTTGACCTGAAAATGTTTCGCCGCTTTGTACCACTCGCGGGTATCGGGCGTGTCATGGTTCGAAATTAACACCGGGATCCGCTTGCTGACCAGCTTTTCTGCCATCTCCGCCAGGCGCGCCTGCTCTTTTGGGCTGAAGCTATTGGTATGATAAGCGGTGAAATTCGCCGTCGCAGAAAGCGGTGCGTAAGGCGGATCGCAATAGACCACAGAATTGCTATCAGCACGATCCATACACTCTTCATACGAAAGGCAATGAAACTCTGCATTCTGCGCTTTTTTGGCAAAATGGTACAACTCCGTTTCCGGGAAGTAGGGCTTTTTGTAACGGCCAAACGGCACGTTAAACTCCCCCACGCAAGTTATAGCGGCACAGGCCGTTGTAACCATAGCGGTTCAGGTATAAGAACAGGACCGCTCGACGGAACGGCTCCCGGCTCGTATTGAACTCTTCACGGAGTTGATAGTAAACCTCGGCCTGATTCGTCTCAGGCGTAAACAGCTCGCGGGAAGCCCGCACATACTCTTCAGTACGCGACTTCACGATGTTATAGAGGCTGATAAGGTCACTATTAATATCGGCAAGAATATAACGAGAAAAGTCGGTGTTAAGAAACACCGACCCGGCACCCACAAAGGGTTCAACCAGACATTCACCTTTCGGTAAATGCCGTTTGATGTCATCAAGCAGGGGGTATTTCCCCCCTGCCCACTTCAGAAAAGCGCGATTCTTTTTCATGCTGACTAACTAATTACACCTTCTCCGGCTGTGGAGAAAGCTCCGACAGCATCCTGCGCTTTAACATGACTATTACTTCAGATCGGCCTGCACCTGATGCAACGGTTTTGCCCCACGGGTTTTTCGCCCTGCACATCGGCTGGCAACGTAGACACCGCACGTTTGGCATCATCTTTAGACGCATACACAACCCGTTACCAGAACATACCCACGGCTGGCCGTTACGCGTCGTCTGATACACCACATAGTTTTTCAGGTTTTCTTTCTTCGCCCAACCGTTCAGGTTGTCGTAGTTAGAAGAACTGCTGAGTTGCAGGGTGTAATGGCTGGAAGGCGCAGACTTCAGCGAACCCACGTTACCTGTGCTTTTCGTACCAGCCGCACTGCCGGCTGCCGCTGTGGTTTGCGCTGGCGCTGCGGTTTGTGCAGGCGCAGTGCTGGCGGTGGCTTTCGGCGCGGTCGTTGCCGCTGGCGCGGAGGTTGCTGGCGCTTTCGTCGTCGCGACCGGCGCGGCAGGTTCGCTACGTTTCGGCTGCGTGGTCGGCTTCGGTTCCGCTGGCGTCGCTTTCGCGGTGGTCTGCGGTTTCTTCGGCTCAATCACAACCTGCTTACGTTCCGGGCGCGTAGTGGCCTGACGCTCGCCCGATTGCGTCGTCGCCGTCTGACGCGGCGCATTGCCGTTGCGGATTGGCGCAACGGTGGCAGGTTCCGTCGGCAGCGTGGAGTTCGCCACCACATTGTTAACCTGTTCCTGGCCCTGCGGCTGAGTCAGCGCATTGTTCAGATCGCCCTGAACTTCCACACGCTGCTGGCCCTTCGGTCGCGGCAGGCGCCTGACCCTGCGTTGGCCGCTGAGGCGATCGGCGGCAGAGAAACATCCTGCTGCGTGTTTCCGGCGGTCTGTTCAGCGTCTGGCGCAGGCTGCGTGGCGCTCGCCTGATCGGTCGCGTTATTGCCGGAAAGATCGATGTTCTTCTCGGCAGACGCCGTTTGATCGCTGGAAGAGGAGGGTGAAGGAGCTTTCAGCGCGGAGCCAATACCGATGATCAGCAGCAGCAACACCAGAACGCCGACACCCATCATGATGTATTGACGGGAAGCGGGTTTGCTGGCGGCTTTCTTACGTTTGCGGGGACGACGCTCTACGCGCTCTTCATCCACTGCATCATCGGATTCATAATCGTCTTCGCTGTACTGCTCTTCCTCACGCGCCTTTCGCGCACGCCCTGGACGACGATCGTCCGTATCCAGGTCGACGTCATCGAAATTGATCTGTGGATCATTATCGCGTTCAGAAGATTGACGAGTACGACCAGTACGACGATCGCTGGGATCGGGTTTCAGCTCGTCTTCTGGTTTGAATTCATCCATTTAACACCCCACTCAAAGGTTAATGCTTACGACGTTGCAGTTAACCTGAATTTAAATGACCAATACCGTGCAGTATCAGTCCGACCTTTCTTGTTGTTACGCCTGCTGACAGTCAGCAATAGCGCTGAGAACGATTTCGTGCGGCACTCCGCCGCGTACTTCACTTTTCCCTATCGCCAGCGGAGCACTAAGCGCATCTCGCCCGCCAGGACTTTCTTATCGCGCAGCATGTGTGGCAAATACGCCTGAGCAGACATCTCACGCGGCCCGTGTACAGGCAGACCTGCGCGCTGGAGCAGCGTAATAATGCGTTGCGTATCCGCAGCGCTAAACTGACCGAGACGCTCTGACGTGCGCGCCGCCATCACCATACCAGCGGCGACGGCTTCACCGTGTAACCAATTGCCATAACCCATTTCAGCTTCAATGGCATGACCAAAGGTATGTCCCAGATTCAGTAAAGCACGTAAGCCCGTTTCGCGCTCGTCTGCTGCGACAACTTCGGCTTTCAGCTCACAACAACGGCGGATACAGTACGCCATTGCCGGACCTTCCAGACGTAATAACGCGTCCAGATTGTCCTCAAGCCAGGTGAAAAATTCACCGTCAAGAATGATGCCGTATTTGATCACTTCCGCCAGACCCGATGCCAGCTCACGCGCAGGAAGCGTTTTCAGACAGTCGAGATCCACCACCACAGAAGCAGGCTGGTAGAACGCGCCGATCATGTTCTTGCCGAGGGGATGGTTTACAGCGGTTTTCCCGCCTACGGAGGAGTCGACCTGCGACAGCAATGTCGTCGGGACCTGGATAAAGCGCACGCCACGCTGATAGCTGGCGGCGGCGAAACCGGTAAGGTCGCCAATCACGCCGCCGCGCCGAGGGCAACCAGCGTGGTATCGCGACCGTGCGGTTTTTTGCAGTAACGCGGTGAAAACCGTATCAAGTACCGTCAGGCTTTTATACTTTTCGCCATCGGGCAGGGTAACGCTATCTACGTTAACCCCCGCCTGTTCAAGTACGCTACGGATCTTATCAAGGTAAAGGGGAGCCAGGGTTTCGTTGGTCACCAACATAACCTGATCGCCCCGATTTCAGCGGTAAGAATGAAGCTGGTTCGTTAAACAAACCAGCCGCGATGGTGATAGGGTAACTACGTTCCCCGAGAGTAACTGTAATCCTCTCCATGACGCGACATCCACCTTAGTTACTTGTACCCGCTTACCGAGTATGTATTAAGCCAGAATCAGTTGCTTTCCAGCATATGAATAATCTGGTTTGCCACGACCTTAGCGCTCTGATCGTCGGTACGAATGGTCACGTCGGCAATCTCTTCATACAGAGGATTGCGTTCGTTGGCCAACGCTTCCAGAACTTCACGAGGCGGAGCTTCTACCTGCAACAGCGGGCGTTTCTTGTCGCGCTGCGTACGCGCAAGTTGTTTTTCGATTGTCGTTTCAAGATACACCACGACGCCACGCGCGGAGAGACGGTTACGCGTTTCACGTGATTTTACAGAGCCACCGCCGGTTGCCAGCACAATACCCTGTTTTTCCGTCAACTCGTTGATGACTTTTTCTTCGCGATCACGGAAGCCGTCTTCACCTTCTACATCGAAGACCCAGCCCACATCAGCTCCGGTTCGTTTCTCAATCTCTTGATCAGAATCGTAAAATTCCATATTGAGTTGTTGAGCTAACTGGCGCCCAATAGTGCTTTTTCCGGCACCCATAGGCCCAACCAGAAAGATATTGCGTTTCTCTGCCATTTTTTCGGTACTACTAAGACAATTCGTTAATGATAAACCCGCGTCGCAGACACCTTGCGCAGCAGGACATGAACTGAAACCTCATAAGATATTGCGAGAGTCAGACTGAAAATTATCTCAATACTCCAACGGGTTTGGCAACTGAATAAATTACCAAGACATATTGTAGACAACCCCGGAGGCAGCGTCGCCGGATAGCGACGAGAAGAACCAACTCTCAAATCGGTACTCCTTGTATGCTAAATACACCCCCACGTCAAATCCCTGAAACGTGTTCAGTGCAAAAACAGCGCGATTTCAGGCATAAATTATTCTGCCGCAACCAGTCTGGGGGTAATGAACACCACCAGTTCGCGCCGCTCGTTCTCTTTTCCATCATGGCTGAAAAGGGAACCAAGCCAGGGGATATCGCCTAACAGCGGGACGCTATCTTTAGCGGATTTGTTCTTGCGCGAAAAGATGCCGCCCAGCGCCAGCGTTTCGCCGCTTTTAACCTCGACCTGCGTGTCGATCTCCTGCTTATCGATCGCCAGCACTTCGCCATCCGCCTGCTGTAGCACCTGACCGGGAACGTTCTGGCTGATGTGAAGTTTCAGGCGAATGCGTCCCTTCGGCAAAACGGTGGGCGTCACCTCCATCCCCAGCACCGCTTCTTTAAACTCCACGGACGTCGCCCCGCTCTCGCCGCTGGAGACCTGATACGGGATTTCGCTCCCCTGCTTAATACTGGCAGGTTGCAGGTGCGAAGCCAGCAGCCGTGGGCTGGCGATAATATCAAGTTGCTGCTTCTGCTCCAGGGCGGAAAGCTCAAGATCCAACAAACGACCGTTGATGCGCCCGATGTTAAACCCGACGCGAGACGTGGCGGCCGCGACAGACAGATCGCTGGCAAGCGACGTCACCTGCCCTGGCGACCCGGCCTGTTGCGCGTCCGCCAGCGTCCACTTTACCCCCAGTTCACGCAGGCTTTTTTCATTTATGGTGACGATATGCGCCGCCAGTTCAACCTGCTCAACGGGGAGATCCATTTGCGCCGCCCACGTTTCCAGCGCCGCCAGCGCGGCGTTGTTATCCCGAAGCAATAACCGGTTGGTGCGCTTATCTACCGTCATACTGCCTTTGGCGCTCAGCAGCTTTTCTCCCGCTTTTGCCAGTTCGGAGGCATCGGCGTATTGCAGAGAAATACTGCGATCCTCCAGCGGTAAGTTGGCCCGAAGCCTTGCCTGCTCGGCCTCCTGCCGCGCGGCGTTTTCGTTTTGCCAGTGAACCGAGTGAACATGCAGAATATTCCCCTCCTGACGCAGCCACCAGCCCGGCGCTTTTTATGACCGTCTGCACCGCCTGCTTCCACGGCACATCCGTCAGACTCAGCGACAGCGAACCGCTGACGTCAGGCGAGACCACCAGATTCTTCTTCTCCTGCGCGGCAAGCGCCTGCAACACCTGAACAACAGGAACATCATCCACCACCAGCGTCACGTTTTGCGCTTTTCCCCGCCTGTACGGCGGGCATCACGGCGATCAACGCTGCGGCTATCCATCGCTTCATTCACTTCTCCTTGTCGTTGCCACCACCACTGTGACGGTTCACAGCCTTTACCGGTCTCAAGCGTTATGCTGTCTGCCGTCAGTCGGGAAATCGTCCAGCCGTTCTCCAGCACCTGATATTGTTCGACGCGCCGCCACTTCTGCTGGCTGTCTTTGAGAATGCCAGTCAGGCGCTCTCCCTGACTCACTACACCCTGGTAACGCCACATCGGCAGTTCAGCGATCCGGCATCGGTCCTCCGGCGGTTTGAAGGGGTCGCGCATTCCGGTCAGCATCAGCAGGCAGCTACAGACCAACAGCCAGCGCTTAGTCATCAGTCAGCCGCTCCAGCTGTAGCGTTAACAGCAGCTCCGTCTCCTGCGGAACAAGCGAAAAGCGGTTGATGCGCATGCCGCGCTCCGCCAGCCGACTGAACAGTTGCGGAACCGCCTCCCAGGTGGATAACAGCGCCAGCTCGCCTCCCTGCGCGGAAGGCTGCCAGTGAAGAAGGCGTACCGGAGAGCGCTGAAAATCCAGAGGGGAAAAAGGCACGCGCTTGCTGGCCGACGCTAAACGAGACATATCCATTGATGCGGCGATCTGGCGCAGGCTTCGCCACTGCCGGTCGATAGCCGCCCGCTGTTGCGCCAGCGCCGTTCGTTGCTGCTCCTGTTGCTGCGCACCCGAAGAAAACGCACATAAACACGCCAGTAATCCCAGCCCCAGACTCCAGCCTAACCAGCAGAAGAGGCGGGTTCGCGGCAATAACCCGCACCAGAGGTCAAAAAGCGCGGCCATCTGCGAGGCTCCTTTTTAACGGGTAATGAAATTGCCAGCGTCCCTGCGCATCCTGCTGCGTTGCCCCACTCCCGGCTAACGGGAAATCAGGATGACGACGCAGCGCGGTTTCCAGCGTGTTTAACGCGAGAAATGTCGTCGCGTATCCCTCAAGTTCCAGCGTTCCCTGCTGCCAGGATAACCGGGTTAGCCACGCCTGCTCGGGCAACAGCGCCGCCATCCCTTCCAGCACGCTCTGCCAGCGCCGCGTCTGCTCATATTCCGTTTGCTGCTGCAACGCTTGCTGCCACGCGGTCTGCCGCTGCTGTAAGCGGGGTTGGATCGCCAGTAGCGCGGCGGCGCGCTCTTTCTCTGCGATCGACCACTGCGCATCCACCCGCTTTTGCGCCCGTGGAGCGTAACCTCATGGATGCACCCCAGCGCGATGGTCAGCAGCAGTGAACCGCTGAACATAACGCTCCAGAATCGCAGACATTCGCGCCGCCGGGACTGACGCCAGGGCAAAAAGTTGACCGGATGACTCATCAGCGCGGCGCCCCCATTGCTAATCCCAGCGCGATGGCAAAGGTATGGCCTTCCGGCGGAACGGGAGGCTGGCGAATGGCAACCGCGCACCAGGGTTCGAAGCCGCCCGCGCCGCACACCGTCAGACTTTCCGGCGCAATGGACAACGGTCGCGGCAAGACTGTTGGCGCAGGCCGCCTCTTGTAGCGGTTTTCGTCCCACGCATAGCGCGTCGCCCACAGCCACTGCCTCTTCGTCACGCCAGGCCAGACACTGCTGGTGCGCCAGCAGATAAGGAATAAAGCGCTGTAATGCGCAGGCATCCGGCGTAATCGCCGTCACCTGCATTTTCAGTTTTTGCGCCAGCGTTAATAAGGTCGCCACCTCCTTGCTTTTGGGCGGCGGTCACGTTAAATGCCGGAGTCAGGGTATCTTCGCGATAGTCAAAGCACAGGGCGTCGGGGGGCATATCCAGCTCACGCGCCATCGCGCCGGTCAGCCACGCCGTTTGTTCACGTTCGCGCAGCGCCATTTCCGGGCGCGGAAAATGCTTTTGCAGCGTCCGGCTGGCAGGGAAAGAGAGATAAATATGATGCCGGTGAGGAAGCGAACGACGCCACGGAAGCAGCGCATCGGACGAGCTGTTCAGGCTCACGAAGATGCCCCGTCAACGAAGGTGCGTTCCGCCAGCGGCACCCGCCACCAGCGTTGTAAAGACCAGCCTGACGCGCCGCGAACCACGGCGACAGCCAGCGCCTCATGCTGCTGAATATGAAGGGCCAATTTGCCAGAACCTGAAAGCCATTGCTTATGATCTCCTTATCAATGGTCCGCTCTTACGGGTATATCAATGCGTCTGGCTTGCCTTTATACTACCGCGCGTTTGTTTATAAACTGCCCAAATGACACTAAATGGGAAATCTCCAGTGAAGTTCGTAAAGTATTTATTGATCCTTGCAGTATGTTGCATCCTGCTGGGAGCAGGCTCGATTTATGGCCTCTACCGCTATATCGAGCCGCAACTACCTGACGTCGCGACCTTAAAAGACGTGCGTTTGCAGATTCCGATGCAGGTTTACAGCGCGGATGGCGAGTCTGATCGCGCAGTAATGGCGAGAAACGTCGTATCCCGGTCACGCTTGACCAGATGCCGCCGGAAATGGTTAAAGCCTTTATCGCTACGGAAGACAGCCGCTTTTACGAGCATCATGGCGTCGATCCGGTAGGGATCTTCCCGTGCGGCCAGCGTCGCGCTGTTCTCAGGCCATGCCTCACAGGGGGCAAGTACCATCACCCAGCAGCTGGCGAGAAACTTCTTCCTGAGCCCGGAACGCACGCTGATGCGTAAAATTAAGGAAGCGTTCCTGGCAATCCGCATTGAGCAGATGCTGAGCAAAGATGAGATCCTCGAACTTTACCTGAACAAGATCTACCTCGGCTACCGTGCCTACGGCGTCGGCGCGGCGGCGCAGGTCTATTTCGGTAAGACGGTCGATCAGCTCACCCTGAGCGAAATGGCGGTGATTGCCGGTCTGCCGAAAGCCCCTTCCACATTTAACCCGCTCTACTCGATGGATCGGGCGACGGCGCGTCGTAACGTGGTGCTGTCTCGTATGTTGAGCGAAGGCTACATCACCCAGGCGCAGTACGATCAGGCGCGCGGCGAAGCGATTGACGCCAATTACCATGCGCCGGAAATCGCGTTCTCAGCGCCGTATCTGTCGGAAATGGTGCGCCAGGAAATGTACAGCCGTTATGGGCGAAAGCGCCTATGAAGACGGGTATCGCATTTACACCACGATCACCCGCAAAGTTCAGCAGGCGGCACAGCAAGCCGTGCGTAACAACGTGCTGGACTACGACATGCGCCACGGCTATCGCGGCCCGTCGAACGTGCTGTGGAAAGTAGGCGAAACCGCCTGGGACAACAAAAAAATCACCGACACGCTGAAAGCCCTGCCAACCTACGGGCCGTTGCTGCCCGCCGTCATTACCGGCGCGAATCCGCAGGAAGCCACCGCGATGCTCGCTGATGGCACCTCCGTGTCGCTGCGGATGGAAGGCGTACGCTGGGCGCGCCCTTACCGTTCGGATACCCAACAGGGCCCGACGCCGCGTAAAGTGACCGACGCCGTACAGACAGGCCAACAAATCTGGGTTCGCCAGATGGGTGATGCCTGGTGGCTGGCGCAAGTCCCGGATGTGAACTCGGCGCTGGTTTCCATCAACCCGCAAAACGGCGCGGTTCTGGCGCTGGTCGGCGGTTTTGACTTCAACCAGAGTAAATTCAACCGCGCCACGCAGGCGCTGCGTCAGGTCGGGTCGAACATCAAACCGTTCCTCTATACCGCCGCGATGGATAAAGGTCTGACGCTGGCGAGTATGCTGAACGACGTGCCGATTTCCCGCTGGGACGCAGGCGCCGGTTCCGACTGGCGGCCAAAAAACTCCCCGCCGCAGTATGCCGGGCCAATCCGCTTACGTCAGGGTCTGGGTCAGTCGAAAAACGTAGTGATGGTGCGGGCGATGCGCGCGATGGGCGTGGATTACGCCGCAGAGTATCTGCAACGCTTCGGTTTCCCGGCGCAGAACATCGTGCATACCGAATCGCTGGCGCTGGGCTCCGCGTCCTTCACCCCCAATGCAGGTGGCGCGCGGTTATGCGGTAATGTCTAACGGCGGCTTCCTGGTAGACCCGTATTTCATCAGCAAGATAGAGACCGACCAGGGCGGCGTGATCTTCGAAGCGAAGCCGAAAATCGCCTGCCCGGATTGCGATATCCCGGTCATTTATGGTGATACCCAGAAATCCAACGTGCTGGAAAACAATAACGTTGAAGATGTCGCCATCTCTCAGGAGCAGCAAAACGCCACCGTGCCAATGCCAAAACTGGAGCAGGCTAACCAGGCGTTAGTGGCGCAAAGCGGAATGCAGGAATATGCTCCGCATGTGATCAACACGCCGCTGGCCTTCCTGATTAAGAGCGCGCTGAACAGCAACATCTTCGGCGAACCCGGCTGGATGGGCACCGGCTGGCGCGCGGGTCGCGACCTGCAACGTCATGATATCGGCGGAAAAACCGGGACCACCAACAGCTCGAAAGATGCCTGGTTCTCCGGTTACGGCCCGGGCGTGGTGACTTCCGTGGTGGATCGGCTTTGACGATCACCGTCGCGATCTGGGGCGCACTACCGCGTCCGGGGCGATCAAAGACCAGATTTCTGGTTATGAAGGCGGCGCGAAAAGTGCGCAACCCGCATGGGATGCTTACATGAAAGCCGTGCTGGAAGGGGTTCCTGAAGAGCCGCTGACGCCGCCTCCGGGCATTGTGACGATCAATATCGACAGAAGCACCGGGCAACTGGCAAACGGCGGTAACAGCCGCGCGGAATACTTTATCGAAGGCACTCAGCCAACGCAGCAGGCGGTGCATGAGGTGGGCACCACCATTATCGATAACGGTGAGACACACGAACTGTTTTGATCTTTTGCCGGATGGCGACGCCTGAGACGTCTTATCCGGCCTACGTTTTGTTGTAGGCCAGGTAAAACGTCAGCCGCCATCCGGCAATATAAATTACAACCGCCCCTGCCCCTTCAGCCACTCACGGACCAGGAACAGCGCGCTGACGTTTCGCGCTTCACTGAAATCCGGTTCTTCCAGCAGATCCATTAAATGCGTCAGCGGCCAGCGCACCTGCGGCAGCGGTTCCGGCTCGTCGCCTTCCAGTGATTCAGGATAGAGGTCTTCCGCTATCACAATGTTCATTTTGCTGGAAAAATAGGACGGCGCCATGCTGAGCTTTTTGAGGAACGTCAGATCGTTCGCGCCAAACCCAACCTCTTCTTTCAGTTCCCGGTTCGCCGCTTCAAAAACGGTTTCGCCAGGGTCGATCAACCCTTTGGAGAACCCCAGCTCATAAGACTCCGTGCCCACGGCATATTCACGAATCAGAATCAGGTGATCGTCTACGATCGGCACAATCATTACCGCTTCACGAGTGGACGGACGCATACGCTCATAGACGCGGCGCACGCCGTTGCTGAATTCGAGATCCACACTTTCGACGTTAAACAGCCGGGATTTCGCGACAGTTTCAACTTTCAAAATGGTGGGTTTTTGTAATGATTTGCTCATCGTGAGAATCTATGCAGTGAAATCTGGTGCCATTGTGCGATATACAGCACGGTTTCGGCAATGTGAATTGCCGTTTATTTACATTTATGTAACGTGGTAAAAATTAATTCCCATTTAAAATTAAAAGTCAATAGGTTGAAATAACTCCAGGAATTTGCTGATATTCCGCTTTTGGTGGGTTTGCTATGATCCGCGTTCACTGGGATGCGCGTAAAAATGCTCAAGTTCAACTCCACGCTTGCCGATAGCCAACCACAGCATCACATTTATTCGACAGGGTGCGACTGACCACGCCTGACAGACTTAGTAAGATGGGGAAAGCATGAGCACCATTTTGATTTTCTTAGCTGCTTTGCTGGCCTGCTCTCTACTGGCAGGATGGCTACTCAGAGTAAGAGCCAGGCGGCAGAATCTGCCCCTGGATCAGCGCCTTTTCAGACGCCGCGACGCGCAAGCTAACGCCGGAAGAGCGCAGTGCGGTTGAAAACTATCTCGACAACCTCAGTCAGATTCAGCAGGTGCCGGGGCCGACAGGCGCCAGCACCGCTCCCGTGTCGTTAACGCTGAATGCCCAGAGTAATAACGTCATTATTCTGACCCATTCCATTACGCGTTACGGCATTACGACCGACGATCCCAATAAATGGCGATATTACCTTGATTCCGTTGAGGTTCATTTGCCGCCGTTCTGGGAACAGTACATCAATGACGAAAATAACGTTGAGCTGATCCATACCGATACGCTTCCTTTGGTCATCTCGCTTAACGGCCACACGTTGCAGGAGTACATGCAGGAGACGCGCGGCTATGCGCTACAGCATACCTCCTCCACCCAGGCGTCGATTCGTGGCGAAGAGAGCGAGCAAATTGAACTGCTGAACATTCGTCAGGAAACTCACGAAGAGTATGCGCTCAGCCGCCCCGCGGGGCTGCGCGAAGCATCGCTGATTGTGGCCTCATTCCTGCTGTTCTTCTGTTGCTTAATTACGCCGGATGTCTTCGTGCCGTGGATTGCGGGTGGCGCAATTCTGCTGCTCGCCGCAGGTCTCTGGGGCTGTTCGCTCCGCCATCTAAAACCTCGCTGCGGGAGATTCACTGCCTGCGGGGAACCCCGCGTCGCTGGGGGCTGTTTGGCGAAAACGATCAGGAGCAGATCAACAATATTTCGCTGGGGATTATTGACCTGATTTACCCTGCCCACTGGCAACCCTATATCGCACAGGATCTCGGGCAGCAAACGGATATTGATATCTATCTGGATCGCCACGTCGCGCGGCAAGGGCGTTTTCTCTCCCTGCATGACGAGGTGAAAAATTTCCCGTTGCAACACTGGCTGCGTAGCGCCGTTATTGCGGGCGGATCGCTGCTGGTGCTGTTTATGCTGCTCTTTTGGATCCCGCTGGATATGCCGATCAAATTCACCTTGTCGTGGATGAAAGGCGCGCAAACCATTGAGGCCACCAGCGTTAAACAGCTCCACGACGCCGGAGTTCGCGTGGGCGATACGCTGCATCTGAGCGGCAAAGGCATGTGTAATATCCATCAGTCTGGTAGCTGGACTGCGCAGCCGAACTCCCCTTTTATGCCGTTTGATTGCTCGCAAATCATCTGGAATGACGCGCGGACGCTGCCGCTGCCCGAGTCCGATCTCGTCAACAAAGCCACGGCGCTGACCCAGGCCATCAACCGCCAGCTGCACCCGAAGCCGGAAGATGACTCCCGCGTTAGCGCGTCGCTACGTTCGGCGATTCAAAAGTCCGGGATGGTATTGCTGGATGATTTCGGCGACATCGTATTAAAGACCGCCGATCTGTGCGCCGCCGAAGACGAATGCGTGCGCCTGAAAAACGCGCTGGTGAACCTCGGCAACAGCAAAAACTGGGCCGCGCTGGTCAAACGCGCGAATGCGGGCAAACTTGACGGCGTGAACGTTCTGCTGCGCCCTGTCAGCGCGGAGTCGCTCGATAACCTGGTGACGACCTCAACCGCGCCGTTTTATCTCCCGTGAAACCGCGCGCGCCGCACAGGCGCTTAACAGCCCCGCGCCGGGCGGCTTCCTGATTATCAGCGATGAAGGCAGCGATCTGGTTGATCAGCCGTGGCCGTCGATGTCCCTGTACGATTACCCCGCGCAGGAACAGTGGGGCGCATTCCAGCGCCTGGCGCAGATGTTAATGCAAACGCCGTTTAGCGCCGAAGGGATCGTCACCCGTGTCTACACCGACGCCAACGGCACGCAGCACATCGGTCTGCACCGCATCCCGGATCGTTCCGGTTTATGGCGCTACCTTGGCACGACGTTGCTGATGCTCACCATGCTGGGCTGCGCCGCTTACAACGGCATTCAGGCGTTCAGACGTTATCAGCGTAACCGCACCCGTATGGCGGAAATTCAGGAATATTATGAAAACTGCCTGAATCCAAAGCTGATCGCCTCCCCCGGAAAGCCTCATCTGACAGCTCACGGTATGCTACCCTGTAGCGCATATCCGGCAAAAGCCGCCAGGATTTGGCGGCAATCTCATCTGGAGAATTCCCATGCATATTGATATTGCCTGGCAGGACGTCGATACCGTTTTGCTGGACATGGACGGCACGCTGCTCGATCTGGCATTCGATAACTATTTCTGGCAGAAACTGGTGCCGGAAACCTATGGCGCACAGCAGGGAATCACTGCACAGGAAGCCCAGGACTATATTCGCCAGCAGTATCATGCCGTGCAGCATACGCTAAACTGGTACTGTCTTGATTACTGGAGCGAGCGGCTGGGTCTGGACATTTGCGCCATGACGACGGCACAGGGCCGCGCGCCGTGCTGCGCGAAGATACCGTGCCGTTTCTGGATGCGTTAAAAGCCCGCGGTAAACGCCGCATTCTGCTGACCAACGCGCACCCGCATAACCTGGCGGTGAAGCTGGAACATACCGGTCTGGCATCACACCTTGATTTATTACTTTCCACCCACACATTTGGTTATCCCAAAGAGGATCAGCGGTTATGGCACGCAGTGGCTGAAGAAACGGGAATAAGCGCAGAGAAAACGCTGTTTATCGACGACAGCGAACCGATTCTCGACGCCGCCGCCCAATTCGGCATTCGTTACTGCCTCGGCGTGACCAATCCCGACTCCGGCATTGCAGAAAAGCAGTATGCACGCCATCCGTCGTTGAATGATTACCGCCGACTGATCCCCTCACTGATGTGAAGGAGACGCCATGAAAGAAAAGCCCTCTATTGAGGTCCGACTGGATAAATGGCTGTGGGCCGCACGCTTTTATAAAACCCGTGCATTGGCCCGCGAAATGGTTGAAGGCGGTAAGGTGCACTATAACGGGCAGCGCAGCAAGCCGGGCAAGATTGTCGAGCTGAATGCGACGCTGACCCTGCCGCCAGGGCAACGACGAGCGGACGGTAATCATTAAAGGCATTACCGAGCAGCGCCGTCCGGCGAGCGAAGCCGTTACGCTGTATGAAGAAACAGCGGAGAGCGTGGAAAAACGCGAAAAAATGGCGCAGGCACGCAAACTTAACGCATTAACCATGCCGCACCCGGACAGGCGACCGGATAAAAAAGAGCGCCGCGACCTGTTTACGATTTAAACACGGCGACAGTGAGTGACTGTCACCCGCAAGAGAGATGATTATGCCGCAACATGACCAATTACATCGTTATCTGTTTGAAAAACTTTGCCGTGCGCGGCGAACTGGTGACCGTATCGGAAAACCCTGCAACAGATCCTCGAAAACCACGCCTATCCGCAGCCGGTAAAAACCGTGCTGGCCGAGCTGCTGGTCGCCACCAGCCTGCCTGACCGCCACGCTGAAATTTGCCGGTGACATTACCGTGCAGCTACAGGCGACGGCCCGCTGAGCCCTGGCGGTGATCAACGGCAATAACAACCAGCAGATGCGCGGCGTCGCTTCGCGTACAGGGCGAAGTGCCGGAAAACGCGGATCTGAAAACGCTGGTGGGCAACGGCTATCTGGTGATCACCATTACACCGGAAGAAGGCGAGCGTTATCAGGGCGTGGTCGGTCTGGAAGGCGACACGCTGGCGGCGTGCCTGGAAGATTACTTCCTGCGTTCCGAACAGCTGCCGACACGCCTGTTCATCCGCACTGGCGAGGTGGAAGGCAAACCGGCGGCGGGCGGAATGCTGCTACAGGTAATGCCCGCGCAGAACGCGCAGGCAGACGACTTCGATCACCTGGCGACGCTGACCGGAACCATCAAAACCGAAGAGTTGCTGACCCTTCCGGCTAACGATGTGTTGTGGCGTTTGTACCATGAAGAAGAAGTCACGCTCTACGACCCGCAGGACGTTGAGTTCAAGTGTACCTGTTCTCGTGAACGCTGTGCGGGCGCGCTGAAAACGCTGCCGGATGAAGAAGTGGACAGCATCCTGGCGGAAGAAGGCCGAGATCGATATGCCACTGCGATTACTGCGGCAGCCACTATCTGTTCAAACGCGATGGACATTGCGGAAATCCGCAACAACGCCTCCCCTGCCGACCCGCAGGTGCATTAATCACTAGTAAAAAGCCTGATGGCGAATCGCTCATCAGGCTTACTCATTTACAGGTCAGATAAGACGCATCCGCGTCGTCATCCGGCCTGCCCCGCAAAATTCCGCACTTTTTGTTCATTTTTTCCTTCGTGGTGAATCGATATTTTATATGTAAGGGTTTCGTAAATTTCTTACATGAATGCGATTACACTCACAACATTCCCGCAGAATACACTCATTTTTAACGTTTTAAGAACATTTTCCACAACAAAAAAGGGTTCTCTGCCATAATAAGCGCCGCTTCGTGACAGGAGTCACAGCCGTTTTCGGTCAATCGTGATTTTGTCCAGATACGTAAATCTATGAGCCTCGTCGCGGTTAACAAACCCTAAAAAACCCTACAATTTCAGGTAATACATATTGGCTAAGGAGTAGTGACATGCGCGTTAACAGCTTAACCCCGCAAGATCTCAAGGCTTATGGTATCAATGACGTTCAGGATATCGTTTACAACCCCAGCTACGACCTGCTGTACCAGGAGGAACTCGATCCTACTCTGGAAGGTTACGAGCGCGGCGTATTAACGAATCTGGGCGCCGTTGCCGTTGATACTGGTATCTTTACCGGACGTTCGCCGAAGGATAAATACATTGTCCGTGACGACACCACGCGTGACACGCTCTGGTGGTCCGACAAAGGCAAAGGCAAGAACGACAACAAACCGCTGTCCCAGGAAACCTGGCAGCACCTGAAAGGGCTGGTAACTCAGCCAACTCTCCGGCAAACGCCTGTTCATCGTTGACGCCTTCTGCGGCGCTAACGCGGATACCCGTCTCTCCGTTCGCTTCATCACGGAAGTCGCCTGGCAGGCGCATTTTGTCAAAAACATGTTCATCCGTCCTGCGGACGAAGAACTGGTGGATTTCAAACCAGATTTTATCGTGATGAACGGCGCGAAATGCACCAACCCGCAGTGGAAGGAACAGGGGCTGAACTCTGAAAACTTCGTGGCCTTCAACCTGACTGAACGCATTCAGTTAATTGGCGGCACCTGGTACGGCGGCGAAATGAAAAAAGGGATGTTCTCCGTCATGAACTACCTGCTGCCGCTGAAAGGCATTGCTTCCATGCACTGCTCCGCCAACGTGGGTGAGAAAGGCGACGTCGCGGTCTTCTTCGGGCTTTCCGGCACCGGGAAAACCACCCTCTCCACCGACCCGAAACGCCGTCTGATCGGCGATGACGAACACGGCTGGGATGACGACGGTGTGTTTAACTTTGAAGGCGGCTGCTACGCGAAAACCATCAAGCTGTCTAAAGAAGCCGAACCGGAAATCTACAACGCTATCCGTCGCGATGCGCTGCTGGAAAACGTCACCGTTCGCGAAGATGGCTCCATCGATTTCGACGATGGTTCCAAAACCGAGAACACCCGCGTCTCCTACCCGATTTATCACATCGATAACATCGTTAAGCCAGTATCAAAAGCGGGTCATGCAACCAAAGTCATCTTCCTGACTGCCGACGCTTTCGGCGTGCTGCCGCCGGTTTCTCGCCTGACGGCTGACCAGACGCAGTACCACTTCCTGTCTGGCTTTACCGCTAAACTGGCCGGTACTGAGCGCGGCGTTACCGAACCGACGCCAACCTTCTCTGCCTGCTTCGGCGCGGCGTTCCTGTCGCTGCACCCGACGCAGTACGCTGAAGTGCTGGTCAAACGCATGCAGGCATCCGGCGCACAGGCGTATCTGGTAAACACCGGCTGGAACGGCACGGGCAAACGTATCTCCATCAAAGATACGCGCGCGATTATCGACGCCATCCTGAACGGCTCTCTGGATAATGCGGAAACCTTTAATCTGCCGATGTTTGACCTGGCGATCCCGACCGAGCTGCCGGGCGTAGAGACTCGTATTCTTGACCCGCGTAACACCTACGCGTCACCGGAACAGTGGCAGGAAAAAGCCACCGCGCTGGCGAAACTGTTTGTCGAGAATTTCGAGAAATACACCGATACCCCAGCCGGTGAAGCGCTGGTCAGCGCCGGGCCGAAGCTGTAAAAAAACACGCCGGATGGCGGCTGCGCCTTATCCGGCCTACAGAGCACACGCTGTTGTAGGCCCGGTAAGCGTAGCGCCACCGGGCGCTGAGAAACGAAAAAGGGAGGCATTTCGCCTCCCTTTCTTATGCGTCTTTCGTCGAACCCGGCACGCGAGCGACCGGAATCGGCAGCCAGGCGCGAATAGAAAGCCCACCGCGCTCGCTGGAGCCAATCTCCAGCATACCGTTATGGTTATCCACAATACGCTGCACAATCGCCAGACCCAACCCGGTGCCGCTGGTGCTGCGCGCGCTGTCGCCACGCACAAACGGCTGGAACAGGTGCTTACGCTGTTCCGGCTTAATGCCCGGCCCATCGTCTTCAACCTGGAACCAGGCGCGATGCGGTTCCGTACCACTGCTGACCTTGATCCAGCCATTGCCATAACGGGCGGCGTTGACCACCATATTGGCGATCGCGCGTTTAATCGACAACGGATGCATTTTCACCTGAATACTGCCCGGTTGCAGCGCGGTATCAATTTCCCGCTCGTAGCCGCTTTCCGCTGCAATAACCTCACCCAACACGGCATTCAGATCGGCCATCTCCATCGGCATTTCCTGACCGGTACGCAGGTAATCGATGAATTGTTCGATAATGGCGTTGCACTCTTCGATGTCCTTATTAATGGACTCCGCGAGATAGCCGTCCTCTTCACCCATCATTTCGGTAGCCAGGCGGATACGCGTCAACGGTGTGCGCAAATCGTGGCTCACGCCCGCCATCAGCAAGGTACGGTCATCAGCCAGTTGCTTCACGCCCGCCGCCATATGGTTGAAGGCGCGGGTCACAGAGCGCACCTCCGACGCGCCATACTCGCGCAGCGGCGGCGGAATCATGCCTTTCCCCACCTGCAACGCAGCATGTTCAAGATCGACCAGCGGTCGGTTCTGGATACGAATAAACAACCATGCGCCGCCTATCGCCAGCAGCATAATCGCCAGCGTATAGCGGAACAGCGGGGAGAAATCGCCCTGATGGATTTCCGTCAGCGCACGCGCACCCAGATATTGGGCGACAGCCAGGTTTTCAGCCAGACCACCGGCGAGCTTTTGTTGACCTCAACGCGCACTTCCGTCGGGCCGCCCAGCTGCTGCGCCATCTGATGGCTTAAGAATTCATAGTGTTGCGCCCAACGCAGCCCGGCCTCTTCGGCAGCCTCGTTGGAATAGAGAGAAATCCCCAGCTCACGATAGATTTCCCGGCGGAACGCAGGCGGCACCACCAGTTGCGTGCCGTCCTCCAGTTGCAGCTTATCGGTCATCAGCATACGAACTTCGTAGGCCAGAACCTTATTAAACTGCTGGAGGCTCGGCAGAATCGCAAAGTTCAGCACCACCAGATAAGTCGTCACCAGGCTGACAAACAGCAAGGTGACGATGAGCAGTAGCGTGCGGGCAAATGAACTTCGCGGTGAGAAGCGCATTCGCCTCATGCTTTAGAACCGTCCGGTACAAAGACGTAGCCCAGTCCCCAGACGGTCTGAATGTAACGCGGATGCGCCGGATCTTCTTCCACCATGCGGCGCAGACGGGAGATCTGCACATCAATGGAGCGTTCCATCGCAGAGTATTCACGACCGCGCGCCAGGTTCATCAGCTTATCGCGGGAGAGCGGTTCGCGCGGGTGGCTGACCAGCGCTTTCAGTACCGCAAATTCACCGCTGGTGAGCGGCATCGGTTCGTCTTCGCGGAACATTTCGCGGGTGCCGAGGTTCAGCTTGAACTTACCGAAGGCGATTACCGCTTCTTCCTGCGAAGGCGCGCCCGGCAGTTCGTTCGCCTGACGGCGCAGCACAGCGCGAATACGCGCCAGCAGTTCACGCGGGTTGAACGGCTTCGGAATGTAGTCGTCAGCACCGATCTCCAGACCCACAATGCGGTCCACTTCTTCGCCCTTCGCCGTCACCATGATGATCGGCATAGGGTTGCTCTGGCTGCGCAGACGGCGGCAAATTGACAGGCCGTCTTCGCCAGGCAGCATGAGGTCCAGTACCATAAGATGGAAGGACTCACGGGTCAGCAGACGATCCATTTGCTCGGCGTTTGCCACGCTTCGAACCTGGAAGCCCTGCTCGGTCAGATAACGTTCCAGTAGCGCGCGCAGGCGCATATCGTCATCCACCACCAGAATCTTATAATTCTCTTGCATTGTTTTACTCCCAAAGGTTCGCAACAATTGAATGTGTGTATTCTTAAAAAAGCTTACGTTCGTCACCAGCGAATTCTGGTATAAATTCCAGGCTAAATTGTTACAAAGCATATTTAACAGCAGCTTAAGTATACAATTAATCTTGCGACACATTATTTATTCTGCTGCGGCGATCACGTAATACGTATTGTGCGCATCGCCAAATAGTCAAAGGTAAATCAACGAGATGAAAACGCCCCTGATTACCCGGGAAGGGTACGAAAAACTCAAACACGAGCTGAATTATCTCTGGCGGGAAGAGCGCCCGGAAGTCACCAAAAAAGTGACCTGGGCTGCGAGTCTTGGGGACCGCAGCGAAAATGCCGACTATCAGTATAATAAAAAGCGCCTGCGTGAGATCGACCGTCGTGTTCGTTATCTGACCAAATGCATGGAAAACCTGAAAATCGTCGATTATTCCCCGCAGCAGGAAGGCAAAGTGTTCTTCGGCGCGTGGGTGGAAATCGAAAACGATGAGGGCGATATCCGCCGCTTTCGCATCGTCGGCTACGATGAAATTTTCGGTCGTAAGGATTACATCTCCATCGACTCGCCTATGGCGCGGGCGTTGCTGAAAAAAGAAGTGGGCGATCTCGCGGTAGTACACACGCCCGCCGGCGAGGCCAGCTGGTACGTTAATGAGATCGAATACGTAAAATAGCGCCGGAACAATCCGAAGCCCCCGCTGATGACTGGCAATTTTGCCAGTCAATCCGTATAACTATCCCCTGATTTTTTACTCAGATGAAACTAAATCCATGATGAATGATTCTTTCTGCCGCATTATCGCGGGTGAAATTCAGGCACGCGCCGAACAGGTAGACGCTGCCGTTCGCCTGCTTGACGAAGGGAACACCGTGCCGTTTATCGCACGTTATCGTAAGGAGATCACCGGCGGGCTGGATGACACGCAACTGCGTAATCTGGAGACCCGTCTGGGATATCTACGTGAACTGGAAGACAGACGTCAGGCCATTCTCAAGTCCATTTCCGAGCAAGGCAAGCTGACCGATGAGCTGGCTAACGCCATCAACGGCACGTTAAGTAAGACCGAACTCGAAGACCTCTACCTACCCTACAAACCCAAGCGTCGCACACGCGGGCAAATCGCCATCGAAGCCGGACTTGAACCGCTGGCTGACCTGCTGTGGTCAGATCCCTCCCACACCCCGGAAACGGAAGCGGCAAAATACATCGACGCTGACAACGGCGTGGCGGATGCCAAAGCAGCCCTTGATGGCGCACGCTATATCCTGATGGAGCGTTTTGCCGAAGACGCAGCGCTGCTGGCGAAAGTGCGCGATTATCTGTGGAAGAACGCCCACCTGGTCGCGACCGTCGTAAGCGGCAAAGAGGAGGAAGGGGCGAAATTCCGAGATTACTTCGATCATCACGAACCAATCGCCACCGTCCCTTCACACCGTGCGCTGGCGATGTTCCGTGGCCGCAACGAAGGCGTGCTGCAACTGTCGCTGAATGCCGACCCGCAATTCGATGAGCCGCCCAAAGAGAGCCACTGCGAGCAGATCATCCAGGATCACCTCGGCCTGCGTCTGAACAACGCCCCGGCGGATAGCTGGCGCAAAGGCGTGGTGAGCTGGACATGGCGTATCAAAGTCCTGATGCATCTCGAAACCGAACTGATGGGCACCGTGCGTGAACGCGCGGAAGATGAAGCCATTAACGTCTTTGCCCGCAACCTCCACGATCTGCTGATGGCGGCGCCTGCTGGCCTGCGTGCGACTATGGGTCTCGATCCGGGTCTGCGTACCGGCGTGAAGGTCGCCGTAGTGGACGGCACCGGTAAACTGGTCGCCACCCGACACCATTTATCCACATACCGGTCAGGCGGCTAAAGCTGCGGTGGCGGTTGCCGCGCTGTGCGAAAAACACAACGTTGAGCTGGTGGCGATTGGTAACGGCACGGCGTCGCGCGAAACCGAGCGCTTCTTCCTCGACGTGCAGAAACAGTTCCCGAAAGTGACGGCGCAGAAAGTGATCGTCAGCGAAGCCGGAGCATCGGTGTATTCCGCTTCCGAGCTGGCGGCGCTGGAGTTCCCGGATCTGGACGTTTCGCTGCGCGGCGCGGTCTCTATCGCCCGTCGTCTGCAAGACCCGCTGGCGGAGCTGGTGAAAATCGATCCGAAATCCATCCGGCGTCGGCCAGTATCAGCACGACGTCAGCCAGACCCAGCTTGCCCGTAAGTTGGATGCCGTTGTGGAAGACTGCGTAAACGCCGTCGGCGTCGATCTCAATACCGCGTCCGTACCGTTGCTGACCCGCGTGGCAGGCTTAACGCGCATGATGGCGCAGAATATCGTCGCCTGGCGTGATGAAAACGGTCAGTTCCAGAACCGCCAGCAGTTGCTGAAAGTGAGCCGTCTGGGGCCGAAAGCCTTTGAACAGTGCGCGGGCTTCCTGCGCATCAACCACGGCGATAACCCGCTGGATGCCTCTACCGTTCACCCGGAAGCCTACCCGGTGGTCGAGCGTATTCTTGCCGCCACCCAACAGGCGCTGAAAGCGCTGATGGGCAACAGCAGCGAGCTACGCAATTTGAAAGCGGTGGATTTCACCGACGACAAATTCGGCGTGCCAACCGTTACCGACATCATCAAAGAGCTGGAAAAACCGGGCCGCGACCCGCGTCCAGAGTTCAAAACCGCGCAGTTTGCTGATGGCGTAGAAACCATGAACGATCTGCAACCGGGCATGATTCTGGAAGGCGCCGTAACCAACGTCACCAACTTTGGCGCGTTTGTGGATATCGGCGTACATCAGGACGGTCTGGTGCACATCTCTTCCCTGTCGAATAAGTTCGTCGAAGATCCACACACCGTGGTGAAAGCGGGCGACATCGTGAAGGTGAAAGTGCTGGAGGTTGACCTGCAACGTAAGCGCATCGCGCTGACCATGCGTCTGGACGAGCAGCCGGGTGAAACCAACGCCCGTCGCGGCGGCGGCGGCAACGATCGCGCCCAGGGCAACCGCCCGGCGGCAAAAGCGGCGAAGCCGCGTGGTCGTGACGCGCAGCCTGCGGGCAACAGCGCCATGATGGACGCGCTGGCGGCCGCAATGGGTAAAAAACGCTAATCAAGCCTTATGCTTGTAGGCCGGATGAGGTATCTATACCGCCATCCGGCCGTTATATTTGAAATTAACAATTAAATCTTACGAATTAAATTGCTTAATTCATTACCCGCCTGTTGCCAGTACTGGTAATTATCAATTCATTAACAGATGAAACCTTAATTAAACATTAGCAACGCTGAATAATGTTTTAAATCAACACGTTCTTTTTAAGACGAATAAATGTTGAGCCATGTCAAAACTGACTCAATTTATTATCCATTTCTACATTCCGTCACATTTTAATCATTGATGATAAAAACCATTCTCATTATCATTGTCTTGTTGATTATTTAATCTTTCTTTCGTTGGCTAATCATCTGGTCTTATGCCGCCTTCTGAGCGCGCATGAGGTATACGTCCAGTTAGCGAGAAACAAGTAGGCCCCCTATGCAATTCATTCCAGACACGGCGTGGAAAATTACCGGCTTTTCCCATGAAATCAGCCCGGCATACCGTCAGAAACTGCTTTCACTCGGCATGTTGCCAGGTTCTTCATTTAACGTAGTGCGCGTCGCCCCATTAGGCGATCCTATTCATATCGAAACTCGCCGCGTGAGCCTGGTATTACGTAAGAAAGATCTGGCGTTATTAGAAGTGGAAGCGGTTTCCTGTTAATTCGGTGAGTCTATAAAAATGAAAAAATTAACCATTGGTTTAATTGGTAATCCAAATTCCGGCAAGACAACATTATTTAACCAGCTCACCGGCGCGCGTCAGCGTGGTGGGGAACTGGGCGGGTGTTACCGTTGAACGCAAAGAAGGTCAGTTCGCAACAACCGACCATCAGGTCACGCTGGTCGATTTACCCGGCACCTATTCACTGACCACCATTTCGTCACAAACTTCCCTCGATGAACAAATCGCCTGCCATTACATTCTGAGCGGCGACGCAGACCTGCTGATCAACGTGGTGGATGCCTCTAACCTTGAGCGCAACCTCTACCTGACGCTGCAACTGCTTGAGCTGGGCATTCCTTGCATTGTGGCGCTCAACATGCTCGACATCGCGGAGAAACAGCAGGTTCGCATTGATATCGACGCGCTGTCCGCACGCCTTGGTTGCCCGGTTGTGCCGTTGGTTTCCACACGCGGCCGTGGGATTGAAGCCCTGAAACTGGCTATCGATCGCTATAAAGAAAACGAAAACGTTGAGCTGGTACATTATGCCCGGCCGTTGCTGCGCGAGGCCGAATCGCTGGCCGATGTCATGGCGGCGGATATGCCAGCGCAACAGCGCCGCTGGCTAGGCTTGCAGATGCTGGAAGGCGATATCTACAGCCGCGTTTACGCCGGTAATGCCGCGCAAAACCTTGAGGCGTCGCTCACTCGCCTGAGCAAAGAGATGGATGACCCGGCGCTACACATCGCTGATGCGCGTTATCAGTGCATCGCCGCAATTTGCGACGTGGTCAGCAACACCCTGACGGCGGAACCCAGCCGTTTCACCGCAGCGGTAGATAAGGTCATCCTGAACCGTTTCCTCGGGTTGCCGATTTTCCTGTTCGTCATGTACCTGATGTTCCTGCTCGCCATTAACATTGGCGGCGCGCTGCAACCGCTGTTCGACGTGGGTTCCGTGGCGCTCTTTATTCACGGCATTCAGTGGATCGGCTACACGCTGCACTTCCCGGACTGGCTCACCATTTTCCTCGCGCAGGGGCTGGGCGGCGGTATCAATACCGTTCTGCCGCTGGTGCCGCAGATCGGCATGATGTACCTGTTCCTCTCTTTCCTGGAGGACTCCGGCTACATGGCGCGCGCGGCGTTCGTTATGGACCGTCTGATGCAGGCACTAGGGCTGCCGGGTAAATCGTTCGTGCCGCTGATTGTCGGCTTTGGCTGTAACGTCCCGTCCGTAATGGGCGCCCGTACCCTGGACGCACCGCGTGAACGTCTGATGACCATTATGATGGCGCCGTTTATGTCCTGCGGCGCACGTCTGGCGATTTTCGCCGTGTTTGCCGCCGCGTTCTTTGGGCAAAACGGCGCGCTGGCGGTTTTCTCGCTGTATGTGCTGGGTATCGTGATGGCGGTACTGACCGGCCTGATGCTTAAACACACGATTATGCGCGGCGAAGCCTCTCCGTTCGTGATGGAACTGCCGGTCTACCATGTGCCGCACATCAAAAGTCTGGTGATCCAGACCTGGCAACGCCTGAAAGGCTTTGTGCTGCGTGCCGGTAAGGTCATCATCATCGTCAGTATTTTCCTCAGCGCGTTTAACAGCTTCTCCCTGAGCGGAAAAATCGTCGATAACATCAACGACTCTGCGCTCGCGTCCATCAGCCGCGTGATTACGCCTGTCTTTAAACCGATTGGCGTTCATGAAGATAACTGGCAGGCGACCGTTGGCCTGTTCACCGGCGCAATGGCGAAAGAGGTGGTGGTAGGGACGCTGAACACCCTCTATACCGCTGAAAATATTCAGGAAGAAGAGTTTAATCCGGCTGACTTCCATCTCGGCGACGAGCTGCTGGGCGCGGTCGATGAAACCTGGCAAAGCCTGAAAGACACCTTCAGCCTTAGCGTACTGGCTAACCCAATCGAAGCCAGCAAAGGCGACGGTGAAATGGCGACCGGGCGATGGGCGTGATGGACGCGAAGTTTGGCAGCGCCGCTGCCGCATACAGCTATCTGATTTTCGTTCTGCTGTATGTACCGTGCATCTCGGTGATGGGGGCTATCGCGCGTGAATCCAGCCGCGGCTGGATGAGCTTCTCGATTCTGTGGGGGCTGAATATCGCCTACTCGCTGTCTACCCTGTTCTATCAGGTTGCAAGCTTTAGCCAGCATCCGACCTATAGCCTGGTCTGCATTCTGGCGGTCATCCTGTTTAACATCGTGGTGCTGGGGCTGTTACGGCGCGCTCGCAGCCGGGTGGATATCGAACTGCTGGCGACGCGTAAAACGGCCAGCGCCTGCTGCGCAAGCCCTGCCGGTAACTGTCACTAAGGTTGAGAACAATGGCGTCACTTATTCAGGTTCGTGATTTACTGGCTTTGCAGGGGCGTATGGAGGCAATGCAGATCAGCCGCACGCTGCATACGCCGCAGCCGATGATCGACGCGATGCTGAATCAGCTGGAGAATATGGGCAGGGCCGTGCGGATTCAGGAAGATCCCGACGGCTGTCTGTCCGGTAGCTGCAAAAGCTGCCCGGAAGGAAAAGCCTGTCTCCGGGAGTGGTGGACGTTGCGTTAACGTTCTGCCGGATGGCGAACGGTAGCTAACCTGTAGGCCGGATAAGGCGTTTACGCCGCTATCCGGCACTGCATAGACAATAATTATATCTTCTGCTTTAACGCCATCAACGCCTGACAAAATTCGCCGGGATGCGAAATAAACGGCGCATGGGCGGCCTTTGCAAACACCTGCGATTCACTCTCCGGCCATGCGGCATCCAGCATCGGCACGACTTTGCGCGGCACCAGACCATCCAGATAACCATACAGACGCAGGAACGGCATGGTCAGCGATTTAAGCGGCTCGCGCAGGTCGGCCGTTTTCAATATCTCCAGCCCACCGTTCAGTACCGCAACCTCCGGCATCGGCAACGCCAGCACGGCACTTTTCAGCGTGCGGGCATCCTGACGCGCGGTTTCAGTGCCTAACGTTTGCAGCGCCAGAAAACGCTCCACCGTACGCTGGAAATCTTCGCTGAGCTGCTGTTGAAATCCCGCCAGGATATCCGGCTTAATACCCGGCCACGCTTCGCGAGCGCTGAAACAGGGCGATGACGCGACGGTCACCAGCGCCTGAACGCGTTCAGGATGGGTTAACGCCACCTGGCTCGCCACCAGCCCTCCCAGACTCCAGCCAAGCCAGACGGCTTTATCAGGCGCCTGTTTCAGCACATGCTCCGCCATCTGCTCCAGCGACATCGCGCCAAAACCCTGGCTGCGGCCAAATCCGGGTAAATCGACAAGATGCAGCGTGAAATGCGCGCTGAGTTCCTCACGAATGCAATTCCACACTTCCGCATTCAGTCCCCATCCGTGCAGCAGCACAAGATGGCAATTTCCCTGACCTTCAGTCTGCCACCAGATGTCATTCATCAGTTACTGTTCTCTTTTGGCTAACAAGGATGAACATATGCTAACAGTACCGGGATTATGCTGGCTATGCCGAATGCCGCTGGCGTTGAGTCACTGGGGGATTTGTTCGGTTTGCACGAGAGCGGCGCGTCGCCGCGTCAGCCTGTGCCCACAGTGTGGATTACCCGCTGCGCACGCCGCCATTCCCTGCGGGCGTTGTCTGCAAAAACCCCCGCCGTGGCAGCGTCTGGTGACGGTCAGCGACTACGTACCGCCGCTGAGTTTACTTATCCACCAGCTAAAATTCTCTCGCCGCAGCGACGTCGCCGCCGCCCTTTCACGCCTGCTGTTGCTGGAAGTCTTACACGCACACCGCGCATCGACGCTTCCGCTACCGGATCGCTTAGTCAGCGTGCCGCTCTGGCAGCGCCGTCACTGGCGCAGGGGATTTAACCAAAGCGATCTGCTGTGTCGCCCCCTGGCGCGCTGGCTGGGCTGCGGCTGGGACAGCCGAAGCGTCACGCGCCTTCGCGCCACCGCCACTCAGCACCATCTCAGCGCCCGATTGCGCAAACATAACCTGAAAAATGCGTTTCGCCTTGAATTGCCGGTACAGGGACTCCATATGGTCATTGTGGATGATGTCGTCACTACCGGAAGTACCGTCGCGGAGATCGCGCAGCTGCTTTTGCGCAACGGCGCGGCGACTGTCCAGGTATGGTGCCTGTGTCGAACCTTGTAGAGCCTCGATGATGGGCGTATTATAACCAAGTAAAATAGTCAACTATTAGGCCATTACTATGATCCATATTTCCGATGCTGCACAAGCGCACTTTGCCAAACTGCTGGCAAATCAGGAAGAAGGGACACAAATCCGTGTATTTGTGATCAATCCCGGTACGCCTAACGCTGAATGCGGCGTTTCTTATTGTCCGCCGGACGCCGTGGAAGCAAGCGACACTGCCCTGAAATTTGACCTGCTGACCGCTTATGTTGATGAACTGAGCGCGCCGTATCTGGAAGATGCCGAGATCGATTTCGTCACCGATCAGCTGGGTTCTCAGCTGACGCTGAAAGCGCCAAACGCCAAAATGCGTAAGGTTGCTGATGATGCGCCGCTGATGGAACGTGTGGAGTACATGCTGCAATCGCAGATCAACCCGCAGCTTGCCGGTCACGGCGGTCGCGTCTCTCTGATGGAGATCACCGACGAAGGCTACGCCATTTTGCAGTTTGGCGGCGGCTGTAACGGTTGCTCGATGGTCGATGTGACCCTGAAAGAAGGGATCGAGAAGCAGCTGCTGAATGAATTCCCTGAGCTGAAAGGCGTTCGCGATCTGACCGAACACCAGCGCGGCGAGCACTCTTACTACTAAGATTCTGCCCGGTGGCGCGTCACTTACCGGGCCTACAATGTATATCCCGTAGGCCGGATAAGGCGTTTACGCCGCCATCCGGCGTTTTGCCCGGTGGCGCGTCGCTTACCGGGCCTACAATGCATATCCCGTAGGCCGGATAAGGCGTTTACGCCGCCATCCGGCGTTTTGCCCGGTGGCGCATCGCTTACCGGGCCTACAATGTGTATCCCGTAGGCCGGATAAGGCGTTTACGCCGCCATCCGGCGTGATGATATCTTCCGCTTTTCCCCTTCGATAACATGACCTGCCTCTCATAATTTAAATTTTGCCTGCCAGGGTGATTCTCAATCGCTATATGTTACCCGTATCATTCATATGGGCACCAAACATCCCCATAACAGCCGACTAAACCAGATAGTGTTAAAGTCAATCAGTGTTGGTGCCGTTACGCTTCTGTTCCCGGTTGGGACAAGCGGAATTTTTCGTCGACACACCGACGTTACCCATAACAAATGAAAGGCCAGGTAAATCATGCCATTAGTCATCGTCGCTATCGGTGTAATTTTGTTATTACTCCTGATGATCCGCTTCAAAATGAACGGTTTCATCGCTCTCGTCCTGGTGGCACTTGCTGTTGGATTGATGCAAGGAATGCCGCTGGATAAAGTCATTGGCTCTATTAAAGCTGGTGTTGGTGGTACTCTTGGTAGCCTCGCCCTGATTATGGGTTTCGGCGCCATGCTGGGCAAAATGCTGGCAGACTGCGGCGGCGCACAGCGCATCGCGACCACGCTGATTGCCAAATTTGGTAAAAAACACATCCAGTGGGCAGTGGTATTAACCGGCTTCACGGTAGGTTTCGCACTGTTCTATGAAGTGGGCTTCGTGCTGATGCTGCCGCTGGTATTCACCATCGCAGCGGCGGCCAGCATTCCTTTGCTGTATGTCGGCGTACCGATGGCGGCAGCGCTGTCCGTTACCCACGGCTTCCTGCCTCCGCACCCGGGCCCGACCGCCATTGCCACGATCTTCCACGCCGATATGGGTAAAACCCTGCTGTTCGGTACGATTCTGGCTATCCCCGACCGTAATTCTCGCTGGCCCGGTATTTGCCCGCTTCCTGAAAGGCATCGATAAGCCGATCCCGGAAGGTCTGTACAGCGCAAAAAACTTTACTGAAGAAGAGATGCCTGGCTTTGGCGTCAGCGTCTGGACTTCTCTGGTGCCGGTTATTTTAATGGCCATGCGCGCCGTTGCAGAAATGGTGCTGCCAAAAGGTCATGCCTTCCTGCCGGTTGCTGAGTTCTTTGGCGACCCGGTAATGGCAACGCTGATTGCGGTACTGATTGCGATGTTCACGTTCGGTCTGAACCGTGGCCGCTCAATGGATCAGATTAACGACACGCTGGGTTCCTCAATCAAAATCATCGCGATGATGCTGCTGATCATCGGCGGCGGCGGCGCATTCAAGCAGGTACTGGTTGATAGCGGCGTAGACAAATACATCGCGTCCATGATGAACGAAACCAACGTTTCTCCGCTGTTCATGGCGTGGTCCATCGCAGCCGTACTGCGTATCGCGCTCGGTTCTGCCACCGTGGCCGCGATTACCGCGGGTGGTATCGTGGCGCCGCTGATTGCGACGACGGGCGTAAGCCCTGAACTGATGGTTATCGCCGTCGGTTCCGGTAGCGTCATTTTCTCTCACGTAAACGATCCTGGCTTCTGGCTGTTCAAAGAGTATTTCAACCTGACCATCGGCGAAACCATCAAGTCCTGGTCAATGCTGGAAACCATTATCTCCGTCTGCGGCCTGATTGGGTGTCTGCTGCTGGGAATGGTGGTGTAACCGAGACGGCCTGTAGGCCGGATAAGGCAAAGCCGCCATCCGGCAATGTGCGCCAGAATTGCCTGATGGCGCAGCGCTTATCAGGCCTACGTGTTGTCACCATAAAAAAGCCGGGAATTTCCCGGCTTTTTTTACTTCTTCTTCGCGGCCGCTTTTCGCCGCTTGTCCAAATCTTTAAGCAGTTTATTCACCTTGTCATCGGCAAACATCTTCTCAAGCGTCGTGGACAACTTGCGCCGCCAGTTCTTGTACTGGTCGCTGGTGCCTGGAATATTGACCGGCTCCGCCATGTCCAGCCAGTCTTCCGGCTGCAACCCCAGCAATGCGCTATGGCTGTCCGCGATGTAACGCTGCATTCCACGGTTGAGGATCGGCGTCATCGACATCAGCGACGCCTTATGCCCCGCGCGTTTCGGCAGGCAACCGTATTTGTGCAGCGCGTCCAGCAGACCCTGCTTCGCCAGCTCACGATCCTGATACAGCCCGCGCAATATCACTTCATCCGGGTAAAGCCCCAGCGTTTTGCCGAGCGTCAGGTCGCCGCTGTCCCAGTAGCCACGCAGCGTAGGAAGGTCATGCGTCGTCGCGACTGCCATTGATTGTTCCGGGTACGCTTTCGGCGCGCGGAAGTTCTTCTCATGATCATTCTCGAAATAGAGCACTTTATACGAGTAAACGCCGCTGTCACGCAGTTTACCCACGATTTCCACCGGCACCGTCCCCAGATCTTCGCCAATCACCATGCAGCGATGACGTTTACTTTCCAGCGCCAGAATAGAGAGCAGGGCGTCCACCGGGTAATGCACATACGCCCCGTGATCCGCCGTTTCACCGTAAGGAATCCACCACAGACGCAGCATCGACATAACATGATCGATACGCAAAGCGCCGCAGTTCTGCATATTGGCGCGCAGCAGTTCAATAAACGGCTCATAGGCGCGAGCGGCGATGATGTGCGGGTCCATCGGCGGCAGTCCCCAGTTCTGCCCTAGCGGGCCGAGGATATCCGGCGGCGCGCCCACCGACGCTTTCAGGCAATACAGCTCACGGTCGCACCAGGTTTCCGCCCCGCCCTCCGCAACCCCTACCGCCAGATCGCGATACAGGCCAATCGGCATATCATAACCCTGGCATACCGCCCAACAGGCGGCAAACTGGGTATACGCCAGCCACTGTAACCAGAGGTAAAAGTCCACCTCATCGCGGTGATCTTCACAGAACTGTTTCACTTCCGGCGAGTTCACTGACTGATACGCTTCCGGCCAGACCGGCCAGCCCCAGCGCAACTCATCTTCCTTCACCTGATGCGCGTGCAGCGCGTCAAATGCCGCCTGCCAGTACAGGCTGTCGCCTTCCTGGGCGACAAAGTGGCGAAACGCCGCCATCTGTTCATCATCACGAAGCGCAAAACCTTTCCATGCCATCCGCAGGGCGGTCATTTTCAGCGCGGTAACAGCAGAATAATCAACCCATTCGGCGTCCCGTGCGCGCTGCAATGTCTGCTGCGTCGCCGGCGTGTTCCACCAGGCCTGCGCCTCTTTGCTCAACCGGAAATCGTCAACGGCATTCACGTCGATATAAATGACATTCAGCCAACGGCGGGATGAGGGGCTGTACGGGCTGGCGCTCTCCGGGTTTGCCGGGTAGAGGGCGTGAATCGGGTTCAGGCCAATAAATGCGCCGCCGCGTTTCGCAACATCCGTCAGCATCGACTGGAGATCGCCAAAGTCGCCAATCCCCCAGTTTTTTTCCGAACGCAGGGTATAAAGCTGAACGCACGCCCCCCATAGCTTCTGTCCGGTCAGCAGCGCCTGCGGCTCATAGCAGCGTTTCGGCGCCACGATGATCCGGCAGTGCGTGCGCTGTTCGCCCTGAGTCAGGGTCAGCGTGTGATACCCCTCCGGCAGCTTTGCCGGAAGCGTAAAGGCTTTACCGCCGGTGGCGTACCCCTTGTGCTGTACGCCCTCCTCGGTGGTCAGCAGCCAGCTAAAATCGCCGCTGCCTTCTACCGCCAGCGGCATCTTCTTGCCTGCGGTATACACCATCACATTCGGCACTGGCGTTACCGCCACCTTCGTGGCGGCGGTGGCACGGTGCATCGCATCAAGCAAACGCCGTTTGGTTTCGGCGCCAATCGACTGCGGTTTACCGTGGGCATTGATGTAATTGGGGCTGATCCCCGCCGCCAGCGCGGCATTATCCAGACGTTTGCGTTCCATGGCGCTTCCTTAGCGTTTTGCCTGCCAGATACGAGCCTGATAATCGCGGATGGAGCGATCCGAGCTGAACATCCCGCAACGCGCGGTGTTCAGGATCGTCGCCCGGGTCCAGGCATCCTGGTCGCGATACAGCACGTCCACCTGCTTTTGTGCCGCAACGTAGGCGGCAAAGTCCGCCATCACCAGGTACGGATCGCCCCCCCTGTTTGCCAATGCTGTGCAGCATCTGATCAAAAGCGTGCTTGTCGCCGTTGCTGTATTTGCCGCTTTCCAGCTCCTTCAGCACCGCGTCCAGCACTTTGTCTTTCTTACGCCATTTCACCGGGTCGTAACCCTTGGCCTTCAGCCGTTTCACCTCTTCCACGGTATGACCGAAGATAAAGATGTTCTCGTCCCCGACCTGTTCGGCGATCTCAACGTTCGCCCCATCCAGCGTACCGACCGTCAGCGCGCCGTTCAACGCCAGCTTCATATTGCCGGTGCCGGAGGCTTCTTTACCGGCAGTAGAGATCTGCTCAGAGACGTCCGCCGCCGGGATCAACATTTCCGCCGCCGAAACGCAGTAGTCCGACAGGAAGACCACTTTCAGCTTATCGCCGACTTTCGGGTCGTTGTTGATGGTTTCCGCCACCTTGTTAATGGCGAAGATGATGTTTTTCGCCAGATAGTAGCCCGGCGCCGCTTTTGCGCCAAACAGGAACACGCGCGGCACGCGGTCTGCTTTCGGATTTTCGCGGATCTCTTTGTACAGAGCCAGAATATGCAGCAGGTTCAGGTGCTGGCGCTTATATTCGTGCAGGCGCTTAATCTGGATATCGAAAATCGCCTGCGGGTTGATTTCAATCCCGGTGCGCATTTTCACAAATTCGGCCAGGCGGACTTTATTCGCCTGTTTAATCTCACGATACGTTTTGCGGAACGCCGCGTCGTCGGCGAATTTCTCCAGGTTGATCAGCTGATCGAGGTCGTTAGCCCACTCTTTCTTCAACGACTTATCCAGCAGCGCCGCAAGTGCCGGGTTGCACTGTTTGATCCAGCGACGCGGCGTAATGCCGTTGGTCACGTTGTGGAATTTGTTCGGCCACAGCTGGTGATATTCCGGGAACAGATCCTTCACCACCAGATCGGAGTGCAGCGCCGCAACGCCCGTTGACCGCAAAGCCGCTGACCACGCACATATTGGCCATCCGCACCTGCTTGTCGTGCACTACCGCCAGCTTCGCCCACACCTGCTTATCGCCCGGCCAGGTTTTATCAACCTGTTTCTTAAAGCGGTCATTAATCTCTTTGATGATCTGCATATGGCGCGGCAGCAGCGCTTTCACCAGTTTCTCATCCCAGCACTCCAGCGCTTCCGGCATCAGCGTATGGTTGGTGTAGGCGAACGTTTTACTGGTGATGGCCCAGGCGTCGTCCCAGCTTAGCTGGTGCTCATCGAGCAGCACGCGCAGCAGTTCAGGGATAGCGATGGTCGGGTGAGTATCGTTGAGTTGAATGACCTCATACTCCGCCAGCTCATGCAGTTTGCGCCCCGCCAGGTGGTGACGGCGCAGAATATCCGCTACCGAGCAGGCGCACTGGAAATACTGCTGCATCAGGCGCAGCTTTTTGCCTGCGGTGTGGTTGTCGTTCGGATAGAGGACTTTCGTCAGTTTTTCCGCGTCGATCCCCTGCTGCTCCGCGCGCAGGAAATCGCCGTCGTTGAATTTGGTCAGGTTAAACGGATGCGCATGCGCGGCCTGCCACAAACGCAGCGGCTGTGCGACGCCGTTCCGGTAGCCGAGCACCGGCAAGTCCCACGCTTGCCCGGTGATCACAAAACCCGGTTCCCAACGCCCGTCCTTCGTCACTTTACCGCCAATACCGACCTGAACATCAAGCTGTTCATTGTGACGGAACCACGGGTAGCTACCGCGATGCCAGTCATCCGGCGCTTCCATCTGTTGCCCATCGACAAAAGACTGACGGAACAGCCCATACTGGTAGTTCAGGCCATAGCCTGTTGCGGACTGGCCTACCGTCGCCATAGAGTCCAGGAAACATGCCGCCAGACGCCCTAAACCACCGTTGCCCAGCGCAGGATCAACCTCTTCCTCCAGCAGGTCGCTCAGGTTGACGTCGTGCGTTTTCAGCACATCGCTCACCGCCTGATACCAGCCCAGATTCAACAGGTTGTTCCCGGTCAGGCGGCCAATCAGGAATTCCATCGAGATGTAGTTAACATGACGCTGGTTTTTAGCCGGTTTCGCCGCAGGTTGCGCGCTGAGCAATTCAGCCAGTGCGCCGCTAACGGCCTGCCACCACTGGCGAGATGTCATCTCATGAGCCGACAGTAAACCGAAACGCTGCCACTGACGCATCAGGGCAGCCTGAAAGTGATCTTTGTTGAAGGTAGGCTGTGACATAGAAATTCCGAATCCTCAGGTAATAAAACAACGTTATCGTTAGTTTGCCTGGCTCGATGTTGACCTTCCTCATCCCACCCGGGATTAGGCAGGGAGGAGTAGTGGGGATGAGCATAAAAGTGTGATCGCCGCCACTTAAAGGTAGTGGATTGCCGGTGAATACGTCGAATTACCGCACAGCATACCTGCGACTGCACGCCGTTTTACGCACGATGACACAAATAATTAAATCGCGGAGGTTTATTGAAAGTGAATATGTAAATGCGGAAATAGTTTCTAACCTGAAATATCAAACCCATTCAGTTATTTCCGTTCCTGAATAATTCCCTGAGTTCATTACTTCCTGACTTTCATTAAAAAGTACAGTAACCACACAGAGGAAACGGCATTATTTGGGGCAGGCAGGATCGGGCACCATCCCAGTCTCCACGCACACTCAGACCGTGCTAAACCGTTTCTTGCAATGGATATTTAGAATTGTGACAGAGTGCAAATTCAGACACACAAAAAACTTGCATAGCTTGCATTAAACCGGTTTCTGTCCGACCTTATATCTATTAATTACGAAGCGCAAAAAAAATCGCATTTCCCCATTTCCTCACAGTGAAGTGATTACTATGTTGATTCCGTCTAAATTAAGTCGTCCGGTTCGACTCGACCATACGGTGGTTCGTGAGCGCCTGTTGGCTAAACTTTCCGGCGCGAACAATTTCAGGCTGGCCCTGGTAACAAGCCCTGCGGGCTATGGGAAAACCACGCTTGTTTCACAGTGGGCAGCCGGGAAAAACGAGTTAGGCTGGTTCTCGCTGGATGAAGGCGACAACCAGCAGGAGCGATTCGCCAGTTATTTAATTGCCGCGCTTCAGCAGGCAACGGGCGGGCATTGCTCCACCAGTGAAGTCATGGTGCAAAAACGCCAGTACGTCAGCCTGACCTCCCTTTTCGCGCAACTTTTTATTGAGTTGGCTGAGTGGCATCGCCCGCTTTATCTGGTCATTGATGATTACCATCTGATCACAAACCCGGTGATCCACGACGCGATGCGCTTTTTCCTGCGTCATCAACCCGAAAATCTCACGCTGGTCGTGCTGTCGCGTAATTTACCGCAGCTCGGCATCGCTAACCTGCGCGTTCGCGATCAGCTGCTGGAAATCGGCAGCCAGCAATTAGCCTTTAACCATCAGGAAGCAAAACAGTTCTTTGACCGCCGTCTGTCCTCGCCTATCGAAGCCGCCGAGAGCAGCCGGATGTGCGACGACGTCGCCGGTTGGGCAACCGCGCTACAGCTTATCGCCCTTTCCGCCCGCCAGAACAATAACTCCGCGCACCAGTCTGCGCGACGCCTGGCGGGAATCAACGCCAGCCATCTGTCTGATTACCTGGTCGATGAAGTGCTGGACAACGTGGACGTGAGTACCCGGCATTTTCTGCTGAAAAGCGCCATCCTGCGTTCGATGAACGATGCGCTGATCGTGCGCGTGACGGGCGAAGAGAACGGGCAGATGCGTCTGGAGGAGATTGAGCGTCAGGGGCTGTTCCTGCAACGCATGGACGATACGGGCGAATGGTTCAGCTATCACCCGCTGTTTGGCAGTTTCCTGCGTCAGCGTTGCCAGTGGGAACTGGCGACCGAGCTGCCGGATATCCACCGCGCTGCCGCCGAAAGCTGGATGGCGCAAGGTTTCCCCAGCGAAGCCATTCACCATGCCCTGGCGGCGGGCGATGCGCATATGCTGCGCGATATCCTGCTGAATCATGCGTGGGGGCTGTTTAACCACAGTGAGCTGGCGCTGCTGGAAGAGTCGTTAAAGGCCCTGCCGTGGGAAAGTTTGCTGGAAAACCCGCGGCTGGTTCTGTTGCAGGCATGGCTGATGCAAAGCCAGCACCGCTACAGCGAAGTGAATACCCTGCTGGCGCGCGCCGAGCAAGAGATTCAGGGCATGATGGACGGTACGCTGCATGCGGAATTCAACGCCCTGCGCGCTCAGGTCGCGATTAACGACGGCAACCCGGATGAAGCGGAACGGCTGGCAAAACTGGCGCTGGATGAGCTGCCGATCGCCTGGTTTTACAGCCGTATTGTCGCCACTCCGTACACGGCGAAGTGCTGCACTGTAAAGGCGATCTCTCCCGTTCACTGTCGTTGATGCAGCAAACTGAGCAAATGTCGCGTCATCATGACGTCTGGCATTACGCCCTCTGGAGCCTGCTCCAACAAAGTGAAATTCTCTTCGCCCAGGGCTTTTTGCAGGCCGCCTGGGAAACCCCAGGAGAAAGCGTTCCAGCTGATTAAAGAGCAACATCTCGAACAGTTGCCGATGCACGAGTTCCTGATGCGCATTCGCGCGCAGCTTCTGTGGGCATGGGCGCGTCTTGACGAAGCGGAAGCCTCCGCCCGCAGCGGTATTGATGTGCTTTCCGCATTCCAGCCGCAGCAGCAATTGCAGTGTCTGGCGCTGCTGGTGCAGTGCTCGCTGGCGCGCGGCGATCTGGATAATGCCCGCACGCAGTTGAACCGTCTGGAGAACCTGCTGGGCAACGGCCAGTATCACAGCGACTGGATTTCCAATGCCGATAAGGTTCGCGTGATTTACTGGCAGATGACGGGCGATAAGAAATCCGCCGCCAACTGGCTGCGTCATACGCCGAAACCAGAATTTGCCAACAACCACTTCCTGCAAGGCCAGTGGCGTAATATCGCCAGGGCGCAGATCCTGCTGGGTGAGTTTGAATCCGCAGAGATTGTGCTGGAAGAGCTAAACGAGAACGCCCGTAGCCTGCGTTTAATGAGCGATCTTAACCGTAACCTGCTGTTGCTTAATCAACCTGTACTGGCAGGCCCGGACGTAAAAACGACGCCCAGCGGGTGTTGCTTGATGCGCTGCAACTGGCGAACCGTACCGGTTTCATCAGCCACTTTGTGATTGAAGGCGAAGCGATGGCGCAGCAACTGCGTCAGTTGATTCAGTTGAATACGCTGCCGGAGCTTGAACAACATCGCGCACAGCGCATCCTGCGGGAAATTAACCAGCCACCATCCGACATAAGTTCGCCCATTTTGACGAAGGCTTTGTGGAGCGGCTGTTAAATCACCCGGACGTACCGGAGCTGATCCGCACCAGCCCGCTAACGCAGCGTGAGTGGCAGGTTCTGGGGCTGATCTATTCCGGCTACAGCAACGAGCAAATCGCTGGCCGAGCTGGCGGTTGCGGCCACGACCATCAAAACGCACATTCGCAATTTATATCAGAAGCTCGGCGTCGCGCATCGTCAGGACGCCGTACAACATGCGCAGAGGCTTTTGAAAATGATGGGGTACGGGGTGTGATGATTGCCCGGTGGCGCTTACGCTTACCGGGCCTACAATCACGATGATCAGCACAACTCTAACTGAATATGGTGGTCGGTAAGCACCTGCAATACCCCTGCTGGCGGCGTCATATCGGTATAGACGGCATCCCACCAGGCTAATGCTGCCCATATTCACCATCGCATTACGACCAAACTTAGAGTGATCCACAACCAGCATCACATGGCGTGAATTTTCAATAATCGCGCGTTTCGTGCGTACTTCGTGATAATCAAATTCCAGCAGCGACCCATCGCTGTCGATACCGCTGATCCCCAGAATGCCAAAATCCAGGCGGAATTGAGAGATGAAATCGAGCGTCGCTTCGCCAATAATGCCGCCGTCACGGCTGCGAAGCTCACCGCCAGCGAGAATAATGCGAAAATCCTCTTTCACCATCAGCGTGTTCGCCACGTTGAGATTGTTGGTCACAATGCGCCAGGTTACTGTGATCCAACAAGGCATGCGCCACCGCTTCCGGCGTCGTGCCGATATCGATAAACAGCGTTGAACCGTTGGGGATTTGCGTGGCGACTTTCCGCGCAATACGTTCCTTCTCCGCCGTTTGCGTCGCTTTACGATCGTGCCACGGCGTGTTTACCGAGCTGGAAGGCAACGCCGCGCCGCCGTGGTGGCGCAGGATCATATTCTGCTCCGCCAGGTCGTTGAGATCCCGACGGATGGTTTGTGGGCTGACGGAGAAATGTTCCACCAGTTCTTCAGTGCTGACGTATCCCTGCTTTTTTACCAGTTCGATGATAGCGTCATGACGTTGTGTCTGTTTCATTGTTATTCCCTGGAATTTTGCCGGATGGCGACGCCTGGCGTTTTATCCGGCCTACCGACCGTGCATTTTTAGTAGGCCGGATAAGGCGTTTCGCCGCCATCCGGCGCAACCCCAATCATGTTCGTTTTCGCGCATTCACCGTGTCAGCAAATGCCATCGCCAGCCCCACGGCCAGCCCGGCGATGTGCGCACCGTTCGCCATCGACATGCCAAACACATCAAACCACCCGGCAACAATCCAGATCAACGCAAAAGCAATAAGCCCACGCTGTAGATATATGCCGCTTTGCGGATCGCGTTCACCACGTAGCCAGGCGTAGCCCATCAGCGCGTAAACCACGCCGGAAAGCCCACCAAACCACGGGCCGCTGAACTTCTGCTGTACATAACCGCTCAGCAATGCGCTGATGACGGTAATAACGATCAGTTTTCCGCTGCCCAGACGCTTTTCCACCGCCCCGCCGATATACCACCACCACAACAGGTTGAAGAGGATATGCATTAACGAGAAGTGCATAAACGCATGGGTGAAATAGCGCCAGAACTCAAATTTCAGTGACGGATCAAACGGCCACGCCAGCCACACCATGACGCTCTGCGCGCCGACGATGCTCATCACAACGAACACCAGGATACAGGCGATCATAATAAGCCAGGTGACCGGGCCCGCCCTCTCGCGCAATGTGGCGATAAACGGGAAACGGCGATAGTGCAGCCCACTGCCGGTATGACCGGACTGCCAGCTTGCCGCCAGATAACGCGGATCGGCGGGATTTTCCAGAAAGCGCGCCAGCTCCGCCCGCACGCGCTCGGCCTGAGATTCGTCCGCCAGCCAGACATCGCTTTGATGATGTTGTTGAATCGTCAGGATAACGCCCTGCGTCGCCATGTAATCAACAAATGCCTGCGCCACGCGGGGGTTAGCAAAAGAGGTAATCATCAACATTGTTGCTGTCGCTTAGTCCACACAAAAGAGGACAGTATATAGGCCCTTCCGGCTTCAGGCTGCATCTTTGTGGGCTTATGCGCCAAATGCCACCTCTGAGGGGAAATGGCGGTGCCAGGCATCAAACCCGCCATCAATACTGTAAACCGCGTCATAACCCTGTTGTAGCAGGTACTGTGCCGCGCCTTTGCTGCTATTGCCGTGATAGCACATCACCATCACCACGGTATCGAAATCATGGTCGCGCATAAACGCGCCCAGCGTATCGTTGGTCAGATGGAACGCCTGCGGCGTGTGGCCCATCGCATAGCTTTGCGGATCGCGGATATCCACCAGCACCGCCGTTCCCTGGTGCAGCTTCTGGTGAGCTTCTTCGACATTAATACATTCAAACTGATCCATGAGTCTCTCTTTCTTTTATATGCAGGCTTTATATGCAGATGGCTATTTTACCGTTCAGTGTACGTCGCCGGGGTAAGTAAACGCCATAATGTTATATGTATCACTCTAAAATGTTTTTTCGATGTTACCACCAGCTCGTTTTTTTGCTATTATGCTCGATAACGAACATTTTTGAGCTTTAACGAAAGTGCAAGAGGGTAGCATGGAAACCAAAGATCTGATTGTGATAGGCGGGGGCATTAACGGTGCGGGTATCGCGGCAGACGCCGCCGGACGTGGTTTATCCGTGCTCATGCTGGAAGCGCAGGATTTGGCCTGTGCAACCTCTTCCGCCAGCTCTAAATTAATTCACGGTGGCTTGCG
The DNA here is from genome assembly GCA_900446925.1 of Citrobacter koseri. The sequence goes on along the minus strand of UAVY01000007.1, from coordinate 78,498 downwards.
CTACCTTGAACACTACGAATTCCGCCTGGTCAGCGAAGCGCTGGCCGAACGTGAAGTGCTGCTGAAAATGGCGCCGCACATCGCCTTCCCGATGCGCTTCCGACTGCCTCACCGCCCGCACCTGCGCCCGGCATGGATGATCCGAATTGGTTTGTTTATGTACGATCATCTGGGCAAACGCACCAGTCTGCCCGGTTCAACCGGTTTGCGTTTTGGCGCAGATTCGGTGCTGAAACCGGAGATCGTGCGCGGTTTCGAATATTCTGACTGCTGGGTAGACGATGCACGTCTGGTTCTGGCAAACGCCCAAAATGGTGGTGCGTAAAGGCGGGGAAGTGTTAACCCGTACCCGAGCGACCTCTGCCCGTCGTGAAAACGGTCTGTGGATCGTAGAAGCGGAAGATATCGATACCGGTAAAAAGCACACCTGGCAGGCGCGTGGTCTGGTCAACGCCACGGGGCCGTGGGTAAAACAGTTCTTCGACGACGGTATGCACCTGCCTTCACCCTACGGCATTCGTCTGATCAAAGGCAGCCACATTGTGGTGCCGCGCGTGCATACGCAGAAACAGGCTTATATCCTGCAAAACGAAGATAAGCGTATCGTATTTGTGATTCCGTGGATGGATGAGTTCTCAATCATCGGCACCACTGACGTGGAGTACAAAGGCGATCCGAAGGCAGTGAAAATTGATGAAAGCGAAATCAATTACCTGTTGAAGGTCTATAACGCGCACTTCAAGAAACAACTGGGCCGCGACGATATCGTCTGGACCTACTCCGGCGTGCGTCCGCTGTGCGATGACGAGTCCGATTCTCCGCAGGCGATCACCCGTGACTACACGCTGGATATCCACGATGAAAACGGCAAAGCGCCGCTGCTGTCGGTATTCGGCGGTAAGCTGACCACTTATCGTAAGCTGGCCGAACACGCAATGGAAAAACTGTCGTCCTATTACCAGGCATTGGCCCGGCCTGGACTAAAGAGTGCGTGCTTCCTGGCGGGGATATCGGCGGCGATCGTGAAGATTACGCGGCCAAACTGCGCCGCCGCTATCCGTTCCTGACGGAGTCGCTGGCGCGTCATTATTCCCGCACCTACGGCAGCAATACCGAGTGGATACTCGGCGAAGCCACCTCCGTTGCCGAGTTAGGTGAAGATTTCGGTCACGAACTTTACGAAGCGGAGTTGAAGTATCTGGTGGATCACGAATGGGTACGTCGTGCGGACGACGCGTTGTGGCGTCGCACCAAAGAAGGGATGTGGCTCAACGCCGAGCAGCAGTCCCGCGTGAGCCAGTGGCTGGCGGAATATATTGGCAAACGTCAGTTGTCGCTGGCGTCGTAATGACAATGCCGGATGGCGGCTACGCCTTATCCGGCCTACAAAACAGTCCACAGGCCCGGTAAGCGTCAGCGCCACCGGGCCTTTTTCCGGATGGCCACTAACGTCTTATCCGGCCTACAGGTAGTCCTGTCCCTTGTTACAACCTTACCGAATCAATGTGCCAGATATTTTCGGCATACTCCTTGATCGTCCTGTCGGAGGAGAAATACCCCATATTGGCGATATTGAGCATCGCTTTCGCGGTCCACTCTTCGGGATGACGATACAATTCATCCACCTTATCCTGGCAATCAACATAGCTACGATAATCCGCCAGCACCTGATAGTGGTCGCCAAAGTTAATCAACGAATCCACCAGATCACGGTAGCGCCCCGGCTCTTCCGGGCTGAACACGCCGCTGCCGATCTGCGTCAGCACCTGGTGCAGCTCCGCATCTTTTTCGTAATACTCGCGCGGTTTATAGCCCTGCTTGCGCAGTTCTTCCACCTCTTCCGCCGTATTGCCAAAGATAAAGATATTCTCCGCCCCCACATGCTCCAGCATCTCGACGTTTGCGCCGTCCAGCGTACCGATGGTCAGCGCGCCGTTGAGCGCAAACTTCATATTACTGGTGCCGGACGCCTCCGTACCCGCCAGCGAAATCTGCTCAGACAGGTCGGCGGCAGGAATAATGACCTGCGCCAGGCTCACGCTGTAGTTCGGGATAAACACCACTTTCAGCTTATCGCCAATCTGCGGATCGTTGTTGATCACCTTAGCAACGTCATTGATCAGGTGAATAATGTGCTTCGCCATGTAATAGGCCGAAGCCGCCTTACCGGCAAAGATATTCACGCGCGGCACCCATTCCGCCTCAGGATCTTCCTTGATGCGGTTATAACGCGTAATCACATGCAGCACATTCATCAACTGACGTTTGTACTCGTGAATACGTTTAATCTGCACATCAAACAACGCCTTCGGATTGACCACCACGTTCAATTGCTGAGCGATGAGTATTGCCAGCCGTTTTTTGTTTTCCAGCTTCGCCTGGCGCACCGCGTGATTCACCAGCGGGAAATCGCAATGCTGCTGTAGTTCGCTTAGCTGGCTGAGATCCGTACGCCAGGTGCGCCCGATATTTTCGTCCAGCACCTCAGAAAGCGACGGGTTCGCCAGCGCCAGCCAGCGGCGCGGCGTCACGCCGTTGGTCACGTTGCAGAAGCGGGTCGGGAAGATACTCGCAAAATCAGCAAACAGCGACTGCACCATCAGGTTAGAGTGCAGCTCCGATACGCCATTCACTTTATGGCTCACCCACCACCGCCAGCCACGCCATACGGACGCGGCGACCGTTGGACTCATCGATAATCGACGCCCGCCCCAGCAGAGCGGTATCGTTGGGGATACTGCTCCTGCAACGTTTTCAGGAAATAGTCGTTAATCTCAAAGATGATCTGCAAATGACGCGGCAGGATTTTACCCAGCATATCCACCGGCCAGGTTTCCAGCGCTTCGCTCATCAGCGTGTGGTTGGTGTAGGAGAAGACCTGGCAGCACACCTCAAACGCATCGTCCCAGTTGAATTTGTGCTCATCAATCAACAAGCGCATCAGTTCCGGGATCGACAGCACCGGGTGGGTATCATTGAGGTGAATGGCGATTTTATCCGCCAGGTTGTCATAGGTTTTATGCAGCTGGTAGTGGCGGCTCAGAATGTCCTGTACCGTTGAGGAAACCAGGAAGTACTCCTGACGCAGGCGCAGCTCGCGTCCCGAATAGGTGGAGTCATCCGGGTAAAGCACGCGGGATACGTTTTCAGAGTGATTTTTGTCCTCTACCGCCGCGAAGTAGTCGCCCTGGTTAAATTTACCAAGGTTGATTTCGCTACTGGCCTGAGCGCTCCACAGGCGCAGCGTGTTGGTGGCGTCGGTATCATAACCCGGGATAATCTGGTCATAGGCCACCGCCAGAATCTCTTCGGTTTCAATCCAGCGGGCTTTCTTGCCTTCCTGCTGAATTCGCCCGCCGAAACGCACCTTGTAGCGCGTATTATGGCGTTTGAACTCCCACGGATTGCCGTATTCCAGCCAGTAGTCCGGGGACTCTTTCTGCCGCCCCTCGACAATGTTCTGCTTGAACATGCCGTAGTCGTAGCGAATTCCATAGCCGCGCCCCGGCAGGCCCAGGGTCGCCAGCGAATCAAGGAAGCACGCCGCCAGACGGCCAAGACCGCCGTTGCCAAGACCGGGGTCGTTCTCTTCATCAATCAGTTCTTCGAGATCCAGCCCCATCGCTTCCAGCGCCCCTTTAACATCGTCGTAAATACCCAACGATAACAAGGCATTGGAGAGGGTTCGGCCAATCAAAAATTCCATCGACAGGTAATAGACCTGACGGGTTTCCCTGCGACAGTTGAGCACGGTTAGAACGCAGCCAGCGTTCCACGAGGCGATCGCGCACCGCGAACAGCGTGGCGTTCAGCCATTCATGTTTATTGGCAATGACCGGATCTTTACCAATCGTGAACATCAGTTTGTAGGCAATAGAATGCTTAAGCGCTTCTACGCTAAGAGTGGGCGATGCATAAGTAAATGGAGCATTCATATAGGTGATTCCTGGATAACTATTTCAAGCGATAGTAAAGCTCGCGGTAAGACTTCGCCGCGACTTGCCAGCTAAAATCCATGGCCATAGCCTGCCGTTGCACAAACCGCCAGAGCGAAGGTCGGGACCACAACACGAAAGCACGCCGGATCGCCCGTAACAGAGACCAGGCATTACTATCTTCAAATACAAACCCACTGGCGATGCCGTCCGCCAGGTTTTCCAGCGAACTGTCCGACACCGTATCAGCAAGCCCACCGGTACGCCGCACCAGCGGCAGCGTGCCGTACTTCAGTCCGTATAACTGCGTTAAGCCGCACGGCTCAAAGCGGCTGGGCACCAGAATGACATCCGCCCCGCCCATGATGCGGTGAGAAAAGGCTTCGTGATAGCCGATCTGCACGCCCACCTGGCCTGGGTGTTCCGCCGCCGCCGCTAAAAATCCTTCCTGCAATACCGGATCGCCCGCGCCCAGCAGCGCCAGTTGCCCGCCCTGCTCCAGCAATCCCGGCAACGCCTCCAGCACCAGATCCAGCCCTTTCTGGCTGGTCAGACGGCTGACCACGGCGAACAGCGGCGCTTTGTCATCCACTTTCAGCCCCATCGCAATCTGTAGCTGGCGCTTGTTCTCCGCTTTCTCCTCCAGCGAATCACGCGTATAGCGCGCCGCCAGCAGCAGATCCGTTTCCGGGCTCCAGATTTTCTCATCCACGCCATTCAGCACGCCGGACAGGACGCCCTTCCTGATGACGCTGACGCAGCAGGCCTTCCATCCCGTACGCGAACTGCGGCTCGGTAATTTCACGCGCATAGGTCGGGCTCACCGCCGTAATATGGTCGGCGTAATACAACCCCGCCTTCAGGAATGAAATCTGCCCGTTAAACTCCAGACCATGCATGTTATAGAACGACCATGGCAGTTGGATGTCATCCATGTGATGTGCATAAAACATGCCTTGATAGGCCAGGTTGTGTACGGTAAACACCGATTTCGCCGGACGCCCGCGCGCGGCCAGATACGCAGGCGCCAGGCCTGCATGCCAGTCGTGCGCATGCACCACATCCGGGCGCCAGAATGGATCAAGCCGCAGGCCATTTCACATCCCACCCATCCCAGCAGCGCAAACCGCAGGACGTTATCGGTATAGGCGAATAAATTCGTATCGTGATAAGGGCTTCCCGGACGGTCATACAGATGCGGCGCATCAATCAGGTAGATTCCCACGCCGTTATAATGCCCGAACAGGAGCGTAATTCTTCCCGCAAAGGTATCGCGCCGGGTCACTACCTGCGCATCCGGGATGCCCCGACGAATATCAGGAAATGCAGGAAGCAGCACACGAGCATCCACACCATCCGCAATCTGTGCCGCAGGCAACGCGCCAATCACATCCGCCAGACCACCTGTTTTTAGCAGGGGGAACATCTCTGAACATACATGTAAAACCTGCATTATCGCTCCTGTTTGACCTGCAATTTGCGCAGCATTTCACGCGTGACCAGCACAATGCCTTCCTCTGAACGGTAGAAACGACGGGCATCTTCTTCCGCGTTTTCGCCAATCACCATCCCTTCCGGGATTACGCAGGCGCGATCGATGATGCAACGACGCAAGCGGCATGAGCGTCCAACCCAGACCTCTGGCAGCAGGACTGCCGAATCGATGTTACAGAATGAGTTCACCCTCACGCGCGGGAACAGGACGGACTGCACCACCACCGAACCGGATATAATGCACCCGCCGGAGACCAGCGAGTTGAGCGTCATGCCGTGGCTGCCGGAGCGATCCTGAACAAATTTCGCAGGCGGCAGAGACTCCATGTGCGTGCGGATCGGCCAGTCCTGATCATACATGTCGAGTTCCGGCGTCACCGAGGCCAGGTCGAGGTTGGCTTTCCAGTAGGCTTCCAGCGTGCCCACATCGCGCCAGTAAGGCTCAGATTCGGGATCGGACTGCACGCAGGACAGCGGGAATGGATGCGCATATGCCATACCAGCTTTGGTGATTTTTGGGATGATATCTTTACCGAAATCGTGGGCTGGAGGTGTCGTCTTTGTCGTCCTCCTCCAGCAACTCATACAGATAATCGGCGTTGAAAATGTAGATCCCCATGCTGGCGAGAGATTTCGTCGCGTCGCCAGGCATGGCTGGCGGATTCGCCGGTTTTTCAACAAACTCGATGATCTTGTCGCCCTCGTCCACCGCCATCACGCCAAACGCGGTGGCCTCTTCAATCGGCACCGGCATACACGCCACGGTGCAGCGCGCTCCTTTTTCGAAGTGGTCGATCAGCATGCGCGAGTAGTCCTGCTTGTAGATATGATCGCCCGCGAGGATCACCACATATTCCGCTTTATAGCGACGAATGATGTCCAGGTTCTGGGTCACGGCATCCGCCGTTCCACGATACCAGTTTTCACCCTGCATCCTTTGCTGGGCGGGAAGCAGGTCGACGAATTCGTTCATCTCTTCGCTGAAGAATGACCAGCCGCGCTGAATATGCTGTACCAGAGTATGAGACTGGTATTGCGTGATCACGCCAAATACGGCGGATCCCGGAGTTAATACAGTTGGATAAGGCAAAATCGATGATGCGGAACTTACCGCCAAAGTGCACGGCAGGTTTGGCACGTTTGTTGGTTAAATCTTTCAGGCGTGTACCACGGCCACCGGCCAGGATCAGGGCAACAGATTTTAATGGCAGCTGGCGCGCCAACATTACACGATCGTTCTTCTCTAAACTCACCATGACTAACTCCTTTTTTATCATCTCTGGAACACACACAGTCCGTGCGCAGGTCCCTGCCAGACAGCCGTAATCACCGGATTATCCTCTCCAGCGAATGGGGGAATAGCGTGCCACTCCCCTTCAGGTAAAACGATATCTGTCACCTCAAGCGTGGCGTTTATCGCGATAAGGAAGCGGTCTGAAAGCAGGATCTGCATCTGTTTCGGCCCGTTTTCCCACTCGCCCGCGCTTAAGGGCTCTGCATTTTTATTCAGCCAACGAACATTGCCGTCATTTTCTTCCCACCAGCGATTTCCCACTAATGCCGGTATCTGCTGGCGAAGATGAATCAATGCAGCGGTAAAGGTGGTTAGCCCACTGTTTGCCTGCTGCCAGTCCAGCCAGGTTAACGCGTTATCCTGGCAGTAAGCGTTATTGTTGCCGTGCTGGCTATGGCCGTGTTCATCGCCCGCCAGCAGCATCGGCGTTCCCTGAGAGAGCAACAACGTGGTCAGCAGGGCGTGAATGCTGTCGCGCCGCCGTTCAATCAGATCCAGCGTGCCGCCTAATCCCTCTTTACCATGATTATCACTGTAATTGTTGTTGGTGCCGTCCCGATTTTCCTCACCGTTCGCCTCATTGTGTTTCTGATTGAAACAAACACAGTCGCGCAGCGTAAAACCGTCATGCGCGGTGATCAGATTGACGGACGCATTGGGCAGGCGATCGTGGCGTTTAAAACACATCGCTGGAACCGGCGAAACGTCCGGCAAACTCACCGAGGGGCAGATTGCGTTGCAACCAGAAGCGGCGGGCCGCGTCACGGAAATGGTCGTTCCACTCGGCAAACGGCGGCGGGAAATTCCCCACCTGATAGCCGCCTTCGCCGATATCCCAGGGCTCAGCAATGAGCTTCACGCTCGACAATACCGGGCAATTGTTGATGGCGGTAAACAGCGGCGCATCCTGACGGAACGCCGGGGTGCGCCCCATCACGGAGGCCAGATCAAAACGAAAACCGTCCACATGGCATGTTTCAACCCAGTAGCGCAGGCACTCGCACGCAAACTCCACCACACCGGGGATGGCTCAGATTGAGGGTGTTGCCGCAGCCGGTCCAGTTGTGATAGTCGCCATCCTCCTTGATCCAATAATAGCTACGGGTTGTCGATTCCGCGCAGGGAGAAGAGTGGCCCATCGAGATCCAGCTCCGCGCTATGGTTCAGCACAATATCAAGAATGACTTCAATACCGGCTTTATGCAGCGCTTTGATGGCATCGCGAAACTCATCCAGCGCCGTTTCCGGGGAGCAGGCATAAGCCGGATGCAGCGCGAACATCGCCACCGGGTTATAGCCCCAGTAATTCGACAGCCCCAGGCGCTGTAAGCGCGGTTCACTGGCAAAATGCGCCACCGGCAACAGCTCCAGCGCGGTAATGCCCAACTGCTTGAAATACCGCGATCATCACCGGATGGCCCAGCGCCTTCCAGGTGCCGCGAATCTCTGACGGGATCGCCGGATGCAGGTACGTCAGCCCCTTCACATGCGCTTCGTAGATGACCGTGTTGCCCCACGGCGTGCGCGGCGGGGCGTCATCTTCCCAGTCATAGCGGTCGGCGGTGACAACGCACTTCAGGGCAACGGCGGCATTATCACGATGATCCGGCTCGTCGTACCCGCCGTGCAGCAGCGGGTTATCCTTCAGCTCTCCTTCAACGCGGCGAGCGCAGGGATCGATAAGCAGTTTTGCCGGGTTAAAGCGGTGCCCTTGCGCGGGTTGCCACGGGCCGTGTACGCGATACCCGTAGCGCAGGCCGGGTCTGGCGTCGGCAAGATAGCCGTGCCAGACATCGCCGCTGCGCCCCGGCAGGTCATACCGCTGCTCATTGCCAAGCGCATCAAACACGCACAGTTCAACGCGCTCCGCATGCGCCGAAAAAAGCGTGAAGTTGACGCCATGACCGTCATACGTCGCGCCATGCGGTGTCGCTTTGCCGGTTGCCAGTTGCGTCATTCACCCTCCCGCACAAGCCAGATGGTGGCCAGCGGCGGCAGCGTCAGACTCAATGGAGTGCTGGCGGCCGTGGCTGGCGATCTCGTCGCTGTGCACCACCCCGCCGTTGCCGGTATTGCTGCCGTGGTAGTGCATGGAATCGGTATTCACAATCTCCCGCCATTTCCCTGGCTGATTGATGCCAAAACGATAGTCATGGCGCGGCACCGGGGTAAAGTTGCTGGCGACGATGATTTCATTGCCGACTTTATCGCGGCGGACAAAAATCAGCACCGAACGTTCGTTATCATCCACCACCAGCCATTCAAAACCGTAAGCGTCAAAATCAAGTTCATGCAGCGCTTTATGGTGGCGATAGGTATGGTTGAGATCGCGCACCAGCCGTTGTACGCCGTGGTGCCAGTTGTCGCCGCCTTCCAGCAGATGCCAGTCAAGGCTGGCGTCGTGGTTCCACTCGCGCCCCTGGGCGAACTCGTTGCCCATAAACAGCAGTTTCTTACCGGGGAACGCCCACATCCAGCCGTAATAGGCGCGCAGGTTGGCGAATTTCTGCCAGGCGTCGCCAGGCATACGGTCGAGAATCGATTTTTTGCCATGCACCACTTCGTCATGCGACAGCGGCAGGACAAAGTTTTCGGTGTAGTTGTAGAGCATGCCGAAGGTCAGCTTATCGTGATGATACTGGCGATGAACCGGGTCCAGCTTCATGTAGTCCAGCGTGTCATGCATCCAGCCCAGGTTCCATTTGTACCAGAAACCCAGTCCGCCCATATCCTGTGGTCGGGACACGCCAGCGAAGTCAGTGGACTCCTCGGCCATGCTCACCGCGCCAGACACCTGTTCTCCCAGAATACGGTTGGTATTGCGTAAGAACTCAATGGCTTCCAGGTTCTCACGCCCGCCGAACTCGTTGGGGATCCACTCGCCTTCTTTGCGGCTGTAGTCGCGGTAAATCATCGACGCCACGGCGTCTACACGCAGCGCATCAATGCCGAAACGCTCAATCCAGTAAAGTGCGTTCCCGACCAGATAGTTGCTGACTTCACGGCGCCCGTAGTTATAGATAAGCGTGTTCCAGTCCTGGTGATACCCTTCGCGCGGGTCGCTGTGCTCATACAGTTTGGTGCCGTCGAAATCCGCCAGACCAAAATCATCCGACGGGAAGTGGCCCGGCACCCAGTCAAGAATGACGTTCAGACCCGCCTGATGAGCGGCATTGATGAAATAGCGGAAGTCATCGCGCGTGCCGAAACGGCGGGTCGGCGCATACAGCCCGGTCGGCTGGTAGCCCCAGCTGCCATCAAAGGGATGTTCATTAACAGGAAGCAGTTCGAGGTGGGTAAAGCCCATCCATTTTACGTATGGAATAAGCTGATCCGCCAGTTCGCGGTAGCTCAGCCAGAAATTGTTATCGGTATGACGACGCCACGAGCCCAGATGCACTTCATAGATGGAGACAGGCGCATCGAACCGGTTGGCTTGTTTGCGCTCTTCCGTCTGCACCACTTTTTCCGGTAGACCGCAGATCAGCGAGGCCGTTTCCGGGCGCATTTGCGCTTCAAACGCATACGGGTCGGCTTTGATTCTCAGCTTGCCATGCGCATCGATCATCTCGAATTTGTACAACTGACCGTGTTGCGCGCCGGGAATAAACAGCTCCCAGATACCGCTCTCTTTGCGCAGGCGCATCGGGTGGCGGCGACCATCCCAGTAGTTGAATTGCCCAACGACGGAGACGCGCTGGGCATTCGGCGCCCAGACGGAAAAACGGGTTCCAGTAACGCCGTCCATTGTGTCGGCATGTGCGCCCAGCGTTTCATACGGGCGTAAATGCGTGCCTTCAGACAGCAACCAGGCATCCATTTCCTGGATCAGCGGGCCAAAACGGTAAGGATCGTCAATCAGATTCTGCTGTCCATGCCAGACAACAGCGAGCTGATAGCGAAAGAAATTTTTGCGTCGGGGGAGCACACCGCTAAAAAAACCGCGTGAGTCGATACATTCCAGTTTGCCGACTTTACGTCCGGTTTTCGGTTCAATCACCCACACTTCGGTGGCATCAGGCAATAGGGCGCGGACTTCCAGTCCCGCGGTGGTTTGGTGCATACCAAGTACGGAAAAAGGGTCCGCAAAATGGCCCGCAATTAGCGCATTAATCACGTCTCTATCGATACGATCGGACATGGCTGTCTTCCTGTTTTATGGTGTCACCCCTTCCAACTGATCTTCGACATCAGGTTGTGACACTTCTTTGACCTGAACGGCGCAGCACCAATGTGCATCCTCTCTGCCCCGTCCCACCTTCAGGCTAAGGCTTAATACCTCCGGTATTAAGACACCCTTAAAGAATAGCCAATGCTTTATCTTACTCCTGGTAAATATTGGAACATCTGCGCTTACTCCTGTATTACGCAAAAAAAAAGGGTGACTCAGCACCCAACATTTAAACTCTGTTTTGTTTGCCGGATGGCGGCGATGCGTTATCCGGCCTGATGATTCACGTTATTGGTGGGCCTGATAAGCATCGCGCCACTAGGCAATCCACAATTACGCCAGCTGACGCAGCATACGGCGCAGCGGTTCTGCCGCGCCCCAAAGCAGCTGGTCGCCAACGGTAAAGGCGGAGAGGAACTCCGGCCCCATGTTCAGCTTACGCAGGCGGCCAACCGGCGTGGTGAGCGTGCCGGTAACGGCAGCCGGGGTTAACTCACGCAGGGTAATGTCACGATCGTTGGGTACCACTTTCGCCCACGGGTTGTGCGCGGCCAGCAGTTCTTCCACGGTCGGAACAGACACGTCTTTTTTCAGTTTAATGGTGAACGCCTGGCTGTGGCAGCGCAGCGCGCCGACGCGCACGCACAGACCATCCACCGGGATCACGGAAGAGGTGTTGAGAATTTTGTTGGTTTCCGCCTGGCCTTTCCACTCTTCGCGGCTCTGGCCGTTATCGAGCTGTTTGTCGATCCACGGAATCAGGCTGCCCGCCAGCGGTACGCCAAAGTTATCAACCGGCAGGTCGCCACTGCGGGTCAGGGTCGTCACTTTGCGCTCAATGTCGAGGATCGCGGAAGAAGGCGTCGCCAGCTCATCGGCTACGTGACCGTACAAGTGGCCCATCTGCGCCAGCAGTTCGCGCATATGACGCGCGCCGCCGCCGGACGCCGCCTGGTAAGTCGCAACAGAAACCCAGTCCACCAGGTCATTAGCAAACAGACCGCCCAGCGACATCAGCATCAGGCTGACGGTACAGTTACCGCCGACGAAGGTTTTAATGCCGTTGTTCAGGCCGTCGGTAATGACATCCTGGTTAACCGGATCAAGAATAATGATGGCGTCGTCTTTCATGCGCAGCGAGGATGCTGCGTCAATCCAGTAGCCCTGCCAGCCGCTTTCACGGAGCTTTGGATAGATTTCGTTGGTATAATCGCCGCCCTGACAGGTCACAATGATATCAAGCGCCTTCAGCGCGTCGAGATCAAAGGCATCCTGAAGTGTGCCGCCGGGCGTACCGCCGAACGTCGGCGCTGCCTGCCCAAGCTGGGAAGTAGAAAAGAAAACAGGGCGAATGGCATCGAAGTCGCGCTCTTCAACCATGCGTTGCATGAGTACAGAGCCGACCATACCGCGCCAGCCGATAAAACCAACATTTTTCATAGCGTTTTTTTCCTGCAAAGATGTGTGCTGTGTATGCAAACCAGTGTCCTACTGGTTCTTCCTTCACCATACAAAAAGCAGCCAAAGTCGCAAGTGAAATTAATCAATGATAGCGAAGCCATCAGTAATGCGACTTATCCCGCTTCCTAAGCAAGCAGAAAGTCCGCAGTAATTATCAGGGAATTTGAGTTATGAATGAAATCATTTCAGCGGCAGTTTTATTGATCCTGATTATGGATCCACTCGGAAACCTGCCCATTTTCATGTCCGTACTGAAACATACCGAACCAAAGCGCCGCCGGGCGATTATGGTTCGTGAGCTGTTTATTGCGCTTTTACTGATGCTCATTTTCCTGTTTGCGGGCGAGAAAATTTTGGCCTTTCTCAACCTGCGGGCGGAAACCGTGTCGATCTCCGGGGGGATTATTCTGTTCCTGATCGCCATTAAGATGATTTTCCCCAGCGCATCAGGCAACAGCGCCGGACTCCCGGCGGGCGAAGAACCGTTTATCGTACCGCTGGCTATCCCTCTGGTGGCGGGCCCGACCATCCTGGCGACGCTGATGCTGTTATCGCATCAGTATCCGAACCAGATGGGGCATCTGGTCATCGCTCTGCTGATCGCCTGGGGCGGCACGTTTGTGATTCTGCTGCAATCGTCGCTGTTCCTGCGTCTGCTGGGCGAGAAAGGGGTTAACGCGCTGGAACGTCTGATGGGGTTGATTCTGGTGATGATGGCGACCCAGATGTTCCTGGACGGCATTCGGATGTGGATGAAAGGCTAGCCGGGTGGCGCTTACGCTTACCCGGCCTACGGTGTGGATATGTGCTCACTTGCAGGCTCGGTAAGCGGCGCGCCACCGGGCAACAAGACTCAGCTCAGAAGCTGGAACGCAATCATACCAACAATCGCGCCGACGGTGCCGAGAATAGTTTCCATCATCGTCCAGGTCTTCAGCGTTTGCGCTTCGGTCGCGCCAGTGAATTTACCGAACAGCCAGAAACCGCGTCGTTTACGTGGCTGACCACGATAGAACCGCCCGCGATACAGATAGACAATGCCGCCATCTGCGCGCCGGAGAAGTTCAGTTGTTCCACCACCGGCATCACCAGCCCCACCGCCGTTAAGCACGCGACGGTCGCGGAACCCTGAATGATACGCACCGCTGCCGCCAGCACGAAGCAGGTGATAGCAATCGGCAAGCCCATGCCGGTTAACGCTTCGCCCAGCGCCGGGCCAACGCCGGAATCCACCAGAACCTGCTTGAACACGCCGCCTGCGCCAATCACCAACAGAATAATGCCCGCCGGTTGCAGCGCCTGACCGCAGATCGCCATGACTTTATCTTTCGCCATCCCCTGACGCACCGCCAGGCCATAGATTGCCACCAGGCACGCCACCAGAATCGCGGTGAACGGGTGGCCGATAAACTCAAACCATTCGTAAGCGCTGGAACCTTCCGCAACAAAGCGCGCGGCGATCGTTTTCAGCCCTACCAGCACCAGCGGCAGCAGGATCAGCGAGAGGCTGAAGCCAAACGACGGCATTTTACCTTCGCCCAGATGCGGTTCGGTAATGTCGTCCGGGACGTGCAGTTCCACATAGCGGCCAATGAAATTACCAAACAGCGGCCCGGCGATGATCATGCCAGGGATTGCCGCGCACAGACCAATCAGGATCATCCAGCCAAAATCAGCGTGCATTTGGGACGCCAGCAGCATCGGCGCAGGCCCGGGCAGCAGAAACGCCGCAGCCGCAGCCACGCCCGCAAACAGCGGAATGACCAGCTTCACAAGGTTTGTCCCGGTATGGCGCGCCATAGAGAATGCGACGCTGATCAGCAGCACAATGGCGACTTCAAAGAACAGCGGCAGCGCGCAAATCAGCCCCGCCAGACCAATCGCGTAATGCGCGCGGCTGTGGCCGAAAGATTTGAGCATTTTGACGGCAATCTGATCGACTGCGCCCGTCTCATGCAAAATTTTGCCGAACATGGCGCCCAGTGCGACGACAATCGCCAGGAAGCCAAGCGTACCGCCCATCCCTTTTTCCATCGTCGCCGCGATTTTATCGAGCGGCATACCGGAAAAAAGACCTGCGCCAATAGACACCACCATCAAAGCAACGAAGGCGTGCATACGCGCCTTCATCACTAAAAACAGCAGCAGTAAAACAGAACCTACTGCTGTTAAAACAAGCGTTAATGTACTCACTACTTACTGCCTTTGTTAATGACCTCAATGGTGCTTGCCACGACACCTTCCAGCGGCTGATCGATATTCACCACCAGTACATCGCTCTCGTCAGCGCCCGGCTCTTCCAGCGTGTCAAACTGAGTTACCAGCATCTGTGTTTTAAAGAAGTGGCCTTTACGTGCCTTCAGTCGGCTTTCGATAACGTCAAAATCCCCTTTCAGGTAGATGAAAGACAGGTTTGGATTACCGTCGCGCAGCAGGTCGCGATAGTGTTTTTTCAGTGCGGAACAGACAATCAGCGATACCTTATTGGTTCGCTGCATCGCAAATGCCGCATCGTTCAGCGCCTGTAACCACGGCTTGCGGTCGTCGTCATTCAACGGCTCGCCGGAGGCCATTTTCATGATGTTGCAACGCGGATGGAGAAAATCGCCATCAAGAAACGCGGCATGCAGCTGATGCGCCACTTCGCTGGCGACAGCGGATTTGCCACTGCCTGATACGCCCATCAGAACGTAAATGTGGTGATCATGGTTAGTCGTGCTCAAAGTGGTGCCCCCACAGTACAAGGATCAGGAATTGTTACGGGTAACTGTTATCGGTAACATTGTCCGGCCGGACCAGAATAGAAGCAATATCCATTCGTGGCAGAAGTGAATAAGTGTGAGCTACTTCAAATTTGTTGGACTAAATAGATCCACCCGGTGACAAGGTGAAACCTAAATCTAACATTTTAGGCGTCACCGCTTCACCGCGTATGCGCGCCAGCAGGCGCTCTGCGCCGATACTGCCCATCCGCTCACGCGGCGTGAGTACGCTGGCCAGACGCGGTTCCATCACCTGACCAATGTCGTGGCCGTGGAAACCGGCAATCGCCATATCATCAGGAATTTTGAGCCCTAAACGCTGGCATTCGAACGCCGCCCCGACGGCAAGGTCATCGTTGGTACAGAAAATACCGTCCAGTTGCGGGTATTCACGTCTTGCCTGGCGGATCAGCTCAATCCCGGAAGAGTAAGACGACGATTGCTCCACCATCACGCTGTAGGGCACCAGCCCGGCGTCCAGCATGGCCTGTTCATAGCCCTTCTGTTTGATGATAGTACGTTCGTCGAGGCGCGCCCCCAGATAGGCGATATGACGATGGCCACGCGCGATAATCGCGGCGGTCATCTGACGAGCGGCTTCAAAGTTGTCAAAACCGACGGCGATATCGAGGCATGGCGATTTGCTGTCCATCAGCTCCACCACCGGAATGCCCGCGACTTCAATCATTTTGAGCGTGCGCGGCGTATGGGTACGTTCAGTGAGGATTAGCCCGTCAATGTTCCATGACAGCATCGACTCCAGACGTTCCTGCTCCATTTCCGGCTTATAGCCGTAGTGCGCCAGCATCGTCTGGTAGCCGTGGGCATCGGTGACGGTCTCAATTCCGCGTAACACCTCGGCGAAAACCTGGTTGGTTAACGACGGCAGCAGAACGCCCACCGCACGGCTGGTCGCGTTAGAAAGAATATCGGGAGCACGATTGGGAATGTAACCCAGTTCATCAAGTGCAGCAGCGATCTTGCCCCGCAGCGCGACGGAGACCTGCTCCGGGTTACGCAGAAAACGGCTGACCGTCATTTTGGTCACGCCTACGCGGTCAGCCACATCCTGAAGTACGGGTCTTTTCTTTTTCATCGTCCTGAAAGGCATAAAAGGGATAGATTTCCCCAGTTTACCACGGACGTGCGGAATTAATGACAAACGATGAAAAGCCGGATGGCGACGCTTTCGCGTCTTATCCGGCCTGGATCAGCGCGTAGGCCCGATAAGCTGCGCGCCATCGGGCAAGATTACGCAAATTTAAACTGGCGGCAGGTCGAACAACAACACTTCGCTATCGCTGTCGGCATGGATGGAGATCGCCTGCTCATCCCAAATCGCCAGACCATCGCTGGTAGACGCTTTGGTGCCGTTAATGGTGACGTTACCTTTCACCACCTGAATCCAGATGCGGCGTTCGGCGGAGATCTGGTGTACCGACTGTTCGTCTTTCAGCAGCGCCCAACGGTACAGTTCCATGTCCTGATTCACTTTCAGCGAACCGTCGCGCGCATCCGGCGACAGCACCAGCTGTTTGCCCTGTACGGCGTCAAAACGACGCTGCTCGTAACGCGGTGTAATCCCGTTTTCCTGCGGCATGATCCAAATCTGATACAAACGCAGGCGGTCGGTATTGCTCGGGTTGTATTCCGAGTGACGAATGCCCGTCCCGGCGCTCATGATCTGGAACTCACCGGCAGGAACCTGCTCTTTGTTACCCATGCTGTCCTGGTGTTCCACTGCGCCTTCCAGCACATAGGTCAGGATTTCCATGTCTTTATGCGGGTGCGTCCCAAAGCCCTGGCCTGCTTCAATAACGTCATCGTTAATCACGCGCAGTGCCGAGAAGCCCATAAAGTTAGGGTCATAGTAGTTTGCAAAAGAAAAAGTATGCCAGGAATCCAGCCAGCCATGATTCGCATGACCACGGTCGTTTGCTTTGCGTAAGTAGATCATTGTATTCACCCCCCAGATGTTTTCGATGGAGTAAGTGTGAACCCAATCCAGACGGGATCATAGAGGGTGAAAATTGACTCCTCTGTTCAAAAATTATGAACAAGCCCAGAGGCGTTGATTTTGTTTATTTCGCAAGGGTTACAGTGGCCGGAGACGCCTGTTCAAACGCCCGCTCAAGGATCTCAAGGTTGGTGAGAACGTCAGATTCCTTGACGTAATTCGGCACGCCATGCGTAATGGTCTCGAACAGGGCGTCATAAACGCGGCCATAGTCGCCGACCTCCGGTTTCATCTCTTCTTTCACCGTCACGCCTTCGTCATTAACGTATTCCAGCAGGCCGACAGAATCATCCGCCGCAAACCCCGGTTCGCCGGGCATGATATTGGCCTTCAGGCTGGTTTCCTGCTGGTCGATGCCGTACTTCACAAACGAGCCTCTGGTGCCGTGAACGATAAATTTCGGGTAATCGATCTTCACTAAATGGCTGGTTTTAACGATGGCTTTCAGATCGCCGTAAAACAGCTGCGCTTCGAACGTATCATCCGGGTTGGCTTTATTGCGCAGGCTGCGGATGTCATAAGCCACATGGTCCGGGCGTCCGAACAGCGAAATAATTTGATCCATCGTATGCACGCCGAGGCCGTAAAACGCGCCGTCCTGCGGCAGGCCAGGTTTGGTTTCCGCAACCGGTCGGTAGTAATCAAAGTGGCTTTCAACTTCAACAATCTCGCCCAGTTTACCGCTCTCAATCGCTTTTTTGGCGGTCAGGAAACAGGAGTCAAAGCGGCGGTTCTGGTACGGCGTGACGGTCAGCCCTTTGCTCCGCGCCAGTTCGAACAACACTTTCGCCTCGGCAAGCGTTGGCGTAAACGGTTTTTCCACCAGCACGTTTTTTCCCGCCTCCAGCGCGCGCCGGGCGTAGTCAAAATGGCTGTCCGCATGGGTACAGACGATCACCAGTTTTACCTGCGGATCGTTCAGCACTTCATCAAGATCGCTGGTGAAGTGAATATGCGAGTAGATCGGCGCCTGCTCTTCCGGCTTCGCGTGACGGCGGAAGATATGCGCAACATGCCAGCTGCCTTTACGGTTAAGAACATACGGCAGATGGTAGCGGGTGGTGCTTTTACCAAAGCCAATAAATGCGCAGTGTAAGGTCATGGGAGTGTCCTTTTTGAAAGGTGATTGCATACACCATAGCGCAAACAACATGTGGGAAATAGCGGTGAAACGATCGTAGGCTGGATAAGCATAAGCGCCATCCGGCGTCACAAGAGCCATTGCCGGATGACGGCTTTGCCTTATCCGGCCTACAGCCTCAAGATCGGTCGTCGGCGTCGCGGTCAGATCGTAGGCCGGATAAGCATAAGCGCCATCCGGCATCACAAGCGCCATTGCCGGATGACGGCTTTGCCTTATCCGGCCTACAAAACTGACCAGCAAACCAGCCCGAAACTGAGCCAAAAAAAAAGCCAGCACCCGGCTGGCTAAAGTAATACTGGAAGCAATGTGAGCAATGTCGTGCTTTCAGGTTCTCCGCAAGGGTCTCCCTGAACGCAGAGCAATAATAATCATTCTCATTCGCACTTGTCCAATACTTTTTGCAAAAAAATGCAGTTGACTCCGTTTTTAAAGTCAATGATGTTTAAAAGGACTTTTAACCTGCTAAGGACACAGAAATGAGCGAGATAGTGATACGCCACGCGGAACCAAAAGATTACGACGCAATTCGTCAGATCCATGCCCAGCCGGAGGTGTATCACAACACGCTACAGGTTCCTCATCCTTCCAGTGCGATGTGGCAGGAGCGGCTAGCCGACCAGCCCGGCATCAAACAGCTGGTCGCCTGTATTGACGATACTGTCGTTGGGCATCTCACCATTGCGGTCATCCAGCGTCCGCGCCGCAGCCATGTCGCCGATTTTGGCATCAGCGTTGATGCGCGGTGGCAAAACCGTGGGGTCGCCAGCGCGCTGCTCCGTACCATGATCGATATGTGTGATAACTGGCTGCGCGTGGAGCGTATCGAGCTAACGGTATTTGTCGATAATGAACCCGCCGTGGCGGTCTACAAGAAGCATGGTTTTGAGATTGAAGGCTCCGGCAAGAAGTACGCACTGCGTAACGGTGAGTATGTCGACGCATACTTTATGGCGCGGGTGAAGTAATTTTCGCCTCCCCTCTCTCCAGGAGAGGGGAATATCCCGTAATTAAAAGTAGTCCGGCCCAATTCAGAATATCCTCAATAATATTTGGCTAAAGTGAAAACATTTATTAACTCTGTATACGAATCTGAGAATAGAGCGTAAACAGATAATAAAGAAAGGATTCACATCTAATACATTTAGCATGCCGTTATTAAAGGATAAGGTAATAATGGGAAATATTGTCTACCTGACAATTGCAGGGGAGTTGCAAGGTGCTATTTCCGATGGATGTGGAAGCACTGCCTCAGTGGGCAACCGCTGGCAAACCGGACACGAGGATGAAATTTTCGTATTTTCACTCTCGAATAGCATAACCAGTACTGGTAAAGGTTCTCAACTGCATGGACTGCGATTTTGTAAACTGATCGATAAAAGTACACCGTTGTTTGTTAATGCTATTAACAACAACGAGCAGTTGTATATGGAGTTTTATTTCTACCGCATCAATAGATTCGGTAGATGGGAGAAGTATTATTATATTCAACTGCGGGGAGCATTTCTATCAGGTATTCAACACCAATTCAGCGAAAATAATTTAGATACAGAAACAATAACCATCAGCTATGAATATATCCTCTGCAAACACCTTATTGCCAACACTGAGTTTAGCTACCTGGCCTTGCCCGAGAACTACAACCGTCTGTTTATCCCCCGTCCAAAAACACCCGCAGATAATAGCCTCAAAACGTTAAACAGCAAAGGGGTTGGCAGATTGCTTGCCGCCGGAGGTATCTACAACGGGAATATCGAAGGTTTCAGGGAAACGGCAGAAAAGTTGGGAGGAGATGCGATTAAGGGATATGATCACGTCCTGAATGATCAAACGAAAGGAACCATAATAGCCTTAGCATCAATCGCTTCTGTCTTTGGTATGGGGCGGTTAGGATTAGCTTCGGAGGTGGAAAAGTTCGGACAGGCAAAAGTCTGGAAGACACTATCAGTTCCAGATAGCATTGACACCACTACCATTGCAACAACAGGACAAAATTACCGCGCAATTGCCGCTGGTGCTGAAGACTTGAGTGTTGCACAAACAAAAACGCTGACACAATTGCCCAAAATGGGCTCAAGAATTATTGTAACCAAAGGCTTTGGGCAGAATGATTTAGCAGCGCTTAGTGCAGCTACAGGCGACGAGTTTGCAATGTTTACAACAGGTGGTAGAAGATTGATTATTCGCGGAAATGCAACCGGAGTACCAATAGGCATTGTTGAAGCTGAAGAGCTTGCTGCTAAAGGTTGGCGATGGTCCAGCCATGTTCATCCAGATGGAACATTAAGATCTTCTCTTGGTGATAGAGCGATTTTGAAGATATTTAAGGATCACAATTTGAATAGTAAGAGTTCTATATCTGATCCTTATGGACGCAGGTTCAACTTTTCACCTGATGGCGATTTAATTAGCCCAGAATGGAGACCATAGAATGAAAAAAATACCTTTAGACATTTTAGAACAAAAAGCAAAAGAAATTAGCAGAAAGACATTGGGTGATTATATATTGCCAGACAATATATTTTCACAATTGGCTTCAGGAGTAATTATTGATGGTGACGACAGAGTTTTTGTGCTGTTCATTCCTAAAGAGCGAGCAAAAGATACAATAGACATACTTAGAATAAGAATGAATATTTATTCAGGAGAAGGTTTTGTAGAATATATTGGGCTTGAGCGGAAAAAGTAGAAATCCAGATAATAAAGTTATGCGCTTTAAGGGGAATGCTAATGATCACTTACAAAGAAGCCATAAACAAAGCCAATAAGTATCTTCACGATACAGATGCCCCTGTCGTCATCACACTCCACGGAAGATTTACAGAAGGTTGTTTTTTTTGTTTCGAATCAATGGAGTATCTCAAAACCGGAGACAACGCTTCCCGTCTGGCAGGAAAACACTCCTTTCATCATCGATAAAGATAGCGGTGAAATCTTTGATTTAGGTACTACCTGGCCGCTGGAGAAATATTTAAAAGACTACGAAGAGAGCAAAAAAGCACGAAGCTAAGCTTACCCGGATACAATTAACTATGATAACTGAAACTGAACTTAACGTACTAAAAGTTATGGCCGAAAAAGATATTAACTGGAACTGGATGAATCTGGATCGCACGCTTTCCATGAAAATAATCCCGGGGTTCAGCAATGTCGTTAATATTGTGAATAAATTGGCTAGCGAGGGTCTGGTAAATATTGAAGATAGCGGGCATAAGTCCATGCCTCACTACCACGTCTCTGAACAAGGATACAGGCGACTAAAAAAAAGAGAATTTATAATATTAGTTCTGACTGCAACTCACCATAGCAACCGTTCAGAACACCGATTCGGATTGCACCAGCGAAAGTGAGCCAGCAGTTAGAACGACCCGATAAGTCCCCTCCAGTATTGCAATAATAACCCCAGGAAAATCCCATACTAATCACCACAATTTATCATATATACAGATATATTTATCCTGCATATCACATCCAATAAGATTACCCTCAAAGCATTAGTCTAAAAGTGAAAGTTTTCGTTTCTTCTGTATACGAACGACGTCATCAGGCGTAAATAAAGAAATGGATAAGGAGCAAGCGACGCCATTATTTACGACAGCACGTAACAGAAGGATTTGAATGGAATGAGTGATATCGTCTACCTGACGGTTTCAGGACAACAGCAGGGCGCTATTTCTGCCGGATGTGGAACCGATAGCCTCAGTGGGGCAACCGCTGGCAAACCGGACACGAGGATGAAATTTTCGTATTTTCACTCTCGAATAGCATAACCAGTACTGGTAAAGGTTCTCATTTGCACGGACTGCGATTTTGTAAACTGATCGATAAAAGCACGCCGTTGTTTGTTAATGCTATTAACAACAACGAGCAGTTGTATATGGAGTTTTATTTCTACCGCATCAATAGATTCGGTAGATGGGAGAAGTATTATTATATTCAACTGCGGGGAGCATTTCTATCAGGTATTCAACACCAATTCAGCGAAAATAATTTAGATACAGAAACAATAACCATCAGCTATGAATATATCCTCTGCAAACACCTTATTGCCGACACTGAGTTTAGCTACCTGGCGTTGCCCGAGAACTACAACCGCCTGTTTATCCCCCCGGTCAATCCGGGATTGAAAACCCTCAACAGTAAAGCTGTCGGCCGACTGCTTGCCGCAGGCGGCGTTTACAATGGGAATATAGAGGGGTTCAGGGCCACTGCGGATAAATTAGGTGGCGATGCACCTGCTGGTTACGAGCAGGTGCTTAATGAAAAAACAATTGGACTGGGTATTGCTGCTGCATCTATACTCTTTGCAAGAAAACAACCCAACCTAAGGCAGTTAGAGGAATTAAAAAAGGTTAAATGGGTTGATGAAAATGCAGAAATGAGTCAAAGAGCAAGAAATTATAACGATTCAGCTACTGGTGCTCGTTCAAACATTAATACTCAAAAAGGTCAAGCACCAACCATAGATAGAACCGATACAAAAAATAATAGCAGGCAGGTTCGCTTTGGATGGAGTTGATGGAAATGTAATGATAGACAGGAAGATATCTGTAGTTACGACTCAAAAAGCTAAAGATCAAGCAATAAGACAGTCCGAAGCATTGAACAATAACAAAATGACAGGACGTTGGGAAGTACCAAATCAAACTCAAGCAAGTCGCGCACAAAAGATGTTTGATGAATTGGGAATCAAAAATATAGAGGTGAAAATTGTTAAAGAACAGTGAAGTGAAACTTGCAAAAATCATTGTCGATCTGGCTATATTTTTGGAGTTTACCAGCCCTGATTTGCTTGATCCTGACTGCGCTGTAGAAGCAATGGAAGGTATTTCAGCTGAACTGCAATCCTTAAACCATGAAGATAGAGACAACATGGCTAATATATTTAAAAATTTATCAAAAAAATATACAAGTGATAAAGCAGAATATGTTAGAAACCTTCCAGAATCATTGGGAATTATCTAATGCATCACAAAAAAACACCTTTAAAAAGGTAAAGAGCAATAAATAAAAATCAAATAGTTATATATGACAATAACTATAATTGAGTTTAACGTATTGAAAGTTATGGCAGAAAAAGACATTAACTGAAACTGGATGGTTCTGGATCGTACCCTTGCTACCAGAAACATTCCTGGATTTAGTAACGTTGCTAATATCGTAACTATTCTGGTTAATCACGGATTAGTTGATGTCGTATACGGTAAGGACAAATCAAGACCACGCTACAGAGTTTCCCAAAATGGTTTTGACTTCCTTAAAAACCAACAACAACTTCTTTAGCCTTGAATTTTATAATCCTTCCCAAAATTATGTCTAATAAGTCAAGCCCCCCTTCCACCGAAGAGGGCCACTTACCTCAATATCCCGCCGTTAAATCATCGACTGAGCGCGGGTCAGACGCGCCGTACAGCGAACCATCCGGCCCGACCATGATGCTCTGGGTGCTGCCCATCGCTTCTTTCAGCGCGACTTTTTGCCCACGCTGTTCCAGGAGTTTCAGCGTATCCGGGCTAAAGCCCTTTTCCACGCGCAGCTCATCCGGCAGCCACTGATGATGGAAACGCGGTGCGTTGGTCGCCTCAGCGACATTCATCCCGAAATCGATGCTGTTGACCACCATTTGCAGCACGGTGGTAATAATCCGGCTACCGCCAGGGCTGCCTGTCACCAGCCAGGTTTTGCCATCTTTCACCACAATGGTTGGCGACATTGACGACAGCGGACGTTTCTTCGGCCCTACGGCGTTAGCATCGCCGCCCACCAGACCGTAAACGTTTGGTACGCCAGGTTTCGCGGAGAAGTCATCCATCTCATTGTTGAGCAGAATTCCGGTGTTTCCCGCCCACAATCCCGGTACCAAACGTGGTGTTCAGGGTGTAGGTGACGGCCACCGCGTTGCCGTCTTTATCCACCACCGAGAAAATGGGTGGTCTGATTGCTTTCGTACGGCGCCAGTTTACCGGGGCGAATCTCGCTGGACGGTTTGGCTTTATTGATATCTATCTGATCGGCGATGGATTTCGCATACGCTTTACTGGTCAGCGCCTGCCACGGCACCTTCCACAAAATCCGGGTCGCCGAGATACTCCGACCGATCGGCATAGGCATATTTCTCCGCTTCAGCCATTATCTGCATGGCATCGGCGCTGCCAAAACCCGTATTTCTTCATGTCGAAGTTTTCAAGGATATTGAGGATCTGCACGATATGAATGCCGCCGGAGGACGGAGGCCGGCATCGAAAAGACCTGATACCCGCGATAGTCGCCGCTAATCGGCGTGCGTTCTACCGCTTTGTAAGCCGCCAGATCCCTCTTTGGTGATAAGCCCCCCGTTCTTCTGCATTTCTTGTGCGATCTGGTCGGCTATCGCCCCTTTGTAGAAGGCATCCGGGCCATTCTCAGCAATCATCTCCAGACTTTTCGCCAGGTTTTTCTGCACCAGCTTGTCGCCCTTCTTCAGCGGTTCGCCGTCTTTCCAGAAAATGGCCTTGCTGTTTTCATAATTCGGCAGCACCCTCGCTACCGTAGGTTTTCAGGTCATCCGCCAGCGCATCGTTGACGACGAATCCCTCATCCGCAAGTTTCATCGCCGGGCGTATCACTTTGTTGAGCGGCAGGGTGCCGTATTTCTCCCAGCGCCAGCGAGAATCCGGCCACGGTGCCCGCGTACCGGTCGCCAGGTGCGACGTCAGCGATTTTTTACTGTCAGGATTGCCCTGATCGTCCAGGAACATATCGCGGGTGGCATTGGCTGGCGCCATTTCGCGGAAGTCGATCGCCGTGGTATTTCCCGTCTTTGGTGCGCAGCAGCATAAAACCCCCGCCGCCGAGGTTCCCCGCCTGCGGATGCGTCACCGCCAGCGCATAGCCAACGGCAACCGCCGCATCGACGGCATTTCCCCCTTGTTTAAGGATATCGACGCCGACCTGGGTCGCCATCGCATCCACGGATGCCACCATCCCCTGCTTCGCACGAACAGGGTGGAAAACATCCTCTTCAACACCGTATGACACCCGGAGGTGGCGCAGGCGGCGCGGCAACAACACTAAAACAACTTCCTGAGAGCAGAGCAGCAATGGCTACCCGGCGCAAAAACGTCGGTTTCATCATCGTTATTCTCCAGAGATACGGGGTCAGCCCCCCACTAAGCCTGGTGCATAACTCTGAAATAATCATCGTTGCGGCGGGAAAGGAGTAAACTTAATAGATCCCCCCAGAGGAGGAAAGACGATGAAACGACTCTTAATTTTAGCGGCGCTACTGCCGTTTTCCGGCTTTGCGCAGCCCATCAACACCATGAATAACCCGAATCAGCCGGGGTATCAGATCCCGAGTCAACAGCGGATGCAAACCCAAATGCAGACGCAGCAGACCCAGCAGAAAGGGATGCTTAACCAGCAGTTAAAAACGCAGACCCAGCTTCAGCAACAGCATCTGCAAACGCAGATGAACAATAACGCGCAGCGGGTCCAGCAGGGCCAGGTGCGTGAGCAGGTTTTACCAAACAACAATGGCGGTATGTTAAGCGGTGGAACCCGCCAGAGCAGCGGTCAGCAACATCTGCTGCCCCAGCGACAGAGTGGCGATATGCTCAATAACTCGCCGCAGTAAAATCCGGCCCAATCACATCAATGGCATCGGTACAGATGCAGTCCACGCCCCAGCCGCAGCAGTTCCGCCGCGCGCTGGGGTTTGTTGACGGTGTAAACCAGAATGCGCAGTCCCGCCGCCTTGAGCACTTTTACCCGCGCTTCATCAAGCAATTTATGGTTGAGATGAACAGAGACGCAGCCCAGCCGGGTCGTCAGCGTATGCCAGTCGTCACGCCAGTCATCCAGCAGTAAACCGCGCGGTAGCTCTGGCGCCGCCTTTTGCGCCGCTTCCAGCGCATCAATTTCAAACGATGAAAGCAAAGGCGCGGTCATTCCAGACCACAGCTCCCGCGCCGCCAGCGCCACCACTCTCCCCGTCAATGGCCCGGTGCCGATCGTCGGTTTAATTTCAATATTCGCCATCATGCCGTGCTCGCGGCAGCGTTCCGCTACCTGAGACAACAGCGGCAACGGCTCGCCTTTAAACTTGCCGCTAAACCAGCTCCCGGCATCAACGCGCAGCAGATCCTGCCAGTTGACTTCCCCCGCCACGCCCCAGCCGTTACTGGTGCGCTCCAGGTTGTCGTCATGCAGCAGAAAGATCTCGCCGTCTTTCGACAGCTTCACGTCAAACTCAATCATCGTGTGTCCGCACCGCGCCCCCACGTCAATCGCCGCCAGCGTGTTTTCCGGTGCGAGTTTTCCGCCGCCGCGATGCGCGACGATGTGGGGATAAGGCCAGTTACTCATACTCGTTGTCCTGTTTCGCCATCGAAAAGATGCAGATGATTTTCCGGCAAATGCAGCCATAGCGTGCTGCCTGCCGTCGGGCGTTGCTGATGCGCCAGCCGCACGACCATTTTTTGATCGCCCCAGCGTCCGTGCGCCAGGTTATCCGCCCCCAGCATCTCCAGCGTGTCCATCACCAGCGGTACGCCGCCTTCCGCCTGCGAGCTTAGCGCAATATGCTCAGGACGGATACCCAGCGTCATTTTCCGCCCGGCATAGCGACGATAGTTCCAGTTAACGGGCAGCGCCATCCCGCTCTCCAGCTCAAAATGGGTGCCTGCGGCGCTGATGCGCCCCTCCAGCAGGTTCATCGCCGGGCTGCCGATAAAGCTCGCCACAAAGCGGCTGGCTGGCTTCTCATACACTTCTACCGGCGTACCGATTTGCTCCGCCACGCCTTTGTTCATCACCATCACCCGCTGGGCGAGCGTCATCGCTTCGACCTGATCGTGCGTCACGTACAGCGAGGTGGTTTTCAGGCGGCGATGCAGATGTTGTAACTCAAGGCGCATCTGGACGCGCAATTTAGCGTCAAGGTTGGACAGCGGCTCATCAAACAGGAAGACGGCCGGATCGCGCACAATCGCACGCCCCATTGCCACACGCTGGCGCTGGCCGCCGGAAAGCTCGCGTGGACGGCGTTTGAGCAAACCGTCCAGCTCCAGAATCCGCGCCGCCTCTTTCACCCGTTCAGCAATATGCCCTTTGCCCATGCCGCGAATCTTCAGCCCCCACGCCATGTTCTCCTCTACGCTCATGTGTGGGTAGAGCGCGTAGTTCTGGAACACCATCGCAATGCCCCTGTCTTTCGGCTCCATCTCCGTAACGCGCTGGCGGTCAATCCAGATATCGCCGCTCGTTACCCGCTCAAGCCCGGCCACCATACGCAGCAGCGTCGATTTACCGCAGCCGGACGGCCCAACCATCACAATAAACTCGCCATCCGCCACATCCAGCGTTAACGGCTGAATGACCTGGGTTTTTGCCGTCCCAGCTTTTGGTTACTGCCTGTAATTTCAAACCAGCCATAAAATTTCCTACTTCTCACTGTCCACCAGGCCGCGTACAAACGCGCGCTGCATGGCTAAAACGATAACGACGGGGGGAATCAGGGTCAGCAGCATCGCCGCCATCACCTGATTCCACTGAGTGGTGCCTTCCCCGGTGGCGATCATGCCTTTAATCCCCGCAACGGCGGTGCCGAGATCAACGTCGGTAATAATCAGCAACGGCCACAGGTACTGGTTCCAGCCGTAGATGAAAGTGATGACGAACAGCGCCGCGAGATTAGTTTTCGACAGCGGCAGCACGATGTCGCGGAAAAAGCGCATCGGTGAAGCGCCGTCGATGCGCGCCGCTTCAATCAGCTCGTCCGGCAGCGTCATGAAGAACTGGCGAAACAGAAAGGTGGCGGTCGCTGAGGCCATTAGCGGTAGGGTCAGACCCGCGTAGCTGTCGAGCATTTTCAGATTGGCGATCACTTCCACCGTCGGGAAAATACGCACCTCAACCGGCAGCATCAGGGTGATAAAGATCATCCAGAAAAAACAGATTACGCAGCGGAAAACGAAACCAGACAATGGCAAACGCCGACAGCATAGAAACGGTAATTTTCCCCACCGTAATGCCAAAAGCCATGATGAAACTGTTAAGCATCATCAGCCAGAACGGCGCGCTGTTCACGCCCACGCCGTTAACCCAGATCGTTGCCATGTTTTCCAGCAGATGCGTTCCGGGGATGAGCGTCATCGGCGTATCGAACACCGCGCTGTTGTCCAGCGTCGCCGCCACAAAGGCGACGTACAAGGGAAACAGGATCACCACAATCCCCAGAATCAACATAGTGTGGCTGAATATCGTCAGCCCGCGACGGTTCTCAATCATTGGTAACGCACCTTACTTTCCACATAGCGGAACTGGATAACCGTCAGAATGATGACGAGGAACATCAGCACCACCGACTGTGCGGCAGAGGCGGAGAGATCCAGCCCGGCAAAGCCTTCGCGGTAGATCTTATAAATCAGCGTGGTCGTCGCCTGTACCGGTCCGCCTGCGGTAGCGGCGTCGATCACCGGGAAGGTGTCGAAGAAGGCATACACCAGATTGACCACCAGCAGGAAGAAACTCACCGGCGCAATCAGCGGTAGCGAAAGTTTAAAGAAGCGCCGAACCGGACCCGCCCCATCAATCGCTGCCGCTTCCGTCAGCGAGCGGGGAATGGATTGCAACGCGGCAAAAAAGAACAGGAAGTTGTAACTAATCTGCTTCCAGACTGAAGCGAACACCACCAAAAACATGGCCTGGCCGCTGTGTTGCGCATGGTTCCAGTCATAGCCGAACCCGGCAAGAAAATGGGTGATTAGCCCGCGCCCAGGGTTGAACAGGAAGATCCACAGTACGGCGGCCACCGCTGGCGCAACGGCGTAAGGCAGCAGCATCAGCGTCTGATACAGGCGGCTTGCGCGTACCACGTAATCCACCAGCGCGGCGAAAAACAGCGAGACCAACAGGCCGCTTACCGTCACCAGCGCACTGAATTTCATCGTCGTCCAGAAGGAGTCGAGGTAGTAGCTGTCATGGAATAAGGCGACAAAGTTATCCAGACCGACAAACTGGCTGGACAGCCCAAACGGATCGACGCTTTGCAGCGAATACCACAGCGCTTCGCCCGCAGGCCAGATAAAGAAAATGACGGTGATCGCCAGTTGCGGCGCAACCAGCAAATACGGCAGCCAACGCGAGCGAAACACCGGACGGGATGATGACATGAAGATTTGATTCCTGAACAGTGCCGGGTGGCGCTACGCTTATCCGACCTACAGGTTCGCGTAGGCCGGGTAAGGCGAAGCCGCCACCCGGCATTTCATGTTACGATTTCGTTGACTGCTCAAAGCGACGCAGCAGCTGATTACCACGCTCAACGGCGGCATCCAGCGCCTGCTGCGGGGATTTCTTCCCGGTCCACACGCTTTCCAGTTCCTCATCCACAATGGTGCGGATCTGCGGCATGTTGCCCAGACGCAGACCTTTGGTGAACGGCAACGGCGGCTTGTTCAGCATCTGGCGCGTGGCAATATCCGCGCCGGGGTTCTTGTCATAGAATCCCTGCTCGCGGGTCAGATCGTAAGCCGCTTTGGTGATCGGCAGATAGCCGGTTTTCTGATGCCATTCAGCAGCATTTTCCGGCTTCGCCAGGAAGTCGAGGAATTTCGCCACGCCGGTGTAGGTCTCTTTGTCTTTACCCTGCATCACCCACAGGCTCGCCCCGCCGATAATGGCGTTTTGCGGCGCATCTTTGGCATCCGCGTCATAAGGCATCATGCCTACGCCGTAATTAAATTTGGCGTAGTGGCGGATATCCGCCAGAGAACCGGAAGAGGCGGTGGTGATGGCGCAATCGCCGTTGTAGAACTTCTCAGTGGATTCGTCTTTACGCCCGAAGTAGCTGAAATCACCCTTCTTGTTCAGTTCTTCCAGCAGCGCGATATGTTTCACCTGCTCCGGCTTGTTAAATTCCAGCACCGCGTCAGTACCGTCAAAGCCGTTATTTTGGGTAGCGACCGGCAGGCCGTGCCAGGCGCTGAAGTTTTCAATCTGAATCCAGCCCTGCCAGCCGCTGGCGTAGCCGCACTTCATTCCCGCCGCCTTCAGCTTCGCGGTGTACTCCGCCAGATCCTGCCAGGTTTTCGGCGGCTGCTCTGGATCTAAACCGGCTTTTTTGAAAGCGTCTTTGTTGTAGTACAGCACCGGTGTGGAGCTGTTAAACGGCTGGGACAACAGATGTCCGCTTTTGGAATCGGTGTAGTAACCGGACACCGTCGGTACAAACTGCGACTCATCGAAACTGATACCCGCGTCGCTGAACACTTCATAGACCGGTTTAATCGCTTTCGACGCCATCATGGTCGCGGTGCCGACTTCATAAACCTGCAACAGCGCCGGAGCGTTACCGGTACGAAACGCGGCGATACCTGCGCTCAGGCTCTGTTCATAGTTGCCCTTATAGACCGGCACAATCTTGTAATCAGGATTGGCCGCATTGAAACGTTGCGCCAGAGAATCAACCTCTTTCCCCAGCTCGCCTTCCATAGAATGCCAGAATGGAATGGTGGTAACGGCCATGGCGTTTCCCACGAATGCCAGGCTTAACGCCAGTCCTAACGCTGTATGTCGTAACGATGTCATTCGCTTATCTCTCTTGTTGTGCCGGATGCGCGATATCACGCGTTTTATGCTCGCGAGGTAACATGACATGCGCGAATGACAGAAAAATAACTTTTTAGTTACAAATAAATGACAGCCAAACGTCAGCAGGATGATAAGAAGATGATGGAATGGTGAAGATAATATGGAAGAAACAAAAAGCCGGGTGGCGGCTTCACCTTACCCGGCCTACAGGATCGAGTAGGCCCGGTAAGCGTAGCGCCACCGGGCACACAGACGGTTCAGCCTCCGAGGTATGCGCTGCGCACCGCTTCGTTGGCCAGCAACGCATCGCCGGTTATCTTCCAGCACCACATGACCGTTTTCCAGCACGTAGCCGCGATCCGCCAGCTTCAGCGCCTGATTCGCGTTCTGCTCGACGAGGAAGATGGTCATTCCCTGCTCGCGCAGCTGTTCGATGGTATCGAAAATCTGCTGGATGATGATCGGCGCCAGACCCAGGGACGGCTCATCCAGCAGCAGCAAACGCGGCTGACTCATCAATGCACGGCCAATCGCCAGCATCTGCTGTTCACCGCCGGACATGGTGCCCGCACGCTGGATACGACGCTCATGCAAGCGCGGGAACAGCGCGTAAACCCACTTAATGCGCTCCTGAAACTGGTCGCGCTCGGCGAAAAAACCGCCCATCGCCAGGTTCTCTTCTACCGTCATACGGGAAAAGACGCGACGCCCTTCCGGGACAATCGCCACCGCTTCACGCATGATTTTCGCCGTCTGCCAGTCGGTAATGTCTTTGCCATCAAACACAATCCGACCGCTGGTGGCGCGCGGATCGCCGCATAACGTGCCGAGCAGCGTGGTTTTACCCGCGCCGTTGGCGCCAATCAGGGTGACGATTTCTCCCTGACGAATATGCAGACTCACCTCGTGCAGCGCCTGGATTTTGCCGTAGTGGGCACTGACTTTGTCAAAGGACAACATGACTTTTTCCATCTTATGCGTCACCACCATTATGCTTCACCTAAATAGGCGCGGATCACGTCCGGGTTGTTGCGAACTTCTTCCGGCGTCCCGTTCGCCAGCGGCGTTCCCTGGTTCACCACGTAAATGCGATCGGAAATCCCCATCACCAGCTTCATATCATGCTCAATCAGCAGAATGGTGGTGTTGTGATGATTACGCAGCTCCGCAATTAATTCGTCCAGCTCTTTGGTCTCTTTCGGGTTCAGACCCGCCGCCGGTTCATCCAGCATCAGGATCTCCGGCTGCGTCACCATGCAGCGGGCGATCTCCAGACGACGCTGGTCGCCGTAGGCCAGGTTGCTGGCCTGGCGGTTGGCGTGCTCCAGCAGGCCGATACGCTCCAGCCAGGTGGCGGCACGATCGAGCGCTTCACTCTGCGCCCGACGGAACGCCGGAGTCTTCAACAGACCCGAAAAGACGCCGGTTTTCAACTGCTGATGTTGCGCAACCAGCAGGTTTTCAATCACCGTCATCTCACGGAACAGGCGGACGTGCTGGAAGGTACGCACCACGCCCATACGGGCAATCTGCTGACCCGGCAGCCCTTCCAGATGCTGATCGCGCAGCATAATGGTGCCACCCGGTCGGTTTATAGAAACCGGTCAGGCAGTTAAAGACCGTGGTTTTTCCCGGCGCCGTTTGGCCCGATCAATGAGACGATTTCGCGTGGATGCAACTCCAGTTCAACGTTTGTTTACCGCCAGCAGACCGCCAAAGCGCATCATCAGGCCGTTAACGGATAATAATGGCTGACTCATGCCTGCTCTCCTTTCGCTTCCCCGTTTTTCAGTTTCAACTGCGGACGGGTCATCGGCAGCAAGCCCTGCGGACGCCAGATCATCATCAGTACCATCAAACCACCGAGCATCAACATGCTGTATTCGTTGAAGTCACGCATTAGCTCGCGCGATACCACCAGCAGGATAGCGGCGAGAATAACCGCGAACTGCGAACCCATGCCGCCAAGCACCACAATCGCCAGTACAAAAGCGGATTCGGCAAAGGTGAACGACTCCGGGCTGACAAAGCCCTGGCGCGCGGCGAACAGCGTTCCGGCGAACCCCGCAAACGCGGCGCTGATGGTAAACGCCGTCAGCTTAATGCGCGTCGGGCTTAAGCCTAATGAACGGCAGGCAATTTCATCTTCACGCAGCGCTTCCCATGCCCGCCCCAGCGGCATACGCAGCAGACGGTTGATCACAAACAACGAGAAGACGACCAGCAGCAACGCCACCAGGTAAAGCCAAATCACGCGGTCGGATGGATCGTATTTCACGCCGAAGAAGTTGCTGAAGGTATCCCAGCCTCCTTCACGGGCGGTACGGCTGAACTCCAGACCAAAGAATGTCGGTTTCGGGATCTGGCTGATACCGTTCGGCCCGCCGGTCACTTCGGTGTTATTGAGCAGCAGGATGCGCACAATCTCGCCAAATCCTAAGGTCACTATCGCCAGGTAGTCGCCGCGCAGGCGCAATACCGGGAAGCCAAGCAGGAAGCCCGCCGCCGCCGCAACCAGCCCCGCCAGCGGCAGGCAGGTCCAGAACCCCAGACCGTAATAGTGATTCAGCAACGCGAAGGTATACGCGCCAATGGCGTAGAAACCGCCGTAGCCCAGCACCAGCAGACCAGACAACCCCCCACCACCACGTTCAGTCCCAAGACCGAGGATGATATAAATCATGGTCAGCGTGGCGATATCAACGGTGCCGCGCGACACCATAAACGGCCACACGACGGCGATGACCAGCAGCGCCAATCAGGAACAGCTTCTGCTTCACGGTTGAGCCATCCAATCGCTGGCAGAACAAAATTTAGGCCCCGGAAATGCCCTTCAGGCTTTTCTGGAAAATCGGTCGCAGCAACTGGAAGAAAAAAGACCACGGCAGTACCGATAAACACCCACTGCCAGCGAATATCCGCAGCAGTCCCCACCACCAGTTTGGTGCCATCGAGTTCCAGTTGAACGCCCATAAAGACGCCCGCCAGTACGAAGAACATGGCGGCAGAGAGCAGCGCCATCGCAAAATGCATCGGTTTCATACTTTCTCTACCTCCGGGCGGCCCAGGATACCGGTCGGCATGACCAGCAGCACCAGAATCAGCAGCGCAAACGACACCACATCTTTATATTCGGTACTTAGGTACGCAGAGGAGAGCGCTTCGGCGACGCCCAGAATCAGGCCGCCAATCATCGCGCCAGGAATGCTGCCGATGCCGCCAAGCACCGCGGCGGTGAAGGCCTTCATCCCGGCCATAAAGCCAATATACGGGTTGATAACGCCATAGAACTGACCGAGCAGCACGCCCGCCACCGCCGCCATCGCCGCGCCAATCACAAAGGTCAGCGCAATCACGCGGTCGGTATTAATGCCCAGCAGACTCGCCATTTTCAGGTCTTCCGCACAGGCGCGGCAGGCGCGTCCCATACGGGAGTAACGGATGAACAGCGTCAGCGCCAGCATCGCCAGGAAAGTGACAATCCAGATGACCAACTGCATGGTGGTAATGCTGGCGGCGAAGTTCTCGCTGCTGCCGATAATCCACTGGCCGTTAAACAAACTGGGGAGCGCCACGTCACGCGAACCTTCGGTAAGACTGACGTAGTTTTGCAGGAAAATAGACATCCCGATCGCGGAGATGAGCGCAATCAGTCGCTTGGAACTGCGCACTGGCCGATAGGCCACCCGTTCAATACTCCAGCCATAGGCGCTGGCGATAATGATAGCCCCGACGAACCCGGCGGCGACCAGCAGCCAGCTGGTATCAATGCCCATCATCATCAGCGCGGCGATGATCATGAAAGAGACATAGCTGCCGATCATATAGACCTCGCCGTGGGCGAAGTTGATCATGCCGATAATGCCGTAAACCATCGTATAGCCGATAGCGATCAGCGCATAGGTGCTTCCCAGCGTGACGCCGTTAAACATCTGCTGCAAGAAATAGAGAAACTGCTCGGACATAAGGTAACCTTTCTCAACCCGCCCGTTTTGCGCGGGCGGAGGGATAACTTGTCTTCAGGCGTTATTTGGCAACGGTCGATGAGCCGTCGGCATGCCACTGGAAGACACCAAACTCAAATCCCTTCAGATCGCCTTTTTCATCCCAGTTCAGCGGCCCAATCACGGTATCAGCCCCGTGTGCTTTCAGATCTTTCACCAGATCGAGCGGCGCTTTGCTGCCGGTACGATCCATTGCGGTTGCCAGCGACTGCACCGCAGCGTAGGTGATCCACACGTAAGGGCCGGTAGGATCTTTTTTGTCGGCTTTAAGGGCATCGACAATGCCTTTGTTCGCCGGGTCCTGGTCATAGCGTTTTGGCATCGTCACCAGCATGCCTTCTGCCGCCGCGCCAGCGATGTTGGACAGTGAGGCATTGCCCACGCCCTCTGGCCCCATAAACTGAGTTTTCAGGCCGATAGCGCGCGCCTGGCGCAGCATCTGGCCATTTCCGGGTAGTAACCGCCGTAATAAACGAAGTCGATATTCTCTTTTTGCAGGCGGGCAATCAGCGCGGAAAAGTCTTTCTCGCCAGCGGTAATCCCGTCAAAGAACACGATATTGGTGTTGCCCGCTTTCAGGCTGTCCTGTACGGAACGCGCCAGACCTTCACCGTACTGCTGCTTATCGTGAATAATGGCGATACGCTGCGGCTTCACTTTCTCAAGAATGTATTTCGCCGCCGTTGGCCCCTGGGAGGAGTCCAGGCCCGCCGTACGCATGATGTGTTCGTAGCCGCGCTGCGTCAGTTCCGGGTTTGTGGCGCCCGGGGAGATCATCAGGATGCCTTCATCTTCATAGATATCAGACGCGGGCTGTGTGGAAGAGGAGCACAGGTGGCCGATAACGTACTGAATGCCGTCGTTGACGATTTTGTTCGCCACCGCGACAGCCTGTTTCGGGTCACAGGCGTCGTCATACTCAACGCCCACCAGCTTATCGCCTTTGATGCCGCCTTTGGCGTTGATGTCTTTAATGGCCTGACGCGCGCCGTTAAATTCCATATCGCCCCACTGCGCTACCGGGCCGGACATCGCCCCGACAACGGCGACTTTAATATCGTCCGCCATTGCCGTATGCGACATCGCCAGTGCAACCACTCCTGCGATGATCGTTTTCGCATTCCGTTTCATTTACTGAATCCCCATTCGTGACGTTATTACACTTCATCCTTCAAGCTGCCCCGGTGTTGGCTACGTGCGTTCACCCCAGTCACTAACTTATGTAAGCACCTGGGGATTCACGCTCTTGCCGCCTTGATGCACCTTGAATGATTTTGTGTATATATTTTGTATTTATGTGGTTAAAAAGCAGACTGTGCTTTTTTTGAACTATGCTATTTTTACCTGTTGCATTAATGGTTTAGCACAGCTTTTTATGCAAAATCAGAGTAAACACTCTATTTTTCAGTCGATTAAGAAAAGATAATATTCTGATTTCAACTATAGATAAACAAAAAAAAGCGCACTTGTCAGCATAAAATAACGGTACAAAGAGCGGAATAAAACACTGCCTCCCAGGGGATTATCCTGCCTGTTTTTCATTCTCTGATGTTTCAAACTGTACTTATCGTTGCCAAAAAAACTAATCGCCTGGTAAATGAAATAAAAAAGAGAAAGTGTCGGAACACATTATTTCGGTACACTGGTTCTCTCTTTGGTGATTTGGACATGCTGTCGATGAAGCTGACCATCGTTCGTTTAGAAAACTTTAGCGCCCAGGATCTCATCGATCTGGGTAAAATCTGGCCGGAATACTCCGCCTCGTCTTTAAGCGTAGATGATACTCACCGGATCTACGCGGCGCGTTTCAATGAGCGTCTGTTGGGCGCTGTGCGGGTAACGCTAAGCGGTACGCAAGGCGCGCTGGATTCATTGCGGGTTCGCGAGATCACGCGTCGTCGCGGCGTGGGGCAGTATCTGGTGGAAGAGGTGATCCGCAATAATCCGGGCGTTTCAGCCTGGTGGATGGCAGATGTCGGCGTCGAAGAGCGAGGCGTAATGGCGGCGTTTATGCAGGCATTAGGGTTTACGGCGCAGGCGGACGGCTGGGAAAAACGGTAATAAAAAAAGCCGGATGGCGCTAACGCTTATCCGGCCTACGTGTTTTGCAACTCTCACGCAATTTTCCAGGCATGCGGGCCGGGTAAGACGAAGCCGCCACCCGGCACTCAATTACCTGGCGTCGGTTGCCGTACCGTCGGCATGCCAGGTAAAGACGCCAAACTCAAAGCCTTTCAGATCGCCCTTCTCATCCCAGGACAACGGCCCCATAACGGTTTCCACGGTATTCGCTTTCAGGTATTTGGCGATTTCAGCCGGATCGTCGGACTGATTCAGACCCGCTTGCAATGACTGCAACGCCGCGTAAGTGGTCCACACAAACGCGCCGCTTGGGTCCTGTTTCTTCGCTTTGATAGCATCTACAATCGGTTTGTTCGCCGGAACCTGATCGTAGTTCTTCGGCTTGGTGACCAGCATCCCCTCGGCAGACTCACCGGCAATGTTAGACAGCGACACGTTCGCTACCCCTTCCGGCCCCATAAACTTCGTTTTCAGGCCAGCAGCGCGAGCCTGGCGCAGGATCTGCCCCATCTCAGGGTGGTAGCCGCCGTAATACACAAAGTCGATGTTCTCTTTCTTCAGGCGCGCCACCAGGGTGGAGAAATCTTTCTCGCCGGCGGTAATCCCGTCGAAGAACACCACGTTGGCGTTGCCTTTTTTCAGGCCATCCTGCACCGCGCGCGCCAGGCCTTCACCGTACTGCTGCTTATCGTGAATAATGGCGATGCGCTGCGGCTTCACGCTTTCCAGAATATATTTCGCCGCCGGTCGGCCCCTGATCGGAGTCCAGACCTGTGGTGCGCAGGATCAGCTGATAACCGCGCGCGGTCAGTTCCGGTGCGGTCGCAGCCGGAGTAATCATCAGAATGCCTTCGTCTTCATAGATATCGGACGCAGGCTGCGTGGATGAGGAGCACAGGTGGCCGATAACATATTTAATGCCGTCATTGACCACTTTGTTGGCTACTGCTACCGCTTGTTTCGGGTCGCAGGCATCATCATATTTCACGGCAACCAGCTTATCGCCCTTGATGCCGCCTTTCGCGTTGATATCGGCAATCGCCTGCTCCGCGCCGGTAAATTCCTGATCGCCGTACTGCGCTACCGGGCCGGACATCGCGCCGACAACGGCCACTTTGATATCCTTAGCAAACGCCATATTGCTCAAAGACAGGGCGATACATCCTGCCAATAACGCTTTACCCTTCATATTCATCCTGAGAATCCCCATTATTGTGGTTATTACGTATGTTGTGATGTTGTTGTTCAGCACTTTATTTCAATTAATGGTAAGCCACCCGTGCTTTAGCAGCATACTCTGCTAAAACATACCCGATTTTTATGATTTTGGAATAGCTAATTTGACAGTCAGATAACAAGTTGATGACAAAACGGGGCGCCGCCGCAACGGACGGCGTCGGTTTATCGTGTCAGAGAACGCGTAATGATCTCCAGCGCTTTACGGAACTGCGCATCGGGGATCGTCAGCGGATAGAGGAAGCGGATCACGTTGCCATAAACACCGCAACTGAGCAGCAGCAGACCCTCCTGCAATGCGCGATCCTGCACCTGTCGGGTAAATTCCGGGGACGGCTGGCCGGTCTGCGGATCGGTAAACTCTACCGCCACCATCGAGCCCTGCGCGCGGATCTCGGCAATGGACGGCAGGCGGCTTTCGCTTTGTTCAACACCTCAACCAGATGCTGACCAAGCTGCGTGGCGCGAGTGCAGAGATCGTCTTCTTCAATCACATCAAGCACCGCATGCGCGGCGGCCACCGCCAGCGGGTTTCCGGCGTAGGTGCCGCCAAGACCGCCCGGCGCAGGCGCATCCATCACCTCGGCGCGACCGGATACCGCCGACAGCGGCATACCGCCGGCCAGACTTTTGGCCATCGTAATGAGATCCGGCTGAACGCCGTGGTGCTCCATCGCAAACAGTTTGCCTGTACGGGCAAAACCGGTCTGCACTTCATCGGCGATCAGCAAGATGCCGTGGGTATCGCATAACGTACGCAGCGCCTGCATGAAATCCGTTGGCGCGACGTTAAAGCCCCCTTCCCCCTGCACCGGCTCCAGGATAATGGCCGCCACCTGGTCCGGCGCAATATCGGCTTTAAAAATACGTTCGAGACTGTTCAGCGCATCCGCCGTGGTAACGCCATGCAAAGAATTCGGATATTGCGCGTGATAGACCGATCCCGGGAACGGCCCAAAGCCAATTTTGTAGGGCGCGACCTTACCGGTGAGCGCCATCGTCATAAAGGTTCGCCCGTGAAACGCGCCACCAAAGGTAATCAGCCCCGGTCGCCGGGTACAGGCGCGCGCAATTTTCACCGCGTTTTCGACCGCCTCCGCGCCGGTGGAGAAGAAAGCCGTTTTCGCCGGGCCGTTGACCGGCACGCGCTCGTTAATACGCTCGGCAAGCGTAACGTAGCTTGCATAAGGCACGATTTGATACGCGGTATGGGTAAATGACTGGAGCTGTTTTTCAATTGCCGCGATGACTTTTGGATGACGGTGCCCGGTGTTCAACACGGCAATTCCGGCGGCGAAATCAATCACCTCATTGCCTTCAATATCCCACAGCGTGGCGTTTTCCGCTCTGTCGGCATAGAAACCGCACATCACCCCAATGCCGCGCGGCGTCGCCTGCAACCGTCTTTCATTCAGTTCGTTATTTTTCACCTTCTCCCCCTAAGATGCGCACAACCCATCGGTAAGTGTTTGCCAGGGGGGAAGAATTCGCCAGAGCGGGGGAGAAAAAAAGCGTTATCCCCGTAGCCCGATAAGCGAAGCGCCATCGGGCATTTATGTCGGCCTGTTTGCCGGATGACGGCGATGCCTTATCCGGCCTGGAAAACAAAAAACCCCGGATTCTCATCCAGGGTTTTTCGGGCACTTCGCGGAAATTACGCTTCGATAGCGGCGCGCAGTTTCTTCATCGCGTTCTTTTCAAGCTGACGTACACGTTCAGCAGAAACGCCATAGCGGTCGGCCAGTTCCTGTAGCGTGGACTTATTGTCTTCGTCCAGCCAACGGGCGCGAATGATGTCCTGGCTACGCTCGTCCAGACCTTCCATTGCGTGGGTCAGTTTGTTTTGCCGCCTGATCTTCCCAGTTATCCTCTTCAATGCCGTCGGCAAAGTTAGAGGTTTTATCCTGCAAATACAGCACTGGCGCCATCGGCTGGCTGTCAGACTCGTCGTCCGAAGACATGTCAAACGTCATGTCCTGCGCCGCCATACGGGATTCCATCTCGCGAACGTCTTTGCTGGTTACGCCCAGTTCGCGCGCCACCATTTCCACTTCATCCTGATTAAACCAGCCCAGACGCTGCTTGGTTTTACGCAGGTTAAAGAACAGCTTACGCTGTGCTTTAGTGGTTGCGACTTTAACGATACGCCAGTTACGCAATACGTATTCGTGGATCTCCGCTTTGATCCAGTGCACGGCGAAAGAAACCAGGCGCACACCCACTTCCGGGTTAAAACGGCGCACGGCTTTCATCAGGCCGATGTTACCTTCCTGAATCAGATCCGCCTGCGGCAGGCCATAGCCCGCATAGTTACGAGCAACATGAACAACAAAGCGCAGGTGAGACAGAATCAGCGTCTTAGCTGCTTCCAGATCGCCCTGGTAATGCAGCTTTTCAGCCAGTGCCCGTTCTTCGTCAGCCGATAACATCGGCCACGCGTTTGCAGCCCGGATGTAAGATTCCAGGTTACCAACAGGGGCTAAAGCTAAATTTTGCATTTCTTTGGTCATTCAAATCCTCTCAATTTATATCGTCTGGCACTGCAAATGAGCAACAAACGTGCCAGCGTTTATGAGCAACGAGAATAGCACTCACTCTTTTATCAGACAGTGATTTTATCCACAAGTTCAATGCAACGTTGTGAATAAATTACGCACAAAATGTGACACCGCTATGAAAAAACACTGTGGGCAGGGGGATGAGATGTTTTGATGCTCTTTCCCTGCGAACGGGAACTCATTGCAGGGAAAGAGTATACCACGCTTTTATTAATCGGGAGTAAAGTGACGTAAATGTTGCACAGTGGCAAGCCACGCCGCAACCCAGCCGATCATCGAGCACACCAGCAGCAGCAGCAGGCACTCATCGAACGATAAGCCATTGATATCAAACTTCGTGCCGAAAACCTGCGCCACTTCCGTCACCGCAGACGACAAGCGCATCACCAAAATTTCTGACAAAATCAGTGAAAGAAATGCCCCCGAAAAACCGAGCAGCGCGCCGCCGTACAGGAACGGTCGCAGGATAAATCCATCCGTCGCGCCAATCAGTTTCTGCACGTTGATGGTGTCACGGCGGGCGAAAATGCTCAGGCGCACGCTGTTGCCGATGACGAGGAACACCGCCGCCACCATCAGCACGCCGATCATCGCGGAAACGCGCCCTACCAGCCCGGTCAGCGCCGCCAGACGGGCAAACCAGCTGTCATCCATACGCACTTCATCAATGCCGTTAATCTGCGAGATGCGATCGCGTAGCGTGTTCAGCGACTCCGTTCCCTGGAAATCCAGTTTCGGGATCACCACAGCCACTGCCGGAAGCGGATTCTCTTCCAGCATGTCCAGCGCGCCGCCAAAGCCAGACCAGTTGCGGAACTCGCCAAGCGCATCGTCGCGGGAGAGATAGTTGACCTTCTCTACCCCCTGCTCGGCCTGGAGCTGTGCGACCACCCCGGCGGCCGCGTCGTCATCCAGCGTCTTTTGCAGATAAACGGTGATCTGCGGGGACGGATAGTACTGCGTCGCCGCCTGGTTGACGTTCTTATAGACCATGTAGCAAACGCTTGGCAGCGTCAGAGAGATGGCAATCACCATCACCGTCAGAAACGTCGCCAGCGGCTTGCTTTTCAGATCCTGTAACGCGCCCTGGAACGCATAGCGCACCTGCTCGTTAAAGACGTTGGTTTTACGCGAGTTCGGCTTTGGCGAGGGTTTTGCGCGTCTCGGCGCATTGCGGCCGCCGTCGCCGGACGAACCACCAGATTTACGAAAAACGGTCCAGTCTGCCGCCAAACTGCCTGATTTGGTTGATAGCGTCACGCTTATTCACTGACCAGGCCTCCATGCAAATGACCTTCGCTCAGGGTGAGCATACGGTACGAACGACGGGAGATAAGCCCGATGTCGTGCGTCGCCATCAATACCGTCACCCCAACGCGGTTAAACTCTTCAAACAGACGTAAAATCCCTTCCGATAAGGCATCATCCAGGTTCCCGGTCGGTTCATCCGCCAGCAGCACCGCAGGCTTGTTCACCACCGCACGGGCGATCCCCACGCGCTGCTGCTCACCGCCAGAGAGTTGAATGGGAAAATTCCTCGCTTTGTCCAGCAGCCCGACTTTATCCAGCGCCGCCGACACGCGACGACGGATGTCGTCCCCGCTGGCGCCAGCGATAATCAACGGGATCGCCACGTTGTCATAGACCGTACGATCCATCAGCAGGTGGTGATCCTGGAAAATCATTCCGATCTGACGACGCAGAAACGGCACTTCACGGTTTTTCAGGCGCGTAATGTCATGCCCGCTGAAGAAGATTTTCCCGGCGCTCGGCCGTTCAATCCCACAGATAAGCTTCAGCAGGGTACTTTTCCCCGCGCCTGAGTGACCGGTCAGAAACGCCATCTCGCCTGGCTGCATGTGGAATGTGACTCCTTGCAGCGCTTGTCTCCCACCGAGATAGGCCTTGCTGACATGTTCAAAGCGAATCATTGTTAATCCTCTCGGGCAAAAAGTGCCTCTATAAAATCGTCCGCCTTAAACGGACGTAAATCCTCGATACGTTCGCCCACACCAATATAGCGGATAGGAATG
This sequence comes from Citrobacter koseri, assembly GCA_900446925.1. The sequence goes on along the minus strand of UAVY01000007.1, from coordinate 35,737 downwards.
CCAAACTGATCGGCAACCGAGAAGATAACCCCACCCTTCGCCGTGCCATCCAGCTTGGTCAGGGTGATACCGGTCAGGCCAACCGCTTCATGGAACAGTTTGGCCTGGCTTATCGCATTCTGCCCGGTGCTGGCGTCGATGGTCAGCATCACTTCATGCGGCGCATCTTCGTCGAGTTTCTTCATCACGCGAACGATTTTTTTCAGTTCTTCCATCAGGTGCGCTTTGTTCTGCAAGCGACCTGCGGTATCGGCAATCAGCACATCCACATTACGCGCTTTCGCCGCCTGGGATGGCGTCAAAGATAACGGAAGCGGAATCCGCGCCGGTATGCTGGGCGATAACCGGAATGTTGTTACGCTGGCCCCAGACCTGCAACTGCTCTACCGCCGCCGCACGGAAGGTATCCCCCGCCGCCAGCATCACGGATTTGCCCTGCTGCTCGAACTGACGCGCCAGCTTACCGATCGTGGTGGTTTTCCCCACGCCGTTAACGCCAACCATCAGAATAACAAATGGCGTTTTGCCTTCAATATTAAGCGGTTCGTCAACTTTTGCGAGGATATCGCCCATCTCGTCTTTCAGCAGGCCATACAGCGCTTCGGCATCATGCAGCTGTTTGCGGCTGGCGCCCTCTGTCAGGTTAGCGATGATCTTGCGGGTGGTTTCCACGCCCACATCGGCAATCAGCAACTGCTCTTCCAGTTCTTCAAACAGATCATCGTCGATTTTCTTACCACGGAACAGACTGATAAATCCTGAACCGAGATTTTCTTTTGTTTTCAGAAGACTACGTTTCAGGCGCGCAAAGAAACCTTCTTTTGTCGGCTTCTCTTGCTCCTGAATCACCTCCTCAACCGGCGTCTCTTCTTCTGCCGCCGGCACGACAACCACCGCGTCTTCCGCCGCTTCCACCACCAGCGCCTGCGCTTCCCGTTCTTCGTCGGTCAGTTGCGGTTCGTTTTGCGCCTCTTCTTCTACCGCCTCCACGATCTCTACCGTTTCCGCTTCGGCCTGCCACTCTTCAGGCGACGTCTCTTCGACGTTCACCTCTTCCGGCAGCGGCAGTTCTTCATGTTCCACCACCGCCTGCGGCTCAACGATGTCTTCTTCAACCACGGGGTCAACAACAGGCTCTACGACAGGCTCTGGCTCAACCGGCTGCGGTTTTTCGCTTTCCTGAACCTGTTCGGTGACGTTCACCACGGCTTCGGCGAAAGCGTCGGTCTCCGCCTTGCCGTGGGCGTGCGTTTCCGCGTCGGCCTCTGCCGCCGTCTCAACCGGCGTCTCTGGCGCTAACTGTTCTTCAACACGCTGTTGTTCTTCGGTTTTTTGTTCCTGTTCCTGCTCTTTTTCACCAAAGCCCAGCCAGGAAAAGAAGCCACGTTTTTTCTGTTTTGCCATCTGCGACTGTACTCCTCGCGGTTAATATCTGGCGCTATATACATGGAAGCTAAAAAAATGATGAAATAGTCTACCACTTAACTTAATTCACATCACCGCCTGGAATGACACGTCAGCAGCGGATTGAGCAATAGAAATGAAAAAACCGAATCACTCTGGCAGCGGTCAAATCCGCATTATTGGCGGACAGTGGCGGGGCCGTAAACTTCCGGTTCCCGACAGCCCAGGGCTGCGCCCGACAACCGACCGGGTTCGCGAGACGCTGTTTAACTGGCTGGCGCCGGTCATGGTAGACGCCCACTGTCTGGATTGTTTCGCCGGAAGCGGCGCGCTGGGGCTGGAAGCGCTTTCCCGCTATGCGGCGGGCGCGACGTTGCTGGAGATGGATCGCGCCGTGTCACAGCAGTTACAAAAGAATCTTGCTACGCTAAAGGCAGGCAACGCCCGCGTGGTCAACGCCAATACGCTGGCCTTTCTGGCGCAGACCGGTACGCCGCACAACGTGGTGTTTGTCGATCCCCCGTTTCGCAAAGGGCTGCTGGAAGAGACGTTAAGCCTGCTGGAAACGCACGGCTGGCTGGCTGATGACGCGTATATTTACGTCGAAAGCGAAGTCGAAAACGGTCTGCCGCCCGTCCCGGCAAACTGGTCGTTGTATCGTGAAAAAGTGGCCGGACAGGTCGCATACCGCCTGTATCAACGGGAAGCACAAGGAGAAAGCGATGCTGATTAATCTGGGACGTCTGCTGATGCTGTGCGTCTGGGCATTTTTACTACTGAATATTTTCCAACCCTTTCCACGCCCGCTCAACATCTTCGTCAACGTCGCGCTGGTCTTTATGGTGCTGATGCACGGTATGCAGCTGGCGCTGTTAAAAAGCACCATGCCTAAAGATGGCCCGCAGATGACCACCGGCGAGAAAATCCGCATTTTCCTGTTCGGCGTGTTTGAGCTGCTGGTGTGGCAGAAGAAGATTAAAGATCAGTTGAAGAAGTAACCGTGATCTTTTCGCCCGGCGGCGCGTGGCGAGCCGGGCCAAAAAACGCTATTGCTGCTTTGGTTTGCCGTCCAGTGTGTCGTTCAGTTTTTCAATATCGCTGTATTTTGTTTTGAGCAGATATTTCACCTGCTCGCAAATCTCTTCGGTCCGGGTGTAATAGGTGCCAGACGTCGGGCCTGAGCGCTCACATAAGACATAATTAGTGCCGAGGGGATAAAAAAGAACAATAAAAGAGAGGATATTACCAACAACAAACCCTACCCCCGCAATATGGATACCGATGGTAAAAGCCCTGTCGAAGAACCTGGGCGGCTGCATGCTTTTCGTAAAGGTCACGTAAGCAATAGCTAAAACAAAGCAACACCCCACCGGAAACATCAATAACAGGAAAAATGAACCCCAGAAAAAATAAACGATGCTTCTGGATTCAATCAGATCGGTGATGTCCGGCACGCTGGCAAGATAAAACCCCCAGGTAACCCCTCCAAAAACAAATATACCCAGAAGCAAACCACATCTTTTTTTAATATTCTCCAGATTAATATTAAAGTTCATATCAATAAATTCCGCCGTAAAGGGAGCTTCTGTACCCCCAGGCGCCGGGCGTTCCACTCTTCAATTCTTTGCCGTTCTTTAAGTCCCTGACGAATAAACGCTATAAGTTTGTCTGAGAGCTCATATTTTTTGTCCACTTCATTCAGAGACCAGGCTATGAAAAAAACCTAACGCCACAACACCGATGATTTCACCCCAAACCGGAAAAGCTGCACTCGCAATAAATGGAGATGTGAGCCATGAAGCAAATTGTCCCAAACACTTTTCTGTAAATACACTCACAATCACCTTCGCCACATCCATAGTCACATTTCCCAGCAGGGCGGCGACGTCATGGTCGGATTTAAAGACCAACTCAATCAACCGCCAGCATGCGGAAAACCAGATGCAGAATCTGGCCCCTGACATAATACCGTTTCGAAACCCGGCGCTGCCAATACCTACTTCAAGCACCTTAGGATGATTAATCCGGTAACGGGTTCCATTAAGGATGCGTCGCAAAGAAGGGTAACCAGTAATCTTCACATACAGCTTTCCCTGATAAGCATACTGCGTTGCTTTAATCCCAAGGCCTTTTAAAGTGAAGACAATCTTCCCGGCCTGCTGATAAGAAAAAAGCTTTGACAGGTTTTTAGTAGCAGAAACCGTATCTTTAATGTTACCGGCATAATTCGTCGAAAAACTGACGGGTTCACTGCCCAGCAAATCGTCAATTACGCCCTGAGCCTCCTCAGGCGTCAGCAGCATGATGTGTTGAGGATTGTTGTTCAGGTTATTTTTTAGCGTTCTGATTTCATTCTCGACACGCTGATTACGTTGCCAGTTATTTCCCCTAAGAATATCTTCACGATGATTCCCTATCCAGTCATAATACCTTTCCATCATTACTCCTTAATAAATTCGTTCATCCCAGATACTGTATGCGCTGGTCCCAGCAATAAGGTGTTCCCAGGCAATAGACTCATACGACAGCTCAATGACTTCTTCTGGCTGACCCGCGCAGTCATCAATGGTATGAGGTACTTGCAGATGGATGCTGGATATTCTGGCATTGATAAGTTTTAGCGTGTAATAACACTCGTTTAAACCCGCCCTATTAGTTCGGTAGAAGCTAAATTCACAGTTCAATGTTTCATTGTCAGTTATGGCTTTCCCTAATAACGGCGAGGATTTATCTACCGGCTTAATAAATGTCAAACATTGATGGTTCACATTTTGTACCCGGCTCATGCCATGATTAACTGTCATTACCATTATCTGATCACGATGGGCGGGTTGTGATTTATTTCCTATCGAATTTACCGAGGCACATCCAGCAGAAATCAACCCCTGCGCCTGCCCATTCAAGGCCAACCACATTGTATTCGCCATATAAATTCCTTAGCTTTTTAAATTATATTCATATATATCTGCGATAACGTTGCAATAGCAGGATAGTGAAAAGTGGATAGCAGAATAGTGATATGACCGATATTTTAGTCACACAAAAAATATAACACCAAAGGTATTACCACAGAAAAATAAATAGCAGCCATATTTGAAAGGCATTATATATTTCAGTTGAATTTATTGTCGGCACTGGCGCTATAAACACAGTGCCGATCGGCGTTATTGCCCAGGCTTAAAGCCCTCAAACCGCGAACCTTTGTAGCTCAGCGTGCCTTTATCCCCGACCGTTAACGCATGGTACTGTTGGGCATCCAGCCGGAACGTCTGCTCAAGCCCGCCGCGTTGCGGTTTAAAGCTAACCTCATAGCGCATACTGGTGCCCCGCTGGCGTCACCTGCTGCTGACGCGAGCGCCGATCGTTGATCGGCTTTTCGCGCTTATTGCTCACCACTACCTGCTTTTGCTGCAATGGCGCGGCATCGTTATCGGCTTTTTCTCGCCGCTGCGAAACAAAGCGAAACGACGCGGCGATAACAATCAAGCCAATGATAACAATGAAAAAAAGTGGTGGTTTGCTCATCATTTTAACCCATCAGAAAATGCGGAAATAAGCATACCCTGCCCGTTATGGTGTTGTCATCTGCCTGCGCCGACCTCTACACTGGACAACAGGGCCGTGAGCATACCGCTCGCGAAAAAATAACGAATTCAAGGAACTAAGATGCTTTGGTCGTTTATCGCTGTCTGTCTTTCCGCATGGCTATTTGTGGACGCATCGTATCGTGGGCCAGCGTGGCAGCGCTGGGTCTTTAAACCTCTCACCCTGATTCTCCTTCTTTTACTCGCCTGGCAAGCGCCGATGTTCGACGCGATCAGCTACCTTGTGCTGGCGGGCCTGTGCGCCTCGTTGCTGGGCGATGCGTTGACGCTGTTGCCGCGCCAACGTCTGCTGTACGCCATTGGCGCATTCTTCCTGTCGCACCTGCTGTACACCCTCTATTTCGCCAGCCAGATGACGCTGTCGTTCTTCTGGCCATTGCCGTTAGTGCTGCTGGTGTTGGGCGGGTTGCTGATTGCGGTGATCTGGACGCGTCTGGAAGAGCTGCGCTGGCCGATATGCACCTTTATCGCCATGACGCTCATGATGGTCTGGCTGGCCGGTGAACTGTGGTTCTTCCGCCCGACCGCCCCGGCGCTCTCTGCTTTTATGGGCGCATCGTTGTTATTCCTCGGCAATATCGTCTGGCTGGGCAGCCATTACCGCTGCCGCTTCCGCGCGGATAACGCTATTTCCGCCGCCTGCTACTTCGCCGGGCACTTCCTGATTGTCCGCTCACTTTATCTTTAATAACGCTTGACTCTGGAGTCGACTCCAGAGTGTATCCTCCGGTTAATGAGAAAATTATCATCAACCGGAGGATGCCATGTTGACACCCGATACTGATGGCAAAAAAGTCCCACAATTTTCATCCTTCAAACTGGCGCCAGCCCCCCGGAAGGTAGATGACTGCTGCTGTGAGGGCGCCTGCGCAACGGAAGCTCTCGTTCCCGACACCATCGAAGGGACGCGTTACACCTGGAAAGTCGCCGGTATGGACTGCGCCGCCTGCGCCCGTAAAGTCGAAAACGCCGTGCGCCAGGTCGGGGGCGTCAATCAGGTACAGGTGCTGTTCGCCACCGAGAAACTGGTGGTGGATGCGAATGCCGATATCCGCCAACACGTTGAACGCGCCGTACAAAAGGCGGGTTATACCCTGCGTGATGAACAGGCCACAGCAGAGGCGCGCGAATCCCGGCTGCAAGAAAACCTGCCGCTGATCACGCTCATCATTATGATGGCGATTAGCTGGGGGCTGGAGCAATTCAACCATCCGTTCGGCCAACTGGCGTTTATCGCCACCACGCTGGTCGGCCTGTATCCCATTGCCCGTCAGGCGCTGCGCCTGATGAAAACCGGTAGCTGGTTCGCCATCGAAACGCTGATGAGCGTGGCGGCGATTGGCGCGCTGTTTATTGGCGCGACGGCGGAAGCGGCGATGGTGCTGCTGTTATTTCTGATCGGCGAACGCCTCGAAGGGTGGGCTGCCAGCCGCGCCCGCAAAGGGGTCAGCGCGCTGATGGCCCTCCAAACCGGAAACCGCCACGCGCCTGCGCGATGGCGTGCGCGAAGAGGTGGCGATCAACACCCTGCAACCCGGCGACATTATCGAAGTGGCGGCAGGTGGGCGCTTACCCGCCGACGGCAGGCTGGTCTCCGGTTTCGCCAGTTTTGATGAGAGCGCGCTCACCGGCGAGTCGATTCCGGTCGAGCGCTCAACGGGCGAGAAAGTCCCCGCCGGCGCCACCAGCGTGGATCGGCTCGTCACACTGGAGGTGCTGTCAGAACCGGGCGCCAGCGCGATTGACCGTATCCTGAAGCTGATTGAAGAAGCCGAAGAACGCCGTGCGCCCATTGAGCGTTTTATTGACCGCTTCAGCCGGATTTACACCCCGGTGATTATGGCCGTCGCGCTGCTGGTCACGCTGGTGCCACCGCTGCTGTTTGCCGCGTCCTGGCAAGAGTGGATTTATAAGGGACTCACGCTGTTACTGATTGGCTGCCCGTGTGCGCTGGTCATTTCCACTCCGGCGGCCATCACCTCCGGGCTGGCGGCGGCGGCACGTCGCGGGGCGCTGATTAAAGGCGGCGCAGCGCTGGAGCAGCTGGGCAGAGTCACTCAGGTGGCGTTCGATAAAACCGGCACCCTGACCGTAGGGAAACCGCGCGTCACCGCCATCCATCCGGCAAGCGGGATCGGCGAAGCGGAGCTGCTGGCGCTGGCGGCGGCGGTGGAACAAGGCGCGACGCACCCACTGGCTCAGGCCATTGTGCGTGAAGCGCAGACGCGTGAGCTGACCATTCCGCCAGCGCTGGAGCAGCGCGCGCTGGTCGGTTCGGGTATCGAAGCTCAGGTTAATGGCGAGCGCATCCTGATTTGCGCCGCAGGCAAACGCCCGGCGGAAGCCTTTGCCGGGCAAATCAGCGAACTGGAAAGCGCCGGACAGACGGTCGTGCTGGTGCTGCGCAACGACGACGTAATCGGCGTGCTCGCCCCTACAGGATACGCTGCGCGATGACGCCCGCACCGCGATCGGCGAGCTTAATCAGTTAGGGGTGAAAGGCGTGATCCTGACCGGCGATAACCCACGCGCGGCAGCGGCCATTGCCGGAGAGCTGGGCCTGACGTTTAAAGCGGGCCTGCTGCCGGAAGATAAAGTCCGGGCGGTGACGGCGCTCAATCAGCACGCCCCGCTGGCGATGGTGGGTGACGGCATTAACGACGCCCCCGCAATGAAAGCCGCCGCGATAGGTATTGCGATGGGAAGCGGAACGGATGTCGCGCTGGAAACGGCAGACGCCGCCCTGACGCATAACCGCCTGCGCGGGCTGGTACAGATGATCCAGCTGGCGCGCGCCACCCACGCCAATATTCGTCAAAACATCGCAATTGCCCTGGGGCTGAAAGGGATCTTCCTCATCACCACGCTGCTCGGCATAACCGGTCTGTGGCTGGCCGTGCTGGCGGATACCGGGGCGACGGTGCTGGTGACCGCCAATGCGCTGCGGCTGTTGCGTAAAGGGTAGATTGTCGTCTGATGGCGCCAGGCTTATCAGGCCTACGGGGATCATGGTACGAACCCACGCAGGCCTGCTCATCCGGCGAAGCGAAGGCGCTTACTGCACGTCGGCAATCGCCTTCATCAACGCCTGGTGGTTTTTCGCCATACTGCGCGCGTACCGGCTCGGTGGCCTTCACGAAATACGCTTTATCAATTTCGTGGAACTGCACGCCGCCAGCCTTCATCTTCGCTAATGCCTCCTGGTTGTAGGCATCCCACAATTTACGCTGCTCAAACTGCGCTTCGCGCGCCAGCGTCAGGATCTTCTGCTGCTCATCCGCAGTCAGCTTGTCCCACTTCACTTTGGAATAGAGCAGCATTTCCGGGGTGATAAAGTGCCCGCTGAGGGTGTAATTCTTCGCAACCGGCATGTAGTTAATGCGCGACAAAAGTCGGCGGGTTGTTTTCCGCACCGTCAATCACGCCGGTCTGCATACCGCTAAACACCTCGCTCACCCCATCGCCACCGAGTTCGCCCCCATGTCTTTCAGCGTATCCAGCGCCACCGGGCTTCCCTGCACGCGAATCTTCATACCGTGGAGATCTTCCGGCTTTTCCACCGGGTTTTTAGTAATCAGGTTGCGCGTCCCGGAGTCCATCCAGCCAAGAAACACCAGACGTGATTTCGGGTTGTTCGTCAGCTTATCGCCAATGCTTTTCCCGATATCGCCATCAATAATTTTGTGCATGTGGTCTTCGTCGCGGAACACATAGGGCAGCGTAAAGACTTCGATATCCGGCAGAATAGCCGCCACCGGCGCCATCGATACGCGAATCATATCAATCGCGCCGATTTGCGCCTGTTCAATCATCTGTTTCTCATCGCCCAGCACGCCGCCCGGGAACACTTTAATTTCCAGTTTGCCGTCGGTCTGTTGTTTGAGTTTTTCGCCCATTTTCTGCACGGCGACGACATTCGGGTAGCCCTGCGGATGGACATCCGCCGCTTTAATGACCTGCGCGAAAACGGAATGGGAAAACAGTATTGACGCGGTAGCCAGGCACAGGGAAGCCGCGAGCGGCTTGAGAGTCACTTTCATCGGGTCAGCTCCAGAGGTTGAGAGGGTAGCGTTAAAACATTGTTTTAGTTTTTACGCTTAAACCGTAGCCGATGCCCTGAAAGATGAAGGTGAAGTGCTTCACAAAAAAGCAGGAAAAATTGAAACGATGGTTTAAAAATGTCGCAGCGGTCACGCCGGTTTTATCCGGCTGAGACTCAATGCTTTTTACGCAGCAAATAACGATACGGCAGCGAATCCGTCTCTTTAGCCATCAGCTCATGTTCCATAAACGTACAAAAGCCAGGAATATCGCGGGTTGTCGCCGGATCGTCAGCAATAATCAGCAGCGTTTCGCCCGTTTGCATGTTACGCACGGTTTTACGCACCATCATTACCGGTTCCGGGCAGCGTAGCCCCTGGGCATCAAGCGTATGGTCGGGGGAGGAAAACAGATCGGTCATCTTCGTCTCATTCACTAAAAAAACGGCTGTAGTTTACGCCCTGTTTGCCCGTAAGCAAATCAAGTTAACGATTGCGTGAAAAACAACCATTGCAATACGTTTTCAAAGCAGTATGATGCGGCGGTTTTATTGGGTTCCCTCACCCCAAATATCGATCAAAAAGGTACAATATGAACTCCTTTACTCAAATACAGCGCGTAAAAGCGTTGTTCTGGCTATCGCTATTCCACTTACTGGTGATCACCTCCAGTAACTATCTGGTACAGCTTCCGATCTCTGTTTTCGGGTTCCACACGACGTGGGGCGCCTTTAGCTTTCCCTTTATTTTTCTCGCGACCGACCTGACCGTGCGCATTTTTGGCGCGCCGCTGGCACGACGGATAATCTTTGCGGTGATGATCCCGGCGCTGCTCATCTCCTATGTCATCTCATCGCTGTTTTATATGGGTTCCTGGCAGGGATTTGGCGCGCTGCTGCACTTCAACCTGTTTGTCGCGCGTATCGCCACCGCCAGCTTTATGGCGTATGCGCTGGGCCAGATTCTGGATGTACACGTCTTTAACCGCCTGCGCCAGAACCGCCGCTGGTGGATGGCTCCTACGGCCTCCACGCTGTTTGGCAACGTCAGCGATACCCTCGCCTTCTTCTTCATCGCTTTCTGGCGCAGCCCCGATGCCTTTATGGCCGAGCACTGGATGGAAATCGCCCTAGTCGATTACTGCTTCAAGGTGCTCATCAGCATTATTTTCTTCCTGCCGATGTATGGCGTATTGCTGAATATGTTGCTGAAAAGGCTGGCAGATAAATCTGAAATCTCGGCATTGCAGACGAGTTAAAGGTTCATTTTCCGAGTTGTGATAAGATGGATGAATGAGCCGTTATGGCCGTTTATCGAAAGGAAGAAGTCAATGCGCAATCTGGTTAAATATGTCGGTATTGGCCTGCTGGTTATGGGGCTTGCGGCCTGTGATAACAACGATACCAATGCTCCGGCAGAGGGAACCTCTACGGAAAGCAACGCAACCGGACAACCTGTCAGCCTGCTGGACGGTAAGCTGACGTTCTCACTGCCAGCGGATATGACCGACCAGAGCGGCAAGCTGGGCACTCAGGCCAATAATATGCACGTCTACTCTGACGCGACAGGCCAGAAAGCGGTGATCGTGATTGTTGGCGATAACACCAATGAAGACCTCGCCGTGCTGGCGAAACGTCTGGAAGATCAACAGCGCAGCCGCGACCCGCAGTTGCAGGTCGTGACCAATAAAGCCATCGAGCTGAAAGGCCACACGCTGCAACAGCTGGACAGCATTATCTCTGCGAAAGGCCAGACCGCGTACTCTTCCGTACTGCTGGGCAAAGTGGATAACCAACTGCTGACCCTGCAAATCACGCTGCCAGCAGACGATCAGCAGAAGGCGCAAACCGCCGCTGAAAATATCATTAACACGCTGGTTATCCAGTAACGGTTAAGACGATGACACGGCCTCCTGCGATACCGCCGGAGGCCGTTTTTTTAACCGCCAGGTCAGCAACAGCGCGATCGCCACCAGACCCGCCGCCGCCAGATAGATAACCGGCACGCCCGCCCAGGTCATCAGCAGCCCCGCCAGCGGCCCGGTCACGCCCAACGATAAATCCATAAACACCGTATAGGTCGCCAGCGCCGCCCCCTGATTCTGCTGCGGCACCGCCTTTACTGCCACCACGCCCAGCGCCGGGAAGACCAGCGAGAACCCCGCCCCCGCCAGTAGCACGCCAATTTTCGCCATCCACGGCATCAGCGCAACGCCCACCAGCAGCAGCCCGATAATCTCCACGCTAAAGCAGATCATCGCCACGTTTAAGCCACCTAACCGATTGATGCCATTGGGGAACAATAAACGGGCGCCCACAAACGCACAGCTAAACAGCGTGAGCGCGAAGGCGGCGCCATCCCACCCTTTCGCATCATAAAACAGCGTGATGAAGGTGGCGATAACGCCGAATCCCGCAGATGCCAGCGCCAGCGCCATTCCATACAGCCAGACGCGCCCAAGCACGGCGCGAAACGGCAGCGGTTTGCCCTTACTGGCTTTCACCGCCGGGCGCGGGAGCGCAAACAGCACGGCCAGCAGCGCCACGCCCATGATCGTCAACGCCAGCCCCTGTAACCCGCCCCAGGCGTAAAACAGCACGCCAAGCGGGGCGCCCATCGCCATCGCGCCATACGTGACAATACCGTTCCACGAAATCACCCGGCCAATATGCAGCGACCCCACTACGCCTACGCCCCAGAGCGTTGATCCGGTTCCGGCGAAGCTTTGTCCAATGCCCAGAATGACACGCCCCAGGCATAGCAGCAGCAGGCTTGCAATCGGCCAGCCGCTGGCGAATCCCGCCAGGAGATAGCTCAGGCCGCTCAGAAAGCAGCCGCACAAACCAAAGACGACAACCTTTTTCGGCCCCAGCAGGTCAGCGTAGCGCCCCGCATGAGGGCGGCTCACGAGCGTCGCAAAATATTGTAAGCTTATGACCAGCCCCGCCCAGAAGGCGCTAAACCCCATCACATCATGGACATAGCCCGGCAGGACTGCGAGCGGCAAACCGATCGTCAGATAACTGGCGAAGTTAAAAATCACAACAGAAACAATACGTAGATTGAGGCGCAATCCGCTAAGCGCCGGTTCAGCGACGGGTTCGGGCATGGGAGGTCACCACGTTTTTACAACAGTGTTTCATTTTTATCATGCTGAGTCGCGAAAATCAGTAGCAAGATTAAGAATATTGGTCTCAGGCCAGGCGCTACACTTAGAAAAAATGCAAAAAGGAAGATGACATGACAACCCCTCAACCCGACAAAACGGGGATGCATATTCTGCTCAAACTGGCGTCGTTGGTCGTCATACTGGCAGGGCTTCATGCCGCAGCAGATATTATTGTACAGCTCTTACTGGCGCTCTTTTTCGCCATTGTCCTCAACCCGCTGGTAACCTGGTTTATTCGTCGCGGCGTTAACCGCCCGGTGGCGATTACCCTCGTGGTGGTCGTGATGCTTATCGTGCTGACGGCGCTGATCGGCGTACTGGCTGCGTCAATCAATGAATTCGTCGCCATGCTGCCGAAATACAACAAGGAGCTGACGCGTAAGGTTCTGCATTTGCAGGAGATGCTGCCCTTCCTCAACCTGCACATGTCGCCGGAACGCCTGCTGCAACGCATCGACTCCGATAAACTGATGACCTTCACCACCACACTGATGACTGGCCTTTCCGGGGCGATGGCAAGCGTAGTCCTGCTGGTGATGACGGTGGTGTTTATGCTGTTCGAAGTCCGCCACGTTCCCTACAAACTGCGTTTCGCGCTGAACAACCCGCAAATTCACATTGCGGGTTTACACCGGGCGCTCAAAGGCGTGTCGCACTATCTGGCGCTGAAAACGCTGCTGAGCCTGTGGACCGGCGTGATTGTCTGGCTGGGGCTGGCGCTGATGGACATCCAGTTTGCGCTGATGTGGGGCGTGCTGGCGTTTTTACTCAACTATGTCCCTAATATTGGTTCGGTCATTTCAGCAGTGCCGCCGATGATTCAGGCACTGCTGTTCAACGGTTTCTACGAATGCGTTCTGGTCGGCGCGCTCTTTCTGGTGGTGCATATGATCATCGGCAATATCCTGGAACCACGCATGATGGGCCACCGCCTGGGAATGTCCACGCTGGTGGTGTTCCTCTCTTTACTGGTGTGGGGATGGTTATTAGGCCCGGTAGGGATGCTGCTTTCCGTTCCGCTTACCAGCGTCTGTAAGATCTGGATGGAGACCACCAAAGGCGGCAGCAAGCTGGCGATTTTGCTGGGGCCGGGTCGCCCGAAAAGTCGGTTGCCCGGATAATTAATTTACCTACCAACCAGGGTAGTTTTTATCTACGCACCTGCCCGGTAAACTGTCATGCGTTTTAAATATATGTGGCAGTTTACCTTAAATGAAATATGTCCTGCCGCCCGTTATTTAATAAATAAGAAACAGCATTCACCGGAATAAAGCGACTTAACTCAAACAGATATAACAATACCGCATTCAGTCGGTTTTCGCGTGAAATGAAAAATGCATAAAATAAAAACCGACGCCATTATGGCTGGCGTTCGTTATTAATAAATTAATAAGCACATTATTAGTCAACTAGTTAATTGATAGGGAGTTTTCATGAAACAATTCATTAAATGGTTTGCCGCTATTGCGGTTGTGGGTGCTCTGGCGGGTTGCGCGCGTACTGCGCCTATCGATCAGGTTCACTCCAGCGTGAGCGCGGGCCATACTCAGGAGCAGGTCAAAAACGCCATTCTGAAGGCAGGCGTTCAACGTCAATGGATCATGTCTGAAGTCGGGCCTGGCGTTATCAAAGGACGTCAGCAGACGCGCAACCACGTCGCTGAAGTGCGCATTACCTACTCCGCCACCGGCTACGACATCAAATACGACAGCAGCCTCAATTTGCAGGCTTCCGGCGGCAAAATTCACAAAAACTACAACCGCTGGGTACATAACCTGGACAAAGACATCCAGGTTAACTTGTCCGCAGGCGCGGGTCTGTAATTCAGGCGGTACGCACTTTCATTCAGGTGGCATTGAGCTGAACGTTCACGCGTCAAAAGCGGCGGCCTGAAAGATGACGCGGATTATTAAAGTCGGGTCGAAGACGGCCCGATAACTCGCTTTTACCCCCTCTTAACAGGTTGTCCCCATTATGTACGAACAGGACTCGCTCAGCGCACTGGATGCCATCACGGAAGCACAACGTATCGCCTTCGCCCCCATGCTTTTCCAGGCCGCATTGTGTCTGCGTAACGCGGGTGTGCTGACATATCTGGATCGGCAGGGTAAACGCGGCGCAACGCTCGACGATATCACTGAAAACAGCAGCATCAATGAATATGCCGCCAGCGTACTGCTGGATATGGGATTAAGCGGACGTATTATTACTCACAAAGAGGGGCATTATTATCTCGCGAAGGTGGGGCATTTTCTTCTGCATGACGCCATGACCCGCATAAATATGGATTTCACCCAGGATGTTTGCTATCAGGGGCTGTTTTATCTGGAAAATGCGCTAAAGGAAGGCAAACCGTCAGGACTGAAAATATTCGGCGACTGGCCAACGATTTATCCCGCGCTGTCGCAATTACCGCAGGCGGCGCGTGACAGCTGGTTCGCCTTCGATCATTACTATTCCGACGGCGCATTTGACGCCGCGCTGCCTTATGTATTCGCCAGTCGCCCGGCAACCCTGTACGATGTGGGCGGAAATACCGGGAAATGGGCATTACGCTGCTGCCAGTACGATGAAAATATCGCGGTCACTTTATTAGATTTGCCACAACAAATTGCACTTGCCCGTAAAAATATCGAAAATGCAGGATTATCTCATCGCATAGATTTCCATACAGTGGATATGCTGGGTGATACGCCTTTACCTGGAGAGGCCGATATCTGGTGGATGAGCCAATTTCTGGACTGCTTTTCACCGGAACAGATTATCACCATGCTCAGTAACGTTGCCCGCGTGATGAAACCCGGCGCAAGGCTGTGCATTATGGAGCTGTTCTGGGATGCGCAGAAATTTGAAGCGGCCTCTTTTAGCCTGAATGCGTCTTCGCTTTATTTTACCTGTATGGCAAATGGCAACAGTCGTTTCTACAGCGTAGAGAAGTTTTATCACTATCTGGACATGGCAGGGTTCCAGGTGGATGAACGCCATGACAACCTGGGCGTTGGGCATACTTTATTGATATGCCAAAAGAAAAAATAACAAAGTGACGTTAAAAAAACGTCACTGGTATCACCGGATTACCGCGGACGCGCGTTGATGAAATTTGCACTAAACATAACAGACTGGCAGGCCAGAGCCCCAGGACTTAGCGAAGCGACCCACTGGCAGCAGTGGTCGCGGGAGCCGTACGCCATCGATCCCGCCGCGCCGCAGGCAAAACTGCACGAACTCCCGATGATGACCGCCCGGCGGCTCAGTTCCGGCAGCAAACTGGCGGTGGAGTGCGGGCTGGCCATGCTGCGTCGCCACGATATCGACGCGGTGCTCTATACCAGCCGCCACGGCGAACTGGAGCGTAACTACCGCATCCTGCACGCGCTGGCGATGGAACAGGCGCTCTCTCCCACCGATTTCGCCCTGTCAGTACACAATTCCGCGGTCGGTAATCTGACCATTGCCGCAAAACAGCCGGTTGTCTCATCCTCGCTTTCCGCCGGGAGAGACACCTTCCAGCAAGGGTTGTGCGAAGTGATGTGCCTGCTTCAGGCGGGTTATCAGCGGGTATTGATGGTCGATTTCGACGGCTTCCTGCCCGAGTTTTACCATCCGCGATTACCGCCGCAGATGCCGACCTGGCCTTACGCCGTCGCCTTTGTCATTGAAGCGGGGAATTCGCTGTCCTGCGCCACGCGGCCCGGCGCGCCTCAGAATGAAACGCCGCTTCCGCAAAGCCTGCTGTTTTTACAGCGTTACTTACAAAACGCCGACGCCTTTACGCTGCCGGGCGAGCGGGTAGAGTGGCAGTGGAGCCGCGCGTGAACACGTTTCTGGCGCGCCTGGATTGGGCATGGCGACTGGTGATGACCGGTTTTTGTTTTGCCCTGTTCGGCATCGGCGGGCTGTTGCTTTCTGTCGTGTGGTTCAACTTATTGTTACTATTGGTATGGAACCCCGTCAGACGCCGCCGCCTGGCCCGACGCAGCATTGCGGCCAGTTTTCGCGCCTTTTTAACGGTAGCGAAAACGCTTGGCGTTCTGGACTACCGCATTGAGGGGAGTGACGTGCTGCGACAGGAGAAAGGGTGTCTGGTGGTGGCGAACCATCCCACGCTTATCGATTACGTGCTGCTGGCTTCCGTCATGCCCGAAACCGACTGCCTGGTGAAGAGCGCATTGCTGAAAAACCCGTTCGTCAGCGGCGTTATTCGCGCGGCGGATTACCTGATCAACAGCCAGGCCGACGCGCTGTTACCGGCCTGCCAGCAGCGTCTGGATCAGGGCGACACAATATTGATTTTCCCCGAAGGGACGCGAACGCGACCCGGTGAAAAAATGACGCTGCAACGCGGCGCGGCCAATATCGCCGTGCGCTGCGGCAGCGATTTACGCGTAGTGACTATCCACTGTAGCGAGCATCTGCTGGATAAGCAGAGCAAATGGTATGACGTGCCTCCCGCGAAACCTCTGTTTACCGTAGAGGTGCGCGAGCGGATCGCGATCGACCCGTTTAACGATGCAAATTTACAAGAACCGGCGCTGGCGGCAAGGCAGTTGAACCGGCATCTTTTGCTTCAATTACAACCAGGTGCTACACCTCTTTCAGGAATTAATGATGCAAGCGCTCTACCTTGAAATTAAAAATCTCATAATAAATACGCTGAATCTGGACGAGCTGTCCGCTGACGATATCGATACCGAGGCGGCGCTCTTTGGTGATGGTTTAGGACTGGATTCGATCGATGCCCTTGAGCTGGGGCTGGCGGTGAAAAACCAGTATGGCGTGGTGCTCTCCGCAGAGAGCGAAGAGATGCGTCAGCACTTCTTTTCCGTCGCCACGCTGGCATCTTTCATTCACGCTCAACGAGCCTGAGGCGAGTCCGTTATGACAGAACAACATGCCATTTATGAAGAAGTCTCCGCGCTGCTGGTCAAACTGTTTGAAATCGACCCTCAGGACATCAAACCTGAGGCGCGCCTGTATGAAGATCTGGAGCTGGACAGCATCGACGCCGTCGACATGATCGTGCATCTGCAAAAGAAAACCGGTAAGAAAATCAAGCCGGAAGAGTTCAAAGCGGTGCGTACCGTGCAGGATGTCGTCGACGCCGTAGAACGCCTGCTGAAAGAAGCGTAATACGCCATGTCAGGCGCTCACGCGCGTATGGGTATTCAGTTGCTGACCGGCCTGATGCTGCTGGCCTGGCCATTTTTGATCTGGTTTGGGCTGACGCATAACAGCCTCCACTGGCTGCTGCCGCTGATGGCGTTGCTGCTCTTTTTACGCTTTCGTCAGACCCGGCGACAGGCGGGCCGCTGCGCGTCGTCACTCAGGTGGCGGCGGTGGCGGGCATAGCGCTTTGCGTCGCCAGCTATCTGCTTAAAACACATCAACTGCTGCTGTTTTACCCGGTCGTTGTTAACGGCGTCATGCTTGCCGTTTTTTGGCGGCTCGCTGTGGACATCCATGCCGATTGTCGAACGCCTGGCGCGACTGCGTGAACCTGCGCTGCCGGAAGCCGCAGTGCGCTACACCCGTCGCGTAACACAAATCTGGTGCGCCTTTTTCATCGGCAACGGCGGTATTGCGCTCTTTACCGCGCTACACGGCGACATGGCGCTATGGACCGCCTGGAACGGCATGATTGCCTATCTGCTGATGGGCACGTTGATGGCGGGCGAGTGGCTGGTGCGCCGCCAGGTGATTAAACGAGAAACACAATGAAGCAGACCCTTCCGCTCTCCCGCTGGCTCACCGCGCCACGCCCGGATGAAACGCCTGTTGCCTGGCTGGGTGAGGACACCTGGACGCTGGGCCACCTGCGCCATGACGTCGCGCAGCTGGTGAAACACCTGCAACAGCAGGAGGGCGAGCGCTGGGCGCTGTGTTTTGAGAACAGCTATCTGTTTATTGTTGCGCTGCTGGCAACGCTGCATAGCGGAAAAACGCCCGTTATTCCGGGGCATAACCGCGTCTCTCTGCTGGATGAGCAGCGCGCGCTGTTCAACGGCGTGCTCAGCGATAAGACGTCTGGCTGGCACGGCCCGCTGCTGGTGGTCAATACATCACGACAGTTCAGCGCAGAAGCCTTCACATTCGACGATATTGCCGCCGATGCCTTCGTTGAATTGTTTACCTCTGGCTCCACCGGTCAGCCCAAGCGCATCATCAAACCCATCGCGCGGCTGGATTGCGAGGCCGAACTGCTGGCGATGCGTTTTGCCGACCGCCTGGCAGGCTGTCGCGTCGTGGCGTCAGTCGTTCCTCAGCATCTGTACGGTCTGACTTTCCGTATTTTCCTGCCGATGGCGCTCGGCCTGCCGCTTCATGCCGCAATGCTCTACTACGCAGAGCAGCTTGCCGCGCTAAGCCACGACCACCGCTATGCGTTTATCAGCAGTCCGGCGTTCCTGAAACGCCTCGACCACCGGCTCACGCCGCCGCCGGTCAACATGATCCTTTCCGCAGGCGGTATGCTGCCCTGGGGCGATGTCACGCAAACTGCCGCCTGGCTCAATATCTGGCCGGATGAAATCTATGGCAGCACCGAAACCGGCATTCTCGCCTGGCGCTACCGCCAGCAGGAGGAGATCGCCTGGCTCCCCTTCCCGGCGTACATTTTCAGCCGGGAGGGCGAAGCATTTCGCGCCTTTTCGCCGCTGATCGTGCAGCAGGACGGCCTGTTGCTCGACGATATCCTCCAGTTTGATGAGAACGGCCAGTTCCGCCTGATGGGACGCCGGGGGCGCGTCGTCAAAATTGAAGAGAAACGGATCTCGCTCAGCGAAGTTGAACAGCGGCTGCTGGAGCTGAAGGGCATCCGCGAGGCAGTCGCGTTGCCTGTTTCACGCGGCGGTCGCCAGGGCATTGGCGTTCTGCTGGTGCTGGATGACGAAACCCGCCAACAATGGCAGCGCTGCGGCGGCAAAGCCCAGGAGCTGACCTGGCGTCGTTCGCTGCTGCCGTGGCTGGAGCCGGTTGCCGTACCTCGCTACTGGCGCGTGATCGACGAGATCCCGGTCAACAGTATGAACAAGCGTGTCTATGCGCAATTACAGGAGTTATTTCATGATACCCCATGAAATTGAGCGCCATCAGGCACAACCCCAACAGCTTGAGATCGTCCTGCATCTCGACCCTTCCCTGTTCTGGTTCAGCGGCCACTTTACCGTGCAGCCGCTGTTGCCCGGCGTCGCGCAGCTGGACTGGGTGATGCATTACACCACCACGTTGCTCACGCCCGGCTGGCGTTTTCACAGCATCCAGAACGTCAAATTCCAGGCGCCGCTGCTGCCTGAAACCACGGTGACGCTGACCCTGAGATGGCAGGAAACGCGCCAGCTCCTGACGTTTAGCTATCAGCGCCACGATGGCGACGCGCGGCATACCGCCAGCAGCGGGAAGATCCGGTTATGCCGTTGACCTTCACTCCCTGCGTGCTCATCCCCTGCTACAACCACGGCACGATGATGGCGCGGGTGCTGGCGCGGCTACAGCCGTTTAATCTGCCCTGCATTGTGGTGGATGACGGCAGTGACGAAACAACACGTCGGCAATTAGCACAGCTGGCGGCTCAGGAACCGAACCTAACGCTGATCCGCCTGCCGGAAAACGCGGGCAAAGGCGCTGCGGTGATTCGTGGGCTACAGGCGGCCTCAGACGCGGGATTTACCCACGCGGTGCAGGTGGACGCCGACGGCCAGCATGCCATTGAAGATATTCCGAAGCTGCTCGAACTGGCGCAGGAAAACCCAGCCGCGCTGATCTCCGGGCAGCCGATCTATGACGATTCCATTCCCCGTTCGCGCCTGTACGGTCGCTGGATAACCCACGTCTGGGTATGGATTGAAACGCTTTCGTTCCAGCTGAAAGACAGCATGTGCGGGTTTCGCGTGTATCCGGTCGCCCCTGTGCTGCAACTGGCGCAGCGCGTCACGCTCGGCAAACGGATGGACTTCGACACCGAAGTCATGGTGCGCCTCTACTGGCAGGGCAACACCAGCTATTTTGTCCCGACCCGCGTTACCTATCCGCTGGATGGACTGTCCCATTTTGACGCGCTAAAAGACAACTGCCGAATTTCACTGATGCACACCCGCTTGTTCTTCGGCATGCTGCCGCGCATCCCGTCTTTGCTGTTTCGCCGCTCGTCGCCGCACTGGGCGCGCCAGCAGGAAGTTAAAGGGCTGTGGGGAATGCGTCTGATGCTGCTGGTCTGGCGTCTGCTTGGGCGTAAGGCGTTCTCGCTGCTGCTTTATCCGGTGGTCGGCGTCTACTGGCTGACGGCAGCGCATGCCCGCAACGCGTCGCAACACTGGCTGACCCGCGTGCGAACGCAACTGACGTCACGCCAGCGCCCCGTTCCGTCCCGGCTGACCAGCTTCCACCACTTTCTGCGTTTTGGCGAGGCGATGCTGGATAAAATCGCCAGCTGGCGCGGGGAGCTACAGTTTGGCCGCGATGTGGTCTTTGCGCCGGGCGCAGAAGCGACGCTCAACATCACGGCGCCAACGGGCAAACTGCTGCTGGCCTCGCATCTGGGCGATGTCGAAGCCTGCCGCGCGCTGGCGCAATTGCAGGGCAGCAAAACCATCAACGCTCTGGTGTTCAGCGACAATGCCCAACGTTTTAAACAGATCATGGACGAGATGGCGCCACAGGCCGGGCTGAACCTGATGCCCGTCACCGACATCGGCCCGGACACCGCCATCCTGCTGAAAGAGAAGCTGGAACGCGGCGAGTGGATCGCCATTGTTGGCGACCGTATTGCGGTTAACCCACAGCGTGGCGGCGAGTGGCGCGTCTGCTGGAGCCGTTTTATGGGCCAGCCCGCGCCGTTTCCGCAGGGGCCATTTATTCTGGCCTCCATCCTGCGCTGCCCGGTTCAGCTTATTTTCGCTCTGCGCCAGAACGGGAAACGGCATATCCACTGTGAACCGTTCGCCGACCCGCTGCTGTTGCCGCGCGCCGAACGCCAGCAGGCATTACAGCAGGCCATCGACCGCTACGCCGAACGCCTTGAGCACTACGCGCTACAGTCGCCGCTCGACTGGTTTAATTTTTTCGATTTCTGGCAACTGCCGGATGCCAAAAACAAGGAGTAAAGGGTGCTTAACGATCCCCGTTTTACTGCTGAAGTAGAGCTGACCATTCCGTTCCACGACGTCGATATGATGGGCGTCGCGTGGCACGGCAACTATTTCCGCTACTTCGAGATTGCCCGTGAGGCGCTGCTCAACCAGTTCGACTACGGCTACCGCCAGATGAAAGCGTCCGGCTACCTGTGGCCTGTGGTCGATACCCGCGTGAAGTACCGCAACGCGCTGACATTCGAACAACGCATTCGGGTGCGCGCCCCGTCTTGAAGAGTACGAAAACCGCCTGCGCATCGGCTACGAAATTTTTGATGCGCAGACGGGAAAACGCGCCACGACGGGTTACACCATCCAGGTGGCGGTAGAAGAGAAAAGCCGCGAGATGTGCTTCGTCAGCCCGGATATTTTGTTTGAACGTATGGGAGTAACGCCATGAGATTCCTGCCGCTGCTGGCGCTGATCATCAGCCCGTTCGTGAGCGCTCTGACGCTCGACGATCTGCAACAGCGCTTTACCGAACAGCCGGTTGTCCGCGCCCACTTCGATCAAACCCGGACGATTAAGGATCTGCCGCAGCCGCTGCGATCCCAGGGCAGGATGCTGATCGCTCGCGACCAGGGGCTGCTGTGGGATCAAACCGCCCCGTTCCCGATGCAACTGCTGCTGGACGACAAACGGATGGTACAGGTGATCAACGGCCAGCCGCCGCAGGTCATCACCGCCGAAAACAACCCGCAGATGTTCCAGTTTAATCACCTGCTGCGCGCGCTTGTTCCAGGCTGACCGCAGCGTGCTGGAGCAAGAACTTCCGCGTTGATTTCGCCGATAAAGGCGAGGGACGCTGGGCGCTGCGACTGACGCCGATCACCACGCCGCTGGACAAGATTTTCGCCCACAATTGACCTGGCCGGACAAACGTATCTGGAGTCCAATCCAACTAAATGATAAACAAGGCGATCGCACGGATATCGCACTCACTCAACACCAACTGACGCCCGCTCAACTGACTGATGACGAACGCCAACGTTTTACCGCGCAATAACCGTAAAAGCCTCGCGCTGCTATGGGGTGTCGCCTGCCTGATTATGTTGGGCGCATTGCTGACGCTCCTGCCCCAGTCACGGCTGAACAGCAGCGTGCTGGCAATGCTGCCAAAACAGGCTTTAGGGAACATTCCGCCTGACCTGAACGACGGTTTCATGCAGCGCCTCGACCAACAGCTGGTCTGGCTGGTAAGCCCGGGTAAACAGGCCGATCCGCAGGTGGCGCGCGACTGGCTCGCGCTGTTGCAAAAATCCCACGCGCTGGCGGACGTCAAAGGCCCGATGGACGCCGACAGCCAGCAGGCATGGGGCGCCTTTTTCTGGCAGCATCGCAACGGCCTGATCGATGAGGCCACCCGCGCTCGTCTGCAAAACGGCGGGCGACGCGCAGGGCGCAGTGGATTCTGTCTCAGCTGTATTCCGCCTTCTCCGGGGTGAGCGGTAAAGAGCTGCAAAACGATCCGCTGATGCTGATGCGCGGTTCGCAGCTGGCGATGGCGAAAAACGGCCAGCGTCTGCGGCTGATGGACGGCTGGCTGGTCACTCAGGATGAGCAGGGGCACTACTGGTATCTGCTGCACGGCGAGCTTTCCGGTTCGTCGTTTGATATGCAGCAGACGCACCAGCTCGTCACCACGCTCCAGCGCGCTGGAAGGTGAACTAAAAACGCGTTATCCGCAGGCGCAGCTGCTGTCGGCGCGGTACGGTTTTTTACAGTGATTACGCCAGCCAGCAGGCGAAACAGGATATCTCCACCCTTGGCGTGGCGACGGTTCTGGGCGTGATTCTGCTGATCGTGGCGGTCTTTCGCTCCGCTTCGCCCGCTGCTGCTGTGCCTGATATCGATTGGCGTCGGCGCGCTGGCCGGAACCGTCGTCACCCTGCTGATTTTTGGCGAACTGCACCTGATGACGCTGGTGGATGAGCATGAGCATCAATCGGTATTTCGGCCGACTATACGCTTTATTACCTGACCGGAGCGCATGGTACACGGCAACGACGGCGTCGCCGTGGCAGAGCCTCGCCAAAGTGCGTAACGCCCTGCCTGCTGGCGCTGCTGACCACCGTCGCGGCGTATCTGATCATGATGCTCGCTCCTTTCCCCGGCATTCGCCAGATGGCGGTATTTGCCGCCGTGGGATTAAGCGCCTCCTGCCTGACGGTCATTTTCTGGCATCCGTGGCTGTGTCGCGGGCTGCCTGTGCGCCCCCGTTCCGGCAATGGTGCTGATGTTGCGCTGGCTGGCGGCGTGGCGGCGCAATAAAAAACTGTCCATCGGCCTGCCTGTGGCGCTGGCGATCTTCTCGCTGGCGGGCATCGCAACGCTGCATGTGGATGACGATATTTCACAGCTACAGGCGCTGCCACAGCAGATTCTGGCGCAGGAAAAAAGCAATCACCGCCCTGACCGGGCAGAGCGTCGATCAGAAATGGTTTGTGGTTTACGGTCAGTCCGCACAGCAAACGCTGGAGCGGCTGGAAGCCTTTACCCCAGCGCTGGAACAGGCAAAACGTGACGGGCTGCTCAGCGGCTATCGCACGCTTCCGATCAACTCGCTCGCCCGTCAGCAGCAGGATCTGAAGCTACTGAAAAACGCCGCTCCGGCGGTGAGCCGCGCGCTACAGAATGCCGGGCTTTCCACGGTTAACCCGGATCTGAACGCCATGCCGGTAACGGTGGACGCCTGGCTTGCCAGCCCGGCCCAGCGAAGGCTGGCGGCTGCTGTGGCTGACGCGGGAGAATGGCGAAAGCGGCGTGCTGGTGCCGGTAGACGGCGTGAAGCGGAGCGACGCGCTGAACGCCCTCGCCACGCAATATTCCGGCGTGGCGTGGATTGACCGAAAAAGCACCTTCGACACGCTGTTCGCCCTCTATCGCAATGTGCTGACGGGACTGCTGTTTGTGGCGCTGGCGGTCATTGCCTGCGGCGCGATGATCAGGCTTGGCTGGCGCAAAGGGCTGGTAAGTCTGGTGCCGTCAGTGCTGTCGCTGGGCTGCGGTCTGGCGGCGCTGACATTGAGCGGCCATGCGGTCAATCTGTTCTCGCTATTGGCGCTGGTGCTGGTGCTGGGGATTGGCATCAACTATACGCTGTTTTTCAGCAACCCACGCGGAACACCGCTGACCTCGCTGCTGGCGATTACGCTGGCGATGATGACCACGCTGCTGACCCTCGGCATGCTGGTCTTTAGCGCCACCCAGGCCATCAGCAGTTTCGGTATCGTACTGGTCAGCGGGATTTTCACCGCATTTCTGTTATCGCCTCTGGCAATGCCCGGTAAAAAAGAGAAAAAAAGAAGATGATCAAACAAACAGCGCACTGGTTGAGACACCTTTTGCCGGATGGCGGCTTTGCCTTATCCGGCCTACGCCAGCGCACAAACCGCAGGCCGGATAAGCGTAGTGCCATCCGGCAGTTTCTGCTGATGACCGCAGCGCTCATTCTGACCGGATGCAGCCACTCGCAGAAAGCGCCGGAAGGCCGCCCGCAGG
Organism: Citrobacter koseri; assembly: GCA_900446925.1. Next base: position 10,893 of record UAVY01000007.1, on the reverse strand, counting down.
CGTGGCTGGAACCCGGCGCGCGCGTAACGCTGCCTGCGCCGGGCATCTCTCCGGCGGTCAGTTCGCAACAACTGCTCACCGGCAGCTTTAACGGCAAAACCCAGTCGCTGCTGGTGATGCTCAATGCCGACGAGCAAAAAATCACCCTTGCCGGACTGTCGTCGGTTGGCATCCGCCTGTTCCTGGTCACCTATGATGAGAAAGGGTTGCACACCGAGCAGTCCATCGTGGTGCCGCAGTTGCCGCCCGCCAGCCAGGTTCTGGCCGACGTAATGCTCAGCCACTGGCCGATTAGCGCCTGGCAGCCGCAGTTGCCGACGGGCTGGACGCTCACCGACAACGGCGACAAACGCGAGCTGCGCAATGCCAGCGGTAAGCTGGTGACGGAAATTATCTATCTGAACCGCAAAGGCAAACGCGAGCCAATCAGCATTGAGCAGCATGTGTTCAAATACCACATCACCATTCAATATCTGGGTGACTGATATGATCTATATTTCTGCGATCGGGTATGATCAACGCGCTGGGCAACGATACGGATGAGATCGCCACGAACCTGACGCGCGGCGTGGCGCCTGGCATGCGCCCTCGCTCCGGCTGGCTACAGGGGCATCCACAGGCGGTGCTCGCCGGTGTTGACGGCGAACTGCCCGCCATCCCCGATGACTTTGCCGCTCACCGTTCGCGCAACAATCAGCTGCTGCTGGCCGCGCTCGCTCAGATCCAGCCCCGGGTGGATGAAGCCATCGCGCAGTATGGCCGCGATCGCGTCGCCGTGGTGCTCGGCACCAGCACCTCCGGCCTCGACGAGGGTGATGCCCATGTCAACCTGACGCTAAACGGCCAGGAAAGCCTCTCCTGGCAGTACCCGCAGCAGGAGCTGGGCGATCCGTCGCGCTTTCTCAGCCACTGGCTGGCGCTTGATGGCCCGGCGTTCACCCTTTCCACCGCCTGTTCCTCCAGCGCCAGAGCGATCATCAGCGGACGCCGACTGATCGAAGCCGGTCTGGCGGACGTAGCGATTGTCGGCGGCGCGGACACCTTAAGCCGGATGCCGATTAACGGCTTCCACAGCCTGGAGTCGCTCTCTCCAACGCGATGCCTGCCGTTCGGCCGGGATCGCAGCGGCATTACCATCCGGCGAAGGGGCCGCGCTGATGCTGCTGACCCGCGAACCGCAGCCTGTCGCGCTGTTGGGCGTCGGCGAGTCCAGCGACGCGTACCATATTTCCGCGCCGCATCCGCAAGGTGAAGGCGCGATTCGCGCGATTACCCAGGCGCTCGATGACGCAGGCATCACGCCGACGCAGGTGGGTTATATCAACCTGCACGGCACCGCCACGCCGCTCAACGACCAGATCGAATCGAAAGTCGTGAGTGAACTGTTTGGCGAGAATGTGCCCTGTAGCTCCACCAAACATCTGACCGGGCACACACTGGGCGCTGCGGGAATCACCGAAGCCGCCCTCAGCATGTTGATTCTGCAACGCGGCTTGCCGCTGCCGCCGCAGGATTTCAGTGATTCGCCGCGTGACCCGGCGTTGCCGCGCTGCGGCATCATCGAACAACCGCGCGCGCTTGAACGCCCGGTGATCTTATCTAACTCGTTCGCCTTTGGCGGCAACAACGCCAGCATTCTGCTCGGGAGGGTTTCATGAGTCGCTATTTATCACCCGGCGAGTATCTGCCGCATGACGCCCCCATGTTGCTGCTCGAAGACGTCGAGTGCGTCACGGACGAGTCCGCCGCCTGCCGCGTCACCGTGGCGCCAGGCGGCGTGCTGGCCCCGTTTCTTGACCCGCAGGGCAATCTGCCCGGCTGGTTCGCGCTGGAACTGATGGCGCAAACCGTCGGCGTCTGGTCAGGCTGGCATCGTCATCAACAGGGTCAGAGCGCCATCTCTTTGGGCATGGTGCTCGGCGCGCGTGAACTCGTCTGCGCCGCAGGCACCCTCCCCCGCGGGAAACGCTGACCATCAGGGCCACATTACTCATGCAGGATGAGCGTTTCGGCAGCTTTGAATGCACAATCGACGTGGGGGATGACACGCTGGCGACAGGCCGCGTAAATACGTTCCAGCCCACGCAGGAAGAAACTCACCACGCTATTTCAACAGGGAGCTGCAACATGAGTCGTTCCGTTCTGGTTACCGGGGCCAGCAAAGGCATCGGTCGCGCCATCGCCCGTCAACTGGCGGCTGACGGCTTTGTTGTCGGGGTTCACTATCACCCGTGACGCACAGGGCGCGCAAGAAACGCTGGATGCCATTCTCGCCGCCGGCGGCGCAGGCCGTCTGCTCAGTTTTGACGTCGCCAGTCGCGAGCAGTGCCGCGAGGTGCTGGAGCAGGATATCGACGCGCATGGCCCGTGGTATGGCGTGGTCAGCAACGCAGGGATCACCCGCGACGCCGCCTTTCCGGCGCTGAGCGACGACGACTGGGATGCCGTGATCCACACCAATCTCGACAGCTTTTACAATGTGATTCAGCCGTGCATCATGCCGATGATTAGCGCACGTCAGGGTGGACGGATCATTACCCTGTCATCCGTTTCCGGCGTGATGGGCAACCGTGGTCAGGTTAACTACAGCGCCGCAAAAGCGGGCATTATCGGTGCGACAAAAGCGCTGGCGATTGAGCTGGCAAAACGTAAAATCACCGTCAACTGCATCGCGCCGGGGCTGATTGACACCGCATGATCGCAATGGAAGAGGCCGCGCTGAAAGAGGCGATGTCCATCATCCCAATGAAACGTATGGGCCAGGCAGATGAAGTGGCAGGGCTGGCCAGTTATTTAATGTCGGATATTGCGGGTTACGTTACCCGCCAGGTCATATCCATCAATGGAGGGATGCTATGACGCGTCGCGTTGTGATTACAGGCATGGGCGGCGTCACTGCGTTTGGCGAGAACTGGCAGGACGTTTCCACCAGACTGAAAGCTTACGAAAACGCCGTGCGCCAGATGCCGGAATGGCAGGTTTATGACGGACTGCATACGCTGCTTGGCGCGCCAGTCGATGATTTCACCCTACCGGCACACTATACCCGCAAGCGTATTCGGGCGATGGGCCGCGTGTCGCTCATGTCCACCCGCGCCACCGAACTGGCGCTGGAACAGGCAGGGCTTATCGACGATGCGGTGCTGACCAACGGCGAAACCGGAATTGCCTATGGTTCTTCTACCGGCAGTACCGGCCCGGTGAGCGAATTCGCCACCATGCTGACGGAAAAACACACCAACAACATCACCGGCACCACTTACGTGCAGATGATGCCGCACACCACCGCCGTCAACACCGGGCTGTTCTTTGGCCTGCGGGGCCGCGTGATCCCGACGTCCAGCGCCTGCACCTCCGGCAGTCAGGCGATTGGTTATGCCTGGGAAGCGATTCGTCACGGCTATCAGACGGTGATGGTCGCCGGCGGCGCAGAAGAGTTATGCCCGTCTGAAGCGGCGGTTTTTGACACGCTGTTCGCCACCAGCCAGCGCAATGACGAACCGAAAACGACGCCTTCGCCGTTCGATGAAAAGCGCGACGGTCTGGTGATTGGCGAAGGCGCAGGGACGCTGATTCTCGAAGAGCTGGAACATGCCAAAGCCCGAGGGGCGACCATTTACGGCGAAATCATCGGCTTTGCCACTAACTGCGACGCCGCGCATATCACCCAGCCACAGCGTGAAACCATGCAGATTTGCATGGAACAATCGCTGAAAATAGCAGGCTTAAGCGCACAGGATATAGGGTACATTTCCGCCCACGGCACGGCGACCGATCGGGGCGATATCGCAGAAAGTCAGGCAACGGCCGCAATTTATAGCGATAATGTGCCGATCTCCTCGCTAAAAAGCTACTTTGGGCATACCCTTGGCGCCTGCGGGGCACTGGAAGCCTGGATGAGTCTGCAAATGATGCGTGAAGGTTGGTTTGCACCTACGCTAAACTTGAGTCAGCCGGATACCCAATGCGGCGCGCTGGATTACATCATGGGTGAAGCCCGCAAGATTGATTGTGAATTTTTGCAAAGCAACAACTTTGCGTTTGGCGGCATCAATACTTCTATCATTATTAAACGTTGGCCCTGATATGTACCGGATTGTTCTGGGAAAAGTTTCGACACTGAGCACAGGCGCGCTGCCGTCGCCACTGTACGCACAGGCGCCGCAGGGCGCTCGCCGCGCGCGCTGGCTGGCCGGTCGCGTACTGCTTTCCCATGCCCTTTCGCCATTGCCGGAGATTGTGTATGGCGAACAGGGAAAACCTGCTTTTTCTCCTGACACCCGGCTCTGGTTTAACCTGAGTCATAGCGGGGACGATATCGCCCTGCTGCTGAGCGACGAGGGCGAAGTCGGCTGCGACATTGAAGTGATCCGCCCGCGAGATAACTGGCGGTCGCTGGCCAACGCGGTGTTCAGCCTTGGCGAACATGCGGAAGTAGAAGCCGAACATCCCGAACAACAGCTGGCGGCGTTCTGGCGCATCTGGACGCGCAAAGAGGCTATCGTAAAACAGCGCGGCGGCAGCGCCTGGCAAATCGTCAGCGTGGACAGCACGCTCAACTCGGCGTTGTCGGTCAGCCAGTGCCAGCTCGATACCCTGAGTCTGGCGGTCTGCACGCCGACACCGTTCACGCTGACCGCCGATTGCGTGCAGCGCCTGGAATCCATCGCGTAAATTTATTGCGGAAAAGGGGCGCACCCGGTGTCCCTTCTGCCGCCGCTACCATATGATTTTCGTATACCTTCCCCCTTTGACCGCCCAACTATTGATCCAGAACACGTCAAAAGTATGATGAATCTTTAGAATCGTCATACTCATTTAGTCGTACCTCTTTTTAATCGGGGCCACCATTTTGTCCAGACTACGCCGCACACTTTTTGCGCTGCTGGCCTGTGCGTCATTCCTCGCGCATGCCGCCGCACCTGACGAGATCACCACCGCATGGCCGGTAAACGTAGGGCCGCTAAACCCGCACCTTTATACGCCTAACCAGATGTTCGCCCAGAGCATGGTGTATGAACCGCTGGTGAAGTATCAGGCGGATGGTTCAGTAAAACCCTGGCTGGCAAAAAAGCTGGACCCACTCGGCAGATGGCAAAACCTGGGTGTTTACGCTGCGCGATGACGTAACCTTCTCTAACGGCGAAGCGTTTGATGCCCAGGCCGCAGCAGAGAACTTCCGCGCGGTGCTTGATAACCGCCAGCGCCATGCCTGGCTGGAGCTGACGAACCAAATCACCGACGTCAAAGCGCTGAGTAAAACCGAACTGCAAATCACCCTGAAAAGCGCCTATTATCCTTTCCTGCAAGAACTCGCCCTGCCGCGCCCTTTCCGCTTTATCGCCCCGTCCCAGTTTAAAAACAACGAAACGATGAACGGCATTAAAGCGCCTGTCGGAACCGGGCCGTGGGTTCTGAAAACATCGAAGCTCAACCAGTACGACGTGCTGGTACGCAATGACCACTACTGGGGCGAAAAACCTGCGATCCGCCAGATAACGATTAAAGTGATCCCGGACCCGACGACCCGCGCGGTGGCCTTTGAGACCGGCGATATTGACCTGCTGTATGGCAATGAAGGACTGCTGCCGCTCGATACCTTCGCCCGTTTCAGCCAGATGCCGGAATACCGTACCCAGCTTTCCGCGCCGGTTGAGACCGTCATGCTGGCGCTGAACTCCGCCAAAGCGCCAACCAACGAGCTGGCGGTGCGTGAAGCGCTGAACTATGCGGTAAATAAAAAATCGCTGATCGATAATGCCCTGTACGGCACCCAGCAGATCGCCGATACGCTGTTTGCCCCCCTCCGTGCCTTACGCCGACATTGGCCTGAAACCACGCCAGTACGATCCCCAACAGGCTAACGCGCTGCTGGAAAAAGCGGGCTGGAGATTGCCTGCCGGGAAAACCATTCGTGAAAAAGCCGGTCAGCCACTGCACGTTGAGCTGGCCTATATCGGCACCGACGCGCTGAGCAAATCAATGGCGGAAATCATCCAGGCCGATATGCGCAAAGTGGGCGTCGATGTGTCGCTGGTAGGCGAGGAAGAGAGCAGTATTTATGCCCGTATGCGCGATGGCCGTTTCGGGATGATTTTCTCCCGCACCTGGGGCGCGCCGTACGATCCGCATGCGTTTATGAGCTCAATGCGCGTACCGTCCCACGCCGATTATCAGGCGCAGCTCGGGCTGCCGGACAAAGCGCAAATTGATAAAGAAATTGGCGAGGTGCTCACCACCACCGATGAGGCGCAGCGTAAGTCTCTGTATCGCGACATCCTGACGCGTCTGCATAACGATGCGGTGTATCTGCCCATCAGCTATATGTCGATGATGGTGGTGGCGAAACCCGAGCTGGGGAAAATTCCTTATGCGCCCATCACCTCCGAGATCCCATTTGAACAGATCAACCCGGTGAAACCCTGATGCTGCGTTATATTGTGCGGCGCATTTTGCTGCTGATCCCGATGATTTTCGCCGCGTCGGTGATTATCTTTTTGATGCTGCGCATGGGCACCGGCGACCCGGCGCTCGACTATCTGCGGCTCTCTAACTTACCGCCAACGCCAGAGATGGTCGCCTCCACGCGGGTTATGCTGGGGTTGGATCAACCGCTGGTCGTACAGTACGGCTCCTGGCTGTGGAAAGCGCTGCATCTGGATTTTGGCATCTCTTTCGCTACTCAGCGCCCGGTGCTGGAGGACGTACTGAACTTTCTGCCCGCCACGCTACAGCTGGCGGGGTGCGGCGCTGGTGCTGATCCTGCTCACGTCTGTACCGCTGGGGATCTGGGCGGCGCGCCATCGTGACCGTCTGCCGGACTTCATCGTGCGGCTGATCGCGTTTCTCGGCGTATCAATGCCCAACTTCTGGCTCGCCTTCCTGCTGGTGATGTTCTTCTCGGTGTATTTAAAGTGGCTACCGGCAATGGGCTACGGCGGCTGGCAGCACATCATTCTGCCTGCGGTGTCGATTGCGTTTATGTCGCTGGCGATTAACGCCCGCCTGCTGCGCGCCAGCATGCTGGAAGTCGCCGGTCAGCGCCACGTCACATGGGCGCGTCTGCGCGGCCTGAACGCGAAACAAACCGAGCGCCGCCATATTCTGCGTAACGCGTCGCTACCCATGATTACCGCCGTCGGGATGCAACATTGGCGAACTGATTGGCGGCACGATGATTATCGAAAACATCTTCGCCTGGCCGGGCGTCGGGCGCTATGCGGTGTCAGCCATTTTTAACCGCGACTACCCGGTCATTCAGTGCTTTACGCTCATTATGGTGGTGGTTTTCGTGGTCTGTAACCTGATTGTTGACCTGCTGAACGCCGCGCTGGACCCGCGCATTCGTCGCCATGAAGGAGCGCATTCGTGAATTTTTTTCTCTCTGCACGCTGGCCGGTGCGTCTGGCGCTCCTCATTATCGCTTTGCTGGCGATCATCGCGCTCACCAGCCAGTGGTGGTTGCCGTACGATCCGCAGGCGATTGATTTACCGTCACGTTTACTGTCGCCGGACAGCCAGCACTGGCTGGGCACCGACCATCTGGGGCGCGATATTTTCTCCCGCCTGCTGGCGGCAACCCGCGTCTCGCTCGGTTCCGTAATCGCCTGTTTGTTGCTGGTGTTAGCGCTGGGGCTGATCGTCGGCGGTAGCGCCGGGCTGATGGGCGGTCGCGTTGATCAGTTCACCATGCGCGTCGCGGATATCTTTATGACGTTCCCGACTTCCATCCTCTCTTTTTTCCTCGTGGGCGTGTTGGGGACGGGGTTGACCAACGTCATCATCGCAATCGCCCTGTCGCACTGGGCCTGGTATGCGCGGATGGTGCGCAGCCTGGTGATCTCCCTGCGCCAGCGTGAATTTGTGCTCGCCTCGCGCCTTTCCGGCGCCGGGCATGTGCGCGTGTTTATCGACCACCTGGCCGGGGCGGTGATCCCCTCCCTGCTCGTGCTGGCGACGCTGGATATCGGCCATATGATGCTGCACGTCGCCGGGATGTCGTTCCTCGGCCTCGGCGTCACTGCGCCAACGCCGGAATGGGGCGTAATGATTAACGATGCGCGCCAGTATATCTGGACTCAGCCGCTACAGATGTTCTGGCCGGGACTGGCGCTGTTTATCAGCGTGATGGCCTTTAACATGGTGGGTGACGCCCTGCGCGATCACCTCGACCCTCATCTGGTGACGGAGCATGCCCACTGATGCCACAACAAATTGAATTACAAAACATTGTGTTGCAAGCAGACAGACCGTTGGTGCACGGCGTGTCGTTAGCGCTCAGGCGCGGGCGCGTACTGGCGCTGGTAGGCGGCAGCGGCAGCGGTAAATCGCTGACCTGCGCGGCGGCGCTGGGCATCCTGCCCGCAGGCGTGCGTCAGACAGCGGGCGCCATTCTGGCCGATGGTCAGCCGATTTCCCCCTGCAAGCTGCGTGGAATTAAGGTCGCGACCATCATGCAGAACCCGCGCAGCGCCTTTAATCCGCTGCACACGATGGCGGCCCACGCAAAAGAAACCTGCCTGGCGGCAGGTAAACCGGCGGATGACGCCACGCTTATCGCGGCACTGGAGGCGGTAGGTCTGGAAAATGCCGCGCGGGTACTGAAGCTTTACCCGTTCGAGATGAGCGGCGGCATGCTGCAACGCATGATGATTGCGATGGCGCTGCTGTGTGACGCGCCGTTCATCATCGCGGACGAACCAACAACCGACCTGGATGTGGTCGCCCAGGCACGAATCCTCGATCTCCTGGAAAGCATTATGCGCAGCCGCGCGCCCGGTATGCTGCTGGTCACTCATGATATGGGCGTCGTCGCGCGACTGGCGGACGATGTGGCAGTAATGGACAACGGCAAGATCGTAGAACTGGGTGACGTTGAAACGTTATTCCGCACCCCGCAGCATAGCGTGACGCGTAATCTGGTTTCGGCGCATCTCGCGCTGTACGGTATGGAGTTAGCCTCATGACGTTACTGACGGTAAGCGGTATTTCCCATCAATACGCGCACGCTAACCTCAGCGGCAAACATCAGCATCACACGGTGCTGAAAGAGGTGTCATTAAGCCTGAAAAGCGGCGAAACCGTGGCGTTATTGGGGCGTAGCGGCTGCGGGAAAAGCACGCTTGCCCGCCTGCTGGTCGGGCTGGAATCGCCGACGCAGGGCCGCGTCTGCTGGCAGGACGAGCCGCTCTCCACGCTTAACCGGGCCAGACAAAAAGCGTTTCGCCGTGATATCCAGATGGTGTTTCAGGACTCAATCAGCGCGGTAAACCCGCGTAAAACCGTACGCGAGATCCTGCGTGAACCGATGCGCCATTTGCTGTCGCTTTCCAGAGCCGAGCAAATCGCGCGCGCCAGCGAGATGCTGCGGGCGGTGGATCTGGACGACACGCTTCTGGATAAACGTCCGCCACAGCTGAGCGGCGGGCAATTACAGCGCGTCTGCCTGGCGCGGGCGCTGGCGGTCGAACCCAAATTACTGATTCTGGATGAAGCGGTCTCCAACCTCGATCTGGTATTGCAGGCGGGCGTCATTCGTCTGCTCAAAAAGCTGCAACAGCAGTTTGGTACCGCCTGTCTGTTTATCACCCACGATTTACGTCTGGTGGAACGTTTTTGCCACCGGGTAATGGTGATGGATGAAGGGCAGATTGTTGAGACGCGAACCGTAGGTGACACATTAACCTTTTCCTCTGACGCCGGGCGTGTGTTACAAAATGCGGTACTTCCCGCATTTCCCGTGCGCCGTCGCGCGACAGAAAAGGTTTATTCAGATGCAACGTGTCACTATTACTCTCGATGACGATTTACTCGAAACGCTGGATAGCCTGAGCCAGCGTCGGGTTACAACAACCGCTCCGAAGCGATTCGTGACATTCTGCGCGGCGCGCTGGCGCAGGAGGCCACGCAGGAGCACGGCACCCAGGGTTTCGCGGTGCTCTCGTATGTTTATGAGCATGAGAAACGCGATTTAGCCAGCCGCATCGTTTCCACTCAGCATCATCACCATGATTTGTCGGTGGCGACGCTGCATGTACACATTAATCACGACGACTGTCTGGAGATCGCCGTACTGAAAGGCGATATGGGCGACGTTCAGCATTTTGCCGATGACGTCATCGCCCAGCGCGGCGTGCGCCACGGTCATTTGCAGTGTTTGCCGAAGGAAGAGTGATTGCCCGTTTTCGTTGCCGGGGGCGCTTCGCTTGCCCGGCCTACGTCCGTTTCCGTTGGTAGTTCACAGGCCGGATAAGGCGCAGCCGCCATCCGGCATATTAGCCGGGGGCGCTTCGCTTGCCCGGCCTACGTCCGTTTTCGTTGGTAGTTCGTAGGCGGATAAGGCGCAGCCGCCATCCGGCAATAATGTTTACGCATCGTGCCAATCGTCTTTCTGAAACGCAAGTAGCGCTATCAGGAAGAAAGCACTGCGATCGCCAGCAGCGTCAGAAACTGCGGCCAGACGATGCCAAACCCGGCGCCGCGATAAAGTATCGCCTGCGCGAGGCTGACAAAGTGAGTGGTCGGCATCGTCAGCATGATGTCCTGCACCATCTGCGGCATACTTTCACGCGGCGTGGAACCGCCGGAGAGCATCTGCAACGGCAGCAGCACCAGAATCATCAGCAGCCCCAGTTGCGGCATCGAACGCGCCAGGGTGCCCATAAAAATGCCGATAGACGTGGTGGCGAACAGGCTTAACGCGACACCCAGCATAAACAGCGGAATGGAGCCCTCAATCGGCACGCCGAGTACCCCCTTCACCATCAGCATCAGCGACAGCCCGGAAACCACCAGCACCACCAGCCCCATCGACCAGACCTTCGCCATCATGATCTCAAACGGGGTGATCGGCATCACCAGCAGGTGTTCAATCGTCCCGTGCTCCCGCTCGCG
>UAVY01000006.1 GCA_900446925.1 Citrobacter koseri | reverse complement strand
ATTAACGTCCATAACGCCGAGCGCGTTCGCCAGTTGGCGCACGACGGGCATGAAATTGTCTATGTGCCCTGCCACCGCAGCCATATGGACTATATGCTGCTTTCCTACGTGCTGTATCACCAGGGGCTGGTGCCGCCGCATATCGCTGCGGGCATCAACCTGAACTTCTGGCCGGCGGGTCCGATTTTCCGCCGTTTGGGCGCGTTCTTTATTCGTCGTACCTTCAAGGGCAACAAGCTCTACTCCACCGTATTCCGTGAATACCTGGGCGAGCTGTTCAGCCGTGGTTACTCGGTCGAATATTTCGTCGAAGGCGGTCGCTCGCGTACCGGTCGTCTGCTCGACCCGAAAACCGGCACGCTGTCGATGACCATTCAGGCGATGTTGCGCGGCGGCACGCGTCCTATCACGCTGGTGCCGATCTACATCGGCTATGAGCATGTGATGGAAGTGGGTACTTACGCCAAAGAGCTGCGTGGCGCGACGAAAGAAAAAGAGAGCCTGCCACAGATGCTGCGCGGCTTAAGCAAGCTGCGTAATCTGGGCCAGGGCTACGTCAACTTTGGCGAACCGATGCCATTGATGACTTACCTCAACCAGCATGTGCCGGAGTGGCGTGAATCCATTGATCCTATCGAGTCTATCCGCCCGGCCTGGCTGACGCCGACGGTGAATAACATTGCCGCCGATCTGATGGTGCGCATTAACAACGCCGGTGCCGCCAACGCCATGAACCTGTGCTGCACCGCGCTTGCTGGCTTCCCGCCAGCGCTCTCTGACCCGTGAGCAGCTGACTGAACAGCTCGACTGCTATCTGAGTCTGCTGCGCAACGTGCCGTACGCGGCGGATTCTACGGTTCCTGCGCAGAGCGCCAGTGAACTGATCGACCACGCCTTGCAGATGAACAAGTTTGAGGTCGAGAAAGACACTATCGGCGATATCATCATTCTGCCGCGCGAGCAGGCCGTGTTGATGACCTACTATCGCAACAACATCGCGCATATGCTGGTTCTGCCTTCCCTGATGGCGGCCATCATTACCCAGCACCGCCACATCTCGCGTGACGCGCTGATGCAGCATGTTGACGTGCTCTATCCGATGCTGAAAGCGGAACTGTTCCTGCGTTGGGAACACGATGAGCTTGCCAGCGTGATTGACGCGCTGAGCAGTGAGATGCAACGTCAGGGGCTGATCGCCGTACAGAACGATGAGCTGCATATCAATCCGGCACATTCTCGCACGCTGCAACTGCTGGCGGCTGGCGCGCGCGAAACGCTGCAACGCTATGCCATCACTTTCTGGCTGTTGAGCGCGAATCCGTCGATCAACCGTGGTACGCTGGAAAAAGAGAGCCGCACGGTCGCGCAACGTCTTTCCGTTCTGCACGGCATTAACGCGCCAGAGTTCTTCGATAAAGCGGTGTTCAGTTCTCTGGTGCTGACTCTGCGTGATGAGAAATACATCAGCGATACCGGTGACGCCGAGCCTGAGCAGACGATGAAGGTGTATCAGATGTTGGCCGATTTGATCACGTCGGATGTGCGTCTGACCATTGAGAGCGCAACGCAGGGCGAGTGACAATAAAAAGCCGGGTGGCGGCTTCGCCCTACCCGGCCTACGTTCTGCGCAATATGTTATGTAGGCCCGGTAAGCGCTACCGGGCTTTTTTTCAGCCAACGTAACTCATCGCCAGCCCTAAAAACAGCACCAGGCCGACGTAGTTATTGTTCATAAACGCTTTAAAACAGGCTTCACGTTCGCGCCCGACAATCAGTTTCTGCTGATACACAAACAGCGCGCCGGCCACCAGCACCGACCAGTAATACCCCCAGCCCAGCCCGTTCAGCCAGCCAATCAGCGCCATTAGCGCCAGCACCGCAATCTGCAAAATCCCGATAATAAGTTTGTCATGTCGCCCGAACAGAATGGCCGTCGATTTAATGCCGATTTTCAGATCGTCGTCCCGGTCAACCATCGCGTACTGCGTGTCGTAGGCTACCGCCCAGAGGATATTGGCCAGGAACATCAGCCAGCAGCTCAGCGGCACGGACTCACTCACCGCCGCAAACGCCATAGGAATAGACCAGCCAAACGCCGCGCCCAGCACAACCTGCGGCAAGTGGGTGTAACGCTTCATGAAGGGATAGACCCACGCCAGCGCCAGCGCCGCAATCGATAGCAGAATGGTCATCGTATTCAGCGTTAATACCAGCAGGAAGGAGAGCGCTACCAGTACGACAAACAGCGTGCGCGCCTCTTTCTCCGTGACCGCCCCGCTGGGCAACGGTCGGTTGGCCGTGCGTTTCACATGTCCATCAAACTTACGATCGGCATAATCGTTGACCACGCAACCGGCGGCGCGCATTAACCAGACCCCGGCGACAAACACCGCCAGAATCCACAGTTGCGGTACTCCCGGCGTCGCTACCCACAGCGCCCATAATGTCGGCCAGAGCAGCAGTAAGGCGCCGATTGGCTTATCCGTACGCATCAGGCGGTTGAAACGCCAACAGCTTATTCTGCGTCAGACTCCACTCCATTTTGTTTTCCTCTTAATACAACGGTGATGCGGGCAAAAACAGCTCGGTAAGCATCAGCGGCTTACCGCTCAGACGCAGGCGGGAACGACGCCCCCACAGTGCGGCATCACGACCAATCTCAATAAAATCTCGGGTCAACGTTGATGATGTAAACAGGTAGCGCCCTAACGGCGTTTTTCCCAGATTTTGTAAGGCCAGCTCAGGGCCGCACAACGTTGATTCAGGCACGACGGTACGCCCGGCAAGCCAGGGTTCGCCGTCTGCACATAACAAAATTTCACGTAACCAGTAGCGAGATTCGACCGGTAGCAGCGCCACCTCTTCAGCCACTTCATGTGGACCAACAAACGCTTCCCGAAGCAATGTCACGCTTACCCGTTTCCCTTCTTGCTCAAAACGTTTGGTCATGGAATCTTCCAGAAGTAACCAGTCGAGCAACCGGGAATCCAGCGCAGGAATCTCTTTAAAATAGCGCAGCGCACGCAGTTGCGTTAACGCAGGGTGTGACATGCCGTACTCTCCGTTTCATAACGTAAAGGCATTGTATCGCAGAAAAGAGATTACGGGAGGCGTAAACATAATTAAGTGATCGGTTGCGCAACAGAAGTGTAACAACTCGCATGGAATGCTAAAAAAAAGGTGCGCCAGGAGACGCACCAGTTGTTGCAAAATCAGCAATGTGGGGAGACGCTTACCCCTTGCCTTTTACACTGCTGATAAACGTGGAACGGGCAGATGTCGATCCCAGGCGTTCGGCTTCATCAAGCAGTTTCAGAGCTTTATCAACGTCACCTTTCGCTACCGCGTCCTTAATCGCATTGTTGAAGTAGCTTTCCGTGTCGTTCAGCATTGGCTCGCTTTTCTTCGCCGGGGCAGGCGCTGGCGCGGCAACGGCTGGTGCGGTATAGGCGGTCGCCGGGTGCCGCAGTATTGCCGACGGTGACAGGTCCCGGACCGGAAGAACCAAAACAGCGGGCCAACCAGTACGCTGGAGCTGCTGTTGGTTTTCACTTTCAGTTTCAGCAGGCCATCAGTCGTGTGGCGCGCGATCGGATCGGGAATATCCGGGACGGCATTACCCACGCCTTTCGCATACGCTTTTGCCGGGTCAAGCAGCGTGGTGGTCTGCTGGAGATCGTTATTGGTAGTAAACACCAGAACGTACAGCTTCTGCTGACCAGCGCAGGCGTCAGGCGCATCACCCCTTCCAGACGATCCGCGCTCATTACGCCGGGGGCCTGGTAGGTAAAGTAGCTGCTGGGGAAAAACGCTGAAGGCGTCAGGTTCTGGTCGAGAATCAGCACGTTCGGTGCAAATACGCTGGTTTGTTTGTTAACTTCGCTGCTCAATGTCAGCGTGAGCTCACCGATGTTCGCCGGTACGCTATACGCGGCAACCGGGCCTGTAATACCGGCGACGTCAAGCCGCTGACCACCGGTAGAAAGCTGTGTGGACTGCGTACTGGACTGGTCGACAGGCGTCCAGGTGAGTTGTTGTAGTGCGGCGGTCGGAATCGCAGGCGCTGCGCTGGTGTTTTGCGGAACATAGTTTACATCCGCCAGGCTGATGCCTGGTGCGCTTGCCAGCAACCCCGCAGATAAACAAAGGGCGACGAGACTTTTCTTCATTTTCATTGTTATCACCTCAGATAGCACGGGTTCAGCGGTGGCCAGGCAATAGCGCGCTAAACCGCGAGAAACGGTGCAGATAATGCCGGATAGCGGCTACGCCTTATCCGGCCTGCATCTCGTTACCGGGGGACTTGCGCCCCCTCGTTATGTCACGTATTACCACCAGATTTCCATCTGGGCGCCGAAGGACCACTCATCGTTGTCGCCACGGCTGGTTGTGTTGAAGCCGGAGTTATTCGATGCGGCATAACGCAATGTGTTATCGCCGTCTTTGATGTAACCCCATTTCTCATCCCACTTCGCGTAGGTTGCGAAGAGACGGATGGCCGGGCGGGACCAGATGCTGTCGCCAGCCTGCCATTGTTGCGCCAGGGTGATTTTGTACTGGTTGTTGCGATCGCCAGTCTGCTGAGATTTGACGTTGTCGTAACCGACTTCCAGCAGGGTGCTCATGATCGGCGTCCATTTGAACATCGGACGAACGCCTACGGTCCACCAGTCAGTACCCAGATCGTTATCCAGGTCCTGTTTCTGGAACATACCGACGTACATCAGGTCCCAACGGTCGCCCAGAGAGATCGCCCCGTGGTCCAGAATACGCCACAGCTTACCGTTGTTATTGACGTAACGATCGACATAGTGGAGCTGATCGTCGCCTTCGCCGATATCAAAAGTCGAGCCGTAAGAACCCTGAGGAATACCTTTACCCTGCGTGGTCATCGCGTCAGTGGCGTACTGAACCACAAACTTGTTGTAGCCCTTCAGCATGCTCTGGGTATGTTCAGCAGTGAACATCCAGCCGTCTTTAGATGCGCCGTCAGCCAGACGATAATCGTCAGTGGTGTTTGCGCGACCATAGTCGACACCCAGTTCCAGCACGCCGTCCGGGTTCGTTTCCAGACCGGCTAAACGCACGTCGAAGACGTCGTTGGCGGTGTCTTTAGAAGAGTTGTAAATATCCTGGCTGCTGAAGGTGTAGGAACCACCGGCTTCCTGAGAGCGGGTCGCTGCCAGAGACAGTTTACCGAAGCCCAGGTCGATGTTTTCGATACCCGCACCAGGACCAGAAATATCCCAGTAGTAGAAGTCGATCATGTGAACGTCATGACGCTGATAGAAGCGCTTACCCGCCCAGATGGTGGAGCCTGGCAGCCAGTCAATCAGGTTTTTACCCTGCACGTTGGCTTCACGGAACGCCGGATCGGTTGCTTCCCAGTCATTCTGTTGCGCTACGGAGTAGGCCACGTTAGTGTCGAAATAAAAGCTCTTGTCGCCTTCTTTCCACACTTCCTGACCCAGTTTCAATTCCGCATAGGTTTCACATTCGTTACCAAGACGGTATTTACTTTGAGCGCCAGTTGCCTGGAAACATTGTTGTTCGCCGCCACTACCCGTCCAGCCGATACCGGAACGAGCATAACCATGAAAATCCACTGCCATTGCCTGAGCAGACATAACGCCTGCTGCGACGGCAACCGCCAGAGGAAGTTTGCGCAGAGTAATCATTATTCTATCTCCTGAGATCATTGCTTTTCTTTAAACGCGTCCCCCTTCGGACTGCCTCTTTGTTGGCGGTGTTTTTTCACTTGCCGCCTCGATGCATCCTCGAATGGTTTTGCGTTTTGTTTTTTAATGGGGACCTTAAACGCCCGGCTCCTTATGCAGCCGACGGCATGCGGAACCATCTTCACGGAACAGATGGCAACGCTCTGGCGGCAGACCGATAGCGAATGTGGCACCCTCTTCTACCAACACCACGTCGTTCTGGCGGTAAACCAGGTTTTGACGAATGGCGGGGATCTGGATATGAATTTGTGTTTCGTGACCAAGTTGTTCGACGACCTGAACCTCGCCTTCCAGGGTGACATCGGCGATGTCGCTGGCAGCAGATGCTCTGGACGAATACCTAAAGACATATTTGCCCCGACCTGAACGCCGTTGCTTTCTACCGGCAGCCAGACGTTCTGGCGGTTCGGCAGCTCAACCTGCACCTGCTCGATAGCGGTCGCAGTGACTTTCACCGGCAGGAAGTTCATTTTCGGGGAACCGATAAAGCCCGCGACGAAGCGATCCGCCGGATAGTGGTACAGCTCCAGCGGCTTACCGACCTGCGCCACGCGGGCCGGCATCCAGCACCACGATTTTGTCGGCCAGCGTCATCGCTTCGACCTGATCGTGGGTGACGTAAATCATCGTGCGGCCCAGACGCTTATGCAGGCGGGAGATTTCGATACGCATCTGCACGCGCAGGGCGGCATCGAGGTTAGACAGTGGCTTCATCAAGCAGGAACACGCGCGGTTCCGCCACCAGCGTGCGGCCTATCGCCACGCCGCTGGCGCTGGCCGCCGGAGAGCGCTTTCGGCTTGCGCTCCAGCAGGTGCGCCAGTTGCAGCACTTCCGCCACCTGATTCACACGCTGATTCATCACCTCTTTTTTGGCCCCCGCCAGCTTCAAACCAAAAGACATGTTTTCTGCCACGGACAGGTGGGGGTAGAGCGCATAGGACTGGAAAACCATCCCCCCACGCCGCGTTCGGCGGGCGGGATGTCGTTCATACGGGCTTCCCCAATGAACAGATCTCCGCTGGTGATGGTTTCAAGTCCGGCGATCATACGCAGCAAGGTCGATTTCCCGCAGCCTGACGGTCCGACAAACACCACGAATTCCCCTTCGTGAATGTCGGAGATTGATATCTTTCGATACCACCACGTCACCCCAGGCTTTCGTTACATTTCGTAGCTGTACGCTCGCCATGCCCCTTCTCCCTTCGTTACAACCTGTCATCGACAGCAACATTCATGGATGGCCTGACTATGCGTGATCCCTTGATTGCGTAAATCCTCCACCCCCCCGGCTTTTTTATGGGGGAGGAGGCGGGAGGATGAGGGAGCAGCGTCTGAGACCCGGGCCGCGCCCCGCCGAGGAATTTCGTGATGTCACCTGCAAAAATCGCGGTGTTTTTATGTGCGCCAACACGCATTACTCACATTTATGCAACACAGATCACATAAAGAAGGGGTGGGGCGTAGGGGTAAGGAGGATGGAAAAGAGGTTGTCGTATAAAGAAACTAGATACCGTTAAGCCACCTCTGTGTATCCACGAGCACATCACCAAAAAGGATGGGAGATATGAAAATCAAAACTGGCGCACGCATCCTCGCATTGTCCGCACTGACGACCGATGATGTTTTCCGCCTCGGCTCTCGCCCAAGATTGAAGAAGGTAAGCTGGTTATCTGGATTAACGGCGACAAAGGCTACAACGGCCTCGCTGAAGTGGGCAAAAAATTCGAACAAGACACCGGCATTAAAGTCACCGTTGAGCACCCGGACAAGCTGGAAGAGAAATTCCCTCAGGTTGCGGCCACCGGTGACGGCCCGGACATCATCTTCTGGGCGCATGACCGTTTTGGCGGCTACGCACAGTCTGGCCTGCTGGCTGAGATCACCCCCGGACCAGGCGTTCCAGGACAAGCTCTATCCGTTCACCTGGGATGCGGTGCGTTACAACGGCAAGCTGATCGCCTACCCGATCGCGGTTGAAGCGCTGTCCCTGATTTACAACAAAGACCTCGTTCCGAACCCGCCGAAAACCTGGGAAGAGATCCCGGCGCTGGATAAAGAGCTGAAGGCGAAAGGTAAGAGCGCGCTGATGTTCAACCTGCAAGAACCGTACTTCACCTGGCCGCTGATTGCTGCCGATGGCGGTTACGCGTTCAAGTTTGAGAACGGTAAGTATGACGTGAAAGATGTCGGCGTAGACAGCGCAGGGGCGAAAGCCGGTCTGGGCTTCCTGGTCGATATGATCAAAAACAAACACATGAACGCCGATACCGATTACTCCATCGCGGAAGCCGCCTTTAACAAAGGCGAAACGGCGATGACCATCAACGGTCCGTGGGCGTGGTCAAACATCGACAAGAGCAAAATCAATTACGGCGTGACACTGCTGCCGACATTCAAAGGCAAACCGTCTAAACCGTTCGTTGGCGTGCTGAGCGCGGGCATTAACGCCGCCAGCCCGAACAAAGAGCTGGCGAAAGAGTTCCTCGAAAACTACCTGCTGACCGATCAGGGTCTGGACGACGTGAACAAGGACAAACCGCTGGGCGCGGTTGCGCTGAAATCCTTCCAGGATCAGTTAGCGAAAGATCCGCGTATCGCCGCCACGATGGATAACGCCCAGAAAGGCGAAATCATGCCGAACATTCCGCAGATGTCAGCCTTCTGGTATGCGGTTCGTACGGCAGTTATCAACGCTGCCAGCGGTCGTCAGACTGTCGACGCCGCGCTGAAAGACGCGCAGGGCCGTATCACCAAGTAATGTTCAGGTCGTGTGCCGGATGGCGGCATCAATGCCTTCTCCGTCCTACAGAGCAGGTAGGCCGGAGAAGCGCAGCGCCATCAGGCACGCTGACCTACAGGATTTCAAAGTTGTAGAGGAAGATCCCCATGGATGTCATTAAAAAGAAACATTGGTGGCAAAGCGACGCGCTGAAGTGGTCAGCGATTGGTCTGCTGGGCCTGCTGGTGGGTTACCTTGTAGTTTTAATGTACGCACAAGGGGAGTACCTGTTTGCCATCATGACGCTGATTTTAAGCTCTGCTGGCCTGTATATTTTCGCGAATCGTAAAACCTATGCCTGGCGCTATGTTTATCCGGGCATGGCCGGTATGGGACTGTTTGTCCTGTTCCCGCTGGTCTGCACTATCGCCATCGCCTTTACCAACTACAGCAGCACCAACCAGCTCACCTTTGAACGCGCCCAGCAGGTGCTGATGGATCGTTCTTATCAGGCGGGCAAAACCTATAACTTTGGCCTGTATCCGGCGGGTGACGAGTGGCAACTGGCCCTCACCGACGGCGAAACCGGCAAGAATTATCTCTCCGACGCCTTTAAATTCGGCGGCGAACAAAAACTGCAACTGAAAGAGGCTGACGCGCTGCCGACCGGTGAACGCGCCAACCTGCGCATCATCACCCAAAATCGTCAGGCGCTGAACCAGCTTACCGCCGTTTTGCCCGATGAAAGCAAGGTCATCATGAGCTCGCTGCGCCAGTTTTCCGGCACCCAGCCGCTCTATACCCTCGCCAGCGACGGCACGCTGACAAATAACCAGAGCGGCGTGGCGTATCGGTCAAACAACGATATTGGCTACTATCAGGCCATCAACGCGGACGGCAACTGGGGCGACGAAAAACTGAGTCCAGGCTACACCGTGACCATCGGCTGGGACAATTTCTCCCGCGTCTTTACTGACGAGGGCATCCAGAAACCGTTCTTCGCGATCTTCGTCTGGACCGTGGTGTTCTCAGTTCTCACCGTGCTGCTGACCGTGGCGGTTGGGATGGTGCTGGCCTGCCTCGTACAGTGGGAAGCGCTGAAAGGTAAAGCGATTTACCGCGTGCTGCTGATTCTGCCGTATGCGGTGCCGTCGTTCATCTCGATTCTGATCTTCAAAGGTTTGTTCAACCAGAGCTTTGGTGAGATCAACATGATGCTGAGCGCGCTGTTTGGCCTCAAACCGGCCTGGTTCAGCGACCCGAACACCGCCCGCACGATGGTCATTATCGTCAACACCTGGCTGGGCTATCCGTACATGATGATCCTCTGCATGGGCCTGCTGAAAGCGATTCCAGACGATCTGTACGAAGCGTCGGCAATGGACGGCGCGGGTCCGTTCCAGAACTTCTTTAAGATTACATTCCCGCTGCTGATTAAGCCGCTGACGCCGCTGATGATCGCCAGCTTTGCCTTTAACTTTAACAACTTCGTACTGATTCAGCTTCTGACCAACGGCGGCCCGGACCGCCTCGGCACCACTACGCCAGCCGGTTATACCGACCTGCTCGTGAGCTACACCTACCGCATCGCCTTTGAAGGCGGCGGGGGCCAGGACTTCGGTCTGGCGGCCGCGATCGCCACGCTGATCTTCCTGCTGGTTGGCGCGCTGGCCATCGTGAACCTGAAAGCCACGCGTATGAAGTTTGATTAAGGGAGATAACAACAATGGCAATGGTTCAACCCAAATCTCAAAAGCTGCGTCTCTTCATCACGCACTTAGGGCTGCTGATTTTTATCGCGGCAATCATGTTCCCGCTGCTGATGGTCGTCGCCATTTCGCTGCGTGAAGGCAACTTCGCAACCGGGAGTCTGATCCCGGAACGCATCTCCTGGGAGCACTGGCGGCTGGCATTGGGCTTCAGCGTGGAACACGCTGATGGCCGTGTCACGCCGCCCCCCTTCCCGGTTCTGTTATGGCTATGGAACTCGATCAAAGTCGCGGCGATCACCGCCATTGGCATCGTGGCGCTCTCTACGACCTGCGCTTACGCGTTTGCCCGTATGCGCTTTCCCGGCAAAGCGACGTTGCTCAAAGGGATGCTGATTTTCCAGATGTTCCCGGCGGTGCTGTCACTGGTGGCGTTGTACGCGTTGTTCGACCGTCTCGGCCAGTACATTCCGTTTATCGGTCTGAATACCCACGGCGGGGTGATTTTCGCTTACCTGGGCGGGATTGCGCTGCACGTCTGGACGATTAAAGGCTATTTTGAAACCATCGACGGTTCGCTGGAAGAAGCGGCGGCGCTGGATGGCGCGACGCCGTGGCAGGCTTTCCGCCTGGTGCTGCTGCCGCTCTCGGTGCCGATTCTGGCGGTGGTCTTTATTCTGTCGTTCATTGCCGCCATCACTGAAGTTCCTGTCGCCTCGCTGTTACTGCGTGATGTAAACAGCTATACCCTGGCGGTAGGTATGCAGCAGTACCTCAACCCGCAAAACTATCTGTGGGGTGATTTTGCCGCCGCAGCCGTGTTGTCCGCCATCCCGATCACGCTGGTGTTCCTGCTGGCCCAGCGTTGGCTGGTCAACGGCCTGACGGCAGGCGGTGTGAAAGGCTAAGTTTCATTGATGTACCTGCCCGGAAACGGGCAATGCCACTGCAACCCTCAACTTATATTATCCCAACTTGTGACTGTTCTTCGGCGCTCCTCGGAGCGCCTTTTTTTATTCCCGTTTTAGCCGTTTCGAATTACATAACCACAGGGTGATCACCAATAACAGGATCGCCGCAGAGTAGATCAGCACATCCATCGGCGATTTATGATCGACGATGATCAGCCGCACAATCGCGGTGATCCCGATATAGACAAAGTAGCGCAGCGGGAAATGAAAACCTGACTGGAAATACTTCACAATCAACGCAATAAACTCAAAGTAGAGAAAGTAGACCACCAGCCCTTCCACCAGCTCGTATTTGCTGGTTTGCTCCGGCGCGAACAGCACATCCGCCAGATGTAAGGTCTCTTTACCGAGGAAAACGACCAGGATCAGGCCCAGACTTAACAGCCCAAGATTCAGCACGGTCTGTAGGATCGTGGAGATAAACTCCACGCGTGGACGAGATAGTGACGTCATAGCAGCACCCTCTTTCTCAGTAGCAAGGTTCCTGTATAACGCAAAAATGTGACGGAGATCTATATTTTTTGTTTATGTTTTGTGCAGTAAAGTTCAGCGGAGAATTATCTCTGTCATGGCATGTTTCAAAGAGAAGGGAAAATGCAGTTAAAACACGCTACCGTCCGCAACGTCACCTGCGGTGAAAATGTGGTGATTTATGAGCCCGCAAACCTGTACGACTGCCAGCTTGGCGACAATGTTTTCATCGGACCTTTTGTCGAAATACAGGGCAATACACAGATTGGCGCAAACACAAAAATTCAGTCCCATACGTTTGTTTGCGAATATGTCACGATTGGACGCGATTGCTTTATCGGCCACGGCGTAATGTTCGCTAACGACATGTTTCGTGAAGGAAAGCCTGACCCGAACAGGCAGAACTGGGGGCGAATTGAGATCGGCAGCAATGTTTCCATCGGCAGCGGCGCGACCATCCTGGCCGTCAGCATTTGCGACGGCACAGTGATCGGCGCGGGAAGCGTGGTCACTAAATCGATCACCGAGAAAGGCGTATATGCCGGAAACCCGGCAAAATTATTGCGTCGCCTGTAAATTGCCGGATGGCGGCGTAAACGCCTTATCCGGCCTACAATGGATGCGGTTTGTAGGCCGGATAAGCGTAGCGCCATCCGGCTGGCAAACGGCTCGATCAGCGGAAATTCACGTTGCGGTCGCTGGTCATATCGTACAGACCAAACTTCCGGCCAAGCTGCTGACCGCCGTCACGCGTCAGCGGCGTCCAGCCAATCGCTGCGCGGCTGCGGGTTGGGCTGGACGAGAAGAGATCCAACGGTACCGACACGTACACGCCTTTGGTGAAATCCCCTTCCCCGTACTCGTCCGGCGACACATCGGTGATCGTGGCATAGCCGCCAACCACCACGCCGCTGTCAAAGCGTTTCGCGATTTCCAGCGTACCGCCCTTGTCGCCAGCCAGATATTGACCGACGCTCGCTTTCACCAGCACATCCTGCGCGAACGACGGCGTCCAGTAGGCGGTCAAGTGGCCGGTTTTCACGCTGTAATCGGTGAATTTCATCATATCCTGCGCGCTACGCCAGTCACGCTGTTTCACGTAGTTAGCGTCAAGACCAAACGCCCAGTTGCTGTCGACCGGGCGATACAGCACTTCCGCCCCTGCGCCGCCGTACATGGGTCTCCAGATAACCGCCGTAAACCTGGCCGTAGAAACCGTTGCCGAGGTACTGGAAGTAGTTGGCTTGCAGGTTATTCACATAGATATCGTTCTGCACATATTCGCGCACATGGGTACGCACACGCGGAAGATGCGAATCGTTCGGTGGGTTGGTGTAGTTAAATTTGTCGTAGTTGTTGGCGATATTGGCAAACAGACTGCCGGTGGTAAGCAGATGATCCGTTACCCACAGATCCGCCGTCCCCATCACGCCAAGCTGATACATATAGAAATTTTCCGGGCCGCCGACAGACTGGTTCAACACCGGATCGATATGGAAATCAAAGCGCGATTTATCGATATACCAACCCTGCTCGGTTGTTTCCGGCACGATCGGCTCCACACGTTTTTGCGCCAGTGGAGTCTCGTGTCCTAATGGTTCGCCTTCCAGATGGCGTTTCAGGCTGGCGACATCAGTTTCCGTGGTGACCTGCGGCATATTGAGACGGTTTTCCGTCACGCGGATCGTGCGAACCCCTTCTGGCAGATCGTTCATGACGATCCGATTCGCGCGTTCGATCCCTTCCCGCGAATCACGGTATTTCACCTGCTCGCCGGTGACGTACAGCGTATCGCCTTTCACCTGAATTTTAGGGTCCGCCAGTCCGGCGTTGTATTTCAGCAGCGTCAACTGGTTAGCGACGACCGAGTGTTGCAGGATGGCGTCCTGCGGCTCAGGCTGATATTTCGGTCGCGCGTTATCGTTATACGATGGGCGCAAATCGTTGAAGTTTGTCCGCAGCGTCACGCCAAACATAAAGGTGTTGCCGCGTTCATAGCTGAGGTTAACGTCGGCCCAATCGGTGACGCGGTAAATGGCGCCGACGTTAAACTTGCTCTTCTGCTCCAGCTTACCCGCGAAATCCTGCTGATAATTGTTGCCTTCATACTCCAGTTTCAGGCGCAGCGGCTGCCAGGGCGTTTGATACTCCACCCCGCCAAACAGCGACGCTGGCCCATGGAACATATCGCTGCCGTTGACGGAACCGGCCTGTTTATAACTGTTATCGCGGTGACAGAATTTATCGCTGTATGAGCAAAACGGATTGCTCACGTTGCCGCTGGTGCCCAGATAACCCCAGCCAAGACCGAGCGAGAAATCAAACGGCCCCCAGGCTTTGTTCGCCACGATGTATTCCGCATCGAACAGCCCCGTCCCGCCGATATCCCTTGCGCCGACCGCCACCTGCGGCATCCAGTAGCTCTCTTCCCATAACCGCAGTTTCAGGTCGAAGGCTTTGTCTTTGTAGGTCTGGTTGCCGGAAAACGACTCCACGCTGCTGTATTGTCTGGTACGCACGTCGGTATAGCGCAGCGTGGTTTCCAGCCACGGGAACAACTGTATCGACGCGGAGTAGTAGCGATACTGATCGTTATCACGATAGTTCAGGCTCATCTCCCCTTCCCGCGCCATTCGCGCCGTTGGCGTTTGCAGCAGCCCCACGCCGCCGAAGTCAGATTGTGACGGCCCAATGGGGGCCGGATATGTTTCGGCATGGCAGGCTGCGCTGATGCCCAGCGCCAGTAAGCTGAGCAGATGTGTTTTTTTCATTATTCGGGTATCCGCTGCGTCAGAGTACGAAGAATGTCGGCGTTAAGCGCATCCGGCGTGTTGCTCCATAGAGAATCCGTAAGACCGACAAAAATGATGCTGCCTGGCATCGGCTCAACGTGACGCTTGTTCCAGTAAGCGACCGGCGCTTTCTGCGTGCGTCCGTCGGGATAGACAACCCACGCATAGCTGCGATCCGCCCCGCTGAGCAGGCTTTGCTCATCAAGGTAGCTGACCACGTCCCGCCCCGGGCTGAAGGGGCGTTTACCCGGCTGGCTAACCAATCCAAACAGCGTGATATCCGTCGGCTGCCCGCCGACCCACAGCGTGTAATGGCCCTGCAACAGCGGATTGCCCCGTTCGCTGACGCGTACGGTATCCGGGTCAAGGTTAACGAGCTGTCTGCCGGTCACTTTTAACATCTGCACCTGCTGGCGCAGCGTATTGATTGCGGCGGCGTCATCGCCGCTTTTCTCTGCGCCAAACGCAGCCAGGCGGCCCAATAATTCCTGCTGCTGGCGCTGCGCCGTGGCGGTAGCCCGCTCTTCGCTGATAACCGCGCCAGGCCACCAGCTGTTCGCCAGTTTCGGCTGCCCGACCAGATCGATCAGATGTTCCGCGCCGGTGAGCGTCTTCGGTTCAGTGCTGCCTGCGGCAAACACCTTCACGGTGCCTGCGGCAAAAGATGAGGAAGCGCACAAACTCAGGGCCAGCGCTGCAATGGTCTGTTTCATCATTGTTTTGCCGCCTTAATGAGCGTGGTTTTCACCGGGAAGTAGTCCGCCCCCAGATACTGTTCCGACTGGCGGATTTGCCCTTCGCTGTCGATCCAGTAGCGGTTATGCCAGCGCGCCTGGTCGGTTGTAACCTCTTCATCCAGTACGCGAACGGCGGTTACATCGCTACCGACTTTAATGCTGTCAGCGCCATCCCATTTGAAGACCGAGCGGGCGGTGGCGTAACGCACCTGTTTATGTTCCGTCCAGCCCATCGTGCGCGTCCACGTTGCGCCATCTACGATTTGTGCCGGTCTGGCCAATGGGTCAGCCGCCAGATTGTTCACACCGATCAGATTGTCGCCGCCGAGCAGGGTTTTAATCAGGCGACCATGCTGGGTCACGATGGTGGCCTGATCCTGCGTCACCCATTTCTGCTGCCCGTTCTCTGCGAAAGCGAGCACCACAAACAGCTGCGGCCCGCCATTGAGCTGCATGTACTGGCTGGCATAAGGCATGTTTTGAATGTCATCGTCCGTCAGTTGTACGCCCGGCGTACCGAACAGACTGTCCCACAGCGAATTACCCAGACCTTTAGTGGTGGCTGAGCAAGCCTGTAACAGCAGGCAAATGATGATAATTCCAGGTCGCTTCACGACTCTTCTCCGCATTATTGCCGGGTGGCCCCGGCCAGGAAGTCCCACAGGCTCAGGCAAGCTAAAATAACCACACCGAAGTGTGGTTATGATTAAACGTACCGGTGTTACTGGGTACTGGTGGTTGTGGTGGTAGTGGTTCCGGTATTAGAACCATCGCCACCGCCGGTCGCCGCCAGAGCGACGCCCACCGCCGAGCTTACGGTGCTGACGCTGGTTGCGGAGGAACTTCCCGCTGATACCGACGTTGCCGCCGACCCTGCTGCTTCACCCACCTGAACGGGGGCGGCCCAGACAGAAGTCGCCGCAAGCGCAGATATGGCAAAAATGCCATACAGAGCTTTTTTCATCACAATATCCCTTCATTGAATGAATGGAGATTTACCCGAAAAACGATTCAGGCGGGATCGAGTATACACAACTAAAGCATGTGGATTGCGACAGGTCTAAATAGCGAGACGGTTTTAGGATAATTAAACTTTTGGCTGGAATGGCATTTATATGCTAATTAAATATCTTTTAAAAACATCATATTAAAATAAAACAATGCAATATTTATTATCCGTATACTCTGAAAATAACACCGAGTAACTTACGGGTTATTCATTATTTTAGGATTAAGCTCAATATAAATTTTTGCGGAATAGCACAGACAACCGGAATTATCTTATAAAAAAAGCCGATAATAATATCGGCTTTTTTTACAGATATATCACTTTTCTGCCGGATGGCGGCGGAACGCCTTATCCGGCCTACAGGACGCACCATTTGTAGGCCCGGTAAGCGTAGCGCCACCGGGCGTTACGCCATCAGGCACGCCATGCTTTATAACGGTTAATCAGACCGTTAGTTGAACTGTCATGGCTGGAAATCGCTTTATCATCACCCAGTTCCGGCAGGATACGGTTAGCCAGTTGTTTGCCCAGCTCAACGCCCCACTGATCGAAGGTGAAGATGTTCAGGATCGCGCCCTGAGTGAAGATTTTGTGCTCATACAGCGCAATCAACGCCCCCAGGCTAAACGGCGTGATTTCACGCAGCAGGATGGAGTTCGTCGGGCGGTTGCCTTCGAACACTTTGAACGGCACCACATGCTCAAGCTGAGACGGATCTTTCCCCTGATCGCGATATTCCTGCTCAACCACCTCACGGGATTTGCCGAACGCCAGCGCTTCGGTCTGAGCGAAGAAGTTAGACAGCAGTTTCTGATGGTGATCGGACAACGGGTTATGGGTTATCGCCGGGGCGATAAAGTCGCAAGGCACCA
Organism: Citrobacter koseri; assembly: GCA_900446925.1. The sequence goes on along the minus strand of UAVY01000006.1, from coordinate 62,246 downwards.
TCTTCGTCCCCTGGTGAATCAGCTGGTAGAACGCGTGCTGGCCGTTGGTGCCCGGTTCACCCCAGATGATTGGGCCAGTCTGGTAGTCTACGGCATTGCCGTTACGGTCAACATACTTGCCGTTGGACTCCATATTGCCCTGCTGGAAGTAGGCCGCAAAACGGTGCATATACTGGTCGTACGGCAGAATCGCTTCGGTTTCTGCGCCAAAGAAGTTGTTGTACCAGATACCGATCAGCGCCAGCAGCACCGGCAGGTTTTTCTCAGCCGGTGTTGTGGAGAAGTGTTTATCCATCGCATGTGCGCCGGACAGCAGTTCAACGAAGTTGTCAAAGCCGACGGACAGGATGATAGACAGGCCAATCGCCGACCACAGAGAGTAACGACCGCCGACCCAGTCCCAGAACTCAAACATGTTGGCGGTGTCGATCCCAAACTCACCCACCGCTTTCGCATTGGTGGAAAGCGCCGCAAAGTGTTTCGCGACGTGTTTTTCATCATTCGCGGTGCTCAGGAACCAGTCGCGCGCGCTGTGGGCGTTGGTCATGGTTTCCTGCGTTGTGAAGGTTTTAGACGCCACCAGGAACAGGGTGGTTTCCGGGTTTACTTTCTTCAGCACTTCGGCGATGTGGGTGCCATCGACGTTAGACACAAAGTGCATATTCAGATGGTTTTTGTACGGGCGCAGCGCTTCAGTCACCATGAACGGCCCCAGGTCGGAACCACCGATACCGATGTTGACCACGTCAGTGATCGCGTTACCGGTGTAACCTTTCCATTGACCTGAAATAATCGCTTCAGAGAAGGCTTTCATCTTCTCCAGCACCGCATTCACTTCCGGCATCACATCTTTGCCGTCAACGATAATCGGAGTATTGCTACGGTTACGCAGCGCAACGTGCAGCACGGCACGGTCTTCAGTACGGTTGATTTTTTCGCCAGAGAACATGGACTTAATCGCACCGGCCAGATCGGTCTCTTTCGCCAGATCCTGCAATTTCGCCAGCGTCTCTTCGGTGATGCGGTTTTTAGAGAAATCCACCAGCATCAAATCGTCAAACGTCGCGGAAAATCGGGTAAAACGGTCGCTATCTTTCGCGAAAAGATCCGCAATAGTAACGTCCTTCATGTCGTCGTAGTGTTTTTGTAGTTCCTGCCAGGCAGAAGTCTGCGTAGGATTGATGTTTTTCATTAGCAATACTCTTCTGATTTGAGAATTGTGACTGAGATCGATTGTAACGCCAGTCACAAAAAAGTGTGATTGTTTTTAGTGCCGTTAGCCCGAACGCGAATCAAACGCGGATAAAAAGCAGCAAAAAGTATAGTCGTTATAAGCACTGTTACTGAGGGCTAAGACAGCATAAAAAATCCGCATAATCCCGGCGTTGACAGTCCCAGCCACACATTTTATTTATAAATACGGTATTTGCGCCTGCACCGGTTTCTGTTCTGCCCTTGTGCCATGGTCGCTTTTTTCATTCCCTGACACGAGGTTGATATGACAACTGCTGTTTCCCCGCTCGTCGTCGCCAAATTTGGCGGAACCAGCGTCGCCGATTTTGACGCCATGAACCGTAGCGCCGACGTGGTGCTTTCCGATGCTAACGCACGCTTAGTGGTGCTTTCCGCCTCTGCGGGCGTCACCAATCTGCTGGTAGCGCTGGCAGAAGGGCTGGAACCGCCAGGAGCGCTTCGAAAAACTCGACGCCATCCGTAAAATTCAGTTCGATATTCTGGAGCGTCTGCGTTACCCGAACGTTATCCGCGAAGAGATCGAGCGTCTGCTGGAAAACATTACCACGCTTGCCGAAGCGGCTTCACTGGCGACGTCAATGGCCCTGACCGACGAGCTGGTGAGCCACGGCGAGCTGATGTCCACCCTGCTGTTTGTGGAGATCCTGCGCGAGCGCAATATTCAGGCGCAGTGGTTTGACGTGCGTAAGGTGATGCGCACCAGCGATCGTTTTGGCCGCGCGGAACCGGATATCGCAGCGCTGTCGGAGCTGGCCACGCTACAGCTTACCCCACGCCTGGCAGAGGGTCTGGTCATCACCCAGGGATTTATCGGCAGCGAAAGCAAAGGCCGCACAACGACGCTGGGACGTGGCGGCAGCGACTACACGGCGGCGCTGCTTGCAGAAGCGCTGCACGCGGCGCGCGTCGATATCTGGACGGATGTGCCGGGCATCTACACCACCGACCCGCGCGTGGTGCCTGCCGCGCAGCGTATTGATGAAATCGCCTTTGAAGAAGCGGCGGAAATGGCGACCTTTGGCGCGAAGGTGCTGCACCCTGCAACGCTGCTGCCCGCCGTACGCAGCGATATCCCGGTTTTCGTCGGCTCCAGTAAGGATCCAAAAGCGGGCGGGACGCTGGTATGCAATAAAACCCAAAACCCACCTCTCTTCCGCGCGCTGGCGCTGCGTCGCAAACAGACGCTGTTAACGCTGCACAGCCTGAATATGCTGCATTCGCGTGGTTTCCTGGCGGAAGTGTTCGGCATTCTGGCGCGGCACAATATCTCCGTAGATTTAATCACCACCTCGGAAGTGAGCGTGGCGCTGACGCTGGATACCACCGGTTCCACTTCAACGGGCGACACGCTGCTGACGCAGTCTTTGCTGATGGAGCTTTCCGCGCTATGCCGGGTAGAAGTGGAAGAAAATCTCGCGCTGGTCGCGCTGATTGGCAACGATCTATCTAAAGCCTGCGGCGTCGGTAAAGAGGTGTTCGGCGTACTGGAGCCGTTCAATATCCGCATGATTTGCTATGGCGCATCCAGCCATAACCTCTGTTTCCTGGTGCCAGGCACCGAAGCGGAGCAGGTCGTGCAGAAGCTTCATCATAATTTGTTTGAATAAAATTTCCTCACGCGATAAATAATACCTATAGCCGGGCTCGAACCCGGCTTTTTATAACTAAACAACACGACAATACTGCAAGGAATTTATTATGTTATCCGTTATCACCCGGCTGTTCCCGTTATGGGCGCTGCTGCTCTCTGTTATTGCGTATTACACGCCATCGACCTTCACCCCCATTGGCTCGTGGGTGACTACGCTGCTGATGCTGATTATGTTCGGCATGGGCGTACACCTTAAGCTCGACGACTTTAAACGCGTGCTTTCCCGCCCGGCGCCTGTCGCTGCCGGTATTTTCCTGCATTATCTGGTGATGCCGCTCGCCGCCTGGCTACTGGCGATACTGTTTAACATGCCGCCAGACCTCTCAGCCGGGATGGTACTGGTGGGCAGCGTCGCCAGCGGAACGGCATCTAACGTCATGATCTATCTGGCGAAAGGGGATGTGGCGCTTTCGGTTACTATCTCATCGGTTTCCACGCTGGTTGGCGTGGTCGCGACACCGCTGCTGACGCGCCTGTATGTGGATGCGCATATTCAGGTGGATGTGATGGGGATGCTGCTCAGCATTTTACAGATCGTCGTGGTTCCAATCGCGCTTGGGCTGGTCATTCACCACCTGTTTCCTCGCGTGGTAAAAAACCGTGGAACCTTATCTGCCTGCGTTCTCAATGGTGTGCATTCTGGCGATCATCAGCGCAGTGGTGGCCGGTTCCGCCTCGCATATCGCATCCGTTGGTTTTGTGGTGATTGTGGCGGTGATCCTGCACAACACCATTGGTCTGCTCGGCGGTTACTGGGGCGGTCGCCTGTTTGGCTTTGATGAGTCCACCTGCCGCACGCTGGCGATTGAAGTTGGAATGCAGAACTCCGGCCTTGCGGCGGCGCTCGGTAAAATTTACTTCTCTCCGCTGGCCGCGCTCCCGGCGCGCTGTTCTCGGTCTGGCATAACCTCTCTGGCTCACTGCTGGCCGGTTACTGGTCAGGCAAGCCGATTGCCGAGAAGCCGCGTGATAGGGTGAAGGTGTAGACCTGATAAGCGTAGCGCCATCAGGCGCAATCCGTGCACGTCGCCGGATGGTGGCTAACGCCTTATCCGGCCTACACAGCCTCTGCACTTTGCCGTACACTGGGTTATCTGACTGACCGAGGGTACATTTATGGCACTCCCACGCATCACCCAAAAAGAGATGACCGAGCGCGAGCAGCGTGAACTGAAAACGCTGCTCGACCGCGCGCGCATTGCACATGGCCGTCCGCTCACGAATGCGGAAACCAACAGCGTGAAAAAGGAGTACATTGATAAGTTAATGGCGCTGCGCGAAGCAGAGGCCAAAAAAGCCCGCCAGTTGAAGAAAAAGCAGGCTTATAAACCAGATACTGAGGCGTCGTTTTCCTGGTCGGCCAATACGCCGACGCGCGGCAGACGTTAACGCCCTTTCTTCTTCCGCCCCGGCGAGGTAAAGCGTTTTCCGTTTGACGCCGGGCGCGCTTTCTCATTGGTTTTTTCGATTTTCACCACCGGACGCTTAATACCCGCCGTTTTCGGCTTCGCTTTCGCCTTCGACGTCGGTTTGGCTTCTGATGAAGAGTTTTCGATCAGCTTAAACAGAGCGATGAGTTCGTCATCCGTCAGATCCCGCCACTCGCCGGGCGGCAGACCGGATAAACTCACGTTCATAATGCGCGTGCGTTCGAGTTTCGTCACTTCATAGCCAAAGTGCTCGCACATGCGGCGGATCTGGCGGTTCAGCCCCTGAATCAGGGTAATGCGGAAAACAAACGGCGCTTCCTTCTTCACCTTGCACTTTTTGGTCACCGTGCCGAGGATCGGGACGCCTGCGCCCATACCGCGAATAAAGTCATCCGTTACCGGCTTATCAACCGTGACCAGATACTCTTTCTCGTGATCGTTACCGGCACGGAGGATTTTGTTGACCAGATCGCCGTGATTGGTAAGAAAGATAAGCCCCTGGGAGTCTTTATCCAGGCGGCCCAATCGGGAAAATACGTTTGCTATGGTTCACGAAGTCCACGATGTTATCGCGTTCGCTGTCTTCCGTGGTACTGACAATCCCTACCCGGCTTGTTCAGCGCGATAAAGACCAGATCTTCCGCTTCGCGCGGCTCAATCAACCGACCATTCACCTTCACCACGTCGCCAGGCATCACCTGATCGCCAATGGTGGCGCGTTTGCCATTAATGAAGACATTCCCTTGTTCAATGTAGCGATCCGCCTCGCGACGCGAGCAAATTCCGCTTTCACTGATGTATTTATTTAATCGGACAGATGAGTCGGGCAGCATAAATTCTCCTGTAAAAGCGAAATATACCGCACCTTGCGGTCAGGGAAAAAGCGTCGAATGACAGGAGTGCGGCTCACCGCTGATCATAAAGTCGATGACATCACGAAATCCCCCTGCGAGACGCGTTCCAGAATATCGATAACCACATCGTGAGCCACATCAGCAAGCGGTAAGATGAGCGGTGGTAGCATCACGGATGTTTTTACTTTTTGATTACTGGAGATGTCATGGAACTGCTGTTATTGAGTAACTCCACTCTGCCGGGAAAAGCCTGGCTGGAACACGCGCTGCCGCTGGTGGCGGAACAACTGCATGGCCGCCGTTCAGCGGTGTTTCTCCCGTTTGCTGGCGTTACGCAAACCTGGGACGATTACACAGCGAAAACCGCCGCAGTCCTTGCGCCGCTCGGCGTTTCAGTGACCGGTATTCATAGCGTTGCCGATCCGGTCGCAGCGATTGCCGATGCGGAAGTGGTGATTGTCGGCGGTGGGAACACTTTCCAGTTGCTAAAAGAGAGCCGTGAACGTGGGCTGCTGGCGCCCATCGTGGCTGCCGTTAAGCGTGGCGCGTTGTATATCGGCTGGAGCGCGGGCGCGAACCTTGCCTGTCCGACCATTCGCACCACCAACGATATGCCGATCGTTGACCCACAAGGATTTGATGCGCTGGGTCTGTTCCCGTTGCAGATTAACCCGCACTTCACTAACGCGTTGCCGGAAGGCCACAAAGGCGAAACCCGCGAACAGCGTATTCGCGAGCTGCTGGTGGTCGCGCCAGAGTTAACGGTGATTGGCCTGCCGGAAGGCAACTGGATTCAGGTGAGTAAGGGGCAGGCGACGCTCGGCGGCCCGAACACGACGTATGTGTTCAACGCGGGTGAAGAAGCGGTTCCTCTTAAAGCCGGTCATCGCTTCTGATCGTCGCCATGTAGAATGTAAAATGCCTGATGGCGCTACGCTTATCAGGCCTACAGGATAGTGCTTATAACGTAGGCCGGATAAGACATTTCACGCCGCCATCCGGCAATCAGCAATCAATAGTCATCCCGCTCGTCGTCTTCATCCGGCTGCTCCAGCACGCTGTAAGCCACCGAACAAAACAGCGAATTCAGGCGTTGCATATCGCCCAGCAGTCCCAGATGCAATGAGCTGGTTTCGATGCTCTGTACGTTCTGCTGGTGCAGGCGATCCACATGCGCATGTGAATAACGACGATTGAGAATACGGAAACGATGTTTGCTGCGACGCAAACGTCGGGCGCTGGTAACGTCGCCGGAGAAAAACACCGACATCGCCAGTTGCAGGTTGCTGAGTAACTGATCATACAGCGCATCCAGCTCTTTCAGCCCTTCAATGGAAAACGCCCGCCGCGCCGCCAGCGACTTGTCGGCAATCTCGCTGCCCATCCGTTCGACGATATCCGAGGCCTGCTCCAGGTTCAGGGACATCTCGATGATTTCCGCCCAGCGCCGCGACTCTTCCTCCGCCAGTTCCTCTTTCGGCATCCGCGCCAGATAGAGTTTGATGGCTGTGTAAAGCACGTTGATATCATCCGCCAGCTTGCGCAGCTCTTTCTCTTCGCGCGGCTCGCCGTGCATTACCTTTTTCAGACCTTCCATCATCTGCTCCATCGCATCACCAATGCGCAGCGCTTCCCGGGCGGCATTGGCCAGCGCGAGCGTTGGCGTGTCCAGCGCGCTGACATCCAGATGTTTAGGCTTCAGATGAGCATCCAGCTCCGGTTCATCACGGATAATACGTTTACAGAAACGCGCCATCGGTTCGGCGAACGGAATCATCACCAGACACCGCGCCAGGTTGTAAAAAACGTGGAAGTAGATAACCAGTTCGGATTTTGGCAGCGGTAACGCATCCATCGTATCGGCCAGCACATGGACAAACGGCAGGATAATCAGGCTGCCCACCAGCTTAAACAGCAGACTGCCCAGCGCCACGCGGCGAGCGGCGGCATTGGCTGCGCTGTTGTTGAGCATCGCCAGCAGGCCGGAACCGAGGTTGGCGCCGATGACCAGGCACAACGCGACCGGGAACGATATGATACCCGCCGCCGTCAGCGTGGCCGTCAGCAGGACGGCTGCCAGGCTGGAATAGCTGATGATGGCAAACATGGCGCCAATCAGCGCATCCAGCATGATGTCACCGGTCAGCGAGGCGAAGATGACCTGTACGCCATTCGCCTGAGTAATCGGCGTCACCGCCTGCACGATCAGCTCCAGCGCCAGCAGTATCAGGCCAAGACCGATCCCCACTCGCCCCAGTTGTCCGGCGCGTGACTGCTTACGCCCCAAAAAGAAGATAACGCCGATGAAAATCAGCAGCGGCGATAACCATGACAAATCAAAGGTAAGGATACGCGCCATCAGCGCGGTCCCCACGTCGGCCCCCAACACAATCACCAGTGCAGGCGTCAGGGCGACCAGATCCTGGGCGACAAATGACGTCACCAGCATAGTCGTGGCGTTACTGCTTTGCACCAGCGCAGTAACGCCGATACCCGCGCAGAAGGCGAGCGGTTTCTTTTCAACACTGCGGCTGAGAACGGTACGCAGACGGGCGCCGAAAACGCGCATCACGCCGGTACGCACAATATGGGTGCCCCACACCAGCAGGGCAACAGCAGAAAGCAGGTGTAGCAGAGTTAACACAGAATCAGGTACTCCTTATCATTATTATGATGTTCAGCCTTTTTTACCGGATGGCGCTGCGCTTATCCGGCTTACGGGGATATTTTTAGGCCGGATAGGCGTTTACGCCGCCATCCGGCAAGCAGCCCCGTGAACCTTCTTCCAGTATAAGGGTTTCAAAACAATAAAGAGACAGGGCGCCCGATGAGCACCCTGTTTGTTGTAAGGAAAAATGACAGTTTTATGAACTAGTCGGCATCATAGCCCAGGTTGGAAGCCAACCAGCGCTCCACTTCCGCGACCGTCATCCCTTTACGCTGCGCATAATCCTCCACCTGATCGCGCTGTATTTGCGCGACGGTGTAGTACTTGCTGTCAGGATGGCTGAAGTACCAACCGGAAACGGAAGCGCCCGGCCACATGGCGTAGGATTCGGTCAGCTTCATGCCGGTGTGTTTTTCCACGTCCAGCAGTTGCCAGATGGTGCCCTTCTCAGTGTGCTCCGGGCAGGCCGGATAGCCTGGCGCCGGACGAATCCCCTGATAGTTTTCGCGGATCAGCTCCTCGTTGCTGAGGTTCTCATTCGCCGCATAGCCCCAGTAGACTTTACGCACCCGCTCATGCAGGTATTCCGCAAAGGCTTCCGCCAGACGGTCGGCGATCGCTTTGACCATAATCTTGTTGTAATCATCATGCTGCGCCTCGAATGCCTCTGCCAGCGCATCCTCTTCCAGACCGCCCGTGACGGCGAAGGCGCCGATGTAATCCTCTTTGCCGCTCTGTTTCGGCGCAACAAAGTCAGACAGGCAATAGTTGGCGAAACCCACCTTCTCCGTTTGCTGACGCAGATGATGGCTGACCGCCAGCACATGGGTACGCGTCTCATCGCGATAAATTTCGATATCATCACCCACACGGTTTGCCGGGAACAGCCCCACCACGCCACGCGGGTTGAGCGTCTTCTCCGCACTCAGTTTATCCAGCATGTCGTTGGCGTCTTTAAACAGGCGTTTCGCCTCTTCGCCCACCACCTCGTCTTCGAGAATGCGCGGATATTTCCCGGCCAGCGACCAGGTCATAAAGAACGGCGTCCAGTCGATGTAGTTGCGCAGCGTTTCGATACTGGCCTCAACGTCCTGCACGCCCAGACGATGAGCGACAGGCGGTGTATAGCTTTCCCAGTCAAATGCCAGGTCATTATCACGCGCGGCGGCCAGCGTCACCGGCGGCGTGCGCGGTTTCTTGCGCGCATGCTGGATGCGCACGGTTTCATACTCTTTACGGGTACGGGCGACAAACTCATCGTGCTGGGTTTCAGACAGCAACGCCGCCACGACGCCCACGGTACGCGAGGCGTTCTGGACATAGACCGTCGGGCCGCTGTAGTTCTGCTCAATCTTCACCGCCGTGTGCGCTTTGGACGTGGTCGCGCCGCCAATCAGTAGCGGGATGGTGAAGCCCTGACGTTCCATCTCCTTCGCCACGTTGACCATTTCATCCAGCGACGGGGTAATCAGGCCGGAGAGACCAATCAAATCCGCATTCACTTCCTTCGCGGTTTTGAGGATTTTTTCTGCCGGCACCATAACGCCAAGATCGATGATTTCATAGTTGTTGCACTGTAAAACGACGCCAACAATGTTTTTGCCAATGTCATGCACGTCGCCCTTCACGGTGGCGATGACCATTTTACCGTTGCTGGAGCCCTGCTCTTTGCTGGCTTCAATAAACGGTTCCAGATACGCCACCGCCTGCTTCATGACGCGGGCCGATTTCACCACCTGCGGCAGGAACATTTTGCCTTCGCCGAACAGGTCGCCCACCACGTTCATACCGTCCATCAGCGGCCCTTCGATAACCTCGATCGGACGCGTCGCCTGCTGACGGGCTTCTTCGGTATCCTGTTCGATAAACTCGGTAATGCCTTTTACCAGCGAATACTCAAGGCGTTTTTTCACTTCCCAACTGCGCCATTCCGCCTGTTGCGCATTGGCTGAATCATCGGCTTTGCTGCCACGGTATTTTTCCGCCAGCGCCAGCAGACGCTCGGTGCTATCGTCGCGGCGATTGAGGATCACATCTTCCACCGCGTCGCGCAGCTCGGCGGGCAGGTCGTCATAAATCGCCAGTTGCCGGCGTTGACGATCCCCATGTCCATGCCGTTACGGATGGCGTAGTAGAGGAACACCGCATGAATCGCTTCGCGCACCGGGTCGTTGCCGCGAAACGAGAAGGAGACGTTAGAGACGCCGCCGGAGATCAGCGCGTGCGGCAGTTCGCGTTTGATATCTTCACAGGCACCGATAAAGTCCTGCGCATAGTTGTTGTGCTCGTCGATGCCGGTCGCTACGGCAAAAATGTTCGGGTCAAAGATAATGTCTTCCGGCGGGAAGCCCACCTCTTTGGTGAGAATGTTGTACGCCCGGCGGCAAATCTCGATCTTACGCGCGCGGGTATCAGCCTGCCCTTGTTCATCAAAGGCCATCACCACCACCGCCGCACCATAGCGACGCAGCAGCTTCGCATGGTGGATAAAGGTTTCCACGCCCTCTTTCATCGAAATGGAGTTAACGATGCCTTTACCCTGAATGCATTTCAGCCCTTTTTCGATGACCTCCCATTTTGAGGAGTCGATCATGATCGGTACGCGGGCGATATCCGGCTCACCGGCAATCAGGTTGAGGAAGCGCACCATCGCGACTTCGGCGTCGAGCATCCCCTCATCCATGTTGATATCGATAATCTGCGCGCCGCTCTCCACCTGCTGGCGGGCAACATCCAGCGCTTCGCTGTATTTCTCTTCTTTGATCAGCCGCTTAAATTTAGCGGAACCGGTGACGTTAGTACGCTCACCCACGTTTACAAACAGGCTGTCATCGCCAATATTCAACGGCTCAAGGCCAGAGAGACGACAGGCAACCGGAATATCGGGCAGTTTACGCGGCGCTAAACCATCAACCGCGCGGCTCATCGCGGCAATGTGTTCCGGCGTCGTCCCACAGCAGCCGCCGACAATGTTGAGAAAGCCCGACTCCGCCCACTCGCGGATCTGCTTCGCCATCGTATCAGCATCAAGATCGTATTCGCCGAAGGCGTTAGGCAGACCGGCATTCGGGTGCGCGGTGACATAGCATTCGGCAATGCGCGCCAGTTCCTGCACATACTGGCGCAGTTCATCCGGCCCCAGCGCGCAGTTAAGACCAAAGGTGAGCGCTTCGGCGTGACGCAGCGAGTTATAAAACGCTTCGGTAGTCTGGCCGGAGAGCGTGCGCCCGGACGCATCGGTAATCGTGCCGGAGATCATAATCGGCAGCTCGACGCCCAGCGCTTCAAATTCTTCTTTCACCGCAAAAACGGCGGCTTTCGCATTCAGCGTGTCAAAGACGGTTTCAATCAGAATCAGGTCTGACCCGCCTTCCACCAGCGCTTTGGTGGATTCGCGATAGGCCGCGACCAGCTGATCAAAGGAGATATTGCGAAACGCCGGGTCATTCACGTCCGGCGAGATGGACGCGGTGCGGTTGGTTGGGCCAAGCACGCCCGCAACGTAGCGCGGTTTTTCCGGCGTGCGCGCCGTCCATTCATCGGCGCAGGCGCGGGCCAGTTTCGCAGCGGTAAAGTTGATTTCCGCCGACAGGGATTCCATCTGGTAATCCGCCATCGCAATCGTCGTGGAGTTAAACGTGTTGGTTTCGATGATATCCGCACCCGCCTCAAAGTAAGCGTGATGAATCGCGGTAATCACCTCCGGCTTGCTGAGTACCAGCAGGTCGTTGTTGCCTTTCAAATCGCAGGGCCAGTCAGCAAAACGCTCGCCGCGAAAATCCTCTTCACTCAGGCGATAGCTCTGGATCATTGTCCCCATGCCACCATCCAGAACCAGAATACGTTCATCTAACTGCGCACGCAGTTGTTCAACTTTGCTGCTCACGACTTGCTCCCGACAACACTCAACCTGGACCGAAAAAAGGCCAACAAACCATACTGGCATAAACACGACAGGCGGAAAGAGAACAACGGGTAACATGAGACATGTTCAGCTTCACTCCTCCGATCAGTGCAGGAATTCTTGCATTATATTTTAATAAAACGAAAATGATTTCCACGATACAGAAAAGGAGTCCGCCATGGTTGCCCCTGTCCCCGCGAAACGCGGTAGAAAACCCGCCGCTGCCACTGCGCCCGCAACCGGGCAGGTTCAGTCGCTGACCCGTGGCCTGAAGCTGCTGGAGTGGATTGCCGAATCCAACGCAGCGTCGCGCTGACCGAACTGGCGCAGCAGGCGGGCCTGCCGAACTCCACGACTCACCGTTTGTTGACCACCATGCAGCAGCAGGGCTTTGTGCGACAGGTGGGAGAGCTGGGCCACTGGGCCGTGGGCGCCCATGCGTTTATCGTCGGCAGCAGTTTTTTGCAGAGCCGTAACCTGCTGGCGATTGTCCACCCTATCCTGCGCAAACTGATGGAAGACTCCGGCGAGACGGTCAATCTGGCGGTACTGGATCAGAGCGATCACCAGGCGATTATTATCGACCAAGTACAGTGCACACAGCTGATGCGCATGTCTGCGCCCATCGGCGGCAAACTGCCAATGCACGCTTCCGGCGCCGGGAAAGCGTTTCTGGCGCAACTCAGCGAAGAGCAGGTGACTGGCCTGCTTCACCGTAAAGGGCTGCATGCCTATACCCACGCCACGCTGGTGTCGCCGGTACATCTGAAAGACGACCTCGCCCAGACGCGCAAACGCGGTTATTCCTTTGATGATGAAGAGCACGCGCTTGGCCTGCGTTGCGTTGCGTCGTGCATTTACGACGAGCACCGCGAGCCGTTTGCCGCGATCTCAATTTCCGGGCCGATTTCCCGCATCACTGATGATCGTGTCACCGAGTTTGGCGCGATGGTGATTAAAGCGGCGAAAGAAGTCACGCTGGCATACGGCGGGTTTAGATAAGCAAGGCTTGCCGGATGGCGGCGCAAGCGCCTTATCCAGCCTACTGTCACGTGTAGGCCCGGTAAGCGTAGCGCCACCGGGCGTCAAGCCGCAAATCTGAAGCAAAACCGCTGTTTGCGCCGATAGGCGTAAACATCTTCCACGTGCCCTTCGCGAATACGCGTCTGTAACGCCCGCCAGTAGTCGGCGCGGAACAGGTCGGCGTGCATCTCCTCAAATAACGGCCCAATTCTTGGGTCAGCGCACAGCCAGTGGCGAAACTCTTCCGGGAAAACATCCCCTGGCGAAACGCTGTACCAGGGCTCGCTGGCCAGCTCATCTTCCGGGTAGCGCGCTTGCGGAATGTCGCGGAAATTCACTTCCGTCATATAGCAAATTTCATCGTAATCGTAGAACACCACGCGCCCGTGGCGGGTGACGCCAAAGTTTTTAAACAGCATGTCGCCGGGGAAGATGTTGGCGGCGGCAAGCTGGCGAATCGCATTGCCGTACTCTTCAATCGCATCACGCAGTTGCTGGCCCTCCACCTGCTCCAGCCAGATATTCAGCGGCACCATACGACGCTCAATGTAGAGATGGCGAATCACTATCTGATCGCCAAGGTCGATGATTTTCTCCGGCGCCTCCTGGCGCAACAGCGTCATCAGCGCTGGCGCGATTCGCCGCTTCTCCAGCACAAAGTTCTCGAACTCCTGCGTATCGGCCATCCGCCCGACGCGATCGTGTTCTTTAACGAGTTGATAGCAGGCGCGCACATGGGCGGCCGACATCTCTTTTTGTGGGGCAAACCTATCCTTGATGATCTTAAACACCCGGTCAAAACCCGGCAGCGTAAACACCAGCATCACCATGCCACGAATACCGGGCGCTTCAATAAACTGCTCATCGCTGTTCGCCAGATACAGTAAATACTCGCGATAGCTCTCGGTTTTCGCATGCTTCTGACAGCCAATCGCCATGTACAGCTCGGCGGTGGTTTTACCTGGCAGGATCTCACGCAGCCACTCAACCAGCGCGGCAGGCAACGGCGCGTACACCATGAAGTAGGAACGGGCAAAACCAAACACGATACTGGCCTCAGCCGTGGTGGTCAGGCAGGTATCGACAAACAGTTCGCCTTCATCGGTGCGATGAATCGGCAGCAAAAACGGCAACGTGCCGGCTGGGGGTCAGCAACTTCCCCACCAGCCAGGCGGCTTTATTGCGATAAAACAGCTCATTCGCCACCTGCAAATGGCTGCGGTGCAAAGCCTCCGCTCCGAACGTTTCCGTCAGGTGAGCAATGATGGTAATGAATATCACGGCTTTTGTTTTGCCAGGGCAAACGCAGCGGTAGATCGCTGAGAATACGCGTCAACAGCGGGTTCCCAGCCGTGATCGGGGAAGAAATCTTTCGCCAGCGGGCGCGGGATCGTGCGAAACCGGCGCTCAGGCTGGGAGCTAAAGATAAAAAGCCGCTCGGGAGTGAGCGAGCGGTGGTCAAATAACCGACAGTAGACGGAGTTAAAAAAGCTCTCCGCAATCTCGAAGCGCGGGTAATCCGGCAACAGCCGGGTGTAATGCTCTTTGACACGCAGTAAAAAAGGCCGCATCGGTGCTTTTGCCGTCAGTAATGCAGCGCAACTGTTCCACCACCAGACCAACGTGATGATCGTAGAGGTGGATACGGTTTTTCATCGCCTGCTGCACGGCATGCCAGTCGGCCTGTTCAAAGCGCTGCTGCGCGCCGGAAGTCACTTCCAGAAATCGACCATACTGCGCGTCAAAGCCTTGCAGGATGGTTTGAGCAATCAGTAATTCCAGGCCACGCGACATAGTTTGTCCTCATCGGTTGCCGGATGGCGGAGCAAGCGCCTTATCCGGCCTACGGTTCGGGGTAGGCCGGATCAGCGTAAGCGCCATCCGGCATGGATCAGAACTGCGATTCTTCAGTGGAACCCGTTAATGCCGTCACTGAGGAGGTGCCGCCCTGAATGATGGTGGTCACTTTATCGAAGTAGCCTGTCCCCACTTCCTGCTGATGGGACACGAAGGTGTAACCGTCTTTGGCCGCCGCAAATTCTGGCTGCTGAACCTTCTCAACATAGTGGCGCATGCCTTCACCCTGCGCATAGGAATGTGCCAGGTCGAACATGTTGAACCACATGCTGTGGATGCCCGCCAGGGTGATGAACTGGTACTTGTAGCCCATGTCCGACAGCTGCTGCTGGAAGCTGGCGATGGTTTTATCGTCCAGGTTCTTCTGCCAGTTAAACGACGGCGAGCAGTTGTAGGCCAGCAGTTTACCCCGGGTATTTCGCGTGGATGGCATCGGCAAAGCGCTTCGCCAGTTCAAGGTCCGGCGTGGAGGTTTCGCACCACACCAGGTCTGCGTAAGGCGCATACGCCAGCCCACGGCTGATCGCCTGTTCAATACCGGCACGTGTGCGGAAGAAGCCTTCGCTGGTGCGTTCGCCGGTAATAAATTCACTGTCGTACGCGTCGCAGTCGGAGGTTATCAGATCTGCCGCATCCGCGTCGGTACGGGCAATCAGCAACGTCGGTACGCCCATCACGTCAGCCGCCAGACGCGCAGCCACCAGTTTCTGAATGGCTTCCTGCGTCGGCACCAGAACTTTGCCGCCCATATGGCCGCACTTCTTCACCGACGCAAGCTGATCTTCGAAGTGAACAGCCGCTGCACCGGCTTCGATCATCGATTTCATCAGTTCAAACGCGTTCAGTACGCCGCCAAAACCGGCCTCCGCATCGGCAACGATCGGCAGGAAGTAATCGACAAAGCGCGGATCGCCAGGCTCAATGCCGGATGCCCACTGGATCTGATCCGCACGACGGAAAGTGTTGTTGATCCGATCCACGACCGCCGGAACAGAGTTTGCCGGGTACAGCGATTGATCCGGGTACATGCTGGAGGCCAGGTTAGCGTCCGCCGCCACCTGCCAGCCGGACAGATAGACCGCCTCAATGCCCGCTTTCGCCTGTTGCAGCGCCTGGCCGCCGGTCAGTGCGCCGAGGCTGTTGATGTAGCCTTTTTTCGCGTCGCCATGCAGCAGACGCCACATTTTGGCTGCGCCAAGCTGCGCCAGCGTACATTCCGGGTTGACCGAGCCGCGTAATTTCACCACTTCCTCCGCGCTATACGGGCGACGGATGCCTTCCCAGCGCGGTTGCGTCCATTCTTTCTGTAACTCTTCGATTTGTTGGGTACGGGTTTTCATGTGCAGATGCTCCATATTGTTATGTGGTGAGTTAAGCCAGCAGGCGGTAGCCTGGCAGGGTCAAGAAATCGATCAGTTCATCAGAGGTAGTGATCTGCTCCATCAGGCGCGCGGCTTCATCAAAGCGCCCGCTGCTGAAGCGGTGCTCTCCCAGCTCGTCCTGGATCACCAGCATCTCTTCGGCCAGCATCTGGCGGAATAGCGCTTTCGTGACGGGTTTGCCGTTGCTCAGGGTTTTCTCGTGATGAATCCATTGCCAGATAGAGGTACGGGAGATTTCAGCCGTTGCCGCATCTTCCATCAGGCCATAAATCGGTACGCAGCCATTACCGGAAATCCATGCTTCGATGTACTGCACCGCCACGCGAATATTGGCGCGCATCCCCTCTTCGGTACGATCGCCCTCACAGGGCGCCAGCAGCTGTTCGGCAGTAATGGGCGCATCTTCATCACGGGTAACAAACAGCTGGTTCTGGTTTTCGCCCAGCGCCTCGTTAAAGACCGTCATCGCGGTGTCCGCCAGCCCCGGGTGCGCGATCCAGGTGCCGTCATGACCGTTATTGGCTTCCAGCGCTTTGTCCGCTTTCACTTTGTTGAGCACTTGATTGTTGCGCTCGGCGTCTTTGCTCGGGATAAACGCCGCCATGCCGCCCATCGCAAATGCGCCGCGCTTGTGGCAGGTTTTGATCAACAGCCGTGAATAGGCGCTGAGGAACGGTTTATCCATCGTCACCACCTGACGGTCCGGCAGGACGCGATCCGGGTGATTTTTCAGTGTTTTGATATAGCTGAAAATGTAATCCCAGCGGCCGCAGTTAAGACCAACAATATGGTCACGCAGCGCATGCAGGATCTCATCCATCTGGAAGACGGCAGGCAGCGTTTCAATCAGCAAGGTGGCTTTGATGGTGCCGCGCGGCAGATTAAAACGGTCTTCGGCATAGCTGAAGACTTCGCTCCACCAGGCGGCTTCCTGCCAGGCCTGAGTTTTCGGCAGGTAGAAATACGGGCCACTGCCTTTTGCCAGCAACGCTTTATAGTTGTGGAAAAAGTAGAGAGCGAAATCAAACAGGCTGCCAGGAATGGCTTCACCACGCCAGGTCACATGTTTTTCCGGCAGGTGTAAACCGCGTACACGACAAATCAGTAACGCCGGGTCTGGCTTGAGTTGATAGATTTTCCCGGCTTCGTTGGTGTAGCTGATGGTGCCGTTCACCGCATCACGCAGGTTGATCTGACCATCAATCACTTTGCTCCACTCCGGCGCCAGTGAATCCTCAAAGTCGGCCATGAACACTTTCACGTTAGCATTCAGCGCGTTAATCACCATTTTACGTTCTACCGGGCCGGTGATTTCCACGCGACGATCCTGTAAATCGTCAGGAATACCGCGAATTTTCCAGTCACCCTCACGAATGGAAGCGGTTTCCGAAATAAAATCAGGCAACTTACCGTCATCAATATCCTGCTGTTGCTGAATACGAGCAGCGAGGAGTTTGTTACGCTTTGGCGTAAAACGCGTCACCAGTTCGGTCAGAAACTCTACCGCTTCTGCGGTCAGAATTTGCTTCTCCTGCTCACCATGCGGCCTGGTAAAGGTCAGTTCATCGGTTGTCGTTGCCTGTTGATTCATTATGCAGCTCCTCGTCATTGATCCGAATACATCCCCAATGCGAACGAAGGATCGTTGTGTGGTTTTCGTTCAGCACAACTAAGACTACTCAATTAAATTCCAAAATCAAAAACAATTTCCATTTTTAATTTAATTATCAATTAACTTATTGATAACAATAAAAATAAAGTTTAATTACAAGATGAGCGGCATTTCAGAAATAAAAAAGGCACCCCGAAGGTGCCTGTTTCAACATGCTGAAACGCTTTAGGATCGTGCGCTACAGAAGATTAATCCAGCGTTGGATTTCATGTGACGCAGATCATATGGCGTGATCTGGTAGACGTAATAGTTGAGCCAGTTGGTAAACAGCAAATTACCGTGGCTGCGCCAGGTCGCGCGAGGTTTGTTTTGCGGATCGTTTTTCGGGAAATAGTTGGTACGGTACATTCGGACTTAAACCTGCTTCAACATCCCGGAAATATTCACTGGCCAGCGTATGGGCATCGTACTCCGGGTGACCGGTTACAAACGCGATTCGTTTATCTTTGCTGGCGAACAGGTAGGCATCTCCATCTTCGGTTTCCGCGAGGATCTCAAGGTCGGTATAGTCCCGAATCAGCGCCGCCGGGAAGTCGGCATAGCGTGAGTGCGGAGCAAGGAATGAATCATCAAAACCACGAGTCAGTAAAGCATGAGGATGAAGGATGTGATGTTCGTAGACGCCGGAAAGTTTATCTGTGCGGGTTTGCTTCGGAATGCCATAGAGAATATTAAGCGCGGCCTGTACCGCCCAACAGACAAACAGCGTTGAGGTGACGTGATCTTTCGCCCACTCCAGCACCTGCTTAATCTGCGGCCAATACGCAACATCATTAAACTCCACCAGGCCCAGAGGTGCGCCGGTGACAATCAGCCCATCGAAATTCTGATCGCAGATATCCTCGAAGTTACAGTAGAAGTTGTTCAGATGCTCTGCCGGTGTATTACGCGATTCACGAGCATCAATCCGCAAGAGCTGAACATCGACCTGAAGCGGTGAGTTTGACAGCAGGCGCAGGAACTGGTTTTCCGTTTCGATCTTCTTCGGCATCAGGTTGAGGATAAGCACCTTCAGCGGACGAATTTCCTGGCCAGAAGCTCGGGATGTCGTCATAACAAAGACGTTTTCCTCACGTAAGAAATTGACGGCGGGTAGCCTCGTCCAGCACGCGAATTGGCATAACCTGATAACCTCACTACATACGTTTAAACGTTTAGACATCCAGATAGCTGAAGATACCCAGAAATTCTTCTAATGTCGAGCCTGCATGTTGAAGGTGAGAAAGTTTCACCGGCGGTGTTTACGATAGAATATAAGCACAAAGAAAAGGAGATAATATGGTTATTAGTATTCGCCGATCGCGGCAAGATGAAGGGGAAAAACTGATTGCTATCTGGTGTCGTTCTGTCGATGCTACGCACCATTTTCTGTCTGCATCCTATCGGAGCGAGCTGGAAGAGCTGGTGCGTTCTTTTTTACCAGAAGCGCCGTTATGGGTGGCAGTGACAGAGCAGGATGAGCCCATCGCGTTTATGCTGCTGACCGGGCAGCACATGGATGCCCTGTTTGTCGATCCCGACGTTCGTGGCTGCGGCGTAGGGAAATTTCTGGTTGATCATGCGATTACGCTGGCTCCCGAGTTAACAACCAACGTTAACGAACAGAATGAACAAGCGGTTGGGTTCTACAAAAAGATGGGATTTAAAGTGACAGGACGTTCAGAGGTAGACGATCTTGGCAGACCGTATCCGTTATTGAATCTGGTTCATACGTAGGCCCGATAAGGCGCAGCCGTCATCCGGCTGCACCCGGACGCATGAACGCAAAAAGGCCATCCCTCAGGATGGCCTCTTCACTTAATTAATGCCTGGCAGTTCCCTACTCTCGCATGGGGAAGACCCCACACTACCATCGGCGCTACGGCGTTTCACTTCTGAGTTCGGCATGGGGTCAGGTGGGACCACCGCGCTACGGCCGCCAGGCAAATTCTGTTCGGTCTAATGCCTCCGGCATTAAACTCTAATCTGTAATCAGGCTGAAAATCGTCCTCTCAGTCCGCCAAAACATCTTCGGCGTTGTAAGGTTTAAGCCTCACGGTTCATTAGTACCGGTTAGCTCAACGCATCGCTGCGCTTACACACCCGGCCTATCAACGTCGTCGTCTTCAACGTTCCTTCAGGACTCTCAAGGAGTCAGGGAGAACTCATCTCGGGGCAAGTTTCGTGCTTAGATGCTTTCAGCACTTATCTCTTCCGCATTTAGCTACCGGGCAGTGCCATTGGCATGACAACCCGAACACCAGTGATGCGTCCACTCCGGTCCTCTCCGTACTAGGAGCAGCCCCCCCTCAGTTCTCCAGCGCCCACGGCAGATAGGGGACCGAACTGTCTCACGACGTTCTAAACCCAGCTCGCGTACCACTTTAAATGGCGAACCAGCCATACCCTTGGGACCTACTTCAGCCCCAGGATGTGATGAGCCGACATCGAGGTGCCAAACACCCGCCGTCGATATGAACTCTTGGGCGGTATCAGCCTGTTATCCCCGGAGTACCTTTTATCCGTTGAGCGATGGCCCTTCCATTCAGAACCACCGGATCACTATGACCTGCTTTCGCACCTGCTCGCGCCGTCACGCTCGCAGTCAAGCCAGCTTATGCCATTGCACTAAACCTCCTGATGTCCGACCAGGATTAGCTGACCTTCGTGCTCCTCCGTTACTCTTTAGGAGGAGACCGCCCCCAGTCAAACTACCCACCCAGACACTGTCCGCAACCCGGATTACGGGCCCACGTTAGAACACCAGCCATTAAAGGGTGGTATTTCAAGGGCGGCTCCATGCAGACTGGCGTCCACACTTCAAAGCCTCCCACCTATCCTACACATCAAGGACCAGTGTTCAGTGTCAAGCTATAGTAAAGGTTCACGGGGTCTTTCCGTCTTGCCGCGGGTACACTGCATCTTCACAGCGAGTTCAATTTCACTGAGTCTCGGGTGGAGACAGCCTGGCCATCATTACGCCATTCGTGCAGGTCGGAACTTACCCGACAAGGAATTTCGCTACCTTAGGACCGTTATAGTTACGGCCGCCGTTTACCGGGGCTTCGATCAAGAGCTTCTCCCGAGGGATAACCCCATCAATTAACCTTCCGGCACCGGGCAGGCGTCACACCGTATACGTCCACTTTCGTGTTTGCACAGTGCTGTGTTTTTAATAAACAGTTGCAGCCAGCTGGTATCTTCGACTGATTTCAGCTCCATGAGTAAATCACTTCACCTACATATCAGCGTGCCTTCTCCCGAAGTTACGGCACCATTTTGCCTAGTTCCTTCACCCGAGTTCTCTCAAGCGCCTTGGTATTCTCTACCTGACCACCTGTGTCGGTTTGGGGTACGATTTCGTGTTACCTGATGCTTAGAGGCTTTTCCTGGAAGCAGGGCATTTGTCACTTCAGCACCGTAGTGCCTCGTCATCACGCCTCAGTGTTAAAGTGCACCGGATTTGCCTGGAGCACACACCTACACGCTTAAACCGGGACAACCGTCGCCCGGCCGACATAGCCTTCTCCGTCCCCCCTTCGCAGTAACACCAAGTACAGGAATATTAACCTGTTTCCCATCGACTACGCCTTTCGGCCTCGCCTTAGGGGTCGACTCACCCTGCCCCGATTAACGTTGGACAGGAACCCTTGGTCTTCCGGCGAGCGGGCTTTTCACCCGCTTTATCGTTACTTATGTCAGCATTCGCACTTCTGATACCTCCAGCAACCCTCACAGGCCACCTTCAACGGCTTACAGAACGCTCCCCTACCCAACAACACATAGTGTCGCTGCCGCAGCTTCGGTGCATGGTTTAGCCCCGTTACATCTTCCGCGCAGGCCGACTCGACCAGTGAGCTATTACGCTTTCTTTAAATGATGGCTGCTTCTAAGCCAACATCCTGGCTGTCTGGGCCTTCCCACATCGTTTCCCACTTAACCATGACTTTGGGACCTTAGCTGGCGGTCTGGGTTGTTTCCCTCTTCACGACGGACGTTAGCACCCGCCGTGTGTCTCCCGTGATAACATTCTCCGGTATTCGCAGTTTGCATCGGGTTGGTAAGCCGGGATGGCCCCCCTAGCCGAAACAGTGCTCTACCCCCGGAGATGAATTCACGAGGCGCTACCTAAATAGCTTTCGGGGAGAACCAGCTATCTCCCGGTTTGATTGGCCTTTCACCCCCAGCCACAGGTCATCCGCTAATTTTTCAACATTAGTCGGTTCGGTCCTCCAGTTAGTGTTACCCAACCTTCAACCTGCCCATGGCTAGATCACCGGGTTTCGGGTCTATACCCTGCAACTTAACGCCCAGTTAAGACTCGGTTTCCCTTCGGCTCCCCTATACGGTTAACCTTGCTACAGAATATAAGTCGCTGACCCATTATACAAAAGGTACGCAGTCACCCCATAAAAGAGGCTCCCACTGCTTGTACGTACACGGTTTCAGGTTCTTTTTTCACTCCCCTCGCCGGGGTTCTTTTCGCCTTTCCCTCACGGTACTGGTTCACTATCGGTCCAGTCAGGAGTATTTAGCCTTGGAGGATGGTCCCCCCATATTCAGACAGGATACCCACGTGTCCCGCCCTACTCATCGAGCTCACAGCCTGTGCGTTTTCGTGTACGGGACTTTCACCCTGTACCGTGCGACTTTCCAGACGCTTCCACTAACACACAAGCTGATTCAGGCTCTGGGCTCCTCCCCCGTTCGCTCGCCGCTACTGGGGGAATCTCGGTTGATTTCTTTTCCTCGGGGTACTTAGATGTTTCAGTTCCCCCGGTTCGCCTCGTTAGCCTATGTATTCAGCTAACGATAGTGTGACAGGTCACACTGGGTTTCCCCATTCGGACATCGCCGGGTCAAGGGTTCATATCACCTCGCCGGCGCTTTTCGCAGATTAGCACGTCCTTCATCGCCTCTGACTGCCAGGGCATCCACCGTGTACGCTTGGTCGCTTAACCTCACAACCCGAAGATGTTTCGTGAAACATTTCGCGTTGCGAAAATTTGAGAGACTCATACACACTTTACGTGTGTCGTTTCAATTTTCAGCTTGATCCAGATTTTTAAAGAGCAAATATCTCAAACGTCACCCGAAGATGAGTTTTGAGATATTAAGGCAGGTGACTTTCACTCACGAACCAGCAAGTGGCGTCCCCTAGGGGATTCGAACCCCTGTTACCGCCGTGAAAGGGCGGTGTCCTGGGCCTCTAGACGAAGGGGACACTGAAGTCTCAATCGCAAGACGCCTTGCTTCTTTCTTTTCATCAGACAATCTGTGTGGACACTGCAAAGGCAGGTTCTTTAAGGTAAGGAGGTGATCCAACCGCAGGTTCCCCTACGGTTACCTTGTTACGACTTCACCCCAGTCATGAATCACAAAGTGGTAAGCGCCCTCCCGAAGGTTAAGCTACCTACTTCTTTTGCAACCCACTCCCATGGTGTGACGGGCGGTGTGTACAAGGCCCGGGAACGTATTCACCGTGGCATTCTGATCCACGATTACTAGCGATTCCGACTTCATGGAGTCGAGTTGCAGACTCCAATCCGGACTACGACATACTTTATGAGGTCCGCTTGCTCTCGCGAGGTCGCTTCTCTTTGTATATGCCATTGTAGCACGTGTGTAGCCCCTGGTCGTAAGGGCCATGATGACTTGACGTCATCCCCCACCTTCCTCCAGTTTATCACTGGCAGTCTCCTTTGAGTTCCCGGCCTAACCGCTGGCAACAAAGGATAAGGGGTTGCGCTCGTTGCGGGACTTAACCCAACATTTTCACAACACGAGCTGACCGACAGCCATGCAGCACCTGTCTCACAGTTCCCCGAAGGCACCAGGGCATCTCTGCCAAGTTCTGTGGATGTCAAGACCAGGTAAGGTTCTTCGCGTTGCATCGAATTAAACCACATGCTCCACCGCTTGTGCGGGCCCCCGTCAATTCATTTGAGTTTTAACCTTGCGGCCGTACTCCCCCAGGCGGTCGACTTAACGCGTTAGCTCCGGAAGCCACGCCTCAAGGGCACAACCTCCAAGTCGACATCGTTTACGGCGTGGATACCCAGGGTATCTAATCCTGTTTGCTCCCCACGCTTTCGCACCTGAGCGTCAGTCTTCGTCCAGGGGGCCGCCTTCCGCCACCGGTATTCCTCCAGATCTCTACGCATTTCACCGCTACACCTGGAATTCTACCCCCCTCTACGAGACTCAAGCCTGCCAGTATCAGATGCAGTTCCCAGGGTTGAGCCCGGGGATTTCACATCTGACTTAACAGACCGCCTGCGTGCGCTTTACGCCCAGTAATTCCGATTAACGCTTGCACCCCTCCGTATTACCGCGGCTGCTGGCACGGAGTTAGCCGGTGCTTCTTCTGCGGGGTAACGTCAATTGCTGCGTTATTAACCACAACACCTTCCTCCCGCTGAAAGTACTTTACAACCCGAAGGCCTTCTTCATACACGCGGCATGGCTGCATCAGGCTTGCGCCCATTGTGCAATATTCCCCCACTGCTGCCTCCCGTAGGAGTCTGGACCGGTGTCTCAGTTCCAGTGTGGCTGGTCATCCTCTCAGACCAGCTAGGGATCGTCGCCTTGGTGAGCCGTTACCCCACCAACTAGCTAATCCCATCTGGGCACATCTGATGGCAAGAGGCCCGAAGGTCCCCCTCTTTGGTCTTGCGACGTTATGCGGTATTAGCTACCGTTTCCAGTAGTTATCCCCCTCCATCAGGCAGTTTCCCAGACATTACTCACCCGTCCGCCACTCGTCAGCAAAGCAGCAAGCTGCTTCCTGTTACCGTTCGACTTGCATGTGTTAGGCCTGCCGCCAGCGTTCAATCTGAGCCATGATCAAACTCTTCAATTTAAGTTTGATGCTCGTGAATTAAACTTCGTAATGAATTACGTGTTCACTCAGAGACTTGGTATTCATTTATTGTCCGAAGACATTAAGAATCCATGTCACTTTGAGTGCCCACACAGATTGTCTGATAAATTGTTAAAGAGCAGTTGCGACGCGCTTTAGCGCTCTGTCGCGAGGTGGCGTATATTACGCTTTCCTCTTTCAGAGTCAACCCTGAATTTCAGGATTTTTCTCTTTAATCAACCGGCTGTTTGTGTGAAGTGATTCACATCCGCCGTGTCGATGGAGGCGCATTATAGGGAGTTCTCCGCAGGCCGCAATAGAAAAATGACAGAAAAATGACTGACTGCTGCATTCCCCAGCAAAACCCCGCCTTATACCCTTTTACACACAGAGTTATCCACAATCCTGGCGATCATTTCCTGAATATCTCCTTAATAAAGACGCGCTCAATACAGGAATAAAAGGGTATCGAATGGAAAAAGAAAAATTCGCGAGCGTTGCGCAAACGTTTTCGTTACAATGCCACCGCAAAACAAGGATGCCCCGTAAGGGGCGTTAGCTGAGTTTTTCACGAAAAATTCAGCTAACGCTCTCTGTAATAGTCAAATCCAGGGGATTTACCATGCAACAACGTCGTCCAGTCCGCCGCGCTCTGCTCAGTGTTTCTGACAAGGCCGGTATCGTCGAATTCGCCCAGGCACTTTCCGCACGCGGTGTGGAGCTGCTGTCTACAGGGGGCACTGCCCGTCTGTTAGCAGATAAAGGTCTGCCGGTGACCGAAGTTTCCGATTACACCGGTTTCCCGGAAATGATGGATGGACGCGTGAAGACCCTGCATCCGAAAGTACACGGCGGTATTCTCGGTCGCCGTGGTCAGGGATGACGGAATTATGGGACAACACGGTATCGCGCCAATCGATATGGTTGTTGTTAACTTGTACCCGTTCGCCCAGACTGTCGCTCGGTGAAGGTTGCTCGCTGGAAGATGCCGTAGAGAACATTGATATCGGCGGCCCGACCATGGTGCGCTCCGCTGCCAAGAACCATAAAGATGTCGCTATCGTTGTAAAGAGCAGCGACTACGACGCCATTATTAAAGAGATGGATAGCAACGACGGTTCTCTGACCCTTGAATACCCGTTTCGATCTCGCCATTAAAGCCTTCGAACACACCGCTGCCTACGACAGCATGATTGCCAACTACTTCGGCAGCATGGTTCCGGCATATCACAGTGAAAGCAAAGAGGCCGCTGGCCGCTTCCGCGTACCCTGAATCTGAACTTCATTAAGAAGCAGGATATGCGCTACGGCGAAAACAGCCACCAGCAGGCAGCCTTCTATATAGAAGAGAATGTGCAAGAAGCATCTGTTGCGACCGCGCAGCAGGTACAGGGCAAAGCGCTCTCCTACAACAATATCGCCGATACCGATGCGGCGCTGGAGTGTGTGAAAGAGTTCAGCGAGCCCGCCTGCGTCATCGTGAAGCACGCTAACCCGTGTGGCGTGGCGGTAAGCACTTCTATTCTCGACGCTTACGATCGAGCATACAAGACTGACCCGACCTCCGCATTCGGCGGCATCATCGCGTTTAACCGCGAACTGGATGCCGAAACGGCACAGGCCATCATCTCCCGTCAGTTTGTTGAAGTGATCATTGCGCCTTCCGCATCTGAAGACGCCCTGAAGATTACCGCCGCCAAACAGAACGTGCGCGTCCTGACCTGCGGCCAGTGGGCACAGCGTGTGCCGGGCCTGGACTTCAAACGCGTTAACGGCGGCCTGCTGGTTCAGGATCGTGACCTGGGTATGGTGACCGAAGGCGAACTGCGCGTGGTAACCAAACGTCAGCCGAGCGAGCAGGAACTGCGTGACGCGCTGTTCTGCTGGAAAGTAGCAAAATTTGTGAAATCCAACGCGATTGTGTACGCGAAAGAGAATATGACTATCGGTATTGGCGCGGGCCAGATGAGCCGCGTTTATTCCGCGAAGAGATCGCCGGTATTAAAGCGGGCGATGAAGGCCTGGAAGTAAAAGGTTCCGCAATGGCCTCTGACGCGTTCTTCCCGTTCCGCGACGGTATTGATGCTGCGGCCGCCGTTGGCGTGAGCTGCGTGATCCAGCCCGGTGGCTCCATCCGTGATGATGAAGTCATTGCCGCCGCTGACGAACACGGCATCGCGATGATCTTCACCGACATGCGTCACTTCCGCCATTAATTCACGGAGCAGACAATGAAAGTATTAGTAATCGGCAACGGCGGGGCGCGAACACGCCCCTGGCGTGGAAAGCGGCGCAATCACCGCAGGTTGAAACCGTGTATGTCGCGCCAGGTAACGCCGGAACAGCGCTGGAACCGGCGCTGCAAAACGTCGCTATTGGCGTCACGGATATTCCGGCACTGCTGAGCTTTGCCCAGAACGAGAAGATCGATCTGACCATCGTCGGCCCGGAAGCGCCGCTGGTGAAAGGCGTGGTGGATACTTTCCGCGCCGCTGGCCTGAAAATCTTTGGCCCAACCGAAGGCGCCGCACAGCTGGAAGGCTCCAAAGCCTTCACCAAGGATTTCCTCGCCCGTCACCAGATTCCGACGGCGGAGTACCAGAACTTCACGGAGATCGAACCCGCGCTGGCTTACCTGCGTGAGAAAGGCGCGCCGATCGTCATTAAAGCCGACGGACTGGCTGCCGGGAAAGGCGTGATTGTGGCGATGACGCTGAGCGAGGCCGAAGCCGCCGTTCATGACATGCTGGCGGGTAACGCGTTTGGCGACGCGGGACACCGTATCGTGATCGAAGAGTTCCTCGACGGTGAAGAAGCGAGCTTCATCGTGATGGTCGATGGCGAACATGTGTTGCCAATGGCCACCAGCCAGGATCACAAACGCGTCGGCGATGGCGATACCGGGCTGAATACCGGCGGTATGGGCGCTTACTCCCCGGCGCCGGTGGTGACCGACGAGGTTCATCAGCGCACGATGGAGCGCATCATTTGGCCAACCGTAAAAGGCATGGCGGCGGAAGGCAATACTTATACCGGCTTCCTGTACGCCGGGCTGATGATCGATAAACAGGGCAACCCGAAAGTTATCGAATTCAACTGCCGCTTTGGCGACCCGGAAACCCAGCCAATCATGCTGCGTATGAAATCCGATCTGGTTGAACTTTGTCTGGCTGCCTGCGACGGTAAGCTGGACGTGAAAACGTCTGAGTGGGATGAGCGCGCATCGCTCGGCGTGGTGATGGCGGCTGGCGGTTATCCGGGCGACTACCGCACAGGCGATGTGATCCACGGTCTGCCGCTGGAAGAGGTGGCGGACGGTAAGGTATTCCATGCCGGAACCAAACTGGCGGAAGATGACCGGGTCGTTACAAGCGGCGGTCGCGTACTGTGCGCCACTGCGCTAGGCCATACCGTTGCCGAAGCACAGCAGCGTGCCTACGCGCTGATGGCAGATATCCACTGGGATAACTGCTTTAGCCGCAAAGATATCGGCTGGCGCGCGATCGAACGCGAGCAAAACTAACGCTGACACCTCTTATCCGGCCTATGGAGAGCAACTGTAGGCCGGATAAGACGCAAGCCGCCATCCGGCAATCATCAGAACGTCTTCTCTATAGGTTGCCAGTGGCAGAAGTCTTCATTGGCCACCAGCAGCAGCTGAGAGCCATCAGGCGCCTCCAGCCATGCCACACTCACCTCTATCGATGAACGCTGCTGACGTCGCTCTATGTGGCTGATAGCCCACGCATCCAGATCTGGTTTCAACGTTTCGCCTTCGCAGGTAGTTACCGTGCGGTCTGCATGCCAGCGTCCCTGACGTAGCACGACGCGCCCCTGACGCAATGCGTCACTGGTCTGGCGGATCTGATTGGCGCGATAGCGGTATAAGGCGATCTGGTCGCTGGAAAGCTGCTGCTTCTGCCCGTCGACTTCATGCTGCATAAAACTGAGCTCGCCATGATCGTCGAAGCGTGCGCGAATATGTTCAGAAGGTTTGCTGTAAATATTGAGTTCAATCAGGGAGAGCATGTCGCCCTGCCAGCGGTATTCGCTGGTTGTGGTGCTGCCGTTACGCCACGGGCTAAAGACCGAGAGCAGATGGACGCCATCACTGGAATCTTTACGCCAGATGCGTACCGCACCCTGGTCGTCAACATAACCGCTGGCCGTAAACGGTGGAAGCGTCGTGTTATGGCTACAAGCGGACAGCAACAGCGCGCCTGCCAACGTCAGCATACGACGCCAGACAGACAAAAGGGGCGAGAGCGCCCCTTCATTAAAACTGTTCACTGCCACGCGAATTACTTAACTGCGTCTTTCAGTGCTTTACCAGAAACAAACGCCGGTACATTCGCTGCAGCGATTTTGATTTCTTTACCGGTCTGCGGGTTGCGGCCAGTACGCTCAGCGCGGTGGTTCACTTTGAAGGTACCGAAACCAACCAGTTGTACAGCATCGCCTTCTTTCAGAGACTCAGTAATAGCAGCCAGGAGTGGATTCCAGAGCAGCTTTAGCCTGGGTTTTGGACAGTTCTGCTTTGTCTGCAATTACATCAATCAGTTGAGTCTTGTTCATAAGTTATCCTTACAATGTGTTTATCGCTTGCTAAGCATCGAGTGCGACGGAAATGCCAGAAAAGCACTCTCCTGCATACACGCACCGATAGCCACTTTTTTTCGCCCCCCAAATGTAGACCAGACGGGGGGCGGAAGGGAAGCCTCCAGGCACGACAAATCAGGCGTTAAATCACGTTTTCTGGTGTCATTGCTCAAAATTTATACCGATATTGCTCTCACCGGCCTCGCGCAGGTCTGCCCGAAGCCCTTTTATCAGCTCAATATCGCGTTCTTCGCAGTCGGCCAAAAGTCGGAATATTTCCCACTGAATGTCCCATTCCTGTTCAACAGCCGGGTTTTCTTTGAGCTCTTCATCGGTCATTTCTCGACCAGCCTGAGTCATTTCCAGCATCGCAACCGTGGTAATGGATGTCTTACTGACCTCAATGGCATGTTCCAGCGTTTCGCCACTGAGACGAGAATGCATTAACTCGCTTAATGCAACGCAGGCATCAATCGCCGGGTAAACGCCGTACAGATCAAAATCGTCAGCAGCCGGAATCGCTTCCTCAAACTTTTCCAGCTGGCTGTCAAAATTGACCTTCGCATCTTTCACCGTCAGCGTTTCCCAGATGAGATCCAGGATTCGGCGGTACACCTGCCCATCGCCAAAACCCGTCTGCTGACAGAAACATGGCATAGTTCGGATACATACGCTCGCACAAACAAGCCATAAAGGTGACGTGCTGCCAGCTTTCCAGGCGTTCCAGACGCAGATGAATCGGGTTTTGTAACATGTTGAATTCTCGAAATCAGAAATGAGCCGCCAGTGTACCTGAATCAGCGGTGATTTGCTTGCCAGCGCACAAACGCCGGACGCTCTGATGCCACCGCATCCGCCCAGCGCGTCGGTTCCGGCAGACGGTAGCCTTGCATACAGCGCTGCACCCACGCCAACGCGCTATCGGTACTCACGCGATGTCCGGTCGCGATAAACAGCGGGTTACAGCGCGCTTTGCTGCGCCAGACCCAGGCTAACTGCTCGCCTTTGTCCATCAGCGGGGCCAGCGCGCCAGGTTCGGCGGAAAGCGGCTCAAACTTGCCGCACAGCCGTTTTTTCGCTACGCCGATGGTGGGGTACATCCATCATCAATCCAAAGTGGCTTGCCACCCCCAGACGACGCGGGTGGGAGATACCGTGCCCATCGACAAAGACTAAATCCGGTTTTTGTGACAGCTGTTCCCACGCCGCCAACAGCGCAGGATACTCGCGAAAGGGAGAGGAAGCCGGGGATATACGGCATGGTAGTGGCGATACGCGCCACTTTGTATTCCACCAGCTCAAGCGCTGGATACGTCAACAGCACCATCGCCGCTCGCGTCACTTCCCCCGCCCTGCTCGAACCCAACATCCGCCCCGGCGATCAGATCCGGCGGATCGTTATCAAGGCGATCCTCGCGGATCACCGACGAGGCGAGTTCAATTTGTTGAGCGCGTAGCGACGCGAGATCCATAATGACTCCTTAGCGGTGGTACTGTTCAGACAAGCGGTGTACCGCATTAACAAATGCGCCCGCGTGCTCCGGCGGCACATCCTGGTGGATGCCGTGTCCAAGATTAAAGACGTGGCCTTCACCCTGGCCGAATCCGGCGAGAATCGTCGCCACTTCCTCTTCAATGCGCGCCGGTGGCGCATAGAGCATGGACGGGTCCATATTGCCCTGTAGCGCCACTTTATGGCCCACGCGACGGCGCGCGTCGGCAATATCGGTTGTCCAGTCGAGGCCTAACGCATCACACCCGGGTTTCCGCCATCGCCTCCAGCCACTGGCCGCCACCTTTGGTGAATAACGTGACCGGTACACGGCGACCGTCGTTTTCCCGCAGCAGACCATCAACGATTTTATGCATGTAATACAGCGAGAACTGCTGGTAATCGCGCCCCGTCAGCACGCCGGCCCCAGGTGTCGAAAATCATGACCGACTGCGCGCCCGCTTTAATCTGCGCGTTGAGATACAGAGTGACGCTTTTCGCCAGCTTATCGAGCAGCGCATGCAGCGCCTGCGGATCGGCATACATCATTTTTTTGATGACGGTAAAGGCTTTGCTGCTGCTGCCTTCCACCATGTAAGTCGCCAGCGTCCACGGGCTGCCGGAAAAACCGATCAGCGGAACGTCACCTTTCAACTCGCGGCGAATCGTACGCACCGCGTTCATCACGTAGCCCAGTTCGTCTTCCGGGTCAGGAATCGGTAGCTTATCGACATCCGCTTTACAGGCGACTGGCGAAGTAAAGCGCGGGCCTTCCCCGGCCTCAAAATAGAGTCCCAGCCCCATCGCATCCGGGATGGTCAGAATGTCCGAGAAGAGGATCGCCGCATCAAGCGGGTAGCGCCGCAGCGGTTGTAGCGTGACTTCGCACGCCAGCTCAGCATTTTTGCACAGCGACATAAAATCGCCTGCTTGTGCGCGGGTGGCTTTGTACTCCGGCAGATAGCGGCCTGCCTGGCGCATCATCCATACCGGGGTAACATCAACGGGCTGGCGCAGCAGCGCACGCAGATAACGATCGTTCTTCAGTTCGGTCATTTTGCAGTTCCTTCATTGCGTCAGGGTGCCAGTGTACCATCACTCATACTCAGCCCGACACATTGCCACAGTATCTTCGATCAAACGACGCGCCACCGTGCCCGGCGGCGGCAATAACGGAAGATCGTCATAGCGATACCAGCCCGCCTCCAGCAGCTCTTTCGGGTCGATGACAATCTCGCCGCTGTCATACTCCGCCATAAACGCCGTCATCAGCGATTGCGGGAACGGCCAGGGCTGTGAGGTCACGTAACGCAGATTTTTCACTTTGATGCCGCTCTCTTCCATCACTTCGCGCGCGACCGCCTGCTCTAAGGTCTCCCCCACTTCCACAAACCCGGCCAGCACCGTATGAACACCGTTGCGATGGCGCGTATGCTGGGCCAGTAAAATGGAATCGGCGCGCCGGATGGCGACAATAATGCAGGGAGCAATCTGCGGATAGTAACGCTCGCGGCAGTGGCTGCACAGCATCGCCCATTCGGTCTTGCTTGGGTACATGGGGGTGGCCGCAGTAACCGCAGAATTTGTGCGAACGGTAAAATTCCGCCAGCTGCACGCCCCGCCCCGCCAGTTGAAACAGGCCAACCTCCCGATCGATGACCTGCCGTACCGACCCCATATCATGCCGACGATGCTGTAACACCAGCCAGACAGGCTCCCCTTCCCACTCGCCAATCAGGAGTGCGCGCTGCCCCACAAGATCGAAATTTGTCGCTTCGCCATATGGCAATTCTCCACGAGGCAACCATAATTTTTGCTCGTGACTGACGATCCACCAACCGTGATCTAATTTTTCAATAATACGATCCATAGCTCTTGCACTACCTTTGCTTCACTGGCATGTTGTTAACATTATATTTACATTTTTCAGGTGAGCAGTTTTAAATCTAAACTTGCGGAGTCAATCATGCTAAACCAGCTGGAAAGCCTGACGGAACACGTCGAAGGAAGTAATAAACTGGTTGATCGCTGGCTACATGTACGTAAGCACCTGCTCGTGGCTTACTACAATCTGGTTGGCATTAAGCCTGGCAAAGAATCGTACATGCGGCTGAATGAAAAAGCGCTGGATGATTTTTTGTCAGGGCCTGGTCGACTACCTTTCCGCCGGACACTTCAGTATTTATGAACACATTATCCGTGAAATGGAAGAGGGAAACCCGCGTTCGACCGCAACGCGCCTCCATTCATTGCTGGAAGCCAATACTCAACAGATCATGGAATATTACGACTCCAGCCTGGAGAACGCGATCGATCACGATAATTATGCGGAATTTCAGCAAGTGCTCTCCGACATCGGCGAAGCGCTGGAAGCGCGGTTTACGCTGGAAGATAAACTCATCCTGCTGGCCTTCGACAATAATCTAACGCTTAATGCCCAGGATGAAAGCGGAATTGCACGGCCTGCTTGAGTTATGAATCAGTAACGAGTAATTTACATCCATTGCCCCGTCGCCGGGGTTACATCTTGTCGGAGTGCCGTGTGTGAAAACACAGGCTGAGACCGTTAATTCGGGATCCGCGGAACCTGATCAGGCTAATACCTGCGAAGGGAACAAGAGTAAACTGCTTTATGCGTCAGCCTGTACGGGCAACGCGCATCCATTACTCCATCCGTCGTCTGACAAGCCACGTCCTTCACTTTTTGGAATGAGCTATGTCTGCAACAAAATTGACTCGCCGCGAACAACGCGCCCAGGCCCAACACTTTATCGACACCCTAGAAGGCACCGCCTTTCCGAACTCAAAACGTATTTACATTACCGGCTCACAACCGGACATCCGCATTCCGATGCGTGAAATCCAGCTAAGCCCCACGCTCATCGGCGGCGGCAAAGATAATCCGCAATACGAAGAGAACGAAGCCATCCCGGTCTATGACACCTCTGGCCCCTATGGCGATCCTGATGTCGCCATTAACGTTCAGCAGGGGCTGGCAAAACTGCGTCAGCCCTGGATTGAGGCTCGTGCAGACAGCGAAGAATTGACCGACCGTAGCTCGGCGTACACCAAAGAACGTCTGGCCGATGATGGACTGGACGAGCTGCGTTTTACGGGGCTGCTCACGCCGAAGCGCGCCAAAGCGGGCAAGTGCGTAACGCAACTGCATTATGCGCGTCAGGGAATTGTGACCCCGGAAATGGAGTTCATCGCTATCCGTGAAAACATGGGTCGTGAGCGCATTCGCGGCGATGTGTTACGCCAGCAGCATCCGGGCGTTGGGTTTGGCGCGCGCCTGCCGGAAAACATCACGCCGGAATTTGTTCGTGACGAAGTGGCCGCCGGTCGCGCGATTATCCCGGCCAACATCAACCACCCGGAATCCGAACCGATGATCATCGGACGCAACTTCCTGGTGAAGGTCAACGCCAATATCGGCAACTCAGCGGTCACTTCCTCTATTGAAGAAGAGGTGGAAAAACTGGTGTGGTCAACGCGCTGGGGCGCAGATACGGTGATGGACCTCTCAACCGGTCGCTATATTCACGAAACCCGCGAGTGGATCCTGCGTAACAGCCCGGTACCGATCGGCACCGTGCCGATCTATCAGGCGCTGGAGAAAGTGAACGGGATCGCCGAAGATCTCACCTGGGAAGCCTTCCGCGACACGCTGCTGGAGCAGGCCGAGCAAGGGGTAGACTACTTCACCATCCATGCGGGTGTGCTGCTGCGCTATGTGCCAATGACCGCAAAACGTCTGACCGGTATCGTCTCGCGCGGCGGTTCGATCATGGCGAAATGGTGCCTCTCTCACCATCAAGAAAACTTCCTCTACGAGCACTTCCGCGAAATCTGCGAGATCTGCGCCGCTTACGATGTCTCGCTGTCGCTGGGCGACGGCCTGCGTCCGGGATCGATTCAGGATGCGAACGACGAAGCGCAGTTTGCCGAGCTGCACACGCTGGGCGAGCTGACCAAAATTGCCTGGGAGTACGACGTGCAGGTGATGATTGAAGGCCCTGGCCACGTACCGATGCAGATGATCCGCCGTAACATGACCGAAGAGCTGGAACACTGCCACGAAGCGCCGTTCTACACCTTAGGGCCACTGACCACCGATATTGCGCCGGGCTACGACCACTTCACCTCCGGTATTGGCGCGGCAATGATTGGCTGGTTTGGCTGCGCCATGCTCTGCTACGTAACGCCAAAAGAGCACCTCGGCCTGCCGAACAAAGAGGATGTGAAACAGGGGCTGATCACCTACAAAATCGCGGCGCATGCCGCCGACCTGGCAAAAGGCCATCCTGGCGCGCAAATCCGCGATAACGCCATGTCGAAAGCCCGCTTTGAGTTCCGCTGGGAAGACCAGTTTAACCTGGCGCTTGACCCGTTCACTGCCCGCGCCTACCACGACGAAACCCTGCCGCAGGAGTCCGGTAAAGTGGCGCACTTCTGCTCCATGTGCGGCCCCAAATTCTGTTCAATGAAGATCAGCCAGGAAGTCCGCGACTACGCGGCGGCGCAGACCATCGAGGTAGGAATGGCGGATATGTCAGAAAACTTCCGCGCCAAAGGCGGTGAAATCTATCTCAGGAAGGAGGAAGCATAATGTATCAGCCCGATTTCCCGACGGTGCCTTTCCGCCTGGGGCTTTATCCGGTCGTTGATAGCGTGCAATGGATCGAACGCTTGCTGGAAGCGGGTGTCCGCACCCTCCAGCTACGTATCAAAGACAAGCGCGACGAAGAGGTGGAGGACGACGTATCAGCCGCTATCGCGCTGGGTCGCCGCTACAATGCCCGCCTGTTCATCAATGACTACTGGCGACTGGCGATCAAACACAACGCTTACGGGGTGCATCTCGGTCAGGAAGATCTGGAAACCACCGACCTGAAGGCGATTCAGGCTGCCGGGCTGCGCTTAGGCGTTTCCACCCACGATGACATGGAAATCGACATAGCGCTGGCGGCCAGACCGTCTTATATCGCACTTGGCCACGTATTCCCGACGCAAACCAAACAGATGCCGTCCGCGCCGCAAGGACTGGAGCAGCTGGCGCGCCATATTGAACGTCTTGGCGATTACCCCACCGTTGCCATCGGCGGGATCAGCCTCGAACGCGCCTCGCCGGTGCTGGAAACCGGTGTGGGCAGTATTGCCGTCGTCAGCGCCATTACCCAGGCGGAAGACTGGCGCGAAGCAACGGCGCAGTTACTGGCAATCGCGGGGGCTGGCGATGAATGATCGCGACTTTATGCGCTACAGCCGACAAATTTTGCTCGGCGATATCGCCATTGAAGGACAGCAAAAATTGCTTGCCAGCCGGGTTCTGATTGTCGGGCTGGGCGGTTTGGGTTCCCCTGCGGCGCTCTATCTGGCGGGCGCTGGCATCGGTACGCTGGTTTTAGCCGACGATGACGAAGTGCATCTGAGCAATCTGCAACGGCAAATCCTGTTCACCCACAGATGATATTGCCCGCCCTAAATCCCTGGTGACAAAGCAGCGGCTGGCGCGGCTGAACCCGGATATTGAACTGCTGGCGTTACAGCAGCGCCTCACTGGCGATGCGCTCCGCCATGCGGTTGAGCGCGCCCGATGTGGTGCTCGACTGTACCGACAACATGGCGACCCGTCAGGAGATCAACGCCGCCTGCGTCGCGCTGGATACTCCACTCATTACCGCCAGCGCCGTCGGCTTTGGCGGCCAGTTGATGGTGGCTGACGCCGCCCTGGGAACAGGGCTGCTACCGCTGCCTATGGCCGGATGATGAAGAACCGGAACGCAACTGCCGCACGGCAGGGATCGTCGGCCCCGTTGTCGGCGTGATGGGAAACATTACAGGCGCTGGAAGCCATCAAGTTACTGGAGCGGGATGGACATCCCCGGCGGCGAGTTGCGGTTATTCGATGCCAAAACCAGCCAGTGGCGCAGTCTGGCATTGCATCGCGCCAGCGGTTGTCCGGTATGCGGAGGGGCGTCATGCAGATTCAGTTCAATGATGAACCTATGCAGTGCGCTGACGGCCTGTCCGTTATCGATCTGCTCACTCAGCTTAACCAACTGAAAACCAGGGGCGGCGCTGGCGCTGAATCAACAGATCCTGCCGCGTGAACAGTGGGAACAGCAAATCGTGCAGGAAGGCGACCAGATCCTGCTTTTTCAGGTTATTGCAGGGGGGTTGATATGTTACGTATTGCAGATAAAACGTTTGATTCACATCTGTTCACCGGCACGGGGAAATTTGCCTCTTCACAGCTGATGGTCGAGGCGATTCGCGCTTCCGGCAGCCAGCTGGTCACGCTGGCGATGAAAACGCGTGGATTTACGCCCAGCACAATGACGCGATTCTGGCGCCCGCTTATTGATGCCGGGGTAACGCTGCTTCCCAATACTTCCGGTGCGAAAACAGCGGAAGAAGCCATCTTCGCCGCGCAACTGGCGCGGGAAGCCCTGGGCCACACACTGGCTGAAACTGGAGATTCACCCCGACGCGCGCTGGCTGCTGCCGGACCCTGTCGAAACGCTGAAAGCCGCAGAAGCGCTGGTAAAACAGGGGTTCGTCGTGCTGCCCTACTGCGGCGCCGACCCGGTGTTGTGCAAACGTCTTGAGGAGGTTGGCTGCGCCGCCGTCCATGCCGCTCGGTGCGCCCATTGGTTCCAATCAGGGGGCTGGAGACGCGCGCGATGCTGGGAGATCATCATCCAACAGGCCACCGTTCCGGTGGTGGTCGATGCCGGTATTGGCGTTCCCAGCCACGCCACACAGGCGCTGGAAATGGGCGCCGACGCGGTACTGGTGAATACGGCGATTGCGGTAGCGGATGATCCGGTGATGATGGCGCAGGCCTTTCGCCTGGCGGTTGAAGCCGGAGTTATGGCGCGTCGGGCCGTACCCGGAACACGCAGCAGCTACGCTCAGGCTACCAGCCCGCTCACCGGATTTCTGGAGGCTTCGGCATGAAAACGTTCACCGACCGCTGGCAACAGCTGGACTGGGACGATATTCGCCTGCGCATCAACAGCAAAACCGCCGCCGATGTGGAACGGGCGCTTAACGCCACGCAACTTAGCCGCGACGACATGATGGCGCTGCTTTCACCCCGCCGCCAGCGACTATCTGGAGCCGTTGGCCCAAACGTGCGCAGCGCCTTACCCGTCAGCGCTTTGGCAATACCGTCAGCTTTTATGTGCCGCTGTATCTCTCTAATCTGTGCGCCAACGACTGCACTTACTGCGGCTTTTCAATGAGTAACCGCATTAAGCGCAAGACGCTGGATGAAACAGAAATAGGCCCGTGAATGCGAGGCGATTCGCGAGCTGGGTTTTGAGCATCTCCTGCTTGGTCACTGGCGAGCACCAGGCCAAAGTCGGCATGGACTATTTTCGTCGTCATTTGCCCGCTATCCGCCGCCAGTTTTCTTCACTCCAGATGGAAGTGCAGCCGCTGGCGGAAGAAGAGTATAGCGAGTTAAAAAACGCTGGGGCTTGACGGCGTGATGGTCTACCAGGAGACCTACCATGAGGCGATTTACGCACAACACCATCTGAAAGGGAAAAAGCAGGATTTCTTCTGGCGGCTGGAAACCCCGGACAGGCTGGGTCGGGCAGGTATCGACAAAATTGGTCTCGGCGCGTTGATTGGGGCTGTCTGATAGCTGGCGTGTGGACTGCTACATGGTAGCCGAGCATCTGCTCTGGATGCAGAAGCATTACTGGCAGAGCCGCTACTCTATCTCCTTCCCTCGCCTGCGACCGTGTACTGGCGGCGTCGAACCCGCCTCCATCATGGATGAGCGCCAGTTGGTGCAAACCATTTGCGCATTTCGTCTGCTGGCGCCGGAGATTGAGCTGTCGCTCTCAACGCGCGAATCGCCGTGGTTTCGCGATCACGTTATTCCTTTGGCGATTAATAACGTCAGCGCATTTTCAAAAACGCAGCCAGGCGGCTATGCCGATAATCATCCCGAGCTGGAGCAATTTTCTCCTCATGACGATCGCCGACCGGAAGCCGTTGCTAATGCACTGACCGCACAGGGGTTACAGCCCGTCTGGAAAGACTGGGATAGTTATCTGGGGCGTGCTTCGCAAACATAATGCACGAATGTGACACGGCGTAATTTTTTTGCGCACCGGTGCGTAATACAAAAAACGGGAGATTGTCGTCAGGCTCCCGTTTTTTTTATGTTGTCATGGTCGGCAGCGGACGCTGACCAGGGCGAAAAATTCCTTCCTCATTTCGCCCTGCCTTCACATCTGGTCAGACGGTCTTTGCAGACCCCATCGGATTACTGCAACCGGTTTCATTTTTTGTGTGATGCTTTACACACATTCACTTTAAGACGGTTGTTCTCCCCCCGGCCACAGGCTAAAGATGAAGAACCAAGGGGAACCGTGAGAGCCGATTATGAAGAATATCGTTTTATGCTGTGCCGCCGGGATGTCCACCAGCATGCTGGTGCAACGGATGAAAGACGCCGCTCAGAAGAAAGGGGTTGAAGTCAGTATCAAAGCTGTTCCGGTGGCTGAATTTAAAGAAAACATCGCCACTGCGGATATTGTTTTGCTTGCCCTCAGGTCAAGTATGAACAGGCGAAATTGCAGGCGCTTGCCGACCCCTTAGGTAAAAAGGTCGCGGTTATCGACATGATGGATTACGGCCATGATGAAAGGCGATGCCGTGCTGGAAAAAAGCCCTCAAGCTCATGGAGTAATAGCATGGAAGAGTTAGAGACGATCATCATGGAGCTGCTGGTCAACGCAGGCGCAGCCCGTAGTTCGGCACTGACCGCGTTGCAACTGGCGCGAAAAGGCGATTTTGCTGGCGCCGAGAAAGCGATGGAAGAGTCGCACGAGTTTGTCAAACTGGCACACGGCATCCAGACAAAGCTGATTGGGATTGATGAAGGAACCGGAAAACTGCCTGTTAATCTGATCACCGTTCATTCCCAGGATCATCTGATGAACGCGATGGTTATTCAGGATTTTGGCGGGGGATATGATTGAGCTTTATCGTCGGTTGCCGCTGGTGAATTAAAGCGTACCGCAGACCCGTTGCCGGATGGCGGCTACGCCTTATCCGGCCTACAAGTTCACCCCCGTATCCGTAGGCCTGATAAGCAAAGCGCTATCAGGCGGCCTACAAGTCCACCCCATATCCGTAGGCCTGATAAGCAAAGCGCCATCAGGCATAAAAAAACCCGCCGAAGCGGGTTTTTTATTATGGTCAGCAACGATTAATCGTTATCAGAACCACCCAGGCCTGCGTTCAGCAGTTCTGCCAGGCTGGCAGACGCATCTTCAGCAGTCACCTGCGGTGCAGCCGGGAGTTCACCCGCAGCACGGCGGCGCATACGATCCTGGTGGTACGCATAACCGGTACCTGCCGGGATCAGACGACCCACGATAACGTTCTCTTTCAGGCCACGCAGTTCGTCGCGTTTACCCGCAACGGCTGCTTCGGTCAGGACACGCGTGGTCTCCTGGAACGATGCCGCAGAGATGAAGGACTCGGTTGCCAGAGACGCTTTGGTGATACCCAGCAGATCGCGGGAGAACGTTGCACCCACTTTGCCGTTCGCCTTCCAGGTCGCGGTTAGCGATCTTGACGCGGGAGTATTCAACCTGCTCGCCTTCCAGGAAGTCGGAGCTACCTGCGTTTTCGATGGTGGCTTTACGCAGCATCTGACGAACGATAACTTCGATGTGTTTATCGTTAATCTTAACGCCCTGCAGACGGTATACGTCCTGTACTTCGTTAACGATGTAACGAGTAACAGCATGA
Source organism: Citrobacter koseri (assembly GCA_900446925.1). The sequence continues at coordinate 21,833 of UAVY01000006.1, read as the reverse complement.
ACACCACGCAGACGCAGAATGTCGTGCGGCGCTTCCGGGCCATCGGAAACCACGTCACCACGTTCTACACGTTCACCTTCGAACACGTTGAGCTGACGCCATTTCGGAATCATCTCTTCGTACGGCTCGCTACCGTCTACCGGGGTGATAACCAGACGACGTTTACCTTTGGTTTCTTTACCGAAGGAAATGATGCCGCTGATTTCAGCCAGGATTGCCGGCTCTTTCGGACGACGCGCTTCGAACAGGTCAGCAACGCGCGGCAGACCACCGGTAATATCCTTGGTACCGCCGGATTCCTGCGGAACACGCGCCAGGGTGTCACCAGAGCTGATCTGTACGCCATCTTCCAGCTGAACAATCGCTTTACCCGGCAGGAAGTACTGCGCAGGCATATCGGTGCCAGGAATCAGAACGTCGTTACCCTGAGCATCAACGATTTTCAGCGCCGGACGCAGGTCTTTACCACCCGTAGTACGCTCTGCGGAATCCAGGACCACCAGAGAAGACAGACCGGTCAGCTCGTCAGTCTGACGAGTAATGGTCTGGCCGTCGATCATGTCAGTAAAGCGGACGAAACCACTTACTTCGGTGATAACCGGCATGGTGTGCGGGTCCCAGTTTGCAACGGTTTCGCCGCCGGCAACCTGCTCGCCATCACCTTTCGCCATAACAGAGCCGTAAGGCACTTTATAGCTCTCTTTGGTACGACCGAATTCGTCGATCAGTTTCAGCTCGGTGTTACGGGAGGTGATAACCAGTTTACCGCTGGAGTTCACAACCGACTTCGCATTGCTCAGACGGATGCTACCTTTGTTTTTCACCTGGATGCTGGATTCAGCAGCCGCACGAGATGCCGCACCACCGATGTGGAACGTACGCATCGTCAGCTGTGTACCCGGCTCACCGATGGACTGTGCCGCGATAACGCCGATAGCTTCACCTTTGTTGATGATGTGGCCACGCGCCAGGTCACGACCGTAGCAGTGCGCACATACACCAAAGTCGGTGTCACAGGATACAACGGAACGCACTTTAACGGCGTCAACAGAGTTCTCTTCCAGCAGGTCACACCACTGTTCGTGCAGCAGCGTGTTGCGCGGAACCAGAATATCTGCGGTGCCCGGCTTCAGTACGTCTTCAGCAGTCACACGACCCAGTACGCGATCGCGCAGCGGCTCTTTAACGTCGCCACCCTCGATAACCGGAGTCATCAGGATACCTTCGTGAGTACCGCAGTCGTCTTCAGTTACCACCAGATCCTGCGCAACGTCAACCAGACGACGAGTCAGGTAACCGGAGTTCGCTGTTTTCAGTGCGGTATCCGCCAGACCTTTACGCGCACCGTGAGTGGAGATGAAGTACTGGAGTACGTTCAGACCTTCACGGAAGTTCGCGGTGATTGGCGTTTCAATGATGGAGCCATCCGGCTTCGCCATCAGACCACGCATACCAGCAAGCTGACGAATCTGTGCCGCAGAACCACGCGCACCGGAGTCGGCCATCATGTAGATGCTGTTGAAGGAAACCTGCTGCTCTTCCTGACCGTCACGGTTAATCACGGTTTCAGTCTGTAGGTTATCCATCATCGCCTTGGATACACGATCGTTCGCCGCAGCCCAGATATCGATAACTTTGTTATAGCGTTCGCCCGCTGTTACCAGACCAGACTGGAACTGTTCCTGGATCTCAGCAACTTCGGCTTCCGCTTCGGAGATGATCTCGTGTTTCTTCTCCGGGATAACCATATCGTCGATACCAACGGATGCACCTGAACGCGCTGCATAAGCAAAGCCGGTGTACATCGTCTGGTCCGCAAAAATAACGGTCGGTTTCAGGCCCAGAATACGGTAGCAGGTGTTCAGCATTTTAGAGATGGCTTTCTTACCCAGCCGCCTGGTTGACGATGGAGAAAGGCAGACCTTTCGGTACGATCATCCACAGAATGGCACGGCCGATAGTCGTGTCTTTCAGGCTGGTTTTCGCTACGAATTCGCCGTTAGCATCTTTTTCGTATTCGGTGATACGCACTTTAACGCGCGCATGCAGAGAGGCCAGGCCCAGCGCGATAAATACGCTCAGCTTCTTTCGGGCCAGTCAGCACCATGCCTTCGCCTTTGGCGTTAACACAGTCACGGGTCATGTAGTACAGACCCCAATACAACGTCCTGAGACGGAACGATGATAGGTTCGCCGTTCGCCGGGGACAGGATGTTGTTGGTAGACATCATCAGCGCACGCGCTTCCAGCTGGGCTTCCAGCGTCAGCGGTACGTGAACAGCCATCTGGTCACCATCGAAGTCGGCGTTATATGCCGCACAAACCAGCGGGTGCAGCTGGATAGCTTTACCTTCCGATCAGTACCGGTTCAAATGCCTGGATACCCAAACGGTGCAGTGTTGGCGCACGGTTCAGCAGTACCGGGTGTTCGCGGATAACTTCGTCCAGGATATCCCAAAACGACAGCTTCTTCACGCTCAACCATTTTCTTCGCGGCTTTGATGGTGGTGGCGAGACCACGCAGTTCCAGCTTGCCGTAGATGAACGGTTTGAACAGCTCCAGCGCCATTTTCTTCGGCAGACCGCACTGATGCAGACGCAGGTATGGACCTACGGTAATGACAGAACGACCGGAGTAGTCAACACGCTTACCGAGCAGGTTCTGACGGAAACGACCCTGTTTACCTTTGATCATGTCGGCCAAAGATTTCAGAGGACGTTTGTTAGAACCGGTGATCGCACGACCGCGACGACCGTTATCCAGCAGGGCGTCAACCGCTTCCTGCAACATACGTTTTTCGTTACGTACGATGATGTCCGGCGCAGCCAGATCCAGCAGACGTTTCAGACCCGGTTGTTACGGTTGATCACGCGACGATACAGATCGTTCAGATCCGACGTTGCGAAACGACCACCATCCAGCGGAACCAGCGGACGCAGATCTGGCGGCAGAACCGGCAGAACGGTCAGGATCATCCACTCTGGTTTGTTACCAGACTGAACGAACGCTTCCAGCAGTTTGATACGCTTGGTCAGCTTTTTACGCTTGGTTTCGGAGTTGGTTTCGTTCAGCTCTTCGCGCAGAGTTTCACACTCTTGCTCCAGATCCATGCTCTTCAGCAAGGCCTGAATAGCTTCCGCACCCATCTTCGCGTCGAATTCGTCACCGAACTCTTCCAGCGCGTCCAGATACTGTTCTTCAGTCAGGATCTGCTGGCGTTCCAGATTAGTCATACCGCCTTCGATAACCACATAGGATTCGAAGTACAGCACGCGTTCGATATCGCGCAGCGGCATATCGAGCAGCAGGCCCGATACGAGACGGCAGAGATTTCAGGAACCAGATGTGAGCAGTCGGGGACGCCAGCTCGATGTGGCCCATACGCTCACGGCGTACTTTAGTCTGGGTCACTTCAACGCCGCACTTCTCACAGATCACACCACGGTGTTTCAGGCGCTTGTACTTACCGCACAGGCACTCGTAATCTTTTACCGGCCCGAAGATACGGGCGCAGAAAAGGCCGTCACGCTCAGGCTTGAACGTACGGTAGTTGATGGTTTCCGGCTTTTTAACTTCACCGAAAGACCATGAACGGATCATGTCTGGCGAAGCCAGAGCAATTTTGATCGCATCAAACTCTTCGGTTTTAGTTTGCGCTTTCAGAAACTTTAATAAGTCTTTCACGGATTTGCTCCCGTCGGAGTTAGCACATTCCGCTGCCGGGTATTACCCCGGCAGCAGTGACCTGTTTGAGCGAGAATTACTCGTCTTCCAGTTCGATGTTGATACCCAGCGAACGAATCTCTTTCAACAATACGTTGAAGGATTCTGGCATGCCCGGTTCCATCTGATGGTTGCCGTCCACGATGTTCTTATACATCTTAGTACGGCCATTCACGTCATCAGACTTAACGGTGAGCATTTCCTGCAAGGTGTATGCTGCGCCGTATGCTTCCAGCGCCCACACTTCCATCTCCCCGAAGCGCTGACCACCGAACTGCGCCTTACCACCCAGCGGCTGCTGAGTAACCAGGCTGTAGGAACCGGTGGAACGAGCGTGCATTTTGTCGTCGACCAGGTGGTTCAGTTTCAGCATGTACATGTAACCTACGGTTACCGAACGCTCGAACTGTTCACCGGTACGGCCGTCAAACAGCGTGATCTGGCCGGAAGTCGGCAGGTCACCCAGTTTCAGCAGCTCTTTAATTTCCGCTTCTTTCGCACCGTCGAACACCGGCGTTGCGATCGGCATACCTTTGCGCAGGTTTTCAGCCAGACGCAGAACTTCTTCATCGCTGAAGGTATTCAGGTCAACTTTCTGACGAACGTCAGCGCCCAGATCGTACGCACGCTGGATGAATTCGCGCAGTTTCGCGACTTCCTGCTGCTGTTTCAGCATGGCGTTGATCTTATCGCCGATACCTTTCGCAGCCATACCCAGGTGGGTTTCCAGAATCTGACCGATGTTCATACGAGACGGTACGCCCAGCGGGTTCAGTACGATGTCTACCGGCGTGCCGTTTTCATCGTAAGGCATATCTTCGATCGGGTTGATCTTAGAAATTACACCCTTGTTACCGTGACGACCTGCCATCTTGTCACCAGGCTGGATACGGCGTTTAACCGCCAGATATACCTTAACAATCTTCAGCACGCCCGGTGCCAGATCGTCGCCCTGAGTGATTTTGCGGCGTTTCGCTTCGAGTTTTTTCTCGAACTCGTGTTTCAGTTCGTCGTACTGCTCAGCCAGTTGCTCCAGCTGATTTTGTTTCTCTTCGTCGGTCAGGCCCAGTTCCAGCCAGCGATCGCGCGGCAGTTTGTCGAGCTTCTCAGCTTCAACGCCACCGGAAACCAGCACAGCGTGGATACGGCTAAACAGGCCAGCTTCGAGGATCTGCAATTCTTCAGACAGGTCTTTCTTCGCCTGCTTCAGCTGCATCTCTTCGATTTCCAGCGCACGTTTGTCTTTTTCTACGCCATCGCGAGTAAAGACCTGAACGTCGATAACCGTACCGGAAACACCGTTTGGTACGCGCAGAGAAGAGTCTTTAACGTCAGACGCTTTCTCACCGAAGATCGCACGCAGCAGTTTCTCTTCTGGCGTCAGCTGGGTTTCACCTTTCGGCGTTACCTTACCAACCAGAATGTCGCCGCCGGTCACTTCCGCACCGATGTAAACGATACCGGATTCATCCAGTTTAGAGAGCGCAGCTTCACCCACGTTCGGGATATCAGCGGTGATCTCTTCCGGCCCCAGCTTGGTGTCACGGGACACACAGGCCAGCTCCTGAATGTGGATGGTGGTGAAACGGTCTTCCTGGACAACACGCTCGGAAACGAGGATGGAGTCTTCGAAGTTGTAGCCGTTCCACGGCATGAACGCTACGCGCATGTTCTGGCCCAGCGCCAGTTCACCGAGATCGGTGGACGGACCGTCAGCCAGCACGTCGCCGCGCTCAACCGGCTCACCCAGAGAAACACACGGCATCTGGTTGATACAGGTGTTCTGGTTAGAGCGGGTGTATTTGGTCAGGTTGTAGATGTCGATGCCTGCTTCGCCCGGGTACATCTCGTCTTCGTTAACTTTGATAACGATACGGGACGCATCCACGTACTGAACAGTACCGCCACGTTTAGCAACCGCAGTTACACCGGAGTCAACGGCAACAGCACGTTCCATACCGGTACCAACCAGCGGCTTATCAGCGCGCAGAGTCGGAACCGCCTGACGTTGCATGTTCGCACCCATCAATGCACGGTTGGCGTCATCGTGTTCCAGGAACGGGATCAGGGACGCACCGACGGAAACCACCTGCTGAGTGGAAACGTCCATGTAGTCGACCTGGTCGCGGCTGAACAAGCTGGATTCGCCTTTGCTACGGCAGGTAACCAGATCTTCTACAAAGTGGCCTTCGTCATCCAGGTTGGAGTTCGCCTGAGCGATAACGTAGTTACCTTCTTCGATAGCAGACAGGTAATGAATTTCGTCAGTCACCACGCCGTCGGTGACTTTACGATACGGAGTCTCAAGGAAACCGTATTCGTTAGTCTGTGCGTACACGGACAGGGAGTTGATCAGACCGATGTTCGGACCTTCAGGCGTTTCGATAGGACATACGCGACCGTAGTGGGTCGGGTGTACGTCTCGAACTTCGAAGCCTGCGCGTTCACGGGTCAGACCGGCCTGGGCCGAGTGCGGAGATACGACGTTTGTGCGTAATCTCAGACAGCGGGTTGTTCTGGTCCATAAACTGAGACAGCTGGCTGGAGCCGAAGAACTCTTTCACTGCCGCAGAAATCGGTTTGGCGTTGATCATGTCCTGAGGCATCAGGGTATCCAGATCGCCCAGAGACAGACGCTCTTTCACCGCACGCTCAACACGCACCAGGCCAACGCGGAATTGGTTTTCCGCCATTTCGCCTACGGAACGGATACGACGGTTGCCGAGGTGGTCGATATCATCGACTTCGCCTTTACCGTTACGGATATCAATGAGCTTCTTCATCACGTCAATGATGTCGTCTTTGCTCAGGATACCGGAACCTTCAATTTCGTCGCGCAGCAGAGAACGGTTGAACTTCATACGACCAACCGCAGACAGGTCATAGCGGTCTTCGGAGAAGAACAGGTTCTCAAACAGGCTTTCAGCCGCTTCACGAGTCGGCGGCTCACCCGGGCGCATCATGCGGTAGATTTCTACCAGCGCGCTCAGACGATCGTTGGTCGGGTCGATGCGTACCGTTTCAGAAATGTACGGGCCGTGATCCAGATCGTTGGTGAACAGCGTTTCGATACGCTTGTGGCCAGACTGGCTCAGTTTCGCCAGCAGATCCAGGCTCAACTCCATGTTCGCTGCGCAGATCAGCTCGCCAGTTGATTCGTCAACGTAGTCTTTAGACGCCACTTTACCCGCGGATGTACTCAACCGGAACTTCGATATGTTTGATATCGTCTTTTTCCAGCTGGCGAATGTGGCGCGCAGTAATGCGACGACCTTTTTCGACGTACACTTTGCCGTTGGCTTCGATGTCAAAGGAGGCGGTTTCAACCACGCAAGGCGTTCCGGCACCAGTTCCATCTGCAACTTGTTGTCGCGGATCTCGAAGATCACTTTCTCAAAGAACAGGTCCAGGATCTGCTCAGTGGTGTATTGCAGTGCACGCAGAATGATGGTCGCAGGCAGTTTACGACGACGGTCGATACGGACAAACAGGTTGTCTTTCGGATCGAACTCGAAGTCCAGCCATGAACCACGGTAAGGAATGATGCGTGCGTTATACAGTACTTTACCGGAAGAGTGAGTTTTACCTTTATCGCTGTCGAAGAAGACACCCGGGCTACGATGCAGCTGGGAAACGATAACACGCTCAGTACCGTTGATAACGAAAGTACCGTTGTCGGTCATGAGCGGAATTTCGCCCATGTAGACTTCTTGTTCTTTAATGTCTTTTACGGTGCCTTCCGGCGCTTCGCGCTCGTAGATCACCAGACGCAGTTTTACGCGCAGCGGTGCGGAATAGGTCACGCCACGGATCTGACATTCCTGAACGTCAAACACCGGTTCGCCAAGGCGGTAGCTGACGTATTGCAGCTCGGAATTACCGCTGTAGCTCTGAATCGGGAACACGGAACGGAATGCAGCTTCCAGACCGTACTGCCCTTCAGGATCTTGCTCGATAAACTTCTGAAACGAGTCAAGCTGGATAGAAAGGAGATAAGGTACATCCAGAACTTGTGGACGTTTACCAAAATCCTTACGAATACGTTTTTTTCTCGGTATAGGAGTAAACCATAGGGTTCCTCAGCTCGCTGACAAGTCGACCCATCTGTCCTGCGGAGGGACAGTTTGTGCAACACTATTTTGTTGACCGGAAAATGGAATACTTTCCGCAATGCCTGTTGCTATCACGCTTAAACCATTTCATTTGCGATTTACACAGAACGGGCGTTCTGTCGCAGTATATTAAGTCGTCGATAGAAACAAGCATTGTCAGGACAACCAGTAGTCAAACAGTGTGAAACGCTACTGGCGCCTTACAGCGCAAAAAGGCTGGTGACTAAAAAGTCACCAGCCATCAGCCTAATTTCTTAGGCTGCAACCGGAAGGGTTGGCTTATTTAACTTCAACTTCAGCGCCAGCTTCTTCCAGAGATTTTTTCAGAGCTTCAGCGTCATCTTTGCTCACGCCTTCTTTCAGAGCGGCCGGAGCAGATTCTACCAGGTCTTTAGCTTCTTTCAGACCCAGGCCAGTCGCGCCACGTACTGCTTTGATAACAGCAACTTTGTTAGCGCCAGCAGCTTTCAGAATTACGGTCGAATTCAGTTTTTTTCTTCAGCAGCTTCAACCGGGCCAGCAGCTACAGCTACAGCAGCAGCAGCGGAAACACCGAATTTTTCTTCCATTGCAGAGATCAGTTCTACAACGTCCATTACGGACATAGCGGATACTGCTTCAATGATTTGATCTTTAGTGATAGACATTTAAATTGTTCCTGAATATCAGAATAAGTTTATACGTAAGCGGATGCGTTATAAAGATAACTGCGATTAAGCAGCTTCTTTCGCATCGCGTACAGCAGCCAGAGTACGAACCAGTTTGCCAGCCGAAGCTTCTTTCATGGTTGCCATCAGGCGTGCAATTGCTTCTTCGTAGGTCGGCAGAGTTGCCAGGCGGTCGATCTGAGACGCCGGGATCAGCTCACCTTCAAAGGCAGCGGCTTTGACCTCAAATTTTGCATTCGCTTTCGCGAACTCTTTGAACAGACGAGCAGCAGCGCCCGGGTGTTCCATAGAGTATGCAATCAGGGTCGGACCAACAAACGTGTCTTTCAGGCACTCGAACGGAGTACCTTCAACGACGCGGCGCAGCAGGGGTGTTACGAACAACACGCATGTAAACGCCAGCTTCACGACCTGCTTTACGCAGTTCAGTCATTTTATCTACAGTTACGCCACGGGAATCCGCAACTACTGCAGACAGCGCGCCTTTGGCTACTTCGCTGACTTCAGCAACAATCGCTTGTTTGTCTTGAAGATTTAAAGCCATTAGCTTTGCTCCTGGATGTTTGCCAGAGCTCATGCTCTGGAACTCACTTCACTCTCCTCAACGAGGAGAGCGTCTTAATACGGTGAGCAGAAACAAGCCAGAGTATAAAAAATAATCTTAGCGTTCTGTCACCGTCTACGCAGGGCATTAAGTTTCTTACGAAACACCTGCGGTCTTCGACGGAGGCCTGGATAGGCCAGGCTCCAACGAACAAATCTTGTCTATGACTTCGCCCTTTGAACCGTAGCCGCGTTAGCTGCTACAATTCAAATGACTCGCATAGAGTTCTGTTTATTTCAACAGAAACGTGGGGGTAAGATTGTAGACAAAATCACCGCCCACGTAAAGGCGAATATTAGTTCGCCACAGTCGCAGTCAGACCGGACTGATCAACGGCAACGCCAGCACCCATGGTGGTGGAGATGCTAACTTTCTTGATGTACACGCCTTTTGCCTGAGTCGGTTTTGCTTTTTTCAGCGCAACCAGCAGAGCTTCCAGGTTTTCTTTCAGTTTGTCAGCGTCAAAATCCACTTTACCGATGGTGGTGTGGATGATGCCGTTTTTGTCGTTACGGTAACGAACCTGACCAGCTTTAGCGTTCTTAACCGCTTCAGCAACGTTAGGCGTTACAGTACCCACTTTCGGGTTCGGCATCAGGCCACGCGGACCCAGAACCTGGCCCAGCTGGCCAACAACGCGCATTGCATCCGGGGAAGCAATAACAACGTCAAAGTTCATTTCGCCTTTCTTGATCTGTTCAGCCAGATCTTCCATACCTACCAGTTCAGCGCCAGCAGCTTTAGCAGCTTCAGCGTTTGCACCCTGGGTAAATACGGCTACGCGAACAGAACGGCCAGTACCGTGCGGCAGTACAGTTGCACCACGTACGTTCTGGTCAGATTTACGCGCGTCGATGCCGAGGTTAACGGCAACGTCTACGCTTTCTACGAACTTAGCAGTGGCCAGTTCTTTCAGCAGAGAGATAGCTTCGTTGATGTCGTACTGTTTGGTCGCATCAACTTTCTCACGGATCACACGCATGCGCTTGGTCAGTTTAGCCATTTCTTAGTCCTCCACTACCAGGCCCATGGAACGTGCAGTACCTTCGATGGAGCGAGTCATCGCTTCAATGTCGGCACCAGTCATGTCGGCAGCTTTGGTCTGCGCGATTTCCTGCAGCTGAGCGCGGGAAATTTTACCTACTTTGTCTTTGTTCGGCTTGCCGGAACCAGACTTAATACCAGCCGCTTTCTTCAGCAGAACTGCTGCCGGAGGCGTTTTGGTAATGAAGGTGAAAGAACGGTCAGCGTAAACGGTGATAACAACCGGAATCGGCAGACCTTTTTCGATGGAATCAGTTTTTGCGTTGAACGCTTTGCAGAATTCCATGATGTTTACACCCTGCTGACCCAGAGCCGGACCTACTGGCGGACTCGGGTTAGCCATACCAGCTGCAACTTGCAGCTTGACGTAGGCTTGTACTTTCTTAGCCATTGCAATTTCCTCGTTTGGGTATAACGCCTGAAAACAGGCTCCCCGTGATATAAAAAAATCGTTTTACGGGCCAGGCCCATAAAAACAAAAGGCGCGAAATTGTATTCCAATCTCGCGCCTTGTGCAACGATTAAATCGCCGCTTTTTTGATCGCTGCTTAGGCTTTCTCAACCTGGGCAAAGTCCAGTTCTACCGGGGTCGCACGACCAAAGATAGAAACAGACACCTTCAGGCGGGACTTCTCGTAGTCCACTTCTTCAACAACGCCGTTAAAGTCAGCAAACGGACCGTCGTTAACACGAACCATTTCACCCGGTTCAAACCAGCGTTTTCGGACGCGGTTTATCACCGACCTGTTGCAGACGGTTCATGATCGCATCAACTTCTTTGTCGCTGATTGGCGCCGGACGGTCAGACGTACCGCCGATGAAGCCCATCACACGCGGAACACTGCGCACCAGGTGCCAGCTTGCGTCGTTCATCACCATCTGAACCAGGACGTAGCCCGGGAAGAATTTGCGCTCGCTTTTGCGACGCTGGCCACCACGGATTTCGACCACTTCTTCGGTCGGCACCATGACTTCACCAAACAACTCTTCCATATTGTGTAATTTGATATGCTCACGTAGCGATGTTGCTACGCGGCCTTCAAACCGGAAAACGCCTGAACGACGTACCAGCGCTTTTTAGGAGCTTCAGACATCTCAGAACCTCAGGCCAGTGATAAAGGATACCAGGCGAACCAGAATACCATCCAGTCCCCACAGGATCAGTGACATTACTGCGGTAACCGCAGCCACAATCAGCGTGGTGTGCAATGTTTCCTGGCGAGTCGGCCAAATGACCTTACGGACTTCGGTACGCGCTTCACGGGCAAAAGCAACGGTTGCTTTACCTTTTGTCGTCAACAGCGCGACACCACCCCGCTGCAGCAATCAGAATTACTACGGCCAGCGCACGCAGCGGCAGCATCATGTCGCGATAGAGGTAGTTGCCCACAATAGCCACAAGCAGCAATGCGACAACAACGACCCACTTCATCGCTTCCAGGCCGCGCCCGCTTCCTTGAGCTTCGGTATTCGCACTCATAAACCAACCTGTCAGAAGTATTCTACAAACATTTTCACCCCCGCGTATGCGAGGCAATCCAAACCGAAATGCTCTGTGTTGCGTTTCGGACTAAACGCCCTCAGCAGAGCCTGTCTCAGCAATGATTATGACAAAAAAAATCACTGATGAGCCAGGTTCTGATGTGAAAGCGTGCAAAAAGGGCATCAAATGATGCCCTTTTATTGCGCATTGCGTCAAATGTTATCAGCGATTAGCCGAGAACTTTAGCAACCACGCCTGCGCCAACAGTACGGCCGCCTTCACGGATTGCGAAACGCAGACCGTCGTCCATCGCGATCGGGTGGATCAGGGTAACAACCATTTTGATGTTGTCGCCCGGCATTACCATCTCTACGCCTTCCGGCAGTTCGATGGTGCCAGTCACGTCAGTTGTACGGAAGTAGAACTGCGGACGGTAGCCTTTGAAGAACGGAGTATGACGGCCGCCTTCGTCTTTGGACAGAATGTACACTTCAGATTCGAACTTGGTGTGCGGCTTGATGGTGCCCGGCTTAGCCAGTACCTGACCACGTTCGATTTCTTCACGTTTGATACCACGCAGCAGAACACCTACGTTCTCACCAGCACGGCCTTCGTCCAGCAGTTTGCGGAACATTTCAACGCCAGTACAGGTAGACTTCGCAGTCTCTTTGATACCAACGATTTCAACTTCTTCGCCCACTTTGATGATACCGCGCTCTACACGACCGGTAACAACGGTACCACGACCGGAGATGGAGAATACGTCTTCGATCGGCAGCAGGAACGGCTTGTCAATCGCACGCTCTGGTTCCGGGATGTAGGAATCCAGGTAGCCAGCCAGTTCGATGATTTTCGCTTCCCACTCTGCGTCGCCTTCCAGCGCTTTCAGAGCAGAACCACGAACGATCGGCGTGTCGTCGCCCGGGAAATCGTACTGAGACAGCAGTTCACGCACTTCCATCTCAACCAGTTCCAGCAGCTCTTCGTCATCAACCATGTCGCATTTGTTCAGGAACACGATGATGTACGGAACGCCTACCTGACGACCCAGCAGGATGTGCTCACGGGTCTTGCGGCATCGGGCCGTCAGTCGCAGCAACAACCAGGATCGCACCGTCCATCTGCGCAGCACCGGTGATCATGTTTTTAACATAGTCGGCGTGGCCCGGGCAGTCTACGTGCGCGTAGTGGCGAGTCGGGGGTGTCGTATTCAACGTGAGAAGTGTTGATGGTGATACCACGAGCTTTTTCTTCCGGCGCGTTATCGATCTGGTCGAATGCGCGAGCAGCACCGCCGTAGGTTTTAGCCAGTACGGTAGTGATTGCAGCGGTCAGCGTTGTTTTACCATGGTCAACGTGGCCGATAGTACCGACGTTGACGTGCGGTTTTGTACGTTCAAACTTTTCTTTAGACATCGATTGTCCCTCTAAGACACGGATAAATCGGTGATATCACCACATCAACCAGGCGATATGCCTGAATTGTTGAATATTTAAGTTTATACAGAGAGAAACGGGAAGGAGAAGTGAAGTGGGTGCTGATACCCAGAGTCGAACTGGGGACCTCACCCTTACCAAGGGTGCGCTCTACCAACTGAGCCATATCAGCACGTCTGGAGCGGGCAGCGGGAATCGAACCCGCATCATCAGCTTGGAAGGCTGAGGTAATAGCCATTATACGATGCCCGCATCCTGGAACTCGGCTACCCAGTTCTTTCTGTAACAAAAAAAGAGACATATCTCTTTTCTTATTCGAACCGGTTAATTTTTTCAACCAGTTCAGACAGCAAACACGCTGCCAGAAAGTGGTGGTGGGGGAAGGATTCGAACCTTCGAAGTCTGTGACGGCAGATTTACAGTCTGCTCCCTTTGGCCGCTCGGGAACCCCACCGGACTTGATGGTGCCGACTACCGGAATCGAACTGGTGACCTACTGATTACAAGTCAGTTGCTCTACCTACTGAGCTAAGTCGGCATCAAGTAGCGCGCATTCTATGGAGACCTGCGACCTCATGCAACTAAAAAATTGCATAAAATGTTCTATCGCTCACATTTTGCACGACAAGACTGCTAAATGGCCTATTTTTAGTCAGGTCAGTGCGATTTTTCGACACCAGGATGCTAACGGCTTAACGGAGAGCATCATCATATCTGTGTTTGAAAGAGAAAAATTCTTCTTTTACATATGGTATATCCGTCACATTGCGTTTCAGGGATAACTTATCAGGAGAGATTTTTTCTTATTATTCCCTCCCATCTGGTGTTACCCTCCTGCCCATTGTCCAAATTAACTGAAATGTGTCGTGCCATTGCATGCCGGGGATGATTCGCTTTTTTATCGCTGACCTGATGTAGCAATGACAGCCAGAAACATGCTTATGAGTAAAGAGCAAACGTTAATGACGCCTTACCTACAATTTGATCGCAACCAGTGGGCTGCGCTTCGTGATTCCGTGCCGATGACCCTGGACCGAGGGCGAAATCGCACGACTCAAAGGCATTAATGAAGATTTATCACTGGAAGAAGTTGCCGAGATTTATTTGCCCCTGTCGCGTTTGCTAAATTTCTATATCAGTTCAAACCTGCGCCGTCAGGCTGTTCTGGAGCAATTTTTAGGCACTAACGGCCAGCGTATTCCTTATATCATCAGCATTGCCGGTAGCGTCGCCGTGGGCAAAAGCACCACCGCGCGCGTACTGCAAGCGCTGCTGAGCCGTTGGCCGGAACATCGTCGCGTCGAATTGATCACCACTGACGGTTTTCTACACCCTAACCAGGTGCTGAAAGATCGCGGGCTGATGAAGAAGAAAGGCTTTCCTGAGTCTTACGATATGCACCGTCTGGTGAAGTTCGTTTCCGATCTCAAATCAGGGGTGCCAAATGTTACCGCACCAGTCTATTCACACCTGATTTATGATGTGATTCCAGACGGAGATAAAACCGTCGCGCAGCCCGATATATTAATTCTTGAAGGCTTAAATGTACTACAGAGTGGAATGGATTATCCTCACGATCCACATCATGTATTTGTTTCTGACTTCGTTGATTTTTCTATTTATGTTGATGCGCCTGAAGATTTACTCCAGACGTGGTACATCAACCGCTTCCTGAAATTCCGTGAAGGGGCGTTCACCGACCCAGATTCTTATTTCCATAATTACGCAAAATTATCGAAAGATGAAGCGATCAATACCGCCGCATCATTATGGAAAGAAATCAACTGGTTGAACTTAAAGCAAAATATTTTACCCACTCGTGAACGGGCCAGTCTGATTATGACCAAAAGCGCCAATCATGCGGTCGAACAAGTCAGGTTGAGAAAATAATGTAAAAAGGGAGCCTTAGCTCCCTTTTTATTATTCTGCGCTGCGTAAAGATATTTCTCCGCCCATCCACGGCTTAATTACGCCATCCTGTTCAAGCAACAACGCGCCTTGCGCATCTATCCCACGGGAAATACCAAATATTTCTTTATCACCAATAATCAGTTTAACCGGTCGGTTAATAAAATTATCCAGTTTTTCCCAGCGAGACAGGTAAGGTGCCAGACCTTCCTGCTCAAAGAGTTCCAGCGCCGCACGCAACTCTTTGATTAACGTCGCCGCCAGCATGTTGCGATCAAGCGTAATGCCCGCTTCCTGGAGATTGATCCACCCCTGATTCACGACGCCTTCTTCCACACGGCGCATGGCCATATTGATACCTGCGCCGATAACGATTTGTGCAGCGTCGCCCGTTTTACCCGTAAGCTCAACCAGAATGCCTGCCAGCTTGCGATCGAGTAAATAGAGATCATTAGGCCACTTAACCCGAACCTTCTCTGCACCCAGATCGCGCAGAACCTCAGCCATCACAATGCCGATCACCAGACTCAGCCCGATCGCGGCTGCCGGCCCCTGCTCCAGACGCCAGTACATAGAAAGATACAGGTTCGCACCAAATGGAGAGAACCATTTCCGCCCACGACGACCACGCCCAGCCTGCTGGTATTCCGCTACACAGGCATCACCCGACGTCAACTGGCCGATACGATCCAGCAGATACTGGTTCGTCGAATCGATAACCGGAAGTACCGTGACATTCTCGCTGTCCAGTTGTGCATGGATGACAGAAGCATCTAATAATTGGATAGGTTCTGGCAGGCTATATCCTTTGCCGGGTACGGTAAACACATCAACACCCCAGTCACGCAGCGTCTGGACATGCTTGTTGATGGCTGCGCGGCTCATTCCCAGTGTTTCACCCAGATGTTCACCCGAATGAAACTCACCATCGGCCAGCAAAGAGATCAGCGTCAGGGGAACGGTATTATCCTTCATGCAATGATCTCCACAGCATTCACTTCACCGGTCTGCCCGATAAACCGAACTTCCGGTTCCAGCCAGACATTAAATTTCTCACCCACGTTCTGACGCACATGATGCGCGAGTTTCACCACATCCTCGCTTGTCGCATTATGTGCGTTAATCAGCACCAGAGCCTGCTGACGATGTACCGCAGCGCCCCCGATACTGACGCCTTTTAGCTGGCACTGATCGATCAACCAACCGGCAGCCAGCTTCACTGAACCATCGGCCTGCGGGTAATGTGGCGCACCGGGAAATTGCGCCAGTAATGTGTGCGCAATCTCTGCTGCAACAACAGGATTTTTAAAGAAGCTACCTGCATTACCATTTACTTTTGGGATCGGGCAGTTTCGTGGTGCGCATATGGCATACGGCATCAAACACCTGCTGCGGCGTGACCGTTTCAGGTTCAAGGCGAACCAGGTCGCCATAAGTCAGTACGGGGCTGCCCACTGTTTTGGTAAACGCAGGCCGACAGCCACAATGGCGTAACGATCCTGATATTCATGCTTGAAGATACTATCACGATAACCAAAGCGGGCACTCTGTGGCACTCACCCGTAGAGGCTTTCCGGTTGCCAGGCTCGACACAATCCACATAGTCACAGACCCGCTGTAGTTCTACACCATAGGCGCCAATGTTCTGGATAGGGAGAAGAACCGACGCACCCCGGAATAAGCGCCAGATTTTCCAGCCCGGCATACCTTGCTGGAGTGTGTATCGTACCAGGTTATGCCAGTTTTCCCCGCCCCTACGTGCAGGTGCCATGCCTCGGGTTGCTCTGTCACCTCAATACCTTTGATACGGTTGATAATCACCGTTCCATGAAAGGTATCAAGAAACAGAACGTTACTCCCTTCGCCCAGTATCAGTACCGGATAATTTGATGCTTTAGCCGGTTGCCAGGCATCCAATAGTTGTTGTTCATTTTCGGCACAGACAATCTTGTTAGCGCGTTGATCGATACGAAGGTATTCCAGGGTTTGAGGGAGTGATTCATAGACGCTTTCCTGATGCAAAATCGCGTCTAGTTTACCGCATATGCAACAGTATGGCTTGTGGTTATGTAGGGTGGGATAAAGCGCAGCCGCCATCCGGCTGCACCCGGACGCGATGAACGCAAAAAGGCCATCCCTCAGGATGGCCTCTTCACTTAATTAATGCCTGGCAGTTCCCCTACTCTCGCATGGGGAGACCCCACACTACCATCGGCGCTACGGCGTTTCACTTCTGAGTTCGGCATGGGGGTCAGGTGGGACCACCGCGCTACGGCCGCCAGGCAAATTCTGTTCGTCTAATGCCTCCGGCATTAAACTCTAATCTGTAATCAGGGCTGAAAATCGTCTCTCAGTCCGCCAAAACATCTTCGGCGTTGTAAGGTTAAGCCTCACGGTTCATTAGTACCGGTTAGCTCAACGCATCGCTGCGCTTACACACCCGGCCTATCAACGTCGTCGTCTTCAACGTTCCTTCAGGACTCTCAAGGAGTCAGGGAGAACTCATCTCGGGCAAGTTTTCGTGCTTAGATGCTTTCAGCACTTATCTCTTCCGCATTTAGCTACCGGGCAGTGCCATTGGCATGGACAACCCGAACACCAGTGATGCGTCCACTCCGGTCCTCTCGTACTAGGAGCAGCCCCCCTCAGTTCTCCAGCGCCCACGGCAGATAGGGACCGAACTGTCTCACGACGTTCTAAACCCAGCTCGCGTACCACTTTAAATGGCGAACAGCCATACCCTTGGGACCTACTTCAGCCCCAGGATGTGATGAGCCGACATCGAGGTGCCAAACACCGCCGTCGATATGAACTCTTGGGCGGTATCAGCCTGTTATCCCCGGAGTACCTTTTATCCGTTGAGCGATGGCCCTTCCATTCAGAACCACCGGGATCACTATGACCTGCTTTCGCACCTGCTCGCGCCGTCACGCTCGCAGTCAAGCCAGCTTATGCCATTGCACTAACCTCCTGATGTCCGACCAGGATTAGCTGACCTTCGTGCTCCTCCGTTACTCTTTAGGAGGAGACCGCCCCAGTCAAACTACCCACCAGACACTGTCCGCAACCCGGATTACGGGCCCACGTTAGAACACCAGCCATTAAAGGGTGGTATTTCAAGGGCGGCTCCATGCAGACTGGCGTCCACACTTCAAAGCCTCCCACCTATCCTACACATCAAGGACCAGTGTTCAGTGTCAAGCTATAGTAAAGGTTCACGGGGTCTTTCCGTCTTGCCGCGGGTACACTGCATCTTCACAGCGAGTTCAATTTCACTGAGTCTCGGGTGGAGACAGCCTGGCCATCATTACGCCATTCGTGCAGGTCGGAACTTACCCGACAAGGAATTTCGCTACCTTAGGACCGTTATAGTTACGGCCGCCGTTTACCGGGCTTCGATCAAGAGCTTCTCCCGAGGGATAACCCCATCAATTAACCTTCCGGCACCGGGCAGGCGTCACACCGTATACGTCCACTTTCGTGTTTGCACAGTGCTGTGTTTTTAATAAACAGTTGCAGCCAGCTGGTATCTTCGACTGATTTCAGCTCCATGAGTAAATCACTTCACCTACATATCAGCGTGCCTTCTCCCGAAGTTACGGCACCATTTTGCCTAGTTCCTTCACCCGAGTTCTCTCAAGCGCCTTGGTATTCTCTACCTGACCACCTGTGTCGGTTTGGGGTACGATTTCGTGTTACCTGATGCTTAGAGGCTTTTCCTGGGAAGCAGGGCATTTGTCACTTCAGCACCGTAGTGCCTCGTCATCACGCCTCAGTGTTAAAGTGCACCGGATTTGCCTGGAGCACACACCTACACGCTTAAACCGGGGACAACCGTCGCCCGGCCGACATAGCCTTCTCCGTCCCCCCTTCGCAGTAACACCAAGTACAGGAATATTAACCTGTTTCCCATCGACTACGCCTTTCGGCCTCGCCTTAGGGGTCGACTCACCCTGCCCCGATTAACGTTGGACAGGAACCCTTGGTCTTCCGGCGAGCGGGCTTTTCACCCGCTTTATCGTTACTTATGTCAGCATTCGCACTTCTGATACCTCCAGCAACCCTCACAGGCCACCTTCAACGGCTTACAGAACGCTCCCCTACCCAACAACACATAGTGTCGCTGCCGCAGCTTCGGTGCATGGTTTAGCCCCGTTACATCTTCCGCGCAGGCCGACTCGACCAGTGAGCTATTACGCTTTCTTTAAATGATGGCTGCTTCTAAGCCAACATCCTGGCTGTCTGGGCCTTCCCACATCGTTTCCCACTTAACCATGACTTTGGGACCTTAGCTGGCGGTCTGGGTTGTTTCCCTCTTCACGACGGACGTTAGCACCCGCCGTGTGTCTCCCGTGATAACATTCTCCGGTATTCGCAGTTTGCATCGGGTTGGTAAGCCGGGATGGCCCCCTAGCCGAAACAGTGCTCTACCCCCGGAGATGAATTCACGAGGCGCTACCTAAATAGCTTTCGGGGAGAACCAGCTATCTCCCGGTTTGATTGGCCTTTCACCCCCAGCCACAGGTCATCCGCTAATTTTTCAACATTAGTCGGTTCGGTCCTCCAGTTAGTGTTACCCAACCTTCAACCTGCCCATGGCTAGATCACCGGGTTTCGGGTCTATACCCTGCAACTTAACGCCCAGTTAAGACTCGGTTTCCCTTCGGCTCCCCTATACGGTTAACCTTGCTACAGAATATAAGTCGCTGACCCATTATACAAAAGGTACGCAGTCACCCCATAAAAGAGGCTCCCACTGCTTGTACGTACACGGTTTCAGGTTCTTTTTCACTCCCCTCGCCGGGGTTCTTTTCGCCTTTCCCTCACGGTACTGGTTCACTATCGGTCAGTCAGGAGTATTTAGCCTTGGAGGATGGTCCCCCCATATTCAGACAGGATACCACGTGTCCCGCCCTACTCATCGAGCTCACAGCCTGTGCGTTTTCGTGTACGGGACTTTCACCCTGTACCGTGCGACTTTCCAGACGCTTCCACTAACACACAAGCTGATTCAGGCTCTGGGCTCCTCCCCGTTCGCTCGCCGCTACTGGGGGAATCTCGGTTGATTTCTTTTCCTCGGGGTACTTAGATGTTTCAGTTCCCCCGGTTCGCCTCGTTAGCCTATGTATTCAGCTAACGATAGTGTGACAGGTCACACTGGGTTTCCCCATTCGGACATCGCCGGGTCAAGGGTTCATATCACCTCGCCGGCGCTTTTCGCAGATTAGCACGTCCTTCATCGCCTCTGACTGCCAGGGCATCCACCGTGTACGCTTGGTCGCTTAACCTCACAACCCGAAGATGTTTCGTGAAACACTTCGCGTTTGCGAAAATTTGAGAGACTCATACACACTTTACGTGTGTCGTTTCAATTTTCAGCTTGATCCAGATTTTTAAAGAGCAAAACTTCGCAGTGAACCTTTTCAGGTACACTCTGAAGTTTTCTTATATGAGCAGTAAAATATGGTGGAGCTATGCGGGATCGAACCGCAGACCTCCTGCGTGCAAAGCAGGCGCTCTCCCAGCTGAGCTATAGCCCCATACAGTACAGTCAGAACCTCTTACCGATGATTTTTCCTGAGACAAGGCGTGGAATGACGAAGCATACTTAAAGTATGTGAGTCATTTCACAACGCAGTATTCAGGGAAAATCTGGTAGGGCCTGAGTGGACTTGAAACCACCGACCTCACCCTTATCAGGGGTGCGCTCTAACCACCTGAGCTACAAGCCTGTAGAGGTTTTTACTGCTCGTTTTTCATCAGACAATCTGTGTGGGCACTGCAAAGGCAGGTTCTTTAAGGTAAGGAGGTGATCCAACCGCAGGTTCCCCTACGGTTACCTTGTTACGACTTCACCCCAGTCATGAATCACAAAGTGGTAAGCGCCCTCCCGAAGGTTAAGCTACCTACTTTCTTTTGCAAACCCACTCCCATGGTGTGACGGGCGGTGTGTACAAGGCCCGGGGAACGTATTCACCGTGGCATTCTGATCCACGATTACTAGCGATTCCGACTTCATGGAGTCGAGTTGCAGACTCCAATCCGGACTACGACATACTTTATGAGGTCCGCTTGCTCTCGCGAGGTCGCTTCTCTTTGTATATGCCATTGTAGCACGTGTGTAGCCCTGGTCGTAAGGGCCATGATGACTTGACGTCATCCCCACCTTCCTCCAGTTTATCACTGGCAGTCTCCTTTGAGTTCCCGGCCGGACCGCTGGCAACAAAGGATAAGGGTTGCGCTCGTTGCGGGACTTAACCCAACATTTCACAACACGAGCTGACGACAGCCATGCAGCACCTGTCTCACGGTTCCCGAAGGCACATTCTCATCTCTGAAAACTTCCGTGGATGTCAAGACCAGGTAAGGTTCTTCGCGTTGCATCGAATTAAACCACATGCTCCACCGCTTGTGCGGGCCCCCGTCAATTCATTTGAGTTTTAACCTTGCGGCCGTACTCCCCAGGCGGTCGACTTAACGCGTTAGCTCCGGAAGCCACGCCTCAAGGGCACAACCTCCAAGTCGACATCGTTTACGGCGTGGACTACCAGGGTATCTAATCCTGTTTGCTCCCCACGCTTTCGCACCTGAGCGTCAGTCTTCGTCCAGGGGGCCGCCTTCGCCACCGGTATTCCTCCAGATCTCTACGCATTTCACCGCTACACCTGGAATTCTACCCCCCTCTACGAGACTCAAGCCTGCCAGTATCAGATGCAGTTCCCAGGTTGAGCCCGGGATTTCACATCTGACTTAACAGACCGCCTGCGTGCGCTTTACGCCCAGTAATTCCGATTAACGCTTGCACCCTCCGTATTACCGCGGCTGCTGGCACGGAGTTAGCCGGTGCTTCTTC
>UAVY01000010.1 GCA_900446925.1 Citrobacter koseri | reverse complement strand
TTTTTAAAGAGCAAAACTTCGCAGTGAACCTTTTCAGGTACACTCTGAAGTTTTCTTATATGAGCAGTAAAATATGGTGGAGCTATGCGGGATCGAACCGCAGACCTCCTGCGTGGCAAAGCAGGCGCTCTCCCAGCTGAGCTATAGCCCCATACAGTACAGTCAGAACCTCTTACCGATGATTTTTCCTGAGACAAGGCGTGGAATGGACGAAGCATACTTAAAGTATGTGAGTCATTTCACAACGCAGTATTCAGGGGAAAATCTGGTAGGCCTGAGTGGACTTGAACCACCGACCTCACCCTTATCAGGGGTGCGCTCTAACC
This sequence comes from Citrobacter koseri, assembly GCA_900446925.1. The sequence goes on along the minus strand of UAVY01000010.1, from coordinate 385,250 downwards.
ACCTGAGCTACAAGCCTGTAGAGGTTTTTACTGCTCGTTTTTCATCAGACAATCTGTGTGGGCACTGCAAAGGCAGGTTCTTTAAGGTAAGGAGGTGATCCAACCGCAGGTTCCCCTACGGTTACCTTGTTACGACTTCACCCCAGTCATGAATCACAAAGTGGTAAGCGCGCCTCCCGAAGGTTAAGCTACCTACTTCTTTTGCAACCCACTCCCATGGTGTGACGGGCGGTGTGTACAAGGCCCGGGAACGTATTCACCGTGGCATTCTGATCCACGATTACTAGCGATTCCGACTTCATGGAGTCGAGTTGCAGACTCCAATCCGGACTACGACATACTTTATGAGGTCCGCTTGCTCTCGCGAGGTCGCTTCTCTTTGTATATGCCATTGTAGCACGTGTGTAGCCCTGGTCGTAAGGGCCATGATGACTTGACGTCATCCCCACCTTCCTCCAGTTTATCACTGGCAGTCTCCTTTGAGTTCCCGGCCGGACCGCTGGCAACAAAGGATAAGGGTTGCGCTCGTTGCGGGACTTAACCCAACATTTCACAACACGAGCTGACGACAGCCATGCAGCACCTGTCTCACGGTTCCCGAAGGCACATTCTCATCTCTGAAAACTTCCGTGGATGTCAAGACCAGGTAAGGTTCTTCGCGTTGCATCGAATTAAACCACATGCTCCACCGCTTGTGCGGGCCCCCGTCAATTCATTTGAGTTTTAACCTTGCGGCCGTACTCCCCAGGCGGTCGACTTAACGCGTTAGCTCCGGAAGCCACGCCTCAAGGGCACAACCTCCAAGTCGACATCGTTTACGGCGTGGACTACCAGGGTATCTAATCCTGTTTGCTCCCCACGCTTTCGCACCTGAGCGTCAGTCTTCGTCCAGGGGGCCGCCTTCGCCACCGGTATTCCTCCAGATCTCTACGCATTTCACCGCTACACCTGGAATTCTACCCCCCTCTACGAGACTCAAGCCTGCCAGTATCAGATGCAGTTCCCAGGTTGAGCCCGGGGATTTCACATCTGACTTAACAGACCGCCTGCGTGCGCTTTACGCCCAGTAATTCCGATTAACGCTTGCACCCTCCGTATTACCGCGGCTGCTGGCACGGAGTTAGCCGGTGCTTCTTCTGCGGGTAACGTCAATTGCTGTGGTTATTAACCACAACACCTTCCTCCCCGCTGAAAAGTACTTTACAACCCGAAGGCCTTCTTCATACACGCGGCATGGCTGCATCAGGCTTGCGCCCATTGTGCAATATTCCCCACTGCTGCCTCCCGTAGGAGTCTGGACCGTGTCTCAGTTCCAGTGTGGCTGGTCATCCTCTCAGACCAGCTAGGGATCGTCGCCTTGGTGAGCCGTTACCCCACCAACAAGCTAATCCCATCTGGGCACATCTGATGGCAAGAGGCCCGAAGGTCCCCCTCTTTGGTCTTGCGACGTTATGCGGTATTAGCTTACCGTTTCCAGTAGTTATCCCCCTCCATCAGGCAGTTTCCCAGACATTACTCACCCGTCCGCCACTCGTCAGCAAAGCAGCAAGCTGCTTCCTGTTTACCGTTCGACTTGCATGTGTTAGGCCTGCCGCCAGCGTTCAATCTGAGCCATGATCAAACTCTTCAATTTAAGTTTGATGCTCGTGAATTAAACTTCGTAATGAATTACGTGTTCACTCAGAGACTTGGTATTCATTTTTCGTCTTGCGACGTCAAGAATCCATGTCACTTTGAGTGCCCACACAGATTGTCTGATAAATTGTTAAAGAGCAGTGCCGCTTCGCTTTTTCTCAGCGGCGCGGGGTGTGCATAATACGCTTTCCCGCTTGAGAGTCAAGCATTTATTTTTGCTTTTCTCTGCCGGTGTTCATCGCTGAACCCCGCTGACCCGGCGGCCTGTGTGCCGTTGTTCCGTGTCAGTGGAGGCGCATTATAGGGAGTTATTCCGGCCTGACAAGGGGAAATTTAAAATTATTTTCCGACTGCGTGTTTTTTATTCTTTACGTTTATTTTGCCAACGATTTGTTGGTTAATTGGGCGATGTCGCGGGCAAAAATTCGCCACTTGTTCCCAGTCGGTATAGACCACTTCTTTACTCGTATCCGTTTCACCGCCAGACATCTTCATAATGAGCTTAATCATCAGACGGTCATACCAGCGGTAACGAGGGTAACGAAGCGCGCCAGCAATAACGGCGCAAAGATCGGGTCGCCACTGCGAACTCATCAGAAACTTGCGCGCGTAGCTGTTGGTCTGCGGTGTGCGCTTTTCAGGTTTACGCGCGACAAGGTTAACGGAATAAAACGCACTCGGCATCGCGTTCAGGCGCGTAGCGTGCTTCTTCACAAACTCCTGGAAAGCGGCATGGTAATGCCCATAACGAATAGAGGCGCCAATCACCACGCGATCGTAACTTTGCCAGTCCAGCTCTTCAGTACGATGGAGATTAATCACATCCGCCCAGATCCCCAGCTCCTTTAATTCCGAGGCCAGATAAGAAGCTATCTCGCGCGTTTGTCCGTCCCGGGTAGAAAAAAGAATCAATGTTTTCACGTGTTACTCCATTATTCACGCCAGAAGGTAGGGGTAAAAAGTACCAGCAAAGTAAAGACTTCAAGACGACCAAATAACATATTGGCGATCAGAATCCATTTCGCAACAGGGTTCATGCTGGCAAAGTTGTCCGCAACCACACCTAACCCTGGCCCCAGGTTGTTAAGGGTCGCCACAACGGAGGCAAACGCGGAAAAGTCATCCACGCCAGTCGCGATAATGGCCAGCATACTGACAATAAAGACTAAGGCATAAGCAGAAAAGAATCCCCATACCGCTTCGAGGATACGTTCCGGCAACGCACGGTGCCCCAGTTTTATACTGTAAACCGCATTCGGATGGACCAGACGCTTCAGTTCACGGTTCCCCTGGTTTGAACAGCAGCAGGATGCGGATCACCTTCAGCCCGCCGCCCGTTGACCCCGCACAGCCGCCGATAAACGCAGAGCATAACAGCAGCACCGGCAGAAAGAGCGGCCAGCGGGCGATGCTGTCGGTGGTAAACCCGGCGGTTGTCGCCATTGATACGACCTGAAAGAACGCCTGGTTGAGCGTGGTCAGCGCCGAGTTATAGATATCGTGGAACCACAGCACCAGCGTACAGATCACTACCAGCGTCAACTGAACGCCAATGAACATGCGAAATTCAGGGTCACGCCAGTAAACTTTCAGGCTGCGCCCGCTTAATAAAGAGAAGTGCAGACCGTAGTTACAGCCAGAGATCAGCAAGAAGATAGCCATGATGCTGTTAATGGTCGGGCTATCGAAATAACCGACGCTGGCATCGTGCGTAGAGAAACCGCCGATCGCGATAGTAGAAAAACTGTGCCCAATGGCGTCAAACGCGGGCATTCCGGCGAACCATAGCGCCAGCGCGCAGGCCACCGTCAGTAACACATAAATCAGCCATAGCGTCTTTGCCGTTTCCGCAATACGCGGGCGCATTTTATTGTCTTTCAGCGGCCCCGGCATTTCTGCGCGGTAGAGCTGCATCCCCCCGACGCCGAGGATAGGGAGAATCGCCACCGCCAGCACAATGATCCCCATCCCGCCAAACCATTGCAGCATCTGGCGGTAAAAGAGAATCGCGTGCGGTAAAGAGTCCAGCCCCACCAGCGTCGTCGCGCCCGTTGTCGTTAAGCCGGAGAATGATTCAAAAAAAGCATCGGTAATGGTGAGGTTCGGGCTTTCAGAGAAGATAAACGGCAACGCCCCCACGCTTCCCAGTACGGTCCAGAACAGCACCACAATGAGAAACCCTTCGCGGGATTTAAGCTCGCCTTTCTCCCGGCGGTTGGGCCACCACAGCAGAGAGCCGATCACCAGTGCGACAAAGAATGTCTGCGTGAATGCCCGCCCCGCCCCATCACGGTAGATCAACGCAACCAGTCCAGGGAGGATCATTGTTCCCGAAAATAAAATGACCAACAGTCCAACGATTCGGGTAATGGCGCGAAAATGCATCTCTGCCGCTTCCTTTGTTCTTCAAAATGAGGTGGGATTATTCTTCAATCGCTAACAATTGCAATGAACCACGGCTAAAATCCGCCAGCCTTGCTGAAAATTCATCCACATTTGCATAAGGAAGCGCCACCCTGAGCCGAACGAATGCCTGATAATCGCTGGTAACGATTTGACCGGCAAACTGCCCTAATAATGCTTCTATTCCGGCCAGTTGGCCGTACTCACACTGCAAAGTATATTCGGTTAACGGCGTCTTGCGCTGCGTCGTTAACTGACGCAACGCCTGATTCACGCCGCCGCCGTAGGCTTTTACCAGCCCACCGGTGCCGAGCAGAATACCGCCATAGTAACGCACCACAACAGCGGTGATCTCGCCAACGCCGCTGCCCATTAGCTGGGCAAGCATCGGTTTGCCCGCCGTTCCCGCCGGTTCGCCATCATCAGAAAATCCCAGCTGTTGTGAATCATCCGGCGCGCCCGCCACCCATGCCACGCAATGATGACGCGCATCTGGATGCGCCGCTCTGACAGCATCAACAAAGGCTTTCGCCGCTTCAACACCGTCCGTGTGGGCGAGCAGCGTAATGAAGCGGCTTTTTTTGATCTCTTCCTCGACAGTGACCGGCGCCGCAGGGATTAACCAGCTGTCCATCACGCCAGTTTCAAATCCCGCGTCATATTTTCAACACCGTTTTCGTGAATCACCACGTTGTCTTCAATACGAATGCCGCCGAACGGTTTCAGCGCTTCAATTTTCTGCCAGTTGAAGTGCTTGCTGAATTGCCCCTCGCGCCACGGCGCCAACAGCGATTCGATAAAGTAGATCCCCGGCTCAATGGTCAACACCATGCGCGGTTGCAGCACGCGGGTGCAGCGCAGATAAGGGTATTTCGACGGCGCGGCCAGATGCGTCCCGGTATCGTCCTGCATAAAGCCTGCAACATCATGAACCTGAAGACCCAGTTGATGACCAATACCGTGCGGCATAAACGGCCCGGTGAGATTGTTCTCGACCATCGCTTCTTCGCTGATATCGGTGACAATCTGATGCTTACGCAGCAATTTCGCGATGCGTTGATGGAACTGAATGTGATAATCCACGTAGCTGACGCCCGCTTTCATGGTCGCAATCAGCGCCAGCTGTTCGTCATTCACATCTTTGATTAACTGAGCGTAATCGGTGTCATTGTTTGCCGCCCAGGTACGCGTCAGGTCTGCGGCATAACCGTTATATTCCGCCCCGGCATCCAGCAGGAAGCTGCGCATTTCAGACGGCGCGCGATGATCCAGTTTGGTGTAATGAAGAACCGAAGCGTGCTCGTTGAGCGCCACGATATTGCTATAAGGCACATCGGTGTCACGGTGGCCGGTCGCGGTCAGGTAAGCCAGGTTAATGTCGAACTCACTCATACCGGAACGGAACGCTTCTTCTGCTGCGCGATGGCCGTTCACCGCCGTTTTCTGCGCTTCACGCATACAGGCCAGTTCGTAATCCGTTTTGTACGCACGGTAGTAATGCAGGTAATCGATCACTCCTTTCGGGTTGATGTTGCTGGCGGCGATATCCAGTTGCAACGCCCGCTCCGGCACCGGACCGATGTAACCGATATTACCGCGCGCGGCAGGGAGCTGGCTGCCAATACCGTCGGCTTTCGGCAGGGCAATCACCTCTACCTCTTCGGTCCAGAACGACGTGGGCAGCGGCTCAACGTTGTGCCAGTAATCCACCGGCAGGTAGAACCACAGTTTGGGTTTATTCACGCCATCGACCAGCAACCAGCAATTTGGAACCTGTGTGACCGGTACCCAGGCTTTAAACTGCGGGTTAACTTTAAACGGATAGGGATGGTCGTCGAGGAAGACGTTGATAAGCTCGCCGGAGTGAATAAGTAGCGCATCCAGCTTAAAACGCGCCAGTGCGTCACGCGTCCGTTCTTGTAAGGTAACGATATGATTTTTATAGAGTGCGGCCAGTGATTCCATTTTCTACCCTTCTGTTTTTTTGACCTCGAGTCTCCGCATCTTAGCACATCGCTCCAGGAGAGCGTGATTTCTGCCGAGCGTGATCGCATCGGCATTTTTTTAATCTCTCATTTGCATTTTTTTAACACAAAATACACACTCGCTTCATCTGGTATGACCAGATCACCTTGCGGATTCAGGAGACTGACATGCTTTACAAAGGCGACACCCTGTACCTCGACTGGCTGGAAGATGGCATCGCCGAACTGGTGTTCGATGCCCCAGGATCGGTCAATAAACTCGACACTGCGACCGTCGCCAGCCTCGGCCAGGCGCTGGACGTGCTGGAAAAGCAAACAGATTTAAAAGGGGCTGCTGCTGCGCTCTAACAAAGCAGCCTTTATTGTCGGTGCTGATATCACCGAATTCCTTTCGCTGTTCCTTGTTCCTGAAGAACGTTAAGCCAGTGGCTGCACTTTGCCAACAGCGTCTTTAATCGCCTCGAAGATTTACCGGTACCAACGCTTTCCGCCATCAATGGCTATGCGCTGCGGTGGCGGCTGCGAGTGCGTACTGGCGACCGATTATCGTCTGGTGACGCCGGATCTGCGCATTGGCCTGCCAGAAACGAAGCTGGGCATCATGCCGGGCTTTGGGCGGTTCTGTCCGTATGCCGCGTATGCTGGGCGCTGACAGCGCGCTGGAAATTATTGCTGCCGGAAAGACATCGGCGCTGAGCAGGCGCTGAAAATCGGCCTGGTTGACGGTATCGTGAAACTGGAAAAACTGCTTGATGGCGCAATAGCGGTATTACGTCAGGCGATTGACGGCTCACTGGACTGGAAAGCAAACGCCAGCCGAAGCTGGAACCGTTGAAGCTCAGTAAAATTGAAGCGGCGATGAGCTTTACCATCGCCAAAGGTATGGTGGCGCAGACAGCCGGGAAGTATTACCCCGCCCCCGATGACCGCCGTGAAAACGATCGAAGCCGCCGCACGCTTTGGCCGTGAAGAAGCGCTGAATCTGGAAAATAAAAGCTTTGTCCCGCTGGCGCATACCAATGAAGCCCGCGCGCTGGTCGGCATCTTCCTCAACGATCAGTTCGTGAAAGGTAAAGCGAAAAAGCTGACCAAAGACGTTGAAACACCGAAGCAGGCAGCCGTACTGGGCGCAGGTATTATGGGCGGCGGCATCGCTTACCAGTCAGCCTGGAAAGGGCGTGCCGGTGATCATGAAAGATATCAACGACAAATCCCTGACGCTGGGCATGACCGAAGCGGCGAAACTGCTGAATAAGCAGCTGGAACGCGGCAGGATCGACGGCCTGAAACTGGCGGGCGTGATTTCAACGATTCACCCAACGCTGAACTACGCCGGTTTTGATCGCGTTGATGTGGTGGTCGAAGCGGTAGTGGAAAACCCGAAAGTGAAGAAAGCGGTACTGGCGGAGACCGAAGACAACGTCCGCCCGGATACCGTGCTGGCGTCAAATACGTCCACCATTCCAATTAGCGAACTGGCAAGCGCGCTGAAGCGCCCGGAAAACTTCTGCGGCATGCACTTCTTTAACCCGGTACACCGGATGCCGCTGGTTGAAATCATTCGCGGCGAGAAAAGCTCGGATGAAACCATCGCTAAAGTCGTCGCCTGGGCCAGCAAAATGGGCAAAACGCCGATTGTGGTCAACGACTGCCCCGGCTTCTTTGTTAACCGCGTACTGTTCCCGTATTTTGCCGGTTTCAGCCAGCTACTGCGCGACGGCGCCGATTTCCGCAAAGTCGACAAAGTGATGGAGAAACAGTTTGGCTGGCCGATGGGCCCGGCTTATCTGCTGGATGTGGTCGGGATTGATACCGCGCATCATGCGCAGGCAGTCATGGCGGCCGGTTTCCCACAGCGTATGCAGAAAGATTATCGTGATGCCATCGACGCGCTGTTTGACGCCAGCCGCTATGGTCAGAAAAACGGTCTGGGATTCTGGCGCTATAAAGAAGACAGCAAAGGCAAGCCGAAGAAAGAAGAAGATGCGGCCGTGGACAGCCTGCTGGCAGAGGTCAGCCAGCCGAAGCGCGACTTCAGCGACGAAGAGATTATCGCCCGCATGATGATTCCGATGGTCAACGAAGTGGTGCGCTGTCTGGAAGAAGGCATCATCGCCAGTCCGGCAGAAGCGGATATGGCGCTGGTTTACGGTCTGGGCTTCCCTCCGTTCCACGGCGGCGCGTTCCCGCTGGCTGGATACGCTCGGCAGCGCAAAATATCTCGATATGGCGCAGCAGTATCAGCACCTCGGCCCACTCTATGAAGTGCCGGAAGGTCTGCGTAACAAAGCGCGCCATAACGAACCGTACTATCCCCCGGTTGAGCCAGCCCGCCCGGTTGGCGACCTGAAAACGGCTTAAGGAGTCCACAATGGAACAGGTTGTCATTGTCGATGCAATTCGCACCCCGATGGGCCGTTCCAAAGGGCGGCGCATTTCGTAACGTGCGGGCAGAAGATCTCTCCGCACACTTAATGCGCAGTCTGCTGGCGCGTAATCCCGCGCTGGAAGCAACCGCTATCGGACGACATTTACTGGGGCTGCGTGCAACACAACGCTGGAGCAGGGTTTTAACATCGCCCGCCAACGCCGCGCTACTGGCTGAAATCCCCCCACTCCGTTCCGGCGGTCACCGTTAACCGTCTGTGTGGTTCCTCCATGCAGGCGCTGCACGATGCCGCACGGATGACTCATGACCGGCGACGCACCAGGCGTGCCTGATTGGCGGCGTGGAGGCATATGGGCCATGTACCAATGAGTCATGGCGTCGATTTCCATCCCGGCCTGAGCCGCAACGTGGCCAAAGCCGCCGGGATGATGGGGGCTGACGGCAGAAATGCTTTCCCGTATGCACGGCATCAGCCGTGAAATGCAGGATGCGTTTGCCGCACGTTCACACGCCCGCGCCTGGGCAGCCACGCAGTCCGGCGCGTTTAAAAACGAGATCATCCCGACCGGTGGTCATGACGCCGACCGGCGTGCTGAAGCAGTTTAACTACGACGAAGTCATCCGCCCGGAGACCACCGTCGAAGCGCTGTCGACTCTGCGCCCCGCGTTTGATCCGGTCAGCGGCACCGTGACCGCAGGCACCTCTTCCGCCCTCCTCCCGATGGCGCAGCCGCCATGCTGGTAATGAGCGAAAGCCGTGCGCGTGAACTGGGTCTGCAACCACGCGCCCGCATTCGTTCAATGGCGGTTGTCGGTTGCGATCCCTCAATTATGGGTTACGGCCCCGGTTCCGGCGTCAAAACTGGCGCTGAAAAAAGCAGGGCTTGCCGCCAAGCGATATCGATTTGTTTGAAATGAACGAAGCGTTTGCCGCGCAGATCCTGCCGTGTATAAAAGATCTGGGACTGATGGAGCAGATTGACGAGAAGATCAACCTCAACGGCGGCGCGATCGCACTGGGCCACCCGCTGGGTTGTTCCGGGGCGCGCATCAGCACCACGCTGTTGAATCTGATGGAGCGCAAAGACGCCCAGTTTGGCCTGGCGACGATGTGTATCGGATTAGGTCAGGGTATCGCGACAGTATTTGAGCGAGTTCAATCATAGAGCGTTATTTATTGCAGGCCGGGCAAGCGAAGCGCCCCCGGCGACCATGCCGGATGACGACGCTCAGGCGTCTTATCCGGCCTACAACGCAAATGCCACTCTATAACAATTTAGTTGCCGTTCTTCCCGCCTGTCAGGGGCGGGTTTTTTTATTGCTTAGATAAAGGCAAACGCATCGCCAAACAGGCGATCTTCCCGCGCGTTACGCTCATTGCAGAACAGGTCACGAGCGATTTTCGCCATCTCAAAACGACCGGCAATGTAGATATCATGCCCCGCCAGCGTACCGTGATCCTGCAATACCGCAGTTAATACCGTACCCGTGCGGCCACGCCAGTCTTCTTCCGGTTGCTCAACCACCGGCTCAACGCGCAGATTCGGGTGCTGAACCGAAAGCGCCTCCAGCTCAGCGAGATCGTAAAGATGCTTCTCTTCACGTCCGCCCCCAGTAGATCGTCACGTCGCGATTCGGATTACGCGCAAGCGCCGTCAGCAAAATTGAACGGGACATAGGAGAAACCCGTTCCCCCCGCAATCAGAATCAGCGGGCGCTCTTCATCATCACGCAGCCAGGCTTCGCCATGCGGAATATCGACGACAATTTCTCTGTCTTTCAGAATGCCGATCCATCACCGCCATCGCATACAGATTAAGCTCCGAAGCACCAATGTGCAGCTCAATGAATCCGTGCTCATCCGGCGTGGAGGCCATAGAGAACGGACGCTTATCCCGCTCATCCATTACGACCATCAGATACTGACCAGCGCGAAAGGAAAACGCCGCGTCTGGCACTAAACGAACGCGATATACGGTATCGGTGATAGCTTCTACCGAGGTCACTTTACAGCTTAAGGTTGTCATGCGCTCCCTCTGTCGGGTCTATAGGGCAAAACGATCGCGCCTCAGGCGCCTTTACCGTCGTTAAAGATGGCCAACTCATCCCAAATCGCGTCAATACGCGCAGTCACTTCAGGATCTTTCTTGATAGGACGCCCCCACTCACGTTGGGTTTCGCCCGGCCATTTGTTTGTGGCATCCAGTCCCATTTTTGAACCTAGCCCGGAGATCGGCGAGGCAAAATCCAGATAATCAATGGGGGTGTTTTCTACCAGCACCGTATCCCGCGCCGGGTCCATACGGGTGGTGATCGCCCAAATCACATCATTCCAGTCGCGTGCGTTGACGTCGTCATCGCAGACGATAACAAATTTGGTATACATAAACTGGCGTAAAAATGACCAAACGCCCATCATGACGCGTTTCGCATGACCCGCGTACTGCTTTTTCATCGTTACAACGGCCAGTCGATAAGAACACCCTTCCGGCGGAAGATAGAAATCAACAATTTCCGGGAACTGCTTTTGCAAAATCGGGACGAAGACTTCATTCAACGCCACACCGAGCACAGCAGGTTCATCAGGCGGTCGGCCGGTATAAGTCGAGTGATAAATGGCGTCTTCACGCTGCGTAATGTGCGTAACGGTGAAAACCGGGAAGTTATCCACTTCATTGTAATAACCGGTGTGGTCGCCATACGGCCCTTCCGCCGCCATTTCGCCCGGTTCAATATAACCTTCCAGGACGATTTCCGCACTTGCAGGTACTTCAAGATCGCTGGAGAGACATTTAACCACTTCCGTCTTTGTGCCACGCAGCAGCCCTGCAAACGCGTATTCCGACAGTGTATCCGGTACGGGAGTCACTGCGCCGAGAATGGTGGCCGGATCGGCGCCCAGCGCCACGGCAACCGGGAAACGCTCACCAGGATGCGCCGCGCACCACTCCTGGAAATCCAGCGCGCCGCCACGATGCGACAACCAACGCATGATCAACTTGTTTTTGCCGATCAGTTGCTGGACGGTAGATCCCCAGATTTTGCCGCTCTTTGTGAGGGCCGCGCGTCACGGTCAGCCCCCAGGTAATAAGCGGCGCGGCATCTTCCGGCCAGCAGGTCATGATGGGAATACGCTGTAAATCAACGTCGTCGCCAGAGAACACTTTCTGCTGGCACGGCGCGCCGCGTAGCCGTTTGGTCGGCATGTTCAGCACTTGCTTAAACTGCGGCAGCTTATCAAACAGGTCGCGGAACCCTTTCGGCGGCTCCGGCTCTTTCAGAAACGCCAGCAGCTTGCCGACTTCGCGCAACGCGGTGACATCTTCCTGGCCCATGCCCATTGCGACGCGTCTGGGCGTGCCAAACAGGTTGCACAGCACCGGCATCGCATAGCCTTTGGGATTTTCAAACAACAGAGCAGGCCCGCCCGCACGCAGCGTACGGTCAGCAATTTCAGTCATTTCCAGATGAGGATCTACCGCAAGCGTAATGCGTTTGAGTTCACCCTGCTGTTCCAGCAGCGTCAGGAAGTCGCGTAAGTCGTGATATTTCATGGCGTCAGTTGTGGCCTCTTTGTAAGCGCCTCATTATACGGCGTTCATCATCGTGATGCTGTATTTTTGTTAAATTAGCGTGAACTCTGACGGTACAGGGGAACCCGGGGGTTATCTACTCAATGAATTTCAGGTTGCGGCGAGGTAGCCAACAAAGAAGCAGCCTGAAATACAACGGGTATAATTAACTTAGCGCATGGCTTTTGTTATGCTTGCGCCCCGGACAAGCGGATAAGAGTTATTATGCAATCCTGGTATTTACTGTACTGCAAGCGCGGGCAACTTCAGCGTGCCCAGGAACACCTCGAAAGACAGGCGGTAAATTGCCTGACGCCGATGATCACGCTGGAAAAAATGGTGCGCGGCAAACGTACCGCCGTTAGCGAACCACTCTTTCCTAACTATCTGTTTGTTGAATTCGACCCGGAAGTGATTCATACCACCACGATCAACGCCACGCGCGGCGTCAGCCACTTCGTGCGGTTTGGCGCGCACCCTGCCACCGTTCCGTCCAACGTGATTCATCAGCTTTCTGTCTACAAACCGGAAGGCGTTGTTGATCCCGAAACGCCCTACCCAGGGGACAGCGTGATTATCACTGAAGGCGCATTTGAAGGTCTGAAGGCGATTTTTACCGAACCGGATGGCGAAGCGCGCTCCATGCTGCTGCTTAACCTGCTAAATAAAGAGGTGAAGCAGAGCGTGAAAAACACCGCGTTTCGTAAAGTTTAAGCGCGCTTTAGAAGGCAATCCCAAACAGCGTTTTGACATTGGCATCCGTTGTGGCCGCCAGCCATTGCGGGTCTTCCCCGCGCCAGTGGGCAACGCGCGCAAGAATGTGCGCCAGATGCGCCGGTTCGTTACGCCGCGAAGCCGGTTTAGGCGTGAGATCGCGCGGCAACAGGTAGGGGGCGTCGGTCTCAATCAACAGTTTTTCCGCAGGGATGAAGGGCAGCAACTCACGCAATTCAAGACCACGACGTTCATCGCAGACCCAACCCGTGATACCGATATAAAGCCCTCTGTCTATGCACTCCTGCATCTCCTTACGCGTACCGGTAAAGCAATGCAATACCGCGCCTGGGAGTTTATCCAGCCACGGCTCAAGCAGCGCCAGAAAACGCGCATGCGCATCCCGACAGTGCATAAAAACGGGCATCTGCAACTCAGCGGCAATGCGCAACTGCGCCTGGAAGGCGCGTTCCTGTTCTTGCGGGCGTGGAAAAATTACGATTGAAGTCCAGACCACATTCGCCAATCGCCACCACGTCCGGCTGGCTCGCCAGAGCCACGATCGCGTCTTCAGTTTCTGATTGCCACTGGCTGCTGTCATGCGGATGTACGCCAGCCGTCGACCAGCAGCAGGCGTAACGCTGCGCCAGTTTTTGCGCCTGCTGGCTTTCATGTAGATTGGTTCCGGTCAGAAGCATACCCGACACCCCGGCCGCCAGCGCGCGCGTCACCACGTCATCGCGATCTTTCGCAAATTGCGAACTGGTTAAATTAACGCCGATATCAAACATGCTTCCTCCCATATAACAACCGCCCTGACGGGCGGTTGCGTTTATTCTTCAGTTTTCCCGGCCTGCTCAGTCTCGGCCTCGTCATCTTCTTCTCGTGGACGTCGTTTACCGACATAGAAGCGAGAGAAGAACACGCCAACCTCAAACAGGCAGTACATCGGTATCGCCAGCAATGTTTGTGAGAAGACATCTGGCGGCGTCAACAGCATCCCCACGACAAACGCGCCAACCACGACGTAAGGACGCTTCTTACGCAAGTCCTCAGGGGTAGTTACCCCCATCCAGCAGAGCAGGACAATCGCGACGGGCACCTCGAAAGAGACGCCGAATGCCATAAATAACGCCATCACAAAGCTGAGGTAACTGGCGATATCGGTAGAAACCTGTACGCCCTGCGGCGCGGTATTGGCAAGGAAACCAAACGCGAGCGGGAAGACCACAAAGTAGGCGAACGCCATGCCGATATAGAACAGCAGCGAGCTGGACACCAGCAGCGGCACGACAAGACGACGTTCATGCTTATACAGCGCAGGGGCAATAAACGCCCATACCTGGTACAAAATCACGGGCGCAGACAGGATCAGCGACACCATGAAAGTCAGTTTGATAGGGGTGAAAAACGGCTGAGGCCACGTCGGTGGCGATCATCGTCGCACCCTGCGGCATCTGTTCGATCAGCGGCGCGGCAACCATGTGATAAATGTCATTGGCGAAATAGACCAACGCCAGAAAAATCACAATAACCGCCAATAATGCAGTTCAACAGACGCTTACGCAGTTCAATCAGATGCGTAATAAGAGGTTGGGTATCATCTACAGCCATGTTTACGATTTATCACTCGACGGAGGGGGAGGATTCGACAACAGTCGCGGCGGATTTCTTTTCTGCGTCCATCTCGTTTACGGAAGCGGCTTCCGTCTGTTCAGGCTGCCCGGCATCAGCCGTTTCCGGTGTTTGCTCAGGAGAGTTGGCCTGGGTTTCAGCGGCGGCAGGTGTAACCCCTTCATGCTGCGCTTCGTTATCCTTCACCACCGGATTATGGATGGTATGCGCTTCATCGCTCGCTTTTTTCAGGATCGTTGGCGCTGTAGGAACGCTTCATCGACTCCGCGGCCTGACGAAGTTCATCCATCGAGGCTTTCAGTTCTGGAGTCAGGTTCTGGAGGCTCGCTTTTTCGACCTTCTTCAGACTGTCCTGGAACTCCTGGAGCTTCAGCTCCTGGGTCAGTTCATTCTGAACCGTGGTCGCAAGGGATCGCAACGCGCGTACCCAGCCCGCTACCGTTTTTTACCGCTACCGGCAATCGTTGAGGCCCCAGAACGATGAGGCCGATTTCACGAATACCAACAGCAGTTCGCTAAAACCGATGTCAAACACGAATTATACCTGCTCTTTATCGTGACTTTTGGCGTCTTCTTTCTTCGCTTCGCCTTGCGCTTCACCTTGCTTATCAGCGATAGATTTAGCGGTAAAATCAGCGTCCTGACTGGTTTTATCCTGCTTTGCATCATCATCGCTCATCGCTTTTTTGAAGCCTTTAATGGACGCGCCAAGATCGGAACCGATGGAGCCGAGCTTTTTGGTGCCAAATAGCAGTACAACGATGACGGCAATGATCAACAACTGCCAAATACTGATACCACCCATACGAGTTCCTCTGTGATAGATGATGAATTATTAAGGTCGCATTATACACGACTTGCCTTGAGCGATGAAAAAATCAGCGAGTTTTACGCCAGCCAATCAGCCAGGCGACCAGGCCTCCGGCCATTAACCAGCAAGGCATCAGCCCCCATTCCGGGCGGCTGACAAGCAGGAATGTCCCACTTAACAACAACGTCGCGCCAATGCCCAGTAAATAGCGGGATTGTCCCTGACGCACATGATTCTCCTGAAGCTCGCGCGCAATCTTATCAACACTGTGCTGTAAATATTTGCCCTGGCGCAAACTGTCATACACCAGTTCAGGTATTTCTGGCATTTTTTCGACCCAGAACGGCGCTTTTTCCTTAAGTGCTCTGGTGAGCGCAGGAATGCCAACCTGATCTTTAATCCAGGATTCAAGAAACGGCTTCGCCGTTTTCCACAGATCCAACTGTGGATAGAGCTGGCGTCCAACCCCTTCAACATACAGCAATGTCTTTTGTAACAATACCAGCTGTGGCTGGACTTCCATGTTAAATCGACGCGCCGTATTGAAAAGGTTTAATAAAACGTGACCAAACGAGATTTTCCGCCAGCGGTTTTTCGAAAAATAGGCTCGCACACGGTGCGGATAGCGAACTCAAACTCTTCAACATTGGTATCCGGTTGGCACCCACCCTGAATCCACATGCAGTTCCGCTACTTTGCGGTAGTCACGGTTAAAGAACGCGATGAAATTCTCCGCCAGATAGCGTTTATCCTCTTTGTTCAGCGACCCCACAATGCCGCAATCAATCCCAATGTATTTCGGATTTTCAGGATGCTCATAGCTGACGAAGATATTGCCAGGGTGCATATCCGCATGGAAAAAAACTGTCGCGGAACACCTGGGTAAAGAAGACCTGTACGCCACGCTCAGCCAGCAGCTTCATGTTGGTGCCGTTCTTTTCCAGCGTCGCCACATCCGAAACGGGAATGCCGTAAATCCGCTCCATGACCATCATGTCCTGACTACAGTAGTCGGAATAGACTTCGGGAACATACAGCATGGGGCTGTTTTCGAAATTACGCCGTAGCTGGATGGCGTTTGCCGATTCACGCAGCAAATTCAGCTCATCGATCAGCGTTTTTTCATACTCGCGAACGACTTCGGTCGGGCGCAGGCGTCGTCCGTCCGGCAGCAGGCGCGGCACCCAACGGGCAAGACGGTAGATCAGTTTTAAATCGGCTTTAATAACCGGCAGAATATCCGGGCGGATAACCTTAATCACCACCTCTTTACCGTTCGACTTCAGCCGCGCGGTATGTACCTGGGCAATCGACGCAGAGGCTAATGGCTGGATGTCAAAGTCATCAAACCACTCTTCAACAGGCAGGCCGCCCATTGCTTCTTCAATTTGTGCTTTCGCCAGCGCGCCATCAAAAGGGGCAACTTTATCCTGCAATAGCGCAAGCTGATCGGCAATCTGAGGCGGGAAAAGGTCACGACGGGTGGAAAGCATTTGACCAAATTTGATCCACACCGGCCCCAGCTCCTGCAAAGCCAGCCTTAATCGTTCACCCAGCGGTTTGTCTTTATGCCGGTTCGGCATCCAGAATAATGAGTAACGCCATAACCGAAGCGGCAGCGTGATACGCATTTTGGGGATGAGCTCATCAAGGCCGTAACTTAAAAAGGTGCGAATGATGAAATAAAGGCGCCGTACTTCACCTGGCGTCATTTGGCCTCCAGTTTTTCCAGCCGTTTAGTCAGCGCGTCTACTGCACGCTCAACGGCTGCCGTTTCTTCTGCAAACCATGCCACTTCCAGCGGCCCAGGCGCCATACGCCACTCTTCAGTTATCGCCTCAGCGATATAACGCTGCTGACGCTGAATGTTATGACGTAAAAACTTAGCGCCGCCACGCAGGACTTTGCTGATCCCTTCCGCCGCGATATCGCCGGTATAAGGCGCCAAAAGCTCTGCGGGATCGAATTCCGCCAGATCGGCCAGCGCCACAAAATTCTGTACCACCTGAATATCGCCCTGAACCTCCAGCTCGCCGCTGCGAATAAGCGCGGTAAGCCGCTGGCGATCGCGCAATTCAGGCAACACGCTGGCATGCGTGATGACCGTGCAATCAGCCTCGCCTTCCCATGCCCCCAGCACATCGACCTGGCGTTCACTGAACACCAATACGAGCGGCGTCGAAAATCCTTTGAGCTCCACACGCAGCACCTTGTCCTGCAAACGCGCTCTGGCGGATTTCAGCGCCGGTGAACGGTACAGAAAGGTATTGAGCAGATTTTCGATTCCTGCGGTCACGAAGGGTGTAAAGGCATCCCCGGTCTCCTGTCAGAACTTATAGCCACGATGCAGCGCAACAACGCCGCCGTCAGGTTGTAGTAATCGACGCTTTCAAACCCGGCGTCCTGCATCATCGCTTTTAAGGTGTCCTGATCCGGATGCATACGGATAGATTCCGCCAGATAGCGGTAACTGTCCGCATCATTCGCCACGACTGAGCCAATACGCGGCAAAATGTGGAATGAATATGCGTCATACGCTTTGCTCCAGCGGCTCGATAATTGGTTTAGAAAACTCAAGTACCAGCAAACGCCCGCCCGGTTTCAGTACACGGTACATGGAGCGCAGCGCTTTCTCTTTTTCCGTCACATTACGCAGACCAAACGAAATGGTGATGCAATCGAATGTGTTATCCGGGAAAGGTAACGCTTCGGCGTTGGCCTGCACGTACTTAACATTGCCAATCACGCCAATGTTACGCAGCTTCTCGCGGCCCATTTTGAGCATCGAGTCATTGATATCCGCCAGGATAACGTTGCCGGTTTCGCCAACCAGACGCGAGAATTTGGCTGTCAGGTCGCCTGTACCGCCCGCCAGGTCAAGAACGGTCTGACCACGACGTACGCCGCTACAGTCGATGGTGAAGCGCTTCCACAAGCGGTGAATGCCAAATGACATCAAGTCATTCATGACATCGTACTTTGACGCCACAGAATGAAAAACGTGGGCCACCATGTCAGCTTTCTGCTCTTTAGCGACGGTCTGAAAGCCAAAGTGCGTCGTTTCTTGTGAATCTTCCACCATCTCAGTGCCTGCTCATCAATAAAATGTTCGAGAAGTGTAACAGATTGGGCCAATTTGCCCTACCCTTCAACCGGGCTCCGCTACCCCGAATGAACTAGTGCGATTGCTGATTTACCCGCTCATCGTCAGCACAAGGCGTATCCTGTTGATCTTCAGGAACCGCGCGTAAACGATACTCTTCATCCTGCGAGGTCGCACGTTCAACCAGATCTAGATTTATCTCGCGTTTGATTTCCACCCCCAGTTCACGAAAAGCCTCCGCCTGCGCCAGCACATTTCCACGCCCCTGAGGAGAGTTTTTTCATGGCTTGCCGGTAGTTGTCCTGCGCTTTGTCCAGACTCTGGCCGATGGACGACATGTCATCGATAAATAAGCGCATCTTGTCGTAGAGTTTGCTGGCTCTGTCCTGCGATGTGCTGCGCGTTACGGCTTTGATGCTCATAGCGCCATAAGTTGGCAATCGTACGCAACGCCACCCAGCAACGTCGTCGGGCTGACCAGCATAATATTATTTTTAAGCGCTTCGGTAATCAGTTCGGGCTGTCTGTCCAGCGCCAGTAAAAACGCAGGCTCGACAGGAATGAACATCAGCACATAGTCGAGCGTGCGTAACCCCGGCAACTGCTGGTAATCCTTGCGCCCCCAGCAAGCGAATATGGTTACGTACTGACGCGATGTGCTCCTGCAACGCGCTTTCGCGCGTGTACTCATCTTCAGCGTTAAAATAGCGCTCATAGGCAACCAGCGTCATTTTGGCGTCGATGACGACATCCTTCCCTTGCGGCAGACGCACAATGACATCCGGCTGCATACGCGAGCGGGCGTCATTTTCAATACTCACCTGGGTTTCATACTCATAACCTTCACGCAGACCCGAGGCTTCAAGCACGCGCGTCAGCACCACTTCTCCCCCAGTTACCCTGGGTTTTATTATCGCCTTTCAATGCGCGCGTCAGGTTCACCGCTTCCTGCGTCATCTGCGCATTCAGCTGTTGTAGATTGCGGATCTCATGCGCCAGGGTGTGGCGTTCACGCGCCTCCTGACCAAAGCTGTCCTGCACCTGGCGACGGAAGCCATCCAGCTGTTCGCGAAGCGGCGTTAACAGGCTATTCAGACTCTGGCGGTTTTGCTCATCAACCCGGCGGTTGCTCTGCTCGAAGATGCGGTTGGCAAGGTTCTCAAACTGCTCGCTTAAGCGCTGTTCGCTGTTGATCATCTGGCGGATTTTATCTTCCGCATGCAGCTGAGTGGCCTCCAGCCGCGTGGTGACTTCACGCAGATCCGCTTCCAGCGAGGTGTTGATGTCCCGCAGATTGCGCAGTTCGTTATTGAGCAGTTCACACTCTTCGCGCCAGTGTTCGCTTAGCGCGACCTGCTGTCTTGCAGCGCTGAGCGACGCCACAATCTCTTCACGCTCCGCCAGCTGTTCGGCCTTATGCTGCGCCTGTTGATAACTGGCGATCAGCCAGCCTACCCCCACACCTGCCAGCGCCAACACGGCATACAAAATGATTGTGATATCCACCACGCCCCCTGCATCAAGGAATTACCCGCACAAAATAGAATTGTGCTGTATAAACGTCCAGTTTGAAAGGGTTTTCCTGCGAGGCGCTACGCAAAAAGAAAAGGCCGAACGCGTCGGCCTTTCGTGGGGAAGGGAAGAATTACAGCAGACGACGCGCCGCTTCCACGACAATTTTCACCGCATGGCTTTCGGTCTGTTTCATCGTTTCCGCATTCGGGATCTCTTGCTGAGTGCGGTTAACGATGACGCCCGCCACCATACCGGCACGCAGACCCTGGCTCGCGCACATGGTCAGCAGCGTGGCGGATTCCATTTCGTAGTTCATGACGCCCATCGATTGCCACTCTTCCATAGAACCTTTGAAACGACGAACGACGCGGCCAGAGAAGGTGTCGTAACGTTCCTGACCCGGATAGAAGGTGTCAGAAGAGGCAGTAACGCCAACGTGAGTGGTCGCGCCCACGGATTTCGCCGCTTCAACCAGCGCAGTCGTACATTCAAAATCGGCGACGGCCCGGGAACTCCATCGGCGCAAAGTGCAGGCTCGCTCCGTCCAGACGTACAGACGCGGTTGTGACCAGCACATCGCCCACGTTGATATGCGGCTGAATAGCGCCAGTGGTGCCGATACGCAGGAAAGTACGAATACCCAGTTGCGCCAGTTCCTCTACCGCAATAGAGGTGGACGGGCCCGCCAATACCGGTAGAGCAGACGATGATAGCTTTACCATCCAGCTCAGCACGCCAGGTGGTGAATTCGCGATGAGATGCCAGCTTAACCGGCTTTTCCATCAGCGCGGCGATCTTTTCCACACGCTCCGGGTCGCCAGGGACGATAGCCAGCGTAGCCCCTTGTAAATCATTTTTGGTGAGGCCGAGATGAAAAACATCAGACTTGGACATAAAAACTCCTCTGTGAATCGGGTTTGTCAGAAGAAGCAAAAAGACACTTTACCGAAGAGCTAAAAATAGTTTCGTGACGCTCATCACCATGAAGTAAATAAATTGCATTGAATTACCATGAAATAGTGAGTTACATCACATAAATATATCAATACCGCGCACCATTGCACAAAAGATAGCCTGTTTCAGGCAATGTGATTTGTTGCATGCTGTCTATATTTAACATTGCGCTATTTCCTTAAGGGTACGGAGAATACCATGACAACGATACAACAATCTGGCTTTGCACCTGCTGCTTCCCCCCCTTGCTACCACAACGGTTCACACCCCTGATGACGCCATTATCGCAGGCGTAACATCTATTCCTACTCAGGGTGATGAGATGCCCGCCTGGCACGCGCGGCCAAAAGTGAACGATGGCGCGTTACCCGTTGTCATTGTGGTGCAGGAGATCTTTGGCGTTCATGAACATATTCGCGACGTTTGCCGCCGCCTGGCGCTGGAAGGGTATCTGGCTATCGCACCAGAACTCTATTTCCGCGAAGGCGATCCGAATGATTTTGCCGATATCCCAACGCTGTTAAGCGGTCTGGTGGCCAAAGTACCGGACTCTCAGGTACTGGCGGATCTGGACCACGTCGCCAGTTGGGCTTCCCGCAACGGCGGCGATGTGCATCGTCTGATGATAACCGGCTTTTGCTGGGGCGGGCGTATTACCTGGCTGTATGCTGCACACAATCCACAGTTAAAAGCCGCGGTAGCATGGTATGGAAAGCTGGTCGGGAACAAAACCCTGAACTCACCCAAACACCCGGTGGATATCGCGACCGATCTGAACGCGCCGGTTCTGGGGCTGTATGGCGGGCAGGACACTGGCATTCCCGTGGATACCGTCGAAACCATGCGGCAGGCGCTGCGCGCAGCAAACGCCAAAGCGGAGATCGTCGTTTACCCGGATGCAGGACATGCTTTTAATGCGGATTATCGTCCGAGCTATCATGAAGAGTCGGCGAAAGATGGCTGGCAAAGAATGCTTGAGTGGTTTGCGCCAGTACGGCGGGAAGAAATAAACGTTAATTGCCCGGTGGCGGCTATGCCTTACCGGGCCTACAACAGTTGCGATTTCCTGTACCCCGGGTAAGCGCTAGCGCTTCCCGAGCAGCGAATTATGCCTGACGCAGATTCTGCGCGGCTTTGACCATGTTCGCCAGCGCGGCGCGGGTTTCCGGCCAGCCGCGGGTTTTCAGGCCGCAGTCCGGGTTCACCCACAGACGTTCCGCCGGAATACGCTGAGCGGCTTTATTCAGCAGGGCTTCAATCCACTCGACGCTCGGTACGTTCGGCGAGTGAATGTCGTAGACGCCCGGCCCGATTTCGTTCGGGTATTCAAATTCTTCGAACGACTCCAGCAGCTCCATATCAGAGCGCGACGTTTCAATGGTAATCACGTCCGCATCCAGCGCCGCGATAGAATCCATGATGTCATTGAACTCGCAGTAACACATGTGGGTATGGATCTGGGTATCATCCTTCGCCACCGCAGCGTTGATGCGGAAGGCTTCCACACCCCATTGCAGGTAAGCATCCCAGTCGCTGCGACGCAGCGGCAACCCTTCACGCAGTGCCGGTTCATCAATCTGAATGATGCCGATTCCCGCCGCTTCCAGATCGGCAACCTCATCACGCAGCGCCAGCGCAATCTGTTTAGCGATGGTTTCACGGCTCACATCTTCACGCGGGAATGACCAGCAGAGGATCGTCACCGGGCCGGTCAGCATCCCTTTCACCGGTTTATCAGTCAGGGGACTGCGCGTATTTCGCCCACTCCACGGTGATCGGTTCCGGGCGGCTGACATCGCCAATGACGACCGGCGGTTTCACGCAGCGAGAGCCATAGCTCTGCACCCAGCCATTCTGGGTGAAAACAAAACCATCCAGATGCTCACCGAAGTACTCCACCATGTCGTTACGCTCGGCTTCACCGTGTACCAGTACGTCTAAACCTAAACGCTCCTGCTCAACGATCGCCTGTTTGATGTGTTCAGCGATGCCGGTACGGTAGTGATTCGCATCAAGGTTGCCCTTTTTGAAGTCCAGACGCAGGCCGCGGATTTCCGTCGTCTGCGGGAATGAGCCGATCGTGGTGGTCGGCCATGACGGCAGGTTAAAACGGTTACGCTGCGCCTGGGCACGTGCGGCATAAGGGCTGGCACGCTGGCTGTCCTGGGCGGTAATCGCCGCCAGACGTTTCTCCACCGCCGCGTTGTGCACGCGGGTGGAGTGGCGACGAGCCTGAATCGGCGCGCTCCACGCTTCAAGTTTTGCCGTGTCGCCGCTGTTCAGCGCATCGCGCAGCAGCGCCAGTTCACCGCATTTTTGCAGCGCGAAAGCAAACCAGCTCTTCACTTCCGCATCCAGACGGGTTTCGACGCTCAGGTCGATCGGGCTGTGCAGCAGAGAACAGGACGAGGCCACCCACAGGTCGCGTTTGCCGACAATGTCCTTAATTTGCGCATATTTTTCCGTAAGATCGGCACGCCAGACGTTGCGACCGTTAACCAGCCCCGCAGACAGCAGCCAGTCAGACGGCAAACGCTTGTGCAGTTCGGCAACGTCATCTTTACCGTGTACCAGATCAACATGCAGACCCTGCACCGGCAGCGCGGCGATGGTATCCAGATTCGGCGTGACGCCTTCAAAATAGGTCGTCAGCAGCAGCTTCACCTGGCCTTGCAGCGCATCATACGCAGGCTTGTAAGCATCCAGCCATTCCTGCGGCAGTTCCAGCACCAGCGCAGGTTCATCAATCTGTACCCATTCAACGCCGCGTTTCGCCAGCTCGGTCAGTACCTGTTTGTAGACCGGCAGAATGTCGTTCAGCAGGCTCAGACGGTCGAACGACTCACCTTTCACTTTACCCAGCCACAGGTAGGTTACAGGCCCCAGCAGTACCGGTTTCACCTTGTGACCCAGCGCCAGCGCTTCGTCCACTTCATCCAGAAGCTGAGTCCAGGTCAGTTTAAACTGCTGACCCTTCACAAACTCCGGCACCATATAGTGATAGTTGGTGTTAAACCATTTGGTCATTTCCGCCGCCGCAGCCGGCTCACCGGTCGGCGCGCGACCGCGGCCAATGCGGAACAGAGTGTCGATATCCACCGAGCCGTCGCTGTTCTGATGACGAGCCGGTACATTGCCCAGCAACAGGCTGGTGGTCAGAACATGGTCGTACCAGGCGAAATCGCCCACCGGCAGCAGATCGATGCCCGCCTGCTTTTGTTGATCCCAGTGGCGCGCACGCAGTTCACGTCCGGTTGCCAGCAGGTCTTCACGGGTGGCGTTGCCCGCCCAGTAGCTCTCTTGCGCTTTTTTTAACTCACGACGCAGGCCAACGCGAGGAAAACCGAGGGTGTGATTAATAATTGTCATTTTTTGAGCCTCATAATGTGCAAATCCTAAGGATTTTAAATTCAGAGAAGGCGGCAAGTTTGCTCATCCCCGGGAGCTTACATAAGTAAGTGACCGGGGTGGGGAAACGCAGCCAACGCACTATTAATTTAAAAGACGACGGATTTTTTAGACGTCTGGATGTTTACACATCCATAATGTGAATGTACTGTATATTCCTCAAGCGCAATTTACTCATGCCGAAGTGAAGGACTTTCATGATCGAGATTAAACACCTGAAAACGCTCCAGGCGTTGCGGAATAGCGGTTCGCTGGCGGCTGCGGCGGCTACGCTGCACCAGACCCAATCCGCCTTGTCTCACCAGTTCAGCGATCTGGAACAGCGCCTTGGCTTCCGGTTATTCGTCCGTAAGAGTCAACCGCTGCGTTTTACGCCACAGGGGGAAATTCTCCTGCAACTGGCAAACCAGGTACTACCGCAGATTAGCCGCGCCCTACAGGCCTGTAACGAACCACAGCAGACCCGATTACGCATTGCGATTGAATGCCATAGCTGTATTCAGTGGCTGACCCCGGCGCTGGAAAACTTCCACGCCAGGTGGCCGCAGGTTGAGATGGATTTCAAATCCGGCGTGACGTTTGATCCCCAGCCCGCGCTGCAACAGGGGGAGCTGGATCTGGTGATGACATCAGACATCCTGCCGCGCAGCGGGCTGCACTATTCGCCGATGTTCGATTTTGAAGTACGACTGGTGCTGGCGCCCGATCATCCGCTGGCCAGTAAGGCGCAGATTACGCCGGAAGATTTAGCCAGCGAGACGCTGTTGATCTATCCGGTACAGCGCAGCCGACTGGATGTCTGGCGGCATTTCCTGCAACCCGCCGGCATCAGCCCGTCACTGAAAAACGTGGATAACACCCTGCTGCTGATTCAGATGGTCGCCGCCAGAATGGGTATTGCCGCCCTGCCGCACTGGGTAGTGGAGAGTTTCGAACGCCAGGGGCTGGTCGTTACCAAAACCCTGGGCGACGGTTTATGGAGCCGCCTCTACGCTGCGGTGCGCGATGGCGAGCAGCGTCAGGCGGTGACTGAAGCGTTTATTCGCTCGGCGCGGAACCACGCATGCGACCATCTGCCGTTTGTACGGAGCGCGGAGCGACCCACTTCCGATGTACCCACAGGGAAGCCAGTATCACAAGCGCGCCTGTAATAAAACTCGGCCAGTGGGGCTGTTGATGCCAGATCGCCAGATTAACCAACAGTCCCGCAGGCACATGCATATTGTTCATGATGCCTAACGTACCGGCATCCACCTGGGTCGCGCCATAGTTCCACATGAAGTAGCCGATACCCGACGCCGCCACGCCCAGGAAGATCAGAATGCTCCACTGTAGCGTCGTTTCCGGCATATTCTGCGCGTTCCCCAGCATAGACCAGGCGACAACGGCCACCAGAAACGCCCCAACGTAAAACCAGGCGAACGCGTTATGCTGCGGCATAGGCCGGGTTTCCATCAGACGCTTGTAGCCCACCATCCCGATGGCAAAACTGATATTGGAAAGCTGTACCAGCAGTAACCCCGTCCAGAAATGATCGGTAACCTGGTCGTAACGAATAATCCCAGCGCCGATGACCGCCAGCAACGCGCTGAAGGCATAACCCCAGCGCAGGCGACGCTTGCTCATCAAATCATAAATCAGCGTGATATAAAGCGGCGTGAGGACGGTAAACAGCAGCAGTTCGGAGACCGTCAGATAGAGATAGGCGCGGAAACTCAGCATATACATAATGCCAAGCTGCATCGCTCCCACCAGCATATACAGGCCAATGGTTTTTACGCTATGCCCACGGGTACGCAGAAACGGGAGAAACACCAGCGCTGCCAGCCCAACACGCACCAGCACTGCAAAATAGCTATCAACATGACCCGCGAGATACTCGCCGAACAGGCTAAAGGAGAAGGCCCACAGGATAGTGGTAATGATGAGTAGCGCCACAATGGATGTCTCTTTGAATAAGGGGCACCCATTGTAGCGGAGAGTTTAGTTGACAACTGGTCAACTAAAGAGCAATCGCATTACCGCAAAAAGAGCTTACGCAGATAATGCGGTACGGCATCGTCAGCATTGATGCCAATGATTTCCAGACCCGGATGCAGATCTTTCAGGCGCTGATGGGCATTGCCCATAATGCAGCCTTTCCCCGCCATCGAGAGCATTTCCGCGTCGTTCATACCATCGCCAAACGCAATGCAATCCTGCAATTTGTAACCCATCGCTTTCGAGACGGCTTCCAGCGCATGCCCTTTCGACACGCCTCCCGCCATCACTTCCAGACAGGTCAGCGTAGAGAAACTGACGTTCACGCGATCGCCCCAACGTGCGTTAATCGCCTGCTCCAGCGGCAGTAGTTTTTCATGCGCATCGCTGGTGAAGAACACTTTGCTGACCCCTTCAGGCTCCAGCATCGCCGGTTCGAACAGCGAATAGTGAAATACCGCTTCTTTGAAGAAACGCATTTCATCCGGGCGGTGGCGGTTCATAAACCACTCATCATCGCGATAGACGTTAGTCACGATATCCGGGCTTGCATTCACTACGCCAAACAGATCGCTGGCGATGTCGCGGTCAAGGTTGTGAGTGAACACCAGGTTCCCGTCGGTGTCATGCACGCGCGCGCCGTTGGAGGTAATCATGTAAGACTTAATCTCAAGATTATCGCGGATTTGCCCCACATCGACGTGGTGGCGGCCAGTCGCGAACACAAAATTCACGCCACAGGCGGTCAATAATTTCAGCGTCTCTTTCGCGTAAGGGGACAACGTGTGATCGGGAGAGAGCAGCGTACCATCTAAATCAGACGCAACAACCTGATACATAAGAAAATTAAACCTCAAGGCAAAGCGGTTTCCGCTGGATGAATTAGTTATGCCTGTCGAAAAATTCGACAATGGCGTTAAGCGCGACTGAGCGCATTGCGTCCTTTTCAAAAAGGATCTCATGGTACGCGCCTTTTATGACAAGCGGTCGCTCTCCCTCTACGGGATGGCCCGCTGCGGCGCGGATTTCACAAAAAACGGTCATGCGCGCGGTTATCCACCACACGCTCTTCTTCAGCCTGAACAAGTAGCACAGGGGTTGCGTCATCACCCGCCCCCGCCAGAGCCTGCTCACCGGCCAGAATACCTTCACGCACCCAGTGGTAAGTCGGCCCCCCGACGCGCAGCCGGGGTTCATCGGCATAGAAACGTAAATTGCGCCGATAGCGCTGCCGACTGTGCGTTAGCACATTCATACTAAAAGGCAGCGCTCGCCAGCGCCCGGTGCCAATGGCATACCCTTCACGGATTCGCTGATGCCCCTCGGCCCAGTCAAGAATGTGGCGCACCATCCATTCCGGTAAGCGCATCACGATACCAAACATCGGCGCGCAAAGCGCGATGGCATCACACTGGACGGCGTTGCGTTGCAGGAACAGCGTGGCAATAGCGCCCCCCATAGAGTGCGCCAGAATATAGCGTTTCCGCCACGGCCCCGATTGCACTTCCTGCTGCCAGAATGCGGTTAAGTCATCGACATAATCGTTAAAATTGACCACATGACCACGGTGCGTATCCGACAGCAAACGCCCGGAGCGCCCTTGCCCGCGGTGGTCGATGATGAGGACATCAAAACCAAGATGGAACAGGTCATACGCCAGTTCGGCATACTTTACGTAGCTTTCAATGCGACCTGGACAGATGACGATGACACGATCGTTTTTCTTTGCGTGAAAGCGGACAAAGTGTACGGGAACGTCGTCCACGCCCGTGAATTCTGCTTCTTCCCGCTGACGCCAGAAATCTGTCAGTGGCCCCATAGAAAAAGCAGCGAACGCGTTTTCTCTCGTTTCCCAGTCCTTTTGCTGCTGAAACATCGGGTATCCAGCCTCGTTTACCAGGTAAAAATCGTTTTCTTTATGATGCCTGACACAATACAGCGACAGTAGGGTATTGTGGCATAAAAACAGACAATCAGGGAGTTCCTCATGACCTTCGAATGGTGGTTCGCTTATCTGCTGACATCCATTATTTTGAGCCTTTCTCCCGGCTCCGGCGCCATCAATACCATGACCACGGCAATCAGCCACGGTTATCGCGGCGCAACGGCGTCTATTGCGGGTTTGCAGACCGGGCTTGGCATACACATCGTGCTGGTTGGCGTGGGCCTGGGGACGCTGTTTTCACGTTCCGTCGTCGCATTCGAAGTCCTGAAATGGGCGGGCGCCGCTTATCTGATCTGGCTGGGTATCCAGCAATGGCGTGCCGCAGGCGCCATCGATCTCAACACGCTGGCGCACGCACAGTCCCGAAGCCGTCTGTTCAGGCGCGCGGTATTTGTAAACCTGACCAACCCAAAGAGCATTGTTTTTCTCGCCGCGCTATTTCCGCAGTTTATCAAGCCGCAGGAGCCGCAGCTGATGCAGTACGTTGTGCTCGGCATCACAACCATTGTCGTTGATATCATTGTGATGATCGGTTACGCGACGCTGGCGACACGTATCGCAGGCTGGATTAAAGGGCCGAAGCAAATGAAGGCGTTGAATAAGGTATTTGGTTCGCTGTTTATGCTGGTGGGTGCGCTGCTGGCGTCAGCAAGGCATGCCTGAGAAATTGCCGGATGGCGCTAACGCTTATCCGGCCTACGATAATTAACGCGAAATAATCAGGTGAATGCCGAAACCGGCAAACAACGCACCGGCAAAACCGTCGATCCACTTCGGCCAGACGCTGATAACCGCGACGCATTTTCGGTAGCGCGAACAGGCTGGCGACTACGGTAAACCAGGCCAGCGTTTCCACGATAATCAACGCGAAAATGCCCCAGCGCGCGGCTACGCCGACGTTATCGCCAACGAACAGTGAAAAGACCGATCCGAAATAGATGATCGCTTTCGGGTTCGCCAGGTTCGTCAGCAAACCTTTCACAAAGCTACGACCGCTTTGCGCCAGTTCAATCTGCGGCGCAGGCGCGGCGACGTCCTGTTTTTTCAGCGCGCCACGCAGCATCTGATAGCCCATCCAGCACAGGTACAAACCACCACCCACCATAATGATGGTATGCAGCCAGGCCATTTTCTCGATAATCAGATGCAGGCCGAGCAACGCAACGCCCGCCCAAACCATGACGCCGCAGGTAATGCCCAGCACGCCCATCATCGCTTCCTTGCGCGAGCGGCTCACGGCGGTTTGAGAGACAAAGAAAAAGTCCGGTCCAGGACTCATTAACGCAACGATATGCACCATCGCTACGGTGAGAAATAGCATCAACATAAAAATGACTCGCGGGGGAATAGTTTACCGAGTCACCATCCTGGCACTTTTTTACCTGGCTGACTACTCTTCGTCGTCACCATCGACATGCGCGCGGATCAGCCGCCATAAACTCTTTACCGAAACGCTCCAGCTTGCGCATGCCGACGCCGTTAACGCTCAGCATTTCGCTCGGCGAAACCGGCATCTGTTCGGCCATTTCAAATCAGCGTCGCATCGTTAAAGACGACATACGGCGGGATATTCTCTTCATCGGCAATGGCCTTACGCAATTTGCGCAGTTTGGCGAACAGTTTGCGATCGTAATTGCCGCCGAAGGATTTCTGCATCACTCGCGGCTTCAACGCGACGATACGCGGCACGGCAAGCTGCAACGGCACTTCGCCACGCCAGCACCGGACGCGCCGCTTCGGTTAACTGCAACGCCGAATGTTGGGCAATATTCTGCGTAACCATACCCAGATGAATAAGCTGACGAATCACGCTGACCCAGTGCTCATGGCTCTGATCGCGACCAATGCCGTACACCGGCAATTTGTCATGAGCTAAATCGCGGATACGCTGATTGTTCGCGCCGCGCAATACTTCCACCACATAGCCCATACCAAAACGCTGATTAACGCGATAAATCGTCGACAGGGCTTTACGCGCATCCATCAGGCCGTCGTACTGTTTTGGCGGGTCGAGGCAAATATCGCAGTTGCCGCAGGGTTCCTGCCGACCTTCGCCAAAGTAGTTCAGCAGCACCAGACGACGACAGGTCTGCGCTTCGGCAAACGCCCCCCATCGCGTTCAGCTTATGCCGTTCAATATCCTGTAGCTGCCCGGCGGGTTTCTCCTCCAGACAGCGGCGCAGCCACGCCATATCAGCCGGATCGTAGAACAGCATCGGCCTCTGCGGGCAGGCCGTCACGCCCGGCGCGGCCGGTTTCCTGATAGTAGGATTCAATATTGCGGGGAATATCAAAATGCACCACAAAACGCACGTTAGGTTTGTTAATGCCCATACCAAATGCGACGGTCGCCACGACGATTTGC
This sequence comes from Citrobacter koseri, assembly GCA_900446925.1. Next base: position 354,836 of record UAVY01000010.1, on the reverse strand, counting down.
AGATCGTCGCGCTGGAACTTCTCCTGCACATCGGCGCGCACGTTATTTTCCAGACCGGCATGATACGCCGCCGCGCTGATGCCGCGACTTTGCAGACGTGCGGCGGTGTCCTCCACCTTCGCCCGGCTGTTACAGTAGATGATACCGGACTTGCCGCGCTGTTCCTGCACATAGCGCATCAGCTGATCGAGCGGCTTAAATTTCTCCATCAGCATATAGCGGATGTTCGGACGGTCAAAGCTGCTGATCTGGATTAACGGATCGTTCAGCCCCAACAGGCGAACAATATCCAGTCGGGTGGTGTCATCTGCGGTGGCGGTCAACGCCATAAACGGCAGGGAAGGAAAACGCTGGCGGAGCTGACCGAGCGCGGCGTATTCCGGGCGGAAGTCATGCCCCCACTGCGAGATACAGTGCGCTTCATCGACGGCCAGTAAGACCGGATTCCAGTGCGCCAGATGCTCAAGGAAGTTATCCAGCATCAGGCGCTCCGGCGCAATATACAGCAGGCGAACCTGCCCGGTTCGGCAACCGGCCATCACCTCATGCTGCTGTTCACGGCTCTGCGTCGAGTTCAGGCACGCCGCCGCCACGCCGTTTGCCAGCAACTGGTCGACCTGATCTTTCATCAGGGAGATAAGCGGCGAAACGACAACGGTAAGTCCGTTAAGCAGTAAGGCTGGAATCTGGTAACACAGGGATTTGCCGCCGCCGGTCGGCATGACGACCAGGCAATCACGACCCGAGACGACCGTCTCAATGATCTCTTCCTGGCCTGGGCGAAACTGTTGGTAGCCAAAGGTTTCCTGTAAAACCTGTTTAGCCCCCAATTCCAGATTCAACACTTCCGCCTGCGCCACATTAACCCCGTTTGCCTGAAATAAAAACAGGCGCTATTTTCAGCGCCTGCGAAAGAAACTGCAATGTTTTAAACACAATCATTGCGCAGATCAGAATATGTCATTCAGCATAACACCCACGCCGACACGCGTCTGATTAAAGTTATAGTCGATTAACGATTCGCCATAGCCGCTGTATACCTGGGTATAGAGACGCACATGTTTCGTCATCGGGTAACTTAACCCCACTTCCGCCCCGCCGTAACCGGTATTCCAGTTGTACTGACCCTTCGCGCTCAGCACCGCATCTCCCAGGTGATAGCCGATTTTAAGCTGATAGTAGCCCATATATTTTAGTGATATCGGGGTTATCGCCGGTGCCGCCAACGACGTACCACGGTTTCACTTCCATCAGCCAGTTACCGTTTTGCGCCATCAGACGCGTATACAAGCGGTTCCAGCTCCGCGAAGTCGGATCGGAACGCCCGTTGGAGTTATGGTTATACCCCATCTCCACATCGCGCAGCGTCCAGCCTGCAAAGTGGTAATCCGTGGCAAAGCCGAGGAACAACTGCGGTTCGTAGTTAGTCTCACGAAACGGCGAAGACTCTTCGCTGTTGGACAACTGCCACCAGGATTTCTGCGTATACGACGCCCCCAGCACCGGAGTTTGGCCCAACAATCCCACGCCAGAACGGGAAGGCCAGGCTCAGCTGAAACTTCACTTCGTCTTTGCGCGCGTTTTCAGACCAATTATAAGAGCTGATCGCTTCTTTGTTCAGATCGCTGGTATTGGTGTAGATCAGGTAGTTCGTATCATAAGGATAAAGCGTGAAGGGATTATCATGCACCTGCAACATGTTTGCGATAATACTGCCCTGTACCGCAGGCGCGTCATGAATTTCTTTCACTGTCGCTTCCTGCGCATATACAGCCAATGGCATCATTGCTGCTGGTAATAACCAACCCAAAATCGCCCGCATCCGGTCGTGTTCTCCTGAACGCAATAAGTGTTGAATGGTATAATTATCTGCCAGCCATTCTACATACTTACTTAATCCCTGTTTAGTTATCCTCTCTTAAAGTAGAAAACAACAAATAAGAAGCATAATATCAACATTTCATTAACTAATGGAGTGTCTGGAATCGTATGTCTTCCGTACTTACCGCTGAGCAGGCCCTGAAACTGGTGGGCGAGATGTTTGTTTACCATATGCCTTTTAACCGGGCATTAGGACTGGAGCTGGAACGCTATGAAAAGGAGTTTGCCCAACTGGCCTTTAACAATCAGCCGATGATGGTAGGCAACTGGGCGCAAAGTATTTTACAACGGTGGGGGGTGAATCGCCTCCGCGCTGGACGTCGCCGCCGGACTGGTGTGCGTGGGCAGCACGCTGACCCGCCATGAGACCATCAGCGAAGACGAGCTACGCCAGCGCATGTCGCGTTATGGGAACTATCGATCTGCGCGTTGACTACCTGCGCCCGGGCAGAGGCAACCGCTTCACCGCCACCAGCAGCCTGTTGCGCGCGGGCAATAAAGTCGGCTGTGGCGCGTGTGGAACTGCACAACGAAGAACAGCTTTACATTGCCAGTGCGACCGCAACTTATATGGTGGGATAAAAACAGGTAAACTGTTGTTACATTTCTGATATGAGTTTTCCCGATGGATGCTAAGCAAACGCGGCAGGGCGTGTTACTCGCTCTTGCCGCCTATTTTATTTGGGGCATCGCACCCGCGTACTTCAAACTGATTTACTACGTGCCCGCAGACGAGATCCTGACGCACCGCGTGATCTGGTCATTTTTCTTTATGATCGCGCTAATGAGCATCAGCCGCCAGTGGTCTGGCGTTAAAACACTGCTGCAAACGCCGAAGAAAATTTTCATGCTGGCGCTGTCAGCCGTGCTGATCGGTGGAAACTGGCTGCTCTTTATCTGGGCGGTCAATAACCACCATATGCTGGAAGCCAGCCTCGGGGTATTTTATTAACCCGCTGGTTAACATTCTGCTGGGAATGCTGTTCCTCGGCGAGCGCTTCCGTCGTATGCAGTGGCTGGCGGTGATTCTGGCGGCCTGCGGCGTACTGGTGCAGCTCTGGACCTTCGGCTCTCTGCCGATCATCGCACTGGGGCTGGCGTTTAGCTTTGCGTTTTACGGCCTGGTACGTAAGAAGATTGCGGTTGAAGCACAAACGGGGATGCTGATCGAAACGCTGTGGCTATTGCCGGTCGCCGCGATTTATCTGTTTGGCATCGCGGATAGCCCAACCAGCCATATGGGGCAGAATCCGCTGTCGCTGAATCTGTTGCTGATTGCGGCAGGTATCGTCACCACGGTACCGCTGCTGTGCTTTACCGGGGCGGCGACGCGCCTGCGCCTCTCCACGCTGGGTTTTTTCCAGTACATTGGCCCAACCCTGATGTTCCTGCTGGCCGTGACGTTCTATGGAGAAATACCGGGCGCCGATAAGATGGTGACGTTCGCCTTTATTTGGGTGGCGCTGGCGATTTTTGTGATGGATGCGATTTATACACAAAGACGCAAAGTTCGAGGATAAAAGCGTGCCGGATGGCGCTACGCTTATCCGGCCTACGGGATCGGTAGGCCCGGTAAGCGACGCGCCACCGGGCGCAATATTACAGCCAGTTCTTACGCTTGAAGTACAAATACGGCGCCAGACCCGCAAGGATCATAAAGATAATCGCGCCAGGGTAACCAAAGCTCCACTTCAGCTCCGGCATAAACTCAAAGTTCATCCCATAGCTGGACGCCACCAGCGTCGGCGGCAGGAACACTACAGATACCACCGAGAAGATCTTGATAATGCGGTTCTGCTCGATGTTGATGAAGCCCATCGCCGCCTGCATCAGGAAGTTCACCTTCTGGAACAGGGATTCGTTGTGCGGCAGCAGGGACTCGATATCGCGCAGGATCTCACGCGCCTGCTCCAGTTGCCCCCCCGGAAGACGCGCCTTGCGCACCAGGAAGTTGAGCGCGCGCTGGGTATCCATCAGACATAAGCGAACTTTCCAGCCGATATCTTCCAGTTCCGCCAGCGTGGAGAGCGCTTCGTCATATTCATCGCCCTGATGCCCTTCCATGATCACTCGGCTCAGTTCTTCCAGATCGCTGTAGATGTTTTCAATTTCATCCGCCAGCTGTTCGATTTTGGTTTCAAACAGGTCGAGCAGTAATTCATAGGCATTGCCGTCCACCATCGCCTGGTTACGGGCGCGCATACGGTACAAACGGAAAGCGGGCAGTTCGCGTTCACGCAGCGTAAACAGGCGGCCATCGCGAATGGTGAATGCCACCGTGGAGTTACCGGCGTGGTCTTCCGCATCTTCGAAAAAGAAAAAGGAGTGGATGTGCAGCCCGTCTTCGTCTTCAAAGAAACGCGCGGATGCTTCGATGTCTTCCAGTTCAGGACGTGTCGCCAGGCTTTGGCCCAGTTCAGATTGTACGCGCAGTCGCTCGTCGTCGTCCGGTTCGACCAAATCGACCCATACGGCATCAATCAGGGTTTGTGACTCTTCGACTTCCAGCCGGGTCAGTCGATTATTTTCCAGTTGAAATGCGCTCAGCATGACCGGGACTCCCAATGCTTAAAAATATCGGACAGTTCGGGTGGGCACACAGAAACAAATTGGGTTTCAGACCATTAAACAGCCTGACTCAGCGCGACGGGAAAAAAGAGAAGGTCGCTGACAACCGCTAAGGCTATCAGCAAAAAGGGATAGCCTTAGGAGTTGATCCTGAATGACAGGATAATGAGCCAGCATCTACTGGGTGTGTCCAAGGCGAATGTCCTCTTAGCGTAATCGTGCGCGCATGTTACGCCAGCAAAAATTTGACGTCAACACGCAACGAAACGCTGAAGAACAATTATTGCCCTTCAGCGTATAAGGCTAGCAGATTATTACAAAATAATGATATTTTTCTGAAAGTTACGCATTTTCGAATTGAACATAAGAAGCAACAAACCATTTAATGCCCTGCCCCCTGAAACGCGATTTGCAACCGGGTATGTTCACCGCTGCCTTCCAGATTGACGATCGTGCCTTCACCGAATTTCGGGTGACGCACGCGCTGTCCCAGCTTGTACCCGGTGTCGTTTTCCGCCATCGGGGTTCCCATCCGCTGGTGACTCACCGGACGACTGACCGTGGCACGCAGCCGCACTTCTTCCACACAGTCTTCCGGCAATTCGCCGATAAAGCGCGACGGGCGGTGGTAGACCTCTTTGCCATACAGACGGCGAGTTTCCGCATAGGTCAACGTCAGCTTCTGCATCGCGCGGGTTACGCCGACGTAGGCCAGGCGACGCTCTTCTTCAAGGCGCCCGCCTTCATCCAGCGACATCTGGCTGGGGAACATCCCCTCTTCCATGCCGACGATGAACACCTGCGGAAACTCCAGCCCTTTCGCCGAGTGCAAGGTCATCAGTTGAACCGCATCCTGCCACGTATCCGCCTGCCCTTCTCCCGCTTCCAGCGCGGCGTGAGAGAGAAACGCCTGCAACGGCATCAGGTCTTCATCTTCTTCGTTGTAGCTGAACTGGCGCGTCGCCGTCACCAGTTCTTCTAAGTTCTCAATACGCGTCTGGCCTTTCTCGCCTTTTTCCTGCTCGTACATCATGCGCAGACCCGAGTCTTTAATCACCCGATCGGTCTGAACATGCAGCGGCATATCTGTCGTCTCCTGCGCCAGCGCGTCAATTAGCTCGATAAAGCGTTGCAGGGCGCTTGCGGCGCGGCCAGCCAGCGCTTTCTCCTGCAACAGCTCGCGGCACGCCTGCCACAAGGTTAACTGACGGTCGCGCGAGGTCTGGCGCACAACGTCCAGCGTGCGATCGCCAATACCGCGCGTCGGGGTGTTCACCACGCGCTCAAACGCCGCATCATCATTACGATTGGCGATCAGGCGCAGATAGGGAGAGCGCATCTTTAATTTCCTGACGTTCGAAGAAGCGCATACCGCCATAAATACGGTACGGCATACTGGCCTGCAACAGCGCCTCTTCCAGCACGCGCGACTGGGCGTTGCTGCGATAGAGAATGGCGCACTGTTCCAGCGCCCCGCCGTTGTCCTGCCAGGTTTTGATGCGGTTAACGACAAAACGCGCTTCATCCAGCTCATTAAACGCGCAATAGAGTGAAATCGGTTCGCCATCAATGCCATCGGTCCACAGCTTTTTCCCCAGACGGCCATTGTTGTTTTCAATCAGGGTGTTCGCCGCGCTGAGGATGTTGCTGGTCGAGCGGTAATTCTGCTCCAGACGAATGGTTTCCGCGCCCGGGAAATCCTTGAGGAAACGCTGGATGTTCTCCACCTGCGCCCCCGCGCCAGCCGTAAATAGACTGGTCATCATCGCCGACGATCATCACTTTGCCGGTATCGCCTGCCAGCAGACGAACCCACGCATACTGGATGTTGTTGGTATCCTGGAATTCGTCCACCAGGATATTGGTAAAACGTTCACGGTAGTGCTGAAGGATATGCGGCTTGTTGAGCCACAATTCATGCGCGCGCAGCAGCAGTTCGGCAAAGTCCACCAGCCCTGCGCGATCGCACGCTTCCTGATAGGCCTGGTAAACCTTCTGCCAGGTCTGCTCCACCGGGTTGCCGTAGCTCTGAATATGGTGCGGACGCAGCCCTTCGTCTTTCTGGCTGTTGATGTACCACATCGCCTGGCGCGGCGGCCACTGCTTCTCGTCAAGGTTCATCGCTTTAATAAGGCGCTTGAGCAGGCGCAGCTGATCTTCGCTGTCGAGGATCTGGAAATCCTGCGGCAGGTTGGCGTCCATATGGTGCGCGCGCAGCAGACGGTGCGCCAGACCGTGGAAGGTGCCGACCCACATCCCGCCCTGCGTGGTCCCCATTAACTGACCGATACGGTGGCGCATTTCCGCCGCCGCCTTATTGGTGAAGGTAACGGCCATAATGGAATAGGGCGAATTATTCTCTACGCTCAGCAGCCAGGCGATACGGTGAACCAGCACGCGGGTTTTGCCGCTCCCCGCTCCCGCCAGCACCAGCATGTTGCTACGTGGCGCAGCCACCGCTTCGCGCTGTTTATCATTAAGGCTTTCGAGCAGGTAAGAAACGTCCATTGGCACCGCCGCGTAAAAGTGTGTTGGGCGGATAAGCGCAGCGCCATCCGCCAAAAAGCTGGGTATATATACAATACTGCTGGTGATTATATCAGCGAGGTCAAAGATGCCAACCGTGAAATTTCGATATGCGGCAGTAAACGGCTGTCAGTGGTCTGCATCAGGTCGGCATTTTCTGGTTTGATCCAGCAGGCCTGCATTCCACAGCGGATCGCCCCGGCGACATCGGTCGTCAGATCGTCGCCGACGTGGAGGATCTCGCCGATCGGCATGTTGAGCTTCTCCGCCGCCAGAGAGTACATGTCGCTGAACGGTTTAGAGCGCCCGTCCGGGCCTGCGCGCAGCACAAATTCGAAGTAATCGCCCAGCCCAAACAGTTCCGGCTGCGCATTGCCGTTAGTAATGGCCACCAGCGGCCATTTTTTTGCAAGCCGCTTCAGCGTGTCATGCGTCACTTGCGGAACATCGATACGGCTGCGCCACTTTGCGAAATTGATCATCGCGGCGTTCGCCCCGCCATTGCCTCTTCCGCCGACAGGCCCGCTTCCAGCATGGCGCGCTCCACGGCGCGATGACGCCATCGCGTCACATCATGATAAATTTCCGGCTCTGCTTCGCGTACCGCCTGACGCAGGCGATACAGGTCGGCATTCTGCAATGTACGCAGCGCAGGATGGTAGTTTTGCACAAAGGTGAGCGCTTCCTGCTCGGTGCGCAGGATAACCGGACGGTTATCATAAAGGGTGTCATCCAGATCGAACGTGAGTGCTGAGATGTGTCCCAAAGGCCGGTAAAAACGCATTATTTCCCCCGTTTTGGCGCGTGGATGCGCCGCATCGTACACCGAGGCCAGGTGTTGAAAATCAAGATGAGTATAGATTTGCGTGGTGGACAGATTGGCATGGCCTAACAGCTCCTGCACGCCGCGCAGGTCGCCGCTCGACTCCAGCATATGGGTCGCGAACGAGTGACGCAGTTTATGCGGATGGACATGGCTATTCAGCCCTTGCTTAATGCCCCACTCCGCAAACCGTTTTTGTACATTGCGCGCGGAGATCCGTTTCCCGAGCTTTGAGAGAAACAGCGCATCGTCATCGCTGCCGAACAGGCCGCGCAGATCCAGCCAATGCTCAATCCACGCCACCGCATTGCGGCCAATGGGCAGACGCCGTTCTTTGCTGCCCTTCCCCATCACCCACACTTCGCCCGTATCGAGATCGAGGTGTTTGATGTCTAACCCCACCAGTTCAGACAAACGCAACCCCGCGCCATACATCACCTCCAGCATCGCCCGATCGCGCACGGCAAGCGGATCGTTGAGGTCGATATCCAGCAGGCGGTTGATATCATCCACGTCGATATTTTTCGGCAGGTGACGAGGCGCTTTCGGCGCAGAGACGCCTTTCGCCGGATTAGCGTTGAGTTCACCCTGGCTCACCAGCCAGTCAAAGAAACTGCGTAAAGCAGAGAGGCGCAACGCCAGGCTGGCGGGCCCTAACCCTTTACGGCGGCTGCGTACCGCGAAAGCGCGCACCATCGCAGCGTCACATTGTTGCCAGCTTTGCAGACCGGTTTCTCCGGCTAAAGCGATAATGGCATCAAGCTGACGCTGATAGTTCAGTAGCGTAATGGGGCTAAGTTGCCGTTCTACGCCCAGGTAACGCAAGAAGCGCGCAACGTCCTGAGAAAGCGATAATTCGGTCATACACGTTCAATCCAGCGCTCCAGCAGTTCCGGCAACATCAAGGCGATTTCTTGCAGTAACTGTGTCCCCTGCCCCTGCTGGTAATGATGCACATCGCGGCTACTGAAGAGTATGACCCCCAGATCGCCATCACGCCCCAGCATCGACATCGCCACCGAGCCAATCGCTTTGGCTTCAGGCAGCACCACCAGCAGTTCCGGGCCATTCAATGGGCCAAGATAGTGTTGCGCCTGCCCCAGACGCTGGATACGCAGCGGTTCAAAGGCCTGACGGCTTAACGCCAGATGGGTATGATTCGACGGCGCGCCGAGTCGCCAGCGATCGGGAAACAGCCGGATGGTCGCGCCCGCCAGCCCCAGCTCCCGCGCCCAGCGATGAAAACGCATCAGCATTTCATCCAGGCTACTGGCGGAAACCAGCCGTCCCTGCAAATGCAGCAGACGGTAGAACAGGCTTTCGTTGGCATTCGCCTGTTCCATTAGCAGCGTCATGTTCTCTTCAAGAACATGGATATGATTCCGGGCGCGGGCCATGTGCCACTCAACAAGCGACACCGTACCCCGCACGGGGATGCGGAACGCGCATCGCCTCAACGGCGCGCGCATTACGGATAAAAAACTCAGGGTTACGCAGTAGATAATCGACGACCGCCCGGTCGTCCAGTTCCATCTGTGTTTCCTGTAGTTCTTCCCCTGGTTGCTTCATAGATGAATAAATCCGTCGTAGACATGTGCCGCCGGGCCAGTCATATACAACGGATGACCCGGGCCTTTCCAGGCGATATCAAGGCGACCGCCAGGTAATTCCACGCGTACTTCTTCTGCCAGCAAACCCTGCTGAATACCCACCGCAACGGCGGCGCATGCGCCGCTGCCGCAGGCCTGAGTTTCTCCTGCCCCACGTTCATAAACGCGTAATCGGATATGCTCGCGCTTCACAACCTGCATAAACCCAATATTCGCTCGTTCTGGAAAACGTTCATGGCTTTCCAGAACCGGTCCCAGCGTTTCGACTGCCGCCGTGTCGATATTATCGACCTGAATCACGCAGTGCGGGTTCCCCATTGAAACCACGCCGCACAATATTGTCTGCTCGGCCGCTCGCATAATATAGGTCTTTTCCGCTTTGTTGGCGCGAAAAGGAACCTGCGCGGGTTCAAAGTTTGGCTCACCCATGTTCACCCGCACCAGCTCATCATCTGTGACGCTCAGCACCATCCGGCCATTGGCCGTGCTGACGCGGATATCGCGCTTATTGGTCAGCCCTTTCAGACGCACAAATCGCGCAAAGCAGCGGGCGCCGTTACCGCACTGCGACACTTCGCTGCCATCGGCGTTGAAGATGCGGTAATGAAAATCCAGTTCAGGATCGTAAGGAGGCTCGACAACCAGAAGCTGGTCGAACCCCACGCCCAGATGCCTGTCTGACAGGCGGCGGATCAACTCCGGCGGAGAAAAAGACATTCTGCGTTACCGCGTCGACGACCATAAAATCGTTGCCAAGGCCATGCATTTTAGAGAATTGCATCATTCACTCCATTTACGCGGGGACAGAAACGTACCGTCAATAGTTCACCTGAGAAGGGCCGTCTCCCGTAGCGCGATCGTTTTGATCGGGCGTCGTCGATTGGATTTGTGAATCAACCTCATGCGTCGGCGGCGGCGCGTTTTTGTCAGCAGGTGGAAAATAGAGCGGGCCTTTCAGACCGCAGCCGGTCAGGCTGAACAGAGTGAGAAGTACAGCGAGTGCCTGAAACACATTTTTCATTATGGATTGCCTGTAAGTTCATGCTTTCTGTTTTCTATCATCGCAGGAGAAGACGTAAAAGCAAGAGTTGGCTGAAAACTGCATCATGAATTCTTCCAGGTTATACTGCCGCCATCACGTAAAAAACGGGAAACAACAATGAACGACAGTGAATTTCATCGCCTCGCAGACACCCTGTGGATGACCATTGAAGAACGTCTGGACGACTGGGACGGCGACAGCGATATCGACTGCGAAATCAACGGCGGCGTGCTAACCATTACCTTTGAAAACGGCAGCAAAATCATCATCAACCGTCAGGAGCCGCTGCACCAGGTATGGCTGGCGACCAAACAGGGCGGCTACCATTTTGACCTGAAAGGCGACGAATGGATTTGCGATCGCAGCGGCGAAACCTTCTGGGATCTGCTGGAGCAGGCCGCGACACAACAGGCTGGAGAAGCGGTGAGCTTCCGCTAAGTTTTATTGCCGGATGGCGCTGCGCTTATCCGGCCTACGTATCTCGCGTCATTTGTAACACCGCCACCCGGCATCATGTTCACGAGAAATACTGCTGCAACAGCGGCGCGTCGTTGTCCTGGTTTGCCGGTGGCACGGCGCTGATGGGCTGGGTACGGAACGGAATGACCTGCTCGCGACCATCGGTATTCACAATCTGGTAGAACTGCGGCAGGTTGAAGTTGATGAAGCTGGAGCCGTAGGTGAAGCGATCGTGCGACGACGAATAGAAGCGGCTCACGTCGCGTACCAGCTCTTCTTTGCTGCCTTCGCAGTGGTGATACACTTCCGCCCGGTTACTCTCGTCCAGAATATAAATATTAAAGCCTTTCTCATCGCCGGTTTCTTCAAAGAAGAACTGGATGATCCCTTCGCTGGCGAACCCATCCACCACCGACGGTAATTTCACATGGTTGGTCTCAACCTGAACGGAAAGTCCGTGAAGTTTGTTGTGCGAAATCGCGCCGTAAAACTCAATGGCGTTTTCCAGTTTCTGCACCGAAACATTCAGGCGCTCGAAGAACAGCCCCCCAGGTTTGGCCCGAAACGCGCAGCGCTTTAAAACGTCCGGTTTCCTGGCGGGTGCTGGAGAGACGCAGTTCAATGCACTCGGAGACCAGTTGCTGTACGCGGGTGCGGATCAGGCCGCGCAGATGCTGGCTATAGCAGAACACTTCCACACTGTCCGGCGGCGCGGCATCCTGGTGCATTTTACCGAGAATCGTTTTCAGCGCTTCAATCATCGCCTGTTCGCCGTTGAAGTGCAGGGTACGCACTTCGTTCCACGAGTTGCGATACAACAGGTCGACACTGCCGACCAGGCAGTTTTGCTCTTCGCCAAAGCTGAAGACATCCAGCTTACGGAAATCGAAATGCACCACCTGATTGCGGAACGCCGCCGTCGGGTCATATTCAAGGTTAACGATGATCGCCAGATGGCGAATTTCACACGGACTGTAGAGCGCTTTAGGCGTTGGCGCAGGCAAACGCAGCGGGAAATGGTGCGACACATCGGCCACCATCTCCTGCAACTTAGGCAGGTCCACAATGCCGTTGCCCTTAATAAACAGGTGGGTACGCGACGTCAGCAAACCGTTAAACCAGGCCCACGCCACCAGTTTGTTCAGGTAGCGGTTATATTCCAACGGCTGATGGCTGATGATCGAATCCATGTTCGGCGCACGGTTGTAGAGATACCAGCCAGAACGGTTGGCCCGGCCCGGCGGCACATGGATAAAGGTCAGGTTCGGTTCGGAGAGATCCGGTGAAATCTGCGGGTTCACCAGCGTCACTTTGCCCGGCAGGGCTTCAAATGCGGCATACAGTTTACGCGTCAGCACGCCAATATCCTGCGGACTGGCGCTAACGCTGAGATTGTTACGGCGGGCAAAACGGATCAGATTACGATAGCTCTGCATCATGGCGTCGAGCAGTTCGTTATGCGCTTCGCGTACCTGATCGATCTTCCAGTTCGCCCGGTTGTCGAGCATTGTCAGACGAGCGTCGTCCCATCCCCCACTCGTTCACTAACTGACTTAACACTTCACGACGCCAGCCAACGCAGGCGCGTTCGCGGCTCAGTTTCTCACACACTTTTAAGTAGAAACATCGACGGACTAAATCAAGACGCGTCGGATCTTCGATAGCCGTGAGGTATTCGGTCACGCGTTCCAGCATCATGCAATACGGGTCGAGACCAAACGAAACGATCTCGCCGTCATGCAGGCGCTGTTTAATGTCTTTCGCCAACAGGCGCGGATTGGGATATTCCCAGGAGTAGGCTTCCAGCAGCAGCGTTTTCAGCACCGCTTTGTACGGGGAATCGATACTCTTGTACAACTGCCAGAGGCTGGCGCCAAAGTACTCTTCGGCGGAGAGCGAGCTTAATCCACCCAGGTCCAGCCATTCGTTTGGCGTGAGGACCCCCTGCGCGTAAAGCGTCATGACGTAATCGTCCGTAATGCTCTTCTTCGTCGCACGGCACCATATTCCACAGAATACGCTTACCGGCCAGACGCACAGCGGTGCGATAAAATTCGTCGAGCAGCAGGATGTGCTGCGTCGAGCCGCAGTCTTCACCCCCCAGACTGCCGCTTTCATTATGGCGGAAACGGTTTTCGTCGATCAGGAAGAAGCTGACTTCCACGCCCAGCGAAGCGGCCCAGCTTTCCAGCAGGCTGCATTTACGTTGCAGCAACTGGCGCTCTTCGCTATCAAGCCAGGACTGGTGGCAGACCCAGATATCCAGGTCAGAAGAACAGCTTTGCCCTACTGAAGATGTACTGCCCATTGAGTACACGCCGGTGATCGGCAGCTCGCCTTTCGGCGGGTCCTGCGTGGACATTCCCCGGTACAGTTCAAGTTCATTCAGGTAGTGGCGTTGGGTTTCATCAGGCGTGTAAAAGCATATGCCCTTGGGAACGTTACCGTCGAGGTAACCCGGCATCAGCGGATTATGGTAGTGCAATAATGTCGGCAGCAGACTGTATACCTGCTGGAAGGCAGGGCCCATGGCAGCAAGCGCGCGATCCACACGCAATTGATTGATGGCATCCAGTCTCTGTTTCAAAGTCTCAATATAGAGGTACAAGACGTATCGCCTGATGTTGCTACCCGTCATGCGTCTGATTGCCATCGCGGAGTGCGGGCAACCAAACCATTCGGGATAAACCGTATGTCAAAAATAACCGTTACCTTTTTCATCCTTCTCCCCATTAAGGGGTAAAGACGAAAAAATGGTCTAAAACGTGATCAATTTAACACCTTGCTCCATTGACCGTAAAGAAAGATGCACTACATACAAGTGTAGCACCGTTAGCTACGTGTAAATTCCTTAATACGGTCAGGCGGTTTCTCGTCATTATTCACTGCCAGTCGCGACGCCGCGCCTGATCCTCTTACTCACCTTTGACCGTAACACTGACATCCCACTTGTAAGGATGTTAGGATGGTCCACGGACGATAATGACGGTAACAAGCATGTTAGACAATGTTTTAAGAATTGCCACACGCCAAAGCCCCCTTGCGCTCTGGCAGGCACATTATGTCAAAGACGCGTTGATAGCACAGCATCCGGGACTGGTCGTGGAACTGGTGCCGATGGTGACGCGCGGCGACGTGATTCTGGACACCCCTCTGGCAAAAGTGGGCGGTAAGGGCTTGTTTGTAAAAGAGCTGGAAGTCGCGCTGCTGGAAAAGCGCGCCGATATCGCCGTGCATTCGATGAAAGATGTGCCGGTAGAATTCCCGCAAGGGCTTGGCCTGGTCACGATTTGCGAACGCGAAAGATCCACGCGATGCTTTCGTCTCGAACCAATACAACAATCTGGATGAACTGCCCGCAGGCAGCATCGTCGGCACATCAAGTTTGCGTCGCCAGTGCCAGTTGGCCGAGCGTCGCCCGGATCTCGTCATCCGCTCGCTGCGCGGCAACGTCGGCACCACGCCTGAGCAAGCTCGATAACGGCGATTATGACGCAATTATCCTGGCGGTTGCCGGGTTAAAACGGTTAGGTCTGACGTCGCGTATTCGCACCGCGCTGCCTCCCGAAATCTCTCTCCCTGCCGTAGGGCAAGGCGCAGTGGGCATTGAATGCCGACTGGATGACGCACGTACTCAGGCGCTGTTAGCGCCGCTGAACCATGAAGAAACCGCGCTACGTGTAAAAGCCGAACGCGCCATGAACACCCGCCTGGAAGGGGGCTGTCAGGTGCCAATTGGCAGCTATGCTGAAATCATTGATGGTGAAGTCTGGCTGCGTGCGCTGGTTGGCGCGCCTGACGGTTCGCAGATGATTCGCGGAGAACGTCGCGGATTGCCGCAGGACGCCGCGCAAATGGGCATTTCCCTGGCGGAAGAGCTGCTGGAAAACGGCGCCCGCGCGATTCTGACCGAGGTTTATAACGGAGAAGCGCCCGCATGAGTATTCTGGTCACCCGCCCGTCTCCCTCCGGGGAAGAGTTAGTGAGCCGTCTGCGCACACTGGGGGCAGGTGGCCTGGAGTTTTCCGCTTATTGAGTTTACGCCGGGCCGGGAACTGGCAACGCTTGCCGATCGCCTGGCGGCGCTCACGGACAACGATCTGGTGTTCGCCCTCTCGCAACACGCCGTCGCCTTTGCCCACGCCCAACTGCAACAGCAGGGGCTGGACTGGCCTGTGCAGCCACGCTACTTCGCCATCGGGCGCACAACGGCGCTGGCGCTGCATACCGTTAGCGGATGCGATATTCGCTATCCTCTGGATCGGGAAATCAGCGAAGTCTTGCTACAATTACCTGAATTACAAAATATTGCGGGAAAACGAGCGCTTATTTTACGGGGCAACGGCGGGCGTGAACTGTTAGGCAAAACCCTCACAGAACGCGGCGCTGAAGTCACCTTTTGTGAATGGTTATCAACGCAGTGCAAAACATTACGATGGCGCGGAAGAGGCGATGCGCTGGCACTCTCGCGGCGTGACGACGATTGTTGTCACCAGCGGCGAAATGCTGCAACAGCTCTGGTCGCTGATCCCGCAGTGGTATCGTGAGCACTGGTTACTACGCTGTCGGCTGCTGGTCGTCAGTGAGCGTCTGGCGCACCTCGCCCGGGAACTGGGCTGGCAAGATATTAAGGTCGCTGATAACGCCGACAACGATGCGCTACTGCGCGCATTACAATAACTCTCATAATGGGATGCCATAATGACGGAACAAGAAAAATCCTCCGCCGTGGTTGAAGAGACCAGGGAGGCCGTGGAAACCACGCCGCAGCCAGTCAATGCAGAAAAGAAGAGTAAGAACGGCGCCGCGCTGGTATTGAGTGCGGTGGCAATCGCCATTGCCCTGGCCGCGGGCGTCGGTCTGTATGGCTGGGGAAAGCAGCAGGCCGTTAAACAAACGGCCACCAGCGATGCGCTGGTTAACCAACTTACGGCGCTGCAAAAAGCCCAGGAAAGCCAAAAAGCGGAGCTGGAAGGCATTATCAAACAGCAGGCGACGCAACTGGATGATGCAAATCGCCAACAGGCCGCGCTGGCAAAACAACTGGATGAAGTGCAACAGAAAGTCGCGACGATCTCCGGCAGTGACGCCAAAACCTGGCTGCTGGCGCAATCTGATTTTCTGGTCAAACTCGCCGGACGTAAATTGTGGAGCGATCAGGATGTCACCACTGCTGCGGCGCTGCTCAAAAGCGCGGATGCCAGCCTGGCAGACATGAACGACCCCAGTCTGATCGCCGCGCGCCGCGCCATTACCGATGATATTGCCAGCCTGTCGGCGGTGGCGCAGGTGGGACTACGACGGTATTATCCTCAAAGTGAACCAGCTCTCTAAACCAGATTGATAACCTGCGTCTGGCCGATAACGACACCGACGATTCGCCAATGGACTCCGACAGCAGCGAGCTGTCCAGCTCGATCAGCGAATGGCGCGTTAATCTGCAAAAAAGCTGGCAGAACTTTATGGACAGCTTTATTACCATTCGCCGTCGTGATGACACCGCCGTCCCCGCTGCTGGCGCCGAACCAGGACGTTTACTTACGTGAAAACATCCGCTCCCGCCTGTTAGTGGCGGCGCAAGCCGTGCCGCGTCATCAGGAAGAGACTTACCGTCAGGCGCTGGATAATGTCTCCACCTGGGTACGCGCGTACTACGACACCGACGACGCAACGACCAAAGCGTTTCTTGATGACGTGGATAAACTGAGTCAACAGAGCATCACGATGGACGTGCCGGAGACGTTACAGAGCCAGCCGATTCTTGAGAAACTGATGCAGACTCGCGTGCGTAACCTGCTGGCGCAGCCGGCGGCGGCCACGACTGAAGCGGCTCAGGCCCCTGCTCCGCAGGCAGAAGCACCGGCAGCCGCGCCGCAAGGAGAATAATGATGCTGAAAGTATTATTGCTCTTTGTGTTGTTGATCGCCGGTATCGTCATAGGCCCAATGATCGCCGGTCATCAGGGCTATGTTCTGATCCAGACCGATAATTACAACATTGAGACCAGCGTAACGGGGCTGGTGATCATCCTGATCGTTATGATGGTCATTCTGTTCGCCATTGAGTGGGCTGCTGCGACGCGTTTTCCGCACCGGCGCGCACACTCGCGGCTGGTTTGTCGGGCGTAAACGCCGCCGCGCACGTAAGCAGACCGAACAGGCGCTGCTTAAGCTGGCGGAAGGCGATTACCAGCAGGTTGAGAAGCTGATGGCGAAGAATGCCGATCACGCTGAACAGCCGGTGGTAAACTATCTGCTGGCCGCCGAAGCCGCGCAGCAGCGTGGTGACGAAGCGCGCGCTAATCAGCATCTGGAACGTGCCGCTGAACTGGCGGGCAACGACACGATTCCGGTGGAGATCGCCCGCGTACGTCTGCAACTGGCGCGCAACGAGAATCATGCGGCGCGTCACGGCGTGGATACACTATTGGGAAGTTACCCCGCGTCATCCAGAAGTGCTGCGCCTGGCGGAACAGGCTTACATCCGCACCGGAGCATGGAGTTCGCTGCTGGACATCATCCCGTCAATGGCGAAGGCCAACGTCGGTGATGAAGAACATCGCGCCATGCTGGAACAGCAGGCCTGGATTGGGCTGATGGATCAGGCGCGAGCCGATCAGGGCAGCGAAGGATTACGCGAATGGTGGAAGAACCAGAGCCGTAAAACTCGCCACCAGGTTCCGCTGCAAGTGGCAATGGCAGAGCATCTGATTGAGTGTGACGATCACGATATGGCGCAGCAGATCATCATCGACGGCCTGAAGCGCCAGTATGACGACCACCTGGTTCTGCCGATCCCGCGCCTGAAAACCAACAACCCGGAGCAGCTGGAAAAAGTGCTGCGCCAGCAGATTAAAACCGTTGGCGATCGCCCGCTACTGTGGAGCACGCTGGGTCAGTCATTGATGAAGGCATGGCGAATGGCAGGAGGCTACGTTCGCCTTCCGCGCCGCGCTCAAGCAACGCCCTGACGCCTACGACTACGCCTGGCTCGCCGATGCGCTGGACCGGTTGCATCAGCCGGAAGAAGCGGCCACCATGCGCCCGCGACGGTCTTATGCTGACCTTGCAGAACAATCCTCCGCAGTAATTCCCATTGCCCGGTGGCGCTACGCTTACCGGCCTGCCAGGTCACCGTAGGCCGGATAAAGCGAAACCGCCATCCGGCAGTTCTCTTCCGCTTCCCCATAAAAAAACGCCTGCTCAAATGAGCAGGCGTCAAAACAGGTCTGTATGACAACATAAATAGGTGCTTCACTCAACGTTATGTCCATGGTGTTTGAATGAGGCCGTAAGCGACATCTGTCTGTGGACGATAAGCACCGTAAACGGGCTCTGCATCATTCCTGAGTTTATGAGGCACCAAGGCGAACATAAGAGATGGAATGAGCATCTACAGGGATATTATTGCACATTGCATGCCAGGATTGCACCCGCCAAAAATAAGGATTCAGACTTTTTAACGTATCAGGCCCATTCGCGGCTCTGCGGCGGTTTCTGCCCAGCCTTCTTCGCCATAAAAATCCCCTCTTTGTCTCTGAACGGAGACAAATAACACGCAATACCAATAATTATTGATAAATCATGATGTTAGATGTCACCAGATAGCGACAACAGAAGCCTGGAATGTCTCAACATTGCGACAGCGATACAGGGGGGATCGGGAAAGAAGAGGAAGAAGAGGTGAAAACAAAAAACCCCGCCGAAGCGGGGTTCAAAATTGGTCGGCGAGAGAGGATTCGAACCTCCGACCCACCTGGTCCCAAACCAGTTGCGCTACCAAGCTGCGCTACTCGCCGATGTACTGCTTTTTTGAATTTTTAGTTCAACTCTTTAAGTCGTGGTGCGAGGGGGGGGACTTGAACCCCCCACGTCCGTAAGGACACTAACACCTGAAGCTAGCGCGTCTACCAATTCCGCCACCTTCGCATTTCACAACTTTTAATAATGGGGTGGCTAATGGGATTCGAACCCACGACAACTGGAATCACAATCCAGGGCTCTACCAACTGAGCTATAGCCACCACTGAAATCTTTTACGCGGTATTAAAACCACCGCAGCTCCAGCACCGGGTAAAATGGTGCGCCCGACAGGATTCGAACCTGAGACCTCTGCCTCCGGAGGGCAGCGCTCTATCCAGCTGAGCTACGGGCGCTTAGCGCCGTTGCGGGGGTGGATAATACGGACTTCCCACCCCCTCCTGTCTAGTGCCTTTTTAAATAAAATGCGCGTTTGGTTACGCTTTGCGCGTTTTGCTGCTTATTCCCCCCACCTTGTGGGCAGTTCCGGCGCGATTCAGGCCGAAAACCTTGTAGACCGAGCGTGACGGCAAGCAGGAAGATGATGCCGACAAACAGCGACATACGGGTATCTTCATTCAAGTACATGCCAATTAAAACGCAAACCAGGAACGCCATCGTCAGATAATTCGCCCACGGGAACATAATAGAACGGAAAGGATGGCTGACCATCGCGTCTTTATGAGCACGACGGAAACGCAACTGGCTAATCAGGATCACGAACCACGGCACCATACCCGGCAATACGCTGGCGCTGTAGACATACACAAACACCCGCTGCGGGTTCGGAATAATGTAGTTCAGACATGAGCCAATCAGCAGAATCGCGATCGACAGCGCCACCCCGGCGACCGGTACACCATGACGGGAGACTTTCGCCATCGCCGCCGGAAGCTGGCGGTTTTTCGCCAGGGCATACAGCATACGTCCGCAGCTATACATGCCGCTGTTACAGCCGGAAAGCGCGGCGGTCAGCACCACGAAGTTAATAATGCCCGCCGCAGCGGTAATCCCGATTTTGGCAAAGGTGAGTACAAACGGGCTGCCGTTACTGCCGATTTCGTTCCACGGGAAGATTGTCACGATAACGAAAATCGCCCCTACATAGAAAATCAGGATACGCCACAGTACCTTGCCTACCGCGCTGCGCAGCGTAACCTGCGGATTCTTCGCTTCACCCGCGGTAATGCCGATCAGCTCCACGCCCCTGATAGGAGGCGACCACAATACACAACGCCGTCAGGAACCCTTTCCAGCCACCGGCAAAGAAGCCGCCGTGTTCTGTCAGGTTGCCAAAACCGATCGCCTGGCCGCCATTGCCAAAGCCAAAGAAAATCACCCCCAGTCCGACCACAATCATCACAATGATGGTGGTGACTTTGATCATCGCAAACCAGAACTCGATTTCGCCGTACAGACGGACGGCGGCCAGATTAGCCAGCGCCACCAGCCCAACGGCGATCAGGGCGGGTATCCATTGCGCCATGTCCGGGAACCAGAACTGCACGTATACCCCGATAGCGGTTATTTCCGATATCCCCACCGCCATCCACATAAACCAGTATGACCACGCGGTGAGATAGCCAAAGAAGGGGCTCATGTAACGGTGCGCATAAACGGCGAATGAGCCAGTAACCGGCTCCAGGAACAGCATTTCGCCCATTGAGCGCATGATGAAAAAGACGAACAGCCCGGCAACGATATACGCCAGCAGCACGGACGGCCCCGCCCATTTCAGCGTACTGGCGGCGCCCATAAACAGCCCAACGCCAATCGTGCCCCCAAGGGCGATCAATTCGATATGACGAGCTTCCAGCCCACGCTGTAGCTCCGGTTTTTTCTCTGCCATAAATCCTCTTGTCGTGTTTGCACTCGTTCCGGCGTTGTTGCCAGTTATTGTTATGGGTACATCAAGCGATGCGAATGGTTTCTTAAATTTGGCAAAATGGCAAATGAAGCATTAAAAAAATGCATGTTTTGTGTAAAAAAGGAACAAAAATGTGGGAGGCGGGCAACGCATTAAGCAGAATGCGCTACCCGTAAGAAAAGCAGCGTTCAGAGATTGCCGGTGTAATGCCAGCGGAGATAGCGCAACAGACGAAGCTGGCGGGTGATACGGCTCGGCTGAGACAGCAGGCGATACAGCCACTCCAGCCCCAGCGTCTGCCACATTTTGGGCGCGCGTTTCACATGACCGGTAAAGACATCGTAGGTGCCCCCCACCCCCATATATAAGGCCTGAGGATGAATCACCCGACAGTCGCGCATCAGGATTTCTTGTTTCGGCGATCCCATTGCCACGGTCACAATCTTCGCCCCGCTGGCATGGATGCGCTCAAACAGCGCCTGGCGCTGCTCAGGTTTAAAATAACCGTCCTGGCTACCGACAATATTGACGTTCCACTGCGCACGCAGTTTCGCTTCCGTCTGCGCCAGCACCTCCGGCTTACCGCCGACCAGAAAAACGGGCGTCCCTTCTTTACCAGCGCGCGCCATCAGTTCTTCCCAGAGATCGGCCCCGGCCACCCGTGAAACCTGCGCCTGGGGGAATTTCTTACGCACTGAGCGCACGACGCTAATGCCATCCGCATATTTAAACTCGGCGGCATCAATCAACGCCCTGACTTCCGGGTCATCTTCTGCGGTCAGCATTTTCTCAGCATTGATCGCCACCAGCGTACCCTGCTTCATTTGCCCATCGGCAAACAGGTAATTCAGCGCATGTTGCATATCGCGCCAGCCAATCAGCTGCAATCCACGAAGTGAATAGAGCGGCGCTGTCGTGTTATCCGTCATTATTATCCTTCAACCTGAGTCTGCGGCTGCGGTTTCGCCCGTTGATGGACCAACCCGGCACAATCGAAAAGCCAGAACAAGAGTTTTGCCACCAGCAGGCAGGCACCAAAAATCACGAGGAAAAAGACCACTCGCGAGACAAAAGAATCCAGCCCTTCTCGCGCCAGAACAATCATATTGAAGATGGCGCCAAAGCAGAAACTGTGCAAAATCGCCGCCTTATAGCGATTCGTCTCGCGGTTGCCAAGCTCATACAGCCAGTCAAACCATTTGATAATCAGCCCAACCGCGCGACCGCCCCCAGAGGGATAAACAGCGCGCCGCCCATCACCACCAGCGAACCAATCAGCGTGGGGGAAATGGCGAGGCCAGAGTGGTTGTTCAGCACTTCCCAGGTAAAGTAGTTGGCTGAATTCAGCACAATACCCGGACGCCCAGGCCACAGCCACGAAGGAATAAAGACATAAAAATCACGGACGATCGGCGCCAGTCCCTGGAAATCGATGTTGTCGTAGTTTTGCAACAGCAGCGCCAGGTTCTCCCACGGCGAGAAGGTATCGCGGGTCAGATACAGGAAAGTGTAAAACGCCTCATCGCCGCTCACGTTCAGCCCATAGCGCTTCAGCGCCAGCCAGAACATCCCGACAATTCCCAGCACACCCGCCGCCACCAGCATCCACAGCGAGATCCAGCCACGAATAATGCCGATAAACAGGAAGATGGCAAACGCGATGATGATGTTAGCGCGCGTGCCGCCAACAATCATGTAGGTCAGCAGGCCAAACGCAACGGTACTCACCAGGAAAAACAGCCACGCTTTACTGTCCTGGCGCAGGAAGTAGATCACCAGCATCGCCGGAATAAAGAAGTAGAAGAAGCGTTTCAATGCCACGCCGGAGACTTCGCTGGAGAAGATCTGGCTGTAAGAGTGCAACCGGAACAGCAGGAACCCATTGTGCATAAAGAAGATGCCAACGCTCACCAGTGCAATCCCCATCAGCATGATCCAGGTAAGGTGAGTCTCCACCCGGTTCATGGTAAATAGCGGCTTGCGCGGCACATCCGTCACGCGTTTACGTAAGCGGGTTTTATAGGTCACGTAATAAACGGCATAAAAACACGCGGCGGACAATAACGCCTGCAACAGGATTTCCGGCGGCGCCACGCCGACGTCAAAGCGGAACACCAGCACGCTGGTCAACGGGAAGCCGAAGAAAAAGGTCAGCAAAAACAGCAATGAAAAGAATACGTTGAAGTTAAAGCGCACGCGGCGAAACTCAAACCAGGTCAACGTGGCGATAAACAGCGTAGAGAGCAGCCAGACGACCAGTAACCCGCTAAATTGCATCAGGTTCATGCGGCGTCTCCTGCGGCAATGCGTAACGCGTTATGCCACGGTTCAAGGTAATTTGGGCTAAAGAAGGTGATCCCGCTTTTATCCACGGACGCCAGTTGCCGCTGCGCCTCACGAACCACGCCCTCATTAAGCGCGTCCGTCGTGAACAACACGGGCAGATGCTGTTCCGCCATATCCTGCCAGAACGGGTTCTCACGGTTAAGCACGCACGGGATACCCGCCTGGATAAGCAGGCACAACGTGCCGATTCCCTGCTGACGGGCAAAGATGAAATACCCGAGGTCGCACTGGCGAAGCAGCGCCAGATAAGCATCGAATTCCAGTTTTTCGCTGAGGATGTGCAAATTTTCCGCACTGAACAGCGCCTGTCCCGCCTGACGGACTTCATCAATGTACGCATCGTTATTGGCCGGATAGCCCATCGGCACGATCACATTTACCGTGTCGCCGAACTGCTGATACACCGCGTGTAACGCCGCAATATGTTCGTTACTGCGATCGCCGGAGTTACCCACCAGAACCGTCATTTTCCCTTCACGCGGACGATCGTTTGCCATGTTATTAAGCGAAGAGTCCATTCGCGTCGGGAAATAGAGCAGTTCACCACGCACACGCGGGTGCTGACGGGCGAAATAGCTCAAATCGCCACGAGTAGCGAACACACAGCCCACTCGATTTTGCGCCATGCGGCGAACGGGGTAAAACAGACGGAATTTCAGCCCACGGGAAACTTCATACAGATCCGCGCCCCAGATGTGCCAGTAAAACTGCTCAGGTTTGATTCCGCCACTTAGCAGCGCCAGCCACAGGCTGGTATTGAACTGACCGTGGAAGAAGAAACGTTGCTGGCGATTGGCTTTAGCTTTGGCGATGACCGCCTCAGCCAGCGTTTTTTTCCCGGCGTAGAAACTCAGCGACAGAGCCGGGCAGCTTTCCCTGAGCCCCGCATCCTGACCTGCAACCATAAACACGCGCGCATGCTCGCTTGTCGCGGCCAGCGCATCATTGAAAAACCGCAGCACGGTTTGATTATGGTGAGGGATATCCGATCCCAGTACGTGAATCAGTACAGTCATGCCCGCCTACGCCAGAGTAAAAACACGCCACAACAGAGAGAGAAATAGACCACATAGGTGGCCATATACGCCTGTGCCGCCCCAGCGCGCCATGCGCGGGGATCAGCCAGTGAGCGAATGCCATCAACAAAATGAACTGGCTAATCTCAGCCAGAATATAAAACCGCAGCGACGCTTTTGCGATCACCAGATAGCCAAAAACGTACGCGCCCACTTTCAGCACATCGCCCACCAGTTGCCAGGCGAACAGATCGCGCATGGCGGTGAATTTGGCGGAAAAGAGCAGCCAGATGGCGAAATCGCGCAGCAGCCAGACCGTAAAACTCGCCGCCGCCACCGCAGGCAGAACAAATTTCAGCGATTTCACCACTTCGCGCGTAATCGCCTGCTTTTCGGTCAGACGCGACAGCGTTGGCAATAAGTACACGCTAAACGAGGCGGTAATAAATTGTAGATAGGCATCGGAAATACTGCTTACGCCCTGCCAGATACCAACATCATCCCAGCTGTAATGCGCCGCCAGCAGGTTTCGCATCATCACATAAGCCACCGGTAGCGTGACGGACGTAATCAGCGCCATCAGCGTAAATTTGCTGAGCTGTCCGGCAAGCCCTTTATCCCACGACGGTTTCAGGTAGCCAAGCGGGATCGCGCCGCGTTTAATCAGCATAATCGCCGCCGGGATCACCACCAGCGCAGGCACCAGCGCCAGACCCAGCAGCGCACCTTCATAGCCGCCCAGACGGTAGCAGCCATAGTAGGCCACAACCCCCACCAGGCTCCCCACAATCAGCGACAGCGCATTCCCGGCAGCGTCACGAAACCCTTTCATCAGCGCCAGCAGCAGGTTCGCCCCAGGCGATCCCCATCTGCACCAGCGCCACTAAACGCACCAGCCCCTGGTAGTGGCTATGCCCAAACAGCCCCTGGCTAATGGGGGCCGCCGCCAGCACGAAGACCAGCGCCAGTAGCGTGGAGAACCCCAGCACCATTGCGGATGAAGTGCCCACCACGTTACGCAACCGGGCAGGGTTATCATGATGCTGAGCAACATACTTCGTCACCCCGTTAAATATTCCGGCCCCGGCCAGCACGCCGAGCACGGTCACCATCTGGCGGAAGTTACCCGCCTGGCCGACGCCCGCAGGGCCAAACGACACCGCCAGCAGTTTTACGACCAGTAAGCCTGCGCCAATTTTCACCAACGTACTGGCGGCCGTCCACAGGGACGCTTTCGCAAGCGACATATCAGGAGAAATAGTTCAGCAAGGTCGAAATCACCGTTCGCTGATTAACGGGAGACAGATTATAAAACAGCGGCAAGCGCAGCAGGCGCTCGCTCTCTTTGGTGGTGTACCGATCTTCGCCACGGAACTCGCCAAACTTGTCGCCTGCCGGACAATCATGTAGCGGGATGTAATGGAACACCGCCATGATTTCCGCTTCTTTCAGGAAGTTGATCAGCGCGCTGCGATCGGTAATATCCCGCAACTTGATATAAAACATATGCGCGTTGTGCCTACAGTCGTCCGGGATAGAAGGCAGGTCAATACGTCCCGCGCGCGCCAGCGGCGCCAGTGCGTCATAGTAGGTCTGCCACAGCGCCAGACGCTGTTGATTGATGCGATCGGCCGCTTCCAGCTGCGCCCACAGATACGCCGCCTGGAGATCGGACATCAGATAGCTGGAGCCGATATCCCGCCAGGTGTATTTATCCACCTGTCCCCGGAAGAACTGGCTGCGATTGGTGCCTTTTTCACGGATGATTTCCGCCCGTTCAATCAGGGAACGGTCGTTAATCAGCGTCGCGCCGCCTTCACCACCTGCCGTGTAGTTTTTGGTTTCGTGAAAACTGAAGCAACCGATATGACCAATCGTCCCCAGCGCACGGCCTTTCCAGGTCGACATCACGCCCTGCGCGGCATCTTCCACCACAAACAGATTATGACGCTTCGCAATCGCCATAATGGTGTCCATTTCGCAGGCGACGCCCCGCGTAATGCACCGGGACAATGACGCGCGTCTTGTCGGTAATCGCCGCTTCAATCAGCGTTTCATCAATGTTCATGGTATCCGGGCGGATATCGACGAAAATGATTTTCGCCCCCGCGCAGCACAAAGGCGTTGGCGGTAGAAACGAAGGTGTAGCTTGGCATAATGACTTCATCGCCCCGGCTGGATGTCCAGCAGCAATGCCGCCATTTCAAGTGACGCCGTACAGGATGGGCGTCAGCAACACTTTAGCGCTACCAAAACGTTGCTCCAGCCACTGCTGGCAACGGCGCGTAAAGCCGCCATCTCCACAAAGTTTGCCGCTTCCCAGCGCTGACTGCATGTAATCGAGTTCGGTTCCCACCACCGGCGGCGCGTTAAATGGAATCATTTTGTCACCTGTATAACCAGTACGCGGTGCTTTCTACGTTGCCACCGCTCTGTATATAACGTTTAAGCGCGGCGGTGTTGCCCATCTGGGTCGCCACCCGCAATGTTGTCTTTCCGCGAGACTGCGCCCACGCGAGCGCCGCCTGCATTAATTCTGCTCCTGCGCCACGCCCGGCCAGCAGGCCGATGCGCGCATCGGTGTCGTTCAGTTCGCGCAGCGAGACAAACCCGCGAATATCGTTATTCGCCGCCCGGATAACCAGACACAGGTGATCGAAGGTGCCGCGCACGGCATTTTCAATCCACTGAGCATAAAAACGGGCGCTGGCGTCCGGCGCATACCACGGTGCGCGGAAACGGCTTTGCGCAAACACGGCGGACGCCTGTTGACGTAACGCGGGAATATCGGCAATTTGTGCAATTTCCACACCAGAAATACGTTCAACGCCAGCGACCGGCAGGCTGAAGTCGACTTCGCCTTCTACCAGCGAAAACCCCAACTGTTGCAGCGCATCTAATTCATCCGTGCGCGCAGCAGAAATTTTCGCCTGCACGCGCGACCAGGGTTGCAATGCCTCTGGCGTTAACACCGGCGCGGCAGGGTCCACGCGAACAATGGCGCTATTGACGCCAAAGAACGTATTTTCCCACGTTAATGGTTCAATACTGGCGCGGACGGGCACGGAGTAGCTCCAGTAAATATTGGCCGTAGCCGGTTTTCGCTAAAGAACTGGCGGCGCGTTTTACGCCCTCGTCATCCAGCCAGCCGTTACGCCAGGCGATCTCTTCCAGACAGGCGATTTTGAAGCCCTGGCGTTTTTTCAACCGTCTGCACAAACGTGCTCGCTTCAATCAGGCTGTCATGGGTGCCGGTATCCAGCCACGCAAAGCCGCGACCGAGCAACTCAACCGTCAGCTTGCCGTCATTAAGGTACATCTGATTAATGGACGTAATCTCCAGCTCACCGCGCTCGGAAGGCTTCACGCGCTTCGCGTACTCTACTACCTTGCTGTCGTAAAAATAGAGACCGGTCACCGCCCAGTTTGATTTCGGCTGTTTCGGCTTCTCTTCCAGCGAGACTGCGCGAAAATTGTCGTCGAACTCCACGACGCCAAAACGTTCCGGGTCCATAACCTGATAACCAAAAACGGTCGCCCCTTCGGTTCGCGCCGCCACATGACGCAATTTCGGGCTGAAACCCTGACCAAAGAAGATATTGTCGCCCAGTACAAGACAGGACGGCTCGCCGTTAAGGAATGTTTCACCAATGATAAAGGCCTGCGCCAGCCCATCCGGGCTGGGTTGTTCGGCATACTGCAACTCAATGCCAAACTCCGAACCATCGCCCAGCAGACGCTGAAAATAGTGCTTATCTTCCGGTGTAGTGATAATCAGGATTTCCCGGATACCCGCCAGCATCAGTACCGACAGCGGATAGTAGATCATCGGCTTGTCATAAATCGGCAGAAGCTGCTTCGACACACCGCGCGTAATCGGATGCAGGCGGGTGCCAGAGCCGCCCGCCAGAATGATACCTTTCATGCGTTCCTCCTCCGGGTTTAGCCCTTCAGACCTAAACGTTCACCCTGATAGCTGCCATCCTGCACGGGCTTCCACCAGGCCTCATTCGCCAGATACCACTGCACGGTTTTCCGCATTCCGCTTTCAAAGGTTTCCTGCGGCGTCCAGCCGAGTTCACGCGCAATTTTCGCTGCGTCGATGGCATAGCGTAAATCATGGCCTGGACGGTCATCCACAAAAGCGATCAGGGAGCGATAATGCGCCACGCCCTGCGGTTTTTGTGGCGCAAGCTCTTCCAGCAGATCGCAAATCGTTTCCACAACCTCCAGATTCTTGCGCTCATTATGGCCGCCAATGTTATATGTCTCTCCCACTTCGCCCGCCGTCAGCACGCGATACAGCGCCCTGGCGTGATCTTCAACGTACAGCCAGTCGCGGATCTGTTGTCCATTGCCATACACCGGCAGCGGTTTACCCGCCAGCGCGTTCAGGATCATCAATGGGATCAGCTTTTCCGGGAAGTGGTAAGGGCCGTAATTATTGGAACAGTTAGTGACCAGCGTCGGCAAACCATAGGTGCGCAACCACGCACGTACCAGGTGATCGCTGCTGGCTTTCGAGGCGGAATAAGGACTGCTCGGCGCATACGGCGTGGTCTCAGTAAAGAAATCATCCGTGGAATGCAGATCGCCATACACCTCGTCAGTGGAGATATGGTGGAAACGAAACGCCGATTTTTTCTCATCATTGAGCGTCGCCCAGTAAGTCCGGGCCGCTTCCAGCAGCGTGTAGGTTCCCACGATATTGGTTTCAATAAACGCAGCCGGGCCGTCGATAGACCGGTCAACATGGCTTTCCGCCGCCAGATGCATCACGTAATCCGGCTGGTACTGCTGAAAAACGCGATCCAGCGATGCCCGATCGCAGATATCCACTCTCTCAAAGGTAAAGCGCTCATGCTGTGCAACTGGCGCCAGCGACATCAGGTTTCCGGCGTAGGTGAGCTTATCCACCACCACTACGGCGTCGGGGGTTTCATCAATGATGTGGCGCACAACGGCAGAGCCGATAAATCCCGCGCCGCCAGTGACCAGAATCCGTTTCATCAGCGCCAGACTCCTTTCGTATCCACAATGTAGCGTTGCCGCACGGCGTCGCCGTTAATCGCTTTAAACGGATGATGGTCAACCAGCATGACCAGCACATCTGCTTCCGCCAGCGCATTTTCCAGCGTGGCTAACGTGCAGCGACCTTCCAGTTTTTTCGGCAACTGATGAATATTAGGCTCTACCACCAGCGTTTCACCGGAATGCCATTGCGCAATCTCCTGCGCAATGCCCATCGCCGGGCTTTCACGCAGATCGTCAATATTCGGTTTAAACGCCAGACCAAAGCAGGCGATTTTGATGTCGCTGGCGCGCTTATTCGTTGCCGTCAGGCAATCCGCCACTGCGGCTTTCACCTGCGCCACCACCCAGTGTGGTTTACCGTCGTTCACTTCACGCGCGGTACGGATCAGCCGTGCCTGCTGCGGGTTTTGCGCCACAATAAACCACGGATCGACGGCGATGCAGTGGCCGCCCACGCCCGGCCCAGGCTGGAGAATATTCACGCGCGGATGACGATTCGCCAGACGAATCAGTTCCCAGACGTTAATCCCCTGATCGGCGCAAATCAGCGACAGCTCGTTCGCAAAGGCGATATTGACGTCACGGAAGCTGTTTTCCGTGAGCTTACACATTTCGGCGGTGCGGGAGTTAGTCACCACACATTCGCCTTCAAGGAAAATCTTGTACAACTCGCTGGCACGCGCGGAACATACCGGCGTCATGCCGCCAATCACGCGATCATTCTTGATGAGCTCCACCATGACCTGACCTGGCAATACGCGCTCCGGGCAGTAGGCAATGTTCACATCAGCCTGTTCCCCCGCCTGCTGCGGGAAAGTCAGATCCGGGCGCATTTCCGCCAGCCATGCGGCCATTTGTTCTGTCGCGCCCACCGGCGAGGTGGATTCGAGGATGACCAGCGCGCCTTTTTTCAGTACGGGAGCAATAGATTTCGCGGCCGCTTCGACATAAACCATATCGGGGTCGTGATCGCCCTTGAACGGCGTCGGCACGGCGATCAAGTACGCGTCGGCTGCTACCGGCGTTGTCGTTGCCCGGAGGAATCCTCCTTCAACCGCAGTTTTCACGACGCTATCCAGATCCGGCTCAACAATATGGATGGCTCCACGGTTGATGGTGTCCACCGCCTGCTGATTGATATCCACGCCAATAACGTGCTTTTGGCGAGAAGCAAAGGCCGCAGCCGTCGGCAACCCGATGTATCCCAGCCCAATAACAGAAATGGTCGTAAAACTCATAGCGATACCCGATTATTTTTTAACGCGTGTAAAATGCGGCCGCACGCCTGCCCGTCGCCATAAGGATTATGGGCGCGGCTCATGGTTTGATATTCATTTTCGTCGTGCAGCAAACGTGTAACTTCTTCCACAATACGGTGTGAATCGGTTCCCACCAGACGCACCGTGCCAGCGGTAACGGCTTCTGGCCGTTCCGTCATTTCGCGCATAACCAACACCGGTTTGCCTAATGACGGCGCCTCTTCCTGGATCCCGCCGGAGTCGGTAAGGATCAGCCAGGCGTGGTTCATCAGCCAGACAAACGGCAGGTAATCCTGCGGCTCAATCAGTATCACATTTTCAACATGACCCAGGATGCGGTTAACCGGTTCGCTGACGTTGGGATTCAGGTGAACCGGATACACAATTTGTACATCCTGATTGGTAGCGGCTATCTCCGCCAGCGCATGACAGATTTGCTCAAACCCCCGGCCAAAGCTCTCACGGCGATGTCCGGTCACCAGGATCATTTTTTTATCGTCACACAGGAAAGGATACCGCTTTGCCAGTTCGGCGCGTAGCGTATCGCTGGCCAGTACGCGATCGCGCACCCAGATCAGCGCATCAATCACGGTATTGCCGGTGACAAAGATGTGGTTATCAGGGATCTGTTCCCGCAGTAAATTCTGCCGTGAATTTTCCGTCGGCGCAAAATGGTACATCGCCAGGCGACCGGTCAAGGTGCGGTTCGCCTCTTCAGGCCAGGGGGAGTAGAGATCGCCTGTTCGCAGCCCGGCCTCTACATGACCGACAGGGATACGCTGGTAGAAAGCCGCCAGACTGGTGGCGAGGGTGGTTGTCGTATCGCCATGCACCAATACGACATCAGGTTTAAAATCGGCAAGAATCGGTTTTAATCCTTCCAGGATTCGACAGGTAATCTCTGTCAGCCCCTGACCCGGCTGCATAATATTGAGATCGTAGTCAGGCACAATAGAAAAGAGATTCAAAACCTGATCGAGCATCTCCCGATGCTGCGCAGTAACGCAGACTTTTGCCTCAAAATGAGGGTCCTTTGCCAGCGCATGAACCAGAGGCGCCATCTTGATGGCCTCCGGTCGCGTGCCAAATACAGTCAGTACTTTCACATCGATTCTCTTCGAATAGGCAGTGAAGGCCTAACCCCTCACTGCTGAGATGTTGCTAAATCGCGCGACGGCGGGTTAATGCGACGCCAGCCCCGATCAGCGCCCCAACAATGCCCCACATAACCATCAGGAAAGCACGGCGCGGGCTATCGCGTTTTACCGGTTCTTCCGGCGTGCGCAAATAACGATAGGTCTGGAAACGCGGGTCCAGCGTCGGCCCCACGTTCAGCGTATTCAACATGGCCCGGTTTTGATCATAGTCCAGATCGAATGCTGGACCGACAGCCTGAAGGTTTTCAAGACGCGCTTGTAACATAGGGCGGCCAAGCAAAAACAGCTCAGAGTCGGGTAATTCATCGGCAGGAACATCGGTAGCCGTACGAGAAATATTATGCTGCTCGGCAATTTTGAGCGCCTGTTCAATGCTATGAACACGACGAGAGAAAATGCTTTTCGCCACCTCTTCCTGGCGTTTAACCTGCGCTTTCATCTGGATAGTCCGCGCGGCCCATGCGCCTTTTAACTCATCATTCAGATGGCTCGCCGCACGCTGGCTGGCAAACGCCACATACTGGCGAAGCAGGTTGTTGGCATCGGGCGCCGTTTCCGCAATCAGCTTCACGCTATCATTGGTGTTGCGAGTGAAATCGCCTGGCGTGAACTGAATGTTATTGATCATTTCATCCAGCATCGCGGCATCGGCTTTGCTGTTGCCAACCATGCGCTGCTTGTAATAATCGGTCTGTAGCCAGAAATCGCGACGCGTATCCCAGGACGCCAGTTGCATGACGAACTCTTTATACGCTTCATCCATTACCGAAGGCTGATCGGCCGGCGCGAGGCTGGCTTTGATATCAAGGTTGCGCAAAAACTGCTGTTGGGAGTAATAGCCGCCCAGCATATTGACGGTGGGGCGGTCGGAAATCGCCGTTGCGCTCCACTCCTGACGGGCAAAAAACGTATACGCTAACGCAATCAGCGCAAAAGCCAGCCCTGTTCCCACAATCCATAGCTTCCCAGCCCACAAGGTACGAAACAACCCACGAATATCCAGTTCATTTTCAGCGCTCACGGCGTGTGCCCCCGGTAATGGTTGTGTCATCGCATCCTCAATTTACTTGGTTATCGTTGGATTGTTATCACGGTTTCTGCGTAGTCTGCGCTTCACGCGCTTAATAAATCGCGCCACCTTCCAGGCACGCTTAATGCAGTAACCGTAAAGGAAGAATGCTAGCAAAAAGAGCACCAACATGACCCATTCTGGAACAAAATGGGAATATTCTGCGGCAACGCCAATGGAAGCCAGAATCGCAGCGGCGAGCGTAATGAGAACAAATGCCTGTCGGGAAGTAAACCCTGCACGCATGATCAAATGATGAATATGCTGGCGATCGGGAGAAAAGGGGCTCATGCCCTTACGCAGGCGACGATACATAATCGCCACCATGTCCATCAATGGAATCGCAATAATCCACAGCGCAGTAACCGGGCTGATAGGATGCGTTTTACCCTGCGTGGTTTCCAGCAGGATCCAGATGACCGTGAAGCCAATCAGCGTACTGCCCGCATCGCCCATAAAGACTTTATAACGACGCCCCAGAACACCAAGGTTTAACATGATATAGGGCAGAATCGCGGCGATCATGGCGAAACACCATACCGCCAGACTCGTCTGCCCATCAAACCACAGAATCAGTCCCATTGCGGCAAATGAGACGCTGGACAGCCGCCAAGTAAGCCATCAATACCATCAACCATATTGAAAGCATTGATCGCCGCCCAGACAGCAAAGAGCGTGAGGAAATAGCCAAAGGGGCCGAGCACCAATTCCCAGGGACCGAAAATATACCCCAGGCTACTGAGATGGAGTTTCCCTATCACCATCATGACAACAGCAATAGCGGCCTGTACCACAGCGCGAATTTTCACGCTAATGTCAAAACGATCATCCAATGCGCCGACCAAAACCAGCACACCAGCAGAAAAAAGGTATAACGATGCGTGCGGAATATAGTAATCCGAGAGAGCAAACATAAAGCTGATTCCTGCGAACACAGAAATCCCGCCAACCAAAGGAACCACCCCCTGGTGCCGTTTACGAAAATTGGGTTTATCCACTAAACCTATCTTGATGGCTACTTTTCGCGCAAGAAAAATAAAAATGGTTGTGAATAAAAAAATACTTGATTAGCTCAGATAAAGCAGCGAGTAAATTCACAGTGTATGTGCTCTCAGCATATATCATTTCCTTAAAGTATAATGCGTTACGTCTGTCTCTAGAAGAGAGCATTCAGAACATTACACTTTTCGACCACTCGTAGTTTATACAGCCCACAGCAATTCCACATAATGAATGTGATGATGACTTGTTTATTTGACTAACAGATCAGATAAATCGTAAAAGAAAAACGCCACGTAAAAACGTGGCGTTTTCGATATCAGCCGGACTTACGAACGCTTCATCATGTCGAAGAAGTCGTCGTTGGTCTTGGTCATTGCCAGCTTGTTAATGAGGAATTCCATCGCGTCGATTTCACCCATCGGATGGATGATTTTGCGCAGGATCCACATTTTCTGTAGCTCTTCCTGAGTGTGAGCAGCTCTTCTTTACGCGTACGGAACGGTTGTAGTCGATAGCCGGGAAGACGCGTTTTTCAGCGATCTTACGGGAGAGGTGCAGCTCCATGTTACCGGTGCCTTTAAACTCTTCGTAGATCACTTCATCCATCTTAGAACCGGTGTCGATCAGCGCCGTTGCGATAATGGTCAGGCTGCCGCCCTCTTCCACGTTACGCGCCGCGCCGAAGAAACGCTTCGGACGGTGCAGGGCGTTGGCGTCCACACCACCGGTCAGGACTTTACCGGAAGCCGGAACCACGGTGTTGTAGGCGCGAGCCAGACGAGTGATGGAGTCGAGCAGAATGATGACGTCTTTTTTGTGTTCAACCAGACGCTTCGCCTTCTCGATCACCATTTCAGCAACCTGAACGTGACGGGATGCCGGTTCGTCGAAGGTGGAAGCAACCACTTCACCTTTTACCAGACGCTGCATTTCGGTCACTTCTTCTGGACGCTCGTCGATCAGCAGCACCATCAGTACGCAGTCAGGATGGTTGTAAGCAATGCTCTGCGCGATGTTCTGCAACAGCATAGTTTTACCCGCTTTCGGCGGTGCGACGATCAGACCACGCTGACCACGGCCAATCGGGGAAGCCAGATCCAGTACGCGAGCCGTTAAATCTTCAGTAGAACCGTTACCACGTTCCATACGCAGACGTGAGTTCGCGTGCAGCGGCGTTAAGTTCTCAAAGAGGATTTTATTACGAGCGTTTTCAGGTTTGTCGTAGTTAACTTCGTTAACTTTCAACAGCGCAAAGTAACGTTCGCCTTCTTTTGGCGGGCGAATCTTACCAGAAATGGTGTCACCAGTGCGGAGGTTGAAACGGCGGATTTGGCTGGGAGAAACGTAGATGTCATCAGGACCGGCGAGGTAGGAGCTGTCTGCAGAGCGGAGGAAACCAAAATCCATCCTGCAATATCTCCAGCACACCGTCACCAAAGATATCTTCGCCACTCTTTGCGTGCTGCTTCAGGATGGCAAAAATAATGTCCTGCTTGCGCATACGAGCCAGGTTTTCCAGCCCCATATTTTCGCCGAGGAGTGATCAGCTCAGAAACCGGCGTATTCTTTAATTCGGTAAGATTCATAATGGTGTGAGTTCTTAAACTTGGGGTAAATCTCGAACTTAATGTTGTGAATGGTATGGCAGGATCATCCATGCCTGTTTACGGCCACCAACTCATGTCTGTTTCGCTGTCTGGTCACAGGAAAGTACACAGAACTGAAACGACAAGACGGATTGAGTGACAAGCCAGGAATCTGTTCACTTCTCGCGCGAGAAAAAACGGGAAGCGTTGGAAAAAACAAGACTCAAACTTAATAAGGTATGTTTAATACGAAGTCAACACTAAGTTAGCACGACTCAAGCCGGGCGTCCAGTCATCCGAATAATTTAGGATGCTGGTCACCCGAACATGAAACTTCCGTCTTACGCCAGGTTGGCGTCGAGGAACTCTTTCAGCTGACCTTTGGACAGTGCGCCCACTTTGGTTGCTGCGACTTCACCGTTTTTGAACAACAGCAGGGTCGGGATGCCACGGATACCATACTTCGGCGCAGTGCCTGGGTTTTGGTCGATGTTAAGTTTAGCAACCGTCAATTTGCCCTGATATTCGTCAGCGATTTCATCCAGAATCGGGGCGATCATTTTGCACGGTCCGCACCACTCTGCCCAGAAATCAACGAGGATAGCCCCGTCCGCTTTGAGTACATCCGTGTCAAAACTGTCGTCAGTCAGGTGAATAATTTTATCGCTCATAATAACTCCACAGGAATAAGCCTGGTGTGTTGGTTTCGCCTTCCATCAACGACGTGTTGATGTCGCATTAACCAACTAAAGGTTGACTTTATTTCACCGGATACGCTTTCGTAAAGCAATAGTAAGCTGATATTCTACCACACTATGAGCAAAACACATTTAACAGAACAGAAGTTTTCCGACTTCGCCCTGCACCCAAAGGTGATAGAAGCCCTTGAAAATAAAGGGTTTCATAATTGTACGCCCATTCAGGCATTGGCCCTCCCGCTAACGCTGGCGGGTCGTGATGTCGCAGGGCAGGCGCAAACCGGAACCGGAAAAACGATGGCGTTCCTGACGTCTTCGTTTCATTATCTTCTCTCTCATCCCGCGATTGACGATCGCAAGGTGAACCAGCCGCGCGCCTTAATTATGGCGCCGACGCGTGAGTTGGCCGTGCAGATCCACGCCGATGCGGAACCGCTGGCGCAGACCACCGGCCTGAAATTAGGCCTGGCCTACGGCGGTGACGGCTACGACAAACAGCTGAAAGTGCTGGAAAGCGGCGTCGATATTCTGATCGGCACCACGGGTCGTCTGATCGACTACGCGAAACAAAACCACATTAACCTCGGCGCCATTCAGGTCGTCGTATTGGATGAAGCCGATCGCATGTACGATCTGGGCTTTATTAAAGACATCCGCTGGCTGTTCCGCCGTATGCCGCCGGCCAATCAGCGCTCTGAACATGCTGTTCTCCGCAACCCTCTCTTACCGTGTTCGCGAACTGGCGTTCGAGCAGATGAACAACGCCGAATATGTTGAAGTGGAACCGGAACAAAAGACAGGCCACCGTATTAAAGAAGAGCTCTTCTACCCTTCTAACGAAGAGAAGATGCGTTTGCTGCAAACGCTGATCGAAGAAGAGTGGCCGGATCGCGCCATTGTTTTCGCCAATACCAAGCACCGCTGCGAAGACATCTGGGGGCATCTGGCAGCTGACGGTCATCGTGTCGGCCTGTTGACCGGCGACGTCGCGCAGAAAAAACGTCTGCGTATTCTCGACGAGTTTACCCGTGGCGATCTCGATATCCTCGTTGCAACCGACGTTGCCGCGCGCGCGGTCTGCACATTCCGGCCGTAACGCACGTCTTTAACTATGACCTGCCGGATGACTGCGAAGACTACGTTCACCGTATCGGACGTACGGGTCGCGCAGGAGCGAGCGGTCACTCTATCAGCCTGGCCTGTGAAGAGTACGCGCTGAACCTGCCTGCCATTGAGGCCTTATATTGGTCACTCTATCCCGGTCAGCAAATATAACCCGGAAGCGCTGATGACCAATTTGCCGAAGCCGTTGCGCCCTGACGCGCTCGCGCCCAGGCAATGGACCGCGTCGCACCGGCGCGCCGCGTAATCGTCGTCGTTCAGGTTAACGTAATATATGCTCACTTCCACTTCGCTGTATGCCGCAATTGATCTCGGTTCCAATAGTTTTCATATGCTGGTTGTACGCGAGGTGGCTGGAAGCATCCAGACGCTCACGCGAATTAAGCGCAAGGTGCGTCTGGCTGCGGGCCTGAACAGTGATAATTCGCTTTCCGCTGAAGCGATGGAGCGCGGCTGGCAATGTCTGCGCCTTTTCGCTGAACGCCTACAGGATATTCCTCAACCGCAAATCTGCGTCGTCGCCACGGCAACGCTGCGTCTCGCCGTCAATGCGGGCGAGTTTATCGCCAAAGCGCAGGAGATCCTCGGTTGTCCTGTCCAGGTCATTAGCGGCGAAGAAGAAGCGCGGCTGATTTATCAGGGTGTTGCCCATACCACCGGCGGCGCCGATCAGCGTCTGGTGGTCGATATTGGCGGCGCCAGCACCGAACTGGTCACCGGAACCGGCGCACAAACCACCTCTCTGTTTAGCCTGTCAATGGGCTGCGTCACCTGGCTTGAACGCTACTTTACCGATCGCAATCTGGCGCAAGAAAACTTCGATGAAGCGGAAAAAGCCGCGCGTGAAGTGCTGCGTCCGGTCGCCGATGAGCTACGCAAGCATGGCTGGAAAGTCTGCGTAGGCGCGTCTGGCACCGTCCAGGCGTTGCAGGAAATCATGATGGCGCAGGGCATGGATGAGCGCATCACATTGGCGAAACTTCAAACAGCTGAAGCAACGCGCAATTCATTGCGGCCGTCTGGAAGAGCTGGAAATTGAAGGATTAACGCTGGAACGCGCGCTGGTATTCCCCAGCGGTCTGGCCATTCTGATCGCGATTTTCACCGAACTGGACATCCAGTGTATGACGCTTGCAGGCGGAGCGCTGCGCGAAGGGTTGGTGTATGGCATGCTGCATCTGGCGGTGGATCAGGATATTCGCAGCCGCACGCTGCGTAACATTCAGCGTCGATTTATGGTCGATACCGAACAGGCGCATCGCGTAGCGGATCTGGCGGTAAACTTTCTCGATCAGGTGGAAGATAAGTGGCATCTTGAGCCGATCAGTCGTGAACTCCTGACCAGTGCCTGTCAGCTGCATGAAATCGGCCTGAGCGTTGATTTTAAACAGGCGCCGCAGCACGCGGCTTATCTGGTACGTAATCTGGATTTACCGGGATTCACCCCTGCGCAAAAGAAGCTGTTAGCCACCCTGTTGTTAAATCAGACCAACCCGATCGACCTCTCTTCCCTCCACCAGCAGAATGCGGTGCCGCCGCGCGTCGCTGAACATCTTTGTCGCCTGTTTGCGTCTGGCGATCATTTTTGCCAGCCGTCGCCGTGACGATCTGGTGCCACAGATTACGTTGCAGGCGCAGGATGAGAATCTGACGTTAATCTTGCCGCAAGGGTGGCTGGAGCATCACCCGCTGGGTAAAGAGTTGATCGATCAGGAAAGCCAGTGGCAAAGCTATGTCCACTGGCCTTTGGACGTTCATTAGATGCTGGCTGCCGGATGGCGCTTACGCTTATCCGGCCTGGAAAATACCTACTTCGCTTTTGCTTTCGCCATCATGGCGCGAATATTGGCTATGCTGGCCTGCCCTTTCTGCATCCGCTCCTCGGCCGTTACCACTTTACGCTCCTGCTCCCAGATAAGATCGTCCTGCGGCAGTTCCAGCAAAAAGCGGCTTGGTTCCGGGCGCACCAGTTCGCCGTACTGACGACGCTCTTTGCACAGCGTGAAGATCAGCTCTTTCTGCGCGCGGGTGATCCCCACATAGGCCAGACGGCGCTCCTCATCGATATTGTCTTCGTCAATGCTGCTCTGGTGCGGCAGGAATCCTTCTTCCATTCCCACCATAAACACGTACGGGAACTCCAGCCCTTTCGAGGCATGCAGCGTCATGAGCTGTACCTGATCCAACTCTTCTTCACTTTCGCCACGCTCCATCATGTCGCGCAGCGTAAAGCGCGTCACCACCTGGGTGAGCGTCATGGGTTCGTCAAGTTCGTTACCTTCAAGCATTTCGGTCATCCAGCTAAACAGCTGGTTGACGTTCTTCATGCGCATTTCCGCCGCTTTTGGGCTCGGCGAAGTCTCATACAACCAGGATTCGTAATCAATACCGTGGATGAGATCGCGCACGGCGGCAATCGGTTCACGCTCCGACAGACGCTGAATTTCCCCCAGCCAATGGGTGAAGCGGGTCAGTGAATCATAGCCGCGCCCGGTCAGCGTCTGGTTCAGCCCCACATCAAAACTGGCGGTAAACAGACTCTTGTTGCGCGTCATCGCCCATTCGCCCAGCTTTTGCAGCGTGGCCGGGCCGATTTCTCGTTTTGGCGTATTCACAATCCGCAGGAAAGCGCTGTCATCATCCGGGTTGGTCAGTACGCGCAGATAGGCCAGCAGGTCTTTAATCTCCGGGCGGGAGAAGAACGACGTGCCGCCAGAAATTTTGTAGGGAATACGGTTCTGCATAAGGAATTTTTCAAACACCCGCGACTGGTGGTTCCCGCGATACAGAATGGCGTAATCTTTGTATTCAGTCTTATTCACAAAGTGATGGGCAATCAGCTCGCCGGTAACGCGTTCGGCCTCGTGCTCTTCATTGTTCGCGCTCAGCACCTTGAGTTCCGCGCCATAGCCCAGTTCAGAAAAGAGGCGCTTTTCAAAGACGTGAGGGTTATTGGCAATCAGGATATTCGCCGCTTTCAGAATGCGCCCGGAGGAACGATAGTTCTGCTCCAGCTTGATCACCTGTAGCGCCGGGAAATCCTTACTCAACAACACCAGGTTTTGCGGACGCGCGCCGCGCCAGGAGTAGATCGACTGGTCGTCATCACCCACCACCGTAAAGCGCGCGCGGCTTCCCACCAGCAGCTTCACCAGTTCATACTGACTGGTGTTGGTATCCTGGTATTCATCCACCAGCAGATAGCGAATCCTGTTCTGCCAGCGCTCGCGCACCTCTTCATTACGCTGTAGCAGCAGCGTCGGCAATAGAATCAGGTCGTCAAAATCGAGCACATTGCAGGCCTTCAGATGCGCATCGTACAGACCATAACAGTGAGCGAAGATGCGGTCGCGCTCCCCTTTTGCGCTTGCCGCCGCCTGAGCGGGCGTCATCAGATCGTTTTTCCAGTTAGAGATCGTCGAGATCAGCTGTTGCAAGATAACTTTGTCATCTTCAATCAGACCGTCAGTCAGCTCTTTCAGCAATGCGACCTGATCGGTATCGTCAAACAGCGAAAAGTTCGATTTCATCCCCAACACGCCGCATATTCACGTTTTGATGATATCCAGCCCCAGCGTATGGAAAGTGGAGATCATCAGCCCGCGCGCCTCTTTACGCCCCAGCGTTTGCCCGACACGCTCTTTCATTTCACGTGCCGCTTTATTGGTAAAGGTCACTGCCGCAATATGGCGCGCCTGATAGCCGCAACCACGAATCAGATGGGCGATTTTATTGGTAATAACGCGAGTCTTACCAGAACCCGCGCCCGCCAGCACCAGGCAGGGGCCGGTGACGAATTCGACAGCGTGTTGTTGGCCGGGGTTTAAACGCATGGGAATATTGCTCAATCTTCGAACGGGGGAAGGATTGTAGCAGAAAGCAGGGCCGAGGGAGTAACAGGCTGCCCTTTCAGACAGCCTGGAAAGCGTTAATCAGGAGGCGCTGGCGGCAAGCGGCGTATAGCCGTTGCGTTTTGCGCTCAGGACCCAGCTGTACGATCCCATAATCGCAATCGCCGTTAGCAGGACATACTCCCAGCGACATCGCATAGACGCCCCTGTACCGCGTAAATCACCACGCTAATGACGTCAATAAGCACCCACAGCAGCCAGTTTTCCACATATTTGCGAGTCATCAGCACCATCGCCGCGATCGACAGCACCAGCATGGTGGAATCCCAGAACGGGAACGCGTCCGGCTGTAGCTCTGGCATCGCCACCTGAACCCCTACCGTTTGCAGCATCCCGAGCATAATATGGGTCAGCATGGCGAACACCGGGTCGATAAACCGCGTCATCAGCAGGATGGCGACAATACACACACCGCTCAGCACCAGCGTTTGCTGGCGGGAGAGCCAGCGCACCTTCAGCGCCGCCTCTTGCGCCTCATTCTGACGGCTCCACGCATACCAGCCATAGATATTGGCGGCAAAGAAGAACACCTGAAGCAGCAGGCTGGCATATAGCTGAATCTGGAAAAAGATCGCGGCAAACAGGGTGACGTTAATCAGACCAAACAGGTAATTGATGATTTTTTTCCCGGCTGGCGCACCAGATGCACAATAAACCAAAGACCGTGCCGATAGCCTCAATCCACGACAGCGCATACCCGCCTTCGCCGAGAGGAATGTTGACCATCACGTTATTAATACTGAAAAAGTCCATCACTGCTCTCCTTGCTGGCTATCGAAATAAATGGCCTGTAGCGCCAGGGAAATCTGACGTTCTTCACCCCGCAGACACAGCGTTTCCTGTTGAACATAATCATTAATACTGCTGTCCAGACAGCCGTTGTGGGCAACGACCACGTTCAGCAACGACGCCGTACGCAGCCCACGTAATGCGCCGATCACCATCAGCGCCGCCGTTTCCATATCCGCCCCGAGAATGCCGCGCGCTGACCATTCCGCATCCAGTTCAGCTTCACGATCGGTATAAAAGCTGTCGTGGCTGCGCACCAGCCCGCAAATCGCAGGAATATTCATCTGCTTCGCCTGCTGGATCAACGTGGCGATAAGCTGCGGGTCTGCGCAGGCCGGATAGCAGGCTGGCGCGTAGGTTTTGCTGGTGCCGTCATCGGCGACCGCACCGTTGGCGATAATCAGATCGCCCCAGCGCCAGCGTATCCTGCAATGCCCCACAGCTACCGATGCGAATCAGCGTGTCCACGCCAATCTGCCGTAACTCTTCAATGGCAATGGCCGTTGATGGCCCGCCGATTCCCGTCGACAGCACCAGAATCTCAATCCCTTTATATGTGCCGCGCGCCGCCCGAAATTCCCGGTTTTGCCCCAGTATCTCAGGGTTATCAAGAAAGTGGGCGATCCTGTCCACCCGCTCGGGATCGCCGGGCAATAGCGCATACCGTGCACCGGTCATGCTATTGCTTAATCGAATATGGGGTTGCATCTTCTGTCTCCTTACTGTGCTGAGGGACTCAGATCTCCGCCTCCTGTTTCAGTTTTTCAGGGGCTAATAAGACGATCCGCTCACCGTCGGTATCAATAATTTTCAGCGATTTCAGATCGTGCAAAATACGGTTGATACTGCGCGTCGTCGCCGCAAATTCCTGACTGAGATTTTGTTTATCCAGCAAAATCGTGGTCGATTCATCATGTTGATATCGCTGCCATAATGCCTGGCAAACCCGTTGATACAGCGAGTACAAATTGTCGCTGCTGGCCTTTTTCGACAACTGATAATATTGCTGGCTGAAAAAGCGCAGCATCCGCTGGTTAAAATGGTTATCCAGCGCCAGCCAGCGATGAAAATCCGCCTGCGGCAGGCTTAACAACTGAACGCTGCCAACCGCCATCACCGAACAGATGTAATGCCGCGACTCAAAAATCTCCAGCTCGCCCAGCATGTCGCCTTTGCGGTAATGTGCCTGCCGATAACGGCGCCCGTCTTCAGCTTCGTAAAAGACATCCACCTCACCGGAAACAATCAGCGAGAATTGCCGACAAATGTCACCCTGACGGCAAATCAGCGCTCCGCGAGGTATTTCCTCAACGCGCCAGCACTGCATGATGTCCAGCGGGCAATATTTGAGCAGCTCATACAGCTGCGGATCGCGTACGATTTGGATTAGCCCTGTCAGCCAGTCGCCTGAAAATTCTGCGTTTTTCATTGAGCTCATGTTATCTCTCTCCTGAGATGGAAAGACAGGACGGCTGTCCTGTTGCAGAGGGAATATGTCTGATAAAAGTGTCGTTCATCTCCCGGTTCATTAAACCCGGAGGGACATCTGTCCTGCGATGGCGAAGAGTATATGTCCGACACCCTAAGGAATGATAAAGTGGCGGGCAACCTTTGAGACATGAGAGCGAAATAATGGCGAAAACCGCAGCAGCACTGCATATCCTGGTAAAAGAAGAGAAGCTGGCGCTGGATCTTCTGGAACAAATCAAGAATGGCGCCGACTTCGGCAAACTGGCGAAAAAGCACTCTATCTGCCCGTCAGGCAAAAGAGGCGGTGACTTAGGTGAGTTTCGTCAGGGCCAGATGGTTCCGGCGTTCGACAAAGTGGTCTTCTCCTGCCCAGTGCTGGAACCAACCGGCCCACTGCACACCCAGTTCGGATACCACATCATTAAGGTGCTGTATCGCAACTAATAAAAAGCCCGGAGGTTCATACTCCGGGCTTTTTTGCCGGATGGCGCTAACGCTTACCCGGCCTACGAAATAATGGCTTTTTGTAGGTCGGGTAAGCGTTAGCGCCACCCGACAACCTGTTTAACCAGCTACCGCAATGCGTTTCATATCAGTCATATAGCCACGCAGTTTCTGGCCCACTTTCTCAATAGCGTGGCCACGAATCGCTTCGTTCACATCACGCAACTGTGCGTTGTCAACCGCGCCTTCAGCAATCGCTTTACCCAGATCGCCCGGTTGAATTTCAGTCATGAACGCTTTCAGCAACGGTACGCAAGCGTAAGAGAACAGGTAGTTGCCGTACTCGGCGGTGTCAGAGATAACCACGTTCATTTCATACAGACGCTTACGGGCGATGGTGTTGGCGATCAGCGGCAGTTCGTGCAGTGACTCATAGTACGCAGACTCTTCGATGATGCCGGAATCCACCATGGTTTCGAATGCCAGCTCAACGCCCGCTTTCACCATCGCGATCATCAGTACGCCTTTATCGAAGTACTCCTGCTCACCGATTTTACCTTCATACTGCGGCGCGGTTTCGAATGCGGTTTTACCGGTCTCTTCACG
This sequence comes from Citrobacter koseri, assembly GCA_900446925.1. The sequence continues at coordinate 310,752 of UAVY01000010.1, read as the reverse complement.
CCAGGTCAGCAGTTTCTTATCGTCGTTCGCCCAGTCCGCCATCATGCCGGAGGAGAATTCACCGGAGATGATGTCGTCCATGTGTTTCTGGAACAGCGGCGCCATGATGGTTTTCAGCTGTTCAGACAGCGCATAAGCACGCAGTTTTGCCGGATTGGACAGACGATCCATCATCAGCGTAATACCGCCCTGCTTCAGCGCTTCGGTGATAGTTTCCCAGCCGTACTGAATCAGTTTTTCCGCATATGCCGGGTCAGTACCTTCTTCCACCAGCTTATCGAAGCACAGCAGAGAACCCGCTTGCAGCATACCGCACAGGATGGTCTGCTCGCCCATCAGGTCAGATTTCACTTCCGCCACGAAGGAGGACTCCAGCACGCCCGCACGATGACCGCCAGTTGCCGCCGCCCATGCTTTGGCAATCGCCATCCCTTCGCCTTTCGGATCGTTTTCCGGGTGAACGGCGATCAGCGTCGGTACACCGAAACCACGTTTGTACTCTTCACGGACTTCAGTACCCGGGCACTTCGGCGCCACCATCACCACGGTGATGTCTTTGCGGATCTGCTCGCCCACTTCCACGATGTTGAAACCGTGGGAGTAACCCAGTGCCGCGCCGTCTTTCATCAGCGGCTGTACGGAACGCACCACGTCGGAGTGCTGTTTGTCCGGCGTCAGGTTAACCACCAGATCAGCCTGCGGGATCAGCTCTTCGTAAGTCCCCACTTTGAAGCCGTTTTCGGTCGCTTTACGCCAGGAAGCACGTTTCTCGGCAATCGCCTCTTTACGCAGGGCGTAGGCGATATCCAGACCGGAGTCACGCATGTTCAGGCCCTGGTTCAGCCCCTGAGCGCCACAGCCGACGATGACCACTTTTTTACCCTGAAGGTAGCTCGCGCCATCCGGCAAATTCATCGCGGCCCATAAAGCGACATTTACCCAGTTGCGCCAACTGCTGGCGCAGATTCAGTGTATTAAAGTAGTTAGCCATATCTGTAACTCCGTGATGTTGTGTCGTGCTTATTGTTCGGTTCGCTTGCCGTGTCTGTGCAAGAGAGAATGAACTCACTATATGACAGGAAATTTATTGCGGAAATTGATATATTCACAACATCACATTGCAATTTCTGCAACGTAGACATCGGGAGTAAAGCCAGTGGATTTACGCGATCTGAAAACCTTCCTGCATCTGGCGGAAAGTCGCCATTTTGGCCGCAGCGCGCGGGCAATGCACGTTAGCCCTTCCACGCTCTCCCGGCAGATTCAACGCCTCGAAGAGGATCTCGGTCAGCCGCTGTTCATTCGCGATAACCGTACCGTTACGCTCACCGAAGCGGGAGAAGAGCTGCGAACGTTCGCCCAGCAAACGCTGTTGCAGTATCAGCAGTTACGTCACACCATCGACCAACAAGGCCCGTCGCTGTCGGGCGAGCTGCATATCTTCTGCTCGGTCACTGCCGCTTATAGCCATCTGCCGCCCATTCTTGACCGTTTCCGGGCGGAGCATCCCTCTGTGGAAATCAAACTCACCACCGGCGATGCCGCCGATGCGATGGAAAAAGTGGTGACGGGCGAGGCGGATCTGGCGATTGCCGGTAAACCGGAAACCCTGCCCGGCGCGGTCGCGTTTTCAATGCTGGAGAATCTGGCGGTGGTGCTGATAGCTCCCGCATTGCCTTGCCCGGTGCGAAATCAGGTCTCAGTGGATAAACCCGACTGGTCAACGGTGCCGTTTATCATGGCCGATCAAGGCCCGGTGCGTCGCCGTATTGAGCTGTGGTTCCGCCGTCAGAAAATCAGCAATCCGTCGATATACGCGACGGTCGGTGGACATGAAGCGATGGTGTCGATGGTCGCGCTCGGCTGCGGCGTGGCGCTGCTGCCGGAAGTGGTATTGGAAAATAGCCCTGAACCCGTGCGTAACCGCGTGATGATCCTGGAGCGCAGCGACGAGAAAACGCCGTTTGAGCTGGGCGTTTGCGCACAAAAAAAGCGGCTGCATGAGCCGCTTATTGATGCGTTCTGGAATTTACTGCCTGGTCACTAATGCCGGATGGCGGCGCAAGCGCCTTATCCAGCCTACGGCTCAAAAGAACGTAGGCCTGATAAGCGCAGCGCCATCAGGCATTTTCCCGAACACCCTAACCCGCCAGGAAAAAGCGGAACGCCGGGTTATCGCTTTCGTTGTGGCACTCATAGCCCAGCTCATTCAGCCGGGTTTCGAAATCAGGCTCGTTTTCGCCCAGTTCGAACGCCGCCAGCACACGACCATAGTCGGTACCGTGGCTGCGATAGTGGAACAGCGAAATATTCCAGTGCGTTCCCAGCGTGTGTAGAAACTTCAGCAGCGCGCCGGGCGACTCTGGAAATTCGAAACTGTACAGACGTTCCTGCAACGGTTTCGATGGGCGTCCGCCAACCATATAGCGCACATGCAGTTTCGCCATTTCGTCGTCGGAGAGATCCACCACGCTGTAGCCGCCTTCATGCAGCAGCGCGAGAATCTCTTTGCGCTCTTCCAGTCCACGGCTCAGACGGACGCCGACAAAAATGCAGGCATCTTGAGCGTCGGCAAAACGGTAGTTAAATTCGGTAACGGAACGGCCGCCCAGCAGCTGACAAAACTTCAGGAAGCTGCCTTTCTCTTCCGGGATAGTCACCGCCAGCAGCGCTTCGCGCTGTTCACCCAGCTCGCAGCGTTCAGACACATAGCGCAGACCATGAAAGTTCACATTCGCGCCAGAAAGCACATGCGCCAGGCGTTCGCCGCGAATATTGTGTTGGGCGATGTATTTTTTCATCCCCGCCAGCGCCAGCGCACCGGAAGGTTCCGCCACCGCACGCACATCCTCGAACAGATCTTTCATCGCTGCGCAAATCGCATCGCTGTCGACGGTGATAATGTCGTCGAGATATTCTCTGGCACAGACGGAAGGTTTCATCGCCGATACGTTTAACCGCCACGCCTTCGGCAAACAGTCCCACACGCGGGAGATCCACCGGATGACCGGCATCCAGCGCCGCTTTCAGGCAGGCCGAATCTTCCGCTTCAACGGCGATCACTTTGATTTGCGGCATCAGCTGTTTGATGAGCACCGCCACGCCTGCCGCCAGTCCACCGCCGCCAACCGGCACGAATACGCGGTCGAGATGCGCATCCTGCTGGAGCAGTTCCAGCGCCAGCGTGCCCTGCCCGGCAATCACCATCGGATGATCGAACGGCGGAACCCAGGTAAAGCCCTGCTGTTGCGCCAGCTCGATAGCTTTTGCTTTCGCTTCATCAAAGTTCGCGCCGTGCAGCAGCACTTCCCCGCCAAACCACGCACCGCGTCCACTTTGATATCGGCGGTCGCCAGCGGCATCACAATCAATGCTTTCACACCCAAACGCGCGGAGGAGAACGCCACACCCTGAGCATGGTTACCCGCCGATGCGGTGATAACGCCGTGGGCTTTTTGTTCTTCGGTAAGCCCCGCCATCATCGCGTAGGCTCCGCGCAGCTTGAAGCTGTGTACAGGCTGCCTGTCTTCACGCTTCACGAGAATAACGTTGTCGAGGCGCGAAGAAAGTTTTTCCATTTTTTGCAGCGGCGTCACCTGCGCTGCTTCATATACCGGCGCGCGGAGTACCGCACGCAGGTACTCCGCCCCTTCCGGGGCGGCTGACAGGGGTTGCGACTCGGCCATCATCAACCTCCCAGCTTCGATTTATCGCGTACCGCGCCTTTATCGGCGCTGGTCGCCAGGCTGGCATAAGCACGCAGCGCAAAGGAGACCGGACGCTGACGATCTTTCGGCGTCCAGGCTTTATCACCACGGGCTTCCTGCGCTTCGCGACGCGCGGCGATTTCCGCATCGCTCAGTTGCAGTTGAATACCACGGTTTGGAATATCAATAGCAATCATGTCGCCATCTTCAATGATGGCGATATTACCGCCGCTGGCCGCTTCCGGTGAGACGTGACCGATAGAGAGGCCAGACGTGCCGCCGGAGAAACGGCCATCGGTGATCAGCGCACAGGCTTTACCCAGCCCCATCGATTTCAGGAAGGTGGTCGGGTAGAGCATTTCCTGCATACCAGGCCCACCCTTCGGCCCTTCGTAGCGAATAACCACCACATCACCGGCAACCACTTTACCGCCGAGGATCGCCTCAACCGCATCGTCCTGGCTTTCATAGACTTTCGCCGGGCCGGTAAATTTCAGGATGCTGTCATCCACGCCTGCGGTTTTTACGATACAGCCGTTTTCAGCAAAGTTACCGTAGAGCACCGCCAGACCGCCATCTTTGCTGTAGGCATGTTCCAGCGAGCGAATGCAGCCTTCGGCGCGGTCGGTATCCAGCGAATCCCAGCGGCAATCCTGCGAGAACGCCTGCGTCGTGCGGATACCCGCCGGGCCTGCACGGAACATCTGTTTTACCGCTTCATTCTGGCTGATCATAACATCGTACTGCTCCAGCGTTTGCGGCAGCGTCAGACCCAGCACGTTTTTTACATCGCGATTCATCAGCCCGGCACGATCCAGCTCGCCCAGAATACCCAGCACGCCGCCTGCGCGGTGGACGTCTTCCATGTGGTATTTCTGCGTACTTGGCGCGACTTTACACAACTGTGGAACCTTGCGGGAAAGCTTGTCGATATCGCTCATGGTGAAGTCGATTTCCGCTTCCTGCGCCGCCGCCAGCAGGTGTAAAACGGTGTTGGTCGAACCGCCCATGGCGATATCCAGCGTCATGGCGTTTTCAAACGCCGCTTTACTGGCGATATTACGCGGCAGTGCGGAAGCGTCGTCCTGCTCGTAGTAACGTTTAGTCAGCTCAACAATGCGCTTACCGGCATTGAGGAACAGCTGCTTGCGATCGGCGTGGGTTGCCAGCAACGAGCCATTGCCCGGCTGCGACAGACCCAGCGCTTCCGTCAGGCAGTTCATTGAGTTAGCGGTGAACATCCCGGAACACGACCCACAGGTCGGGCAAGCGGAGCGTTCGACCTGATTACTCTGATCGTCGGAAACTTTCGGGTCCGCGCCCTGAATCATCGCATCAACCAGATCGAGCTTGATGATCTGATCGGAAAGTTTGGTTTTCCCGGCTTCCATCGGGCCGCCGGAGACAAAAATTACCGGAATGTTCAGGCGCAGCGAGGCCATCAGCATCCCTGGGGTGATTTTGTCGCAGTTGGAGATACAGACCATCGCATCCGCACAGTGGGCGTTCACCATGTACTCCACCGAGTCGGCGATCAGTTCGCGAGACGGCAGTGAATACAGCATGCCCCCGTGACCCATAGCGATGCCATCATCCACGGCAATGGTGTTGAACTCTTTGGCGACGCCGCCAGCGGCTTCAATCTGTTCGGCGACCAGTTTACCGAGATCGCGCAGGTGAACGTGACCCGGCACAAACTGGGTGAATGAGTTCACGACAGCGATGATCGGTTTGCCAAAATCGGCATCGGTCATCCCGGTGGCGCGCCACAGCGCGCGGGCACCCGCCATATTGCGACCATGTGTGGTTGTGGCGGAACGATACTTAGGCATGCGTAATTTACTCCCAGTGTCTGTCTGTTAAATGGGACGGTGCGTGCCGTCCCATTTATTTTTAATTTATGGATTTACCTGATCCAACCAGCCCCATTTATCTTCGGTTTCACCGGTGAAGAGGCCAAAGAATGCTTGCTGAATACGTTTAGTGACCGGACCGCAGCGGCCTTCGCCTACCTGGATACCGTCCACGCTGCGAACCGGTGTGATCTCTGCCGCAGTACCGGACATAAACACTTCGTCCGCCAGATACAGAGATTCGCGAGACAGCACCTGCTCACGCACTTCGATATCCAGCTCTTTCGCCAGCTTGATGATCGCATCACGGGTAATACCTGGCAGCGCGGAGGAGGTAAACGGCGGGGTAAACAACACGCCATCTTTCACTTCAAACAGGTTTTCGCCTGCGCCTTCGGAAATATAACCATTCACATCCAACGCGATACCTTCCTGGTAGCCATGACGACGCGCTTCACTCCCTACCAGCAGTGAAGAAAGGTAGTTACCGCCCGCTTTTGCCGCTGTCGGAATGGTATTTGGCGCTGCGCGGTTCCAGGAAGAAACCATCGCATCGATCCCCTGATCCAGCGCTTCTGCGCCCAGGTATGCGCCCCACGGGAACGCCGCGATGATGACGTCAGTGCTGTACCCCGGAGGCGGGTTAACGCCCATCCCTACATCGCCCACAAACACCAGCGGACGAATATATGCGCTGGTCAGGTTGTTTTTACGGATAACGTCGCGGCAGGCTTCCATCAGCTCATCAACGCTCTGGGAGACGGGAAAACGATAGATTTTGGCTGAATCATGCAAACGCTGCATGTGTTCACGATGGCGGAACACCACTGGACCTTTGTGAGAGTCGTAGCAACGGATCCCTTCAAACACAGAAGTACCGTAGTGCAATGCGTGGGACATCACATGAACCTTCGCATCTTCCCAACGAATCATCTCACCATTGAACCAGATGTAATCAGCTTTTTTCGTCGTCATTTTTCTTCCTTTTGCGCTCAGGCGCGGATTTGTTGTGATGTAGTTGTGCTCTGGCAGATAGCAACATGTGCAACATCTACCAGTTTACTTAACTGACTAAACAGTAAGTCGACCGACCGGGGGCTGGCAACGGTCAATTCGATATTTATATTTTGCGCATCGGTGGCGGCTTCCATATTCATGGAGCACACCTGAAAACCACGGTGGCGAACCACGCGTAAAACACGTTCTAACGTTTCCGGGTTGAAGCGAGCCGCCACATTGACCTGATGTTGCATCATGATAATTTCTCCAGCATTTCTGAGTTACTGGCGCCAGGCGGCACCAGGGGCCAGACATTCTCAAGTTCGTCGATTGAGACATGAAGCAGGTATGGCCCATCACTGTTCAGCATGGTGTCGAGCGCCGCTTCAACCCTGGTCTTTACGGGTGATGTGTTGGCCAGGAATGCCGAAGGCGCTGGCTAACATGAGGAAATCGGGGTTATCGGTAAGGGTGGTTTCGCTATATCGTTCCTGGAAAAACAGTTGTTGCCATTGTCGAACCATGCCTAACCGCTGGTTATCGAGTAAGACAATCTTCAACGGCAACTGCTTGCGTTTTACGGTGCCCAACTCTTGTACATTCATCATGAAAGAGCCGTCACCGGAGATACAGATAACGGTATCATTCGGCCTCGCAACCTGCGCGCCAACCGCCGCAGGCAGGCCAAAACCCATCGTACCTAAGCCGCTAGAGGTGATGAAATTCTCCGGGCGCGAGTACGTCATATGCTGCGCAGACCACATCTGATGCTGGCCCACATCCGTTGTCACCACGCTGTCTGCGGGTTTACGTTCCGACAACTGTTTTAACAGCAGCGGCGCATAGATGGCTTCACCGGGATGATCGTAACGCCAGGCGTGCTCAGTACGCAGTTCAGCATTGTGCTGACGCCAGGCGTCAATATTTAACGGTTGCTGTAACGCGGGCAATAATGCGTTCAGATCGCCCTGCAACGCGACATGCGCCTGACGCAGTTTGTTCATTTCCGCCGGATCGATATCCATGTGGATCACGCTGGCGTTCGGCGCAAAGGTATTCAGCTTGCCCGTCACCCGGTCATCAAAACGTGCCCCTACGGCAATCAGCAGATCGCACTCCTGCACCGCAAAGTTTGCCGCTTTAGTGCCATGCATCCCCAACATACCGAGATAATACGGATAGTCGGCATCCACCGCGCCCAGGCCTTTTAACGTGCAGGTCACCGGCATTTGCGTCGCAGCGATAAATGCGCGCAGCGCGGGTACGGCCTGCGCCATGCCTACGCCGCCGCCCACGTACAGCATCGGTTTTTGCGCCTGCGCCATCATCCGACGCGCCTGCTCAACGTCCGCGTGCGGGAAAGCCGTTTCATTTTCAACGGTGGTGAAATACGGCTCCAGTGAACCATTGGCTAACTGGATATCTTTGGGGATATCAACCAGAACAGGGCCAGGACGACCCGAGTTCGCAACCCGGAAAGCCTCAGCCATGATGCGCGGCAGCTCTTCCAGCGATTGCACGAGGAAGCTGTGCTTCGTACATGCCAACGACAGCCCCAGCACATCAACCTCCTGAAAAGCGTCCGTTCCGATGAACGGAGCGGAAACCTGACCCGTGATGGCCACAACCGGCACGGAATCTAACAGTGCGTCAGCCAGACCGGTGATCAAATTGGTAGCGCCAGGGCCGGACGTGGCGATACAGACGCCCGTTTTGCCCGTTGAACGCGCATAGCCAATTGCCGCCATCGCCGCACCCTGCTCGTGACGACACAACAGATGTTCCACGCCGCCGTCATACAACGCATCGTAAACCGGCATAATTGCGCCACCGGGATAACCAAAAACGGTTTCAACGCCCTGTGCTCGCAAAGCATGTACCACCCACTGTGCCCCATTCATAGCTACATCCCCGCCGTAAATCTGGAGAAACAGAATTTTATGCTATTAGTCATTATCTGCTCCTCGTTTATGTTTTTAAGGTCAAAAAAAACCCCCGGACCTTTCGGTGCGGGGGTCTTAGTTCGTTAAGGCTTGATTTCTAAGCCTTTCCTCGTCCAAGTGCAGCCCCGCACGGTGGGATAATAATCACCACCACGCTAATCACGACCAGGCTAATCACTCGTAGAAGGGCTGTCATTTTTGTCTATTCTTGCATCTTGTTCGAAGGAATGCCTAAAGAGTTACCATAGCTTTCGCCAATAGCACAAGATATTTTTATTTTCATTTTTCTGACGCAGCTAACGGTTTAGCAAAAAATCATTGTTTTTTATACAAAAAACAGGAAATGAAAAATTTTCACTTTTTGCCTCATAAACAGCAGCAACCCCCATCTTTTTTTCGCATCTGTTATTTTTTGCGAGCACGCTTCCGAACAGCAAAGCATATTTTGAAAAGGCGATAAAATTACCTGAATATGCGCCGAAAATTAACAATCGTGCAGGATATTTCTGGTTTTTAATGCAGCATAATTCTCTCAACGGGAGGAGTTATGTCACTGTCGATTGTTCACACACGCGCCGCACTTGGCGTTAATGCGCCGCCAATAACCATCGAGGTGCATATCAGTAATGGCCTGCCGGGTTTAACAATGGTTGGGCTACCTGAAACGACGGTAAAGGAGGCCCGGGATCGGGTTCGCAGCGCAATCATCAATAGCGGGTATGAATTTCCGGCGAAGAAAATCACCATTAATCTGGCCCCGGCAGATTTACCCAAAGAGGGCGGTAGATATGATTTACCTATCGCAATTGCGCTTCTGGCGGCGTCAGAGCAACTTACAACAAATAAGCTTAATGAATATGAACTGGTGGGCGAACTGCCCTTACAGGTGCGTTACGTGGCGTTCCAGGCGCGATATCCAGTGCAACCGAGGCGATTCGGGCAGGCAGACATATCATTGTTGCAAAAGAGAATGCAACAGAAGTTGGGCTAATCAGCGGAGAGGGATGCCTGATTGCAGATCATCTGCAAACGGTATGCGCATTTCTGGAAGGGAAACGGGATCTTGAGAAACCAGTGTCTACCGATTCTGACGCCTGTTTACTGCATGACGATCTCAGTGATGTTATCGGTCAGGAACAGGGGAAACGAGGCCTGGAAATCACGGCCGCAGGAGGGCACAACCTGCTGCTGATAGGCCCGCCAGGTACGGGAAAAAACCATGCTGGCCAGCCGCATTAATGGGCTACTGCCATCATTAAGCGACAAAGAAGCGCTGGAAAGTGCGGCGATTCTCAGCCTGGTGAACGCCGATACGGTACAAAGGCAGTGGAAACGGCGTCCTTTCCGCTCACCTCATCACAGCGCATCATTAACGGCAATGGTGGGGGGGGGTTCAATACCCGCGCCAGGAGAAATATCGCTGGCGCACAACGGTATTTTGTTTCTGGATGAACTGCCTGAGTTTGAGCGACGCACGCTGGATGCGCTGCGTGAACCTATTGAGTCTGGTCAGATACACCTTTCGCGCACCCGGCAAAGATCACCTATCCTGCGCGCTTCCAACTGGTTGCAGCGATGAATCCCAGCCCGACCGGTCACTATCAGGGGAACCATAATCGCTGTAGCCCGGAACAGACGTTGCGCTACCTCAGCCGTCTATCCGGCCCCTTTCTCGATCGATTCGATCTCTCGCTCGAAATTCCCCTGCCACCGCCCGGTATACTCAGTCAGGCAGCGGTTAAAGGCGAGGACAGCGCTACAGTGAAAGTACGGGTGATATCCGCACGGAAACGCCAGTACGAACGACAGGGGAAGCTAAACGCCCATCTGGACAGCCAGGGTATACGAAAGTACTGCTCTCTACACAGTGATGATGCGCACTGGCTGGAGGAGACGCTGATACATCTGGGATTGTCTATACGAGCCTGGCAGCGCTTACTGAAGGTTGCCCGTACCATTGCCGATCTGGAACAAACGGAGAATATTACGCGCCTGCATTTGCAGGAGGCTGTGGGCTATCGGGCAATAGACAGGCTACTGATTCATTTACAAAAACTACTGACGTAAAAAAAGGGCATTTCGCCCTTTTTTTATTAATCGTCAGATTCGGTGTAGTCTTCCGCACCTTCCATCTGCGGTTTACCGCCAGACAGAGTGTGGAAACGTTTTGGACGCTTAATACGCGTCATATATTTAGACCAGACGCGTTCTGCTTCTGTCACCGGCTCACGTTCGCCACGGCATACCGCGACAAACAGTCTCTCTTCTTCGGTTACTGGCTCACGTTTCCCCAGATCCAGCTCATTAAAGGCATAACCATGACGTTCAAGCAGTTGTGCCTCTTTGATGGTGAAATCACCATGACGAGAGAATCCGCGTGGATAATATTTGTTGTCGAAATATCGATTAGTCGTCGTAAAGCTTTCCGCCATCCTGCACGCTCCTAATTCTTTGGCCGAGCTATTTATGGCGCGGAGTATTAGTTACGCTTGACAGAGTGTAAAACAAAAGATTTAAATCATTACGACAAATAATTTTGTGGAGAGCGTTGTGGATACGGAATTGTTAAAAACTTTCCTGGAAGTTAGCCGGACACGCCACTTTGGACGAGCGGCAGAAGCGCTCTACCTGACCCAATCGGCGGTCAGTTTTCGGATAAGACAACTGGAAAATCAGCTTGGTGTGAACCTGTTCACCCGGCACAGAAACAATATCCGCTTAACCGCAGCAGGTGAAAAGCTACTACCCTATGCAGAAACGCTGATGAATACGTGGCAGGCGGCACGTAAGGAAGTGGCGCATACATCGCGGCATAATGAGTTTTCTATCGGTGCCAGCGCTTCTCTGTGGGAGTGCATGCTCAATGGCTGGCTGGCACGCTTATATCAGTCTCTGGAGCCGCAAGCCAGTCTGCAATTTGAAGCCAGGATCGCTCAACGCCAGTCGTTAGTAAAGCAACTCCATGAACGTCAGCTTGATCTGCTCATTACCACCGAAGCACCAAAAATGGATGAGTTTAGCAGCCAATTGCTGGGACATTTCACACTCGCATTGTATTGCAGCAGCCCATCACAGATGAAAGATGAATTAAATTATCTGCGTCTTGAGTGGGGGCCTGATTTTCAACAGCATGAAGTGGGTTTGATTGCGAGCGATGAGGTTCCCGTTCTTACCACCAGTTCAGCTGAACTGGCGAGACAGCAACTGTCTGCTCTTAATGGATGCAGTTGGCTTCCAGTTGGCTGGGCCAAAGAAAAAGGCGGGCTTCATACCGTTGCCGACAGCGCTACGCTTTCACGCCCGTTATATGCAATATGGCTACAAAATAGCGATAAACATACGTTGATCCGCGATCTGTTAAAAACAAACGTCCTGGAAGATTAAAGGGACAGCAATGGCAAGGATGCCGGGAAAGGAGTTGAATGGATATGCCGGGGGCCGTTTTTCAGGCAAAAAAAATCCTTAGCAAATGCTAAGGATAATTTTCTGGCAGGGGCGGAGAGACTCGAACTCCCAACACCCGGTTTTGGAGACCGGTGCTCTACCAATTGAACTACGCCCCTAATTAGGGTGGCGGAACGGACGGGACTCGAACCCGCGACCCCCTGCGTGACAGGCAGGTATTCTAACCAACTGAACTACCGCTCCACCGAATTTTTCTACACCCACTGATTTCACATCAGCTTACTGCTTAATTTGATGCCTGGCAGTTCCCTACTCTCGCATGGGGAGACCCCACACTACCATCGGCGCTACGGCGTTTCACTTCTGAGTTCGGCATGGGGTCAGGTGGGACCACCGCGCTACGGCCGCCAGGCAAATTCTGTTCGTCTAATGCCTCCGGCATTAAACTCTAATCTGTAATCAGGCTGAAAATCGTCTCTCAGTCCGCCAAAACATCTTCGGCGTTGTAAGGTTAAGCCTCACGGTTCATTAGTACCGGTTAGCTCAACGCATCGCTGCGCTTACACACCCGGCCTATCAACGTCGTCGTCTTCAACGTTCCTTCAGGACTCTCAAGGAGTCAGGGAGAACTCATCTCGGGGCAAGTTTCGTGCTTAGATGCTTTCAGCACTTATCTCTTCCGCATTTAGCTACCGGGCAGTGCCATTGGCATGACAACCCGAACACCAGTGATGCGTCCACTCCGGTCCTCTCGTACTAGGAGCAGCCCCCCTCAGTTCTCCAGCGCCCACGGCAGATAGGGACCGAACTGTCTCACGACGTTCTAAACCCAGCTCGCGTACCACTTTAAATGGCGAACAGCCATACCCTTGGGACCTACTTCAGCCCCAGGATGTGATGAGCCGACATCGAGGTGCCAAACACCGCCGTCGATATGAACTCTTGGGCGGTATCAGCCTGTTATCCCCGGAGTACCTTTTATCCGTTGAGCGATGGCCCTTCCATTCAGAACCACCGGATCACTATGACCTGCTTTCGCACCTGCTCGCGCCGTCACGCTCGCAGTCAAGCCAGCTTATGCCATTGCACTAACCTCCTGATGTCCGACCAGGATTAGCTGACCTTCGTGCTCCTCCGTTACTCTTTAGGAGGAGACCGCCCCAGTCAAACTACCCACCAGACACTGTCCGCAACCCGGATTACGGGCCCACGTTAGAACACCAGCCATTAAAGGGTGGTATTTCAAGGGCGGCTCCATGCAGACTGGCGTCCACACTTCAAAGCCTCCCACCTATCCTACACATCAAGGACCAGTGTTCAGTGTCAAGCTATAGTAAAGGTTCACGGGGTCTTTCCGTCTTGCCGCGGGTACACTGCATCTTCACAGCGAGTTCAATTTCACTGAGTCTCGGGTGGAGACAGCCTGGCCATCATTACGCCATTCGTGCAGGTCGGAACTTACCCGACAAGGAATTTCGCTACCTTAGGACCGTTATAGTTACGGCCGCCGTTTACCGGGGCTTCGATCAAGAGCTTCTCCCGAGGGATAACCCCATCAATTAACCTTCCGGCACCGGGCAGGCGTCACACCGTATACGTCCACTTTCGTGTTTGCACAGTGCTGTGTTTTTAATAAACAGTTGCAGCCAGCTGGTATCTTCGACTGATTTCAGCTCCATGAGTAAATCACTTCACCTACATATCAGCGTGCCTTCTCCCGAAGTTACGGCACCATTTTGCCTAGTTCCTTCACCCGAGTTCTCTCAAGCGCCTTGGTATTCTCTACCTGACCACCTGTGTCGGTTTGGGGTACGATTTCGTGTTACCTGATGCTTAGAGGCTTTTCCTGGAAGCAGGGCATTTGTCACTTCAGCACCGTAGTGCCTCGTCATCACGCCTCAGTGTTAAAGTGCACCGGATTTGCCTGGAGCACACACCTACACGCTTAAACCGGGACAACCGTCGCCCGGCCGACATAGCCTTCTCCGTCCCCCCTTCGCAGTAACACCAAGTACAGGAATATTAACCTGTTTCCCATCGACTACGCCTTTCGGCCTCGCCTTAGGGGTCGACTCACCCTGCCCCGATTAACGTTGGACAGGAACCCTTGGTCTTCCGGCGAGCGGGCTTTTCACCCGCTTTATCGTTACTTATGTCAGCATTCGCACTTCTGATACCTCCAGCAACCCTCACAGGCCACCTTCAACGGCTTACAGAACGCTCCCCTACCCAACAACACATAGTGTCGCTGCCGCAGCTTCGGTGCATGGTTTAGCCCCGTTACATCTTCCGCGCAGGCCGACTCGACCAGTGAGCTATTACGCTTTCTTTAAATGATGGCTGCTTCTAAGCCAACATCCTGGCTGTCTGGGCCTTCCCACATCGTTTCCCACTTAACCATGACTTTGGGACCTTAGCTGGCGGTCCTGGGTTGTTTCCCTCTTCACGACGGACGTTAGCACCCGCCGTGTGTCTCCCGTGATAACATTCTCCGGTATTCGCAGTTTGCATCGGGTTGGTAAGCCGGGATGGCCCCCTAGCCGAAACAGTGCTCTACCCCCGGAGATGAATTCACGAGGCGCTACCTAAATAGCTTTCGGGGGAGAACCAGCTATCTCCCGGTTTGATTGGCCTTTCACCCCCAGCCACAGGTCATCCGCTAATTTTTCAACATTAGTCGGTTCGGTCCTCCAGTTAGTGTTACCCAACCTTCAACCTGCCCATGGCTAGATCACCGGGTTTCGGGTCTATACCCTGCAACTTAACGCCCAGTTAAGACTCGGTTTCCCTTCGGCTCCCCTATACGGTTAACCTTGCTACAGAATATAAGTCGCTGACCCATTATACAAAAGGTACGCAGTCACCCCATAAAAGAGGCTCCCACTGCTTGTACGTACACGGTTTCAGGTTCTTTTTCACTCCCCTCGCCGGGGGTTCTTTTCGCCTTTCCCTCACGGTACTGGTTCACTATCGGTCAGTCAGGAGTATTTAGCCTTGGAGGATGGTCCCCCCATATTCAGACAGGATACCACGTGTCCCGCCCTACTCATCGAGCTCACAGCCTGTGCGTTTTCGTGTACGGGACTTTCACCCTGTACCGTGCGACTTTCCAGACGCTTCCACTAACACACAAGCTGATTCAGGCTCTGGGCTCCTCCCCGTTCGCTCGCCGCTACTGGGGGAATCTCGGTTGATTTCTTTTCCTCGGGGTACTTAGATGTTTCAGTTCCCCCGGTTCGCCTCGTTAGCCTATGTATTCAGCTAACGATAGTGTGACAGGTCACACTGGGTTTCCCCATTCGGACATCGCCGGGTCAAGGGTTCATATCACCTCGCCGGCGCTTTTCGCAGATTAGCACGTCCTTCATCGCCTCTGACTGCCAGGGCATCCACCGTGTACGCTTGGTCGCTTAACCTCACAACCCGAAGATGTTTCGTGAAACATTTCGCGTTGCGAAAATTTGAGAGACTCATACACACTTTACGTGTGTCGTTTCAATTTTCAGCTTGATCCAGATTTTTAAAGAGCAAATATCTCAAACGTCACCCGAAGATGAGTTTTGAGATATTAAGGCAGGTGACTTTCACTCACGAACCAGCAAGTGGCGTCCCCTAGGGGATTCGAACCCCTGTTACCGCCGTGAAAGGGCGGTGTCCTGGGCCTCTAGACGAAGGGGACACTGAAGTCTCAATCGCAAGACGCCTTGCTTCTTTCTTTTCATCAGACAATCTGTGTGGACACTGCAAAGGCAGGTTCTTTAAGGTAAGGAGGTGATCCAACCGCAGGTTCCCCTACGGTTACCTTGTTACGACTTCACCCCAGTCATGAATCACAAAGTGGTAAGCGCCCTCCCGAAGGTTAAGCTACCTACTTCTTTTGCAACCCACTCCCATGGTGTGACGGGCGGTGTGTACAAGGCCCGGGAACGTATTCACCGTGGCATTCTGATCCACGATTACTAGCGATTCCGACTTCATGGAGTCGAGTTGCAGACTCCAATCCGGACTACGACATACTTTATGAGGTCCGCTTGCTCTCGCGAGGTCGCTTCTCTTTGTATATGCCATTGTAGCACGTGTGTAGCCCTGGTCGTAAGGGCCATGATGACTTGACGTCATCCCCACCTTCCTCCAGTTTATCACTGGCAGTCTCCTTTGAGTTCCCGGCCGGACCGCTGGCAACAAAGGATAAGGGTTGCGCTCGTTGCGGGACTTAACCCAACATTTCACAACACGAGCTGACGACAGCCATGCAGCACCTGTCTCACGGTTCCCGAAGGCACATTCTCATCTCTGAAAACTTCCGTGGATGTCAAGACCAGGTAAGGTTCTTCGCGTTGCATCGAATTAAACCACATGCTCCACCGCTTGTGCGGGCCCCCGTCAATTCATTTGAGTTTTAACCTTGCGGCCGTACTCCCCAGGCGGTCGACTTAACGCGTTAGCTCCGGAAGCCACGCCTCAAGGGCACAACCTCCAAGTCGACATCGTTTACGGCGTGGACTACCAGGGTATCTAATCCTGTTTGCTCCCCACGCTTTCGCACCTGAGCGTCAGTCTTCGTCCAGGGGGCCGCCTTCGCCACCGGTATTCCTCCAGATCTCTACGCATTTCACCGCTACACCTGGAATTCTACCCCCCTCTACGAGACTCAAGCCTGCCAGTATCAGATGCAGTTCCCAGGTTGAGCCCGGGGATTTCACATCTGACTTAACAGACCGCCTGCGTGCGCTTTACGCCCAGTAATTCCGATTAACGCTTGCACCCTCCGTATTACCGCGGCTGCTGGCACGGAGTTAGCCGGTGCTTCTTCTGCGGGTAACGTCAATTGCTGTGGTTATTAACCACAACACCTTCCTCCCCGCTGAAAGTACTTTACAACCCGAAGGCCTTCTTCATACACGCGGCATGGCTGCATCAGGCTTGCGCCCATTGTGCAATATTCCCCACTGCTGCCTCCCGTAGGAGTCTGGACCGTGTCTCAGTTCCAGTGTGGCTGGTCATCCTCTCAGACCAGCTAGGGATCGTCGCCTTGGTGAGCCGTTACCCCACCAACAAGCTAATCCCATCTGGGCACATCTGATGGCAAGAGGCCCGAAGGTCCCCCTCTTTGGTCTTGCGACGTTATGCGGTATTAGCTACCGTTTCCAGTAGTTATCCCCCCTCCATCAGGCAGTTTCCCAGACATTACTCACCCGTCCGCCACTCGTCAGCAAAGCAGCAAGCTGCTTCCTGTTACCGTTCGACTTGCATGTGTTAGGCCTGCCGCCAGCGTTCAATCTGAGCCATGATCAAACTCTTCAATTTAAGTTTGATGCTCGTGAATTAAACTTCGTAATGAATTACGTGTTCACTCAGAGACTTGGTATTCATTTTTCGTCTTGCGACGTCAAGAATCCATGTCACTTTGAGTGCCCACACAGATTGTCTGATAAATTGTTAAAGAGCAGTGCCGCTTCGCTTTTTCTCAGCGGCGCGGGGTGTGCATAATACGCTTTCCCGCTTGAGAGTCAAGCATTTATTTTTGCTTTTCTCTGCCGGTGTTCATCGCTGAACCCCGCTGACCCGGCGGCCTGTGTGCCGTTGTTCCGTGTCAGTGGAGGCGCATTATAGGGAGTTATTCCGGCCTGACAAGGGGAAATTTAAAATTATTTTCCGACTGCTTTCTTTTTAAGCAAAACCACTATTAACATGCCATAAAATAAGCAATTTGCCGTTTTTACAACCTTAATCACACTTCCTGATGGCATACTAATGAATAAGAAAAGAGAAAGGACAAACATTTATGCCTTTAAGCGCACAACAGTTAGCTGCACAGAAAAATCTTTCCTACGTTCTGGCTGAGAAGCTGGCGCAGCGAATCTTAAAGGGTGAATACGCGCCCGGCACCATTCTTCCCGGAGAAATCGAACTGGGCGAGCAGTTTGGCGTGAGTCGCACGGCGGTACGTGAGGCAGTGAAGACGCTAACAGCAAAAGGCATGGTGTTGCCCCGTCCTCGTATTGGTACGCGTGTTATGCCGCAGGCAAACTGGAACTTCCTCGATCAGGAACTGCTCACCTGGTGGATGACAGAAGAAAACTTCCATCAGGTTATTAATCATTTTCTGGTGATGCGTATCAGTCTCGAACCGCAGGCATGTTCACTGGCAGCGACGCTCGGATCAGCGGAACAGAAAGCGCATCTGAATACCTTAATGGAAGAGATGGTGGCGTTGAAGAAGAACTTCAGACGCGAACGCTGGATTGAAGTCGATATGGCGTGGCATGAGCATATTTATGAAATGAGCGCGAATCCGTTCTTAATCTCTTTTGCCTCGCTGTTCCATTCGGTCTATCACACCTACTTCACCTCTATTACCTATAACGATGTGGTGAAGCTGGATTTACACCAGGCTATTGTAGATGCCATAGCCGACAGTGATGGCGATCGCGCCTTTAAAGCGTGCCAGGCATTGTTGATAGCGCCGAACGAACAACCGGACAAGTAACGGGATACCGAATGTCAGAGAAAAAAGCGCGCAGTATGGCCGGATTGCCGTGGATAGCGGCCATGGCTTTTTTTATGCAGGCGCTGGATGCCACCATTCTTAATACCGCTCTACCCGCTATCGCGCACAGCCTCAACCGTTCTCCTCTTGCCATGCAGTCCGCTATTATCAGTTATACCCTGACGGTCGCGATGCTGATTCCGGTAAGCGGATGGCTGGCCGATCGCTTTGGCACCCGTCGCGTCTTTATTATTGCCGTCAGTCTGTTTACGCTCGGTTCGCTGGCATGCGCGCTTTCTGGCTCATTAGCTGAATTGGTTGTTTTCCGCGTGGTGCAGGGGATCGGCGGCGCAATGATGATGCCGGTCGCCCGTCTGGCATTATTACGCGCTTACCCCCGAAGTGAACTGCTTCCGGTTCTGAATTTTGTGACGATGCCAGGCCTGGTCGGCCCCATCCTCGGCCCGGTATTGGGGGGCATACTGGTGACATGGGCAAGCTGGCACTGGATCTTCCTGATTAATATTCCCATTGGCATTGTCGGTATCCTGTATGCCCGTAAGTACATGCCAAACTTCACCACGCCGCGACGCCGTTTCGACATGACCGGCTTCTTCCTCTTTGGTTTGAGTCTGGTGCTGTTCTCCAGCGGAATGGAGCTTTTCGGCGAGAAGATCGTCGCAACCTGGATAGCATTAACCATTATTCTGAGCAGTATCGTGCTGCTACTGGCCTATATTCGCCATGCACGTCGACACCCAACGCCGTTGATTTCACTTTCGCTGTTCAGAACGCGCACGTTCTCCGTTGGGATAGCTGGAAACCTCGCCACGCGTCTGGGAACGGGATGCGTTCCCTTCCTGATGCCGCTGATGATACAGGTAGGATTTGGATACCCGGCGCTGATAGCCGGCTGCATGATGGCTCCGACGGCGCTGGGTTCTATTCTGGCGAAATCAGCGGTCACTCAGGTGCTGCGCAAACTGGGGTACAAGACGACGCTGGTCGGCATTACGGTATTTATTGGCCTGATGATTGCGCAGTTCTCTTTGCAATCCCCCGCCATGCCGGTATGGATGTTGATTCTGCCGCTGTTTGTTCTGGGTATGGCGATGTCCACGCAGTTTACCGCCATGAACACCATCACCCTTGCGGACCTGACCGATGATAACGCCAGCAGCGGCAACAGTCTGCTGGCCGTCACGCAGCAGCTTTCCATCAGTTTAGGGGTAGCGATCAGCGCTGCCGTATTGCGTCTCTATGAAGGGATTGAGGGAACCAATACGGTTGAACAGTTCCACTATACCTTTATTACGATGGGCGCTATTACAGTGGTATCCGCGCTGATGTTCATGTTGCTGAAAGCCAAAGATGGCCGCAATCTGATCAAAGAACGGCACAAACCTAAACCGACCCCCGCGCCATCAGAACAGGAGTAAGTTGCAGACGCTGCTGTTGTAGCGTGGGTTGTGCCATACGGTGAATCAACACGTCGATGGCCAACTCACCCAGTTCATCTTTCGGTTGATGAATCGTCGTCAGCGGCGGCGTCATGTAGCGCGCCAGTTCAATATCATCATAGCCAATCACCGCCATATCCTGCGGGATGCGCAACCCTGCCTGATAAAGCGCCTGATACGCACCGACGGCCATTGCATCATTGCCGGCAAATACCGCCTGTGGGCGTTGTTTATGGGACAGCAGCATTTGCATGGTTTCAAATCCGCCGCCAAACTCGAAATCTCCTGTGATCTCATACCCTTCAGGAATTTCCAGCCCCGCGCGTTTCATGGCTTCCCGATACCCTTCCAGCCGCAAACGCGCGGGCGTTTTGTCCAGCGGGCCGGTAATGCAGGCTATTCGGGTAAAACCTTTATCAATCAGGTATTGCGTCGCTAAATCGCCGCCCAGAAGGGAGTTGTCCTGGATCAGATCGCAATCCCCTTCGTCATCAAAGGGCGACCAGTCCATCATCACGGTAGGAATAGAGGGATAACGCTGCATGATCTCCCGGGAGGGTTGATGCGTCTCCGTACAGAGCAGCAATAAGCCATCGACCCGCTTTTGCATCAGCGTTTCCAGATTGCGGTTCATTCGCTGCTCATCGCCTTCGGTATTACACAATACCAGGCTATAGCCCCGCTCAAAGCAGCTACGTTCAACGCCACGCACCAGTTCTGAATAAAAAGGATTGGTACTGGCGGTAATCAGCATGCCGATTGTGCGGGTCTGATTTAATTTCAGGCTACGCGCCAACGCTGAAGGCGCGTAGTTTAACTCTTTAATCGCCGCTTCCACTTTCCCGGTGATAGCTTCACTGACAAAGCGATCTTTATTAATAACGTGCGAAACAGTTGAAGTGGAAACGCCCGCCAGACGGGCAACATCCTTCATTGTAGCCAAACGTTACCTCTGCTGACCTAAAAACGCCTCTATCTCTTCACGCCACGGAACAGAAGGTTGCGCACCTTTGCGTGTCACCGCAATCGCAGCAGCGGCATGGGCAAAGCGAATGGCCTCCGGCAGCGGCGTCTCTTCCAGTAAGGCGGTAACTAACGCACCATTAAAAGTATCCCCGGCGGCTATCGTATCAACGGCGTTCACTTTAAACCCCGGCACACGACGGCCTTCGCCCTTCACGCTGGCCCACACACCGCGGCTGCCTAACGTAATCAGTACGGTATGAATGCCTTTATCATGCAGCACCTGCGCTGCTTTAGCGGCATCTTCATCATTTTCGACGCGAATTCCCGTGAGCTTTTCCGCTTCGGTTTCATTTGGCGTAATGATGTCCACCAGCGCCAGCAGCTCATCAGACAGTTCACGCGCCGGAGCCGGGTTAAGCGCAACGGTAGTGTTGTTCTGATGCGCAATTTTTGCCGCCGCCAGCACACTTTCAATCGGCGACTCGAGCTGCATCAATAGCGCAGAAGCCCCGGCGATACGCTCGCGTTGCGCTTCCACCAGCGCTGGTGCCAATGCGGCATTGGCGCCAGCATGAATGCCGATGACATTTTCCCCTTCGCCATTAACAAAAATCAGCGCGACTCCGGTAGATTCCCCGTTAATCACGCTGACCGGAACAATATCAATGTTATCGCTGGCTAACTGTTTACGCACGCTCTCGCCAATATCGTCATCGCCAGTACAGGCAATAAACGCGATATTTGCGCCGCTGCGCCCTGCGGCCACCGCCTGATTCGCGCCTTTACCGCCGAATGCCACCTGATATTGGGTGCCCGTTACGGTTTCGCCTGGCGCAGGAAAAGATTCGAGGTTGAGGATGTGATCGGCATTAATACTGCCAAGGACGACAAGGTTGCCTGCGGTTTTCATGTTCGGGATGTCCAGTAAAGTGCGCCACCGGGTTAGGGTGGCGCGTGCCCTGCTTTTCTTTTTACGCTTTCATCTTCAAACAACTCTCTGAGGATGGCGTATTTATGTCGCCATCAGACCGCGAACGGCCTGAGCCGTTATTACTGCTTGATGACAAGTTTCAGGTCAACCGGATATTTGGCCTGAACTTTCTCGCCTTTCAGTACTTTATCAGCGGTTTCAACGCCTTTAGCGCCAATCTGATCCGGCAACTGAGCGATAGTCGCAGCCAGTTTGCCATCATTTACCGCCTTCTCGCCATCCGGCGTACCATCAAATCCAACCACCATCACATCAGATTTACCTGCGGTTTGCAGAGCGCGCAGCGCACCCAGCGCCATTTCGTCGTTCTGTGCGAATACCGCCTGCACATCAGGATGCGCAGTCAGCAGGTTCTGCATGACGTTCAGACCTTTGGTGCGGTCAAAGTCAGCTGGCTGGCTGGCCAGTACATTAAATTTGTGTGCCGCAACGGCCTGCTGGAAGCCTTCGCCACGCTCACGCGCTGCGGATGTTCCGGCGATGCCTTGCAGTTCAATCACTTTCGCGCCTTCACCTGCTTTCTTCGCGATGTAATCACCGGCGATTTTGCCACCCAGCACGTTATCGGAAGCAATGTGGCTGACAACGTCGCCTTTGGTTGCCTGGCGATCAAGGGTGATAACCGGAATCTTCGCCTGGTTAGCCATCTTAACCGCGTTGCCTACCGCGTCGGAATCGGTTGGGTTGATCAGCAGAATTTTAGTGCCGCGAACGGTTAAATCCTGAACGTTAGCCAGCTCTTTCGCCGGGTTGTTCTGGGAGTCCAGCACGACCAGGTTATAGCCCAGTTTATCCGCTTCTTTCTGCGCCCCCTCTTTCAGGGTGACAAAGAACGGGTTGTTGAGCGTGGAGATCACCAGAGCAATGGTGTCTTTCGCCATCGCATTCGCGCTCACGGTGGCGCTCAGCGCAACAGCAGAAACCAGGGTAGCCAGTTTTTTCATGTTCATATTTAAGATGTCCTGTAGTCGTTGTTACTGCTTTTTGTTGTCTACCAGTACCGCCAGCAAAATCACCACCGCTTTGACGATCATCTGGTAATAGGAGGAAACACCTAACAAATTCAAACCATTATTAAGGAAACCGAGAATCAATGCGCCGATCAATGTCCCAACAATGCGCCCTTTACCGCCCGCCAGGCTGGTGCCGCCTAACACAACCGCTGCGATGGCATCCAGCTCATAACCCGTACCCGCCGTTGGCTGCGCGGAGGAGAGACGAGCCACTTCGATGATGCCCGCCAGCGAGGCCAGCAGACCACAAAGCGAATAGACGATGATTTTGACTTTACTGACGCTGATACCCGACAGACGCGTTGCCGCTTCGTTGCCGCCCAGCGCATAGATATAGCGGCCCAGGCGAGTATGATGCAGCATGTACCACGCCGCCAGGAAGACGATACCCATAATCCAGACCGGCGTCGGAACGCCCAGCGGGCGGCCAATCCCGAACCAGCCGAAGAGATCGGCGTTATCCGTAAAGCCAGTATTCACCGGGCTTCCGTTGGTGTACACCATCGTGACGCCGCGCAGCAGAAGCATCATCACCAGCGTGGCGATAAACGCCTGCACGCGACCTTTCGCCACGATTACGCCGGTCACCGCGCCAATGGCGGCGCCTAACGCCAGCGCCGCCGCAACGGCCACCAGCGCATTCACTTCAATCCCTACAATTGAAGCGGCAACCGCGCCGGTAAGCGCCAGCAGGGAACCAACGGACAGATCGATGCCTGACGTCAGGATAACCAGCGTCATCCCGACGGCCATGATAGCGTTGACGGACGTTTGCTGGAGAATGTTAAACAGGTTATTAACGGTAAAAAAGTTGGGACTCATTGTAGAAACAATCGCGATCAGCACCAGCAGAGCGATGAGCGATTTCTGCTCCATCAGCCACGCTTTAGTGAAATAACGGCGACCAGAAACAGCCTGGATAGTCATCTTTTTTACTCCTGATTCACGCGATTAAGCTTGCCCACAGCGGCAGCCATTAACACTTCCTGGGTGGCCTGCTCGCGAGTGAATTCACCGCCGAGATGCCCTTCATGCATGACGATAATGCGATCGCTCATACCCAATACTTCTGGCATCTCAGATGAGACCAGAATGATACTCAGGCCATCGGCCTTAAACTGGTTGATAAGCTGATAAATTTCTTTTTTCGCGCCAACGTCCACACCGCGGGTTGGCTCATCGAGGATCAGCACTTTGGGGCGGGTCATCAGTCCACGCGCAATGGCGACTTTCTGCTGATTGCCGCCAGAGAGCAACCCGATAGCCTGCTCCATCGACGGCGTTTTCACATTGAACAGACGGATAAAGTCACTCACCGCCTGCTGTTCATCTTTATGTTTCAGGTTGCCGCCAGCGCGGCTGAAATAACGCAGCGCGGTGAGCGACATATTCTCTTTTACCGACATGCCGAGCACTAAGCCGTCACGTTTACGGTCTTCAGAGATATAAACAATACCGTTAGCCAGGCCATCCTGCGGTGAACGGGTAATCACTTCATGCCCGTCGAGCGTGACGTAACGCTGGTGCGCGGCAGCGCGCCGTACAGCACTTTCATCAGTTCTGTACGCCCGGCGCCCATCAACCGGAGATCCCCAGAATTTCCCCTTTGCGCAGAGTAAAGGAGACATTATTAACGCCGGGACCGCACAGGTTTATCGACTTTTAGGCGTACCTCGCCTGGCGCTTTATCCAGACGCGGGTACTGATCTTCAAGCTTACGTCCGACCATCATTTCAATCAGCGAATCTTCGGTCAGCGATGCCACTTCACGCTCGGCAATAAACTGCCCGTCGCGGAAAACCGTCACGTCATCGCAAATCTCGAAGATCTCTTTCATGCGGTGGGAGATATAGACAATGCCGCGTCCCTGCGATTTCAACTCGCGGATGACGCGGAACAGCGATTCCGTTTCGGTATCAGTGAGCGCATCCGTGGGTTCATCCATAATGATGACTCGGGATTCGAAGCTCAGTACCTTGGCGATTTCGACCATCTGCTGATCGCCGATAGAGGAGTTCGCCCACCAGCCTGTCGCTTTTGAAGCGCAGGTTAAGTCTGGCAAGCAGAACATCCGCTTCGGCATACATCTTTTTCCAGTCGATTTTGCCAAAGCGATTTACAAACTCACGCCCCAGAAAGATATTCTCGGCAATCGTGAGCTGTGGGATCAGGTTCAGTTCCTGGTGAATGATGCCGATCCCGGCTTCCCTGCGAGGATTTTGGGCCATTGAAGGTCGTTTCTTTACCCAGCCACAATAACGATCCCGCATCACGGGTATAGATACCGGTCAGGACTTTCATCATGGTGGATTTGCCCGCGCCATTTTCGCCCACCAGCGCCATTACGCGGCCTGGATAGACATTTAACGCGGCGCCAGATAACGCTTTCACGCCCGGGAACGCTTTATCGATCCCTTTGAGTTGCAGTAATGCGTCCATGATGGCCTCAGAACGTGACGCCGGCACAGAGAATAACATTCGCATACGGGGGAGCACTCCCCGCTGCGAATCACCGCCTGACTGTCTGCGGTTAATTTTTTAAAAATGTTCATGCGTGGTGTAACGAATTTCTATGGTGTTTCCCCTGGTGTTGTTGCAGTTGCTCAATATGGTTGAGCAACGTTTCGTGGAGTTGCGGATTATGTTCTTTGATTTCCGTCGCGAGAATAGCCGCCTCAACCTGCATTTCACGGGTCACGACATCCAGTACCTGCATAAAAGAAGGTACGCCCTGGGTTAACGCCATATCGATACGCGTTGTACTGGATGGAACAGGTAAACCTGCGTCACACACTACCAGCGTATCAGTATGCCCCAGACGGAGATGACCGATGAAATATCAGAATTAAGTACCGCGCCTTTCTTCATTTTCTTTCCCCACTAGCGAAACGTTTCGCTGGTAATAAGTTTACTCCCGGAAGTGAGCAGAAAACCATCATGACGTAACGGAATTGTGATCGGGGTCGAAACGTTTCGCTAAGTGAAATGCGATGGGAATAATTGCCGGGCGACGCTGCGCCGCCCGGCATTTTAAAAGGCTTAAATCTCGACCTGCGTTCCCAGTTCGATAACCCGGTTCGGCGGGATTTCAAACTGATCCGGCGCACGCAGCGCATTACGCTGCAACAGCAGATAGAGCTTGCCGCGCAAAACGCAAATACCACGGGGCGTTTGCCGAGGATCAGCGATTCATGCGACATAAAGAAAGAGGTTTCCATCATCCGGCAGCTCAGCCCTTCCAGCCCGCAGCGGTGGAACACTTCCTCAACGTTCGGCGTTTCGCGCCAACCGTAGCTGGCCACCACGCGCCAGAAGGTTGGCGACAGTTGCTCAATCTGCACCCGGCGAACATTGTGTACGTATGGCGCGTCTTCCGTGCGTAGCGTCAGCAGAATCACGCGTTCATGCAGCACCTTGTTGTGCTTGAGGTTATGCAGCAACGCAAACGGAATGACGTTCAGCGCGCGGGACATATACACCGCCGTACCGGGGACGCGTACCGGGAGGCGATTTCTCCAGCGAGGCGATCAGGGCTTCCAGGGAGTTACCGTGCTCATGCATACGACGCAGCAGACGGAAACGCTCGCTCTTCCAGGTCGTCATAATGATGAACCATCACGATCCCCAGCGTCAGCGGCAACCAGCCGCCCGACAGCAGTTTGTCGAGGTTTGCCGAGAACAGCGGAACATCAACGCACAGGAACGCCACCAGGATCAGCGCGACAAAATACTTATTCCAGTGCCAGTTTTTACGCGCCACGGTGGTAGAAAGAATCGAGGTCAGCACCATCGTACCGGTAACGGCAATACCGTATGCCGCCGCCAGGTTGCTGGAACGCTCAAAGCTGACAATAACAATAACCACCGCAAAATAGAGCATCCAGTTCACGAACGGAATATAGATCTGCCCGGACTCCATTTCGGAGGTGTGGATAATGCGCATGGGCGACAAATATCCCAGCCGCACCGCCTGGCGCGTCAGCGAGAAGACGCCGGAAATCACCGCCTGAGAGGCGATAACCGTCGCCCAGCGCGGCAAGAATCAGCAGCGGGATCAGCGCCCACTCCGGCGCCAACAGGAAGAACGGGTTCTTAATCGCTTCCGGGTGTTTGAGCAGCAATGCGCCCTGACCAAAGTAGTTTAACGTTAATGAAGGAAGAACAACCGAGAACCAGGCCAGACGAATCGGCAGCTTGCCGAAATGCCCCATATCCGCATACAGCGCCTCAACCCCGGTAATCGAAAGCACCACGGCGCCCAGCGCAATAAACGACACCGTTTTGTACTCAAGGAAGAATTTCGCCGCCCACATGGGATTGAGGGCATGAAGCACATCCGGGTTAGCGATGATACTGCGCAGGCCGAGTCCGGCCAGAATCAAAAACCACGTCAGCATAATCGGCGCAAACAGCTTTACCGACCATCCCCGTCCCCGTGTTTCTGAATCATAAACAGCAGAGTAAGCACCAATAATAGAAAGCGGGACGACCCAGGTATCCAGTTCCGGCGCCACAATTTCCAGACCTTCAATGGCCGACATGACTGAGATCGCGGGTGTAATCACCACTTCGCCGTAGAAGAAGCTACCGCCAATTAACCCCATAATGACCAGCGTGGACGTCATTTCTTCGCCGATGTATTACGCCCGGCTAGCGACATTAAGGTCAGAATCCCGCCCTCACCGGCGTTATCTGCGCGCATGACAAAAGTCAGATACTTGATGGAAACAACAAAGATCAGCAGCCAGAAAATCAGCGACAGAAAGCCAAATACGGCATCACGTTCAACACCAAAACCAAACTGACCGGACAAGCATTCACGAAGTGTATAAAGTGGGCTGGTACCAATATCACCATAGACAACCCCAATCGCTGCGAGAGTGATCGCAGACAATGATTGTTTATTATCAGTGCTCATAGACTCGTCTTTCGTTTATACATGGCATCTTTCAAACGACAAGGCTCCCGGGGATCCACTCCTTTGCCACCTTGATGCAGTTTGAATGATTTAGTGTATATATATGAAATGTGTGCGTAGTCCCTTGGCCCACAAAAAAGGCGCACAGTATGCACGATTAATCGCAAAATCGTACCCCTAATCGACGTCAGATTAACCTGGCGCAAAGAAAAAGAAACGATGCTTCAGTCTATTATTGCTTCGTGGCGAAACGTCTATACTCGCTGTTAACATGATACATCTGGCGGAAGGACGCCACCTTATTATGGCTCACCCACATTTATTAGCGGAAAGAATTTCCCGTCTGAGCAGCGCCCTGGAAAAGGGACTTTATGAACGTAGCCACGCCATTCGCCTTTGCCTGCTGGCAGCGTTGAGCGGTGGAGAGCGTCTTTTTACTTGGCCCGCCAGGCATTGCCAAAAGCCTGATAGCCCGTCGTCTGAAGTTCGCCTTTCAGCACGCCCGCGCCTTTGAGTATCTGATGACGCGTTTTTCCACGCCCGAGGAGGTTTTTGGTCCTCTCTCCATTCAGGCGCTAAAAGATGAAGGTCGCTATGAGCGTCTGACCACGGGTTATCTTCCTGAAGCGGAAATCGTCTTTCTGGATGAGATCTGGAAAGCGGGCCCGCAATCCTGAACACTCTGCTGACCGCCATTAACGAACGCCATTTCCGTAACGGCGCGCACGAAGAAAAAATTCCGATGCGCCTGCTGGTGGCGGCCTCAAACGAGCTTCCCGAAGCAGACAGCAGTCTGGAGGCGTTATACGACCGTATGCTCATTCGTCTGTGGCTGGATAAAGTACAGGATAAGGCGAATTTCCGCTCCATGCTGGTAAGCCAGCAGGACGAAAGCGACAACCCGGTGCCAGCCTCATTACAGGTGACTGATGAAGAGTATTATCAGTGGCAGAAGGATATTTCCGCCATTACGCTGCCCGATCATGTATTTGAACTGATTTTCACGCTGCGCCAGCAGCTTGATGCGCTGCCAGATGCCCCCTATGTCTCCGACCGTCGCTGGAAAAAAGCCATTCGCCTGTTACAGGCCAGCGCGTTCTTTAGCGGACGCGACGCCGTTGCGCCAATCGATCTTATCCTGCTGAAAGATTGCCTGTGGTATGACGCGCAAAGCCTGAATCTGATGCAGCAACAGCTCGAAATATTGATGACCGGGCACGCCTGGCAGCAACAGGCAATGCTGACGCGCCTCGGCGGCATTGTGCAACGTCGCCTCCAGTTGCAACAGCAGCAAAGCGATAAAACAGCCTTTACCGTTGTTCGTCAGGGAGGAATGTTCAGCCGCCGTCCCCATTACGATCTGCCGCCAGAGGCGAGCGCGCCAGTGCTAACCTTGCTTTTGCAACAACCGCTTAAACTGCATGATATGGAAGTCATTCATATCGCTTTTGAACGCAGCGCCCTTGAGCAGTGGCTGGCAAAAGGCGGAGAGATCCGCGGCAAACTCAACGGGATCGGTTTTGCCCAGACGCTGAATATGGAAGTTGATAGCGCTCAGCATCTGGTGGTGCGCGACGTCAGCCTACAGGGCAGCCGTCTGGCGCTACCGGGCAGTTCAGAAGAGGGAATGCCCGGCGAAATCAAACAGCAGCTTGAGGCGCTGGACAGCGAATGGCACCAGCAGCACAGCCGGTTCAGCGAACAGCAAAAATGTCTGTTTATCCATAGCGACTGGTTAAGTCGTATTGAAGCCAGCCTACAGGATGTTGGTGCGCAGATCCGCCAGGCGCAGCAATGCTGACACTGGACACGCTGAATGTCATGCTGGCGGTCAGTGAAGAGGGGATTATCGAAGAGATTATCCTCACTTTGCTGGCCTCCCCGCAGCTGGCTATCTTCTTCGAGAAATTCCCCCGATTAAAGAGAGCCATTTCCGACGATCTTCCCCGCTGGGCGCGAAGCGCTGCGCAGCCGTCTTAAAGACGCGCGCGTGCCTCCGGAACTCACGGAAGAGGTGATGTGCTATCAACAAAGCCAGCTTCTCGGAACAACGCAGTTTATTGTGCAATTGCCGCAGATATTAGCGTTGCTGCACCGACTACATTCGCCCTATGCCGGGCAAGCCCAGCAACTGGTGGACAGTAACGCCACTTTTACGCCAGCGCTGCACACGCTTTTTCTGCAACGCTGGCGTTTAAGCCTGATCGTGCAAACCACGGCCTTAAATCACCAGTTGCTGGAAGAGGAGCGCGAGCAATTGCTGAGTGAAGTGCAGGAACGCATGACGCTCAGCGGGCAACTGGAGCCGGTCCTGGCGGAAAATGACCATGCAGCCGGCCGCCTGTGGGACATGAGCGCAGGGCAGCTCAAACGCGGCGATTATCAGCTGATCGTAAAATATGGCGACTTCCTGGCAGAACAACCCGAACTGAAACGCCTGGCGGAACAGTTAGGCCGCTCCAGGGAAGCCAAATCGGTGCCGCGCAAAGATGCGCCGATGGAGACGTTTCGTACGCTGGTGCGCGAACCGGCGACCGTTCCAGAACAGGTTGACGGCATTCAGCAAAGCGACGACATTCTGCGCCTGCTGCCGCCTGAACTGGCAACGCTCGGCATTACCGAACTGGAATATGAATTCTACCGACGGCTGGTGGAAAAACAGCTGCTCACGTACCGTCTGCACGGCGAAGCGTGGCGTGAGAAAGTGACTGAGCGCCCGGTCGTTCATCAGGATTTTGACGAACAGCCGCACGGGCCATTCATTGTTTGCGTGGACACCTCCGGCTCAATGGGCGGATTTAACGAGCAGTGCGCGAAAGCCTTTTGCCTGGCGCTGATGCGCGTCGCGCTGGCGGATAACCGTCGCTGCTTCATCATGCTGTTTTCCACAGAGGTCGTGCGCTATGAACTGTCTGGCCCAGAAGGCATCGAGCAGGCCATCCGCTTTTTGAGCCAGCGCTTTCGCGGCGGCACGGATATCGCCAGCTGTTTTCGCGCCATTATTGAACGGATGCAGGGGCGAGAGTGGTTTGATGCGGATGCGGTAGTCATTTCAGATTTTATCGCCCAGCGCTTACCTGACGATGTTGTGAATAAAGTAGGGGAGTTACAACGGGTACACCAGCATCGTTTTCATGCGGTGGCGATGTCGGCACACGGCAAACCCGGCATCATGCGCATTTTCGACCATATCTGGCGCTTTGATACCGGGATGCGAAGCCGCCTGCTACGACGCTGGCGGCGTTAGAGAATTACAGCAGGGAAGCGACGCTTTCACGAACCTGCGCAGGCCACACGCCGCACTGAACCTGACCAATGTGCGGCAGTTGCAGTAGCAGCATCGTCAGGCGAGACTGACCAATACCGCCGCCGATCGTTTGCGGCATCTCGCCACGCAGCAGCGCCTGGTGCCACTCCAGACTCAGACGATCTTCATCTCCGGTCAGAGCAAGCTGGCGTTTCAGCGCATCGGCGTCGACACGGATCCCCATTGAGGAAAGCTCAAACGCATCTTCCAGTACCGGGTTCCAGACCAGGATATCGCCGTTCAGACCAGCATGGCCCAGATCAGAAGCAGAGCTCCAGTCATCATAATCCGGCGCACGCACGTCGTGGCGTTTACCGTCACTCAGTTTCCCGCCGATACCGACCAGGAAAACGGCGCCAAGCTCTTTCGCGATCGCGCGTTCGCGCCCTTTCGCATCCAGATCCGGGTAACGCGCCAGCAGCTCCTGGCTGTGAACAAAGTGGATCTGCTCCGGCAGGAACGGCGCCAGACCAAATTCTTTGCTTACCGCGGCTTCGGTTGCCTTAATGCCTTCCCAGATAGCCTCTACCGTGCTTTTCAGGGTGGCGAATTGACGCTCACCGTCGCCCATAACGCGTTCCCAGTCCCACTGGTCGACATAGACGGAGTGGAGCGGGGAGAGGCGGTCTTCGTCAGGGCGAAGGGCTTTCATGTGCGTGTACAGCCCTTCACCCGCGCTGAAGTCGTGTTGTCCCAGCGTCTGGCGTTTCCACTTTGCCAGTGAATGCACCACTTCAAACTGGGCATCCGGCAACGCTTTCACTTTTACCTGTACCGCTTTTTCACAGCCCGACAAGTTATCCTGCGTGCCATCTCCTACGCGGCTAAGGATCGGCGCCTGAACTTCAATCAGACCCAGACGCTCCTCCAGTTGACGGGAGAAGTGAGATTTCACGAAGCTAATTTGACGTTGTTTGGCGATGTAAGCGGTTTTCATTTTGTATACTCCTGCGTCCTGTTGCCTATGATTAAGCAACAGATTGAGGGTGATATTCAATAATCCACAAACAAAAAGCCGACTTCACTTTTGATTCGATAAAATAAGACGCTAAAATAGAGTGAATCACTAATCTACATAAGAAAAACCTATGGAAAATTATCAGATCGACAATCTGGATCGCGGCATCCTGGAAGCGTTAATGGCAAATGCGCGTACGGCATACGCTGAACTGGCCAAACAATTTAGCGTCAGCCCGGGGACGATTCACGTTCGCGTAGAAAAAATGAAGCAGGCAGGGATCATTACCGGCGCGCGGATTGACGTCAGTCCAAAACAGCTCGGATACGACGTCTGCTGCTTTATCGGCATTATTTTAAAAAGCGCGAAAGACTACCCATCCGCGCTGGCGAAGCTCGAAAGCCTGGACGAAGTGACCGAAGCGTATTACACCACCGGCCACTACAGCATCTTTATTAAGGTTATGTGTCGATCCATCGACGCCCTGCAACAGGTACTTATCAACAAGATCCAAACAATTGATGAAATTCAGTCCACCGAGACATTGATCTCCCTGCAAAACCCGATCATGCGTACTATCCGGCCGTGATCGGCTTTTTTAATCCCACATTTTTCCACAGGTAGATCCCAGCTCGCTCACAGCGTACAATAGCCCCTCTTTATAAGGATGGGCTCGTATGGCAGACATTACTCTTATCAGCGGCAGCACCCTTGGCGGTGCCGAATATGTTGCAGAACATCTGGCTGAAAAGCTGGAAGATGCAGGTTTTTCAACCGAAACCTTGCACGGTCCGCTATTAGAGGATCTGTCAGCGTCAGGAACCTGGCTGGTTATCAGCTCCACGCATGGCGCGGGCGATATCCCGGATAACCTTGCTCCTTTCTATGAAGCGCTTCAGTCGCAGAACCCCGATCTTTCTCAGGTTCGTTTCGGCGCCATCGGCATCGGAAGTCGTGAATATGACACATTCTGCGGCGCCATCGATAAAATAGAGGCCGCGCTCAAGACATCAGGCGCAAAACCGATCGGGGAAACCCTCAAGATCAACATCCTTGAACACGATATTCCTGAAGATCCGGCAGAGGTTTGGCTGGGATCCTGGATTAATTTACTCAAAATAGTGTAAAGATCGTGCGATCGAGTGTGGATAACTCTGGTAAGAAGCTTGGATCAACCAGTAGTTATCCAAAGAACAACCGGTGTTCAGTTTTTGAGTTGTGCATAACCCTTCATTCTGATCCCAGCTTATACGGGCCAGGATCACCGATCATTCACAGCTAATGATCCTCAACAACTTGTTGATCTTATTCAGCGGATCCTGGTTATCCACAGACAATCGCGATCCTAATAAGAGATCACAATAAAACAGATCTCTAAATAAAAAGATCTTCTTTTTAATACCCAGGATCCCGGGACTTTCTCCAGCGGCTAAAGTTGAGTAGAATCCACGACCCGGGCTTCAATCCACTTTCACACCGCCGTATGCGAGGCAATTACCATGTTTTATCCGGATCCTTTTGACGTCATCATCATTGGCGGGGGTCATGCAGGCACTGAGGCCGCAATGGCCGCAGCGCGTATGGGGCAACAGACCCTGCTTTTGACACACAATATCGACACGCTGGGGCAAATGAGCTGCAACCCGGCCATTGGCGGTATTGGGAAGGGACACCTGGTAAAAGAAGTGGATGCGCTCGGCGGGCTGATGGCGAAAGCGATCGACCAGGCGGGTATCCAGTTTAGGATACTAAACGCAAGCAAAGGTCCGGCCGTTCGTGCAACTCGCGCACAGGCGGATCGCGTGCTATATCGCCAGGCGGTGCGTACTGCGCTGGAGAATCAGCCCAATCTGATGATCTTCCAGCAGGCGGTTGAAGATCTGATTGTTGAAAACGATCGCGTCGTGGGCGCAGTTACCCAGATGGGCCTGAAATTCCGGGCTAAAGCGGTGGTTCTCACCGTCGGGACTTTCCTTGACGGCAAAATTCATATTGGTCTGGATAACTACAGCGGCGGCCGTGCTGGCGATCCGCCATCCATTCCACTGTCTCGTCGCCTGCGTGAACTTCCGCTGCGCGTCAGCCGCCTGAAAACCGGTACGCCGCCGCGTATTGATGCGCGCACCATTGATTTCAGCGTACTGGCGCAGCAGCACGGCGATAACCCGATGCCTGTGTTCTCGTTCATGGGCAACGCGAACCAGCATCCGCAGCAGGTGCCGTGCTACATCACGCATACCAACGAAAAAACCCATGATGTGATCCGCAACAACCTCGATCGCAGCCCAATGTATGCCGGTGTGATCGAAGGGATCGGCCCGCGTTACTGCCCGTCGATCGAAGATAAAGTCATGCGCTTTGCCGATCGCAACCAGCATCAGATCTTCCTGGAACCGGAAGGACTGACCTCTAACGAAATTTACCCGAACGGTATCTCCACCAGCCTGCCGTTCGATGTGCAGATGCAGATCGTCCGCTCAATGCAGGGGATGGAAAACGCGAAAATTGTGCGTCCAGGTTATGCCATTGAGTACGATTTCTTCGATCCGCGCGACCTGAAACCAACGCTGGAGAGCAAATTTATCCAGGGATTGTTCTTCGCCGGGCAAATCAACGGGACGACAGGTTACGAAGAAGCGGCCGCGCAAGGTTTGCTCGCCGGTCTGAACGCCGCCCGTCTGTCTGCGGACAAAGAAGGCTGGGCGCCTGCGCGTTCTCAGGCTTACCTCGGCGTGCTGGTGGACGATCTTTGCACGCTGGGCACCAAAGAACCGTACCGCATGTTTACCTCCCGCGCGGA
This sequence comes from Citrobacter koseri, assembly GCA_900446925.1. Next base: position 275,942 of record UAVY01000010.1, on the reverse strand, counting down.
ATACCGCCTGATGTTGCGTGAAGATAACGCCGACCTGCGTCTGACCGAAATGGGCCGTGAGCTGGGCCTGGTGGATGATGAGCGCTGGGCGCGCTTCAACGAGAAGCTGGAGAATATCGAACGCGAACGTCAGCGTCTGAAATCCACCTGGGTAACGCCGTCGGCGGAATCGGCCGGCGAAGTGAACGCTCACCTGACTGCGCCGCTGTCGCGTGAAGCCAGCGGTGAAGACCTGCTGCGTCGCCCGGAAATGACCTACGCGCAGCTGACTTCGCTGACGCCGTTCGCTCCGGGTCTTAATGATGCGCAGGCCGCTGAACAGGTTGAGATTCAGGTAAAATACGAAGGCTATATCGCCCGTCAGCAGGATGAGATCGAAAAACAGCAGCGTAACGAGAACACATTGCTGCCTGCAACGCTGGATTATCGCCAGGTTTCTGGTCTGTCGAATGAAGTTATCGCCAAGCTGAACGATCACAAACCGGTCTCTATCGGTCAGGCGTCGCGCATTTCCGGCGTTACGCCCGCGGCGATTTCAATTTTGCTGGTGTGGCTGAAGAAACAGGGAATGCTGCGTCGCAGCGCTTGATAACACTAATTTGGCGGGGGCGCTTCGCTTGCCCGCCCTACAAATTTGTAGGCCCGATAAGCGAAAGCGCATCGGGCATTTGATTATTAACAGGTAACGACCGTGCTTAACAAACTCTCCCGTCTGCTGGATGAAGCAGGCATTTCGCTTACCGATCACCAGAAAAATCAGCTGATTGCGTATGTCGATATGCTGCACAAATGGAACAAAGCCTACAACCTGACGTCGGTGCGGGATCCTAACGAGATGCTGGTACGCCATATTCTGGACAGCATCGTTGTGGCGCCGCACCTGCAAGGGGAGCGTTTTATTGACGTCGGTACGGGACCGGGGCTGCCGGGGATCCCGCTCTCCATCGTCCGTCCTGAATCGCATTTCACGCTGCTGGATAGCCTGGGCAAGCGGGTACGCTTTCTGCGCCAGGTTCAGCACGAACTCAAGCTGGAAAATATTACGCCAGTGCAGAGTCGCGTCGAAGAGTTCCCTTCTGAGCCGCCGTTTGATGGCGTGATCAGCCGTGCATTCGCCTCTCTCGATGACATGTTGAGCTGGTGTCGCCACCTGCCGGGGGAAAATGGCCGCTTTTATGCGTTAAAGGGTCAACTGCCGGAAGAGGAAATCGCCTCGCTGTCTGCGGCGTTCAGCGTCGAGTCCGTGGTTAAACTGTGTGTCCCGCAGCTGGAAGGCGAACGTCATTTGGTGGTCATTAAGCCAAACAAAATTTAATTTTTATCAAAAAAAATAGAAAAAAAACGGGCGCTCGCGTGTTAACAATCGCGAGGTAACGAATAGTTATACCTTGTTACCGTTAACCATGAGTTCACCGTTTTGTATCATTGCTACAACGTAGCTCTTTTTATTAAAAAATGAATTAATCAACATTGAAAATATCAGGTTGCTAAAAATTGAACCTAAGAATCACTCAGGTATGTTGAATTTTTATTATAAATGTCAATGAATGGTTTTTAGCTTGTAACCGGGTGTTTTTTAAATAGTGAGTGATTTTAGGCTTAAATATCAGAAAGATGAAAAGGCATCATTTGCCAAGTAAATAAATACTGCCGGGGCGAATATGCTCAATATGTGATCCGAAGCACGCTTTATCACCAGTATTTACGCGCCATTTGCAGTTTTGCATGATCGTTCACAGTTTGATGAAAAGTGATAAATGTGCACCAGGGAAAAATATTTAAACATTTATTCACCTTTTAGCTACTTATTGTTTGAAATCACGAGGGCGCACCGTATAATTTGACCGCTTTTTGATGCTTGACTCTAAGCCTTAAAGAACGTTTTATACGACACGCGGCATACCTCGAAGGGAGCAGGAGTAAAAACGTGATGTCTGTGTCGCTCTTGAGTCGAAACGTTGCTCGTAAGCTTCTGTTCATTCAGCTTCTGGCGGTAATAGCAAGTGGATTGCTGTTTAGCCTCAAAGACCCCTTCTGGGGCGCTTCCGCCTTATGCGGAGGGCCTGGCAGTGTTGCTGCCTAACATGTTGTTTATGATATTTGCCTGGCGTCACCAGGCGCATACACCTGCGAAAGGCCGCGTGGCCTGGTCATTCGCCTTCGGCGAAGCCTTCAAGGTGTTAGCGATGCTGGTTCTACTGGTGGTGGCGTTGGCGGTTTTTAAGGCGGTATTTTTGCCGCTGATCGTTACGTGGGTTTTGGTGCTGGTGGTTCAGATACTGGCGCCGGCTGTAATTAACAACAAAGGGTAAAAGGCATCATGGCTTCAGAAAATATGACGCCGCAGGATTACATAGGACACCATCTGAACAACCTTCAGTTGGACCTGCGTACATTCTCGCTGGTGGATCCGCATAACCCCCCAGCCACCTTCTGGACGCTCAATATTGACTCCATGTTCTTCTCGGTGGTGCTGGGTCTGTTGTTCCTGCTTATGTTCCGCAGCGTAGCCAAAAAGGCGACCAGCGGCGTACCAGGTAAATTTCAGACCGCGATTGAGCTGGTCATCGGCTTTGTGCATGGTAGCGTGAAAGACATGTACCATGGCAAAAGCAAGCTGATTGCGCCGCTGGCCTTGACGATCTTCGTCTGGGTATTCCTGATGAACCTGATGGACTTACTGCCTATCGATCTGCTGCCGTATATCGGCGAGCATATCTTCGGTCTGCCGGCACTGCGTGTCGTTCCGTCCGCTGACGTGAACATCACCCTGTCGATGGCGCTGGGCGTATTTATCCTCATTCTGTTCTACAGCATCAAAATGAAAGGCATCGGCGGCTTCACGAAAGAGTTGACGCTACAGCCGTTCAATCACTGGGCGTTTCATCCCTGTCAACTTAATCCTTGAAGGGGTAAGTCTGCTGTCCAAACCGGTATCACTCGGTCTGCGACTGTTCGGCAACATGTATGCCGGTGAGCTGATTTTCATTCTGATTGCTGGTCTGTTGCCGTGGTGGTCACAGTGGATTCTGAATGTGCCGTGGGCCATTTTCCACATCCTGATCATTACGCTGCAAGCCTTCATCTTCATGGTTCTGACGATTGTCTATCTGTCGATGGCGTCTGAAGAGCATTAATTTTACCAACACTACTACGTTTTAACTGAAACAAACTGGAGACTGTCATGGAAAACCTGAATATGGATCTGCTGTACATGGCTGCCGCTGTGATGATGGGTCTGGCGGCAATCGGTGCTGCGATCGGTATCGGCATCCTCGGGGGTAAATTCCTGGAAGGCGCAGCGCGTCAACCTGATCTGATTCCTCTGCTGCGTACTCAGTTCTTTATCGTTATGGGTCTGGTGGATGCTATCCCGATGATCGCTGTAGGTCTGGGTCTGTACGTGATGTTCGCTGTCGCGTAGTAAGCGTTGCTTGAATTAAGAGCAATATCAGAACGTTAACTAGATAGAGGCATTGTGCTGTGAATCTTAACGCAACAATCCTCGGCCAGGCCATCGCGTTTGTCCTGTTCGTTCTGTTCTGCATGAAGTACGTATGGCCGCCGTTAATGGCTGCCATCGAAAAACGTCAAAAAGAAATTGCTGACGGTCTTGCTTCCGCAGAACGAGCACATAAGGACCTTGACCTTGCAAAGGCCAGCGCGACCGACCAGCTGAAAAAAGCGAAGGCGGAAGCTCAGGTAATCATTGAGCAGGCGAACAAACGTCGCGCTCAGATCCTGGATGAAGCCAAAACTGAAGCAGAGCAGGAACGTACTAAAATCGTGGCCCAGGCGCAGGCGGAAATTGACGCCGAGCGTAAACGTGCCCGTGAAGAGCTGCGTAAGCAAGTTGCTATCCTGGCTGTTGCTGGCGCCGAGAAGATCATCGAACGTTCCGTGGATGAAGCTGCTAACAGCGACATCGTGGACAAACTTGTCGCTGAACTGTAAGGAGGGAGGGGCTGATGTCTGAATTTGTTACGGTAGCTCGCCCCTACGCCAAAGCAGCTTTTGACTTTGCCGTCGAACACCAAAGTGTAGAGCGCTGGCAGGACATGCTGGCGTTTGCCGCCGAGGTAACCAAGAACGAACAAATGGCAGAGCTTCTCTCTGGCGCGCTGGCGCCGGAAACGCTCGCTGAGTCGTTTATCGCAGTCTGCGGTGAGCAGTTGGACGAAAACGGTCAGAACCTGATTCGGGTGATGGCTGAAAATAATCGTCTGAACGCGCTCCCGGATGTTCTGGAGCAGTTTATTCACCTGCGCGCCGCGAGTGAGTCCACCTCTGAAGTTGAGGTAACTTCCGCCACCGCATTGAGTGAAGAACAGCTTGCGAAAATTAGCGCTGCGATGGAAAAACGTCTGTCACGCAAAGTTAAGCTGAATTGCAAAATCGATAAGTCTGTAATGGCAGGCGTTATCATCCGAGCGGGTGATATGGTCATTGATGGCAGCGTACGCGGCCGTCTTGAACGCCTTGCAGACGTCTTGCAGTCTTAAGGGGACTGGAGCATGCAACTGAATTCCACCGAAATCAGCGAACTGATCAAGCAGCGCATTGCTCAGTTCAATGTTGTGAGTGAAGCTCACAACGAAGGTACTATTGTTTCTGTAAGTGACGGTGTTATCCGCATTCACGGCCTGGCCGATTGTATGCAGGGTGAAATGATCTCCCTGCCGGGTAACCGTTACGCTATCGCACTGAACCTGGAGCGCGACTCTGTAGGTGCGGTTGTGATGGGTCCGTACGCTGACCTTGCCGAAGGCATGAAGGTTAAATGTACTGGCCGTATCCTGGAAGTTCCGGTTGGCCGTGGCCTGCTGGGCCGTGTGGTTAACACCCTGGGCGCGCCAATCGACGGTAAAGGTCCGGTTGAGCACGACGGCTTCTCTGCTGTTGAAGCTATCGCGCCAGGCGTAATCGAACGTCAGTCCGTTGATCAGCCTGTTCAGACGGGTTATAAAGCCGTTGACTCCATGATCCCAATCGGTCGTGGCCAGCGTGAATTGATCATCGGTGACCGTCAGACCGGTAAAACCGCTCTGGCAATCGACGCCATCATCAACCAGCGTGATTCCGGCATCAAGTGCGTCTACGTGGCTATCGGCCAGAAAGCGTCCACCATCTCTAACGTGGTTCGTAAGCTGGAAGAACACGGCGCGCTGCAAAATACCATCGTTGTGGTTGCTACCGCATCTGAATCTGCCGCACTGCAATACCTGGCGCCGTATGCCGGTTGCGCAATGGGCGAATACTTCCGCGATCGCGGCGAAGATGCGCTGATCATCTACGATGACCTGTCCAAACAGGCTGTTGCTTATCGTCAGATCTCCCTGCTGCTCCGTCGTCCGCCAGGACGTGAAGCATTCCCGGGCGACGTATTCTACCTCCACTCTCGTCTGCTGGAGCGTGCTGCGCGTGTTAACGTTGAATACGTTGAAGCCTTCACGAAAGGTGAAGTGAAAGGGAAAACCGGTTCTCTGACTGCGCTGCCGATTATCGAAACCCAGGCGGGTGACGTTTCTGCGTTCGTTCCGACCAACGTAATTTCTATTACCGATGGTCAGATCTTCCTGGAAACCAACCTGTTTAACTCTGGTATTCGTCCTGCGGTTAACCCGGGTATCTCCGTATCCCGTGTTGGTGGTGCAGCGCAGACCAAGATCATGAAGAAACTGTCCGGTGGTATCCGTACCGCGCTGGCGCAGTATCGTGAACTGGCGGCGTTCTCCCAGTTTGCATCTGACCTTGACGATGCAACCCGTAAACAGCTTGACCACGGTCAGAAAGTGACTGAACTGCTGAAACAGAAACAGTATGCGCCGATGTCCGTTGCGCAGCAGTCTCTGGTTCTGTTCGCGGCAGAACGTGGTTATCTGGCGGATGTAGAACTGGCGAAAATCGGTAGCTTCGAAGCCGCTCTGCTGGCTTACGTCGACCGTGATCACGCTCCGTTGATGCAAGAGATCAACCAGTCCGGTGGCTATAACGACGAAATCGAAGGCAAGCTGAAAGGCATCCTCGATTCCTTCAAAGCAACCCAGTCCTGGTAACGTCTGGTGGCCTGCCTTAAGGCAGGCCGCAAGGCATTGAGGAGAAGCTCATGGCCGGCGCAAAAGAGATACGTAGTAAGATCGCAAGCGTCCAGAACACGCAAAAGATCACTAAAGCGATGGAGATGGTCGCCGCTTCCAAAATGCGTAAATCGCAGGATCGCATGGCGGCCAGCCGTCCTTATGCAGATACCATGCGCAAAGTGATTGGTCACCTTGCGAACGGTAATCTGGAATATAAGCACCCCTATCTGGAAGAACGCGACGTTAAGCGCGTGGGCTACCTGGTGGTGTCGACCGACCGTGGTCTGTGCGGTGGCTTGAACATTAACCTGTTCAAGAAACTGCTGGCGGATATGAAAGCATGGTCCGATAAAGGCGTTCAGTGCGACCTCGCAATGATCGGCTCTAAAGGCGTGTCTTTCTTTAGTTCCGTAGGTGGCAATGTTGTCGCCCAGGTGACGGGTATGGGGGGATAACCCATCCCTGTCCGAACTGATCGGCCCGGTAAAAGTGATGTTGCAGGCCTATGATGAAGGCCGTCTGGACAAGCTTTACATTGTCAGCAACAAATTTATTAACACCATGTCTCAGGTTCCGACTATCACTCAGCTGCTGCCGTTACCGGCTTCAGAAGATGATGAACTGAAACGTAAAACCTGGGATTACCTGTACGAACCCGATCCGAAAGCGCTGCTGGATACCCTCCTGCGTCGCTATGTGGAATCTCAGGTTTATCAGGGCGTGGTAGAAAACCTGGCCAGCGAGCAGGCCGCACGTATGGTGGCGATGAAAGCCGCGACCGACAATGGCGGTAGCCTGATTAAAGAGTTGCAGTTGGTATACAACAAAGCTCGTCAGGCCAGCATTACTCAGGAACTCACCGAAATCGTCGGTGGTGCATCCGCGGTATAACCAGGTTAATTCGTAGAGGATTCAAGATGGCTACTGGAAAAATTGTCCAGGTAATCGGCGCCGTAGTTGACGTCGAGTTCCCTCAGGATGCCGTACCGCGCGTGTACGACGCCCTTGAGGTGCAGAATGGTAATGAACATCTGGTGCTGGAAGTTCAGCAGCAGCTCGGTGGCGGTATCGTACGTACCATCGCCATGGGTTCTTCCGACGGCCTGCGTCGTGGTCTGGATGTGAAAGACCTTGAGCACCCGATCGAAGTCCCGGTAGGTAAAGCAACGCTGGGTCGTATCATGAACGTACTGGGCGAACCAGTAGACATGAAAGGCGAGATCGGTGAAGAAGAGCGTTGGGCTATCCACCGTGCGGCACCGTCCTACGAAGAGTTGTCAAACTCTCAGGAACTGTTGGAAACCGGTATCAAAGTTATCGACCTGATGTGTCCGTTCGCGAAGGGCGGTAAAGTGGGTCTGTTCGGTGGTGCGGGTGTAGGTAAAACCGTAAACATGATGGAGCTGATCCGTAACATCGCGATCGAACACTCCGGTTACTCCGTGTTTGCGGGCGTAGGTGAACGTACTCGTGAGGGTAACGACTTCTACCACGAAATGACCGACTCCAACGTTATCGACAAAGTATCCTTGGTTTACGGCCAGATGAACGAGCCGCCGGGAAACCGTCTGCGCGTTGCGCTGACCGGCCTGACCATGGCGGAGAAATTCCGTGACGAAGGTCGTGACGTTCTGCTGTTCGTCGACAACATCTACCGTTACACCCTGGCCGGTACGGAAGTATCCGCACTGCTGGGTCGTATGCCTTCAGCGGTAGGTTACCAGCCGACCCTGGCGGAAGAGATGGGTGTTTTGCAGGAACGTATCACCTCCACCAAAACCGGTTCTATCACCTCCGTACAGGCGGTATACGTACCTGCGGATGACTTGACTGACCCGTCTCCAGCCACCACCTTTGCGCACCTTGACGCAACCGTGGTACTGAGCCGTCAGATTGCGTCTCTGGGTATCTACCCGGCCGTTGACCCGCTGGATTCCACCAGCCGTCAGCTGGACCCGCTGGTTGTTGGTCAGGAGCACTACGACACCGCGCGTGGCGTACAGTCTATCCTGCAACGTTACCAGGAACTGAAAGACATCATCGCCATCCTGGGTATGGATGAACTGTCTGAAGAAGACAAACTGGTGGTAGCTCGCGCACGTAAGATCCAGCGCTTCCTGTCCCAGCCGTTCTTCGTGGCAGAAGTATTTACCGGTTCTCCGGGTAAATACGTCTCCCTGAAAGACACCATCCGTGGCTTTAAAGGCATCATGGAAGGCGAATACGATCACCTGCCGGAGCAGGCGTTCTATATGGTCGGTTCCATCGACGAAGCCGTGGAAAAAGCCAAAAAACTTTAACGCCTTAATCGGAGGGTGATATGGCAATGACTTACCACCTGGACGTCGTCAGCGCAGAGCAACAAATGTTCTCTGGTCTGGTCGAAAAAATCCAGGTAACGGGTAGTGAAGGTGAACTGGGTATTTACCCGGGCCACGCGCCGCTGCTCACCGCCATTAAGCCTGGTATGATCCGCATCGTTAAACAGTTCGGTCATGAAGAGTTTATCTACCTGTCTGGCGGCATTCTTGAAGTGCAGCCTGGCAGCGTGACCGTACTGGCTGATACCGCGATTCGCGGCCAGGATCTCGACGAAGCGCGAGCTCTGGAAGCGAAACGTAAGGCTGAAGAGCGCATTAAGAGCTCTCATGGTGACGTGGATTACGCTCAGGCATCTGCGGAACTGGCCAAAGCGATCGCCAAACTGCGCGTTATCGAGTTGACCAAAAAAGCGATGTAACACCGGCTTGAAAGCATAAAAACCAGTCTGAAATCAGGCTGGTTTTTTTTTGCCTGAATGTTATTCCGTGCTCTTTCATCTTTATTCATGGGTCAAAAAAATAGCAAAAACATTAACCTAAGCCTTTAATGAAAGGTAAGTCTGACTTTTCTGAAGACAAAAGGCAGGGCGATGAACGAAAATATCCCATTAACAAGCGGTGAAAACCCCGCATTGAGCGTTTTCTCTTCTGCCCATTTCACGATGAAAAAAATGTAGTATTTTCAATGTGAAACGGTATAAATTCGTTCTCAAATTACAGTCAGGACGCGTATGTTGAATAGTGCTATGAGCGTAGTGATCCTTGCCGCAGGCAAAGGCACGCGTATGTATTCCGATCTTCCTAAAGTGCTGCATACCCTTGCGGGAAAAGCGGATGGTTCAGCATGTCATTGGATGCCGCTAATGAATTAGGCGCATCTCAGGTGCATCTGGTCTATGGTCACGGCGGCGATCTGCTTAAAAACACCCTTAAAAATGACAACCTGAACTGGGTTTTGCAGGCAGAGCAGCTGGGACGGTCATGCGATGCAGCAGGCGGCGCCGTTCTTTAGCGATGACGAAGACATTTTAATGCTCTATGGCGATGTGCCGCTGATCTCTGTGGAAACCTTACAGCGTCTGCGTGACGCCAAACCGCAGGGCGGCATTGGTTTGTTAACCGTGGAAGCTGGGACGATCCGAGCGGTTACGGTCGTATTACGCGTGAGAACGGTAAAGTGACCGGCATCGTTGAGCATAAAGGATGCCACCGGACGAACAGCGTCAGATCCAGGAAATCAATTACCGGTATCTTGATCGCTAATGGTGCGGACATGAAGCGCTGGCTGGCCGAAACTGACCAACAATAATGCTCAGGGTGAATATTACATTACCGACATCATTGCGCTGGCATATCAGGAAGGCCGCGAAATCGCTGCTGTTACACCCGGATCGTTTAAGCGAAGTGGAAGGCGTAAACAACCGTCTGCAACTCTCTCGTTCTGGAACGCGTTTATCAGTCCGAGCAGGCCGAAAAGCTGCTGCTGGCCGGTGTGATGCTGCGCGATCCCGCGCGTTTTGACCTGCGCGGCGCTCTCACCCACGGGCGCGATGTTGAAATTGATACTAACGTTATCATCGAAGGCAACGTCACGCTGGGTCACCGCGTGAAGATTGGCGCGGGTTGCGTTATTAAAAACAGCGTAATTGGCGATGACTGTGAAATCAGCCCGTACAGCGTGGTGGAAGATGCGCACCTGGAAGCGGCCTGTACTATTGGTCCGTTTGCCCGTCTGCGCCCCGGCGCGGAACTGCGGGAAGGCGCTCATGTCGGCAACTTCGTTGAAATGAAAAAAGCGCGTCTGGGGAAAGGTTCGAAAGCGGGCCACCTGAGCTATCTGGGTGATGCGGAAATTGGCGACAACGTGAATATCGGCGCGGGCACCATTACCTGCAACTACGATGGCGCAAATAAATTCAAAACGATTATTGGCGATGATGTGTTTGTCGGTTCTGATACTCAGTTGGTGGCGCCGGTCACCGTGGGGAAAGGTGCGACCATCGCCGCCGGCACAACCGTTACCCGTGATGTTGCGGATAACGAACTGGTGTTAAGCCGCGTGCCGCAGGTGCATAAGCAGGGCTGGCAGCGTCCGGTGAAGAAGAAGTAAGTCTTTTTTGCCGGATGGCGGCTTTGTCTTATCCGGCCTACGTTCGATGACGTTCTGTAGGCCGGATAAGCATAAGCGCCATCCGGCAGATGAGGGATGAGGCGATAAAGATATATCGCTCGCCCAAAAGCAGTACCTATAAAAATAACCCCACTCTCTACAAGGCTCGGGGCGCCCGGAATACGGGTATTAAACAGGTCAGCGACAACGACAGGCTTAATGCCAAAATCGGAATTAAATACTATGTGTGGAATTGTTGGCGCTATCGCGCAACGTGATGTAGCTGAAATCCTTCTCGAAGGTTTACGTCGTCTGGAATACCGTGGTTATGACTCTGCCGGTCTGGCCGTGGTTGATGCGGAAGGTCACATGACCCGTCTGCGTCGCCTTGGTAAAGTACAGATGCTGGCCCAGGCAGCGGAAGACCATCCTCTGTCTGGTGGCACCGGGATTGCTCACACCCGCTGGGCGACCCACGGCGAACCTTCGGAAGCAAACGCGCATCCGCATGTTTCTGACCACATTGTGGTGGTGCATAACGGCATCATCGAAAACCATGAACCACTGCGTGAAGAACTGAAAGCGCGTGGTTATACCTTCGTTTCTGAGACCGACACCGAAGTGATTGCTCACTTAGTGCACTGGGAGCTGGAACAGGGCGGTACGCTGCGTGAAGCGGTTATGCGTGCGATTCCGCAACTGCGGGGCGCGTACGGCACGGTAATCATGGATACCCGTCACCCGGATACGCTGCTGGCGGCGCGCTCTGGCAGCCCGCTGGTTATCGGTCTGGGTATGGGCGAAAACTTTATCGCTTCCGACCAGCTGGCGCTGCTGCCGGTAACCCGTCGCTTCATCTTCCTGGAAGAAGGCGATATTGCGGAAGTGACCCGTCGTTCGGTCTCCATTTTCGATAAATCCGGCGCGGAAGTGAAACGTCAGGATATCGAATCTAGTCTGCAATATGATGCGGGCGATAAAGGTATTTACCGCCACTACATGCAGAAAGAGATCTACGAACAGCCGAATGCGATTAAAAATACGCTGACCGGGCGTATCAGCCACGGTGAAGTGGATTTAAGCGAGCTGGGGCCAAAAGCGAACGAACTACTGTCTCAGGTTGAACATATTCAGATTATCGCCTGCGGCACGTCGTATAACTCCGGTATGGTCTCTCGCTACTGGTTTGAATCGCTGGCCGGTATTCCGTGCGACGTCGAAATCGCCTCTGAATTCCGCTATCGCAAATCCGCCGTGCGTCGTAACAGCCTGATGATCACTCTGTCTCAGTCTGGCGAAACGGCGGATACCCTTGCCGGTCTGCGCCTGTCGAAAGAGCTGGGCTATCTGGGTTCTCTCGCCATCTGTAACGTTCCGGGTTCTTCCCTGGTGCGTGAATCCGATCTGGCGATGATGACCAACGCCGGGACGGAAATCGGCGTGGCCTCCACCAAAGCGTTTACCACTCAGCTGACCGTTCTGCTGATGCTGGTGGCGAAGCTGGCGCGTCTGAAAGGTCTGGATGCGTCTATCGAGCACGATATTGTTCACGGTTTGCAGGCGCTGCCGAGCCGTATCGAACAGATGCTGTCTCAGGACAAGCGTATCGAAGCGCTGGCGGAAGATTTCTCTGACAAACACCATGCCCTGTTCCTGGGCCGTGGCGATCAGTATCCGATCGCGCTGGAAGGCGCGCTGAAGCTGAAAGAGATCTCTTATATTCACGCAGAAGCGTATGCGGCAGGTGAGCTGAAACACGGCCCGCTGGCGCTGATCGACGCAGATATGCCGGTTATCGTGGTGGCGCCGAACAACGAACTGCTGGAAAAACTGAAATCCAACATCGAAGAAGTCCGCGCCCGTGGCGGCCAGCTGTACGTCTTCGCCGACCAGGATGCCGGTTTTGTCAGCAGCGACAACATGCACATCATTGAGATGCCGCATGTGGAAGAGGTGATTGCACCGATCTTCTACACCGTTCCGCTGCAACTGCTGGCGTATCACGTTGCGCTGATCAAAGGCACCGACGTGGACCAGCCGCGTAACCTGGCGAAATCAGTTACCGTTGAGTAATCGTGACGATGCCCTGCGAAAGCGGGGCATTTTTTTCTGCGCTGTTCTGTTTTTAATCAATTCTCCCGTCGTTTTAATGTGACAAATCGTCATCTTCAGCTACTGTTTTCAGTGTCATAAAAAGAAAATTTTCATGAAATCGCATTGTCATGAAGTGAATTAACTGATTGTTTATAAATTGTTTTTTCTGTAATTTATTTCATCAGTTTCCGTTGTCATAAAACTGTCATATTTCGTACATTTAACTGTCACCTGTTTGTCCTATTTTGCTCATCGTAGCCACTTAACAATGATTTACGAAAATCTTGCAGGAGACATTATGAAAGTCATGCGTACCACTGTCGCAACTGTTGTCGCCGCGACCTTATCCATGAGCGCGTTCTCTGCTTTCGCAGCAGCGAGCCTGACAGGTGCAGGTGCAACTTTCCCTGCGCCGGTGTATGCCAAATGGGCTGATACCTATCAGAAAGAGACCGGTAGCAAAGTAAACTACCAGGGTATCGGCTCCTCCGGTGGTGTAAAACAAATTACGGCTAACACCGTTGATTTCGGTGCATCCGACGCTCCGCTGTCTGACGAAAAACTGGAGCAGGAAGGTCTGTTCCAGTTCCCGACCGTCATTGGCGGCGTAGTGCTGGCGGTGAATATCCCGGGTCTGAAGTCTGGCGAACTGGTGCTGGATGGGAAAACCCTGGGTGACATCTACCTGGGTAAAATTAAGAAGTGGGATGATGAAGCCATCACCAAACTGAACTCGGGTCTGAAACTGCCTTCTCAGAACATCGCCGTTGTGCGTCGTGCAGATGGTTCCGGCACTTCTTTCGTTTTCACCAGCTACCTGGCGAAAGTGAACGAAGAGTGGAAATCTAAAGTCGGCGCTGGCTCTACCGTTAACTGGCCGACCGGTCTGGGCGGTAAAGGTAACGACGGTATCGCCGCATTCGTACAGCGTCTGCCGGGCTCTATCGGCTATGTTGAATACGCTTATGCGAAGCAGAACAACCTGGCTTACACCAAACTGATTTCAGCGGATGGTAAACCAGTAAGCCCGACCGAAGAGAGCTTTGCTAACGCCGCGAAAGGCGCTGACTGGAGCACCTCTTTCGCTCAGGATCTGACGAACCAGCAAGGTGACGATGCGTGGCCAATCACTTCCACCACCTTCATCCTGGTCCACAAAGAGCAGAAGAAACCTGAGCAGGGCGCTGAAGTGCTGAAGTTCTTCGACTGGGCATACAAAAATGGCGGCAAACAGGCGAATGACCTGGATTACGCCAGCCTGCCGGACAGCGTTGTTGAGCAGGTTCGTGCAGCATGGAAGACCAATGTGAAGGACAGCAGCGGTAAAGCGCTGTACTAATAGAATATCTTTAACGAACTGGCGGATGGCGCTACGCTTATCCGCCCTACAGTTCCGACTGTAGGCCCGATTTGTAGGCCGGATAAGCGTAGCGCCATCCGGCATGGGCAACTTCGTAAACGCGTTTAATGGAAAGAGTAATTTATGGCTGCAACCAAGCCTGCTTTTAACCCGCCGGGTAAAAAGGGTGACATGATATTCAGCGCGCTGGTAAAACTGGCTGCGCTGATTGTGCTATTGATGTTGGGTGGCATTATTGTCTCGCTGATTATCTCCTCCTGGCCAAGCATTGAGAAGTTTGGCTTCTCGTTCCTGTGGACTAAAGAGTGGGATGCGCCAAACGATATCTACGGCGCGCTGGTTCCCATTTATGGCACGCTGGTTACCTCGTTTATCGCTCTGCTGATCGCCGTTCCGGTGAGCTTCGGTATTGCCCTGTTTCTGACGGAACTGGCGCCGGGCTGGCTGCGTCGCCCGCTGGGCATCGCCATCGAACTGCTGGCGGCTATCCCCAGTATCGTCTACGGCATGTGGGGTCTGTTTATCTTCGCGCCGCTGTTTGCCACCTGGTTCCAGGAACCGGTCGGGAATATTCTTTCCAACATTCCGTTTGTTGGCGCACTGTTCTCTGGCCCGGCATTTGGTATCGGTATTCTGGCGGCGGGCGTTATTCTCGCCATTATGATCATTCCTTACATCGCGGCAGTTATGCGCGATGTCTTCGAACAAACCCCGGTGATGATGAAAGAGTCGGCCTACGGCATCGGTTGCACCACCTGGGAAGTTATCTGGCGTATCGTCCTTCCGTTCACCAAAAATGGGGTGATTGGCGGCGTTATGCTGGGACTGGGTCGTGCGCTGGGAGAAACCATGGCGGTGACCTTTATCATCGGTAACACCTACCAGCTCGACAGCGTTTCGCTGTACATGCCGGGCAACAGTATTACCTCTGCGCTGGCGAACGAATTTGCCGAAGCGGAGTCTGGTCTGCACGTTGCCGCGTTGATGGAACTGGGTCTGATTCTGTTTGTGATTACCTTCATTGTGCTGGCGATTTCTAAGCTGATGATTATGCGTCTGGCGAAGAATGAGGGGGCACGCTAATGGCTACGCTTGAAATGCAAACGACCGCAGAACTGGCGGAATCCCGCCGTAAAATGCAGGCTAAGCGCCGCACGAGAAACCGCATCGCATTGACGCTCTCAATGGCGACGATGGCGTTTGGGCTGTTCTGGCTCATCTGGATCCTGATGTCCACCATTACGCGTGGTTTCGACGGCATGTCGCTGGCGCTGTTTACTGAAATGACGCCGCCGCCGAATACCGCTGGCGGTGGTCTGGCGAACGCCCTGGCGGGGAGCGGACTGTTAATTTTGTGGGCGACGGTATTTGGTACGCCGCTTGGCATCATGGCGGGGATCTACCTGGCGGAATATAGCCGTAAATCCTGGCTTGCGGAAGTGATCCGTTTCATTAACGACATCCTGCTTTCCGCGCCGTCTATCGTGGTCGGTCTGTTTGTTTACACCATCGTGGTGGCGCAAATGGAGCACTTCTCCGGTTGGGCGGGCGTGATTGCGCTGGCGCTGCTACAGGTGCCTATCGTCATTCGTACCACAGAGAACATGCTGAAACTGGTGCCGGATAGCCTGCGTGAAGCGGCCTATGCGCTGGGGACGCCGAAATGGAAAATGATCTCGGCGATTACCCTGAAAGCCTCGATTTCCGGGATCATCACCGGCGTACTGCTGGCGGTTGCCCGTATTGCGGGTGAAACCGCGCCGCTGCTCTTTACTGCGCTTTCCAACCAGTTCTGGAGCACCGACATGATGCAGCCTATCGCTAACCTGCCGGTCACTATCTTTAAATTTGCGATGAGTCCGTTTGCGGAGTGGCAGCAACTGGCCTGGGCCTGGGGTGTTGATCATTACCCTGTGCGTATTGTTGCTGAATATTCTGGCGCGCATCATTTTTGCGAAGAGTAAACACGGTTGATTTCAGGTGCCGGATGGCGGCGTAAACGTCTTATCTGGCCTACAGATGTGAACAGCGGTTAATTTTTTACGCGCGGCCAACGGCGACGCCGAATGAGGAAGAGATTGAAATGAGTATGGTTGATACTGCTCCGGGTAAGATTCAGGTTCGTGATTTGAATTCTACTACGGCAAATTCCATGCCCTGAAGGATATCAACCTGGATATCGCGAAGAACCAGGTCACGGCGTTTATTGGGCCGTCTGGCTGTGGTAAATCCACACTGCTGCGTACCTTTAACAAAATGTATTCGTTGTATCCAGAGCAGCGCGCGGAAGGTGAGATCCTGTTGGATGGCGATAATATCCTCACCAACACCCAGGATATCGCTCTGCTGCGTGCCAAAGTGGGGATGGTGTTCCAGAAGCCGACGCCGTTCCCGATGTCTATCTATGACAACATTGCTTTTGGCGTGCGCCTGTTTGAGAAACTGTCTCGCGCCGATATGGACGAACGCGTTCAGTGGGCGTTGACCAAAGCCGCATTATGGAACGAAACCAAAGATAAATTGCACCAGAGCGGGTACTCTCTCTCGGGTGGTCAGCAGCAGCGTCTGTGCATTGCGCGTGGTATCGCCATTCGCCCGGAAGTTCTGCTGTTGGATGAGCCGTGTTCAGCGCTGGACCCGATTTCCACCGGGCGTATTGAAGAGCTGATCACTGGAGCTGAAGCAGGACTACACCGTGGTGATCGTGACGCACAACATGCAGCAGGCTGCGCGTTGTTCCGATCACACGGCGTTTATGTATCTGGGCGAGTTGATTGAGTTCAGCAACACGGACGATCTGTTCACTAAGCCCGCGAAGAAACAAACCGAAGATTATATTACTGGCCGCTACGGTTGATTTGGAGCTAACCATGGACAACCTAAACCTTAACAAACACATTTCCGGCCAGTTCAACGCAGAACTGGAAAGCATCCGCACCCAGGTGATGACTATGGGCGGTATGGTGGAGCAACAGCTTTCTGATGCGATCACCGCGATGCATAATCAGGATAGCGAACTGGCGAAGCGCGTTATTGACGGTGATAAGCACGTCAACATGATGGAAGTGGCGATCGATGAAGCGTGCGTGCGCATCATTGCCAAACGCCAGCCGACAGCGAGCGACCTGCGCCTGGTGATGGCGATCATCAAAACCATCGCTGAACTGGAGCGCATTGGCGACGTGGCGGACAAAATTTGTCGCACCGCGCTGGAGAAATTCTCCCACCAGCACCAGCCGTTGCTGGTGAGCCTGGAGTCGCTGGGGCGTCACACCGTACAGATGCTGCATGACGTGCTGGACGCGTTCGCGCGAATGGATATTGACGAAGCGGTGCGTATCTACCGTGAAGATAAGAAAGTTGACCAGGAATACGAAGGTATCGTGCGTCAGCTGATGACCTACATGATGGAAGATTCGCGCACCATTCCAAGCGTGCTGACTGCGCTGTTCTGTGCACGCTCCATTGAGCGCATTGGCGACCGTTGCCAGAATATCTGCGAGTACATCTTCTACTTCGTGAAAGGACAGGATTTCCGCCACGTCGGCGGTGACGAGCTGGATAAACTGCTGGCGGGCAAAGATCCGAAGGAATAAGCGGCTTGTTGCGTTCGCCGGGATCCCCCGGCGTCGCTATTGTAGGCCGGATAAGGCGTTACGCCGCATCCGGCATTCTGCGCCATTCGCCTGATGGCGCTTTGCTTATCAGGCCTACGGTTTAATCGACGATATTCCAACCCGCGCCTTCCACAATCCCGGCAACTGTGCCAGATCGGTAAACGTCGTTACTTTTGGATGATCGATCGGTTTGTTGTGTGGATCGGCGCAGAAGTAGAACACCTCCATTCCCGCATCGATTCCCGACCGGGCGCCGGCACTGGAATCATCCACCAGAATGCAATTCTCCACGTTAACATTCATGGCTTTTGCCGCGTGGAACATCAGAGCCGGATCGGGCTTCCAGCGTTGAATGTCATAGCCGCTGAACAATTTTTCTGGAAAATGATGCAACATGCCCAGCTTGCCCAGTGAATGCTGCATTTTGCTGACCGGGCCGTTAGAGACAACGCACATCGGCACCGTCATGCTGTCCAGCAGCGCATTTGCCCCTGCGATCACCTCCAGTTCTGAGTCGAACAGGCGTGCGACCTCGGCGCGGTAAACGGGTTCTAAATCCGCTTTTGCTAACGACACACCCTGCTCCTCGTTAATGATATCGATGATTTCGTAGAGTTTTACGCCTTTAAAGCGTTTGAACACCTCTTCGAGATCGAGCGTGATGCCGAATTCCTGGAACATCGCGACATACGCGCGGGAGCAAATGACTTCACTGTCGACCAGCGTACCGTCGCAGTCGAAAAATACCGCTTGAATCTGGGACATGCTTTCTTTTCTCGCTAGTTTAACGTTTTCGTAATGCCTTATTGTGCGACGCAATCGTTGCCGTATAAGCAAATTCAATGAAAAAAAGTGTCTCACAACTGCCCTTATTGTCGCATTTTGGTATAGGATAGCGACGAATTTTCCCTCCTTGTTCGGAAATAGATAATGAGTCAACAACACACCACCCAGACTTCTGGTCAGGGTATGCTGGAACGCGTGTTTAAACTGCGCGAACATGGCACGACGGCACGAACCGAAGTGATCGCCGGTTTTACCACCTTCCTGACGATGGTTTACATCGTTTTTGTTAACCCGCAGATTCTTGGCGTTGCTGGCATGGACACCAGCGCCGTCTTCGTTACTACCTGTCTTATCGCGGCGTTCGGCAGCATTCTGATGGGGCTGTTTGCTAATTTACCGGTCGCGCTGGCGCCGGCTATGGGTCTGAACGCGTTTTTCGCCTTCGTGGTCGTTGGCGCGATGGGGCTGTCCTGGCAGGTTGGTATGGGCGCAATCTTCTGGGGAGCGATCGGCCTGCTGCTGCTGACCATCTTCCGCGTGCGTTACTGGATGATTGCTAACATTCCGGTCAGTCTGCGCGTGGGCATCACCAGCGGTATCGGCCTGTTTATCGGCATGATGGGGCTGAAAAACGCAGGCGTTATCGTCGCGAACCCGGAAACCCTGGTGAGCATCGGTAATCTGACCTCTCACAGCGTACTGCTCGGCGTGCTGGGCTTCTTCATCATCGCTATTCTGGCATCACGTAACATTCATGCCGCCGTGCTGGTCTCTATTATTGTAACGACGCTGCTCGGCTGGATGATGGGTGATGTGCATTACAACGGCATTGTCTCTGCGCCGCCAAGCGTTAGCTCTGTGATCGGGCATGTGGATCTGGCGGGCTCGTTTAACATTGGTCTGGCTGGCGTGATTTTCTCCTTCATGCTGGTGAACCTGTTCGACTCCTCCGGCACGCTGATTGGCGTTACCGACAAAGCCGGTCTGGCTGATGAGAAAGGTAAATTCCCGCGGATGAAGCAGGCGCTGTTCGTCGATAGCGTCTCTTCTGTGACCGGGGCGTTTATTGGAACCTCGTCGGTTACCGCCTATATCGAGTCCTCATCCGGCGTATCCGTCGGCGGGCGCACGGGCCTGACCGCCGTTGTTGTCGGTCTGCTGTTCCTGCTGGTTATCTTCCTGTCGCCGCTGGCGGGAATGGTGCCGGGTTATGCCGCTGCCGGGGCGCTGATCTATGTTGGCGTACTGATGACTTCCAGTCTGGCGCGCGTTAAATGGCAAGACCTTACCGAGTCTGTTCCGGCGTTTATTACTGCCGTGATGATGCCGTTCAGCTTCTCGATTACCGAAGGTATCGCGCTGGGCTTTATCTCTTACTGTGTGATGAAAATCGGCACCGGACGTCTGCGTGAGCTGAGCCCTTGCGTGGTGGTTGTGGCGTTGTTGTTTGTGCTGAAGATTGTGTTTATCGACGCGCACTAATTGCCGCTGATACGGCGCTGCGCGAGGTGTCCTGGCCTGATAAGCGTAGCGCCATCAGGCAAATTTGATAGCCGGATGGCGGCCAAACGCCTTATCCGGCCTGCGGCCCTACGCGCGCGCTGTTATCACGCTTTAACGCGCTGAATGTAATCGCCAAACGCGGTTAGCTGGCCGGTAAGATGATCAATCGTGCTTTGATCAACCACTTCCCCGGTTTGCGGGTCAACTTTGTTCTGAATCACGCCGCCCATAAACTCCGGTTTGTTCATTACCATCGCATCAAGGAATACCAGAATCTGGCGCAGATGATACTGACAGCGAGCGCCGCCGATTGCCCCCATTGAGCTGGTCTGGATCAGCACCGGTTTCCCGGCTAACGGCTGTTCTGGCAGGCGGGACAGCCAGTCGATCGCGTTTTTCAGTCCGCCAGGCACCGAGTAGTTGTATTCCGGTGTGACGATGACGACGCCGTCCGCTTTACGGATTTGCTCTGCCAGCGCTTCAAACGCTCGCCGGGAACCCCTCTTCCTGCTGCACATCAGCGTCATACAGCGGAATATCGCCAATCGAAGGTAATGCGCTGACCTCCATGCCTGCCGGGGCAATTTTCGGCAGCGTGCGGGCGACCATACCGTTAAATGAACCTTTGCGCAGGCTCCCCAGTAACGTAACAACATTCAACGTTTCGGACATGATTACTCCTTTTCATCATGGCGGCCGGGACAGGGCCGAATCAGCTAAGTGTATAAGATGACTTTGCTGTGGATAATTGAGCGAATCGCATCAGGCGACCGGTGGGTTCATTCGCCCGGGTCTGGATATCGGCCAGGCTTTTCCATCCTTGCTTACTATCAAACTCCCAAACATTCAGTTTTTCAATGGCTGGCGTAACCGCCACCGACCAGACCAGAATATCTTCCGCGTCGCATATTGCCTCCACCTGCGTAACGTGGGCGCATTTCAGGCGGCCTGCGCCGGGAAGGAGCTGGAGTTCACGCGGATCGTCATTCAGTACGTCACCGGTTAGCTTTAGCACGCTCTGGCGTAAGGTGATCAGTTGCGCGCGCGCTTCGTTGGGATCGCTCTGATTGTTGATCCACAGATTTTCGTTGCTGGAGAACGCCGGGCTCTCGGCTGAGAGTGGGCTATGGAAGCCTCGCATGGCTCGCTGTAATTCCATATCCAGACCGCATTCCCCCTCCGTTGTCAGCGCCACGCCCACCATATTCCCGGCATATGAGATGGAGAACGCGGGCAGATTTTTATCGCGAAAGACAGGCTTCCCTTTGGCCTGAATAGCTATTTCCGGCAGCTCGCTGGTTCCGTAGAGCATAAACATCAGTTCAGCAGTAAGCCGCGTGAAGCCAAAAAACGTGTCCGGCGGTGAGCGGGAAGGTTTCTGGCTTCGATGTGGCATGGAGAAGGCAGACGGGACTGAAATCAGGTGTCCCTCCGTAAGAATCCTCTGGCAAAATGTGTCGCCATTTTTCGCTCCGTGATTAATGGTCCGTGATTATTACGAGAGTAACATTTACGTAGATTATGGACAGGTTTTACTGGTCAAAAGTTCGACAAAAACAGCGGCGCTTACGCGACTTTTACATTTCTGACGCGGTCGTGGTTAATTTACCGTCAGGAGAGGTGGGCTATAGAGCGTTTTAATGGTCTCTTTTAACCAGATAATTTTAGGGTTATGGCTGTTACGTTTATGCCAAAGGAGGGTAAAAGGCACCATCAGCTTTTCTCGCTGGGCGGCGTCAAAAGGGAGAGGACGCGCGACCAACGGGAGCTGGTGGGAGCTGGTTATAACGCTGGCAGTAGAGAGGCGCGGTCGCCAGCAGCGAGTGGTTCGGCTGGGCGGCCATAAACAGCGATTGTTCAAACCCCGGTAAACTTAAGGCGATGTTGCGTTTGCGGCCCATCTCCTGCAATACATCATCCAGCGCCCAGGTGTCGCTTTGCTCCCAGCAAATGCTGATATGCGGATAGCGTAAAAATGTTTCCAGATTCCACTCTTCTTGTAGCGCCGGGTGATCTTCCCGCAGCCAGACCCAGGGGAGGTCGCTGAACAGGACTTCAAAATCGATAGACAGCGGCAGCAGGCTGAGAAGCTCCCGCGAACGGGGATGGCTCTCCCTTCCGGTAAAGCCGAGATCCACCTCGCCGCGTGTAATGGCATCCAGCGAGTCGTAATCCCAGTTACGCACCTTGATTGTGGCCTGCGGATAGCGCTGATAAATCTGCTGCGACAGAGAATTGAACATGATCATTACCAGCGGCGACTCTGCCGCCAGTTCAAATTTCAGGCCGCGTGGCGATTCGTGATGCGGTTTATCAAGCAGCTGATTGCTCATCTGCATCCAGTCCGCCAGGCTTTGTTCCATATTGACCATCAGCGGCGTCGGCGTCAGCCCCAGCGGCGTGTTCACAAACAGCGGGTCATCAAACCATGTTCGCAGCTTTGACAGCGACTTACTCACCGCCGAGGGCGTGACGTTCATCCGCTTCGCCGCTTTGGTGACGCTGCGCTCCTGCATCAGAAGCTGCAAACATAACAACAGATTAAGATCGAGACTGGTGATGGATTTTTTCATAATGCGCTGCGGGCTGTATGGTCATCAGTAACAGGATACAGACCATGCTACAGCCAATCAGAATCCCGATCAGCATATTCAGGGCGTTAAAGCCAATGACTGCCGCCAGCCATATCCACAGCGATGACCCGCAGACCTGTGCAATGCCGAGTACAGAGCTTGCGACGCCAGCACGCAGTGAGAATGGGCCTAATGCCTGGCTCATCGCCACGCCAAAGCCAACTGAAAAACCCGCGCAGATGAGCGTCAGGCCAAAGAGCGTGACGGCGTGAGAGGATGAGAGGCTGAGTACGATGCCCGCAGCCAGAAACAGCCCTTGCGACGTGAGCATCAGCGTGCGCGGTTTAAATACGCTCAGCGCAAAGGCGTTGAGAACGACACCGCCATGCTGATGCCTGCCGTCAGCGCCATTGTGGTGGCGTATTCACCGCGATCAAAGCCCATCATTTCCATGAGCAACACCGGCGAGGTGTTTACAAATGTGAGGATCACCGACACGCTCAACGTGGTGATCGCCAGACGGCTGAGGAAAAAGCGGTTGAGCAGCGACTCTGCATTTTGCTGAGGGCGCGAGGTCGATGAGCATGTTGCCGGGCGCGTTTCTTTCAGGATAAACACCGAGAGCAGGCATACCGCGATACCCATCGCTATCATCGTGTAAAACAGACTTTGCCACGGGAATTTAAGCATAATCAAATGCCCTAACACTGGCGCTAATACCGGCACAATGCAGGTAATTCCGTTTAATAGCGATAACACTTTCGCCCGGCGGCGATCGTCCAGCGTGTCGCGCAAAATCGCAAACGCCACCACATAACAGCACCCCGCCCCGATGCCCTGAATAAAGCGCCCGGTCAGGAACAGCGACCCATCCGTTGCTCGTGAGCAAAGCATGGAGGCGATGATGAATATCACCGCGCCCGCTATCGCTACCGGTTTGCGCCCTGACTGGTCTGCAACTTTACCCGCAAACAGCATTGCGGTGGCCATCCCGGCCAGGTATACCGAAAACGCGATGTGCAGCTGCGCCTCGCTGGCGTTCAGATCGGCGGCAATACGGGGTAAACCGACCAGATACATGTCGATGCCAGCTGGGTAGAGTAAAACAAGGGCAAAACTACAGATTAGAAAGCGGGTCATAGCGTCCTCACAATAAGCGTGGCGCTAAGAATACGGGGGAGCTTTTTCTGTGACGCGAGTTGCCATTTGGATAACGGTGATTTCCTGTGAGGAAATTTATATTGGATTGGGCCGGGATGGCGGCTTTGCCTTATCCGGCCTACCAGATTTAGTCGCGCCCGGTAAACGTAGTGCCACCGGGCAAAACAACATCACTTACCAATACAGAAGCTGGAGAAAATACGGCCCAGCAGATCGTCGGAGGTAAACTCGCCGGTGATCTCACTCAGCGCCTGCTGTGCCAGACGCAGCTCCTCCGCAGCAGTTCGCCAGCCCAGGCGCCAAGCAGCTGTGATTTGCCCTGCTGGAGATGTTCTGCGGCTTCTGCCAGCGCCTGAAGATGGCGACGGCGGGCAAGGAAGCCGCCTTCCCATATTGGTGTCAAAGCCCATGCTTTGTTTGAGATGGTTACGCCAATACGTCCACGCCTTCGCCGGTACGGGCGGAAAGACGGACAAGTGAGTGACCATTCACCTCGCTGATACCCAGCCGTCTCGCCAGTGATGTCAGCTTTGTTGCGCACAACGGTGATCGGCAGTTTCGCCGGTAAACGGGCCCGATAAAGTCCGGCCAGATTTCCGCCGGATCAACGGCATCGGTGGTTGTGCCATCTACCATAAACAGCACGCGGTCGGCCTGTTCTATCTCCTGCCAGGCGCGCTCAATCCCCAATGCGTTCCACTTCATCGCTGGCATCGCGCAGACCGGCGGTATCGATGATGTGCAGCGGCATTCCGTCGATGTGAATATGCTCGCGCAGCACGTCGCGGGTGGTGCCAGCGATATCGGTGACAATGGCGGCCTCACGGCCCGCCAGGGCGTTCAGCAGGCTCGATTTCCCGGCGTTAGGGCGTCCGGCAATGACCACCTTCATCCCTTCACGCCAGCCAGGCTGCCCTGACGCGCTTCGCGCGTACCCGCATCGAGATCCGGCGATCACGCCGTTGAGCTGGGCTTCAATTTTGCCGTCGGAGAGGAAGTCGATCTCCCTCGTCCGGAAGTCAATGGCTGCTTCCACATAGATGCGCAGGTGAGGTGAGTGCTTCCACAAGATGATTCACACGCGCGGAAAATGCCCCCTGTAGCGAGTTCAGCGCCGAGCGTGCCGCCTGCTCGGAACTGGCGTCGATCAGGTCGGCAATCGCTTCTGCCTGGGCTAAGTCGAGCTTGTCATTGAGGAACGCGCGCTCGAGAACCTCGCCCGGTCTGGCAATGCGCAGGCCGGGGAGCGTCAGAATACGTTTTAACAGCAGGTCGAGAATGACCGGGCGCCATGCCCTTGCAGTTCCAGTACGTCTTCACCCAGTGAACGAGTTCGGGCCGGGAAACCACAGCGCGATCCCCCCTGATCCAGCGCCGTGCCATCGGCATCTTTAAACCGCAGGTAATCGGCGTAACGCGGTTTTGGTAGCTTGCCCCAATACGGCTTCGGCCACCTCGCGCGCCTTGAGACCGGAAATACGCAGGATACCGACGCCACCGCGTCCCGGTGGGGTAGCCCTGGGCCGATGATAGTGTCGTTATGGCTCATGATCTTCTCTTTTTTTGCTAATAAAAAAGGCGGTCAATTGACCGCCCTGTCATCGCTGTTCTGATTGCCGGGTGGCGCTATGCTTACCCGGCTTACATGGAATCAGGAGCTTTTCTTCTCGCGGCTATGCAGGCCACGTTTCTCCAGACCACGGTAAATCAGCTGCTGCTGGATGATGGTTACCAGGTTGCTGACGATATAGTACAGCACCAGACCTGACGGGAACCACAGGAAGAATACCGTGAAGATGACCGGCATAAAGGTCATGATCTTCTGCTGCATCGGGTCGGTCACGGTGGTCGGAGACATCTTCTGGATGAAGAACATCGTCACGCCCATCAGGATCGGCAGGATGTAGTACGGGTCCTGTGCGGACAAGTCATGGATCCACAGTGCGAACGGCGCATGACGCAGTTCAATGGAGCCCATCAGCATGTAGTACAACGCCAGGAAGATAGGCATCTGGATGATCAGCGGGAAGCAGCCGCCCAGCGGGTTAACCTTCTCAGCTTTGTACAGGGCCATCATTTCCTGGCTCTGACGCTGTTTGTCATCCGCCCAGACGCTCGCGCATAGCCTGAATCTTCGGCTGTAGCATACGCATCTTCGCCATGGAGGTGTACTGCGCTTTCGTCAGCGGGTACATGATGCCACGAACGATAAAGGTGATAACGATGATGGAGAAGCCCCAGTTACCCCAGGAAGCTATGAATCCATTTCAGCAGTTTGAACAGCGGCTGAGAGATGAACCACAGCCAACCGTAATCAACGGTCAGATCCAGGTGCGGTGCAACGGCCGCCATTTTATCCTGAATTTCCGGGCCAACCCACAGGGTGCTGGTCATGGCGCCAGTCTGACCCGGCTGTACCAGAACCGGCTGAGATTTATAGCCGATAGCGGCAATGCCGTTACCCAGATTCGCGGTATAGAAGTTATTGGTGCCGTCGTTACGTGGAATCCATGCCGTTGCGAAGTACTGCTGCAACATGGCGACCCAGCCGCCGTTGGAGCTGACGTTCAGGTTTTCGTTATCGGCAATGGTGTCGAATTTGTATTTTTCGTACTTCTCATCCGGCGTGGAGTACGCCGCGCCCACGGAAGGTATGCAGTGCAAAATTGCTGCTACCGGTGTCGCGATGAGACGGCAGATTGATGGATTGCTTCAACTGACCAAAGGTGGAGATCTCCAGCGGTTTCTCACCGGCGTTCTGCACGCCTGTAGTTGACGTTGACCGCATATTCACCGCGTTTGAGGACAAACGTTTTGGTGAAGGTGTTGCCAGCGGCGTCAGTCCAGGTCATCGGAACATGCAGTTCGTTCTGGCCATCCGCGAGGACAAACGTGTCGTTATCGACGCTGTACAGCGGACGCGGGCCGTTAGCCGGGTTATCCGGGCCGTCACGACCGGTCAGGCCGCTCTGCGCCTGGTAGATAAACTGCGGAGTCGTTTCCAGCAACTGGAACGGTTCTTTAGAACCCAACTCTTTCGGGTAAGTTGGCAGCAAGGCCTGCTCAACATCACCGCCACGGGTGTTGATGGTCAGATCAAGCACGTCGGTCTTAACCGTAATCAGTTTCCCCTGGCCACTGGCCGGTACGCCCTGGTCGGCGGCGCTACCCGCTGCGGTGGTCGTTGTCTGCGTGGTCTGTTGGGTCTGAGGCTGCGGATTTTTATCCTGCTCCCAGGCTTGCCCAGATCATGAAAGACACGAACAGCAAAGCGATGACTAAAAGATTGGCGTTGCGAATCCATCGTTAGTGTTCTCTGGTATCAAATGGTCCGGGCGGGACGGGATCGTCACCACCAGGGTGTAAAGGGTGGCATTTTAATACGCGTTTCACCGTCAACCAACTGCCTTTTATCACTCCAAACCTGCGCAATGCCTCAATTCCGTAGCTTGAGCAGGTTGGCGTGAAACGGCAATGCGGCCCAAGCAGCGGACTGATCAGGCGTTGATAGACCCCGTATAAGGGCTATCAGGACCCGCGAGCCAGGCGACAGTGGCGGCGCCATAATTTTTCCAACGCTTCCGAGAGAGCACGGTTATCGAGGTCGGCAACCCCTTTTTTCGCCACCACCCACGAAATCCATTGCAGGGAGTTCATGTTGACGCAGACGGAAGCTTTCACGCGTCAGACGTTTAATCCGATTGCGTTCATGCGCGCGTCGAACGTTTTTCTTGGCGACGGTTAGACCGATGCGGGGATGCCCCCAGCGAATTCAGGCGGCCGAGGATGGTGATTTGCGGCGTGGCCAGCCCGTTGTGGCTGCTGGAAGACAAATGTGAAATGACTGGGAGTTAACAAACGTAACTCCCTGGGAAATGCGAGCTTAACCACTCAGGGGTTAGCTTTTATTACTTGGAAACGGTCAGACGAGCGCGGCCTTTAGCACGACGACGTGCCAGAACCTGACGACCATTTTTAGTAGCCATACGAGCACGGAAGCCGGTGAGAACGGTTGCGCTTCAGTACAGACGGTTGAAAAGTGCGTTTCATGGCGATTTCTACCTAAACTTGAATAAATTCACTGACTTTTGCGTATACCCGAACGATTATCGAACGACTTACGCCTCAGCGTGGGTGATTAAAGAGGCCGGATTGTAATAATTGTACACTCCAGAGTCAATTCTCTTTCCTTAAAACCCTGCGTTTTTCCGCACCTTTTCGCGCGAAAAACAAGCAGCGCTAACGCCGTACGATGGGCATTGTACAACGGGTGGAGGATTATACGGACTGCCGGGCAAAGCGCAAGGATCGCACGGGATCTTTATTAGATCGTTTATGCAGTATCAGGCTGTGTC
Organism: Citrobacter koseri; assembly: GCA_900446925.1. The sequence goes on along the minus strand of UAVY01000010.1, from coordinate 247,982 downwards.
CTCAATTGATCGTGAACGTCGCTGGCGATTATTTTGGCCCAGGGCAAGGCGCGAGCCGTGGGGTTTGGGGGCCCAAATGCGCGGAGAGCAACGCGGCAATGGGCCAAAATAGTCCCAGCCCTTCGGGACGCGTGCCAGAAACGCGTACTCTGCGTTGTCAGGCTTGAACATAGGCCCACTATGTCCGGCGCCTTCCGCCTTGACTACGCGTTTCTGGCTCAGCGTCGACGCCACGCGCAATTGAGGGGCACAGCCTGGCATCTTTACTCATTAATTTTTTCAATATGCGCGCGAAATCGTGCAGCACTTCGCCTGGATCGTTTACACTTACCCGGTTCTGGATCATCCTGTGGATAAATCGGGAAGAATCTGTGAGAAACAGAAGATCTCTTGCTCAGTTTAGGCTATGATCCGCGGTCCTGATCGTTTCAACGGATCCTGATCGGGTAAAATTGCAGATAGCAATTCGCACGTCACCCTTTTATGCACAGGGTCTTTTCGACGTGCGTCAACAATCATGAATGTTTCAGCCTTTGTCATTTATCGACTTTTGTTCGAGTGGAGTCCGCCGTGTCACTTTCGCTTTGGCAGCAGTGTCTTGCCCGATTGCAGGATGAGTTACCAGCCACAGAATTCAGTATGTGGATACGCCCGTTGCAGGCGGAACTGAGCGATAACACGCTGGCTTTGTATGCGCCAAACCGTTTTGTGCTCGATTGGGTAAGAGACAAGTACCTCAATAATATCAATGGACTGCTGAATAATTTCTGCGGAGCGGATGCCCCACAACTGCGTTTTGAGGTCGGGACGAAACCCGTCACTCAAACGCTCAAAACGCCGGTCAACAATGTTGTTGCGCCTGCGCAGGTCGCTCAGGCGCAGCCACAGCGTGCGGCGCCAGCCGCGGCGCGCCCGGGCTGGGATAACGTGCCGGCTCCGGCAGAACCGACCTACCGCTCTAACGTCAACGTGAAACACACGTTTGATAACTTCGTCGAAGGTAAATCCAACCAACTGGCGCGCGCGGCGGCGCGTCAGGTGGCGGACAACCCCGGCGGCGCCTACAATCCCTTGTTCCTCTACGGCGGCACCGGTCTGGGTAAAACTCACCTGTTGCATGCGGTGGGCAACGGTATTATGGCGCGCAAACCGAATGCGAAAGTGGTGTATATGCACTCCGAGCGCTTTGTGCAGGACATGGTTAAAGCCCTTGCAAAACAACGCGATCGAAGAGTTTAAACGCTACTACCGTTCCGTTGACGCACTGCTTATTGATGACATTCAATTCTTCGCCAATAAAGAACGATCCCAGGAAGAGTTTTTCCACACCTTTAACGCCCTGTTAGAAGGTAATCAGCAGATCATTTTGACGTCGGATCGTTATCCAAAAGAGATCAACGGCGTTGAAGATCGTCTGAAATCCCGCTTCCGGTTGGGGGGTTGACGGTGGCGATCGAACCGCCTGAGCTGGAAACCCGCCGTGGCGATCCTGATGAAAAAAGCGGACGAAAATGATATTCGTTTGCCTGGCGAGGTGGCGTTCTTTATTGCCAAGCGACTACGCTCTAACGTGCGTGAGCTGGAAGGGGCGCTGAAACCGCGTGATCGCTAACGCTAACTTTACCGGACGCGCTATCACTATCGACTTTGTGCGTGAAGCGCTGCGCGATTTGCTGGCATTGCAGGAAAAGCTAGTCACCATCGACAATATCCAGAAGACGGTGGCGGAGTATTACAAAATTAAAATCGCGGATCTGCTTTCCAAGCGTCGATCTCGCTCGGTAGCGCGCCCGCGTCAGATGGCTATGGCGCTGGCAAAAGAGCTCACCAACCACAGTCTGCCAGAAATTGGCGACGCGTTTGGTGGACGTGACCACACTACCGTACTTCATGCCTGCCGTAAGATTGAGCAGTTGCGTGAAGAAAGCCATGATATTAAAGAAGATTTCTCAAACTTAATCAGAACATTATCTTCGTGACGCTATGAAATTTACCGTTGAACGTGAACATTTATTAAAACCGCTTCAGCAGGTCAGTGGCCCGCTGGGCGGTCGTCCTACACTGCCCATTCTCGGTAACCTGCTGTTGCAGGTGGCTGACGGTACGCTGTCGCTGACGGGCACCGATCTTGAAATGGAAATGGTGGCGCGCGTTGCGTTGATTCAGCCTCATGAACCAGGCGCAACTACCGTCCCGGCGCGGAAATTCTTTGATATCTGCCGTGGCTTGCCGGAAGGGGCTGAAATTGCCGTCCAGCTGGAAGGCGATCGGATGCTGGTGCGCTCCGGGCGTAGCCGTTTCTCGCTTTCCACGCTGCCTGCCGCTGATTTCCCTAATCTGGATGACTGGCAGAGCGAAGTCGAATTCACCCTGCCGCAGGCAACGATGAAGCGCCTGATTGAAGCCACCCAGTTCTCAATGGCGCATCAGGACGTTCGTTACTACTTAAACGGCATGCTGTTTGAGACTGAAGGTGAAGAGTTGCGTACCGTCGCGACCGACGGTCACCGTCTGGCGGTCTGCTCTATGCCGGTCGGGCAATCTCTGCCTAACCATTCGGTGATTGTGCCGCGTAAAGGCGTGATTGAGCTGATGCGTATGCTCGACGGCGGCGAAACCCCGCTGCGCGTACAGATCGGCAGTAACAACATCCGCGCCCACGTCGGTGATTTTATCTTTACGTCCAAGCTGGTTGATGGTCGTTTCCCGGATTATCGCCGCGTATTGCCGAAGAACCCGGACAAAACGCTGGAAGCGGGTTGCGATATTCTCAAGCAGGCGTTTGCCCGCGCGGCGATTCTCTCCAACGAGAAATTCCGTGGCGTACGCCTGTATGTGAGCGAAAACCAACTCAAAATCACCGCCAACAACCCGGAACAGGAAGAAGCGGAAGAGATTCTGGACGTCACCTACGGCGGTACTGAGATGGAGATCGGCTTTAACGTCAGCTACGTGCTCGATGTGCTGAACGCGCTGAAATGTGAAACCGTGCGTATTCTGCTGACAGACTCCGTTTCCAGCGTACAGATTGAAGATGCGGCGTCTCAAAGTGCTGCGTATGTTGTGATGCCAATGAGACTGTAATGTCGCTCACCCCGCCTGTTGATCCGCGACTTTCGCAATATTGAAAATGCGGATCTCGCTTTATCCCCCGGCTTTAACTTCCTGGTTGGCGCAAACGGTAGCGGCAAAACCAGCGTGCTGGAGGCTATCTATACGCTCGGCCACGGCCGGGCGTTTCGCAGTTTGCAGATTGGCCGCGTCATTCGTCATGAGCAGGAGTCGTTTGTCCTCCACGGACGTTTGCAAGGGGAAGAGCGCGAAACCGCCATCGGCCTGACGAAAGACAAGCTGGGCGACAGCAAAGTGCGCATCGACGGCACCGACGGCCACAAAGTGGCGGAGCTGGCGCACCTGATGCCGATGCAGTTGATTACCCCTGAGGGGTTTACTTTACTCAACGGCGGCCCCAAATACAGAAGAGCGTTCCTTGACTGGGGATGCTTTCACAACGAAGTCGGTTTTTTTACCGCCTGGAGCAACCTGAAGCGGTTGCTCAAGCAGCGCAACGCGGCGCTGCGCCAGGTAAGCCGTTATGAACAATTGCGTCCGTGGGATAAGGAGTTGATTCCTCTCGCGGAACAAATCAGTACCTGGCGTGCTGAGTACAGTGCTGGTATTGCGCAGGATATGGCGGATACCTGCCAGCAATTTCTACCGGAGTTCTCCCTCACCTTCTCTTTTCAGCGCGGTTGGGAAAAAGAGACGGATTATGCCGAGGTGCTGGAGCGGAGCTTCGAACGCGATCGCATGTTGACCTACACCGCGCATGGTCCGCACAAAGCGGATTTCCGCATTCGTGCTGACGGTGCGCCGGTGGAAGATACCTTATCGCGTGGGCAGCTTAAACTGCTGATGTGCGCTTTACGACTGGCGCAAGGGGAGTTCCTCACCCGTGAAAGCGGGCGGCGGTGTCTCTACCTGATAGATGATTTTGCCTCTGAACTTGATGATGCGCGTCGCGGGCTGCTGGCCAGCCGCTTGAAAGCGACGCAATCACAGGTCTTTGTCAGCGCAATCAGCGCTGAACACGTTCTGGACATGTCGGACAAAAATTCGAAGATGTTCACCGTGGAAAAGGGTAAAATAACGGATTAACCCAAGATAAATTGAGCGAGAAACGTTGATGTCGAATTCTTATGACTCCTCCAGTATCAAAGTCCTGAAAGGGCTGGATGCGGTGCGTAAGCGCCCGGGTATGTATATCGGCGACACGGATGACGGCACCGGTCTGCACCACATGGTATTCGAGGTGGTAGATAACGCTATCGACGAAGCGCTCGCGGGTCACTGTAAAGACATTATCGTCACCATTCATGCCGATAACTCCGTATCCGTGCAGGATGACGGGCGTGGCATCCCGACCGGTATTCACCCGGAAGAGGGCGTTTCTGCTGCGGAAGTGATCATGACCGTGCTGCACGCGGGCGGTAAATTCGACGATAACTCCTATAAAGTGTCCGGCGGTCTGCACGGCGTGGGTGTTTCCGTGGTTAACGCCCTGTCCCAGAAACTGGAACTGGTTATCCAGCGCGATAACAAAATCCACCGTCAGATCTATGAGCATGGCGTACCGCAGGCGCCGCTGGCGGTGACTGGCGAAACTGATAAAACCGGTACGATGGTGCGTTTCTGGCCGAGCCTGGAAACCTTCACCAACGTCACCGAATTTGAATACGAAATTCTGGCGAAGCGTCTGCGTGAGCTGTCCTTCCTGAACTCCGGCGTCTCTATTCGTCTGAAAGACAAGCGCGACGGTAAAGAAGACCATTTCCACTACGAAGGCGGCATCAAAGCGTTTGTTGAGTACCTCAACAAGAACAAAACGCCGATTCACCCGAATATCTTCTACTTCTCCACCGAAAAAGACGGTATCGGCGTGGAAGTGGCATTGCAGTGGAACGACGGTTTCCAGGAAAACATCTACTGCTTTACCAACAACATTCCGCAGCGTGACGGCGGTACGCCACCTTGCAGGCTTCCGTGCGGCGATGACCCGTACCCTGAACGCCTATATGGATAAAGAAGGCTACAGTAAGAAAGCCAAAGTCAGCGCCACCGGCGACGATGCGCGTGAAGGCCTGATTGCCGTGGTTTCCGTGAAGGTGCCGGACCCGAAATTCTCCTCCCAGACCAAAGATAAACTGGTCTCTTCCGAGGTGAAATCGGCGGTGGAACAGCAGATGAACGAGCTGCTGAGCGAATACCTGCTGGAAAACCCGTCCGACGCCAAAATCGTGGTCGGCAAAATTATCGATGCGGCGCGTGCGCGTGAAGCAGCGCGTCGTGCGCGTGAAATGACGCGTCGTAAAGGCGCGCTGGATCTGGCGGGTCTGCCGGGTAAACTGGCGGATTGTCAGGAACGCGACCCGGCGCTGTCTGAACTGTACCTTGTGGAAGGGGACTCCGCGGGCGGCTCTGCTAAACAGGGTCGTAACCGCAAGAACCAGGCGATTCTGCCGCTGAAGGGTAAAATCCTCAACGTGGAGAAAGCGCGCTTCGACAAGATGCTCTCTTCCCAGGAAGTGGCGACGCTGATCACCGCGCTGGGCTGCGGCATCGGTCGTGACGAGTACAACCCGGATAAACTGCGCTATCACAGCATCATCATCATGACCGATGCGGACGTCGATGGCTCGCACATCCGTACGCTGCTGTTGACCTTCTTCTATCGCCAGATGCCGGAAATCGTCGAGCGCGGTCACGTCTATATTGCGCAGCCGCCGCTGTACAAAGTGAAGAAAGGCAAGCAGGAACAGTACATTAAAGACGATGAGGCGATGGATCAGTACCAGATCTCCATCGCTCTGGATGGCGCAACGCTGCACACCAATGCCAGCGCACCGGCACTGGCGGGCGAAGCGTTAGAAAAACTGGTTTCTGATTACAACGCGACGCAGAAAATGATTGGCCGTATGGAGCGTCGCTTCCCGAAAGCGCTGCTGAAAGAGCTGGTTTATCAGCCGACGCTGACGGAAGCCGATCTTAGCAACGAACAGGCTGTCACCCGTTGGGTGAACGCGCTGATTACCGAGCTGAACGAGAAAGAGCAGCACGGCAGCCAGTGGAAGTTTGACGTTCGCGAGAACGCCGAACAGCAGCAGTTCGAACCGATTGTTCGCGTGCGTACTCACGGCGTGGATACCGACTATCCGCTGGATCACGAGTTTGTTACCGGCGGCGAATACCGTCGCATCTGCACGCTCGGCGAGAAGCTGCGCGGTCTGATCGAAGACGATGCGTTCATTGAACGTGGCGAGCGCCGTCAGCCGGTTGCGAGCTTCGAGCAGGCGCTGGAGTGGCTGGTGAAAGAGTCCCCGTCGTGGGCCTGGCGATTCAGCGCTATAAAGGTCTGGGCGAGAATGAACCCGGATCAGCTGTGGGAAACCACGATGGACCCGGAAAGCCGTCGTATGCTGCGCGTCACCGTGAAAGATGCGATTGCCGCCGACCAGCTGTTCACTACGCTGGATGGGCGATGCCGTTGAACCGCGTCGCGCCTTTATCGAAGAGAACGCCCTGAAAGCGGCAAACATCGATATCTAATCAGCTTGTAGGCCTGATAAGCGAAGCGCCATCAGGCAGTTCATCAGCCTAAGCTGCCGGATGGCGGCTTAGGCCTTATCCGGCCTACAACCGATCTGCAAAAGGGGAATCCCGGTTCCCCTTTCCATCCCCCCTTTTCATTGCTGTTTTTTGAGCGGAATCGCGTTAGCATGAGGACGGACTCATTTAATCCGGGGAACTCATGGCTATCAAACTCATTGCTATCGATATGGATGGCACCCTTTTGCTGCCCGATCACACCATTTCACCTGCGGTAAAAACGGCGATTGCCGCCGCGCGCGCCCGTGGCGTTAACGTGGTGCTGACCACCGGCCGTCCGTATGCGGGTGTCCATAGCTATCTGAAAGAGCTTCACATGGAACAACCCGGCGACTACTGCATCACCTACAATGGCGCGCTGGTGCAGAAAGCGGGCGATGGCAGTACCGTTGCGCAAACGGCGCTGAGCTATGACGATTACCGCTTTCTGGAGAAGTTGTCCCGCGAAGTCGGCTCACACTTCCACGCGCTGGATCGCAACACGCTGTACACCGCAAACCGTGATATCAGCTACTACACCGTACATGAATCCTATGTCGCCACCATTCCGCTGGTGTTCTGTGAAGCGGAGAAAATGGACCCGGCAACGCAGTTCCTTGAAAGTGATGATGATTGATGAACCTGTCATCCTTGATCAGGCCATTGCGCGTATTCCGGCGGAAGTAAAAGAGAAATATACCGTGCTAAAAAGTGCGCCGTACTTCCTCGAAATCCTGGATAAACGCGTCAATAAAGGCACTGGCGTGAAGTCGCTGGCCGATGCGCTGGGGATCAAGCCGGAAGAAATCATGGCGATTGGCGATCAGGAAAACGACATCGCGATGATCGAATATGCAGGCATGGGGGTGGCGATGGACAACGCGATTCCGTCGGTGAAAGAGGTGGCCAATTTTGTCACCAAATCCAACCTGGAAGACGGCGTGGCATACGCAATTGAGAAATTTGTGCTGAATTAAGTGGCAGGCCTGGATTAAGAGAAGCCGCCATCCGGGAACCCTCTGACGCGGCGGACTACAGTACTTCGCTGGTTTGCCGTTCCCCCGGCCAGTTTGACAGGGGAACGGTCCGATCACGACTTATTCAAATCAATGCTCAGAATGCGTTCTTTAGCCCCTTCTACAAACACATCTGGATCCCAGTCGCGGTTAAAGCCTTCTTTGATGCCAATGTAAAGGGTATCCATGTCGTCCGATAACACCATCTGGTTTGGGTAGACCGGCATGTTAAATTCACGGGTGATGCTGTATTTGGTGGCATCCACTACGCTGATGGTGCCGCTGGTGAAGTTGGTGACATACAGTTCGTTATATTTCGGATTGTATTTCACCGCGTTAGCTCCGGCTCCTGTGTGCACATAGCCAAGCTGTTTACCGTCGCGTAAGTCAAAAATATAGAGTCCATCTTTTGTACCGGAGCGATCGTCATGGTCGAATACCACCACAAAGGCACGGTCAGAAGCGGAGTCCACCGCCAGATTCTGCACACTTGTGATTTGTGGTCTCGGATCTTTCAACGGGATGGTACGCAGCAGCGTCTGATTTTTCGCATCAATTTCGTTGATGTAATCTCTTCCGCCAACGTAGATTTTCTGTGTTTTTTCATCCATCGTCAGACCATACGCTGTACCTTTGTAAGCATCCTTAACCTCGCCTTTTAAGGCAAGCGTCGTCCCGTCGAGCATTAACAGCTTATGCAGAGGCTTCATGCCCTCGGCCGTTTTCAGCATATTGCTATAACTCACAAACAGGGTATCGGAATCCTGGCTGTAAACCATATGGCGCAAATGCTCAAAACGCGAATCTGCAGCGTTTGCCGCTTTAAAACTTAACCTGTCGCTGGTTCTTACCAGTTTGCCGGTTGAGGTGTCAAACATACTGATACGCAGGGACGTTGACTGGGTGTGTCCGATATAGAGCTGATGTTTATCCTGATTTATCGCCAGCGAAAATGCCCGGTATGGCATCGTGTATTTATTTTCGACTTTCAGCGAATCTGAATTAAACGAATACAGATAGCCTTTATTGGCTTCACGATTTACACGATCGGTGACTGCTGCAAACACCTTTTTACTGGCATTATCAAAAGCCAGTTCATAGACGCCTTCGTCAGGGGACTGAAGGTAATTCGTTTTCAGGGCAAATCGCGAAAGTTCGCGTTCAGGTGGATCGATAGCCATGACCATCGTGGGTAAAAATAGTGAAATTAACAGGTATAGCGGTGCTTTGGATAAAGTGAAAATATTCATTTTTCGTTCCTGCAATAAAATTGACATAAGAGAGAAAACGTACTGTCTGAACCTGGCGGAAATTGTCATCAGAAACGAATGTCCCCGCCAAATATCCATGTTCTGCCACGCGCGGAATTGGCCGGGTGGGTCTCGTCACCAAGACCTGGCATCATGTTGAGCTTATTCAGCGCCTCCGAATAATCTCTGTTCATCAGGTTTTGTACCGAAAGTTTCAGTGTCAGATTGCGGTTGTACTCGTAAGTACCATAGAGATCGATAATCGTTGGGATCTGCGGTAAATCCTGTTTGATTATTGCGCCGGTATGTTCGTCCTGCTCAAAATCAGGCGACAGGCGACGAGCTTTGCCTGTGTATTTTATGATAGTGCCCAGGGTCAACGCGTTATCGAAGAAGCGAACACCGGTATCCAGCGTCATGTATTTTCTGGGCAGTTCGGTCATATCCCCTGCGCCAAAGTAGGTGCTGGCGATGGAGGTTGGCTGGTCTGTTTGCTGCTGGCTGAAAGAGAGTCGGCCAAAAGCAAAACCTGCATCATAATCCATCTCCAGTTCGAAGCCCTTTGCGATAACGTCGCTTGCCGAGTTAACGTAGATGTACATATTGTCGCTGTATTCATCGCTCATGCCCTCCCAGTCATTGCCAATCACCTCAGCCATACTGCATTTACGACCTCCAGAACAAACCAGATAAGACTCGCTGTAGATGTAGTTCTGGATCCTGCTGCGGTACGCCAGAGCCTTAAAGCGCAGGGCATCCTGTTCGACCAGTAAATCTCTGGTATCAATGTTAAAACCCGCCTGCCAGGTTTCTGCACGTTCAGGCTTCAGGAATGGGTTCATGGATGCGCCTCCTGAATTAGAGAAGAACATCTCCTGGATGTTCGGGCGCGCATGGATTTGCTGTAGCCAATGAACGGCTGAAGCCATGGTGTTACCTGAGCAGAAAGCTGAACTGAAGGGTTGAAGCCACCCTCCTTATCGTCAATATCGTAGCTACCCTGTGGCACGCAGATAACGCGTGAATCGCAGGCGGGCTTGTACCCTGTGATCCTGTTACGTGTGTAGTTGAGATTGAAATCTGCCTCCCAGATGCCGCGCGTAACCTTCAGCCCGGTATACAGCGCTGAAATATCCTGCTGGCCGGAGGGTGCGAACGGATTGTTCTCGATCGATTCCTGATTCGCTTGCGGGTCGCCCGCCGCTGAGTGAATGGTCCGGTCATAGCGGGTACGCATCAGTTTGCTGCCCAGCATAAACTCCAGGTCATTGTCCGCGACAGTGAACCGGCTGGTATTGTTGATATCCAGCGCGTCAGAACGATTTTGCGCTGAGGTTTTGTAGAAAGTATACAGCGAGCCATCACGATACTTTTGATTACCGCGGCTGGTACTGGCCGTTACGTTAAAGTCAATTAATTCAGAAAAAGGGGTGTAATGATATTTAATGTAATAGTCGTCACTGGTTATATCACGACGTGTAAATTTATTTTCATAGGTTCGAGCGGAAAGTTCGAAGCTGTTAAATTCGTCTGGTCTGATATCCATTTTATACAGTTGGGATTTGGGGTTCTGCTTCATATATTTATCATAACCAAACTCTTTGCTGTTAATTCCAGAGCCATTTGAGAAATTAGAGTAAACAGAACTGCCGCTCACAGCGGCCATAACGCCAACGCTGCCTGTATCCGTAAAAGCGTCGGTTTTTCCACCGACGGCGATCATTCCGCTGCGCCCAAGCCCATTGCTGCCGACTGAGAAACGTGAACGAAGGCCATATGTATTACCGTTAAATATCACATCGTCAACGCCAATAGTACGCATGTTTGCACTACCGGCCAGGGCGTTGACTCCTGCCGGGCCACTGCTGTCGCCGCGCGTAACATCAACTGCTACCAGAAAATTAGGGTCGATAAGTACGCCAGCCATATTGTTGGTTGAGCCATGTGCAGTGGTACCGGAGGTTGAGGAGCCGTAAAAACTTTGGGTGATACCGTCCACCATAGTGTTTACGCGGCCAAATCCGCTCATGCCGCGAATATTCACACTTACTGCTCCCTGGCCTGGATCGATTTGGGTATAAGTACCGGGCATGCTGCGCAGCGTTGCGTCGAGTGATTGCAGGTTTTTGTCCGTTGTCCGGGAACTGGTCGCGCCTGTTTTCTCAAGAGCTTCCTGCTCACTGGTCGTCTTCCCGATAGAAACGTTGAGCGGGCTGAATTCTGCCGCTCCTTTTTTATCGGTACCTGTTTTTTCACTGATGGATTGTGCGTAAGCACCGCAGCTGAGCAATAATATGCCTGAGCCGATGGCCAGTTTAATAACGTTCATACATATCCTTAGAAGTATCGTAATAAATAAAAGATCCAGATCTTTGTTTATTTTTTTAATAAAACTTCTCTGACGTTTTCTTGATTTTTTCGACAGCAGTGAAGTCTGATAAAATGTTCAGCATAAAAATGAATATCAAATTTCAGTTAAACGAACCAGAGTCGCTAATTTTCCCTTAACTCCGTCAGATCAAAGGTAATCGGCATTTTTACTTTAAAGAAGCCTCCCTCTAATATTTCAGCTGGTGGTCTGGGAAGTGGTTGAGCGCGTTCTAAAACGGCAACAGCTTCGCGATCGAGAGAGAGGGTTCCCGAAGACGTTGCCAGAGAATTACTGACAACGGTGCCTTCCGCGTTAACGGTAAAAGTCACTATGGCTGTGCCGGTTCGTGCGCGTTTTCTGGCATCGCCTGGGTAACGTTTATAACGGTTAAGGTAGCCTTTCACTCTGCTTTCCCAGGATGCACCGGAATTGTCTCGCTTCGCTGAGTCGCTGTTGAAAGGCGCAGCAATACGGGATGATTCGACCGGGGCCTGAGGCGCGGCATTACTGGAAACGGCTGCGTGGCTGCTGTCGCTGGTTTGATCCTTTATCTTACGTGGTGGACGTGGCTTTTTCTTTTCCCCGTCGGATGCCTTTTTCTTCCTGGTTATTTCAATGGTCGCATCCCTGTCTTCAGTGACAGGACGCTGCTGCCTGTCCTCAGCCTGCTGCTTTTCTTCTGCCGCTGCGGATTCCTGCTGAGCGATTCCCACCGGAAGCGGAAGAGGAGAAGAAGGAGCCTCGATATTATCGGCCCATTGCAGCATTATCGCCGGGGCAGGAGGCGTGGCGGGCTGTACGTCGGAAAACCGCCAGACAAACGCAAGGAAAAGCAGTCCATGAAGCAGCAGTGAACAGATAAACCAGCCGCTCCATTTTGCCGGTCGTGGAAGGTAGAGAATATTCATCATCCATGGTTTACCGTTTTGCAGTGTCTGGCGTCACGAACCACACGTAGTCAGCATGATCTACGGTGATGTTCATCCCTTTTTCTGCGAGCATCAACACCACAGGCTGGGTGCCGGGGGCGAGATCTTCTATGTGTAACGGTACGCCGATGCTTTTTGACGCGTGATAACCTCCTGCAATCAACAACGACGGAGCCGGGGCATCCAGAAGCTGGCGGGCCATGTAGCGATCCCGCTGTTGCTGAACAGAGAGCATTGACGCCAGTTGCTGGCCTTCAATGTTGCCTTCATGCATGGCTATGATGGTTTTGCGCAGAGCTTCTTGTACCGCAGGTGCTGTGGATTTTTTCCCTTCAGGAAATTCGTTTTTTTTGTACAGCGCCATTACCCGATCCCGGTCAATGTTGGCATTGAGCAGAGGGTAAGGCGCACGTAATGCCTGCATGACTATGTCGCCATACATCTCCCAGGGCCACCCTTTTTGCCAGTTAAGCAGTTCCTGAATACGGCCATCCCGGACCACGGGATCATCTTTCAGCCAGCGTTTAACCTGGTTAACGCGGGGCTGCTGGTCTGCCGTCAGCATCTCAAGCAGCACACTCCCCTGTGGTCGCCGGGTGGGCAGGTTTTGAATAAGCCAGAGCTCAATCTGATGATGTCCGGCATTATCGTGTTTTTCGCCAATAATAAGCTGCCGGGCAACGGCAAGCTCAGCCAAAAGCTCTTGTTTGGTAATGGTTTTATTGCTTTTTAAATCAACTATTTGCCCGTCAGAAACGCGGGCTGTTTGTAATGGTTTATTCTGGTTTATTGATGCAGGCTGGCTACAGGAGCTCAGGCTCAGACTGGCTAACGCTATCAAAGAAGTCAGGATTATTTTTTTTCGCATATTTCTGCCTGGAAGAGGCCTTCACTGGCCATTTTATTGATGCAGACTGGTTTATAACAGGCAGGTATGTTAACAAACCATAATCGCGAATGAAACTCATTATCACCTACATTATCATTAGCAGCATCCTGAATTCACTTTTTGTTGCCAGCATTTTAGTTAAATATCGCAATAACATGACTGTTAGTAAGTTAATATTCTGAGTTTTTAAAAGCGGTAGCTACCCTCCCCAAATGGAGCTCTCTTATATCCTGCTGGTCGGCGACGTTAAACGGGTAGGCTAATTTCGTCCAATGCTATACCCTGATGCGAAAACCGCGCATCAGGGTATCTCCATGAAACAAATCACTTTCGCTTCGCGTCATCATCAGCTTACGAATACCAACACCTGGACGGCGGACAGCCAGTGGCTGGTTTTTGATGTGCGTCCGTCAGGCGCCTCGTTTACCGGTGAGACGATTGAGCGCGTCAACGTACGGACTGGCGAGATTGAGGTCATTTATCGCGCTACGCAGGGCGCGCACGTTGGCGTGGTGACCGTTCATCCACAAGACGATCGCTATGTGTTCATTCATGGCCCGGAGAACCCGGACGAGACGTGGCATTATGATTTCCACCATCGTCGCGGCGTGATAGCGGCGCAAAACCGCGTGACGAATCTGGATGCAATGGACATCACCGTGCCGTATACGCCCGGCGCGCTGCGCGGCGGCAGCCATGTGCATGTGTTCAGTCCGAACGGCGAGCGTGTCAGCTTCACCTATAACGACCATGTACTGCATGAGCGCGATCCGGCGCTGGACTTGCGCAACGTCGGCGTTGCGGTGCCGTATGGCCCGGTTACGGTGGCGGTTCAGCATCCTCGGGAGTACAGCGGCAGCCACTGGTGCGTGTTAGTGAGCCAGACCACGCCGGCGCCACGGCCGGGCAGCGATGACATTAACCGCGCCTACGAAGAGGGTTGGGTGGGCGATCATGCGCTGGCGTTTATTGGCGATACCTTGTCGGCGAAGGGTGAAAAAGTGCCGGAGCTGTTTCTGGTGGCGTTGCCGCAGGATGAAAAAGGCTGGAAACAGGCAGGCGATATGCCGCTGACCGGAACAGAATCAACGCTGCCAGCGCCGCCTGCGGGCGTTGTTCAGCGCCGTCTGACCTTTACGCACGATCGCGCTTTCCCTGGGCTGGTAGACGTTCCGCGCCATTGGGTGCGGAGTAACCCGCAAGCCACGGACATTGCGTTTTTGATGCGCGATGATCGCGGTATTGTCCAGCTCTGGCTGATCCCGGCGCAGGGGGGAGAGCCGCGCCAGCTTACGCATAACGCGACTGATATTCAGTCAGCGTTCAACTGGCACCCGTCAGGCCAGTGGTTGGGGTTTGTGCTGGAAAACCGCATTGCCTGCTGCGACGCGCAGAGCGGGGCAATCGCCTTTTTAACGGCGAGTCATGACAGCCCGCCTTCCGCGGACGCCGTTGTTTTTTCGCCGGATGGAGCGTTAATCGCGTGGATGGAAGAGGTTGACGGTTTCCGCCAGCTTTGGGTGACGGAAACCAAACGATAAATCAGTGAACGGGCATTCTTGCCGGGGGGATAACGGCGTTGGTCATCTTTGTTTTCTCCTCGCTCTTTTCCACTCGCGACTTCACTGAGCTGTCTGTGCGGAAGAAGTCCCACGGCAAGAGTATCGTATCCATGACGGCGGTAAAGGGCATATCCAGGATTGCCAGCGATTTGGTGCCCCAGTTTGTATCACTGCTGCCGATCATTTCGGCGCTGGCGCGTGTGCCGGGGTAGGTCCCCTCTTTGCCGCCGGTATGTGACATTACGCTGGAGCAGCCACCCAGTAAAACCAATCCACTGCACATCATCAGCGTTAACAACACATTTTTTATCATGATTTATTCATCTGTTGATTATCGATGTTTGCATGATGAGTTATAGCGATCCGTCGCGAAAAATAACATCACCATCACGTCGCACTGTGGCGCTTATCGCACTTTAACAATGTGTGCTGTTCACCCAGTCTATGCGATAGACAACAAACTGCAAAAAAAGTCCCTGCAAGCGCTTGAAAAGTTCATTTCCAGACCCATTTTTAGGGTGTAGGCAAATAAAGAGCACGCCTGATGGGTGTTCTGGCTACCTGACCTGTCCATGATGGAAGGTCAACTATTCTCGCTGATTTCAGGAGCTATTCATTATGCGTAACTTTGACTTATCCCCGCTGTACCGTTCTGCCATTGGTTTTGATCGTCTGTTTAACCTCTTAGAAAACAACCAGAGCCAGAGTAATGGCGGTTATCCTCCGTATAACGTCGAGCTGGTGGATGAAAACCATTACCGCATTGCGATTGCCGTTGCAGGCTTTGCGGAAAGCGAACTGGAAATTACCGCTCAGGATAATCTGCTGGTGGTAAAAGGCGCTCACGCGGATGAGCAAAAAGAACGTACCTATCTCTACCAGGGTATCGCAGAGCGTAACTTTGAACGCAAATTCCAGTTAGCAGAGAACATTCATGTTCGCGGCGCTAACCTGGTGAACGGTCTGCTGTATATCGACCTGGAGCGCGTGATTCCAGAAGCGAACAAACCGCGCCGTATCGAAATTAACTGATTCAGTCAGGTCGCCGTTGGCGGCCTGTTATCCCCGTGCTCGCCGTCAGGGAGCATATGCGAATCTGAGGATTCGCTGGCAATAATATACCCTAAATAATTTGCGTCGCAGGAAGGCGGCAAGCAAGCAAATCCCCGGGAGCGTACAAAAGTACGTGACTGGGGTGAGCGAGCGCAGACAACGCATCTGCGGCGTGAAGTATGACGGGTATTACTCGCTTCTTAGAAGGAGATGATTATCATGCGTAATTACGATTTATCCCCACTGCTGCGTCAATGGATCGGTTTTGACAAACTGGCCAACGCCCTGCAAAACACCGGCGAAAGCCAGAGCTTCCCGCCCTATAACATTGAAAAAAGCGATGACAACCACTACCGCATTACCCTCGCGTTAGCCGGTTTCCGTCAGGAAGATCTGGATATTCAGCTGGAAGGCACGCGCTGACCGTAAAAGGCACGCCAGCGCAGCCGGAAAAAGAAACCAAATGGTTGCATCAGGGGCTGGTGACACAGCCATTCAGTCTGAGTTTACTCTGGCAGAAAATATGGAGGTCAGCGGCGCGACCTTCACCAATGGGTTATTGCACATTGATTTAACCGCAACGAGCCGGAAACCATCGCTCCGCAGCGTATCGCTATTAGCGAACGTCCCGCGTTAAATAGCTAATCCAGGACTACCTGTAGGCCGGATAAGGCGTAGCCGCCATCCGGCAAATCGCCCGGTGCGCTATGCTTACCGGGCCTACAAAGCGATGCAGAACCTGTAGGTCCGGCATCATGCTTTTCAACAAACCGCCCCGCCAGCAATGACGGGGCATTTTTGTGCTTTACCACCCATACATACCGCTTGTACTCTGCGAGATCCATTTAATTAATAATGTTATTCACAGGGAAAAGAAGATGAGTGATATAGCATTGACGGTCAGCGTTCTGGCGTTGGTGGCGGTTGTCGGGTTGTGGATCGGCAATATCAAGGTGCGGGGTGTCGGTTTTGGCATTGGCGGCGTACTGTTCGGCGGGATTATCGTCGGCCACTTTGTCGATCAGGCCGGGATGACGCTGAGCAGTGACATGCTGCACTTTATCCAGGAGTTCGGCCTGATACTCTTCGTTTACACCATTGGTATCCAGGTGGGGCCGGGTTCTTTGCCTCTCTGCGTGTCTCAGGGTTGCGCCTTAATCTCTTTGCCATCCTGATTGTCATTATCGGTGGGCTGGTTACCGCCATTCTGCATAAAATCTTCGCTATCCCGCTACCGGTGGTGCTGGGGATTTTCTCCGGCGCGGTCACCAATACGCCAGCGCTGGGGGCAGGGCAGCAAATTCTGCGCGATCTGGGAACGCCAATGGAAGCGGTAGATCAGATGGGGATGAGCTATGCGATGGCCTATCCTTTCGGGATTTGCGGTATTTTGCTCACCATGTGGCTGATGCGGATGATTTTTCGCGTCAACGTGGAGGCGGAGGCGAAGCAGCATGAAGACACGCTTAGCAATGGACACTCGTTAATCCAGACCATGAATATCCGTGTTGAGAACCCGAATCTCAACAATATGGCGATCCAGGATGTGCCCATCCTGAACAGCGATAAAATCATCTGTTCGCGTCTGAAACGCGACGAGACGCTGATGGTGCCTTCACCGGGAACGATCATCCAGTCGGGCGACCTGCTGCATCTGGTGGGACAGCCCGCCGATCTGCATAACGCGCAGCTGGTCATTGGTCAGGAGGTGGATACCTCGCTCTCAACGCGAGGGACGGATTTGCGCGTTGAACGCGTCGTGGTCACTAACGAAAAAGTGCTCGGAAAACGCATTCGCGACCTCCATTTTAAAGAGCGCTATGACGTGGTGATCTCCCGTCTGAACCGTGCGGGCGTAGAGCTGGTGGCCAGTAGCGACGCCAGCCTGCAATTCGGTGACATCCTCAATCTGGTTGGCCGTCCCTCTTCAATTGATGCGGTGGCCAATGTTGTGGGTAACGCCCAGCAAAAACTGCAACAGGTGCAGATGTTACCGGTGTTTATCGGTATTGGTCTGGGCGTGTTGTTGGGGTCGATTCCGTTGTTTGTCCCTGGATTCCCGGTAGCGTTAAAGCTGGGACTGGCGGGCGGGCCGCTGATCATGGCGCTGATTCTGGGACGTATCGGCAGCATCGGCAAGCTGTACTGGTTTATGCCGCCAAGCGCCAACCTGGCGCTGCGTGAGCTGGGGATCGTGCTGTTTCTCGCGGTGGTCGGGCTGAAATCTGGCGGTGACTTTATTGATACGTTGACTCAGGGTGATGGTCTGAGCTGGATTGGTTACGGCATCTTTATTACTGCCATTCCGCTGATTACCGTCGGTCTTCTGGCACGTATCTTTGCCAAAATGAACTACCTGACGCTATGCGGGATGCTGGCGGGGTCAATGACCGATCCGCCTGCACTGGCGTTCGCTAACAACCTGCATGCCACCAGCGGCGCGGCGGCGCTCTCCTACGCCACCGTTTATCCACTGGTAATGTTCCTGCGGATTATCACCCCCACAACTGCTGGCGGTGCTTTTCTGGGGGTTAGGCTAGGTCAGGTTTGCATCCGGGTGGACGCGCCGTAAATGGTAGTCCACCTGGTATTCGCTGGCATTTCTGAACATGACCGAATAATTCAAAAACTCCCCGCTGTCGCTGTAAGAAAGCGATGTGATCCGCAGTAGCGGCGTTTGCTCGGGGACGTTCATTTGCGCGGAGAGCTGTTTATCGGCCAGTACAGGCGTCAGGCTTTCATAGTTGCCACTGATGGTGGATGCCGCACTCTTTCTCAATATAATCAAATTTCGACCCTTCCAGGTGGATCAGCGAGAGGTTACGGAACAGCCTGACGGGCATATAGCTGTCCTCCAGCATCAGCGGTTTGCCATCCACATAGCGCACGCGGCGGGAAAAGTAGATACGTTCGTTGATCTGAATCCGCAACTGGCTGGCAATGGCGGGGGGCGCAGGCATCACTTCAAACACCAGTACCTGGCTGGTGACCTCTTTTCCCTGACGCCGCAGCACTTCCGCCAGTCCGGTCAGGTTGGTGGTTTCATGATGAACGTCTTTACGCGCCACGTATGTGCCGCTCCCGTGCCGCCGCACCACCAGTCCCCACCCCACCAGCATATCGACGGCTTTGCGGATGGTCATTCGTGACACAGCAAACTCTTCCGCCAGCTTTTTTTCACCAGGCAACGGGCTACCGATGTTGTAATCAGATGAGTTGAGCCGGATTCTTAGTCGTTCCGCTATCGATTTGTAGATCACTACCAGACCTCTTTTTCCCTTTAATTTCCGCGCTACGAACCTTTTGATGTCTAACTTTTATGTAAAAAGTAGACATCATTGACTGAATTAAAACCATGAATGCGATCACGAATCGAAGCGGCGCGTCATGTTCTCAGAATCGCAACTACCTATTCTCGTATCAGGCCAGCAATCACTACAAAAAAGGCCTCTCCCTACTGGTTGTTATATGAGGATGTAAAAATGCTCAGTCAAATACAACGCTTTGGCGGCGCTATGTTTACCCCGGTACTGCTGTTCCCGTTCGCCGGTATCGTCGTGGGTATCGCCATCATGCTGCGCAACCCGCTTTTTGTTGGCGAAGCGCTGACCGATCCCAACAGTTTATTCGCGCAAATCGTTCATATTATTGAAGAAGGCGGCTGGACGGTTTTCCGTAATATGCCGCTGATTTTCGCCGTCGGCTTGCCGATTGGCCTGGCTAAACAGGCGCAAGGCCGAGCTTGTCTGGCGGTGCTGGTCAGCTTCCTGACATGGAACTATTTCATTAATGCCATGGGCATGACCTGGGGGCATTTCTTCGGCGTGGACTTCAGCGTAGACCCGACGGCAGGCAGCGGTCTGACGATGATGGCCGGAATAAAAACGCTCGATACCAGCATTATCGGCGCCATTATGATTTCGGGCATCGTCACCGCGCTGCACAACCGCTATTTCGATAAGCCGTTGCCCGTGTTCCTCGGTATTTTTCAGGGCACGTCGTTTGTGGTGATTATCGCGTTCCTGGTGATGATCCCCTGCGCCTGGCTGACGCTGCTCGGCTGGCCAAAGGTGCAGATGGGCATTGAATCCCTACAGGCTTTCCTGCGTTCAGCGGGCGCGCTGGGCGTGTGGGTCTACACCTTCCTCGAACGTATTCTGATCCCGACAGGGTTACACCACTTCGTCTATGGCCCCTTCATTTTTGGCCCGGCGGCGGTAGAAGGTGGCATTCAGGTTTACTGGGCGCAACACATGCAGGCGTTCAGCCAGAGCACAGAATCGCTGAAGACGTTATTCCCGGAAGGCGGTTTTGCCCTGCACGGTAACTCAAAAATCTTTGGCTCCGTCGGGATTGCGCTGGCGCTCTATTACACCGCATCGCCAGAAAACCGGGTGAAGGTCGCCGGTTTGCTGATCCCCGCCACGTTGACCGCTGTACTGGTGGGCATCACGGAACCGCTGGAATTCACTTTCCTGTTTATCTCTCCGCTGCTGTTTGCCGTACACGCGGTACTGGCGGCCTCAATGGCGACGGTGATGTATATCTGCGGCGTGGTAGGAAATATGGGCGGCGGACTGCTGGATCAGTTCTTACCGCAAAACTGGATCCCGATGTTCCACAACCATGCCGGAATGATGTTTACCCAGATAGGCATTGGGCTGGCATTCACCGCCCTCTATTTTGTGATTTTCCGCACCCTGATCCTGCGCTTCAACCTGAAAACGCCGGGTCGTGAAGAGAGTGAAGTCAGACTCTACAGCAAAGCGGATTACAAGGCTGCGCGTGGACAGACAACGGCGCCCGCGCCGGACGCAAAACTTGGGCAGGCAGCCGGGTTCCTCCAGGCGCTGGGCGGCGCGGGCAATATCGAAAGCATTAATAACTGCGCCACGCGCTTACGTATCGCGCTCCACGATATGGCGCAGACCCAGAGTGATGACGTCTTTAAAGCGCTGGGCGCGCACGGCGTGGTTCGCCGTGGCAATGGCATCCAGGTGATTGTCGGCCTGCATGTGCCCCAGGTGCGTGACCAGCTTGAAACGCTAATGAAATCCCCCTTATCGACCGAACAAATCCCCATGACGGAGGCAGTATCATGAAAAAATTCTCAGTGGTTATCGCAGGCGGCGGCAGCACATTTACGCCGGGCATCGTATTGATGTTGCTGGCAAACCAGGACCGTTTTCCGCTTCGCGCGCTGAAATTCTATGACAACGACGGCGCTCGCCAGGAAGTGATTGCTGAAGCGTGCAAAATCATCCTTAAAGAGCAGGCGCCGGAGATTGAGTTTAGTTACACCACCGATCCCGAAGCAGCGTTTACCGATGTTGATTTCGTGATGGCGCATATCCGCGTGGGCAAATACCCGATGCGGGAAAAAGACGAAAAAATCCCGCTGCGCCACGGCGTGTTAGGCCAGGAAACCTGTGGCCCGGGCGGGATTGCGTATGGGATGCGTTCTATTGGCGGCGTGCTGGAGCTGGTGGATTACATGGAGAAATACTCCCCGAACGCGTGGATGCTGAACTACTCCAACCCGGCGGCGATAGTGGCCGAGGCGACGCGCCGTCTGCGCCCCGAACGCCAAAATCCTCAATATCTGTGATATGCCGATCGGCATTGAAGGGCGGATGGCGCAGATTGTCGGCCTGCAAGATCGTAAGCAAATGCGCGTGCGTTATTACGGCTGAACCACTTTGGCTGGTGGACGTCGATTGAGGACTTGCAGGGTAACGACCTGATGCCGAAACTGCGGGAATATGTCGCGAAACACGGTTATGTTCCGCCATCTAACGATCCGCATACTGAAGCGAGCTGGAATGATACGTTCGCCAAAGCGAAGGATGTGCAGGCGCTGGATCCGGACACCATGCCGAACACCTATCTGAAATACTATCTGTTCCCGGACTATGTGGTGCAGCACTCGAACCCGGCGCGCACGCGTGCTAATGAGGTGATGGACCACCGTGAAAAACAGGTATTTGGCTCCTGCCGCGCGATTATTGAAGCGGGCCACTCCTCCGCTGGCGAGCTGGAAATTGATGAACATGCGTCTTATATCGTCGATCTGGCAACCGGCAATCGCCTTTAATACGCAGGAGCGGATGCTGCTGATTGTGCCAAACAACGGGGCGATTCATAACTTTGATGATGAAGCGATGGTGGAGATCCCTTGCCTGGTGGGGGCATAACGGGCCGGAGCCTCTGACGGTTGGCGATATTCCGCAGTTCCAGAAAGGGCTGATGAGCCAGCAGGTGGCCGTCGAGAAACTGGTGGTCGATGCCTGGGAGCATCGCTCCTATCAGCGTCTGTGGCAGGCGATTACGCTCTCCAAAACCGTGCCGAGCGCGTCTGTCGCCAAAGCGATTCTTGATGATCTGATTGAAGCCAACAAAGAATACTGGCCTGAACTGCACTAATCTTGTTGACCGGCATCCAGCGGGTGCCGGTCAGGATGTTTCAACACCGCCGACGGCGCGTAGCCAAATTTATGCTTAAATGCTTTGCTGAAATGAAATGAGTCAAAGAAGTTGAGCATATCCGCTACCTGACCCACCGAATTCCCTTCCTGTTTTAACAGCGATAATGCCAGTTCCAGCCGGGCGTCCAGATAATATTCTTTCGGTGTTTTCCCGGTATAGCGTAAAAACAGACGACGCAGCCAGGCTTCGCTACAGGGGATCGTGGCGGCCATATCCGCCACGCTCCAGCGGCGTTGCAGGCTGGCATGTAACGCTGCAATTAACTTTTCAACCTGTATGCGTTGTGGGTCTTTTTTCCCGTTTGAGTCAATAAGACAAATCCACTGATAAATAATTTTCGTGAGAAACGCGACGGCGAGATTATTTTTAATCGGTTCCGGGCGGGTAATTAATTGTGAAACTTCGGCCAGTTCCTGATTATAAACGTCACCGTTATAAATAACGCTTTGTTGTCGGATAGGAATATCCATAATACTGGTTGGGGTAAACTCCATCCAGTATTGCTCCCACAATAAACCTTCGCAATGGTAAGACTGTATATCTGTGGGTTTTAAAAAAATAATGCAGTTGCCGTTTAATGTAATTTGCTCACCGTCTTTCAGCAGGATTTTCCCGCACCCCTGTACGGTATAGACCGCGACCCATGAATTGGCAATTAGCGGCTTTTTCTTATCTCGCGGCCATATAACACGGTAATTTTCGTCAGCGTAGGTATGCCACAGCGAGATCAATGAAATTCCGCTGGAGATCACATTTTCATTAATCAGCAGGGGAATATTGTACGTAGTTTCGTTTTTTACATGCGAACTTAGCAAGTTTCCATTCATTTTATTTTCTCGCCGGAGAATGATGCCCACAACCTGAACATAACAGAAAGTGAATGCTTCAGGGAGGCGATGTTTGTAATTAAGAAATCTGACTGCCTGACCCGGCACGCTTTACCTCGTGTTGACCCTACCGCTGCCGGGACATAATGAAAAACAAGGGCTATGAGATGAATACGCTACAAATTTTGAGCTTTGTTGGTTTTACGCTACTGGTGGCGGTTATCACCTGGTGGAAGTTACGAAAAGCGGATACCGGTTCGCAGCAGGGATATTTTCTGGCGGGACGTTCGTTAAAAGCGCCGGTTATTGCCGCCTCGCTGATGTTAACTAACCTCTCAACGGAACAACTGGTGGGATTAACCGGCCAGGCTTACCGCAGCGGTATGTCGGTAATGGCATGGGAAGTCATCTCCGCAATTCCGCTTATTTTTCTGGCGCTGATCTTTCTGCCACGCTATCTGCAACGCGGCATTGCAACGATCCCGGATTTTATTGAAGAGCGCTATGACAAAACCACCCGCATCATTATCGATTGCTGTTTTTTGATTGCGACGGGAATCTGTTTTTTACCCATCATTCTGTATTCCGGCGCGCTTGCCTTTAACAGCATGTTTCATGTCACTGAAACCTTTGGTATTTCACAACATACGGCGATCTGGCTGATGGCTGTCGTGCTGGGGATTAGCGGCATCCTGTATGCTGTCGTCGGTGGGATGCGGGCGATTGCCATTGCCGATGTGATTAACGGTATCGGCCTGGTGATTGGCGGCCTGATGGTGCCGCTGTTTGGTCTGATGGCGATGGGGAAAGGCAGTCTGAGCGAAGGTATTACGCGTTTAACCCAGGATCACAGCCAGATGCTGAACTCGATTGGCGGCAGCAACGACCCGGTGCCGATTGGCGCGGCGTTGACCGGGCTTATCCTGGTCAATACGTTCTACTGGTGCACCAACCAGGGGATCGTTCAGCGTACGCTGGCATCAAAAAGTTTATCGGAAGGGCAAAAAGGGGCGCTGCTTACGGCGGTGTTGAAGATGCTGGACCCGCTGATTCTGGTGCTGCCGGGCGTTATCGCTTTTCATCTCTTTCAGGATCTACCGAAAGCAGACATGGCCTATCCGGCGCTGGTGAACAAAGTGATGCCGCTGCCGCTGATTGGCTTTTTTTAGCGCGGTGCTGTTTGGCGCGATTATCAGCGCATTCTGCGGTTTTTTGAACAGTGCTTCGACCCTGTTTAGCCTCGGTATCTATCGCCGACTGATTAATGAACAGGCCAGCCCCGATAAACTGGTCACTGTTGGTCGTCGCTTTGGCTTTATTGTGGCCGTGATCTCCGTGCTGGTGGCGCCGTGGATCGCCTATGCGCCGCAAGGGCTCTACAGTTGGATGAAACAGCTCAACGGGATTTATAACGTGCCGTTGGTGACCATTGTTATTATGGGCTTTTTCTTCCCGCGTATTCCGGCGCTGGCTGCGAAGGTCGCAATGGGACTCGGTATTGTCAGTTACATCACCATCAACTACCTGGTGAAATTTGATTTTCATTTCCTCTATGTGCTGGCCTGCACCTTCTGTATCAACGTCGTGGTGATGCTGCTCATTGGCGTGATTAAGCCGCGTGCAACGCCGTTTAAATTTCATGATGCGTTTGCGGTTGACATGAAACCGTGGAAAAACGTGAAGATCGCCGCCGTTGGCGTCCTGTTCGCGATGATTGGCGTCTATTCTGGTCTGGCGCAGTTCGGTGGCTATCAGACCCGGTGGCTGACCATTCTCAGCTACGCCATCACCGCTGCGGTGGTTGTTTACCTGATTTACAGCTCATGGCAGACGCGCCATTCCGCGCCTGTGGTTTATGTTTCTGACGCTAAGGATAAAGCATGACCCGTCCGAATTTTCTGTTCATTATGACCGATACACAGGCGACCAATATGGTGGGCTGCTATAGCGGTAAGCCGCTGAACACGCAGCATATTGACAGTCTGGCCGCTGAAGGGATTCGCTTTAACTCCGCGTATACCTGCTCGCCCGGTGTGTACGCCAGCCCGCGCGGGGCTTTTTACCGGTATTTATGCCAATCAGTCCGGCCCGTGGACGAACAACGTCGCACCGGGGAAGAACATCTCCACGATGGGGCGTTATTTTAAGGATGCAGGCTATCACACCTGTTATATCGGCAAATGGCACCTCGACGGGCACGATTACTTTGGCACCGGCGAGTGCCCGCCTGAGTGGGATGCCGACTACTGGTATGACGGCGCGAACTACCTTTCTGAACTGACGGAGAATGAAATCAGCCTGTGGCGTAACGGACTGAACAGTATTGAGGATTTGCAGACCAATAATATTGATGAGACCTTTACCTGGGCGTATCGCATCAGCAACCGGGCGGTTGATTTTCTCCATCAGCCAGCGAGAGATGACGAACCGTTCCTGATGGTGGTCTCTTATGATGAGCCGCATCATCCGTTTACCTGTCCGGTTGAGTATCTGGAGAAGTATCAGGATTTTTATTATGACCTGGGCGCGAAGGCGCAGGATTCGCTGAGCAATAAACCTGAGCACCACCGGCTATGGGCGCAGGCGATGCCGTCTCCGGTAGGCGATGATGGCTGTTATCATCATCCGCTCTACTTTGCCTGCAATGACTTTGTTGATGATCAGATTGGGCGGGTGATCAATGCGTTAACCCCGGAACAACGTGAGAATACCTGGGTGATTTATACCTCCGATCACGGTGAAATGATGGGGGCGCACAAACTCATCAGCAAAGGGGCGGCAATGTATGATGACATTACCCGCATCCCGCTGATTATGCGCCCGCCGCAGGGAGCGCCGCAGCAGATCGATACGCCGGTCAGCCATATTGACCTGCTGCCTACGATGATGGCGCTGGCGGGGATTGATAAGCCCGATATTCTTCCGGGTGAAAACATCCTGGCCGTTGAAGCGCCGCGCGGGGTGATGGTGGAGTTCAACCGCTATGAGATCGAACATGACAGCTTTGGCGGCTTTATTCCGGTGCGCTGCTGGGTGACGGATAACTGGAAGCTGGTGCTGAACCTGTTTACCAGCGATGAGCTGTACGACAGGCGTAATGACCCGGATGAACTGCATAATCTGATTGCTGCGCCGGAATTTGCCGGTGTTCGCAGTCAGATGCACGACGCGCTGCTGGATTACATGGATAAAATCCGCGACCCGTTCCGCACGTACCAGTGGAGCCTGCGTCCGTGGCGTAAAGATGCCCGGCCGCGCTGGATGGGGGGCATTCCGCCCACGTCCGCAAGACGGTTATTCTCCGGTGGTACGTGATTACGATACCGGTTTGCCCACGCAAGGCGTGAAAGTAGAAGAGAAAAAGCAGAAGTTTTGATGCGTTATGCCCGGTGGCGCTACAAAAGCGCAATACCGTAGGCCGGATAAGGCGCTTACGCCGCCATCCGGCAATAATAATGCCCGGTGGCGCTGCGCTTACCGGGCCTACAAAAGCGCAATACCGTAGGCCGGATAAGGCGCTTACTCCGCCATCCGGCAATAATGATGCCCGGTGGCGCTGCGCTTACCGGGCCTACAAAAGCGCAACACCGTAGGCCGGATAAGGCGCTTACGCCGCCATCCGGCAATAATAATGCCCGGTGGCGCTGCGCTTACCGGGTCTACAAAAGCGCAACACCGTAGGCCGGATAAGGCGTTTACGCCGCCATCCGGCAATAATTTAAAGGAGCCGTCATGAAGATTTCCCGCCTCGGAGAAGCGCCGGATTACCGCTTCTCGCTGGCAAATGAGCGTACCTTTCTGGCGTGGATTCGCACCGCGCTGGGGTTTCTGGCGGCGGGCGTCGGGCTTGACCAACTCGCGCCGGACTTCGCCACGCCGGTGATTCGCGAACTGCTGGCGCTGCTGCTGTGTCTCTTTGCGGGCGGCCTGGCGATTTATGGCTATCTGCGCTGGCTACGCAACGAAAAAGCGATGCGTCTGAAAGAAGACCTGCCGTACACCCATAGCCTGATGATAATCAGCCTGATGCTGATGATTGTTGCGGTGATTGTTATGGCGCTGGTGTTGTATGCCGGATAGCCGCAAAGCCCGCCGTCAGGTTGATCCCGGTCTACAGCCGGAGCGCACGTCGCTGGCCTGGTTTCGTACCCTGTTAGGCTATGGCGCATTGATGGCGCTGGCGCTGAAACATAACTGGCATCAGGCGGGGTTTCTGTTCTGGGTTTCTATTGGCGTGCTGGCGATTGTCGCGCTCATCCTCTGGCGCTATACCCGCAGCCGTAACCTGATGGATGTGGCGCACAGTGATTTTTCCGAATCTCGCGCCGTGCGTGACAAATTTTTGATCTCTCTCGCGGTGTTGTCCCTCGCAATACTGTTTGCTGTAACGCATATTCGTCAACTTATCGTCTTTATTAGGGATGTTGCATGACAGGATGTCAGGTCATGGCTAAACCGGCCAGCTCACGTTGTAACCTTGATTGCCATTACTGTTTTTATATCGATAAACCCTCTCAACCCGTTATGGATGACGCGACCTTAGAGGCTTTTATTTGCCAGCATATTGCCGCGCAGCCGGTTGATGATGTGCTGTTTGCCTGGCAGGGCGGAGAGCCGACGCTGTGTGGACTCGATTTTTTTCACCGCGTGGTCGCGTTGCAAAAATGCTATGGAGAGGGGAAATGCATCCAGAATACCTTCCAGACCAACGGCATTTTACTCAGTGACGAGTGGTGCCGATTCTTACGCGATAACGGCTGGCTGGTCGGTATCTCACTGGATGGCCCGCCGATTTACATGATGCTTACCGCGTTAGCCGTAGTGGAAAACCAACGCATCATAAGGTGGTGGAAGCGATAGCAAGGCTGGTTGCCCATCGCGTGGACTTCAACCTGCTGGTGGTGGTGAATCGGCTGAACAGCCAGCAGCCTGCGCGTATGTATCGCTATCTTCGCCAGCTTGGCACGCCTTTTCTTCAGTTCATTCCGTTGGTTGAACGTGACGATAGCGGCAAACTGACCGCTGATTCCGTGACGTCGGAAGACTGGGGGCGTTTTCTCAACGATGTGTTTGATCTCTGGGTTCGGGAAGATATTGGGCGCGTTTTTGTGCAACTGTTTGATTCGATGCTGGGCGTGTGGAGCGGGCATCCGGCACAAATGTGCGCGCTTAGCGAAACCTGCGGTCACGCGTTCGCCCTGGAAGCAAACGGCGATCTCTATCAGTGCGATCACTATGTCTACCCGGCGTTCCGGCTGGGTAATATCCATCAAACGCCGCTACATATGCTGAATGCCAGCCCGCAGGCGAGTGAATTTGGACAGCAGAAAAAATCAACGCTGGGAGCGGATTGCCTGGACTGCGCCTTATTGCGATTCTGCAACGGTGATTGTCCAAAGCATCGGGATTTAAGCGGGAAAAGCGTGCTGTGTGGCGGGTATAAAGCGTTTATTAACCACACGTCGCCGCATATGCGCGTCATGCGGGATCTGATTAAACAGCATCGCTCACCGATGGAGCTGATGGCGATGCTGCGTTAAGGTCAGTGACGTTTAGCGCCCTTTCGCCAGGTACTGCGCCATCTCTTCTTCCGGCACCATACCGCCGCCGGTCGCCCACACCAGATGCGTGGCGTGATTAAGCTGCTCAGCGCTGAAGGCGTGCATCTGCTGGTAATCCGTCGAACGGCAAACACGCTGCGGCCCGGCCATTCCCGCCAGTGCGGACGGCTCCAGGCGAATGCCTTCTTCCTGCGCCAGCCAACCCAGCATGTCGTACATCGTCCGATCGTCGAGGGTGTACAGCCCGTCCAGCAGACGTTCCATTGCCCGCCCTACAAACCCGGATGCGCGCCCCACCGCCAGGCCGTCTGCCGCCGTCAGGTTATCGACGCCAATCTCCTGGACGGAAATGGCATCATGCAGACCGGTATATACGCCCAGTAACATGCACGGAGAGTGGGTTGGTTCGGCGAAGAAGCAGTGGACGTTGTCGCCAAATGCCAGTTTCAGACCAAAAGCTACGCCGCCAGGGCCGCCGCCAACGCCGCACGGCAGGTAGACAAACAGCGGATGGTCGGCATCCACCACGCGCCCCTGCTGCGCAAACTGAGCCTTCAGGCGCTGCCCGGCCACCGCATAGCCCAAAAACAGCGTGCGGGAGTTTTCATCGTCAATGAAGAAACAGTTTGGATCGGACTGTGCCGCTTTGCGTCCTTGCTCAACCGCTACGCCGTAATCCTCTTCGTATTCCACTACCGTTACGCCGTGGCTGCGCAGTTTGGCTTTCTTCCAGGCGCGGGCGTCGGCGGACATATGCACCGTCACCTTAAAGCCGATACAGGCGCTCATAATGCCAATCGACAGCCCCAGATTACCGGTTGAACCCACGGCAATGCTGTACTGGCTGAAGAACTGCCTGAACTCCGGTGAAAGCATTACGCTGTAGTCATCTTCGGTCGTCAGCAGACCCGCCTCCAGCGCCAGTTTTTCCGCGTGGGCCAGCACTTCATAAATCCCGCCACGGGCTTTTATCGAGCCGGAAATCGGTAAGTGACTGTCTTTTTTCAGCAGAAGTTCGCCGCTGATTTTCTGTCCGTACTCTTTTTCCAGCCGTTGCTGCATTGCGGGGATGATTGCCAGTTCAGACTCAATAATCCCGCCGGTTGCGGCGGTTTCCGGGAAGGCTTTTGCCAGATACGGCGCGAAACGGGCCAGGCGGGCATGCGCATCCTGTACATCCTGCGCTGTCAGACCAACATAGGGTAAACCTTCCGCAAGAGAGGTGGTGCCTGGGTTAAACCAGGTCGTTTTCTTTGAGGGCGATCAGATCCTCTACCAGAGGATACTGAGCGATAAGTGAAGTCATTTTAGCGTTTTCCATAATACGTCTCTTTGCGCTTAGATGATAAAGGAAAGCAGGAATGTGCCCGCCAGAGCAACAACCGACGCGATAAATGTCGCGGTTGTATAGTACTTAAATGTTTCATTCAGGGTGGCGCCGCAGTATTGCTTCACCAGCCAGAAGAGGGAGTCGGTCACGATCGTGCAGCCAATCGCGCCGGAACCGATGGCAATAGCGATGATCTCCGGGCTGACGTTGGGGTAGAGCGGCAGCATCGGCGCGACAATCGCCGTCGCGCCCATCATCGCAACCGTTGCGGAACCCACTGCGGCGTGCAGAATCAGCGCCACCAGCCAGGCCAGCAGAATCGGGTGCATGTGCATATTGGAAAGGATCACCGCCAGCGTATCCGCCAGACCGCTGCTTTTGAGGATAGCGTTGAACGCGCCGCCTGCACCGATAATCAGCAGGATGTTAGCAATCGAGCCAAAGCCGTTTTCGGTATGGGTCAGCAACGTACCCATACCGATATGCTGACGCAGGCCGAGAATGTAATAGGCCACGAAAACGGCGATAAACATTGCGGTGATCGGGTTGCCGATAAACTCCAGCAGCGTATACAGCGTGCCGCCCTGCGTCATATTCAGTTCGGCAACGGTTTTTACCAGCATCAGGCCAATCGGCAGCAGGACGGTAAACAGCGTCGCGCGTAAAGAAGGCAGCGTATTTTCATCGCGCACTTCGAGATCCGCAAACTCCGTCGGCACCGGCTTAAACGGCAGGCGGTTGCCGAGGAACTTCAGGAATAGCGGCCCGCCGACCAGCGACGCCACCAGCCCAACCAGCAAACCGTAGACGATAACGGAACCGATATCCGCGCCCAGCTTATTCGCCACAAACAGCGCAGCCGGATGCGGCGGCACCACGCAATGCACCGCCATTAGCGCGGTACACAGCGGAATAGCCAGCTTCAGCAGCGACGTGTTGGTTTTCTTTGCTATCGAAAATGCCAGTGGGATGAGCAGCACCACACCCACTTCCACAAACAGCGTGATGCCGCAAATCAGCCCCACCAGCACCATGATCACGTCAGCGGAAAGCCAGCGGCCAACGCTGGAGCGTCAGGCCGATCCGTTCTGCCGCGCCGGACACTTCCATCATTTTGCCGAGAATGGTTCCGAGACCGATGACGGCGGCGAGGAAGCCTAACGTGCCGCCAATACCGCTTTCAATCGCATTGACCATCTCCAGCGGCCCCATGCCCATCATCGCGCCCACAAAGAAACTGGCCAGCAGCAGTGCCAGAAACGGGTGGAACCTGAATTTCACGATGGTCAGCACGATTAGCACGATGCTTACCAGCAGCGTGCTCACAACCCAAATTTGAGAGTGCATATCTCACCTTGCCCTGTGATTAACATAGGCGTATTGGACGAAAAACGGCACTTGCTGACAACGATATAAATTGCCCTTCGCATGAACCAGATTGAATCAAAAGGGTGATTTGCATCCAATAATGGTTTGTTTATGCGATATGGTTCACTTTGATTCATCTTTGCGCTGATTTTCCAGGCGCATTTTTTTACACTGCAAAGCCAAAAAAGAGGTCACAGAGGTGGCGATGGAACCCTTACGCGACGGCAGAAACCGTTTACTCAACGGCTGGCAATTATCAAAGCTGTACCCTTTGAAGTGGCGGCCAGGCATCAGTCTTTTGCGGCTGGCGGCGGATGAGCTGTCGCTAAGTCCCAGCGCGGTCAGCCATCGAATCAATCAACTGGAAGAGGAGCTGGGGATTCAGCTCTTTGTCCGTTCGCACCGCAAAAGTGGAACTCACCCATGAGGGCAAGCGGGTATTCTGGGCGTTGAAATCGTCGCTGGATACGCTGAATCAGGAAATCCTCGATATTAAAAATCAGGAGTTGTCAGGGACGCTGACCGTCTATTCGCGGCCTTCGATTGCTCAGTGCTGGCTGGTGCCTGCGCTGGGAGATTTTACTCGCCGCTATCCGTCCATCTCGCTGACCATGTTGACCGGTAATGACAACGTGAATCTCCAGCGGGCAGGGATTGATTTAGCGATCTATTTTGATGATGCGCCCTCGGCGCAGCTGACGCATCACTTCCTGATGGATGAGGCCATTCTGCCGGTGTGCAGCCCCGAATATGCCCGTCATCATGACTTAACGAATGCGCGGGTTAACCTGCGCCACTGTACGCTCCTGCATGACCGACAGGCATGGAGCAACGACTCCGGCACCGATGAATGGCACAGTTGGGCGCAGCATTTTGGCGTGAATCTGCCGACATCGTCGGGCATTGGCTTCGATCGTTCCGATTTAGCCGTTATTGCGGCAATGAACCATATCGGCGTGGCGATGGGGCGTAAACGGCTGGTGCAAAAGCGTCTTGATAGCGGCGAACTGATTGCGCCTTTCGGCGAGATGACGCTGAAATGCCACCAGCACTATTATGTGACCACGCTGCCTGGCAGACAGTGGCGAAAATCGAGGCGTTTATCGGCTGGTTGCAGGAGCAGGCGACGTAGCGTTTGCCACGCGAAGATTTATTGCATGTAAAGCCAGAAAGCGTGCTAAATACGTGATATGACTCCTGATGATTTGCTTAAGGACAATCGTGTTAAAGCCGCTTGCTTCTCTCTTCCTGCTCGTCAGCGCCACGGTGTGCGCGGCTCAGCCGCCGTTGACCGCTTCGCGCTATGCGCAGCAGCTTGGTGTGGGGATGGACGTTGACCTGGGCGCGCACCGAACGGGGTATCCGGGAGTTTGATCCTCTGGTGGTGCGTGATTTTCAGGCCGAAGGGATTTAAGCATGTGCGCATACGCGTCGCGGGAGAGCCGACGGAAGCGCGACTCATCCACCTGCGAAAACTGGTGGAGGCGTGTGAGCAGTATGGCGTGATTCCAATCATTGCTTATCAGGCCGATGAGTATAAAAACGACCCCAGCCCCGGCAATGAACAAGAGGTGATCAACTGGTGGGTAGCCGTCGCGCACTATTTTGCGCAACGTTCGCCGCTGCTGGGGTTTGACCTGATTTATGAACCGGCGGAGAAACTCAACCACAGCCAGGCTTCCCTGAACCGGGTATATGACAAAACCATCCGCACCCTTCACGCGATTGACCCCAACGCATGATTTTTGTCGCGCCTCGTCTGCGCGCCGCGCCGGAAGCGTTGTCGGCCCTAAAAACTGCCCCGCCGCAAAGCCCAGAATTACGTGCTGGCGGAGTGGCATATCTTTCCGTGGGGGCCGTTGAAAAATAACGGTAAATACCCGTGGACGTCGGGCACGGCGGCAGAGAAAGCGGCGATTCGCGCGCGAATTAACGCCGCCGTGCGCTGGCAGCAAAAAACCGGCCATGTCAGTTGGGTTGGCGGCTGGGCGCCGGGCGAATCAATCAAAAAATAGCCCTTCCGCTTCGCAGCTCGCGTTTGCCCGATTTATGGCGTGCGAGTTGCAAAGGGTGAATATTCCGTATGCGATTAACGCGGATACGCAGTTTTATGACGGGGAAGAAGGGGCGTGGCGCCCGGCGCTGGAGCCGCTCCTGACCACGATGATCTCGCCGGTATGTGAAAAGCCCGGCGGGAAACCGGGCCATCATTCGATTAAATCGTCTGCCCCTGATGCGGCACACGCGACGCCAGCGGCAGCCAGCACAGTAAAATCAGCAGCCCCATAAGCGTCATCAAAAAGCCGAGGCTACCCTGCCCGGTTTGCGGCAGCATCGCGGAGAGCCACGCCAGCACGCCGGAGCCGATGTTTTGCAGGCCGCCCACCAGCGCGCCAGCCGTTCCGGCAAGGAACGGGAAAGGTTCCATCGCGCCGCTGGTCGCCAGTGGGAACAGCATTCCGGCGCCGAAGAAGAACAGCGCGGCGGGGATCAGCAGCGTCCAGACGTTCATCACGCCAAACAAACCTGGGACCCACATCATGACGCCCCGCCAACAGGCAACTGAATACCGACTGCCACATCAGCGTTGCGAAGCGCTTATTCGGGCGACCCGCAAACCACGCGCCGAAAAAACGCCGCCGGAATTGGCAGAATAAACAGGATGCTCACCACCATGCTGCTCAGACCCAGCACCGCTCCCATCAGCACGCCGGAGCAGGCTTCAAAGACGGCGATTCCCGCCAGTCCGCCAATCAGCATCAGCAGATAACAGGTAAATGCGCCGTTGCCGAATAATGTTTTATAGCTGGCGATCAGGCGGGTACGTGGTGCGCCTGTGGGGCGCGTCTCCGGCATCCAGCGCGCCATACTGAAGGTGACGCCTGCGCAGAGAACCAGCAGGAAAACGTAACAGGCGCGCCAGTTCCAGACGGTATCCAGCAGTCCGCCAATCAGCGGCGCCAGCAACGGACTCACCAGAATCCCCATATTCAACAGGCTGTTAGCGTGGCGTAACTGCGTGCCTTCATACAGATCGCGCGGCAGCGTACGCGCCATCACGCCGCCGACGCCGGTGCCCATGCCCTGTAACGCGCTGGCGGCAATCAATACCGTCAGGCTGTGGGTGGTAATCGCGACCAGCGTAGCCAGCATAAAAATGGACATCCCGACGAGGATTACCGGGCGGCGCCCTACCCGATCGGAAAGCGGGCCGTAAAACAGTTGCGATACGCCGTAGGTGAGCAGGTAAGCGGCCATGACGCTTTGTACTGCCCCTTCACGAACGTTCAGTTCACGCGCCATATCGGCAATGGCGGGGATATAAATGGTTTGCGCCATCTGCCCGACGGCCACCAGTAATACCAACATCAACAACAAATTGACGCTTCTCTGCCTTTTCATTTCGCTGATTACTTTTAAAAAAAGAAAAAAATAAGAATAAGGTGCTACGCATTCCCATAAATGCGAGTGGAATCTACCACACTAAAAAAAGAAGGCCATATTCACGGCGGGAATAGCGCGGGAGCCGAACGGCAGGATATGTAAACAAAAAGCGGCAACAATTGTTGCCGAGAGATTATTTTACCGCAGTTTGATGGTGCCCGGCGGCTCCCGTAGGCCGGGTAAGGCGTAGCCGCCATCCGGCAATCAGGATAAACGCAGCAATATCGCCCCGGCGGCAATCCCGCCAGCCGCGACCAACCGTAGCCCGGCGACTTTCTCATTGAGCAGCAGCCAGGCAATCAGCGCGCCGAACAGAATGGATGTTTCACGCCAGTGCGGCCACCACGGCCAGCGGCGCCTGAGTCATCGCCACAGCGCCAGCCCATAGGAACCCATCGTGCCGATACCGCCAAAAACGCCTTTCTTCCAGTGCTGCGCCCAGATAGCGCGAGGCTTCCCGCCGCCGGGCAATCATCGCCCAGCCAAGCAGACAGGTGCCGTTCAACAAGAAGGTCCACAGTGTATAACCCAGCGCGGTTTCCGACACCCGCACGCCCGTACCGTCCACCAGCGTATAGCCAGCGATAAAGCAGGCGTTGATCAGCGCCAGCGTGATACCCCGCCGGGAGCGGGCACGACCGTTACAGGCCATGCCGAGAATCGCCAGGCAAATTACCGCGATACCGAGCCAGGCCATTGTGGAAAGGCTATCGCCAAGAAACAGGACGCTAATTATCGCCACCAGCAGCGGTGCGGTGCCGCGCATCAGGGGATAGGTCTGGCTCATATCCGATACCTGATAGGTTTTGGCGACCAGCACGGTATAAACCACCTGTAAGGCGGTGGAGGCGGCTAAAAAAGGGATGCTGGCGGCGGGAAGGGGCGGGGCGAAGGGCAGACACGCCAGCGCCATCCAACGCTGCGGAACCACTGACGCTGATTGCGGAGTAAAGTTTGTCATTTCCCGCCTTCACGATGGCGTTCCAGCTGGCATGCAGCAGCGCGGCGAACAGTAAAATGCAGAAAATGGAAAGGGTCATGGTTCAGGTATCGTCAGTGGTTGTCATAAAAACGTAACATATCGACGATGGACAAGCACCAGGCAGATGATGAAAGGGGAGCGGTTGCCCGCTCCCCTTCGGTGCGGCTTGAATCTGAATTACCGGAGGTATTTCAGAACGGCATCAAGCAGTTGCAGTGCAGCAACAATGAGTTTCAGGATAAGAATAGCGATATCCACGAGGCTCATACGCTCTCCTTCTGGTAAAAGGAGCACGGTGCTGACGTACCTCTCCGCCGCCTGTTGTCAGCACCTTTTGTTGACATAACACAGTGTGCTCACACGGGGGTTAAGGCGCTGACGGCACCACCCGTTTCAGCCAGGACTTTGTTGCGCCGGTTACGATGCGGCCCCCTATAACACATTGCGTACAGTGATATTATAGATAAATACTGTATGAATGAACAGTATTTTGTGGACGGATCGCGACTTCTGATCCATACTCAAATGCGTCAAAATTCGTGCCGAAATTGCGTGTTCTTCGCGGAACGCGTATACTTCTGATGTTGATATAACACAGTGTGCTTTGCGGCAACCAACCGCATAACGCTGATAAAAACCTCGCTCCGGCGGGGTTTTTTGTTTTGCAGGCCTGCATCGGCATCTGGCAAAGCGTGATCGTTGACGCATTTTTGTGCAGATGAAAAATTTTCCGTTGTCATGCCTGAAAAGCTGTGCTTGTATAAAACCTGTTAATCCATAAACAGACAAGGTCCCTAATGAACCCTTCCATGCTGACTGCGACCCTACTAAAAACTGCGCAACCTGCCGCAGTGGTCGTCGTGCGTGTGGTGGTGGTCGTCGGCAATGCGCCGTAGGGACTGGAACAACACACGATTCCAAAACCCCGCCGGCGCAAACCGGGCGGGGTTTTTCGTTTAAGACACCTTCCCGGCAAGTCGGCCCAGAATAAAAGGACTGGAGCATGGCAAGTTCGGGCACAACATCAACATCCCCGCGTACGCGCTTTACGGGCGCAGAATTTATCGTTCATTTTCTGGAACGTCAGGGCATTAACATCGTCACTGGCATTCCGGGCGGTTCGATTCTCCCCGTTTATGACGCCTTAAGCCAAAGTACGCAAATCCGCCACATCCTGGCGCGCCATGAACAGGGGGCGGGGTTTATCGCTCAGGGGATGGCGCGAACCGACGGTAAACCCGCGGTATGTATGGCCTGTAGCGGGCCGGGCGCGACTAACCTGGTCACCGCCATTGCCGACGCGCGTCTCGACTCCATTCCGTTGGTATGCATCACCGGTCAGGTTCCGGCCTCGATGATCGGCACTGATGCGTTTCAGGAAGTTGACACCTACGGCATCTCTATCCCCATCACAAAACATAACTATCTGGTCAGAGATATCAATGAGTTGCCACAGGTAATGTGCGATGCGTTTCGTCTTGCCCCAGTCCGGGCGCCCTGGGCCGGTGTGGATAGACATTCCTAAGGATATACAGACGGCGGTGTTTGACATTGAAGCGTTGCCTGCTCCGGCTGAAAAAATGGCGGCGCCGGAATTCAGCGCTGAGAGCATTCGTGATGCGGCGGCGATGATCAACGTCGCGAAGCGCCCGGTGCTGTATCTTGGCGGCGGCGTGATTAACGCGCCTGCGCGCGTGCGTGAACTGGCGGAAAAAGCCAGACTGCCCACCACTATGACCCTGATGGCGCTGGGCATACTGCCGAAGGCGCATCCGCTTTCTCTGGGAATGCTGGGCATGCATGGCGCGCGCAGCACAAACTATATTCTGCAAGAGGCGGATCTGCTGGTGGTTCTGGGGGGCACGTTTTGATGACCGGGCGATTGGCAAAACCGAACAATTCTGCCCGAATGCCAAAATCATCCATGTGGATATCGATCGCGCGGAGCTGGGTAAAATTAAACAACCGCACGTTGCCATTCAGGCTGATGTTGATGACGTTCTGGCGCAGTTGATTCCGCACATTGAGGCTCAGCCACGCGAAGAGTGGCATCAACTGGTGGCGGATTTGCAGCGCGAGTTCCCGTGCGCGATCCCTGAAGCCAGCGATCCGCTCAGCCATTACGGGCTGATTAATGCCGTTGCCGCCTGCGTGGATGACAGCGCGATTATCACGACCGATGTAGGCCAGCACCAGATGTGGGCCGCACAGGCTTATCCGCTCAACCGTCCGCGTCAGTGGCTGACTTCCCGGCGGGCTGGGGACGATGGGTTTTGGCTTGCCTGCGGCGATTGGCGCGGCGCTGGCGAACCCGGACAAGAAAGTGTTGTGCTTCTCCGGCGACGGCAGCCTGATGATGAATATTCAGGAGATGGCGAACCGCCAGCGAAAACCAACTGGATGTAAAAATTATCCTGATGAATAACGAAGCGTTGGGGCTGGTGCATCAGCAACAAAGCCTGTTCTACAAGCCAGGGCGTGTTTGCTGCCACCTATCCAGGGATGATCAACTTTATGCAGATTGCTGCGGGTTTTGGTCTGGAAACCTGTGATTTAAATAATGAAGCCGATCCGCAAGCGGCGCTGCGGGAAATCATCAGCCGCCCAGGACCGGCGCTGATCCATGTACGTATTGATGCAGAAGAAAAAGTTTATCCGATGGTGCCGCCGGGTGCGGCCAATACTGAGATGGTGGGGGAATAAACCATGCAGAAACAATCACATGAGAACGTTATCCTGGAACTCACCGTCCGTAACCACCCCGGCGTCATGACGCACGTTTGTGGGCTGTTCGCCCGTCGCGCTTTCAACGTGGAAGGGATTCTTTGTCTACCCATCCAGAGCAGCGACCAGAGCCGCATCTGGCTACTGGTCAACGACGATCAGCGTCTGGAGCAGATGATTAGTCAGATCGATAAACTGGAAGATGTGGTGAAAGTGGCGCGCAATCAGTCCGATCCGTCGATGTTTAATAAAATCTCGGTTTTCTTTGAGTAATAATGGCTATCTGAACAAGGGGAAACCCTTGTTCAGGTTAATTATTTGAGAGTGTTATATAACTATAAGTAATATTTTCGGACGTGACGTGTCTTTATTATCCGGTTTATGAACTGTCTTATTTGCAGTATAGAAAGTATCTTTTCGGACAAAGTGACCAATACTCGCCTGAGCGTCCGGGACGCTTCTTTACGATGTCATATTGCAATGATATTATGCGCCGGGTTGCTGTGATTCAGAGCGAATAACTAATGGAAATCGTTGAGCATCTTTTTATTGTTTGCTCCCCGCTTCAGCTCAGAATTGTTTCTAAGATTAAAGCGAGGTATAAACACGCACGTTTTCATATCATCTACCTTAAAACAAAGGTAGAGTTAAAATCCTATATATATGAAACGGTTAATAATGAATTCTCTTCTGGCTTAGTCGCCAGTATGGATTATGGCTTTATTAACATGCTGAAAATCAATCGCTTTCTTTCTCATAAAACAATCCATTATGTCTATATGGCGAATATCAGCCATCCTTTCAGTGCAATACATTCTAAAAATGTTGTCTGATGACGTTAAGATTAGAACGTTTGATGATGGCATTCTGAGTATCAACTCCGCAGGCTATCTTGATAAACAAATAAAACTACGAAAAGGCCCCGGTCGTAAGTTAACGCGAATGTGGCTTGGTCAGCATTATAATATCAGGGATATCGCGAAAAGAAGTGAACTGCATTTCTCTATCGTAAAGCATAAAAGCAAAAGTAGAAATGTAGACTGCGATATTGTTTTATATTGATGTTCTCTCAGAGGAGAAACAGCGCTTGCATACTGAGCGCAGTGCGCCTGTCTATGCCGGGAGAGTCAATGTTTTTGTGGGCTCGAAATTTAAAGATATCCTTGATGTGAAAAATGATTCCAACCTTATTGCGTTGATTCATAAGATAAAGACGCTCGCAGCGCACTATCCTTCACTCCAGTACCTCAGGCACCCAAGAGAGTACAGCCAGCCAGGTGTTTGGCATGACGGAAATTACGCTGAATGCCATTTTCTGAAGATTATATTTGCCAGTTATCCTCGGCTTACCAGCGAGTGAATGTCTTTGGTTTTGCAAGCACTTGCCAGCTTAATGTGATGAAATTAGAGAATGTTTACATCACACTGCTCAAAACCACCCTGATCCGGCCCGATATTCGGGATTCCTTTGCGCTTTTTTCTGATAGCGACAAAGTGCGTATCTGCGACCTGGACAGTATGGAACCGTAACGGAGTCGTACGCCCGCCAGACGCATTGAATACTGCTCACGGCTTGAACAGCCATGCGCTTATCGTTAAGGTAAGCGCTTTGTTGGATGGCCGGCCTACAACGGCTCCCGCCCGTAGGCCTGATAAGCGCAGCGCCATCAGGCACTTTCAAGTACCAGGACAGAACCATGATCACCATCGCCCTTATTGACGATCACCTTATCGTCCGCTCCGGCTTTGCGCAGCTGCTGGGGCTGGAACCTGATTTACAGGTTGTGGCCGAGTTTGGCTCGGGGCAGGAGGCGCTGGCGGGATTACCGGGGCGCGGCGTGCAGGTCTGCATCTGCGATATCTCCATGCCGGATATCTCCGGGCTGGAGTTATTAAGTCAGCTTCCTAAAGGGATGGCGACGATAATGCTGTCGGTACATGACAGTCCGGCGCTGGTGGAACAGGCGCTGAACGCCGGTGCGCGCGGCTTCCTTTCCAAGCGCTGTAGCCCTGACGAGCTGATTGCCGCGGTACACACGGTGGCGACGGGCGGCTGTTACCTGACGCCGGATATCGCCGTTAAACTGGCGGCCGGACGGCAGGACCCGCTGACCAGACGTGAACGCCAGGTGGCGGAAAAGCTGGCGCAGGGAATGGCGGTGAAAGAGATCGCCGCCGAGCTGGGGCTGTCGCCAAAAACGGTACACGTACATCGCGCCAATCTTCTGGAAAAACTGGGCGTCAGCAACGACGTTGAGCTGGCGCGCCGCATGTTTGATGGCTGGTAATGAAAACCATCCTCTCCCGGTTAATTACCGTTATTGCCTGCTTTTTTATCTTCTCCGCCGCGTGGTTTTGCCTGTGGAGCATCAGCCTGCACCTGGTTGAGCGCCCGGAGCTGGCGGTACTGCTGTTCCCGTTCGGTTTACGCCTGGGGCTGATGTTGCAGTGTCCGCGCAGCTACTGGCCGGTATTGCTGGGCGCGGAATGGCTGCTGGTCTGGTGGCTGGCGCAGGAAGTGGCGCTGGCGCATCTACCGCTTTTGATGATCGGAAGCCTGTTGACGCTGCTGCCTGTGGCATTAATCTCCCGCTATCGCCATCAGCGCGACTGGCGCACCCTGCTGTTACAGGGCGCGGCCTTGACGGCGGCGGCATTGTTACAGTCTCTGCCCTGGTTAGGCCAGGGGGAAGAGACGTTAAACGCGCTGCTGCTGACGCTTACCGGCGGGTTGACGCTGGCGCCCATCTGTCTGGTGTTCTGGCATTACCTGACCAGCACCACCTGGTTACCGCTCGGCCCGGCGCTGGTCTCGCAGCCAGTGAACTGGCGCGGGCGGCATCTGGTCTGGTATCTGCTGCTGTTCAGCGTCAGCCTGTGGCTACAGCTGGGTCTACCGGCTGAGCTGTCACGCTTTACGCCGTTCTGCCTTGCGCTGCCGATTATTGCGCTCGCCTGGCATTATGGCTGGCAAGGGGCGCTGATCGCGACGTTGATGAACGCCATCGCGCTGATTGCCAGCCAGACCTGGCACGATCATCCCGTTGATTTACTGCTTTCTCTGCTGGCGCAAAGCCTGACCGGGCTGCTGCTTGGCGCGGGGATTCAGCGCCTGCGCGAACTCAACCAGTCGCTGCAAAATGAGCTGGCGCGCAACCATCGTCTGGCGGAACGCCTGCTGGAAACGGAAGAGAGCGTGCGGCGCGACGTAGCGCGGGAACTGCACGACGACATCGGTCAGACCATCACCGCCATTCGCACTCAGGCGGGAATTGTACAGCGGCTGGCGGCGGATAATGGCGGCGTAAAACAGAGCGGGGCGCACATTGAGCAACTGTCGCTGGGCGTGTATGACTCGGTGCGTCGCCTGCTGGGGCGCTTGCGTCCACGCCAGTTGGATGACCTGACGCTGGAACAGGCTATCCGTTCGCTGATGCGGGAAATGGAGCTGGAAAGTCGCGGCATTATCAGCCATCTCGACTGGCGAATAGATGAGTCTGCGCTCAGCGAAAGCCAGCGGGTAACGCTGTTTCGCGTTTGTCAGGAAGGGCTGAACAACATTGTGAAACACGCTAATGCCAGCGCGGTTACGCTACAGGGCTGGCAGCAGGATGAGCGGCTGATGCTGGTGATTGAAGATGATGGCAGCGGCCTGCCGCCGGATTCCGGCCAGCAAGGCTTTGGTCTGACCGGGATGCGCGAGCGCGTGACGGCGCTTGGCGGCGTGCTGGCCATCTCCTGTACGCACGGCACGCGCGTTAGCGTATCGTTGCCTCTGCGTTACGTTTAAGGAGCGGCGATGCTGACGTTTCTGAAAGCTCCGGCAAATGCGCCGTTGATAACCGATAAACACGAAGTTGATGCGCGTTACCGCTACTGGCGGCGACAGATCTTACTTACCATCTGGCTTGGCTACGCGCTGTTCTATTTCACCCGTAAAAGTTTTAATGCCGCCGTGCCGGAGATCCTCGTCAGCGGCGTGCTGACCCGCAGTGATATCGGCCTGCTGGCGACGCTGTTTTACATCACCTATGGCCTGTCGAAGTTTGTCTCCGGTATTGTCAGCGACCGTTCCAACGCCCGTTATTTTATGGGCATTGGGCTGATCGCCACCGGCGTGGTGAATATCCCTGTTCGGTTTCTCCACGTCGCTGTGGGCCTTTGCATTACTGTGGGCGTTGAATGCCTTCTTCCAGGGCTGGGGAGCGCCGGTGTGCGCCCGTCTGCTGACGTCCTGGTACTCGCGTAATGAGCGTGGCGGGTGGTGGGCCATCTGGAATACCGCGCATAACGTCGGTGGGGCGCTGATTCCGATCGTCATGGCTGCTGCCGCTCTGCATTACGGCTGGCGCGCCGGGATGATGATTGCCGGAACGCTGGCGATTATCGTCGGCATTTTTCTCTGCTGGCGGCTGCGCGACAGGCCACA
Organism: Citrobacter koseri; assembly: GCA_900446925.1. The sequence goes on along the minus strand of UAVY01000010.1, from coordinate 205,116 downwards.
GGCTATCGGTTTTGCCAGCGGTCGGGACTGGCGGCATGATGAGCTGGAAATCGCTCAGCAGCAGGAGGGGGCGGGGCTGACCCGCAAAGAGATCCTGACCAAATACGTGCTGTTGAATCCCTATATCTGGCTGCTCTCGCTGTGCTATGTGTTGGTGTACGTGGTACGCGCGGCGATCAACGACTGGGGCAACCTGTATATGTCGGAGACGCTGGGTGTCGATCTGGTCACCGCCAACACGGCGGTCACGATGTTCGAGCTGGGCGGGTTTATCGGCGCGCTGGTGGCGGGCTGGGGTTCAGATAAACTGTTCAACGGCAACCGTGGGCCAATGAACCTGATTTTCGCTGCCGGAATACTGCTCTCTGTCGGTTCGTTATGGCTGATGCCGTTCGCCAGTTACGTGATGCAGGCGGCGTGCTTCTTCACCACCGGCTTTTTTGTCTTTGGCCCACAGATGCTGATCGGCATGGCGGCTGCGGAATGTTCGCACAAAGAGGCGGCGGGGGCGGCAACCGGTTTTGTCGGTCTGTTTGCCTATCTTGGCGCATCGCTCTCCGGCTGGCCGCTGGCGCAGGTGATGGAAACCTGGCACTGGACCGGGTTCTTTGTGGTGATTGCCATCGCGGCGGGCATTTCCGCCCTGCTGCTGCTGCCGTTTTTGAACCGCGCAGGCGCCGCGCGAGGCCAGCATTACGTGACGGACTTCACCTTTTTACCCCGAGTGGGGCAAAACTAAGAAATTTTCCCCGGTTTCGCCTGGACGCTGTCTCAGGCTGGTTGGGCCGGCTGATTTTTACAATGCCTGCAATAAAGCAGGCTTAAAAAATCAGGAGATACCCGTCCCCATGCTGAACTTCTTAAACCAGGTGCGTAAGCCGACCCTGGATCTGCCGCTCGATGTACGGCGCAAAATGTGGTTCAAACCGTTCATGCAGTCCTATCTGGTGGTCTTTATCGGCTACCTGACCATGTACCTGATCCGCAAAAACTTCAACATCGCCCAGAACGACATGATCTCCACTTACGGGCTGAGCATGACGCAACTGGGGATGATTGGTCTGGGCTTCTCGATCACCTATGGCGTAGGCAAAACGCTGGTTTCCTACTATGCCGACGGCAAAAACACCAAGCAGTTCCTGCCGTTTATGCTGATTCTTTCCGCTATCTGTATGCTGGCTTCAGCGCCAGCATGGGGAGCGGTTCCGTTAGCCTGCTCCTGATGATCGCCTTCTACGCGCTGAGCGGTTTCTTCCAGAGTACCGGCGGGTCGTGCAGTTACTCCACCATCAACCAAATGGACGCCCCGTCGTAAGCGCGGCACCTTCCTCGGCTTCTGGAATATCTCCCACAACCTCGGCGGCGCTGGCGCGGCAGGCGTGGCGCTGTTCGGCGCGAACTACCTGTTCGACGGCCATGTGATCGGCATGTTTATCTTCCCGTCGATCATCGCGCTGATTGTGGGCTTCATCGGCCTGCGCTTTGGCAGCGACTCCCCGGAATCTTATGGTCTTGGTAAGGCGGAAGAGTTGTTCGGCGAAGAGATCAGCGAAGAGGACAAAGAGACCGAAGAAAATGAGATGACCAAGTGGCAGATCTTTGTGGAATACGTCCTGAAAAACAAAGTGAATCTGGCTGCTGTGCTTCTCCAACATCTTCCTGTACGTGGTGCGTATTGGTATCGACCAGTGGTCTACCGTTTACGCATTCCAGGAACTGAAACTTTCTAAAGAAGTGGCGATTCAGGGCTTTACCCTGTTTGAAGTGGGCGCGCTGGTCGGCACGCTGCTGTGGGGCTGGCTGTCGGATCTGGCGAACGGTCGTCGCGCGCTGGTGGCCTGCGTTGCGCTGGCGCTGATTATCGCCACCCTCGGCGTTTACCAGCATGCCAGCAACCAGTACGTCTATCTGGCGTCCCTGTTCGCGCTCGGCTTCCTGGTGTTTGGCCCGCAGTTGCTGATCGGCGTGGCGGCAGTCGGCTTCGTTCCGAAAAAAGCGATCGGCGCGGCGGACGGCATTAAAGGCACCTTCGCTTACCTGATCGGCGACAGCTTCGCCAAGCTGGGGCTGGGGATGATTGCCGACGGTACGCCAGTCTTTGGTCTGACCGGCTGGGCGGGCACCTTCGCCGCGCTGGATGCCGCTGCCATTAGCTGCATCTGCCTGATGGCGATGGTCGCGGTGCTGGAAGAACGTAAAATTCGCCGCGAGAAAAAAATACAGCAACTGAAAGTCGCTTAAGTGTGTATTGGTAACGTTTTGCCCGGCCTGGCGCCGGGCTTTTTTATTGCTGCTTACAGGCGTTCCACGCCTCGATAAAGGCCTGGGCATTTCTTGCCGTCTGGTTTACGGTTTGTCCGGCGCGGTACAGATCGCTGCCTAATCCTGCGCCAATGCATCCTGCATTCAGATAGTCAGCCAGATTGTCGGGACGGATGCCACCGACGGCATAGAGTGGAATATGCGTCGGTAGAACGGCTTTTAATGCGCGGATGTATCCTAGCCCCAGTTCGCCTGCCGGGAAAATTTTTAATGCGCTGGCGCCGTGATGGATCGCGACAAACGCTTCGCTGGCGGTATGACAGCCGATACAGGTCGTCATTCCGGCATCTCGTGCCGCGTCAATAACTGACGGGTCGGTATTCGGCGTCAAAATAAACGAGCACTTGAATGCGGATAACAGGTTAACTTCGCTAACGGCGGTCACGGTTCCTGCGCCGATATGTATCGTCTGACCATAGTGTGCAACGGCTATGGCGATACTGGTTTGCCAGTCGGGGGAATTCAGCGGAATTTCTACGGTGGTAAAACCTGCTGTTGCGAGTACATCAATATGCGCCAGAACTTCATCGGGCGTTATACCTCGTAGTATTGCGACCAAAGGATTACGGATGTTCATGTAAAACACTCCTGATGCCGTTAATGAATGCTGTTTCACCGTTGAGGAGGCGACAGCGCTGGCCAAAAAGCTGGAATACGGTCTGGTAGCGGACGAGCAGCTCGTCGCTGCCGACCAGTACAATTTCTTCGTGTGCAGGGATTGCGTAATGTTGCAGCATTTGTGCGATTTCATGGCCGATCAGCAGACCGGATAAGGCATCAAAAAGCGCGTCCTGAGGAAGGATATGACTTAGTGTTCGTGCTCTGAGATCAAAGACGCCGCGAGAAAGGCAGTTTTCATGTTGACCACGTTTTGCGCCCGCTAAAAAAGCATCGACATTGTGCTGTTGTACCGTTGCGTGTTTTCCCACGATGGAGTGTCGGGTCAGCAGGTGGAAAAATTCGCCGGTCATGATGGTTTGAAAATCACGGACCGTATCGTTCTCCATGCGTACCCATTTACTGTGGGTGCCAGGGAAGGCATACCAGCTATTTTCTGATAACGCGCCAAGAAGCTGTGTTTCTTCACCGCGCATCACGTTACAGGTTTCAGATCCCGCTAACTGCAAACCAGGAATGATGAATACAGGGAGATGGCCCGCGTCATGAACTTGAGTGAGATGCTGCGACAGGGTTTGCAGGGAAACCGGACAGAGTAAATAGTGACTGTCTACCCAGCCAATATTGCTGCCAATCATGCCGCTCATGATAACCGTCGTATTATCTGCCAGAGTGTGTGGGCACTGTTCGAGCAATGTCAGCCAAATATCTTTGAACTGCCCTGCATGGTGATTGATCACCCCATCATGACTGGCGTGACGCCAGACACAGCTCCCCTTCTGGTAAACCCACAGGCGTAGGTTGCTGGAGCCCCAGTCGACGGCAATAAAGTTCTCTGAATTGAACATACTTCGTTCCTGATGCCATAAAAAATGGCCCGCGAGCGGGCCGGAGACGGGTAATTACTTTTCAGCAATATCCATTTTTTTATCGAAGTTAATGAGCAGCGAGCAGATGAGGTAACCCACTGCGGCCAGCGCAAAGAACATCATCGCGGCATAGTAATTACCGGTAGATTGCACCAGGAAGCCGATAAAAATAGGCAAAATGGCAGCGAACAGGTTACTGGTAAAGTTCATGGTGCCACAGATAGTCCCTGCTACCGATTGTGCTCCCAGCAGACCCGGTATTGACCAGTAGACACTGGCCCAACGTAACGGGAAGAGCGCGATTGTCAGCAACGTAATCGCAATGGCTGGTGTTGAACTTTGGGCGCACAGAAAAATCCCTACCCCTGCGGTAGTGGCGGAAATTGCCAACATGGTATGCATAACGCGGCTGGTTTTTGCGCCTTTACTGCGCCATTTATCCATGATGTAACCGCCTGTGAGCTGACCAATAAAGCACAGCAGGAAGATCAGCGCCATCGCGCCACCCATCGACTTAATATCAAAGCCATAAGTGGCCTGGAAATAGAGTGGCAGCCAGGTCATCAGGCCATAGAACACAAAGCTGTAGCATACCCATCCGCCGATCAACGCAAGCACATTGCGCTGCTTGAGGTAAGGTTTGATATCAGCGAGACGGTATTTTTTACTGTTGGTGGCTGGGCCGTTTGCCGCGGTGATATGGTCCAGTTCCGCCTGGTTAATACGTGGGTGTTCTGACGGATAAGTACGGATATACCACCATGCCAGTAAACCGACGAGCATCGTGCCAACCCCCGCGACAACAAATGCCATACGCCACGAGTCGAAAAAGGCAATCAACCCGGCGATGATGACCGCACCCAGCGCGGTTCCTAATGGCGCGCCGCCATCGAGCAACATTGAGCCGCGCCCACGCTCAGTTGGCGTTAACCATGTCCCCATTAATTTTGCGCCTGCGGGCATGATAGGGGATTCTGTGACGCCCAGACCAAGACGGGAAAGTGAAAGCGTGAAAATGGAGTGACATAAGGCGGCAACGGCCTGGAATGCTCCCCATAAGATGGTAGCCAGTGCGATAATATTTCTGGCTTTGAACTTATCTGCAATTACGCCGCTGGGAATTTGCATCAGCGCATAAGCCCAGAAGAAAGCGCTATGGATAACACCGACAACCCGGGTATCAGTAATGCCAAATTCATCGGTAATATAGGGCATGGCAATAGAAAGCGATGTGCGATCAATATAATTAATCGCACCCAACAAAAGCATAATAATAAATATTCGCCATCTTACTGTTGTAGCCTTTAATTTTTCTTCTTCAGTATTTACGTTAACAATAGACATAGGAACTCCTTGCCATGCTCATAGTGAGCATGGCGGTACGAGGTATTGTTATATTGTGGAGCGTTACATTATGGAGCCAATTGTCCAGGGGACAAATTCCTGACTACCATAGCCAAATTCTTCACTTTTTGTTTTTTTTGCCGGATGCCATATCAAGGATCATTTGATAAATACGTTCACCGACTTCTGCGATCGTCTCTTCACCTTCGACAATGGTGCCGCAGTTAATGTCCATATCTTCCTGTTGGCGCAGCCAGAGCGCGTTGTTGGTAGCCAGTTTCAGGCTGGGCGTTGGTTTGGATCCAAATGCCGAACCCCGGCCAGTGGTGAAGCAAAGCAGATTCGCGCCGCCTGCGATTTGCCCGGTAACGGCAATAGGGTCATAGCCGGGGGTATCCATAAAGACGAACCCTTTTGCTGTAACTGGTTCTGCGTATTCATAAACCTCTGTCAGATTAGTGGTTCCGGCTTTGGCAATACCGCCGAGGGATTTCTCCAGAATCGTGGTAAGTCCGCCAACCTTATTACCTGCTGAAGGGTTGTTATTCATTTCGCTTCCGCTGCGACGACAGTAGTCTTCCCACCAGTGAATCCGCGCAATCAGTTTTTCGCCAACCTCGCGCGAGACAGCGCGGCGGGTCAATAAATGTTCTGCGCCATAAATTTCTGATGTTTCAGACAGAATGGCCGTGCCACCCTGCTGTACCAGCTTATCCACCGCATAGCCGAGCGCTGGATTGGCGGAAATACCGGAATAGCTGTCAGAGCCACCGCATTCCAGCGCCAGAATAATTTCCGAGGCGGGAATGGGTTCGCGGATGACCCGGTTCGCGAGGGGAAGCATTTGATTTACCAGATCAATCCCTTTCTGAATGGCATGCCGTGTTCCGCCAACGTCCTGGATAGTATAGCTGTGCATCATTGGACCATCTTCCAACCCATGGGCATTCATCATGTCTTTGATTTGGCTGGACTCACAACCCAGCCCAATAATAATGACGCCAGCAAAGTTGGCGTGTGTGGCGTAACCTGCCATCGTGCGCCGCATGACCGCCATGGACTCACTTTTAGAGCCAATCGCGCAACCAAAACTTTGTGGAAGCGACACCACGCCATCGACATTTGGGTAATCGGCCAGACCGTGTAGACGAAAATGATCCTCAATCGCTCTGACGACCGTCGCGCTACAGTTAACCGAACTTAAAATGCCAATATAGTTACGCGTGGCGGCACGCCCGTCAGCGCGACGAATTCCCTGAAATATATCCTGATGTTCGGCGGGTGTGGGGAATGCCGATCCACGCCCCAAGCGTAATCACGCTCAAAAATCGCCCATGCCCAGGTTGTGCATATGTATATGCTCGCCGGCTTGAATAGGTTGGGTAGCGAAAACCGATAATCTGCCCATACCGTTTCACTGCCTCTCCGATGTTTAGTGAGCGTAGGGCAATTTTATGTCCTGCGGGAATGTCGCTGATAACTGTAATTTGTTCTTCTTCAAGCCAGGTGCCAGCGGGAACACACTGTCTTGCGATAACCACATCATCTTTTTGGATTGAGTTTTAGTACAGGGTTGATGTTCATTATCATTGCTCTCATGCTGATTTACAGAGTAATACGGGCCAGAATATTTCGAACAAGGGCTGTTTTTTCCTCATTGAGTGGTAAGGCTGGTGGAACTACGGCAGTTGAAATATCCACTCCAGTTAATTTGATAGCTGTCTTGATGACGCCAAAAAAAGGCTGTTCTAATGCATACAGAGGAGAAAGCGTTGCCAGTTGCTGCTGTAGTGCTTTAGCCGTAGTGAGGTCTTCACGAATAAATGCCTGATATATGCCTCTGGTAATGTGTGGGGCAAAGTTAAATGTTGCAGGGATTCCACCGTGACCGCCCAACCAATAGCGTATCAAGCAAATATTCGTCATAACGCTAAAGACAATAAACTCCGGGCGGAATGGGTGGACGCGATTAATAATTTCCCGGGTGTGGCTGATGTTATCAATGGTGTCTTTAATTCCTACAATATTAGGCACTTCACGGGCGAGTCGGGTGATCACGTCCAGACCGATATCCTGGCCAGTTAACTCAGGGAAGTTATACAAAAAGACAGGTATACTGAGTGCTTCGGCAATGCGTTTGTAATGCGTAAAACGCGCGTCATCACTGAGTTTCGCATAGTAAGGATTCACCACCAGTACGCCCGTAGCGCCTGCGTTTTGTGCGTGTTCACCTAACTGGATGGTTTCTGCGGTGCTGGCGCAGGCAATACCAATTAACACCGGTACTCTTCCTGCAACATATTGCAGACTGAATTCGGCGATCTGTTTTCTCTGCTCAGTGGAAAAATGTGAAAACTCACCGCCGCTGCCCAGAATCAGCATTCCGTCAGCCCTGTTGTTAATGACATGGTCAATCATGGTGGCCATTCCGGCGCGATCTAATTCGCCATGATTGTCAACAATGGTTGGGACTGGCGGAAAGATACCTTTAAATACGTTCGACATTGCTACCTCTTGTTCAGTATATGGAACTAATGTTCTGTATATTGAAATTAGTACAGCAAATATCCAAATCATTCGTCAATGATTTTTGCAGAACAAATGAACAATTGTGATAGCGATCTGATTTAGGCGGTTAACATTTCAGGAATTGCCTGTGCTTCCTCTATGCGCAAAAAAGCCGCATTCCTGAGGAAAGTGATTGCGGTATACTGAGAGGAGTCTATGAATAGAAAAGATTAATTTCGTATGAGCCAGGATATTACGACCTCTGTTCCCGCACTGGATAAGACGGTAAAAATCTGTAATTACCTCTTCAATACACCAGGGGCGACGTTCAGCCAGATCCAACAAGATTTAGCATTACCTAAAAGCAGCACGTCATCATTGTTAAACGCATTGGTCGAACATCACCTTTTGCGTCTGGAAAAGGGGCGCTTTTTCCTGGGCCTGAAATTGTACGAATGGGGTAATCGTTCGCTGGAGCAATTTGATATCCGCAACGTTGCTCTGCCTGTTCTGGAGAAATTGCGTGAGCAAACTGATCTGACCTGCCATCTGGGTATCCTGGATGAAGTCGCGCCCATTTACCTGATGAAGCTTGAGAACACTCAGCCAATCGGTATTCGTACCTGGGTCGGTAAAAAGCTGCCGATGCACAGTTCCGGCGTGGGGAAAGCGCTTTGTGCCTGGTTACCGCAGGACAAAATGGACGAACTTTTGCCGGATGAGCAGTTACCGCAATACACTGAGACCACCATCACCAGTAAGAAAGCCTTGCTAAAGGAGTTTGCCAGAATCCGTGAGCAAGGATGGGTCTTTGATAACGCGGAAGATTCCCCAGGTATTTATTGTATCGCTGCGCCCGGTGTTTAATCGTAATCATGAGGTGATTGCTGCGATCAGTATCAGCGGTGTTGAATTGCAAATGCCAAAAGAGTGCATTCCACAATATTCTCAGTGGGTTCGTGAAGCCTGTCAGGCGCTTTCTGCAAAGTTGGTTTAACAGGGCAGGTTATGATTTGGATTATGCTGGCCACGCTGGTCGTGGTGTTTATTGTTGGCTTCAGGGTGCTCACCTCGGGGCCCGGCGTGCGATTCGTCGGTTAAGCGAGCGTCTGGGCATCAGCGTGGTGCCAGTGGAATCAATGATCGACCAGATGGGCAAAGCGCCTGGAGAGGCGTTTTTACAGTACCTGCATCGTCCTGATGAATCACATCTGCAAAATGCCGCCCAGATATTGCTAATCTGGCAGATCGTGATTGTGGATGGCAAGCGATCAGAACCTGCAACAGTGGTATCGTCAGCTGCAAAAAACGCGTCTGGCCGCGCCAATTACTGACGCGCAGGTACGCCTGGCGCTGGGGTTTCTGCGCGAAATAGAACCGGATATGCAAGAGATTAACGCCTTCCAGATACGCTACAACGCCCTTTTTCAACCTGAAGATGGCGTGCACTGGTTGCATTGAGGTCGTCCATTCCCGCAGGCACGATGAATCTGTAGGCCGGATAAGCGTCAGCGCCATCCGGCTATTAATATAGTTGCTAAAACGTTAAATGCGTCACACTTTAGATGTTACACTGCACGGCTTTTCTGGCAGAGAAAGACGCAGGTAACGAAATGAGTGCAAGAATCGAAGAACAATCCCATGCTGAGACGATTATCCGGCCAAACTGGTCGGCTGTTTTCGCTGTGGCGTTCTGTGTTGCCTGCCTGATCACCGTTGAGTTTTTGCCCGTCAGCCTGCTGACGCCGATGGCGCAGGACCTCGGAATCTCTGGAAGGCGTCGCCGGGCAGTCGGTAACGGTAACGGCGTTTGTCGCCATGTTTGCCAGCCTGTTTATCACCCAAATTATTCAGGCGACCGATCGTCCGCTATGTGGTGATCCTGTTTGCCGTTTTATTAACGCTTTCCTGTCTGCTGGTCTCGTTTGCAACTTCCTTCACGCTGCTGTTGGCCGGGCGTGCCTGCCTGGGGCTGGCGCTGGGGGGATTCTGGGCGATGTCGGCTTCGTTGACGATGCGTCTGGTGCCGCCGCGTACCGTGCCTAAAGCGTTGTCGGTTATTTTTGGCGCGGTCTCCATCGCGCTGGTGATCGCCGCGCCGCTGGGCAGTTTTTTAGGTGGGATTATTGGCTGGCGTCATGTTTTTAACGCAGCGGCGGTGATGGGCGTACTGTGTGTTATTTGGGTAGTGAAATCGTTACCTTCGCTGCCTGGCGAACCGTCTCACCAAAAACAAAATATCTTCAGTCTGTTGCAACGTCCCGGCGTAATGGCGGGGATGATCGCCATCTTTATGTCCTTTGCCGGACAGTTCGCGTTCTTTACCTACATCCGCCCGGTGTATATGAATCTGGCGGGCTTTGATGTCGATGGCCCTGACGCTGGTGCTGCTGAGCTTTGGCATCGCCAGTTTTGTGGGAACGTCGCTCTCCTCCTTTTATTCTTAAACGCTCGGTCAAACTGGCGCTGGCAGGCGCGCCGTTGGTTCTGGCCGTCAGTGCGCTGGTGCTGACGTTGTGGGGAAGCGAAAAAGTGGTGGCGGCAGGGATCGCGATTGTCTGGGGGCTGTCGTTTGCGCTGGTGCCGGTAGGGTGGTCAACGTGGATCACCCGTACGCTTGCCGATCAGGCGGAAAAAAGCCGGGTCCGTTCAGGTTGCGGTGATCCAGCTTGCCAATACCTGCGGTGCGGCTGTTGGCGGCTATGCGCTTGATAACCTTGGTCTGCTGTCGCCGCTGGCGCTCTCCGGCAGCCTGATGTTGCTGACGGCGCTGCTGGTGACGGTAAAAGTTCGCATACAAACGACGCGATAATACATCAAAAAGGGGTGACGATTCGGTCACCCATGACGTTTTACATATCCGGGCATTCGACTTTGCCGAGCGCTTCCCAGTAGTTATTCTGGTTGTTCCTTTCTATCGCCACGATCGCCTCGCGGATGTGCTGTTGATTACTCTCATTCGACATGATCATCTTCTCCCATGCCTCATCCGACAGCGATGCCTGCGGCGTACACATTTTGCGTAGCTCTTTCAGGACGGTGCTTTTTTCGTTAGCGGTCTGAAGCGAGCTATAAGGCGAGTTAGCCAACGCAATGCCTGGCAGCGCGAGAAGGGCGGTAAAGAGCAGCAGAGCGGTTTGTTTCATCGTCATCATCCAGTATTCAAAGTTTAAGCATAAGTATAGACAGAACACGACTCTCTCAGCGGTCCGCATTACTTCGAAAAACCGTCTCGTCTGTAAGTTGTAGGCGGATTCTCCCCTCTCTCTCACTTTCTTGCGCAGCAGAATAGTGTATGTTCTGAACAATCATTTATTTCTTAAGCGGTAAAGAGATGAGACGGATTGAGGTAATACTGGGGGAACTCGAACGGCTGACGCGCGGGCTGAATCTTGCCGATCTGGCGCAGGAGACGGCATTTACGGCGGAAGCCATTGGCTTTAACCTCGGGCTGGCGCGCAACTCGGTCAGTAAAGATCTCAATCAACTCTGCAATGATGGTCTGGCGATCAAAAGCCGGGGCCGCCCGGTGTTTTTCCTGCACCGTCAGGCGCTGGAAACGCTGCTGGGGCGTAAGCTGGATGACGCCGAACGTGAAGTACGTACAATTGCCGATCTGTTGCCGCGTCAGGAAGGGCACACAATCGACGATCCCTTTACCGGTCTGATTGGCTACGATCGCAGCCTGCGCGATGCAGTAGAAAAAGGCCGCGCCGCAGTGCTTTACCCCCACGGGTTGCATGTGTTGCTGACCGGACCTTCCGGCGTTGGCAAAACCTTCTTTGCTGAACTGATGCACCGCTTTGCCTGCGAGCACGCCGCAGGCTCCCTGCCGCCGCTGGTCTATTTTAACTGTGCGGAATATGCCCATAACCCGGAACTGCTCTCTTCGCACCTGTTTGGTCATCGACAGGGGGCGTTTACCGGAGCGAGTGAGAATAAACCCGGCCTGGTGGAGCAGGCGGACGGCGGCTATCTGCTGCTGGATGAGGTACACCGTCTGCCGTATGAAGGGCAGGAAAAGCTGTTCTCCATTCTCGATAAAGGTGAATACCGTCCGCTGGGGGCAAGCAGCAAGGCGCGTTCGATATCGGTACGCCTGATTTGCGCGACGACAGAACCGGTAAGTTCGGCGTTGTTGCGTACTTTCCAGCGGCGTATTCAGGTCTGTATCGATCTACCGGGCATTCGCCAGCGTTCAATCGAAGAACAGGTGGAGCTGATTGTCGGCTTTCTGCAACGTGAAAGTCGCAAAATTGAGCGCACGGTGAGTATCGACAAGACGCTGCTGCTCTGGCTGCTGAATAAGCCGCTGGAAGGCAACATCGGCCAGCTCAAGAGTGATATCCAGTTCCTCTGCGCTCAGGCGTGGGCGTCGGGGATGACGGAGCATAACGATACGCTGCAACTGGATAAACGGCTGGCGGAAATGCCGTTTAACGCCACGCCGGAGCAACGTTTGCTGGTGGACACGCTGTTTGACGGCAAAGAGCGCTTGAACGTTGACGCGCGCACGTTGCCCGCCTTGAAAACGTCGCTGGCGACGGGCGCCGAGATTGAAGAGAGCGATCTCTTTTACAGCTTCCTGACCCGCGAATACGTCAATCTGCGCAACAGTAACGTGCCTCCGGCGGAAACGCTGGCGATCCTGAAAAATAAGCTCAGCTCGATTTTTGAATATGGTCTCTACAGTCGCGACAATATTGCGCATCCGCCGCGTTATGGCGACCAGATTGAGGAGCGTGTGACGCTGCTTATTGGCTGCGTGGAGCAGGTGCTTACGTTTACGCTGCCGGAGAACCTGGTAAATCCGCTGCGTAAACATTTTCTGGCGCTGATTGGCTACGTTCAGCGCGGCCTGATCCCGCAGCTTTATTCTTCCAGCCTGATCCTCGATCGTTGCAAAGATGAGTACGACAACGCCACATTGTTGTGCCGAAAAATCAATGAATTGCTGCATATTCAGTGTCCGGCGACGGAAGTGGTCTGGCTGTGTCTGTTCCTCAAAGAGTGTCGTCATTATCGTCAGCGTATCGACGCCAGCCCGGACTGCGGGGTGATCCTGATTGCTCACGGCGCAACAACGGCCACAAGCATGGCGCAGTATGTGAATCGGGTGCTGGAGCGCGAGTTGTTCAGTGCTATCGATATGCCGTTTGAGCAGTCGGTGCATGACACGCTGGAAACCCTGACCCAGATGATTCAGACCCGACGTTATCAGCGGCTGATCCTGATGGTGGACATCGGCTCGCTGGTACATTTTGGCAGTACGATCAGCAAATTATTCCAGATTGACGTTCTGCTGATGCCAAATATAACCCTGACCAGCCTGCTGGAGGTGGGGCTGGATTTAAGCTATGAAACCAGCGACCTGCCGCAGCTGGCGGCGTTAATGCAGGGTAAAAGCATCCCCTGCCAGCTTTGTACGCCACAGCAGGAAAACGGCGGCAAAGTGCTGGTTATCTCCTGTATTACCGGCATGGGCACGGCGGAAAAAATCAAAAAGGTGCTGGAGGAGAGTTTTGGCGAGCTGATGTCGCAAGACACGCGGATGGTGATCCTCGATTACAACGATGTTCGCAGCCTGGAGCGCGTCCAGCAGTCGCTGCATGCCAGTGAACGACTGGCGGGTATTGTTGGCACCTTCCAGCCGGGGCTGCCGGATATTCCATTCATTTCGCTGGAGGAATTGTTCTCTGAGCAGGGGCCGGAACTGGTGTTGAGCCTGTTAACGCCGGACCTCACCAGCGCTGAACGCCGCCTGGAAATGGAACGTAGCGCAATGCGCTTTATCAGCGCGCTGACGATGGAGAGCATCATCAACCATATTTCAGTGCTTAACCCGCAGCGCATTCTGAAAGAAATGGAAGGGGTGCTTAACCATCTGACCACCGCGCTTTCGCTGAAACCAAGCCGCCAGGTGACACTGCGCTTCCTGATCCACTGCTGCTGCATGGTCGAGCGTATCGTGATTAACCGAAAACCGTTACAGATGGCGCTGGAAAACAAACCGGATCTGGATGCCCGCGCGTTTAGTGTCATCAAATCGGCTTTCCTGCCGATTGAAGAGGCTTATGCCATCCGTTTATCGGACGCGGAATATTTTTATATCTACGAATTACTCTATAGCTGATCCCTTATCTGGCGTGGCGCTGCGCCTCGCCAGACCTCTCTTCTCCCCCGTGTGACACAAATCCTGGCACAGCCTTTGCTCTTACTCTGATGAGTTTTGCCGGATGGCGTTTGCTATTCGTAGGCCCGGTTCGTAGGCCCGGTAAGCATAGCGCCACCGGGCAATGTGTGCCGGATGGCGCTATCGGGCATTGTCAGTCTCATGTAATCGAGCCAGGAGGCCATTTTGACTACCACTGAATCCTTGCCCCAGATCCTGCTGCTGACGCATGGCGGCTGGGGACAACAGCTCTGCAACAGCCTTCGCATGGTGATGGGGGAAATTAAAGGCGTAACAGAAATTGCGCTCATGCCCGTGGATACGCTGGGCGAGTTTTATCAACGTGTCGAAGCCGTGGTGAAAACCATGCCAGAAGGCTCACTTATTCTGACCGATTTTGTTGGCGGCACGACCTCCAATGTGGCGGCACGACTGAGTGCAGATTATCCGGTAGCGGTGGTTTCCGGGCTGAACGCCTCGCTGCTGCTGGAGGCGCTGGACCGGCGCGAACACGGCCCGCTTACCGCCTGCGTGAGCGGTCTGGTGGAAGCCGGGCGCAGCAGTTGTCTGGATGTCGTCGCCCATGTTCGTCAATTACAACAATCACAATAAGGAAAATCATTATGGCAAACATCGTGTTATGTCGCATCGACAGCCGTCTGATTCATGGGCAGGTCGTGACGAAGTGGGTCGGACAATCCCAGGCGAACCGGATTGCCGTGGTCAGTGACGAACTGGACGCCGATCCGTTTATGAAAAACATCTACCTGATGGCCGCGCCGCCAAACATCAAAGTGGATTGCTACAGCAACCAGAGCTTTGCGGCATCGTGGAAAGAAAACCAACTCGGCGACGGCAATGTGCTGGTGTTGTTCCCGTCTCTGGCGGCCATTCAACAGGCCGTGCAGCAGGGATTTGATGTCACCACCATTCAGGTTGGGGGCTTAGGCGGCGGGCCAAACCGCAAAGCGGTTTTCCAGAACATTACGCTCGATGAAAAAGACGTTGGCATTCTTAACGACCTGAAAAGTCGTGGGATTCAGGTGTTCTTCCAGACTATCCCGGAAGATAAACCACAGTCGCTGGACGATATCCTGAAAAAATTCTAACCCTCTGATAATGGGATAACACTATGGATACTTTAGTCTTTGCAAGCCTGATGGGGGTTGTATTACTGGTTTGCCCGATTACGCCTTGGCTACACTTTCTCCGCCATGCTGCTTCAGCCGGTGGTTGTCGCGGTCTTTGTGGGGCTGCTGCTCGGGAATATGCAGACGGCGATGATTATCGGGGCAGGTATGCAGCTCGTCCTATCTGGGCGTGACCTCGACGCCGGGCGGCAACGTGCCGTCAGATCCGGCGCTGGCGGCCTGTATCTCGATCCCCATTGCGGTTAAAGCCGGAATGGACCCCAACCTGGCGATTGCGCTGGCGATTCCGTTTGGCGTGATCGGCGTATTCCTCGACCAGCTACGCCGTACGCTGAACGCCGCCTGGGTACATATGGCCGACAAACACGCGGAAACGGCAAACATGGCGGGCATTATGCGCTGCGCTTTCCTTTACCCGGCGTTACTCGGTCTGGCGCTGCGTTTCCCCGGTGGTGTTCGCCGCCAACTATTTCGGCCAGAACGTAGTGGAAAGCTTCCTCAAGCTGATGCCGCACTGGCTGACCCACTCCTTTGAAATCATGGGCGGGATCCTCCCGGCGCTGGGCTTCGCCATCACCATTATGGTGATCGGCAAAAAGAGTCTGCTGCCGTGGTTTATCGGTGGATTCTTCGCGGTGCTGTACCTCAAGGTCGACATCATGGCGATGGCAATCTTCGGCACCTGTGTGGCCTTCCCTGATTAAAGGCCTGGCGAAAAATGAAGGAGCAGCATGATGAGCAGCGACGTAATGCAACATGAACTGGTTGAGCGTGCGCGGGAAACCGGAGCGCTGACCAAAGCGGACATCACCAGGGCGTGGTTTATCTACTGGCTGGGTGCGGAGGTTTCTAACTCCTATGAACGTTTACAGAGCCTGATTTTCTGCGCCTCGATGACGCCGATCATCAAAAAACTCTACCCGCAAAAAGAGGAACAGGTGGAAGCGCTGAAGCGCCATCTGAACTTCTTTAACTCAGAACAGACCTTTGGCGCGGTGATCCAGGGCATCTCCATCGCTATGGAAGAGCAGAAAACGCGTGGTGAACCGATCAGCGACGCCTCCATCACCGGGATTAAAACCGGTCTGATGGGGCCGCTGGCCGGGATGGGCGATTCCATCGTCTGGGCGGCGGTGATGCCGCTGTTGATTGCGATTTTTATTCCGTTCGCCGCCAATGGCAGCGCATTCGGAGGTATTGCGCCGCTGATTCTCTATCCCGGCCATTACGCTGGCGATCAGCTACGGCCTGATTCACAAAGGCTATACGCTGGGGCGTGATTCCATCGTCGGGCTGTTGCAAGGGGGGCGAATCAAGGAACTGATCTACGGCGCTAACGTGCTGGGGCTGATCATGATGGGGGCGCTGTCGGCGAGCTACGTCAAGATCACCACCCCGCTGAAAATCAGCGCCCTGAAAGGTTCTGAAGTGGTGGTTCAGCAGATCCTCGATTCGATTGGCGCCTGGCCTGCTGCCGCTGGCGGCAGTATTTGCCATCTATATCTTTCTGGTGAAGAAAGGGCCGCGTTATACCACCATTCTGCTGTCGATTGTGGCGCTTAGCCGTGGGTCTGCTCGCTGCTGGGAGTGTTGTAAGCCATGACACAGAATATCTATCAACAGCTGGGGGCTAAAGCAGGTGATTAACGCCTGCGGCAAGATGACGATTCTTGGCGTCTCCAGCGTCGCGCCGGAGGTGATGCACGCCACGGCGCGTGCGGGCCTCCGCTTTTTGTCGAGATCGACAAGCTGGTGGAAAAAACCGGTGGAGCGGGTCTCCCGCTATACCGGCGCGGAAGACAGTTATGTCACCTCATGCGCCTCGGCGGGAATTGCGATTGCCGTTGCCGCCGCCATTACCCGTGGCGATCGGGCCCGGGTCACGCAGATGCCGGACAGTACCGGTATGGCCAATGAAGTGGTGATGCTGCGTGGGCATAATGTAGATTACGGCGCGCCGATCACCAGCGCGATCCGTCTGGGAGGCGGGCGCGTAGTGGAAGTGGGGTCGAGCAACCTGGCCGCGCGCTGGCAACTGGAGAGTGCGATTACCGATGACACCGCCGCCCTGCTGTATGTGAAATCACATCATTGCGTGCAGAAGGGGATGTTGGGCATTGAAGACTTCGTCCAGGTGGCGCAGATTCACAACCTGCCGTTAATTGTTGATGCCGCTGCCGAGGAGGATTTGCACGTCTGGGTGGCGAGCGGCGCGGATATGGTTGTCTACAGCGGCGCGAAAGCCTTCAATGCGCCAACCTCTGGATTTATCACCGGCAAGAGAACGTGGATCGCCGCCTGCAAAGCGCAGCATCACGGCATCGCCAGAGCGATGAAGATCGGTAAGGAGAATATGGTCGGGCTGGTGTATGCGCTGGAGAATTATCACCAGGGGCAGACGATAGTCACCGCCGAACAGCTTCAGCCGGTAGCCGACGCCATTTCAGCGATTCGTGGGTTGAGTGCGGATATCGAGCAGGATGAGGGCCGGGCGCGCGATCTGGCGTATTCGTATTCGGGTGAATGCCCGTGAACTGGGGCTGGATGCCCGCGAAGTCGAAGCTCAGCTGCGCGGCGGCGATATCGCCATTTATGCCCGTCGCTATAACCTCCACCAGGGCGTTTTCAGCCTCGACCCGCGAACGGTCGCAGAAGGGGAAATGGCGTTAATCGTGGCGCGACTGAAGGAGATTGCCGACCATGCAGCAGATTAATTTTTATCGTAATCGTGTGGCGATTAACGTACTGGCGAAAGATATCGCCAATGCCAGGGAAATCTATGATGCTGCCGAAGGCCATGCGGCGATCGGCGTCCTCTCCGCACAGTTTGCCTCAGTGGAGGACGGTGTTCAGGAGGTAAAACGCTGGATGGCGGAGGTGCCGTGCATCTCCGTAGGGCTGGGAGCGGGCGATCCGGCGCAATACTATAAGGCGGCGATGATTGCTGCAAAGGTACACCCGGCGCACGTCAACCAGACCTTTACCGGATGTGGTTTTGCCGCTGGCGCGCTGGCGGCAACGGGCGGCGAAAAAAACGCATATCAACGCGCTGGTCAGCCCAACGGGCACGCCGGGCGAGGTGCTTATCTCCACTGGCGTTCGCAGCAGCCAGGGGACGCCGGCCCGCGTTTCCTGCGATGCAGCGGTACGCATGATGCAGGATATGGGGGCGCAGGCGGGCGAAGTTTTTTCCGATGGGCGGTGAGACGTCGTTACCGGAGCTGTATGTGCTGGCAACCAGCGCAGCCCGCAACGGGATGACGCTGATCCGAACCGGACCGGCGGCATTTCCCTGGAAAATTTCGGCGTTATTTTGCAAACCTGTCTGGAGGCGGGCGTGCCGCGCGTGATGCCCGCATGTTTACAGCTCGATTATCGATCCGCAAACCGGAAACACCCGGCCTGACGATATCGTCAGGTTAATGGAGATCGTGAAAGCACTGGTTTGATGGCGTAGTTTACGTAGGCCCGGCAAGCGTTCGCGCCACCGGGCTTTTTGTATATGTCTTTTTCTTCTTGCTGATGCCTTTTCGTTTTTTAAACCGCAGCGGCGCTTCCCGCTATAGTCATTTCATTACCCATCAGATGGTTATTTAATAAGGATAAAAACGTGAAATTGACGATACCTCATTTACGGGCAGGGGCGGCGGTACTGTTGGCGGGCATATTGCTGGCGGGGTTGCGATCAGCAAAGCAGCGACGCGAAACACATCAAAGTCCGGCGTGATTAACGGCGCCGAGCAGGATGTGGCGGAAGTCGCGAAGAAAGTTGCCCAAAGAGAAGTACGGTCTTGATGTGGAACTGGTAGGATTCAGCGGTTCATTGCTGCCTAACGATGCGACCAATCACGGCGAACTGGACGCCAACGTGTTCCAGCATCGACCGTTCCTCGAACAAGATAACCAAAGCCCATAACTACACGCTGGTAGCGGTAGGCAACACCTTTGTTTTCCCGATGGCGGGCTACTCGAAAAAAATTAAAAACGGTTGATCAACTGAAAGACGGGGCGACGATCGCCATTCTAACGAGTCCGACTAACCTCGGGCGTGCGCTCCTGCTGCTGCAAAAGAGAAGTTGATTACCCTGAAAGAGGGGAAAGGTCTGTTACCAACGGCGCTGGATATCACCGACAACCCACGTCATCTGAATATTATGGAGCTGGAAGGCGCGCAGCTGCCGCGCGTCCTGGACGATGCGAAAGTGGGATGTGGCGATCATTAGCACCACCTACATCCAGCAAACCGGACTTTCGCCGGTACATGACAGCGTCTTTATCGAAGATAAAAACTCGCCGTATGTGAACATACTGGTGGCGCGGGAAGACAACAAAGATGCTGAAAATGTGAAAGCGTTTTTACAGTCTTATCAGTCGCCGGAAGTTGCGAAAGCCGCAGAGACTATCTTTAACGGTGGGGCGGTGCCGGGGTGGTGATCGGTAACGCTTTAAGTTAAATGAACTTTATCGCCAGAGACTCTTTTCTGGCGATAACATGCAGCATGGTATTTCCCGCTTAACGACAATAGCGAAATTTCTCTTCTTTTTTCCCCGTTCGGAGTTTTCAACAAACTTTCCCCTTCCATTCTTTTTTGTGCTCAAAAAAGCCGATTCTAATAGTGGATTGTCCTTTTTTGTAAGGTTGTGGTAAGCAATCTTTAGATTTTTATACTGAGAAATAGTAGGTGATTAAAAGAAAAGATCGTTCCGGTAAAATTCCTGGAAATGGTATGTATTGTAACCTTAGCTTAACAATAGTTACGTTTAGAATCTAAATAGGATTATTCTTGCAAAAAATTAAAAAAATGATTTGTTTGTAATAACTCATTAATTATTAATAAATTATATAAAATACTTTAGTCGTATTGTCAGGATTATTCTCGTAATTCTAAAAGTGGTGTTTTCTGGCTAATAATGCAGCAATAAATGTGATCGTTTTGTTTTTGTTTGTTTGATATTTGGTTTTTATTGTGTTTTTTATATGTTTAAATTTCGACTGGTTTTGAGTTGCGCAGTGATCTGGATCAATTTATTGGATTTATAAAATTTTATCTTTTTTTAACTGATACTGTCTTATAAAAACCTGGTTATCGATATATTTTGCATGGTGAATAGCGCAGATATTATGCGGTACTTTATTTTCCTGTAAGCATTTGGATTTGATTTCTTTTGGTTGAAAAATCCTAATATTGCGGATGAAAGTTTTGCGTATATTATGTCAATGGAACCGGAAGGTGTTATTCAGTACTCATTTTTGATAATGGGGTGAGGTTTGTTTTGCCTTAATAACACATTCAATACGTCGTTCATTTATATCAACAACACCAGGGGAATTTATTATGCGTAAATATAATTATGCGTTATCCGCGTTAGCAATGGTTATCACTTCCGCATTTACTGCTTCAGCATTTGCGGTGGATGGAACTATTACAATTAACGGACAAATTACTGATACAACTTGTACTATTTCTGTCGACGGTGGCAGTAATGATGCAACGGTAACGCTGCCAACCGTTTCGTCTACTACGCTCGGCGCAGCAGGCGCAACGGCAGGTGCTACGCCGTTCACTATCTCGCTGAGTAACTGCTCAGGAACATCTTTAAATACCGCCAGCACCTACTTCGAACCTGGCGCTTATGTTGATAGCACAACCGGTCGTCTGAACATTGATTCAGCAGCGGCAGATGCAGCGACTAACGTGCAGGTTCAATTATTAAATGCCGATCGTAACGCCATTGTTGCAGGGGCTTCAGTAGCGAATGGCCAGAATGATATCCCTGTCGATATCTCTTCTGGAAACGGTACGCTGAATTACTTTGCGCAATATTATGCTACTGGCGCATCTACTGCGGGTTCTGTAACGACTCAGGTCGATTACACCATGGTTTACGAGTAATAAAGACAGGAGTAAAGGCGGCGTCCTTTACTCCTGATTATGAGGTGATGAGATGTTAAAGATATTATCTTCCGGGCTGGTATTGTTATTTTCGGCGTTCTCACTGAACGCTATGGCTGACGTTGTGATTAACGGAACACGCATTGTATTTAATGCAAAAGACAAGGAATCAACGGTACAGTTAAAAAACCGGGGGAATAATCCTTATCTTTTACAAATATGGATGGATGATGGTAACCCAAATGCAAAGCCTGGGGAGATCACGGTTCCGTTCCTCATTGCTCCTCCCGTTGTTTCGCATTGATCCGGCGAAAGGGCAAGCTGTGCGAATCATGGCGACGAACCCGTCATTGCCGCAGGACAGGGAGTCCTTGTTTTGGTTTAACATGCTGGAAATTCCGCCGAAAGCACAGGATTCAACGTCGGGAAAAACGCATATGCAGTTGGCATTTCGTACCCGAATAAAATTATTCTACCGCCCGGATAATCTGCAACCAACACCATTACAGTCTTATAAAGAATTAAAAATATTCCAACAAGGGAACAACATAAAAGTAGTAAACGACTCTCCCTATTACATCACTTTCAGCAAGGTTGAGATTCGTCGAACAACAGGGTCAGCTGTATTAGCTGCTGTAGAAAACTTCCCCCAGCGTATGGTGAAGCCAAAAAACGAAATAGTATTCCGCTCGCTAATAAAAAATCGACGCAATTGAGCGGTGCTTCAGTTTTTTACAGTGTAATAAATGATTATGGTGGAGAAACAACAAATGAGCAAAAATTACAAAGTAGCCCATAACGTTATTTCTTGTCCTCTGAGATTAACCCGCATTGCTCAATTCGTTGTTTTTATCTTTTATTTCTGTTCAGGTTGCCTTCGCTGAAAAATGATGAAGTGCAATTTAATAGCGATTTTTTTACGCTCAGCGATTGATGTTAGCAACTATTCTCAGGGAAACCCGGTTCCGCAGGGACAATATAATGTCGATCTGTATGTGAACGACAAATGGCGAGGGCGTGGTGAAGTTAAGTTCGAAAATGATAAAAGCAATGCCGTGGTAGCCAAACCGTGTTTTACGCTGAAGCTGATATCAACGCTGGGAATCGATATTGATAAAATTGATCCAATGCTGCGCCAGTCGTTAAAGAATAATGAAAGTTGTGTGCGTATTGGTGATATATCTTCTGATTTAACAGCTTATTACGATGTGACGACACAGCGCATCAATGTGCAGGCGCCTCAGATATGGCTGCTTCGCCAGGTTCGCGGCTATGTTAATCCTGAATTATGGATAACGGTATTCCTGCTGCGACGTTGCAATATGATTACAACGCATGGCATGCAGAGATGTCTGGAACGGACTCTATGTCATCTCAGTATCTGAGCCTGATGGGAGGACTCAATTGGGGATGCCTGGCGCTTACGCTATCGCGGTGTTTTCAACTGGAACAACGATCAGGGTTGGCATTATGACTCAACCAGCACTTATCTTGAGCGCGGCATTATTCCGCTGCGCAGCAAACTGGTGATGGGTGATTCCACCACGGATGGCCAGGTCTTCGACAGCGTTGGTTTTCGGGGCGTAATGCTGACTTCTGACGATCGTATGTATGAGGATTCCCAGCGAGGCTATGCGCCAGTCATTACCGGTGTTGCAAACACCAACGCACTCGTCAGCGTGAGTCAGCGCGGCGCGCGTATCTATCAAACGACGGTTCCGCCTGGCGCGTTCCGTATTGATGACCTGTACCCCAATGGCACCGGCGGCGATCTGCTGGTAACGATTAAAGAGGCAGATGGGAGTGAGCACAGTTTTACCGTGACCTATGCTTCCATTGCTGAACTGCTCCGTCCGGGAACCAGTCGCTATTCGCTGATGGCGGGGCGCTATCGGAATACCTCCGTGAATGAGAAACCACAGATTGCGATGGGGACATTCCGTCATGGTTTTACTAACTTACTGACCACTTACACCGGTGCGATGGGCGGGGAGGATTATCAATCGGTCGCAGGTGGCGTCGCGCTCAATACGCTCATTGGCGCGCTTTCTGCTGACATAACACATGCGCGAACGACGCTTGCGGATAACAGTAAGCGTGAAGGCCAGAGTATCCGCTTTTCATTTGCCAGGATTCTGCCCGTCGTTGATACCAATATCACTCTGGCGAGCTATCGCTATTCCAGCTCCGGTTATTACGATATTGACGATGCGATGTTGATGCGTGATTTAGAGCGGACAAATAAAGGGGCCTATTCCAGCAGCATTAACCGCAAGAATCGTCTGCAACTCAGCGCAACGCAAACTATTTCCGAGACGCTTGGGAGCATTAATCTCAGTGCCAGCACTCAGGATTACTGGAACAAAAGCGGGCGTGATACCGAGTATCAGTTGGGTTACACCAATGCGTTCAAGTGGTTCAATTTTAACCTCAACGCCAGCCGTACCCGCGATTTAGTGAAAGACAAATGGGATAACAAAATCGCGATAGGGATTTCCCTGCCGTTAGGGAACAGCGCGCGCTCGGCTTATCTCAGTACCACCTATGTTCAGGAAAGCGGGCATCGGGGGCTGCAAAACTCAATCGCCGGCACCTCCGGGGAGAACCGTCAGTATAACTGGGGCGCGTTCGTCAATCAGGATGACTACGACCATAGCAGCAATAAAACCACGGGCGGCGTCAGTGGTAACTGGACTTCGCCGTGGACCAGCATGGGCGGCAGTTTCTCAGCAGGCCAGGGCTACCAGCAATACGGTATGAACCTCTCTGGCGGTGTTGTCGCCTGGCAAAATGGCGTTGTGCTGACGCCGATCATGGGGGACACCATGGCGGTCATTGAAGCGGAACATGCGGGCGGCGCGAAGGTGGCAAACAACAGCAGCCTTAGCCTTAACCGCAATGGTAATGCCGCAGTGCCTTACCTCTCACCCTATCGCCAGAACACGATTGAGCTCGATCCTCGGGGGTTATCGAATGATATCTCCCTGGACGTCACCAGCCAGAACAGCGTCCCTACCGCAGGCGCCGTGGTGTTGATGAAATACGCCACGGATACAGGGTATTCCGTGCTTTTCACTCTCCGCCATGCCGGTGATGTGCTGCCTTTTGGCGCCGATGTGGTCGATGAGAGCGGCAATACTGTCGGTTACATCGCCCAGGGCGGGCAAAGTTTTGCGCGCGTTAAGAATCTGGCGGGCAAATTGCGCGTGAAATGGGGAAGTGGATCGGGTCAGGAGTGCCAGTTCAGTTACCGCTTATCAGAGCAGAAAAGCGCAGATGTCGCTGACTTACGTCGGGCTGATGCGGTATGCCAGTAATTAAGGAGTGAAAGATGAAAACTATCGTAACGGGCGTTGCCCTCTCTTTTCTGGCACTGGCGGCGATGTGCGGCGTGGCGCGAGCGGACGGGACGTGGGTGAACTGTGAGCGTACCAATGGCTACTACCAGTACTTTGACTCTACGACCGTACAGGTGGGTAAAGATGCTGCCGTCGGTGATTTGCTGGGGACCTGGGCGACCTCTTACAACCCGACGGCATGGACCTGTTCTCATCGTACCAATTATCAAAGCTACGCCATCCCGATGGCGGTACAGGGGTATCCCCCTACACCGTTTGGGGAACTACCCAGGTCGATGGGCAAACGTATACTGTTTATAACACGACGGTAAAAACCGGGTTGGGGTATATCGCTCGCTGGCGCTATACGGTAAAAGGGCAAACCAGCGACTGGTATCCTCTTACCATTGCGACCGGAGGGCAGCAGACGCCTTCGCAGTTATTTACGGTGACAGGCGATGGAAGTTCATGGAATCTCGGCGTGGATGTCCAAAATCCGTTTTGTAAAAACGTCGACATCGTTAACCGCAGGCAGCACTTCCGTCTTTGACCCGATGTATATGCGACACTACCAGACATACGGGGGCAGTACGTCTGTTGGCAGCGGCACCTATATGATCGCTGATTTTCTGGCGGGAGGGCTGATCATATCCACCACCGGGGGAACCTGTACGACGTCGGATGTCACGGTTAATTTACCGGCTGTTAGCCGAACTGATTTTAGTGGCATAGGTTATACCGCTGCGCGTACTGATTTTAATCTGAACTTTACAAAATGCCCGGCAGGGTTATCGAGCATCAGCTATTTGTTTACGCCGACCACGGCCATTATTGATAACGCCAACGGTGTTTTTGCGCTGGCGAGCACCTCAACGGTGAGTGGCGTGGGTATCCAGTTGTTGGACGATCAGAATATCCCTCTGTCGTTTAATACGGCATATCTCCTGACGGATTATGATCCGGCTCAGGACAATGCGAATTATACCGTGCCACTGCGTGCCGGTTTATATCAGACTGCGGCAAATGTCTCTTCTGGCGATGTCAGAGGTGCAGTGACATTCACCCTTGTCTATAAATAGAGGAGGGGGCATGGCGAAACGGCTAAAATATGTTCTGAACCACTTCCTGATTTTACTTTTTTTGCCGTCATCGGCTATGTCGGCAACGTATATTAATTACACGCGAGTGATAATTAATGAAAAGGCGCGCGAAACATCATTTACTATTTACAATGAGGGGCTGAAACCCGTTTTATTGCAGTTGTGGACTGAAAAAGACAATATTTTTGATCGTCCCGAGGAGATTAAAACACCGTTTATCATTTTACCTCCGATTTTTAGGCTTGAAGGAAAAACATCCCGGGCGGTGCGGGTACAGTTTACTGGCGACCAGCATACATTACCTGCTGACAGAGAATCTTTATTCTGGCTGAACACGCTGGAAGTCCCTCCTGTGGCTGATAGTAAAGCGGAGAAGGGCGCGCTACAGGTCGCTTTTCGTACTCGGGTGAAGTTATTCTGGCGGCCCACTGCACTGGCAGCAATCACCCTTGAGGAAAGTATAAAAGAATTACACATCTCTTTATCTGATTGTGGAGGAAAACGCTGCCTGTTAGTAAAGAATAACTCACCTTTGTACGTAACATTAATGGATCTTACGTTGAATGACGGTACAGAAATAAAGCAATTACCTGATGATGGTCTTTGGGCACCATTGTCAACTAAAACGGTTGTTTTACCCAAAAACACAAAAGGGGAGGGCACAGTCAAAACACTCTCATGGATTGATGATTATGGCGTGGTCAATACCTATAACTACTAATGCGAAGGATAACGTTATGCTTAATTTTAACCCTTCATCCTTACGTTTTAAATTTATTTACCTGACAAAAAATATTTATGATGGTATTGCCATTCATACACTTTTTGAAGATGCCCTGCATGAATCAGGATTGAAAATGGGGCTTAATGAAGATATACCCTTTCACCTGATCGATAAGTACAGTAATTTTATTCCGTTTTCATTGCGGTTTGATGCGACGTATAAACAACGCAGTCGCACGCTCGAACACGATATTACCCTCTCGGCAAAAGGGGAAGAGATAAAGCGAATGCGTTTTAATCATATACTCTTTTTTGTCGATATGTATAACCCTGACCATACCTCTTTTCTTTCGGTTGCCGGACTGCATGGCCTTACGGCGGTCAGGGAGCGCATGGATGCTTTCATGGTGCATTGTAATGCGGTGATTAATGGTAATAGAAAATGCCGTTCAAGTAGTTTCTTGTTCACGCTGCGTGAGCAGCAAATTGTGTTTCATCTCTTACAAGGCATGTCGGTTAAAGAAATCGCACTGGAATTAAATGTGAGCGATAAACTGGTTTATCGGGAGCGCTGGGCGCTGACGCGTAAGCTTATCGACCAGAAAAATTGCAAATTATACAAAAGGCTAATAAACATTAACGCGACATTATAAGCGATAAAAGAGTGGACCAGATTATTGGAGCCCACTCTTTTGCCTTATGCCGCCCGGGCGCGACGGCGGGAATCCATTGAAATCAGCACCACCGACGAGAGGATCAGCAATGTACCAAGCCAGTCCGGCAGGGTGAAGCTGATGCCCAGCAACAGCAGCGATAACAACGCGCTGCTTAGCGGTTCCGCGCAACTCAGAATGCTCGCTTTCGGCCCGCCAATCATTTGCGCCCCTTTCAGATACAGGCTGAAAGTCAGCGATGTGCCGATGACCACCAGATAGAAAAACGCCAGAATCAGGCTGCCGCTGACCACAAAATCCGTTCCCTGCCCGGCATAGAAGGGCAGCAATATCACGCCGCCGATCAACATGCTCCAGCCAACGACAGGAAGCGTGCCGTAACGCGCGATCAGCGTAGAGGGCCAGGTTGTATAAAACGCTGCGGCAAACGCGGAGGCAATCCCCCAGAATAGCGCGGCAGGCGAGATAGACAGCGATGTCGGATTACCGTGTGTTACCAGCAAAAAGGTGCCAATAAGAGAGGTGAGAATGGCCGTCAGCACCAGAATGCCGGGGCGCGCTTTCCGTACCAGCGAGAACCACGCCACGATAATCGTCGGCGATAAAAATTGCAGCACCGTTGCGGTGGCGGCATTGGATTTCTCAATGGTGAGCAGGAAGGTGAGCTGTACGGTAAGCGCTCCCATGATGGAAAAGAACAGCAGGCTTAGGGCGTCCTGGCGGTTTTTGAAAATGGAAAATACTTTGTCGCCGTGAACAAACGAGAGCATCAGCAGAATCAACCCGGCGAATATCAGACGCGTCATGGTCAGAAACTGCGACGACATCTGGCTTTGTTCCATAATGTACTGCGCGCAAACCCCTGAACTTCCCCACAATACGGCGGCAATCAGGACGTTCAGCATCCCTCTTCTGGTGGACCCCATTTTTTCCTCAACATGGTGTTTTGTCTTTTTTATGTGCAGGCATCATAGCAGAGATGGCGGCACAAACGAGACGGGCGTTAGCATCGCCCACTTTTACGACAGTCGGGTAAGCTGTGTTTCACCGTCCTCCATCGCCAGTTGATACAGCGAAAACGCGGCATGTTTCTCGATCAGATTGGCCAGTTCAGGCGAATGACTGGTGAGCCAGATTTGCGAATGGCGGCTGGCTTCGGCGATCAGTTGGGCGAGGGCGGGCAACATCTGCGGATGCAGGCTGTTTTCCGGTTCGTTGAGCGCGATAAAAGCTGGCGGTCGCGGGCTTAACAGCGCTACGGCCAGGCACAGGAAACGTAGCGTGCCATCCGAGAACTCCGCAGGTTCCAGCGGACGGGTCAACCCTTCGCGTTTCATCATCAGGCGAAAGCGGCCGCCGCTGTTATCGCTGTAGAACACGCAACCGGGAAATGCCCGATCGAGAATCCGCATCAGCAGCAGTTCATCGCCAATCTCGACGATTGTCTGGAACGCTGCCGCCAGGTTTGCTCCGTCGCTGGCCAGAACCGGTGAGCGGAATCCCACCTGCGGAACACGAATCGCAGAACCAGACGAGACTGAAAACTCATGATAAAAGCGCCAGTTGCGCAGCATTTCTCGCATCTGCGATACCTCCGGGTAGAGGTGTGGCTCTCCCAACTGGCCGAATACCGACTCGTTCTCATACAGCGTGCCGCTGTGGGTGACTTTCTCGTGATGGATATTATTGAGGAATACGACCTGGTTTTTACGTTTCATCAACTGTGAGGAGGGGCGGCGAGCGTGTCCGCTCAACCAGACAGACTCCTCTTTGATGACCGGGTCGAGATCGAACTGCGATGGGTAGGGGAGCTTCTCGACAAACCCTACCTGTAACTCGTATTCATAGGTTTCTGTTTCTACCGCCAGAGTCATGCGCCCGCAACTGGTCGCTGCGCGTTTTCCCGGCCCAGAATACCTTCAGAATGCCGCCTTCGTTCGCCAGCGCCTGTGAGAACTGCCCCTGCGCCGCACTGTGCATCAGGTGAATCGCCTTATAGATATTCGACTTTCCGGTGCCGTTAGGGCCGAAGACGATATTGAGCTGTTCCAGTTCCAGAGACTGATGGCGAATCGAGCGGTAGTTTTCGATGTGCAGCGTTTTGATCATGGGCGTTAGCGGTAGAGGGGCGATGCGGCAAGCATAGCGATTTCGTCCCGGAAGAGACAACCCGTTCATATAGTTTTACGCGGCGCATAAAAAAGCAGGGGCGACTTTCTCGCCCCTGGGGGGGTTTATCAGAAGCCTTCCAGCACAATCTTGCCGACGGAGCGGCCCGTTTCAAGCTGTGCGTGCGCTTTCTGAATATTCGCCGCGTTGATGGCTCCGTAATGCTCGCCCAGCGTGGTGTGAATCACCTTAGCATCAATGAGCTGCGCCACGCGGGTCAGTAGCTGATGCTGGGCGATCATGTCGTCGGTTTCAAACATTGAGCGGGTAAACATAAACTCCCAGTGCAGCGAAATACTCTTTGTTTTCAGCGGTCGTGCCTCGAGCGTTACCGGATCGTCTATCAGCGCCAGCTTACCCTGCGGCGCCAGGGCTTCGATGAGCTGCGGGTAATGCTTATCAGTGTGGGTCAGGCTGGCGACGTGCGTCACCGCGTTGATGCCGATTCGCACCAGCTCTTCCGTCAGCGGTTTGCTATGGTCGATGACATGATGCGCACCGGCTTCGCGTACCCATTTCTGGCTTTCCGGGCGCGACGCGGTGCCGATCACCGTCAGTCGGGTGAGTTTGCGGGCCAGCTGCGTCAGGATGGAGCCCACGCCGCCTGCGGCGCCGACAATCAGCAACGTATCCCCTTCGTTGCCGCCTTCTTCAACGCCGAGGCGGTCAAACAACATTTCCCATGCGGTGATCGAGGTCAGCGGCAGCGCTGCTGCGGCGGCATTATCCAGCGTTTTGGGTTTCAACGCGACGATGCGTTCATCAACAAGCTGGAACTCGCTGTTGCTTCCCGGACGGCCCAACGCGCCGGCATACCAGACTTCATCCCCCGGTGCGAACAATGTCACTGCCTCGCCGACTGATTTTACTACGCCTGTGGCATCCCAGCCCAGCACGCGCGGGGTCTCTGCGTTAAAACCCGCGCGTACTTTGGTATCGACCGGGTTAACGGAGATGGCTTTCACCTCAACCAGCAGGTCATGTCCGGCGGCGACCGGAACAGGGAGGTCAATGTCCTGTAAAAACTCAATATTGCTGCCTTCTGGCGTGGCGCGGGTAATTGCGATGGCTTTCATAACGTCTCCGGTGTGGGAACAGGTTTATCGTTTGTATAATTCGATGGTAAACCGCCAGCAGAACGGGAAAAATAGCCTCACGACGACAGGACTTATATTCGGGGAGTGAAAATGTTCCGGCTTGAAGATCTCACGTTGTTTGTTCGCGCGGCGGCGCTAAACAGTTTTAGCGATGCGGCGCGGGAAGCCGGGGTACAGCCTGCCCAGGTCAGTTCCGCCATCAAACGGCTGGAGTCTACGTTAAACATTCGCCTGTTCGCACGCTCGACCCGCAGCTTACGGCTGACGCCGGAAGGCGAGGTCTGGTTGCCTTACGCCAGGCAGATGCTTGAGGTGATGCACGCCGGGCTGCAAAAAATTCAGACGCCGGAAGATGAGATCTCCGGTACGCTGCAAATCGCCGTGCCCTCCGATCTTGGGCGCAATTTACTGCTCCCGGTATTCCAGTCGTTTCGCCGTCGCCACCCTGCGTTGCGCCTGCGGGTGTTTTTCTCCGATCAGGTCGCTGATGTATTTAAAGATCCGGTTGATGTCGCGTTCCGTTACGGCAATACGGAAGATGCTTCTTACATCGCGCTGCCCGTCTCCCCCGATAACCGGCGTGTGCTGGTGGCCTCGCCGGACTGGGTCGCGCAGCACGGCGATCCGCGTCATCCCGATGATTTAGCGAATCTGAATGCGTTAACGTTCGTGTTGCGCGGACGCCTGCATGACCGCTGGTCGTTTATCCGCAACGGTGACGTCAGCAGCGTACAGGTCAACGGCACCATGATGAGCGATGATGCTGAAGTTATCCGGCGGCTGGCTATCGCCGGAGAGGGGATGGCGTATAAATCCTGGCTTGATGTCTCCGAAGATGTGCGTGACGGGCGATTGCAGCGCCTGATGCCAGATTATCAGGGAGAGAAAGTCCCGCTGAACATGATCTGCCCGCACCGCAAACAGCTTTCGACGGCAGTCCGCCTGCTGCACGAAGCGGTAAAAGCGCGCTGCGAAAGGCTGGAACTCCCCCCCGATGTGAAGGCGATACGCGTTGCCGTTTGTAGGCCGGATAAGCGTAAGCGCCATCCGGCGCACAATATAACGAGGGGAATCAGCGCGTCTTTAATTTCTTTCAGCTTCTGTCGTGCTACGGGCTTATCTACAGACTATGCAGCGTTACTTTTTGGTCTCTTTTTTCCACTGTAGCAAACTGGCAATGTCCCTTTCTCCTTCAGTTTCTTTTAAGCGCCGTCGCTGTTCTGCAAACTGGATATATTCCGCCTGTGCTTTTTCTTCTGCCGTTTTCTTACTGATCTTTCCTGCGCCTTGCAGAACCTCCCGGTCATTAAATTGCAGGAACTGATCCAGCTTATCCTGCCAGTCACGCAGAAACACCTGTTGACGGCGCCGGGCCTGATCTTCGGCAAAATCCAGCCACATGTTGACCACACGGTTGAGTTCGCTGACTTCATCCTGGTTGAGGTAATTTTTTGCCACTGTTACATCGCATTTACGCACCTCTTCGCCTTTATAGCTGGTTAGCCCCATATGGGGTTTCCTGGCGTCAGCACGTTCACAAATAAGTTCAGCTGCCGTATGGCCGGTACAGGCGAAATGCAATTTGTTCTGGATGGTTTGGAAAAACTGCGTTGTCTCTTTAAGCGAGGGCTGATAGTCGGCGGCCAACGCAAAGATCTCTCTAACTCGCAAATAAACCCGACGTTCGCTGGCGCGAATATCGCGGATGCGTTCGAGCATCTCATCGAAATAATCAGGAACGGCCGATGTTCCTACGGGCGGGGTTTTTCAGCCGCTCATCGTCCATCACAAAACCTTTGATCAGGTATTCCTGAAGCGTCTGGGTTGCCCACTGGCGAAATTGCGTACCTCGGGGGAGCGGACACGAAAGCCGATGGCAAGAATGACGGGTAGGCTGTAATGAAGGCATATTGCGGCTTACCTGACGATTCCCTTCCTGTTTAACTTGTAAGTAAGACTTACAGGTTGCGTTTTGTTCAAGTTCGCCTTCTTCGTAGATTGCTTTGATGTGCTGCGTTATAGCCTGGGGAGTGATTTGATAAAGGTTTGCAATGGTTGCCTGAGGTAGCCACCAGTGTCTCTTGCTCAAAGCGGCATTCAACACGCACTTCACCGTCATCACTGGCAAACATAATAAATTCGCCTGCCGGGGATTGGGTCAAGTGTTTATCCGTCATGCCGCCTCCGCTTTAATCTGACTCACCGTGCCGTAATCCGCTTAGTATGCCAGAGATCCATATTGAAGCTCATTACGTCCAGGTCGTTTATTTTGCGAGTCATATTCCGGGATAACGATTTTCTCCCTTCGGGAAAGTGTGTAGGCCGGATAAGCGTAATATAACGAGGGGAATCAGTGAGCCGCTGCCAGCGCGCTCTTAATCCCTTTTAACTGCGGTTGTGCTTCTTTTAGTTCACCAGGTAATGTTTTCTCCCGTTCGCTCCAGGCCGTCAGGACGATACAGCCATAATCGATTTCTTAATAATGGGTGAGGGCGTTTAAAGATCAGGTCGCAATGAAGGAATGAGTTTGGGAATTGGCTTAAGACCCAGGGGGAAGAGTGAGGAACTTTGGCGGAAGATCACAGGAGTCGAACCTGCCCGGGACCGCTGGCGGCCCCCAACTGGATTTGAAGTCCAGCCGCCTCACCGGAGACGACGATCTTCCGCGCCCACATTGCTACATGGAGGCGGGGCGCATTATAGCTACTTTCTCAAGGTTTCCACATCCCCCCACTCACTTTTTTCATCAGCCTTTCGTCTTACCAATGATCGGTTTCATATAATCTTCACAAAATCCATGAGTTACCTGTTTTCATATCTTTTGGGAATTATGAGTTCACATAGCGTCCATGCGACGTTTCGTGAGAAAACCTGTCACAGGCCCGGTAAGCGTAGCGCCACCGGGCAAAACACACTATTGCGCAGGCTGTGGTTGCGTGACTTCCGCTCCTGACACAACGCCTGCCCGCATTGTTTGCGTCACCTGCTGTTTATCGGCGTTTACCGCGTGCAACTGGCCGTTTACCGTTGGCTTCAGTGGGGCGTCCGCCTGGATATTACCGCTGGCGGTAAGCTGGATGTTGCCGTCGCCGGAAATGGGCAGCGCAGGCCATCCCCATTGCTGCAAGACGTTCATTGGCACGCCGCGTCCGTTCAGGCTGACTTTTGTCTGGCGCTGGGGGAGTTGTGAAACGCTGGCCGTGGCTTCTAACAGCCCTTTCTCCGTAAATGCGCTCAGTTCGTTGATGTTAACTGTGCTGCTGTTTGCCGCCAGCGCCAGAGAGGGGCGACGCACGTCCACACGGTTAAACGTCGCGGCTGCCGCGTTAAGCGTTGCGTTCCCGCTCCATACGCCCCATTGATGGTTCTGCACTAGTCCCAGATTCGCGCCATAACCATCCAGCGCGGTGAGCTGCCACGGGAAAGCCGGGTCGATATCAATCACCAGGTTGCGACTGGCGCTGAATTTTTCAGCGTCAGGCTGTTTAACCAGCCTGGCAGAGGTTTCATCCACTGTTGCTTCCAGTTTTCCGGCAGCGTGTATTCCAGCCCGGCAATGGCGGCATCGTCGAGGATTAGCGCTTTGCCATTACGCAGCCAGTTGCCGGGATGTTCTGACCATACCGCCTTCCCAGCGGGTCGTGAACTGGCGTAGCGCAATGCCCTGCGGTGAGAATTCGGCATTCAGAATGGGATCGAAGAAATGCAGCGAACCGTAGATGAACTCGCTGGCATTCATCGACAGTTTGCCTTCTTGCGTCTGCCAGTCATCTTTGCTGAACGTCAGGTTGCGCAAACTGAGATCGAGGTCGGTTACTGCCCAGTCCGGGCCTTGCAGGCGGGGCATCGGTCACTTCAAGACGGCCAATTTGCAGAGACGGGATAGCGGTGAGCGGGGCAAAAAAGTCGGTCAGCGATTTATCGCTTTGCAGCCGGATGTCGTTCAGACGCAGATTTTCCACCACCCAACTGCCGTCCGCGTTGCGTCGCGCCACGCCGGTTAAGGCGCCGCGGCGCAATGTCTGCGCCAATGTTGCTTAAGATTACCTGTTCCTTATCAATGCTGCCTTCAATCAGCACGTTGGTCGCAGGAACATCATTCAGCGTGAGTGAACCAGCGCTGAGCTGGATCTGTGCCTTATTCCCCAATACCTTGCCCGCTTCGGGACGCCAGGGAACCACGCCGCCGTTAACGCGCTGAGCGCTCAGGTTCCACTCACCGCCCGGGCTGTTAAGCGCCATGTTCTGTAATTGCAGGCGGTCAGCCTGAACAGGAAGCGGTGCGGTCTGCGGGGAGATATTGAGCGTGCCGTCCTGCAACAGGATGGCGTCGACGTGCAGGGGATCGGTTATCTGGCGACTGCTCAGGCCGATATCCACCGTTTTCGCGACTAACGTGGCGGGCTGGCCATCCCGGCCAAACGTGACGTTCTCAAGCAAAACGTGGGACGGTGCGGAAAAGCGGTGATCCATGACATCAAATGTCAGGCTGTACCCGCTGTTCTCTGATATCCAGGCGCTTACATGCTCCGCGCCCCAGCGGGTTTGCAGCAGAAAATAGAGGCCGAAGATCACCACCAAAAGGGCAATCAATATGTAGAGAATCAGCTTTCCAATAAATTTCATGGTCTTCCATCCCGTGAAGTGCACACATCTGAGTTATGCACGATTTACGCGCAATCCTCAAGGCGGGAATGGTGAAAGAGCGTTACAGCGGCGATGATTGTCGATTCATCGCCGCATTTCGCTTACGGCTTCTCTGGCGGGAAAATCAGGTTCAGAACGATAGCGGTGATGCCCCCAGCGGCAATGCCGGAGGAGAGCAGGTTTTTCACCCAGTCTGGCGCAAATTGCAGGATCAGCGGCTGCTGAGAAACGCCCAGGCCGACAGCCAGCGACAGCGCGATAATCAGGATAGCGCGGCGGTTCAGCGGTTCACGGGAGACGATACGCACGCCGGAAGCGGCGATGGTGCCGAACATCACCAGCGTGGCGCCGCCGAGCACCGGTTCAGGAATGTGCTGCACAAAGCCGCTTACCGCCGGGAACAGGCCGAGCAGGATCAGCATCAGCGCTACCACAAAGCCGACATAGCGGCTGGCCACGCCGGTCAACTGAATCACGCCGTTATTCTGCCCGAAACAGGAGTTGGGGAAGGTATTGAACACGGCGGAAACAAAAGAGTTCAGGCCGTTAGCCAGCACGCCGCCTTTCAGGCGCTTCATATACAGCGGCCCGGAGACCGGCTGCTCGGAGACATCGGAGGTGGCGGTGATATCGCCGATGGTCTCCAGTGAGGTGATCATAAAGACCAGCATCAGCGGCAGCAGTAGGTTCCAGTCAATGCCCAGACCGTAGTACAGCGGCGTGGGCACCATGATTAAGTCTTGTGTTGCCGGTGTGGTATTTTCCGGCAGCATTCCCATAAACCAGGCCAGCAGATAGCCCGCCGCCATCGCGATCACCAGCGAGGCCACGCGCAGGTAGGGGTTGCGCTGGCGGTTAAGCAGGATGATCAGCGCCAGTACAACGCCTGCCAGCATCAGGTTTTTGGGCGCGCCAAAGGTGTTGTCGCTCATTGCGGCATAGCCGCCGCCAATGGATGTTAAACCCACCTGGATCAGCGACAGACCGATAATCATCACCACCACGCCGGAGACCAGCGGTGTGATAATGCGGCGCGCCAGATGCAGTATGCGGGAGAGAACCATCTCGGTGCAGCTTGCCAGCATCAGCGTGCCGAATAGCGCTGCCATCATGGTGGGGACGTCCGCTCCGCCGGTTTTCAGCGCGGTGCCGCCCATAATCAGCGGGGCGACGAAGTTAAAACTGGTTCCCTGAATAGATAACAACCCTGAAACCGACCGGCCCCCATGCTTTGATTTGAATAATTGAGGCCACACCGGAGGCGAACAGCGACATACTGATAATGTGTTGAGTATCTTGTGCCGGTAAACCGAGCGCCTGGCAGATTAACAGCGCTGGCGTGATGACCGCGACGAACATTGCCAGCAGGTGCTGACAGGCGGCAAACAGGGTTTGAGGGAGCGGCGGGCGATCTTCAAGACGGTAAATCAGTTCGCTGTTTTGCGTCTGCGCAACCGGTTGCGCATTTGCCGACTCGACGGTGTTAACAGACATCAGAGGCAATCCCATGGTGGAAAAGCGGTGATTTTATCTGACCAGATGGTAAAAGCAAACGATTGCATTTATAAATTTTACAAACGGTCTCGGGCAGGGGTTATCAGGCGTTGGAATAACGCTCGGTTTCGGGCATCCAGCGTTCAATCAGGGCGGTTGCCTGTTGCGGATAATGTTCGTGAATGTGACGGGCGATGCGTTGAACATCCGGGATAATGGCCTGATCGCGCAGCAAATCCGCCACTTTGAACTCGGCGTTACCCGTCTGACGCGTGCCCAGCAGTTCACCGGGGCCGCGAATCTCTAAATCCTTTTGCGCAATCACAAAGCCGTCGTTGCTGTCCCGTAAGACCTGAAGGCGCTTCTGCGCGGTTTTCGAGAGCGGTGATTTGTAGAGCAGTACGCAATGGGAGGCCACCGCGCCACGGCCCACGCGCCCACGCAACTGGTGTAATTGTGCCAGACCTAACCGTTCCGGGTTTTCGATAATCATCAGGCTGGCGTTGGGGACATCCACCCCGACTTCAATCACCGTTGTTGCGACCAGCAGGTGCAGCTCACCCTGCTTAAAGGCCGCCATCACCGCCTGCTTCTCTGCGGGTTTCATTCGCCCATGAACCAGACCAATCTTCAACTCCGGTAAGGCGAGCCTGAGCTCTTCCCATGTCGCTTCCGCAGCCTGGGCTTCTAACAAATCCGACTCTTCAATCAACGTACAGACCCAGTATGCCTGGCGGCCTTCCTGGGTACAGGCATTGCGGACGCGATCGATAATATCGCTACGACGGGTGTCCGGGATGGCAACGGTAGTGACAGGTGTGCGACCCGGCGGTAGCTCATCAATCACGGAGGTATCGAGATCGGCATAGGCGGTCATTGCCAGGGTGCGGGGGATCGGCGTTGCGGTCATGATTAACTGATGCGGGTGGAACCCCTGCTGCTGACCTTTTTCCCACAGCGCCAGACGTTGATGGACGCCGAAGCGGTGCTGTTCATCGATAATCACCAGCGCCAGCCCGTTAAATTGTACCTGCTCCTGGAAAATCGCGTGGGTGCCGACCACCATCTGTACCTGCCCGCTGGCGATGGCTTCCTGCTGCGCCAGGCGCGCTTTCCCCTTCTGTTTACCTGCCAGCCAACCCACTTCAATACCAAGCGGTGCAAACCAGTTGCGGAAGTTACTGGCATGCTGCTCGGCCAGCAGTTCTGTCGGCGCCATCAACGCCACCTGTTTGCCGTGCGCAATGGCGCGTAGCGCAGCCAGTGCGGCGACCAGCGTTTTACCGGAACCGACGTCGCCCTGCACCAGACGCATCATTGGCACATCGAGCGCCATGTCGCGTTCTATCTCCGCCACCACGCGCGCCTGCGCACCCGTTGGTTTGAACGGCAATGCGGCCAGCAGCTGATTTTTCAGTGAATCGTTCGCGCTAAGCCGCTGGGCGTGAAAACGCTGCGCGCCGGCACGCAGCGCCAGCATGCTCAGGTTATGCGCCAGTAGTTCTTCCAGAATCAGGCGTCGCTGCGCCGGATGCTGCCCGGTTTCCAGATCGCTAAGCTGTAGCGACGGTGGTGGGCGATGCAGCGTGCGCAAGGCTTCCGGCAGGCTCGTCATTCCTTGCGCAAGTTCAGGCGGCAGAAGTTCGGCAATGGCGCAGGTATCAAGCAGGTCCAGCGCCTGGTCGGTGAGCTTACGCAGCGTGGCTTGCTTAATGCCTTCGGTGGTCGGATAAACGGGTGTGAGCGTTTCCTGAAGCTCCGGCGTGCTGAGATCGCCCTGCACGCGGTATTCAGGGTGAATCATCTCCGCGCCGTACTTCCCGCGTTTGGCTTCACCATAGGCCAGTACGCGCCGTCCGGTCGCCAGGCTGTTTTTCATTGCCGCGCTGAAGTTGAAAAAGCGCATGGTGAGAATGCCGGAGCCATCGCTAATCTGGCAGGTCATCATCCTGCGACCGCCGAAGGTGATATTGCAGTTCAGCACTTCGCCTTCAACAGTGGCGTAAATGCCCGGCAGCAGTTCGCCAATCGGGTAAAGATGGGTGCGATCTTCATAACGCAGGGGAAGGTGCAACAGGAGGTCCTGCACGGTGTGCAGGCCAATTTTTGCCAGTTTGCTGCTTTGTGCCGCGCCAACGCCGGTCAGGGAATTGAGCGGGATGGCATCCAGCAAACGGCCTTTCATGTGATTACCCTGCTGCCTGCATCGTGGACCACCAGGCGGCGTCGGCCTCGATCTCCACCCTGCATGTTTACGTGAGGGTAGGGCAGGCCCTTGCGCTTGGCGACTTTCGCCAGCACCGGATAGCCGCCCTCAAACAGCAGGCGCTGCTGTTCGTCTTCCGGCAGCATGCTGTTTTCACGCAGGTACATGCCGGCGTTCTGCCGCTGGCGCTGTGCTTCGTAGAGAATCAGAGCGGAAGCGACGGAAACGTTAAGTGACTGCACCATGCCGATCATCGGGATGATGATGTCCTGATCCGCCAGGTCTAAGGCTTCCTGGGTGATGCCGGTTTTCTCCTGCCCCATCAGGATGCAGGTTGGGCGCGTGTAATCGATTTCGGCGGAAATCAACGGCTTTATCAGAGAGATGAGTCGCCAGAACCTGCATGCCCCCGGCCCTTCAAATGGCTGACCGCATCGCCGATGGTACGGTGGGTTTTCACCTGTACCCAGCTATTGCTGCCCGCTGCCGCCGACGCCATGGTGCGCATACGGCTGCCCGGCCAGACGGCGTGAACTTCGTGTACGCCTACTGCGTCGGCGGTGCGAATGATCGCCGAGACATTATGAGGTTTGTGGACCTGCTCCATGCAGACCGTCAGATCAGGCTGACGCCTGGCGAGCATCTCGCAGATACGCGCATAACGCTGTAAGTTCATAAAACTAGTTTCGGTTACGGGTGACTTTTATCACGTCCGGCATCACGGCGGATTTTGCGCATGATATTCGCCAGATGAACACGGTCACGCGCGGTGAGGCGAATAAAGGCGCTATAGACGCGACCATCCTTTTCTTCCGTATTCAGACTCTGAATATTGGAGGTCGTCGTGTTGATTGCCGCCGTCAGGTTGGCCAGCGCCCCCTGGTGATTAAACATATCCACCTTAATTTCAGTGATGAACTCCTGCTCCGTCTCTTTGTCCCATTCCACAGCCATAAACTTCTCTGGCTCTTTCTGGTAACCACGGATGTTGCGGCAGGATTCATGGTGGATCACTAACCCTTTACCTGGGCTGACGTGGCGCAATGATCGGGTCGCCTGGAATCGGGCGGCAGCACTTCGCAAAGGTGATCAGCCACGCCATCCGCGCCTTTAATCGGCAAATGCCCATGATTGGACTGCGTTGTGGCAGGTGCGGCGGCCTTCGCCTTGCTGAAGATTTTTCGCCACCACCACGCTCATCCGCATTGCCCAGACCAATTTCCGCCAGCAGATCGTCCAGCGTTGCGAGCTTCATACGCTCCAGTTCGCGCTGGATGTTCTCTTGCGGGATTTCAGCCAGTTTACGGCTGCCGCCGAGGGCATGGTTGAGCAAACGGCGCCCCCAGGCTGACGGAATCATCACGCTTGAGGTTCTTCAGCAACTGGCGAATTTTGGCGCGAGCTTTTGAGCTGACGACAAAGTTAAGCCATGCTGCATTCGGGCGTGCGCCAGGGGCGGTAATAATTTCGACGGTCTGACCGCTGGTGAGCGGCTGTGACAGCGGGTATGGCTGCCTGTCGACGCGCGCGCCTACGCAGGCATGACCGATATCGGTATGTACGGCATAGGCGAAGTCGACCGGCGTGGCACCGGCAGGCAGCTCAACAATGCGCCCTTCCGGTGTGAAAACGTAAATCTCATCCGGGAAGAGATCGGATTTAACGCTCTCGATAAATTCAAACGAGCTACCGGCGCTCTGTTGCAGCTCCAGCAGGCTTTGCATCCAGCGCTGGGCGCGGATTTGCGCGGTGGTGCTGGTTTCACCGTGCTCTTTATAAGCCCAGTGCGCCGCAACCCCCCATTTCCGCCATCTGGTCCATGTCTTCGGTACGGATCTGTACCTCAACCGGAACGCCGTGCGGGCCGATCATCGAAGTGTGTAAAGACTGATAGCCGTTCGCTTTTGGAATGGCGATATAGTCTTTTACGCGCCCCGGACGCGGCTTATACAGGCTGTGCATCTGGCCGAGTACGCGATAGCAGGTATCGGCATCATGTACGATCACGCGAAAGGCGTAGATGTCCATGATGGAGTGAAAACGCTGCTCTTTGAGCACCATTTTGCAGTAGATAGAGTACAAATGCTTTTCACGCCCGCTCACGCGACACGGAATGCCTGCTTCCTGCAAACGCCCTTCGATCTCAGAGAGGATTTTTTGAATCATCTCTTTGCGGTTGCCGCGAGCGGCTTTTACCACTTCTTTAATCACGCGATAGCGGTTTGGGTACAGCGCTTCAAAACCCAGCTCTTCCAGCTCGGTTTTAATGTGATGAATACCTAAACGGTGCGCCAGCGGACTGTAGATCTCAAGGGTTTCACGGGCGATGCGGCGACGTTTATCCGGGCGTAATGAGCCCAGCGTGCGCATGTTGTGAGTGCGGTCGGCAAGTTTGATGAGAATGACGCGGATATCCTGCACCATCGCCATAATCATCTTGCGAAAGTTTTCAGCCTGCGCTTCTTTCTTATCGCGAAACTTAAGCTTATCAAGCTTGGATACCCCTTCTACCAGCTCTGCAACGCTTTTACCAAAAAGCTGTTCCATGTCCTGGTAGGTCGCAGGAGTATCTTCAATCACGTCATGCAGCAGCGCAGCCATCAGCGTTTCATAGTCGAGTTTCATCTCGGCCAGAATACAGGCTACCGCAACCGGGTGCGTGATATAGGGTTCACCGCTTGAACGTGTCTGACCCTCGTGAGCGTCACGTGCAACGAGATACGCCTGCTGAAGACGTTTTATCTGGTCTTCAGGCAGGTAGTTTTGAATCAGTTGATTCAGGCTTTCAAACAGATACAAGGGCGACCCGCTTTGTGATTAACGACGGCCTTCAGCAATAGCGGTAACGGCTTGTAATTCAGCGGCTTCCTGCTCTTGCTGTTCCTGGCGCTCACGGACGTCGAGGATCTGGTTGTTGATCAGACCTTCTTCGATTTCGCGCAGCGCGATTACGGTAGTTTTATCGTTTTCTTCCGGTACAAGCGGATCCTTGCCGCCTACCTGCATCTGACGAGCGCGACGCGCGGCGACCAGTACCAGGTCAAAACGGTTACCAATTTTCTCTACAGCGTCCTGAACAGTTACGCGTGCCATATTTAAAATGCTCCACAGGGTGAAGAAATGACTGGGCATAATACTGAAAGTGGGTTCAGTCTGCCAACAGTTTGCTGGATTAAAGCGTCATGACGCTGCTTTTGGCGGCTCATGCGCAGACGTTCGGCGCGAATAATGGTTTTCAGATCGCCCAGGGCGGTGTCGAAATCATCATTCACAATAAGGTAATCATATTCGGCGTAATGGCTCATTTCTGCAACAGCTTGCGCCATACGTTTTGCGATTACTTCTTCGCTATCCTGACCGCCGCCCGCGAAGGCGGCGGTCCAGCTCAATTTTGGACGGCCGGTAAAATAAAGATACTGCGCGCTTGCGGCATCTTCTCACGAATTTGCTGCGCGCCCTGCCAGTCGATATCCAGAAAAACATCCACACCCCGTTGCCAGCACTTGCTCAATAGTTTCACGCGATGTGCCGTAATAAGTTACCAAACACTTCAGCGTGCTCCAGAAACGCATCTCTGCCAATCATGGTTTTGAACTCATGATGATCGACAAAGAAATAATGCTCGCCATGCACCTTCCCCCGGACGCGGTGCGCGCGTGGTGTGTGAAACAGAAAACCTGGGTGTCATACAACGGTTGGGTTTTTAACAACGCCTGAATCAGGCTGGATTTACCCGCGCCACTGGGGGCAGAAACAATATAAAGCGTGCCTTGAGCCATGAGTATCTTATGTATGTGATTATCGAAAGAGAGCCTACATACGAGCTTATTATACACGTCGCCGCTATGTGACGTAGCCTTTGTCACACTTTTTGCGTCAGTTTATTGCGTTTTGCGTACCTGTTTCCTGATTTACCGTGTAGTTACTGCAATCAATGAAAATGTCTGGAAGCGTGTTCGCACGATCGCTTTTTGCCTCTCGGTTTTGATGACGCCCTGCGTTATACCTGGCCCGCAATCTACAGCGGAGGTACTGATGAGAAGAGGGAAAAGCATCGTGCTGAGTCTGTTGCTGTGGCATTTCCCGGTATGGGCGGCTTGCCCTGACTGGTCGCCAGCCAGAGCGAATGATGAAATCGCCCGGCTACAGCAGCAGCTCGCCCAGTGGAACGACAGTTACTGGCAGCAGGGGGTTAGTGCGGTAGAAGATAGCGTTTACGATCAGCTCAGCGCGCAATTGGTGCAATGGCAACGCTGCTTTGGCGGTGATACCGGGGCAGAACTGGCGCCGCCAGTGAGCGGCTCATTGCCCCATCCTGTTCCGCATACGGGTGTGCGAAAGCTTGCGGACAAACAGGCGGTGCAGCAGTGGATGCGTAAGCACAGCGATTTGTGGGTGCAACCGAAAGTGGATGGAGTGGCGGTTACTCTCGTATACCGGGATGGGCGTCTGGTCAGCGCGATTAGCCGGGGGAACGGGCTTAAAGGCGAGGACTGGACGCAGAAGGTGCGTTTAATACCCGCAGTACCGCAAAGCACAAAAGGCGCGCTTGCCAATAGCACGTTGCAGGGTGAGATTTTTTTGCTGCGCGACAACCATATTCAGCGGCAGATGGGAGGAATGAATGCCCGCTCGAAGGTCGCCGGAATGATGATGCGCCAGAATAACACCTCGTCGCTCCAGTCGCTGTCTGTTTTCATCTGGGCATGGCCTGATGGCCCGGCAACGATGCCTGAGCGCTTGCGTCAACTGTCCGGGGCAGGATTTGGCTTTGCACAACAATATTCTCAACCGGTGAAAAGCGCTGAGGATGTTGAACGCGTGCGTACAGCATGGTGGACAACGGGATTACCGTTCGTTACTGATGGAGTCGTGGTAAGAACGGGTAAAGAACCTGAGGCCAGACACTGGATGCCCGGGCAGGGCGACTGGCTGGTTGCCTGGAAGTATCCTCCGGTCGCAAAAGTAGCTGAAGTCACCGGGGTTCAGTTCGCTGTCGGCAAGAGCGGGAAAATCTCGGTTGTGGCGTCGCTTGCGCCAGTAATGCTGGATGATAAACGGGTGAAGCGCGTAAATGTAGGGTCTGTCAGGCGTTGGGAGGAGTGGGACATTGCGCCAGGTGACCACATTCTTGTCAGCCTTGCCGGACAGGGGATTCCGCGTATTGATAAGGTTGTCTGGCGTAGCACTCAACGGGATAAGCCCGCACCGCCCGGGAATCGCTATCACGCATTAACCTGTTTT
This sequence comes from Citrobacter koseri, assembly GCA_900446925.1. The sequence continues at coordinate 161,546 of UAVY01000010.1, read as the reverse complement.
TATGCGACCGAGGTATGCCAGGAGCAGTTCATCGCCAGGCTGGTCTGGCTGGGGTCGAAGGAGGCGCTGGAGGTTGACGGGATGGGGGAAGCAGGATGGCGTGTGCTTCACCAGGCGCATCGTTTCGAGCATATTTTCTCCTGGCTCGCGTTAACGCAGGAACAACTACAGGCGACACCTGGGTTTAGTAAAGAAAAAAGCAAGCAGTTGTGGCATCAGTTTAACCTGGTGCGGCATCGGCCATTTATCCGCTGGGTGATGGCGATGGGCATACCGTTAACGCAGGGGGCGCTTAAGGCCAACGGCGATCGTTCATGGGGGCAGTTACTGGCACGCACGGCAGAATACTGGCAACAGCTTCCGACGACAGGGGAGGGGCGCGCCAGGCGGGTCATCCAGTGGCGGGATAACCCGGAAATACGGGCGCTGGGCAACTGGCTGGCTGCCCGGCATATTAACGGCTTTAGCCCTTAGTGACCTTCGTGGCGATAGTAAAACACCGGCAGGCCAAGTTTGAGACGCAGCGCCAGCAAGCGAGCGGTAAAGCCAAAAACCAGCGTGGAGATAACCACGACGTCTTGGTTGGATACGTAGTGTTGTAGCGCGATGTACAACACGGCAGACGCAAAGGAAACACCAGCATACAGCTCTTTCTGGAAGACCAGCGGAATACGTTTGCAGAACATGTCACGCAATACGCCGCCAAATACGCCGGTAATGACAGCCGCCACAATAGCGATGACCGGGCTATGCCCCATATCCAGCGCAACCTGAGCGCCGATAATAGAAAAGACCACTAAGCCCAGCGCATCAAGTACAAGGAACAGTTTGCGTAGGTAAGGCATTACAGGGGCGACGATCGTCGTCAGAACCGCAGCAGAAGCGACAATAATCACGTACTCAGGGTGCTGTACCCAACCGAGCGGATAGTGACCGAGCAGAATATCGCGTACGGAAACCGCCGCCAATTGCTGTCGCGGTGGCAATGATAATAACGCCAAATGTATCCATGCGGCGTCGACCCGCAGCGAGCGCCCCGGTCATGGCTTCGGCAGTAATGCCAATTAAGTAGAGAACGTGTAACAGCATGTCTTCCCCCTGGTTTACTGAGGGCAGAGACTAACGATTTGTGCGTAATATCACGATTGAGATTTTCTAAGGTGAAGCAATTTTAATAACTATATTTTATGCTGATATTGCGATTCATTCGCTATTTATGCGTTATTCATTTTTAATGGATTAGAAAATGGATAAGAAAAAGTAATCCGAAAGTGGCGAGGGCAGTATGGAGTGTAAAGGAAGCACGTAGCACCATCGCATCGCGACGGGCTACGTGGGAATGAGGTTTACTCGATGTTCTGAATTTGCTCGCGCATTTGCTCGATCAATACTTTCAGCTCAATTGCAGAATTGGTGACATCAGCATTGATGGATTTGGAGGCCAGCGTGTTCGACTCGCGGTTGAACTCCTGCATCATAAAGTCCAGACGACGGCCAACCGCCTCTTTTTTCTTCAGGATGTTGTAGGTTTCTTTGACGTGCGCGTCCAGACGATCCAGCTCTTCCGCCACGTCAATGCGCTGTGCCATCAGCACCAGCTCTTGCTCCAGGCGGTTATTTTCCAGTTGTACCTGTGCGTCTTCCAGTTTTGCTACCAGACGTTCGCGCTGCCATTGCAGGATTTCCGGCATATGGGCGCGGACTTTCACTACCTCAGCGCTGACGCCTTCCAGACGCTGCTCAATCAGCGCTTTCAAAGCCTGACCTTCGGTTTCCCGGGCGACAATGAAGTCATCCAGCGTCCCGTCCAGCGCGGCGAGGATCTCTGCGGCAATCGCGTCCAGATCCTGTTCCTGGGCGGCCATGACGCCCGGCCAACGCAGGATATCTACCGGGTTGATTTCCCCTTCATCGCTCTGCATTTTGACCCAGTTCGCGGAGGCAACGAGCTGCTTTGCCAGCTTCTCATTCAGAATGAGTTCGCCTTGCGCGCTGGCATCGGGTTCAAAGCGTAAAGTACATTCGATTTTTCCGCGCGTCAGGCGTGTACGAATGCGTTCGCGTACAACAGGTTCAAGGCTACGGAACTGTTCCGGCAGACGAAAATACGTTTCCAGATAACGCTGGTTTACCGAGCGCATTTCCCAGGTAGCGCTACCCCATTCACCCTTGATTTCACGCCGGGCGTAGGCGGTCATACTGCGGATCATAGACGTTCCTGTTTTTAAAGGAGAGATGGAAGGATTATAGCCATCCATGCCTTGTCAGGATAGGAATAACCGCCGGAAGTCCGTATAATGCGCAGCCACATTCGTTTCAAGCCGGAGATCTCAATATGCGTCCAGCAGGCCGTAGCGCTAATCAGGTGCGTCCCGTAACCCTGACCCGTAACTATACAAAACACGCTGAAGGCTCGGTGCTGGTCGAATTTGGAGATACCAAGGTGCTGTGCACGGCATCTATCGAAGAAGGCGTACCGCGCTTTTTTGAAAGGGCAGGGCCAGGGGTGGATCACCGCAGAATATGGCATGTTGCCACGCGCTACGCATACCCGTAACGCGCGTGAAGCGGCGAAAGGCAAGCAGGGCGGCCGCACGATGGAAATCCAGCGTCTGATCGCCCGCGCGCTGCGCGCTGCTGTCGATCTTAAAACGCTTGGCGAGTTTACTATCACTCTGGATTGCGATGTGATCCAGGCGGACGGCGGTACGCGTACTGCATCTATCTCCGGGGCTTGTGTTGCGCTGGCCGATGCGTTGAACAAGCTGGTCGCGAACGGTAAGCTGAAAACCAACCCGATGAAAGGGATGGTGGCTGCGGTTTCCGTCGGCATCGTGAATGGTGAAAGCGCTCTGCGATCTGGAGTACGTTGAAGACTCCGCGGCTGAAACCGATATGAACGTGGTAATGACCGAAGACGGTCGAATTATTGAAGTGCAGGGAACGGCAGAAGGCGAGCCGTTCAGTCACGAAGAACTCCTTACCTTGTTGGCGCTAGCCCGAGGGGGAATCGAATCCATTGTAGCGACGCAGAAAGCGGCGTTAGAAAATTGATTTTAAGGCGACCAGCGAGTCGCCTTTTTTTTGTCTGTAATAAAGTGAAATGAGGAGCGAATCCATGAAACCGTATCAGCGCCAGTTTATTGAGTTTGCGCTTAACAAGCAGGTACTAAAGTTTGGCGAATTTACGCTGAAATCCGGGCGCAAAAGCCCCTATTTCTTCAACGCCGGGCTGTTTAATACCGGGCGCGATCTGGCTCTGCTGGGACGTTTTTTATGCCGAAGCGTTGGTGGATTCGGGTATCGATTTCGATCTGCTGTTTGGTCCGGCCTATAAAGGTATTCCGATTGCGACGACCACCGCTGTTGCACTGGCGGAACACCATGACAAAGACCTGCCGTACTGCTTTAACCCGTAAGGAAGCCAAAGACCACGGTGAGGGCGGAAGTCTGGTCGGGAGCCCATTACAGGGACGTGTGATGCTGGTGGATGATGTGATCACTGCGGGGTACTGCAATTCGTGAATCGATGGAGATTATTCAGGCGAATGGCGCAAGTCTGGCGGGGGTGCTGATTTCTTTGGATCGTCAGGAGCGTGGCCGTGGCGAGATTTCCGCAATTCAGGAAGTGGAACGCGATTACGGGTGTCAGGTGATCTCGATTATCACGCTGAAAGACCTGATTGCGTATCTGGAAGAGAAACCAGAGATGGCGGAGCATCTGGCGGCAGTGCGCGCGTATCGGGAAGCGTACGGGGTTTAAGTGAATTGCCCGGCGGCGTAGCGCTTACCGGGCCTGTAAGGCCGGATAAGGCATCGCCGCCATCCGGCTACGTGTTACTGCAATTGCGCAGCAACCAACGGCCAGCGGGCGTCGAAATCGTCCGTTGGGCGGTATTTGAACTCGCTGCGTACAAAGCGGGACAACATCCCTTCACAAAACGCCAGCAACTGACTTGCCAGCAGGGTTTCATCCGTGGCGTACCCTTCGCCTTCGCGCATTCTTTTTTCCCGCAGAACCTGACGCAGCTGCGCTTCAATGCGCTCAAACAGCTGGTTAATCCGTCCTTGCAGGCGATCTTGTTCAAACATTAACGCATGACCGGTGAGGATACGCGTCAGGCCTGGGTTGCGTTCGCCGAAGCCCAGAATCAACAACACGATTAAACGCAGACGCGCGCTGGTGTCTTTCTCATCTTTTAAGATCAGATTGATACGGGTAATCAGACTGTCTTCGATAAACTCAATCAGACTATCGAACATGCGAGTCTTACTGGGAAAATGGCGATACAGCGCCGCTTCAGAAACGCCGACGGAGGCTGCCAGTTTCGCTGTTGGTGATGCGTTGGCTTCCATCGCTGGATTCCAGCATCAGCGCCAGAGACTGAAGTATTTCTTCGCGACGATTCCTTTTCGCAGTTTGTTTTTTCTGCCATGTTACAAAATACCCCTGAAAATAAGCACTTGCTAGGCGAGCATCCCACACTATGACCGCAAACTCAGCGTTTGCAGCGATGTTATGTCGTTATCAGGATGCGTAAATGTCTTACTTGCGACCAGAATGGCCGAAGCCGCCTTCACCACGGTCGGTGGCTTCAAACTCTTCCACCAGATTAAATTCGGCCTGTACAACCGGTACGAAAACCATCTGAGCAATACGTTCGCCTGGCTCAATGGTAAAGCTGTCCTGGCCACGGTTCCAGATGGAAACCATTAACTGACCCTGATAGTCAGAGTCGATCAGGCCGACCAGATTGCCGAGCACAATACCATGCTTATGGCCCAGGCCGGAACGTGGCAGCATTACCGCCGCCAGAGACGGATCGGCAATATGAATCGCCAGACCGGTCGGCACCAGCGTTGTTGCGCCAGGCGCCAGTTCTACGGCGTCATCGAGACAGGCGCGCAGGTCAAGTCCGGCGGAGCCGGAGGTGGCATAAGTTGGAAGCGGAAATTGCTGCCCAACGCGCGGGTCCAGAATCTTAACGTCGATTTTTTTCATCATAACGGGTCACGATCTCGTCGAGTAATAATTGGCCCAGGAGCGCTTTCCGTTCGAGCGGTAAGGCTTTATCTCCATCCTGCCAGAAAAGGTGTAATGCGTTGCTGTCGCTATTAAATCCTTGAGTTGAAAGCGAAATATCGTTCGCGCAGATCAGATCAAGGTTTTTACGGATACGTTTTTGCCGGGCGTATTCTTCCACATTATTTGTTTCCGCGGCAAACCCAACGACATAAGGACGCTTGTCTTTGAGTGCGGCGACCCCGGCGACAATATCAGGGTTCTTGACCATTTTTACTGTTAATTCATCGCCCTGCGTCGCCTGTTTCTTAATTTTTTCACTGGCGACGGCGGCTGCACGGTAGTCAGCAACTGCAGCACAGCCGATGAAAATATGCTGCTTCTGAACCGCTGCCTGGACTGCCGCTTCCATTTCCAGCGCGGTCATCACATCAATGCGCTGAACAAAAGGTGGCGTGGGCAGCGCAACGGGGCCGGAAACCAGCGTGACGTTGGCGCCGCGTCGTGCGGCGGCGGCGGCAATGGCAAATCCCATCTTACCGGAGCTGTGGTTAGAGATATAACGCACCGGATCGAGCGGCTCGCGCGTCGGGCCCGCCGTAATCATGATGTTGAGATGTTGCAGATCGTTGACAGGAGAGAAATGTGCTGCCGCCATATCCACAATGGTCAACGGGTCGAGCATGCGTCCTGGCCCCACGTCTCCACACGCCTGGCTGCCGCTGTCCGGCCCCCAGATAAGCATTCCGCGTGACGCGAGTACATCCAGATTATGTTGCGTGGCGGCGGCGCGATACATTTGCTGGTTCATGGCCGGAAGTACGGCAATCGGGGCGGGTGTCGCCAGACAAATCGTTGAAACCAGATCGTTGGCCATACCGGCAGCGATGCGAGCGATCAGATCTGCCGTGGCTGGCGCAAGGATAACTAAATCCGCCCATTTCCCCAGCTCAATATGGCCCATCGCGGCTTCTGCGGCAGGGTCAAGCAGACTGTCAGAAACGGGATAACCCGACACCGCCTGTAGGCTCAGGGGCGTGATAAAGGCTTTTGCCGCTTCGGTCATCGCCACGCGGACGTCGGCGCCGCGTTCGCGTAAACGACGCACCAGTTCAGGGGTTTTATAGGCAGCAATGCCGCCGCTCACGCCGAGAACGATTTTTTTGCCAGCCAGGCTCATCATGATCTTTCCTGTTGGATTGCACCAGAAGGCGGACATTTTATCACAATCCTGAATCCCGTCGTGCAGTTGCCCGTAATTCACTTTGCGAGGCGCTACGCAGGAGTGAAATACGGGTGTCGATTCACCCCAGGAGCTATGCCACCATGAGGCGTACTTAAGGAGGTGAACGTATGGATGCGCCGGAACGTTTAATGCCCCGGGAAAAAATGTTGAAGTCAGGAATTGGTTCGCTGACGGATGTTGAACTGCTGGCGCTCTTTTTACGTACAGGAGTGCCAGGAAAAGATGTGATGGCTCTGGCGCATGAAACGCTGCAACGCAGTGGGTCGCTCTATGGGTTGCTGTCTGCGGATTTCGCGCAATTTCGCGGTACAGGTATCGGTATCGCTAAGTATGCGCAGCTTAAGGGGATTGCCGAACTGGCAAGGCGCTATTACAAGGCGCGCATGATGAAGGAAAAACGCGTTGTTGAGCCCGGAAATGACGCGTGAGTTTCTGCAAAGCCAGTTGGCGGGGGAAGAGCGGGAGATCTTCCTGGTGATCTTTCTGGATGCCCGGCACCGGGTGATTAAACACAGCCGTCTTTTTTCCGGCACGCTGAATCATGTCGAGGTGCATCCGCGCGAGATTATCCGCGAGGCGATAAAATTAAATGCTTCTGCGGTGATCCTTGCGCATAATCACCCCTCGGGGTGTGCAGAACCGAGCAAAGCGGATAAACTCATCACCGAACGTGTCGTAAAATGTTGTCAGTTCATGGATATACGAGTACTGGATCACCTTGTGATTGGGCGCGGAGAGTACGTTTCTTTTGCCGAACGTGGTTGGATTTAGAACACTTCGCGCGATCCATCGGGATCTTTGTCTGTTCGGGACTTGAGCACATCGCTTACACAGCGTATACTACGCCACCTTTGAGAATCTCGGGTTTGGCATTTGGGCCTGGCAATCGAGAGTTCACAATGAACTGCGATAACCAGGCTGAGAAGCCTGACGAGGCGCCAATACCCCATACGAAGCTCGAGCTAATTTGATTTTTGGAGAATAGACATGTCCCGAGTCTGCCAAGTTACTGGCAAGCGTCCGGTGACCGGTAACAACCGTTCCCACGCACTGAACGCGACTAAACGCCGTTTCCTGCCTAACCTGCACTCTCACCGTTTCTGGGTTGAGAGCGAGAAGCGTTTTGTCACCCTGCGTGTATCTGCTAAAGGTATGCGTGTAATTGATAAGAAAGGCATCGAAACAGTTCTGTCCGAACTGCGTGCCCGTGGCGAAAAGTACTAAGTACTTAGAGGAAATAAATCATGGCTAAAGGTATTCGTGAGAAAATCAAGCTGGTTTCTTCTGCTGGTACTGGTCACTTCTATACCACCACGAAGAACAAACGTACTAAGCCGGAAAAACTGGAACTGAAAAAGTTCGATCCAGTTGTCCGTCAGCACGTTATCTACAAAGAAGCGAAAATCAAATAATTCTCGCTTTGATGTAGTGAAAAACCTCGCTTCGGCGGGGTTTTTTGTTTTCTGGCCGTCCCCATATTAATGAGACCTGAAACAGAGCCGGAGACGTTATGCCTGAATTACCTGAAGTTGAAACCAGCCGCTGCGGCATTGAACCGCATCTGGTTGGGGCAACCATTCTGCATGCCAATGTGCGCAATGGACGTCTGCGCTGGCCGGTATCGGAAGAGATCTACCGCCTGAGCGATAAACCCGTACTCAGCGTTCAACGCCGCGCGAAATATTTGCTGCTGGAGTTACCGGATGGCTGGATCATCATTCATCTGGGAATGTCGGGCAGTTTGCGTATCCTTCCTGAAGAACTTCCCGCTGAAAAACATGACCACGTTGATCTGGTGATGAGCAATGGCAAAGTCCTGCGCTACACCGATCCTCGCCGCTTTGGCGCCTGGCTGTGGACGAAAGAGCTGGAAGGGCATAACGTGCTGGCGCATCTCGGCCCGGAGCCGCTGAGCGACGATTTTAACGGGGCCTATTTGCAGCAGAAATGTGCGAAGAAGAAAACGGCAATTAAACCCTGGCTGATGGATAACAAACTGGTGGTGGGCGTGGGAAATATCTACGCCAGCGAGTCGTTGTTTGCGGCAGGCATCCATCCTGACCGTCTAGCGTCGTCATTATCGCAGGCTGAGTGTGAGCTGCTGGCCCGCGTGATTAAGGCCGTTTTACTGCGTTCCATCGAGCAGGGGGGTACAACGTTGAAAGATTTTCTGCAAAGCGACGGTAAGCCGGGCTATTTTGCTCAGGAGTTGCAGGTTTACGGAGGTAAAGGGGAACCGTGCCGGGTTTGCGGTACGCCGATCGTTGCGGCTAAACACGCGCAACGGGCGACGTTCTACTGCCGTCAGTGTCAGAAATAAGATGGATTGCAGGCCGGATAACGCGCTGACGCGCCATCCGGCAAAAGCGTTTTACTTCAGCTTATCCATCAAGGCCTGATGAACGTTCTCCGGTAAGAAGTGGGTAACGTCGCCCTGATGGCGCGCCACTTCTTTTACCAGCGAAGAAGAGATAAAAGACCACTCTTTTGAAGGCATCAGGAAGACGCTTTCAAGCTGCGGCATTAAATGGCGATTCATGTGCGCCAACTGCATTTCATATTCAAAATCAGCCACGGCGCGCAAGCCGCGAATCAAAATATTGGCCTGCTGAATGCGCGCGAAGTTGGCCATTAAGTCACTGAATCCCATGACTTCCACGTTGCCGAGGTGCGCCGTCGCCTGTTGCGCCAGCGCTACACGCTCTTCAAGGGTAAACATCGGTTTTTTGCTGGGGCTGGCGGCAATGGCGAGGATAACGTGATCGAACATCTGCGTCGCGCGCGTCACGATATCAATATGGCCGTTGGTGATCGGATCGAAGGTTCCTGGGTAAATCGCCCGTTTTTGCATGACAGCCCTCAATGCGTTTTCGGTGGCAGGTAAGGTTCCAGCAGTTGTAACAGACGCTGTAGCGCACCCTGGTTTTGGTACAGCACTTCAACGGCGTGTCGACCGTAGAAATTACGATAATCCGCGTCGGTCAGTAAAGACGAAACCTCTTTTACCAGCGTAGTGGCATCGGTTACGGTAATCAGCCCGCTTGCTTGCTCCAGTCGGGCGCAAATATCTTTGAAGTTAAAGGTATGAGGGCCCATCAATACTGGTATCGCGTGTGCGGCAGCTTCCAGCGGGTTATGTCCTCCGCGTTCAACCAGCGAACCGCCGACAAATGCGAGATCCGCAATACCATACAGTAGCATTAATTCGCCCATTGTATCGCCAATAACAACCTGGGTACTGGCGGACGGCACCTCTCCTGAGGAACGCGTGGTATAGCTGAGCCCTGCCTGGCGCACGAGGTTAATCGCATCCGGGAACCGCTCTGGATGGCGAGGAACCAGAATCAGCAGCAGGTTAGGGAATTGATGCAGCAATGCCTGATGAGCGGCGATAACAATACTCTCTTCGCCGTCATGCGTACTGGTGGCGATCCACACCGGGCGGTGCGGCGCCCACTGGCGACGTAGCGTAACCGCTTTTGCTGCAAGCTGCGGCGTCACGGAAATATCAAATTTCAGACTGCCGGTGACGGTGAGCTGGTTATTTTTCGCACCCAACGCGATAAAACGCGCGCCATCTTCTTCATTTTGCGCAGCGATTAGCGTAATGCGCCGCAGCAGTCTGCGAACAAATTTCCCCAGCTTTGTATAGCCAGCAGCCGACCGGGCGGAAAGGCGCGCGTTGGCGATAACCAACGGAATATGACGTTTATGCAGCGCGGCAATCAGGTTCGGCCAGAGCTCGGTTTCCATAATCAACACCAGTTTAGGGTCAACTTTATTCAGGAAACGGTTGAGCGCATCGGGCAAATCATAAGGAAGATAGACGTGCTGAACATCGCTGCCAAATGCGGACTGTACGCGCTCTGAGCCGGTAGGCGTCATGGTGGTGACGGTAATCGGCAAATCAGGATAACGGTGTCGCAGGGCGCGAACTAAAGGAATTGCCGCCAGTGTTTCACCCACAGAGACGGAATGCAGCATGATCCCGCCAGGTTTAAGCGGATGACGGTAAAAACCGTAACGTTCGCCCAGCGTTTACGGTAGGCTGGCGCTTTACGTCCACGCACCCAAAGCCGTATCCAGATCAAGGGCTGAATAAGGTAGAGAAGGGCGGTGTAAAGCAATTCGAGCATAGTAAATAGCTGACTGATGGATGTGCTGGGGATTCTATGTATTTAGCCTGGGCTTTACCATCATTTTTATCCTTGTTGCACTAAAACACCTGAATTGACAATACATTATTTGCGGTAGGTGTTTTTCTCCAGATACATCAAAACAGGCTGTTAACGCCGAATAACGCGTGAAATCGTACTCTGTCCTTCAATAGTAATGGTTTACATCTTATTGTTTTGAAATTAAAAATTAACTTTTTGCTTAAAAAACATTCATTTCGGTTCGGGAGCTAATCAATGGTATACTACTGCGCAAATTCAGGCAGCCATCAGCCTTCAGGGCGCCGGGAATATGGAGGGTAGTCTTTGTTTGCAGACAAAGATTACGGCGCTTTTACCTGCCTGGCCTGGGATGTTTGGCGACGTAACGCGGATATTATTGCATGACCATTGCTTTTTGTTTGTACAAATATTTTCCCTATGGCGGGTTGCAGCGTGATTTCCTGCGAATAGCGCATACGGTTGCGGCGCGTGGCCATCATGTTCAGGTATTGACTCAGCAGTGGCAGGGCGAACGTCCCTCCGACCTTGAAATTATCCTTGTTCCGGTGACTGCCAGAACTAATCATGGAAAAAATGAACAGTATTATCAGTGGGTTCAGAGTTTCCTGAGCCAACATCCCGTCGATCGCGTCGTTGGGTTTAATAAAATGCCCGGGCTTGATGTCTATTATGCGGCAGATGTGTGCTACGCGGAAAAAGTCGCCCGTGAAAAGGGTTTCTTTTATAAGCTGACCAGTCGTTATAAGCACTATGCAGCTTTTTGAAAAAGCGACCTTCCAGCAAGGTGCTCATACCGAGCTTTTGATGTTAACAAATAAGCAAATCGGTGACTTTAAGCATCATTATCATACTGAGGATCGTCGTTTTCATATTTTGCCGCCAGGGATATACCCGGACAGGAAATACAGCCAGCAACCTGAAAACAGCAGACAGATTGTCAGAGAAAAAAATGGCATTGGGTTAGATCAGTTCCTGCTTTTGCCAGGTAGGTTCGGATTTTAAACGCAAAGGCGTACCAAGAACGTTACTGGCGGTAGCTTCTTTACCTGAAGCAACTACGTCAATGTACGCAATTGATGGTTGTCGGGCACAGACAAGGCCGACCGGTATCAGGCCCCAGGCGCGTCAACTAGGGATTGAGAAGCAGGTGCAGTTTTTTTCAGGGCCGCGATGATATTTCAGCGCTGATTGTCTGCTGCTGATTTGCTGCTTCATCCTGCCGTTCAGGAAGCGGCCGGAATCGTATTATTAGAGGCGATTGTCGCCGGGCTACCCGTGCTGACTACCGAAGTTTGTGGATATGCGCACTATATCAATGCTGCGCAGTGTGGCGTTGTTATACCGGAGCCTTTTGCACAGGAAGTCCTGAATGCTTCCCTCTGCGATGCGCTGGAGAAAGGTGAGCAGCGAAGTGAATGGGCAAGTCATGCAAGACACTTTGCCGATACAGAAGATCTCTACAGTCTGGCTGATAAAGCGGCTGATATCATTTTAGGTTTTGAGAATGATTGAATTAAAAGAGCCATTCGCTACGCAGTGGCAAGGTAAAGATCCGTTTGTCGAAGTAACGAAACTGGACGGAGAGGTTTTCCGCGCTCTGGAGACCCGGCGGACGCTGCGTTTTGAGATGATGGGTAAAGGGTATTTCCTGAAATACCATCACGGAACCACGCTGAAAGAAGTGCTAAAAAACCTTATTTCCTTGCGTATGCCCGTTCTTGGCGCGGATCGCGAGTGGCTGGCTATTCACCGTCTGCAATCACTGAATGTTGATACCATGACCGGCGTCGCGTTTGGGCAAAAAGGGTTTAATCCGTTGCAGCGGACATCGTTTATCATCACGGAAGATCTCTCGCCGGCAATAAGCCTTGAAGACTTTTGCGCCAGGTGGAGTGAAGAACGTCCTGACCTTACCTTAAAACGAACCATTATCACCCGACTGGCGGAGATGGTGGGGAAAATGCATCGTGGTGGGTGAATCATCGGGATTGTTATATTTGCCATTTTTTACTACAGCAACCATTACCGGCTGATGTGGCTGATATAAAACTTTCCGTGATTGATCTGCATCGCGCGCAAATTCGTCGCCGGGTGCCGCGTCGCTGCGTGATAAGGATCTGATTGGCTCTATTTCTCCTCACTCGAAATTGCCTGACCTCGAGAATATTTATCGTTTTTTACGCGTTATATTCTCGATGCCACTGCGTGAAATTCTTTCGCAAGGAAGCAGTTTGCTTGAGCAAGCGGCGGCGAAAGCACAAAAAATCAAACAAAGAACGATAAGAAAAGCGTTATAAAATCACATACAGGGTTTGAGGTGATCTCATCATGAACATTGATTTTGAAAACGTAATAATTCAAAAAAAGGTTATCGACAACGCTACACACCAGAAAAGCAAAAAGTTGAATATTGCATATGGTGTAGATCGAAATTTTTTATTTGGCTCTGGAATTTCAATGACATCAGTGTTGGTGAACAACCCTGATATTGATATCCATTTCTATGTTGTGACGGACTATGTTGATGATGAGTACCTGGAAAGCGTGGAACGACTCACGCAAATGTATGGTACAACGGTAACGGTCCTGGTTTTCGATAATGAGGCGTTTCGCAAGTTGCCAAGTACTAAAGCATGGACCTATGCGATGTACTATCGCTATTTTGCGTTCGAGTATTTAAGTCGTGAACTGGATTCTGTGCTGTATCTGGATGCCGATATCGTTTGTAAAAATTCGCTGCGGGAACTGACGGATATTCATTTTGCCGGAGAATATGCGGCTGTTGTTAATGATATTGATCGAGTACGTTTAAAATCCGGGGCAGAGACTGGGTATTCCTGAGTTAGCTCGTGACTATTTTAATTCAGGGGTGGTATTCGCTAATCTCCATGTCTGGAGAGAAAAAAAACTGTTATTCCAAAGCCTTTGAAGTTTTGCATGAGCGTCAGAAAGAGCTGCTTTATTTTGACCAGGATATCCTGAATATCTTATTTGTTGGGCATGTGATCCTGCTGAGGCGTGATTTTAATTGTATTTATGGCGTAGACCAGGAGCTGAAGAATACAAAATGAATATCGTTATCAGGACTTTATCACTGAGAGTACGGTATTAATTCATTATGTCGGCGTGACAAAACCGTGGCATACGTGGGCTAACTATCCGGTTTCTAAGTACTTTATTGAGGCTTATAAAAAATCGGCATGGGCCGAAAAATCGTTACTCAATGCAAATACGGCAAAATTATGATAAGCGTAAGTCACGCCATGAAAGGATACAGCGAAAATATATTCGTTCTATATTTAGCCATATAATGTATATTAAAAATAAGCTACACGGCGCTAAAGTGCATTGAGTGGCTTGTTGAAAATAAATTTAAATAGGTGTAGTGAATGATTTTTGATTGCCATCAGTCTATAAAAAAGATACTTGATTTTAATCAAGCACCAGCCGGGGAGAGTCCACAGCTCAATATCGCCTGGGGGTGTTGATAAAACTTCATGTTTGGCGCCGCGATTTCGATGACATCAGTGTTGATACATAATAAAGACATCAATATCCATTTCCATCTTTTTACTGATTATGTGTGATGATGATTATCAACAGAAAATAAGTATGCTGGCGCAGCAATTCTCTACTAACATCTCAATATATGTTATGGATGCCGAGGGGCTAAAGGTATTGCCCAGCGGTAATGCCTGGTCTCATGCGATGTATTTCCGTTTTATCGCATTTGAATATTTAGGTGAAAAAGTTGATTCACTCCTGTACATTGATGCAGACGTGATATGCAAAGGCTCACTTGTTGAATTGAGTCATCTCAACCTTGATGAGCATGTTGCTGCGGTAGTAAGGGACGTCGATGATAGTCCTGCCAGAGATATTGAGAAAAATAGTGATTATTTTAATTCTGGTGTGATCTATGCGAATCTTAAAAAGTGGAAAGAGCAGAACTTTATTGGTGCTGCATTTGATATCCTCCTGGATAAAAATCAGAAACTCTCTTTCCCCGATCAGGATGTTTTAAATATTCTTTTCTTAAATAAGGTGATCTTTTTACCGCGTATCTACAATGCGATATATGGTATAAAACAAGAGTTAAAAAGCAAAGATATATCACGCTATAAAGAATATATAACGGCAGATACCATTCTTATTCACTATATTGGGGTAACTAAACCCTGGAATTCCTGGGCAAATTATCCGTCTGCACAGTATTTTGTGGAGGCATGGAAGGCTTCACCATGGGCGAATGTGCCGTTGTTGCCTGCCAGAACGCCAAAGCAGTATAAGAAGAAGTCACGTCATGAAAGGCTACAGGGTAAATATATTGCTTCAATTATCAGCTACATAGGCTATCTGGCCGAAAAAGTCAAAGGTAAGTAAAAAAGCTCCCCTCGGGGAGCTTTTTTTAATGAATCTTGGTTTTGAGGGTACTTTGCGTACCATTTTATGGCGGTAAAATAATTACCTTTTTTTTGCCGCCTGACGGGAGTACACCCGATAATCGGTAGGCCTCATACGAGGGGCATAAGAGCGTAACTCTGCATTCCGCCAGGGCGTGAAATGGTGGTAGAAAATATAAAGCTGTTGCGACAGTCCCGTATGTTCTTTATACCACGGCTTTCTTCCGCCGTAAAATGAATGATTCTTGGCAGCGTGTCACTGTGATAGAAGAAATTTTCTTTCTGTTCGTCAGTAAACCAGTTAAACAGGAAATTCCAGCGGTTATCAATAAACGTAATATTGCCGTTCATTGCAATGTTGAGTGCATCCTGATCAAAGTAAGGCAATGATTTTCCTTGCTCAAATAACACGGTATTTGCTTTATGTTCAATGTCATGCTTAATCCAGTTTGCGACATTAATATAGGAGGAAACCAGCGTTAAAATAGTGATCGATGCTCAGCCCTAATCGCCGGGCGTGTTTATTATCATGAATGTTGAGAGAGTCATGGCTGACGGCGCAAACAACATCATCAATATCAACGCTGTTAATCTCACTGAGGTGAGTCAAAGCATAGCGTATCGGCATCAAGATAGATAAAACGTTCTACTTTGTCTTGAAGTAAACGGGGCACAGCCAGACGCATATAAGTTGAGCGATTGGAGATGTTTTATCGCAAAATCATTGTTATATTTTTCAATATCAGCCTTATCGATCGTGATAACCTGAATTTTATTGCTGGTCGACTGTAGCTTCGCAATATCTTCATCACTGACATCATAGACAAAGACAAAAAATGCGAGAGATTGCTCAGGGTTATTCATTATGACAGACATAATGGATACGGCAACATACTCCAGATAATTAGCATCTGTGCAGTAGGCAATATTAATTACGTTAGTTTTGTTATCCATTTACGCTGTCTCATTTCCTTCAACCGGGTTGCTATCATGGAGCACAGTGTCGATAGCGTCAATAACTGCGTGTTCTGGTATCCAGGTCAGGTATTTCCGGGATCTGTCCAGTTCTGCCCGGGTCGGCATTGGATGATAATCGCCTGCCCAGATCAGCGCAGCTTTATCTGACCAGGGTTTCCACTGTTGATAATTTGTGGCGCCAAACAAACATACCTGCGGCGTACCTAATGCGGCAGCCATATGCATGGGGGCGGAGTCCACGCCGATATACAGTACTGCATGATCGATTAACGCCGCCAGTTGCAGGAAAGTCGTTTTACCTGCCACCGTCAGGTCTGGTGGTGATTGACACAGTCCGGCGATACGTGCTACCTGCTGCTGTTCTTGTACTGCGGGCCCACAGGTCAGGTAAACATGCAGACCGCGTTGCTGCAAATAATCTATGACATGCGCAAATTTTTCATCATCCCAGCACTTAAACGATTGTCTTGCAGTGGGTTGAATCACAACGTATTTTTGCGTGGAAAGCGTGGAAAGCGTGGAAAGCGTGGGAAGCTGAGTCAGTAAATATTGATAGTCACTCTCGCGATAGCAGAGCAACATCTCTTTTTTGAGTTCGCTTTCACTAAAGTCGAGGCCTTTTAGAATGGATAAGTTTTGCTCAACAATATGAGTTCCGGTTGTTGGTGTGACTTTTGTAAAAAGGCAATTCCACTGCTTCTTGTCCCTTTTAAAGGCAATAGAGGGGCGGCGTAGGGAAGCGATAAGTGCGCCAATAGGCCATTGCTCGGTTAAGTTGACAATAAGGTCATAGTGGTTTTTTTTTCAGCTGGCGGCGTACCGATATATAATTTTTAATGGTTTCCAGCAGACCTTTCTTTTTTTCAATAAGGTAAAAGTTGTTGATTCTCTCATCAGCAGCCAAAATTGCCCTGGTGTCTTTATAAAGAAGAAGATCAATTTTTGCGTGCGGATAACGTGCCTGGATACTGGCAATAACAGGGGTAATGAGCAAAACATCGCCATAAAACTTAAGCTTGCAAATAAGAATTCTTTCTACTTTATCAAACATATTAACTTTCCTTGCTAACAAATAACATTTTGCAAGCGTTTATGGCTTTAAATCGTATTTTTGAAATAAAACGATCAATGTGTGGGTACTTCATTTTATAAATAACTTTTCTTTTAACGATGCTTGTATCACAGCATGTTAGTGCATCTTGAATGTCACTGATCATATCTTCTTCGTAGCGATAATAACCTTTCTTCTTGCGCAGCAACTTGCGTCCCTCAAGGAAGCAGTTAATGATCATTAATGTGGCTACAGTTCGTTTTTCATCATTTTCTTTTATATAGTCACACATTTTACGCATGGCGAAGAAAATATATTGCGCATCATTTTCAAGAATATTCTCGGTAATGCTCCGATCGTTTATTCGATAATAATATAGCTTGTTATCTATTTTTAAGATCTTATGGCATTTAAAGTATTGAAATGGACAAAAAATAATGTCCTCATAACGATGATGTTCTTCGAAGCGGTCTTGCCCAATAATGTCACGGCGAAAGAATTTTGTTACAAGGTGCCATTGACCCGCACGGAATGTGGGTAATAACTGCGTTAAATTTTCATCAGTTAACGTAATTTCACTCTGTTTTACCGCATCCGGCTTATCTTTTTGGCATTGATAGAGATTATTAATGTCACGGGTTAAGTTGAATTCAACGATATCATATTTCTCTTCTCTTAATTTAGGGAGAAGGACCGAAAAATAATCCGGGCTAATAATGTCATCGCTGTCAACAAAGCCAATATACTTCCCTGTCGCATGTGAAAGCCCGACGTTGCGGGCAATCGCAACACCATGATTTTCCTGGTAGATGTATTTCACGTTATTGCAATGATGTTCGCGATAAAACGCATTTATGCGTTCTTCAGTCAAATCCGTTGAGCCATCATTAATAATGATTACTTCTACCTCATTAGTGATGCCCTGATGTAAAGACGCCAGCGTATCCGTAATGAATTCGGCATTGTTGTATGCCGGTATAATAATGCTCAGCAAATAATCTGAAGCGTTAATCATGGCATAACTCTCTCATCGTGCCTGGTGTCAGCATCATCGCCGCGCATAATGCCAGCATACTGCTCAGAGTTTCACCTTTGGCGTATAATAATAAGTCGCTTAAACCATAGATAACTATAGCACTGGAAATGATGAATAACAGAGGGCTACGTTGTGTATAAGCTTTTAAAAACATCGCCAGATACAAAAAGAGCAGAGCGATGACGCCAGAAATCCCTTTAAGAGAAAAAGTATCAATGAATTCGTTATGCAAATGGATGTCGACGAACCCAAGTGCTCCTCTTAACGAGGTATCCTGTCGGGCAAAATCCCGCATTCCAGCATCGCGTTGTTCAAGTGATTGGCCCCAGTAGTGGTTTTTTCCAGCATCAATACCCGCTCTTTGCATCGCGAGTCGGGCGCCAATCGAGGTATTACTGTTATTCTTACTGTAAGAATGCATATCGGTTACGAAGCTGTTATAGCGTTTTTCAATCACCGATTTTAAAGGGATTGCCGCCAGCCCCGCGAGAACAATAAAGGCCAGTAACGTACGCAGCAAAACGGTGCGGTTATGCCGATAATGTAAGAAAAATAGCCCTATGCTCAGAACCGGATAGACCAGAATGGCGGCGCGGGTTTGCGTTATAGTGATAACCGCCAGTGATACCAAAAAGTGTAATAAATAGAGCAGGATTGTATGCTTCAGCCGCAAGTTGATGATGGCCTGGGACGCAAGCAATGCGACAAACGTCAACGCATAAGCCGCTCCTGTCGGATGTTCAAAACCCAGTTCGACACGGTAGTTAAGCGGATCTGGTGAGGTGAGGAGTTGATAACCCGCAAAAAGATACAAACCAACAGCCGTCGCAATCACCCAGTAGCGGGTTATACGATCTTTCATCGCACATGCGATTGGCGATTGCAGGGCTGTGACAATCAGTGCGGCAAAGATCATCACTTTACCGCCGTTCTGGTATGAGCGATAAGCGCAGTAAAGGATGAGCCCAGTTCTTTAAAGATCTCAACCCAAATAATTTGTACTAAACCGAAGAGTAGCAGCATCACGGGTAACAGCAGGTTTTTCTTATCACTCAGAAGTGACTTGCTGTGTTTACCGATAATCGGTAGCGACAGAACCGCACATGCAATAAAAACTTTTAAAGCTTCGTCTGGATTGATCAGCAGCATCGCCAGGGTCGTCAGGCACCCGGCATAAAATAAAAAATAGATAACGTTAAACGGATTATTTTGCGTGCTGCGGATAAAGCGAGAAAACGTGTGTCCACGAAGCATGATTAATCTCTTTAAAAGTTATAGCAAATTAAAATCAAGCAATGATACTTTGACGGCATCCGCACTCAGAGTTGACATCTTCCCTGAATGACTCTTTTGCGCGCACTGATTCTTCCCATATCCCCCAATCAGTCCCGGATCGGTCGGGGCCATACAGCGTGATATTAGGTCGATCAAGGGCGGCGGTTAAATGGCTAAGCCCGGTATCAACGGACACTACAAATTTTGCCCCCGCCAACTCGCGTGCGACCTCTTCCAGACTCATTCGTGGTAAAACATCCACATAATCAAATCCTTCCGCTAATCTTTTTGCCCGTACTTCTTCATGGGGGCGCACCCCAGGGCAGCTTAATGCGTACACCCGCATCACGCAGTTGGCCGATCAGATCTCGGCCAGTTTGCTTCCGGCCAGTGCTTATCGGTCTCGGGTGGTCGCGTGTAAAAATACCGCATATTTGCCCTGCGTCTGCATTCAGATTGCTCAGGAAATGTTGTGCAATCGCATAATCGCCCTGGGACTGTGGCTTGCTGTACCCCAGGCTTTTTGGCGAACAGCTCGCGGGTGCGTTCAACGGCATGCTGCGCTTTAGCGATGTGATGCTTTCGGGTTGTAAAACAGGCTGGCCAGGGGCTCCCGGGCCGTACTCCAGTCCATGCCGTGCTTTACGCCGCGTCCCAGTCTTGTGACCAGCGCCGCGCTTTTTACCAGCCCCTGGGCATCAATAATCGCATCGTATTGCTGTGCCTGTACGGGCATCGCGAAAGGCTTTACGTTCAGCTTTGATGGGCGCGGAAAACCAGGCCTTACGCCAACGGCGAATAGCGACGGGAATCACGCGATCGACAGCATCGTGCCAGGATGGAATTTGCGCGAATCCTTCTTCTACCACCCAATCAAACTGAATACCCGGGATGACTTGCTGTGCGTCAGTCAGTGCGGGCAATGTGTGTAACACATCCCCCATTGATGATGTTTTGACTATCAGAACCCGCATCCGTCAGGCTTCCTCTTGTAATAACAGACTATTGAGTTCTTCCAGGACACGCGTCGGCGTGATGTCAATCAGGCTCTGATGATACCCCTCCGCAGCATCCCCTTTGCGCACCTTGTGATAACCCGTAATCAGACGGATAACCCGCGCTTTATGCGAAAGTGGGGGAGTAAAGTCCGGGCTGCTGGGGCCGTACAGCGCGACCAGCGGACGGTTCAGCGCAGCGGCGACATGCATTAAACCAGAGTCATTCGTGACAACAGCTTTGCAGGCGGATAGAAGGGTAACAGCTTGTTCCAGCTGCGTTTCTCCCGCCAGATTGCGGCACCAGGCCTGCTGCTCAGTATTCAGTGTAGCCAGAATTTCATTTCCGGCGTCATGATCTTTTGCTGAGCCAAACAAGACGATCTGGTGGCCTTCATCGATGAGCTGCTTTGCCAGTTCCGCATAGTGATAATGCGGCCAGCGTTTCGCCGGGCCAAATTCCGCGCCGGGGCAAAAACCGATCATCGGACGTTCAGCGGAAAGAGAAAATTCGTTGCAGATGAGGGACTTTTCGCCCTCGCTCACCTGTAGCTGCGGCCATAACAGAGGCTGCGGCAGATCCTGGGCAGTACGCATAACGCCTTTTGTCGTAGGCCAGCGCCACATAGCGTTCACCATTAATGGCCAGGCCTCTTTATCTAACACGCGCGCGTCGTTGAGCAGGCCGTAGCGCATCTCGCCGCGCCAGCCGGTGCGATGCGGGATGCCGGCAAAGAAAGGAACGAGTGCGGATTTAAACGAATTCGGCAGAACATAGGCGCGGTCATAGCGCTTTTCACGCAAACTATGACCGAGTTTGCGCCGCTCGCCAATTTCCAGCGCCCCGTGGGCCAAGCGGCATGGGGATCGCGTCGTTGACCTCCGGCATACGCGACCAATAACGGGCGGCACCACGCGGGCGCCATCACGTCGATTATCGCCTGGGGATAGCGCGCCTTGAGCGTGCGATAGAGACTTTGCGACATCATCATGTCGCCTACCCAGGACGGACCAATCACCAGTATTTTCATGTTTCTTCTTACGCGTCGCGATTCAGCCAGGCCATATACTCCGTTACGCCTTCGGCAACGGTCTTGAACGGTTTGTCATAGCCTGCGGCGCGCAGATTGGTCAGATCCGCCTGCGTGAACGCCTGGTAACGGCCTTTCAGTTTTTCCGGGAACGGAATGTACTCAAGATCGCTTTTCTTGTGATAAGCCAGCGCGGCATCCGCCACGGCCTGGAAGGATTCCGCGCGCCCGGTGCCCAGGTTAAAGATGCCGGACACGCCGTTTTTCCCAGAACCACAGGTTTACATCAGCCACGTCGCCGACGTAGACAAAATCACGTTTGAAGTTTTCGCTGCCTTCAAACAGTTTCGGCGTTTCACCGTTGTTGAGCTGAGTATTCAGATGGAAAGCGACGCTCGCCATGCTGCCTTTATGGCCTTCACGCGGTCCGTAAACGTTGAAATAGCGGAAACCCACAATCTGCGAGCTGGCTTCAGGCAGGATCTGGCGCACATACTCGTCGAACAGGAACTTAGAGTAGCCGTAAACGTTTAGCGGTTTCTCATATTCACGAGACTCAATGAAGTCAGAGGTGCGACCGCCGTAAGTTGCCGCAGAGGAGGCATACAGGAACGGAATGTCACGTTCCAGGCAGTAGTGCAGCAGCTCTTTTGGAGTATTGATAGTTGTTGTCCATCATATACTTGCCGTCCCACTCGGTGGTGGAAGAGCAGGCGCCTTCGTGGAAAACCGCTTCGATATCGCCGAACTCTTCTCCGGCCATAATCTGGATCAGGAAGTCTTCCTTATCCATATAGTCAGCAATATTCAGGTCCACCAGGTTGACGAACTTGGTGCCGTCTTTCAGGTTGTCTACCCACCAGAATATCGGTGATTCCTTTATCATTCAGGGACTTAACGATGTTGCTGCCGATAAAGCCCGCGCCGCCGGTAACGATGATCATAACTGTAACCTTCGAATTATGGAGTCAGAGACAATCTCAGACACGAATACTTCTTATCATATCACTACACGGCCCAGGCTTCAGCCATTCACCGATAAGCTGTGCGGGTACGCGTGATTTATGCTGCATTTTCAAGAAGTGATGATGCGTCATCTCGTATCAATGTATAGCTTTGGGTAATATGTGCTGAAATTTGCCCAGTCTGGAGAATCGCAATGCGTGGGGATTTTTATAAGCAGTTAACCAACGATCTGGAAACCGCCCGTGCGGAAGGATTGTTTAAAGAAGAGCGCATTATCACGTCTGCGCAGCAGGCGGACATCACCGTGGCAGACGGAAGCCACGTTATCAACTTTTGCGCCAACAACTACCTGGGGCTGGCTAACCATCCCGAACTGATTGCGGCAGCAAAAGCGGGAATGGATTCTCACGGGTTTGGCATGGCTTCAGTGCGCTTTATCTGCGGCACTCAGGACAGCCATAAACAGCTGGAGCAAAAACTGGCGGACTTCCTCGGTATGGAGGACGCTATTCTGTACTCTTCCTGCTTCGACGCCAACGGCGGCTTGTTCGAAACCCTGCTGGGCGCAGAAGATGCGATTATCTCGGATGCGTTAAACCACGCCTCGATTATTGATGGCGTTCGTCTGTGTAAAGCGAAGCGTTTTCGCTATGCCAACAACGATATGCAGGAGCTGGAAGCGCGTCTGAAAGAGGCCCGTGGAGCTGGCGCTCGTCATGTGCTGATCGCCACCGACGGCGTGTTCTCGATGGACGGCGTTATCGCCAATCTGAAAGGCGTCTGTGACCTGGCAGACATTTACGGCGCGCTGGTGATGGTTGATGACTCCCATGCTGTCGGTTTTGTCGGGGAGAACGGTCGCGGTTCTCACGAATACTGTGACGTGATGGGACGCGTGGACATCATTACCGGTACGTTAGGCAAAGCGCTGGGTGGGGCATCTGGCGGTTATACGGCGGCGCGTAAAGAGGTGGTGGAGTGGCTGCGTCAGCGTTCCCGTCCGTATCTGTTCTCTAACTCCCTGGCGCCCTGCCATTGTGGCGGCCTCCCTTAAAGTGCTGGAGATGGTTGAGGCGGGGAGCGAACTGCGCGATCGCCTGTGGGCGAATGCGCGTCAGTTCCGTGAGCAAATGTCCGCTGCGGGCTTCACGCTGGCTGGCGCCGATCACGCTATTATTCCAGTGATGCTGGGTGATGCGGTAGTTGCGCAGCAATTTGCCCGCGAACTGCAAAAAGAGGGGATTTACGTGACCGGATTCTTCTATCCGGTTGTTCCGAAAGGTCAGGCGCGTATTCGTACCCAGATGTCTGCGGCGCATACCCCTGAGCAAATCACGCGTGCGGTTGAGGCGTTCACACGTATTGGTAAACAACTGGGCGTTATTGCCTGAGGATGTGAGATGAAAGCGTTATCCAAACTGAAAGCGGAAGAGGGCATCTGGATGACTGACGTTCCGGTACCGGAAGTCGGGGCATAACGATCTGCTGATTAAAATCCGTAAAACAGCCATCTGCCGGCACTGACGTTCACATCTATAACTGGGATGAATGGTCGCAAAAAACCATCCCGGTTCCGATGGTGGTAGGGGCATGAATTATGTCGGCGAGGTGGTCGGTATCGGTCAGGAAGTTAAAGGCTTCAGGATTGGCGATCGCGTTTCCGGCGAAGGCCATATTACCTTGCGGCCATTGTCGTAACTGTCGCGGTGGCCGCACGCATTTGTGCCGCAATACTCTGGGTGTCGGTGTTAACCGTCCCGGTTGTTTTGCGGAATATCTGGTACTTCCGGCGTTTAACGCCTTTAAGATCCCGGATAACATCTCCGATGATTTAGCCTCTATCTTCGACCCCTTCGGCAATGCCGTACACACGGCGCTGTCGTTCGATCTGGTCGGTGAAGATGTGCTGGTTTCCGGTGCCGGCCCGATCGGCATCATGGCGGCGGCGGTAGCGAAACATGTGGGCGCGCGTCATGTCGTGATCACGGATGTGAATGAGTACCGTCTGGAACTGGCGCGTAAAATGGGCATCATCCACACGGTGAACGTCGCGAAAGAGAATCTGACCGACGTGATGGCTAATCTGGGCATGACCGAAGGGTTTGATGTCGGCCTGGAGATGTCCGGTGCGCCGCCTGCGTTTCGCGCCATGCTGGATACCATGAACCACGGCGGTCGTATCGCGATGCTGGGGATTCCGCCTTCGGATATGTCTATCGACTGGACGAAGGTGATCTTCAAGGGGCTGTTTATTAAAGGTATTTACGGTCGTGAGATGTTTGAAACCTGGTATAAGATGGCGGCGCTGATTCAGTCTGGTCTGGATCTGTCTCCGATCATCACCCCACCGTTTCTCCATCGATGAGTTCCAGAAAGGCTTTGATGCAATGCGTTCAGGCCAGTCAGGAAAAGTGATTCTGAGCTGGGACTGATAGCATCCTGCTGGCGGCCAGGTTTTCCCGAACCTGGCCGTAAAAATGGCGTTTTTATTTTCCGCGCATCTTGCGGGATAAGCGTCTGAATTTCTCTTTAAGCTGAATAAGTTTATAAACCAGACCCTGACCTTCAATATTCATATGGTATTTATTTTGTAATACTAAAATATCATTTGCCTGGCAAATTTTCAGACTTCCTTTGCAGGATAAGTCGATGATGCGCAATTCCCCGGAAGGTGTGCGGATAAAGTTTCCGGCATGAATATCATTGGAGGCCAGACCTGCCCGGTGCAGTTGCTGAATACACGCCTTAATATCTTCTTTATTGCTTTCATTAATATCATTTAATGGCTCCCCCTTCAATATATTCATGAAGGGTATACACATCATAGCACTGGCGAAAATGTGTTTTCTCGGCCACACAGTAGAGATCGGCGGTACAGGCACGCACTTGTGGCGCCAGGCTGTCCAGTTTTTGGATCAGCCGAGAATAAAAAGGCCCGGAGAGAAAATTCTGAATCTTTTTCTCAAATCGTGGGTCTATTTCGCGATCGTTTTTGATGATGAACTTCCGTGACTGGTATTCAACAAGTTCTACGCTGCGGAATTCGTTGCCGCTGTTCAGCGGTTTGCCACTGATTTCGTTATTCATATACTTATCCATCAGGGACTTAAGGTCTTTATTTTCCTCTTTGTAATAGACCGTATAGCCCTTTTCATGTGTCTTACTGATGGTCATCACTTCCCTCAAGATAAGTATTCTAAATACGTATAATACGAAGGCGTAGTATACATGGTGAGGCTTCTCATCTGTAGGGTGTTTTGTGCGCCTTAACCATTATCTCCACTGGACTTAATAATTTCTTAATGAAAGCACGGTAGAAAGGGCCAATGTATTAAAGACTGACGGGCCATTCTATGAAAAGCAGCACAAGTACACTGAGTGTTATTATTCCGTTATACAATGCGGGTAATAGCTTCCAGGCATGCATGGAATCTTTTGATTGCACAAACATGGAATGCGCTGGAGATCATCATTGTTAACGACGGGTCTACCGACAACTCCGTTGATATCGCAAGGCATTTTGCCGATACCCATTCACATGTTCACCTGTTGCATCAGGATAATGCAGGCGCGTCCGTGGCCCGCAACCGGGGGTTGGCTGCGGCGACCGGCGACTACGTTGCTTTTGTCGATGCCGATGATTTGGTGTATCCGAACATGTATGAAACGCTGATGACCATGGCGCTACAGGATGACCTGGATGTGGCGCAGTGTAATGCAGACTGGTGCATTCTTGAGACGGGGCATACCTGGCCATCCATCCCCACGGATCGCATTCGGTCGACAGGGGTATTAACCGGCCCGGACTGGCTGCGTATGGGGCTGGCTTCACGCCGCTGGACGCATGTTGTCTGGATGGGCGTTTATCGGCGCGCCCTTATTGAAAAACACGCGATTAGCTTTGTTCCAGGATTACATCATCAGGATATTCTGTGGACCACAGAAGTGATGTTCAATGCCACGCGCGTACGCTATACCGAACAGGCGTTGTATAAATATTTTCTTCACGATCAGTCTGTTAGCCGCCTGAAACGACAAGGTGAGCGTAATCTGCATTACCAGCGACACTACATTAAAATCACGCGTTTATTAGAAAAGTTGAATAGTGATTATGCGGATCGCATTCCCGTCTATCCTGAATTTAAGCAACAAATTACCTGGGAAGCGCTGCGGGTGTGTCATGCGGTGCGTAAGGAGCAGGACACGCTTATTCGCCAGCGGATGATCGCCGAAATATTTGCCTCCGGCATGTATAAGCGCATGATGCTTAACATACGAAGCGCGAAGGCGGCTTATCAGGCGCTGTTGTGGTCGGGTCGGTTATACCGGTGGCGTGATAAAACGGCCTCGCACCACCGCGTTGCCCGTAAAGCGATTAATCCGCGGTTAGCGTTCTGGGGGGCAGCGATCTTGCCCCAGCCTTGCCACTGATGCCGGAAGTAGTTCACCATCGTGCTCTGCGTAATGCTTTCGCTTAACACGCTAAAGAACCGGCTGGCGTAGACAGGTTCTAACGGTTTCTTCGATTTACACACCTTCACGCCGCGGAACGGATTTCGCGGTGCATCCGGCGTACCGTTTTTCGGTGGCGTCAGATTTGGCGTAGAGGTATCTGTCTGCGGCTCGTCGAGCAGGCTGCTCGGACGCACCAGCGTAATATCCGCAGGGCAGGTTATAGACCATCTGCTGAAGGACTCGCACTGTTGATGGATGCGGGTGCCCAATTGCGATAGCGGACCCGTTGCGACGAGCTAACTCAATGGCGCGATTAAACTGGCGACGAATATCCGCTTCGTTCTGCGTATCATCAAGGAACACTTTGCGCTTAATCACCTTCACGCCCGTCCCGGAGGCGGCACGCATCGCCTGACTGTTGCCAATGGTCATGCTGTCGAGGAAGTAAAGGTTATAACGCTCCAGCGCCTGCATCACTTTTTGCATGCCAAACAGGCTGGAGGTCATCGCGCTGCCCATGTGGTTGTTGAGACCCACGGCATACGGCACCTTATTCACCGCATCGCGAATAATGCGTTCAATTTCGTCGCTGCTCATCTCCGGGCGCAGCGTATCTTTCTCCAGCGGCTGCTTGCTCAGCGGCGCCATCGGCAGATGGATCAGCACCTCATGCCCGCTGTTGTGCGCTTTGGTTGCCATTTCACGGGCATGTGGGGCATTGGGCAGGACGGCAACGGAGAGGGCGGACGGCATCGCCAGCACCTGATTTTCATTGTGCGGACGATAACCAAAATCGTCGATTACGATGGCGAGTTTGCCAGCAAAAACAGGGGAGGCGAATGCCAGCAGGCTGGCGAGTGAGAGTATTGTGCGACGAAAGTGAGGCAAAACTTATCTTCCCAACCACGGCTGTGGATTGACGGCCTGACCCTGGCGACGAATTTCGAAATAGAGTGACGGTCGGCCCTGACCGCCGCTGCTGCCTACAAGCGCAATAGGCTGGCCTGCGCGAACCTGTGTGCCAACGCTGACCAGTGCGCTCTGGTTATACCCGTAAAGGCTCATATCGCCTTTACCGTGTTCCACGACGACGACCAGACCGTAGCCCTGCAACCAGTCCGCCAGAATCACCCTACCGTCCGCAATTGCTTTGACTTCAGTACCTTCAGACGCACCGATAACCATCCCTTTCCAACGTAGCTCACCTTGCAGCTGTTCGCCATAACGATGCAGCGTTGGGCCGCGAACAGGCCAGAATGCCTGGCCGCGCGGTGAACCCAGACCGCCGGTACGGGACATCAACGATTTTTCGCTTTCGGTTGGTTTGTAGGTTGTGCCTTTGCGGGTGGCTTCCTGCTGACGATTGCGCACCGCCTGCGCTTCGCGGGCTTCTCGCTCCGCCCGGGCTTTGGCGGCCGCCTCTGCGCGCGCGATGCTGTTGCGCAGGCGGGATTCGTTCGCTCGCAATTCACTTAACTGCTGTTGCCCCTGCTGGATTGACGACTCAAGACCGGCGATCGTTTTCTGACGCTCATTACGCGCCTGCTCCAGCTTCGCCTGTTGGGCGCGTTGTTCATACAGCAGCGTCTGTTGCTGGCTCTGTTTCTCTTCCAGCGCCGCCTTCTGAGACGCCACCTCTTCACGCGTCTGTTTCAGTTCGGCAATGGTGTCCTGGCGCGCCTGGTTCAGATAACCGAAATAGGCCTGCAAACGCTGCCCGCGCTGGCTCTCTTCACCGCTAAGAATGAGCTGAATCCCCGTATGCTCGCCCTGGCGAAACGCCGCATCCAGCTGCGCAGCAAGGCTGCGTTCCTGAATGGCTTTTTGTTGTTCCAGCTTCGCGATAGATGCGTTCATTGCGTCGATCTGCTTATTCAACTGGGCAAGGGTATTCTGGGTTTCACGCAGTTTACGTGCGGCGGCGGAGATGGCCTCTTCCTGCGTTTTGAGCTGTGCGAGCAAACTGGAACGTTGCTGCTGTTGCTGGCGCACGGCGCGCTCTTTGGCGGCGATATCCGCCTGGATGGATTTGAGCTGATCGCGGTCATCCGCATGGGCGGAAAAGGCGCACAACAATACGCCAGCGCTCAACACGCTGGCGTAAATCATGGGCCTGACTGAAAACCTGCGTGGTTTCACGGCCCGTGTAATGGAATTAAACGCCTTTCCCCTCATGGGGAAGGATTATTCCACGATGAACAGCGGCTTACCAGTCATCTCTTTCGGGATTTCCATACCCATCAGCGTCAACATCGTCGGTGCGATATCAGAAAGTTTGCCGCCTTCGACCGCTTTTACGCTTTTCGCGCCGACATAAATCAGCGGAACCGGCAGGTTGGTATGCGCGGTGTGCGCCTGGCCGGTGGATGGATCGCGCATCTGCTCGGCGTTGCCGTGGTCTGCGGTGATCAGCAGTTGGCCACCAACGGACTCAACCGCTTTAGCAACCTGCTCAACGCAGTGATCCAGCGCTTCAACCGCTTTAACTGCTGCTTCCATCACGCCAGTGTGACCGACCATATCACCGTTCGGGTAGTTACAGATGATGGTGTCATACTTGCCGCTCCCGATAGCCGCAACCAGTTTTTCGGTCAGTTCTGCGGAACTCATTTCCGGCTGTAGATCGTAGGTAGCCACTTTAGGCGAGTTGATCAGGATGCGTTCTTCGCCTGCAAACGGTTCTTCTACGCCGCCGTTGAAGAAGAAGGTGACGTGGGCGTATTTTTCCGTTTCGGAAATGCGCAGTTGGGTTTTGTCGTTCTTCGCCATCCACTCGCCGAAGGTGTTTGCCAGCGATGCCGGTGGGTAAGCCACGGCGGTTTTGATATCAGCGGCGTACTCGGTCAGCATGACGAAGTTCAGATTAACCACTTTCTTACGGGCGAAGCCGTCGAAATCAGCATTAACGAACGCGCGGGTAATTTCGCGGGCGCGGTCAGCACGGAAGTTCATGAAAATCAGCGTGTCGCCGTCTTCCATCGCGGCATCGGCCTGACCTTCCGCGCGAATGACGGTCGCTTTCACGAATTCGTCGTTTTCGTCACGCGCGTAAGCGGCCAGCAGGCCAGCAACGGCGGTATCGGCCTGGAATTCACCCTGCGCCAGCGTCATCAGGTCATAGGCCTGCTCAACGCGATCCCAGCGGTTGTCGCGGTCCATTGCATAGTAACGACCAATAATGGACGCTACGCGGCCTTTGCCCAGCGCGGCAAACTTGTCTTCGAATTTTTTCAGCGAGGATTCCGCGCTGCGTGGCGGGGTATCGCGACCATCAAGGAAGGCGTGCAGATAAATTTTCTCTGCGCCGCGTTCTGCGGCCAGTTCGACCATCGCCATGATGTGGTCTTCGTGGCTGTGCACGCCGCCCGCAGACAGCAGACCCATAATGTGCACGGCTTTACCGGTATTTTTCGCCTGATCGACCGCCGCCGTCAGTACCGGGTTAGCGAAGAAGGTACGTTCTTTAATTTCAACATCCAGGCGCGTCAGATCCTGATACACGATACGGCCCGCGCCCAGGTTAACGTGACCCACTTCGGAGTTGCCCATCTGACGGTCCGGCAGACCCACTTCCAGACCGGAAGCGTCGATCAGGGTATGCGGACGTTTTGCCCACAGAGCATCCATTACCGGGGTTTTGGCATTCAAAATGGCGTTATCCTGGCTGTCTTCACGGTAGCCATAGCCATCCAGAATCACCAGTACCATAGGTTTTTTAGAAACCGACATTGCGACAACCTCACACTCAATAGACAAAATAATTGCGTAATTTTACTACAGCTGAATCGATAAAATAGCCTCAGAAGATCAAAGAATGGGGCAGAGAGCGAGCCGGGGACGGCGCGGATCGACGTTTTTTTTTCCGTAGCGCCCCGCAAAAATGCAATCCATTGCACGCTCTGGCTGTATTTGCGCCAACGCGCAGGTATACTCCTTTCCTGGTTTTTTAATCACTGAGTCGGGAGTTGTTACCCCCCCATGCAAGAAATTATGCAATTTGTTGGCCGCCATCCCATACTGAGTATCGCCTGGATTGCGTTACTGGTGGCGGTGTTGTTCACCACTTTCAAAGGCCTGATGTCTAAAGTTAAGGTTATTACTCGCGGCGAAGCGACGCGTCTTATCAACAAAGAAGACGCCGTTGTGGTGGATTTACGTCAGCGTGACGACTTCCGCAAAGGCCATATCGCGGGCGCGACTAACCTGCTGCCGAGCGAAATCAAGGCCAACAACGTTGGCGAGCTTGAAAAGCACAAAGATAAGCCTCTGATCGTGGTTGATGGTTCCGGTATGCAGTGTCAGGAATCCGCAAACGCACTGATCAAAGCGGGCTTTGAGAAAGTTTTTGTGCTGAAAGAAGGCGTTGCGGGCTGGAGCCGGTGAGAACCTGCCATTAGTGCGCGGGAAATAACGCGTTACTCAACACGGGAGATAAGTCATGGCCAACATCGAGATCTACACCAAAGCAACCTGCCCGTTTTTGCCATCGTGCAAAAGCGCTGTTGAGCAGTAAGGGTGTGAGTTTCCAGGAACTTCCGATTGACGGCGATGCCGTAAAACGTGAAGAGATGATCAAGCGTAGTGGCCGCACGACGGTTCCGCAGATTTTTATTGATGCACAGCACATTGGCGGCTGTGACGACTTGTATGCGTTGGATGCGCGTGGTGGACTGGATCCCCTGCTGCGTTAAAACATGCCGCAAGTATTTTAAGGACAACACTAAAGGGTTTTCTACACATGTCAGAACAAAATAACACCGAAATGGCTTTCCAGATCCAACGTATCTACACCAAGGATGTGTCTTTCGAAGCGCCAAATGCGCCGCATGTTTTCCAGAAAGATTGGCAGCCAGAGGTTAAACTTGATCTTGATACGGCGTCTACTCAACTGGCAGATGACGTATACGAAGTGGTACTGCGTGTTACCGTAACGGCTTCCCTGGGCGAAGAGACCGCTTTCCTGTGCGAAGTTCAGCAGGGCGGCATTTTCTCCATCAGTGGTATTGAAGGAACTCAGATGGCGCATTGCCTGGGTGCATACTGCCCGAACATTCTGTTCCCGTATGCCCGCGAATGCATCACCAGCCTGGTTTCACGCGGCACGTTCCCGCAACTGAATCTTGCGCCGGTTAACTTCGATGCGCTTGTTCATGAACTATTTACAGCAGCAAGCTGGCGAAGGTACTGAAGAACATCAGGATGCCTGATGAACCAAAGTAATGCTTCAATGACTGTGATCGGTGCTGGCTCGTACGGCACCGCTCTTGCCATCACCCTGGCGAGAAACGGCCACCAGGTTGTCCTGTGGGGCCACGATCCTAAACATGTCGCGACCCTTGAGCGAGACCGCTGCAACGTCGCGTTCCTCCCTGATGTGCCTTTTCCCGATACGCTACGCCTTGAAAGCGACTTAGCCACCGCGCTGGCGGCCAGCCGTAACATTCTGGTGGTGGTGCCAAGCCATGTCTTTGGCGAGGTGCTGCGACAGATTAAACCGCTGATGCGTCCTGATGCGCGCCTGGTCTGGGCGACCAAAGGTCTGGAAGCGGAAACGGGGCGCCTGTTGCAGGATGTCGCCCGTGAAGCGTTGGGCGATGACATCCCGCTGGCAGTGATATCCGGCCCGACATTCGCTAAAGAACTGGCGGCGGGTTTGCCGACGGCAATTTCTCTGGCGTCGACGGACGAAACCTTCGCGGATGATTTGCAGGAACTTTTGCACTGCGGTAAGAGTTTTCGCGTCTACAGCAACCCCGATTTCATCGGCGTGCAGCTGGGCGGTGCGGTGAAAAACGTGATTGCGATTGGCGCAGGCATGTCTGACGGCATCGGTTTTGGCGCAAACGCACGTACCGCGCTGATCACGCGTGGGGCTGACGGAAATGTCGCGTCTTGGCGCGGCGCTGGGGGCCGATCCGACCACCTTTATGGGAATGGCGGGTCTGGGCGACCTGGTTCTGACCTGTACTGACAACCAGTCGCGTAACCGCCGTTTTGGCATGATGCTCGGTCAGGGCATGGATGTTCAGAGCGCGCAGGACAAAATTGGTCAGGTGGTTGAAGGCTACCGTAATACAAAAGAAGTTCGTGAGTTGGCGCACCGTTTTGGTGTCGAAATGCCAATAACCGAGGAAATTTATCAAGTATTGTATTGCGGAAAAAACGCGCGCGAGGCAGCATTGACGTTATTAGGTCGTGCACGCAAGGACGAGCGTAGTCGCCACTAGCCGTAAGGATCTGTTTTATTAAATGACCCGGCCCGCGAAGAACGGGCCGGTCGTTAGCCTGATACCTGGAGTCAGCAATGTCATGTGAAGAACTGGATATCGTCTGGAACAATATTAAAGCCGAAGCCCGGGCTCTGGCGGACTGTGAGCCGATGCTGGCCAGTTTCTACCACGCGACGCTACTCAAGCATGAAAACCTGGGCAGTGCGCTGAGCTATATGCTGGCGAACAAACTCGCATCTCCGATTATGCCTGCCATCGCCATCCGTGAAGTGGTGGAAGAGGCCTACGCCGCCGACCCGGAAATGATCGCCTCTGCTGCCTGTGATATTCAGGCGGTACGCACCCGCGACCCGGCGGTAGACAAATACTCGACGCCGCTTCTGTATCTGAAAGGCTTCCATGCTCTCCAGGCCTACCGTATCGGCCACTGGTTATGGAATGAAGGCCGCCGCGCGCTGGCGATATTCCTGCAAAATCAGGTTTCTGTCACCTTCCAGGTTGATATTCATCCGGCGGCGAAAATTGGACGCGGCATTATGCTCGATCACGCGACGGGGATTGTGGTCGGTGAAACGGCGGTAATCGAAAACGATGTCTCGATCCTGCAATCGGTCACGCTTGGCGGGACCGGGAAAACCAGCGGCGATCGTCATCCCAAAATTCGTGAAGGCGTGATGATTGGCGCCGGGGCGAAGATCCTTGGCAATATCGAAGTGGGGCGAGGCGCGAAGATTGGCGCGGGCTCCGTGGTCTTACAGCCCGTACCGCCACACACCACCGCAGCGGGCGTTCCGGCGCGGATTGTCGGCAAGCCCGACAGCGATAAGCCGTCAATGGATATGGATCAGCATTTTAACGGGATTCACCATACGTTCGAATACGGCGACGGCATCTGACTTTATGCCCGGTGGCGCTGCGCTTACCGGCCTACCAGATCCGTAGGTCGGATAAGGCGTCAGCCGCCATCCGACAAAAATCAACGACGCAATACCGCGCCAGGATACCCCAACTGGCGCCATGCCTCATACACCACGACCGATACCGCGTTCGACAGGTTCATGCTGCGGCTGTCCGGCATCATTGGAATACGAATTTTTTGTTCTGCGGGCAGCGCGTCGAGAATGGTCGCCGGTAAACCGCGCGTTTCCGGGCCAAACATCAGGTAGTCCCCATCCTGATAGCTCACCGCGCTATGGGCAGGGGTGCCTTTGGTGGTCAGAGCAAACAGACGCTGTGGGTTTTCGGCGGCGACAAAGGCAGCGTAATCGTGATGGCGCTGTACGGCGGCAAACTCGTGATAGTCCAGCCCCGCGCGGCGCAGACGTTTATCATCCCATGTGAAGCCCATCGGCTCGATAATATGCAGACGAAAACCGGTATTGGCGCAAAGACGAATAATATTGCCGGTGTTTGGTGGGATTTCTGGTTCGAATAATACGATATTCAACATGCTTAACTGCCCCCTTAAGTGCGGGGGGCAGAATAGCAGAAAATACGTTCACCCTCACCCTGTAGGCCTGATAAGCGTAGCGCCATCAGGCTCCCCGATGCACATTACATTGCCGGATGGCGGCTGACGCCTTATCCAGCCTACGCCGCATCACCCTGCGTCAGCGGTGCCAGTGCGGCAGGTAAGCTCTTACCGAGTTCCTGCACCAGCGAATCACGGCTGATCTCGCTGATTGATTTTGCGCCGGTCAGCGTCATGGCGACTTTCATCTCTTTTTCAATCAGATCCAGCAGGTTCGCCACGCCAGCCTGACCCGCCGTCGCCAGCGCGTACAGATACGCACGGCCAAGCAGTACGCTATCGGCCCCAAGCGCAATCATGCGTACCACGTCCAGACCATTACGAATTCCGCTGTCCGCCAGAATGGCGATATCGCCTTTCACCGCATCGGCAATGGCGGGCAGGGCGCGGGCGGAGGAGAGTACGCCGTCGAGCTGGCGGCCGCCGTGGTTAGAGACCACGATGCCATCAGCGCCAAAGCGTACCGCGTCGCGGGCGTCTTCGGGATCGAGGATCCCTTTGATCACCATTGGGCCGTCCCAGAATTCACGGATCCACTCCAGGTCTTTCCAGGAAATCGACGGATCGAAGTTGTTCGCCAGCCAGCCGATGTAATCTTCCAGCCCGGTCGGTTTGCCAAGGTAGGCGGAGATATTGCCAAGATCGTGCGGACGACCGTTCAGGCCGACATCCCAGGCCCATTGCGGATGGGTTGCAGCCTGCCAGTAGCGGCGCAGGGCGGCATTCGGGCCGCTCATCCCGGAGTGGGCGTCACGGTAACGCGCGCCAGGCGTTGGCATATCGACGGTAAAGACCAGCGTGGAGCAGCCCGCCGCTTTGGCGCGCTCCAGCGCGTTACGCATAAAACCGCGATCGCGCAGGACGTACAGCTGGAACCACATCGGGCGTTTAATCGTCGGCGCGACTTCCTCGATGGGGCAGACAGAAACGGTGGAGAGGGTAAACGGAATCCCTTTCGCATCGGCGGCGGCGGCGGCCTGAACTTCACCGCGACGCGCATACATTCCGCACAGGCCAACCGGAGCCAGTGCAACCGGCATCGACAGCTTTTCGTTAAACAGGGTGGTTTCCAGGCTCAGGTCGGACATATTCTTCAGCACGCGCTGGCGGAGCGCCACCTCTGACAAGTCTTCCACGTTACGACGCAGGGTATATTCCGCATAGGCGCCGCCGTCGATGTAGTGGAACAAGAAAGGGGGGCAGAATGCGTTGGGCTGCGGCGCGATAATCGCTGGCTGCTGAAATGATCATGCTTTGTTCTCCCTGGAAATCTCATTATGGTCACCGGGCAGGCGGGTAATACGCGCCTGGCGGGCCTGGTCTTCATCAAATCGTTTAATGGTGGTGTGGACGAAACTGAGATGCGCCATCATGGCTTTACGTGCGCCGTCGGCATCACCGGCCAGAATGGCGTCCATCACCGCCTGATGTTGTTCCGTCAGTTTTGAAAACACCGGCGGAACGAGATACATACGCTGGCGGCTCTGCTTCACGGATGATTGCAGGACATCAAAGAAGCCGCGCATGGTCTGCAACAGCACGACGTTGTGCGAGGCCTCCGCAATCGCGAGGTGGAAGCGAACATCCGCCTGGGGAGGCGAGGTCCGGGTCCTCACTGAGCGTGGCGTCAAAGCAGAGCTTAATTTTCTCTTTATCAGCGGGCGTGGCGCGCATCGCGGCGTGCCAGGCGGTGCTGGCTTCAATGGCGTGGCGGGCTTCCAGAATGTCGAAGCTGTAGTCCGGGTCGTCCGCCATCAGCGTTTTCAACGGTTGAACGATATTCTGTTCGGACCAGGTTTCATGCTGCCAGCGAACGAACGTTCCACCGCCCCGGCGGCTTATCAGCATGCCTTCACTGACCAGTTTCGCCAGCGCCTCGCGCAGAGAATTGCGCGACACACCCAGTTGTACGGCCAGCTGGCGCTCGGCGGGCAACTTCATGCCCGCCTCCAGCTGTTGTTCTTCAATCAGCGCCCGCACACGAGAAGCAACCTCGTCTGACAGGCGTTTTGGCATCACAATCACGGAATCATCCAGGTTAAGACATAGGCCTGAAGTGTGGTAATCACACCCACCATGCAGGTGAAAATCAGGCTGTGTTTAACGGTAAAGCGGAACAGGTCGGACTCTTTCCCTACCAGACCCACTGCCGCACAGGCAATGGCGATAGACTGCGGAGAGATCATCTTACCGGTTACGCCGCCGGTGGTATTCGCCGCCACCATCAGCACGTCAGAGACGCCGATTTGCTGGGCGGCCGTCGCCTGCAGGGCGGCAAACAGCGCGTTTGATGAGGTATCAGACCCCGTCAGGAATACGCCCAGCCAGCCAAGGAACGGCGAGAAGAAGGTAAAGGCGCTGCCCGTATGCGCCAGCGCTAACGCCAGCGTAGAGGAGAGCCCGGAGTAGTTAGAGATAAACGCGAATGCCAGCACCATCCCGGATGGAGTAGATCGGCAGCGCTAACTCTTTCAGCGTGCTGCCGAATGTCTGGATTGCGGCAGACGGTTTCATTTTCAGCCAGACGACGGACAGCAGCGCAGCGAACAGAAATGGCCGTACCGGTAGCGGAGAACCAGTCGAACTTATAGACCGCAGCGTAGGCGGTTGCCTCATGCACCACTGGCGGCATACGGGCAACCAGCTTATCGAGATGCGGAACCGGAATATTAATCACCCAGTCGTACAGCGCGCCGCCTGGGGCAAACATCGCTTTAAACGGCGGAACGCTCCAGAGGGTAACGGTCGCTGTCAGGAACAGGAACGGCGACCATGCGCGAACGACTTGACCAACCGTGTAATGGGTGCGGTCCAGCGTCTGATCGACCTGTGAAGCGCCCATATCGCCAAAGCGGAAAATACGTACCGGCTGCCAGCGTTTCAGGAACAGCGTCAGACAGACCAGCGAGACCAGCGACGAGATGATGTCCGGCAGTTCCGGGCCGATAAAGTTAGAGCTGAGGTACTGGGCGATAGCAAATGAACCACCCGCCACCATCACCGCAGGCCAGGTCTCTTTCACGCCGCGCCAGCCGTCCATAATCGCCATGATCCAGAACAGCACGATAATGGTCAGGAACGGTAACTGACGGCCGACCATCTGGCCGATCTCAAAGCTGTCCAGCCCGGTGACCTGACCGGCCACCAGAATCGGAATCCCCATCGCGCCAAACGCGACCGGCGCGGTTGTTGACGATCAGGCACAAACCCGCCGCATACAGCGGATTAAAGCCCAGGCCGACTAGCAGAGCCGCAGTAATCGCCACTGGCGCGCCAAAGCCCGCTGCCCCTTCAAGGAATGGCCCCGAAGGAAAAGCCGACGATCAGCATTTGCAGACGCTGGTCAGGGGTGATTGACAATATTGGATGACCGGATGATGTCGAATTGCCCGGTTCTGACAGAGATTTTATAGACAAAGACGGCGGCGATAATGATCCAGGCAATCGGGCCACAGACCATAGAAGAAGCCATACACCACCGCAGCCAGGGCGTTATCCACCGGCATTTTGTAAAACAGCAGCGCGACAGCCAGCGCGATTGCGACCGTCCAGGAGGCGGCGATGTAGCCTTTCAGCTTGAGCTTAATCAGCGCGAAGAAAAAGAACAGGATCGGAAGCGATGCGATCAGGCTGGAAATCCAGATGTTACCGGCCGGA
Organism: Citrobacter koseri; assembly: GCA_900446925.1. The sequence goes on along the minus strand of UAVY01000010.1, from coordinate 123,491 downwards.
TCGTAGTTTTGTTGCCAGAGATTCATTGCAGGTCTCCTGAGGGTCACACGCATAATGCAATGAGTCTTTTGCTCATCTCTTTGTCACATTATGTGTAAAAGTGGCCCTGCCAATATTGGGATGTAGGGGTAATGACAATGAATGGTTAATCAAATGTTGCTTATTGGCAACGCTAGTGTAGGTGAATTTTAATGAACTGTGAACCAGTGATCGGATTAAGGGATAATTGGTTGGGCCAATTGAGGGAGAGGAGGGAAAGGGCGGGCCGGGCAAGCGTGCGCGTACCCGGCAGAAGGTTAAAACTCGGTTTTTGCGAAAACCGGTCATCTCTTTCAGACCCATTTCACGGCCTAATGCCGTCATTGGGTGGACGACAACCAGACCGCGCACGCTTTTCTTCAGCTTGCCCATATCGGCCTGTTCTTTTTTTAGTAATCGCGCGGCGAAACGGCAGGTTCATCAGCTTTTGCGCTTCTTTACTCAGCTTCTGGCTGTGAACGTCACGCAGGCGCACGATCTCGGCTTCCAGCGTGGCTTTCTCTTTTTCCAGCTCGGCATATTTGTCAGCGGCATCGACAAGGGATAGCGAGGCCTGCTGGTGGCGGATGGCGTCCAGGCGATCGCTCAGACGTTTAATTTCGTTTTTTTTCGACTTCTTTCATGGGATAGCTTCTGATGGAACCAGGATGAATTTTCTATAGTATGCGCGCAGAGCGGGATTATTCACAACTAATGGGATAAAAATAATCAAATAAGGCAAGTATTATAATGCTAATTGATTGTGTAACGTCTTGATTTAATACTTATTTAATAAACAAAACGTGATGTTAACGGTTTCTGTATGGTGGTTTGCGATTAAGCACGTTTTCCTCAATAGAAAACCCTGTCTGAGCCTAAACTAAAATTAGCGGCCGCGCATTCCCCGACGCGGAGAATACATGGAGATATCATCATGGTTAAAATAGGTGACAACGTTCCGCTTCTTATTGGATAAGGCTGTAGATTTTATGGCTTCGAGTCAGGCATTTCGGGAGTATCTGAATAAAACGCCGCCGCGCGATATGGTTCCTGATGAGGTGCCGAAGGCAAATGCGCAGATGTACCTGCAACGTCTGGAATATTATCGCCAGCTCTATCAGCCGCAGCCGGAAGAAAAACAGTAAGTGGTTGACGGTCTATTTTTGAAAGGCTTTTTTTAAGCTGATTTTAGAAAATCAGCTCGGTCAGGGAAAGCACCATCGTTGAGCGTACCGCTTGCTGGTAGCGCTGAATTTGCATGGCGTATAAACCCGGGTCAGAGGTCTCAAAATGCGGCGGCGGGCGGTAACGCCGTCACGCAGTGTAGTTCGCCAAACGGCCCGAGAATTTCGTCGTCCGGTGAACGCATATTCATTACCGTCGTGATTCAGTTCTTCACGCAGCGCCATCCAGCAGTTCCGCATCTTCGTATTCAGGGCGACTGAGTTACCCCCAGACCGTAGATCAGTTTCAGACCGTACCGAGAAGAATCGCCCAGCGGTCCATCGCCGTCGAGCAACGGTTCCACTGCGTATTTCACCGCATAATCGTCTTTTGCGAAACACCTGAAGTACCAGAATATTCACCGCCTCGGTGAGTAACTCTACGGCGGTGATGAGGAAACTTCGTAACGGTTTTGCCAGCATTCAGACGCTCAAGCACGCGGTTTTTCAAAAGGCCTGGGTTTGTTCCATTATTGCCTGCATATCTGACAATCTGTCATTCGGGCGCAGGATGACCTGCGCCGTATTTTGCCTCATTTGGTCGCGTTGTATGCGTTAACCGCCTCCGCTACCACTTCGCTGTTTACATCCCAGCCCGGAAATTTGCGCCCAGCGCTTCCTGCGGCCCTTTCTCTGCGATCAGCGCAGCCAGTTCCTGGGCCTGCGGATCGTCTTCCGCTGGTAAAGTGCATCGCGGCAGCGATACCGTTGACCAGGTTAACGTGCGGCAGGCCGTATTCCAGCGTGCCCAGCAGCGGTTTGATCAGACGGTCGCCCGCACTCAGTTTACGCAGCGGCTGGCGGCCAACGCGCTCAACGTCATCTTTCAGATACGGGTTTTCAAAACGACCCGAGGATTTTCTGAATGTATGCCGCATGTTTGTCCGGCATCAAAACCGTAGCGTTTGATCAGCACCGCGCCGCTCTCTTCCATCGCCCCTTTTACCACAGCGCGGATTTTCTCATCGAGAATCGCGTCACGGATGGTCTGATGACCGGTTAATTTCCGAGGTACGCGGTTATAGCATGCCCGGTGTTCAGCGTGAAGAGTTTACGTTCGACAAATGCCATCAGGTTATCGGTTAATTCCATACCTGGAATATCTGGCAGCGCGCCTTTGAACTGCGTTTTATCGACAATCCACTCGCTGAAGGTTTCCACGGTGACTTCCAGCGGGTCGTTCGTGGCGGAGGCGGAAGGCGGCACGATACGGTCCGACGGCGGAATCGACAAAACCGACATGCTGTTCAACCCAGGCTTTGTCTTCATCCGCCAGGGCGTTCATCACATGGCCTTTCAATTGCGTGGGTGCCGCGCACCATGTTTTCGCAGGCAATGATGTTAAGCCGGCGTTTCAATCCCCCTGCGTTTTACGTTTAACCAGGCCTTTGGCGATGGCCGGAGCAATGCGTTCCAGTACTACTGGCCCAACGGCGGTGGTGACCAAATCGACCTGCGCAATCAGCTCAACCACGTCATCGCTGATGCTGCTCACGGCATTAACGCCGGAAACCGTATCAACCTGCTCATTTTCACCCACCACATGAACCTGATAGCTATGACGGGCATTCAGGGCGTCGAGCACGACCTGGTTTACATCCGCGAACGTCAGTTGTATCCCCGCGTCAGCCAGCAGTTTGCCGATAAATCCACGACCGATATTACCTGCGCCAAAATGTAATGCTTTCATAGTGTTAACCTTCATTAATGTTTTTACCCGAGAGGGCTGGGGTGAGGGACCGCATGGCTTCCCCCCTCACCCAAACCCTCTCCCTTGCGGGAGAGGAAACCGTACACCGCAGGCCCGCTAGCAGCGCCACCGGACATGATGCCGGATGGCGGCGTAAACGCCTTATCCGGCCTACGGGAACTGCACATCGCATGCCCGGTAAGCGCAGCGTCGCCGGGCATGATGCCGGCCTACGGGAACTGCACATCGTAGGCCCGGTAAGCGCGAGCGCCACCGGGCAACGGACTTACTTACGACCGGCCAGCAGTTCCAGCACTTCATCCACGCTGGTGGTATGCGCCAGACGCTCGATCACGGACTCATCATCCAGCGCGTTAGTCAGGCTGGTGATGACCTGGATGTGCTCGTTGTTACGCGCCGCGATACCAATGACCAGGCGGGCGATATCGTCTTCTTCTTCACCGAAGCGAACGCCTTCCGGGTACTGGCAGAACACCACACCGGTTTTCAGCACACGGTCTTTGGCTTCCACGGTGCCGTGCGGTACGGCGATAGACTCACCCAGATAAGTCGGGGTCAGTTTTTCACGTTCCAGCATGGCGTCGATGTATTCTGGCTCAACATAACCGCCTTTCACCAGTTGCTCGCCCGCAAAGCGAATGGCTTCTTCTTTAGTGGCGGCTTTACGACCCAGGAAGATGTTTTCTGCGCCCAGCTTGAACAGGTTGTTATCCCCTTCATCAAAGCTGTCTTTCAGATGGTCGCGTACTTTCTCTTCGTTGGTGTTGTGGCGCTGTGCGGGCAACCAGACGTTCGGTCAGGCTGGTGTACAGCCCGCTATCCAGGAAGTTGGTCAGCGAAATGTGCTGCGCTTGCGGAACCTGGCGCATGGCGCGCTCGGTCAGGTCACGGTGAGTGATGACCAGGTCGACATCCGGCGGCAGGTTGTTGATCGCGCTGTTGGTGACGGAAATCTGGCTCAGACCCGCATCCTGAACTTTTTTACGCAGTACGCCCGCACCCATTGCGCTGGAACCCATACCGGCATCACAGGCAACGATAATTTTACGTACATGGCTCAGGTCGTTGGTCACATCGCCAGCGGACAGCGCGGATGCGCCTTTAGATTCCGCTTTCATGTCCTGCACGCGACGGGTTGCCGCGTCGATATCATCATCTTCTTTCACTTTGCTGGTTTTCAGCAGAATGGAGGCAATGATGAAGGAGACCGCCATAGCAGCGATAATCGCCGTGATGTTAGCGAAGTAGGCGCCTTTTGGCGTCATCGCCAGTACCGCCAGGATAGAACCCGGAGACGCCGGAGAAACCAGACCGCCGTTCAGGATGGTCAGCGTAAACACGCCAGTCATACCGCCGAGGATAACGGCCAGGATCAGACGCGGGTTCATCAGCACGTACGGGAAGTAAATTTCGTGGATACCGCCCAGGAAGTGGATGATTGCCGCACCGCCAGCAGACTGTTTTGCGCTGCCGCGACCGAAGAACATGTACGCCATCAGGATGCCCATACCCGGGCCTGGGTTAGCTTCGATCAGGAAGAAGATGGATTTACCCAGCTCATGGGACTGCTGAATACCCAGCGGCGAGAAGATACCGTGGTTGATCGCGTTGTTGAGGAACAGGATTTTTGCCCGGTTCAACGAAGATAGACGCCAGCGGCAGCATGTCATGGACAACCATGAAGTTAACGCCGGCTGCCAGCAGTTTGGACAGGACTTCAACCGCCGGGCCAATACCGAGGAATGCCAGAATCGCGAGGATCATCCCGATGATGCCAGCGGAGAAGTTATTCACCAGCATTTCGAAACCGGATTTGATCTTACCGTCTACCCAGCTATCGAATTTCTTGATGCAGTAGCCGCCCAGCGGGCCTGCGATCATTGAGCCGAGGAACATCGGCATGTCCGCACCGACGATAACGCCCATCGTGGTGATAGCACCGACCACGCCGCCGCGCTCGCCGCCGACCAGCTTACCACCGGTATAACCGATCAGCAGCGGCAGGAGGTAGGTGATCATCGGACCAACGAGCTTTGCCAGCGTTTCGTTAGGCAACCACCCTGTTGGAATAAATAATGCGGTGATAATACCCCACGCGATAAACGCGCCGATATTTGGCATCACCATATTGCTGAGGAAACGACCAAAGCTTTGCACTTTGATCTTAATATCGGATGACATAAAAACACCCCTTCTTATGTTTGCTGTCGCGCAGGCTCGAAGCCCGAGGTTTGTTAATGTAGCGGCAGAGGTAGCCGGACCCTGTAGATAGTGCGAAATCTGGCACTGAATCGTTCAACTGTCCAGTTGCTGGCTTGTTGTGTGATTTAGGTCACATGAATATAGGGTAGATGGTGGTTATTGATGTGATTTTGATCACAAAACAGCTGTGTAAAAAAACAACAAAACCCGGAATCACTGGTGGAAATAGCATTTAAATGTGAACTGTTTCACATTTTTGATTTGAGGGTTTGTTAGGTTTTTGTGATCTGAATCACAAGATATTTTCATCCGAAACCTGTGTGGTGTGATCTTAAGCAGATTCCGCCTCATGCTTCATTCTGATGTGTAATTGAGCAACCTCTCGCCGTGCAAAATTATCTTTTGGTTTGATGGCGAAAATGGCGGACTCGAATTATGTTCAAAATATCGGTGGAATCGTAATACGCCGCCTGTCATTTAACTCTCTTATTAGCGTGAAGCCGGAGCAGGTATGTTTCTAAATTATTCGCGTTAGGAGTATTGATCTTTGTTTTTCTGGTGATTTTTTATGGAATCATCATGATTCATGACATCCCTTATCTGATCGCTAAAAAACGAAACCACCCCCCATGCTGATGCTATTCATACTGCTGGTTGGGTCAGCCTGTTTACGCTTCATGTTATTTGGCCGTTTCTGTGGATTTGGGCCACGCTTTATCAGCCCGAACGGGGCTGGGGCATGCAAGCGCATGTTTCACCGCAGGAAAAGGAGCCTGAGCTGGGGCCAGAACCGGAGCCTGACCCGGAACTTATCGCCTTGTCGAAACGTGTGGAAGCGCTGGAGCGAAAGCTGGCTGAGGTACAGTCCCCTGATATTCCCCCGTCGGAGAGCTAATCATGGATCTGTTGATTGTTTTGACCTACGTAGCATTAGCCTGGGCGGTATTTAAATATTCAGGATTCCGGTGAACCAATGGACACTTTCCACGGCGGCATTAGGCGGGGTATTTTTAGTTAGCGGACTTATATTATTAATGAACTATAACCACCCCTATACTTTTACGGCGCAGAAAGCGGTTATTTCTATTCCCATTACGCCGCAGGTAACAGGTATTGTGAGTGAGGTTACGGATAAAAATAATCAGCTGATTAAAAAAGGCGATGTTTTATTCAAAATCGATCCCGTGCGGTATCAGGCGCGGGTCGACAGGTTACAGGCTGACCTGGTCACGGCCACGCATAATATACATACCCTGAAGGCGCAATTAGCGGAGGCTCAGGCCAATACCACGCGGGTGTCCGCAGAACGCGACCGCCTCTATAAGGATTATCAGCGCTATCTGAAAGGCAGTCAGGCGAGGGTGAATCCGTTCTCTGAAAGCGATATCGATAACGCGCGGCAAAACTATTTAGCGCAGGATGCGATGGTAAAAGGTTCTGTTGCTGAACAAACGCAGATCCAGAGCCAACTGGACAGCATGGTCGATGGCGAGCAGTCGCAAATCGTCAGCCTGCGGGCGCAGCTGGCCGAGGCGAAATACAATCTTGAACAGACGGTTATTCGCGCGCCGAGCAATGGCTATGTGACCCAGGTGCTCATCCGGCCCGGTAGCTATGCCGCCGCGCTGCCGCTGCGCCCGGTAATGGTTTTTATTCCCGAACAAAAACGGCAAATTGTCGCCCAGTTCCGGCAGAACTCATTATTACGTCTTGAGGCGGGAGATGAGGCAGAAGTGGTGTTCAATGCGCTGCCCGGCCAGGTATTCCAGGGCAAGTTGTTGAGTATTTTACCGGTTGTGCCCGGCGGTTCTTACCAGGCGCAGGGAACATTACAGTCCTTAAGCGTAACGCCGGGGATGGACGGCGTGCTTGCGTTGATTGAGCTGGAGCCGAATAGCAATGTGGATGCCCTGCCTGACGGCATTTACGCCCAGGTTGCGGTTTACTCCGATCACTTCGCCCATGTCTCCGTGATGCGTAAGGTGCTACTGCGCATGACCAGCTGGATGCACTATCTTTATTTGGATCATTAAGCGGGTCGCCACCTGCTTTTTAGTAAAAATGCCTGATGGCGCTATGCTTATCAGACCGACAGGAACAATGTCTGCAATGTGTAGACCGGATAAGGCGCTTGCGCCGCCATCCGGCAAAACTAAGGCAAGATTTATTGATACCACTTTATTTTTTGTTGGCAAAAAGGACACGGCATGAAACTCATCGGCAGCTATACCAGCCCTTTTGTGCGAAAGATTTCGGTTTTATTGCTGGAAAAGGGCATCACTTTCGAATTTGTGAATGAACTTCCCTACAACGCGGAAAACGGCGTGGCGCAGTACAACCCGCTTGGCAAAGTCCCCGCGCTGGTGACGGATAAGGGAGAGTGCTGGTTCGATTCCCCGATAATCGCCGAATATATTGAGTTACTGGATATTGCTCCGGTGATGATTCCGCGTGAACCGCTGGCCTCACTGAAAGTAAGGCAGATTGAAGCGCTGGCGGACGGCATTATGGATGCCGGTCTGGTTTCCGTGCGTGAACAGGCGCGCCCGGCGGCGCAGCAGTCTGAAACGGAACTGTTGCGCCAGCGCGAGAAAATCAACCGTAGCCTGGACGCGCTGGAAGGCTATCTGGTGGACGGGACGATTAAGACCGATACCGTGAATCTGGCAACCATCGCCATTGCCTGCGCCGTGGGCTACCTCAATTTCCGCCGCGTGGCGCCGGGCTGGTGTGTGGACAGACCGCACTTAGTCAAACTGGTGGAAACGCTGTTTCAACGCGAAAGCTTTGCCCGCACGGAACCGCCAAAGGCTTGATGCGCATTATGTCCGCCTGAGCAAACTCACGGTACAATCCCCCTCATGTCGATATCCCTCTCCGCACCGGAGGGGGCCACCAACAGCCAGGCCTTTTTCATGACAACCGAAACGCGTTCACTCTACAGCCAGCTTCCTGCTATCGATCGCTTACTGCGTGACAGCACTTTTCTCTCTTTACGTGATACCCACGGGCATACCAGGGTGGTGGATCTGCTTCGCCAGATGTTGGATGAAGCAAGGGAAGCGATTCGCGATACGCAGGCGCTGCCCGCGTGGTGCGAGAACTGGGCGCAAGAGGTGAATATCCGGCTGGCGAAAGAGGCGCAAAGCGCGCTGCGTCCGGTAATTAACCTGACGGGAACGGTGCTGCACACCAATCTGGGGCGTGCGCAGCAGGCGGAAGAGGCGATTGACGCGGTGACGCAGGCAATGCGCGCTCCGGTCACACTGGAATATGATCTGGATGGCGCCGGGCGCGGACACCGCGATCGGGCGCTGGCGGACCTGTTATGTCGCATTACCGGGGCGGAAGACGCCTGTATTGTGAACAACAACGCGGCGGCCGTGTTGCTGATGCTGGCGGCGACGGCGAACGGTAAAGAGGTGGTGGTATCGCGTGGCGAACTGGTGGAGATTGGCGGCGCGTTTCGTATTCCTGATGTGATGCGTCAGGCAGGCTGTACGCTGCATGAAGTAGGCACCACCAACCGGACTCACGCGAAAGATTATCGTCAGGCGGTGAATGAAAACACCGGCCTGTTGATGAAAGTGCATACCAGTAATTACAGTATTGAAGGCTTCACCAAAGCGGTGGATGAGGCAGAGCTGGCCGCTATTGGGCTGGAGCTGGATATCCCGGGTGGTGGCGGATCTGGGCAGCGGTTCGCTGGGTGGATCTCAGTCAGTACGGCTTGCCGAAAGAACCGATGCCGCAGCAGCTGATTGCCGCAGGCGTCAGCCTGGTCAGCTTCTCTGGCGACAAGCTGCTGGGCGGGCCGCAGGCCGGGATCATTGTCGGCAAGAAAGAGATGATTGCGCAACTGCAAAGCCACCCGCTGAAGCGGGCCCTGCGTGCCGACAAAATGACGCTGGCGGCGCTGGAGGGCAACCCTGCGGCTTTTACCTGCACCCGGAGGCGCTGGCGGAGAAACTGCCGACGCTGCGGCTGTTAACCCGCAGTGAAGCGGCGATTCAGGCGCAGGCGCAGCGGCTACAGGCGGCGCTTGCCGCACGCTTTAGCGCGGAGTTCGCGGTAAACGTGATGCCTTGCCTGTCGCAGATCGGCAGCGGGTTCGCTGCCGGTTGATCGGCTGCCCAGCGCGGCGCTGACCTTTACGCCGCATGACGGGCGCGGAAGCCGTCTTGAGGCGCTGGCGGCCTGCTGGGCGCGCGCTGCCGGTCCCGATCATTGGCCGAATTTACGATGGTCGCCTGTGGCTGGATATCCGCTGCCTTGAAGACGAGACCCGGTTTATGGAGGATGATGTTGAAATGATTATTGCAACCGCCGGACACGTTGACCACGGGAAAAACAACGCTATTACAGGCGATTACCGGCGTGAATGCCGATCGTCTGCCGGGAAGAAAAAAAACGCGGTATGACCATCGATCTGGGGTATGCCTACTGGCCGCAGCCGGATGGCCGCGTACTGGGATTTATCGACGTTCCCGGTCATGAAAAGTTTCTCTCCAACATGCTGGCGGGCGTGGGCGGTATCGATCATGCGCTGTTGGTTGTCGCCTGCGATGACGGCGTGATGGCGCAGACCCGCGAGCATCTGCAAATTTTACAACTGACGGGTAATCCGCAGCTTACGGTTGCGCTGACCAAAGCCGACCGCGTGGACGACGCGCGAATAGAAGAGGGTGCGGGACAGAGATTCTGGGCGACGCTGGGCCATTACGGGTTTTGCCGACGCGATGCTGTTTGTCACCGCCGCAAATGAAGGGCGCGGTATTTGAGGCATTGCGCGAGCATTTACGGCAGTTGACGGGCCGCGCGCATCCCGGCCATCAGAGCTTTCGCCTGGCGATCGATCGCGCGTTTACGGTGAAAGGCGCAGGGCTGGTGGTGACCGGTACGGCGCTCAGCGGTGGAAGGTGAACGTTGGCGATACGCTGTGGCTTACCGGTGTGAATAAGCCCATGCGGCGTGCGCAGCCTGCATGCGCAGAATCAGGCGACCTGAACACGCTCATGCCGGACAGCGTATTGCGCTGAATATCGCGGGCGGATGCGGAAAAAGAGCAGCTTAATCGTGGCGACTGGCTTCTCTCTGACGTACCGCCGGATGCCTTTTCACGCGTCATCGTTTCGTTAGAACATGCTGCGCCGCTCGTGCAATGGCAACCGCTGCATATTCACCACGCCGCCAGCCATGTCACCGGACGTATTTCCCTGCTGGAGGGCACGCTGGCGGAACTGGTGTTCGATACGCCGCTATGGCTTGCCGATAACGATCGGCTGGTATTACGCGATATTTCTGCCCGAACCACGCTTGCTGGCGCACGCGTGGTGACGCTCAACTCGCCGCGTCGCGGTAAACGTAAACCGGAATATCTGCAATGGCTGTCGGCGCTGGAAAACGCCAGGGATGACAGCGCCGCGCTGGCGACGCATCTCGAACGCGGCGCGGTGAATATTCCTGATTTCGTGTGGGCACGGCAGCTCAACGGCGACGGTATGCGCCAGCTTATTGAACAGCATGGTTTTTATTCAGGCGGGTTACAGCCTGTTGAATGCCCCTGTCGCCGCGCGCTGGCAGCGTAAGATTCTGGATACGCTCGCGATGTACCACGAACATCATCGCGATGAACCCGGCCCGGGGCGCGAGCGTTTGCGGCGCATGGCGCTCCCGATGGAAGACGAAGCGCTGGTGCTGCTGCTCATCGACCGTATGCGTGAAAGCGGCGTGATTCACAGCCACCATGGCTGGTTGCATTTACCGGATCACAAAGCCGGTTTCAGCGACGAGCAGCAGGCCGTCTGGCAAAACATTGAGCCGCTGTTTGGCGACGACCCCTGGTGGGGTGCGCGATCTGGCGAAAGAAAAGGGCGTGGACGAGCAGGTTATGCGGCAGGTGCTGCGACAGGCGGCACAGCAGGGCATGATTACCGCGATCGTGAAAGATCGTTATTACCGTAACGATCGGATTGTCGCTTTTTGCGAACCTGATCCGCGAACTGGATCAGGAGAGAGGCTCGACCTGCGCCGCTGATTTTCGCGATCGGCTGAATGTTGGGACGAAAACTCGCCATTCAGATTCTGGAGTATTTTGACCGGACAGGATTCACGCGCCGTCGCGGAAACGATCATTTATTACGCGATGCGTTATTATTTCCGGCAAAAGAATGATACGAATTATTAAAATAGAAAATGAATTAATACAATTATTTTCTTGAATTATATAAAGCACAGCAGGCGATGAACCTAATGTGCTTTTTTATATTTTATAATGGGAAAATAACAACAGCGATCATATTTTCACGACAGGTTCATCCGTATGCTGCCAGCCTTATTTCAGTAATTAAGGATGGTACAATGGCTGCTTCAACATTTTTTATTCCTTCCGTGAATGTAATCGGCGCTGGTGCATTAAAAGAAGCAATGAATACTATGGCGGAATATGGTTTTCGCCGTACATTAATTGTCACGGATAGCATGTTGACAACATTAGGCATGGCTGGAGATATTCAGAAAGCGTTGCAGGAACGCGATATTTTCAGCGTTATTTATGATGGCACGCAGCCGAACCCGACCACCGAAAACGTGGCTGCCGGGCTGAAACTCCTGAAAGAACACGGGTGCGATAGCGTAATTTCGCTGGGCGGCGGCTCTCCGCACGACTGTGCGAAAGGCATCGCGCTGGTGGCGGCGAACGGCGGCGACATCCGCGACTATGAAGGCGTGGATCGCTCCGCGAAACCTCAGCTACCGATGATTGCCATCAACACGACGGCGGGAACGGCATCAGAAATGACCCGCTTCTGCATCATTACCGACGAAGAGCGCCATATCAAGATGGCGATTGTGGATAAACACGTTACGCCGCTGCTCTCTGTGAATGACTCTTCGTTGATGATGGGGATGCCGAAATCGCTGACTGCCGCGACCGGCATGGATGCGTTAACCCACGCCATTGAAGCCTATGTTTCTATTGCCGCAACGCCGATTACTGATGCGTGCGCGCTGAAAGCCATCTCTATGATTGCGGAAAACCTGGCGATTGCCGTGGAAGAGGGCAGTAACGCGCAGGCGCGCGAAGCGATGGCCTATGCGCAATTCCTGGCTGGTATGGCGTTTAACAATGCTTCTCTGGGCTATGTCCACGCGATGGCGCACCAGCTCGGCGGCTTCTACAATCTGCCGCACGGCGTATGTAATGCGGTGCTGTTGCCGCACGTTCAGGTATTTAACAGCCAGGTCGCGGCAGGCCGTCTGCGTGACTGTGCGGCTGCGATGGGCGTTAATGTAACCGGGATGAGTGAAGCCGACGGCGCGAAAGCGTGCATTGACGCTATCCGTCAGCTGGCGCAGCAGGTCAACATTCCGGCGGGTCTGCGCGACCTGAATGTGAAAGAAGAAGATATTTCGGTGCTGGCGACCAATGCGCTGAAAGACGCCTGTGGCCTGACCAACCCTATTCAGGCGACCCACGACGAGATCATGGCGATTTACCACGCGGCGATGTAATTGAGTGATTGCCGGATATACGATACGCATCGTGTCATTCCGGCGTCATGCCCGATGGCGCTGCGCTTATCGGGCCTACACTGTGCGGTAAGGTGAAACGGCTTAAACATCCGCTTGTCTATATCGTGACCGCAGTCGTAAAGCAGTAAAAGGCTGGCGAAGATTTCGCCAGTCCCGTCTAACCTTTGTAGTACCCCTACAGTAAGGAGACGGTCATGACCAATAATCCCCCTTCAACGCGTATTCAGCCCGGCGAGTATGGTTTTCCTCTGAAATTAAAAGCCCGCTACGACAACTTTATCGGCGGAGACTGGGTCGCACCGGTAGACGGCGAGTATTACCAGAATCTGACGCCGGTGACCGGGCAACTGCTGTGTGAAGTCGCCTCTTCCGGCAAAAAAGATATCGATCTGGCGCTGGATGCCGCGCATAAAGTGAAAGAACAGTGGGCGCATACGTCCGTGCAGGATCGCGCCGCGATTCTGTTTAAGATTGCCGATCGCATGGAGCAAAACCTGGAACTGCTGGCAACGGCGGAAACCTGGGATAACGGCAAACCCATCCGTGAAACCAGCGCCGCCGACGTGCCGCTGGCGATCGACCATTTCCGCTATTTTGCGTCCTGTATCCGCGCACAAGAGGGCGGTATCAGCGAAGTTGACAGCGAAACGGTGGCCTATCACTTCCATGAACCGCTGGGCGTGGTGGGGCAGATCATCCCGTGGAACTTCCCGCTGCTGATGGCGAGCTGGAAAATGGCCCCGGCGCTGGCGGCGGGGAACTGCGTGGTGCTCAAACCTGCGCGTCTGACGCCGCTTTCGGTTCTGTTGCTGATGGAAATCGTTGGCGACCTGCTCCCGCCGGGCGTGGTCAACGTCGTGAACGGCGCGGGCGGAGAGATCGGCGAATATCTGGCGACGTCGAAGCGGATCGCGAAGGTGGCGTTTACCGGTTCGACGGAAGTCGGGCAACAGATCATGCAGTACGCGACACAAAACATTATCCCGGTAACGCTGGAGCTGGGCGGTAAGTCCCCCAATATCTTCTTTGCCGATGTGATGGATGAAGAGGATGCGTTTTTCGACAAGGCGCTGGAGGGCTTTGCGCTGTTTGCCTTTAACCAGGGTGAAGTTTGTACCTGCCCGAGCCGTGCGCTGGTACAGGAGTCCATTTATGAGCGCTTTATGGAGCGGGCCATTCGTCGCGTCGAAAGCATTCGCAGCGGTAACCCGCTCGACAGCGTTACGCAGATGGGCGCGCAGGTCTCTCAGGGTCAACTGGAAACCATCCTCAACTACATTGATATCGGTAAGAAAGAAGGCGCGGATGTGTTAACCGGCGGACGGCGCAAGCAGCTGGAAGGAGAGCTGAAAGAGGGCTATTACCTCGAACCGACCATCCTGTTTGGTAAGAACAATATGCGCGTCTTCCAGGAGGAGATTTTTGGCCCGGTGCTGGCGGTGACGACCTTCAGGACGATGGAGGAAGCGCTGGAACTGGCTAACGACACCCAGTATGGGCTTGGCGCCGGAGTCTGGAGTCGTAACGGCAACCTGGCGTACAAAATGGGGCGCGGTATTCAGGCGGGACGCGTATGGACCAACTGCTATCATGCTTACCCGGCGCATGCTGCGTTCGGCGGCTATAAGCAGTCGGGGATTGGCCGCGAAACCCACAAAATGATGCTGGAGCATTATCAGCAAACCAAATGTCTGCTGGTGAGCTATTCCGATAAACCGCTGGGGCTGTTTTAAGCGCCGTATAACCACGTTGCCGGATGGCGGCTTCGCCTTATCCGGCCTACGGGAAATCGCACATGTAGGCCCGATAAGCGCAGCGCCATCGGGCATGAGGTTCGCCTTATCCGGCCTACGGAGAACTGCACATGTAGGCCCGATAAGCATAGCGCCATCGGGCAGATTTGCCGGGGAGAGTGAAGCCGCTGTTCGGTCGTTGGGAACCCGGCGCAGCATTATTAACTGTAATTTGAGATAAATATATAATATTTAATTGTCACATGCACCGGCCCTGTCTATTTAGCTTATACTGCTAATCGTTTGTCTTTAGTAATTACATTAATTTATACAAATATTTTTTTCAGCTATTAAACCTATACCCCATCAGAAAGGTGTGGGAAAAGAGTTGTGTCGGTTAACTATTGAAAATAAATTGCTTTTTTTTACACTTGAGGCTTACACAATAATCAAGGAGGAGGTGAACATGAGCAGGTATCTCTGGTTTAGCTCAACGTGAGTATCTAAAGTATGGAATATCAGTTACATGGATTTATGATTGGCAGGGAAATATTCCTTGATATTAACGAAGCTCGAATTTTCCGGCTGCCGGTTAATAAAATGGATAGCGTCATCTCTTTCTGTGGAGTGTTTTTTAATCGGACAATGCTCCATCTGTTTGTTTACCTTTTGGTCAATGCACGTTCTCAATATGTCTCAAAGGATGAATTACTCATCAACGTTTGGGAAAAAAATGAATTATGTGCTTCCACGCAGCGTTTATCTAAAGTCGTCAAAAATCTAAATAATAAATTAAGTCTGCTGGGGCTACCGAAGAATTCAATTGTCTGCGTGAAAGGAAGTGGATACATACTGGCACTGGATGATATTCAACCGCTTTATAGTGTGGTGGACAATGTAGATTATCAATACCGATATCGCTGAGGTCAGTAACCGTTTATTCCGTAGCGTGATGTCGCCTTCGGATTCTTACCCTGGACGTTTTACGCCCAGGGATTTTTTTATTGTCTTACTGCCCGTAATAGGCGTTCGCGCCGTGTTTACGCAGATAATGTTTGTCGAGCAATTCTGGCTGCATATCCGGTAGCTGTGGCGTGAGCTGGCGCGAAAACAGCCCCATATAGGCGCACTCCTCAAGCACCACGGCGTTATGCACGGCGTCAGCGGCGTCTTTCCCCCAGGCGAATGGCCCGTGTGAGTGGACTAATACCGCCGGGATTTGCATTGGGTTCAGACCGCGTTCTTCAAAGGTTTTGATGATTACCTCGCCCGTCTGGTATTCGTATTCCCCTTTAATTTCCTCCACGGTCATCAGCCGGGTACAGGGGATTGCGCCATAGAAATAGTCGGCATGCGTGGTGCCCCAGGCGGGCAGGTCAAGACCCGCCTGTGACCAGATCGTTGCATGGCGGGAATGGGTATGCACAATTCCGCCGATCTGCGGATAACGACGATAGAGCGCCAGATGCGTCGGCGTATCGGATGAGGGCTTTTTGCTGCCTTCAACGACCTTGCCGCTGGCGATCTCCACCACCACCATATCGTCGGCGGTCATGACGTCATATTCAACGCCGGAAGGTTTAATGACCATCAGTTTTCGCGTTTCATCGACGGCGCTGACGTTACCCCAGGTGAATGTCACCAGATGGTGTGCCGGAAGCGCCAGATTGGCTGCCAGCACCTCGGCTTTTAACTGCTCTAACATGTGAATCCTCCTTCCTGCATACGCGCTTCTATCCAGCGCCGCGCCTGGATAATTTCCAGCACCGGCTCTTTGGCCTTTTCCGTCCACATCTCAATCAAAAACGCGCCACGGTAGTTCAGCTCATGCAGCGTTTTGAAGATGCCGACAAAATCCACGCACCCTTCGCCGAACGGCACGTCGCGGAACTGACCGGGGCTGTTCTCTGTCACCGGCTGCGTGTCTTTCAGGTGGATGGCGGCGATGCGGTCAATACCGAGCTTCAGCTCAGCGGCGACGTCGTTGCCCCAGGCGCTGAGATTGCCGACATCCGGGTAAACGCTAAACCACGGCGAGGCGAGCAGCGCGTCCCATTTTTTCCATTTGCTGATGGAGTTCATAAAGGCGGTGTCCATGATCTCCACCGCCAGCATCACCTGCGCCGCTGCGGCTTGCTCCACCGCCCACCGCCAGCCCTTCGGCAAAGCGTTGTTGCGTACCTTCGTCATGTTCTTCGTAATAGACGTCATAACCCGCCAGTTGAATGGTGCGGATACCCAGATCGCGCGCCAGGTGAATCGCTTTGGTCATGATGTCGCGCGCCCGCTGGCGTACGGCCTCATCGCGACTGCCGAAGGGAAAGCGACGGATGCGCGGACAGGCACATTGACGGGATGGCCACGCCGGTTTCCAGCATGGCGGTCACCAGCGACGCCCGCTGCGTGGGGGCTCCAGTCCAGGCGCGACAGGCGTTCGTCGGTCTCATCCACCGACATTTCGACAAAGTCAAAGCCGCAGCTTTTCGCCAGCACCAGGCGCTCCGGCCAACTGAGGTCTTTTGCCAGCGCTTTTTCATAGATACCTAACGGATGATTACGCATGCTGCTCTCCCCAGATGGCGTTAATTTGTGCGTGGAACCCGGCAGCAACCTGCGCCGGATGCGCCGCCCCTGCCAGCGCGCGTCCGGCGATAAATGCTTTGACGCGAATATCTTTAAACAACGGCAGATCGGCAGGCGTAATGCCGCCGGTAATCGACAGCTCCAGGCCAATGTCAGAAAGCGCCTTCATTCGCGCCAGATCCGCGTCTCCCCACTGCTGTCCGCTGGCCTGCGCGTCGCGCCCACGGTGGTAAATCGCCTGGCGCACACCGGTGCGATACCAGGCGCGGGCATCGTCCAGCGTCCAGTTGCCGAACAGCTCCATTTGAATTTCACCGCCGCAGGATTGCGCGACGGCATGGCCTTTCTCCACCGTGGCGAGCGGCGCCGCACAGATAATCGTCATCCAGTTGGCGCCTGCGGCAAAAGCCTGCTGCGCGAGCGTTTCGCCCGCATCGGCCACCTTCCAGTCGGCAACGATGATTTTATCCGGGCACTGGGCGCGCAGCGCTTTCACCGCGCCCAGCCCCTCGGTTAAGCAGAGGATGGTGCCAGCCTCAACGATATCGACGTGGTTCTGTAACAGGGCGACATCGCGAAGCGCCGCCTGAAGGTTGGTGTGGTCGAGCGCCAGTTGCAGTAATGGTCGGCTCATAATGCGTGCTCCTTAATGCGGGCGTGGTAGCCCTGTAATGCCTGAATCAAATCCTGGTATTGGTGGTATTTGCGCTGATAAAGACGGTGCGCGGCCATGTCGGGCATCAGCGTGCGTACCGGGTGCCGTAAGGCGTGCTGAGCCTCGCTGAAACTGCGGTATACGCCGGTGCCGACGCGGGCGGCGAGCGCGGCGCCAAAGCAGCCGGTCTCTTCAACCTGCGGCAGTTCGATGCGCAGGCCGCTGACATCCGCCAGCATCTGCATCCAGACGTCGGAGTGCGCCGGGCCGCCGGTTACGCGCAGGGTGTGCGCCTCAGTAAAGCGTTCGCGCATACGGTTGAGATGGGTCATGTGGCTGAACACCACCCCTTCGTAAATGGCCTGTAGCAGATGCGCGCGGGTATGCAGCGCCTGCATGCCGTAAAAGCCGCAGGTCATCTCCAGCCCGGCATTGCTGCCGTACAGAAACGGCAGGAAAAAGAGTTCGCCGCTCGCTTTCGGCAGACTGGCGACGGCCTGGTTGATCTCGTCAAAAGAGAGTTCGCCCCACTGGGCGGTAAACCATTCAAGATTGCCGGATGAGGTAGGCTGGCTTCGTGAACGATGTACTGCCCGTCGTTGACGTAGCGGCCATAGACATAAGGGTGCGCTTCGTGGTCGCGCAACCCCTCAGTGATCCCGCTGGTCACCGCCCAGGTGCCCATCACCGCGTTGAGGGTGAATTCATCTTCAATACCGGCGCAGAGCGCGGTGGAAACCACGTCAAACAGACCGCCGACGACGGGCGTGCCCGCCTTCAGACCGGTGATGGCGGCTGCCTGAGCAGTGATCTCCCCGCATATTTCGGCTGACCCCATAATGGGGGGCAGCGCATCGTCGATTTCACTGATGCCCAACCATTGGGTCAGGCGCGGGTCATACTGCCCGTTGCTCATGTTGTAGAGGTTGGACTCGGAAATGTTGCTCTCTTCGCACCCTTTTATGCCGGTTAAGCGCCAGCGCAGATAGTCATGCCCCATCATCACGCAGCCAATTTGTGCGTAACGTTGAGGGTCGTTCTCTTTAATCCAGCGCAGCAGAGAGGCGGGATGCCCGGTCCACAGCGTCTGACGGGTAACGGGGTAAAGCTGTTCAGGAATGCCGTCCTGCTGCCAGCGCTGGACAATCTTCAGCGCCCGGCGGTCGGAAGAGAGAATGGCGCTGCCCAGCGGCTGATCCTGCCTGTCGAGCAGAAACAGTCCTTTACCCTGAGCGGAGATACCGACGCCTTTAATTTGCTCGCCGGAGATGCCTGTACGCTGCAAAAGCCCGGCAATGGTGGCTGCACACTGTTGCCAGAGCTGGTGCATGTCGCGTTCGGCGTAACCCGGCAGTGGCGTTGCCGTCTGTAACGACTGCCGGTTGATCCCATGCTCATGACCTTTGGCGTCATACAAACCGGCTTTCAGATAAGTACCACCACAATCGATGCCCAGCCAGAAGGCCTCTTTCTCTCTCATCTTTCATGTCTCATTTTGCCGGATGGCGCCACGCTTATCCGGCCTACGGGTTTTGTAGGCCCGGTAAGCGCTGCGCCCCGGGCATGGTGTTACGCGGCGTGCTTACGCGGACTCATTGTCTTTGCCGGTGTCGAACCCGCATCGCATTTCGCGGGCAGCAACAACGCCAGCAGCGCGGCCAGCGCCAGGGAGATCGCCAGGCAATAGACGCCCGCATCTTTGCTGTACAGCGTGATCAGTACGCCAACCGCGTAGGGGCCGCAGAAGCCGCCGAGGTTGCCAAGCGCGTTGATAACGCCGCGTGCGCCGCCCGCCATCTCGGCGCTGAACAGACGTGCCGGGATCGTCCAGAAAAACGCCCGCCGCCGATTGCAGGAAGAAGCCGCAGCCGACCAGCGCGGCATAGGCCAGCCAGATTTGGTTTTTCAGCGCCACCGACAGGAACATGCACAGGGCGAAGCCAATCAGCGGCAGGCAGACAAACAGTTTGCGTTTACCCGTGCGGTCGGATAGGAAAGAGAACAGGAACATCCCGGCGATCGCGCCGACGTATGGCAAAATGGCGAGCATGCCGACTTGCCCCATGCTGCTGTGGGTCAGCTCTTTGAGAATGGTTGGCAGCCAGAGGGTGTAACCGTAAATCCCGGTCTGATAGAAGAAGTTCAGGGCGATAAGTTGCCACATGGTTTTGTCGGAAAGGACCGCGCTGAGAGAGGCGTTTTTGACTTCGCTTCCGGCAATGGCTTTCTGTTCTGCGGCGAGGGTTTCCACCAGATAGTTTTTTTTCCGCCCCGGAGATCCAGCGGGCTTCCTGCGGCCGGTCATAAATGGTGTACGCCCACAACACCAGCACGACGAGAGAGAGCAGACCTTCAATAATGAACAGCCAGCGCCAGTCGAGTACGGTGATTATCCAGCCGGAGAGCGGGGCGGTGATAATCCCGGCAATCGGCACAAACATAATCACAATGGCGTTCGCACGACCGCGTTCAGCGTCCGGGAACCAGTTGCTGATCATCGTCAGTACGACGGGCAGCATACCGCCTTCCGCCACACCCAGTAAGAAACGCAGGGCAAGCAATTGATACTGGTTGGTGATTAAGCCTGTGAGGACGGAAATAACCGCCCAGGCAACCAGCGACCAGCCGATAAATTTCTTGCCGCTGCCGTGAACGGCGATTTTGCCGCCGGGAACCTGTAAGAACAGATAGCCGATGAAGAAAATCCCGCCAGCCAGACCGGCCATAGTGGCGGAAATACCTAATTCGGCATCCATTCCGCCAGGCATCGCGAAAGCAATATTCACGCGGTCCATATAAGAAATAATACAGGTAATCAGAATGGGCGGAATAATTCGCAGCCAACGCTGACGAGGTATATCTTTTTCTGTAGGGCGAGAGGTCATATTCATCTTCGTATTCTCGTAAAGTAAGTATTCTGGCGATGAAAAGTAAATTATTTAATGCCTGATGACGTTTTGCTTATCAGACCTACGCCGCCATCCGGCAACGTCTTATTATTTGGCGTTATTTAATGCCGTAATGCCGTCGCGTAATATCGCTACGCGGTGACTGACGTCGGCATTAGCGTTAATTTCCAGTAACTTAATACCCGTGAATTGCAGAACGTCTGTTCCTGCGCAGGTCAGTAATTCACGGGCATGTTCCTGCGTCATCATGCTGTCAGGGCAGAAAGGCGCGAAAGGCGCATGTAAATCCTGCCATTCGCCGTATTCACCGCTTTGCGTTGTACCGGAGAACATCAGCGCGCCGAGTTTACCGGCCTGTTTTACCTGCTGCGTATGGGTCAGTGGCAGGGTGGTGTTGCGTCCTTCAATGGCGGAACGCGCCCAGTTAATGCAAACGCTGATGTCGTAGTCGGCAATCACCTCCAGCACGTTGTCCAGAGGCAGGAATCCTTTGCGCGGCGCGGCGCTGGTCATTGCGTCGCAGTGTTCCAGCACCAGGTCGCACGGCCAGTCCCAGCCAGCGATCTTTTTCACTGAACGGGCAAATGCGTCCGTTGCCTGCGCGACATTTGGGTTATCGGCCAGCGGTGCGGCGTGCAGCTCAAGCGCGATCACTTTTCCGGCGCTTGCCGCGTTGATTGTCGTGATCTTCTGGTAAAGGTGGCGATAGTACGCCACACAGGCCTGACGCTGATCTTCATTGCTGGAGGCCAGCCCAAAGCCGCGGTTTTCACCGCGACGGCGCATGGTTTCCATAATCGCCGTCACGACGATTTGCCAGTTGCCTGGCGTATGGCGCAATAACCACGCGTCGCCGAGTGGGTGAAGATGTTCAAGGCAGGGTTGCTCCAGCCCACGAATATCAGGAGTATCGGAGAGTTGCCGCCAGAATTCCTTCTCTTCCTCTTCACTCTTTTGGTGAAATGAGGGTGCACAGGGATACGCACCGATAATATAACCGGTATTGTTCGTTTTCATGTTGTGCTCCAAAGATAACGTTTTATAAAGCGGATATTGCCACTTTAACGACGATTTTCCGTATGGGTGTCGCGACCGTTTTATTGCAGCCAGGACGATGAACATCCTGCGGGAAAAAAATAGCGTAGCTTCCCGGAACCATTTCAAAGAAAGATTCATGTTCACTGTCGTGATAGAAAATAATATCGCGCTGTTCTAATAACGATTCGCTGATTTGGTTATTACCGGTGTCGATGGCAACCCCTATTTTTTCTTCACCCCAGGCGAGAAACTGAATATCCAGATAACGGCGATGAACTTCTGGACGGTTTTCAGCCGCAGTGCGGGTGGTTAAATCAATTATCTGGGCAAAAATATTTTTGCCGTCGATTTCCACCACCCCAGGGTCCAGCATGCGAAAGTCGGTAGTGCGTAAGAAATCGAGCGCCTTTTCAATCGCGTCTGGCAGACGACACGGATTGGGCTGTGCGATATGTCCAAATATCATGCTATGCCTCCTTACAGCGCCTGGATTTTGGCCCATATGCTGTCATCGACGGTGATGCCGTTGCGGCGATTTTCATCCCGCAGCCGGGTAAATTCGTGGCCTGGCAGACGGATTGCCACGTTCTCATCGGCGCGCTCAGCGGTGGTGACGAAATCCATAATGCGCTGGAGTTTGGCATCGCGCGTGGCGCCATCAATCAGCTTATCGACCTCAATAGCGATGAAGATCTGCGAAACGCCGTATTCGTCGCTGTTTTCCTGGGTAACTTCGGCAACGGAAGCGCCGTCGGAAAGCAGGGTGGCGATCATATCCAGCACAATCGACAGACCTGACCCTTTCCAGTAGCCCATCGGCAAAATGCGGCGATTTTTTTCGATCACGCCAGGTTCTTTGGTCAAATTGCCTTCATCGTCGAACCCGCCGTCTACCGGCAGCTCACGTCCCGCCAGCCGGTTCACCTCTAACATGCCGTAGGAGAACATCGACATCGACATATCGATCATGGTGATTGGCGATGAAGGGATGGCGACAATCAGCGGGTTCGTGCCAATGCGGCACTCTTTTGACCCCCACGGCGGCATCACGGCGATAGAGTTGGTCCAGCAGATGCCGATGTAGCCTTTTTCCGCCGCCTGCCAGCCGTAGCTGCCGCCGCGCATCCAGTGGTTGGCATTGCGTAACGCCACCAGGCCGATGCCGTGGTCGGAAGCCAGTTCAATGGCGCGATCCATCATTTTTTTCGCCGTCAGATTGCCGATGGATCGCTGAGCATCCCACTGCTCGATGGCGCCAAGGCTGGTGATGCGCTGCGGTCTGGCATCAGGAATGATGTCGCCATTATCCAGTTGCTGAATGAAACGGGGAAAGCGATTCACGCCATGCGAATAGACGCCGGATTCTGTGGTACGGGCAAACATCTCTGCACAGGCGTCAGCCGTTTCCGCCGCAACGCCGCGCGCCAGCAGCACCCGATTGAACGCCTCTTTTAACTGCTCAAAAGTCACTTTCATTCCTGCTTCTCCCGTTTATTTTTGACCGCTTTTTTATCTTTAAATTTCACTATGCGAAATCTGATTTCAAATATAGCGATCAAATTTTGACAGATCAACGGGGTGGTCTATTTTTTAAAATCATCAAAATCAAATAGTTGTGTTTTTTCGGTTCAGATCGTGAACTGAAACACACTTTGCGCTACCATCAGAGCGCGACGAAAAGGGGAGCGGAAGCGATGGGCATAAAAGAGAGCGAAATGACGCAAGAAAAAGAGAGGCCAGCCGGTAGTCAGAGCCTGTTCCGTGGTTTGATGCTGATTGAGATCCTCAGTAACTACCCGAACGGATGCCCGCTGGCGCACTTGTCTGAACTGGCCGGGCTGAACAAAAGTACCGTGCATCGACTGCTACAGGGGTTGCAGTCCTGCGGGTATGTCACCCCCGCGCCTGCCGCCGGAAGCTATCGTCTGACCACTAAATTTATCGCTGTCGGGCAGAAAGCCCTGTCATCGCTGAATATCATTCATGTGGCTGCGCCGCATCTTGAGACGCTGAATATCGCTACTGGCGAGACCGTCAACTTCTCCAGCCGTGAAGACGATCATGCCATCCTGATCTATAAGCTGGAGCCGACCACCGGCATGCTGCGCACCCGCGCCTATATCGGTCAGCATATGCCGCTGTATTGCTCTGCGATGGGGAAGATTTACATGGCGTTCGGCCATCCTGACTATGTGGAAACCTATTGGGAAAGCCACAAGGATCAGATCCAGCCGTTGACCCGTAACACCATTACCGGGTTGCCGGCGATGTATGACGAGCTGGCGCAAATTCGTGAAAGTGGTATGGCGATGGATCGCGAAGAGAATGAGCTGGGCGTTTCCTGCATTGCCGTGCCGGTGTTTGATATTCACCATCGGGTGCCATACGCCATCTCTATTTCGCTTTCGACGTCCCGGCTCAAGCAAATCGGCGAGAAAAATCTGCTCAAGCCCCTGCGTGACACCGCGCAGGCGATCTCGAATGAGTTGGGTTTTACCGTGCGCGATTAAGGCAGGCGCCCGGAAGATGATGGGCATCTGACAAAATTTAATCGTTTCCCTCGTCGGATCAAAGCAGCGATCGCGCTCTCTCTGGCACTCTGGGTTTTACGCAGGTGGAGAGGGCAATGAACCGATTTATCATGGCGGATGCGGCGAAATGTATCGGCTGTCGTACCTGTGAGGTTGCCTGCGTAGTGGCGCATCAGGAGAACCAGGACTGTGCGGCGGTGTCGTCCGGGGAATTTGTCTCCCGCATCCGGGTCATTAAAGACGATGCGTTTACCACGGCGGCGGCATGTCGCCAGTGTGAAGATGCCCCCTGCGCGAACGTGTGCCCAACGCAGGCAATTCGTCGCGATCATGGGCACATCTTCGTGGAACAAGCGCGCTGTATCGGGTGTAAAAGCTGTATGCTGGCGTGCCCGTTCGGCGCGATGAACGTTGTGTCGCGAACCTCACGCGTACAGGCGATTAAATGCGATCTCTGCTGGCACCGTGAAACGGGCCCGGCATGTGTGGAGGCCTGCCCGACTGACGCGTTGCAGTGCCTTGATGTGGAAAACGTGCAGCGACAACGACTGCACGCGCAACCCGTCTGAGTGTCACCCCGGTCAGGCGATGACCGGGGGGGGCTGTCAGCCTTCGCGCCAGGCGCGCTCAACCTCTTCAGCAAGAATTTTCACCCCTGCCTCAATTTTTTGCGGATCGGGAACGTAGTTCATCCGCATGCACTGGTGCGTATGCGGCCAGGGTTTGTCCAGCCCCGGGAAAGAAGTAGTCGCCGGGAACCATCAATACGCCGCGCGCTTTCAGACGCTGGTACAGCAATTCAGTCGAAATCGGCAAATCTTTGAACCACAGCCAGAGGAAAATAGCGCCTTCCGGCTTATGGATCAGGCAGCGATTTTCCGGTAAATACCGGCGAATGGTCGCGATTGTCTCCAGTACGCGCTGGTAGTAGAACGGTTTTATTACCGTTTCCGACAGGCGCAGCAGGTCGTTACGCTTAATCATTTCGCACATCATTGCCGGGCCAATACCGCCAGGAGACAGGCTGATAATGCCGTTCATATTGGTGATGGCGGTGATGATTTTTTCATTGGCGATAATGATGCCGCAGCGGGTGCCGGGCAGCCCCAGTTTGGAGAGGCTCATGCACAGGATGATATTCGGATTCCACAGCGGGCGTGCTTCGCTGAAAATAATGCCCGGGAAGGGAACGCCGTAGGCGTTATCGATCACCAGCGGGATGCCGTGCTGATTGGCAAGGGTATCCAGCTTCATCAGCTCTTCGTCGGTAATCACATTGCCTGTTGGGTTAGTCGGGCGCGACACGCAGATCATGCCGGTCTCTTCCCCGATGCGCAGATGTTCAAAATCAACGTGGTATTTGAACTGACCTTCCGGCAATAGCTCGATATTCGGGCGAGCGGAAACGAAAAGATCCTCTTCCAGCCCGGAATCGGCATAACCAATGTATTCCGGCGCCAGCGGGAACAGCACTTTTTTAGTCGTCCCGTCGGCGCGGCGTCCGGCGAAGAGATTAAACAAGTAGAAAAACGCGCTCTGGCTGCCGTTTGTTAGTGCAATATTCTGTGGTTCGATATCCCAACCCAGATTCTCACGCAGCAGCGACGCGAGCGCTGTCAGTAGCTCCGTTTTTCCCTGCGGACCGTCATAATTACAAAGCGCATCAGTGGCTTTGCCGTTTTCCAGCATTTCGCCCAGTAGCGAATGGAAGTAATTCTGCATTTCCGGGATTTGCGCTGGATTACCCCCGCCGAGCATGATTGCGCCGGGCGTGCGTAAGCCGTCATTGAGGTCTTCCATCAGGCGGGTAATGCCTGAATGGCGGGTAAATTTGTCGCCAAAAAGTGAGAATGTCATAGCAGGTGGTCTGTCGAACTCATTATCAAAGTGGCTAACCATAGCGCTACCTATGGCAGGGTGCAAATCAGGCGTTAACGCCGTGGTTGATGCTTTATGCTGAAGATTTTTATCTGGCTGGTGTTTTGTTTTGATAAGACGTCCGGCGGATGGGCTCGCCGGACGTCAGGCAGGATTAAGGGCGACCCGCCCAGATGACCATGACCTTATCGTCGTCGTGCTCGCGCACAAAACCATATCCCTGCTTCAGCGAGAGCGTGGTTTGCTTACCGGCGCCGATGGCAGGGTGTCTGGCGCGGAACTGGCTGATTCGCTGCCAGTGGGCGACGGTGGCGGCGGATTTACCGTTGATATCCTGCCAGTTCATGTCAGAACGGGTGCCTTGCAGCGGATCGGAACCCGTCGGGCCAAAGGGGCGTGCGGATTCGTCGCCATAAAAGATCTGCACGGCGCCGGGCGCCAGCAGCAGAAGCTCTGCGGCCTTATCGCCACCTTCCCGAAAGAGGCGCGTGTCGTGCGAGGAGAGATAACTCAGCACGTTGAAATCCTGTAATTTCTCTGCCATTTGCTGCCAGGTGGCGTCCATATCCGCCAGACAATCGACCGCTTTTGCCGCCTGCTCCTGGTAGTCAAAGTTGATCATCGCATCAAAGCCGTGGCGGTAATAATCACTCTGCATGACGCCGTGGCCCCAGGCTTCACCAGTCATCCAGAAAGGCGTGTCGTCCAGCGTCTTGTCCGGGTTGGCCTGTTTCCACTCGGTCAACGCCGCGCTGGCCTGGGTTTTCAACTGCTGCCAGGCAGGAAGTTCGACGTGTTTGGCGGTATCTACGCGGAACCCGTCGATGCCGTAATCACGCACCCACTGACTGAGCCAGTGGGTCAGATAATCCCGCGGCGTGTAGCCCTCAATGGCTTTTGCACGGGTATCCGGTTTGTTTTTATAGAACACCGGCAGGCCGGAAGGGGTTGTGGATTCCGTTTTAATATCGGGCAGGAAGGCCAGCGACATGGTCAAATCGTCAAAGCCTGGATTGTCATAATCGCCAATATCCGTGCGAATCCATTCTTTCCCCCACCATGCTTCCCATGCCGCTTTGTCGCTGAAGTTGATGTAGTCATTAAAGCTGTGCCAGCTTTGCCCGGCGGCGGGCTTCCAGTCAGTCCAGCGTTCGCCCAGCGTCTTTTTCAGCTCATCGCCTTGCAGATACAGCGCGCCAAACCGGAATGTCTGCATGTCCGCCAGCGTGGCGTAGCCCGTGTGGTTCATCACCACATCAAACAGAATACGGATGCCGCGCTGGTGTGCGCCATCGACTAACGCGCGAAGGTCGTCCTCGCTGCCCATATTGGCGTCCAGCGTGGTCCAGTCCTGGGTGTAATAGCCGTGGTAGGCATAATGCGGGAAGTCCCCTTTCGTACCGCCGCCGACCCAGCCGTGGATTTGCTCGAACGGCGCGCTGATCCACAGGGCATTCACCCCCAGGTGTTGCAGATAGTCCAGCTTGTCTGCCAGCCCGCGTAAATCGCCGCCATGAAAGGTGCCAATCTCCTCCATGCCGTCTTTGTGGCGGCCATAGCTTTGGTCATTCGTCGGATCGCCGTTCTGGAAACGGTCTGTCAGCACAAAGTAGACCGTCGCGTTATGCCAGTTGAATGCGGCGGGCGCGTTGGTTTCCGCGCGTTCAAGCAACAAAAGCCCATTGCTGGTCGCGCCGGGTTGTAACGTAATCTGACCGTTCTTAACGGTAGCGGTTTGCTGGCTGTAGTAATCGCGCACGACAGCGCCTTCCGGGAAGGTGTGACTCACCTCCAGGGTCAGCGGCGAGCCGTTCCACGTTGGGCACTGGCGCACCGTGCTGGCGACGGGATCGGCGGTGCTTTTTATCGACAGCGTCAGCGTTGGCGTACCGGAGCGGGTATCAATCTCCAGCGAGTAGTCGCCGTCTTTAAACAGTCGCCACTGTGGCGGCGTGCCTTCACACGGTTTGAGCGACAGCATCTGATTGAGTTTTATGGCATCAGCAGGTTGCCAGCACTGTTGGTCAATATGCAGCGTCAAAGGGCGCGTACCTTTCGTCAACGCGGCATGGCTGACAAACTTACCTGTACCTTCCGCCGTAAAGGGCGGGAATCCCTGAGATGTCCATGATGAGGCGAATACGATGCCGGGCATAAGCGCCAGTGCAAAAGCGGTAAGTTTCATTACGCTTTCCTTATTGCTGCGATTTTTAGCCAGTATGCCGTTGAAAGATAGCGGATAACTCATCCCTCTGGCGTATTCCGCCAGGCTGAGGCGCGAGGGTGAGCGATCGTGCGCAGAAAATAGCCATGTTTTGCGATAACCACCACATTTTCTTCGTATTAATAGCGTTCTTCGCCATTATTGCGTGACAGGGTTTCGGAATTGGACTATTCCTTTGGGGTGCTCTTGACGGTTATTTTTGATATGATTTGAGATTCATCTCTCATTTTTTTGAAAAATATAAGGCGTTGGAATGTATAAATCCGACCAGGAGACCTAATGATATTGACGCCCATACGACGATATGGGGCAATGATTCTTATGTTACTCACCGTAGTATTTTCGGGTGAGGTGCTGGCGAAGGCGCACACGACAACAACGGAGTCAAAAGTCCCACGTAACCAAGACAGGTCATAAACAGGTAAGCAGTAAACAAGAGTATTCTCGCAATAGTGCAAAGAGTAGTTCACTTCCTGATTTGCGAAAATACCCTTCTGGAACACCAAGGAAAAAAGCGTTTCTCCGGACGGTTATGCCTTTTATCACCAGTCAAAATGCTGCGATTACTGCGGATCGTAACTGGCTGATTTCAAAACAGTATCAGAACCGCTGGTCGCCTTCTGAGCGTACGCGTATGAAAGATATCGCAGCGCGCTACAAGGTAAAGTGGTCTGGCAACACGCGTAACATTCCGTGGAATACCTTGCTGGAACGCGTAGACATCATCCCGACCAGTATGGTGGCGACGATGGCGGCGGCGGAAAGCGGCTGGGGAACCTCTAAACTGGCGCGCAACAACAATAACCTGTTCGGCATGAAATGCGGAAAAGGGCGTTGTACCAATGCGCCGGGTAAAGTGAAAGGTTACTCGCAGTTCGGCTCGGTTAAAGAGTCGGTTAACGCGTACGTGATTAACCTGAACACGCATCCTGCTTACTCGTCTTTCCGTAAGTCCCGCGCCCAGTTGCGTAAGGCGGATCAGGAAGTTACCGCAAGCGCAATGATCCATAAGCTGAAGGGTTATTCGACGAAAGGGCAGAGCTACAACAACTATCTGTTCGCGATGTATCAGGATAACCAGCGTTTAATCGCCGCGCATATGTAATGACCCGATTTTGTAGGCCGGATAAGACGCTTGCGCCGCCATCCGGCACAAACGCCCGGTGACGCTTCGCTTACCGGGCCTACAAAAGATCCCGCTACAACAACACCTCACTGTACCGATCGCGGTACTCTTTTGGCGTCGTGTCATACTCCTTTTTGAAAACAGAATAGAAATATTGCAGGGATGGGTAGCCGCACATCTGTGATATTTCGTTAATCGGCAGCGTGGTTGAAATTAACAGGCTGCGCGCTTTTTCCAGTTTTTCAGCATGAATAACGGCGTGAATGGTCTCCCCGACGTCTTCTTTAAACCGTTTCTCCAGGTTTGAGCGGGAGATACCGACCGCGTCCAGCACCTGATCGACTTTAATACCTTTGCAGGCATGGTTACGGATGAAATGCATCGCCTGTATGACGGCCCGGGTCGGTCAATGAGCGGTAGTCCGTCGAGCGACGCTCAACGACGCGCACAGGCGGAACCAGAATACGTTGCAGCGGCAGCACTTCCTTATCCAGCAGGCGGTGTAGCAGTTTTGCCGCCTGATAGCCCATCTGCCTGGCTCCCTGAGCGACCGATGACAGCGCGACCCGCGACAGATAGCGGGTCAGTTCTTCGTTATCAATACCGATGACGCACAGCTTTTCGGGAACCGGGATATGCAGATGCTCGCAAACTTGCAGCACATGTCTTGCCCGGGCGTCGGTAACGGCGATAATCCCGGTTTGCGGCGGCAGGGTTTGCAGCCAGTCCGCCAGCCGGTTTTGCGCGTGCTGCCAGTTTTCCGGTGCGGTTTCCAGCCCCTGATAGACCACGCCACGGTATTTTTCTTGTGCAACCAGTTGGCAAAACGCGTATTCACGCTCAGCCGCCCAGCGCTTGCCGCTGGAGGCGGGCAGGCCATAAAAGGCGAAGCGATTGATCCCTTTTTCTTTCAGGTGCAGAAAGGCGCTTTCCACCAGAGCGTAGTTATCGGTGGCGATATAATGGACGGATGGATAGTGTGCAGCAAGGTGGTAAGAACCGCCGACGCCGATAATGGGCACATCCACATCGGCAAGCGCCTGAGCAATGTCATCGTCATCGTAGTCGGCAATGACGCCATCGCCTAACCACTCTTTGATGTTATCAATTCGCGCGCGGAAGTCTTCTTCAATGAAGATATCCCATTCCGATTGCGATGCCTGTAAATATTCACCCACGCCTTCCACTACCTGACGGTCGTAGGCTTTATTTGCATTAAATAACAGTGTGATACGGTGGCGTTTCTCAAACATAGTTCTTTCCCTGCTGAATCAGTCATAAAGGACAATGCCGGTACGTGTTGACCGGCATTGAGCATGACCCCTTTTCTGGAATTCAGGAACGACGTTTAGTTGCTGAGTCCATCCATACTGCCAGTAACAAGATCGCACCTTTCACGATGTACTGCCAGAATGTGGGCACGTCCATCAATACTCATTCCGTTATCAAGAGAGGCCATAATAAACGCCCCCATGACGGCGCCCGCGACGCTACCCACGCCACCCGCCAGACTGGTTCCGCCGATCACGCAGGCGGCAATCGCGTCCAGCTCGGCAATGTTCCCGGCGGAAGGCGATCCGGCGCCGAGGCGCGAACTGAGTATCAGCCCTGCAATCGCCACCATCAGGCCGTTGATGGCGAAGACCGCCAGTTTGGTTCGCTCAACGTTAATGCCGGAGAGACGAGCGGCTTCCAGATTGCCGCCAATCGCATAAATTCTCCGGCCAAACGCCGTTCGCGTCGCCATAAACATACCGCCAAGCAGCAGGAATACCAGCAGCAGTACGGGCGTTGGAACGCCGCGATAATCGTTCAGCAGCCAGATTGCGCCCAGGACAATGACGGCGGTCAGCGCCTGGCGACCGACTACCGCAGTAGAAACCGGGGTGCTAAGCGCCAGAGCCTGCCGGCGCATACGCCCCGCGCCATTGCCAGCCGATAAACGCCATTAAGCTGATGGCGCCTATTGTGAAGCCCAGACCGTTGGATAAGTAGCTCTGACCAATCTGCGACATCGCCGAGCTGGTGGGCGAGACGGTTGTACCATTCGTGATGCCAATGAGAATGCCACGGAAAGCCAGCATCCCGGCCAGGGTGACGATAAACGAAGGGACTTTCCGGTAGGCGACCCACCACCCGTTCCAGGCGCCGAGCAGTAAACCCAGCGCCAGCGTGACAACAATCGTAAGCGGCAATGGCCAGCCCAGCCAGACGTCGCAGATTGCCGCGACGCCGCCTAATAGCCCCATCATTGAGCCAACGGAGAGGTCGATTTCCGCAGAGATAATCACGAAAACCATCCCCACGGCCAGAATACCGGTGATCGCCGTCTGACGAAGCAGGTTGGAGACGTTGCGCGCGCTCAGGTATGCGCCTTCCGTGGTCCAGGTAAAGAACAGCATGATCACAATAATCGCCGCGATCATGACGAACACCTGTAGGTTCAGTGATTTTAACCCAGGAAAACCGCCCGTCAGAGGGGCTGAGAGTTTCACTTCAGACGGATTGTTTTTCGACATGATATTCGCTCCTCAATGCGGCTTCCATCACCTGTTCTTGAGTCAGGTTATGATTCACCAGGTTGGCTTTCAGTTTTCCTTCGTGCATCACCAGGATGCGATCGCTTAATCCAAGAACCTCGGGGAGTTCCGACGAGATGACGATGACAGCAATACCTTGCTGAACAAGCTGGTTAATGAGTTTGTAGATTTCATATTTCGCGCCGATATCGATTCCTCGGGTGGGTTCATCGAGGATGAGAATACGCGGGTTCAGCAGGAGACAGCGCGCCAGTATGGCCTTTTGTTGGTTCCCGCCGCTAAGGCGCCCAATCGCTAAATCAGGCGAGGATGTTTTCACTTTCAGGGCGTTGCAGCGATTCCAGAATGCATTTTTGCTCTGCGGCATCGTCAAGATGGCTTATCTTCCCGGTGAACCGATCGAGCGCCGCCAGCGTGATATTTTTCCCGACGGCCATAACCGGCACAATGCCGTCGCGTTTCCTGTCTTCAGGCACCATTGCAATGCCATGAGCGATCGCTTGCTGGCAATGACGAATATCCACGGCCTGATTATCGATCATAACCTTTCCTTCCCAGCGCCCAGGCCAGACGCCGAACAGGCATTGCACTAACTCCGTGCGGCCCGCGCCGACCAGCCCTGCAATGCCGAGAATCTCGCCCCGTTTCAGCGAAAAGGAGACATCATTGACGCGTTTGATGTGACGGTTGACGGGATGCCAGGCGGTAAAGGCGCTCAACGCGCAAAATCTCCTCCCCGGTAGCATGCGGCTCATTAGGATAGAGCGCCGTCAGCTCGCGACCGACCATCATGGTGATGATATCGTCTTCTTCCATTCCGGCGGCTGCGCGGGTGCCAATATGTTGGCCGTCGCGGATCACGCAGATTGTGTCCGAGATAGCTTTAACTTCATTGAGCTTGTGTGAGATATAAATACACGCAATATCATGCTGTTGCAGATCGCGAATAATTTCCAGCAGCACGGTGGTTTCTTGTTCCGTGAGGGAGGCCGTCGGCTCATCGAGAATCAGCAGCCGAACTTGTTTATTAAGCGCTTTGGCAATTTCTACCAGCTGTTGTTGCCCCAGGCCCAGGTCGCCCACGCGGGTATCCGGTGAGATAGACAAGCTGACTTGGTCTAACAGCTTCTGGCAGCGTAGCGTCATCATGTCGTAATCAAGAATGCCGTTACGGGTGATTTCGCTGCCCAGGAAGATATTTTCCAGCACGGTTAAGTGTTTAACCAGCGCTAACTCCTGGTGAATAATAGCAATGCCCTTACGTTCGGTATCACGAATATGACTGGCTTGCAGTGTTTCTCCCGCAAACAGAATTTCACCTTCATAAGAGCCATGAGGGTAAATACCGCACAGCACTTTCATTAACGTTGATTTACCCGAACCATTTTCACCGCACAATGAAACGATTTCCCCGGCATTAAGCCTGAGGCTGACGTTATCAACTGCCTTCACTGCGCCGAAGGTCTTGGTAATGTTTTTCATTTCAAGTAGATAGGGCATAACTACTCCACATAAGCCAATGCGAGAACCCGGCATGGAGGGTTTGACGCCCTCCGCTGTTGTAGAGGGCGCAACGTTTACAGATCACTCTTTTTGTGGAACCCGTCTTTAATCACGGTTTCGTCAATATTGGTTTTATTAACATCAATTGGAGTAAGCAGGCGGGAAGGGACATCTTTCAGACCGTTATTCAGCGTGGCGTCGGCCTTAGGTTGTTGCCCGTTACCCAGCTCGACGGCGATCTCGGCGGCGGTATTTGCCAGTAGCGTGATGGGTTTATAAACCGTCATGGTCTGCGTGCCTGCGACAATACGTTTAATGCCCGCAAGGTCGGCATCCTGACCGGAAATAGCGACTTTTCCTGATAATCCCTGAGCGCTGAGCGCCTGAATCGCACCGCCTGCGGTCGCGTCATTGGAAGCGACAACCGCGTCAATTTTGTTATTGTTTGCGGTCAGCGCATTTTCCATAATTTTCAGCGCATTTTCAGGCAACCATCCGTCTACCCATTGATCGCCAACGACGTTAATTTTTCCTGAGTCGATATAAGGTTTTAATACTTTCATTTGCCCGGCGCGGAACAATTTTGCATTATTATCTACCGGCGAACCGCCCATCAGGAAATAATTCCCTTCAGGCACTTTATCGACCAACGCCTGAGCCTGTAATTCACCGACTTTTTCGTTATCAAAAGAAATATAAAAATCGATGTCGGCATCATTTATCATGCGGTCGTACGCTAATACTTTTATTCCTTCTTGTTTCGCTTCTTTTACGACATTGCTTAATACTTGCCCGTTATAAGGAATAATGACCAGAACATCAACGCCACGGTTGATCATGTTTTCAATCTGCGACATTTGGGTTTCTTCATTACCATTGGCAGATTGTACAAATACTTTTGCGCCGAGGGACTCGGCCTTGCTCACGAAAATATCGCGATCTTTTTGCCAACGTTCCAGACGTAAGTCATCGATAGCCATACCAATTTTAACTTCTTTGGCATGTCCCGTTATGCTGGCGAGCAGGAGTGAAGTGCAGACGGTGAGTAAGATGTTTTTTATCTTCATAATCGTGATGCCTTTTGTTAGAGGGAACAGCGGTAAAAGTAACAATCACAGCGTGAGACGTAGCAGATTTTTAGCAGTTAATACGCGGAAGGCAATTATAGATTTTTATCTTGCAGTTACGATTTTTGGTTTATTTCGTGAATTATGACCGAGATCGTACTTTTAATGACGCATTACGCCCGTTACATTTCGTTGTTGATGAATAACCATTTTTTGCAGGCGGTTACTTTTATTTTGCGAGGCAGCGCACACTTACGAATTATCTAAATAGCAGAGTGAAATAACATAATTGAGCAATGTGAATCGAGTAACCAATATTACGCCATTACCCATCCCTCGCCGTATTACCTGATTATGGAGTTCATTATGCAGGCTTATTTTGACCAACTCGATCGTGTTCGTTATGAAGGCCCTAAAAGCACTAATCCATTAGCTTTCCGCCATTATAATCCAGATGAAATTGTACTGGGTAAACGCATGGAAGAGCATCTGCGTTTTGCGGCCTGCTACTGGCATACCTTCTGCTGGAACGGCGCGGATATGTTTGGCGTAGGCGCGTTCAACCGTCCGTGGCAACAGCCCGGCGATGCGCTGGAGCTGGCGAAGCGCAAGGCGGATGTGGCGTTTGAATTTTTCCATAAGCTGAACGTGCCTTACTACTGCTTCCACGATGTGGATGTTTCGCCGGAAGGCGCCTCGCTGAAAGAGTATAAAAACAACTTTGCGCAGATGGTCGATGTGCTGGAGTCGAAGCAAGAGCAGAGCGGCGTGAAGCTGTTATGGGGCACCGCGAACTGCTTTACCAACCCGCGTTACGGCGCCGGGGCGGCGACGAACCCGGATCCGGAAGTCTTCAGTTGGGCGGCGACGCAGGTGGTGAACGCGATGAACGCCACGCACAAACTGGGTGGCGAAAACTACGTTCTGTGGGGGGGCCGTGAAGGGTATGAAACCCTGCTGAATACCGATCTGCGCCAGGAACGCGAGCAGATTGGCCGCTTTATGCAGATGGTGGGTGGAGCATAAACATAAAACAGGTTTCCAGGGCACGCTGCTGATCGAGCCAAAACCGCAGGAGCCGACAAAACACCAGTATGACTACGATGTGGCAACGGTTTTACGGCTTTCTCAAGCAGTTCGGCCTGGAAAAAGAGATCAAGGTGAACATTGAAGCCAACCACGCTACGCTGGCGGGCCACTCTTTCCATCATGAGATTGCGTCCGCCATTGCGCTGGGCATTTTTGGTTCTGTGGATGCCAACCGTGGCGATGCGCAGCTGGGCTGGGATACCGACCAGTTCCCGGTAAGCGTCGAAGAGAACGCGCTGGTGATGTATGAAATCCTGAAAGCGGGCGGTTTCACGACCGGCGGGCTGAACTTTGACGCGAAGGTTCGTCGCCAGAGCACCGACAAATACGATCTGTTCTATGGTCATATTGGCGCGATGGACACGATGGCGCTGTCATTAAAAGTGGCAGCGCGCATGATTGAAGATGGCGAACTGGATAAACGCGTGGCGAAACGTTATTCCGGCTGGAATAGCGAACTGGGCCAGCAAATTTTGAAAGGCCAGTTATCCCTGAGCGACGTCGCGCACTATGCTGAACAGCGTAATCTGGCGCCGGTGCATCAAAGCGGCCATCAGGAACTGCTGGAAAATCTGGTGAATCATTATCTGTTCGACAAGTAATCGCCATTGCGCCGCGTTTAGCCAACGCGGCGCATC
This sequence comes from Citrobacter koseri, assembly GCA_900446925.1. Next base: position 87,290 of record UAVY01000010.1, on the reverse strand, counting down.
GATAAAGGAGTGGTCACGATGTATATCGGGATAGATCTGGGCACGTCCGGTGTGAAAGCCATCCTGCTGAATGAGCAGGGAGACGTGCTGGCCTCGCAGACGGAGAAACTGTCCGTCTCTCGCCGCATCCATTATGGTCGGAGCAGGATCCCGAACAGTGGTGGCTGGCGACGGATCGCGCCGTAAAAGCGCTGGGCGAGAGCATTCATTACGTGATGTAAAGGCGCTGGGGATTGCCGGGCAGATGCACGGCGCCACGTTGCTTGATAAACACCAGAAGGTGCTACGCCCGGCGATTTTATGGAATGACGGACGCTGTGGTGAAGAGTGCGCGCTGCTTGAGCAGCAGGTTCCGCAGTCTCGCGCCATTACCGGCAATCTGATGATGCCCGGCTTTACCGCGCCAAAACTGCTGTGGGTTCAGCGCCATGAGCCGGATATTTTCCGCCAGGTTGCAAAGGTGCTGCTACCTAAAGATTACCTGCGTCTGCGTATGACGGGGGATTTTGCCAGCGATATGTCGGACGCGGCGGGAACGATGTGGCTGGATGTCGCAGCGCGTGACTGGAGCGACATCATGCTCAACGCTTGTCAGCTAACCCGTGAAACACATGCCTGCTCTGTACGAAGGCAGCGACATCACCGGTACGGTGTTGCCTGAGGTGGCGCACTCCTGGGGGATGCCTGCGGTGCCTGTTGTTGCAGGGGGCGGAGATAACGCAGCGGGCGCGGTGGGCGTGGGGATGATCAATGCGGGTCAGGCCATGCTGTCGCTGGGAACATCAGGCGTCTATTTTGCGGTGAGCGACGGTTTTCTCAGTAAACCAGAAAGTGCGGTACACAGTTTTTGCCATGCGCTGCCCGAACGCTGGCATTTGATGTCCGTCATGCTGAGCGCGGCATCCTGCCTGGACTGGGCGGCAAAATTGACCGGTCAGGCGTCTGTTCCCGCGCTGATTGACGCGGCACGCCAGGCGGATGATAACGCGGATGCCGTCTGGTTCCTGCCTTATCTTTCCGGTGAACGCACGCCGCATAATAATCCGCAGGCGAAGGGCGTATTCTTTGGCCTTACGCATCAGCATGGCCCCGCAGAGCTGGCGCGGGCGGTGCTGGAAGGCGTCGGTTATGCGCTGGCGGATGGCATGGATGTTGTGCATGCCTGTGGCGTGAAACCCGGCAGCGTGACGCTGATCGGCGGCGGGGCGCGAAGTGAATACTGGCGACAAATGCTGGCGGACATCAGCGGGCTACAGCTTGATTACCGTACCGGCGGAGATGTAGGCCCGGCATTGGGTGCCGCGCGTCTGGCGCAAATTGCGATGAATAAAGAGCAACCATTATCTGATTTATTACCGCAACTTCCGCTGGAGCAGGCGCATTTCCCTGATGCTGAACGCCATGCGCGTTACCTTGAACGTCGCGAAACGTTCCGCCGCATTTACCAGCAGTTATTACCGCTCATGTCTTAATCCGCTATTCCTTCCGGCAGTGGCCGGAAGGAATTCTTATTTCCTATTGATTGCCTCGATATATATCGAAATCAATATGTGTGTTTTCTGATTTTCACGTTATTGTCCGGTTATCGTCTTTTCCATTCTTATTTCTTGTCTTAATGTGAATCGGCAAAGCATAAGGAGAGTGATATGGACGATAAGGTTGCGCGCAGGAAGCGTCTGGTCGGTTTAATCATGCTGGCGGGCGGTGCGCTGGTCTATCTGACAGGGCTGTGGCCTGCTTGCCACTCGTTGAGCGACAAGGGCTATTTTTTTGCGATAATGGTGATGAGTGGCTTTCCCCTGTTAATACGCCAGGAGCCGACGGGAAATGAGCGTCTGCTCACCCGGTGCAAATATCTGTTACTTCTCGCCGCAGGTATGCTTTTTGTCGGTCTATGGAATATTGATTTACCGGTCGCCGTCAAAGTGATGTGCCTTCTGGGGCTGGGCGTAAGTCTGTTGGGTACGGATATGTACGCCACGTATTCTGATGACGAATAAAGGCTGGTCAACTGACCAGCCTGCGCGTATCAATCTTCTGTAGCAATATCGACAGCAGCAAACTTCCGGCCAGGGTGAGGGTAAAAATCCATACGATATCCAGCGGCGGCCAGCGTTTAAACTCCACGCCATTCGTCCGTAGCGCATGGATTATCAGCGCGTGAAACCCGTAAATACCGAGTGAGTGGCGGGAAATCAGCGCCAGCCCGGGAACCGTGCGCGTATTCAGGGTATTTTTGACCAGCGTGAGCAGCGAAACGGCGCAAATAAACACCATTGGGCCGCAATAGACGTACCAGGTATCGGCAAAATTTCCGCGCCAGTTGAGTTCATGTAGCGTTCCGCGAGAAATAATCAATACCGCCGTAATGAAAAGCGCGGCGCTTATCCAGGTCAGCGAACGTTTTTGTGTCTCCATCATGCCAATCGCCCGACCTAGCATGCCATAGAGGATGTAGTAAAACGTGTCGCCGGTGATATACAGGTTAACGGGGAGCCACTCAAATCCGCCGATTTTTTGCGACACGGTATTGGGGTTGGCGACAACGCCAATGACGATCATCAGCACCAACAGCATTTTGCCGCTGATGTTTTTAACCTGTATTAACGGCGATACCAGGTAGATCACCGCGATCGCGAAGAAAAACCACAGGTGGTAGAACACCGGTTTTTGCAGCAGGTTTTTCAGCGATAGCTCTGCGTTAATCGACGTAAAAAGGGTGATATATACCAACGCGACGGCGCTATAGAACAGCAGGCAGAGCGCAATGCGCAGGAAATGTCGCGGCTGGGCGCTACGTTCGCCAAAAAAGAGATAGCCCGAGATCATAAAAAACAGCGGTACGCTGACGCGTGAGGCGGAGTTCAGGACATTGGCAAAATCCCAGCTAAACGGATTGATGCTTTGCGCATTGGTGACGTACCAGGTGGTGGCGTGGATCATCACGACCATTAAACAGGCGATCCCTCGCAAATTATCAATCCAGTATATTTTGGGTTGCATCAGTGCCTCTGCTTCCGTTTTAAATAGGGTCTGACTTGTTTATTGGCGCGGTATCTCATTGGAATATTCTGAGTTTTTACGCTAAAGCTTGTGATGGCCCAGCGAGATTCGCAAAATGCGCCTGTCTTTTGGGTAAACCCTAACCTTAATAATAATAAGAGCGACCGGCAAATAAGGCGGTAATAAAAATGATGATGAAGTCTGTTTTTCCGGCGCTGTTAACCCTCCTGCTGGTGGGATGCGCGACGACGGCGCAGCCGGTTCAGAAGGCGCAGAAGGTCAACGTGAACCCGGAACGCTCACTGGATATGGAAGCATTGTGCAAAGCGCAGGCGGCGCGGCGTTATAACACCGGCACGCAGAAAATTGATGTGACCGGTTTTGAGCAATACCAGGGTAGCTATGAGATGCGCGGCAATACTTTCCGCAAAGAGAGTTTTGTTTGCTCTTTTGACGCAGAAGGGCAGTTTTTACATCTTTCCATGCGCTAAGTTCCCCCTTTTTCCCGTTTCGTACTGTATATCTTGCGGTCAGCGGGTATACTGATCCCTTCCTTTAAATCCACACGTATCCAGCACGAAATAATATGCAAAAGTTTGATACCAGGACCTTCCAGGGCTTGATCCTGACCTTACAGGATTACTGGGCTCGCCAGGGCTGCACCATTGTTCAACCATTGGACATGGAAGTCGGCGCGGGGACTTCTCACCCAATGACCTGTCTGCGCGCGCTGGGGCCAGAGCCGATGGCGGCTGCCTATGTGCAGCCTTCTCGTCGTCCGACCGATGGTCGCTATGGCGAAAACCCGAACCGTTTACAGCACTACTATCAGTTCCAGGTGGTGATTAAGCCATCGCCGGATAACATCCAGGAGCTGTATCTCGGTTCTCTGAAAGAGCTGGGGATGGACCCGACTATCCACGATATCCGTTTCGTGGAAGATAACTGGGAAAACCCGACGCTGGGCGCCTGGGGGCTGGGTTGGGAAGTGTGGCTGAACGGCATGGAAGTGACTCAGTTCACCTACTTCCAGCAGGTTGGCGGTCTGGAATGTAAGCCGGTTACCGGTGAGATCACCTACGGCCTGGAACGTCTGGCTATGTACATTCAGGGCGTAGACAGCGTTTACGACCTGGTCTGGAGCGACGGCCCGCTGGGTAAAACTACCTATGGCGACGTGTTCCATCAGAACGAAGTGGAGCAATCCACCTACAACTTCGAATACGCCGATGTGGATTTCCTGTTCACCTGTTTCGAACAGTATGAGAAAGAAGCACAGCAACTGCTGGCGCTGGAAAACCCGCTGCCGCTGCCTGCTTACGAGCGTATTCTGAAAGCCGCCCATAGCTTTAACCTGCTGGATGCGCGTAAAGCCATCTCCGTTACCGAGCGTCAGCGCTACATCCTGCGCATTCGCACCCTGACCAAAGCAGTGGCAGAAGCTTACTACGCTTCCCGTGAAGCCCTTGGCTTCCCGATGTGCAACAAAGACAAATAAGAGGCGGCCATGTCTGAGAAAACTTTTCTGGTGGAAATCGGCACTGAAGAGCTGCCACCAAAAGCCCTGCGCAGCCTGGCGGAGTCCTTTGCTGCGAACGTTACTGCGGAGCTGGATAACGCTGGCCTCGCACACGGCAACGTAGAGTGGTTCGCCGCACCGCGCCGTCTGGCGCTGAAAGTGGCGAATCTTGCTGCTTCTCAACCCGATCGCGAAGTTGAAAAACGCGGCCCGGCGATTGCTCAGGCGTTTGACGCGGAAGGCAAACCGAGCAAAGCGGCGGAAGGCTGGGCGCGTGGTTGCGGCATCACCGTGGACCAGGCTGAACGTCTGACCACTGACAAAGGCGAATGGCTGCTGTATCGCGCGCATGTGAAAGGCGAAAGCGCAGAAGCGCTGCTGCCGAACATGATTGCCACCTCTCTGGCGAAACTGCCGATTCCGAAACTGATGCGCTGGGGCGCGTCTGACGTTCACTTCGTGCGTCCGGTACACACCGTAACGCTGCTGCTGGGCGACAAGCTCATTCCGGCAACGATTCTGGGTATCCAGTCCGATCGCGTCATTCGCGGCCATCGTTTTATGGGCGAGCCGGAAATCACCATCGACACTGCTGACCAGTATCCGCAAATCCTGCTGGAGCGCGGTAAAGTTGTTGCTGATTACGAAGCGCGTAAAGCGAAAATCAAAGCCGATGCAGAAGAAGCGGCGCGTCAGATTGGCGGTAACGCTGACCTGAGCGAGAGCCTGCTGGAAGAGGTCACTTCGCTGGTGGAATGGCCGGTGGTGCTGACGGCGAAATTCGAAGAGAAATTCCTCGCGGTGCCGTCTGAAGCGCTGGTTTACACCATGAAGGGCGACCAGAAATACTTCCCGGTTTACGCCGCAGACGGCAAACTGCTGCCGAACTTTATCTTCGTGGCGAACATCGAATCCAAAGATCCGCAGCAAATCATCTCCGGTAACGAGAAGGTGGTGCGTCCGCGTCTGGCAGATGCCGAGTTCTTCTTCAATACCGACCGTAAAAAACGTCTGGAAGATAACCTGCCGCGTCTGCAAACCGTGCTGTTCCAGCAACAACTGGGTACGCTGCGCGACAAGACCGACCGTATTCAGGCGCTGGCGGGCTGGATTGCTGAACAAATTGGCGCGGATGTCAACCACGCCACCCGTGCGGGCCTGCTGTCGAAATGTGACCTGATGACCAACATGGTCTTTGAGTTCACCGACACGCAGGGCGTCATGGGGATGCACTACGCGCGCCATGACGGCGAAGCGGAAGATGTGGCTGTCGCGCTGAACGAGCAGTATCAGCCGCGCTTTGCCGGTGACGACCTGCCGTCTAACCCGGTTGCCTGCGCGCTGGCGATTGCCGACAAGATGGACACGCTGGCGGGTATCTTCGGTATCGGTCAGCATCCGAAAGGCGATAAAGACCCGTTCGCGCTGCGTCGTGCCGCGCTGGGCGTGCTGCGTATCATCGTTGAGAAGAACCTGAATCTGGATCTGCAAACGCTGACCGAAGAAGCGGCGCGTCTGTACGGCGACAAGCTGACCAACGCGAATGTGGTTGATGACGTTATCGACTTTATGCTCGGTCGTTTCCGCGCCTGGTATCAGGATGAAGGTTACACCGTGGACACCATTCAGGCGGTTCTGGCGCGTCGTCCGACCCGTCCGGCGGATTTCGATGCCCGTATGAAGGCCGTGTCGCACTTCCGCACGCTGGAAGAAGCCTCCGCGCTGGCGGCGGCGAACAAACGTGTGTCCAACATTCTGGCGAAGTCCGACGAAGTGCTGAACGATCGTGTCAATGCGGCAACGTTGAAGGAGCCAGAGGAAATTGCTTTGGCCCTGCAAGTTGTGGTTCTGCGTGACAAACTTGAACCCGTGTTTGCTGAAGGTCGTTACCAGGAAGCGTTAGTCGAACTGGCTGAACTGCGTGAACCGGTCGATACGTTCTTCGAAAAAGTGATGGTGATGGTTGATGACAAAGATCTGCGCATCAACCGCCTCTCTATGCTGGCGAAACTGCGTGAGCTGTTCCTGCAGGTAGCGGATATTTCCCTGTTGCAGTAAGTTTGTCGCAATAAAATAAAACCTGCCATCTGGCAGGTTTTTTTATGGGGAAAAAGGTAAAAAAAATCCCCGCCGATAGGCAGGGATCTTCAATTCTGAGCTTATAAGGCTAAGATTACAGGCTGGTTACGTTACCAGCTGCCGGGCCTTTAGCGCCGCTTTCGATGGTGAAGGAAACTTTCTGACCTTCATCCAGGGATTTGTAACCGTCGTTCTGGATAGCAGAGAAGTGTACGAACACGTCTTTGGAGCCATCGTCAGGAGTGATGAAGCCGAAGCCTTTATCAGCGTTGAAACCATTTTACGATACCAGTCATTTTACCGGACATAGTGTATTACCTTTTAAAAAATAAGTGTGCCTTTCGGCGATATGGCGTGCTTTACAGATTTTTTAAGCGTTAAGGAAATGCGCACTACGAAGGGGTATCAACGGATAACTCTTGAAGGGACTGCCTTACTAAACTGCTTTAATGTCTGTACGTCAAACCGTTGGACGCATTAACTCATGTAACGCTTGTGGATGCAACTTTTATTTTACTTCTTTCGGGTAAGTCTGTCGGGAAACGGCCCCTTAACAGGACCGTTAAACGAAAAAATCAGGCAATAATCTATTTCATCAACTGCTTACTTAAACCTGGGTTGGCCTGGATCAGGCGCATCAGATTTAACTCGGTACTCGACGGTTTTACCCGTCTGGATTCCCATTCCTGCACCATGGCAACGGTTACGCCCATCGCCCGGGCAAAATCATCTGTTTTTAGCCCGGTTCCTCTTCGTAACTGTTCAAACTCTGTAAAAGGGTTGGGCTTGTTTGTCAGGATAATCGTCTGCGATACATCTTTAAAAACAATTTGTTCCAGACTGCTCAGCAGTTCAAACATAGGATCTTTGTATTCCATTGAGAACTCCTATAAATCACACAGCGGGATCGTGAATTTCATCGAAGCTCATTAAGAATAGTCGGGAAACGTGAAGCCGGTTGGAAGCGGCAAAGAAGTGGATTCGTTTCAGCGCATTCCGGTCAGGATCGCGCGTTGGCTAAGGATCTGAAAAAGGCCCGACATATCGGATCGACGGCGCGCAATTGTAAAGATAACAAAAATTTTATCACGTAAAAAAGCTGGCCGTTTCTTCGTATAATATTCCACGGCAAGATTACGCAGAAAGGGTATCTTGCAAGGCTGTCCTGGACTATCCTTGTCAGCGTCAGGCACGCGGCATCGTTGTGCGCATTTTGGGTGAAAGGAGTATTAAAATGGCGACAGGTAAGTCCTGCTCTCGCTGGTTTGCGCCTGTTATGGCGTTATTAATGGTAGTTAGCCTGAGCGGGTGTTTTGATAAAGAAGGTGATCAGCGTAAAAGCGTTTATTGATTTCCTGCAGAATACTGCGATGCGTAGCGGGGAGCGTCTGCCGACGTTGACCGCCGATCAGAAAAAACAATTTGGTCCGTTCGTGGTCTGATTATGCGATTCTGTATGGCTATTCGCAGCAGGTGAATCAGGCGATGGATTCCGGTCTGCGTCCGGTTGTGGATAGCGTCAATGCGATCCGCGTTCCTCAGGACTATGTCACTCAGCGCGAGCCGCTGCGTCAGGCAAATGGTTCTCTGGGCGTGCTGGGCCAGCAGTTGCAGAATGCGAAATTGCAGGCAGATGCCGCGCACAGCGCGCTGAAACAGTCCGACGACCTGAAACCGGTCTTTGATCAGGTTTACAGTAAAGTGGTGACGGCGCCTTCGGAGGCGTTACAGCCGCTGATTCCGGCTGCGCAAATTTTCACGCAGCAACTGGTGCAGGTCGGCGACTTTGTGGCGCAGCAGGATACGCAGGTGAGCTTTGTCGCGAACGGCATTCAGTTCCCGACGTCACAGCAGGCCAGCCAGTACAACACGCTGATTGGGCCGCTGGCGTCTCAGCACCAGGCATTTAATCAGGCCTGGACCACTGCGGTAAACGCGATCCAGTAACGCTGTTTATGCCCGATGGCGCTGGCGTCGATCGGGCATACGGTTAAGCAACGTTGTAGGCCGGGCAGGGCAACGCCGCCGCCCGGCCATTTATTATCCTGCGACCTGCGGGTTCACGCAGTTCTTCTCCACCTTGCCTTGTAACGCATCAATTAAGTTATCCACCGCGCAGGCGGCCATGTTGTAGCGCGTTCATGGGTGGCGGAGCCGATGTGCGGCAGCGCCACAACGTTCGGCAGCGACAGCAGCGGCGAATCGACCGGCAGCGGTTCTTGTTCAAACACATCCAGACCCGCCGCATGAATTTCACCGCTTTGCAGGGCGGCAATCAGCGCGTTTTCATCCACGACCGGGCCGCGCCCTGCGTTAATGAAAATGGCGGAGGACTTCATTTTGGCAAACTGCGCCGCACCAAACAGGTGATGCGTCTCTTCCGTCAGCGGCAGGATCAGGCAGACAAAATCCGCCGTCTGCAACAGGGTGTCCAGATCGCAGTACCGGGCGTTGAAGCGTTCTTCCGCCTCAGGATGATGGCGGCGGGCGTTGTAGAGAATCGGCATGTTAAAGCCGAAGTGAGCGCGTTGCGCCAGCGCAAGACCAATGCGCCCCATCCCGACAATCCCCAGCGTTTTGTGGTGTACATCAGTGCCAAACCAGTCTGGCCCGATGCTTTTTGTCCATTCCCCCACTTTGACGCGTTCGGCCACTTCCACCACGCGGCGAGCGGTGCTCAGCACCAGCGCCATTACCGTATCCGCAACGGTTTCCGTCAGCACGGTCGGCGTGTGCATCAGCAATACGCTGCGCGCGTTGAGGGCAGCCACATCAAAATTGTCATAACCCACGGAGACGGTCGATGCCGCGCGTAGTTTCGGCATCTTCTCCAGCAGTGCGCTATTGACGGTTTCGCTGGAGCCCAACAAACCTTCCGCGCTGGCGAAAGCCTGGGCGTGTTGTTCTACCGTTTCCGGGCGAAGATTTGGCACCTGCGTGACGGTGAAATGCTCTTCCAGGCGATGCAGTAAATCGTCAGGTAACGCTTTGTAGAGAATAATGGACGGCTTCATGCGGATCTCCGTGAGTTAAGGTTTAAGCGTGGCGTGCGCCAATCGGTAATTGCTGATTGTTAGCAGGCTTAACAATTAAAGTTAGCCATACTGAGGCGAAAAGCGCCACCCCCATAAAAATGTACGAGGCGGCCGGGCTGCCGGTTGCGCCGTTGAGATAGCCGACGAACCATGAACCAAAGAAAGAGCCCAGGCGCGCCCATACTGTTGATCAGCGCCATTGCGCCGCCCGCGACGTTACGCGGCAGCATTTCAGGAATAATGGCGAAGAACGGGCCATAAGGGGCATACATCGCCGCACCGGCGATAACCAGCAGGGTATAAGAGAGCCAGAAGTTGTTCGCGCCAACGGCCCATGAGCCGATAAAGGCAAAGGCGGCAATCAACAGCAGCGGCCAGACGAACAGTTTACGGTTTTGCAGTTTATCGGATGCCCAGGAGACAACGATCATCGCGATTGTCGCCGCCAGGTACGGCACTGAAGAGAGCCAGCCGACTTCCACCATACCCATATTCGCGCTGCCGCTACGGATGATGGACGGCAGCCACAGAACAAACCCGTACACCCCGATACTCCAGGTGAAATACTGCATGCACAGCAGGATGACGTTGCGTGAGCGGAATGCCTCGCTGTAATTGCGTACCGCTTTGATGCCCTGCTGCTCTTTTTCCAGCTGCGCCTGAAGCGCGGCTTTTTCTGACTCCGTCAGCCAGCCAGCCTGTGACGGTTTGTCTTTCACCAGCACCCACCAGAAGAACGCCCAGATGATGGCGGGGAAGCCTTCAATAATGAACATTTCACGCCAGCCGAGCGCCTGAATCAGGTAGCCTGAAACCACGGACATCCACAGCACCGTCACCGGGTTGCCGAGAATCAGGAACGTATTGGCGCGCGAACGCTCTGACTTTGTGAACCAGTTGCTGATGTAAATCAGCATGGCGGGCATAACGGCCGCTTCCACGACGCCGAGAATAAAGCGGATGGCGGCAAGCATTGGGATATTACTCACCATCCCGGTCAGCGATGCGCATGCCCCCCATAAAATCAGGCAGATAAAAATTAGTTTACGTACGCTGCGACGCTCGGCGTACACCGCGCCTGGGATCTGGAAGAAGAAATAGCCGAGGAAGAACAGGGCGCCCAGCAGGGAGGAGATCCCTTTCGTGATGCCGAGGTCTTCGTTAATCCCCGCTGCGGAAGCGAAGCTGAAGTTTGCGCGATCCAGGTACGCCAGGCTGTACGTGATGAACACGATAGGCATGATGTACCACCAGCGTTTTGCTGCATTTGTTGAGCTTGTCATAGGCCTGCCTCTGTCACTATGCCGCCGCTGTATGTAGGGTACAGGGGGCTGTTATCATTGCGTGAAGTTTATTCGCCTAACGCTTCACGAGTGGGTAATCCTTCGCTGTCGCCCTGAACCTGAATCGCCAGCGCGCCAATTTTATTGCCTCGCGTCACTGCCTGATGCAGCGTGCGGCCTTCCAGCAGGGCGCTGATCACGCCCACGGCAAAGCCATCGCCCGCACCAACCGTATCGACCACGTTGTCCACTTTCACCGGTGCGACGCAGCCTTGCTCGCCCTCCAGCGGTTTTGTACCAGGCCGCCATCCGCGCCGGTTTTCAGCACCACCGCTTTCACGCCGTGGCGCAGATAAAAATCGGCAATGCCCTCAGGCGTTTGCTGTCCGGTTAATATCATTCCCTCTTTCAGACCGGGCAGCACCCAGTCAGCCTGGAAGGCGAGGCGGTTAAGTTTTTCCACCATTTCGGCTTCGCTTTTCCACAGCACCGGGCGCAGATTCGGATCGAATGAGATCGTTTTGCCCTGCGCTTTCATGGTGCGGGCGGTATGCGCCAGCAGTTCATAAGAGCTGGCGGAAAGCGCCGCCGCAACGCCGCTTAAGTGCAGATGACGCGCGCCGGAGAAGTACGCATCGTGGTAATCGTCCACGGAAAGGTGGCTTGCAGCGGAACCTTTACGGAAATATTCCACAATGGGATCGGTTCCATTTTCGACTTTAGATTTAAGCTGAAAGCCGGTGGCGTAACGTCCGTCCAGCGTGACGCCCTGCGCATCAATCCCTTCTTTTTCAAGCGACTTAAGGACAAAACGGCCAAAGCTGTCATCACCGACGCGGCTTACCCAGCCGACGTTTAACCCCAGGCGCGCCAGGCCGGTCGCTACGTTAAGTTCGGCCCCGGCGACGCGTTTGATAAACGCGTCTACGTCTGCGAGATCGCCCGTTTGCGTGGCGACGAACATCGCCATTGCTTCACCAATCGTGATGACATCCAGAGAATTTTTCATGCGTTACTCCTCACGTAACAAATCGACGTAGCGACGAGTCACCGCCGTCAAATCTTGCCCTTCCAGTGGGAACTCAATACCGCGCGGTACATCAACAGGCAGCGCGTTCAGCAGCGCCAGCCAGCGGGGATCGGCGTCATCCGGCGCAACGGCGCGGAAACTGTCGTGATGGGGCGTGGCGGCTTTAACGTGGATATAGCCGACGGCGGGCGCCAGGTAGCGTGCGGCGTCTTCCGGCGAGTCGCCTACCCACAGCCAGTTCCCCATATCAAACGTCAGTCTGATGGGCAGGTTCTGTACCTGACAGGCGGCATTGAAGCGTTGCATCGGGCGCAATTTCCCGCAGGCGGTTTGATCATTTTCCACCACCAGCGCCATGCCGCTGCTCTCCAGCCAGTCACGCAGGGTGTCGAGCTGATCCTGGCGTTCAAAATGACCCAGCGACACTTTCAGCCACAGCGCTTGCAGCGTGCGGGCTTCCTGTAACAGGTCGGGAAGGTGGGGGGTTGAGGCTGCCATCCTCCAGGAACAGCGGTTCCGGCGCGGAGTAGCAGGCCAGCAGGCCGAAAATGTCAATGGCGGCCGCCAGCAGCGGGAGCGCGTTAAGCTCGGCGTCAGTGAACATTTCACGGCGAATCTCGACGCCATCCGCCCCCGCTCCGGCAATGATGGGCAGGCATCGCGGTTTGCCCGCCTGCGGCACGCACCTGGTCGTAGCCATAGGCGGCGGTGACCACCATAATTTTTCTTTGCATGGGAACTCCAAATCTATCGCTCTTGCTATTACGCTAGATGGAACCGGTTCCAAAGAAAAGTGCAGTGTGTCGAAATTATGATCACCATCACGAAGGAAAATTAGCGGGCGGTGGAGCCGCGAACGATCAGCTCGCCGGAGAAAACCTGCTCGTGAATCGCGTCGCTGCCCCCTTCAATGCGGCGTACAACCTGCTCGACAGCGGCAAAACCAATTTGCCAGGTCGGCTGTTTCAGCGTGGTGATGCCGACGCCTGCCAGCTCTGCCCATTCCAGTTCGTCAAAACCGAGCAGGCCGATGTCGCTGCCCCAGTTAAGACCAATGCGTTTGAGCGAACGGGCGACCTGCAATGTGAGCGCGCCGTTAGCGGAGATCACGGCTTTGCGCATCCCCCGGTGCTGCTGGTGAAACTGGCGCAGGGTGTTATCCAGTTGCGTATTTTCCGCCAGCGGCACCTCGGCGTTTTCCGCCACCACGCCAGGGTAACGCGCCAGCGTCGCACGAAATGCGTTCAGGCGCTCGCGGCGGGTATTGACCATACCGAGCGGTTCGCTGAGAAACAGGATCGCCTCGAACCCTTGCTCAATGAGATGTTCGGTGGCGGTTGTTGCCGCCTGGGTGTTATCCAGACCCACGACATCGCAGGCGAAATCAGGGATTTTACGGTCAATCAGAACCATCGGCAGCGCCGACTGTTGCAGGCGGTTCAGCCCCTCCTCGCGCATCCCGACGGCGTTCACCACGATGCCTTCCACCTGGTAGCTGCGCAGCAGATCCAGATAGTGCAGTTCCTGATCCACCTCATTGTTGGTGTTACAGACCAGGGGAGTGAACCCTTTCTCGCGGCAGGCGGCTTCAATGCCGCTCAACACGTTAACGGAATAGGGGTTGGTAATATCGGCGATGATCAGGCCAATCAGGCGGGTACGACCGCGTTTCAGGCCTCTGGCCATCAGGCTTGGGCGATAGTCGAGTTCGGCAATGGCTTTTTCAATGCGCGCCAGCAGGGCCTCGGACAGCAAATGCTTCTCACCCGTTGAGGTAGCGTGAAATGCTGGTTTTTCCGGTTTTAGCGGCTTTCGCCACATCGCTGATGGTTGCCCGTGTTGATTTGCTCATCGCTGATTTCCCTGAATTTGGTGACAACACCTTAACGCGAAAATCAACGATGGCAAGCGCTTCATGCCGGATAAGAATGTAGGCCGGATAAGGCGAAGCCGCCATCTGGCGATGTGCCGGGTGGCGCTGTCGCCACCCGGCACAACGATTACTGCAACGGACTTAAGGTGATTTCCACGCGGCGGTTTTGCGCTTTACCTTCGGCGGTGCTGTTGCTGGCGATCGGGTTCGCCGGGCCCATGCCGCTGGTGCGGATGCGGTTGGCGGCAACGCCCTGGGTGATCAGCGCGCTGGCCACGGAGTCCGCGCGCTGCTGCGACAGACGCATGTTCAGATCCTGCCCGCCGGTACTGTCGGTGTAGCCCACTACGTTAACGGCGGTTTTGTTGTACTCTTTCAGCACCATCGCCACGCCGGTCAGCGTGTTGGCGCCCGCCGGTTTCAGGGTTGCGCTGCTGCTGTCGAAGGTGACGTTATTCGGCATATTCAGGATGATGTTATCGCCACTTCGCGTCACGCTCACGCCCGTTCCCTGCATTTTGTCACGCAGTTTCGCTTCCTGTACGTCCATGTAATAGCCAACGCCGCCGCCCAGCGCCGCGCCTGCCGCTGCGCCAATCAGCGCGCCTTTGCCGCGATCTTTCTTGGAAGAGGAGAGTGCGCCGACGCCTGCGCCGACCAGAGAACCAATGCCCGCGCCAATGCCGGATTTACCCGCTTCGCGCTCGCCGGTGTAAGGGTTTGTTGTGCAGCCAGATACTGCCAGGGCGCCGCTCACGATAGCAGCAATGACCAAAACACGTTTTTTTCATCTTAGTTCCTTAATGACTTTTTTATTTTTTCGCCACAGCGACGGTGGCGGTTGATTATGACGTGCGAACATGAAGAAAATTCCAGGGAAGACTCTTAAATTTGTAAGTAACATTGAGCGGCATAATAAATAAGCCGTCACACCTGCATCGCATTCAGGAGCGCATTTTGATCAACGCACCATCGCACTATTCGGTATTAACCGCCGCCCACTGGGGACCTGTCCGGGTCGACACTGACGGCGAGACGATTCTCGCGTCTCGCGGGGCGCTGCCCACTTCGCATCTCAATTCCCTGCAAACCGTCGTGCGCGACCAGGTTCACAGCCCTACCCGGGTGCGTTTCCCGATGGTGCGTAAAGGATTTCTCGCCTCGCCAGAGAAGCCACAGGGCGTGCGCGGTCAGGATGAATTTGTGCGGGTGAGTTGGGATGAGGCGCTGGATCTGATCCATACCCAACACAAACGTATTCGTGAAACATATGGCCCGTCCTCGATTTTTGCCGGTTCTTATGGCTGGCGCTCGAATGGCGTGCTGCATAAAGCTTCCACCCTGTTGCAGCGTTATATGGCGCTGGCGGGCGGGTATACCGGGCATCTGGGGGATTACTCCACGGGGGCGGCGCAGGCCATCATGCCGTATGTGGTGGGCGGAAACGAAGTCTACCAGCAGCAGACCAGCTGGCCGGTTGTGCTGGAGCACAGTGACGTGGTGGTGCTATGGAGTGCCAACCCGTTGAATACACTAAAAATTGCCTGGAATGCGTCGGATGAGCAGGGCATTGCTTACTTTGCCGCGCTGCGCAACAGCGGGAAACGACTGATCTGCATCGATCCAATGCGATCGGAAAGCGCGGCGTTCTTTGGCGATAAGATGGAGTGGATCGCCCCGCATATGGGGACTGACGTGGCGCTGATGCTGGGGATTGCGCATACGCTGGTGAAAAACGGCTGGCATGATGACGCGTTTCTGGCGCGCTGCACGACCGGTTACGAGACATTCGCCGACTATCTGCTGGGCGTGAGCGACGGCGTGGCGAAAACGGCGGAATGGGCCGCAGATATTTGCGGCGTATCTGCCGCTAAAATTCACGAACTGGCGGAACTCTTCCATAAAAACACCACTATGTTGATGTCTGGCTGGGGAATGCAGCGTCAGCAGTTCGGCGAGCAAAAACACTGGATGCTGGTAACGCTTGCCGCCATGTTAGGGCAAATTGGCACGCCCGGCGGCGGTTTTGGCCTCTCGTACCATTTCGCCAACGGGGGAAACCCGACGCGTCGCGCCGCTGTACTGGCTTCAATGCAGGGCAGTCTGCCAGGCGGCACCGATGCGGTAGACAAAATTCCGGTGGCGCGCATTGTCGAGGCGCTGGAGAATCCCGGCGCGCCCTATCAGCACAACGGTATGAACCGCCATTTCCCGGATATCCGCTTCGTCTGGTGGGCTGGCGGCGCGAACTTTACGCATCATCAGGATACCAACCGTCTGATTCGCGCCTGGCAAAAGCCGGAACTGGTAGTGATCTCCGAATGTTTCTGGACCGCTGCGGCGAAACATGCCGATATTGTGTTACCTGCACGACCTCTTATGAACGTAACGACTTAACCATGACCGGCGACTACAGCAACCAGCATCTGGTGCCGATGAAGCAGGTTGTGCCGCCGCGTGATGGAGGCCCGTAATGACTTTGACGTGTTTGCCGAACTGAGCGAGCGCTGGGGAAACGGGCGGGCCATGCGCGCTTCACCGAAGGGAAAAGCGAGCTTGAGTGGCTGGAAACCTTCTACAACATCGCCGGGCAACGCGGCGCCAGCCAGCAGGTGACGCTGCCGCCGTTTGCACAGTTCTGGGAAGCCAACGATCTGATTGAAATGCCGGAGAATGCGGCCAACGCGCAGTTTATCCGCTTTGCGGATTTCCGCCGCGACCCCGACGCGCATCCACTGAAAACGGACAGCGGCAAGATAGAGATCTATTCCCGGCGAATTGCGGACTACGGCTATGCGGACTGCCCAGGACACCCAATGTGGCTGGAGCCGGACGAATGGCACGGCAATGCCGAACCCCGGTCAGCTACAGGTGCTGTCCGCCCATCCGGCGCATCGTCTGCACAGCCAGCTTAACTACAGCCAGCTTCGTGAACAGTATGCGGTGGCGGGGCGCCGAACCGGTTACTCTGCATCCGCAGGATGCGCAGACGCGGGGCATTGCCGACGGCGACACGGTGCGGGTCTGGAATCACCGAGGACAAATTCTGGCGGGCGCGGTGGTGACGGGAGGGCATTAGACCTGGCGTTATCTGCATTCATGGAAGGGGCAATGGCCGGATTTAGAGGTGTCGGCTGGCGGCATTTGTAAAAATGGCGCGGTAAACGTGTTGACCAAAGATCTCCCCAGTTCGCGACTGGGGAACGGCTGTGCGGGCAACACCGCGCTGGCGTGGATTGAAAAAGTATACCGGCCCCTCGCTGACGCTTACGGCGTTTAATCCGCCTGCCAGCCCATAATCCATGTCGGATGCTGTGTATCTTCCTGCCATGCGCTGTCTTCGATACGAAAACCCAGCGCATGGTAGAAATTCACCGCCGACTGATTTTTCTGGTAAACCTCCAGGCTGAGCGCGGTAAAGCGCTGCTGAACATGCTGCACCAGCGCCTTGCCAATCCCGCTGCGGGATCGCGTCCGGCGTGACAAACAGCGCGCCCAAAAAGCGCGCTTCCATCACGCTGGCAAAGCCTTTCAGTAAACCTGCTTCTTCCCACACCCAGGTCTGCGCGGCGGGCAGGTACACGTCACGCACTATCGGTTCGCTTTCGCGCCAGTAGCGCGCTTCGATAAACGGGTGGGCATAGATCGTGCTTTCCATCCAGAGCGTCAAAATTGACGCCATATCGTCAGTCCGGGATTCGCGAATCATGCTGACCTCCAGGATGGCAGAAACAGCCCGTGATATGGTCGTTGACCAGCCCGCACGCCTGCATAAAGGAGTAGCAAATGGTGGTGCCGACGAACTTGAAGCCGCGTTTTTTCAGCGCTTTTGCCAGCGCATCCGACGCGGGGGTTGAGGTGGGGATCTCGCTCAGGCTGGCGGCTCGCGTTACCTGCGGCTGGTTTTCGACAAAAGACCAGACGAATTCAGCAAACGGTTCACCATTTTGCTCCATCGCGAGATACGCCCTGGCATTGCCGATGATGGCCTGAATTTTCCCCCGATGGCGAATAATGCCCGCATCCTGCAACAGACGCTCAACGTCGTCTTCCTGCATCGCCGCGACGCGGACGGGATCAAAGTGGTGGAAGTTTGCGCGATAGTTTTCCCGTTTCTTCAGCACGGTGATCCAGGAAAGCCCCGCCTGCTGGCCTTCAAGGCAGATCATCTCAAACAGCTTTTTGCCGTCGGTTTCGGGAATGCCCCACTCCTTGTCGTGATAGGCGATGTATAGTGGGTCCTGACTGACCCATCCGCAACGCTGCATACTCTTCCTCGCTGTTTTGACTACCGCAAAAATTTCATTCGGCCCGCCTTGACGCGCCAGCTAAAAAGACAATATTTAATACAGGGCTAATAAGCCCTGGAACCGCCAAACAATGACAATAATATCGCCGAATTCGGCTCTTCTCTGGAGTCGCGTTGATGATTATAAAAAAATGCAGTGGTCGCCAGGTGTGGTGCTGCCTGGCGAGCGTTATCGTCTGTGCAATTTTCACTAACACAGCATATGCCTGGCAACAAGAATATATCGCTGATGCCGTATCGGGTCATACGACAGAACGCTATACATGGGACAGCGATCACCAACCAAGTTACAACGATATTCTGGCGGAGCGGATTCGGTCCAGCCAGAATGCGCCTGGCCCTGTGCTGAGTCTGGCCGATCAAACTCCACTGGACGCGACCAGCGGCATGAGCATGGGCTGGAATTTTCCGCTTGCCGGGCGCGTGACGACCGGGCCGGTCGCCAGCCTGCACTACGACGGCTCAACCACCTCGATGTTTAATGAATTTGGCGACAGCGTGACGGCGCAGGCGCTGACCGACCCTCTGTGGCATGCCAGCGTCAGTACGTTGGGCTGGCGGGTGAATTCGCAGTTTGGCGAGATCCGTCCCTGGGCGCAAATCAGCTATAACCAGCAATACGGAGAGAACATCTGGAAAGCGCAGTCGGGGCTGAGTCGAATGACGGCGGCGGATCAGAATGGCAACTGGCTGGATGTGACGGTGGGGGCGGATATGCTACTGAATCCGCATATCGCGGCGTATGCGGCGCTCTCTCAGGCAGATAACAGCGCAAGCAATAGCGACTATCTGTACACCCTGGGCGTTAGCGCCAGATTTTAACGAGAATACGCACGTAATAAAAACAAGTTTTTTACAATTAAGTCTCTTTAATAACAAGACGTACAGCGATAGTGGGTACTAACTGACCTTAAAAAAATCACGCCACGCAGTCTTTGTCTTGTCATTCATTCCGCAATCCAGGCATTTCATTCCGCTCTGATGGCATTTCATGCCGTTTTTCCCCTGCATAAAAAGCACTTCGTTATTGTTGTCGGCAGTGAATTTCTCCTTTGTTTATGCAGGAAGACTGCCATGAAAACTTCTGATTATCAGCGTACCCGTTGGCTGACGCTTATCGGCACCATCATCACGCAATTTGCGTTAGGTTCTGTTTACACCTGGAGCCTGTTTAATGGCGCGCTCTCTGCGAAACTGGATGAGCCCGTCAGCCAGGTGGCCTTTTCATTTGGCTTGTTGAGCCTGGGACTGGCGATCTCCTCTTCCGTGGCGGGTAAATTACAGGAACGTTTCGGCGTAAAACGCGTCACGATGGCGTCAGGTGTTTTACTGGGGCATCGGCTTCTTTTTAACGGCGCATTCCAACAACCTTATGATGCTGTGGCTGAGCGCCGGGGTGCTGGTTGGCCTGGCGGACGGGGCGGGATACCTGTTAACGCTGTCTAACTGCGTAAAATGGTTCCCGGAACGTAAAGGGCTGATTTCCGCCTTCTCGATTGGTTCTTATGGCCTCGGTAGCCTCGGCTTCAAATTCATCGACAGCCAGCTGCTGGCGACGGTCGGTCTGGAAAAGACATTTATGATCTGGGGCGCGATTGTGCTGGTGATGATTGTCTTTGGTTCAACGCTGATGAAAGACGCGCCGAATCAGGATGTTAAAGCGGTAAACGGGGTGGTGGAAAACGACTTCACCCTGGCGCAGTCCATGCGTAAACCGCAGTACTGGATGCTGGCGGTGATGTTCCTGACGGCCTGCATGAGCGGTCTGTATGTCATCGGCGTAGCGAAAGACATTGCTCAGGGGCTGGCGCATATGGATGTTGCTTCGGCGGCCAATGCGGTCACGGTGATTTCCATCGCTAACCTGTCAGGCCGCCTGGTGCTGGGCATTCTGTCTGACAAAATCGCCCGTATCCGCGTGATTACCCTCGGTCAGGTTGTCTCGCTGGTCGGGATGGCAGCGTTACTGTTCGCGCCGCTGAATGATGTGACGTTCTTTGCCGCGATTGCCTGCGTCGCCTTTAACTTCGGCGGTACGATCACGGTGTTCCCGTCGCTGGTGAGCGAGTTCTTCGGCCTGAATAACCTGGCGAAAAACTACGGCGTGATTTACCTGGGCTTTGGGATTGGCAGTATTTGCGGGTCGATTATCGCCTCGCTGTTCGGTGGGTTCTACGTCACCTTCTGCGTTATTTTCGCTCTGCTGATCCTCTCTCTGGCGCTCTCGACCACGATTCGCCAGCCTCAGCGCCGCGTCTTTAAAGAGGCTCACGCCTGATTTTATTCATCATTTAACCACTTCCCGGCCTGGATATTTTTGTAAATATCCGGGCCGCTTGCTTATTCTTCCGACACTTTTACGCTTCCCTGTGGTCTACATACCCGCGCGTGTAGACTGTCTGACATCTGCTGTTACCGCATTTATCCACCTGCCCGGTCTGGAATGGCCTTTTGCGGGTGGTTTTTATCCCGATTTCCAGGGTTTGCTTGCATGAAATACATTAAATCGATGACGCAGCAGAAGCTGAGCTTCTTGCTTGCGCTCTATATCGGCCTGTTTATGAATTGCGCAGTGTTTTATCGCCGGTTCGGCAGCTATGCGCAGGAATTTACCGTCTGGAAAGGCCTCTCGGCAGTGGTTGAACTTGGGGCCACGGTTCTCGCCACGTTCTTCTTACTCCGTCTGCTTTCCCTGTTTGGTCGCCGCGCCTGGCGGGTTCTGGCTACGCTGGTGGTGCTGTTCTCCGCGAGTGCCAGCTATTACATGACCCTCCTGAACGTGGTGATCGGCTACGGCATTATTGCCTCCGTGATGACCACGGATATCGATTTATCGAAAGAGGTCGTCGGCTGGCACTTCATTTTGTGGCTTGGTGGCGGTGAGCATTCTGCCGCTGGTCTTTATCTGGAGTAACCGCTGTCGTTACACCCTGCTGCGGCAGTTACGCACGCCGGGCCAGCGCGTTCGTAGCGTGGCGGCGGTGGTTCTGGCTGGGGTGATGGTGTGGGCGCCGATTCGCCTGCTCGACGTTCAGCAAAAGAATGTTGAACGAACAACGGGTATCGATTTGCCGAGCTATGGCGGCGTGGTGGCGAACTCTTATTTACCGTCGAATTGGCTGTCGGCTTTAGGGCTGTACGCCTGGGCGCAGGTGGATGAGTCGTCGGATAATAACTCGCTGATGAACCCGGCGAAGAAGTTTACCTATGTTGCGCCAGAAGGCATTGATGACACGTATGTTGTGTTTATCATCGGCGAAACCACGCGTTGGGATCATATGGGCATCTTCGGCTACGAGCGGAATACGACGCCGAAGCTGGCGCAGGAAAAAAATCTCGCGGCGTTCCGGGGTGAGTCGTGTGATACCGCGACCAAACTTTCGCTGCGCTGTATGTTTGTGCGCGAGGGTGGCGCGTCGGAGAATCCGCAGCGTACGCTGAAAGAGCAAAACATTTTTGCGGTGCTGAAGCAGCTAGGGTTTAGCGGCCGATCTGTATGCGATGCAGAGCGAGATGTGGTTCTACAGCAATACGATGGGCGGATAATATTGCCTACCGCGAGCAAATCGGCGCGGAGCCGCGCAACCGGGGTAAGACGGTTGATGATATGTTGCTGGTGGATGAAATGCAGCGTTCGTTAGCGCAAACCCCTGATGGGAAACACCTGATCGTGATGCATACCAAAGGGGTCGCATTATAACTATACGCAGCGGTATCCCCGCAGCTTTGCGCAGTGGACGCCGGAGTGTGTCGGCGTTGATGACGGCTGCACAAAAGCGGAGATGATCAACTCTTACGATAACTCGGTGAGCTATGTTGATCACTTTATTACCCGCGTGTTCGATCAGCTGCGCGATAAGAAAGCCATTGTGTTTTACGCCGCCGATCACGGCGAGTCGATCAATGAGCGCGAGCATTTGCACGGCACGCCGCGCAAGATGGCGCCGCCAGAACAGTTCCGGGTGCCAATGCTGGTGTGGATGTCGGATAAGTATCTGGAGAACCCGCAGCATGCGCAGATGCTTGCGCGCCTGCAACAGGCGGCGGCGATGAAAACGCCGCGCCGTCATGTGGAGCTGTATGACACGGTGATGGGATGTCTCGGCTACACCTCGCCAGATGGCGGAATTAACGAAAACAACGACTGGTGCCATATTCCGGCTGAACAGAATGCAGCGGTGCAGTAAGCGGTCTGCTGACTTTCTCGCCGATTGAATGGCATTTTCAAACTAAGGGATTGACGGGCGCGCACCTGAGCAGTAAGATGCGCCCCGCATTCGGTGATTGGCGCAGCCTGGTAGCGCACTTCGTTCGGGACGAAGGGGTCGGAGGTTCGAATCCTCTATCACCGACCAATTCAGAAAAGCCAGCCTACGGGCTGGCTTTTTGCTGCCCGGAATTTAACGAGGATGAGAACCTCCGGGGGCAAGAGGTTCGACTCGAGCGTAGCGAGAGAACGTTGCGCGAGCAACGGCCCGAAGGGCGAGCCACGCAGTGGCGAGTAATCCTCTATCACCGACCAATTCAGAAAAGCCAGCCTACGGGCTGGCTTTTTGCTGCCCGGAATTTAACGAGGATGAGAACCTCCGGGGGCAAGAGGTTCGACTCGAGCGTAGCGAGAGAACGTTGCGCGAGCAACGGCCCGAAGGGCGAGCCACGCAGTGGCGAGTAATCCTCTATCACCGACCAATTCAGAAAAGCCAGCCCACGGGCTGGCTTTTTGCTGTCTGGAATTCAGCATTGTAGGCCTGATAAGCGAAGCGCCATCAGGCAGGATCGGTCGCTCACTTTCGGCAACGCCGGATGGCGGCGCAGGCGCCTTATCCGGCCTACGGCGATTTCGCCATTGGCAAAAAATGTGCATCACTTCTCACTGTTTGTTCACGTTTTTGTGACATATTCCATTGTCTTTTTTTATCTTTGCTTAAATTTTTTTTTGCGTTACTTATGGCTGAGCCCAGCATTTTCCGCTGTGCGTTTTAGCGTTCGTGATATTAATCGCTCAGATATGCAGCATTTCGTCAGAAATTTTTCACAATCTGCACAAACGTTAATCACCAAATGTTGCGAAATATGAAGCGATTAATTCTGGTGTTAACGGAGTAGCACAAATTTCCCTGCTGAAAATAGTCGTTTGAAGTTTTTTTAATCTTTGTTTGTGAATTCTCACCGTTGTTGTAAATCATGGTTGCCTGTATTGACGTTTTCACATTCTGTTGACAGATTGTAGGGCATGAGGGGCATTTCATGGAGAATCCGCACTGCAACTCAGGCGCTTATGTGAACGGAATCCCCATCCTCTTAACGCCGACCCGGCCGGGTAAAAAACAAAAAAGGCCAGGCGGTGCAAACCCACTGCAAAGGGTAAAACAACAACATCACATTTGGAGCAGAAGAATGAGTATTTCCTTGAAGAAGTCAGGGATGCTGAAGCTTGGTCTGAGCCTGGTGGCCATGACCGTCGCAGCAAGTGTACAGGCTAAAACTCTGGTTTATTGTTCAGAAGGTTCTCCAGAAGGCTTCAACCCGCAGCTGTTTACCTCCGGCACCACCTATGACGCCAGCTCAGTACCTATCTATAACCGTCTGGTGGAATTTAAAATCGGTACAACCGAAGTTATTCCAGGCCCTCGCTGAAAAGTGGGATGTCAGCGAAGACGGCAAAACCTACACCTTCCACCTGCGTCAGGGCGTGAAGTGGCAGGACAGCAAAGACTTTAAACCGACGCGCGATTTCAACGCCGATGACGTGGTGTTCTCGTTCGATCGTCAGAAAAATGCTGAAAACCCCGTACCACAAAGTGTCTGGCGGCAGCTATGAATACTTCGAAGGGATGGGTCTGCCAGACCTGATAAGCGAAGTGAAGAAAGTGGACGATAGCACCGTTCAGTTCGTGCTGACCCGTCCAGAAGCGCCGTTCCTCGCTGACCTGGCGATGGACTTCGCCTCCATCCTCTCTAAAGAATATGCTGACAACATGCTGAAAGCCGGTACGCCGGAGAAAGTGGATCTGAACCCAATCGGTACGGGGCCGTTCCAGCTGTTGCAGTACCAGAAAGACTCCCGCATTCTGTATAAAGCGTTTGATGGTTTCTGGGGCACCAAGCCGCAGATCGACCGTCTGGTGTTCTCCATTACGCCTGACGCGTCCGTGCGTTACGCCAAGCTACAGAAAAATGAGTGCCCAGGTGATGCCGTACCCGAACCCGGCGGACATCGCGCGCATGAAGCAGGACAAAAACATCAACCTGATGGAGCAGGCGGGTCTGAACGTCGGCTACCTCTCTTTCAACACCGAGAAGAAACCGTTTGATGACGTGAAAGTCCGTCAGGCGCTGACCTACGCGGTGAACAAAGAAGCGATCATTAAAAGCGGTTTATCAGGGCGCGGGCGTTGAAGCCAAGAACCTGATTCCGCCGACCATGTGGGGCTATAACGACGACGTTAAAGACTACAACTACGATCCAGAAAAAGCCAAAGCGCTGCTGAAAGAAGCGGGCCAGGATAAAGGCTTCACCGTTGAACTGTGGGCGATGCCGGTACAGCGTCCGTACAACCCGAACGCTCGCCGTATGGCTGAGATGATTCAGGCTGACTGGGCGAAGATTGGCGTACAGGCCAAGATTGTCACCTACGAGTGGGGTGAATACCTCAAGCGTGCGAAGTCAGGCGAACACCAGGCGGTGATGATGGGCTGGACCGGTGATAACGGGGACCCGGATAACTTCTTCGCGACCCTGTTTAGCTGCGCTGCGGCGAAAGACGGTTCCAACTACTCTCGCTGGTGCTACAAGCCGTTTGAAGACTTGATTCAACCGGCGCGCGCTACTGACGATCACAACAAGCGTGTTGAACTCTACAAACAGGCTCAGGTGGTGATGCATGACCAGGCGCCTGCGCTGATCATCGCTCACTCCCACCGTGTACGAACCTGTGCGTAAAGAAGTCAAAGGCTATGTGGTTGATCCTCTGGGCAAACACCACTTTGAAAACGTCTCTGTCGAATAATTAAAAGCCAGGGGTGCCTGAGCACCCCCATGCCCGGCGGCGCTGCGTTTGCACGAACCTACCGATCGTAGGCCGGGTAAGCGCATCGCCACCCGGCGTAATGCTTTACCCCACCGGCGGCGTATGCCGTGGGATAAGATTTGTGAGCAATACAGACGCACTGTCACCAGGCGGCGCGTCATTAGAGAGAATCCCGGGTTATGTTGCAGTTCATCCTCCGACGTTTGGGACTCGTCATCCCCACGTTTATCGGTATCACCCTTCTCACCTTTGCCTTCGTCCATATGATCCCGGGCGATCCGGTCATGATCATGGCAGGTGAGCCGTGGTATCTCTCCTGAGCGTCAATGCTCAACTGCTGCTGAACTCGGTCTGGATAAACCGATGTGGCAGCAGTACCTCCATTACATCTGGGGGGTGATGCATGGCGATTTGGGCATCTCGCTGAAAAGCCGTTTGCCGGTGTGGGACGAGTTCGTGCCTCGCTTTAAAGCGACGCTGGAACTTGGCGTCTGCGCCATGATTTTCGCCACCGCAGTAGGGATTCCGGTCGGCGTGCTGGCCGCCGTGAAGCGCGGTTCCATTTTCGATCATACCGCTGTTGGCCTGGCGCTGACCGGTTACTCTATGCCTATCTTCTGGTGGGGCATGATGCTGATCATGCTGGTATCGGTGCAATGGAACCTGACGCCGGTTTCCGGGCGCGTCAGCGATATGGTGTTCCTTGATGACTCCAATCCGTTAACCGGCTTTATGCTGATTGACACGGCTATCTGGGGCGAAGAGGGCAACTTTATTGATGCTGTCGCGCACATGATCCTGCCTGCGATGGTGCTCGGTACGATACCGCTGGCGGTTATCGTGCGTATGACCCGCTCCTCCATGCTGGAAGTGCTGGGTGAAGATTATATCCGTACCGCGCGCGCCAAAGGTCTCACAAGGATGCGCGTCATCATCGTACACGCGCTGCGTAACGCGATGCTGCCGGTCGTGACCGTTATCGGTTTGCAGGTAGGGACGCTGCTGGCAGGGGCGATCCTGACCGAAACCATCTTCTCGTGGCCTGGCCTTGGCCGTTGGCTGATTGATGCGCTGCAACGACGCGATTATCCGGTTGTACAGGGCGGGGTGTTACTGGTAGCGACGATGATTATTCTCGTCAACCTGCTGGTCGACCTGCTGTACGGCGTGGTGAACCCGCGTATTCGTCATAAGAAGTAAGGGGCCATCATGTCACAGGTTACTGAAAATAAAGTTATCTCTGCACCGGTGCCGATGACCCCGTTGCAGGAGTTCTGGCACTATTTTAAACGCAACAAGGGTGCGGTTGTCGGTCTGGCGTATGTCGTCATCATGATCCTGATTGCGGTGTTCGCGAACGTCATCGCGCCGTATAACCCGGCAGATCAGTTCCGCGATGTGCTGCTGGCGCCGCCTGCGTGGCAGGAAGGCGGCAGTATCGCGCACCTGCTGGGAACGGATGATGTCGGTCGCGATGTGCTGTCGCGCCTGATGTATGGCGCACGTCTGTCGCTGCTGGTGGGCTGCCTGGTGGTGGTGCTGTCGCTGGTGATGGGGATTGTGCTCGGCCTGGTTGCGGGTTACTTCGGCGGCATTGTTGATAACATCATCATGCGCGTCGTCGATATCATGCTGGCGCTGCCAAGCCTGCTGCTGGCGCTGGTGCTGGTGGCGATCTTTGGCCCCTCTATCGGTAACGCCGCGCTGGCGCTGACCTTTGTGGCGCTCCCGCACTACGTGCGTCTGACCCGCGCCGCCGTGCTGGTGGAGGTGAACCGCGATTACGTTACCGCTTCCCGCGTGGCGGGCGCAGGCGCGATGCGCCAGATGTTCGTCAATATCTTCCCGAACTGCCTTGCGCCGCTGATTGTTCAGGCGTCGCTCGGTTTCTCTAACGCCATTCTCGATATGGCCGCCCTGGGCTTCCTCGGCATGGGTGCGCAGCCGCCGACACCGGAGTGGGGCACTATGCTCTCCGACGTGTTGCAGTTCGCACAAAGTGCCTGGTGGGTCGTGACCTTCCCGGGTCTGGCGATCCTGCTGACGGTGCTGGCATTTAACCTGATGGGTGACGGTCTGCGTGACGCGCTCGATCCCAAACTGAAGCAGTAAGAGGTTCGAGATGGCGTTATTAAACGTAGATAAATTATCGGTGCACTTCGGTGACGAAGGTACGCCGTTTCGCGCGGTAGACCGCATAAGCTACAGCGTAAATCAGGGCGAAGTCGTTGGTATTGTCGGCGAGTCCGGCTCCGGTAAATCGGTTAGCTCGCTGGCGATTATGGGGCTGATTGACTTCCCGGGCCGCGTGATGGCGGAAAAACTGGAATTCAACGGCCAGGACTTGCAGCGCATCTCTGAGAAAGAGCGCCGCAACCTGGTGGGCGCGGAAGTGGCGATGATCTTCCAGGACCCGATGACCAGCCTGAACCCGTGCTACACCGTAGGTTTCCAGATTATGGAAGCGATTAAGGTGCATCAGGGCGGCAACAGGAAAACCCGTCGGCAGCGGGCGATTGACCTGCTGACTCAGGTGGGGATTCCCGATCCGGCGTCGCGTCTGGATGTCTATCCGCACCAGTTGTCCGGTGGGATGAGCCAGCGCGTGATGATTGCCATGGCGATTGCCTGTCGTCCGAAACTGCTGATTGCCGATGAACCGACCACTGCGCTGGACGTGACCATCCAGGCGCAAATCATCGAACTGTTGCTGGAATTGCAGCAGAAAGAAAATATGGCGCTGGTGCTGATTACTCACGATCTGGCGCTGGTGGCGGAAGCCGCGCATAAAATCATCGTAATGTATGCCGGACAGGTGGTAGAGACAGGGGCGGCGCACGATATCTTCCGCGCGCCGCGTCATCCGTATACGCAGGCGTTGCTGCGCGCACTGCCGGAATTCGCGCAGGATAAAGCGCGCCTGGCGTCGCTGCCGGGCGTGGTGCCGGGAAAATATGACCGCCCGAACGGTTGTCTGTTGAACCCGCGCTGCCCGTATGCCACGGATAAGTGCCGTAGCGAAGAGCCGGATCTGAATCTGCTCGGCGACGGCCGCCAGTCCAAATGCCACTATCCACTCGATGATGCCGGGAGGCCCACACTATGAGTACGCACGAGGCCACCTTGCAACAGCCGCTGTTGCAGGCCATCGATTTGAAAAAACACTACCCGGTGAAGAAGGGGCTGTTTGCGCCCGAGCGCCTGGTAAAAGCGCTGGATGGCGTATCGTTCACCCTTGAGCGCGGCAAAACGCTGGCGGTCGTGGGCGAGTCCGGCTGCGGGAAATCCACGCTGGGCCGCCTGCTGACGATGATTGAAACGCCGACCGGCGGAGAACTGTATTATCAGGGGCAGGATCTGCTCAGGCACGATCCGCAGGCGCAAAAACTGCGTCGGCAGAAAATCCAGATTGTGTTCCAGAACCCGTATGGTTCGCTGAACCCGCGTAAGAAAGTGGGGCAGATTCTGGAAGAGCCGCTGCTGATCAACACCTCGCTCAGCAAAGAGCAGCGTCGTGAAAAAGCGCTGGCGATGATGGCGAAAGTCGGCCTTAAAACCGAGCATTACGATCGCTACCCGCACATGTTTTCCGGCGGCCAGCGTCAACGTATTGCTATCGCCCGCGGTCTGATGCTTGACCCGGACGTGGTGATCGCCGATGAACCGGTCTCCGCGCTGGACGTTTCCGTGCGCGCGCAGGTGTTGAACCTGATGATGGATTTGCAGCAGGAACTGGGGCTGTCTTACGTCTTTATCTCGCACGACCTGTCGGTGGTCGAACACATTGCCGATGAGGTGATGGTGATGTATCTCGGCCGCTGCGTGGAGAAAGGGACGAAGGAGCAGATCTTTACCAACCCGCGCCATCCGTATACGCAGGCGCTGCTCTCCGCGACGCCGCGTTTGAACCCGGATGACCGCCGCGAGCGCATCAAGCTGACCGGCGAGCTGCCAAGCCCGCTGAATCCGCCGCCGGGCTGCGCCTTCAACGCCCGTTGCCGTCGTCGCTTTGGCCCCTGCACCCAGTTGCAGCCGCAGCTTAAAGATTACGGCGGTCAACTGGTGGCCTGTTTCGCCGTCGATCAGGATGAGAACCCACAGCAATAACTGTTGGTTATTGCCTCATAACCGGAGCCTTGTGCTCCGGTTTTTTTATATTCCTTTTTTGGCTCCACAATGTGAGTCCATCGGCAGAACATTATCCCATAGCGACTAGAATGTAAGCAGATTTCTGATTGCCACAGAAATATCTGGAGCCAACGTGGTCACGATACGCTGGGATATTAAAACAATCGATCGTCTGTCTATGGTTGAGGATGTCCTCAAGGAGTTTTCCTGCCGCGATATTAATATTATCTCCATGAAGGTCACGCCGGGTCGGATTCTGATTAAATCCTGGTGCCGCCATTTGCAGGATATTTCCAGCGTCCAGACCTGCCTCAATCAACATGCCGACATTATTAATGTCGCTTACCTCTCAGAGAATCTTTCTGAACTGACCACGCCCGAACTGACGCGACCGCGCTATTTCTCCGACATTATCTGTAGCAGCCAGAGTATGCAGGTGCTGATTGAAAAAGCGCTAAAAATCGCTGACAGCAAATATACCGTCCTGATCCGTGGTGAGACCGGCACGGGTAAAGAGTTGCTGGCGCGCGCCATTCATAATTCCGGGCAGCGGCGCTTTTATCCGTTTATCCCCGTCAACTGCTCAACGCTGCCTGAGGCATTGATGGAGAGCGAACTTTTTGGTTATGAAAAAGGGGCGTTCAGCGGTGCGGACGGCAGAGGGAAAAAAGGGTTGTTTGAAATGGCGGATAAGGGAACGCTGTTTCTTGATGAATTTGGCGAAATGCCGCTGAATTTACAGGCCAAGCTGCTGCGGGTGCTTCAGGACGGCGGCATCCGCCGCGTCGGCGGGGCGCAGGTGATCCCGGTTAACGCGCGTATTATTGTCGCCACCAACGCGAATCTGGAAGAGATGGTCGAACAGCGCCTGCTGCGCGCCGATCTCTGGTATCGCATTAACGTACTGACGCTCACGATTCCGCCGTTGCGCGAGCGCCCTTCGGATATCACTTTACTGATCCGCCATTTTGTACAGAAATATGCCAAAGAGTTTCAACGGCGGCTGATACTGGACAAAGCCTGCTTTGAGTCACTGCGTCACCACCACTGGCCGGGCAACGTTCGCGAACTGGAGAACACCATTATCCGTCTGATGCTGATGTCAGAAAGTGATGTCATCACCTGCGATGATTTGGGGCTTTCAACGGTGTCACAAGCGTTGCCGGGGCATCCCGACCGTCCCTTCAAAGAGCAGGTGCAACATGCTGAGCGGCAGCTGATTGAGCAGATGGTGGAAGAGAATGTCTCCTCCCGGCATATCGCGAAAGCGTTGGGGGTTTCGCACACGACGGTGCTGAATAAAATACGCAGCTACCAACTGGAGGGGGTAAGTTAAGCGCCGCCAGGAATCGACGGCGCACGGAACGCGTTATTCAATCAGCTTCAGGAGCGGCGACAGGCACAGCAAAATCCCATACAGCAGAATCAGCCAGGTTTTCAGGCCGCGCAGTTTTTCCAGTTGCGTGACTTTATAGATCAGGAAAAAAGGGATGATGCACGACACAATGCCGTACAGCGGGCTGCCCAACTGGAAGAACACCAGCACCGAGACGCGGAACGATACCCAAATGACCAGCGTGATAACGATAAAGGTACAGATGCCAAGCGTCAGCGCCAGCGGATTGATCTTCTCCACGTCGATAACCCGGCTCAGCACGTTGAGAATGATGCCCTTAATCGCTTCATGAAAACCCAGGTAAATACCGAAGAAGGCGGTGAGAACCGCAAAGATATTCAGTACCGTTGAGGTGAAATGAATGATCTGTCCGGGAATGACCTGCGCAGCCAATGCCAGCGCGGAGATATTCTGCTCAAAGGCGGAAACGGCTTCTTCGTGGCTGATGGAGAAGGTAAACGAAAACGAGAAGAACAGGATCACGGCAATCAGCGTGATATAGCTGATGCGGTGGGTACGGATGGCCATGCGCGTCGCCAGCACCCTGTCGGCTTCTCGTTTGCGGTAGGCAATGTTCATTGGGTTCAGCACCTGAATAAACACCCGCCGAGAAAAAACAGAAGGGCACGGTGAGCAGCACATCGCGGAAGAAGACCGACGCCTGCGGGAAGGCCGTAATATTGCTGAAGTTCCAGTGCGGAATCATTGCGAAACCGAAGATCAGGATGATGCCTACTTTTACCACCACCATAGGGCCGGAGATTTTAAACAGCAGCTTTTCTCCACCGGAGGCGATAGCGACCAGTACGGCGAAGATCGCCACTTTATAGAGGATGGACTGCGAGAGATCGGCATCGGTCAGACCGAAGGTCTTAATGTACGACGCGCTGTCGAAAACCACGGATAAAGAGTAGATAAAATGCCGTGGATAATCATCAAAAAGTAGATCACGCCGAGGAAGACGCCCCAGTTTTTCCCCAGGTAATGACTGATAATATCGGTGTAGTCATTACAGGTTTCACTTTCTGATAACGTCTTTAAGTAAATATCCTGCACGATATAGGTTGCGGGGTAGGCGATAATAAACGCGGTGATAAAGACCCAAATTCCTTTTAGCCCCAATCTGTACCGGCATTAGCACCGTTCCGGCGCCAATGGCCATGGCCGATACATAACAGCACCCAGCCAAAATCGTATTTCGTAAACGGTAGTTTTTTTGAGAACGCTGCGGTGGTCGCTTTACTGTTGCTTAATTGTAATGTGTTGTCCTGCATAGAGCCCCCTGCCCAAAATACGCGTCACCCCGGGAAGGATGATGCGTATAGCCAGGCCGTTGTGCCTTGATTCTCAACAGCCGGAGCCGACGCAGGCCAGCTCCGACCGTAATGGTCAGAATGTCGCCTTTCTGATGGCGTGTTCAAGGTCGTTAATAATATCTTCTGGATCTTCAAGACCCACAGAAAGACGGATAAGCCCGTCGGTAATACCTGCTTTAAGCCGTTCCTCTGGCGCAACAGGCGAATGTGTCATAGACGCAGGGTGCTGAATGAGGGTTTCGGTATCACCGAGACTGACCGCGAGGAGGCACAATTCTACCGAATTGATCATGCGTCTGCCAGCCTCCAGGCCACCCGCGATTTCGAAGCTGATAATGCCGCCGGGCAGGCTCATCTGGCGTCTGCCAAGTTCATACTGCGGGTGCGAAGGAAGCCCCGGATACCAGACGTGGGTAATCTTCGGATGGCTTTCCAGGAAACGGGCGATTTTCAGCGCGTTCTCGCAGTGGCGCTCCATGCGAATCCCCAGCGTCTTCACGCCGCGCAGCGTCAGCCAGGCGTTAAAGGGGCTCATGCAGCCGCCGGTGATATCCTTCAGCCCGATAAACCGCGCCTGATCGATAAACTCCTGCTTGCCGACGATGACCCCGCCAATAACATCCCCGTGTCCGTTGATGTATTTCGTGACGCTGTGAACCACGATATCGGCTCCCTGGAGCAGGGGTTGCTGGCAGTACGGCGACATAAAGGTGTTATCCACAACCAACAGCACGCCCCGCTGATGGGCGATCCCGGCGACCGTTTCGATGTCGACCAGGGAGAGCGTTGGGTTGGCGGGCGTTTCGATGTACACCACTTTGGTTTCCGGGCGGATGGCTTCGCGGATCTCATCCGGGTTGGCGGCATTAACGAAACTCACGTCAATACCGAACTTCGGTATGCTGTGCGACAAAAATGCGTGCGTGCAGCCATAAATCGCGCTGGCTGAGACAATGTGATCGCCCTGCTCACAGAGCGTCAGCAGCGTGGTGGTGATGGCGGAAATGCCGGACGCGGTCGCCAGCGCCGCTTCGCCTCTTTCCAGTACCGCCAGCTTTTTCTCCAGCGCGTCCGTCGTGGGGTTGCCCAGGCGGGTGTAAATGTACCCGGACTCTTCGAGCGCAAAGCGGGCGGCCCCCTGTTCGGCGCTGTCGAAAACAAACGTCGACGTCTGGAAGATTGGCGTACTGAGCGCGCCAGTTGAAGGATCGGGTTGTTGCCCCGCGTGAACGATCTGGGTGTTGAATCCGTAAGTACGACAGTCAGACATGATATCTCCTTTTGATTCGGAACAGAACAGCTCACACTCAAATAGCAATCGCTGTGCCAGAAAAGGAGTTTTTATATATCAACGAGTTAGTGGGTTTCGTTTTTTACGGGTCGTCAGAAAAGTTGCCAGCTGGCAAGAATCTTTCCAGCGTGTTGCGGCGCTTGCGCGAGTTTTGCCGGATGGCGACGAAAGCGTCTTATCCGGCCTACAAATCGGCATAATTTCAGGAGATTGTGCCTGACCTGTAGGCCTGATAAGCGTAGCGCCATCAGGCCTTTTTCGTTTACTGCGGATAAGGCACCCAGTCGCCGCCGTTCAGACGCACATACGGTTTACCCTGATACTGGATAACCACCGCGTTGGCGTTTTCAGCGACCGGCGCGGTCTGCGGCAACCCACGGGTGAGCTGATCCCAGTTGACGTTGTCTTCGACAAACAGTTTGCCGTCAAGGGCGCGCACCACCAGTTCGGAAATCGCCAGGTAGCTGCTCGGCTGGTCAATCTCAATCGATGCGCCCTGATGAGGCGTTTTCATACCGAAGAATTTCACCGCTGCCGGTACGTTGGTGATCGACGGGCTGGGGATGTCGCGTAGCCCGGAAACCTGCATTCTGTCGCCTTTGAGCGCGCCGCCGTGTTCCGGGACCATCACCACCATCACTTTACGGCCCGATTTCTCCAGTTCGGTAAAGAAGGCGTCCAGCTCATCGAACAGCTTTTGCGCGCGAATTTTGTAATCCGCCGTTTTACTGACGCCAGGGAAGTGGTTTCCGTCGTGCAGCGGCAGAGTGTTATAGAACGTTGCGCTACGCGAGTTCTGATCTTTCTCGGTGGTTTCCAGCCAGCGGTTGAGCACGGCGGTGTCGTCATAAACCGGAGAACCGTCAAAGCCCAGCAGCGTGACGGGCAGCCCTTTTTGATCCATCAGCTCCGTCTGCATACCGCCATTCTCACGTACTTCTTTCAGGAAGCCGCCAAATTCGCCGTTATGACCCATCATCAAATGCTGCGTGAAGCCCAGCTTCGACAGGTTATCAAACAGGTAGCAGTCGTTGCCTGCCGGTTGATACAGATTCGTGTGCGACGACTGGCCGCAGCTGGCGCGCAGCAGGCGGATCGCCGCCGGGCCGCTGTAGGAGGTGGCGGAGTTAAAGTGCTTAAACAGAATATCGAAATGCGACCATAACGGATGTGACATCAGGCCTGCGGCTTCAACATCAGACCACGAGAGGGAACAGATGTTGATCACCAGCAGTTCAAACGGCTGCGCATCGGCCGGCAGCGCCGTCGGGAACGGCGTTTTTCGTTTTTCTTCCGCGTTATAGAAGGTGTTCAACCACGCGTTCAGATTGGCTGAGGTCGGAGGCGCGGTCTGCGCCGGGATATCGCCGACCACCGGGGTGTCTCCTGCCGTTGCGACCGTCGCCGCCGCAGAGCCGCCGGTGGTCGTCACCGTGTCGGTCGGCTGGCCGCCAGGCCACAGCGTAAAGACTGGCCCTGTCAGCGTCAGCACGTTCAGCCAGATCATAATGGCGACAACAAAAAGAGTGACCCGAATCCACTGCGATAAAAACAGCCAGGCGACGAGCAGCACAAACACGGCGCCGATCATCTGCCAGTTGATAAAGCGAGTCACCAGATCGAGCATATAGTCCGCGCTAAAACCCGCGACCTGCGAGCCCTGACTGATAATGCTTTGTGGGCCAGGCAGCCAGGTGTCATGCCAGAAAAGCGCAAAGCCGATTGGGATAGCGACCCAATGGCGCAGACGGTGCAGGCTGAGTTTGGGGACTGGCATTAACAAAAAGGCCATGAAGACCAGGTTCTGCAACGGATGGAAGTTGAGATATCCCGCCCAGAGCAGGCCAAACTTTACCAGAAAGTAGAAATTCCAGCCCGCAAGGCCGCGCCAGTATTGCCAGAGTGGTGAAGGCATGGATGAGGTTTGAGTATGCTGAGTCATTTTTTGTCTGCCTTGACGTTTGTTGCACGGCGCAAGGTTCCGGCGGGTTTTACATAACGGGGTCTGGCGAATAACAGTCGGGCTGTGTTACGGATGCGGCGAAGCGAATGGCGCGCCAGATAGCCCAGAGGAAAAAAGATCAGCGCGCAAAAGACGATGATCTGGATGATATCGTTGACGTTCATCATTGTGGGCGCTCCACGCTGTCATCCAGCAGTCGTAAGGGTTCGGGAATACGTCGCCAGACCCGCCCGTCATGCTCGGCATTGAGCACAGGGTTCGGCCCCTGAGTCAGCGGCAGCGGTGTGCCCCACAGTTCAGGCGACAGCAGGCGCATTTGCACGAGTTCAGCGCTGATTTGGTTATCTTCGAACCAGACCATGCGGTTGGAAAAGATATCGCCGGTCGGCAGCGGGAAGATATGGTTCAGCGCCGTGTCCAGATCGTTGACCCGACAGAATGATAAAAACAGCACCAGCCGGTTGCCGCCGATAGTCATGATATCGCCGGTACGGTTTGGGCGGCAGAGCGTCAGCGCCTGCTCGATGCGGATACCCGGCACCGGGCGCAATGCGACCATCACGCCTTTTCCGTCAGCGGGCAGCAGCGTGTTGCTCATCATGTTATGTACGGCTTCGCAGAAGACGTCCCATGTCTGGAAACCGCGCAGCTTCATGGGCTGCGTCATCGACAGGAGTGTGGCGATCTCTTCCGGGACGTAGCGGCTGAATTGCTGTCCCTGCACGCTTTCAATCAGCGTCAGGCAGCGGGAGAGCGGCGCATTCCACGGAATAACCATATTCGCGCCGCAGCCTAACAGCAGTCGCTCGTCGGTTGCCCGCAAACTGGCGAGATTTTCGCGGACGATAATTTTCAGCGCGCTCCCGCGCTGGCGGCGCAGCGTATGGATATTCCGCGCCATGGGTTCGATTTGGCTATTTTGCGTCAGGGAGAAGATGATCGTCGCCGCCTGCGCCGTTCGCGCCTCGTTGAACAAGGTTTCGTTATTATCAAAAAGCGCCCAGGTGTTCCGACAGCGGCGGAGCGCCTTCAAGGACGGCGATATTGCTGAGGATGCGTTTTTCGTCGCTGCGCGGCTGGATGTTCGCCTCTTCCTTGTGGGCCAGCTCCCAGTGCGCATCTTTATGGCGCAGCGTCAGTTGTTGCCGGGCGCTGACCCCTTTTTCGCTGCACCAGAACGCGATGTCGAACAGATGCTGGTCGCCCTGAAAACGTAAGCTGGCAAGGCCGAAAAGCGAACGATACTCCCCCATCAACAGGGAGAACTGTTTGTCATTATTATTTCCAGGGTTAATAACCAGAAGCGAACAGTGATGGAACCGGGTCCATTTATTCATTTTTTCCAGCCATTGATGAAGGCGTTCCCCTGATATATTTTGCCAGGCGTTATTCGCGCAAAGAAGAATGAAAAAGTAATGTGTAGGATCAACAGAACAAAGCAAATCGCGGGGCAAGAAGTATAACCCCTTTTCAGAATCCGGCATTGAAAATAACTGGATTTTTTCCGGGCCGTGAGATTCATCTAATTTGATTAATTCACCCGGATCGCAGCCCATACAAATGACCGCGACTTTCGCGTTCCCTGCCTGCGAGGCAATCGTTTGATTCACCAGGCTGATGGCATCTTCATTGCGATCAGCGTCAACCCACCAGACACCGCCGGCAGGCATGTGGCGTAGTTCATCCCATAATGATGAGATGCCGATAGAAAATACGGGGTCCACAGCGTCCCTCTTGTCGCTATTTTTATCTGTTTATCAGTTTACTAGCGAAAGCTCAGAAATAAACCTAACATTGAAATTAAAACACATCAGATTTAGCATATGAATCAATTCGGCGGGCAGGAAGCCTTGCGACCTCGGTCATGGTGTTTTCTTTACTCTTACAGTTTGCGTAACGGAAAGGCGAGAAATGAACGATCCCCTGCATTGAAGATTAACAGTGAAGAGGGGGGGATGCTGCCAGAAAAATTGTCTGAAGCATGGTGAGTATATTCAAAAGGGACACAATACAGAATGTATAACAACAACGAACCTGACTCTCAGTTTGATTCAGCATTGGGCTATACCTTTCAAAATGATTTTCTGGCGTTAAGTCAGGCTTTCTCCTTGCCCGAAATAGACTATACCGATATTTCCCAACGCGAACAGCTGGCTGCGGCGATTAAACGTTGGCCTTTATTGGCTGAATTTGCGCAACAACCATCATAAGGGAGTCAGGGATGTCCATTCTGGGATTGCAGGGCGTGCGCGGCGGTGTAGGCACCACATCAATCACTTCGGCGCTCGCCTGGGCGCTGCAAATACTCGGGGAAAATGTGCTGGTCGTTGATGCCAGCCCCGATAACCTGCTGCGTATGTCATTCAATGTCGATTTTGTCCATCGCGACGGCTGGGCCAGGGCGCTACTGGACGGTAAAGACTGGCGCGATGCCGGACTGCGTTATACCACCCAGCTCGATCTGCTGCCGTTCGGACAGCTTACGGTGGAAGAGCGGGAGAATCCTCAGGAATGGGCGGAAAAGCTGGGAGCTATTTGCGCTGGCCTGCGCGAACTGAAAGAGAGCCGACGCTATTCGTGGATTTTGCTGGATCTTCCCCACGGCGTCTCACCGCTGACGCAACAGTTGGTCAGTCTCTGCGATCATACGCTGGCGGTGGTAAAAGCGGACACCAATTGCCATATCCGGCTGCATCAACAGGCGCTGCCCACGGGCGCGCATATTCTGATTAACGATTTACGCATTGCCAGCCAGTTGCAGGACGATCTGTACCAGGTCTGGCTGCAAAGCCAGCGTCGTTTGCTGCCGATGGTGATCCATCGCGATGAAGCGATGGCGGAGTGTATGGCTTCGAAACAGCCGCTGGGCGAGTACCGTGGCGATTCGCTGGCGGCAGAAGAGGTGCTGACGCTGGCGAACTGGTGTTTGCTGCACTATGCGGGTAATCGCGCCCCTGCCGGGAGCGCATCATGAACATCCTGACCCGGTGGCTTCTCATTCCGCCGGTCGGCGCACGCCTGAGCGAGCGCTATCAAGGGTATCGCCGTCATGGTGCGTCGCCGTTCAGTGCGATGCTGGGCTGCCTGTGGGTGATTCTGGCGTGGACTTTTATTCCGCTTGAGCATCCGCGCTGGCAGCGCATTCGCGCGCAGCATAAAGCGCTCTATCCGCATATTAACGCCAACCGACCGCGTCCGCTGGACCCGGCCCGCTATGCCATTCAAACGCTCTGGTTGATGGCCTTCTCGCCGCGTAAAGAGAAGAAGGTCGAACCGCGCTGGCGGTCGCTCTCCCGCCTGCTGGGCGTGCGCGGTCGCTATCATCAGTGGATGGACACGCTGCCCGACCGCGTCAGTAAAAAGACCACGCACCTGGAAAGCGAAAAAGAGCTGGGCCATCTTAGCAACGGGGTGCGCCGCTTTATCCTCGGCGTTATCGTCACCTTTTCCCTGATTCTGGCGATCATCTGTATTACCCAGCCGTTTAACCCGCTGTCGCAGTTTATCTTCCTGATACTGCTGTGGGGCGTCGCGCTACTGGTGCGGCGGATACCGGGGCGTTTCTCCGCCCTGATGCTGATCGTGCTGTCGCTGACGGTGTCATGCCGTTATATCTGGTGGCGCTATACCTCGACGCTAAACTGGGATGACCCGCTGAGCCTGGTTTGCGGGCTGATTTTGCTGTTTGCGGAAACCTACGCCTGGATTGTCCTGGTGCTGGGGTATTTCCAGGTCGTCTGGCCGCTTAACCGCCAGCCCGTGCCGCTACCGAAAGAGATGGCGCAGTGGCCGACGGTGGACATTTTTATTCCGACTTACAACGAAGACCTCAGCGTGGTGAAAAACACCGTTTACGCCTCGTTGGGCATCGACTGGCCGAAAGACAAGCTGAGCATCTGGATTCTTGACGACGGTGGGCGCGAAGAGTTCCGCCAGTTTGCCCAGACCGTCGGCGTACAGTACATCGCCCGTACCACGCATGAACACGCCAAGGCCGGCAACATCAATAACGCGCTGAAATACGCGAAAGGCGAGTTTGTCTCGATTTTTGACTGCGACCATGTCCCGACACGCTCGTTCCTGCAAATGACGATGGGCTGGTTCCTGAAAGAGAAAAAGCTCGCCATGATGCAGACGCCGCACCACTTTTTCTCGCCGGACCCGTTTGAACGCAACCTCGGTCGTTTCCGTAAAACGCCGAACGAAGGCACGCTGTTTTATGGGCTGGTGCAGGATGGCAACGACATGTGGGATGCGACGTTCTTCTGCGGATCGTGCGCGGTGATTCGCCGTAAACCGCTGGATGAGATTGGCGGCATTGCCGTTGAGACCGTGACCGAAGATGCGCATACCTCGCTGCGCTTGCACCGTCGTGGCTACACCTCGGCCTATATGCGCATTCCACAGGCGGCAGGCCTGGCGACGGAAAGCCTGTCCGCGCACATCGGGCAGCGTATTCGCTGGGCGCGCGGCATGGTGCAAATCTTCCGTCTGGATAACCCGCTGTTCGGCAAAGGCTTAAAGCTGGCGCAGCGTCTGTGTTACGTCAACGCCATGTTCCACTTTTTATCGGGCATTCCACGGCTCATCTTCCTGACGGCGCCGCTGGCTTTCCTGCTGCTGCACGCCTATATCATCTATGCGCCCGCGCTGATGATTGCGCTGTTTGTGTTGCCGCACATGATTCACGCCAGCCTCACCAACTCGAAGATTCAGGGGAAATACCGCCACTCCTTCTGGAGTGAAATCTACGAAACGGTGCTGGCCTGGTATATCGCGCCGCCGACGATGGTGGCGCTGATCAACCCGCATAAAGGGAAATTCAACGTTACCGCGAAAGGCGGGCTGGTAGAGGAAGAGTATGTCGACTGGGTGATTTCCCGGCCCTATATCTTCCTGGTGCTGCTCAACCTGCTGGGGGTCGTGGTGGGCATCTGGCGTTACTACTACGGCCCCGCCAACGAAATACTCACGGTGATCGTCAGTCTGGTGTGGGTTTTCTATAACCTGATCATTCTGGGCGGCGCGGTGGCGGTCTCTGTGGAAAGTAAGCAGGTACGCCGGGCGCACCGCGTTGAAATCTCCATGCCGGCGGCCATTGCCCGTGAAGATGGCCACCTGTTCTCATGCACCGTGCATGACTTCTCCGACGGCGGCCTGGGGATTCGGATCAACGGGCAGGCGCAGGTGCTGGAAGGGCAAAAGGTTAATTTATTGCTTAAACGTGGCCAGCAAGAGTACGTCTTTCCTACTCAGGTCGTGCGCGTGCTGGGCAATGAGGTCGGGCTGCAATTGCTGCCGATGACCACGAAACAACATATCGACTTTGTGCAGTGCACATTTGCCCGCGCGGATACGTGGGCGCTCTGGCAGGACAGCTTCCCAGAAGACAAACCGCTGGAAAGCCTGCTGGATATTCTGAAGCTGGGCTTCCGTGGCTACCGCCATCTTGCGGAATTTGCTCCGTCTTCCGTCAAAGTAATTTTCCGTTCTCTGACGACGCTGGTTTCCTGGATTGTGTCGTTTATTCCGCGTCGCCCGGAGCGGCAGCCGGATCAGGTGATGGCTCAACAATGATGATAACGCGATGAAAAGAAAACTTTCCTGGGTTTATGCAGTGGCTATGGGGATAAGCGCTTTCCCCACTTTCATGACGAATGCGACGCCTGCAACGCAACCATTGATCAATGCTGAGCCAGCGCAAGCGCCGACAGCGCCTGCGCCAGAAACGCCGGAGCAGCCGTCGGCCAGGTAATGCCGGGCGTGCCGGGCGCCGATGCGCCCGTGGTGGCGCAAAACGGGCCTTCCCGCGATGTGAAGCTGACCTTCGCGCAAATCGCGCCGCCGCCGGGCAGCATGGTGCTGCGTGGCGTGAACCCGAATGGCAGCATTGAGTTCGGTATGCGCAGCGATGAGGTGGTGTCGAAAGCGATGCTGAACCTGGAATACACCCCGTCGCCGTCGTTGCTGCCGATCCAGTCGCAGCTGAAGGTCTACCTCAATGATGAGCTGATGGGCGTGTTGCCGGTCACGAAAGAGCAACTGGGCAAAAGACGCTGGCCCAGATGCCGATCAACCCGCTCTTTATCACCGATTTTAACCGCGTGCGGCTGGAGTTCGTCGGGCACTATCGTGATGTCTGCGAAAACCCGGCCAGCAGTACGCTCTGGCTGGATGTTGGCCGCAGCAGCGTGCTGGATCTGACGTACCAGACCCTGCCGGTGAAAAACGATCTGTCGCACTTCCCGGTGCCGTTCTTCGATCCGCGGGACAACCGCCAGGTTACGCTGCCTGTGGTCTTTGCCGGTTCGCCGGATCTGATGCAGCAGCAGGCGGCATCCATTGTCTCTTCATGGTTCGGTTCGCGCGCAGGCTGGCGCGGCCAGCATTTCCCGGTGATGTACAACACGCTGCCGGATCGTAATGCCATCGTCTTTGCCACGAACGACAAGCGCCCTGATTTCCTGCGCGATCATTCCGCCGGTAAAAGCGCCGGTGATTGAGATGATCAGCCACCCGGACAACCCATATGTGAAGCTGCTGGTGGTCTTTGGCCGCGACGATAACGATTTGTTGCAGGCGGCGAAAGGCATTGCGCAAGGGAATATCCTGTTCCGTGGCGACAGCGTGGTGGTGGATGAGGTGAAGCCTCTGCTGGCGCGTAAACCTTATGATGCGCCGAACTGGGTACGTACTGACCGTGCGGTGACGTTCGGCGAGCTGAAAACCTATAAAGAACAGCTCCAGTCCACCGGGCTGGAACCTGCGGCGATTTCGCTGTCGCTGAATCTGCCGCCGGATCTCTATCTGCTGCGCAGCAACGGTACTTGATATGAACCTCAACTACCGTTACACCCACGCCGCCGAGCAAAGACAGCTCGCGTATGGATATCAGCCTGAACGATCAGTTCCTGCAAGCGTTCAGCCTGAACAGCACCCAGGAAAGCAATCGCCTGCTGCTGCGTTTGCCGGTATTGCAGGGGCTGATTGACGGTAAAACGGACGTGTCGATCCCGGCGCTGAAGCTGGGGGCGATGAACCAGCTGCGCTTTGACTTCCAGTACATGAACCCGATGCCGGGCGGCTCGGTGGATAATTGCGTGACATTCCAGCCGGTACAAAACCATGTGGTGATTGGCGACGACTCCACCATTGATTTCTCGAAATATTATCACTTTATCGCGATGCCGGACCTGCGTGCCTTCGCCAACGCGGGCTTCCCGTTCAGCCGGATGGCTGACCTTTCAGAAACCATTGCCGTGATGCCGAAAAACCCGAACGAAGCGCAGATGGAAACGCTGC
Organism: Citrobacter koseri; assembly: GCA_900446925.1. The sequence goes on along the minus strand of UAVY01000010.1, from coordinate 44,732 downwards.
TGGATGTGACCGGAACGATTGGCGCGCAGACCGGTTTCCCGTCGATTAACCTGAATATCACCGGACGATAGCCGCCAGATTCAGGGTAAAGACGCGGATATTATGGTGATCGGGACAATCCCCGACGCACTGAAAGATGACAAACGCATCGACCTGCTGGTACAGGCGACGCAAAGCTGGGTGAACACGCCGATGCGCCAGACGACCTTCCCGAGCATCATGCCGGATGAGGCCGACCGCGCGCCGGATGCGAAATCCACCATCACTTCTGCTGGCGCGATGGCGGCGGTAGTGGGCTTCCAGTCGCCGTTCAACGACCAGCGTAGCGTGGTGGCGCTGCTGGCAGACAGCCCGCGCGGGTATGAACTGCTGACCGAAGCGATGAACGACAGCGGAAAACGCGCCGCCATGTTTGGCTCCGTGTCGGTGATCCGCGAGTCTGGCGTCAACAGCCTGCGGGTGGGCGATATTTACTACGTAGGGCATTTACCGTGGTTCGAACGCCTCTGGTACGCGTTATCGAATCATCCGGTGCTGCTGGCGATACTGGCGGCGGTTAGCGTCGTGCTGTTGGCCTGGGGTTCTGTGGCGTCTGCTGCGCATTATCAGCCGTCGTCGACTCGATCCCGATAACGAGTAATCGATGATGAACGCGCTGCGTGGATGGATGTTAACTGCCCTGATGCTGGCGACCGTCAGCGTGCAGGCGGCCTGTACGTGGCCGGCATGGATACAGTTCAAAAAGGACTATATCAGTCAGGAAGGACGGGTGATTGACCCCAGCGACGCGCGCAAAATCACGACGTCGGAAGGGCAAAGCTATGCGTTGTTCTTTGCCCTCGCCGCCAACGATCGGCCGGCATTTGACCTGATCCTCCGACTGGACGCAAAACAACCTGGCGCAGGGTTCCTTACAGTCGCATCTGCCTGCCTGGCTTGTGGGGGCAGAAAGACCCCTCGACCTGGGCGGTGCTGGATGCAAACTCCGCTTCCGACGGCGATATCTGGATGGCCTGGTCGCTGCTGGAAGCCGGGCGCTTATGGAAAACGTCGCGCTATACCGACACTGGCGCCGCGCTGCTAAAACGCATTGCGCGTGAAGAGGTGGTAACGGTGCCGGGGCTGGGGTCAATGCTGCTGCCGGGGATCGTGGGTTTTGCGGAAAAGACGCGCTGGCGCTTTAACCCGAGCTATTTACCCCCGCAGCTGGCGCAATATTTTACCCGCTTTGGCGCGCCCTGGACCACGCTGCGTGAAACCAATATGCGTTTGCTGATGGAAACCGCCCCGAAAGGGTTCTCGCCGGACTGGGTGCGCTATGAAAAAGACAAAGGCTGGCAGCTGAAACCGGAAAAAACGCTGGTCAGCAGTTACGATGCCATCCGCGTTTATTTATGGGCGGGGATGATGCACGACGGCGATCCGCAAAAAGCGCGGCTGCTGACGCGCCTGAAACCGATGGCGACGCTGACGACAAAAAACGGCGTTCCGCCAGAGAAGGTGGATGTCGCCAGTGGTAAAGCCCAGGGCGACGGGCCGGTGGGCTTTTCGGCTTCTTTATTGCCTTTCCTGCAAAACCGTGATGCTCAGGCGGTGCAGCGACAGCGCGTGGCGGACAATTTTCCCGGTAGCGATGCCTACTATAGCTATGTGCTAACGCTTTTCGGACAAGGATGGGATCAGCATCGTTTTCGCTTCACCGCTAAAGGTGAATTACTACCTGACTGGGGCCCAGGAATGCGCAAGTTCAAATTAAGTCTCATCCATCTCATTTTGCCGGGTGGCGGTAACGCCTTATCCGGCCTACGGGATGCCGCTGATTGTAGGCCGGATAAGACGCTAAAGTGTCGCCATCGGGCAGTGCTCGGCCTGACGCTCGGCATCGCCTGGATGCCGTTCGCTGAGGCGGCGCCTTCCGCGCAACAGCAGTTGCTGCAACAGGTTCGGTTAGGCGAAGCCTCGCACCGTGAGGATTTGGTGCGCCAGTCGCTTTATCGCCTGGAACTGATCGACCCGAACAACCCGGAAGTGGTCGCCGCCCGGTTTCGCTACCTGCTGCGCCAGGGCGACAATGACGGGGCGCAGAAACAGCTCGACAGACTTTCCCAGCTCGCGCCGAGTTCCAGCGCGTATCAATCCTCCCGCACGACGATGATGCTTTCCACGCCGGAAGGGCGCCAGTCCTTGCAGGAGGCGCGTTTACAGGCGACCACCGGTCATACCGAAGAAGCGATTGCCGCTTACGACGCGCTGTTTAAAGGTCATCCGCCGCAAGGCGATCTGGCGGTGGAATACTGGACGACGGTGGCGAAATCTCCCGCGAGACGTAACGAGGCGATTAATCAGCTTAAAAGAATTAACGCCAGTACGCCGGGCAATACCGCCCTGCAAAACACGCTGGCGCAGTTGCTGTTTGACGGCGGGCGACGCGATGAGGGATTTGCCGTATTAGAGCAGATGGCGAATTCCAGCGCCGGGCGCACGACGGCTTCCGCTCTCTGGTATCAGCAGATTAAAGATCTGCCTGCCAGCGACGCCAGCGTAAAAGCGCTGCAAAAATACCTGACGGTGTTTAGCGAAGGCGACAGCGTCAATGCCGCGCGCAGCAAGTTGAGTGAACAGCAGCAACAGCTTTCCGACCCGGCGTTCAGAGCCAGAGCGCAAGGCCTGGCGGCGGTGGAAGCCGGACAGGGCGGCAAAGCCGTAACGGAATTGCAGCAGGCGGTAAGCGCGGATCACCGTGACAGCGAAGCCGTCGGCGCGCTGGGGCAGGCCTATTCGCAGCGTGGCGATCGTGCCCGCGCGGTGGCGCAGTTCCAGAAAGCGCTTGCGATGGACCCGAACAGCAGCAGTCGCGGCAAATGGGAAAGCCTGCTGAAGGTAAACCGCTACTGGCTGGCGATTCAGCAGGGTGACGCCCGCGCTGAAAGCGAATAACCCGGACCAGGCGGAACGCCTCTACCGGCAGGCCAGGAGCATCGACAATACCGACAGCTATGCCGTGCTGGGGCTGGGCGACGTGGCGATGGCGCGTAAAGATTATCCTGCCGCCGAGCGCTACTATCAGCAGACGCCTGCGAATGGACAGCGGCAACAGCAACGCCGTGCGCGGCCTGGCGAATATCTATCGTCAGCAGTCCCCGGAGAAAGCCTCGGCGTTTATCGCGTCGCTCTCCAGTCGTCAGCGGCAAAGTATTGATGATATTGAGCGTAGCCTTGAAAACGACCGGCTGGCGCAGCAGGCCGAAGCGCTGGAAAACCAGGGGAACTGGGCGCAGGCGGCGGAACTGCATCGTCGCAGGCTGGCGCTGGACCCCGGCAGCGTCTGGGTAACGTATCGTTTGTCCCGCGATCTGTGGAACGCCGGCAGCGCAGCCAGGCCGATGCGCAAATGCGCGCGCTGGCGCGTCAGAAACCGAACGACCCGGATCAGGTGTATGCCCTATGGGCTGTACCTCGCGGGCAACGATCAGGATCGCGCGGCGATGGCGCATATCAATAATCTGCCGCGTAGCCAGTGGAACAGCAACATTCAGGAACTGGCGGACAGGCTGCAAAATAATCAGGTGCTGGAAACCGCCAGCCCGCCTGCGTGATAGCGGCAAAGAGTGGGAAGCGGAAACGCTGCTTCGCCAGCAGCCCGCCTCTACGCGCATTGATTTAACCCTTGCCGACTGGGCCGCAGCAGCGGCGCGATTATTCTTCGGCGCGCGCCCGCCTATGATGCGGTTTCTGGCGCGGGAGCCGGGTAATGTCGATGCCCGACTTGGCCTGACGGAAGTCTATATTGCGCAGGGCGATAACGCGGCGGCGCGGGTGGAACTGGCGAAACTTCCCGCCCCGGCGACCGGGAGCCGCTGTCCATCAATATGCAGCGCCGTATGGCGCGGGCCCAGGCGCAACTGGGCGATACCGTCCGCGGCGCAGCAGACCTTCAACACGATTGTGCCGCAAGCGAAGTCACAGCCGCCTTCTATGGAAACTGCGATGGTGCTGCGCGACGCGGCGGGCTTTCAGGCGCCAAAACGGCGAAACCGCAGCAGGCGCTTGAGACGTACAAAGACGCCGATGGTGGCTTCCGGCATTACGCCGACCCCGCCCGCAGGATAATGACACCTTTACTCGCCTGACCCGTAATGACGCGAAAGATGACTGGTTAAAAACGCGGCGTGCGCAGCGATGCGGCGGATTTATACCGACAGCAGGATCTGAACGTTACGCTGGAGCATGATTACTGGGGATCGAGCGGCACCGGCGGCTACTCCGATCTGAAAGCGCATACCACCATGTTCCAGGTTGACGCGCCGTTGTCAGATGGCCGGATGTTCTCTTCCGTGCTGACCTGGTGAACGTGGATGTCGGCAGTTTCTCGACCCATGCGGACGGCACCTGGGACAAGAACTGGGGCACCTGTACGCTGCATGACTGTAGCGGCAACCGCAGCCAGTCTGATACCGGCACGAGCGTGGCGGTCGGCTGGAAAAACAAGACCTGGAGCTGGGATATCGGGACTACGCCGATGGGCTTTAACGTTGTCGATGTGGTTGGCGGCGTGAGCTACAGCAATGATATCGGGCCGCTGGGCTATACGCTGAACGCGCACCGTCGGCCAATCTCCAGCTCTCTGCTGGCCTTCGGCGGGCAGAAAGACGCGCCGAGCAACACGGGCACAAAATGGGGCGGCGTACGTGCGGACGGCGGCGGTGTGAGCCTGAGCTATGACAAAGGTGAAGCCAACGGCGTCTGGGCTTCGCTGAGCGGCGATCAACTGACCGGTAAGAACGTCGCGGATAACTGGCGCGTGCGCTGGATGACGGGCTATTACTATAAAATCATCAATGAGAATAAACCGTCGCGTCACCGTCGGCCTGAACAATATGATCTGGCACTACGACAAAGACCTGAGCGGGTATTCGCTGGGGCATGGCGGTTATTACAGTCCGCAGGAGTATGTGTCGTTCGCCGTGCCGGTGATTGTGGCGGCAGCGTACGGAAAACTGGTCGTGGGAACTGGGCGGTTCGGTATCCTGGTCGCATTCACGCACCAAAACCATGCCGCGTTATCCGCTGATGAATCTGATCCCGACGGATTACCGCGAAGAGGCGGCTACGCAGACGAATGGCGGCAGCAGCAGTCAGGGCTTTGGTTATACGGCGCGGGCGCTGATCGAGCGACGGGTGACGTCTAACTGGTTCCTCGGAACGGCAATTGATATTCAGGAAGCGAAGGATTATACGCCGAGCCATTTCCTGCTGTATGTGCGTTATTCCGCTGCGGGATGGCAGGGCGATATGGATTTACCGCCGCAGCCGCTGGTGCCGTACGCGGACTGGTAAGCGCCGAACGCCTGATGGCGACGCATTCGCGTCTTATCAGGCCTACAACGCGCGCTTGCGGTCACGTCGCCATTTGGCAATGCGCGCTTTCGTAGGCCGGATAAGGCGGTCACGCCGCCATCCGGCACTGATGATTCGGAAAAGTCCTTTTCAGATACGGCCTCTCTTTATGTCTGCGCGATCGGGTATACTCTGGCGGCAGCCTGGGGATAGTCATGGAGAGTCAATTTGCGCGTCAGCCGCTCGTTAACAATTAAGCAGATGGCAATGGTTGCGGCCGTTGTCCTGGTGTTTGTATTTATTTTTTGCACCGTTTTGCTGTTTCATTTAGTACAGCAGAACCGCTATAACACGGCTACGCAACTGGAAAGTATCGCCCGTTCTGTCCGCGAACCGCTGTCCGCCGCAATCCTGAAAGCGGATATCCCTGAAGCGGAAACCATCCTGGCGCGCATTCAGCCTGCGGGCGTGGTCAGCCGCGCCGACGTGGTGCTGCCGAACCAATTCCAGGCGCTACGAATGAGTTTTATTCCTGAGCGCTCCGTCCCGGTGACGGTGACGCGTCTGTTTGAACTGCCGGTGCAGATCTCGCTGCCGGTCTATTCCCTTGAGCGGCCAGCCAACCCCACAGCCGCTGGCGTATCTGGTGCTCCAGGCGGACTCGTTCCGCATGTATAAGTTCGTGATGAGCACGCTCTCGACGTTAGTGACCATTTACTTACTTTTATCGCTGATGCTGACGGTGGCGATAACCTGGTGTATGAACCGCCTGATTGTGCATCCTCTACGCAAAATCGCCCGGGAGCTTAACGATATCCCGCCGCAGGAGCTGACAGGGCCATCAGCTGGCGCTGCCGCGTCTGCATCATGACGATGAGATCGGTATGCTGGTGCGTAGCTACAACCTGAATCAGCAGATTGCCCAGCGTCACAGCATTGAGCAAAAACGATCATGCGATGCGCTTTCCGGTTTCCGAGCTTCCCAACAAGGCTTTTCTGATGGGGCTTCTGGAACAGGTTGTGACGCGTCAGCAGACGACGGCGTTAATGATTGTCACCTGTGAAACGCTGCGCGATACCGCAGGCGTGCTCAAAGAGACGCAGCGGGAAATCCTGTTGCTTACGCTAGTGGAAAAACTGAAATCGGGTGCTGGCGCCGCGAATGGTGCTGACGCAGGTGAGCGGCTTTGATTTCGCCATCATCGCGCACGCGTAAAAGAACCGTGGCACGCGATTACGTTAGGTCAGCAAGTGCTCACTGGTCATTAATGAACGGCTGCCGATCGAAAGCATCCAGCTACGCCCCAGTTGCAGCATCGGGGTGGCGATGTTTTACGGCGACCTGACGGCTGAGGCGCTTTATGGTCGCGCCGTCTCCGCCGCCTTTACCGCCCGCCGCAAAGGTAAAAATCAGATTCAGTTCTTTTGACCCGGCGCAGATGGGAAGCTGCGCAGCAGAGATTGACGGAAGAGAGCGATATTCTCAACGCGCTGGATAACCACCAGTTCGCTATCTGGCTGCAACCGCAGGTGGAGATGTCCAGCGGTAAGGTCCTGAGCGCAGAAGCATTATTACGCGTGCAGCAGCCGGATGGCAGTTGGGAACTCCCGGAAGGGTTAATTGACCGTATCGAATCCTGCGGTCTGATGGTGACCGTCGGGTACTGGGTGCTGGAAGAGTCCTGTCGCCAGCTTTCCGCCTGGCAGGAGCGCGGCGTGATGATGCCGCTCTCGGTGAATCTTTCCGCATTGCAGCTCATGCACCCGAATATGGTGTCGGATCTGCTGGAGCTGCTAAGCCGCTATCGTATTCAGCCGGATACATTGATTCTGGAAGTAACGGAAAGCCGACGCATCGACGACCCGCATGCCGCCGTCCGCCATCCTGCGCCCGCTGCGCAGCGCGGGCGTACGCATCGCGCTGGATGACTTTGGTATGGGATACGCAGGGTTTGCGTCAGCTTCAGCACATGAAATCGCTGCCGGTCGATATACTAAAAATCGACAAAATGTTTGTTGAGGGATTGCCGGAGGATGACAGCATGGTTACGGCGATTATCCTGATGGCGCGTAGCCTTAACCTGAAAATGATTGCGGAAGGCGTGGAGACCGAAGCGCAGCGCGACTGGCTGGCGCAGGCAGGGGTGGACGTGGCGCAAGGTTTCTTGTTTGCCCGCGCGGTTCCGCCGGATGTGTTTGAAGAACGTTACCTGAAGAACGCGCAGCCTGATTACAAAACTTAAAAAAGGTCAGACTTGTGCGAGCCAGCTCAAAGTTTTTAACATTTTTGTTTCAATTATGATCCAGGTGCATTTCTGTCATGTTGTGTGGGTGTTATTTTAAGGCCGCAGGTTAACCATAACCTTACAAGACCTGTGGTTTTTACTTCAAGGACACCCTATGAAAACCTCTCTGTTCAAAAGCCTTTACTTTTCAGGTCCTGACAGCAATTGCCATTGGTATCCTCCTTGGCCATTACTACCCTGAATTAGGCGCACAAATGAAACCGCTTGGCGACGCGTTCGTTAAGCTGATTAAGATGGTCATCGCACCGGTTATCTTCTGTACTGTCGTTACCGGCATTGCAGGTATGGAAAGCATGAAAGCGGTGGGCCGCACCGGTGCGGTTGCGCTGCTTTACTTTGAGATTGTCAGTACGATTGCGCTGATCATTGGTCTCATTATCGTCAACGTCGTTCAGCCTGGCTCCGGGATGAACGTCGATCCGGCGACGCTGGATGCTAAAGCGGTGGCGATCTACGCCGAACAAGCAAAAGACCAGGGAATCGTGGGCTTCCTGATGGATATCATCCCGGGCAGCGTCATCGGCGCGTTCGCCAGCGGTAATATCCTACAGGTTCTGCTGTTTGCGGTGATGTTCGGCTTTGCGCTGCATCGTCTGGGCAGCAAAGGCCAGCTGATTTTCAACGTGATTGAAAGCTTCTCGCAGGTCATTTTCGGCATCATCAACATGATCATGCGCCTGGCGCCTATCGGTGCTTTCGGTGCGATGGCCTTTACTATCGGTAAATACGGTGTGGGTACGCTGGTGCAGTTGGGGCCAGCTGATTGTCTGCTTCTACATCACCTGTATTCTGTTCGTGGTGGTGGTGCTTGGCTCGATTGCCCGCGCAGCTGGCTTCAGCATTTTTAAATTTATCCGCTACATCCGTGAAGAACTGCTGATTGTGCTGGGGACGTCCTCCCTCCGAATCCGTGCTGCCGCGTATGCTGGATAAGATGGAAAAGCTGGGCTGCCGTAAGTCGGTGGTGGGGCTGGTTATTCCCACAGGCTATTCGTTTAACCTGGACGGAACCTCGATCTATCTGACGATGGCGGCGGTGTTTATCGCCCAGGCGACCAACAGTCATATGGATATCTTCCATCAGGTAACCCTGCTGGTGGTGCTGCTGCTCTCCTCGAAAGGGCGGCCGGGGTAACGGGGAGCGGATTTATCGTGCTGGCTGCGACGATCTCTGCGGTGGGCCACTTACCGGTTGCGGGTCTGGCGCTGATCCTCGGTATCGACCGCTTTATGTCTGAAGCCCGCGCGCTGACCAACCTGGTCGGTAACGGCGTGGCAACGGTCGTTGTGGCGAAGTGGGTGAAAGAACTGGACCACAAAAAGCTGGATGATGTGCTGAATAATCGTGCGCCTGATGGCAAAACGCACGAATTATCCTCTTAATCTCACCTCTTATGCCCGCAGTCCCTTCCAGGACTGCGGGTGTTTGCGCATAATTGACCCCTGCACCCGAATCACTCAACATGTGGCTTCGGATTTTTTCACTTCTGGCGTGACATTTTTATGTTCGCGCGTCTAACACGAAGTGTTTTTAACGTCATATTCAGATAAGCCTTCCAGGCCTGTCTTTTTTATTACCAGGATTGTTGATCAGGGGTTTTACATGCAGGGCACAAAAATTCGACTCTTAGCGGGCAGTCTGCTGATGATGGCTTACTGTCGGCTATGTGCAGGCAGATGCGCTCCAGCCTGACCGGCATGGCAACAGGGGACGCTGGCAAATGGATTACAGTGGCAAGTATTAGCTACCCCGCAGCGCCAAGCCGATCGTATTGAGGTTCGTCTGCTGGTCAATACCGGTTCGCTCACCGAAAGTACGCAACAGAGCGGTTTCAGCCATGCCATTCCCGTATCGCGCTGACGCAAAGCGGCGGCCTTGACGCCGCGCAAGCCACGTTCACTCTGGCAGCAGGGCTTTGACCCAAACGCCCTGTGCCGCCCGTTATCGTTTCTTATGATTCCACGTTATATAACCTCAGCCTGCCCAACACCCGTAACGATCTGCTAAAAGAGGCGCTCTCTTATCTGGCGCATACCTCCGGCAAACTGTCCATCACGCCAGAGACGGTTGCGCATGCAGTCAATAGTGAAGATATGGTTGCCACCTGGCCTATGGACACCAAAGAGGGTTGGTGGCGCTATCGTCTGAAAGGGTCTGCGCTGTTAGGCCACGATCCGGCCGAGCCGCTGAAACAGCCTGTGGATGCGGAGAAACTTAACGCGTTTTACCAGAAATGGTACACCCCGGACGCGATGACGCTGATTATCGTCGGTAACGTGGACGCGCGTTCGGTTTCTGAGCAGATCAACAAAACCTTCGGCGAGTTGCAAGGCAAACGTGAAACGCCTGCGCCGGTGCCGACGCTTTCCCCTCTGCGCGCCGAAGCGGTCAGCATTATGACTGACGCCGTGCGCCAGGATCGTCTCTCCATCATGTGGGATACGCCGTGGCAGCCCATTCGCGAGTCCGCCGCGCTGCTGCGCTACTGGCAGGCGGATTTAGCCCGTGAGGCCCTGTTCTGGCATGTTCAGCAGGCGCTCAGCAAGAACAACGCCAAAGAGATTGGTCTCGGCTTTGACTGCCGGGTGCTGTTCCTGCGTGCGCAGTGCGCGATCAACGTTGAATCTCCCGGCGATAAGCTGAATCTGAACCTGGGGCTGGTGGCGCGTGAACTGGCGAAAGTCCGTGATAACGGCTTGCCGGAAGAGGAGTTTAACGCGCTGGTGGCGCAGAAGAATCTGGAGTTGCAGAAGCTGTTCGCCACTTATGCGCGTACCGATACCGATATCTTGATCAGCCAACGGATGCGCTCGTTGCAAAATCAGGTGGTCGATATTGCCCCGGAACAGTACCAGCGTTTACGGCAGAACTTCCTGAATAACCTGACCGTTGAGATGTTGAATCAAAACCTGCGTCAGCAGCTATCGCAAGATATGGCGTTGATTCTGCTTCAGCCGAAGGGCGAACCGGAGCTGAATATGAAGGACCTACAGGCAACGTGGGATCAAATCATGGCGCCAGTGACAGCAGCAGCAACAAGCGCAGAAACCGATGATGTCCACCCGGAAGTCACGGATATCCCAGCTGCGCAGTAGCAGTAGGCCGGATAAGGCGGTCACGCCGCCATCCGGCGCCTGATGGCGCTACGCTTATCCGGCCTACAGTGCGGTTATTGCGGCATTGCATCGCGCGGGATAATCGCCCCGCGATGCTGAATGACCGTGCTGGCGGTCAGGTGCCCGCGCTGTGCGGCCTCGGCAGCGTCGCCGCCGGTTAAACGTATTGCCAGATACCCGGCGCTAAAGGAGTCGCCCGCTGCGGTGGTGTCGATCACTTTCTCTTTTGGCAATTTCACCGCCGGAACGTCAATCACCTCTTCGCCTTTGATGGAAACCAGGCAGGAATCTGCGCCGCGTTTCACCACCACTTCCTGGACGCCTGCGTCGTGCGTGCGGGCAATGACCTCGGCAACCGGCTTTTCACCCCACAATGCGTCTTCATCATCCAGCGTCAGGAACGCGATATCCGTGCATTCCAGCATCTGCTGATATACCTGCTGCGTCTCTTCTTTGCTTGCCCACAGGCGCGGGCGATAGTTGTTGTCAAAAATGACTTTCCCGCCGTTGGCACGGCATTCGCGCAGCAGCGACAGTAATTTATCGCGGCTGGACGGGCTTAAAATGGCAAGGCTGATCCCGCTCAGGTAGAGGTAGTCGAAGGTCGCCAGCTCTTCGCAGATTGCCGCAGACTGCTCGCTCTCCAGCCAGAATTTCGCTGCCGCCTCGTTGCGCCAGTAATAGAAAGTGCGTTCGCCAGTGCTGTCCGTCTCGATGTAATAGAGGCCCGGTAGACGGTTTTCCATGCGCTGCGTGAGGGAGGTATCGACATTTTCGCCTTGCCATGAATCCAGCATTTGCTGGCTGAAGCTGTCAGTGCCCAGCGCCGTCACGTAGTGTACGGACAAGGCCGCAGAATCGACCTGACGGGCGATGTAAACGGATGTATTCAACGTGTCGCCACCGAAACCGCGCTGAACGTCTGCGCCTTTCTGTGACAGCTCAATCATGCATTCGCCAATCACGGCAATCTTTTTGGACATAGTCGTGAACCTGCTCTGAAAAAAATTAGCGTTAGTGTGCGCTGTGGTGTATTCAGCGGTCAACTATATTAAAACATCGTTCCATTATTTTTTTGAGCCAACGCGTATTCTGTGTTGATTTTTGTCATGCTGTTTCTATTTTGCGGGACGCTGAACATAAAGTTCTTTGCCAGAGCGCCGATAACCTTTGACGAGTCCGGGCAGTCACACTCTCATTAACAGGACATCTGAGATGATAAAGCAGGTTATCCAGCAGCTAAGCATTCCTGAGGCAAGCATTGAAAGCTTGCAGGAGCGGCGCTTTTGGTTGCAGTGCGAACGTGCTTACACTTATCAGCCAATCTACCAGACCAACGGGCGATTGATGGCCGTGGAACTGCTGACGGTTGTGGTACACCCGGATAACCCTTCCCGGCGCGTTGCCCCGGATCGCTATTTTGCCGAACTGGCGGTAAGACACCGCGTGGATGTGGTGAAAGAACAGCTCCAGTTTCTGGAGCAGAAAGCCGATTTTTTCATGCGTCATGACCTGCTGGCCTCGGTCAATGTCGATGGCCCGACGCTGATCGCGATGCGTCAGCAGCCAGAGGTATTGAAAACGATTGAGCGTCTGCCCTGGCTGCGATTCGAACTGGTAGAACATATTCGTTTACCGAAAGACTCTTCGTTCGCCTCAATGTGTGAATTCGGCCCGCTCCTGGCTGGATGATTTCGGCACCGGCATGGCGAATTTCTCTGCCCTGAGCGAAGTGCGTTACGACTACATCAAAGTGGCGCGGGATCTGTTTGTGATGCTGCGCCAGACGCCGGAAGGGCGAAACCTCTTTACGCTGCTGCTGCAACTGATGAACCGCTATTGCCGAGGCGTTATCGTCGAAGGCGTGGAAACGCTGGAAGAGTGGCGCGATGTACAACGTTCGCCCGCTTTCGCGGCGCAGGGGTATTTTCTGTCGCGTCCTGTTCCGCTGGAGAACCTTGAACAGGTGATCCTGATGCTGTAATACCCGCTGTTTCCCGGAATGGCGCGTCTTTCACGCGGTATTCCAGGACGCAGCCTGCCTCCCTTTTCCGTCTGCTGGACTATCTTTAGGACTGGCAAGGAAAGAAGTGAGGAAGTAAAACATGACGAAAGCAGGCAAAATAACCGCTGCCGTATCAGGGACTTTGTTGTTGTTGATCGTCGTACTCATCGTCCTGATTGCGACATTTGACTGGAATCGCCTCAAACCGACCATCAACCAGAAAGTCTCTACAGAACTCAACCGGCCATTCGCCATTCGCGGCGATCTGGGCGTGGTGTGGGAACGTCAAAAACAGGAAACCGGCTGGCGAAGCTGGGTGCCCTGGCCACACGTTCATGCCGAAGACATTATCCTCGGCAATCCGCCGGATATCCCCGAAGTCACGATGGTGCATCTCCCGCGCGTTGAAGCCACGCTGGCGCCGCTGGCGTTGCTGACCAAAACCGTCTGGCTGCCGTGGATCAAACTGGTGAAGCCTGACGCCCGCCTTATCCGCCTCTCGGAGAAAAACAATAACTGGACCTTCACTCTTGCGGCTGACGAGAAAAACGATCCCAATGCGCCAGCCGTCCGCCTGGTCGTTCCGTCTGGATACGATTTTGTTCGATCAGGGGCGTATCGCCATTGACGATAAGGTCAGCAAAGCCGATATCGAGATCCTGGTTGATCCGCTGGGTAAACCACTGCCTTTTAGCGAAGTCACGGGAGCCAAAAGCAACAACCGACAACAACGTGGGGGATTATGTTTTCGGCCTTAAGGCGCAGGGGCGTTATAACGGGGAACCGCTGATCGGCACGGGCAAAATTGGCGGTATGCTGGCGTTACGCAGTGAAGGCGCGCCTTTCCCGGTGCAGGCTGACTTCCGCTCGGGCAATACTCGCGTGGCCTTTGCCGGGGTGGTCAACGATCCGCTGAACATGGGCGGCGTCGATCTCCAGCTTAAGTTTTCCGGCGATTCGCTGGGCGAATTGTACGACCTGACCGGCGTACTGCTGCCGGACACGCCGCCGTTTGAAACGGACCGGTCGCCTGGTGGCGAAAATCGATACGGAGACATCCTCAGTTTTTGACTACCGCAATTTTAATGGCCGCATCGGCGACAGCGATATTCACGGCTCTCTTGCTTACACCACCGGCAAGCCGCGCCCCAAACTGGAAGGGGATGTGGAGTCGCGCCAGCTTCGCCTGGCTGACCTGGGGCCGCTGATCGGCGTGGATTCCGGGAAGGGGGCGCAACAGTCGAAACGCGCCGAGCAAAGCAAGGGCGAAAAGAGCATCCAGCCTGCCGACAAAAGTGCTGCCTTATGACCGCTTTGAAACCGATAAATGGGACGTGATGGATGCCGACGTACGCTTTAAGGGCGGGCGCATTGAGCACGGCAGCAGCCTGCCGGTCAGCGATCTCTCTACCCATATCATCCTGAAAAATGCCGATTTACGTTTGCAGCCGCTGAAATTTGGCCTGGCAGGCGGCAGCATTGTCTCCAGCATTCATCTGGAAGGGGATAAAAAGCCGATGCAGGGAAGGGCGAATATCCAGGCGCGTCGTCTTAAACTGAAAGCGCTGATGCCGGATGTCGAACTGATGCAGAAAACATTGGGCGAAATGAACGGTGACGCGGATATCCGGGGAAGCGGCAATTCAGTGGCGGCGCTGTTAGGTAACAGTAATGGCAACCTGAAGTTGCTGATGAACGATGGCGTGATCAGCCGCAACCTGATGGAGATTGTCGGCCTGAACGTGGGTAACTTTATTGTCGGGCAGATATTTGGCGACGATGAGGTACGGGTCAACTGCGCGGCGGCTAATCTTGACATCGTTAATGGCGTTGCGCGCCCGCAAATCTTTGCTTTTGATACGGAAAATGCGTTGGTTAACGTCACCGGAACCGCGAGTTTCGCCTCTGAGCAACTGGATTTAACCATCGATCCAGAGAGCAAAGGGATTCGTATTATTACGCTGCGTTCGCCGCTGTATGTGCGCGGGTCGTTTAAAAACCCGCAGGCGGGGGTGAAAGCCGGGCCGCTGATCGCGCGAGGCGCGGTCGCTGCGGCGCTGGCGACGTTAGTCACGCCAGCCGCCGCGCTTCTGGCGTTGATTTCCCCGTCAGAAGGCGATGCGAATCAGTGTCGGACGATTTTGTCGCAGATGAAGAAATGATGATAGTGCCGGATGGCGGTGTAAACACCTTATCCGGCCTACGGGTGATGGCGGTCAAATCACAACGACTGGTGGCGCGTCTCGTGGGTCAACAGCAGCGCAATCAGCGTCAGGGCGGCCATTGACGCCAGATAGGTGCCGACCGCCGCCAGACCGTAGTTCCCCTGCAACCATGCGGCAATATATGGCGCTACGGACGCGCCAAGAATTGACGACACGTTATACGAGAAGGATGCGCCGGTGTAGCGAACTTCTGTCGGGAACAGCTCCGGCAACAGCGCGCCCATCGGGCCGAAGGTCAGCCCCATCAGACTCAGCCCCAGCAGCAGGAAAACGAATATCAATGCCGGATTACCGGAACCGAGCAACGGTTTAAAGGCAAACAGCGCGAACAGAATGATCATTGTCGTGATAATGACCATGCTCTTACGGCGACCAAAAGCGTCTGCCAGCAGGCCCGCAACTGGCACCATCACGCCAAAGCCGATCACCGCCAGCATCAACATCCACAACACCTCGTTACGCGGTAAACCGAGCCCCGCAGGAGCGGCTGCGGTACTGTACGTCATGGAATAGACCGTCATGATGTAGAACAGCGTATAGGTCGCCAGCATGATGAATGTCCCGAGTACTGTTACGCGTACGTGCCGGGTCAGCAGGGTGCCCAGCGGGATTTTCACCTGCTTTTTCGCCGCAGCGACCTTAGCGAATACCGGTGTTTCATGCAGCGAGACGCGGACGTACAGGCCGATAATGACCAGCACCGCAGAGAAAATGAACGGTAAACGCCAGCCCCAGGTCATGAACTGCTCATCGGTCAGCAGCCAGGAGAGGAGCAGGAACGTGCCGTTGGCGAAGAAGAAGCCGATAGGCGCGCCAAGCTGCGGGAAAGAGCCGTACAGCGCGCGCTTGCGCGGCGGGGCGTTTTCGGTCGCCAGTAGCGCCGCGCCGCCCCATTCTCCGCCGAGACCCAGACCCTGGCCAAAGCGCGCCAGCGCCAGCAGCAGCGGGGCGAAAATGCCAATGGTGGCATAGCCCGGCAGCAGACCGATCACGACGGTGGAGATCCCCATCGTCAGCAATGACGCCACCAGCGTCACTTTACGCCCGACGCGGTCGCCGAAGTGGCCGAATAGCGCAGAGCCAATTGGACGCGCGACAAAGGCGATGGCAAAGGTGGCGAGGGACTGAAGCGTTGCCGCTGCCGGATCGCCCTGCGGGAAGAAAATATGGGGGAACACGATTACTGCGGCAGTCGCGTAAATGTAGAAGTCGAAGAACTCAATGGCGGTGCCGATGAGGGGAGGCAACGACGACTTTATTGCGCGAGTTTACCGGAACGTGTTCCTGTTCGTTGTCGAGTGTGGTGGCGGTTGCTTGCATAGTATTTTCTTATTTTTTGGCGAACGAACGGCCATATTACGCACAGCAAAAGCGACATTTCAATCTGTAACAAAGCGGGATTTCGCTCCAAATAATGGTCAAAAAGGGGATAATGTTTAGACCTGTGATTTCACGTCTATGAAATGCTTCACACAATTTTAAACTTAGAGGATAAAACTGGTTTTAGGTTAAATAAAAGTTACGGTCTGGATTTATATGCTGCAATGCGTGCCGTATAAGGCGTAGCGACCTGCCGGGCGGTTAGGCCGGATAAGCATCGCGCCATCCGGCATCAAATGATGAACTAGCGGTGGGTTTTCCCTGGCATACGCGGGTCGTCTTTGTATTCGGCGGTGGCTATCCAGGCCGCACAAAACAGCGTCAGGCGGGCAAAGAAGTAGAAGAACGCCATCAGGCCAAGCACGGAACCGAATGCGGCGCCAGACGGGGATTTCACCAGGGAAGGCAGCGTGTAGGTCATGATGATTTTGATCACCTCAAAACCGATCGCGGCGATAAACGTACCGCGAATCAATGCCTTCTTGCGCGGTCGGTGGCGCGGTAGCCGCCAGAAAATCCAGAAGAACAGCAGGTAGTTGGCGAAAATCGAAATGGCCAGCCCAATCAACCGCCAGGCGGGTTTTAGCCACTCAATGCTGTCGAGATACAGCGCGGAGATAATCATCTGCTGCGCAGAACCGGCAATCGAGGTAATGGACAGCGTGATAATCAGCGCAACCAACAGCCCAATCAGCGAGACAAAATCGCGCAGGTATTTTATCCAGATTTTTTCCTGATCCTGCGGGGTGCGCTCCCACACGTCCCGAGACTGGGCGCGAATCGCTTCACGCAGGTTGCCCATCCAGTTGATCCCGGAATAGAGCGCAATGCCCAGCCCCACCAGGCCGACGGTGGTTCGCTGCTGAACGGCGGTGTTGATAGTGGCTTTTCAGCGTGGACGCCAGCGTAGGGTCGCTGACGTTCATCAGGATTTTATTGAAAATGTCCTCTAATAGCGTGGGATGCGACGCGAGAATAAAACCGGCGGCGGCAAACGACACCATCAGGACAGGGATCATCGACAGAAACGAGAAATAGGTGATCGCGGCGCCAAACTGGTTGCCCAGCCGATCGTTAAAACGCTCTGCGGCGCGGATCAGGTGGGCAATCACCGGCTGACGCTGGATTCTCGCTGCCGTCGTGGAGACCGTTTTGAGCGCCTGGGTGGCCTTGTTGTTTGTTTCTGGTTCGTCACGATCATGCGTCTCCACTTTGGGCACCGGCGCATGGTCGAGTTCCTGAATAGGGCGTTTTACGTCTTTTTCCTGCGTCATCCAGGTCGATAGTCCTTCTTTTGTTAACTCTCAGAACAGTATAGCGTGTCAGTCCACGTAGTCTTTCATTACGCCGGTCAGCCACTCCATAAACAGGTGCACCCGGCGGGAGAGGTTGCGGCGATGCGGGTAGAGCAGGGACACCGGCATTGGGTCAGCGCGATACTGCGGCAGGATCTCGATGAGCGTTCCGGCGCGCAATGCCTCGCGAACGCCGATGCGCGGCACCTGAATGATTCCCAGCCCCGCCAGGCAGGCGGCATGGTAAGTCTCGGTGCTGTTGACCGTCAGAATGCCGCCGGTTTTAATCCACTGCGTGCCGTTTGCCGTTGCCACTTCGAAGCCTTGCGGGCGCGTGCCCAGATTGACGGAATAATGAACCACCGCATGCGAGGCCAGATCGTCCAGACCTTCTGGGTAGCCAAAACGCGCCAGATACTGCGGACTGGCGCAGTTAATGACCGACAGCTTTCCCAACGGGCGGGCGATCAACCCGGAATCCTTTAGCGCCCCGACCCGCACCACGCAGTCGAACCCTTCCCGTATCAAATCCACCAGGCGATCGCTGCTGCTGAGTTCCAGCTCAATACCCGGATACTGCTGTAAAAACGCGGGCAGGCGCGGTATCACCAGGTTCTTGGCGACCCCAACCGGCATATCGACCCGCAGCTTGCCGCTGATGCTGGCCGGGTCGTGCTGGAATAAACCGTCCAGCTCGTCCAGGTTCGTCAGCAGATCTTTCGCACGTTCGTAATACACCATTCCGTCCTGAGTAAGCTGAACCCGCCGGGTGGTGCGGTGCAGCAACTGCGTGCCGAGGTGGTTTTCCAGCGCCTGTATCTGGCGGGATACGCTACCTTTAGGAAGGCCTGATGTTTCGGCGGCGCGGGAAAAACTCTCCAGTTCAGCGACGCGAATGAACAACTGCATTGCGTGAATTTTATCCATCGCGAGGTCCCGGTGTTGTTCTGAATGAAACAGTGAAGCGCATTTCGCTACATTTATTGTTTTTCTAACACCTAATAAGCTCTTTCTCAATCTTCACAACACCTGAAATGAGGTTTCTTATGACGCAACGTATCGCATTAGTGACCGGCGGCAGCCGAGGGCTCGGTAAAAACGCGGCGCTTAAGCTGGCGAGCAGAGGAATCGGATCATTCTGACGTGGAACAGCAATGAAAAAGAGGCGCAGCAGGTCGTGCATGAAATTACGCAATCAGGCGGGAAAGCCGCAGCATTGCAGTTGAATGTCGGGGATATTTCGGGATTCCCGGCGTTTGTTGAAAAGGTGCGGGAAACCCTGAAAACGGAGTGGCAGCGTGATTCGTTTGATTATTTATTGAACAATGCCGGAATCGGCATCAACGCGCCGTATTCGACCTTCACTGAAGCGCAGTTTGACCAGCTTTTGAACATTCAGTTTAAAGGGCCGTTTTTCCTGACTCAGGGGCTGTTACCCCTGCTGAAGAATGGCGGCAGGATCCTCAATGTGTCGACGGGGCTGGCCCGTTTTGCGTTGCCTGGCTACAGCGCTTATGCCGCGATGAAGGGGGCGATGGAAGTGCTGACGCGTTATCAGGCAAAAGAGCTGGGCGAACGCGGCATTACCGTGAACATTATTGCGCCGGGAGCCATTGAAACTGATTTTGGCGGCGGCAATGTGCGGGACAATGAACAACTGAATGCGTATATCGCGTCACAAACCGCCCTGGGACGGGTTGGTTTGCCGGACGATATTGGTGATGCCATCGCCGCGTTGCTCAGCGATGAACTGGGCTGGATGACCGCGCAGCGTATCGAAGTGTCGGGCGGCATGTTCTTATAATCAGAATGATAATATTAAGCGGGTGGTTTACACCCGCAACATTAATTTAGATTAAGGATAACTTATTTTAGGAACGCTGTTTTATTCCTGACGTTAATTTTAATATTTCGCGATGACTGTTCATCGACTTCTCTTTATTTCCCTCGCCGCCCACAATAAATTTCTCAACCTTTGCGTTATAGTCACTGTAATGCCAAAAAAATCTGTTATATCTATCAAAACAGATAATTAAAATAATATTAAAGCCTTCTTTATGGAGGGGCTTTTTTAGGGACGATCATGACGAATAACGCTTCGCAGGCGATGCATTCGCCTTTTGAACACTGTCTGGGCATCATCCGTCAGGCGTCAGTGGAGATCCTGCTGCTGCTGGGCGTACATGTTGCGGAAGGAAAAGAACCGCGCTGGTTTTATGGAACAACTGGATCAAGCCCGCCTTAATTTAGGCGGCTGGAGCGTGGTGGCAAAAAAATTACATATAAACGATGCGCAACTGAGCCAGTTTATGCTGCATTTGCGACATCTCCAGCAGTATGTTCCGCAATATGACAGCGGGAAGGATGTCAGTGAAAACCAACTGCTTGCCGCCCTGCGTTTTGTGGCGTCGTTGGAACAACTGCGCCAGCGGCAGCCGCTTCTCACTTATCAGACTGATATTGATGCAGGCAATCAGGACGCGCAAATACAGGCCCGGCGTCAGCTGCGGGCGATTGAACTCACGCTGAAAGCGCTTATTTCGCAGGTGTGGCCGGATCGTCACCAGCTGAATAGCTACCTGAAGCTGCATTTTGGCGCCGATCGTCTGCGACGCTGGTTAAAACTCAGCGAAGGACAGGATGCGCTCAGCGCGATGCTGTTCAGCGAGCTGGCATTGATGGTGGTCGATAAAAAGTCGTTCGCCCCGTCACTATTCCGCATTTTTCAAAGACGCGTCTGCGCTGACGCTGTTTGTTGAGCCGCGTACGACCCTGCGTATGTTCCTTGAGGATTGCCGTCAGGCGCGTAACAGCATCATCGCCGGGCAGCCGCTCAGTTCCGTGCAGTTGTCGCTACTGGATTGTCAGTTCCGCCAGATCACCCGCTCGGTACAGCGGGCGTTTAATGAAAAACGCACCCGCATAAACCGGCTTCGTTTATGGCGTCCGATGAGGGCGTGGTGGAGAAATTCTGGGAGGAGGCGCGAGAGAAAGACGCGCTGGCGGGGGGAGATAACCAGGAAATTGGCGAGAGTATTGAACCGCCTCACAAGCGACAGCAGCGGACGGCTGAAGAGCGTGAGCAGCTGATTTCCGGGTATTGTGGGGGCGGGGTTGGCGCAATGGTGCTGGCGATTCTGGTGGGGGCGTTTTGGTTGTTCAGCTCGCCGCCTCCCTCTGCCGCGCCCGTACAACGCGACGAGGTCATGCAGGATGACGCCCGGCTTGAGGCGCCCTCCGCGCGGGAAACCATGAGCCGCATGGGGATCACCTGGGACCCGTTTAATATGCGCTCGGCGATCGACCGTAATGATACGCGCGTTACGGCGTTGTTCTTACAGGGCGGGATGAACTGGCAGCTGGCCTGGACCGAACAGGCGTTTTCGGCGGGGCAATGCCGATGTGCTGCAACTGCTGCTGCGCTACCCTTCGCTGATGGATGAGGTAAAACCCTGCCGACGCTTCCTGACGTCGCTGAGCCACGCCATGCTGAACGGAGCGTCGCTGACGTCGCTGCATAAAAGTATCTGCAAAGTTTTTGTACCGTTCCGGCGGTGGTGATGCGCCAGCAGCATGATATGGAGCAGGCCCGGCTGCGTGTTCAGGCCGAGCCCAGCGCGGAAAACAAAAAATGGTTAAAGATTCAGACCGCCATTTATAACGTGATTCGGTAACGCTGCTATGGTTCGCCGTATAAACCAATCAAACGGCGAACCACGCCATTGGTCCAGCCAAACCCATCCTGCAACGGATATTCCCCGCCGCCCCCTTCACGCGGCGTGCCGCAGGCAATATGGTACTTTTCGATCAGTTTATGGTGCTGCTGGTAAAAAATATTGACGGTTTTTAACCAGTTGCGGGCAATTTCATCCCCCAGCATATCGTCGCCGTACAGCTTGAAGCCCTGGATTGCCATCCACTGTAGCGGCGCCCAGCCGTTAGGCTTATCCCATTGCTCGCCGGTTTCATACTCCGTCGCCATGATCCCGCCAGGTGTCAGCAGACGGCTGCGAACGGCGTTAGCGAGGCGGTCTGCCTGCTCGTGAGTCGCCATGCCGACATACAGCGGCACGATACTGGCGGCGGAAAAGAGCGCCATTTGCTCGCGCCGCCAGTCGTAATCCCGATAGCAGCCATTCTCGTCATCCCACAGATAGCGGTTTACGGCGGCGCGGCGATCGCTGGCTTTCTGGCGAAATGCCGCTTCGGTTTCACGATCGCCTTTCAGGGCGGAAATGTTGGCAATCGCGCTCTCCAGTTTGTAGAGGAAAGCGTTCAGGTCGATGGGGATGAACTGGGTTGTGCGGATGCTGGCCAGCCGGCTTGCATCGCGCAGCCAGCGTGATGAGTAATCCCAACCGGAGGCCGCACCGGCACGGAGATCCCGGTATACCTCATTGGCCGGGCGACCCGAATGTTTGGCGGTTTCCACATCCTCCAGCCACGATTCGTCGCGGGGGGTGTCGCGATCGTCCCAGTAGCGGTTGAGCAGGGAACCGTCCGGCATTCTGATGACATGGCGATAGGCCTGGTTGAGCACCAGAGATTCCGCGCCGTCCATCCAGAAGGCGTACTCCATTTTCAGATGATCCAGATAGCGCCGCGCCCCGCGCACGCCATCCTCTTCGAACAGTTCGACCATCAGCGCAAAGACCGGTGGCTGCGAGCGGCTCAAATAATATGTGCGGTTTCCGTTGGGGATGTGGCCGTAATTCTCAATCATCCACGCGAAGTTGTCCGCCATACATTTCAGCAGGTCTTCCCGGCCGCTTTCCGCCAGGCCCAGCATGGTGAAATAGGAGTCCCAGTAGTAGGTTTCGCTAAAACGTCCGCCCGGCACGATATAGGATTGCGGCAGCGCCAGCAGCGAGGACCAGGGAATGTGATCCTGCGGCTCACGCGTCAGCACCGGCCAGAGCTGATCAATATGCTCTTTCAGTGAGTTTTCCGGGTTGGAGACATATTCACTGGACCAGGTTTCCGGTAGCCAGAAGTGATTTTCAACAAAGCGCAGTAGGTCAAAGTCACGGTGTCGTCTGACCTTACGGTAGCGGATCAGAATATCCAGCGGGTCCATTTTTGGCGCGCAGTCGGGGAAAGTTTTACTGTCGGCAAAAAGCCGGGATGATTGCACATGCTCGAACAGCTCAAGATAGCGATCGGCTGGGGTAAGGGCGTCGGAGGCGGGTAGCCCCTCAATCATCTCAGGTTCCGGTTCTGCCTCGATCATTTCATCCAGCTTTAACTCGCACGGATCCGTTTCATAAAGCAGATCGATTTCGATCGTTAATTCGTCGGATGGGGCGGGGTGTAATTTCTGGTTGAGCATAATGAGAAGGACCTCCGGATTGCGTCGTAAATGATACGGGTGTTGCCCGGCTGTCTATTAAGCGTAGACATTCGCTTCGGTATATGAGGTGCAAACTGTGCGATAGATCACGCTTTGTTAATGCGTGAAAAAGAGTCTTTAAATATAGATTACTGATAATAATATAAAAAATATGGAATAGCCGTAACAGGAAGATTTTCACTTTCAGAACATTCGATTGCAACGAGTTATGAATACCGACGCCGAAAGACCCTTCTTATAATAGGGAGAAGCTATCTTATCGATAGTTTATCCCCATGTAATTGCTTGATACTTATCAAAAACCCTTCGCCTGTATTTCCTATGATGGCTATGTCTAATAAAGACATACGCCTGATTTATGTTCATCTTCTGGGCCATAATATCTCACTATAGTGAGGGTAAAATAATGAAAATCATTACCCGTCTTACCGCGATAGCCATAGCAGGCATTGCGATTTGTTATTTAGGATTATCTGGTTACGTCTGGTATCACGATAATCAACGTAGTAAAGAAGCTGATGTGCAAGCCTCAACGCTGGAAGACAATAATAAAATCCTGGGTTTTTTGCGGGAAAAGGGATGCGATTATTGTCATACCCCTCTGCTGAACTGCCTTTTTATTCCTCTTTTCCCGTTGCTAAGCAGTTGATGAATTATGACATTCAACTGGGCTATAAATCTTTCAACCTTGAAGCAGTACGCGCCGCGTTGGTCGCGGATAAACCCGTCACGCAAAGCGATCTGAATAAGATTGAATGGGTGATGCAGTACGAAACAATGCCGCCAACGCGCTATACCGCGCTGCACTGGGCCGGTAAGGTCAGTGATACGGAGCGGGAGGCGATTCTCGGCTGGATCGCTAAACAGCGCGAACGTTACTACGCCAGCGCGGATACGGCAGCGGCGCATCGCAATGAGCCGGTTCAGCCTGTCCCCGAAAAACTGCCGGTTGACGATCAAAAAGTCGCACTGGGTTTTACCCTCTATCACGATGCCCGTTTATCGGGTGACAGCACCATCTCCTGCGCGCATTGCCATGCGCTGAACGCGGGCGGCGTGGACGGCAGGAAAACCTCCATCGGCGTGGGCGGCGCGGTAGGGCCAATCAACGCGCCAACGGTGTTCAACTCGATCTTTAACGTTGAGCAATTCTGGGATGGTCGCGCGCCGACGTTGCAGGCGCAGGCTGGCGGGCCGCCGTTAAACCCGATTGAAATGGCCTCTAAATCCTGGGATGAAATCATTGGGAAACTCGATAAAGACCCGGTGCTAAAACAGCAGTTCACGGCGATATATCCGCAGGGCTTCAGCGGAGAAGCGATTACGGATGCCATTGCCGAGTTTGAGAAGACGCTGATTACGCCAAATTCGCCTTTCGATAAGTGGTTACGAGGGGATGAAAATGCGCTGACGGCGCAGCAGAAACATGGCTATGAGCTGTTCAAAGAGAATAAATGCGCGACCTGTCACGGCGGTATTATTCTCGGTGGGCGTTCTTTCGAGCCGTTGGGTCTGAAGAAAGACTTTAATTTCGGCGAAATTACCGCTGCGGACATTGGACGTATGAATGTCACCAATGAAGTTCGCGATAAATTGCGTCAGAAAGTGCCAGGATTACGTAACGTTGCGCTGACCGCGCCGTATTTCCACCGGGGGGATGTGCCAACCCTCGACGGAGCGGTGAAACTGATGTTGCGTTATCAGGTGGGGAAAGAGATTCCGCAGAAAGACATTGATGATATCGTCGCGTTTCTGGAAAGCCTGAACGGGGTGTATACGCCGTATATGCAAGGAAAATAAAAGAATGCCGGATGACGGCTGAGGTTTTATCGGGCCTACGGAAAACCGCACGCGTAGGCCCGATAAGCATAGCGCCATCGGGCATGGCGCCGTAAACGCCTTATCCGGCCGACAGGATCATCACACCATCCGGCGCTTATCGACGATTAACGCATTGTCACGAACTCTTCCGCCGCCGTTGGGTGAATCGCCACGGTGTTGTCGAAGTCTTTCTTGGTGGCGCCCATTTTCAGTGCGACCGCGAAGCCCTGCAACATTTCATCCATCCCGAAGCCGATGCCGTGAATACCGACAATCTTCTCGTCTTCGCCGACGCACACCAGCTTCATGCGGCAGGGCTGACGGTGAGACGTCACCGCAGTGTACATGGCTGTGAACGATGATTTGTACACTTTCACCTGGTCGTCGCCGTATTGTTCGCGCGCCTGCGGTTCGGTCAGGCCCACGGTGCCAATCGGCGGGTGGCTAAAGACTACGGTCGGAATATTGCTGTAGTCCAGATGCTCGTTCGGCTTGTTGTTGAACAAACGTTCGGAGAGACGACGACCCGCCGCCACGGCGACTGGCGTCAGCTCAACCGCTCCGGTGTTATCGCCCACCGCATAAATACCTTCCACGCTGGTATTCTGGAATTTATCGACGACGATGTACCCTTTTTCGTTGGTTTTCACGCCGGTGGCGGCAAGGTTAACGTTGTCGGTTGCCGGTTCGCGGCCAATCGCCCAAATCAGGCAATCCACCGTTTCGCTGCGACCGTCTTCCAGTTGCAGGGTCAGGCTGCCGTCGGCGTTTTTCACCACCGCTTTCGGGATCGCGTGGGTGTGAAGCGTCGGGCCTTCTGTGTTCATCACTTCAACCAGCGTTTCGGTAATCATCGGGTCAAAGCTGCGCAGCGGCGCGTGTTTACGCACGAACAGGTGCGTTTGGGCGCCCAGGCCGTTAATCACGCCAGCCAGTTCTACGGCGATGTAACCCGCGCCGACCACCGCAACGCGCTCCGGCAGCGCAGGCAGCGCAAAGAAACCGTCGGAGTCGATACCGTATTCCGTACCCGGAATGGACGGATGGCTCGGGCGACCGCCGGTGGCGATCAGGATGTGATCGGCGGTGATCGTTTCCCCATTCACTTCAAGGGTTCGGGCATCCACGAAGCGGGCGAAGCCTTTGATCACATCCACGTTATTTTTACCCAGCACGTTGTCGTACGAGGTGTGAATACGGTCGATATAGGCCGTGCGGCTGGCAATCAGCGTGTTCCAGTTGAACGCGTTGATGGTGGTGTCAAAGCCGTAGTCCGGGCCGTACATATGGATCGCTTCGCGAATCTGCGCGGCATGCCACATCACTTTTTTAGGGACGCAACCGACGTTGACGCAGGTGCCGCCCAGCTCTTTGGCTTCAATCAACGCACATTTCTGACCGTACATAGCGGCACGGTTAATCGAGGCAATACCGCCGCTTCCGCCGCCGATCGCGATGTAATCATAGTGTTTGGTCATGACCGCTCCTTCATGTTCATTGTAGGGCGAATGAGCGCAATGCCATTCGCCAAAATATTCGCGATTGTATACCTGGAATTAAAAGGTTCCACCGATGGCTGTGATTACTCTGGCACGATCCAGCTGACGGAAGCGTGCCCGGTGCCCGCTGGAACCAGCTTGCTGTGCAGCCACGGCAGCACGTTGTTCATCTGCTGTTCCAGCTTCCACGGCGGGTTAATGACAATCATGCCAGAGGCGGTCATGCCCCGCTGGTCGCTGTCCGGGCGTACTGCCAGCTCAATTTGCAGGATTTTGCGGATTCCAGTGTCTTCCAGGTCGTGAATCATGCGTTTAATTTGCTGGCGTAACACCACCGGATACCACAGCGCATAGGTGCCGGTAGCAAAGCGCTTATACCCTTCGCTGATGCCGCTGACGACCGCCTGATAATCGGTTTTCATTTCGTAAGGCGGGTCGATGAGGATCAGGCCGCGACGCGAAACCGGCGGCAGTTTGGACTTCAACTGCATATAGCCGTCGGCACGCTCCACGCGGGCGCGGCTGTCTTTTTGAAACTCAGAACGCAGCAGCGGAAAATCGCTTGAATGCAGCTCCGTCAGTTGCAGGCTGTCCTGCTCACGCAGCAGCTGGCGGGCGATGAGCGGGGAACCCGGGTAGTAACGCAGTTGCCCGTTACGGTTAAAGTGCTCTACCACGCCGATATAAGGCTCCAGCTCGGCCGGTAAATCGTCCTGCTGCCAGATGCGGGCGATCCCTTCCATATATTCACCGGTGCGTTCGGCGTGTTCGCCGCTCAGCTGATAACGGCCAGCGCCAGCGTGCGTGTCCAGATAAAGAAACGGTTTCTCTTTCTCTTTGAGCGACTCGATAATCAGGCTCTGAACAGTGTGTTTGAGGACGTCGGCGTGGTTGCCTGCGTGAAAGCTGTGGCGATAACTGAGCATGGGTAATTAAATTCCGCTGAAATAGACGATTTGTCACAGTTTACAGCAGAAAAGGGCAGATTACCCGTAGGCCGGTAAGCGCAGCGCTACCGGGTATTTTTCCGCTACGCTCGCCATTGAAATTCACTACACTTACCCCCATCTGAAACAAATATGCACAGCGCCGGATGCGCGCTTCATTCACCTCATTCAACAGGACAGCGCTTATGACCAATCCATTACTGACGCCTTTCTCGCTACCGCCGTTTTCCCAAATCCAGCCTGAGCATGTGGTGCCTGCCGTGACAAAGGCGCTGAATGACTGCCGTGAAAACGTGGAGCGGGTAGTGGCGCAGGGCGCGCCGTACACCTGGGAAAATCTCTGCCAGCCGCTGGCGGAAGTGGACGACGTGCTGGGGCGCATTTTCTCTCCGGTCAGCCACCTGAATTCCGTTAAAAACAGCCCGGAACTGCGCGAAGCCTATGAGCAGACGCTGCCGCTGCTGTCTGAATACAGCACCTGGGTTGGTCAGCACGAGGGTCTGTACAATGCGTACCGCGACCTGCGCGATGGCGACCATTACGCGACCCTGAACCTCGCGCAGAAAAAAGCGGTTGATAACGCGCTGCGCGATTTTGAGCTTTCCGGTATTGGTTTGCCGAAGGAAAAACAGCAGCGCTATGGTGAAATCGCCACTCGCCTGTCCGAGCTGGGTAATCAGTACAGCAACAACGTGCTTGATGCCACGATGGGCTGGACGAAGTTAGTGACTGACGACGCGGAACTGTCGGGCATGCCGGAAAGCGCTCTGGCCGCCGCGAAAGCGCAGGCGGAAGCGAAAGAACAGGAAGGCTGGCTGCTGACGCTGGATATTCCAAGCTATCTGCCGGTGATGACCTACTGCGACAACCCGGCATTGCGTGAAGAGATGTACCGCGCCTATGTGACGCGCGCCTCCGATCAGGGGCCGAACGCGGGTAAATGGGACAACAGCCCGGTGATGGAAGAGATCCTCGCGCTGCGTCATGAACTGGCGCAGTTGCTGGGTTTCGACAGCTATGCCTTTAAATCGCTCGCCACCAAAATGGCGGAAAACCCGCAGCAGGTGCTGGATTTCTTAACCGATCTGGCGAAACGCGCGCGTCCGCAGGGCGAGAAAGAGCTGGCGCAACTGCGCGCCTTCGCGAAAGCGACGTTCGGCGTCGATGAACTGCAACCGTGGGACATCGCGTACTACAGCGAGAAACAGAAGCAGCACCTTTACAGCATCAGCGATGAGCAACTGCGCCCGTACTTCCCGGAAAACAAAGCCGTGAACGGCCTGTTTGAAGTGGTACAACGCATTTATGGCATTACGGCCAGAGAGCGTAACGATGTGGATGTCTGGCATCCCGACGTGCGCTTCTTCGAGCTGTATGACGAAAACAACGAACTGCGCGGCAGCTTCTACCTCGATCTGTATGCGCGTGAGCACAAGCGTGGCGGGGCGTGGATGGATGACTGCGTCGGCCAGATGCGCAAAGCCGATGGCTCGCTGCAAAAACCGGTCGCCTACCTGACCTGTAACTTTAACCGTCCGGTTAACGGTAAACCGGCGCTGTTCACGCATGATGAAGTGATCACCCTGTTCCACGAGTTCGGCCACGGTCTGCACCACATGCTGACCCGCATCGAAACGGCGGGCGTTTCCGGCATCAGCGGCGTGCCGTGGGATGCGGTCGAACTGCCGAGCCAGTTTATGGAAAACTGGTGCTGGGAGCCGGACGCGCTGGCGTTTATCTCCGGTCACTACGAGACCGGCGAACCGCTGCCGAAGGAACTGCTGGATAAAATGCTGGCGGCGAAGAACTACCAGGCGGCGCTGTTTATTCTGCGTCAGCTGGAGTTTGGCCTGTTCGACTTCCGTCTGCATGCGGAATTTAACCCGGAACAAGGGGCGAAAATTCTGGAAACGCTTTCTGAGATCAAAAAACAGGTCGCCGTGGTGCCGGGGCCGTCATGGGGCCGCTTCCCGCACGCTTTCAGCCATATTTTCGCTGGGGGGTATGCGGCAGGTTACTACAGCTATCTGTGGGCCGATGTACTGGCGGCGGATGCCTTCTCGCGCTTTGAGGAAGAAGGCATTTTCAACCGCGATACCGGGCAGTCGTTCCTCGACAACATCCTGACTCGCGGCGGTTCGGAAGAGCCGATGGAGCTGTTCAAGCGCTTCCGTGGTCGTGAACCGCAGCTGGACGCGATGCTGACGCACTACGGCATTAAAGGCTGATAGCGTACGTGAAGATCTGCTTAGTTGATGAAACAGGCGCCGGAGACGGCGCCTTATCTGTTCTTGCCGCCCGCTGGGGGTTAGAGCATGACGAAAACAACCCGATGGCGCTGGTGCTGACGACTGCGCATCTGGAACTGCGTAAGCGCGATGAGCCGAAGCTTGGCGGCATCTTTGTCGATTTTGTCGGCGGGGCGATGGCCCATCGCCGCAAGTTCGGCGGCGGTCGCGGCGAAGCGGTCGCGAAAGCGGTCGGCATTAAAGGCGATTACCTGCCGGATGTGGTCGATGCGACGGCGGGACTGGGGCGCGATGCTTTTGTGCTGGCTTCCGTGGGGTGTCGAGTGCGCATGCTGGAGCGCAACCCGGTGGTCGCGGCGTTGCTGGATGACGGTCTGGCGCGCGGGTATGCCGACCCGGAAATCGGCCCGTGGTTGCAGGAGCGCTTGCAGTTGATCCATGCCTCCAGCCTGACGGCGCTGACGGATATCACGCCGCGCCCGCAGGTGGTTTATCTCGATCCGATGTTCCCGCATAAGCAGAAAAGCGCATTGGTGAAAAAAGAGATGCGGGTGTTTCAGTCGCTGGTCGGGCCGGATCTTGATGCCGATGGTTTGCTGGCGCCAGCGCGCCAGCTGGCGACCAAACGGGTCGTGGTGAAGCGCCCGGATTACGCGCCACCGTTAGCGGATGTCGCCACGCCGAACGCGGTTGTCACTAAAGGCCACCGGTTTGATATTTATGCCGGTACGGCGTTGGTGGAGTAACGAGTTGCCCGATGGCGCTTCGCTTATCGGGCCTACGGTTCAGTGCAGGGTACGCCGCCATCCGGCAAGGCTGACTAAACAAATGGCGCCAGCGGATCGGCAATCTCAAACGCCACGGCTCTGTCGGCCTTCGGTGGATAGATCAGCTCGCTGACAATCGACAGCTTGAGTTTTTTCGCTTCCGCACGCGTCAGTTTTACCTGCTGATCCCAGCCTTCGGTGTAGACCGCGCCCCATGCGCCAAGATCCAGACAGGTGACATAGTTTTCCTGACGATACGGCAGAGGAGCGACCTCCAGCAGGTCAGCGGCCGCGTTATTCCCGGCAAACTTGCCCAGCAGAATAGCGTGCTGGCAGGTCATTAACGCATGATTGCCTTTGTCATCGGTTGCGGCGTACGCCACATCGCCAGTGGCATAAATGTCATCGTGACCCACCACCTGAAGCTGAGCATTCACATGTAAACGCCCCTGACGGTCGCGTGGAGCGTCAATCTGCCCGGTCAGATCGTTCGCCTGAACGCCGACGGTCCAGATGACGGTTTGCGACGCGATGGTTTGCCCGTCTTTCAGCGTGATGCCCGTTGCGTCCACGCTTTCCACTTCCGTATTCACCAGCCACTCCACGCCCAGCTCTGCCGACGCTTCGATAATCACGTTGCGCAGTTCTTCGCTGTAGCGAGCGCCAGGCTGCGGGGCCGCGTTCAACTACGACTACTCTGGTCTTAGCATCAGCGCCGAGAATATCACGTAAACGGCCAGGCAACTCCAGCGCCATCTCGATCCCGGTAAAGCCGCCGCCGCAAACAACAACGGTATTGCGCGCGTCGCTTTCTTCTTTGTTCGCCAGATCCTTCAGGTGCTGCTCCAGTACGGCGGCGCTTTCCAGTTGATCCAGATCGAACGCATGCGCATCTGCGCCCGTTACGAGTGAACGGTTAACGTGGCTGCCGCTTGCCAGAATCAAACGGTCGTAGCGATGTAAGTGCGTTTTGCCGGAGGCATCTGCCCAGCTCACCTCTTTTGAGTCGGGAAGGATCTGCGCAACCGTCCCGCGCAGGAAGTTGACGCCGGTTTCGTCGAACAGCGGTTGCAGGGGAGCGACCAGCGTCTGGACGGCATTTTCATAAAAGCGAGGGCGTACGCGAAGTTCGGGTTGTGGGGCGATAACGGTGATATCAATTGTGTCATTCTGGTGTTTATCTGCCAGACGGGCGGCGCTCAGCGCGGCCCACATCCCGGAAAAACCTGCACCAACGATCAGAATTTGTTTACGCATTTAGGTTGCACTCAATGTTAACGATGAAGTTATTTACTCGGATTTTATTGGTCGTAGTTAATGAATGCAATGTCATTTGTGCGATCCAGTGGAAAATGATCCAGATCTGTTGGTTATCATTATGATAAATAATGAATTAAATTTTAATTCCTGATGTGCTGTGGTTCTCTGTCTGGCAAGCGCCTGTCGAAAAAGCTACAATAACTCAGAATTATTTTGGCTGAGATAAGAGCATGGCATTCTACAGTTCCGGGGTTGAGTACGGCATCCATAGCCTGATGTGTATGGTGGACAGCAAAGGCGACGCCCGCGATATGAGCGTTCGCGAAATTGCTGACCTGCAAAGCGTGCCCTACGACTATCTGGCCAAGATTTTTACCCGTCTGTCGAAAGCGGGCCTGGTGCGCAGCATCGAAGGCAAAGGCGGTGGTTTTCAGCTCGCCAGGCCTGCCGAACACATCACGGTGCTGGATGTGGTCAACGCCATTGACGGTGACAAGCGCATCTTTGAATGCCGCGAAATTCGCCAGCGTCTGGCTGTTTTTGATGAGCAGCCTCCGGCGTGGGCCTGCGAAGGTATCTGCGGCGTGCGCTCGGTAATGGACATGGCGCAGCAGCGTATGGAAGAAGCGTTAGGGCAGCATACCATTCTCGATCTGGCGCGTAAGATGTACCGCAAAGCGCCAGAGACCTTTGTGGTTGAAGTGCAGGAATGGATTGACGCGCGTAAAGGGTAAATGCCC
Organism: Citrobacter koseri; assembly: GCA_900446925.1. The sequence continues at coordinate 12,434 of UAVY01000010.1, read as the reverse complement.
GAACGCAGGCCGGATGCGGCTATGTCCGATAGCGCTGTGCTTATCGGACTATGTTGCGATTAGACTGTTTTGAAAAGATTAACCATCTCTGGATTACGCTCTATCACCCGAAGAACCTTAAGATAAGTTCCGGTAGGGATACGCCTCTTCTGCTCCCAGGCCTGAATCAGGGAAGATGAGACGCCTATTGCCTGTGCAAACTCATTCTGCTTCATATTGGCTTTCTTCCTGATAGCTTTGACATCTGGAAGTTCATATCGGGTGATTCGGGCAGCAGGTTTGCGACCCTGGCTGATTTCAACGGCCTCGCTTGCAGATTCCATCAGATCTTTAAAGAAATCGTTCATAACGAGCCCTCTTTTAGTTGGTGAATGATGGATTTGAGGGCGTTTTTTTCTTCGCCGCTCAGACTATCCTTTTTGTTCTTAGGGTAAGCCATGAAAAGCCAGATACGCCCTTCGCTATTTTTGAAAATAGTAAATACTACGAATCCCGCCGCTTTTGCCCTTACAGTGGCTTGCTGGAGCAAAACGAACTTTCCTGCAACCACCTGTACCCTGAATTAAATCACCTTCCAGCGGGTTTATAATGAGCATTTCCTGAAATGCGCGATATTCATCCTCGGTGAGCAGGGTTTCCCGCTGGCGGGCAAAGACAGAAGTCTCAATAAATTCAATATAGTTCATGGTCATGTCCGTCCATGATGACCTGTTTGTTTAAATTATACTCTTACATTGTAAGAGTTAACAGATAAAAAAAACCGCGATATTACTCGCGGTCAGAACTAAAAGTTGACGCTTATTTACTGCTATCCGGCGTATTAATCATCCGGTTCAACCACGGCACCATAATCGCCATCACAACGGTGACCGCCAGTGTGACGAGGCCTATTTTGCTGAACACGCCGGTGTAGATAGGCAGCGTCTGGAGCGGGTCGGTGATGTTTTCCGGTACGGCGGTGAAGGTCGCGACATAGCCGCCCAGCAGGAAAGCCGCCGCCTGCGTCAGGAACCACATCCCGAGAATAAAGCCCATCAGGTGCTGAGGCACCAACGCGGCAACCATTGCCAGCCCCAGGGCGCTAATCAGCAACTCACCCAGACTCTGGAACAGGTACACCAGCACGATAAACCACGGTGAAGTCAGCCCCTGCGCATCGGCGAACCACATGCCTGCGGCAGCGGCGGTCAAAAAGCCCAGCGAACAGAGGAACATGCCCAGCGTAAACTTCATCGGCATGGTCAGATCTTTGCCTTTGCTCCCCAGACGCGTGTAAATCGCCGCCAGTACCGGACTGGCAACCACCACCCAGAACGGGTTCAGCGCCTGGAAGCTGACCGGGTTAATGGTAAAACCGAGAATATCGTGATGTACGTTATTGATTGCGAAGAAATTCAGCGATGTAGGCATCTGTGCGTACAGAATATAAAACAGCACCGCTTCAAGCATCAGGATAAAAGCGACGAACATTTTGTTGCGTCCGGTTTTATCCAGACGAAACGCTTCACGGAAGAAGAAAATGATGACCACAATCGACAGGACGATCAGCACCAGGTTGGCGATTTTTACGTTATGCATCAGCCAGGCGCAGAGGAAAATCATGGCGACGGTGCCGATCAGTACGGCGAGCAGATTACGGAAGCTCAGCGGCTTATGGTCTGGCTCTGAACCGATATCTTTCACCATGCCGCGACAGGCGAAGTAGACCAGAAGCGCGACAATCAGCCCGGCGCCGCACAGGTTATAGGTAACGGCATAGCCGAATTTGTCGGCGATGACCGGGGCGAGGGAGAGCGACAGCAGCGACCCGATGTTAATCGACATATAAAACAGGGTGAACGCGCCGTCCAGACGGGGGTCTTTGGGCAGGTAACACTTGGACAGCAGGCTCGCAGGGTTGGCTTTAAACAGCCCGTTACCGACGGCAATCGTCCCCAGCGCGATAAAAATCAGGTTCGGTTTCAGTAACGATAACCCGGTCATGAAGTAGCCGATCGCCAGGACAATCGCCCCCCAGTACCAGGGTACGCTTAGTTCCCAGCAGGTGATCGCCAACGTAGCCGCCAATGGATATCAGGCCGTACACCAGTGCGGCAAATGCGCCAAAGGTGATAAATGCCTGTTCCTGAGAGAAGCCAAGCTGTTTAACAAAGAAAACCGCCAGGATGCCCTGGACGCCGTAATAGCCGAATCGCTCCCATAATTCTACAAAAAAGATCATGAAGAACGGACGGGGTTGCTGTAGCAAGCCCGTAGGTGCAGTTGTATTCATATTCCTTCGCCTTTCAATGCCATCCCGAAAAGTATGAACGCGTATGCCAAAACGCGCCGAAAAAGTCTGACTCTGTTATAGACTGCGGTCATTAACCGAATGAATAGATTATTATAGAGATGGTTTTCGATCTAATTAGTTGATCACACTAATTATGATTTGTGGTCTGGAATGTTGTACTGGAATGTGTTCGAGGGAAGGCATAAACAAAAACGCCCGCATTGGCGGGCGCTGTGTATATCGGGCTGATGAATGCCTGGCCGGATAAGGCGTCAGCCGCCATCCGGCACAACAGAACTTACTCTTCTTCGTCGCGCAGCGGAACAATCAGCATGTCGACATGCACGGTATTAATCAGCTGGCGTGCTGAAGACATCAGTTTGCTCCAGAAGTCCTGATGATGACCGCAAACGACCAGATCCATATCGTATTTTTTGATCGCGTCAACCAGTACCTGACCCAGATCGCCGCTGCCGCTCAGGGTTTCGGTGATAGGATAACCGGCATTGGTGGAAAGTTCGGTCAGCGCATGGTGTGTTTCTTCAGAGATGCGTTTTTGCATATCGCCCAGATTCACGTCGATCAGGCCGGTGTACAGGTCAGAGTAATTGACATCAACGTGGATAAGAGAGACTTTCGCGTTGTAAGGACGCGCCATTGAAACCGCTTTTTCTACCAGAACTTTACTTTCCGGGGAAAGGTCAACCGCGATGAGAATGTGTTTGTAAGCCATAGTGTTACTCCTTCCATAAGTTGTCGATGACTAGCCAGCTAGCGTTTCTTGTGCCGCCGCGTCACCCGCGTCCTGCGAACTACAGCGCGGGGCTAGCCCAGCCGAGAAGTGAATGTAAAGACTATCCTTACATTATAGCGACCTGGATAATCCGTCAATCCGCCTTGCTTGCCAATCAGTTAAACAAAATTTTCAGTTAATTGCATTGATAGCGGTTAACCTTCTGGCAAAAAAATTAACTGATCTCCTACACTATTTAATAGAGCCGTTCGGATGCAGGGCACTGGCGTGAACGGTTTAGCAGGACTCTTTCACTGAACTGTCTGGCTGAGTATCGGGGGAGCGGTAGTCCCGGAGAGGAGCTCCGTGGGCGGGTCGCCGGGGAGGAGGTATGATAAGCACCGTCGCATTATTCTGGGCTTTATGTGTCGTTTGCATTGTTAATATGGCGCGCTATTTCTCATCGTTACGCGCGCTGTTAGTGGTACTGCGTGGTTGCGATCCATTGCTCTACCAATATGTGGATGGAGGTGGCTTCTTTACCTCGCATGGTCAACCCAACAAACAGATGCGTCTGGTGTGGTATATCTACGCGCAACGTTATCGCGATCACCACGATGATGAATTCATCCGCCGTTGTGAACGCGTTCGCGGCCAGTTCATCCTCACCAGCGCATTATGCGGTCTGGTGCTGATCAGTATGGTTGCGCTGTTGATTTGGCACTGAGCAAAAAAAGCGGGTCAGTTTCCTGACCCGCTCAATACGGTTGATTCTGCATTCCTTTGCCTGATGGCGCGTCGCTTTAAGGCCTACGTGCTGCGTTTTTGTAGGCCGGATAAGGCATCGCCGCCATCCGGCACGGTCGCGCTTAGATAATCTTCAGCGAGATCCAGTACAGCACGCCGGACAGAATAATCGCCGCTGGCAGGGTAAACACCCAGGCCATCAGAATGCTGGTGACCGTTTTGCGCTGTAGACCGCCACCGTCCACAACCATTGTCCCCGCGACGGAGGAAGAAAGGACGTGCGTGGTGGATACCGGCATACCGGTGTAGCTGGCGAGACCGATAGAGACTGCGGCCGTCATCTGCGCCGACATCCCTTGCGCATAGGTCATGCCTTTCTTACCAATCTTCTCACCGATGGTGGTCGCCACGCGGCGCCAGCCGATCATGGTGCCAATACCCAGCGCCAGCGCGACGGCCATGATGATCCAGATCGGCGCGTACTCAATGGTGCTCAGCATATCGGTTTTCAGTTTTTTCAGCAGACGCTGATCGTCATTGCTTACGCCAGGCAGCTTCACGACTTTATCGGTCGTGTCGGAGATGCACAGCATAATGCGACGCAGCTGGCTACGCTGGTCAACGCTTAACGTGTCGTAGCTTTCCAGATTTGCCAGCATACCTTTCGCGCGATCAAGCGCATTGATGGTATTCGCCGGGTGGCAATGGAACTCTGCGGGTTCTGTCGCGCCCGGTTCCGGTGCGGGAATCAACTGATCCACGCCGGTGACTTTTTTCAGCAGATCAGGGTGCTGCTGGAAGTACGTTTCGACGTTGTTGATGGCGTCGCGGGTACGGGTAATTTCATAGCCGGATGCGTTCATATTGACGACGAAGCCCGCAGGCGCCACGCCAATCAGAACCAGCATGACCAGACCAATGCCTTTCTGACCATCGTTAGCGCCATGAGAGAACGCCACGCCGATAGCCGAGAGGATAAGTGCGATACGCGTCCAGAATGGCGGCTTTTTCTTACCGTCTTTCTTTTCACGTTCAGCAGGGGTCAGGTGGATACGCGCGCGCTTTTTAGTGCCGCTCCAGTAGCGACGCAGCAAAAAGATCAGACCGCCAGCAAACACCAGACCTACGATAGGGGATACAATCAATGACCCAAAGATATTGATAACTTTAGGTATATTTAGCGCATCCACCACTGAAGTGCCGGTCATCATTGCATTGGTTAAACCGATACCAATGATGGCGCCAATCAGCGTATGGGAACTGGAGGCAGGCAGACCAAAGTACCATGTACCGAGGTTCCAGATAATGGCCGCCAGCAACATAGAGAACACCATAGCGAGGCCATGTGCGGAACCCATGTTAAGCAGCAAATCCGTAGGCAACATATGCACGATGGCATAGGCTACACTCAGACCGCCCAGTAGAACGCCAAAGAAGTTAAAGACCGCAGCCATAACAACCGCCAGTTGCGAACGCATCGCACGGGTATAAATCACGGTTGCCACTGCGTTGGCTGTATCATGGAAGCCGTTAATCGCTTCGTAGAACAGCACAAAAGCCAGAGCAAGCAATAATAAAAGCCCGGTATGTAAATCCAGGCCAGCAAACAAATGTAGCATAGGACGTTACGCCATTTTGAGGACATGAACGCGGCGCATTATCAGTGACTTTCGCGGCGCGGGCAAAGTGAAATATAGACTTTTTTTGATATAACGCCTGCTTAATGTCATGCCACTAAAGAATTATCTTATAGAATTCAATTAAATACTCATATCCATCGATTTTGGCGCTGGTGCGACCACTGAGGAATCTTTACAATTCACGCCCTGTTTTCAGAGAGGATCGCAAAGTGGAAAGGTTTGATGCCGTTATTATAGGCGCTGGCGCGGCGGGTATGTTCTGTGCGGCGCAGGCCGGTCAGGCGGGGCGCCGCGTGCTGCTCATCGATAATGGTAAAAAACCGGGGCGTAAGATCCTGATGTCCGGCGGCGGGCGCTGCAACTTCACGAATCTGTATGTCGAACCTGCTGCCTATCTGAGCCAGAACCCCCATTTCTGCAAATCGGCGCTGGCGCGTTACACCCAGTGGGACTTTATCGATCTGGTGGGCAAACACGGCATCGCCTGGCATGAAAAGACGCTCGGCCAGCTGTTCTGCGACGACTCTGCGCAGCAAATTGTCGATATGCTGGTGGCGGAATGCGCAAAGGGCAACGTGACGATGCGCCTGCGCAGTGAAGTGCTCAGCATTGCGAGTGATGACGAAGGGTTTACCCTGGAACTGAACGGCATGACGGTCGCAGCGAAAAAAGTGGTGATCGCCACGGGCGGTCTCTCCATGCCGGGTCTGGGCGCGTCGCCATTGGGTTATAAAATTGCCGAACAGTTTGGTCTGGACGTCCTGCCGACCCGCGCCGGGCTGGTGCCCTTCACGTTGCATAAACCGCTGCTGGAGCAGCTTCAGGTGTTATCCGGCGTTTCGGTGCCTGCGGTGATCGCGGCGCAGGACGGTACGGTATTCCGTGAAAATCTGCTCTTTACCCACCGTGGGCTGTCAGGCCCGGCGGTTTTACAGATTTCGAGTTTCTGGCAGCCTGGCGAATTTGTCAGCATCAATTTGCTGCCGGAGGTCGATCCTGATGATTTCCTCAATGAACAACGTTGCGCGCACCCGAATCAAAGCCTGAAAAATACGCTGGCGATGCAGTTGCCGAAGCGCCTGGTGGAATGTTTACAGCAGCTTGGGCAAATCCCGGATGTTTCCCTGAAACAGTTGAACGCACGCGAGCAGCAGGCGCTGATTGAAACGCTGACCGAATGGCGCGTACAGCCTAACGGTACGGAAGGCTATCGCACGGCGGAAGTGACGCTTGGCGGCGTGAACACCGATGAACTTTCTTCGCGCACGATGGAGGCCCGAAAAGTGCCGGGGCTTTATTTTATCGGTGAGGTGATGGATGTCACCGGTTGGCTGGGGGGCTACAACTTCCAGTGGGCCTGGTCGAGCGCGTGGGCATGCGCGCAGGCGCTGAGCGAAGGATAACGGGTTTGCCCGACCAGAGAGCGGTCGGGCGCAGTTGTCAGTTCAGGCCAAGAAAATACTGGGCGATTTTAAAGTAGATAATCAGTCCGGTGCCGTCGATCAGCGTGGCGATAAACGGCGCGGAGACCACCGCAGGGTCGATGCCGATGCGCTTGAGCATCATCGGGATCACTGATGACACCACCGCGCTCCACAGCGTAATGCATACCAGCGTCAGGCTGACGATCAGCGTGATTTCCACGCCGATACCCATCATCCAGGCGCGCAGACAACCCGCCAGGCCTAGCGTTATGGCGATCAGCAGCGAGGTCGATGCCTCTTTGCGAATGACCCGCCCCATGTCGCGCAGCCGCACTTCGCCCAGTGCCATTGCGCGCACCAGCGTAGAGGTTATTTGTGTGCCGCTGTTGCCGCCGGTGCCAATCAGCAGGGGGATGAAGAAGGCCAGCGCAATCGCTGACTCCAGCGCCTCTTCGAAATGTTGCAGTACGCTACTGGTATAGGCTTCCGCCACAAACAGCAGCAGTAGCCACACAGAACGTTTCTTCCACAGCGTCCACGGGCTGATGTCCAGATACGGTTTCTCCAGCGGCAGCGTCGCCCCCTGGCGCTGCACGTCTTCAGTGACGTCATCTTCCAGAAGATGGGCAATCTCTTTTTCCATCAGGCAGCCGACCAGCTCGCCTTTATCGACGACCGGCACCAGATCGAGCTGGCGTTCGGTCAGCTCGGCAATGATGTGTGGACGTTCGTCGTCGGGTTTGACGCGAAACAGGCAACTGTCCATTAAGGCGCGGATAGATTGCGCCGTGTCGCTTGCCTGCAAAAGTTTCTTGATGGATAAAACCCCGCGCAGCTGTTTTTCCGCAACCACAAACACCTGGCCGGGAATATCATCTGAGGTGAGTTGCGACACAAAGAATTCACGCGCCTCATGAACGCTGAGATGATCCGGCAGCGTAATAAAATCGGTACGCATATATTGCGCGATAGCATCGCCGTCAAAAGCCGGAGCCGGGGTGATGTGCGTTGCAAACGTGGATGGATGACATTGATGTAATTCCCTATAAAAAGCTCTCATAGGGGCGAACAAGACAGGATGAGCACAGGCAGATCCCTACGTCCTGGTTTTAGCACTGCACAACGTATCTGCCCGATAGTGATATCGTCAGAAGTTACCTTGGCAACACCTTGATTCGATGGATGCCTGTATTTCCCTGAGTGGTCTCTCTCGATACCAGCAGGGCGGTAACTTATATTTGTGCAGGAGCCTCGCCATAACGAGATCGATAAAATGAGCCGCCAGTATAGAGAATGTTAACCATTCACAATGTTTATAATTTAGATGGTTTATCAACGGTTGATATACCACATCGTCTCTCTGCCAATAAAAGCCAGCGAAACCCATTAAAGAATGAAGTGAATAGACATCACGGGTATTGGTGTTAGTATTTCATTGATAGTACATATGAGTATGCGTGTTTCATTTACGGCCAGGAACGCTGATGATGACAACATTAGTACCCGTTTTTCGAGCATTTCCGTCATTCACTTTCCTTTACGGCGAGCGCCGCGCTGACGCCTGCATGCCGTCTGGCCATTTTCTTTTTTTCCTTCTTATCCCGGATGGAATATCCCGCTGAACATGTGTTCGGGGGGTGTTGTGACACGCATTGTTGGCTAACAGGGATCACGGCGGGTCGGATATGGACAAAATAAAGCGTCATCTGGTGTGGTGGAGTGTTGGCATCCTGGTGGCAATAGCAGCCGTAGCGTGGTGGATGCTACGTCCTGCTGGCGTACCGGATGGCTTTGCCCGCCAGCAACGGCAGAATTGAGGCAACAGAAGTCGATATTGCCACCAAAATCGCCGGTCGAATTGACACCATTCTGGTGTCGGAAGGGCAGTTTGTGCGCCAGGGCGAGGTGCTGGCGAAGATGGACACCCGCGTGTTGCAGGAACAGCGGCTGGAAGCCATCGCGCAAATCAAAGAGGCTGAAAGCGCGGTTTGCCGCCGCGCGCGCCCTGCTGGAGCAACGCCAGAGCGAAACGCGCGCCGCCCAGTCGGTGGTGAAGCAGCGTGAAGCCGAGCTGGATTCGGTCTCCAAACGTCATGTGCGTTCCCGCTCGCTGTCGCAGCGCGGTGCGGTTTCCGCTCAACAGCTGGATGACGATCGCGCCGCTGCCGAAAGCGCTCGCGCCGCGCTGGAATCCGCCAAAGCCCAGGTCTCTGCGACGAAAGCGGCGATTGAAGCGGCCCGCACCAGCATTATTCAGGCGCAGACCCGCGTAGACGCGGCGCAGGCTACCGAACGACGCATTGTGGCGGACATCGATGACAGTGAATTAAAAGCGCCGCGAGATGGCCGCGTCCAGTACCGCGTTGCCGAACCGGGAGAGGTGCTGTCTGCGGGCGGCCGGGTGCTGAATATGGTCGATCTCAGCGATGTCTACATGACCTTCTTCCTGCCGACCGAGCAGGCCGGCCTGCTGAAAATTGGCGGGGAAGCGCGCCTGGTGCTGGATGCCGCGCCCAGCCTGCGCATTCCGGCTACCATCAGTTTTGTCGCCAGCGTCGCGCAGTTCACGCCGAAAACCGTCGAAACCAGCGATGAACGGCTGAAGCTGATGTTCCGCGTGAAGGCGCGTATCCCGCCAGCGCTGTTACAGCAGCATCTGGAATACGTTAAAACCGGTTTGCCGGGTATGGCATGGGTGCGGCTGGATGAACAGCGTCCCTGGCCTGACGATCTGGCGGTGAGGCTACCGCAATGACGAACCTGGCGCGTCTTCCCATTCCTCCCGTGGCGCACCTTGACGGCGTGAGTCAGCATTACGGGGGCAACGGTGGCGCTGAACAACATCACGCTGGATATCCCTGCTCGCTGTATGGTGGGGCTGATTGGCCCGGATGGCGTCGGTAAGTCGAGCCTGCTGTCGCTTATCTCCGGCGCGCGCGTTATCGAGCAGGGCAATGTGCGGGTGCTGGGCGGCGACATGCGCGACGCGACGCACCGCCGCAATGTCTGCCCACGGATAGCCTGGATGCCGCAGGGGCTGGGAAAGAACCTCTACCATACGCTGTCGGTGTATGAGAACGTCGATTTCTTCGCGCGTCTCTTCGGGCATGATAAAGCGGAGCGTGAAGCGCGAATTACCGATCTGCTGAACAGCACCGGGCTGGCGCCGTTTCGCGATCGCCCGGCGGGGAAGCTCTCGGGCGGCATGAAACAAAAACTGGGGCTGTGCTGCGCGCTGATCCATGACCCGGAACTGCTGATTCTTGACGAGCCTACCACCGGGGTTGACCCGCTTTCCCGCGCCCAGTTCTGGGCGTTGATCGACAGCATTCGTCAGCGGCAGACTAACATGAGCGTGCTGGTCGCCACGGCCTATATGGAAGAAGCCGAGCGTTTCGACTGGCTGGTGGCGATGAACGCAGGTGAAGTGATGGCGACGGGCAGTGCGCAAGAACTGCGGGACAAAACCGGCAGCGCCACGCTGGAGCAGGCGTTTATCGCCCTGTTGCCAGAGGCGCAGCGCCAGGCGCACAAACCCGTTGTTATCCCGCCTTATGATGCGACGCAGGAAGAGATCGCCATTGAGGCGAAAGATCTGACCATGCGGTTTGGCAATTTCGTCGCCGTCGATCACGTCAATTTCCGCATCCCGCGCGGAGAGATTTTTGGTTTTCTGGGCTCGAACGGCTGCGGCAAGTCCACCACCATGAAAATGCTCACCGGGCTGCTGCCTGCCAGTGAAGGGGAAGCCTGGCTGTTCGGACAGTCGGTTGACCCGAAGGATATCGAAACCCGCCGCCGGGTGGGTTACATGTCGCAGGCGTTTTCACTCTACAGCGAGCTGACCGTGCGGCAAAACCTGGAGCTACATGCCCGCCTGTTCCACATCCCGGACGCAGAGATTCCGCAGCGCGTAGCGCAGATGAGCGAGCGTTTTATGCTCTCTGACGTCGAAGATATGCTGCCGGAAGCGCTGCCGCTCGGTATTCGCCAGCGCTTGTCGCTGGCGGTGGCGGTGATCCATCGCCCGGAAATGCTGATTCTGGATGAGCCGACCTCCGGCGTGGACCCGGTCGCCAGGGATATGTTCTGGCAGTTGATGGTGGATCTGTCGCGCCGGGATAAGGTGACCATTTTTATCTCCACCCACTTTATGAACGAAGCGGAACGCTGTGACCGTATGTCGCTGATGCACGCCGGAAAGGTGCTTGCCAGCGGCACGCCGCAGGAGCTGGTAGAGCGGCGGGGCGCTGCCAGTCTTGAAGAGGCGTTTATCTCCTGGTTACAGGAAGCCGCAGGGCCTGCGCCAGTATCACCGCTGCCGCCAGCGGACGCGCCAGACGCGCATAAAACGAGTAAACCGCCGCGCCAGGGCTTTAGTCTGCGACGCCTGTTTAGCTACAGCCGCCGTGAAGCGCTGGAGCTGCGCCGCGATCCGGTACGATCAACGCTGGCCCTTGCTGGGGACGGTCATTTTGATGCTGATCATGGGCTACGGTATCAGCATGGATGTGGAAAACCTGCGCTTTGCCGTGCTCGATCGCGATCGGACCGTCAGCAGCCAGGCCTGGTCGTTGAACCTGGCGGGGTCTCGCTATTTTATCGAGCAGCCGCCGCTCACCAGCTATGACGATCTTGACCGGCGTATGCGCTCTGGCGAGGTGGCGGTCGCGATAGAACTTCCGCCCAATTTTGGACGGGATATCGCCCGCGGCACGCCGGTGCAGATTGGCGTGTGGGTGGATGGCGCAATGCCCAGTCGCGCGGAAACGGTAAGGGGATACGTACAGGCGATGCACCAGAGCTGGCTACAGGATGTAGCGAGCCGTCAGCGAATGCCAGCAGCCAGGGCGGGCTGATGACCATTGAAACGCGCTATCGCTACAACCCGGATGTGAAAAGCCTGCCAGCGATTGTGCCGGCGGTGATTCCGCTGCTGTTGATGATGATCCGTCGATGCTCAGCGCCCTGAGCGTGGTGCGTGAAAAAGAGCTGGGATCGATTATCAACTTGTATGTGACGCCGACCACCCGCAGCGAATTTTTACTCGGTAAACAGTTGCCGTACATCGCGCTGGGGATGCTGAACTTCCTGTTGCTCTGTGCGCTGTCGGTGTTTGTTTTTGGCGTGCCGCATAAGGGCAGCTTCCTGACGCTCACCCTGGCGGCGCTGCTTTACGTCACCATCGCCACCGGGATGGGGCTGCTGATTTCGACGTTTATGAAAAGCCAGATCGCCGCGATTTTCGGCACCTCGATTCATTACGCTGATCCGGCGACCCAGTTCTCCGGGATGATCGACCCGGTGGCGTCGCTGGAAGGGCCGGGGAGATGGATCGGCGAGATCTACCCGACCAGCCATTTTCTGACGATCGCGCGCGGTACGTTCTCGAAAGCGCTGGATCTGATGGATCTCTGGCCGCTGTTCGTGCCGTTGGCGATCGCCATTCCGCTGGTGATTGGCCTGAGCGTATTGCTGCTGAAAAAACAGGAGGGGTGATGCGCCGATTACGCAATATTTATAACCTCGGCATCAAAGAGTTACGCAGCCTGCTGGGGGATAAGGCAATGCTGACGCTGATTGTCTTTGCCTTCACGATTTCGGTGTACTCCTCCGCC
>UAVY01000004.1 GCA_900446925.1 Citrobacter koseri | reverse complement strand
CCGTCGCGCCCAGCAGAAATTCGCCGACTATGATTTTGTGAAGTATAGCGAGCTGGATCTCGAAAAAGAGGCGCAGTCTCAGGGCTTCCAGCCACAGTCTTACGATCTTATCGTGGCGGCGAACGTGATTCACGCCACCCGCCATATTGGTCGCACGCTCGATAATCTGCGCCCCCTGCTCAAGCCGGGCGGGCGCCTGCTGATGCGCGAAATCACCCAGCCAATGCGTCTGTTTGACTTCGTTTTCGGCCCGCTGGTTCTTCCACTACAGGATCTCGACGCCCGCGAAGGCGAGTTATTCCTCACCACCGCTCAGTGGCAGCAACAGTGCCGCCACGCCGGATTCAGCAAAGTGGCATGGCTACCGCAGGATGGCAGCCCGACCGCGGGGATGAGCGAACATATCATTCTCGCCACGCTGCCCGGTCAGGCGGTTTAGTGCCGTAACATTTACCGCGCCATCAGAACCCGTGTTGGGGCAGGCGCTGACGGATAACGGTGATTATCTCGCCGACTGGTCCGATTGCGCAGGTCAACCTGAACGGTTTAACGCCCGCTGGCAGGAGGCCTGGCGTCTGCTCTCACAGCGTCATGGCGACGCTCTCCCCTGTGGAACCGCCCCTCGTCATCGCCCCGGAGTGGTTAGGGGAGGTCCGCTTAAGCTGGCAAAACGAAGCCTTTTCCCCGCGGTCAGATGCGCGTTGAAGCCCGTCATCCTGATGGCGAGTGGCTGCCGCTATCGCCCGCCGCGCCTCTTCCTGCGCCGCAGACGCATTATCAATGGCGCTGGGCGCCCTTCAACGTCGCCAGCGTTGACCATCCGCTTACCTTCAGCTTTAGCACCGGTACGCTTGCGCGCAGTGACGAGCTGGCGCAATACGGCATCATTCACGATCCGCACGCCTCTTCGCGACTGATGATTGTTGAGGAGAGCGAGGATACGCTGGCCTTAGCGGAGAAAGTGATAGCGGCGCTCACCGCCAGCGCAGCCGGATTGATTGTGGTCACCCCGCCGCGCGTGGCGAGTCGAGGAAAATGAGGCACTCTCTGCGTCCCATCACGCGCTATGGGCCTTGCTTCGCGTCGCGGCCAACGAACAGCCGGAACGGTTGATTGCCGCCATCGATCTCGCCGGAAACACCCCGTGGGAAACGCTGCATCAAGGGTTGAGCGCAGTCTCACTATCACAGCGCTGGCTTGCCGCGCGGGGTGACACCCTCCTGGCTCCCTTCACTGGCGCCCAATACGGGATGCGCCGCCGAATTACCGGCAAACGTGTTTACCGGCGATAACCGCTGGCATCTGGTGACCGGAGCGTTTGGCGGATTAGGCCGCCTTGCCGTGAACTGGCTCAGAGAAAAAGGGGCGCGACGCATCGCCCTGCTGGCGCCGCGCGTGGATGAGTCATGGCTACGCGATGTGGAGGGCGGGCAGACGCGCGTCTGCCGTTGTGATGTGGGCGATGCCGGGGCAACTGGCCACGGTTCTTGACGATCTGGCGGCCAACGGCGGCATTGCCGGAGCGATTCATGCCGCTGGCGTATTGGCTGACGCGCCCCGTTGCAGGAGCTTGACGACCACCAGCTGGCGCCGTTTTCGCGGTAAAAGCGCAGGCGGCAAGCCAGCTGTTGCAAACCCTGCGCAAACCACGACGGACGCTATCTTATTCTCTACTCTTCCGCTGCCGCCACCCTCGCGCGCCGGGTCAGAGCGCCCATGCGCTGGCCTGCGGCTACCTGGACGGGCTGGCCCAGCAGTTTTTCCACCCCTTGATGCGCCGAAAACGCTCTCTGTCGCCTGGGGCGCATGGGGAGAAAAGCGGTCGGGCGGCCACGCCGGAAATGCTGGCGACGCTCGCCAGCCGTGGTATGGGCGCGTTAAGCGATGCCGAAGGCTGCTGGCACCTGGAACAGGCGGTGATGCGCGGCGCCCCCGTGGCGACTGGCGATGCGCGTTTTTACCGACAAAATGCCCCCGTTACAACAGGTTCTGTTTAACATCAGCGCCACAGAAAAAGCCGCAACGCCTGTCATTCCTCCTGCTGATGACAATGCCTTTAACGGCAGCCTGAGCGATGAAACGGCGGTGATGGCATGGCTGAAAAAGCGGATTGCGGTTCAGCTAAGGCTGAGCGATCCGTCGTCACTGCGCCCAAACCAGGATCTGTTGCAACTCGGCATGGACTCCGCTGCTCTTCCTTGAACTCAGTAGCGATATTCAGCACTACCTGGGTGTACGCATCAATGCGGAACGGGCGTGGCAGGATCTGTCTCCTCATGGACTCACGCAGCTTATCTGTTCTAAGCCAGAGACGACGCCTGCCGCTTCGCAGCCGGAAGTGTTGCAGCACGACGCCGACAAGCGTTATGCGCCCCTTCCCTTTGACGCCCATTCAGCACGCCTACTGGCTGGGGCGAACCCACCTCATTGGCTATGGCGGCGTCGCCTGTCACGTCCTGTTTGAGTGGGATAAACGCCACGATGAGTTCGATCTCGCCATACTGGAGAAAGCATGGAACCAGCTTATCGCACGCCACGATATGTTGCGCATGGTGGTTGATGCCGACGGGCAGCAGCGAGTCCTGGCGACAACGCCGGAGTATCACATCCAGCGTGACGATCTGCGCGCGCTTTCCCCCGGAAGAACAGCACATCGCGCTGGAAAAACGGCGGCATGAACTGAGCTATCGCGTTTTGCCTGCCGACCAGTGGCCTCCTTTTTGAGCTGGTGGTCAGCGAAATCGACGATTGCCATTACCGTCTGCACATGAACCTCGACCTTTTGCAGTTCGATGTGCAGAGTTTTAAAGTCATGATGGACGATCTGGCGCAGGTCTGGCGCGGCGAAACGCTGGCGCCGCTTGCTATTACCTTCCGTGATTTATGTGATGGCTGAACAGGCGCGCCGACAGACATCGGCATGGCACGATGCCTGGGATTACTGGCAGGAAAAACTGCCGCAACTGCCTTTAGCGCCAGAGCTGCCGGTGGTTGAGACGCCCCCGGAAACGCCACACTTCACCACCTTCAAATCGACGATCGGCAAGAAAGAATGGCAGACCGTGAAACAGCGCTGGCAGCAGCAAGGCGCCACACCGTCTGCCGCGCTGCTCACGCTGTTTGCCGCCACCCTTGAGCGCTGGAGCCGCACCACGGCATTTACGCTGAACCTGACTTTCTTCAATCGCCAGCCGATCCCATCCGCAAATCAACCAGTTGATTGGTGATTTTACCTCCGTCACGCTGGTTGATTTTAACTTCTCAACGCCGGTGACGTTGCAAGAGCAGATGCAACAGACCCAACAGCGCCTCTGGCAAAAACATGGCGCACAGTGAAATGAACGGTGTTGAGGTGATCCGTGAGCTGGGCCGCCTGCGCGGATCACAACGTCAACCGCTGATGCCGGTAGTGTTTACCAGTATGCTGGGGATGACGCTGGAAGGCATGACTATCGATCAGGCGATGAGCCATCTGTTCGGCGAACCCTGCTATGTGTTCACGCAAACGCCGCAGGTCTGGCTGGATCATCAGGTCATGGAGAGCGACGGCGAGTTGATGTTTAGCTGGTACTGCATGGACAACGTGCTGGAACCCGGCGCTGCCGAGGCGATGTTTAATGACTACTGCGCCATCCTGCAAGCCGTCATCGCCAACCCTGAAAGCCTGAAGACTCTCGCCAGCGGCATCGCCGGGCACATTCCCCGCCGACGCTGGCCGCTGAACGCGCAGGCGGACTACGACCTGCGGGATATTGAGCAGGCGACGCTCGAATACCCGGCATCCGACAGGCCAGAGCGGAAATAACCGAACAGGGCGCGTTGACGCTGGATATCGTAATGGCCGACGATCCGTCGCCATCAGCGGCGACGCCTGATGAGCACGAACTCACCCAACTGGCGGCTGCCGTTGCCTGAGCAGGCGCAGCTTGATGAGCTGGAGGCGACCTGGCGCTGGCTGGAGGCGCGCGCGCTACAGGGGGATCGCGGCTACGCTAAATCGTCACGGCCTGTTTACCACGCCGGAGATCGCCCATCGCTTTAGCGCAATAGTACAGGCGCTGTCCGCGCAAGCGTCTCACCAAGCGTCCTGCTGCGCCAGTGGCTACAGTGTCTGACGGAAAGAGCGTGGTTAATCCGCGAGGGTGAAAGCTGGCGCTGCCGCGTTCCGCTCAGCGAGATTCCTGAGCCTCAGGAAGCGTGCCCGCCAAGCCAATGGAGCCAGGCGCTGGCGCAGTATCTGGAAACCTGCATCGCCCGGCACGACGCCCTCTTCTCCGGGCAGTGTTCTCCGCTGGAATTGCTGTTCAACGAGCCAGCATCGCGTTACCGACGCGCTGTATCGCGACAACCCCCGCCAGCGCCTGTCTGAATCGCTATACCGCGCAGATTGCCGCCTTGTGCGGCGCAGAACGGATTCTGGAGGTTGGCGCCGGAACCGCAGCCACTACCGCGCCGGTGCTGAAGGCCACGCGGAACACGCGGCAGTCGTACCACTTCACGGACGTCTCCGCGCAGTTCCTCAATGACGCCAAAGCCCGTTTCCATGATGAATCGCGGGTGTCTTATGCCTTGTTCGACATCAACCAGCCGCTGGATTTCACCGCCCACCCGGAGGCGGGTTACGACCTGATCGTTGCCGTCAATGTGCTCCACGACGCCAGCCATGTCGTCCAGACGTTGCGCAGATTAAAACTGTTGCTGAAAGCCGGCGGACGTTTGCTGATCGTTGAAGCGACGGAGCGAAACAGCGTATTCCAGCTGGCAAGCGTGGGCTTTATTGAGGGATTAAGCGGATACCGCGATTTCCGCCGCCGGGATGAGAAACCGATGCTCACCCGCTCCGCATGGCAGGAGGTTCTCGTTCAGGCCGGGTTTGCAAACGAGCTGGCGTGGCCCGCGCAGGAATCGTCGCCGCTGCGCCAGCATCTGCTGGTGGCGCGTTCGTCTGGCGTAAATCGCCCGGATAAAGAAGCCATGAGCCGCTATTTACAGCAGCGCTTTGGCACCGGTCTGCCCGTTTTACAGCTCCGGCAAAGAGAAGCGTTATTTACGCCGCTGCATGCCCCGTCTGATGCGCCGACTGAGCCAGCCAAACCCACGCCAGTTGCCGGGGGGAATCCGGCGCTGGAAAAACAGGTGGCTGAACTCTGGCAATCGCTGCTGTCTCGCCCGTGGCAAGGCATCACGACTTTTTCGAACTGGGCGGCGACAGCCTGATGGCGACAAGGATGGTCGCGCAGCTAAACCGGAGAGGGATTGCCAGGGCTAACCTTCAGGATCTGTTCAGCCATTCGACGCTGAGCGACTTCTGCGCCCATCTACAGGCGGCGACGTCAGGAGAGGACAACCCGGTTCCCCTTTGCCAGGGCGACGGCGAGGAAACCCTGTTTGTCTTCCACGCTTCGGACGGCGATATCAGCGCCTGGCTGCCGCTCGCCAGCGCGCTGAACAGGCGCGTTTTCGGCCTGCAAGCAAAATCGCCGCTGCGCTTTGCCACGCTCGACCAGATGATCGATGAGTATGTCGGGTGCATCCGTCGCCAGCAGCCTCACGGCCCTTATGTACTGGCGGGTTGGTCGTATGGCGCGTTTCTCGCGGCGGGCGCCGCACAGCGCCTGTACGCCAAAGGCGAGCAGGTTCGGATGGTGTTAATCGATCCCGTGTGCCGACAGGATTTCTGTTGCGAAAACCGGGCGGCCCTGCTGCGCCTGTTAGCCGAAGGACAAACGCCTCTGGCGCTGCCCGAACATTTCGACCAGCAGACGCCCGACAGCCAGCTTGCCGACTTTATCGGCCTCGCTAAAACGGCCGGTATGGTGTCGCAAAACCTGACGCTGCAAGCGGCAGAAACGTGGCTCGACAACATCGCGCATCTGCTGCGTTTACTGACTGAGCATACGCCGGGCGAAAGCGTTCCGGTCCCCTGTCTCATGGTGTATGCCGCCGGGAGACCCGCGCGCTGGACGCCAGCAGAAACCGAGTGGCAGGGCTGGATAAACAACGCCGACGACACTGTGATTGAAGCCAGCCACTGGCAAATCATGATGGAAGCCCCCACGTTCAGGCTTGTGCGCAACACATTACGCGCTGGCTTTGCGCAACCTCAACGCAACCGGAGAACACGTTATGATGCCGTCCGCCTCCCCAAAACAACGCGTACTGATTGTGGGCGCCAAATTTGGCGAAATGTACCTGAATGCCTTTATGCAGCCCCCGGAGGGGCTGGAACTGGTTGGCCTGCTGGCGCAGGGAAGCGCCCGCTCAAGAGAGCTGGCCCATGCGTTTGGCATTCCGCTGTATACCTCGCCGGAACAGATAACCGGGATGCCGGATATCGCCTGTATTGTCGTGCGTTCGACCGTCGCCGGAGGAACCGGTACGCAGCTTGCCAGACACTTTCTGGCGCGCGGCGTACACGTCATTCAGGAGCATCCCCTCCACCCGGATGACATCAGTTCCTTACAAACGCTGGCGCAGGAACAGGGCTGCTGCTATTGGGTAAACACGTTTTATCCGCATACGCGCGCGGGACGCACATGGCTTCGCGATGCGCAGCAACTGCGTCGCTGCCTGGCTAAAACGCCGCCGGTGGTTCACGCCACCACCAGCCGACAGTTGCTCTACTCCACGCTGGATTTGTTGTTGCTGGCTCTGGGCGTTGATGCCGCCGCCGTGGAGTGCGACGTGGTTGGCAGCTTTAGCGATTTTCACTGTCTGAGACTCTTCTGGCCGGAGGGAGAAGCCTGTCTGCTGCTTCAGCGCTATCTCGATCCTGACGATCCAGATATGCATAGCCTTATCATGCACCGCCTGCTGCTGGGCTGGCCGGAAGGTCATCTTTCGCTGGAGGCGAGCTACGGCCCCGTCATCTGGTCATCCAGCCTGTTTGTCGCGGACCATCAGGAGAACGCCCACAGTCTCTACCGCAGACCGGAGATCCTGCGCGATCCGCCGGGTCTGACGCGCAGCGCGGCGCCCCTGAGCTGGCGCGACTGCTGCGAAACCGTCGGGCCGGAGGGCGTCCGCTGGTTGCTACACCAGTTGCGCAGCCATCTGGCGGGCGAACATCCACCAGCGGCCTGCCAAAACGTACATCAGATCGCGCTATCACGTTTATGGCAGCAGATTTTACGTAAGGACCGGCAATGCGGAGATCAGACGCCTGACGCCGCCGCACCACGACCGGTTAGCCGGTTTCTACAACGATGATGATAAGGGAGGCGCTGTGACGCAATCTGTAATGTGCATCCCGCTGTGGCCCGCCCGGAGCGGCAATACTGCGCATCTGGTCATGTGCCCTTTCGCTGGCGGCAGCAGTAGCGCGTTTCGCACTGGGCGAGACAATCAAATGGCGAACAGCGCGCTTTCTCTGGTGACCTGGCCGGGGCGCGATCGCCTTCGCCATCTGGAACCGCTCAGAAGCATTACACAACTGGCGGCACTGCTGGCGAACGAGCTGGAAGCATCCGTATCGCCTGACACGCCGCTTTTACTCGCCGGGCACAGCATGGGGGCGCAGGTGGCGTTTGAAACCTGCCGACTTCTGGAGCAACGGGGGCATGCGCCGCAAGGACTGATTATTTCCGGGTGCCATGCCCGCATCTGCATTCTGAACGCCAGCTCAGCCATCGCGATGATGCCGACTTTATCGCTGAACTGATAGACATTGGCGGATGTTCTCCTGAACTGCGGGAAAACCAGGAATTAATGTCGCTGTTTCTTCCTCTTCTGCGCGCTGATTTTTACGCCACCGAGAGCTATCACTACGACTCGCCCGACGTCTGTCCGCCGCTGCGCACGCCTGCGCTGTTATTGTGCGGCAGCCACGATCGCGAAGCCTCCTGGCAGCAGGTCGATGCCTGGCGTCAGTGGCTGAGCCACGTTACAGGCCCGGTGGTGATTGACGGCGATCATTTCTATCCCATTCAACAAGCCCGGTCCTTTTTTACGCAGATTGTCCGCCATTTTCCCCACGCATTTTCTGCAATGACCGCATTGCAAAAACAGTCCAGCACTTCAGAAAGGTGACGCATGAACTCTTCCTTTGAATCTCTGATTGAACAGTATCCCTTACCCATTGCCGAACAGTTGCGCCACTGGGCGGCCCGTTATGCCTCGCGAATTGCCGTCGTTGATGCAAAGGGATCGTTAACCTACAGCGCGCTTGATGCACGGGTCGACGAACTTGCCGCAGGTCTGTCATCACTGGGTTTGCGTTCGGGGGAACATGTGATTGTGCAGCTTCCCAACGACAACGCGTTTGTTACCCTGCTGTTCGCCTTGTTAAGACTGGGCGTTATCCCCGTGCTGGCGATGCCCTCCCAACGGGCGCTGGATATCGACGCGCTGATTGAGCTGGCGCAACCCGTCGCTTACGTTATTCACGGGGAAAACCACGCAGAGCTGGCCCGACAGATGGCGCACAAACACGCCTGCCTGCGTCATGTTCTGGTCGCTGGAGAGACCGTGAGCGACGATTTTACGCCGCTCTTCTCCCTTCACGGTGAGCGACAGGCGTGGCCGCAGCCTGATGTTTCCGCCACCGCGTTGTTGTTGCTCTCAGGCGGCACAACCGGCACGCCCAAACTCATCCCGCGCCGACATGCCGACTATAGCTATAACTTCAGCGCTTCTGCTGAACTGTGCGGCATCAGCCAACAGAGCGTATATCTCGCCGTCCTCCCGGTGGCGCATAACTTTCCGCTGGCCTGCCCCGGCATTCTGGGAACGCTTGCCTGCGGCGGAAAAGTGGTGCTGACCGACAGCGCCAGCTGTGATGAGGTGATGCCTTTAATCGCGCAGGAAGGCGTGACTCACGTCGCCCTGGTTCCGGCGCTGGCGCAATTATGGGTGCAGGCCAGGGAGTGGGAAGACAGCGACCTTTCGTCGCTGCGCGTCATTCAGGCAGGCGGCGCCCGGCTCGACCCGACGCTTGCTGAGCAGGTTATCGCCACCTTTGACTGTACCCTGCAACAGGTCTTCGGTATGGCGGAAGGCCTGCTCTGTTTTACCCCGGCTGGACGATCCGCATACCACCATTCTCCACAGCCAGGGGCGCCCGTTGTCCCCTCTGGATGAAATCCGCATCGTTGATCAAGACGAGAACGACGTCGCGCCGGGCGAAACCGGGCAATTATTAACGCGCGGCCCTTATACCATTTCGGGCTATTACCGCGCCCCTGCTCACAACGCGCAGGCCTTTACCGCGCAAGGGTTTTACCGCACAGGCGACAATGTCAGGCTGGATGAGGCGGGGAACCTGCACGTTGAGGGGCGCATAAAAGAGCAGATCAACCGCGCCGGAGAAAAAATAGCCGCTGCTGAAGTGGAATCGGCACTGCTGCGTTTAGCGGAAGTGCAAGATTGCGCGGTGGTCGCCGCGCCGGACACGCTGCTTGGCGAGCGGATCTGCGCGTTTATCATCGCGCAGCAGGTGCCAACTGACTATCAGCAGTTGCGTCAACAACTGACCCGTATGGGGCTCAGCACGTGGAAAATTCCTGACCAAATCGAGTTTCTGGACCACTGGCCACTCACCGCCGTCGGCAAGATAGACAAAAAACGCCTGACGGCTCTCGCCGTCGACCGTTATCGCCATTCTGCCCAATAAGCGCAAACCGACCCGAAACAGGTTGAAATAAACCCGTTTCGGGTAGCACCACTATTAGAAATAGTTATCATTTTCAATTCACCATTGTCGGTATTTTTGGCGTTTCGCCGTCTTACAGGGACTCACAACAATGAAAATGACACGGCTTTATCCTCTGGCCTTGGGGGGGATTATTGCTCCCCGCCATTGCTAATGCCCAGACTTCACAGCAAGACGAAAGCACGCTGGTGGTTACCGCCAGTAAACAATCTTCCCGCTCGGCATCAGCCAACAATGTCTCGTCTACCGTTGTCAGCGCGCCGGAGTTAAGCGACGCCGGCGTCACCGCCAGCGACAAACTCCCCAGAGTGTTGCCCGGGCTTAATATTGAAAATAGCGGCAACATGCTTTTTTCGACGATCTCGCTACGCGGCGTCTCTTCGGCGCAGGACTTCTATAACCCCGCCGTCACCCTGTATGTTGATGGCGTCCCTCAGCTTTCCACCAACACCATCCAGGCGCTTACCGATGTGCAAAGCGTGGAGTTGCTGCGAGGCCCACAGGGAACGTTATATGGCAAAAGCGCTCAGGGCGGGATCATCAACATCGTCACCCAGCAGCCGGACAGCACGCCGCGCGGCTATATTGAAGGCGGCGTCAGCAGCCGCGACAGTTATCGAAGTAAGTTCAACCTGAGCGGCCCCATTCAGGATGGCCTGCTGTACGGCAGCGTCACCCTGTTACGCCAGGTTGATGACGGCGACATGATTAACCCCGCGACGGGAAGCGATGACTTAGGCGGCACCGCGCCAGCATAGGGAATGTGAAACTGCGTCTGGCGCCGGACGATCAGCCCTGGGAAATGGGCTTTGCCGCCTCACGCGAATGTACCCGCGCCACCCAGGACGCCTATGTGGGATGGAATGATATTAAGGGCCGTAAGCTGTCGATCAGCGATGGTTCACCAGACCCGTACATGCGGCGCTGCACTGACAGCCAGACCCTGAGTGGGAAATACACCACCGATGACTGGGTTTTTCAACCTGATCAGCGCCTGGCAGCAGCAGCATTATTCGCGCACCTTCCCTTCCGGTTCGTTAATCGTCAATATGCCTCAGCGCTGGAATCAGGATGTGCAGGAGCTGCGCGCCGCAACCCTGGGCGATGCGCGTACCGTTGATATGGTGTTTGGGCTGTACCGGCAGAACACCCGCGAGAAGTTAAATTCAGCCTACGACATGCCGACAATGCCTTATTTAAGCAGTACCGGCTATACCACCGCTGAAACGCTGGCCGCATACAGTGACCTGACCTGGCATTTAACCGATCGTTTTGATATCGGCGGCGGCGTGCGCTTCTCGCATGATAAATCCAGTACACAATATCACGGCAGCATGCTCGGCAACCCGTTTGGCGACCAGGGTAAGAGCAATGACGATCAGGTGCTCGGGCAGCTATCGGCAGGCTATATGCTGACCGACGACTGGAGAGTGTATACCCGTGTAGCCCAGGGATATAAACCTTCCGGGTACAACATCGTGCCCACTGCGGGTCTTGATGCCAAACCGTTCGTCGCCGAGAAATCCATCAACTATGAACTTGGCACTCGCTACGAAACCGCTGACGTCACGCTGCAAGCCGCGACGTTTTATACCCATACCAAAGACATGCAGCTCTACTCTGGGCCCGGTCGGGATGCAGACATTAAGCAATGCGGGTAAAGCCGACGCCACCGGCGTTGAGCTTGAAGCGAAATGGCGGTTTGCGCCTGGCTGGTCATGGGATATCAATGGCAACGTGATCCGTTCCGAATTCACCAATGACAGTGAGTTGTATCACGGCAACAGGGTGCCGTTCGTACCACGTTATGGCGCGGGAAGCAGCGTGAACGGCGTGATTGATACGCGCTATGGCGCACTGATGCCCCGACTGGCGGTTAATCTGGTCGGGCCGCATTATTTCGATGGCGACAACCAGTTGCGGCAAGGCACCTATGCCACCCTGGACAGCAGCCTGGGCTGGCAGGCGACTGAACGGATGAACATTTCCGTCTATGTCGATAACCTGTTCGACCGTCGTTACCGTACCTATGGCTACATGAACGGCAGCAGCGCCGTCGCGCAGGTCAATATGGGTCGCACCGTCGGTATCAATACGCGAATTGATTTCTTCTGATCCTTTAAATAAGCAGGGATGCCGTCACGGCATCCCCTGATGCGCTTATCCCGCCCAGGGCAGCTCAGACTTGAGCTGCCAGTTTCAAATCTGGCTGTTGGCTGTGAGTGA
Organism: Citrobacter koseri; assembly: GCA_900446925.1. The sequence continues at coordinate 923,969 of UAVY01000004.1, read as the reverse complement.
GGAGCAGACATGGTTTTGAAGATGTTACTGGCTTTTATTTAGTGTCAGTGTCTCAGTCCGTAATAGGTTTGCTCATATTGATACCCGTAACCCTGAATCCGCTGGTTTCATAGACATGCCGGGCGCGAGCATTATCACCTGCAACACGCAATCTGATCTCTTTAAAGCCCTTCGCTTGCAGATACTCTTCAAAAGCACGTAGAGATTGTTTGCCAAGCCCCAACCCCTGACTGGAGTTGAAAATATGAAAATCGTAGATAAAAAACAGTGTGCTTAGTCGAGTCTGGTTTTGTACCAGAGATAACCTACATGGTTGTTAGCCTTGTCCGACTGAGCAACAATACACATTAATACTTGCCCATGAGTATTAACTCCATCGGGAAGCATTTCCGAAATTTCCTGCTTCGCTCTGGCAAGAGAATCACGAAGGGATGCCCCGTAGTTTGATTCGATCTCATATGCATAATCATTAACAAAAATATTCGAGATAAGCAGGATACTCATCTTTTGTCATCATTCGGAAAGAAATCACACCTGTCCCCTCACCCTTATCATGCTGAAAATATGAATATACGATTGACGATGCAGTCCTCTATCGTCAATCGTATTCACTTCTAAATACGCGTTCAGGCCAGGTGACTAACATAAAAAGGGTATTAATGTCCGCTCCTGGCACACAGCGGACACGTTAACTGGGCTAAAAGTCCGCTGTGAGCGAATAGCAGCCAATGGTTTCGAAGATGGTGCTGGCTTTTATTTAGTGTCAGTGTCCTTACGTTACAAGAATGAATGCAATATATGGGATAAACGCCGTGGTTGTGCCAATGCTTACAGAAGCCCACATGCGAATGTGGGCTTCTGGTATTACTGTTCTTCGCCTTCCTTACCGTAGTAAAGTTTACCGAGTTTGATGAGCGACCTGCCCTGCGATTTACGGTGCATATTAGTATCACGCAGTGAATAGACGCAGCCACAATACTCCTGCTGGTAAAACTGCTCGCGTTTGCTGATCTCAATCATGCGCGATGACCCGCCCTGCTTACGCCAGTTGTAATCCCAGTATGCCATTCCCGGATAATGGGCAGCAGCGCGTTGTCCGCAGTCGTTAATCTGCTGCATATTCTTCCAGCGGGAAATCCCGAGTGAGCTGCTGATCACGCTGAACCCATGTTCCGCGGCATACAGCGCGGTGCGTTCAAAGCGCATATCAAAGCACATGGTACACCGAACACCGCGCTCAGGCTCCCACTCCATCCCTTTCGCACGCTCGAACCAGTTGTCGGTGTCGTAATCCGCATCAACAAAAGGCACGCCGTGTTTTTCGGCAAAACGGATATTCTCCTCCTTACGGATGAGGTACTCCTTTTGCGGATGAATATTAGGGTTATAAAAGAAAATTGTGTAATCAATGCCCGAGGCCTGAATCGCCTCCATGACTTCCCCCGAACAGGGCGCACAGCACGAGTGCAGCAGTAGCTTGTCTGCGCCGTTCGGCAGCGTCAGTTGCGGGCGTTTAAAATCAGCGTTCTTCATAAATGGATGCTTTGGCAATAGTGAAACTTTCAGGAATTTTAGCATTCACATCGGCGATAACGAAATTAAGAAGTCGCTGTTGTCGTTGAACAAAGGTTTGCTGAGAAGCATCTGAAACGGTCGACAAAATCTGACCGCGATTTGAGAGCTGGTCAGAACAATTAAACTTCCGCTCCTGGCACACAGCGGACAGTACAGTTGTCTGTCAGGTCCGCTTTGAGCGAGGAGCGGAAGTTAGCCTTACCAATTGGTTTAGCGATTGCTCAGATCGAACAATCCGGGCTGAGTTCCCTCTACGGGATCTATAATTCTGCACAGCTATTTAGTGCTGCTGACGGTACTCAAAAGAAATATCATATACCTTTCTTCGCGCAGTAACACATCATGCGACATTCGTACAGCATGGCTCTTTCCAGATAATTCGGCCATCATCATAGCTTTCTAATTGCTTAAGTAGCCGCCATTCATACAGCCCGTAGGGATACTTTTGGATAATCTCTAGCAGGTACATATCTGCAATATTGAATTTAAACATCGCGTCGCAGTGGATTGCATAGTTCTTGGCGCCGGAGGACTCCACTCCAGGATAAACGATAGCATCCAACGCATTTTTCCCATTGCGGATGACATCAGCAAGTGTTGTGGTATGCAGGTAGTGGTTTTCCTTCGCTCGGCTATCGGCAAGTGTTTCAGCAAGGAAACTGTCTATCATGAAAATACTGGTTTTTTGCGCTTCCGTATACGGCTCAAGGATCTTTTGTACCTGTGGAAAATCTTCGCTACTCCATTTATGTGCCCTAACAATATCGCCCAAAAAGCCGCAATGCAGTCTCTGCTCTGGTTTCAGGGTGAATGCGGACACATGAACTTTATCCCCCCCGCTGGGCTCCAATTTCTGCCAGGCATCCATGATTGCTGATAGATGTGTATAAAATAGACATCCCCTCCGTATTTAGCCTTCCGGTTCTGGCGTACTGCGCGGGTGGATAAATAATATCGGTAACATGATCGAACCCTTCCGGGTGGGCCACATCGGTTTTCCTCGACCGCCACACAGTCGTGGCGGTTACATCATGAAACCCCATCGGCAGCTGGCTTAGCAATTGGCGAAATCCATCAGAGATGAAATCTCTGTTGTTTGATTTTTTGATTTGGCTGCAAACCTCAGCGACATGGCCGGGATGCATAATCTGTTTAGTCATTGCCTTATTTGACTTAGTAGATCTGATTCGATAGGCAGGATGATACCACTACATTCCAGACGGTTTTATATCAGCCCTCTAAATTACCTTTACTACCCAAGCAGCCATGAAAGCACCCGCACCGTGAATCTACTGGATAAAATTCTGCGTTATCGGACATGGACAACGAAGATAACAGCGTCCGCTTCTGGCACACAGCGGACAAGTGCGAAGGTCTACTATGAGCGAGAAGCAGGCATTGACGATGCCCCTGGTACAACATATATGTCGGTTGACTCAAATGCCATTCTGAAATGAATGTATGTGTAGAACCTCGCTGCAACATTTCCAGAATTGGGCATGTTTTGCCGTTTCATTTTTCAGTAACTAAATTCTTCTCTCAACAATCCAAATACCCAATCATCATGCCAGCAACCATGCAGGAAATAGTTTTTTCTTAGAGTTCCCTCCTGCTGAAATCCGACTTTATGCAATATTCTCCGCGATGCTTTGTTGCCAGCTGTTACCGTAGCAGTGAGCTTACGATACCCATGCTCATCGAAAGCAAAGCGGGCAATATCTTTTAATGATTCTGTACCAAAACCTTTGCCGTGAAATTCTGATGCCAGGATAAACCCCACTTCCGCGATGCCTTCACCACGATCAATAAAGCCAGTTACACCAATTGGTATATCTGTATCCTTTCGACTCATTATCATACATAACCAGCGTTCACTGCCTTTATGCCAAGGCTGTAGACGGCTTTCAAAAGACTGGGTTCTAATCTCGTCATCAGTACGTGAATCACTAATAAAATGCATCACATGACGATCCTGATTTAATGCCAAAAAAAATGGCCAGTCTGTATGCTGGAGACAGCGATAATTGAGACTGACAGAAGAGATATGATGCATTAGATTTAATCACCTTTTTAGAGAGAGGAGTTAACAACTTTATCATTCACACCTGAATGATCAACTTTGACTGGCGCACGTATAAAGTATACAACTTCCCCTCCTGGCACGCAGCGGCTGGGCTGAGTGGTCGTCACGTCTACAGTGAGCAAGGAGCAGAATTTTTTTGAACTAATATGGCACCATTCTCTCTGCATTAGTCATGACAATTTATCTTTCTCACATAAAACTAATGTCATAAAACGGCTATTTGGATCAGACTGATAATCAGCAAACGGCTCGCAGTTAACGAAACCGTGCTTAATATAAAGTTGATGGCAAGCGGAAAACCCTGGCTGTGTCCCGGTTTCTAAACTTAAACGTCGTAGGCCTTTGATATGCGCAACCTGCAAGATATGCTGTAAAAGCTGATTCGCTACGCCACGACGCAAAAAATTTGGCGCGGTACGCATTGATTTCAGCTCACCATGTTCATCATCCAGTATTTTCAGCGCGCCAATTCCTGCGAGTTGTACCCCTTCCCATGCTGACCAAAATATCACAGCTGGGTCACGCAGTTTTCGAATATCTAAAGCATGGCTACTTTCTGGTGGGGACTGCTCCAGCATGCCGGAAATATGATAGGCCACTAACGCTTGCACTGCTGGATGGGAGAGATCGTCAGTTTTGATAGTGAACAAGACTTTTCCAAAAAAATTGATTACATGTTTGTAACATACAAACAAGCGGCAGTATCTTTGTCTAATATCTATTTCTTATGGCACTGACCTGCACTCCGCTGATTAATACGCCGTTGCGTTAGCAATATCCCCTCCTGGCACAACGCAGTCAGTCTAAAGCGCCGTCAGGTCTGCCATAATCGTACAGCAGACCTTTTACCGGAAGCCCATTCCGAACCGCATTCTGGACGTTCTAGCGCAACAGTACCTTACCCAGCAGATAAGTTGTTGCCTGTCCGCCGATGTGGACTCGATCCCCCACTCGCTGGCAGCGTAAATCCCCGCCACGTTCGGCGCCCTGGTGCGCCAGCATTTGTGTTTTTTTCAGTTTTTCAGCCCAGTACGGAATTAGCATGCTATGTGCTGAACCTGTAACGGGGGTCTTCCGCCACGGCTTCTCCCGGGCAAAAGAAACGGCTGACAAAATCGTATTTCTCTTCGCCGGGCGCGGTTATGCAAACCATTTTTCCCAGAGGGAGCATGGCATTAATGTTCGGGCGTAGCGCTTCTACCTGCCGTTGATTATCCAGCACGACCATGTAATCACGCGCCACGCGCACTTCTTTGCATTCTGTGATGCCCAACGTTTCCAGCAATAAGGACGGCGGCACGACGGGCTCGGTTTCCCAGGCTGGAAAATCAAGCGTCAACCACTCGCCGCTGCGTGCTACTGTCAATGGGCCAACAAACCGGGTATCAAAATGGATAGTCGCGCCCGGGTAATCAAGATGTTCAAAGATGACGTGCGCGGCAGCAAGTGTGGCATGCCCACACAGATTTATTTCCCCTTGAGTGGTAAACCAGCGCAACTCGAAGCCGTTTTCATTTGGGACAAAAAAAGCCGTTTCTGACTGGTTATGCTGTTTGGACATTTTCAATAATGTCTCATCAGGCAACCACTCGGTGAGCGGACACACGGCTGCGGCATTGCCGCCAAAAGTAGCCGTGCTAAAGGCATCAACCATGTAAAAATCAATTTGTTGCATAGCGCAAACCTCGAATCATTCTTTGAGCCCCCCCACTCTACCATGCCTCGACAACGCGCAATCTCGTATTTTTCATCGTTTGATGTTCGGCTTCGGCGCCATTCCGTTGCTGGCGGTGTATCCCAATACCAGACGACATTTAAACAACGTCGCAACACCCCATTGACCTTCAAGTGAACTTTAAACTTATACTTTGAAAAAGGCCAATGGGCCGGGACACCCGTCTGAAATTGTCGAAGAGGAAGTGAGATGCAAACGATTCTGGGGGCAAGCGGACAGATTGCCCGGGAACTTGCTCGCGAGTTAACGCATTCTTACAGTGCTGAACTGAGGCTTGTAAGCCGTAATCCACAGAAGGTAAATGACAGCGATAGCCTTATGCCCGCTGATTTACTGGATGCCCGTCAGACACTGGAAGCGGTTAAAGGAAGCCGCATTGTCTATTTTGCGGCGGGTCTGCCGCCGGATGCCGACCTCTGGGAACAGCAGTTTCCGGTAATGCTGCAAAACGCGCTGAACGCGTGTCGGACAGTGGGGGCAAGTTTTGTTTATTTTGACAATACTTATATGTACCCACAGGACAGCAGATTGCAGACCGAGGAAACGCTGTTCCTGCCGTCAGGGCGCAAAGGGCGGGTTCGGGCCCTGATGGCAAACAAAGTGCTGGAGGAGATGCGCCGGGGCGACATCCCTGTGCTTATCGGGCGCGCGCCCGAGTTTTATGGGCCGGGGAAAACCCAGAGTTTTACCAATGCCTTAATTTTAGACAGACTTAAAGCAGGGAAAAAGCCACGCGTGCCATTACGTGACGACACGTTACGTACGCTCATATGGACTCCCGATGCCAGTCGGGCTTTAGCGCGCCTTGGCAACACCCCTGATGCCTTCGGTCAGACGTGGCACCTGCCCTGTTGCGATGAACGGCTCACCTATGCGCAGTTCGTTTCTCTGGCCTGTAACGTGTTCGGGAAAGAAACGTCATGGTCTGTCCTGAGCAAATTCGCCTTGTTCGCCGCCGGTATCTTTTCCAAAGGCCCACGGGAATTCCGGGAGCTCCTGCCCCGCTATCAACATGATAACCTGTTTGATTCATCAAAATTTAAGCGGCGATTCCCGGACTTTCAGATAACAACGTACCGTCAGGGACTGGAAACCCTTTACCGTGAATGGAAAGCGCCACTCACCGTAAAGAAAGACAAATAAACAACCACGCAGGTAGTATCGCTAATCAACCCCTGACATTAAACAGGTAGAATCAGATGAAACTCATTGAGATAACAGAAGCTGGCGGCCCTGAAGTTCTGAAGGTAAGCCAGGGAAAAATGCCGGAATGTGGCGAGAACGATGTCCTGATCTCAGTTAAAGCGGCCGGCGTAAATCGCCCGGATATTATGCAGAGAGAGGGAAAATATCCCATGCCAGAGGGTGTTACGCCGGTTCCCGGGCTGGAAGTCGCGGGTATCGTACACTCAATCGGGAAAAACGTTGCTCACTTTTCAGTTGGCGATCGCGTCTGTGCGCTCACCAATGGCGGGGGATATGCAGAATTTTGCGCCGTTCCGGCAGGTCAGGTATTGCCTGTCCCACAAAATTTAAGTTTTACAGAAGCAGCAGCGCTCCCGGAAACATTCTTTACGGTATGGGCCAATCTTTTTTCGTTAGGAAAAGTGAAAAAAGAGGATGTTGTTTTGATCCACGGTGGCGCAAGCGGCATAGGGGACGACCGCGCTGGCGTTGTGTAATGCCATGAATATTAAAGCGTTCAGCACCGTCGGAAGTGACGATAAAATTCCGTTCCTGCAACAATATGGGGAAATCATTAACTACAGAACCCATGATTTTGAAGAAGAAATCCTCAGTAGAACCGACGGAAAAGGCGTTGATGTTATTCTTGATATTGTCGGCGCCGCTTATTTTAACAAGAACCTTCGCCTTCTTAAAAGGACGGTCGGCTCGTACTGATTGGATTTATGGGGGGCAGGATGGTTAAGGAATTCGATATCCAGGAACTGATCCTTAAAAGAGCGGTGGTAACCGGTTCAACGATGAGGAGCCGGGACGCCGCTGAAAAGGAAGAAATCGCCCAACAGCTCATACAAAAAGTATGGCCTTTAATCGAAGCCGGAAAGTGTAAACCCGTCATTCACCAGATAGTTAAATTTGAGGATGTCCGTCAGGCACATACGTTACTGGATGCCGGAACTCATATCGGTAAAGTTATCCTTACCCTTGAATAAGCGCAAAGGGCGGGAGCATCCCCTGTCCCGCCCTGAGCAATTATACAATCCTCAGCGGGCCAGCCCCTGGTAACCGGGTTATCAGATTTGCGCCCATTAACGTTGCCGGCGTGTAGGCCCCTCCTGCAATCCGGTTCATCATCAGGTGCTCAACCACCGCTAACGCCCCCATAATGGTCAGGGTATAACCATTCGGTGTACGGATACGGGCAGTTTTTTTGTCGCCACGGGCGTTGATGGCCTCTCCCCCACACAAAAGAGGGCGTCTGTTCACGTTTCATTTCTCCGGGGCCTTTCACCGTTCGGGATATATAAGCCTTGAGGAGCTTCTGAACCCACGCCAGTCGCAGCAATGGCCTGATGTAGTTTGCTCTCCGGGCCTGGGAAATCATGCGCGTCGACCCCGGCACAAAGACCTGAATGTCTGGAATACCTGTCGTGTAATACGCCGTGGACACGTCCCCCCAGGGGATTGTCATCGCGTCCTTCTCGCCATCGCCGAAGTCAATACGGCGAACTTCATAAGCAAGCGGCACGGTAATGATCTTCCCTCCTCGCCGAATTTTTCCGCCCTGCGCCAACCCCTCGATCGCTGTTTTCGCCGTACCGGAGAAAAAACAGAGCGTGAATCGAATCCCAGGTTAAGGCGGATCGCATCCGGCAGGGCCTCCTTCAGGGCGGCCGCCACGCAGTCCGTAGGAATAACGTCAAACCCGACGCCGGGGCACAATACAACACCGGCATCCCGGGCACGGGTATTCAGCAGTTGTGCCGCTTCGAACACGCCTATCTCCCCTGTAATATCAAGATAATGGGTTCGGGTTTGCAGGCAGGCCTCCATCAAAGGCGCCGCAGTAGCGGAGAACGGCCCCGCACAATTTAATACCAGAGCACACCCTTCAAGCTGTCTGAGCAGTTCAGCCGGGTTATCAAGGGCGAAGGCGTGAGCCTCAAGCCCGAGATTGCGAGCCAGAGAGTCTACCGTTTCTTGCCTGCGCCCCGCCAGAACTGGCCTGAATCCTCGCCGTACGGCCTCACGGGCAATCATTTCTCCGGTATAACCGTTCGCGCCATAGATCATCCAGCGCGGAAATTCTGGATGGGAATGTTGCTCATTCATTGCATTGACCCCTTTAATAAATAAATTGCCAGGCTTACGTCACAGCATAACCTTAAAGTTAACTTCAAGGTCAATATACCCGTCATACTTCACGTTGCATGTACATTGGTTGCGCCATAACGGTGACAGTTCAAATCTGAGCCAACAGACATAACGTAATGATTAAATTCACCAGCGAATGATAAAACCAATACCATTACTTTTATTCCGCCTTATTTTTATTCGTCATTGATTGTCAGACGGCAAGATAACGATTAAAATAGTTTCTATTGCATTCACCCTTCGTTGAATCCTTCTCATTACATCTTCAGAGAAATCGTCAGTCATGATTATCAGACCAGAGCAACATTGGTTTTTTCGATTATTTGATTGGCATGGCTCGGTATTGTCAAAAATAACATTTCGGTTATTTTTAAACCTTGTCATGTCAGCTATCGCAATTATCATTTATCAATGGTATGAGCAACTGGGCATCCACTTAACCGTTGCCCCTTTTAGCCTGCTGGGGATCGCAATCGCTATCTTTCTTGGCTTTCGCAACAGCGCCAGCTACAGCCGTTTCGTTGAGGCACGGGGACTGTGGGGAACCTTACTGATTGCCGAGCGTTCCATCATCCGTCAGTTAAAAAATTTGTTGCCGAATGACGTTGAGCTACATAAAAGAATTTCAGGTTATCTGATTGCCCTTTGCTGGAGTCTGAAACATGAATTACGTAAAACCGACGCCGGATATGATATGTACCGAATTCTGCCCCGGCATATTCTTACCCAGGTCATGTTCAGCCCGATGAAAACCAACCGGATATTATTATTGATCGGCGATGAAATGGCAGCATTGCGTGAACAAGGCAAGCTGAGCGATATTACATTCGGCCTCATCGATAATAAAATAGATGAAATCGCCCACGTTATTGGCGGCTGTGAACGAATTGCAAATACCCCGGTGCCGTTTGCTTATACATTAATACTCCAGCGAACCGTTTATCTTTTTTGTACCCTTCTTCCTTTTGCGCTGGTTGGCGACCTGCATTACATGACGCCATTCGTGTCCGTTTTTATTTCCTATACCTTTTTATCCTGGGATTCCCTGGCGGAAGAACTTGAAGATCCCTTTGGCACATCGGCTAACGATTTACCGCTCAACGCGATTTGCAACACCATTGAACGCAATCTGAAAGAGATGACCGGGCAACAGCCCCTGCCGGAACCGCATCAGCCCGATCGCTACTTCAATCTGACCTGAGTCCATTGCCCGCTATCCACCAATGTACGACAGGTTTTGCGTAATGCCGGTGTTCCCCTGATGTAAAAAATGCGTCTGTTTTTTATGCGTCAGCGCATCGGCAATACGCATCTTAAGGGCATCCTGCTGCGTATCGTCTTGCAGCACGTCTCGTAAATCGACCCCGCCATCACCAAAAAGACATAAATGCAGTTTGCCGATGGAAGAGACGCGCAGCCGGTTGCAACTGGCGCAGAACGTTTTTTCATAGGGCATGATCAGGCCAATTTCGCCTGCAAAGTCCGGGTGGCAAAAGACCTGTGCCGGGCCATCGCTGCGCTGGCGAATCTGGCGCACCCAGCCGCGTCGCAGCAGTTCATCACGCAGCACCACGCCCGAAATATGATGGCGTTGAAACAGCTCGCTGCCCTCACCCGTTTCCATCAGTTCGATAAAGCGCAACTGAATGCGGCGAGGCTTAATCCAGGCCAGAAACGTGTCCAGTTGATGATGATTCACATCGCGCATCAGAACCGTATTCACTTTGACCTTTTCAAAACCGGCGGCAAACGCCGCATCAATACCGTTCATCACGTCCTGAAATTTATCCTGCCCGGTGATGGCATAAAACTGGCGAGCGTCCAGACTGTCCACGCTGACGTTGATGGCGGTTAATCCGGCCTCACGCCAGCGCGCGACGTCACGCGCCAGGCGATAGCCATTGGTCGTTATCGCAATCTGGCGAATCGCCGCATTTTCACGCACCGCCGCGATAATATCGATAAAGTCGCGGCGCAAGGAGGGTTCCCCGCCGGTAAGACGGACTTTTTCCGTACCCAGCGCGGAGAACGCGCGGATGACGCGGCGAACTTCATCCACCGACAAGAATGACTTGTTGCTCACGCCGCCGGGTTTGTACCCGTCCGGCAGACAGTAGGTACAACGAAAATTGCACACATCGGTAACGGACAGACGTAAATAGGTGAATTTACGCTGCCATGAGTCCATAAGCGGTTGCATAGATAACCTCGGGAGACAACGAACAGGCAGGCCACATCACGCTGATGTGGCCTGAGACAGGAAGTAAGACGTGTTGTTAGTGGGTTTTCATCCCCGCCGCCAGCATCAGCAGCTTAAACCCGGATGCGACGACGGCCAGCGCCATAACGCTTGCCGCCCAGATGATGACCATCCAGCCCACCCTTTTCCACCAGGCGCGTGGGGCGGTATCCGCAGGTTTAGCGTGCTCTGTGTCTGATAGTGAAGCCATTAATGATACCCCTCATCAGGATTAATTTTTCCGCGAAAGACGTAGTAACTCCAGCAGGTGTACATCAGAATCACCGGGATAATCAGTAGCCCGCCCACCAGCATAAAGCCCTGGCTTTGCGGCGGTGACGCGGCCTGCCAGATAGAGATCGACGGCGGAATGATATTGGGCCAGATGCTGATGCCCAGCCCGCTGAATCCCAGGAAAATCAGTCCAAGGGTCAGCATAAACGGCCCATAGCTCGCTTTGCGGTTATAGGCGGAACGCACAATTCCCCAGCAGCAAACCAGCACTAACAGCGGGACAGGCGCAAACCAGATGATCTCTGGCAGGCTGAACCAGCGTTGAGCAATCGCCGGATGCGTCAACGGCGTCCACAGGCTGATAATGACGATGATCGCCAGCAGCAGCAGCGTCAGGATAATCGCCTTCTCCGACATGCTTCGGTGCAGCGGGCCTTCCGTTTTCATGATAAGCCAGGTGCAGCCCAGTAACGCATAGGCCACCACCAGCCCCACGCCGCAGAACAGCGGGAAAGGCGCCAGCCAGTCCATCGTCGAGCCGCTGAACGCCCGTCCGGTTGCCTGCAAGCCGTTAACCAGCGTTCCCACGGCGACGCCCTGGCTGAAGGTTGCCAGCACAGAACCGCCGATAAAGGCTTTATCCCAAAGCGGGCGGTGTTCCGGCGTCGCTTTAAAGCGAAATTCAAACGCCACGCCCCGGAAAATCAGCCCCAGCAGCATGGCGGTTAGCGGCACGCTGAGCGCATCGACAATCACCGCATAAGCTAACGGAAACGCGCCATATAACGCCGCGCCGCCCAGCACCATCCAGGTTTCATTGCCATCCCAGACGGGAGCCACGGTATTCATCATCATGTCGCGCTCTTTCTCGTTCTTATTGAACGGAAAAAGAATGCCGATCCCCAGATCAAAGCCGTCCATCACGATGTACATCAACGTTGCGAAAACAATGATGACGAACCAGATTATTGACAGGTCGATGCCCATTTTATTCTCCCCTGCGTGTGTTCATGGGTTCGCTCACCGCCGATAACGGACGCGCTGGCGTACCCCCCTGAGCGATATCATGCGCATGCTCGCGCACTGGCCCCTTTTTGATCAGCCGCACCAGGTAGAGGTAGCCCACCCCCAAAGACGGACGAATAGACGAGGATGAACGCCAGCAGGCTGACGGACATGTGCATGTCGCCGTGTGCGGAAACAGCATCACGCGTGCGCTGCAAACCGTAGACCACCCACGGCTGGCGGCCAATCTCGGTGGTAAACCAGCCTGCCAGAATAGCGATTAATCCTGATGGCCCCATGCAGAATACGAACCACAGGAAAGGACGACACTGATACAACCGGCCACGCCAGCGCAGCCACGCGCTCGCCACCCCGGTCAGGATCATCAGCATCCCCAGCCCCCGCCATTATCCTGAACGACCAGAAAATGATGGTTGAGTTCGGGCGATCCTCTTTCGGGAACGACTTCAGCGCGGGCACTTGTTTGTCGAGGCTGTGCGTCAGAATCAGGCTTCCCAGATAAAGGGATTTCAAGGCTGTACTTCGTTTTTTCCGCATCCATATCCGGCACGCCAAACAGAACCAACGGCGTGGCTTCGCCTGGCGGGTTTTCCCAGTGCCCTTCAATCGCCGCAATTTTCGCCGGCTGATGTTCCAGCGTATTGAGACCGTGCGCATCGCCAATCACCGGCCTGAACCGGTGCGACAAACAGCGCCATCCACAACGCCATCGAAAACATCTTTCTGATCGCGGGCGTGTCGTTTCCTTTCAGCAAATGCCAGGCTGCCGAGGCGCCGACGAAGAACGCGCTCGCCAGAAACGCCGCCGTGGACATATGCAATAAACGGTACGGGAACGACGGGTTAAAGACGATGGCCATCCAGTCCACCGGCACGACAACGCCGTTCTCAATCGCGTAACCCTGCGGCGTTTGCATCCAGCTATTGGAAGAGAGGATCCAGAACGTTGAAAACAAGGTTCCCAGCGCAACCATGCAGGTCGCGAAGAAATGCAGCCCCGGCCCGACGCGCTTCCAGCCGAACAGCATCACGCCCAGAAAGCCCGCCCTCAAGGAAGAATGCCGTCAGAACTTCATACGTCAGCAACGGACCGGTGATACTTCCGGCAAATTGTGAAAAGCCGCTCCAGTTAGTCCCGAACTGGTAAGCCATGACCAGGCCTGAGACCACCCCCATCCCAAAATTGACGGCAAAGATCTTTGACCAAAAGTGATAAAGGTCGCGATACGTTTCATTTTTGGTTTTGAGCCATAGCCCTTCAAGGACGGCGAGAAAACTTGCCAGGCCAATTGTTATTGCGGGAAAAAAGAATGTGAAAAGATACGGTAAAGGCAAATTGTATCCTCGCAAGGTGAAAAGCATCTATTCCAAACATAATTCCCCCCACGGAGTCGACATTGACTGATTTATTTTGTACAACGCTTTCATTTCCAGCCTTTTTCTTTGATTAATAGCGATTTTCTGAATATTTCAGAGCAGGTGAATCTAATAATTTCCGGCGTGTTTAATTAGTCTCAAACAATTATTCAAAAAGTTCAAATAGGTTAAATTTAATAAGTGATAGATAACATTTATTATGATAATGATAAAATCCTGTTATAATTTCTTTAAATCGACAGCACAGACGCCGCATAATCCGGGCAAACCCCGCGAATTAACTGGGTTCCACCATCTGTTATATAAATTTTTATATAACGAATAATAAAAGATGTTGCTGTTATCTCCCGGGTAGAGACAACTGTTTGTATTTATTAACCATCACCATTACCCATTTTTTAAATAAGGTTAATGGTTTTTCAAATGGATATTTGTCCGGCTGGCTTTTATTTATATAACGCGCAGCCGCTAAACGTAATTGTTAAATACACTGAAATAACCCTACCTGTTATGTAGCTATTTCAGGATGCCAATGTGACCAGAATAGTCAGGAGTTCATATGAATAAGAAAAGACGTTCAGTTCCCGGAGTCAGACACTATGACGGTCCTGCTGGCGGCTGGGGCGCGTTAAAAGCAACGGCCATTGCCGTTCGTACACAAATGGACGCGCTTGAAGCACCCGTTACCCTGTTGCGCACAAATCAGCCAGACGGCTTTGACTGCCCGGGATGCGCATGGCCGGATAAAGAACATAAATCAACGTTGCAGTTTTGCGAAAACGGTGCGAAGGCCGTAACGTGGGAAGCGACAAGCAAGCGCGTCACACCGGCGTTTCTGGCCAAAAATACCGTCAGCGCGCTGCTGAAGAAAACAGATTTCGAACTTGAAGGGTATGGTCGCCTGACTCATCCGCTGGCCTATCACAAAGAAAGCGACACATTTCGCCCTGTCGAATGGGGAACAGGCCTTTGCCCGCATCGGCGAAGTGCTTCGCGGCCTCTCCCCTGAACAGGTGGAATTTTACACGTCCGGTCGCGCCTCCAACGAAGCGGCATATCTGTTCCAGCTTTTTGCGCGCGAATACGGCAGCAACAATTTTCCCGACTGTTCCAATATGTGCCACGAAGCCACCAGCGTAGGCCTGCCGCGCTCAATTGGCATCGGTAAAGGAACCGTATCGCTGGATGATTTTGAAAAGACGGAACTGGTGATCGCCATCGGCCATAACCCAGGGACAAACCATCCCCGCATGATGGGGACGCTGCACGAGCTTGCACGCCGCGACGTGCCGATTATCGTCTTTAACCCGCTGCGTGAAAGGAGCGCTGGAACGCTTTGCCGACCCGCAGAGCATCATCGAAATGGCGACCTACAGCTCAACCGACATTGCCTCAACCTATTTCCAGGTCAGGGGCTGGCGGTGATGCCGCCGCGCTGAAAGGCATTGCCAAACATGTGTTGCAGCTGGAAGCCGAGCGTGGCGATGTTCTGGATCGCGAGTTTATCGCCGCCCATACGCTGGGCTTTGACGATTTTGCCGCAGATATTGCCGCAACCTCCTGGGAATCCATTGAGCGCGAATCAGGTTTAAACCGTGAGCAACTGGAAAAAGGTCGCGGAAGCCTACGCCAGGTCCAACGCCACCATCATCACCTACGGCATGGGGCATTACCCAGCATAACAAAGGGACGGCGAACGTGCGTCTGATTGCCGACCTGCTGTTAATGCGCGGCAATATTGGCAAACCCGGCGCAGGTATTTGCCCGCTTCGCGGCCACTCCAACGTTCAGGGGAACCGCACCGTCGGCATTACCGAGAAACCGGCGCCAGAATTCCTCGAACGGTTGAGCGACGTTTTCGGGTTTGTTCCCCGTCGAAACACGGACACGACGCCGTACAGGCGACGCAGGCCATGATCGACGGGCGCGCCAGGGCGCTGATCTGCCTGGGCGGTAATTTTGCCGTGGCAATGCCCGATCACGAACAGGGGTTCCCGGCAATGCACAGGCTGGACTTGAGCGTCCACATCGGCACCAAACTGAACCGAACGCATCTGTTGGGTCGGGAAAGAGACGTTCATCTTTCCCTGCCTCGGACGCACCGAACTGGATATTCAGCGCACCGGCAGACAATCCATCACGGTAGAAGATTCTATGTCGATGGTGCATGCCTCCTCCGGCAAACTGAAACCGGCGTCGCCGTTATTGCGTTCGGAACCAGCCATTATTGCCGGAATGGCGAAAGCCACGCTGACAAACAGCAAAATCGGCTGGATGGAGCTGGTTGCTGATTACGATCTCATCCGCGAACTGATTGAACAAACCATTCCCGGTTTCGACAATTACAACGATCGTATCCGGGTGGCCTGGCGGTTTCCGTATGCCGCTGCCGCCGACCGAACGCGTCTGGCCGACATCGACGGGCAAAGCCATGTTCTCCGTATTCCACGGCGTTAACGAGAACGTGACCGGCGAAGGTGAAAATACGCTGCGTCTGATTACCCTGCGAAGTCACGATCAGTACAAACACCACCATTTACGCGATGGACGATCGTTATCGCGGCGTATTTGGCCGTCGTGACATTTATCTTTATGAACGAAGGCGATATGGGAGCAGTTAGGGCTTGAACATGGCGATCGCGTCGATATCCGAACGGCCCTGCCTGACAGCGATCTCTGCCTGGAAGATATCACCGTCGTGGCCTACAGCATTGCGGCAGGTTCTGTCGGCGCCTATTATCCGAGGCCAATGTTCTGGTTCCGCTCAATTATATTGATCAAGAGAGCGGTACGCCTTCTTATAAATCCGTACCGGTAAATATCACCTTGCGTTCAAAAGAAATTCGCGCGCTGTAAAATTCGCCCCTTATTCATGACGTTCTGCTGAATAAGGGATTTATTTTTCAGCCACTGACGCGCAGAAACGGTATTGTCACGCCGCAATTCGGTTACAAAATTTATACATTTATGCAATAATGTGAACCCATGTCGTAGCGCAAACGGCTGCCGGAGCCTCTTCTTAGCCCCCAACAGACCGTCTGCCGAAGAGATGAATGATGGACATAAAACAACTCAAATATTTAATCGCGCTGGATCAGACCCGTCACTTTGGTAAGGCCGCATCGCAGTGTAATATCACGCAACCCACCCTCTCCATGCGCATTCGTAATCTGGAGGAGGAGCTTGGTCTGGTGCTTATCGTTCGCGGGCAACGCTTTGAAGGCTTTACCCCGGAAGGCGAACGTATTCTGGCATGGGCAAAATCCCTGCTGGCCGCGCACGATGGCTTACAGGCCGAAGCCGCGCTCTGCAAAGGACAGGTTGTCGGCGTGCTCCGTCTGGGTATGGTGCCGCTCGCCAGCGTCGATCCTATGCTGTTTATTCGCGAATTAACCCCCAAATACCCGGAACTGCAATTTAGTCTCTATTCCATGACCTCGGAGCAAATTGCCGAAGGCGTAAACAGCAACCAGCTGGAGCTGGGAATATGTTATCTGAATAACATTGATGTCAGTCCGTTTGATGTTATCCCGCTAGCGAAAACCCGGATGGGTCTGCTGCACGACACGCGCCATTTCAAAATAGAAAATGAGAGCCTTTCCTGGAACGATCTCATTAATTTCCCGTTGGGTTTTCTGACCAAAGGTATGCATTACAGAGAGCACATGGATATGAGTTTTAAATCAGCCGGAATCTCGCCTAAGCATATTTTCGAAAGCGATTCGACATTCCAGATTATTCAGGCCGTACAGCGCGGCATATGTTGCGCCATTATGCCGCTCAATAATGGGCTGGAGAATTTAAACAGTAATTTCCATATTACGCCGGTCGTCAATTCCAACATTGAAGCCCCCTGTCGGCCTGATCATGCGTAAGCAAGCGCCGGTTTCCTCGCTCGCGCTGCGCTGCTTTACGGACGCGCGCGACATCTACGCCGCCCACAACCCACAGCATTCGTAATACCCGTAATCCGCGCCTTTGCGTGGATTGCTTACACAAGCCATCCATCGTCATCATTGCAGGATTCGCACATGCCGTTTCTGTGCCGGTTTTTTTCCTTTACGGCATTTAAAAACAGTAATAATTCACGATCGGTTCTTAAGCGGAATTTCGTCATTAACGCGTTTCGATGCGCCAGCACCGTTTTCTGACCGATCGCCATTTTGTAGGCAATCTGCTTTGACGTCATCCCCGCATAAAGAAAGGCAGCGAGCTGGTTTTGTTGCCCGGTAAGCGTCTTATGCGGGCAATGCCCGCAGTGGTGTACGGCATGGGGCGTTTTTGCTTGCTGTAAAGAAAACCAATGCTGCTTAATCACTTTACTGATCTTACTGACGCTTGCATTGAGCGGAACAAACACGATGTTTCCTATACAGGAGGGAATTTCTCCTCGCGCGGGAATATGTTTTTTATCCACCAGGCCAATCATCAGGCGTGGCGCACGAAATCGCATTTCAGCATGACAAATATACTGTTCACCGGGGTGCAGCATCAGAATTAAGATATCGGCACAGGCGGCGTTTGCGTGGTCATAGTCGTTAAAGGTGAGTGTGGTCCGATTCAGGTTCGGTGGAAATATTTCGCACAATAACGCGCGCAATCCGTATTGATAAAAACGATCCTGACATCTGATGACAATATTCATGTATACGCGGCTCCGGGTAATAATTACTGATAGCTCAATGAAACCGTCACAACCGAATCAATGGTTCCCGGTGAGACCTGCCCTTGTTCACTGTAGAGCCGGGCGCGTAAATTCCAGGTGTAACGCTGTGCGACAATTTCACTGGTCAGAACCTGACCGTCGCCCAGCGGTCGACCGTCCGCCACCTGCAACTGTATCGCGACAGGGGTAGCGGTTCCCAGATTGCGATACATATCATCGCGATGCATGTCATCAGCGTTGCCGTTAAACTGAATCATCACGCCGGTTGTGCCTTCCGGGCAATGTTCAATGCTGAAATCAAAACTGACCCACGGCGTCGTTGACCCTGCGGTATACATTGATGAAGCCGTTACCGGACTCCCTGCCGTTAAATCAACGGTTTTAGTGATGCTGTCGCTGCTCACCTGACACGGCGCGGCTTTCACATTCCCTTTGATGTTTAATGCGATCGGATCGCCCTGACCCCATACCTGACCAGTAAGCAGCATCAGGGCCAGCAGCCAGCGTTTTCTTCCAGGCATACTTTTTCCTTGGGTTATTGGTAGGTAATATTCAACGTGGCGGTGGCATTCGCGCTGCCCGGCTTCACCTGGCTTTTCGTCTGGTAATAACGCGCCACCAGCGGAAATGTCTCCTGCCCGCCTGCGGATTTTTTCAATACGATGCGGTTATTCAGTTGCAGCGGCACATCGTTATAAACTATCTGGACTCCCACGCCGCCTGCCGTTTCGGGGCTACCCTGCCCGGTCAGCGCCAGAACGCTGGCGTCAGCCGGCGCATCAGGGTTTTGCGTTCCCGCCAGTTCAACATTGATATTCGCCCCCGGATCGCAGTTCAGCCCCAGATTTTGCGTATCGCTGTGCGACAGCACGGCTCCGGGCTGGCCGGGTGAACTCGGCGGCATTAATATCACCGAGCTGAAAATTAAGAATCTGGCTGGAAAACGAACATGCAAGCGCCGTCACCTGGGTATCGGCGCCCATTGAAATCTGCATAAAAGAATGATCCGGCGTACCAAACCATCCCTGTGCAACCACTCCCGGCGTCAAATATCCCGATTGGATCGTTGCTGTTTTAATCAGCATCACGTCATAGTTACCGAGGTTATAGATATAGCTGGCGCCATTTGACGGCAGCACAAAATCCCCTGCGGGAATGGATAGCCTGATTCCCACCCCCTTCAGATTGGTGTTGTAAACATGATTTATCGGCGAAGGCGTCGCTGACAGGTAATTGATCGCATAAGCACCGTTGCAATAGACGGCACCGCCAGGCGCCGTGACCAACAGTTTGGCATACCCGGAGACCCTGGCGCGGGCGATTTCTGCCCCTACCGACGCATCTCGCTGCACGACAATATTCCCCATTGAGACGGTATTAAATAATGTCGTATTCACGGTACAGTCATCGGCAACGCTGAGCCCTGAAAAAAGCATCAGTAAACTGAATAAGAGATAAGTTCGTTTCATTGTCAGATTCTCACGAGAGGTCAGCCCACTTAGCGGCAAAGAGAGCCGGTCACGCTAACGCCGCTGTAGTTCTCGGCTGCGGTTAATGAATAATTTGCCGTGCAGCGCTGCTCGCCGTCACGTCCCCAGACCACATTCAACGTCCCTTCCGGCGGCATGCCGCTTAAATAAACCTGCCCCTCGTCACCGACAATAAATTGTTGTTCTTGCGCGCCTTTTAATGTCACCATCGCCCCAAATGGCACCGTCGAACCGTGGGGTCTGGTCAACGTCAACAGCACGCGCAGCCCAACATTAGCGACATAGTCCGCCCTCACGACCGCGCCACGGGTCGGCACAACGGTTTTGTTGGTAAGCGCCAGTTCAACATCGTCCGCAACGGATGCCGTATCCAGGCCGATATCGTTTTTGCGATACGGTGAAACATTGGCGGAAACGGTGTAGCCACGAAAATCAGTTCGTACGCCGCTCTGGTTTTTAATCCCGACCCCCGATGCGCCTGGCGCGCCAATCAGCACGTTGGTTTCCCCCAGAGGCTGAGAGAACGTTACGCCATCGGCATATGCCAGCACGCCCCCCGCGAGAGCGTAATTCACGCGCTGCGAGTGGCGATCGTAACGATAACCCCCGCTAACATCGGCGTAAGTACCCTTATAATCCGCGCTCAGACTACCGGTATACCCCACGTCATCCGTGCCGTAACCTTGCTGAATATTCCAGTTCAGCGCGTTGCCAGCCAGCGCCGTTCCACTCAGCCCTGTGCTATGAGTCGCGCCCTTCCCGCTGCTGGCATTCATGCCATAACTGGCCCCAGGTATTGCTCATAAAGCGATCCAGCGGAATGCTGATATTCAGCGCCAGTTGTTGGTCTTTATCATAACGATCGCCGCTGCCGTTTTTACTCAGCGTCCAGGCGACGCTATAGCTCACGCCGTTCCAGGCATTGTGATACCCCACGCTCCACGACTGCATCGGTTTTCCGGTATGCCAGTAGTCCTCCTGTACCGCGCTTAACGCCAACGATCCGCCGCCTGCGCCCAGGGACTGGTTGACGTTGGCTTCCATACGGTTACGTCGTTTCGTTATCTGCCCGGAACTACCGCCATACGTATCGAAAGCGTCCTGCATACCGTAGTAACCGCGCGTTGAATATCGGTAACCCGCAATCGAAAAGTTTGTTCCTGTCGCGACGCTATTTTTGCTATAGCGCACACGCCAGGATTGCCCCTGAGTCTTGCTGCCATCAGCGGGTTGCGCCCATGACTGGATTACGTCGGCAGAAAGCGCGCCAATCGTTCCCAGATTTTTACCGACGCCGGACGCTATAGCCCGATAGTTACGGGAAGTCTGGACGCCGCCATAAAGCGTGAAACCGCCCGGCAAACCATAAATCGCGGTTCCCTGGCCGAAATCGGTTTGTTCCACACGACTGTCGCTGGAGCGATAGCGCCCGCCGGTTAACGCATATTTGAACCGGCCTTCACGCTGTAACACCGGTAATGATGCGAACGGGACGGTGAAGTGCTGCTCACTGCCATCCGCCTCTTTAACCGTGACCTCCAGATCGCCGGCGCCTCCCGTGGGGAACATGTCGGTAATGTCAAACGCGCCAGGGGCCACGTAACTTTGGTAGATTTGGTAGCCATTTTGCCGGATGACGATCTGCGCATTGGTGCGGGCAATACCGCGTACCACGGGCGCATACCCCTTCAGCGAATCGGGCAGCATGTCGTCATCTGACGCAAGCTGGCCGCCACGAAACGGTATACTGTCAAAAACATCCGCAGGAGAGGCGCTGTCTCCCAGCACCAGTTGCGCTTTCAGGGGGACGATATTGCGCTGGACATAGGTATAAATCGAATCCCAGTCCTCATCGCCCTGACCGCTGCGCCGCCAGGTAGTGTAATTGCGCAAACGCCACGGGCCGATATTTATTCCGGGGCGTAAATTAGCGTACTGGCTATTACTGTTATCACCGCTCAGACTGTAGTTAAGCATCGCGGCGGTAATGCCTTCATCCCAGAGTTCCGGCGCGACATCCCCCCGCGCTCTGGCAGATAACGCCGCTTGCGGAATACTTAACAACAGCTTTTGCGTCGAAAACTGGAACTCACTTGAAGCCTGTGGAATAGCGGACAAATCGGCGCAATCCCCTTTGCCCTGCCCCCCCGGATACTGCGCGATGTTAACGCCATAGCGTTGCAACATTTCCCCCGACAGGCAGGGCTCAAGCGTATCCTCACCAGAAGGCGTTGGTGTTTTATTGAATGCGATATCCTGCGTGTCCAGAAACTGCCCGTTGAGGATAATATCGACATGGTAAGTGCCCTGTGCCTGCCCTCCCATTTCAAAACCAGAAAGATCGATATTCTCGCTACCGGATGGTATATGCTCCAGTAGCGCCGGATTAAAGTAATCCCGACCCAGAACCTCATTCAGCACGCTGAATATTCCCAAGGAGATAAACAATACAAGCCTGGCCGGATACGGATTAATTATATATTTGGCTATCATCATTAACGTAATTCCGACCCGTCGCGACTTAAACAGAACCGCTGTACTCCTCGCTGATTCCACCGTAATCATTAATAATTCTGAATTTCACGCTTCCGCCATTTCCGCCCGAAGGCAGTGCAAAACGGGCGGTACTCCCCGGCGCCACAAACGTCACATTGTCAACTTTCTTACCGGATACGGTAATTTCATTGAAATTAACATAATAAGGCGTGGGATTATTTACCTGAATAAACGCCCCGCTCCGGCTCCAGCTTAACTTTCCGAGCTGCGCTTCAGGCGTTGACTTGCTCAGCAACGCAGGCCGATAAATCAGTTTTATTCGTGTTTTAACCGCAATCTGTAACGTATTATCTTTACGTTGGGCCGACGGTATCGATTTAATATTCAGCCAAAACAGGGACTCTTTATCCTCAGGCAGATTTCCCGCCCGAATAATACGCATTACGTTTTGCTGCCCGTTATCAAGCCGGTAAAGCGGCGGTGTAATAATAAAAGGGGCTTTGCCCTTACCGTCATTTTGCGTTTCGATCCACGACTGAATTAAATACGGAATATTATCGGGATTACTGACGCTTAATGACGCTTCTTTTTTACCGCCATCGTAAATAACCCGTGTTCCGCCAATGGAAACGCCAGCATTCACACTGGAAACGCCGGTAACAAACAGCGCCAACGCGGTGGCGCAAACACGTAATACTCTCATGGTAAACCTCTGAGAGGGCCGGTTATCGGCCCCCCCAACAACATATGCTCGTCAGTTATAGTTAACGGTGAAGTTTGCTACGGCATTCACGACGCCCGGCACAACAGGCACGCTGGTGGCGACATAGGCGGCGTAGAAATCCAGTTGGTTGTCAACCATATCTAACAGTGAATAGGAATAGCCATTGATCTGATTAAGGCCTAAAGGCGCTCTGTCTGCCGTCATCAGTCGAATGGCCACCCCGCTTGCCGAACCGGGATCGGCGGACAGCGCTAACAGATCGGTATTACCCGAATGATTAACGCCATCAAATTTCACCCGCGCAGACGTGACGGAAGAGGGGCAGTTAATCAGACGCAAGGTAAATTTAGTCGTTGACGCTTCATCCCCTGCGTTGGTAAACGCTGTTTTATAGACACTTCCCATATCAACGGTCATCGTATTATTGGCGCCAATATCTACGGTACAGGCGGTATCAAGAACCTGACCCACAAATTTGACCGTGCCGTCATACGCTATCGGCATGTGATATTGACAAAATGGCCGCAGCGGAAAGCGCCATCGCTATCATATTTTTTTTCATCATCGCTATCCTTAACACCTGTTTATTTATCGCGTTACGACATAATGTCCATACATTTTCTGCTCTGGAAATGGGCTGTCGGGAAACGCTTATTTTTGGCTATCATCGTAAAGACAAGGAGATAAATAACATGCGATTTCCCCTTCATCATTCCGGGCCGCATCACGTCAGCGGTTTGAATTCTGAATCAGGGCGCTATGTCAATTAAGTTCTCCTTAATTTAAAATTTTCATATAAATGCACATATTTGCTCAAGTGATTTTTTGGTGTAATTTTACACCTTGTTCTGGATTCACTTATTTTTAGTCTGTCACCATAATTATTAGCTCAAGCAAGACGTTACGCTATTACAGAGACTATTATATGGGAGGACAGATCATGCCTGAAACCAAAATAGCTATTGAATCAAGTATGTATAAGGCTCTGCCTCTGAAGCCAATTGAACATGTAGAAAAACTGATTGCGCACCTGAAGCCACACGCAAACACACGAGAAACAAAATGCAGACAAATTATTAACAACGAAAATAATAGACCACATCAATGTTATTTATTGCTGAAGGGAACCATCGGGGTTTTCAGAGCACGGGACGGCTTCATGCTTAACTCAGAAGTCGCCCCCTTTATTTTTGGCCTCAGCAATCAACTGGTTGATGCTGAATATTTGCTGATGCGCAGTGAGGAGTGCTCTGAGATCGCCTTTATTCCGCTGGAGAAAGTTAACGACGTTATAGCAAATGAGAATCTTTGGGAAAGTCTGGCGAAGGTGCTTATCTACACCGCCGGTCGGGTGTACGACCACTGTACGCGCATTTCAGCGCCGACATCCTATGATATTATTCGCGCTCAGTTGTATGAATTAATGCGTGAGTCTAATGAATTCAGACAAAATATAACTGCCGCAAATTATATTCAGTCAAGAACATTTCTGTCGCGCAGCAGCGTGATGAAGATACTGGCCGATTTAAAAAAAGGCGGCTACATCGTGACCGATCGCGGTGTTCTGAAGCAAATTCAGCAGAATATTCCCCTGAAATACTAGCTATGTTCAACACGCATTAACGCAGAGCCACTAAAATAGAATGACAACGACAGTGACCGGATAACACCTACCATGCCCCTGGATTCTTCCTTTAATCAACTGAAGCAGCCTTCGCCCTACGCAATTGCGCTGCTCAACGCACTCACGTCAGAACAGGATTTCAAACGGTATCCTCGCGGAAGTCGCTTTGTCTTCGTCCAGGGGGGCGAGCACCAGTGCCTGTTTTTCCGCACGGGCGTCGTAAGCATTGAGAACATCGAAAATAGTCTGTTGCTGGGGATAGCTTCTGCCCCGGTCTCCCTGGGGTTCACCAGCGCCCTGTCGGATAAACTGCTGATTCGCGCGCTCGAAGAGTGCGAAGCGGCGACAATTCCCCTGGATGACGTGATGGAAACCATTGAGCGCAAGCACCTGTGGGAGATCATGGCAAAGCATATGATCATCGTCACCAATAAATTGTTTATCCAGAATGAAATGGCGACAGCGCCGACCGCTTACGACCTGCTGTGCTACCAGTTGCAGGCGCTAAGCCAGGAGCCGGAAAGCATCCGCTCTCAGATGGCGGCCCTACCAGTATATTCTTGAACGTACCCGCCTTTCGCGCAGTAGCGTGATGAAGATGCTGTCAGCACTAAAAAAAGGCGGCTATATCGAACTGGAACAGGGCAAATTAATCGCAATTAATCACCTCCCTTCTCGTTTCTAACCCCCCGTTTTTTACGCTTAAAGCGGCGGCATTCGTTGGTCGGGATCGCAATTCTGACGATTACCTCGCCTTTACGTTCCATAATGAAACATGATTAAGCATAAATGTTCCGTTGATGAAACATGTTATGGCCGAATTTTCTTTTCCGCTCACTGTTGCACAATAAGGTTATCGGCAGTGAGTGGTAGCCGTGTCATGGTACACAACCGATACCCCTACAGCAGAAGATGCGGAGCAAAATAATGAAAAAGCTGATTAACCGTGTAGAAGAGGTACTGAACGAACAACTCGCTGGTCTGGCAAAAGCGTACCCGACGCTGACGCTGCATCAGGACCCGGTCTACGTTACCCGGTCAGATGCGCCAGTGGCAGGAAAAGTGGCGCTGCTTTCCGGCGGCGGCAGCGGGCATGAACCCATGCACTGCGGCTATATTGGGCCAGGCATGCTCTCCGGCGCCTGCCCGGGCGAAATTTTTACCTCACCGACGCCAGACAAAATGTTTGAGTGCGCCATGCACATTGACGGCGGCGAAGGCGTCTTACTGATCATTAAGAATTACACCCGGCGACATCCTGAATTTTGAAACCGCCCACGGAGCTGCTGCACGACAGCGGCGTAAAAGTCACCACCGTCGTGGTGGATGATGATGTGGCGGTCAAAGACAGCCTTTATACCGGCCGGTCGTCGCGGCGTCGCCAATACGGTATTAATTGAAAAACTGGTAGGCGCGGCCGCAGAACGCGGTGACACGCTGGAAGCCTGCGCGGAGCTTGGCCGTAAGCTGAATAATCAGGGGCATTCAATCGGCATCGCGCTCAATGCCTGTACCGTGCCTGCGGCGGGCAAAACCGTCCTTCACATTGCAGGATAACGAAATGGAGTTTGGCGTGGGAATTCACGGCGAACCCGGCATTGACCGTCGCCCCTTCTCTTCTCTCGATCAAACCTGTCGATGAAATGTTTGACACGCTACTGGAAAACGGCGCATACAGCCGCACGCTGCGTCACTGGGATCATCATCAGGGAAGCTGGCAGGAAGATAAGCAGAGCAAACAGCCGTTGCACGCGTGGCGATCGCGTCATTGCGCTGGTCAACAACCTCGGCGCCACGCCGCTGTCTGAACTGTTCGGCGTCTATAACCGGCTTGAAAGCCGCTGTCAGGAAACCGGCATTACCATTGAACGCAACCTGATCGGCTCTTACTGCACCTCTCTGGATATGACCGGCTTTTTCCATCACCCTGTTAAAAGTGGATGATGAAACGCTCGCGCTCTGGGATGCGCCGGTTCACACGCCTGCGCTCAACTGGGGCAAATAAGGAGATTATGTATGTCACTCAACAGAACACACATTGTTAACTGGCTCTATCGCTGCGGTGAGATTTTCACCAAAGAGAGTGATTATCTGACGGGTCTGGACAGAGAGATTGGCGACGCCGACCACGGGGCTGAATATGCATCGCGGCTTCAGTAAAGTCGTCGAAAAATTACCCGCGATTGCGGATAAAGACATCGGCTTCATCCTGAAGAACACAGGGATGGTGCTGCTCTCCAGCGTCGGCGGCGCCAGTGGCCCGCTGTTCGGCACGTTCTTCATTCGCGCCGGCCCAGGTGACACAGGCGCACCAGAGCCTGACGCTCGACGAGCTGTACCAGATGATGCGGGAAGGCGCGGAAGGCGTGACCAGCCGTGGTAAAGCAGAGCCTGGCGATAAAAACCATGTGTGACGTCTGGGGGCCGGTTGTGGAGTCGCTGCGCCAGTCATGCGAACAGCACCTGTCGGTGCAGGCGGCGCTGGATGCCGCCAGCGCCCAGGCCGAAGCGGGCGGCGCAGAGCACCATCACCATGCAGGCCCGCAAAGGGCGCGCCAAGCTATCTTGGCGAGCGCAGCATCGGCCATCAGGACCCGGCGCAACCTCCGTGATGTTCATGATGCAAATGCTGGCGGCAGCGGCAAAAGAGTAAGGATAACGCGATGGTAAACCTGGTCATTGTTTCGCACAGCGCCCTGTTGGGTGAAGGCGTCGGGCAGTTAGCCCGGCAGATGTTAATCGGCGATGGTTGTAAACTCGCGATTGCAGCCGGTATCGACGACCCACAAAATCCGATTGGCACCGATCCGCTCAAGGTGATGGAAGCCATCGAATCCGTGGCTGATGCGGACCATATCCTGGTCATGATGGATATGGGCAGCGCATTATTGAGCGCCGAAACCGCCCTGGATTTGCTCGACCCGGCGATTGCGGCGAAAGTCCGCTTATGCGCGGCGCCGCTGGTAGAAGGCACGCTGGCGGCGACGGTCAGCGCGGCAATGGGCGCCGGTATTGATAAAGTCATCAATGACGCCATGAGCGCGCTGGACGCCAAGCGTGAACAACTGGGTTTACCGTCACCCACTCAAACCGGGGGCGTCGCCACAAAACCAGCATTTCAGGATAACGACGCCCACTCCATTTCTGTTGTGGTGAAAAATCCAAACGGGCTGCATGTTCGTCCGGCATCGCGCCTGGTCTCCACGTTGTCGGGGTTTCGGGCCGACATGCTGCTGGAGAAAAATGGCAAATGCGTGACGCCGGACAGCCTGAATCAGATAGCGTTATTACAGGTGCGCTGCAACGATACTCTGCGCCTGATCGCCAAAGGAGAACAGGCCGACGAGGCGCTGGCGGCGTTCAAACAGCTGGCGGCGGAAAACTTTGGCGAGTCCGTGGAGGAGACGCCTGCCAGCAGCACGGCGCGTCAGCTCCCCGCGCAGGTCTCCGGCGTGGTGTTCTGCTATTCCCCCGCTGCACCGGACGTCGCAAATCCGACGACCGTCAATTTGCCGGAAGAGCAGCAGCGCCTGCAAACGGCGATTCGTCAGACGCTGGACGATCTCAACGCGCTGACCACGCTGGCGGAAGAGAAATACTCCGCCGACCTGGCGGCGATTTTTTCCGGGCATCACACGCTGCTGGATGACCCCGAGCTGTACGAGATGGCATGTGAAGTGATGCGTGATAAATCGTGTCGGGCGGAAACGGCGTGGCGCAGCGTGCTGGACGATCTCCGCGATCAGTACCGACAGCTCGACGACGCCTATTTGCAGGCCCGCTTATATCGATATCGACGATATTCTCCATCGGACGCTGAGGCACCTGAGCGGAATAAACCGCGCGCTTGCCGGTATTCACGCGCCCGACTATCGTGGCGGCAGAAAAATATCTTCCCGTCCACCGTGTTGCAGTTCGACCCACAGACGGTTAAAGGGATCTGCCTGAGCGCAGGCAGCAATGAATCACATTCGGCAATCATCGCCCGTGAAATGGGGATCGGCTGCTTTGTCAGCAAGGGGAAGCGGTATATGCCCTGAAGCACCGGCGAGTCGATTACGCTGGATCTCGCGGCACAGCGCATTCTCTTTTCTGACTGACCACTCTCCATCGCGCGTCCTCTTCTGAGGGCGCGCTGTCGCATCCCCGCGCTCATCCCCACGCTTCAACCGGCGATAACGGGAAATGTTTACCAGTTCCCAAAATAGCGGTTCGATCACGCGCACATGACAATCCTGGACTAAGGTTTTGTCATGGTTCATGCCGCTGACTGCGGCACGCCGTTAAGGAGAATATTGATGATAACACCTGCGCTTCGCCATTCCGGCACGCTCTCTTTCGCCATAAAACTGACCGTTGCAGGCACCCTGCTGACATTCGCGTCGCTCTCGGCGCACGCTGAGGAACAGCCAGCCAGTCCTCCGCAGCCCCCGGATATTCTGCTGGGGCCGCTGTTTAATGACGTGCAGAGCGCCAAACTGTTCCCGACCAGAAAACGTTCGCCGATGCCGTGCCTAACAGCGATCCGCTGATGATCCTCGCGGATTACCGGATGCAACGAAACCAGTCAGGCTTCGATTTGCGTCACTTTGTTGATGTGAACTTTACGCTGCCCAAAGAAGGGGAAAAATACGTTCCGCCGGAAGGACAGTCGCTGCGTGAACATATTGACGGCCTGTGGCCCGTGTTGACCCGCACAACGGAGAGCGCCGGAAAATGGGATTCGTTATTGCCGCTGCCGGAACCGTATGTGGTGCCTGGCGGACGTTTCCGGGAAGTCTATTATTGGGATAGCTATTTTACCATGCTGGGACTTGCCGAAAGCGATCACTGGGATAAGGTCGCCGATATGGTGGCGAATTTCGGCTATGAACTGGACTCCTGGGGGCATATCCCCAACGGCAACCGTACCTACTATCTGAGCCGCTCGCAGCCGCCTTTCTTCGCATTTATGGTGGAATTGCTGGCGCAACATGAAGGCGACGACGCCCTGAAAAAATACCTGCCGCAGCTGCAAAAAGAGTATGCCTACTGGATGGAGGGCGTGGAGAATCTCCAGCCCGGCGAGCAGAATAAGCGCGTAGTGAAACTGGATGACGGCACCGTCCTGAACCGCTACTGGGATGACCGGGACACGCCGCGACCGGAGTCGTGGATGGAAGATATCACCACCGCGAAGAGCAACCCGAAAACGCGCCCGGCAACCGAGATTTATCGCGACCTGCGATCTGCCGCCGCATCGGGCTGGGATTTCAGCTCGCGCTGGATGGACGACCCGAATCAGCTGAGCACCATTCGCACCACCAGCATCGTCCCTGTCGATCTCAACGCCCTGCTGTATAAACTGGAGAAAATGCTGGGCGCGCGCCAGCAAAGCGGCAGGCGATGACGCCAACGCAAACCAGTATGAAGCGCTCGCCAGCGCCCGTCAGAAAGGCATTGAAACGCACCTGTGGAACAATCAGGAAGGCTGGTATGCCGACTACGATCTGAAAAGCAAAAAGGTGCGTAACCAACTGACGGCGGCCACGCTGTTCCCGCTGTATGTCAATGCGGCGGCGAAAGATCGCGCCAGCAAAGTGGCTGCCGCGACCCAGGCGCACCTGTTGCAGCCTGGCGGACTGTCCACCACCTCGGTGAAAAGCGGGCAGCAATGGGACGCCCCCAATGGCTGGGCGCCGTTACAGTGGGTGGCGACCGAAGGGTTGCAGAATTACGGGCAGGACAACGTCGCGATGGATGTGACCTGGCGCTTCCTCACTAACGTTCAGCATACCTACGACCGCGAACAAAAAGCTGGTTGAGAAATATGGACGTCAGCAGTACGGGAACCGGCGGCGGGCGGGTGGAGAATATCCTCTTCAGGATGGTTTCGGGCTGGACCAACGGCGTGACGTTAAAAATGCTCGACCTGATCTGTCCAAAAAGAGAAACCGTGCGACAGCGTACCGGCCACTCGCCCCGCAGCGCCAGGCGCTTCCCAGCCTGCGCCGCAAAAACAGGTTGAAACCACGCCGTAATGTGACCCGACCATCATGCTGACAAAAATCCGCGCGCCGGTCGCGGATTTTTCTTCCTGGCAATGCCGCGCGTTCAGCTCTGCCCCTCATAGCTCTTAAGGGTTAGACCCCCTTTTCATCGGTGAGAATTTGATACTGAACAAGTTTTTTAACGTTATATATGTAAACATATAGCGATTTTTTTAACCATTTCAGGATGAAAACAATGCCGCTCACAAGACGGAGATTCGCTCAGGCAATGGCCTCTGCGCTGCTGTTTCGCCACCTCCCTGGCATTGCGCAGACACCGCTGACGTTTGCTATTGGCCGCCCGCCGGAAGGCAATATTATTCGCCGCGTGGTGAGCGCCGGTGCGCCCGCCGATGTGTTACTGCTGGCCGTCGCGCCGGAAAAGCTGGTGGGTTTCTCTTCTTTTGATTTCTCGCGCCAGGCGGCGATTCCCTTCCCCGAGTCCATCCGGGCGTTGCCCAAACTGGGCAGGCTGGCGGGGCGCGCCAGCACGTTGTCTCTGGAAGGACTGCTGGCCCTGCATCCCGATCTGGGTAGTGGATTGCGGCAACGCCGATGAAACCTGGCTCTCGCAGGCGCGCCAGGTCAGCGCCCAGACCCGGATTCCGTGGTTGCTGATTAACGGTGAACTGCGGCAAACGCCGGAACAACTGCAAGCCGCGGGACAAGCGCTGGGAATGGAGGCGCGTACTGCTGCTCAGGCGGCGCTGGCTCAGCGCTTCATTGCGCAAGCGCTCGCGTTTTCTCACACGCCTGCTGGCCGGTATTCGTTTTTATGCGGCGCGGGGCGCCCGAGGTCTGGAGACGGGATTACAGGGATCGCTGCATACGGAAGCGGCAGGAGTTGCTGGGATTACACAACGTAGCGCGAATCCCCGGACGAAGCGGACTGGCCCAGGTTCTCTATGGAAAACTTACTCACCTGGCAGCCCGACATCATTCTGGTACAGGATGCCGCCACGGCGCACTACCTGCGTCACGACCCCGTCTGGCAAGGCGTTAAGGCGGTTGCGGACAAGCGCATTCTTTTCCTGAGCGGGCCTGCCGTTTGGCTGGCTGGATGCGCCGCCGGGCATTAACCGTTACTCGGGCTGCGCCGGTTACATGCCTGGCTGGACCCGAACGTTAATCAACATTTTAAAGACGACATGGTGCGTTATGCGCGCCTGTTCTGGCATACGTCGCTGACTGACGAACAGTATCAACAGTGGGCGATCATCTGATGAGAACGACCACCCTTTCTGTCCTGATGCTGGGGATTGCCCTTCTCTGTATTGCCTTTGCCAGCGTATCGGGCGCTTATCACCTCGATGCCCGGCAGGTGCTGGCGATGATCTTCAGCCATGACACGGTGCCGACACAGGATCAAATCGTGTTCTGGCAGATCCGCCTCCCCCGTATTCTCGCCGCGCTGCTGCTGGGCGCTGCGCTGGCGGGCGCGGGCACGACGTATCAGGGGATGTTTCGCAATCCGCTGGTCTCCCCGGATATTCTCGGCGTTGCCGCCGGAGCGGGTTTAGGCGCATGTACGGCGATTTTGCTGGGCCTGCCGATTTTGTTTATCCAGCTCTACGCGTTCGGCGGCGGTCTGCTGGTGGTTGCTGGCGTCTGGCTGATTACCCGTCGGGTGACGCGTCACGACCCTGTATTAACCCTTGTGCTGGTGGGGTATCGCGCTCGGTACGCTGTGCGGCGCGGGAATTTCCCTGATAAAAACGCTGGCCGATCCCTATACCCAGTTGCCCTCCATCACCTTCTGGTTACTCGGCGGACTCTCTACCATCACGCTGCATGATCTTTGTTTCTCGGCGCCGCTGATTCTGTTCGGCGCCATCCCTTTGCTGCTACTGCGCTGGCGTATGAATTTACTGACGCTTTCAGATGATGAAGCCCGTTCCCTGGGCATCAACGTTACCCGCCTTCGGCTCGCGCTGATTGTCTGCGCGACGCTCATCACCGCCAGCACGGTGGCGATTGCCGGGGATTATCGGCTGGGATAGGGCTTAGTCGTGCCGCATATCGGCAGGTTGCTCACCGGCAATAACCACCAGCAGTTGCTTCCTGTCTCAATGGGCGCTGGCGCCATTTTACTGCTGCTGGACCGACACGCTCGCGCGCGCAATCAGCAGTACGGAGATTCCACTCGGGATCCTCACCGCATTTATCGGCGCCCCTTTCTTTTTTGCTGCTTCTGCTGCGCGGAGGACGCCAATGACACGACTGACGGTTCGCCACGCCAACCTGGGATATGCCCGACGCCCGGTTTTTGCGCGACGTCTCTTTTACCGTACCGGCGGGAGAAATTTGTTGTTTACTCGGCGCAAACGGCAGCGGCAAGACCACGCTAATGCGCACCATTCTTGGCGTTCTCCCCTTGATCAGCGGCGACATCCTGCTTGATGGCGTGGCGGTGCGGCGTTTTTCAGACCGGGAGCGCGCCAGCGCCATTGCCTGGGTGCCACAGGCGCACGACGGCGCGTTCGCCTTCACCGCTCTGGATATGGTGATGATGGGGCTGACGCCGAAAATGGCGGCATTCGCCGTTCCCGGCGCCAGGAGAGCGAGAGATTGCCCACCAGCAGCTCGCCGCGCTTGAAATCGTCCATCTGGCGCACCGACGCTGGAACACCCTGAGCGGCGGAGAGCGTCAACTGGTGCTGATCGCCCGCGCTCTGGCGCAACGCCCTCGCCTGTTACTGCTGGATGAACCCGCCTCCAGCCTCGACTTTGGTCACCAGACCCGCCTGCTCGACACGCTGGTGACACTGAAAAAAACGGGGATGGCGCTACTGATGTCAACCCATCATCCGCTCCATGCCAGGGCGATAGCCGACAGCGTCGTGCGCGTGGAGTCCGACGGCCAGGTATCGCAAGGCGCGCCAGAGCGCCAGCTCGCTGCCGACAATCTGGCCGCGCTTTATCGGGTCTCGCCCACACAAATCCACCGCCATCTTTTTGGCGATCAGCAATAAGGGACAGCCATGCTCATTGATGACATTGATTTTGCAGACCTCTACCGCCAGCAGCTATTGCAGGCGAAACGAACGGAAAAAACGCCCGACCATTGGGATAAACGGGCAGAGAAAATGGCAGAAAACTGCGCGTCGCCGACGGACACCTACCTGCAACAGCTGATGGAAAAAATGGATTTGCAGGGCGTGAACTCGCTGTTTGATATGGGCTGCGGCCCGGGCACCGTCTCGCTGGCGTTGGCGGGCAAAATACCGCATATCTGCGGCGTGGATTACAGCCCCGGAATGCTGCGCGTTGCCGCCCGCCGCGCGACAGAGCAACGGGCAACCCATGTTCACTGGGTGCAACGCGCCTGGGAAGAGGACTGGAGCGATCTTCCGCGCTGCGATATCGCCGTGGCCTCCCGCTCAACGCTCGTTGCGGATATGCGCCAGGCGATGACAAAACTCAACAACCAGGCGCGGCTGCGCGTCTATACCACGCACCTGGTCAGTTCCTCTTTTGTTTCCCCCACTATCCAGCGCGCGTTGGGTCGCGAGGTTATCGAGCTGCCTAACTATATTTATGCCCTCAATGTCCTGTACCAAATGGGGATCTGCGCCCATGTCGATTTTATCCGTGGGCAGAACTGCCAGCAGGACAACAGCACCTGGGAACGCTTTGCTGAAAACGTTCGCTGGAGCATGGGCGACATCAGCGATGAAGAGCGTAAGCGTCTGTACCGCTGGTATCAACAGCAGGATGCCAGCGCCCTTGCCCCGGCCAGCCGGGACTGGGCGCTGATCTGGTGGGACAGCATTCCACAAAAGGCGCTGAAATGATCTACTTCTCACACGCACAAACGGACGCATTGCTGCTGGAGGATATTCAGGGAGGCGACCTGACCACACGCGCTCTGGGCATCGGCAATCTGCCAGGCCGCATGACCTTCCGTCATCGACAGGGCGGCTGCGTGAGCGGCATTGCCGTGGCCAGACAAATGTTGCAGTCGCTGGGGCTGACCGTCCTGGAGCAGATGAACGACGGCGAGCGCGCCGCAGCCGGTCAACGATTGATCAGCGTCAGCGGGAATGCGGCGGCGCTGCACCAGGGCTGGAAGGCCGTACAAAACGTACTGGAGTGGAGCTGTGGCGTTTCACACTATCTCGACAGCATGCTTCACATCCTGCATAGCCGTTACCCCGACGGGCAAATAGCCTGCACGCGTAAAGCCATTCCCGGCACCCGGCTGTTAGCCGCACAGGCGGTGCTCGCCGCAGGCGGAATCATTCACCGCGCCGGGTGCGCGGAGACCGTGCTGCTGTTTGCAAATCACCGCCGCTTTCTCGCCCCCGGTAACGACTGGGCCGGGGCCATTTCGCAGTTGCGCCGTCATGCCCCGGAAAAAAAGATCGTCGTCGAAGCAGACACTCCAGAGGAAGCCCTTGAAGCGCTCCTCGCAGGCCCCGACGTTTTGCAACTCGACAAATTTACCCCACATCAGGCGGCGGAGGTGGCCCGGGCGGCGCCTTCACTGGCCCCCCATTGCACGCTGGCGCTGACTGGCGGCATCAACCTCGCCACTCTGGCGAGTTATCTCGACTGTGGTATCAGGCTCTTTATTACATCCGCACCGTACTACGCACCACCGATGGATATCAACGTCATCCTGAACCCGGACGAAAGTGACATATAACATTGATAAATGGAATAAAAACAATGAAATTCACTCAGAGTTGTCTTTACACGGCATTATCGGTAGCTTTTGCGCATAATGCGTTTGCTGGGCAAGAAAGCGATACCATGACCGTCTGGTCTAGCCCCGCCTCTGCGGCGACCACCACGGTGCTTGGTCAACAAACCATGCAGGATCTGGATAAGCAGAATGTGGCGCAGGCATTAAGCGTCATCCCCGGCGTGGCGTTGCAAAAATCAGGCAACCGCAACGAACAGCAGGTCAAAGTTCGCGGTTTTGACAGCCGCCAGGTTCCGATCTTTTTCGACGGCGTGCCGGTTTACATCCCTTACGACGGCAACCTCGACTTAGGGCGCTTCCTCACCTCGGACATTGCCTCCGTTGAGGTGTCCAAAGGCTACTCATCGCTGTTGCAAGGCCCTAACCAGATGGGCGGCGCAATCAACATCACCACCAAAAAACCGACAAAACCTCTCGAAGGGAGCATCGGTTATCGCCAGGGATGGAGCCGGAGCAAAGATAACGCCCACGATATGCACGCCTCGTTTGGCGCCAGTAATGAGCTGGGTTATCTGCAAGTCAGCGGTAGCCAGTTGAAGCAGGATTTCCTGGGTCTGCCGCACGGGGTGGACAACACCATTGCAGGCAGCAACGGGAAAATGATCAACTCGTCGGCAGATGATAAACGGGGCATTGTTAAGCTGGGCTTCACGCCGCGCGAAAATGACGAGTACACCCTGACCTATATCAACCAGGACGGTGAAAAGGACAACCCGCCATACGCAGGCACCAGCAGCCAGAAGTCGCGCTACTGGCAGTGGCCGCAATACGATAAAGAGAGTTATTACTATCAGGGCACCACGCATCTGGGCGATCGCTTCACGCTGAAAAGCCGGCTTTATCGCGACACCTTTGAAAACACGCTGATGATGTACAACTCCCTTGCCGACCTGAAAAACAAGAAAGGCAGCTATAGCCACTATTCTGATTACAGCGATGGCGCAGGGTTACAACTCGCCGCCGAAATGCGTGAAAACGATCTGCTCTCGTTCGCCGTTAACTGGAAAGATGACGTCCACCGTGAAAAAGGCGCGCCGCATGCGGCATACGATCGCTATGAAGACCGTACCTGGTCGTTAGCCAGCGAATACCAGTGGGCCGCCGCCGATAATGTGGATGTCGTGGCCGGTATTAGCTATGACTGGCGTGACAGTCTGGAAGGGATGAAACACGAAAAAGACGGCAGCGTAACCCACTACGACGACAACAACCAGTCGGCGTTTAACTGGCAGGTCATGACCAAATACCACTTCGCAAACGAGGACACGCTGGCGCTCTCTTACTCTGACCGGACGCGTTTCCCGACGCTCAAAGAGCGGTATACCACGTCGAAACCGGCGTATAACCAGGTGGCCATCGTCAACCCGCAGTTAAAACCCGAACGCGCCCGCAGCGTGGATCTGACCTGGAACGGTTCGCTGACCCGCGACTGGGGATTCGAGGTCAGCGTGTACTATAACCGCGTGACCGACGCAATCCTGTCGCACAATATTGATGCCGATACGATCCAGAACCGCAATAGCGGCCGGGTGGATTACACCGGTCTGGATGCCGGAATCAAAGGCAATGTGTCTGAAATGCTGGATGTCGGGCTGAGCTACGGGCTGATCCACGCGGACGTCAAGCGTGATGAAATCGGTGAAATCACCGATTTGCCAACGCAGACGCTCACCGCATGGATGACGCTCAAGCCGTGGGAACCGCTGAGTATTACGCTGTCAGAAGAGGCGCGTTCCTCCAGCTACAGCAATTCAGACGGTTCACAGAAAGCGGGCGGATTTGCCATTACCCATATCCGCGCGGATTATGCGATGGGCTACGGTTTTAGCGTCAACGCGTCCGTGAACAACCTGTTCGATACGAAGTATGCCTACAGCGAAGGGTTTATCGAG
Organism: Citrobacter koseri; assembly: GCA_900446925.1. Next base: position 886,732 of record UAVY01000004.1, on the reverse strand, counting down.
GAAAGGCCGTAATTTCTGGGCCGGGGTGGAATATAAGTTCTGATTGTTCCGCCGAATGAAAACGAACCCGGCCTGCGCAATTGCAGGCCGGGTTGCTATCAGAAGCTGTAGCTGGCGCCAACCTGAACGGTGCGGTCGCGACCAATCCAGCAGTTGTTGTCGTCGTAACAGCTAAACGTCTCTTTGTTGGTAATATTCTGCGCGCTGGCCTTCAGCGTCACCCCGCTCAACGATGGGATCGCCTCTCCCAGACGGTAAGAGACGGCCATATCATACTGCGTCGTGCCGCCGAGTTTGCCTTTGTCGTTAGCTGGCGAGATCTCCATCGGCCCGGTATAACGGACGCCCGCGCCAACGTTCAGCCCGCGCAGCGGCGTATTATCAAAGGTGTAATCGCCCCACAGGTTAAACGCGTTTTCCGGCACCTGAGTCGGACGTTTGCCTTCATACGTTTTCATCTTCCGTGTTGATCGCCATGGGTATAGGCATAGTTTGGCGATCAGCGTGACGTTATCCGCCGGACGGCTGACAATCGACAGTTCGGCCCCTTTTGACTCAATCTCGCCGGTCTGGCGGTAATCCCAGGTTGGCGTGGCGGAAAGCACATTTTTCTGGCGGATATTAAACACCGATGCGGTAAAGGTGGTCGCGTATTCCGCCAGCAGGTATTTCACCCCGCCCTCAACCTGCTTGCTGGTGGTCGGCTTCACCTCTTTCGAGGTCAGTGTCCCTTGCGGCGAGATCGGCTTAAAGCCTTCGGAATAGCTGATAAATGGAGAGATCCCATTTTCAAACGCGTATAACGCACCGAAACGTTTGGTAACGCGATCCTGTGAAATCCAGGTTTTATCGCCGTTTTGCAGATAGTCGGTCGTGGCGGAACGATAGTCATCGTAACGCACGCTCGCCAGCAGGTTCAGGCCGCCAAACGCAATCTGATCCTGAAGATAATAACCATTCTGCTGATAAGATAGACGGTTATTCTGCGCAGTACTCAGCCCTAAATCGTCGGTATGAATCTGACGATAGTTCGGGTGGCGCATGTCGATCCCCGGCGTGCTGCTGGCATAGCGGTAGAAGTAATGGCTGTCGAGCTTCTGGTAATCGAAGCCTGCCAGCAGATGGTGCTGCCAGTCGCCTGACACTACCGTTTTCGTAACCTGGTTGTCGATGTTAAAACTTTTCAGATCTTCATCGGTCGTGTAGGCAAACCGGTTCAACTCCCAGACCGGATTCCCCGTATTTCCGGTGGAGTAGACGCTGCGCTGGTGGGTATCCACATCAAAGTAGCGCGCTTTCTGATTGAAGCCCCAACCGCTGTCAAACTGGTGTTCAAAGCTGTAACCCAGCATCCATTGACGCTGCTTAAAGCCGCTCCACTCATCTCCGGCAAAATCACGGCGCCCCGCATACTCTGAGCGCAGATAAGAAATGGGCAGCGGGTTGGAAGGCGACAGCGACGGTGTATTCTGCGCCAGCGCATCAATCGTCAGACGCGTTTTGTTGTCCGGTTGCCAGGTAACGGACGGGGCAACCAGATAGTTTTCATAGCGGGAGGTATGCGGTTGATCATCCCCTTCCGTCGCTTTGCCGAGTAAACGGTAGTTCCAGTCGCTGTCGCTGATTTGCCCGGTTGAATCCAGATAACCCTCTTTCAGATTACGGGTGCCGGTGTTGAAGCCCACTTCCGTTTTCTGTTCCGCCTGCGGTTTTTTACTCTGGATGTTTACCAGTCCACCCGGCGATCCATTGCCGTACAGCACCGAGGCCGGGCCTTTCAGAATATCCACGCTTTCAATCAGCAGCGGATCAATACGCGCTTTGGTATTCCCGGTCACGTTGTACGGCAGTTGCAGGCCGTTGTAATACTCCTGATCCACCGTAAAACCGCGAATCTTATATTCGCTCATATAGGAGGTATTACCGCGAACTTCCGTTGACACGCCCGGCGCGTAGCGCAGAATTTCATTCACCGAGTTGGCGTGGCGTTGCTCAATCTCCTGCCTGTCGATGGTGTTGATCACCTGCGGCGTTTTGCTTTCCGGCACGGCGGATTTGGTGGCGCTGTTGATCCAGGCCGGAAGAAGGCTCTCCTGCCCGGCGGCGGTGACCACAATGGTCGACTCTTTTGCCTCTTCAGCATAAGACGGGACAGTCAGGGCTAAGGTGATACATCCAGGAGAGCGCGCGTAATGTGAAACGATGAGTTGTTTTCATGAGCAAATTATTATATGTGAAATGGAATGACAATTATTCTCATTTTTATTCACAAATCAAGCCAGCTTTCGCCGTTTAATCCGGGCCAGGCGTTGCTCAGGAATACAGATTGTTCTGACGTCTGTTGAATTCCCGTAAACGTGCCGGGAAGACGCCTCCCCTGACACGTTCACGACTGATAATGCGCCAGAGCGATAATGGGCATCAAGTGAATGGAAAACACGCCTGGGTAGCGTGTCGCCGATTTACGCACTCATCCCCACATCCGCTCTGTTCATTTAATTGCGCCGCAGAAGGCGAAAAACGCCGAGCACAACAATCGCCCCGACGACGGCCACCAGGAAACTGTGAAGATTGAACCCGCTGATGCTGCCGCCGATACCAAACATGGTTGCCAGCCAGCCGCCGACAACCGCACCAACGATACCGAGAATACAGGTCAGTATAAAACCACCGCCATCGCGACCGGCATAATCAGTTTAGCGATAACACCTGCAATCAGACCAAAAATAATCCAGGCAATAATTCCCATATTCAGGCCCTCTTTCCAGTGAAAGCATGCGCAAGACGTTCTTGCGCCAGTCCCCTTAAGTATAGGCAAATCAACCGGCCGTGCTTTTCATCCTGCGACGTTATGCGCTGGCATTGATAAAAATTTCACCCATTTGTCTTAAGTTCCGTCATGCCATGCCGATAACCAAACGATAATCTGTCAGGCATCCAGGAGTCATTACGCGTGAGTCACTACAGTGAGCAGTTCCTGAAGCAAAACCCGTTGGCGGTATTAGGCGTACTCAAAGATTTAAACAAGAGCCAGGTGCCGCTACGCATCTCCTGGGCCGGGGGGGCAGTTCATCAGTAAGATTCTGGACGTTAACGCGGAAAAACTGGTGATGGATTTCGGCAGCCAGGACTATGAAAACATCGCCGTTCAGCGCGCCAGACAGATAACCATTACCGCAGAAACGCAGGGCGCGAAAGTGGAGTTCACGCTGGATCGGCTCACCCGTGGCGAATACCAGCAGCTTCCGGCATTTATTACCGCGCTGCCGCCCGAGCTGTGGTTCGTTCAGCGCCGGGAGTATTTCCGTATTTCCGCGCCTTTGCATCCCCCCTACTACTGTCAGGCGAAAATGCCGGACGACAACACGCTACGTTTTCGCTTGTTCGATCTCTCGCTGGGCGGCATGGGTGCTCTGCTGGAAGCGAAAAAAACCCGCCGGATTAACCGAAGGCATGCGCTTTTCGCAAATTGAGCTGAACATGGGGCAATGGGGCGTTTTCCACTTTGACGCCCAGCTTATTTCCGTCAGCGAACGCAGAGTGATTGACGGGAAAAATGAGACGATTACCACTCCCCCGCCTGAGCTTTCGTTTTCTCAACGTCAGCCCGGCGGTGGAGCGGGAATTACAGCGGATTATTTTCTCTCTTGAACGGGAAGCGCGGGAAAAATCCAATAAGGTGCGTGAATAACCCCCGTGCGGGTTACATCGCATCCAGCGCTTGCTGGAGTTTCCAGATATAACGCGGCGCCTGCGGCGCAGGATGATTTTTGGCAACGTGCTCGAAAAACTCATCCGCGCTCAGATCGTTGATTTTCTCAATCGCTTTTTTGCGATCGGAAGAGAACGTGCGCAGCAGCGCGCCCGCGCCATTGGCATAAGAGACCACCAGCGCGTACTGCATCACCTGCGGATCGTTAATACCGGCCAGCGACCCGTGTTCCAGAATACTCAGGTACGCCGTCCCCATCGAGATATTCCGCTCCGGGTTTTTCAGTTCGCTGGTCGACGGTTCGCCGCTCCAGCCCATATGATGATAAACATCGCGCCCGGACGTCGAGGCCTTCAGTTGCATTAACCCAACCGCCCCGGATTTTACTGACCACCGTCGGATTACCGCCCGATTCAATTGCGATGATCGCGGTAATCAGACGCGGGCTGACGCCCCAGGCTTCCCCGGCTTTTTCACTTATCGGCATCCACTGCATTGCCCGTTTAACCGGGACTTCGGCGTTCCAGGGCGGATTCTTGTAATCCTGCTTTGAACTACAGCCCGCCAGCAATACAACCAAAAAAGCAAACCATCTCAATTTCACGTCATCTATCCTTATAGCCGGAATTCGCCGCTGCGAGTGACAACGACATGCTCAATCGGCATGATATACATTTGGTTTTAGATGTCAGCAAGGAATTGCCATGTCCCTGTTTCACTTAATCGCCCCCATCGGGTTACTGCATCAATCAGCAAGCGGCTTTACGCGGCGTACAACGGCTGATCGAATCTGGCCACCAGGTGGATAACGCCGCCGTCATTGGCCGCCGTGACCAGCGTTTTGGCCGGTTCAGACGCCGAGCGTCTGGCGGATGTTAACGGCCTCGCCCGCCTGACGACGCCCGATACCATTGTGATGCCGGTTCGCGGCGGTTACGGCGCCAGTCGTCTGCTGGAGAGCATTGACTGGCAGGCGCTCATCGCACGGCAACAGGCGAACCCGCTGCTGATCTGCGGCCACAGCGATTTTACGGTGATTCAGTCCGCCCTGCTGGCGCTGGGCAAGGTGATAACGTTTAGCGGCCCCATGCTGGCGGCGAATTTCGGCGCGGAGGAGATGAACACCTTCACCGAGCGCCATTTCTGGCGGGCCTTGTGCAACGCGCAGTTCACGGTGGAGTGGCAAGGTAACGGCCCGACATGTGAAACGGAAGGCACGCTGTGGGGCGGCAATCTGGCCATGCTGATCTCCCTTATCGGCACCCCGTGGATGCCCGCCATTGAAAATGGCGTACTGGTGCTGGAGGATATTAACGAGCATCCTTTCCGCGTTGAGCGAATGCTTCTGCAACTGTATCACGCGGGGATTCTGTCCCGGCAGAACGCGCTGATATTGGGCAGTTTCAGCGGTAGCGCGCCGAATGATTACGATGCCGGTTACGATCTTGACGCGGTTTACGCGTTTCTGCGTTCCCGTCTCTCCATCCCCGTCGTGACCGGTCTGGATTTTGGTCATGAGCAATGCACCGTTACGCTGCCGCTCGGCGCCCACGCGGTGCTAAAAAATGGCGAAAATGGCAGCCAACTCACACTCTCCGGCCATCCTGTCCTCAAATCATAAAAAAAGCCGTCGCCTGGGCTAAGTAAAACGCTGTTTCTGTCGTTATTATGTTAGGGTTTATTATTAGAAACAGCGTAATTCAGGAGTAACATAACGTTGGATGCCGCAGCCATTATTAGTCTTTTCATTTTAGGTTCAGTCCTCGTAACCTGTAGTATCTTATTAAGTTCATTCTCATCTCGTCTTGGCATCCCTATTCTGGTTATCTTTCTCGCGATTGGCATGCTCGCGGGTGTTGATGGCGTTGGCGGTATCCCGTTTGATAATTATCCTTTCGCGTACATGGTGAGTAACCTCGCGCTGGCAATTATTCTGCTGGATGGCGGGATGCGTACCCAGGCCAGCTCCTTTCGCGTCGCCCTGGGCCCGGCGCTCTCGCTCGCGACGGTAGGGGTACTGATTACCTCCGGTCTCACCGGCATGATGGCCGCCTGGCTCTTTCATTTGGATCTCATTGAAGGGCTGCTGATTGGCGCCATCGTCGGTTCAACGGATGCGGCTGCCGTTTTTTCTCTGCTGGGCGGTAAAGGGCTTAACGAACGCGTCGGTTCGACGCTGGAAATCGAATCCGGGAGTAACGACCCGATGGCGGTTTTCCTGACCATCACGCTGATAGAGATGATTCAGAAACATGAGACCGGCCTGAGCTGGCTTTTCGTGCTCGATATCATCCAGCAGTTTGGACTGGGGATCATGCTGGGGTTAGGCGGCGGATATCTGCTTCAGCAAATGATTAACCGGATTGCCTTGCCCACCGGGTTATATCCGCTGCTGGCGCTGAGCGGGGGAATTCTCGTTTTCGCCGTAACCACCGCGCTGGAAGGCAGCGGCATTCTGGCCGTTTACCTGTGTGGATTCCTGCTGGGCAACCGCCCTATCCGCAACCGGTTTGGCATCCTGCAAAACTTTGACCGGCCTGGCCTGGCTGGCGCAAATCGCCATGTTCCTCGTGCTGGGACTGCTCGTTACGCCATCCGATCTGCTGCCTATCGCCGTTCCGGCGCTGGTGCTGTCAGTCTGGGATGATTCTGGTGGCTCGCCCGCTCTCCGTTTTCGCGGGTCTGCTGCCGTTTCGGGGCTTTAATCTGCGTGAACGGATCTTCATCAGTTGGGGTGGGGCTGCGTGGCGCCGTGCCTATCATCCTGGCGGTTTTCCCGATGATGGGCCGGGCTGGAGAATGCCCGACTGTTTTTTAATGTCGCATTCTTTGTGGTGCTGATATCGCTGCTGTTCCAGGGAACGTCCCTGACCTGGGCGGCCAAAAAAGCCAAAGTGGTGGTGCCTCCCGTCGGCTGGCCGGTTTCGCGTATCGGGCTGGATATTCACCCGGAAAACCCCTGGGAGCAGTTTGTCTACCAGTTGAGTGAAGATAAGTGGTGCGTCGGCGCCGCGCTGCGCGATCTGCACATGCCGCAGGAGACCCGCATCGCCGCCCTGTTTCGCGACAACGTGCTGTTCCATCCGACCGGAAGCACCCGTTTACGCGAAGGCGACGTTCTGTGCGTTATTGGACGTGAGCGCGACCTTCCGGCGCTGGGCAAACTGTTCAGCCAGTCGCCGCCGGTCGCGCTGGATCAGCGTTTTTTCGGCGATTTTATTCTCGAAGCCAATGCGAAATTTGCTGACGTCGCCCTGATTTACGGTCTGGACGAGGGAACGGAATATCGCGATAAACAGCAGACGCTGGGGGAAATCGTGCAACAACTGCTGGGTGCCGCGCCGGTTGTGGGCGACCAGGTGGAGTTTGCCGGCATGATCTGGACGGTCGCAGAGAAAGAAGACAACGCCGTGCGTAAGGTCGGGGTTCGCGTCGCGGGGGATGAAATAGAATTAATGGAGACGCTGCCGGATGGCGGCGTTGACACGCCTTATCCGGCCTACACTCTGTCTTCTGTAGGCCGGATAAGCACAGGCGCCATCCTACGGCGCCACAAAAAAGTTACGCCGTCACAACCGGAACACGCGGCGCCAGCGCGCACATCAGTTCATACCCCACCGTTCCGCCGCAGAGGCGACATCATCAATCTTGATCTCTTTCCCCCACAGTTCCACCAGACGTACCGATACCCGCCTGCGGGCACGGCGTCAGGTCCACCGCCAGCATATCCATCGACACGGTGCCAACCGTTCCGGTACGCACACCGTCCACCAGCACTGGCGTGCCGTTTGGCGCATGACGGGGATAACCATCCGCGTAGCCCGCCGCCACAATCCCGATGCGCTGCTCCTGGGTCGCGGTATAGCGTCCGCCATACCGACCCGATCGCCCGCTTTCAGCGTCTGTACGCCAATAATCTGGCTACTCAGGGTCATAACCGGTTTCAACCCGGTATTGGCGATATCCCGCCACTGCCCTGACGGCGATGCGCCATACAGAATAATTCCGGTCGCACCCAGTCGAAATGGGCTTCAGGATGCCACAGCGTAGCCGCTGAATTCGACAGCGAACGACGGCATTCAAGCCCTTCCGTCGCATGGGCGATTTTCGTCATCGCCTGGTCGATCCCTTCCGGGTGCTCAGCATCGGCAAAGTGCGACATTAACGTCATTTCGCCCACATTCGGCAACGCCCGCAGTTGCTGCCAGACGGTCTGTACCCGCTCGGGTAAAAAACCCAGCCGGTTCATGCCGCTATTCACTTTGAGATAAACATCCAGCGGCGCGTTCAGGCGCGCGTTTTGCAACACTTTGAGCTGCCAGTTGCTGTGTATGCAGGTCGTCAGACGGTATGTGTCATATATGGCCAGCTCGTCGGCATGGAAGAACCCTTCCAGCATTAAGATCGGCCCTTTCCATCCCCGCTCTCGCAGCGTAATCGCCTCTTCGAGATTGAGCATGGCAAAGCCGTCGGTCGCCCCCAACGCCGTCCAGATACGCTCGATACCATGTCCGTAGGCATTGGCTTTCACCACCGACCAGACGCGAGCGTCCGGGGCGGCCTGGCGCACAATGCCAAGATTTTGTTTCATCGCCTGCAGGTCAAGGCTGGCCAGTATAGGGCGGGTCATCTCGCTTCCTTATTAGTTATGCGCGCCATGAAGATGCCGGGGTCGTGACGGCGTAAAGCCAGGGCTGTACCGCGCTACGCTCAGGTCGTCATAAGGAATAGCAGGTGTACGACCTGAAAGAATATCGCTCAGTAATTGCCCTGAACCGCAGGCCATTGTCCAGCCCAGCGTCCCATGCCCGGTGTTCAGCCACAGGTTTTTGAAGCGCGTCCGTCCGATCACCGGCGTACCATCCGGGGTCATTGGCCGCAGCCCGGTCCAGAACGTGGCTTGTTCCACATGCCCTCCGCGCGGGAAGAGATCGTGTACGACCATCTCCAGCGTTTCACGACGCGGTTGTAATAATTCAGTGTTAAAGCCGACAATTTCCGCCATTCCCCCCACCGCGAATGCGCTTATCAAAACGGGTAATGGCAATTTTGTAGGTTTCATCAAGGATAGTCGAAACTGGCGCGCCATCGTCCTGTGCGACCGGAATCGTCAGTGAATAACCTTTAAGCGGATAGACCGGAATATCGACGATCCCTTTGAGCATCGCCGTCGAGTAAGAGCCAAACGCCATCACGTAAGCATCGGCTTTGATGATGTCATCCCCGCACTTCACGCCGTAAATTTGTTCACCTTCGTACAGCAGTTTTTCCACCGGCGTGTTGAAGCGAAACGTCACGCCCGCCTGTTCCGCCATCTGCGCCAGGCGTTGAGTGAACAGTTGGCAATCTCCGGTTTCATCATTGGGTAGACGCAGGCCGCCGGTCAGTTTGTGCGCCACTTCCGCCAGCGCAGGTTCAACCTCCGCCAGACGGCTGGATTCCAGTAGCTGATACGGTACGCCGGCATCTTCCAGAACGGCGATATCGCGGGTGGCGTTCTCATACTGTTGCGCGGTACGGAATAACTGCAATGTTCCGCCCTGACGCCCTTCATACTGAATGCCGGTTGAGGCACGCAGCGCTTTCAGGCAATCACGGCTGTACTCCGCCAGACGCACCATGCGCCCTTTGTTCTCCATGTAATGGCGGGTGTCGCAGTTACGCAACATTTGCCACATCCACTTCAACTGAAACTGCGTCCCGTCCAGGCGAACAGCCAGCGGCGCATGGCGCTGGAACATCCACTTGATGGCCTTCAGCGGCACACCCGGCGCCGCCCACGGCGCGGCATAGCCCGGAGAAATTTGTCCGGCGTTCGCCGCGCTGGTTTCCAGCGCCGGGCCAGGTTCACGATCGATGACGGTGACGTCATGCCCAGCCTGACACAGATACCAAGCGCTGGTTACGCCAACGACGCCACTTCCCAGTATGACAACTCGCATAGCCACTCCGTTAACAGTAAAAGAACAATCTTCTAATTACATCTTGATAACTCAGTTGAAAATATTATTCAACATATGGCTTTTTTATGGTGACGCACTTCACATCTGCCTCTGTTGTCAGGGATCTCTCTGCTTTGGCATCTCCTGCTGTGCGTCATTTTTATCCAGCATAAAATATTGCAGCCACACCATTTTCTGGCGTGCCAGCGCTGCGAAATCGCAAAGAAAAATTTTCTTCATCAGCACGTTTTTTTAACACGGTGTTCTATGCTTGAAATGAGGTGCTCCAGACAGAGAGTGCCGCCAACAATGAGGGTGCGCGAATGGCTACGATTGATTCCATGAACAAGGACAGCACACGTTTGAGCGATGGACCCGACTGGACGTTTGATCTGCTGGATGTCTATCTGGCGGAGATTGACCGCGTCGCGAAACTCTACAAACTGGATACCTACCCGCACCAAAATCGAGGTGATCACCTCTGAGCAGATGATGGATGCCTATTCCAGCGTCGGGATGCCGATCAACTATCCTCACTGGTCGTTTGGCAAAAAATTCATTGAAACCGAGCGCCTGTATAAGCACGGTCAGCAAGGGCTGGCCTATGAAATCGTCATTAACTCCAACCCGTGTATCGCTTATCTGATGGAAGAGAACACCATTACTATGCAGGCGCCTGGTGATGGCGCACGCGTGCTATGGGCATAACTCTTTCTTCAAGAATAACTACCTGTTCCGCAGCTGGACCGACGCCAGTTCGATTGTCGATTACCTGATCTTTGCCCCGTAAATTACATTACCGAATGCGAAGAACGCTATGGCGTGGACGAAGTTGAAAAGCTGCTGGATTCCTGCCATGCGCTGATGAACTATGGCGTCGATCGCTACAAACGCCCGCAAAAAATTTCGTTGCAGGAGGAGAAAGCCCGGCAGAAAAGTCGCGAAGAGTATCTGCAAAGCCAGGTGAATATGCTGTGGCGTACTCTGCCGAAGAAAGAGGAAGAGAAAGCCGTCGCCGAAACGCGGCGTTTACCCGTCTGAACCGCAGGGAAAACCTGCTCTACTTTATGGAAAAGAACGCGCCGGTTGCTGGAGTCATGGCAGCGCGAGATCCTGCCGCATCGTGCGCAAGGTCAGCCAGTATTTCTATCCGCAAAAACAGACGCAGGTGATGAACGAAGGCTGGGCGACGTTCTGGCACTACACCATCCTGAATCATCTTTACGATGAAGGTAAAGTGACCGAGCGCTTTATGCTGGAGTTTTTACACAGCCACACCAATGTGGTGTTCCAGCCGCCGTACAACAGCCCGTGGTATAGCGGAATTAACCCTTATGCGCTTGGCTTCGCGATGTTCCAGGACATCAAACGCATTTGCCAGTCGCCAACGGAAGAAGACAAATACTGGTTCCCGGATATCGCCGGTTCAGACTGGCTGGAAACCCTGCATTTCGCGATGCGTGATTTTAAAGACGAGAGCTTTATCAGCCAGTTCCTGTCGCCGAAAGTGATGCGTGATTTCCGTTTCTTTACCGTGCTGGACGACGACCGGCACAACTATCTGGAAATTTCGGCCATTCACCAATGAGGAAGGTTATCGCGAGATCCGCAATCGGCTTTCGTCACAGTACAACCTGAGCAATCTGGAGCCGAATATTCAGATCTGGAATGTGGATTTACGCGGTGATCGCTCTTTGACGCTACGCTATATTCCTCACAACCGCGCACCGCTGGACAAGGGACGTAAAGAGGTGCTGAAACATGTGCATCGCCTGTGGGGGTTTGATGTCATGCTGGAGCAGCAGAATGAGGATGGCAGCGTTGAGCTGCTGGAGCGGTGCCCGCCGAGAATGAACAGCCTGTAGTTTAATTGCCGGATGGCGGTGTAAACACCTTATCCGGCCTACAAACAGCACATCACCGTAGGCCGAATAAACAAAGCGCCATCCGGCGCAAACAAACAGCACACCACCGTAGGCCGGATAAGCGAAGCGCCATCCGGCACAAACAATCAGCACACCACCGCAGGCCGGATAAGCGAAGCGCCATCCGGCACAAACAATCAGCACACCCACCGCAGACCGGATAAGCGAAGCGCCATCCGCACAAACAAACAGCACATCACCGCAGGCCGGATAAGCGAAGCGCCATCCGGCGCGAACAAACAGCACACCACCGTAGGCCGGATAAGCGAAGCGCCATCCGGCCGTATAACGATTAGCGCCCTGAATGGCCAAATCGCCTGGCAAATTCTTCTGCATACGATGCCAAATCTCACCCGCTGTCATGACCGTAACGGCGTACCGTTTCGTACACCTGGTCATGCGCGCCCTGTTCGCAAAGCGATGACAGCTTATGGTAGAAACCGAGCGCCAGGCTCCGGGCTTCCGGGTTGGCGAAATAGTGACGACCAATGCGGGTATACAGCCCTTTCATCCCGTTCAGGATCAGACCGTAAATCGGATTACCGGAGGCAAACGCCAGACCGCGGAAAATGTTGTAATCCAGCTCCGCGAACGCATCGGCGTAGTCGGCACTTCATTCGCCGTCGCCAGTACCTCCCTGCGCCTTATCAGGATGCTGACGAAACGCGGTGCGGATAAAAATCGTGGAGATATTGGTTCGCACCGACAGCAGATTATCAATCAGCTGCGGCACGCTTTCATGATCAAGACGCGCGAGCGTTTCAAGAATATTCAGCCCGGACGTTTCCCAGAAATTGTTCACCTTTGTCGGTTTGCCGTGTTGAATCGTCAACCAGCCGTCTCGCGCCAGGCGCTGCAATACTTCGCGTAACGTGGTGCGCGTCACTCCGATAAGTTCGGAGAGTTCACGTTCGGCAGGCAAAATAGTGCCAGGTGGGAAGCGGTTATTCCAGATACTTTCAATGATGTACTCTTCCGCGAAACCCGCCGGGCTCTGCGCCTTAATGACCATAGTGAGATTTCCATTACACAGCAAAACATAGTTACACTCATCATACCAGACGGGTTTCATGGCTGATAGCGGACAGGATGAAGAAAAAGGGGATCAAGGCTTCATTTTCTGGATAACGCCACGCCATCACGTTAAGGACTTGCCTGCTTTTACCCTGGCCGCTAAGCTTTGCGCCTAAACATAAAAACATGATTCTCACATTTACAGGTAAGGGAAACTGCCATGGAGCTCTCCTGGGGTCGCGCATTCTGGCGCAACTTTCTGGCCAGTCGCCTGACTGGTATAAACTTGCATTAATCGCTTTTTTAATTGCTAATCCACTGATTTTCTTCATCAACCCATTTGTAGCGGGCTGGCTGCTGGTCGCTGAATTTATTTTCACGCTGGCGATGGCGCTGAAGTGCTATCCCCTGCTGCCCGGCGGATTACTGGCGATTGAAGCGGTCATCATTGGGATGACCAGCGCAGCGCATGTGCGTGAAGAGGTTGCCGCCAACCTCGAAGTGCTGCTGCTGCTGATGTTCATGGTCGCAGGCATCTACTTTATGAAGCAGTTGCTGCTGTTCATTTTTACCCGCCTGCTGCTTAGCATTCGGTTCCAAGATGCTGCTGTCGCTCGCATTTTGTATGGCTGCCGCCTTCCTGTCCGCTTTCCTTGATGCCCTGACCGTTGTCGCGGTGGTCATCAGCGTCGCGGTCGGCTTTTATGGCATTTATCATCGCGTCGCCTCTGCGCGCGGCGAAGAGAACGATCTCCAGGATGACGACCACCTCGACCAAAACAGTAAAGCGGTGCTGGAGCAGTTTCGCGGTTTCTTGCGCAGCCTGATGATGCACGCGGGCGTAGGCACCGCGCTGGGCGGCGTAATGACGATGGTTGGCGAACCGCAGAACCTGATTATCGCCAAAGCGGCGGGCTGGCATTTCGGCGATTTCTTCCTGCGCATGTCGCCGGTGACGGTTCCGGTGCTAATTTGCGGGCTGCTCACCTGCGTGCTGGTCGAGAAACTACGCTGGTTTGGCTATGGTGAAACGCTGCCGGAGAAAGTGCGTCATATTTTGCAGGAGTTCGACGATCAAAGCCGTCAACGTCGTACACGCCAGGACAAACTCAATCTGTTTGTACAGGCGATTATCGGCGTCTGGCTGGTGACGGCGCTGGCGCTGCATCTGGCGGAAGTGGGCTTGATTGGTCTGTCGGTCATTATTCTGGCCACGTCACTCACCGGCGTCACCGATGAACACGCGATTGGCAAAGCATTTACTGAGTCCTTGCCGTTTACCGCGCTGTTGACGGTTTTCTTCTCCATCGTGGCGGTCATTATCGATCAGCATCTTTTCGCCCCGATCATCCAGTTCGTTTTACAGGCTTCCGAACATGCGCAGTTAACGCTGTTCTACCTCTTCAATGGCCTGCTGTCGTCCATTTCCGATAACGTGTTCGTCGGGACGATTTACATCAATGAGGCCAAAGCGGCTATGGAAAGCGGCGCAATCAGCATGAAACAGTACGAACTGCTGGCGGTAGCGATCAACACCGGCACCAATTTGCCGTCCGTAGCGACGCCAAACGGCCAGGCGGCATTTTTATTCCTGCTCACCTCTGCGCTGGCGCCGCTGATTCGTCTCTCTTATGGCCGTATGGTCTGGATGGCGTTGCCATACACGCTGGTGCTCACCCTCGTTGGTTTACTCTGCGTCGAGTTTACCCTCACCCCCATCACGGAGTGGATGACGCAATCTGGCTGGTTAGCTACATTCTCATAACATCAAACCGGGCAAATCACTGCCCGGTTTGACTTTTTGCATGATAATTATCCGATTATACTTTATTTCATTTCCCACTACTGGCGCATAAATTGAATTGGTTTACACTGCGGTGTCTACGCATGTTGCAGGGAAATAATTATGTTGCGATTTTTAAACCAGTGCTCACGGGGTCGGGGCGCGTGGTTACTGATGGCGTTAACTGCCTTTGCGCTCGAAATGGTAGCGCTGTGGTTCCAGCACGTCATGCTGCTCAAACCCTTGCGTGCTATGTATTTACGAACGTAGCGCGTTATTCGGCGTGATGGGCGCGGGGTCTGGTTGGCGCTGTCGCCCCTAAAACGCCGCTGCGTTATGTGGCGGATAGCAATCTGGATTTACAGCGCCTGGCGCGGGTTGCAGTTGGCTTATGAACACACGATGATCCAGCTTCATCCTTCGCCGTTCATGACCTGTGATTTTGCTGCGCGCTTCCCGACGTGGCTGCCGCTGGATAAATGGCTGCCGCAGGTCTTCCTGGCTTCCGGCGACTGCGCCGAGCGTCAGTGGTCGTTTTTAACCCTGGAGATGCCGCAGTGGCTGTTGGGGATTTTTGCGGCGTATCTGGCGATCGCGATCCTGGTGTTGATTGCTCAACCGTTTAAGCCGAAAAGACGCGATCTCTTTAGTCGATAACAGAACGCTCCTTCGGGAGCGTTTTTTTTCGCCTGACGGCGTTGCTTCCGGGCATCTATAAGATGTATATTAAATACATCTTATAGATGCCCCCCACAAGGAGACGCCTTATGTCCCATTTACGCATCCCGGCAAACTGGAAAATTAAACGTTCCACTCCCTTCTTCACCAAAGAGAATGTGCCAGCCGCACTGCTCTCCCACCATAACACCGCTGCGGGTGTCTTTGGGCAACTCTGCGTGATGGAAGGCACGGTCATTTACTACGGTTTCGCTAACGAAGACGCCAAAGAACCTGAACTCAAAGTGGTCATTAACGCCGGTCAGTTTGCGACCAGCCCGCCGCAATACTGGCACCGCATCGAATTAAGCGACGATGCGCAATTCAATATCAATTTCTGGGTTGAAGACGACAACCACGGCGATGAAATGTATCAGGCGAAAAAAGCGTAATTAACGCTTGCTGAACAATGGGCGGTTCAGTCCGCCCATGAAGGTTTGTTTAAGATGTGATCCTGCCAGTCCCGCACTTCAGATTCTTTCACCGCAATATGGCGCACAGAAATACGCTCGCCGTGCATCGCCGCTTTTCGACCCGGTCAACAACGGATGCCAGCCCGGCAGCCCCTTTCCTTCCGCTAACAAGCGATAGGCGCAGGTCATCGGCAACCATTCAAAGGTAGGCAGATTATCGCGGGTGAGTTTAATGCAGTCTGGCTCGTACTCGAACCGACGTTCATAGTTACGACACTGGCAGGTTTTGATATTCAACTGACGACACGCCACGTTGGTGAAATAGATTTCGTCGGTGTCTTCATCCATCAGTTTGTGCAGGCAACACTGGCCGCATCCATCACACAACGACTCCCACTCGGCATCGGTCATGTCATCCAGGGTTTTACTTTGCCAGAAAGGTATGTCGCTCATCAGGGTATCCGCCATTGCTGTAAAGCTGCACCTTATAACCAGTCTGGCACGCTGATGCAAGTTTTGCCGCCCGAAAAGGCGGCAAGCAGAGATTACAGGACGCGCGTCGTCAGCGTTTGACCGTTAAAACTGACTTCCAGCTCGTCGCCGCTTTGCAACGGGCCAACGCCTTCCGGTGTGCCGGTCAGGATCACGTCTCCCGCCTTGAGCGTGAAGAAACGGCTCATGTAGGCGATCAGCGGCACGATGTGGTGGATCATCTCCGCCGTCGAGCCTTGCTGACGGATTTCGCCGTTCACCTTCAAACCCGAGCGCGGTATTTTGCGGATCGCCATGAAACTCCGAAACCGGAATAAAACCTGATAGCGGGCAGGAATTATCAAACCCTTTTGCTTTTTCCCAGGGCTGACCGGCTTTTTTCATTTTGCCCTGAATATCCCGCAGCGTCAGATCGAGCGCCACGCCATAACCGGCAATCGCCTTGCGGACATGGTCTTCCGTCGCCTGGCGCAGAGTCGATCCAATCAATATCGCCAGTTCGACTTCATGGTGAACGGCACCCATGTCCGTCGGAATCGCCAGCGGCTGGCGCAGATCGCACAGCGCCGTTTCCGGTTTAATAAAAAGAACGGGTTCATCAGGCGTTGCGCTACCCATCTCCTTAATATGCTTTGCGTAGTTACTGCCTACACAAACCACTTTACTTACCGGGTAATCAAGCAGAGCACCTTGCCAGTTGTGATGTTGATACATTATTTTCCCCTAACGTAATCGTGGATTTCAGGAACTGCATCGACAGGGCATTCGCGTTGCCGGATACAGTTTAACTTTTAGCGTCTGGTTTATTTTCGCCCGGCGCAGAAAGATGTTGTTTGAGTAAATCTTCCGGCGGTGGCGGCAGTTGTAAATAATACCCCTGGTCGGTTAACGCTTGTTTTACTTTCTCCAGGTCGGCATTCACTAATTTCTTACGCCCATCCAACGGCAGAATCATTGCCAGCATTGGCTGCCCGAATCCCTTCATCAGATCTTCAGGAACCCGTGAGAAATCGTCTTTTTTTTCGACGTATAAATAGGTCTGGTCGCGTTTGCTACTTCGATAGATCACACAAAACATACTTTTACTCTGAATTAACGGGATGGTGACTTGCCTCAATATAATACTGACTATAACATGCCTTCTAGTCTTCGGAATATCGCCCCGCATTGGGGATGATAAATAGCAAATTGAGTAAGGCCAGGATGTCAAACACGCCAATCGAGCTTAAAGGCAGTAGCTTCACCTTATCAGTGGTTCATTTGCACGAAGCTGAACCCAAGGTTATTCGTCAGGCGTTGGAAGACAAAATCGCTCAGGCACCTGCTTTTTTAAAACATGCTCCCGTGGTCATTAACGTCAGCGGCCTTGAAAGTCCAGTAAACTGGCCTGCGCTGCAAGAGGTGGTGACGTCTACCGGTCTGCGTATTATCGGCGTTAGCGGCTGCAAAGACGCGTCGCTAAAAGCGGAAATTGACGAGATGGGTCTTCCTTTACTGACTGAAGGTAAAGAGAAAGTCGCTCGTTCCGCCCCGGTCGAAGCCCCGGCACCGAGCGCGCCGCCGCAAAATGTTACCCCCATCACAAAAACGCGATTAATTGACGTACCGGTTCGTTCCGGTCAGCGCATTTATGCTCCACAATGTGATCTAATTGTTACAAGTCACGTCAGCGCTGGCGCAGAGTTAATCGCAGACGGTAATATCCACGTTTATGGCATGATGCGGGCCGCGCGCTGGCAGGCGCCAGCGGCGATCGGGAAGCGCAAATTTTTTGTACCCATCTGACGGCAGAACTGGTGTCTATCGCAGGTGTTTATTGGCTGAGTGATAAAATCCCGGCAGAATTTTATGGCAAAGCGGCGCGTCTGCGGTTAGCAGATAACGCTTTGGCAGTTCAACCGTTGAATTGATCCCTTTTTAACAAGGAATTTCTATGGCACGCATTATTGTAGTTACTTCGGGTAAAGGGGGCGTTGGCAAGACCACCTCCAGCGCGGCCATCGCTACTGGTTTGGCCCAGAAGGGAAAGAAAACTGTCGTTATCGATTTCGATATCGGTCTGCGTAACCTCGACCTGATCATGGGATGTGAGCGTCGTGTCGTTTACGATTTCGTGAACGTGATTCAGGGCGATGCAACGCTAAACCAGGCGTTAATCAAAGATAAGCGCACTGAGAATCTCTTTATTCTTCCGGCATCGCAAACCCGCGATAAAGACGCGCTGACCCGTGAGGGCGTAGCAAAAGTTCTCGATGACCTGAAGACAATGGATTTCGACTTTATCGTCTGCGACTCTCCGGCGGGCATTGAAACCGGCGCGCTGATGGCGCTCTATTTTGCCGATGAAGCGATTATCACCACGAACCCGGAAGTCTCCTCAGTACGTGACTCTGACCGTATTCTGGGCATTCTGGCGTCAAAATCTCGTCGTGCTGAAAACGGCGAAGACCCGATTAAAGAGCATCTGCTGCTGACGCGTTACAACCCAGGCCGCGTTAACAGAGGCGATATGCTCAGTATGGAAGACGTGCTGGAAATCCTGCGCATCAAACTCGTGGGGGTTATCCCGGAAGATCAGTCAGTCCTGCGCGCATCCAACCAGGGAGAGCCGGTTATTCTCGACATCACTGCTGATGCGGGTAAAGCCTATGCAGATACCGTAGAACGTCTGTTGGGAGAAGAACGTCCTTTCCGCTTCATTGAAGAAGAGAAGAAAGGTTTCCTCAAACGCCTGTTCGGAGGATAAGTTATGGCATTACTGGATTTTTTTCTCTCGCGGAAAAAGAGTACAGCCAACATCGCTAAAGAGCGACTGCAAATCATTGTTGCGGAGCGCCGTCGCAGCGACGCCGAGCCGCATTATTTACCGCAGTTGAGAAAAGATATTCTCGAAGTCATCTGCAAGTATGTGCAAATTGATCCAGAAATGGTCACCGTACAGCTTGAGCAAAAAGACGGCGATATTTCAATTCTCGAGCTTAACGTGACATTACCGGAAGCCGAAGAGTCCAGATAATCTCTTTTCGGATAACGTAACGCGATAAAAAGGCAGAGTATTCTGCCTTTTATTTGCTGCTGTGCCATAAACAGTAACGCGGTGGTGCTTATTCCAGGCTGAACTTCGGGTAGCGCTCCTGAAAATAGCGGCGCAGAAATTCAACCGTAATGCGAATTTTTGCCGACGAGGAAAGACGGGAAGCAGAGACCGCCCAGATATTGGCAGGCTGATAATATTCCGGCAGAACCTGCACCAGATGGCCGCTGGCAATGTTATCGCAGACATCCCACCACGACCGCAACGCAATGCCCTGCCCGTCCAGACACCATTGATGCACAATCTCACCGTGGTTGGAGGACAGTGACCCTGTCACTTTGATCGAATATTCCCGTTCTTTTGTGCGCAACTGCCAGACGCCAAAGGGATGGTCACGCTCTTTAATCACCAGACACGGAAAGGCTGCCAGATCGCTGAGCTGCTTCGGCGTGCCGTGTTGCGCCAGAAACGCCGGTGATGCGCATAAAATGCGGTAATTGGTTCCAAGCTTATGCGCGATTAAATTAGAGGCAATCTCATCACCAATACGAATATCAAGATCGACCCCTTCATTCACCAGATCTACCAGCCTGTCCTCAACGTCAAACCGCAACTCCAGCTGTGGATACTGCTTCGCCAGCGCCGACAGCGCGGGCGCAACAATCCGCCGACCGAAGCCAAAACTGCTGATAATACGCAGCATACCTTGTGGGACTTGCCGCACGTCAGACAGCTCATCCATCATCTGATCCACATCCTGCAAAATGCGCTGCGCCCATTCGTAAATACGCTCGCCCTCTTCCGTGATCGTCACCCGCCGGGTCGTTCGGTGGAGCAGCACCACGTTCAGCGTCTGCTCCAGCAACGCCACCCGTTTGCTGATAAACGCCGGCGAAACGCCCAGCTCTTCCGCAACCGAGCTAAAACCCGCACGCCGGGCAACCCGCATAAAGACGCGTAAATCATTCAGGAGAGGCAGATTATTCATGATCTGTGTTTTATGTTTCACCAGTTGGAAGGATTAACTCTCAATCAGTCAATTATAGGATAAGGGGTAAGTCAATTTTGACTGCTGATAAGTGAGAGCTGGTATGAAGAAAACCTGTCGTATTGCCGCTATTCCCGGAGACGGTATTGGTAAAGAAGTCCTGCCTGAAGGTATTCGCGTATTGCAGACCGCCGCCGAACGCTGGGATCTCTCGCTCAGCTTTGAGCCGATTGAGTGGGCCAGCTGCGAATATTATGCGCATCACGGTGCGATGATGCCTGACGACTGGCATGCGCAGCTAAAATCGTTTGATGCGATCTATTTCGGCGCCGTCGGCTGGCCGGATACCGTCCCGGACCATGTTTCATTGTGGGGATCGCTGCTGAAATTCCGCCGCGAATTTGACCAGTACGTTAACCTGCGTCCGGTACGTCCTGTTTCCCGGCGTTCCCTGCCCGCTGGCCGGAAAAAAAAGCGGGAGATATTGATTTCTACGTCGTGCGCGAGAACACCGAAGGGGAATACTCCTCGCTGGGCGGGCGCGTTAATGCCGGAACCGAGCACGAAGTGGTGATTCCAGGAGTCGGTATTTACCCGGCGCGGAGTGGATCGCATTCTGCGCTACGCCTTTGAGCTGGCGCAAAGCCGACCGCGCAAAACGCTGACGTCCGCCACCAAATCCAACGGCCTGGCCATCAGTATGCCTTTCTGGGATGAACGCGTTGAAGCAATGGCGCAGCACTACCCGGAGATTCGTTGGGATAAGCAGCCATATCGACATTCTGTGCGCCCGCTTTGTCCATGCAGCCGGAGCGCTTTGACGTGGTTGTCGCCTCAAATCTGTTTGGCGATATTCTGTCCGATCTTGGCCCGGCCTGTACCGGCACCATCGGCATTGCGCCTTCCGCAAACCTGAACCCGGAACGCACATTCCCGTCGCTGTTTGAACCGGTACACGGCTCTGCGCCGGATATATACGGCAAGAATATCGCCAACCCTGTTGCCACCATCTGGGCGGGCGCCATGATGCTGGATTTCCTCGGCAATGGCGATACGCGCTACCGGGAGGCACATGACGGTATTCTCGCGGCCATTGAGCAAGTTATCGCCGACGGCCCGAAAACACCGGATCTGAAAGGCGCCGCCTCCACTCGGCAGATGGCGGAGGCTATCTGTCAGGCGCTGCGCTAATGACGGAGCCGGCCGGATAGCAGCCATCATCCGTATTACAGCGGATATTCCTGCAACAGATTCCGCAGTTTTTCCGCCATCAGTTCCGCACGCCAGCCGGAGATAAGTTCCGGCTGCGTGGCCTGCGGTTTTAACTTCCAGTGCCAGTTAAGCAACTGGTTGATTTGCCGACGCGACGCCAGCAATTCCGCACTGACGTTGTGCGTCGCGCTAACGTCCGCCACCAGCGCTTTGATGGCTTTAAACGCCTTGCGATAGCCTGGCATATCCATCAGGTTCAGCAAGGGTTCCGGCAGCGTCTCTTCCGGCAGCGCCTGCGCCTTCTCCACTAACGCGATCAGCGTCTTACCGTGAAAACGAATTTCGCTGCCAGAAAGCCCCAGGCTGTCCAGTTCGCCCAGGCTCCCCGGCATATAGCGCGCCACCGCCCACAGGTGCTCTTCGCGCACCACAAAGTTGACCGCCAGATCGCGCTCACGCGCCTTGCGCAGCCGCCAGTCGGCCAGCAGTTGCAGGCAGGCCAGTTGACGGGTACGCAACTGCCACGCATTGGTGATGTCACGCCAGGCATCTTCCGGCGCCAGAATTTCCTGACGACGTTGCTGCATCAGACGGCACTCATCCAGCGCCGCAGGCAGCCAGCCGGATGCTTCGGTTTCGACCATCAGTTTTTTGGTGATCGGTAACAAATACCAGACGTCCGCCGCCGCATACTCACACTGACGTTCGGTTAACGGTCTTGCCAGCCAGTCGGTACGGGACTCACTTTTATCCAGCGCGACACCCCGTAAACTCCTCGACCATCGCGGCAAAACCCCAGGACAAGGGGCGGCCGCAAAATGCGGCAAGGATCTGCGTATCGATCAGCGGTTGCGGCAGTTCTCCGAAGGTGTTGAGAAAAACCTCCAGATCTTCGCTGCCCGCATGCAAAAATTTGGTTATCGCGGTATCACGCAACACGGCGCGCAGAGGCGACCAGTCCGGTAATGCCGTGAGGATCAATCAGGGCGACATGCTCGCCATCCAAACAGCTGGATAAGCCCAAGTTGCGGGTAATAGGTGCGCGTACGGACAAACTCCGTATCAAGAGCAATCGCCGGAAATGCCCGAACCGCTTCACATAACGTCGCCAGCGCGTCGTCCGTAGTGATCATTTGGTAATTCAAATCATATTCTCTTTAGTTTGCGCCAAAAAAAAACGCCGGCTTAACCGGCGTCTGGCGACTTGCTTAAAGCTCAGGCTTTATTGTCTACTTTGCCACGCGCTTCGTCACGTAATTCTCGTCGTAAAATTTTTCCGACGTTCGATTTAGGCAGTTCGTCGCGAAACTCCACCAGCTTCGGCACTTTATACCCCGTCAACTGGCGACGACAGAAGGTAATCAATGCCTCGTCGGTCAACGCCGGGTCTTTCCTTCACGACAAAGATTTTCACGCTTTCACCGCTGCTGCCCGAAGGTACGCCGACTGCCGCCACTTCCTGAACGCCAGGATGCTGCATCACCACATCTTCAATTTCATTAGGATAGACGTTAAAGCCGGAAACCAGAATCATATCTTTTTTGCGATCGACGATGCGCAGGAACCCTTCGTCATCAATCACCGCGATATCCCCGTGTAAAGCCAGCCGTCTTTGACGATTTCATCCGTCGCGTCCGGGCGCTGCCAGTATCCCAGCATCACCTGCGGCCCCTTCACGCACAGCTCGCCAGGCTCGCCTGTTGGCACCTCGTTGCCCTCGTCATCCACCAGTTTTACATCGGTAGAGGGAACGGGCAGCCCGATACTGCCGCTGTGATAATCGATATCATGCGGGTTCACGCTGACCAACGGCGCGCACTCGGTCAGACCGTAGCCTTCAAGCAAATATTGTCCGGTCCAGTTTCACCCAACGTTCTGCAACCGCGTGCTGTACCGGCATACCGCCGCCAGCAGAAAGGTGCAACGTAGAGAAGTCCAGTTGCTGGAATTCTTTGTTGTTCAGCAAGGCGTTAAACAGGGTGTTAACGCCCGGTCATCGCAGTAAACGGATATTTCGCCAGCTCTTTCACCCATGCCCGGAATGTCGCGCGGGTTAGTGATGAGCAGGTTTTGCCCGCCCAGTTCAATAAACAGCAGACAGTTCATAGTCAACGCGAAAATGTGATACAGCGGCAACGCCGTCACCACCAGCTCTTTCCCCTCATGCAGCAACGGCCCGTAGGTGCCTTTTACCTGCTCCAGGTTTGCCAGCATGTTGCGGTGCGTCAGCATCGCGCCTTTCGCTACGCCGGTTGTACCGCCCGTGTATTGCAGGAACGCCAGATCTTCGGTGACCAGCTCAGGCTTCACGTACTGCATCCGATAACCTGCGTGTAGCGCGCGGCGAAAAGAGATCGCATCCGGCAGGTGATATTTCGGCACCAGACGCTTAATGTATTTCACGACAAAGTTAACCAGCGTACCTTTCGCAGTAGAAAGCTGGTCGCCCATGCGCGTCAGAATTACGTGCTGTACGGACGTTTTATCGACCACTTTTTCCAGCGTGTGGGCAAAGTTAGAGACGATCACGATAGCCGACGCCCCGCTGTCATTGAGCTGATGCTCAAGCTCACGCGGCGTATACAGCGGGTTGACATTCACGACGATCATCCCGGCGCGCAAAATACCAAACAGCGCGACCGGGTATTGCAGCAGATTCGGCATCATTAGCGCGACGCGGTCGCCTTTTTTGAGGCCCAGCCCTTCCTGCAAATAGGCCGCGAATGCCCGGCTGCGCTCTTCCAGTTTGCGGAAGGTCATCACCTCCCCCCATATTGACGAACGCAGGCTGGTCGGCGTAACGCACGACGGCATGTTCAAATAATTCAACCAGGGATTGATAACGGTCAGGATTGATCTCCGCCGGGACATCAGCGGGATATCGGTTAAGCCAAACCTTCTTCAAAGCATCACCTCTAAAATGAGTGTTCGTCGTCATCGCAACCCCAGTTATTAAACAAGTCGTTAACATAATATTAACTCAGCGTACCAGTTTATTAATCACTCAACGAAAAGGTTGCGAAGCGCGTCACTATTTATTTTTCTTATGTCCGTATTAATGCAGAAACAGCGGACCAGCCGCTGTCTCTTTTACTGATAAAACAAGGGGTTATTCAGTTACGATCGTTTGAACCTGTGCAGGGCCTGGGTTATACCATCCCCAACCGCCATAGCCGTACGGCCAGCCTCGTCCACCGTAGAACCAGGGATCAATCGGCTGCGGCGGCATGACGATCTGCTGAGTAAGGTGCCAGCGTTTATAGCCCGTTGCCTGCATCAGCATAAACTTATACGGCGTACTGCCGACCTTACCGTCCACCGTGCCGGTAATCGGCCCGACGACCGTCACCAGTTGCCCACGGAAGTCTACCGGGTCAAGGAAGCCGTTCACGTCGGCATAAATCCGCCCTCGCGAAGCCTCACCGAGGATCGGACGCGCGCCGTTATCAAGCGGCACGCTGGCGATTTCCAGCCGCGTTTTTCCCTGCTGGTTTTGCACATCCACCACTTTACCGCCAAAACGCGCTTCCTGGCCGACGTACAGCTGCGGCGCATTCATAACCCGCACCAGATTCTGCTGCGGCGTGGGACTGGAACCTTTGATGGCATCCGGGACGGTAACGCAGCCACTCAGCGTTAACGCGACCACTCCCGCCAGAATTCCTTTCATTACCTGTTGTTGAACCGCCATAGTGCGACTCCTTTTTTCTCAGCACATATTCTCGTCATACTTCAAACTGCCTGTGTGTAACAGCTACGTTCAAATTATTCAGGGTGATAATACTGAGATTCATTCTTTGCCCGGAAGTTTCTTCCACGCGACGTTGTTACGTAAATAAACCGGTTCGGCCTGTTCAACCGCGACGGTTTTCCCCGCTGCCAGCATCTGACTGGCGAGAGGCAGCATATCCTCCGCCGCCTGAAGCAGAACGTCGCCATCGCGCAAAGCCAGACCGCTGTCTTTACCCAGATCGGGCCATGCAGGCCAGCCAGTGCCAACAGTAGCCCACTCCCCGGAAAGCTGCTTCAACCGTTCGCTAACCAGCCCGGGATTTAACACGGCCTCGGTCTCTTCCCCGTGCCAGACGCCATTTTCATCACGCTGGTATTCCGCCCAGTAGACTTCGCCCATACGTGCGTCAATCGCCGCCAGCACGCGCGTCGCGCCGCTTTTACGCCAGGCGCCCTGCGCCATTGTCGCCAGCGTTGAAACGCCAGTCATCGGCAGGTTCGCGCCCAGCGCCAGCCCCTGCGCAATGCCAATGCCAATACGCACGCCGGTAAAACTGCCGGGGCCGCGACCAAACGCCAGCGCGTCGATATCGGTAAGCGTAATGCTGTTGGCGGCCAGGATATCCTGCACCATCGGCAAAATACGTTGGGTATGTTCTCGTGGGCAAAGCTCAAAATGAGCGTTGATATTACCGTCATTCCACAGGGCAACGGAACACGCTTCTGTGGCGGTATCGATAGCCAGAATTCGCATGGGTCTTCGTGCTTAAATCAATAAAATGGCGCGCATCTTACCATACTCCGTAACAAATTACTCGGCCGTTGGTATGGCGAGAAATCTGACGGCGCGGGCGATGTCCCGGGTGCGCGGCGTGGGCGGCAGGCTCGCCAGGAAGGTGGCGCCATACGGCCGCATCACCAGCCGGTTATCACAAATCACCAACACCCCACGATCGTCGGAATCGCGAATCAGACGCCCCACCCCTTGTTTCAGCGTGATGACCGCGTCGGGTAGCTGCACTTCATCAAACGGATCGCCGCCGCGCAAACGACAATCCTCCATCCGCGCTTTCAGCAAGGGATCGTCAGGAGAGGTAAAAGGTAATTTATCGATAATCACCAGCGACAGCGTATCGCCGCGCACATCCACCCCTTCCCAGAAGCTGCTGGTTGCGACCAGTAGCGCATTACCGGCGCTGACGAACTGTTGCAGCAGTTGACCTTTGCTGGTTTCGCCCTGCAACAGGACGGGCAGCGTCATGGTGGCGCGGAACTGTTCCGCCAGATCGCGCATCATGGCATGCGACGTACACAGCATAAAGCAGCGGCCATTGTTGGCTTCGATGATCGGTCTTAACATTGCCGCCAGCTGTCGGGCAGAGCCCGGTTGGTTGGTCTGCGGCAGGTTACGCGGCACGCACAACAGCGCCTGGCGGGTATAGTCGAACGGACTGGGTAACAGCATCGATTCGGCCTGTTCAATGCCCAGCCGCAACGTAAAGTGATGGAGATCGTCGTTCACCGACAACGTGGCAGAGGTAAAAATCCAGCTGCCGGGTTTCTGCGCCATCACCTCTTTGAATTTATCCGCGACCGTAAGCGGAGTGAGCGCCAGCGTGAAATGGCGCGACGTGCATTCGTACCAGTAGCTGTACCCTGGCTGGTTGATCTCTTTTAAGCGTTTCAGCCGCGCGCGATACAAGGTCGCACGCTCGAAAGCGGCATCCAGCAATGCGGAACGCCCCCAGAGACAGTTTTGCCACGTCGTAGCAAAGCTCAAGCGTATCGTCGAGCAGCAATAGCGCGCGCTGTACCCGTGGGTCGGCCAGCAGCTCACGTAAATTTCCGCGATAGCCCGGCTCGCCCAGTTGCAGGCGAAAATCCTGCGCACTCTGCGCCAGTCGGTCGGCGCATTTCTGCAACTGCTGGGTATCTTTCAATTCCGTGCGGTAGGCGATGGTAAAATCTTTCGCCAGGTCGAGAAGCTGTCGGCTGGAGAGCGACTGGCCGAAATACTGGCTGGCAATATCAGGAAGCTGGTGGGCCTCATCGAAGATCATCACCTCCGCCTCCGGGATCAGTTCGCCAAACCCACTCTCTTTGACCACCATATCCGCGAGGAAAAGATGGTGGTTGACGATAACCACATCGGCGTCCATCGCCTTTTTACGCCGCTTTAACCACAAAACAGTCTTTATACAGCGGGCAGTCGCTGCCCAGACAGTTGTCATTGGTGCTGGTGACCAGCGGGCCACGCCTGCGAGTCTTCCGCTACGCTGACGCAGGTACTGATGTCGCCGTCTTCGGTTTGATTCGACCACGACCGCAGCAAAATCACATCGCTTAAAATTTGTACCGGCAAATCGCCGCCCGCCAGCGCTTGCTGTTCGAGACGTTCCAGACAAAGATAGTTAGAGCGCCCTTTCAACAGCGCCAGTTTACCGGTGAATTTGAGGGCGTTTGAGACGGTGGGAAGATCGCGACTGTAGAGCTGATCCTGCAACGCTTTCGATCCCGTCGAGATGATCACTTTTTTTCCGGCGCGTAACGCCGGCGCGAGGTAGGCATAGGTTTTGCCTGTTCCCGTCCCGGCTTCGACAACAAGCGGTTGTGATTTTTCAATAGCATGCGTGACGGCAACGGCCATCTGCCGCTGTGGTTCGCGCGGTTTAAATCCCGGTATCGCTTTAGCCAACTGACCGTCTGCTGCAAAATCGTCCGTCACACTACCCCCTGTTGATTTGAACAGGGATTATGTCAGGACGCCGTCGCTTACGCCAGTTGAAGAGGTGACGGCAACGCAACATTATGGCAGTCTTGCCGCGTCGAACGGAAAGTTAACGAGGAATGATTTATGACTATCATACGTATTGATGCCGAAGATCGTTGGTCTGATGTAGTAATCCATAACAACACGCTTTATTACACCGGTGTGCCGGAAAACCTCGACGCCGATGCGTTTGAACAGACCGCCAACACGCTGGCGCAAATTGATGCGGCGCTGGGAAAAACAGGGCACCCGTAAGTCACGTATTCTTGATGCCACTATTTTCCTGGCCGATAAAAGCGATTTTGCCGCCATGAATAAAGCCTGGGACGCGTGGGTCGTTGCCGGTCACGCGCCGGTACGTTGCACGGTGCAGGCCGGGCTGATGAACCCGAAATACAGAGTTGAGATCAAGATTATCGCCGCAGTGTAACGCGACGTTATTCGTCCTCATCCTCAAAACGCGCCACGATCCGCTCGCCGGTATGGGTGGCGCGCAGTTCATCCGCCACCTGCGCGATTGCCTGTCCGCTGCTCATTCCTTGCGACATCAGTTCCTGAATGCGCTCTACCGCTTTTTGTTGCTGCTCGTGGCTGAGTGAAGGTAAACCTGCAAACATTGTTAACTCCTGCTAAATTGTCTGCGCTAATTATTTCATGCTACCCGGCACATAGCCAGTAGACCAGGACCGATGAAGACATTATCACCCGCTGTTATTATTTTACCGTGGCGCCCGGACGCCGCCGAGTACTATTTTGCCCCGCTGAGCCATCAGCCCTGGGCCATGCTGCTGCATTCCGGCCATGCTGAACATCCGCATAATCGTTTTGATATTCTGGTGGCCGACCCCGTGGCAACGCTGTCGACACACGGCGAAGAGACCCGCGTGCGCGATAAGCATGGCACGACCACGACCGCCGACGATCCCATGACCGTGTTGCAGGCGGCGCTGGCGTCTGCGGGCATCCAGCCGCCATATGACCCCAATCTGCCGTTTCAGGGCGGCGCGCTGGGGCTGTTAGGTTACGACCTTGGCCGCCGTTTTGAATCCCTGCCCACGCTCGCACAGCGCGATATCACCCTGCCGGATATGGCGATCGGCATTTACGACTGGGCCTTAATCGTCGATCATCGCAGACAGACCATCTCTCTGCTGAGCCATACCGATGTTCACGCTCGCCTTGAGTGGCTGGCACGCCAGCAGGCGCCGGTGCGAAAGCCTTTCGCGTTGACCTCCGCATGGCAATCAAACATGACCCGCGCGCAGTACGGTGAAAAATTCCGCCAGGTGCAGAGCTGGCTGCACAGCGGCGACTGTTATCAGGTTAACCTCGCCCAGCGTTTTCAGGCTGACTATCAGGGAGACGAATGGCTGGCCTTCGTGCGGCTTAATCACGCTAACCGCGCCCCGTTCAGCGCGTTTTTGCGCCTGGAGGACGGTGCGATTCTGAGCCTTTCTCCCGAGCGCTTTATTCAGTCCGAAGAGGGGCACATTCAGACTCGCCCAATCAAAGGCACCCTTCCCCGGCTGGACGACCCGCAGGCGGATCGCCAGCAGGCGCTAACGCTCGCGATGTCGGCAAAAGACCGTGCAGAAAACCTGATGATTGTCGATTTGATGCGTAACGACGTCGGCCGCGTTGCCGTTCCGGGGTCGGTCAAGGTTCCTGAGCTGTTTGTGGTTGAACCCTTCCCGGCGGTACATCATCTTGTCAGTACCATTACCGCCCGTTTGCCCGATAATTTACATGCCACCGATCTGCTGCGCGCCGCTTTTCCTGGCGGTTCGATTACCGGCGCGCCAAAAGTCCGGGCGATGGAGATCATTGACGCGCTGGAGCCGCACAGACGCAACGCCTGGTGCGGCAGCATCGGCTACCTGAGTTTTTGCGGCAACATGGACACCAGCATCACGATCCGCACGCTTACCGCTGTAGACGGGCATCTCTATTGCTCTGCGGGCGGCGGCATCGTAGCGGACAGCCAGGAGGACGCGGAATATCAGGAGACGTTTGATAAAGTGAATCGAATTTTGCAGCAACTGGAGAACTGAGTCGTGGAAAACAGCAGCCTGACCCTTGATGATTTTTTATCACGCTTTCAACTTTTGCGCCCGCAGGTGAATGGTGAGACGTTAAACCATCGTCAGGCTGCCGTGCTGATCCCGGTGGTTCGCCGCGCCCGGCCGGGTCTATTGCTGACTCAGCGTTCAGCACGCCTGCGCAAACACGCCGGTCAGGTCGCGTTCCCCGGCGGCGCCGTTGACAGCAGCGATGCGTCGCTGATTGCCGCTGCGCTGCGTGAAGCGCAGGAAGAGGTGGCAATCCCGCCGGAATCCGTCGAAGTGATTGGCGTGCTGCCGCCCGTAGACAGCGTCACGGGTTTTCAGGTTACGCCGGTGGTCGGCATTATTCCCCCGAATCTGCATTATCACGCCAGCGAAGATGAGGTGGCCTCTGTCTTTGAGATGCCGCTTTCAGAAGCCCTGCGTCTGGGGCGTTATCATCCGCTGGATATTTATCGACGCGGCGATTCACATCGCGTATGGCTTTCGTGGTATGAGCATTATTTCGTCTGGGGAATGACCGCCGGAATAATTCGTGAGCTGGCGCTGCAAATTGGCGTGAGACCCTGACTATACTTATCTTTACACGCGCAGAACACAACTTGAGATTCCCGTCCCAACATTAGTAAATACGTGGTTATCCATTAGTTTAATTCATGTGAATAGTTAAGCCGATCGCCGCGTTCCCTCTTACACTATGCGCAGTTATTACATCGTAACCGGGAAGCCCGGTCACCCTGTCAGGAGTATTATCGTGATTAGTCTATTCGACATGTTTAAGGTGGGGATTGGTCCCTCATCCTCCCATACTGTAGGGCCTATGAAGGCGGGTAAACAGTTCGTCGATGACCTGGTCGAAAAAGGATTACTGGATAGCGTTACCCGTGTCGCCGTCGACGTGTATGGTTCACTGTCGCTCACGGGTAAAGGTCACCACACCGATATCGCCATTATTATGGGTCTGGCGGGTAACGAACCTGCCACCGTGGATATTGACAGCATCCCTGGTTTTATTCGCGACGTTGAAGCGCGCGGTCGCCTGTTACTGGCGCAGGGCCAGCACGAAGTGGATTTTCCCCAGGATAACGGGATGCGTTTTCACAATGGCAACCTGCCATTGCATGAAAATGGAATGCAGATCCACGCGTACAATGGCGAAACCGTCATTTATAGCAAAACGTATTATTCCATCGGTGGCGGCTTTATTGTCGATGAAGAGCATTTTGGTCAGGACGCCGCCAATGAGGTCAGCGTCCCTTATCCGTTTAAATCGGCGACCGAAATGCTGGAATATTGCAACAGCACCGGTCTGTCGCTCTCCGGGATGGTGATGCAGAACGAACTGGCGCTGCACAGCAAAAAGGAAATCGAAGAGTATTTCGCCAACGTCTGGCAGACCATGCAGGCGTGTATCGATCGCGGGATGAATACTGAAGGGGTTCTGCCGGGGCCGCTGCGCGTTCCGCGTCGTGCTTCCGCACTGCGTCGCATGCTGGTTTCCAGCGACAAACTGTCCAGCGATCCGATGAACGTCATTGACTGGGTCAATATGTTTGCGCTGGCGGTGAACGAAGAAAACGCCGCAGGCGGGCGTGTCGTTACGGCGCCGACCAACGGCGCTTGCGGAATCGTGCCTGCGGTGCTGGCTTACTATGACCACTTCATTGAACCCGTCAGCCCGGATATCTACACCCGTTACTTCCTGGCCGCTGGCGCTATCGGCGCGTTGTACAAGATGAACGCCTCGATTTCCGGCGCCGAAGTCGGCTGCCAGGGAGAAGTCGGCGTCGCCTGCTCAATGGCGGCGGCAGGACTGGCGGAGCTGCTTGGGGCCAGCCCGGAGCAGGTGTGCGTCGCCGCGGAAATCGGCATGGAGCACAACCTGGGGCTGACCTGTGACCCGGTTGCCGGTCAGGTTCAGGTGCCGTGTATCGAGCGTAACGCGATTGCTTCGGTAAAAGCGATCAACGCGGCGCGTATGGCAATGCGCCGTACCAGCGCCCCACGCGTCTCGCTGGATAAAGTCATTGAGACCATGTACGAAACCGGCAAGGACATGAACGCGAAATACCGCGAAACATCACGCGGCGGACTGGCGATTAAAGTCCAGTGTGATTAACAAAACATAGCCTGCCACTTCGCCCATCTCCCACTGATGGGCGAATTTTTCTCATCAATCTCGTCTGCGGTAAATTTCCCCACTACACTTGCTGTGTTGCAATTGGCTTTTGTGACCAACGGCTTATCAGGCGGCCCGCATGCAAACAGCACAACGGATCATTAAAAATTATCGCCGCAATCGTTTCATCGTCTGTACGGTCTGTGCGCTGATCACGCTTATCCTCACATTGAGTATCCGATTTATTTCGGAGCGAAATATAAATCAGCACCGCACCGAAACGTTCGCCGCTCACGCCGTAGAAACGCTGGATGAAGTGCTCCGCCCTCTACAGGCCGGGCGCGATCTCCTGCTGCCCCTGGTAGGACAACCCTGCCCGGCCGCGCATTTTCCCCTGCGTAAGCAGGTCGCCAGACTGCAAACCGTGCGTTCCATTGGTCTGGTTCAGAACGGTATTCTCTACTGCTCCAGTATCTTTGGCTCACGCGACGTGCCGATTCACCAGCTACAACCCGATCTGCCTGCGCCAAATAACCTGTTGCTGCTGTCTACCGATCAGTCCCTGCTCAAAGACAGCCCGATTCTGATTCAGTGGTATCCGTCATCGCCTGATGGCAAAAACGGGCTCTTTGAGATCGTCAATATTGATCTTCTGGCGATGATGCTGCTTGAACCGCAACAGCCGCAGATCGCCAGCGCAAGCCTGACGGTCGGCAACCGCCACTTACTCTATGGTCAGGGGGTGGTGGAGGCGCTACCCGCCCTGAACGGTGAAAAACGTTATCAGCGCGCATCCCAGCACTTCCCCTTCACCATCAGCGTGACGGGGCCCGGCGCTGGCGAGCTGGCGCTACGCCACCTGCCGACGCAGCTGCCGCTGGCGGTGATGCTGAGTTTACTGGTGGGATACCTTGCCTGGCTGGCAACGGCCAGCAGAATGAGTTTTTCATGGGAGATCAATCTCGCCCTTGCCGCCCGTGAATTTGAACTGTTTTGCCAGCCGCTGTTAAATGCCCGTACGCAGCAATGCGTGGGGGTTGAGATCCTGCTGCGCTGGAATAACCCGCGACAGGGATGGATTTCTCCCGATGTTTTTATCCCTATCGCTGAAGAACACAACCTGATCGCCCCCCTTACCCGCTATGTCATTGCGGAAACCATTCGGCAGCGGCATTTCTTCCCGATGAACAGCCAGTTCCATATCGGCATCAACGTTGCGGCCAGCCATTTTCGTCATGGCATGTTATTAAAAGATCTCAATCATTACTGGTTCAGCGCCCATCCTGTTCAGCAACTTGTGCTTGAGCTGACGGAACGGGATGCCTTACTGGACGTCGATTATCGGCTGATGCGTGAACTTCACCGCAAAGGGGTGAAGCTCGCCATTGATGACTTTGGCACCGGCAACAGCTCGCTGTCATGGCTGGAGAAATTGCGCCCGGACGTGCTGAAGATCGACAAATCATTTACCGCGGCGATCGGTACTGATGCGGTGAACTCCACGGTGACCGATATCATCATCGCGCTGGGGCAAAGGCTGAATATTGAACTGGTGGCGGAAGGCGTTGAAACGCGAGAGCAGGCGCAATATTTGCGGGGACACGGCGTTCAGGCGTTGCAGGGATTTCTGTTCGCAAGGCCTATGCCGCTTCACGATTTTCCTCAGTGGCTGGCGGGCAGCGCACCGCCGCCCGCCCGGCATAACGGACACATGACGCCCGTTATGCCGTTTCGTTAGATCCCGGTTTTACCGGGGAACGGCGCTTATTCGTCTTCGTGGTGAGCAGGTTGTTCTTTAACAATACGAACCAAATCAACACGGTAGTCGTTCGCTTCGACAATCGTGATATGAAGCGGCGCAACGTCGATAACATCGCCCACCTGCGGGATATGACCGTTTACGGCGATAACCAATCCAGCGACGGTGGCGATGTCTTCCTCGTCGTTCACCAGGTTATCGACATCCAGCGCCTGTTGCAGGGCATGCAGATCCGTTCCCCCCTTCACCAGCCAGCCGCCCGCTTCGGTAATGATCTCTGGCGTTTCGTCGGCATCCGGGAACTCACCGGCAATCGCTT
The DNA here is from genome assembly GCA_900446925.1 of Citrobacter koseri. The sequence goes on along the minus strand of UAVY01000004.1, from coordinate 852,738 downwards.
CCAGCACGTCCAGCGGCGTAACCAGCCCCTGCACGACGCCAAACTCATTGGTGACGATGACGAAGCTGCCGCGAGCGCGACGCAGGACGCCCAGCAGATTAATCGGGTCCAGCGTTTCCGGGACGACAATCGCTGGTGATTCCGAAGCAATCGCGGCCACATCCACGCCTTCTTCCAGCGCCACCAGCAGTTCTTTCGCGCGAACAATACCGATGATCTCATCCAGTTCGCCGCGACACACCGGGAACAGGCTGTGCGGAGAAGAGAGTAACTGTTCGCGGATTTCATCCACGCTCAGGTCAGCATCCACCCAGCTGATTTCACCGCGAGGCGTCATGATGCCGCGCAGCGAACGGGACGCCAGGGTCAGCACGCCGTTGATCATATAACGCTCTTCTTCAGCAAACGCGCCTTCAGGTACAGGCACCGTCGCCGGGCTGTCAGACTCGTGCTGCGCGCTCGCCTGACGTTTACCGCCCATCAGTCGCAGGATGGCGTCTGCGGTGCGTGCACGCAGCGGTAACGTTGACTGATGGCGAATAAAGTTACGACGCGCAATCTGGTTGAACAATTCGATGACGATTGAGAAACCAATAGCAGCGTACAGATACCCTTTCGGAATATGGAAGCCAAAACCTTCCGCCACCAGGCTCAGACCGATCATCAACAGGAAGCTCAGACAGAGCACTACAACCGTCGGATGCTGGTTGACGAAACGGGTAAGCGGCTTAGACGCCAGCAGCATCACCGCCATCGCAATCACCACGGCAGCCATCATCACCGGCAGATGGTTAACCATACCCACGGCGGTAATCACCGCGTCAAGGGAGAAGACGGCATCAAGGATAACGATCTGCGTTACCACGACCCAGAAACTCGCATAGCCTTTGCCGTGCCCCGAGTCATGCTCGCGGTTTTCCAGGCGCTCATGCAGCTCCGTCGTGGCCTTAAACAGGAGGAAGAGACCCCCCGATGAGCATGATCAGATCGCGCCCTGAGAAGGTGAGATCCCAGACGGTAAAGAGTGGTTTCGTTAAGGTCACCATCCACGAAATGATGGACAGCAGGACCAGACGCATCACCAGCGCCAGCGACAAACCGATAAGACGCGCCTTATCACGCTGCTTTGGCGGCAGCTTGTCAGCCAGAATCGCGATAAAGACCAGGTTATCAATACCCAGAACAATTTCGAGGATAACAAGCGTGAGCAAACCCGCCCAGATTGAGGGGTCCATTAAGAATTCCATGACAAGCTCCTGCTTAAGGAATAGCGAACAGGCGAGAAAGCAATATGCGAATTAAGGTTGCGGCCAAAAGAGCCAGACAGACAGGCCTGATACGGCCTCAAAGTGAAATGACGTCGGTGACGATCCATACGGCGGGCTACTGCCCTATACTCCTTACTAATTAAACGGAAGCTAAACATAACAGAGACAATGTCTTTTTGGCAAAGATTTACCTTCCTTTGCAATGAGATGTTACAGGGATATTTTACACTACGAAATTTCTCTGATGTGAAAGCTAAATTGCGGATCTTCATCACATAAAATATTTTTTTCGCTATCTAAAATAATTCCCGGAAATAACTGTTTTTTCATTATAACCCTTATCTGAATCGATTCGAGTGCGGACGGCGATTCAAAATACATCTGTCACGTTGATGTGTTAACGATAATAAAGGAGGTAGCAAGTGACCATTGCTATTGTTATAGGCACACATGGTTGGGCTGCAGAGCAGTTACTTAAAACAGCAGAAATGCTGTTAGGCGAGCAGGAAAACGTCGGCTGGATCGATTTCGTTCCAGGCGAAAATGCCGAAACGCTGATTGAAAAGTACAACGCTCAGTTGGCAAAACTCGATACCAGCAAAGGCGTGCTGTTTCTCGTTGATACATGGGGAGGCAGTCCATTTAATGCTGCCAGCCGTATTGTCGTCGACAAAGAGCACTATGAAGTCATTGCTGGCGTCAATATTCCGATGCTGGTGGAAACGTTCATGGCCCGCGATGACAATCCGAGCTTTGACGAATTAGTCGCTCTGGCGGTAGAAACCGGTCGTGAAGGCGTGAAAGCGCTGAAAGCGAAACCGGTTGAAAAAGCCGCTCCGGCGCCGGTTGCTGCGCCAAAAGCGGCGGCGCCCGCTAAACCAATGGGACCCAACGATTACATGGTAATCGGTCTCGCCCGTATCGATGACCGTTTGATTCACGGCCAGGTCGCCACCCGCTGGACCAAAGAGACCAACGTCACCCGCATCATCGTCGTGAGTGATGAAGTAGCGGCGGACACCGTACGTAAAACGCTGTTAACACAGGTGGCACCTCCGGGCGTAACGGCGCATGTGGTAGACGTTGCCAAGATGATTCGTGTCTACAACAACCCGAAATACGCAGGCGAACGTGTGATGCTGCTGTTCACCAACCCTACCGATGTGGAACGTATCGTTGAAGGCGGCGTGAAAGTAACTTCCGTAAACATTGGCGGTATGGCTTTCCGTCAGGGTAAAACGCAGGTTAATAACGCCGTTTCCGTCGACGAGACCGATATCGACGCCTTTAAAAAGCTCAACGAACGCGGTATCGAGCTTGAGGTTCGTAAAGTTTCCACCGATCAGAAACTGAAAATGATGGATTTGATTGCCAAAGTGGCGAAATAACCACCCGGCATTTAATTAGCATTCACACTTAAGTCTGTATAGCAATAGGAGAAGTACAATGGAGATTACCACTCTTCAGATTGTGCTGGTGTTCATCGTCGCATGTATCGCGGGTATGGAGTCGGTACTTGATGAATTTCAGTTCCACCGTCCATTGGTGGCCTGTACGCTAATCGGTGCCGTTCTTGGGGACATGAAAACCGGTATTATCATCGGTGGTACCCTGGAAATGATCGCGCTTGGCTGGATGAACATCGGTGCTGCCGTTGCGCCTGATGCCGCGCTGGCTTCCATTATTTCAACCGTGCTGGTTATCGCCGGTCATCAAGGCATTGGCGCAGGTATCGCGCTGGCGATTCCACTGGCGGCCGCAGGTCAGGTGCTGACCATCATCGTACGTACCATCACCGTGGCATTCCAGCACGCGGCGGATAAAGCGGCCGATAGCGGCAACCCTGACGGCGCTGTCCTGGATCCACGTATCCTCCCTGTTCCTACAGGCAATGCGTATCGCGATTCCGGCGGTTATCGTGGCGATTTCTGTCGGCACCAGCGAAGTTCAGGGCATGCTGAATGCGATCCCGGAAGTCGTGACCAGCGGTCTGAACATCGCCGGCGGCATGATCGTGGTTGTCGGTTACGCAATGGTCATCAACATGATGCGCGCGGGCTATCTGATGCCGTTCTTCTACCTCGGCTTCGTCACTGCGGCATTCACTAACTTCAACCCTGGTTGCTCTGGGCGTAATTGGCGCGGTAATGGCCATCCTCTACATCCAGCTGAGCCCGAAATATAACCGCGTAGCCGGTGCGCCAGCTCAGGCTGCTGGTAAACAACGATCTCGATAACGAACTGGACTAACAGGTGAACGAAATGGTTGATATGACTAAAACTACCACTGAGAAAAAACTCCACTCCGAGTGATATTCGTGGCGTGTTCATCCGTTCTAACCTGTTCCAGGGGTCATGGAACTTCGAACGTATGCAGGCGCTGGGCTTCTGCTTCTCCATGGTGCCGGCGATCAAACGCCTGTACCCGGAAAACAACGACGCGCGTAAACAGGCGATCAGACGTCACCTGGAGTTCTTCAACACCCATCCTTACGTTGCCGCTCCGGTACTGGGCGTTACGCTGGCGATGGAAGAACAGCGCGCCAACGGCGCGGAGATCGACGATGGTGCCATCAACGGTATCAAAGTCGGTCTGATGGGGCCGCTGGCAGGCGTGGGCGACCCTATCTTCTGGGTACGGTTCGTCCCGGTATTCGCCGCGCTGGGCGCGGGTATCGCGATGAGCGGCAGCCTGCTGGGGCCGTTGCTGTTCTTTATTCTGTTTAACCTGGTGCGTCTGGCGACCCGTTACTACGGCGTGGCTTACGGCTACCGTAAAGGCGTCGATATCGTTAAGGATATGGGCGGCGGCTTCCTGCAAAAACTGACTGAGGGGGGCGTCAATCCTCGGCCTGTTTGTCATGGGGGCGCTGGTTAACAAGTGGACGCACGTCAATATTCCGCTGGTGGTATCACGCATCACTGACCAGACGGGTAAAGAAAACGTCACCACCGTGCAGACCATTCTCGATCAGTTGATGCCGGGTCTGGTTCCGCTGCTGCTGACCTTCGCCTGCATGTGGCTGTTGCGTAAGAAAGTAAACCCGCTGTGGATCATCGTTGGCTTCTTCGTCATCGGTATCGCCGGTTACGCGTGCGGCCTGCTGGGTCTGTAATTCTGTTGTACACTACCGGGGCCCTTTGGCCCCGGTTTTTTTATCTGGAGGATTAATGACTATCACGGACCTGGTGCTGGTTCTTTTTATTGTCGCGTTACTGGCTTACGCCATTTACGATCAGTTCATCATGCCCCGCCGTAACGGCCCCACTCTGCTTGCAGTGCCTCTGCTGCGTCGTGGTCGTGTTGATAGCGTTATCTTCGTCGGCCTGGTCGCCATTCTTATCTACAACAACGTTACCAGTCACGGCGCGCAAATTACCACATGGTTATTATGTGCACTGGCGCTGATGGGGTTTTATATTTTTTGGGTTCGCGCCCCCAGGATCATCTTCAAACAGAAAGGTTTTTTCTTCGCCAATGTCTGGATAGAATATAACCGTATTAAAGAGATGAATTTATCGGAAGATGGCGTACTGGTGATGCAATTAGAACAACGGCGCCTGCTTATTCGCGTACGAAATATCGACGATCTGGAAAGAATATATAAACTTCTTGTTTCATCTCAATGAGTTACAGATATAGCCTGAACTATGTTTTAAGTATATTCGCGAACAAAAAAACATAGCTAAGGCTATATTCATCCCGCCTGATTTGTTATTTATTTTAACGTTTTATTGATAATTAAATCTAAATGAAAATCGTTTTCAATTAGAAGTCAAATAATATTTCACCATTGTTGTTTTATATTCTCAAAATATGTTAATGTTGCGCCGTCATTTGGGGAGTAGCCGATTTCCAGACTCAGGAAATGTACGTGTCAACATACTCGTTGAAAAACGTGGCGCGTACGGACTGATATCACTCTATTTTCAGTCAGGCGAGACCATATGCACATCAACTGCTATGCATAGCTTATGAACGCCATGTTCAGGTATGCATGTTCGCTGGGGGCAGTGATGTGTTTTATGGAACCCCGGTCAGGACGCTGTTATGAATATCACCGCAACTGTTCTTCTCGCTTTCGGCATGTCAATGGATGCTTTCGCGGCATCGATTGGTAAAGGCGCCACGCTACACAAACCTAAATTCTCCGAAGCCCTGCGCACCGGCCTTATTTTCGGCGCGGTTGAAACGCTCACCCCGCTGATCGGCTGGGGGCTGGGCATGCTGGCCAGTAAATTCGTGCTGGAATGGAATCACTGGGTTGCGTTCATCCTGCTGGTGTTTCTGGGGATTCGTATGATTATCGAAGGCGTTCGTGGCGGTAGTGACGAAGATGACGAGCCGTCACGCCGCCACAGTTTTTGGCTGCTGGTCACTACCGCTATCGCCACCAGCCTGGATGCAATGGCCGTTGGCGTCGGTCTGGCATTCTTGCAGGTGAACATTATTGCGACCGCGCTGGCTATCGGCTGTGCCACGTTAATCATGTCCACGCTGGGCATCATGGTGGGGCGCTTTATCGGCCCGCTGCTCGGCAAACGGGCGGAAATTCTTGGCGGGGCTGTACTCATCGGTATCGGCGCCCAGATCCTCTGGACACACTTCCACGGTTAACGCTCACGTTGCCAGATGTGAAGGCTGAAATCCGTCTGGCAATCAAACTGCTGGCAAGCCGCCAGCCGCTCCCATACGTCAGGTTTTGCACGCCAGGCGAAAGGCGTCATCTGGAGCAACGCAACGGCCTCATTACCGCGCAACCGCATCTCATACCCTAACGCCATGCTTTGCTGCAACGTAAACCCTTCAAGCTGCTCAGTATGCGGGGCATGTAAGCGCACTTCATCATAGATCAGCCCTTTTAGCGCCATCAGATGGCGCGGCCCCGGCGTAGCGGTGATTACCCAACCACCCGGTTTTACCACTCGCGCTAACTCTTCAGCCTTACAGGGGGCATAAATCCTGACAATCGCATCCATAGAGGCGTCGGCGAAAGGCAGACGATGGCTTGACGCCACACAAAACGTCACCTGCGGATAACGTTTCGCCGCCGCTTTAATGGCGACTTTCGCGACATCCAGACCAAATGTGGTGCCTGACGCCAGCGTTTCGGCGAAGGCATGCGTGTAATACCCTTCACCGCAGCCGATATCCAGAATCGACGTTGCATTCTCGTCCAGCCGTTCGGCAAGTATCCTGACGATGGCATCGCGCAACGGCTGATAATGCCCGGCATCAAGGAATGCCCGGCGCGCCTGCATCATTTCGGCGCTGTCGCCCGGGTCCCTTGACCGTTTATGCTGCACGGGCAACAGGTTGACGTATCCCTCTTTCGCCACATCAAACTGATGCCGTTGTGGGCAGATAAAACTGTTTTTCACCTGCGCAAGTGGCTGATGACAAAGGGGACAAGAAAACGACATGACAACTCCGGCCGGTAATTTTAGGGCGCAAGTGTAACGCGAATTGCGCCCCGGGAAAATAACTTACAGCGAGGGGGACGACAGGCGGTTGCCGTGTATCACTAACTGGTGATCGGAGTCAGCAGACATACCGTCCGGTTTAACGTTTTCCAGGCGCAGAACATCGCCCATAATCTGGCTGAACACCGGCGCCGACACCGCGCCGCCATAGTAAGATCCGTTTTGCGGATTGTTAATCACAACCACCAGCGCAAACTGCGGATCGCTGGCCGGAGCCACGCCCGCCGTATAGGCCACGTATTTATCGACATACTTACCGTCATCGCCGATTTTCTTCGCCGTACCGGTTTTTACCGCCACGCGATAATCTCTGACTGCGGCTTTGGTTCCTCCCCCGCCGGGGAGCGCGACACTCTCCATCATATGCTCAACCTGATGCACCAGTTCGGCGGGCATCACACGCGTCCCCACAACGGGCGGATCAATACGCGTAATGGAAAGCGGTCGGTAGATACCAAAACTGCCGATGGTGGCATATACGTGCGCCAGCTGGAGCGGCGTCACCATCAGACCGTACCCGAAGGCAAACGTCGCCCGATCCAGATCGCTCCAGTAACGACGCTGCGGCAGTAAGCCGCTGCTCTCCCCGGTGAGCCCCAGTCCCGTAGACTGCCCAAAGCCAAAGCCTTTATACGTATCCAGCAGTCGTTGAACCGGCATAGCGAGCGAGAGACGCGACACGCCGGTATCACTCGATTTTTGCAGGATTCCGGTCAAACTCAGCTCCGGGTAATACCCCACGTCACGAATCCGGTGGCCGTCAAGATTGAACGGATGCGTATCAATCACGCTGTCGGGCTGGACAATGCCCTGCTGAAGCGCCGTCATGATCACCATCGGCTTGACCGTGGAACCCGGTTCAAAGGTATCGCTGATGGCACGGTTGCGAAAATCATCCAGCACGGCGCCTTCCCGGTTATTCGGATTAAAGTCCGGGAAGCTCGCCATCGACAGAATTTCCCCCGTCGCGATGTTGACCAGTACCGCCGCGCCGGACTCCGCTTTGTTCCAGGTGACGGCGTTATCCAGCGCATCCTCCGTCACTGTCTGTAGGCGTTCATCAATACTGAGCTGAAGCTCATGCGCCGGCACAGGATTTGTTTCAGTTATGTTCTCGATGACATGACCAAACTTATCTTTGCGAACAAGGCGGGAACCGGGTTTCCCCGTCAGTTGGGCATTAAAACTTTTCTCAATCCCCTCAATCCCCTGCCCGTCAATGTTGGTAAAGCCAATCAGGTTGGCCGCCACATGCCCTGCCGGATAAAAACGCCGGGACTCTTCACGCAGGTTAATGCCAGGAAGATTGAGCTTATCGATCCATTCGGCCTGCTGCGGCGAAATCTGGCGCGCCAGATAGATAAACCGCCCGGCTGGATTACTGTTTACCCGCTCAGCCAGCGTAGCCAGTGAAAGATGCAGCGTCTGCGCCAGCGCCTGCCAGCGTTGGTTATACCCCACGCCGCCTTTACTGACGATCGTCTTCGGGTCGGCCCAGACCGCATTGACCGGCACGCTAACGGCTAACGGACGCCCTTCTCTGTCGGTAATCATGCCGCGTGGCGACGCCGTGGTAACCTCACGTAACGAACGCCTGTCCTCTTGTTTAACCAGATTTGTCGGCGTGATGATCTGTAACCACGCCACGCGTCCCAGCAATAACCCCATGCTCAGCAAAATCGCCACGCACAGCAGTACAAAACGGATGGGAGCAAAATTACGCACGGCGCCGTCGCTTTTCTTTTTCACCTGGTCTCCAGCAAGGTCGTTTTTCAGGTGATTGATTTAACGGGAATTGACGAGGGAAAGCGGGAAAAACAATGCTACGAACATCGCGGCTTTGCAACAAAGCGCTAACAGGAGTGTATTCAGAAATATTTTGAAGGAACCTGAATTAAAAAGCCCCGCACTGGCGAGGCTTTATATCTGAGGTTGATGCGCCTTGGCGCTTCAAATCAGTGGTGTCGATCAGATAGCTGTTACGTTAACAGCAGCCGGACCTTTCTGGCCGTCCTGAATTTCGAACTCAACGTTCTGGCCTTCAGCCAGGGTTTTGAAGCCGTTACCCTGGATAGCGGAGAAGTGTACGAACACATCTTTGCTGCCATCAGCCGGAGTAATGAAGCCAAAACCTTTAGACTCGTTGAACCACTTAACTTGACCTTTAATCTTTGCCATTTGCAAAATTCCTTAGAGTGTTTTCTTCGCCCGCAGGCATAACATAGATAAAACTGAGACATTACTGCTTGAGGCACTAATATAAGGTTCGGCAGAGAAGCGGTATTCAACGTCAACGTGTTTACTCAGGACTTCTTTACTGAAAATGCCACACATAAACAGAACTGTACCTCGTTTAACCCAAAACGTGTTATCACATACAACGTTAATTATGGCAAGCCATTTTTAAACGTGTCTCGATCAGTCGCACAAATCCAGAGAGATATCAAAGATCAACTGCACAGTTATGCGGCACAGTTCCCGACGATATATTCTCGCTTCTCCAGGCGCCTTTCGACAGGCTTACGCCCGCACAGCGGCTTTTCTACCATAGCTCAATAACTTCGGTTGTTCCAGGTCATGCGTTGATCTTATCGATACGGTAAACAGATATCACTTTTTATGCTTTGTAATGCATAAATTGTCACAACGCAAAAAAACCAATATTGTTTAAAAATGCGAAGTATTCGACCATTTTTCATCCGTTTCACTGATAGCCAATACGTGCTTTGGTTGTGCACCAAAATAATGAAAGAATGATGACAATGCACAAAAAAAGTGAGAGAAACGTTTCGCTATTAATAAAAACGATCGCTATCACAAAAGCGACATAATCACATTATTAGCGTATGGATAAATATATTTAAGGAGAGATTAAGTTAAAGCATTAAATGATCAATGAAATAACAGACCTGGTATACACAGGGTTACATTAATGAAAACAGGATGGGCCTGCCTGAAGGAATGGCTGGCAGACGCGCATCCTGTCTCTGCTTGTCGTTACCGTTCAGCGACCAGACGGATGATATCGTCATCCTCTTCCTGAGGTTTCGCTTCAGACTCGGCCTCAGCGACTTTTTCAGGCTCGTTAGCTTCGCACAGACGGCGTAGCAAGGCATTTTGCCGCTTTTGCTGATCCAGCAGCGCTTCAAGCAGCTCATTTGTTCTTGAACTTGCCCGGTTCACAAAAAACCACAGGACCAGCCCGACAATCAGAACCACCACCGATACAATCAAAGACGTAAAAGTCAGTACGCCAGAATTCAGAACTTCGTTCATGTTACCACCTCAATGTAGACGCCGTATTTTACCACTGCTACACGGGAAGGTAATCAACTGTTGTAAAAATGCTATCACCAGGGGATAAATTTATTGATGGCACAAATTCCGTTGAAAAATTGTACATCCTGATCGCACATTATGTTGAACACCTGCGCCCACAGCAGCAGACATACCAACGCAACAATAATCAGGATTACCCACCGAAACTTTTTCACTCCGCTCTCCGCATCCACATCTTATGCCATCAAATTACCACGCGTTATCTAAACCGGAACTAACTGGAGCGACATTATATACTTTTTAGGAATGATACACTTGTTTCAGTGGGCGTTCAGGCTACCCTTATTCTAACCAAAAAAAGAAAAGAGGTAGTAATGCGTTTGATCATTCGCGCGATTGTTTTGATTGCTCTGGTATGGATTGGTTTATTGCTCAGTGGCTATGGGGTTCTGATTGGCAGCAAGGAGAACGCCGCCGGTCTGGGTCTGCAATGTCAATATCTGACCGCTCGCGGCACCAGTACAGCGCAATATGTCCATACTGACAGCGGCATCATTGGTCTGTCAGACTGTCCTGTATTCAGAAAAAGCGCCGTGGTGGTCGATAACGGCTAATCTGGCATCACATCCATTCATCTGCATAAATATCAGGCATAACGTGGTTATGCCTTTTTAATGCGTTTTTTAGCGGGAGAAACCACTCTCCCGCCCCTTTTCAGGGCAATAAAAAAGCCAGCAGGTATCTTCTACCCGCTGGCTTCTGAACGCCTCAGGGCACACTCACCTCAGAATGGATAGTCGTTGTAACCCATCTGCTCAGAGATTTTACGCGCTGCCGTGTGCAGCATAGCGACATACTCATGCAGACGTTCTTCGGAGAAACGCAGCGTCGGGAACGAAATGCTCAGACCGGCGATCACCACGCCAAAACGGTCGAACACCGGCACGCCAATGCAGCGCAGACCTTCTTCCTGCTCTTCGTTATCTTCGCCGTACCCCTGCTCGCGCACCTGATCCAGCATCGGCAGTAACGCCTCGGTGCTGGTAATCGTGCGCGCGGTGCTACGCTTGTACTCCACGCCATCCAGTATCTGTTTGACTTCATCACGGTCGCGCCATGCCAGCAGCACTTTACCGATTGCGGTGCTGTACAGCGGGTTACGGCGGCCAATGCGGGAATACATGCGCAAATTGTACATGGAGTCGATTTTATGAATGTAGACAATGCTGTCTTCATCCAGCGCACCGAGGTGAATTGTCTCTTTGGTCAGACGGGAAATTTCACGCATCTGAATATCAGCGCTACGGATCAGATCAACGTTTTGCAGCGCACGGGCGCCCAGCTCAAACAATTTCAGGGTCAGCGAATATTTTTCAGATTCACCTTCCTGCGCGACATAACCCAGCGTTTTCATCGTTTGTAAAAAGCGATAAACGGTGCTTTTTGACATCATGACACGTTGCGACAGCTCGGTGATCCCTATTTCGCGCTCTTCACCCAGCGCTTGCAGAATGCCAAAAACCTTCAGCACAGAAGAAACAGAATCAGGTTGTTTATCCAGATCTGCGATAGCCATTTATCACCTCATTGCGAGTGTTTTATAAAAATCAGAACCGGTTTTTATTATAATTTCACGTCATGGCGGTCGCAATCCATCTTTGCTTACTTAGTTACAAATCTGCGACATAACCCCGCGATATCAATGCTAAAATCATTACTCTGATCATAATCCCCCGAAAGACATTGACTCTCTATGGACAAAATCCAGGCCGATGGCCTGCCATTACCCCAGCGTTACGGCGCTATTTTAACCATCATTATTGGTATCTCGATGGCCGTGCTGGATGGCGCAATTGCGAATGTCGCGCTCCCTACCATTGCAACCGACCTCCAGGCGTCCGCCGCCCGATCGATCTGGGTTGTTAACGCCTACCAAATCGCGATCGTGGTTTCTCTCTTATCGCTCTCATTTCTGGGAGACATGTTCGGCTATCGACGCATCTATAAATACGGCCTGGTCATTTTCCTGTTTTCGTCACTGTTCTGCGCGCTGTCGGACTCCCTGGAAATGCTGACGCTTGCGCGCGTCGCGCAGGGGTTTGGCGGCGCCGCGCTGATGAGCGTGAACACGGCGCTGATCCGGCTTATCTATCCGCAACGCCACCTTGGGCGCGGAATGGGCATCAACTCCTTCATCGTCGCGGTGTCTTCGGCTGCGGGGCCGACCATTGCGGCAGCAATCCTGTCGATAGCGTCATGGAAATGGCTGTTCCTGATTAACGTTCCGTTAGGCATTATCGCATTACTGCTGGCTATGCGTTTCTTACCCCCAAACAGCGCTCGCAGCGCCAAACCGCGCTTCGACTTGCCCAGCGCAGTGATGAACGCCTTAACCTTCGGCTTGCTGATCACCGCTCTCAGCGGATTCGCACAGGGGCAACCTTTAACGCTGATTGGCGCAGAACTGGCGGTTATGCTTGTCGTCGGTTTCTTCTTCATTCGCCGCCAGCTCTCACTCCCGGTGCCTTTGTTACCGATTGACTTACTGCGTATTCCGCTCTTTTCTCTGTCGATCTGCACCAGTATTTGCTCTTTCTGCGCCCAGATGCTGGCGATGGTTTCCCTTCCCTTCTATCTGCAAACGGTATTGGGGCGTAGCGAAGTCGAGACCGGGTTATTGCTGACGCCCTGGCCGCTGGCGACAATGGTGATGGCGCCGCTGGCGGCTACTTAATTGAACGGGTTCATGCCGGGCTGCTGGGCGCGTCAGGACTGATAATTATGGCCACAGGACTTTTTGCGCTGATGCTGCTGCCAGCCTCGCCGTCAGATATCAGTATCATCTGGCCGATGATCCTTTGCGGAGCCGGTTTTGGCTTATTCCAGTCGCCCAATAACCACACGATTATCACCTCCGCGCCACGCGATCGCAGCGGAGGGGCCAGCGGGATGCTGGGCACGGCGCGTCTTCTGGGCCAGAGTACCGGCGCGGCGCTGGTTGCGCTCATGTTGAATCAGTTTGCGGACAACGGTACGCATATTTCCCTGATGACGGCGGGCATCCTGGCGACCGTAGCCGCCATTATCAGCGGTTTGCGCATCACTCAACCCCGCTCCGTAGCGTAAAAAAAAGCGCATCATCTGATGCGCTTTTTTAGAATGCCAGGCATACCGCCTTACTTCAGGTACTCGCCGCTACGCAGCGCTTCAATACGCTTATCCAGCGGCGGGTGAGTCATGAACAACTCGCTCAGTGACTTCGACTTGCCGTTGATGCAGAACGCCATCATGCTGTTGGCTTCCTGCGGCTCATAGCTGGTTTTCAGGCGCTGCAACGCGGCAATCATCTTTTCACGTCCGACAAGCTTCGCAGAACCGGCGTCCGCATGGAATTCACGGTGACGTGAGAACCACATGGTGATAATGCTTGCCAGTATCCCGAACACCAGTTCAAGAACCATCGCCACCGCGAAATAGATCATTGGGTTGCCGTTGCTGCTTTCACCCTCATCACGGTTTCCACCAAGGAAGCCCGCGGCGATCTGCGCGATAATACGCGAGATGAAGATCACAAAGGTGTTCACAACCCCCTGAATCAGCGTCATGGTGACCATATCGCCGTTAGCGATGTGGCTGATCTCATGCGCGATAACGGCTTCGGCTTCATCCGGGCTCATGTTTTGCAGCAAGCCGGTGCTCACCGCAACCAGCGACGCATCACGGCGCGCGCCGGTCGCAAACGCGTTGATATCCGGCGCATGATAGATAGCCACCTGCGGCATAGCGATTCCGGCCTGACGCGCCTGCGTCGCCACCGTGTTCATCAGCCAGCGTTCTCTTTCATTACGCGGTTGCTCAATGACTTCCCCACCCACGGACTTTAACGCCATCCATTTGGACATCAGCAGCGAAATGAAGGAACCACCAAAACCAAACAGCAGCGCCATAATCAGCAAGCCTTGTACGCTGCTTGACTGTATCCCTGTCAGGCTCAGCACCAGCCCGAAAACGACCATCACGGCCAGGTTCGTCAGCAGGAAGAGCGCGATTCGCATCATAATTTTCTTTTAACCTCAACTTAACAAAACGCACTATGCGATACCCACATCGTATGGGTCTTGTGGCTATTTTCAAGCATCTGCGGGCTGTAAGTCACCAGAAAGACACAACTTTACATTTTGTTGCATAAGACTGACGGCTTAATGCGCTTGTTAAAAAAACAGGCACAATTTCTTGTGCCTGCTTGACGCTATTTGCTGGTTGCGGGTTGCTCCGCGGGCTTCTCTTTCTCAAGATGCGCCAGATCCAGCGCTATCCGTACCGTTTCATCCAGATACGGATCCGGCTCTTTATAATCCTTCGGCAGATCGTCCAGTTTCTTCAGAAGCGGCTTGCCTTCACGTTTAAACCGATCGTTGATACGCGCCAGACGCAGGGCATCGTCTTCGTTATTCTCTTTTTCGCGCTGGGCGAAATTGAGAGAAGCGATATTACGCTTATCTTTCATCGCGTTAAAACGGGCAATGTCCTTCAGGATGTACTGGAACTCAGGATCGTTCGCGATGCGCGCGTTATGCTCTTTCAGCAGTTCCGGGCCAAACGGCGTTAAATCATCTGACTTCACGTACGTTGCCGCATCAATGCTGTCCCACGGCAAGGCGTTGTCTTCAAACTTCTCGCCGGTTTCCGTCTCTTCATTCCCCGTCGGCATGACGATATCCGGCGTGACGCCTTTACGCTGCGTGCTGCCGCCGTTAACACGGTAGAATTTCTGAATGGTGTACTGCACGGAGCCCAGCGCAGGCCATTCAGGACGCAGCATCTGATCATAAATACGGTTCAGAGAGCGGTACTGCTGTACGGTGCCTTTACCGAAAGTCGGTTCACCGACAATCAATGCGCGCCCATAATCCTGCATCGCCGCGGCAAAAATCTCCGACGCGGATGCGCTGAAGCGATCGACCAGTACCACCAGCGGGCCTTTGTAATACACCACGCCATCGGTATCGGCGTCTTCACGCACTTTACCGTTGTTGTCACGAACCTGAACAACCGGGCCAGACGGGATAAACAGACCGGACAGCGAAACCGCTTCGGTCAGCGCGCCGCCGCCGTTGGTGCGCAGATCGATAACAATGCTGCTCACGTTCTGTTTTTCCAGTTTCTGTAGCTGGACTTTGACGTCATCCGTCAGCCCCACATAGAACCCCGGAATATCCAGCACGCCGACTTTCTCTTTACCGACCGTTTTCACCGTCATTTTAACGGCGCGGTCTTCAAGACGAATGCGTTCGCGCGTCAGCGTAATGGTTCGCGTTTTCGTGCCCTTACCGGCAGGCAGAATTTCAAGACGAACTTTGCTGCCTTTCGGCCCTTTGATCAGCGCCACCACGTCATCAAGACGCCAGCCGATCACATCAACCATTCCTTTCCCCGTCTGGCCTACGCCTACAATGCGATCGCCTACGCTTATCGCCTTGCTTTTTGCCGCCGGGCCGCCGGCAACCATCGAGTTGATGACCGTGTAGTCATCGTCCATTTGCAGAACCGCGCCAATACCTTCCAGAGACAGGCTCATTTCAGTATTGAACTGTTCGGTATTTCGCGGAGAAAGGTAGTTGGTATGCGGGTCGATTTCGCGCGCAAATGCGGTCATCGCCAGTGAGAACACGTCTTCACTGTTGGTTTGCGCCAGACGGCGAATCGCAGATTTGTAACGACGCGTCAGCGTTTCGCGAATTTCTTTATCGTTCTTGCCCGTCAGCTTCAGGCTAAGTTCGTCGAATTTCACCTTGCCATCCCACAACGCGTTCAGCTCAGCCTCATTTTTCGGCCAGGGCGCTTTGCTGCGGTCAAGGTTAAACGTGTCGTTACCGGTGAAATCCATCGGGCGTTCCAGCACGCTTAACGCGTACTGATAACGTTCGAAACGGCGTTTTTGCGCCAGGTTATAGAGGTCATAGAAGACATCCAGTTTACCTGTACGCAGCTCATCGCCGAGGACAGTTTTGCTTTTCGCAAACTGCTCCACATCACTCGCCAGCAGCACATTGTGGCTGTAGTCGAGCAGATTAAGATAGCGATCGAAAATCTTTGCCGAAAACGCCTGATCCAGGTTGAACTGACGATAGTGGGAACGTGTAAAGCGCGAAGTCACGCGCTCACTCACGGTCGCATGCTGCGTTTCTTCCTTCAGAACGGGAATTTGATCGGCGCGCGTAATGTCATCGACGGCGAAGGACTGGCCTGCTATTGCAAGCAAGCCAGCTAACGCGGTAAGCCTAAAAAAAGTGTTCATGCCAGGCCTGGCCTCCGTTTCAGAACACCAGGTGTTCTGCGCGTACAATCAAAGACATACCCGAATTCAGCTGTACACGGACGCCATCTTTGGTGACTTCTAATACGGTGGCATCCATCGCATTGTTGCCTGCTTTCACCTTCAGTGACTGCCCTACCGTCAGCGCTGAAATATCAGACACCGGGGTATGCTGTTCTTCGCGTGGTGCGCGTGGTGCTTTAGCCGCCGGTTTTTCAGCGCGAGGAGTACGCGGAGTCGTCTCTTTACGACGTGGCGCAGGACGCGGTTTACGCTCACGGCGCGGAGCGTCTTCTTTTTCGCCTGCCGCAGCGGCAGCTTCGCGTTTTTTCGCCTGCTGTTCCGCACGTTGCGCCTGGACGCGTGCTTTCGCTTCTTCAAGCTGCTTACGCGCATGTTCAACGTGCTGCTCATCCAGCTCACCGCAAGGGTTGCCGTCGAGATCAACACGCGTTGCGCCCGGCTTAACGCCGTACAGGTAACGCCAGCTTGAAGTATAAAGACGTAAAGCGGAACGAAGTTGTGTCTTGCTGAGGTTCATTTCGCCCTCAACACGCTCTACCAGATCCTGAAAAATGCCAATTTTCAGCGGGCGCGCTTCGCCTTCCGCACTAAAACACTGTGGAAAACGTTCGGCCAGAAACGCGATAACTTCTTTACTGCTATTCAACTTAGGTTGATTTTCCATGAAATTTCCTGATTACAACGGACGTAGCCAACAAGCCGCAGGCATGAACAGGCGTCATTATAATGACGCCATCAGTAATTGCTACGTTATCCGTTGATTATCCTGCAACGGTCGCAAAGAATTTTTTGTAATCCGTCGTTGCAAGCACGGTTTCAAGCCGCGCGACAAGCTCACGCAGGCCTTGCTCATCCTCTTCGGTAAAGCGGCCAAATACCGTGCTATCAATGTCCAACACGCCGATTATCTGATTGTCTACCGTCAGAGGCAGCACAATTTCAGCATTGCTGGCGCTATCGCAGGCGATGTGTCCGTCAAACGCATGAACGTCCTCGATGCGCTGCACCTGGTTCTGCGCGACCGCCGTACCACAGACGCCGCGTCCAACCGGGATCCGCACACAGGCGAGTTTCCCCTGGAACGGCCCCAGCACCAGCGTGTCGTTTTCCAGCAGATAGAACCCCGCCCAGTTGACGCCCGAAAGGCGCTCAAACAGCAGCGCGCTGGTATTTGCCAGGGTAGCGAGAAAACTGGTTTCACCTGCCATTACTGCCTGAAAGTCGCGGTTAAGATCCGCGTATAGCTCTGTTTTGCTCATTATATAGTCACTTAGTTGTCTTACTCTAAAACTACAGCCTATTAAAATAAGCATTAAATGCGTTAATGCTCAAGATCATTCCCGTCATGAGTTAAGATTACATTAATCTAACACTTTGATTCACGATACATGGCCCTGAACACCCCGCGACTCACGCCAACAAAGAGAATAACGGTCTGGTCTATCAGTGAAGCGTTGCCCCGCGCCCATTATCAGCGCTGTCCCCAATGCGACATGCTGTTTAGCCTGCCGAAAATGCAATCGCACCAGAGCGCATATTGCCCGCGTTGCCAGGCCAAAATTCGCGATGGACGCGACTGGTCGCTGACGCGTCTGGCGGCGCTGGCCGTTACGATGCTGCTGCTGATGCCCTTTGCCTGGGGCGAACCACTATTGCGTATCTGGCTGTTAGGGGTGCGTATTGACGCCAACGTGATGCAGGGCATCTGGCAGATGACCAGGCAAGGCGATCCACTTACGGCCGCCATGGTGCTCTTTTGCGTGGCGGGCGCGCCGTTAATTCTGGTCACCGCCATTGCTTATCTATGGTTCGGTAATATTCTCGGCATGAATCTGCGTCCGGTATTGCTGATGCTGGAGAGGCTCAAAGAGTGGGTGATGCTCGACATTTATCTGGTCGGCATTGGGGTCGCCTCGATCAAAGTGCAGGATTACGCCTTCCTGCAACCCGGCCTGGGGCTTTACGCCTTTGTGGCGCTGGTGATCCTCAGTATTCTGACGCTGTCGCATCTCAATGTGGAGCAACTCTGGGAGCGCTTTTACCCACAACGCCCCGCCCGACGCCCGGACGAAAAACTTCGCGTCTGTCTCGGATGCCACTTCACCGGTTATCCTGACTCACGGGGACGTTGCCCCCGTTGTCATATCCCGCTGCGCCTGCGCAGAAATCAGAGCATACAGAAATGCTGGGCGGCGCTGCTGGCCTCTGTCGTCCTGCTGCTGCCCGCAAACCTGATGCCGATATCCATTATTTATGTGAATGGCGGGCGTCAGGAGGACACGATTTTGTCGGGCATTATGTCACTGGCGAACAGCAATATCGCCGTGGCGGCCGTGGTCTTTATCGCCAGTATTCTGGTGCCATTTACCAAAGTTATTGTGATGTTTACACTGCTGCTCAGCATCCATTTCAAATGTGAGCAAGGGCTGCGTACGCGCATCCTGCTGCTACGGATGGTGACCTGGATCGGCCGTTGGTCCATGCTGGATCTCTTTGTTATTTCGTTAACGATGTCGCTGATTAATCGCGATCAGATACTCGCTTTTACTATGGGACCGGCTGCGTTTTATTTCGGCGCAGCGGTAATATTGACTATTCTTGCAGTGGAATGGCTGGATAGCCGCTTACTTTGGGATGCACATGAGTCAGGAAACGCCTGCTTCGCCGACTGAAGCGCAGATAAAAACAAAACGTCGTATTTCCCCTTTCTGGCTGCTGCCGTTTATCGCGTTGATGATCGCAGGCTGGCTGATTTGGGGAAGTTATGAAGATCGCGGCAACACCGTGACGATCGACTTTATGTCGGCGGATGGCATTGTTCCGGGGCGGACGCCTGTGCGCTACCAGGGCGTTGAAGTGGGTACGGTGCAGGACATCAGCCTGAGTAAAGACCTGCGCAAGATAGAAGTGCGCGTCAGTATTAAGTCAAACATGAAAGATGCCTTGCGCGAGGAGACCCAGTTCTGGCTGGTGACGCCAAAAGCGTCGCTGGCGGGCGTTTCGGGTCTGGACGCGCTGGTCGGCGGGAACTATATCGGCATGATGCCCGGCAAAGGGGCCGAGAAAGATCACTTTGTCGCGCTTGATACCCAGCCGAAATACCGTCTGGACAACGGCGACCTGATGATCCATCTTCACGCGCCTGACCTCGGCTCTCTTAACAGCGGGTCGCTGGTCTATTTCCGCAAAATTCCGGTGGGTCGGGTATATGACTATGCCATCAATCCCAACAAACAGGGCGTCACCATTGACGTACTGATTGAGCGTCGCTTCACCAGCCTGGTGAAAAAAGGCAGCCGTTTCTGGAATGTCTCCGGCGTCAATGCGGATGTCAGCCTTAGCGGCGCGAAGGTGAAGCTGGAGAGTCTGGCGGCGCTGGTAAATGGCGCAATCGCGTTTGACTCGCCCGACGATTCGCAGCCTGCAACCGCAGATGACGCATTTGGCCTCTACGAAGATTTAGCCCATAGCCAGCGCGGCGTCATCGTCAAACTTGAACTTCCCAGCGGCGACGGCCTGAAAGCCGACTCCACGCCGCTGATGTATCAGGGGCTTGAAGTGGGCGAGCTCACCAAATTAACGCTCAACCCCGGCGGGAAAGTCACGGGCGAAATGACGGTTGACCCCAGCGTGGTAACACTCCTGCGTGATAAGACGCGTATTGAGCTGCGCAGTCCAAAGCTGTCGCTGAGCGATGCCAGTATCAGTTCGCTTTTGACCGGCAAAACGTTTGAACTGGTGCCAGGCGAAGGCGAACCGCGCAGTGAATTCGTCGTGGTGCCTGGCGAAGAAGCCCTGCTCCATGAACCAAATGCGCTGACGTTAACCCTGACCGCCCCGGAAAGCTACGGTATTGACGCCGGTCAACCGCTGGTTCTGCATGGCGTGCAGGTGGGCCAGGTCATTGAACGTAAGTTATCCAGTAAAGGCGTTGCGTTCACGGTGGCTATCGATCCGCAACATCGCGCCCTGATTCAGGGTGACAGCAAATTTGTGGTCAACAGTCGCGTGGATATCAAAGTCGGTCTCGACGGCGTGGAGTTTCTCGGCGCCAGCGCCAGCGAGTGGGTGAGCGGCGGCATTCGTATTTTGCCCGGCACAAAAGGCGAAATGAAATCCAGCTACCCGCTGTACGCCAATCTGGAAAAGGCCGTGGAAAACAGCCTCAGCGACCTCCCCACGACCACGGTGAGCCTCACTGCTGAAACGCTCCCGGATGTACAAACGGGTCAGTGGTGCTGTACCGTAAGTTTGAGGTAGGTGAAGTGATCACCGTGCGCCCACGCGCTAACGCCTTTGATATCGATCTGCATATCAAACCGGAATACCGCAACCTGTTAACCAGCAACAGCGTATTCTGGGCGGAAGGCGGGGCGAAGGTACAGCTTAACGGCAGCGGCCTGACCGTGCAGGCCTCTCCCCTGTCGCGTGCGCTGAAAGGCGCTATCAGTTTCGATAATCTGAGCGGCGCAAGCGCCAGCCAGCGTAAAGGCGACAAACGAATACTCTACGCCTCGGAAACCGCCGCCCGCGCGGTGGGTGGGCAAATCACCCTGCACGCCTTTGACGCCGGTAAACTCGCGGCGGGTATGCCGATTCGTTATCTCGGCATCGACATCGGCCAGATCCAGACGCTGGAGCTGATTACCGCGCGCAATGAGGTCCAGGCGAAAGCGGTGCTCTACCCGGAGTATGTCCAGACCTTTGCCCGAAGCGGTACGCGTTTCTCGGTGGATCACGCCGCAAATCTCCGCCGCGGGCGTGGAGCATCTCGATACGATTTTGCAGCCCTACATTAACGTGGAGCCCGGACGCGGCAATCCGCGTCGTGATTTCGAATTGCAGGAAGCAACCATTTCCGACTCGCGCTATCTTGATGGTCTGAGCATCGTCGTGGAGGCTCCTGAGGCAGGTTCGCTGAACATCGGCACGCCAGTGCTGTTCAGAGGTATCGAAGTGGGCACGGTAACGGGAATGACGTTAGGTTCGCTGTCTGACCGCGTGATGATTGCTATGCGCATCAGCCAGCGTTATCAGCATCTGGTGCGTAATAACTCCGTCTTCTGGCTGGCCTCCGGCTACAGTCTGGACTTTGGCCTGACCGGCGGCGTGGTGAAAACCGGCACCTTCAATCAATTCATTCGCGGCGGCATCGCGTTTGCAACCCCGCCAGGGACGCCGCTAGCGCCGGAAGGCGCAGGCGGGGTAAACACTTCCTGCTGCTGGAAAGCGAACCGAAAGAGTGGCGCGAATGGGGCACCGCCCTGCCACGTTAACTCCCCCGCTCCGGCGTGCTCGCGCCGGAGCATTTATGCTACACTGCGCGCCTGTTTTATTGCCGGTGGGTACCCAAGTGGCTCAACACGCTGTTTATTTCCCTGATGCCTTTCTGACGCAAATGCGCGAAGCAATGCCTTCGACACTCTCTTTTGACGATTTCCTCGCCGCCTGCCAGCGCCCGTTACGTCGCAGCATTCGCGTGAATACGCTAAAAATTTCTGTGACCGACTTTCTTGCCCTGAC
Organism: Citrobacter koseri; assembly: GCA_900446925.1. Next base: position 830,844 of record UAVY01000004.1, on the reverse strand, counting down.
GGCGCCCTATGGCTGGTCGCTGACGCCTGTTCCCTGGTGCGAGGAAGGTTTCTGGATCGAACGCGATGATGAAGAATCGTTGCCGCTGGGCAGCACCGCCGAACATCTGAGCGGCCTGTTTTATATTCAGGAGGCCAGCTCAATGTTGCCGGTCGCCGCGCTGTTTGCTGAAGGGAATACGCCAGAACGCATTATGGATGTTGCTGCCGCGCCGGGTTCGAAAACCACCCAGATCGCCGCGCGGATGAATAATCAGGGGCGCCATTCTGGCGAATGAATTCTCCGCCAGCCGGGTCAAAGTGCTGCACGCCAACATCAGCCGCTGTGGGATCAGTAATGTTGCCCTGACCCATTTTGATGGCCGCGTCTTCGGCGCCGCGCTCCCGGAGATATTCGACGCGTATCTTGCTGGACGCGCCCTGTTCAGGTGAAGGCGTGGTGCGCAAAGATCCCGACGCGCTTAAAAACTGGTCTGTCGAAAGCAACCTGGATATTGCCGCCACACAGCGGGAACTAATCGACAGCGCATTTCACGCGCTGCGCCCTGGCGGTACGCTGGTCTACTCCACCTGCACGCTAAATCGCGAGGAGAATGAGTCCGTCTGCTTGTGGCTGAAAGAGACCTACCCGGAAGCGGTTGAATTTTTGCCTTTAGGCGATCTGTTCCCGGAGGCGGAGCGCGCGCTGACGGCAGAGGGTTTTTTACACGTTTTCCCGCAGATTTACGACTGCGAAGGTTTCTTTGTCGCCCGTTTGCGTAAAACCGCAGCCATTCCCCCGCTTCCCGCGCCTGGCTATAAGGTCGGCAAGTTTCCGTTCGCGCCGATGAAGGGGGCGTGAGGCGACGCAAATCACTCAGGCGGCTAACGCCAGTGGACTTCAGTGGGGAGAAAACCTGCACCTCTGGCAGCGAGATAAAGAGGTGTGGTTATTCCCGGCAGAGATTGAAGCGCTGATCGGAAAAGTCCGCTTTTCCCGCCTGGGCATAAAACTGGCGGAAAGCCATAATAAAGGTTATCGCTGGCAGCATGAAGCGGTGATCGCCCTCGCCGATCCACATCATGCCAACGCATTCGAGCTGTCTCATCAGGAGGCGGAAGAGTGGTATCGGGGGCGGGATGTCTACCCGCAAACCGCGCCGTCTGCCGATGATGTGCTGGTCACGTTCCAGCATCAGCCCATTGGTCTGGCGAAACGGATTGGTTCCCGGTTGAAGAACAGTTACCCACGCGAACTGGTTCGCGATGGCAAACTCTTTACCGGTAACGACTGAAAGCGGTCAAAAATAGCGCACTTTTTTACTGGCGCTTTTGCTGAAGTTGGCTACGCTGAAATTTGGGCGATCAAACTGGTCGTACCACAATCAGCGAACTAACGGAGAGCACGATGATGAAAACCAGTGTGCGCATTGGCGCTTTTGAAATCGACGATGCCGAGTTACATGGCGAATCGCCGGGGGACCGAACGTTAAGCATTCCCTGTAAATCCGACCCAGATTTATGTATGCAACTGGATGCCTGGGATGATGAAACCAGCATTCCCGCCATTTTAAACGGAGAGCACTCTGTTCTATTCCGCACCCGTTACGATCGTAAGTCCGATGCCTGGGTCATGCGTCTTGCCTGACTCAAAAAGAACCCGTCGCCAGACGGGTTATTTATTTCACCCTTTCCCCCTTGCGACAACCTCTCCTACACTATCGATACGGCAGGACAATTTGAGGATGGAATGTTCGCACTGGTACTTTTTGTTTGCTACCTGGACGGCGGCTGTGAGGACATTGTGGTGGATATCTACAATACTGAACAGCAGTGCCTGTATTCGATGGACGACCAGCGGATTCGTCACGGCGGCTGTTTTCCGGTCGAAGACTTTATTGACGGCTTCTGGCTACCTGCTCGCCAGTACAGTGATTTTTAATTACTGAAGTTGAACCAACGTCAGTTCCCCGCCAAATACCGCGCCGGTATCAATATAGTGCAAATTATCGATATCAACGCGATGACGCAGCGGCGTATGACCAAACCAGAAGTGATCGGCTCCGGCAATGCCGTTTCCCTGACCCGCATGTCGCTCGCTCAACCGGGAACGACGCCATAGCACCTGGTGTAAATCCACCTCTTTTTGCCAGGCATAGACCCTGATGCGGATAATCAGCATGCGCCACAACATGCATGCCGTTCTGGCAGTGTAATTCCAGAATCCAGGGTAAACGCTGACAGTCGTCGAGCGCCTTTCTCGCCAGGCGCTGCTGGTTTGCCGACAATGCGGCATACCAGTCGCCGCCGTTCATAAACCATAACGACAACTGCGAGGCGGCCAGCGCGTCTAACGCCATCTGCTCGTGATTCCCTCTGACGGCGACCACCCACCGTTTGTGCAGAAGTTCCAGACACCGCAAGCTGTCCAGGCCCACGGTCGATCACATCCCCCACCGACACCAGCAGATCCTGCCACGGATCAAACCGACACTGTCGTAGTTTCTCCATCAACTGCGAAAAACAGCCCGTGGAGGTCGCCGACCAATCCAGACATGCCGCCACTGACTCCCCTCAATTTTCTGATAGACGTTTTCCGGCTGTTTCATTGGTTCACCATCAGTAAAAATGAACCTGACATACTTAACCATAGCAGGAAATCTTCAGTCGCAGGCCGCCTCCTCCTGAGACCATTAATCATTTTTATAGCAATAATTTAACCTGCAATAATTCTTGTTGATTTCAATAAAATCATATAAATGCCAATTTATGTAAAAGTGTAATGATAATTATTTTTATTATCATTTTCAATGCATTATCTTATTGACTTTGCCTTTTTTTAACCAAAGGAAGTTCGATAATGCGTATTAAACCTCTCCGCCTTCACTTGTCTTATCTTGTCTGGGCGCCACCAAGTTTTAATGTTTTTGCAGAAAGATGTCATGGTCGTCCACCGCATCGGGATACGAGAAAAAGATCACCAATGCGGCAGCCAGTGTTTCTGTTATTTCACAACAAGAATTACAGACCAATAAATATAATGATCTTGGCGATGCTCTCAGGGCCGTTGAGGGAGTGGACGTTGAAAGCAGTACCGGAAAAACAGGGGGGCTTGAAATAAGTATTCGTGGGATGCCTGCCAGTTATACCCTTATTCTTATTGACGGTATTCGTCAGAATGGAACATCGGATGTAACACCGAATGGCTTTTCTGCAATGAATACCAGTTTTATGCCCCCACTTTCAGCCATTGAACGTATAGAGGTTATACGCGGGCCCATGTCTACACTTTATGGGTCAGACGCCATTGGCGGCGTGGTGAATATTATTACCAAAAAAAGCACCGATAAGTGGAGCACGGCCATTAATACGGGAGTGAACCTACAGGAAAGTAATAAATGGGGAAACAGCACAACCGCAAATTTCTGGTCAAGCGGTCCCCTGGTGCCTGGCTCGCTGGATATGCAGGTTCGTGGAAGCACAACCCAGCGACAAGGCTCCAGCATTACATCACTGAGCGACACCGCAGAAACACGCGTTCCTTATCCCACTGAGTCGCAAAACTACAACATCGGCGCGAGATTTGACTGGAAAGCCAGCGCAAACAATACGCTATGGATGGATCTCGACACATCCCGACAGCGTTATGATAACAGCGACGGTCAGCTTGGTAGCCTCACGGGCGGGTATGATAAAACGCTCCGCTATGAGCGCAATAAAGTGACGTTAGGACATGACACCGCCTTAACGTTTGGTACATGGAAATCGTCTCTTAACTGGAATGAGACAGAAAACAAAGGACGACAGCTGGTTTCCTCCGCTCTGACGCCCGATCAAGCCTGGAGAGCGGGTGACGATCGTGAACTGAAAAATACCAATGTTATTCTCAACTCGGTGCTTCTCACGCCGCTGGGAGAATCACATTTACTGACGGTGGGTGGCGAATACTGGGACGCACGAATGAAAGATGGCGTCGTTCTGGGCCAGTTCAGGTGAAAAGTTCCATCAAAAAAGCTGGGCGACTTACCTTGAAGATGAGTGGCATATCCTGGATTCTCTGGCGTTTACCGTAGGGAGTCGCTATGAACATAACGACGTATTCGGCGGTCATTTCAGTCCTCGTGGCTATCTGGTCTGGGATATGACAGATGGAATGGACGCTCAAAGGGGGAATCACAACCGGTTATAAAGCGCCTTCTCTTAGCCAGTTACATAACGGCATCAGCGGTGTTTTCTGGTCAGGGAACAATCAATACCGTCGGTAATCCAGATTTAAAACCTGAAGAAAAGCACCAGTTATGAAACCGGACTTTATTACGATAATAGCAATGGGTTCAATGCCAATATAACCGGATTCTACACTGAATATCGCAATAAAATTGTTTCTTATTCGATTGATGACAATACCAGTAGCTATACCAATAGCGGAAAAGCGCGTACCGATGGTGTCGAATTTGCAACATCGTTCCCGCTCTGGTTGGATAATTTGAGTCTGTCGCTCAACTATACCTATACTCAGAGCAAACAGAAAGATGGAGATAATAAAGGCGCACCACTCAGCTATACACCAAAACATATGGCAAATGCCCGCGTTAACTGGCAGGGCGACAGATGATTTAAATGCCTGGCTAAGCGCCCGCTATCGCGGTAAAGCGCCCCGCTTTACTCAGACCTATGACAATCTCAGTGCGGTACAGCAGAAAGTGTATGATGACAAAGGCGCAAATCTAAAAGCATGGACAGTGCTGGATATGGGTTATCTTATAAACTGACTAAAGATTTAACCCTCAATACCGCCGTCAATAACGTACTGGATAAAGACTTTAGCGACGTCAAATTATATCAATCTGGCCGTTCCAGCACCTATGCTGGCGATTATTTCCAGACAGCGCAGTCAACGACCGGATACGTTATTCCAGGTCGCAACTACTGGATGTCTTTAAACTATCAGTTCTAATAATACAGCAAGCGTCCATACACTCCGTATGCGGCGCTTGCTTATCTTTTTGTGAGTATAAACAGCCCAAAAACACACGGATATTAATTAATAAATATCTACCCTCACAATATGAATTACCCAATAAAATCAATCTGATTATCGTTATCGCACATCTTGAAAAGATTCAAGACATTAAAAAATAGAGAATAGTCACTGAACAACCCCACTCTTCAATGTGGTATCACTGAGGCATTCTTTGTTGCGACGCAATTCACAACCAGGAAACCTCGCCGTCATCACCGTTGATTTCGTTGATGTAAATCAATTCCCTTCATGCGTAGTTACGCGAAAGTAACAGTGATGTGAATTAGTTGCGAGAAGCACCTTATGTCGATAAAAAACTTTACAGGCAAAACAGTGATAAAAAACATCCGTTTTTCATACAGTTTGCTGAAACAAATAGAGCAAGTGATGGAGAAGGAAAAAACCAGCAATTTTTCTGCATGGGTAAAAGAAGCATGTCGTGAAAAAGCCCTGAATTCCAGTACGCCCAAAGACGTAAATAGAAACAAAAATTAACTCTTTATAGCTACGACCAAAATGAAAAGATGCTTATTTATTAGTAAATACACCTTTATCCTGATATCTATTGGGAATGTTATCTATTTCATTTTGAATTATCACGCATTAGACGCGGTGCTGATCATACTGTTTTATGTCGCTCTGATTTTTACCCCCGTCATCCTCATCCTGCGCGCCTTCTGTGCACAGCATGAGTAACTCATCGAGCATGATTCATAAACGTTCATCCATGTAAACCTGGCTTCACACGGCACTCTGACGCACAAAAATTAACATACCAATCAAAAAACCCTGGACGCACTCGGTACAGAGTATGTTATGGTTTGGACAGGATATGGAAAATTCGAGTAACTTTCGTGTGGTTTCGGGTTAGTATCTGAAAACACACTTCAAAACAAACAGATAAAAAGAGACCGAATACGATTCCTGTATTCGGTCCAGGGAAATGGCTCTTGGGAGAGAGCCGTGCGCTAAAAGTTGGCATTAATGCAGGCTAAGTCGCCTTGCCCTTTAAGAATAGATGACGACGCCAGGTTTTCCAGTCCACGACGAAAGTGGCCGGTAAAAAACGACCGTTGTCAGCCGCAGCAACGAAAAAACCGCAAGTTCCTCTGCATGAGGCTTGCGGTTTTTATTGGAAATCAGAAAGATACTTCTGGTAATTAGCAGAGCTTTTCCGCGCGTTCAATAAACGGCGCCAGGCTCATTTTTTCACCCGGTGTTGGCCGGATCGTCAATCTGAATGACGGTGATAGCCTGCGCGTTGGTTTTGCCGCTTGCAACTTGCTGCTCTGCAACATCGTTCAGCGGGTATTGCACCCAGCGTGCTCGGGTTGATGACATACAGGGCATGGCCCGGTCGGCAGGTCAGCATCACCTCTTCGCGGTTAAACGCCCACTTGTCTTTACCCACTTCAAAGCGGCTCACGGTGATAACCTGAGGCGCCGCCAGCGCAGCGCCTGAACTTGCCAACAATAGCAGAGAGAGAATCATTTTTTTCATGAGTTTTGCCAGTCCATCAGAAGGGTTCCAGGGGTTGCGAACAGGCTGACAATCGCCAGCACAACGGCTCCAATTCCCCATTCAATCTGAGTCATCCAGATAAACCAGAGATTTCGCGCGGCGATTTTCCTGCCGCATACGTGGTACGAGAACATACCGGTTCGTTAGCGCAATTGCCACCATTAGCAGGACAAGGACACATTTTAACAAAAGAAACTGCCCGTACGCGGTATGCCAGGGGGGGCGGAAAACCCCGTAATAAAAAGCACATTTGCGATGCCGGTGCACAATACGCCCGCGACAAACAGATGACCATAGCGGGAGAAACGCATCATTGTTTCGATGGCCTGTTGTCGCCAGCGACCTTGCGCCATGCGCATACAGTAGATAACCGGCAGCAGGCCGCCAAACCAGGCCGCAGCGCACACCAGATGAGTCGCATGGTTAATCTGCTGTACCGCGCCCACCACGCCATCATTCAGCGTGGCGTGGCCAACGCCTGCCAGTAACGTAAACTGGGCAATCATCAGGATGAACAGCAGACGCGGTAAATTTCTCGGCACAACCAGCGTCATGACCAACGTGACAAGCGCGAGAATAATCTGCCACAGCCATACGCCGCCAAATTGGGTCTGTAAAACCGCGCCCCATATCGAAACCGAGATCACGTCCTGCCAGCCCGCCCCCATTAGTCCACCCTGGATCGCCAGCATCAGCGTCGCGCTGACAAAGCTCCACACGGCAGCGTGCTGTTGCAGGCGCAGAAAGCGGCGCGTCATCAGGCGACGAACAGAAACCGGCGCCAGCCACGCGCCATATAACGCGCAGCCAAACACCAGCATCATGGCGCTAAAATGGATAAAGCGAAGCGCTACCCAGGTAAACGTCAGCATGATTACTTCACGCTAAAGGTGTATTGCCCTTTTGTCTTATGACCGTCAACCGACACCACATGCCAGTTAACCGTATAGGTTCCGGGATTAAGCGTCTGATCCAGAGGAATAATGAGCTGTTTCGCATCCTGCTCATTGCGCTTCGCAGGCCGCGTTTTGATGCTTTCCTGCTTTGGCCCGGTCAGCGTCGCCCCGCTGAAGCCAGGCTCGATGCCTTCGGAGAAATTCAGCGTCAATGCCTGCGGCGCGGCAGTCACCTCAGCGTCAGCCGCCGGGTATTGATGCGTCAGATGCGCATGTGCCCAGGCCGCAGGCGCCGCCAGCGTTGAGGCGAGGAAAAGGAGAGCATAGCGCAAAGAAGGTGCAGTAGAAGCCATATCAATTATTCCTTTTTGTTATGTCTGATTTACAGAGAATAACCTTCTATAATGGTCGAGTCGAGAATCATCATTTCCGGCTTGCCATTGAGGCGCACTCTTAGTAACTTTTGCGCGCCATTGATGATAAGGAGAAGCGTATGCAAACGAACCTGGCTCAACTTGAACAAGCTGACATGGATAAGATCAACGTTGACCTGGCCGCAGCCGGTGTGGCGTTTAAAGAGCGTTACAATATGCCCGTCGTGGCAGAAGTCGTTGAGCGTGAACAGCCAGAACACCTGCGCGAATGGTTTCGTGAACGTCTGATTGCCCACCGTCTGGCGTCGGTTTCCCTGTCACGCTTACCTTACGAACCGAAAGTTAAATAAACTTATATAGCGTTACACTTCCTTACACATGAGTTGCTACAGTATAAGTACATTCTTAAACTAAGATTTAAGGATGATTGTAGACACTATGAAAAGGAAATCATTATGTCACACTGGAAAATCGCGGCGGCGCAGTATGAACCACCTCGCGCCACGCTGGCAGAACATGTCGCGCACCATCTGCAATTTGTTGAGATTGCTGCCAGCCAGCAATGCGAACTCCTGGTATTCCCTTCCCTGTCGTTAACCGGATGCAACGATACGGCGCAGGCGCTCCCTGTCCCGCCCGATGAGTCCTTATTACAGCCGCTTGCTTATGCGGCATCCGCATACCGCATGACGATTATTGCCGGGCTGCCGGTTGAGCATAACGGCCAGTTAGTCAGAGGCATTGCCATTTTCGCCCCCTGGGTGACATCGCCGCTGATCTTTCATCAAAGCCACGGCGCCTGCGTAGCCCGCCACCGGAAAACGATAAGCGTGATGGATGAGCAGCCGGAAGGCATTGATATCGATCCCGCCTTTTCGTTATTCACCACCAGCCAATGCGTCAGCGAACATGATTTATTTACCTCCACCTCCCGGCTGCAACGGTTTTCGCATCGCTTCGCCATTGCCGTGTTGATGGCAAACGCCGGAGGCAGCAGCGCGCTATGGGATGAAAGCGGCCAGCTCATTGTCCGCGCGGACAGCGGTTCTCTGTTGTTAACAGGTCAGCATACGACACGGGGTTGGCAAGGCGATATCATTCCATTACGCTAGGTGTTTTCGGTCGGGAGCACCCCATGTTGCGAGTTATAGATACGGAAACCTGCGGACTACAGGGCGGGATTGTTGAGATTGCCTCTGTCGATGTGGTGGCGGGGAGAATTGTCAATCCAATGAGCCATCTGGTTCGTCCTGACCGCCCCATCAGCCCGCAGGCGATGGCGATTCACCGTATCAGTGAATCGATGGTTGCCGATAAACCCTGGATCGAAGATATCATTCCGCTCTATCACGGAAGCGAATGGTATGTCGCGCATAACGCCAGTTTCGACCGGCGTGTGCTGCCAGAGATGCCGGGAGAGTGGATTTGTACCATGAAGCTGTCCCGCCGGTTATGGCCGGGGATCAAATACAGCAACATGGCGCTCTACAAATCCCGTAAGCTAAGCGTGCAAACACCGCCCGGCCTTCATCATCACCGCGCATTGTATGACTGCTATATCACGGCGGCATTGCTGATCGATATTATGAACACGTCAGGCTGGACGGCGGAACAAATGGTCGACATTACCGGACGCCCGGCCCTGTTAACGACATTTACGTTTGGCAAATATCGCGGCAAAGCCGTTTCTGAAGTCGCCGAGCGCGATCCGGGCTATCTGCGCTGGTTATTTAATAACCTTGACAACATGAGCCCGGAGCTGCGTTTAACGCTTAAACACTATCTGAGCGACGCCTGAGCGCCTGCCTGCCCTGGCAACGTGCCCTGAGCGAGACCAATCAGAAAAGCGAATTCCAGCGCCACTCCCTCATACGCTTTAAAACGCCCGGACTTCCCGCCATGCCCGGAATCCATATCCGTACACAGCAACAGCAGGTGGTCATCCGTTTTCAGTTCGCGCAGTTTAGCGACCCATTTGGCGGGCTCCCAGTATTGCACCTGCGAATCATGTAACCCGGTGGTAACCAGAAGATGCGGATAGTCCTGCGCGGTGACGTTGTCGTACGGACTGTAGCTTTTCATATACGCGTAGTATTCCGCATCCTGCGGATTTCCCCACTCTTCGAACTCTCCCGTGGTTAAAGGGATAGATTCATCAAGCATTGTCGTCAGGACGTCAACAAACGGCACCTGCGCGATGACGCCATGAAAAAGTTCAGGACGTTCGTTAATCGCAACGCCCATCAACATGCCGCCCGCGCTGCCGCCCATGCCATAGCAAAATGAAGGCGAGCCATAGCCCAGTTTCAGCAACGCGTCGCAGGCATCAAGATAGTCATTAAACGTATTTTTCTTTTTCAGAAACTTACCGTCTTCATACCACTGATGACCTAACTCACCGCCGCCGCGAACATGCACGATGGCGTAAACAAACCCGCGATCCAGCAAACTTAACCGACTGCTGCTGAAATCGGCATCCATGCTGGCGCCATAGGAACCGTAGCCGTAGACAAGCAGTGGATTTTGCCCCTTACGGAAGTGTTTTCGATGGTAAACCAGCGAAACCGGAACCTCTACGCCATCCCGGGCGACAATCCACAGGTGCTCGCTCTGATAATTCGCAGCGTCAAATCCCGGCACATCCGTTTGTTTGAGCACGCGCCGCTCGCCGGTATCCATGTCCAGCTCAAACAAGGTGTCCGGCGTCGTCATCGATGAATAACCATAACGTAAGCGGGACGTTTCCGGTTCAGGGTTATAGGCAAGCCAGGTGACGTAGGCCGGATCGTCGAACGCAATCCCCGTAACTTCACGCGTTTTACGGTTAATCTGCCGCAGGCTGGTCAAACCACGCTGGCGTTCTTCCACCACCAGCCAGTCGGTAAAAAGGGTAAACCCTTCCAGCATGATGCTCTCGCGCGGCGCAATCAGCTCTTCCCAGGCATTTTCATCACGTACCCGGCTGCGATACAGACCAAAGTTTTTTCCGTGGCGATTGGAACGCAGATAAAACTTATGCTGGTAATGATCGAGACTGTATTCATGATCTTTACGCCGTGGTAAAAACGAGAAGGGTTCCGCATCGGCCAGTTCAGCATCCAGCAACAACACTTCACTGGTGGTCGCACTGGCGAGATGGATCACCACATAATGCTGAGAGGTGGTTTTGTGCAAACTGACGTAAAAAGCGTCGTCCTTTTCTTCATAGACCAGTTGATCCTGCGTGGCCGGCGTACCCACGGGTATGACGCCATACCTGGTAAGGCAGCAACTTGGTGCCGTGTTTACGCACGTAGTAAAGCGTCAGCGAATCATTCGCCCAGACAAACTCTGGCGCCACGTTATCCAGCAGTTCCGGGTACCAGTTACCGCTTTCAAGATTACGAAAACGCAGCCCATACTGACGACGGGAAAGATAATCTTCCGCCAGCGCCATGATGGTGTTGTCCGGCGTAATGGCCATTCCACCGAGGGTATAAAACCTCGCTGTGGGCCGCTCGCTGATTCGCATCCAGCAATAAATCCCACGCATCCGACTCTTCACTTCGCGCCGGCTGGCGTTGGTAAATAGCATATTCACACCCTGGCTCATAAATTTGTCGGTAGCGATAACCATTTTTTGACGTAAGGTGCGGAAACATCTCTGGGCGGAATGCGATCGATAATCTCTTTCAGCACGCGATCCTGTAACGCCTGCTGTGACGCCATGACCTGATGTCCATAGGCGTTTTCCTGATGCAGATAGTCAAGGACATCAGGCTGCGAGCGGGAGTCGTCTCGCAGCCAATAATAGTTATCGACACGGGTGTCGCCATGCAGCGTCATGGTGGTGCGGAATACGGGTGGCTTTTGGTAGCATGTCTTTGTTCTTTTGTCTTTAAACACCCTATAAGGGTGGCAAAAGTCACGCACGATGCAAGCGAAACATGCTACGCAGGGGTTACGTTAGCCTGGCAGAGCCTGCTTTTGCTGTTGCAGATCCTGCTCGATGCCGTCCCGCACATCCCTGAGGAATTTCAGCGCATCGCCCAACGCATTCAGATAACTGCGCCTCCATAAAATGGTCGATATCAATGGCGGCACAGCTCAGGAAGTAGATTTCCAGCGCCTCTTCCTCATTACGGATACCTTGCGCCAGACGCTGCGGATCGAGCGGCTGTTCAATCGCCTGTTCGATAAGCACACGTCCCTGCTCTTCCACCCCAGCTTCGCGCAACTGGCGTTCGATGGCTGCACGCTCCTGGCTATCAATATGCCCGTCGCTTTTCGCCGCAAACACCAGGGCGAGGATCAACCGCTCGGTTCGTTGGTCCAGCGGCGAACTCTGCGCGCCGAATTGCGGCTCATCCTGATGCGCAGCACGTACCCTCTCTTTGTATTTGTTCCATAAGACGGTGCCTGCCACCGCGCCTCCGCCAACCAACAGGGCGCTGGTGCCCATATTTAGTCAGTAACTTACGGGAAGATTTATTGGCGACCAGTAAACCGGGCCAGACCGCCTAACGCGCCGGGAACCAGCAGTTTACTCAACCCTTGTTCGCCTGAAGAAGATGCAGAGGCTCCGTTTTGCCCGAGAAGAGATTGTAATTGGTTTAGCCAGTTAGCCATTTTGCCCCTCAAATACAAACGATGAATCGTCAAAGCGTACTTGAGGGGATGTCAGGAAGTGTCTAATTCAGCAAAAGATGCGCAAATTTGCCATTAGCGGGGCTGGTATTCCGCGGTTCCGGCTTTGCAATCAACCTTTACCAGATAATGAAGATCGGCACTTTTCCCGCGAACAGTCAGAGGAACCGTCCAGTTACCCTCTTTGCCGGTAATATCCTGAGTGTTGACCCACACCACCGGATTCGCCTGTCCGACCTTTTTTTGGTCATCAGCCCAACGTACGATACGGTTTTGTTGATAATCGCGCTTTACGCTGGCGGCGATCCCATCAGCGTTCAGCCCTTCACAGGTCGGGAATTTCACCGATTTGCTGGCCGTATCGACAGCGAAGACCGATACGCTGGCGGACAACAACAGCAGGCTCAACAGCGCTCCTCTTTTTTTATTCATACTTTTTCTCCTTATATCTCCTTCGTCTTTCAGGCTGCATGTTTGCAACGCGAAATCCACGGGCATAGCACAATGATTCAGGAAAAAGCATGGTACAAAACGTCAGGAGCGCAAGTCAGACTCAGGCCGCTTGCGTGTCATCCTCCGTCGTCGCATCGCTTTTAACCACCTGCGGCGACGGCAATTTGCCGGTTTTCAGGATCGTGCTCAATACGTCTTTTTGTTCAGCCAGCCACAGAGAAAGCGCTTCGCGCTGTTCGTCTTCCATCGCTACCGGAGACTGCTCAAGCCATGTGTCGAGCAGGTCTGCCGTATCAAGCATTTTGTCATACGCATCGGCGTCCTTTTTGCTGGTAAACGACATTTTTTCCTCACCTTCCCGAATGACCACGTATTTAACTTCAACCGCCATTTTTGCAGCCTCTCAATAACCTGTAATTATGTACAGTATATTACTTTTCAGTAATGAAATCAACCTGGCAATAAAGACATACGCAAACGTTTTCGTATATACTGCGCCCAGTTAAATCAGGGGATATATTTTATGACGTTATTAGGCACCGCGCTGCGTCCGGCGGCTACGCGCGTAATGTTATTGGGTTCAGGCGAACTGGGAAAAGAAGTGGCGATCGAATGCCAACGCCTGGGTGTGGAAGTTATCGCGGTGGATCGCTACCCGGATGCGCCAGCGATGCACGTCGCCCACCGTTCACACGTCATCAATATGCTGGATGGCGAAGCGCTGCGCCGCGTGGTTGAACGCGAAAAGCCGCATTTCATTGTGCCGGAAATTGAAGCTATCGCGACGGACATGCTGGTAGAACTGGAGCAGGAAGGACTGAATGTGGTGCCTTGCGCCCGGGCGACGCAACTGACGATGAACCGTGAAGGCATCCGTCGTCTGGCGGCAGAAGAGCTGGCGTTGCCGACCTCTTCTTTCCGTTTTGCCGACAGCGAAGAACGCTTTCGCGAGGCGGTGGCGGAGATCGGTTTTCCCTGCATCGTGAAGCCGGTGATGAGTTCTTCCGGTAAAGGACAGAGTTTCATCCGCAGCGCCGACCAACTGTCGCAGGCATGGGAATATGCCCAACAGGGCGGCCGCGCTGGCGCAGGGCGCGTAATTGTCGAAGGCGTGGTTAAATTCGATTTTGAAATCACTCTGCTGACCGTCAGCGCCATAGATGGCGTCCATTTTTGTGCCCCTGTCGGCCATCGTCAGGAAGACGGCGATTATCGTGAATCCTGGCAACCGCAGCAGATGAGCGATCTGGCGCTGGCGCGCGCGCAGGAGATCGCCCGCAAGGTTGTTCTGGCGTTAGGCGGCTATGGGTTATTTGGCGTCGAGCTTTTTGTCTGCGGCGATGAGGTGGTCTTTAGCGAAGTCTCCCCGCGACCGCATGATACCGGCATGGTGACGTTGATTTCGCAAGATCTGTCAGAGTTTGCCCTGCACGTTCGCGCTTTCCTCGGCCTGCCCGTGGGCGAAATTCGTCAGTATGGTCCTGCCGCGTCCGCCGTTATTTTACCGACGCTCACCAGCCAGAATGTAACGTTTGATAATGTACAAGCGGCCGTCGGAGCGGGTTTTACAGGTGCGGTTCTTCGGCAAGCCGGACATCGACGGAACCCGCCGGTTAGGCGTCGCGCTGGCGACAGCGGAACGCGTCGAAGAAGCCGTTGAGCGTGCAAAACACGCGGCGGCGCAGGTGAACGTCGCGGGGTAAAAAAATGCCGGATGGCGCTGCGCTTATCCGGCCTACAACCCTATAAAACGTAGGCCCGGTAAGCGTCGGCGCCACCGGGCCATTTGGCTTACTGTTTCGCGCCTTCTACCGCTTCGCGAGCCAGTTTCGTGATGCGATCGTAGTCCCCCCGCTTCCAGCGCGTCAGCCGGAACCAGCCAGGAACCCCCGATACACAGAACGCTTTTCAGCGCCAGGTAGTCACGGTAGTTCGCCGGAGAGATACCGCCAGTCGGGCAGAAGCGTACCTGAGAGAACGGACCAGCGATCGCCTGCAACGCTTTGGTACCGCCGTTAGCTTCCGCCGACAACCCTATAAAACGTAGGCCCGGTAAGCGTCGGCGCCACCGGGCATTTGGCTTACTGTTTCGCGCCTTCTACCGCTTCGCGAGCCAGTTTCGTGATGCGATCGTAGTCCCCCGCTTCCAGCGCGTCAGCCGGAACCAGCCAGGAACCCCCGATACACAGAACGCTTTTCAGCGCCAGGTAGTCACGGTAGTTCGCCGGAGAGATACCGCCAGTCGGGCAGAAGCGTACCTGAGAGAACGGACCAGCGATCGCCTGCAACGCTTTGGTACCGCCGTTAGCTTCCGCCGGGAAGAATTTGAACTCTTTCAGGCCGTAGTCCATACCCAGCATCAGTTCGGAAACAGTGCTGATACCTGGAATCAGCGGAATGGTGCCTTCGGTCGCCGCTTTCCAGCAGAGGCTCCGTCAGGCCCGGGCTGATAGCAAACTGCGCGCCCGCTTCCGTCACTTCCGCCAGCTGTTGCGCGTTCAGAACCGTACCCGCACCGATGATCGCTTCCGGCACTTCTTTCGCGATAGCGCGGATGGCATCCATCGCACACGCGGTACGTAAAGTCCACTTCCAGAACGCGCACACCGCCTGCAACCAGCGCTTTTGCCATCGGCACCGCGTGTTCCAGTTTGTTCACCACGATCACCGGTACAACCGGGGCCTGTGGTCAGGATTGCTTCTGCACTTGTTTTCCAGTTTTTCATCAGAGTTTTTCTCTCGCCTGAGTACAAAAATTTGTCGTCTTAAAACGTCATACAGGTTGCGCCCTGCTCCGGCGCCGGACAGTTTTTCACGCAACGCGCTGAACATCTCACGGCCTGTACCGATGCGCGATGCGCTCAGGTCAGGAATGTGAGGCTGGCGAGCGGCAAGTTCCGCATCATCAACCAGCAGCATCAGTTCGCCTGTCTGTCCATTCACACGAATAATGTCGCCATCGCGTACTTTCGCCCAGTAGCCCGCCATCATAGGCTTCCGGGGTTACATGGATTGCTGAAGGCACTTTACCTGAAGCACCGGAAAGCCGTCCATCGGTAACTAACGCCAATTTTGAAACAACGGTCCAATAATACACCAAGTGGCGGCATGAGTTTATGTAATTCTGGCATTCCGTTCGCTTTTGGTCCCCTGATGGCGCACAACCACCACGCAATCGCGGTCAAGCAGACCCGCTTCAAAAGCCGGTAAAACATCATGCTGACTTTCAAAAAACAACCGCTGGCGCTTCAATAATTTGATTTTCAACCGGCACCGCAGACGTTTTCATGGACCGCGCGGCCAAGGTTGCCGCTCAGCACTTTCGTTCCGCCGTGGTGGGAGAACGGCTTATCAAAGGTGGCAATCACATTGCTGTCCAGGGATTTCGCCACCCCTTCGCGCCAGTCCAGCTCGCCGTTGTTCAGCCACGGTTCGAAGGTATAGCGAGACAGACCAAAACCCGCCACGGTATTCACATCTTCATGCAGCAGTCCCGCATTCAGCAGTTCACGCATCAGTGCCGGTACGCCGCCTGCTGCCTGGAAGTGGTTAATATCTGCCGGGCCATTCGGATACAGACGCGCCATCAACGGTACGATTTCCGACAGATCGGAGAAATCATCCCAGTTAATCAGGATGCCTGCCGCCCGCGCCATCGCGACGAGGTGCATGGTGTGGTTGGTTGAACCGCCGGTTGCCAGCAGCGCCACAATGCCGTTCACGACCACTTTTTTCATCAATCATCTTACCGATCGGCATCCATTCGTTGCCGTTACCCGGTCAGGCGCGTCACCTGGCGCGCGGCGGCAGCGGTCAGCGCTTCACGCAACGGCGCGTCCGGGTGAACAAAGGATGAGCCGGGCAACTGCATCCCCATGAACTCCACCACCATCTGGTTGGTGTTGGCGGTGCCGTAGAACGTACAGGTGCCTGGCGCGTGGTAAGAGGGCCGCCTCAGATTCCAGCAGCGCCATGCGATCGACCTTCCCTTCCGCATATAACTGGCGGATACGCACTTTTTCTTTATTAGGCAGACCGCTTGCCATCGGGGCCGGAAGGCACGAAAACAGGATGGCAGGTGGCCAAATGACAACGCCGCCATCGCCAGACCGGGGACGATTTTGTCACACACGCCAAGGAACAGCGCACCATCAAACATATTGTGAGACAGCCCACCGCCGCCGACATTGCGATCACTTCGCGCTCAGCAGAGAAAGCTCCATACCGTCCTGCCCCCTGCGTCACGCCATCACACATCGCAGGAACGCCGCCAGCGACCTGGCCTACCGCATTCGCAGAATGCAGCGCTTTGCGGATGATCTCGGGATAGTGCTCATACGGCTGATGAGCGGAAAGCATGTCGTTGTAAGAGGTGATGATCCCGATATTGTTACGCAACATGCTCTTCAGTGACGCTTTGTCGTCAGGCTGGCAGGCGGCAAAGCCGTGCGCCAGGTTACCGCATGCCAGCTGCGAGCGATGAACAGTGGATGTTCTCGCTTGTTCAATACGGGCGAGGTAGGCAGAACGTGTCTCACGCGAGCGTTCGACAATGCGCTTTGTTACGCGTAACAAATCTGGATTCATAGAGGCTCCTGAAATTTATTTGTCTGTGCCGCCGATTAACAAAGGGTTTCAGTAAGGTTAAATATTGCTGAATCGCTTGTTATATGGCGCACTGGGGCAAAATCACTTCCGGCAGTGTAATAAAAAAAGCCCCGCGGGTGAATCCACGCGAGGCTTAAAAGTGCAAAAATTGTTCTACAATCTGTGTTAGATCATGTTACCGGTAAAATAACACCTATGGGCTAGATGGAATTTTACTCAAACTCATTCCAGGAACGGCCATCACGGGTGATCATCGCCACCGAAGCGACCGGCCCCCCAGGTCCCCGCCTGATACGGTTTTGGCGCATCATTATCCATTTCCCAGGCTTCAGTGATGGAGTCCACCCACTTCCAGGCCTCTTCAACTTCATCACGACGTACGAACAGCGCCTGAATACCGCGCATGGTTTCCAGCAACAGACGCTCGTAAGCATCCGCCAGATGCGTTTGATTGAAGGTTTCGGAGTAGCTCAGATCCAGCTTGGTGATCTGCAAATTGTGTTTGTGATCCAGACCCGGCACTTTGTTAAGCACCTGGATGTCCACACCTTCATCAGGTTGCAGACGGATGGTCAGCTTGTTCTGCGGCAGATCCTGCCAGGATTCTTTGAACAGGTTCAGCTCAGGCGTCTTGAAGTAGACGACAACCTCAGAGCATTTGGTCGGCAAACGTTTACCGGTGCGCAGGTAGAACGGTACGCCCGCCCAGCGCCAGTTGTCGATGTCCACGCGAATCGCCACAAAGGTCTCGGTGTTGCTGCTCTTGTTCGCTCCCTCTTCTTCGAGGTAGCCCGGCACTTTTTTGCCCTGAGCAAAACCCGGTGGTGTATTGCCCGCGAACCGTTTTCTCGCGCACGTTCGAGCGATCGATGCGGCGCAGCGACTTCAGCACTTTCACTTTCTCATCGCGAATGCTGTCGGCCGTCAGATCGGACGGCGGCGACATCGCAATCATGCACAGAATTTGCAGCAGGTGGTTCTGGATCATGTCGCGCATCTGGCCCGCCTGGTCGAAGTAGCCCCAGCGACCTTCAATGCCCACCTCTTCCGCAACGGTAATTTCCACATGATCAATCGTGCGGTTGTCCCAGTTATTCACGAACAGCGAGTTGGCAAAACGCAGCGCCAGCAGGTTAAGAACGGTCTCTTTGCCCAGATAGTGGTCGATACGATAAACCTGGCACTCTTCAAAGTACTCGCCTACCTGATCGTTGATTTCACGCGAGGTCGCCAGCGAGGTGCCCAGCGGTTTTTCCATTACCACACGAGCCGGTTTAGCGTTCAGCTTCGCTTCACCCAGACCTTTACAGATGGCGCCAAAGGTGCTCGGCGGCATCGCAAAATAGTTAATGGTGGTGCGCGATTTTTGATCCAGTATGGCCCCCAGGCGACCAAACGCCTCAGTGTCGTTAACGTCCAGATTGCAAAAATCCAGACGGCCGCTCAGGGTATCCCACAAGCTTTCATCAATCTTTTCTTTCATGAAGGTTTCGAGCGCTTCGCGAACCACTTTGGTATAGGCATCTTTGTCCCAGTCCGCGCGACCCACCCCGATAATACGGGTATCCGGGTTAATCTGACCGGCTTTCTCCAGTTGATACAGGGAAGGCAGCAATTTTCGGCGCGCCAGGTCGCCTTTCGCGCCGAAAATGACCAGGTCACATGCCTGGGCTGTTTGCGTTACCGCCATGTCATTCTCCTCAGTTAAATATCCCGGTGCTTTTGCCAGGGTATAGTTGTAATTTTATTACAATGCACTGTACTGCTTTTACGTGAATCCCGAAACTGTAAACGCTTATCCACCCGTGCGATTCGGGCGATCTTCGGTTTTCCGCGGTAAATAGCCGTAAAACAGATAAAAAAATTGTCGTTTTCGTACATGTAACAGACAGCTAAAATCAGACACCGATCATGTAATGAAAAAAAACAACAACTATTCTATCCATTTTGCCCCCCTTCCCGGATGCTCAGGGGTAATATCTAACAAAATCGCATCTCGATTTCTCACATCATTGAAATCGTTATTAACTGTGAGCTTTTCTACATCATGAATATGCTAGAAAAAATCCAGTCTCAACTGGAACATTTGAGCAAGTCAGAACGTAAAGTAGCCGATGTTATCGTTGCCTCCCCCGACCGCGCGATTCATTCAAGTATTGCTACGCTGGCCCAGGAAGCGAACGTCAGTGAGCCTACCGTGAACCGTTTTTGCCGCAGCATGGATACGCGCGGCTTCCCTGATTTTAAACTGCATCTGGCACAAAGTCTGGCGAATGGTACCCCTTATGTTAATCGCAATGTGGATGAAGATGACAGCGTTGAGTCCTATACGGGGAAAATCTTCGAGTCTGCGATGGCCAGTCTGGACCACGTTCGCCAGTCGCTGGATAAATCTGCGATAAACCGTGCCGTCGATTTGCTCACCCAGGCGAAGAAAATCGCCTTTTTTGGCCTGGGTTCCTCTGCGGCCGTGGCGCACGACGCCATGAACAAGTTTTTTCGCTTCAACGTGCCGGTGATCTACTCCGACGACATTGTCCTGCAACGTATGAGCTGTATGAATTGTAGCGATGATGACGTGGTCGTGCTCATTTCCCACACCGGCCGAACCAAAAGTCTGGTGGAACTGGCGCAGCTGGCGCGCGAAAACGATGCGATGGTGATTGCGCTAACCTCTGCCGGAACGCCGCTGGCACGAGAAGCAACGCTGGCAATTACCCTTGATGTGCCGGAAGATACTGACATTTATATGCCCATGATCTCTCGACTTGCTCAACTGACCGTGATAGATGTGCTGGCAACAGGATTTACTTTGCGTCGTGGGGCAAAATTCAGAGATAACTTGAAGCGTGTCAAGGAAGCGCTCAAGGAATCGCGTTTTGATAAAGAATTACTCATCAAGAGTAATGACAGCTAAAAGCAATAACAATGTTCTATCCTTTTCGTCATTCGGATACGTTCATTTTTAACCGTTAAGGTCTCAGAACGACCGGATCAATGTTCACGCAACACCAAGTTGTTTCAGTCAACGGAGTATTACATGTCCAGAAGGCTTCGCAGAACCAAAATCGTTACCACGTTAGGCCCGGCAACTGACCGCGATAACAACCTTGAAAAGATTATCGCTGCTGGCGCGAACGTCGTACGTATGAACTTCTCTCACGGCACACCGGAAGATCACAAAGTGCGCGCGGATAAAGTTCGTGAGATTGCCGCCAAACTGGGGCGTCATGTGGCGATTCTGGGTGACCTCCAGGGGCCAAAAATTCGTGTATCCACCTTTAAAGAAGGCAAAGTTTTCCTCAATATCGGCGATAAATTCCTTCTTGATGCCAACCTGGGCAAAGGCGAAGGCGACAAAGATAAAGTCGGTATTGATTATAAAGGCCTGCCTGCTGACGTCGTGCCTGGCGACATCCTGCTGCTTGATGATGGTCGCGTACAGCTAAAAGTGCTGGAAGTTCAGGGCATGAAAGTCTTCACCGAAGTGACCGTCGGCGGCCCGCTCTCTAACAATAAAGGGATCAACAAGCTGGGCGGCGGTCTCTCCGCCGAAGCGCTGACCGAGAAAGATAAAGCGGATATCGTTACCGCAGCGCAGATCGGCGTGGATTATCTGGCGGTCTCCTTCCCGCGCTGCGGCGAAGATCTGAATTATGCGCGTCGCCTGGCGCGCGATGCAGGTTGCGACGCCAAAATCGTCGCGAAAGTAGAGCGCGCGGAAGCCGTCTGCGACCAGAACGCAATGGACGACATTATTCTTGCATCAGACGTGGTGATGGTTGCGCGTGGCGACCTCGGCGTTGAGATTGGCGATCCTGAACTGGTCGGGATTCAAAAAGCGCTGATTCGCCGCGCTCGTCAGTTGAATCGTGCGGTGATTACCGCCACGCAGATGATGGAATCGATGATCACCAACCCAATGCCGACCCGCGCGGAAGTGATGGACGTGGCGAACGCCGTGCTGGACGGCACCGACGCCGTCATGCTGTCGGCGGAAACGGCGGCAGGACAATACCCGGCAGAAACCGTTGCGGCAATGGCGCGCGTTTGCCTGGGCGCAGAAAAGATCCCGAGCATCAATGTCTCTAAACACCGTCTGGATGTCCAGTTCGACAACGTTGAAGAAGCGATCGCAATGTCCGCCATGTATGCGGCGAACCACCTGAAAGGGGTAACGGCGATTATCTCCATGACCGAATCCGGTCGTACGGCGCTGATGACTTCGCGTATCAGTTCCGGCCTGCCGATTTTCGCCATGTCCCGCCATGAACGCACGCTGAACCTGACCTCTCTTTACCGTGGCGTTACGCCGGTTCACTTTGACAGCGCGGCGGACGGCGTTGTCGCGGCAAGCGAAGCAGTTAACCTGCTGCGCGATAAAGGCTATCTGGTTTCGGGCGATCTGGTTATCGTGACCCAGGGCGACGTGATGAGCACCATCGGCTCCACCAATACCACGCGTATCCTGACCGTCGAGTAATCGTTGGTGATAAGCCTGATGGCGCTTCGCTTATCAGGCTTACAGGCCGGGTAACAAAAAAGCCTCTCTGACGAGAGGCTTTTTTTATTTGATGGGATACCACTCTTTGCGCTTATACGGCTGAATTTCACCCGGTTTGCGGGTTTTGAGCAGTTTCAGAATCCAGGTATATTGCTCAGGATGCGGTCTGACAAAAATTTCCACCTCTTCGTTCATCCGTCTGGCGATAGTGTGGTCATCCGCAGTCAGAAGATCGTCCATCGGCGGTCGCACCAGGATGGTCAGACGGTGCGTTTTACCATCATAAACCGGGAAAAGCGGCACCACGCGAGCACGACACACCTTCATTAACCGGCCAATGGCTGGCAGCGTCGCTTTGTAGGTTGCGAAGAAATCAACAAACTCACTGTGTTCCGGGCCATGATCCTGATCCGGCAGATAGTATCCCCAGTAGCCCTGACGGACAGACTGGATAAACGGCTTGATGCCATCATTGCGCGCATGCAGACGACCACCAAAACGACGACGGACCGTGTTCCAGACATAGTCAAATACCGGGTTGCCCTGGTTATGGAACATCGCCGCCATTTTCTGCCCCTGGGACGCCATCAGCATCGCGGGAATATCCACGCCCCACCCGTGCGGCACCAGAAAGATCACCTTTTCATTATTCCGCCGCAGCTCATCAATGATCTCCAGCCCCTGCCAGTCGACGCGCTTTTGCAGTTTTTCAGGCCCACGAATCGCCAGTTCGGCCATCATGGTCATCGCCTGTGGCGCGGTCGCAAACATTCTGTCGACGATAGCGTCACGCTCTGCTTCGCTGTACTCAGGAAAACACAGAGATAAGTTGATCAGTGCGCGACGCCGGGCGCTTTTCCCCAGACGTCCGGCAAAACGTCCCAGCTTCGCCAGTAAAGGATCGCGAAACGACGCGGGCGTTAATGCAATACCCGCCATTGCGGCCACGCCCAACCAAGCCCCCCAATAGCGTGGATGACGAAAAGATTTCTCAAACTCAGGGATGTACTCAATGTTATTTTTTTTCGTTTCCATGCTTTTCCAGTGTTTGATGCCACGAAAAGTAAAATCTGTTGATAGTGTAGCGGCGCGCTGTGCGCCACACAAAATAAAAAAGCCGGTACGCATCGCGTACCGGCTCTATAAGCGTATTTATTAATCGAAGCGCAACTGCGGCAGGACTTCTTTGACCTGCGCCAGATAAGCACGGCGGTCAGAACCTGTCAGCCCTTCGGTACGCGGCAGTTTTGCCGTCAGCGGGTTAACAGCCTGCTGGTTAATCCAGACTTCATAGTGCAGATGCGGCCCGGTAGAACGCCCGGTATTGCCTGACAGCGCGATACGATCGCCACGTTTCACTTTCTGCCCAGGTTTCACCAGCAGCTTACGCAGGTGCATATAACGCGTGGTGTAAGTACGGCCGTGACGGATAGCGACATAATAACCTGCCGCGCCGCTGCGTTTCGCTACCACGACCTCGCCGTCACCGACCGACAGCACGGGCGTACCTTGCGGCATCGCAAAATCGACGCCTTTATGCGGCGCAACGCGACCGGTCACCGGGTTCAGACGACGCGGATTAAAGTTTGACGAAATGCGGAACTGCTTCGCCGTCGGGAAGCGCAAGAATCCTTTCGCAAGCCCTGTGCCGTTTCGGTCATAGAACTTACCGTCTTCCGCGCGAATCGCGTAATAATCTTTTCCATCTGAACGCAGACGCACGCCCAGAAGCTGGCTCTGTTCACGCTTGCCATCCAGCATTTCACGCGACATCAACACAGAGAACTCATCGCCTTTTTTCAGCTTACGGAAGTCCATCTGCCACTGCATCGCTTTAATGACGGCGCTGACTTCTGCGCTGGTCAAACCGGCGTCTTTCGCACTGGCGACAAAGCTCCCGCCAACTGCGCCTTTCATCAGGCTATTGACCCAGTCGCCCTGCTGCATTTCGCTGCTCATTTTGAAACCCGTTCCGCTACGATCGTAGGTACGCGTTTCGCGGCGTGAGACTTCCCAGGTCAGGCGTTGCAAATCGCCGTCCGGCGTCAACGTCCAGGAGATCTGCTGGCCGATTTTCAGATTACGGAGTTCCTTATCCGCAGCGGCCAGTCGGCTGATATCGCCCATATCAATGCCATACTGATTCAAAATGCTGCTCAGCGTATCGCCGGTGGAGACAACATATTCATGCACGCCCACTTCGCCAGACGTTTTGTCGTCCAGCTCATCCTGTGGGATCGCTTCATCTTCCTGCGCCGCCTGATCAATCGGTTCGCTGGCCTCAGGCAGCAGCGAACGAATTTCGCTCTTTTCCAGTTCGATGGTTTTGACGATGGGCGCAGAGTCAGGGTGGTAAACGTAAGGCCGCCATACCGCGACGGCCAGTGTCAGAACAGTAAGCGACCCCAGCATAACGCGGTGGGGTCGGGGCAGATTTATTAAATGCCAGGGCGACAGAGCGGGCTATCTGTTGCACGTATTCACGTCCTCATTAATCTCCTTTCAGGCAGCTCGCATACTGGTTGGCTAATTGATTCAGAAACGCTGAATAGCTTGTTTTACCCAGTTTAATGTTCGTTCCGAGGGGATCCAACGTTCCCAATTCGAACGGATGTCCCTCCTCGCAACGGCTTCAACGACCCGCTGGCCTGAACTGTGGCTCAGCAAAAACGCAGGTTGCTTTTTGCTCAACCAACTGTGTTCTTATTTCATGTAAACGCTGCGCACCAGGTTGAATCTCAGGGTTCACGGTAAAGTGACCAAGCGGAGTTAGCCCATAATGTTTTTCGTAGTAGCCGTAGGCGTCATGAAAAACGAAGTACCCTTTCCCCTTGAGCGGTGCGAGCTCGTTACCTACCTGCTTATCGGTTGCGGCTAATTGTGCCTCAAAATCCTTCAGGTTGGCGTCAAGTTTGGCTCGACTTTGCGGCATAAGTTCCACTAATTTTTCATGGATTGCAACCGCTGAAGCCCGCGCTATCTCTGGGGAAAGCCAAAGATGCATGTTGTAATCACCATGATGGTGATGTGCGTCACCTTTTTCACCGTGCGCATGCCCGTGATCGTGATCGTCGTCGTCGTCATCAGCGCCTTTCATGAGTAGCGGTTTCACGTCGGCGAGCTGCGCAATCGTTACCTGTTTTCCGTCAGGAATGTTCTTTACTGACTTTTCCATGAACGCTTCCATCTCAGGGCCGATCCAGACAACTAAGTCCGCGCCCTGTAAGCGTTTTACGTCAGACGGACGCAGTGAATAATCATGCTCAGACGCCCCATCCGGCAATAAAACCTGGGTGTCCGTGACGCCATCGGCAATGGCGGAAGCGATGAAACCTAAGGGCTTGAGAGAGGCGACAACGGCGGCATTTGCGGCCTGTGTTGCACCACCCCATAGCGCAGCGGATAATGCTGCGAAAAGAAGCGTATTTTTATGTAACATAATGCGACTAATCATCGTAATGAATGTGAGAAATGTGATATTATAACATTCTGTGACTTCTGCAAGCCTAAAATTGACATGACGACTTTGGTTTCACTGGAAAATGTTTCGGTCTCTTTCGGTCAACGCCGCGTCCTTTCTGACGTGTCGCTTGAACTCAGACCAGGAAAAATTTTGACGCTTCTCGGCCCAAACGGTGCCGGGAAGTCTACGCTGGTACGCGTAGTATTAGGGCTGGTAGCGCCTGATGAAGGGCTGATCAAGCGCAACGGGCAGTTGCGTATTGGCTACGTCCCGCAAAAACTGTATCTCGACACCACGCTGCCGCTGACGGTAAGCCGCTTTTTACGCTTACGCCCTGGTACGCAAAAAAACGACATTCTTCCGGCCCTGAAACGCGTTCAGGCCGGACACCTCATTGACGCCCCCATGCAAAAGCTGTCCGGCGGTGAAACCCAGCGCGTTTTGTTAGCCCGCGCGCTGCTGAATCAACCACAGCTGCTGGTACTGGATGAGCCGACTCAGGGCGTGGATGTCAATGGTCAGGTCGCCCTGTACGATCTCATTGACCAGTTGCGGCGCGAGCTGGATTGCGCGGTGCTGATGGTCTCGCACGACCTGCACCTGGTGATGGCGAAAACGGATGAAGTGCTGTGTCTGAATCACCACATCTGTTGCTCCGGCACCCCTGAAATCGTTTCCATGCATCCTGAATTCATCTCTATGTTCGGGCCGCGCGGCGCAGAACAGTTGGGGATTTACCGTCATCATCATAATCATCGCCACGATTTACAAGGCCGTATCGTACTGCGCCGAGGAAATGGACACTCATGATTGAACTGTTATTGCCTGGCTGGTTAGCCGGGATCATGCTGGCCTGCGCCGCTGGCCCGCTGGGCTCGTTCGTGGTCTGGCGTCGAATGTCCTATTTTGGCGATACGCTGGCGCACGCCTCGCTGCTGGGAGTCGCTTTTGGGTTGCTGCTGGACATCAACCCGTTCTATGCGGTGATCGCCGTTACGCTGATGCTGGCAGCCGGTCTGGTGTGGCTGGAGAAACGCCCTCACCTCGCTATCGACACGCTTCTCGGCATTATGGCGCACAGTGCCCTGTCGTTAGGTCTTGTGGTCGTCAGCCTGATGTCCAACATTCGCGTGGACTTGATGGCTTATCTGTTTGGCGACCTGCTGGCCGTGACGCCGGAAGACCTGATTTTCATCGCCATCGGCGTGGTTATCGTGCTGGCGATCCTCTTCTGGCAGTGGCGTAATCTGCTGTCGATGACCATTAGCCCGGATCTAGCTTTTGTCGATGGCGTGAAGTTACAGCGCGTTAAGCTCCTGCTGATGCTGGTCACCGCATTGACTATCGGCGTGGCGATGAAGTTCGTTGGCGCGTTGATCATCACCTCATTGCTGATTATTCCTGCCGCCACGGCGCGTCGCTTTGCCCGCACCCCGGAGCAGATGGCGGGTGTCGCAGTAGGAATGGGTATGATAGCGGTTACAGGCGGTCTGACATTTTCTGCGTTTTACGACACGCCGGCAGGCCCGTCAGTGGTGCTGTGTGCCGCGTTGCTGTTTATCTTCAGCATGATGAAAAAGCAGGCGAGCTAAGCGTGTGTTTCCCGGTGGCGCTCCGCTTACCGGGCCCACGTTCACAGGCAGGCCGGATAAGGCGCAGCCGCCATCCGGCCTAACGCACATAAGTTAAGGCATTTCCGGCGGCGTTATTCCAAAATGATTCCACGCCCGCACCGTCGCCATTCGCCCGCGCGGGGTTCGTTGCAAAAAGCCCTGCTGAATCAAATACGGTTCCAGTACGTCCTCAATCGTTTCACGCTCTTCGCCAATGGCTGCGGCCAGGTTATCGAGACCGACGGGGCCGCCAAAGAATTTATCAATTACGGCCAGCAGCAGCTTGCGGTCCATATAGTCAAACCCTTCCGCATCGACATTCAGCATATCCAGCGCCTGAGCGGCGATATCCGCAGAGATGGCTCCGTTATGTTTCACTTCGGCAAAATCACGTACGCGACGCAACAGGCGGTTGGCGATACGCGGCGTACCGCGAGCGCGGCGGGCAACCTCCAGCGCGCCTTCATCGCTCATTTCCAGCCCCATAAACCGCGCGCTGCGCCCGACGATGTGTTGCAGGTCAGGCACCTGATAAAACTCCAGCCGCTGAACAATGCCGAAACGGTCACGCAGCGGCGACGTCAATGACCCGGCTCGCGTGGTGGCGCCAATCAGCGTAAAAGGCGGCAGATCGATTTTTTATCGAACGCGCAGCAGGCCCTTCGCCAATCATAATGTCCAGCTGATAATCTTCCATCGCCGGATACAACACCTCTTCCACCACCGGTGATAAACGGTGGATCTCATCGATAAACAGCACATCATGAGGTTCAAGGTTGGTCAGCATCGCCGCCAGATCGCCCGCCTTTTCCAGCACCGGGCCAGACGTGGTGCGCAGGTTCACGCCCATTTCATTGGCGACAATGTTAGCCAGCGTCGTTTTCCCCAGCCCCGGCGGGCCAAAGATCAGCAGGTGATCGAGCGCGTCGCCGCGCAGCTTTGCCGCCTGGATAAAGATCTCCATTTGCGAACGCACCTGAGGCTGACCAATGTACTCTTCCAGCAACTTCGGGCGAATGGCGCGATCGGCAACCTCTTCCACCTGGGTTCCACCTGCTGAAATCAGGCGATCTGCTTCTATCATCCTTTACCTCATAACGCGGCGCGGAGTGCTTCGCGAATCAATGTTTCACTGCTGGCGTCAGGGCGGGCAATTTTGCTCACCATGCGGCTGGCTTCCTGTGGTTTATAGCCCAGCGCCACCAGCGCAGCAACCGCTTCTTGCTCCGCATCATCCGTTGCCGGACTTGCCGGAGAGGTCAGCACCAGGTCGGCGGCCGGCGTAAAGAGGTCACCGTGCAGGCCTTTGAAGCGATCTTTCATTTCAACGATCAGGCGTTCTGCGGTTTTTTTACCGATACCCGGCAGTTTCACCAACGCGGCGGGCTCCTCGCGCTCAACGGCATTCACAAACTGCTGAGCCGACATCCCGGAGAGGATCGCCAGCGCGAGTTTCGGCCCGACGCCGTTCGTTTTGATCAGTTCTTTAAACAGGGTTCGCTCCTGTTTATTGTTAAACCCGTACAGCAATTGCGCATCTTCACGCACCACAAAATGGGTGAATACGGTCGCTTCTTTTCCAGATTCCGGGAGCTCATAAAAACAGGTCATCGGCATATGGACTTCATAGCCTACGCCGCCCACCTCAAGTAATACCAGCGGGGGTTGTTTTTCCAGAATAATGCCTCTGAGTCTGCCTATCACATTGCGCTCCTGCGTTGGGGGCCGAAAAAGTAAAGTGGTATCATAAAAAAAGGCTGGATAGATATCCAGCCTCATTTGTCATTATCGTAGCCGCCCACGCGCCAGATTGAGCCGCGAGTCACTCATTTGCATCGCGTTCTGGCTAACGTGGCAGTGGGTGATGGCGATAGCCAGCGCATCCGCCGCATCCGCCTGGGGATTTGCCGGGAGTTTCAGCAACGTGCGCACCATGTGCTGTACCTGGCTTTTCTCGGCACTGCCGGATCCCGACAACGGTTTGCTTCACCTGACGGGCGGCATACTCAAACACCGGAAGATCCCTGGTTTACCGCCGCGACAATCGCCACGCCGCGCGCCTGACCCAGCTTAAGCGCGGAGTCCGCGTTCTTCGCCATAAACACCTGTTCAATCGCGAAATAGTCCGGCTGGAACTGGGTGATGATTTCCGTCACGCCCGCATAAATCAGCTTCAGACGAGACGGTAAATCATCCACTTTCGTGCGATACACCCGCTGCCCAGGTAAGTCAGTTGCCTGCCCACCTGACGAATCACGCCATAACCCGTGACGCGTGAACCCGGGTCGATACCGAGAATAATAGACATCACGCGCCTCCGATTAGAACGGAATTAAACCACGTCATTATAACGTAGCCGCAACCTCATCCAGAGATCTCACCGTTATGGTAAACTTCCTGCACGTCGTCGCAGTCTTCCAGCATATCGATCAGACGCATCAGTTTCGGCGCGGTTTCCACATCCATATCCGCTTTGGTGGACGGGATCATGGACACTTCAGCGTTGTCCGCTTTCAGACCCGCAGCTTCCAGCGCGTCGCGCACTTTGCCCATCTCTTCCCATGCGGTGTAGACGTCAATCGCACCGTCATCAAAGGTCACAACGTCTTCCGCACCGGCTTCCAGCGCGGCTTCCATGATGGTGTCTTCGTCGCCCTGTTCGAAGGAGATCACCCCTTTTTTGCTGAACAGGTAAGCCACGGAACCGTCAGTACCCAGGTTGCCGCCGCATTTGCTGAAAGCGTGACGCACTTCCGCAACGGTACGGTTACGGTTGTCAGACAGGCACTCAACCATCACAGCCGTGCCGCCAGGACCGTAACCTTCATAGATGATGGTTTCCATGTTCGCATCATCATCGCCGCCGACGCCACGCGCAATCGCACGATTCAGCGTATCGCGGGTCATGTTGTTCGACAGCGCTTTATCGACTGCCGCACGCAGACGCGGGTTAGCGTCCGGGTCGCCGCCGCCCAGTTTGGCCGCCGTCACCAGCTCACGAATGATTTTGGTGAAAATTTTACCCGCGTTTAGCATCCTGCGCTGCTTTACGATGTCTGGTGTTGGCCCATTTACTATGACCTGCCATAAATAATATCTCCAAAAAGCGCGCCTTCTCAGGCGACGTTAATTACAAACTCTTCAATCGCCTGCCGGTTACTCCACGACTTGGTTAACTGCGCGGCTTCATCCGCATTAACCCAACGATAGGTCAGATGTTCGGTGAACACGATCTCTCGTTCAGAGGGAAGTGCCAGGCAAAACCAGGATTCAGTATTACGCTCAATTCCCGGCGCGTAGCGATGACGTAAATGTGAAAAAATCTCAAATTCCACCGTGCGCTGACAGTCAATTAAGGTCAGTTGCTCTGCTGCAACATCTATTGTGACCTCTTCCTTTACTTCGCGCATAGCGGCTTGCGACGCGGTTTCGCCCTCTTCCAGACTGCCGGTAACCGACTGCCAGAAATCAGGATCGTCGCGTCGCTGTAACATCAGCACTCTCCCGGTGTCCTTTGCATAAATCACGACTAACACCGAGACAGGCTGTTTGTATGCCATATCAGTTATTCTCGGCCTTCTTAACGACATCAATACCCAGCTCAGCCAGCGCTGCCGGGTTCGCGAAACTTGGCGCTTCGGTCATCAGACAGGCAGCGGCAGTCGTTTTCGGGAAGGCGATAACGTCACGGATATTGTCGGTGCCGGTCAGCAGCATAGTCAGACGGTCCAGACCAAACGCCAGACCCGCATGCGGCGGCGTACCGTATTTCAGCGCATCCAGCAGGAAGCCGAATTTCTCGCGCTGTTCCTGTTCATTAATACCCAGAATACCAAACACGGTCTGCTGCATGTCGCCACTGTGGATACGCACGGAACCACCACCGACTTCATAACCGTTGATCACCATATCGTAGGCGTTAGCAACCGCGTTTTCCGGCGCAGCTTTCAGCTCGGCGGCGGTCAGGTCTTTCGGTGAGGTGAACGGATGGTGCATCGCCGTCAGGCCGCCTTCGCCATCATCTTCAAACATCGGGAAGTCGATAACCCACAGCGGCGCCCATTTGGCTTCGTCGGTCAGGTTCAGATCTTTACCCACTTTCAGACGCCAGCGCGCCCAGCGCATCGGCAACCACTTTTTTGTTGTCGGCGCCGAAGAAAATCATATCGCCGTCTTGCGCAGCGGTACGATCCAGAATCGCTTCCACGATTTCCGCGTTAAGGAACTTCGCCACCGGGCTGTTGATGCCTTCCAGACCTTTCGCGCGTTCGGTGACTTTAATATAAGCCAGCCCTTTCGCGCCGTAGATCTTAATGAAATTGCCGTAGTCGTCGATCTGCTTACGGCTTAAGCTTGCGCCACCCGGCACGCGCAGAGCCGCTACGCGACCTTTCGGATCGTTAGCCGGGCCGGCAAAGACGGCGAATTCTACAGATTTCAGCAGGTCGGCAACGTCCAACAGCTCCATCGGGTTACGCAGGTCCGGTTTATCGGAACCGTAACGGCGCTCGGCTTCGGCGAAGGTCATGATCGGGAAGTCGCCCAGATCCACGCCTTTCACTTCCTGCCACAGATGGCGTACCAGCGCTTCCATCACTTCACGCACCTGCGGCGCAGTCATGAAGGAGGTCTCGACGTCGATCTGGGTAAATTCAGGCTGACGGTCAGCACGTAAATCTTCATCACGGAAGCATTTTACGATCTGATAGTAGCGGTCAAAACCGGACATCATCAGCAGCTGTTTGAACAACTGCGGAGACTGCGGCAGCGCGTAGAATTTACCTTTATGAACGCGCGAAGGCACCAGGTAGTCACGCGCGCCTTCCGGCGTCGCTTTGGTCAACATCGGGGTTTCGATGTCGAGGAAGCCGTGGTCGTCCATAAAACGACGCACCAGGCTGGTGATTTTGGCACGGGTTTTCAGGCGTTGAGCCATTTCCGGGCGACGCAGATCCAGATAACGGTATTTCAGACGCGCTTCTTCGGTATTGACGTGATTAGAGTCAAGCGGCAGAGAATCTGCACGGTTGATGATCGTCAAATCGGACGCCAGCACTTCGATTTCGCCCGTCGCCATGTCGGCGTTGACGTTTTTCTCGTCACGCGCACGCACGGTGCCGGTCACCTGGATGCAGAACTCATTACGCAGTTCAGAAGCCAGCTTTAACGCATCCGCACGATCCGGATCAAAGAAGACCTGTACGATACCTTCGCGGTCGCGCATATCGATAAAGATCAGGCTACCAAGATCACGACGACGGTTGACCCAACCACACAGAGTCACCTGCCTGCCCCACGTGGGACAGACGTAGCTGTCCGCAATATTCTGTACGCATGAGATATCCCTTAACTTAGCCGCTGGCGGATTGTTGCCTGCTTTACAGGCGACGTTGTCGCAGCTTTAGCTGAATGTCACAACTGAATGAAAAAAGGCGGCTATTATACTGGAAATTCTGCCGCACGATAAGTCCGATACTGACTGTACGCGTGTTTGCTACGCGGTTATTGCGTATTCTCACAAAAATTAACAATATTTGTCGTCACTTTCCTTCGGGAACGCGCTTAAGGTGTAGCGGAATCATCTATTTTACAGGAGTCATCATGCTGGAACTGAACGCCGCAACCACTGCCCTGGTCGTTATTGATTTACAGGAAGGGATCTTACCTTTCGCTGGCGGCCCCCATGCGGCAAGCGATGTTGTCGCCCGCGCAGCGAAACTGGCCGAAAAATGTCGGGCAAACGGCTCGCCGGTGGTGATGGTTCGCGTCGGCTGGTCCGACGATTATGCCGACGCGTTAAAGCAACCCGTCGATGCCCGGGCGCCAGCCAACGCGCTGCCGGAAAACTGGTGGCGTTATCCGGCGGCGCTCGGTAAAGGCGACAGTGACCTGGAAGTCACCAAGCGTCAATGGGGCGCGTTCTATGGCACCGATCTTGAGTTACAATTACGCCGCCGGGGAGTCGACACCATCGTGCTGTGCGGCATCTCCACCAATATCGGCGTAGAATCCACCGCGCGTAACGCCTGGGAGCTGGGTTTTGGTCTGGTGATCGCCGAAGATGCCTGTAGCGCCGCCAGCACAGAACAGCATCAAAGCAGCATGACACATATTTTTCCGCGTATCGCCAGAGTGCGCAGCGTGGAGGAGATCCTTAACGCGTTATGATCTACATCGGATTACCGCAATGGTCGCATCCTAAATGGGTGCGTCTGGGTATCACCAGTCTTGAAGAGTATGCCCGCCACTTTAACTGTGTGGAGGGCAACACCACCCTGTATGCGCTGCCGAAAGCAGAAATTGTCGAACGCTGGCATGCGCAAACAACGGACGATTTTCGCTTCTGCTTTAAGTTCCCCGCGACGATTTCGCATCAGGCCGCGCTGCGTAACTGCGACGATCTTGTGCAGGAATTTTTTACCCGCATGTCGCCGCTGGAGGCAAGAATTGGTCAGTACTGGCTGCAACTCCCCGCGACGTTTTCACCGCGCGACCTCCCTGCGCTCTGGCGCTTTCTTGACGCGTTGCCAAAGGCATTCACCTATGGCGTCGAAGTGCGCCATCCCGTGTTTTTCGCCAAAGGCGAGGAAGAACAACAGCTCAATCGCGGCCTGGTTGAACGCGGGGTGAATCGGGTGATCCTCGACAGCCGCCCGGTACACGCCGCGCATCCTCATAACCAGGCCATTCGCGAAGCGCAACGCAAAAAACCTAAAGTGCCGGTCCATGCCATCGTGACCGCGAAGCATCCGTTGATCAGGTTCATCGGCAGCGACAATATGGTGCAAAATCAGACATTTTTTGCCGACTGGCTGGCGAAACTCCCGCGGTGGGAAACGACCTCTACGCCGTATCTTTTTCTACACACGCCAGATATCGCGCAGGCTCCCGAGTTAGTGAATACATTATGGGAAGATTTACGCGCGGCCTTGCCGGCATTGGAACCGCACCGTCTATTCCACAGCAATCTTCTCTTTTCTGAAATTGCCACCTATCATAGACAGTGCCATCAGGCATTTTAAAGGGAGTTTGTATGGTAAGCGCGCTATATACCGTATTAGGTGCGTTGTTGTTGATGAAGTTCTCTTTTGATGTTGTCCGACTAAGGATGCTGTATCGCGTTGCCTACGGTGACGGCGGTTTTAGCGAACTACAAAGCGCCATCCGCATTCACGGTAATGCGGTGGAATATATTCCTATCGCTGTCGCGCTGCTGCTGTTTATGGAAATGAACGGCGCCGAAACATGGATGGTGCATATCTGCGGGATTATTTTAATCGCTGGTCGGCTGATGCATTATTACGGTTTCCACCACCGTCTGTTTCGCTGGCGGCGCTCCGGGATGAGTGCGACCTGGTGCGCCTTGTTGCTGATGGTGCTGGCGAATCTTTGGTATATGCCCTGGGAGTTGGTTTTCTCCTTGCATTAGCGCACAATACGCCACTTTATTTTTCCCGGATTTTTACGTTATGTCTCACCGCGACACGCTTTTTTCTGCGCCTATCGCCAGTCTGGGCGACTGGACCTTTGATGAACGGGTAGCTGAAGTCTTCCCGGATATGATCCAGCGCTCTGTTCCCGGCTATTCCAATATCATCTCCATGATTGGCATGCTGGCCGAACGCTTCGTACAACCCAATACGCAGGTCTACGATTTAGGCTGTTCACTGGGCGCTGCGACGCTCTCGGTGCGTCGTAATATTCATCATGCCAACTGTAAAATCATCGCCGTCGACAACTCCCCGGCGATGATTGAACGCTGCCGCCGTCATATCGACGCTTACAAAGCCCCGACCCCGGTTGAGATTGTGGAAGGCGATATTCGCGACATCAGCATCGAGAATGCCTCAATGGTGGTGCTGAATTTTACCCTGCAATTCCTTGAGCCGCTTGAGCGCCAGGCCTTGCTGGATAAGATTTATCAGGGTCTGAATCCGGGCGGCGCGCTGGTGCTGTCGGAAAAGTTCAGCTTTGAAGACACAACGGTTGGCGAATTGCTGTTCAATATGCACCATGACTTTAAACGCGCCAACGGCTACAGCGAACTGGAGATCAGCCAGAAGCGCAGTATGCTGGAGAACGTCATGCTGACCGACTCGGTTGAAACCCACAAAGCGCGTCTGCATCAGGCCGGTTTCGAGCATAGCGAACTGTGGTTCCAGTGCTTCAACTTTGGTTCGCTGGTGGCGCTGAAGTCCGGGGTGCCCGCATGATCGAGTTCGGTAACTTTTATCAGTTGATTGCCAAAAGCCCGCTTTCTCACTGGCTGGAAACCCTGCCTGCGCAAATCGCGACCTGGCAGCGCGATCAGCATGGTCTGTTTAAGCAGTGGTCGAACGCGGTGGAGTTTCTGCCGGAATTAACGCCGTACCGTCTGGATTTATTGCACAGCGTCACTGCCGAAAGCGAAACGCCGTTGAGCGAAGGCCAGCTTAAGCGTATCGACACCCTGCTGCGAAACCTGATGCCGTGGCGTAAAGGCCCGTTCTCTCTGTATGGCATCAATATTGATACCGAATGGCGTTCCGACTGGAAATGGGATCGCGTTTTGCCGCACCTGTCCGATCTGACCGGCCGCACCATTCTGGATGTCGGTTGCGGCAGCGGATATCACATGTGGCGCATGATTGGCGCGGGCGCGCATCTTGCCGTGGGAATCGACCCGACGCAGTTGTTCCTGTGTCAGTTTGAAGCGGTACGAAAATTGTTGGGCAACGACCAGCGCGCGCATCTGTTGCCGCTGGGCATCGAGCAGCTTCCGGCGCTGAATGCGTTTGATACCGTCTTTTCAATGGGCGTGCTTTACCACCGTCGTTCTCCGCTGGAACATCTCTGGCAGTTGAAAGACCAACTGGTGAAAGACGGCGAACTGGTGCTGGAAACCCTGGTGGTGGAAGGCGATGAAAACACCGTGCTGGTGCCAGGCGACCGCTATGCGCAGATGCGCAACGTCTACTTTATCCCTTCCGCGCTGGCGCTGAAAAACTGGCTGGAGAAATGTGGTTTTGTCGATGTGCGGATTGCCGATGTCTGCGTGACCTCCACCGAGGAGCAGCGTCGCACCGGGTGGATGGTCACCGAGTCGCTGGCTGATTTCCTCGATCCGAATGACCACAGTAAAACCGTCGAAGGTTATCCTGCCCCGCTGCGCGCGGTGCTGATTGCACGCAAGCCGTAATTGATTGCCCGGTGGCACTACGCTTACCGGGCCTACAAATCCCGTAGGCCTGATGAGGCACAGCCGCCATCAGGCATAAAAAGCGCAAAAAAAGGCCCCTGTTGAAATGGCAGGGGCCTGGTACGAGCAAGCATCATATTGGGCGACATGATGCAACGGTAAAAATCAATTGGCCTGATGGCGCACAATGACTCCTTTCATTTCAGCAACCGCCGCCCCGTCTACCGCATAGCGCGAATACTCGTCCGCTTGTGCGTCAGTTGACATGGACAATCCATGATTGCGATAACGCATTGGTGAGGCTTGCCACGCTCCAGCGGAGCTGTGCACTTCCTGCACCCCGGCATCAAGGAAACGTTGCAGATTCTCTGAACGTACCCCTGCTCCGGCCATAATGATTGGAGCATCGCCCTGCGCAATAAGTTCCATAATTATTGGCAAACCGTGCACCGCATCTGATTTTTGCCCTGAAGTGAGCACTCTGGCGACACCCAAATCCGCGAGATTCTTCAGTGCATTGAATGGATTAGCGCACATATCAAACGCGCGATGAAAAGTGACGGCCAGCGGCCCGGCGGCGGCCATTATTTTCTCCATTCGCGCGAGATCCACATTGCCATCGACATCCAGCACGCCAGTAACCAGACCGGGAAATCCCAGTTCTCTGACAGTACGCACATCCTCAAGCATTGCGGCAAATTCACCATCGGTATAACAGAAGTCGCCGCCGCGAGGACGAATAATGGGATGCACCGCAATCGCAACATGCTGGCGAACCGTGCGCAGCACGCCCAACGACGGCGTCAGTCCCCCCTCTTTTGGCGCCGCGCACAATTCAATGCGATCCGCGCCATTTTGCTGCGCGGTGAGCGCACATTCCATGCTGTAACAACAGATCTCCAGTAACGCCATGTTCACTCCTTTTTAGCGTTTTCGCGCGTCACGTCAGTCGGCTGACTGTTCGCTTGCCACAATGGCCTCAATTGACCAGGGATGAAATTTAATGGTCACCTTGCCGTCGGTCACGGCCAGCGTCGGGTTCGGCAGACGCTCGCGCGCCCCTTTCGGCGAACTGGTTTTCACGACAATGCCCGGCTGGCTCAGCCCCTCGTCGGACAACAGCGCCAGTGCCCGCGCGTTCAGGCTCTCCGGCTCGCCCGGGAGGACAATTTCGATATGTTCCC
This sequence comes from Citrobacter koseri, assembly GCA_900446925.1. The sequence goes on along the minus strand of UAVY01000004.1, from coordinate 793,422 downwards.
AGCCTTCATGCGGGTAGCGTTTTTCACCCGGCCACGGCAATTCAACAATCGAAAACCGCCAGTGTTCGACGCAAACAGGCTCATGTAATTTGAACAGGCAGATCGGCCTGCCGTTGATGATATTTTCCGACAGCAGCGCGCCGCACTGTTCAAATCCGCGACGCCAGCGCTCAGCGGTCGCATTCTGGTGGCAGCGCAAAGAAATGTGATCGGCTTCAAGCGGTGCGAAATCCAGACCGAGGCGAGTGGAAAGTTCTCTGAACGCCAGAGTGAATCGCGGTAAATCTGCGGAAATATCATGCAGTTCGTCAATAGTCTGCCAGTTCGCCATAATCAAAACTCTTATCGGTGTACAAAGTCGCTAATTTACTCTGTTGTGCATCGCCAACCAACCGCTGATTTCTTTGAATATAAAATGAATGCTTATGCATAATTTTATTGCGCATATTTCCAGCGATACGGCGCGCGCGCAATGCTGACGCCAACGGGCATTTGCAGTATACTCCCGCCCTAAATTCTTAAACTGGCGCGGACTCAGTTAATCCGCGTCTTACACGTAAGGTATTCCGGTGAATATTCAGGCTCTTCTCTCAGAAAAAGTTAGTCAGGCCATGATTGTTGCAGGCGCGCCTGCAAATTGCGAACCGCAGGTTCGTCAGTCAGCAAAAGTACAGTTCGGCGACTATCAGGCCAACGGCATGATGGCAGTTGCTAAAAAACTGGGTATGGCGCCGCGACAACTTGCAGAGCAGGTGCTGACTCATCTGGATCTCAACGGCATCGCCAGCAAGGTTGAAATCGCAGGTCCTGGCTTTATCAATATTTTCCTCGACCCGGCATTTCTTGCTGAACATGTTCAACAGGCGCTGGCTTCTGAGCGTCTGGGCGTGGCTAAGCCTGCGAAACAGACCGTGGTTATCGACTACTCCGCGCCTAACGTCGCGAAAGAGATGCATGTCGGCCACCTGCGCTCCACCATCATCGGCGATGCCGCCGTGCGCACGCTGGAGTTCCTCGGCCATCACGTTATCCGCGCTAACCACGTCGGCGACTGGGGCACACAGTTCGGTATGCTTATCGCCTGGCTGGAAAAACAGCAGCAGGAAAACGCAGGTGAAATGGCGCTGGCCCGATCTCGAAGGTTTCTACCGTGATGCGAAAAAAACATTACGATGAAGACGAAGCGTTCGCCGAGCGCGCGCGTAACTACGTGGTGAAACTACAGGGCGGCGACCCGTATTTCCTCGACATGTGGCGCAAGCTGGTCGACATCACCATGACGCAGAACCAGATCACCTACAATCGCCTGAACGTTACGTTAACCCGTGACGATGTGATGGGTGAAAGCCTGTATAACCCGATGCTGCCTGGCATCGTCGCCGACCTGAAAGCTCAGGGTCTGGCGGTTGAAAGCGAAGGCGCAACCGTTGTTTTCCTTGATGAATATAAAAACAAGGAAGGCGAACCGATGGGCGTGATCATTCAGAAGAAAGATGGCGGCTATCTCTACACCACCACCGATATCGCCTGCGCGAAATACCGCTATGAAACGCTGCATGCGGATCGCGTGCTGTACTACATCGACTCCCGCCAGCATCAGCACCTGATGCAGGCATGGACCATCGTACGCAAAGCCGGTTACGTGCCGGATTCCGTGCCGCTGGAACACCATATGTTCGGCATGATGCTCGGTAAAGACGGCAAGCCGTTCAAAACCCGCGCGGGCGGTACGGTGAAACTGGCCGATCTGCTGGATGAAGCGCTGGAACGCGCACGCCGTCTGGTGGCCGAGAAGAACCCGGATATGCCTGCCGACGAGCTGGAAAAACTGGCCAACGCGGTTGGTATTGGCGCGGTGAAATATGCGGATCTCTCCAAAAACCGCACTACTGACTACATCTTCGACTGGGACAACATGCTGGCGTTCGAAGGCAACACCGCGCCATATATGCAGTATGCCTATACCCGCGTGCTGTCCGTGTTCCGTAAAGCGGAGATTGACGAGAGCGCCCTGTCCAGCGCGCCGGTCGTTATCCGTGAAGATCGCGAAGCCCAGCTGGCTGCTCGCCTGTTGCAGTTTGAAGAAACGCTGACCGTAGTCGCGCGTGAAGGTACGCCGCATGTGATGTGCGCCTACCTGTATGACGTTGCCGGTTTGTTCTCTGGCTTCTACGAGCACTGCCCGATCCTCAGCGCGGAAAACGAAGAGGTTCGTAACAGCCGTCTGAAACTGGCGCAACTGACCGCGAAAACGCTGAAACTGGGTCTGGATACGCTGGGTATTGAGACCGTAGAACGGATGTAATCACATCGAGTGATGTGAAAACCCGCGCTATGTCGCGGGTTTTTTATTTTCCCGAATGACCGCCCTCGTAGGCCTGATAAGCGAAGCACCATCAGGCGGTAAGGCGCACCTTGCCGGATGGCGGCGTAAACGCCTTATCCAGCCTACGAGAAACGGCTACGTTAACTGTAATTTGTAACGACTCACAAGGAATGACACATTTCCGTAGAGAGATGGAACATCTTTTGTCTGTCATGCCGGTGACGCCTCCGTATTATTAGGCGGCGAATTTATCGGGTGTGGACAATGACGTTTTAAAGATTTTGCTGCGGAAGAAAAACTCTTTCTGAGACGCGTGATAGTGGCCTTTGGCCTGGTGGTTGTCTGCTTTGGCGTCCTGATTGTCAATCTCTACGATTTACAAATCCGTCAGCATCAGTATTACACGACCCGTTCAAACGAAAATGACATCAAAATGCTGCCCGTCGCCCCGACGCGCGGCATCATCTACGATCGCAACGGTATTCCGCTGGTGCGTAATATCACCTGGTATGATATTTCCGTCACCCCATACAAAATTGCCGACATGGACGCGCTGTTACGTCAGCTTACCCCTCTCGTGGATCTCACGCCTGATGATATTGCGGCCTTTCACCATGCGTTGAAATCAGGCAGCCGCTATCGCCCGGTGGTATTGAAAAACGCGCTGTCGGACGTCGAAATTGCCCGCTTTTCCGTTAACCAGTTCCATTTCAACGGCGTGACGATCAACAGTTATGAAGACCGTCAGTACCCCTACGGCGCGGAGCTGGCACATGTGCTCGGTTACGTGTCGAAGATTAACGACAGCGACCTGAAAGCGCTGGATGAAAAAGGTCTGGCTGAAAACTATGCCGCCGATCACAACATCGGTAAGCAGGGCATTGAACGCTATTACGAAAATGATCTGCACGGCAAAACGGGCTACCGGGAGGTCGAAGTGGATAACCACGGACGCATCGTGCGCCTGTTAAAAAATGTCCGCCCGTTGCCGGCAAAGACATCCACCTGACGCTGGATTTACATCTACAGGAATATATAGAAAGCCTGCTTGCCGGTCAGCGCGCGGCAGTGCTGGTCGAAGATCCCCCACGACGGTTCAGTGCTGGCGATGGTCTCCACGCCCAGCTATGACCCAAACCCGTTTGTGAAGGGCATCAGCCATCAGGATTACGGCAGGTTACTGCATGATAAAGATCTGCCGTTGATTAACCGCGTCACCCAGGGGCTGTACCCGCCCGCCTCCACGGTGAAACCTTATATCGCGATGTCTGCGCTGTTAAACGGCGTTATCACGCCGCAAACCACCTTCTTCGGCGCGCCGACCTGGACGCTCCCCGGCACGCAACGTCATTACCGCGACTGGAAAAAAACCGGCCACGGTATGCTGGATGTCACCAAAGCGATTGAAGAATCCGCCGACACCTTTTTCTATCAGGTTGCCTGGATGATGGGGATCGATCGCATTAACACCATGCTCGGTCAATTTGGTTACGGCAAGCCCACCGGTATCGATCTGGATGAAGAGTATAACGGCCTGCTGCCCAGCCGCGAGTGGAAAGAGAGAGTACATAAAAAAGCCTGGTATCAGGGGGATACGATTTCAGTCGGTATCGGCCAGGGGTACTGGATTGCCACGCCGATCCAGATGGTGAAAGCGATGGTAGCGCTGATCAACAACGGGAAAGTGATCGCCCCTCACCTGCTTCAGAGTGAAGTGTCCGGCAAGACCATCATGCCCTGGCAGGCGCCTCAGACGGAAACGCAGATTGCCGATGCCGCCTCGCCTTATTGGGGGGCTGGTGCGACAGGCGATGTTTGGTATGGCGAATGCGCCGAACGGCACCGGTTATAAATTCTTCCACACCGCACCCTACGGTATTGCGGCCAAAAGCGGCACTTCGCAAGTGTTCAGTCTGAAAGAAAACCAGACCTATAATGCGAAAATGATCCCCATCCGTCTGCGCGACCATGTGTTTTACACCGCTTTCGCGCCGTATAAAAACCCGAAAGTCGCGGTGGCGTTGATTCTGGAAAACGGCGGCAGCGACGGCGTGACCGCCGCGCCGGTGATGCGGCAAATCATGGATCACCTTTTTGCGCCGCAATAACAGCACATGCCGGATGGCGGCGTAAACGCCTTATCCGGCCTACGGTGAATATATCGGCTAATATGCCGGATGGCGGCGTAACGCCTTATCCGGCCTACAAACTGCGTCGAACCGTAGGCCCGATAAGCGCAGCGCCATCGGGCGTCCCCCTCAAAAATACTTACGCAAATACTCTGTCAGACACAGTATCGCCATCGCCTGCCCGTACGGCATCGATGTCAGCGGAATGTCGCGATAGAAATCCAGATCGTGCCCCATTCCCGTGCCAAAGGACGTTTGCAGCAGCTCGCCTTCCGGCGAAATGTGTTTCACGATACCGCGAATCGCGTTTTCAGCCGTCTGCGCATATTCCGCCCCAACATAGCGTTTACGCACCGCTTTCAGAATGCCGTAGGCGAACCCCGCCGTTGCCGAGGCCTCCAGATAGGAATCAGGATCGTCCAGCAGGGTATGCCATAGCCCACTCTCATCCTGACAATTTGCCAGCGCGGCGATCTGCGCGTTCAGAACCTGAATCAGATAGCGGCGAACCGCGTTCTTCTCCGGCAAATCGACCAGTTCCAGGAAATCTGGAATCACGATGGTAAGCCAACTGTTACCCCGCGCCCAGCGAGCCCTGGCAAAGTTATGATGTCCATCATAGCTCCAGCCGTGGAACCACAGACCGGTCTCTTTATCCATCAGATTCTGTACGTGCAGCAGGAACTGATAAATTGCCTCTTCCACATACTCCGGGCGGTTGAGCAGTTTGCCAATCTTCGCCAGCGGCATCACCGTCATCATCAGCGTGTCATCCCACATCTGCTGATGGTTTTCTTCCGCCAGCGTCATGTGCTGCATACCGCCATGATCGGTGCGCGGCATCTCATTCATCGCCCACTCCGCCCAGGACTCAAGCCAGGGCAGATACGCCGGGTTACGCGTCTCTTCATAGCGATACGCCAGCGTCAAAAACGGCGCCATCGTGTTAACGTTTTTGGTGGTCGCGCCTTCGGCGAAACGCTCGGCAAACCAGTTATCGATAATGTCGCGCATTTTCTCATCACCGGTCTGTTGATAATACTGATGCATACCGTACAGACCGACGCCATGCGTCCACTCCCATCCTGCCCAGCCTTTGGTATCAATCACCCGACCATCGTCCAGGCGCAGCAGAAATTGTCCGCTCTCATCCCTGATATTGACCAGATTGTTCGTCACCGTCTGAATCAAGGCTTGCAGCGCTTCCCGGGAGATAAATCGCTCCGGCTGACGTAATAATGGGCTGTGTTTGACGGGCCAAACTTTCATATCCTTAACCTCTGTTCAATGTCGAATTCAGCGCAGCGCCCTGTTGAAGCGAAGGCGCCGCAGGTTTATTACGGTTCAGATAACCAATATTGTTGTTACCCCACAGTGATTCATACGGCATACCGGAGAGCATCTCGACGGTCGCACGCGCCTGCGGCGTGATGGCTTCCGGCATCACCCGGCCCGACTCACGCATTTTGGCGGTCTCTTCACGCAGGGTGCCGTGCGTTTGCAAATTCAGTTTGAAACGCAAAGAAACCAGGAAACCAAAGGCCAGCACGGACAGCGTGCCGCAGCTCAGAATCAGCAGAATGGTATGACTGACCGCTTCAGGCTGTATGCTCTGCCCTGATACAAAACCAGACATCTGCATCACAATCCCGACCAGCATGACGGCCCCGGCCTGAGAGGCTTTACGGGTCAGCGTCATGATACCCGCGAAGATCCCTTCCCGCCGTTGACCGGTAATCACCTCATCAACATCGGCAATATAGGTGTAGGTATTCCACGGCACATAGTTGATCCCGCCGCGACCAAGCCCCGCCAGCGCTGAGATCAGCAGCAGCAGCGAATAAACATCGCTTAAGCCCGCATAATAAAGAACGGCATAAGAGAGAGAACTCAGACCAAAGAGCACCACGACCATCCGGTATGACGGCGCAGGCCCGAAGCGAATGCACAGCGGGATCATGGCAATCACCGCAATGAACTGGAAGATAGCCATCGTACCGAGCAGATTCGACGCCAGTGAGGCTTCCTGCATCAGGACAAAAACAACATACCAGGTAAAGACGGCGTTAAAGACGTCCTGTGCGATATATCCCCCAAGATACATCCCCAGATGCTGGCGGAAAATCTTGATGCGCAGCGTCGAGCTCAGCTCAACAAACAAACGGCTCATACTCTGGCTGAACGTCAGGCTTTTCTTCTCTTCTTCCGCACGCAGCGCCGCCTCCGTCCACTCTTCGCGCGGGCGCTCCCAGGTAAAGAACCACACAAAAGTCAGCATCAGCGCGCACAGCACCGAGAACACCAGGCTGGCATAGAAAAAAGAAACGGGGTTGTCTTTACCAAAGGCGGTCAGCAGGATACCCGGCAGGAACGAGGCCAGAATCGCGGACATCTGCGCCATTGAGATACGCGCCCCGGAGAACCGGGTCTTCTGTTTGAAATCATCGGTCATTTCCGGCACCAGCGTCTCGTAAGGGACAAGAATCATGGTGTAGACAATGTCGAACAGCAGATAAGTCAGCAGGTAGTACCAGAATCCCATATCGCCAACCCACATGAGCGAGTAGCTAAAGACGCATGGAATACCAAGCAGAATAAAGAATTTACGACGGCCAAAGCGTCTGCCGAACCAGGTCGAACCGAAGTTATCGGTCAGAAAGCCCATCAGCGGGCTGACGACCGCATCCAGAACCCTCGCGGCAGCGAAAATGAATGTCGCCTCAATCGGCGTAAGGCCACAGAAGGTCGTGTAGAAATAGAGTAACCATGCGGCGGTTAATGCAGTGGTTCCTGCGCCCAGAAAATCGCCCGAACCATAGGCTAAATAATTCGCCAATCCAATTTTACGTGTTTTCATGCCGTTAACCCTGCAAATTGTTGGGAGACCCCCGGCATATTGGCTTCGCCAAAGGGAGTTTTTACACGGCCACAGTAAAAGCTAACAGGAAGTGAAACCTTTTCATTTTTGCCACACCATCAGACGAGATGGCAAAAATACAAAGAGTCTGGCAACGCGCGTCACCGATTTATAAAACAGCGTTTCTATTGAATCAAAAGATGGGGTCAAAATTGTGAGGCAGCCAGCACGTTGTCTGCTGGCTGCTGTTGGCGCGGGGAGTTAACGATAGTTCACAATCACCTGATTACGCTGCACTTTTAATGCGGGAATCAGTCGCCCGCCGCCCGGCACCTCCCACACGAAGCGCAACGGTTCAGCGGCAGGCACATTCGCGAACCCGTGGGTGGTTCCGCTCTGTCCGTCCAGCTCCACGCAACGGGACTGTGAACACAAACGCGCCCGAAGCCCCGCCGGCGTCGGGCCATTCAGTTCATAGCGCCAGGCGACCAGCGTCATTAAACCGGACACCGGCTGGCCTGACGACAATGGAGCAGACGACGCCGACACCCCACGATGGTTCAGGGTAATGCCGATACTGCTGGCCTGCCATGCCCCTTCTCCGGCGGCCTGTACCGCCAGCGGAAATAACAATAAACCGAGTAAATTACGCATTATTTCCCTCCAATTGTCGCCGTCATACGGATGTTGCGATTATCAGAAAGCTCCATGTTCGACAACACCACCAGCTGCGGCAAACTCCGGCGTAAAAAGCGCGACAGCAGCGGGCGTAGCGCGTGGTTCACCAGCAGAACCGGCGGCGCGCCCAGCATTTCCTGACGGGACAGCGCCTCCTGGGTTTGCGCCAGCAAGCGATCGGCCAGCCCCCGGTTCAAGGCCGCCACCACCCTGTAACGCCTGCAACAGCAGGCGCTCCAGCGGAGTATCCAGCCCAATCACCTGCACTTCGTCATTGCCCGGGAACCACTGCTGCGTAATCGCCCTGCCCAGCGCCACACGCACCACGGCGGTTAATTCATGCGGATCGCTCTGCAACGGCGCATGTTCCGCCAGCGTTTCCAGAATCGTGCGCATATCACGGATCGGCACTTTTTCATCCAGCAGGTTCTGCAACACTTTATGCAGGGTCGTGAGCGTTACAACGCCAGGCACCAAATCTTCCGTCAGCTTTGGCATCTCTTGTGATACGCGATCCAGCAGTTGCTGCGCCTCCTGGCGACCAAACAACTCTGCGGCAAACTGACCAATCAAGTGATTAAGATGCGTCGCCACGACGGTGCTGGCTTCCACCACGGTGAAGCCCTGAATCTGCGCCTGCTCTTTCAGCGCGCTTTCGATCCAGATGGCGTCCAGGCCAAAAGCGGGATCGACAGTCTGTTCGCCCGGCAGCGTTCCCGCCGCCGTGCCTGGGTTAATCGCCAGCCAGCGTCCCGGATAGGCGTCGCCGCTGCCAATTTCTACCCCTTTCATCAGAATGCGATAGCGCGCTGGCTGTAAGTCCATATTGTCGCGAATGTGTACCACTGGCGGCAGGAAGCCCATATCCTGGGCGAACTTTTTACGAATACTGCGGATTCGCCCGAGCAGTTCGCCGTCCTGCTGGAAATCCACCATCGGGATCAGGCGGTAGCCCACCTCCATGCCCAGCGAATCTTCAAGCTGTACATCGTTCCAGGTGGCTTCAACCACCGAATTATTTTCCGGCATCTTGACGGCCTGCGGCTCTGCCGGTGGTTTTTTGTTCACGCCCGCGCAGCCACCAGGCAAGGCCCAATAGCGCCGCCGTAAACATCAGGAACACCAGGTTTGGCATCCCCGGCACCAGGCCAAGCAGGCCGAGAACCGATGCGCTGAGCAGCATCACGCTCGGGTTGCTGAACAGTTGCCCCACCATCTGTTCGCCCACATCCTGGTCGGTGCTAACGCGGGGTGACGATAACGCCCGCCGCCGTAGAGATCACCAGCGCCGGAATTTGCGCCACCAGGCCGTCGCCGATCGTCAGCAGGGTGTAACTTTCCGCCGCGTGCCCCATGTCCATCCCGTGTTGTAGAACCCCCACCAGCAGGCCGCCCACGATGTTAATGACCATGATTAAGATACCGGCGATGGCATCCCCGCGCACAAACTTACTCGCACCGTCCATTGACCCGTAGAAATCCGCTTCCTGCGTCACTTCAGCACGACGTTTTTTCGCTTCATCTTCGCCAATCAGACCAGCATTCAGGTCAGCGTCGATCGCCATCTGTTTACCGGGCATCCCGTCCAGCACGAAACGCGCGCCCACTTCCGCGATACGCCCGGCGCCCTTGGTGATAACCATAAAGTTGATGATGACGAGAATGACGAACACCACGATACCGATCGCAAAGTTGCCGCCGACCAGGAAGTGACCAAACGCCTCGACCACTTTCCCTGCCGCCGCTGCGCCGGTATGCCCTTCCATCAGGATGATACGGGTTGACGCCACGTTCAACGCCAGGCGCAACAGCGTGGTGAAAAGCAATATTGTCGGGAATGCGGCAAATTCCAGCGTGCGCTGGGTGAACATCGCCACCAACAGCACCATGATCGACAGCGCGATATTAAAGGTGAACAGCAGGTCGAGGATGAAGGCGGGCAGCGGCAGCACCATCATCGACAAAATCAGCAGGATGAGGATCGGCCCGGCAAGAATTTGCCATTGCGTGGATTTCAGGTTGCTGGGCAGGCGCAGCATCGCGACCAGATTAGCCATCAGTATTCTTCTCGTTCATAAAATCCAGTGCTTCAGGCACAGGAAGATTTTCAGGTTGTGGAGGACGTTGTCCACCGGCAAGACGCCAGCGTTTGAGCTGCCATACCCATGCCAGCACTTCTGCCACTGCGGCATAGAGCTGGCCGGGGATTTGCTGACCAATTTCAGCATGCCGATACAAGGCGCGCGCCAGCGGGGGCGCTTCTAAGGTCGGCACCCGATGTTCCGCGCCAATTTCGCGAATGCGCAGCGCCACCAGTCCCGCGCCTTTGGCGACCACTTTTGGCGCACTCATTTTGTTTTCGTCGTACTGCAACGCAACCGAGTAATGCGTCGGGTTAGTCACGATGACATCCGCTTTAGGCACATCTTCCATCATGCGACGCTGCGCAGCCGCACGCTGCATCTGGCGAATTTTCCCTTTGATGTGCGGATCGCCTTCACTCTCTTTAAATTCATCGCGAATATCTTTACGCGACATCCGCAGTTTCTTCAGGTGGCTGAAGATCTGGAAGACGACGTCAAACGCCACCATCGGAATCACGCCCAGGCACAACCAGAAGCGCGCACAGCCCGACTAAATCAAGCGCGTTGCCCATCGCCGTAACCGGAGATTCCGCCATCAGGCGCATCATCTCCGGCCAGTGATGCCAGAGATAAAATCCCGCCACGCTTCCCACCAGCGTCGATTTCAGGATTGCTTTTCAGCAGTTCCGCGCCGGTCTGGGCGGAGAACATGCGTTTAATCCCCGATAGCGGATTCAGTTTTGAAAATTTGGGTTGCAGTGATTTACCGCTGAAAATCAGGCCGCCGAGCATGACCGGCGAGATCAGCGCGACCAGCACAACGCCGGTGATGAGCGGCAGCAACGCAATCATCGCCTCTTTAATCAGCAAAATAATCTGCCCGAGGATCAAATTGGGGTCGTTCACCATGCTGTGATCGAAACGCAGCCCAGCCGACAACATCCCCGCCAGGCGACGCGCCAGCGACTCACCGCCGATCCAGATAATGCAAACGCCCACCAGCAAAATCAGCAGTGAGGTCAACTCCTTCGATCGGGGGACTTGCCCTTCCTCCCGCGCTTTTTCAAGTCGGTGGGGTGTGGGGGCTTCTGTTTTATCGTCGTCGCTCTCTTCTGCCACTGCATACGCCTGCTGCCATTACGTTGCATCGATCATGCCAGAACACGCCGCAGTCAATAGGCGGAATAGCCCCCATAACGCCCTCTTTTTGTCTTGTTTGTCAGCAAGCGGATTTTCTCTGCCGGTCAGGCGTCTTATTTTCGGAATAAGGGAAGTGGGTTCACATTTCATTGACATAAAATACAATGAGCATTTATATAAACCTGTATTACGGAGGTTAATTTCGCCTTCTGTCATCAAGATTAAAGAAGTCTTTAAAATATATTACCTGGTTTTCATTTCTTCAATTTATCTTTTCACCAGAGAAAAAATACTTTATTACAATATTTATGCACAGAAAGCAGGCGACGCTGACGGTATAATAGCCTTCATTGATTCACAGAATATATTTTAAATTCACACATATAGATATAATTTAATATTGACCCCGTTTTCTATTTGCAATAAATTCACCCCATCTGAAACTGAACAATTTCATATCATGGATATCACCGTTAAGGAACTATAGCTATGAACGCAAGAGGACATATTATATCAGGCGCACTGCTGGCACTGGCGTCAACGGGAACCTTCGCCGCCGAACTGAATGCCGGTACGATTCACTTCACAGGACAAATTATCGAACCCAGTTGTGAGATTCAGGGCGATGATGGAACGAACAGCACCGTGCCATTAGGTACTTACCCCACCTCGCTTTTTTCCACTCCAGGAACTGAATCAACGCTTGCCCCCTTTTCCATTGTATTAGTGGATTGCCCACTTAAAAGCGATGGTCTGCCCGCCGTTCAGTTAACATTTAACGGGACAACCGCCCTGACAGGTTCTTCGACATTACTGGATGTCAGTAAAATCACTACCGCCGGAGATACGGCGGCAACAGGGGTCGGTATTGCCGTTAGCCCGGAAAATAAAGACACGCAACTCATTACAATGGATGGTGGAGAAGGACAGGTGTTTATCGAATTACCCACTCTGACGGGCGACTCTGTTCAGGCGAATTTCAATGCCCGTTATAAATCATTCGCGCAAACCGTCACTGCGGGCCCGGCCGATGCGGACATGACCGTAAATATACTTTATCGTTAATAACCTGACTTTACTCATTGATAAAATCCATAGCATCTTCTGGCATTAACAGATTTATTTCAGGAAGGCGAATCTGATAATAGTCCGAAAATGGACCCGGACTATTATCTCCCCCGCTTTTATATGTCCACTTAATATAAGTTAAGGTTATGCGTACTGTATCTCAGGTTTTATTATGCCTCCCTGTAATATTAACATCATTTAGCCATGCCGCTGGAATTCAGGTTGGCCGCACGCGCATTATTTATGACGCAGGGAAAAAAGAGGTCGCCCTTCCGCTGGTCAATAAAGAGAAGGAACTGCCGTGGCTGATCCAGTCATGGTCCGATACCGGCGACGGTAAAACGCGTGGGCCTTTTATTGTCACGCCGCCACTGTTCCGTCTTGACCCGCAGAAAGAACAAAGCCTGCGTATTGCCTGGAATGGAACTGCGCTTCCCACAGACCGGGAATCCCTGTTCTACATGAATGTGCGCACAATTCCCGGTACGGCCAAAGAAGACGATGATAAAAACGTGTTGCGTCTGATTTACAAAAACGCGTCTGAAATTGTTCTGGCGTCCGAAGGGCTTGCAAGGTACGCCCACCGAGACCTGCAAGAACCTGCATTTTGTTCGTCGCGGCGAAATGTTAACGGTGGTCAATGAAGGCGCGTTTCACAGCATCTTTGACAGTCTGCTGCTCGGCAACACCAGACTTGAGAAAGCCGATATGGTCACTCCCAGGTCCAGCGTGCAAATCCCGGTGCCGAAAAGCGCCTCGGGAAACACCGTTAGCTGGCGTTGTATTACGGATTACGGCAACGCCTCTGACAAATATACTGTCACTCTGGCTCGGGATTAAACCACCTTATGGCTTTTGGCCCACCTCTTTTACGTCAGCGTCTCACCCCACTGGTGCGTTGCCTTGGCGGTATGTTGCTGGTCTCTTCCTGTGTCGCGAACGCGCGCGAGTATCGCTTTTCGCCTTCTGCGCTGGAGGGGAATATGCTGACGCAGCAGGATATCGATCTTTCCTTATTTTCTAAATCCAGTGCGCAATTGCCCGGCGTCTACGCTTCCCGGGTCATGATTAACGATGTGCGCCTGGATGATGCGGATATCACCTACCTCGGCACGCCTGGCGGCGAACTGACGCCGCAGCTCACGCCGGATATGCTAAGAAAATGGGGCGTGGCGGTCGATAAATATCCTGAATTAGCCGCACTCAATGCGGCGAAGCCACTGCCTGAACCGTTGAGCGCGTATATCCCACAGGCGCTGGCAACGCTCGATTTCTCCGTTATGACGCTGCGCCTTAGCATCCCGCAGGCCGCCATTGCCGGCACGGGTAAAGGCTATATTGATCCGTCACGCTGGGATGACGGCGTCCCCGTCGCCTTTGTCGACTACGCCTTTTCCGGTTCACAAAACCAGGACGACACGCAAAACAACACCACTAACCAGTACCTGAATATGCGCAGCGGCACCAATATTGGCGGCTGGCGGCTGCGCAATTACGCCACCTGGAGCGACACTGACGGCAGCCATCACTGGGAAACCATCAACACCTATTTGCAGCACGATATTGACGCCCTGAAAGCGCAGTTTACCGGGGGAGAAAGCAACACCCGGGGCGACGTTTTTGACAGTCTGCAATACCGTGGCGTCAATATCGCCTCTGATGAAGAGATGCTGCCTTACAGCCAGCGCGGCTACGCGCCGGTGATTCGCGGCATCGCCAGCTCCAACGCCGAAGTGTCGGTACGTCAGAACGGTTATCTCATCTATCAGCAAAACGTCGCGCCCGGCGCATTTGAAATTAACGACCTTTATTCCACGACCAACAGCGGCGATCTGGAAGTCACGGTAAAAGAGGCCGATGGCACAGAGCGCCACTTTACCCAGCCTTATTCCAGCGTCGCCGTGATGCAGCGTCCTGGGCATATGAAATATGAAGTTACCGCGGGTCGCTATCGCGCAGACAGCGGGAGCGAACAAAATGAACCGGACTTCGTGCAGGGTAGCCTCATTTATGGCCTGAACAATAGCGTCACGCTGTTCGGCGGCGTGACCGCCGCGCAGGATTATCAGGCGATGAACAGCGGGGCTGGCCTCTCCCTTGGCATCGTCGGGTCGCTTTCCGCGATGTGACGCTGGCGAAAACCCGGCTTGATGATGACACTCAGCACACCGGCCAGTCTTATCGCCTGCTCTACTCCGGGAAAATTGACACCACGGAGACGAACTTTACGCTGGCCAGCTATCGCTACTCTACCCGTGGTTATTACAGTTTCGCCGACGCGAATCAAAAGTACGACGATCATGAAGATGATCTGCTGTTTCGCTTTAACAAACGCAACCGGATTCAGGCCAGCATAAGCCAGAACGTGTCCGGCGCCAGCCTTTACCTGAACGGTTATCAGCAGGATTACTGGGGCACCGCCTACAAAGAGCGCAGTATTTCGGCGGGCCTGAATACCACGATTAAAAATATCAGCATCCACCTTGCTTATACCTACAGCAAAAGCAACGGCGAAGAGAGCGACCAGATGATCGCCTTCGGCTTCAGCGTGCCGTTAAGTCAGTGGCTACCGGGGGCCTGGAGCAGCTATAACATCAGCAATAACAAGCATGGCTACACCCAGCAAAATATCGGGTTAAACGGTACGCTGCTGGACGATGAACGCCTGAATTACGCCTTCCAGCAGAGCCATTCCAACCATGACGGCGCAGACACCAGCAGCGTATACGGTAGCTATCGCTCACAATACGCCAACCTCAATGCGGGTTACTACACCTCCTCTGACGATATGCAGCGCTTGAGTTACGGCGTCAGCGGTGCGATTGTCGCCCATCCACACGGCGTCACGCTGGCTCAGCCTTTAGGCAGTCAGTTTGCTATCGTCAACGCCAACGGCGCATCGGGCGTACGCTTCCAAAACCAGCGCGGCATTCAGACTGACTGGCAGGGCAACGCCATCATCCCGTCATTAAGCCCCTATCAGGAAAACCGGATTCGCGTCGACACCAGCAGCCTGCCGGAGGACGTTGATACCAGTGAAACCGCCGTGACGGTGATTCCTTCGCGCAATGCCGCCGTTTCCGCCACTTTTGATGCGCATGTCGGTTATCGCACGCTCATAAAATTAACCCGCCCGAATGGCATGACGGTGCCTTTTGGCGCGATGGCGACGGTCGACGCCCTCGCCATCAGCGGCATCGTGGATGATACGGGCACGCTCTACCTGGCCGGGGTCGCCGACGACGTTCAGTTAAGCGTCAAATGGGGAAATTCACAGGATCAACAATGCACAGCCCACATCACGCTGAATAGCGAACACCACGCGGTCAGCCCGACCGGCATCCATTACCTCAGCGCGACTTGTCAGCAGGAACCGCAAAAATGTTAAGTAAAATGGGAAAATACGCACGTCTTTCATTGTCCGCAGCAGGTCTTTGCCTGATGGCGTCCGCAACAGCCCAGGCCGCGACCATTCTGCGTGACTGCTTTACCGCGCCACAGTATTACAGCGTCACGTTCAGCAACGAAATCAACGCAAACGACAACACGGCCAACAATATTGTTAAATTTGATGAGCATATTGTCGGGAACGGCGTTGAAATGGAGGCAAACTGCACATGCCCTGGCAATGTGTTTGAATCAACGGCAATAATGGAATTGACGCTGGCCGGAAGCCCGCTTAATGCCGGTATCGCCGGGTACGGTTATCTGACTGAAAACATAGATATTGATGTTGCAGGTTATAGCGATGCCGTTAATTCTCTGGACGGTACCGGCCTGATTCAGATCAGCATTAACCAGTATCCGACGCCGGTGTCGTCGATGGGGAAAGTGATCGAGTCAATGAAACCCACCGAAGGTTCCGCCAGCGTCTGTAGCGACAGCACCCATCCTGGCGGCGCCCGCCCCCGCGAAGCGAACGTTCAGATGGAATGTTATCGCCGCCACGTTTTATATCAAAAAGCCCATTCTCGGTATCGAAGTCATTCCCCCAACGATACTCGTGCAAAACTACGCCTGTCTCTATTTTGACTCAGGAAGCTGCGACGCTGGCAGCGCACAGCACGTATCAAATATCTGGCTGAGTGGCTCACTCTCTGCCCCGCTGAGCTGTACGATTAATGCCGGAAGCACCATTGAGGTTGATCTGGGGGAAAATTGTGAGTAAACAGTTTGTCACCAGGGGGTCAGCCTCCTGAAGGCTACGCCCTGAAAAACGTTGATATCTCTTACCACTGCGACGGCAACGCCGTAGGAAATACCGACAGAATCAAGCTAACGCTCAGCGCCGACCAGGGGGGTTGTAGACAGCAGCGATCCCCTGATAGCCAAAATGCTCGGCAGAGACGACCTGGGAGTGAGAATTTTTAGTGAGGACAACCAAAATGTTGCGCTGGACGGCACCTTTGAATTTCCGGTGACGATGGATGGAGCAAGGTAACGGCGCGGTACGCATCAAAGCCGCACCGGTGAGCACGACCAGCGCAACGCCAGCGCCCGGCGAATTTGAGGGCAATGTGACGGTAAAAATGGATCTGCGCTAAACGTTCCTCAGGTTGTCGGCACAACCTGAGGATACCTTACCGCATCAGAACCCGAGACTATCCAGCAGGTCATCCACCTGATCCTGGGCTGGCGACAACGCCGGCTTTGGTGGTGTCGACCTGTGGGCCATTGAGCAGGCTTTCATTCTCGCGTTTCGGACGTGAATTTTTGCTCAGGGATGTTTTCCAGCAATTACCATCAGCAGCTGACGCTCAATCTCCTGGATCACATCCATCATGCGCTTGATAACCTGACCGGGTGAGATCCTGGAAATCCTGCGCCATCATGATGTCCAGCAGTTGCGCATTGGTGAAGCTGGTATGCCCCGGCACATCACCGAGGAATTTACGCGTATCCGTAACCAGTTCGCGGGCGTCGGCGAGTTCAATCGGGTTTTCGAACCATTCATCCCAGCGTTTGGTCAGCGCTTTGGCGCCCTTCTCCATTTCATCCTGGTGTGGCTGAGAGGCTTCAACGCTGTTCAGCGCACGTTCCGCCGCCTGCGCCGTCATCTGTACAACATAGTCCAGACGATCGCGCGCGTCAGGAATCGCTTCCGCCGCTTCTGCTATCGCCTGATCCAGCCCCAGTTCACGCAGGCTGTCACGCAGCATTCGGGTCAGACTGCCGATGCGCGCAATGATGTCCCCTGCTGAATGCTCATCAACAGGTTTAATTTGTGGGTTGCATCATACTCAGACCCTCACATGCCCAGTTTCTCAAAGATTTTGTTGAGTTTCTCTTCCAGCGTCGCCGCAGTGAACGGTTTCACCAACATAGCCGCTGGCACCCGCCTGCGCAGCCGCGATAATGTTTCTCTTTCTTCGCTTCTGCGGTCACCATCAGCACCGGCAATGACGCCATTGCGCCATCAGCGCGAATCGTTTTCAGCAGTTCCAGACCGTCCATGTTGGGCATGTTCCAGTCAGAAATTACGAAGTCAAAGCCGCTTGCCTGCAATTTGTTCAGTGCGTCAACGCCATCTTCGGCCTCTTCGACGTTATTGAAACCCAGCTCTTTTAGCAGGTTGCGCCACGATGCGACGCATGGTGGAAAAGTCATCCACAACCAGAAATCTGAGCTCTTTGTCCGCCATAAAAAATACTCCTCGTTAAATACGTATTGCCTGTCCGGCACTGATTTTCGCCAGCATCTGCTGGCTTACCTGGCTAAGATCGACCACTTCGCTCACGCCACCCATATTGATGGCCTCGCGCGGCATGCCGAACACCACACAACTTGCTTCGTTTTGCGCGATAGTCCAGGCGCCAGCCTGGTGCATCGCTAACATTCCGGCCGCGCCATCGTTGCCCATGCCGGTAAGGATGACCCCCTACCGCATTGCGCCCCGCATGTTTCGCGACCGAATGAAACAGCACATCCACTGACGGGCGATGGCGGTTAACCGGCGGCCCGTCATGAATTTTGATTTGATAGTTCGCCCCGCTGCGCGTCAGCTCCATATGCTTGTCGCCGGGGGCGATGTAGGCATGGCCTGGCAGCACGCGTTCGCCGTCTTCCGCCTCTTTCACGCTAATCTGGCAGAGCTTATTTAACCGCTCGGCAAACGAACGGGTAAAACCGGGCGGCATATGCTGGGTGATGATCACCGCCGGACTGGAAAGCGGCAGCGGTTGCAGCACATGACGTATGGCTTCGGTTCCCCCCCGTCGAGGCGCCAATCGCGATCAGTTTTCAGAACTGAGCAGCGGCCCCGCTTTTAGCGTCACAGGCGCAGCCATCGGCTTATGCGCCGCCAGGCGAGGCGCGTGACGCGGTGCGGACTTTCTCTGCGATCATCTCGCTGTACGCCAGCATCCCTTCGCGAATGCCCAACTGGGGCTTGGTGACAAAATCAATCGCCCCCAGTTCCAGCGCGCGCAGCGTCACCTCTGAGCCTTTCCCGGTCCAGGAGAGGAGACCATAACCACCGGCATCGGACGCAGGCGCATCAGTTTCTCAAGAAATCGAGACCGTCCATGCGCGGCATTTCCACATCCAGCGTCAGCACATCGGGGTTATATTTTTTGATTAAATCCCTGGCAACCAGCGGATCGGGCGCCGTCGCCACCATTTCCATATCGCTATGGCTGTTAATAATTTCGGTCATGATTTGGCGCATCAGCGCTGAATCGTCAACCGACAACACCCTGATTTTACTCCATGCTTTGTCCTTACTTAGCGCATACACCGTCTGTCCGCGCAGGCTAAAGTCGCGCACGAGGTTGCTAAAGTTTTCTGAGTGACCCGCAAACAGCAGTCCGTCAGGCTTAAGGAGTGGAACAAAACGACGCAGAATGTCCTGCTGCGTTGTTTTATCAAAATAGATCATGACGTTACGGCAAAATATCGCGTCGAATGGCCCGGGAACGTTGTACTGTTTATCCAGCAGGTTGAGGGTGGAAAACTCAACGTAATTAGCCAGTTCCTGTCGCACGCGCACCAGCCCTTCATGCGGGCCTGTACCGCGCATGAAATAACGCTGCAACTGTTGTGGCGACAGCGTTTTCAACTCGTCCTGACGGTAAATCCCGCTTCTCGCCTTTTCCAGTACTTCGGTGTCGATATCGCTGGCGAAAACTTTCCAGCGCCCCGGCGCCATCCCTAAGGCATCCGCCAGCGTAATGGCGATGCTGTAGGGTTCCTCTCCGGTAGAGGCCGCCGCGCTCCACACACGGTATTCCCCGTTGCGGCGACGCGCGTGATCCGCCAGTACCGGGAAGTGATGCGCTTCACGGAAGAAGGCCGTCAGGTTAGTGGTCAATGAGTTAATAAAAGCCTGCCACTCAGCGCTGTTCTGGTTGGCTTCCAGCATACTGAGGTAACGGCCGAAATCATCCAGCCCCAGCGTTCTCAGGCGACGGACCAGGCGGTTGTAAACCATATCCCGCTTGTGGTCCGCCAGCACGATTCCCGCGCGCTGGTAGATTAATTGACATATCCGACGAAAATGCGCGTCAGACAGCGCGAGGCGCTGTGTCATCTGTAACAATAATGACGTTTGCCCGGTGGGCAGCGATGATGTCATAGCGCCTTCTCAATCACATTCAGGATACAACGGGTACCGCTTGCGGCGGCGCCGACTCTTGTTGTGTTACGACTTGCTCTTCAAGCTTAAATACCGCGACACGGGCAGAGAGATGGTCTGCCTGGTTCGCTAACTGATCGGTGGCGGCGGCGGCTTCTTCGACAAGCGCGGCGTTTTGTTGCGTCACCTGATCCATCTGGCTGACGGCTTGCGCCACCTGCTCAATTCCTCGGCGCTGTTCATCGGAGGCCGAAGCGATTTCGCCCATGATGTCGTTCACCTGGGTTACCGAGCTGACGATCTCCGTCATGGTATTCGCGGCGGTGTCCACCAGTTGCGATCCCTGATGCACACGGTTTACGGACTCCTCAATCAACCCTTTAATCTCTTTGGCCGCCTGCGCGCTGCGGCTCGCCAGGTTACGCACTTCGCCTGCGACAACGGCAAAACCGCGCCCCTGCTCACCGGCCCGCGCCGCTTCGACCGGCCGCATTCAGCGCCAGAATATTGGTCTGAAACGCAATGCTGTCGATAACGCCGATGATGTCGCCAATTTTCTGCGAACTGGCGGCAATATCCTGCATTGTGCTGGCCATACGCGAAGCCTGGTCGCCGCCTTTTTTCGCGGTATCCGCCGCGCTTTTCGCCAGACCGGAGGCCTGACGGGCGTTATCGGCGTTCTGCCCGACCGTTGCCGTTAGCTGCTCCATACTGGCTGCGGTTTGCGCCAGCGACGCCGCCTGCTGTTCGGTACGTGACGACAGATCGTTATTGCCCATCGCGATTTCCGAAATGCCGGTATGCATCGCTAAACTGCCCTGCCGCACGTCGCTGACCGTTTCGCGCAGCGCCTGCTGCATGGCCTTCAGGCTGGCGAAAATAGCGGAAATCTCGTTGCGCCCATACACGGCGATCGGCCGCGCCAGGTTTCCGTCCGCAATGCTGTCAAAATGGCTGCCGATAATCGCCAACGGCTGAACAATCATTTTGCGTGACCAGAACAGCGCCCCGGTGGTTAACAACGCCGCGACGATCACCATCGTGATAAAATGATCGCCGAGCGGTGATAATTATCTTTCCCCTGTTCGCTGGCCGTCTCCAGAACATGGTTGATATTCTGCTGCCAGGTAGTGACGTTGGCGTCAAAGGCGTCCTGCGATGCCTGTACCGGCGCGGTCAGAAAATCCGACAGCTGGTTGCTTTCAAGCCAGGTGGCCTGATGCTCCAGATCGCTATACCACTGCGTATAACTCTTTTCCGTGGCGGCCTGTAACGCTTTCCCCTCTTCCGTACTCGCCTCTGTCACCATAAAACCTTTAACACAACGCCGGACTGCGCCAGGCTTTCCGGGCGGTGATCATCAGCTGTTTGATATCCTCGGGTGGATAGCTCAGCGCGGTTAACGTTCCGGCTTTATTCAGCGCGGTACTGGCCTGTAATAAAACGGCGCGTGTTTGCGCCATGCTGCGCGTTGCTGATTACTCTGCTCAACCTGGTTCAGACTCTGAAAACCATCGCGAAATGCCCAAAATGACAAGCCATTACTGCAATCTGCAAAACACCGCAGAGGATCAAGATTAAAAACAGCGTGGTCGAGATTCGAATACGATTAAACATCAACGCTCCCATTAGGCGGCAAAGGCCACGATTAAAAGACGATCAAAATGTTTCCCAGTGAGTATCTTGTTCAGTTGCAAGCTGGCGCGGTTGCGCTGTACGCGGCGCCGCTGCGGTTGTATTCAGGTCTGTTTTTACGGTTAATGGACGAGATGCCAGACGAAACGCGGATACCGCCATCGTTAAACGGCTGGCCTGCTCTTCCAGCGCGGCCGCTGCGGCCGCCGACTCCTGCACCAGCGAGGCGTTCTGCTGCGTGACGCGATCCATCTCAGAGACGGCCAGCGCCACCTGATCGATCCCGCGGCTTTGCTCATCGGAAGCCGACGCGATTTCACCCATGATGTCCGTCACGCGGGTCACGGCGTTGACAATGTCTCTCATCGTTTCACCGGCGCTTTCCACCAGCACGGAGCCGGTATCCACCCGCGAAACGGAATCTTCAATGAGCGCTTTGATCTCTTTCGCCGCCTGCGCGCTGCGGCTCGCCAGGTTACGCACTTCCCCTGCCACCACCGCAAACCCGCGCCCTTGCTCACCGGCGCGCGCGGCTTCAACCGCAGCGTTCAGCGCCAGAATATTGGTCTGGAATGCAATGCCGTCGATAACGCTGATGATGTCGGCGATTTTCTTCGAGCTGTCGGCAATTTCATGCATGGTGTTGACCACGCCATCCACCACTTTCCCACCGTGTTGCGCAGTGTCGGAGGCGCTTTGCGCCAGGTGCGACGCCTGACGGGCGTTGTCGGCGTTCTGTTTCACCGTCGCGGTGAGCTGTTCCATGCTGGCAGCCGTCTCTTCCAGCGCCGACGCCTGCTGCTCGGTGCGGGAGGAAAGATCGGTGTTGCCCCGTAGCGATTTCGCTGGTACCGGAATAGATGGCGTCAGACCCTTCACGTACCTGAGTCACCGTCTCTATCAGCGAACGCTGCATATGATCAACGGTTCCCGCCAGTTCGCCGATCTCATTGCGCCCGGAGACGGTCAGCGTATTGGTCAAGTTGCCGCTGGCGATATCACGAATATGGGCAATCACTCGCGCCAGCGGATTCAGCAAGGTATGACGAATGCCGTACCACACCACAACCAGAATCAGCACCAGGACAACGGCCAGAATACCCAATTGCCACTGAGCAAAATGGTAGTCACGCGCGCTCTCATCAAACGCCTTGCTGTACAGTTTTTCGCTCACGCCAGCATATTTGCCCAGCGCTTCGCCAAGTGCGTTCTGCATCCCCTGGGTTGGCTGCGCGAAGTAGGCATCCATGTTGCCGTTTTCGAGGAACTGAACCAGTTCCGCCAGCGCCGCATGGTATTGCTGGTATTTTTCATCCACATTGCCGCTGGCTTCCGCCATCTCCGGCAGCGGATTGATATTTTTGAAGTTGGCATAATGCGTTGCCGCCTGCTCCAGCGTGCTTTTGGCGTTTTTCAGCCAGGTCGTTTTTCGCGCTGCTCTGCTGATTAGAGGCATCCATCATCATGCGGGCCGAAGAACGGCTCAGGTTAATACGCGTTTGCAGCATGAGATCCCATGTCGAGGTCAGTTCGCTCTGCTGCTGGCGTAAATCATTTGAAATAACAAAACTTTGCTGGTTCTGCTGTAATGACGAAAACAACAGACCACCGGAAACAAGCTGTAGCAGTGCGAAAACCCCCAGCACCATCATCAGCATTGTGACAACGCGGATACGGTTAAACATAAGGCACCTTCCTGAAAACGAGTTATCCAACGTTATCGGCACCAGAGAAGAGAACTTTACATTTGCGAAAAGGAAATAGAAGCAGGAAGCGCCGATCGGCAGATCGGCGGCTGGCGGTTTTGGGGCGGCAACCAGACATTGACAGAAAAACATCATTATTATCATTTATATTAACATTCATCACCTTCCTGGACAGTTTGCATTTTGTCGACAAAAACGATGCTTATGTGACTCCGATCACATAAGCACAGCCGTCAGAACACAACAAAATGAATAAATAATAAAAAATAGTTGTATCCCCCTGAGCTTTAAATTCCAATTTATATGATGAATATTTCAGTGCGACTCAATAAATAAAACAAAAGCGTTACTGACAACAACATGTTAAATCCAGCCAGAGGGCTTTTCAGTGGCAAGTGCAAACAAACTCACGTTATTTATCGTGATCCTCATGCTGGCAGGCATCCTGTCAGGCGCGGTGATTCACTCTTACGCGTCACAGGAGGCGATCGCCGCCTGGTCCAATAACATCACGCTCCTCACCGATATTTTCTTACGGCTCATTAAAATGGTGATTGCCCCGCTGGTCTTCAGCACGCTGACCGTGGGCATCATGCGTCTGGGCGAAACCGCCACTATCGGCCCGCGTTGGCGGTAAAGCGATGGTCTGGTTTATCAGTTCTTCCGTGTTGTCCATTCTGGTGGGGCTGTTTATCGTGACGATTGAGCATCCGGGCAGCGGTCTGAATCTGGCAATTCCGGCAGAATCGGTCGACACCGGGCTTGCGGTGGGCGGCATGAGCTTAAAAGGATTCCTGTCGCACACCATTCCGACCAGCATTGCCGGAGCGATGGCCAATAACGAAATTTTGCAGATCGTCGTGTTTTCCATGTTCTTCGGTATTGGCGGCGCGTCGCTTGGCGAAAAATTCAACGCGCCGCTGGTCGCCGCCCTGGATGTGGTTTCACATATTATGCTGAAGGTGACCGGCTACGTGATGTACGTTGCGCCGTTGGCCATTTTTGCCGCGATCTCCTCGGTGATCGCCACCCAGGGGCTGGGGATTCTGCTTAACTACGCGTCGTTTATCGGCGGCTACTATGTGGCGATTCTGCTGACCTGCCTGGTGCTGCTGGCCGTGGGCTATATGGTACTGAAAAAAGAGGTGTTCCGGTTAGTCAGCATGTTGAAAGATCCGGTGCTGGTCGCCTTTACTACCAGCAGCTCTGAAGCCGCTTACCCGAAAACGCTGGAACAACTGACGAAGTTTGGCTGCTCACGTAACATCGTGTCGTTTGTGCTGCCTATTGGTTACTCCTTTAACCTCGTCGGCTCAATGGTGTACTGCTCTTTCGCGTCGATGTTTATCGCGCAGGCTTATAATATTCATCTCTCTTTTGCGGAAATTACGGTGCTGATGCTGACGCTGATGCTGGCGTCAAAAGGAATTGCAGGCGTGCCGCGTTCTGCGCTGGTGGTGCTGGCCGCCACGATTCCGAGCTTCAATATTCCGGTGGCGGGCATTTTGTTGCTGATGGGGATTGACCATTTTCTTGATATGGGACGTTCCGCCATTAACGTGTTAGGAAACGGGATTGCCACCGCGATGCTGGCGCAGAATGAAGGTTTGCTGGAAGAGGACGCGGAAGAACGCGTTCCGCAGCAGTTAGTGGGGTAATGTATTTGCTGGATGGCGCTTCGCTTATCCGGCCTACACATGACTCATCGCCGTATGTAGGCCGGATAAGGTGTTTACACCGCCATCCGGCACAAACAGAGAGCGCCTCACCCGTAGGCCGGATAAGCGAAGTGCCATCCGGCACGGGCAGTCAACGGTTATGCAACGTGGGAAGCGGCGATATCAAGCAGCGCCATCTCATCGCTGTTCAGCAGTTTCTCAATGTTCACCAGGATCAACATACGTTCGCCAAGCGCGCCCAGACCGGTCAGATATTCCGTAGACAGGGTAACGGCAAACTCCGGCGCCGGGCGAATTTGCTCCGCCGTCAGCGACAGCACGTCAGACACGCCGTCCACCACAATCCCTACCACGCGTTGTCCCAGATTCAACACGATGACCACCGTGTTATCGTTATACTCAACGTCGCCCTGGCAAAACTTCACGCGCAGATCGACAATCGGCACAATCACACCGCGCAGGTTCGTCACCCCTTTAATAAAAGAAGGCGTGTTGGCGATGCGCGTGACCTGATCGTAGCCACGGATCTCCTGCACTTTCAGGATGTCGATACCGTACTCTTCATCTCCCAGTGTAAATACCAGGAATTCCTGACCTGACGGCTCGCCGGCCAGTTTGGTTACATTACTCATACCGGTCATATAATTACCTTTCTCACTCAATCAGGCGGCTGTGATCGCCATACGTTGTTCACGGTTTAAACCCTGCAATGCGGAGACATCAACGATCAGCGCCACGCTGCCGTCGCCCAGAATCGTCGCCGCAGAAATGCCAGGCACCTTGCGATAGTTGCTTTCCAGGTTTTTCACTACCACCTGGTGCTGTCCAATAAGCTGATCAACCAGCAGTGCGTAACGGCGACCGCCGCTTTGCAGGATCACCACAATGCCCTGCGTGGCTTCAGTTTTGGCGCCAACGACATCAAAGACTTTCCACAGTTCCACCAGCGGCAGATACT
Source organism: Citrobacter koseri (assembly GCA_900446925.1). The sequence goes on along the minus strand of UAVY01000004.1, from coordinate 767,589 downwards.
CGCCGCGCACTTCCAGTACGCGCTCGCCTCCGGCCAGCGGGTGCAGATCGTCTTCACGCGGTTGCAGCGATTCCATTACCGCATTCAGCGGCAGAATGAACACTTCGCCCGCCACGCGGACGGACATCCCGTCCAGAATAGCCAGCGTCAGCGGCAGCAGAATGCGAATGGTGGTGCCCGTCCCCTGCTTCGACTGGATTTCAACGTGGCCGCCCATCTCCTGGATGTTACGTTTCACCACGTCCATGCCCACGCCGCGACCGGAAACATCCGTCACCTGCTCGGCGGTGGAGAAGCCCGGCGCAAAAATCAACATGCCCACTTCTTCATCGGTCATGTTTTCGTTGACCGCCATCCCCTGAGAGACAGCTTTCGCCAGAATGCGCTCGCGGTTCAGCCCCGCACCGTCATCAGTCACTTCAATGCAGATATTGCCGCCCTGGTGTTCAGCGGAGAGGATCAGATTACCGATCGCATTCTTCCCGGCTTCAAGGCGTGTTTCCGGCATCTCGATACCGTGATCGAGGCTGTTGCGCACCAGGTGGGTTAATGGATCGATAATGCGTTCAATTAGACTTTTATCCAGTTCCGTCGAGCTGCCGACGAGGGTCAGTTCAACCTGTTTGCCCCAGTTTACCCGCCAGGTCGCGCACCAGACGCGGGAAGCGGCTGAAGACGTACTCCATCGGCATCATACGAATCGACATCACCGACTCTTGCAGATCGCGGGCGTTACGTTGTAACTGACCCATGCTGGTGATGAGATCGCCATGATTAACCGGGTCCAGTTCATTAGAACGCTGGGCCAGCATTGACTGAGTAATCACCAGTTCGCCGACCAGGTTGATCAACTGGTCTACTTTCTCAACCGCCACGCGAATACTGGTTGACTCTCGCTCACGGGCCGGCTTTTCACGCTCGGCGCGCCCGGACTGCGGTTCGCTGGCGGCGGCTTTGGCAACAGGTACCACTGCGGTCGGTTGCGGCGTAGTTGCCACGGCAACAGGCTCTTCGACCTGCGCGACCGGGGCTGAGGAGACCGTCTCAAAGGCTATCTGATCGGCTTCAATCACAAAGCAGAGCACCGCAATGATGTCATCTTCCGCAATCGTGCCGTCGAGGGTCGCGGACAGCGAATCCTCGCCTTTCACCACATCCGTTAAGGTGGCCAGGTTGCCCAACTCTTCTTCAAGCAGATCGACTTCATTGGCTTTCAGGCGCGAAAGAACCACGCGCAGTTTGCTCTCTTCCGCGCTGTTTTCCTGTGCGACTGCCTCTTCCTGTATCGCCGTACCGTCGACGACGCTCAGTTTGGCAGCGTTAACCACCGCCGGAGCGGTTTCCCCTTTCGCCTCGAGCGCTAACTGACGTAACGCGTTGCAGATATATTCGAAGCTTGCGGCATCCGGCTCTTCCGAGCTTTTATAGGCGTCGAGCTGTTCCTGCATAATATCTTTCGTTTCCAAAAACAGGTTGATAATGTCGGTATTGAGCTGCATCTCACCGCGCCGGGCTTCATCCAGCAGGTTTTCCATCAAGTGGGTTGTTTCCTGCAAAACGGTAAAGCCGAAAGTACCTGCGCCGCCTTTAATGGAGTGCGCCGCACGAAAAATGGCATTCAGTTGCTCAGAGTCCGGGGCTTCAGGCGCCAAATCAAGCAGGTGCTGCTCCATGTCAGCCAACAGCTCGTCAGCTTCATCAAAAAATGTCTGATAAAAATCGCTAATATCCATGCTCACGCTATCACCTCGGATTGGCTGGTGGCGATGTGGGAACGCTTACCGGCGGGAGTGCCGCTGGCTGTTGTAAGACACTTACCGGCTCATTCTGGCTTTCAGCGTTTTCATGCAAAATGGCCTCTTCTGCCTGCTTGTTCAACACCAGCAGACTTATACGGCGGTTGATGGCGTCATCAGGACCGCGATCGCTCAGACGCATCGTGGCGGCCATGCCTACCACCCGTAATACTTTTCCATCATCCAGACCGCCAACCACCAGCTCGCGACGCGAAGCATTGGCGCGGTCGGCCGACAATTCCCAGTTGCTGTATCCCCGTTCGCCGCTGGCGTACGGGAAATCATCCGTATGACCGGAAAGGCTGATGCGGTTAGGAATACCGTTCAACACCGGCGCAATACCACGCAGAATGTCACGCATGTAAGGTTCAACCTCCGCGCTGCCCGTCTTAAACATCGGGCGATTCTGGCTGTCGATAATCTGAATGCGCAGCCCTTCCTGAACCAGGTCAATCTTCAGGTGCGGCCGCAATGCGCGCAGTTTGGGATCGGACTCAATCAGCTGATCCAGGTCGCCGCGCAATTTGCTCAGACGGCTCTGCTCCATACGCTTTTTCAGTTCATCAATATTGGGTTGCTTGTTCACTTCACCCTGCTGCTGGGTGTAGTCCTCGCCGCCGCCGGGGATCGGACTTTCACTGTTCGCGATGCGATGTCCGCCCGTTATCGCTGTTGCCAGTGGCGTACGGAAATATTCGGCAATTTGAATCAATTCTTTAGGACTGGAGATAGAAATCAGCCACATGACGAGGAAAAAAGCCATCATCGCCGTCATAAAGTCGGCGTAAGCAATTTTCCAGGAGCCATGCGCCCCGCCGTGACCCTTATGTTTCCGCCGTTTTACGACGATAATTGGATGGGGGCTGATTCTTCATGCTTCCTCGGTCGTCGTCTGCTGCTGGTTCGGGTTTCTCACTGCGCGTACGTGCTCTTCCAGCTCAATGAACGAAGGACGTTCGCTGGAATACAATGTTTTACGACCAAATTCGACGGCGATCGGCGGCGCATAACCGTTCAGGTTAGAAAGCAGTGTGATTTTTACGCACTGCATCATTTTGGTGGTTTCAGCACTCTTTTGACGCAGCACGCTGGCGAGTGGCGAGATAAACCCATAGGCCAATAAAATCCCGAGGAATGTCCCCACCATCGCATGGGCGATCAGCGCCCCCAGTTCAGCCGCCGGACGATCGGCGGAAGCCAGCGCATGGACAACCCCCATGACCGCCGCAACGATACCAAATGCCGGTAATGAATCGCCCATCAGCGCCAAGCTGTTGGCAGGAACTTCCGCCTCGCTTTCGTGGGTTTCAATTTCCTCATCCATCAGCGCCTCAATTTCAAAGGTATTCATGTTGCCGCTGATGATCAGGCGCAGATAATCGACGATAAAATCAAGCATGATCGCGTCGGCCAGAATACGCGGATAGCTGGCAAAAATTTCACTCTCTTTCGGGTTTTCAATGTCACGTTCCAGCGAGAACATCCCCTGCTGACGCGATTTGGCCATCAGGCGATAGAGCAACGCCAGCAAATCCATGTACATCGCTTTTGTGTATTTCGAACGACGAAACAGTAATGGGATCGCCTTTTAACGTCCCTTTGATCGCTTTGCCGTTGTTACCGACAATGAATGCCCCGATCCCCGCACCCACCGATGATGACGAATTCAGCCGGTTGATAGAGTGCTCCAAGGTGTCCGCCGGTCATCATGTAACCACCGAAAACTGTACCGAGAACTACCAGGTAACCTAATAAGATAAGCACGACATCATCCTTCCGCTGTTGACTAAAACAGGATGTACAGTCGGGCGAATAACACGTCGGCAAGGCAAAAAAAAGCAGCGGTAATCACTTACCGCTGCTGGAGTGTTTGTCCACACCGTATCGGTTAAACAGCCTGTTCGATCTGTTCATCCAGCAGTTGTGGAATAATATCGGCAGCATTTTGGGAAAGTTTACGTCTTTTTTACTGCGCGGGACGGCGGCTGGCACAAACTACAGGCAAAACTTCCCGCAGGCTGATGCGCATGGGTAATAAAATTCCCGCCACAGCAATTACAGGTCGATAATTCAAGCAGCCCGCTTTCCACGAAACGCAACCAGCGTCCATGCGCGTGTTAACGCCAACAATGGCCCGTCTTCCGCCTGCGGGCACTGTTCCAGATACAGACGGTACGCTTTAATGACCGCATCCACGCCGCTGCACAGACCGGTTTTGAGTAAGAACTGCCAGGCGTTGCAAAACATGGAGGCATGAATGTTTTGCTCCCATGTCATAAACCAGTCCGTTGAAAAAGGAAGCATACCTTTTGGCGGAGGACTGCCGCGTAACTCTTTGTATAATTTGATGAGGCGACCACGACTTAACTGCGTTTCGCTTTCCAGCATTTGCAAACGGGCGCCCAAAGAGAATCAATTCCATCGCTAACTGGATATCGCGAGCTTCCTGAACAATGCTTTTTTCACTCATCATCAAGCCCTTTTCTTACGCGCCGCATCATCGGCCTGATTCACATCGTGTAACAGGCGTGTTGAAAGCATGATACCGGTATGAATTTGCTGAAGATCGTCAACGCGAGAATCCTGGGTCAGCTGGGTAACTGTCTGGTGTTGTCAAAACGGAAATGACATACCAGCTGGTTCGTTTCGGCCAGTTTAACCATTTGTGGGAAGAGTCAGAGTACCCAACGTGTTCGCCATCTCTTCACTGATACCAAGGCGGAACATCGCGGATGCTTTGTCCTGAACGATCAGACCGCTGTGCAAGGAGTAAATATGACAGATTGATGTCATAAATGTGTTTCAGCAACTCGGATGTATGCATTGTTCCCATCCAGAATAACCAACTTTATTTTTATGCGGTGTAACCGCACCCCGTGATGTCGCCGGGAATCCCCCGGTAAAAAAAGCAAAAAGGTCAAATGCATAGCCACGCCCAGGCACCGATGCATACAGTAAAACCCCCCTTAATGGGGTGTCAGGTTTTTACACGTTTACATGATTTATTACAAAATGCCTAAGATTTTTCCTAATTCGACGCAACTCTACTCGTCAGCACGAACACATACAACGGAGCCGGGCTGCGAATTTGAGAAATATGTGATCCAGATCACATAAATCATCCAAATACTTAACATAAATCCATCAGTTGAACTTTTATTTTGATTATTTTTTAGCCTTTCGTTCAGTTTTTCTATTCCAGATACACGAATATGTGCGTAAATAATCACTCATGCGTTATGTTTAGCACCGTTAAAATAACATCTGAAAATATCCCCCTTCCTGAATATTCCTGCCGGGGACATAAAATAATTTAATCGTTTCTAAACAATCACTTAAATATTAAGCAGGGTTAACCAATAGACGGTATCTATGATGCATAACAAGTTAATTTTTGTTACATCGTAATTAACATTTTGTTTTCATAATTGGTCGATTTAAGTTAAAGCGCGTAATAATGTTTACAATGTGCGTTATGCCACTATTCCATTTATAAGAATAATTAATGAATTATTATGATAACCTTCACACTATCGTCACAGGGAAAACATTGCAGAATTCGACTAAACAGAGTAAAGCTGAAGAAGAAACCTCATATTCTTGCAATAAGGAGCGAGTTATGAGCTATACGCATATTCTTGTCGCCGTCGCCGTTACCCCCGAAAGTCAGCAGCTGTTAGCGAAAGCTGTCTCCATTGCTCGTCCCGTCAATGCCCGCATTAGCCTGATTACCCTCGCCTCTGATCCCGAGCTGTATAATCAATTCGCCGCCCCCAATGCTGGAAGATTTGCGGGAGGTGATGCATGAAGAGACGCAGGATTTTCTCGACAAACTGAGTGCGAAGGCAGACTACCCGATTGAACAAACATTCATTACTTACGGGGAGTTAAGCGCGCATATTCTGGATGTGTGTCGTAAGCAGCAGGTGGATTTGGTCATTTGCGGCAATCATAATCACAGCTTCTTTTCGCGAGCGTCCTGCTCAGCGAAAAGTGTCGTTAGCGCCAGTGAAGTTGATGTATTGCTGGTTCCGCTTGCCGGTGATTAGCGGGCGTCAGGCAAGCTTTGGGAAGGTGGCGACCTTATTGCGATGCAGCGTTTCTGCGCTACGTGGCGCGACATCCTTTAGGTCGCGAATAAACCGTTGCTGCCAGTGATTAATATCATTTTTAATAATCGTCTCAAGCATTTCCGCGTGGCGTGAAATGCGTTCGGCAAGCGGCATGGTCAACGCGCGGTGGAGCGCCACGGCCACATCATCCCGATCATAAGGGTTAACAATGAGCGCGGACGTCAACTCATTCGCCGCACCGGCAAACTGCGACAAAACGAGAACGCCGGGATTTGCCGGATCCTGCGCGGCGACAAACTCTTTTGCGACCAGATTCATGCCATCCCGCAGCGGGGTCACTAACCCGACATCCGAGTAGCGGAACACCTTCATCAGCAGCTTGCGATCAAAGTGCTGGTTAAGATAGTAGAGCGGTGTCCAGCCAAAGCTGTCCATATTTACCGTTGATACGCCCTGCTTCCGTCTCCAGTTGGTGGCGGATATCCTGATAAGCCTGCACTTCACCGCGCGAGGTCGGCGCTATTTGCGTATAGCGAATTTTCCCGTGGTGCTGGGGGTATTTCTCCAGCAGCGCTTCATACGCCTGGAAACGCTCCGGTAATCCTTTGGAGTAATCCAGACGCTCGACGGAAAAAATGTTTTGCACATTTTTCAGCTCCGCTTTTAGCTGCGCCAGTTTCGGCGGTAACGGCCCGGAAGCCTGTTGTGCGATCTCGTCAGGTTCAATGCCAATAGGATAGACCTCAGTGCGGAAGGATTTCCCCCATGCCGAATGGCTCTTACTGCCGCGCGTGGTTACTCTGGTCTGACTTGACAGACTGTCCAGAAACGCCAGGCGGTCGTTTTCCGTCTGGAATCCCAGTAAGTCAAAATCACACAGTTGTTCCAGCAGCGTATCGTGCGGCGGCAAGGCATTGAAAATTTCCGGCGTCGGGAAAGGGATATGCAAGAAAAAAGCCGATGCGATTATTCACGCCCCGCTTGCGCAATTCACTGGCAAACGGCAATAAATGATAGTCATGAACCCAGATAATATCGTCATCTTTCAGTAAGGGCAGCAGCTTATCCGCCAGCAGCGCATTCACCCGTGAATACCCTTCCCACGCGGGGCGCTGGAACTGCACCAGATCGAGTCGATAATGGAAGGCAGGCCATAAGACCGCATTCGAAAACTGGCAATAATATTCCTCGTAGTCCTGCTCGCTCAGATTAAAAGACGCCCAGGTCATATTGCCTCGTGTGACCTTTTTTAACGGCTTATCCTCGTTGCCCGTCTCGCCACTCCAGCCGAACCACAATCCGCCCGCCGCTTTCAATGCGCCCAGTACGCCAACTGCCAGGCCACCCGCGCCGCCTTTATTATCCGGGGGAGCAATTCGATTAGATACTACGACTAAACGACCCATAGCCATCTCTCCTGTCATTCATTAATTTTTTTTCTTGTTGTGGATTGTTAATTTCTTCCAGCCAGCGCCAGACCTCAGGAACGCCCGCCAGACGTCCTGTTGCCCGGGTCGCCCCGGCACCCACTTTGACTGAAATCCCTCCCAAATTATTGACGACGTCAAAGCCCGCCTCATCCGTCAAGTCATCGCCCACAAAGACAGGGATACGCCCCTGCAAATGGCGCTTCTTGCATAAACGCGGCAATGGCCTCCCCTTTGTTCGCGCCTTTCGGTTTAATCTCCACCACGCATTTACCCGGCTGAAGTGCAAGCTGCGGCCATTTCTGCGTAATGTGCTGCGCCAGCGCCAGCAACGGCGCCTCATGCTGCGGCGCCTGCCGGTAATGCAGCGCAAAGGCCATGCCTTTCGCTTCCAGTTCCGCCCCTGGAAGATTTCCCAGCGCGGCGTGCAGCTGCGCGCTGACATCGCGTGCTATCGCCTGCGGAAGGCGCACGATATGGGTATTACCATTGATGTCACGGCGTTCCGCCCCATGCACCCCGGCAAGGGGAAAGCAAAAGGGGGCTGAGAGCGCATCAAGCTCAGCCATTGAGCGCCCTGAAATCAATGCCAGCGCCCCTGCGTTATGCGTCGAGAGGCGGTGTAACAGCTGGAGAATATTGTGCGGCACCACCACCTGATCCGGGTGTGGTTTAATCTCCGCCAGCGTCCCATCAAGATCGAAAAAATAAGCATAGTTTGCGGACAGTTCGGGGGATACGGTTAACGATTCTGCCACCCTGTTCTCCTCCTTAATCATCGTTTTTGAGGCGCGCGGATCGGCCCCATTAGCCATGTAAGTATAGACAGTGTGACGCTGCTCGCCATTTAGAAAGACAATAGCCAGCCGGGGTAGCGGCTGGCTATCGGGAGGAGCTAAACTGAATAGTTACGGTTTATTTCATTAAAACGGTGCGCTTCGCCTTTTGTTTGTAACGGTCGAAGATTACCGCTGCCAGCAGGATTAAGCCGCGCACGACGTACTGTGCAAAGGGGGAAATGTTCAGCAGGTTCATGGCGTTTTCCACCGTCCCCAGGATCAACACCCCCGCGACCACATATGAGATTTTTCCGATGCCGCCCTTGAGGGAGACACCGCCTAATACGCAGGCTGAAATCACAATCAGTTCATAGCCAATAGAGGTCATTGGCTGGCCGCTGGTCATACGCGACGCCAGGATAATCCCCGCCGCCGCCGACACCAGCCCGGAGAGAACGAAGATAATGATCTTCGTGCGTACTACCGGCACCCCGGCCAGACGCGCCGCTTCTTCATTCCCGCCAATCGCCAGCGTATTGCGGCCAAACGTGGTTTTATTCAGCAATAAACCAAAGATAACCAGGCACCCTACCGTTAACCAGATCGGTGCAGGTAGCCCAAACCAGTTGGCGTACCCGAGGGTGAAGAAGCGCTCATCTTCAATCCCTACCGCTTTACCGTCAGAGATGATATAGGCCAGACCACGAACAATCTGCATCGTGGCGAGCGTGGTAATCAGGGCGTTGATCCTTAAACGCGCGATAACAAAACCGTTCACCAGTCCGCAAAGTATGCCCAGCAGCAGCCCGGCAGCCACGCCAATCCACAGGCTTTCGGTCATATTGATGACCACGGCGGTGGTGACGCCGGCACAGGCAATCACCGAGGCGACGGAGAGGTCAAAATCGCCGGACGCCAGACAAAACAGCATCCCACACGCCACCATACCCGACATCGAAATCGCCAGCCCCAGCCCCTTCATGTTGATGAACGTGGCAAAGTTAGGCACAAAGATCGCACACGCCAGGAACAGGACGGCGAACACCACCAGCATGCCGTATTGATCCCAGATACGCCCGAAGCTAAACGGCGACTTAGGTGCGCCAGAACCGGATGTAGTTACAGAAGACATCTTACTCTCCTTTACTCAGGCGACAGCCTGGCTGACTTTAGGCATAGCAAGGCTCAGGGCCTGCCGTTCATCCGCCTGTTCATGAAGTAATTCACCGGCGATCTCACCTTCACGCATCACCACAATACGGTCGGCAACACCAAGAACTTCCGGCAGATCGCTGGAGGCAAACAGCACGGCCACACCGCGCGCCGCCAGCGCGTAAATAACGTTGTAGATCTCGTGTTTTGCGCCGACATCGATACCGCGCGTCGGCTCATCAAGCAAAATGACCTTCATCTCTTCCGATAACCAGCGTCCCAGAATCGCCTTCTGTTGATTCCCCCCGGAGAGATTCATAATGAGTTGCTCAGCACCTGGCGTTTTTTATATTGAGGGAGCGAATATGGTGTTCGGCATTGCTCTCTTCCCAACCGTTATTGATCAGGCACCCACCCAGCACATGCTTACGTCGGGCGCTGATGTTGATATTGTCGCGAACCGAATGCACAGGAATGATCCCCTCCGCTTTGCGATCTTCCGGGCACAGCATCATGCCTGCCGCAATCGCGTGCGCCGGTTTGCGGATATCAATGGGCTGCTCGTCAATGAACACCTGCCCTTCGGTGATGCGCGTTCCGCCGAACAGCCCTTTCATTAATTCACTGCGCCCGGCGCCAACCAGACCAAACAGGCCGACAATTTCGCCGCTGCGTACGGATAAGCTGACAGGCGCGCGAACGCCCGGCGCTTTCACCTCTTGCAGCCGCAGCCGCTCTGCGCCACAGGCACGAGGCTGCCAGCCGTAGATATCGCCGAGATCGCGCCCCAACCATCGCCTGAACCAGCGCGTCATGGTTAACCTGCTGCATATCGGTAAACGTTTTAACGTAGCGGCCATCTTTAAACACGGTAATGGCATCGCTCAGTGCAAAGATCTCTTCCATACGGTGCGACACATACAGAATGACGCGCCCTTCTTTGCGCAGTTCGCGAATCACCCGGAACAGGTTCTCGATCTCCCTGGCGGAGAGCGAGCTGGTCGGTTCATCGAAAGCGATAATTTTGGCGTTACGCGCTAACGCTTTCGCAATCTCCACCATTTGCCACTGGCCAATCGAGAGGTATTTCAGCGGGGTATCCGGGGAGATATCCATCCCCAGATGTTGTAACTGAAGACCGGCTTCGTAGTTGAGCAGCGTCCGGTTAACAATCCCCCTTTATGCGGGAGCTGGCCGAGATAGATATTCTCCGCAACGGTCATTTCCGGCACGAGGTGCAGTTCCTGGTAAATAATGGCGACACCGGCATTCAGTGCAGCCGTGGTGTCGGCAAAGGTCATCTCTTGCCCACGGATCGCCAGCGATCCCGTGGTTGGCGCATAGTTGCCGCTGAGAATTTTTAAGAGTGTGGACTTCCCGGCGCCATTTTCGCCCATCAGCGCATGCACCTGACCGGCATAACAGTCAAAACTGATATCCGTCAGCGCCTTAACGCCAGGGAACGTTTTCCCGATGCCGCGAAATGAGAGATATGGGGTGGGCTGTTGCATAACGTCTCCGTGAGTCAGGATTTTGCCGGATGACGGCGTTGCCTTATCCGGCCTACTGAATACGCAATTCGCAGGCCGGATAAACCGTTTTCGCGTCGCCATCCGGCATTTGTGTTACTTGCCGCCTAAACCTTTTTTCGCCAGTTCTTCTTTGAAGTTGTCACGGGTGATCAGCACCACGTCGGTCACTTCAGTGAATTTTGGCGGTTCCGCATCTTTGGTTACCCAGTTGTAGAGCATTTCACTGGATTTATAGCCGTGTACGTCCGGGCTGGGCAGCAACGAGCCGTAGAATCCTGTCGCCTGCGCTTTTGACAGTTCGCTGATCGCATCCACACCGTTAATGCCGATGCCGATAACGTCCGCCGCCTTAAAGCCCTGACCTTCGGTGGCGCGCACGCCGCCCAGCACGGTGTTGTCATTCATGCCGACAATCAGCCAGTGTTTCACTTCAGGGTGTTGAACCAGCATAGAGTTAGCGGCATCGAATGCGCCGGGAATATCATTGGATTTCGTTGGAACCTGATAGATCTGTTTTTCCGGGAAGCCCGCAGCTTTCAGCGCGTCCATCGAGCCGGATGTGCGGCGACGCGCGGTATCCAGTTCATTAGCGGTAATCGCCATCACCGCCGTTTCCTTTACATCCCAGCCGCGGTTTTGCATCTCCTTATACAGCTCCTGCCCCTGGCGCTCGCCAATTTTCGTGGCCGCCATCATCACCAGCGGTACGGTGTCCATTGGCTTACCTTTCGCGTTGACGAACTGATCGTCCACGGCGATCACCTTCATGTCATACCCACGCGCTTTTGCAACGATCGCTGAACCCAGTTTCGGGTCCGGGGTACAAATAACAAAGCCTTTTGCCCCACTCGCCGCCAGGCTGTCGATGGCGTTCAGGGTTTTCTCACCGTCCGGCACCGCAATTTTAATGACCTCAAAACCCAGATCTTTCCCGGCTTTATCGGCAAATTTCCATTCTGTCTGGAACCAGGGTTCCTCCGGTTGTTTCACCAGAAAACCGAGCTTCATGGTTTCCGCGATAGCGGATTGTGACATAACGGCAGCCAGACCGATGGCTGCCAGCGCTTTAGTAAATTTGTGCATGGTTAACTCCAGCTTTAGCGTTCTTTTATGTAGGGTAAAATCGAACGATTTTTTGTAATTTAGCCGTAAAACAAGGTATTACCTTAAAAGCCAAGGATTGATACCCGTGCTGGTGTTAGTTGTAGCGGGAAATTGATTCTCCATAGGAGAGCGGCATCACACCGCAGAATTACAGTAATTGCGTACATAAATTCAGCGGAAAATGACATAAAAAAAGAAGGTTTTGTCAGACAAATAAAAAAGGGGTAGCAGATTAGTCCATAACATCAGCCAGCAAATCCTTGTCCCCGAATGCAGGCGCATCCGGGGAAATATGCTTTACCAGGCATAGTAAATATGATCGGCATGATCGCGAACAGAAGCGTCATCCCCTGACAGACGAGCAGCCAGCGTCAGCGCAAAATCAAAAATATGCCCTAACCCTTTGCCGCTCAAGAGATTGCCATCTTCCACAACCGGCGCATCAACATATTCACCGTCAGTCACATTTTCCCATAGGTCGCCAGAGCAGACGTAACGGCGCCCTTTCAGCAGACCATTGCCCCCCAGCACACGCGCTGCGGCGGAGCAGACCGGACAGATCAATTTACCCGCAGCGTCATGGCGGGAAACGAAGTCGATCACCTGCGCGCTGGCGGCCAGATTAGCGCTCCCCTGCGGGCCGCCGGGCAAGACGATGGCGTCATACAACGTGTCCAGACGTCCGGCGAGGGTGTTGTCCGCAACCATTGGAATGTCGTGATAACTCACTACCGCGCGAGATTCCGCGCAGGCCAGCGTTTCAACATCAATATTCAGGCGACGCAGAATATCAATAGTGACCACGGCTTCTGCTTCTTCGAATCCTGGCGCCAGCAGGACAGCGACCTTTTTCATTTACGACTCCTCGCTTTACTCGTGTTAATCACACCGAAATGACGAATTGTTCATTCGGTTATATTTAAAAAATGGGCAAAAATGATCTGGCGCAAAAAAAACGTTGTCGATAATTTCGGCCAGAACTGTTTCGCCCGCTAATTATTCGATCCTAACACGCCGGTGTATTTTCTTTTGTGATATGAAACATCATTTCAAAAATAAATATCAACTTAAAATAACGTAAAATCAATCATGTATATCAACATCCGTTATATTCCTACATTCGCCGTCCAGCGATATACCTTCAGCAAACTGTAAAAAAATATAAACATTGGGATTTAAGGATTTTCTTATAGCTGTACTGGCGCTATGCTTATTTTCGATCGGCAACGGAATCAGCTTTTTGATCACATAAAGGACCGGCAGAACGGATTTATTCTGCTAACAGTATTCATTGCGCATACATGAGTAACGCGCATCACCCTTTCTGGAAATAAGGATATTGATATGGCGACAGCTGGAATGGTTCATAAGCTCAACACCCAAATGAACCTTGAATTTTACGCATCTAACCTCTACCTCCACCTGAGCGACTGGTGTTTTGACCACAGCCTGACCGGCACGGCGACCTTTCTTCGTACCCAGGCGCAGGGAAATGTGACCCAGATGATGCGCATGTTCAATTTTATGAAGAACGCAGGCGCCAACCCCATCGTGAGAGCCATTGATGTTCCCGGCGAAGAGTTAACCTGTCTTGAAGAGTTATTTCAAAAAACGCTGGATGAGTATCAGCAACGCGCCAGTACGCTCTCACGCTTAACCGACGAAGCCAAAGCAATGAATGACGCACCAACGCTCAACTTTCTCCACGACCTGGAAAAAGATCAGCAGCAGGATGGCGTTCTGTTACAGACGATTCTCGATGAAGTTCGCAGCGCAAAACGCGCGGGATTGTGTATGGTGCAAACGGACAAACACTTACTCAACGTCGTCAACTATCAACACCACTAACCGCTATATTGCCACGACGTTACGCCTCCCGTGCCGGGAGGCTGTTACGCAGTCGCTTTACTTTAGTGCGCTTCGTCCTGCGGTGTGAATTTCAGCTCAATCAACGCAATCGCCTTTTGAATGGCCCGCATAGTAACCGGGTCCGCAGCGGCAGGGTGGCTGGTAAAATCGATGTTTTTCAACTGGCTGGACATCTTCTCCCGAACTTCAACCGGGGCAATAACGTCAATAACATCCAGAATCTGTTTGATAACTAACTGGCAGGCAACAACGTCAGAGACCAGTTCCTGATCGGCGTTCAGTGGTTGGGACATAGTAAGCTCCTTATAGAAAGGCCGCCATAGTACTCATTCGGAAGAAGAAACGGTAGCAAAGCAAACGCGGTAAGCCGGATAAACGCCGCGTTATCCGGCTGGCATGACAGATTAACCGAGAAGGTCGCGAACGAACGCTTCGATCTCTTTATCCTGGCAATTGTCAAAGAAACACTGCTGGAAACGTGGGCCGGAGACCGCCGTTTTCACCAGTTCAGGATCGATGGCGCGCAGCGTATCCAGATAGTTTTCTTTCACCACCGCCGCTTTCACCTGGTTCAGAATGCCCGCGTTACGTACCTGCGGTTCTTTACGTTCTGGTGGATACCCTTCCCCGTTACGGCCGGTGAATGCTTTTTCAAAGATGAAACGCACATTCAACTCCGCACCCCAGCCAAAGCCTTTTGCGAATGGCAGAGAAAGCGCATTACCGTTGTTAATCTGCGCAAACAGGAACGCATCCGCCGGGTCGATGCAGTAGCCGCACACCACGCCCGGATGAATATTCAGCGACATCAGCGCGCCCTGCCCGGTGCCGCAACCCGTCACAACAAAATCCACCGCTTTGGCGTTAAGCAGAATGCTGGCCATAATACCAAGGTGGATATAAGTCAGATGATGGTCGTTTTCATCGCTCATCCCGACGTTGAAAACAGGGAATCCCTTTTCATCCGCTACCGCTTTAAGCTCGCGATGAATGGTGGCATTTTTACCTGCCTGGCTGTTTTCCATCATCAGTGCAATTTTCATTCTGTCTTCTCCTGAATGCGTCGCGGGAACCCCCGCCGTGAGTCGTTGACGTATACGTCACATTACTATCTCGCAAACATACTTTCAAATTTAGTGAAAAATGGTTTTAAAAAATTAAGATGTGCTCACACTTTTCCCGTATCGCACAAAGAGCCGGTGTCGTTGGGATTAATCATGGACAATTCTTAAGCTATTCAGGCCATTGAATGTCTACTGTTCAAGATAGGATGTGCTGTCACCGGATTCTCAGAGCGATATTATGAAAACCTTTATCCTTGGCCTCTCACTCATAGCCCTGACGGGATGTACCCTCACCAAGCAAGCGCAGGTCAGTGAAACCAACCCGACAAGCGGGATTGTCCGCCTCAGTTATAACCAGGCGATGATGCAAACGGCGCGCGCGGATGACTATGTTGCGCACGGTACGGCGACACGCGAATGTCAGCAGATGGGATACGCCAACGCCATCGCATTCGGTCAGCCAGTGTCAACCTGTAGCGTTTATGCCGGTTCGCTGTGCATGAACACCAGAATCACGCTGTCTTATCAGTGTCAGGGCGTAGCCATCCAGCCAATATCCGTTGGCGGGTATTAATATCTTTAGCCAGCATGACGCTGCTGGCTTTAATTATTCTCATTGCATATTTTTATATTTAATAGCGTTAATGCGTTTTATTCCCATTCGCATTTTTAATAATTAAATTTATTATTTTACCTTTTGCAAATAATTAAATAACAAATTATAGTGACGCCACATCAACGTATAATGATTCTTTGTGGAGCGGAACCATGCTGAAAACAGAAATGATCGACAAACTGAATGAGCAAATGAACCTTGAATTATATTCTTCTCTGCTCTACCAAACAGATGAGCGCATGGTGCAGCTACCATAGCTTTGAAGGGGCGGCAGCGTTCCTGCGTCGTCACGCGCAGGAAGAGATGACGCATATGCAGCGCCTGTTCGATTATCTGACCGATACCGGTAGCTTACCGTGCATCAATACGATCTCTTCACCTGCTGCCGAATATGCTTCACTGGATGAACTGTTCCGCGCCACCTACGAACACGAACAATTAATTACGCAGAAAATTAATGAACTAGCGCATGCCGCGATGACCAACCAGGGATTATCCGACATTCAACTTCCTGCAATGGTATGTCGCTGAACAGCATGAAGAAGAGAAGTTATTTAAATCTATTATTGATAAAATTAACGCTGGCAGGGAAAAGCGGTGAAGGTCTGTACTTCATCGATAAAGAACTGTCTACGCTTGATACCCAAAACTAAAATTAAACGGTGAGGCCCCCTCACCGTTTAGGCTCAATGGCGGCAGATCTTGCTTTCGTGCGTAGAGAAGCCGTCATCCTTCGCAATAAACTTACCCTTCGCCGCCAGAAACGCCACCAGCTCCGCCGCCGTCATATCAGCAGCCGAACAGGTATGAAAACGCGCCTGTTCACCAAAACGCGCCGTAATCGCCGCTTCCAGGCTGGCATTCGAATACTGCTCGCCTGATTCAATCATCATTATTCAGCACTTCGTGGCCGTGAATAGAATCCATACATCCTCCTCAATAAAGCCTGTAGCCTACCGGGAGCCGGCGAATACCGCTTTGCGCTAACGCAGGTTTACATGCACAGCCGATGCAATCGTGGTGGCGCACGCCTTCATGCCAATTTTCGTAAACAATGGTATACACATGTTGTAACGGTCATTTGACGAAAATAATGTTATGCCTTACCCTGCGCCGCAGATATAACCGTTGATTATCTCTGGGACAGAGGAAAGCGTGAAAAATAGAACTCTGGGTAGTGTTTTTATCGTGGCGGGCACCACTATCGGCGCCGGTATGCTGGCGATGCCGTTGGCCGCCGCTGGCGTTGGTTTCAGCGTCACACTGGCGTTATTGATTGGGTTATGGGCATTGATGTGCTACACCGCGCTGTTGCTCCTGGAAGTATATCAGCACGTTCCGGCAGATACCGGGTTAGGAACGTTGGCAAAACGCTACCTCGGACGTTATGGGCAATGGATCACCGGCTTTAGCATGATGTTTCTGATGTATGCGCTCACAGCGGCCTATATCAGCGGGGGCCGGCGAACTGCTGGCCTCAAGCATCAGCGACTGGACGGGCGCCGATATGTCTCCGGCGATGGGCGTTTTGCTGTTCACCGTGGTTGCCGGTGGCGTCGTGTGCGTCGGAACCTCACTGGTCGATCTGTTCAACCGCTTTCTTTTCAGCGCCAAAATTATCTTCCTGATCGCCATGCTGGCGCTGCTGATGCCGCATATTCATAAAGTGAATCTGCTTTACGCTGCCGCTGCAACAGGGTCTGGCGTTATCAGCAATTCCGGTCATTTTTACGTCGTTCGGTTTTCACGGCAGCGTACCCAGCATCGTCAGCTATATGAACGGTAATATTCGCAAACTGCGATGGGTATTTATCACCGGTAGCGCAATCCCGCTGGTGGCATACATTTTCTGGCAGCTTGCCACGCTCGGCAGTATCAACTCCTCTACCTTTATGGGCTTGCTGGCCGATCATGCCGGGTTAAATGGCCTGTTGCAGGCCTTGCGTGAGGTGGTTGCCTCGCCGCACGTTGAACTGGCGGTGCATCTGTTTGCCGACCTGGCGCTGGCGACATCGTTTTTGGGTGTGGCACTGGGATTGTTTGATTATCTGGCAGATCTGTTCCAGCGACGCAACACCGTCGCCGGGCGTCTGCAAACCGGCGCGATTACCTTCCTACCGCCACTGGCGTTCGCACTCTTTTACCCGCGCGGCTTTGTGATGGCGCTGGATACGCTGGCGTCGCGCTGGCGGTGCTGGCGTTGCTGATCCCTTCCCTGCTCGCGTGGCAAAGCAGGAAGCATAATCCGCAGGCAACGTATCGCGTAGCGGGCGGGCGTTCCGGCATTAGCCCTCGTCTTTACCTGTGGGATAGTGGTGATCGGCGTACAGTTCTGTATCGCTGCCGGGCTGCTGCCTGAAGTGGGATAAAACAAAAGGGGCGCTAAGCCCCTTTTTTTGTGTTTAGTGCAGACAGCACTGTTTATATTTTTTACCGCTGCCGCAGGGGCAAGGATCGTTGCGCCCTACCTTTACTTCCGCTCTTACCGGCACCTGCACCGGCGCTTCCTGCGGGTGCGCCATCCAGTACGCGTGTAAATCCAGGGCCGCCAGACGAATCGCGTTAACGCTCTCTTCAAACGCTTCTGGTGACATTTTTTCAACCACGGCGAAGTTCTCTTCCGTACCGTGCAGCGCAATGGCTTTCAGCGCGGGTTGTAGCGTATCCGGTAAGGTGGACCAGTCAGAGAGCGCGACCCCGCGCATATAGCCAAAGCACCACTCTTCCACGATGGTCAGCTCATGACCTTCGACTTCACGCAGACCGAACAGCGGTTCAAACTGTTCCGGGAACTCATTAAGCCTGTCTGCCGTATCCGCCATATGCTGAAACGCCAGTTCCATAAAACGCGTCATCTCCTTTTCAGAGGACCAGCGCGGAACATATTGCGCCCCACCCC
The DNA here is from genome assembly GCA_900446925.1 of Citrobacter koseri. The sequence goes on along the minus strand of UAVY01000004.1, from coordinate 749,278 downwards.
ATACCGCGACCAGCCATTGCTCTGGCTCAATCTCATACGGCGAACTGAGTACAGCCGTCAGTAAACCATCCAACTCTGACACATCCAGAATCGCGTGATCGGTATTGTACTTTGTCAGTACATCATCCAGCCATTCCAGCTCGCTTTCGTTTAACGGTCCTGTTTTCATAACGCTTTTCCTCAGTGAAATACTCTCGCCCGCAATTATCTTACATGGCTGACGAAGTAAGGGATACTTATTGGGGAAGGAATGGCAGACAAGATCATCAGCGAACAGATGACAGACACAAAAAAACCACCCGGAGGTGGTTTTACGACACTGCTTATTGCTTTGATTATTCTTGTCTTTCCCATGGTACCCGGAGTGGGACTTGAACCCACACAGCGCGAACGCCGAGGGATTTTAAATTCTACGCAGGATCAACGTGTTACATAGCAACTCATTGCAATACTATGCGGAGATTGACTATCCATTTTTGCAGTAGTTAGCAAAAAATAGATAGCCATGGATAGCTTTGAACGCAGAAATGGCACATGTCATACCGCCATGTGTCATTCTGCTGAGCTAATCGACGATTGTGTCTAACATTAAAAACCGGTCACTTAACATACGACGTAGTTCAAGATCCATGTATTCATCTACTGCGTCAGCATCGATTCCGCCAGCTTTGTACCATACATGTAATTCCTTGATCGCCAAAGTTCCAAATCTGGTCCAACCGATAAGATTAGTCCTCAGGAGAAACTGGACCATCTCCCCCACCAGAGCGTAACGCTGCATCTCCAGCATCCATCAGACATAAGGTTCCATGCGCGACTAGTAACATCCGCCTAAGCTCTGGGTTACTGGCTGAAGGTACACAAGCGCTCCAGGTTTTTTTGTGATAGAAACGTTGTTTTACTGACCAAGTTAAACGAACAAGTAACTCCGTGATTAAGACCGGAATAGCCATTGCGAGACCATGACGTAAGTCGTACCCCTTCTCAAAAACTTGTACCGCTACGGTGGCAAAAGACTGGCGGTGCTGTCCAAATTCACCAAAATCGGCGAACTGTAATAAAGAAAAGAAAGGGATTGGTATTCCAGAGCCTCGGCCCGAAGCGCCGGAAGAGCCTGCGGCATCAGAAAAAAGATGTCCTAGCCAATTAACAAACCCACTGAACACCTTCGAAACAAAATTATTCCCTTTAAGCTCAAAAGTATCAGTGTCCACTGATACTAACTTTCCGTCCGCCACAAAGTGTGCTGTGCTTGTGAATTGGTCAAGAATAGAGAAGAACAATCCGATTAAGTCAGGAGAGTGTCCGAGGCTTTTTATATGATGGTTTTTCGTGCTCATGCTAAACAGGCCATCTACATCTCCACCATGCCGGTGGTCGTAGTTCACCTTAAATTTTCGCTCCAGAAAACCAATTGCACTTTTTGTTGGGTCGCTTCCTTCTGCTGCGCCTTTCCATCCACAGGCAGAGGCGAATTTCTCTACAGCACTGTCAACTGCACCATCTGTGAGGTGAGTGAGTTTCCCTTCGCCGGGGGGGCCCACCAGCAAAATATCAATGAGCCCACCAATAACCCCACAAGTGCCTGCGATCATATAATCATACTTATCGCACTTGGCCGTTTTCAGGGTAAAGTCTTCCTTAATCCTTTTTTCCAGCGCAATCCGCTGAGCAGGATTCATCAGTGTCGTGAAAGGATCAGCAGTTAAATCGACACCATTTCGAGATGCATAGCGATCAACGGACTGGGTATACATGTCCCAATCCATATTGTCCGTAAATGCTATCGTTTCAATCATAGAGAGCTTACTGATACCTGAAAACGATGCGATCTGTTCGGACCCAATACATTCAGTGATATCAACGGATATAGTAGTGTGAATGTTCTCATCAAATTCAATACCAGCATCATTAAGCGCCTCTTCCATCACCTGAAGCATGCCTTCTAAAGCGGCATCATTTTCATTTTGTAGTGAGTTCAGCGCATTAAGAGCCGCACCTAGATCACCCAATTGCCGCTCGCTTTGTTCCAGTTGGTGCTTTTGCACCAGCATGGCAGAGACTTGTGCATCCGGCTTTTTCATTATGAAAATAATCCTGTGATTTTCCCTTTGATAACATCACCCACTTTGAAATAACCAATACCTTCAAAAATTGTAGCCAATTTTTCTAGCTGTGGGGTGGTTATACCTTCTTTGATTTTGAGTTTTCTCACTTCTACAGTCGAACCATCACGTAGCTCTTCAATAACGGTCTCTTCATAGAATGACAGGACAAAATCATGGAATTGCTTTTTAATAGGCTCTCGGGTCAGTGAAGTCAACTTCGCTTCATCGAGGTATACAGGACACTTCAGCCTGAGTGCACTATTTTGTGTCTTATTGGATTTCTTGTTGAGTACATCAGCTGCGCCTGTCAACGTACTCATTATTTTTTGAAGTTTTACAATTTTGTCATGCTGATCGTTCTGCGTATCCAGGGCATCATTAAGTTTCCCTGAAATATAGTTAAGATCATTGATAAGGGAAGATAACGTTGATTGTGTTTGTTTGATAACTTCGTTAAGCATAAGCTCCCGGCGCTTTAGTTTTATCCAACTCATTAGCACCAGAGAGATGACGGATCCCTTTATAGGCACCAACTCCGAGTAAAACCGCAATACCTATGCCTGTTGCCATACTGGAAAAACCAAGCACTCCGCCAAGTCCCAGTGTAGCGAGGCCAGACGAAATACCCGCAGCAGACATACCCACTACGGATCCTGACAAATACACCGCAGCAATGGGTACTCCTACCGCTCCTGCTTTTGCAGTCAGTTCCTTCATGCTGCGTTTTAATGCATCGTCAGAAAAATCATCACGTAACATCTTACGGTCTTGTTGGATTGCCATCACCGCTAGCTCTATTTCTTCATCAGATACGCCAAATAACGCTTGATGCTGCTGAATGAACGGGAAATTTTTACATTCACCCTCATTAACACTCATAAAAATACTGATAAGGTCTTTAACAAGGGAGATTTTTATGGATTTGTTATGGCTGGAGACACATTCTTGATCGATGGTCGAGAGTAGTTCAGAAACGGATATGAGCCCGGACTCTGTGCTGATATAACTGCGAATTTCGAATCGAGATTCATTGGTAAGATCAAGTCTCGTCATTAACAAAAGAATTTCGGCAAATTCTTTTTCATCTACCAGACTATCATCAGAAAATGCCATATTTACAATAATCTTTACATACGATACTTTGAGTGGCTCTGGCATTTCAGCAAGAGTAACCAACTGATTCTCTTCTTTGAACTCATCAAAGTCACTAAAGGCGTGATTAAGCACATCTGCAAGTTTCTTATAGTTACAATCCATTAGACTTTTTAGCTTTTTCTGTTGACCATTTTTGAGTCTAATGGTTATAACCTCTGTACTTTTTCCCTTTCCTTTTTCATTTACCGTAACGATCTCAGCATACTCTACAGCTTCAATATCTCTATAGAACACATCATAAGGGGCTTCGAAAGGCTCTTTGACGGCTAATTTCTCACCAGTAAAAATAATTCCGTCTTTAGCACTGCCAAAGACGGTATTGTCATAAATTGCCAGAACCGCATTCAAACTTTCATCTAAATTGTAAACCTTGGCAACATTATTCAACTTTTTCTCTGGAATGTCCGGAGCGATGAACACATTTTTACTTACTGATGCCAAATTTTCCTTAAGATATACGTTAATATTATGCATAATTATTCCATTATCCTTTGTTACAGTGGTCTGCGTGACCTACATTAATAAATATTTATTACATGCCGAAAAATTCGCCTCTGATTTATTATTATGTGAGAATCTGGAGGTATAAATAAAGTTAGTAAAGTATGGGTCTTTTAAGCTGGAGCACTTCTCCAGAATGCTCTCAAGCAATTGATTTATCTGTATTTTTTCTTTCTTTTTACCAAATAGATCTTTCAGTACAACTTTTGACTGATACTGAAACTCTGGATAAAACGATGGATTCAGAGGTGTCATTCGTTGTATTTCTGATGTTAGCACGGTCGATGATGATGAACCCCATGCAGACGTTTTTACAGATGTGATCCCAGTACACCACGGACAATTTATTTCAAACGTGGTTCTTCCACATGTATAACATTGATAAATCATTACAACCCTCCATGCCATTACAGATTAATTAACTTCCTAATTTTGCTATAGATTCTGATTCCAAATATTTTCACAAATTATTTTATACAAAGACTGTCGTTCGTCGACATCTTGTTTTTTAAATGAATCATGTGGTTTGAAAGGCAATCCAAAGACATTTCTCAACTGATTGAAATTAGGGTTATTCATATATGCCAATGGGCATAACGATTTAGCCAGAAGATTCTCTTTGATGTAATGAGGTTGCTTTTGATCGTAACACAAATCACCATATGACTGGTTTGAGCCTCTAGGTAATAAAACCAAATCACCTAAGCGATTTCTGTAGTTGTTAAATTCGTGCTCTTGTTCAAACTCATCAGAGTAACGTTCATATTTATCGGCCCAAATATGCTCGACTTCAAAAGGCTTTCCGTGTTCTGGCTGATAATATGTAACGAAGGTTGTACTCATTCCTGCTTGTTGCTCAACCCAGGCAGTTATACGTGAAAGCAAAAACTTCACAAAACGATAGTTTTGACCATGGAGACGAAACTCATCCATACCTGCAAAAGTATCTGGCATTTCGGATAACTTCTTAGATAATAATTCTTTTAACTCTTCAAAATCTTTACCACGAATCTCTTTAACAAGGCTGTACATTGTATAACGAATAGAACTGGCAGAGAATTTTCGGAAATTAACAGAACGGCGAACAACAAACGTTTCAATATAGCGGGCCACCAGGTTTATTTTGGCTCTCACAACCTCTGAACTGTCACCTACATTTAATGGAGCCAACATCAAAGGGAAACTTAAAGTAGGTGCAATGCCCCAATGGTGGATATAAAATACATATTCCAGCTGGTGCGTTAATGCACTCTCAGCATTCAGTATTTGTGTATAAGCATTCAAATAAAACAAAAAGTTTTTTTGTATAAATCGTTCGAATGTCTCACCATTATCCGGGTCCAATCCCACCACCTGAAGATTATCTCTAACCCAACTATGAAAACGCGTACCTATTTTTTCAAAGTCTTCATTTTTTGAACCTGCTTTACCCGGGCGTATTGTATCAGCATATTGAGCACGCAACCATGACTGGAAAAAACGTTGGTCTTCATCTTTGTCATAGTTTTTTAAATCCATCATCGCTTTTTTCCAGAGTTCATTTGCCTTTTGGCGTTTATCTCCCTGATGAAAACGTGAAAGTAAAAAGCCTTTAAGCATTTCGGACGGAGTAAGATTCAACCCTCGGTCATTCATGGTCTCAAAGATGGTATATGCGTTTTCATCTGAATAGGCGATGATCTCAACCATAATAACGTTATACTTAAGCCAGTCGATAAAAAAAGGAAAGCCTGACCTTTCAACTCTTCAGGGAAAGCATCTGTGATATTCTGATATCTCTCCACCATGTTATGGGTTGATTCATCATCCCCATCAACTAAACTATAGCTACCAGAATTAAACAATGCCTCCATGCAAGGAATTCTGCCTTCAACCACTATATTGAATGATTTACTGCCACGTAGTTCGGAGAAAATCATTGATTCTATTTTCTCTTCACATTCAAGTTCTTTCTGAAGGTTATGGAGGTAAATTAGAAACAAAGTTAATGAAGTCAGTCGTTGCTGACCATCAATAATACTCCGTTTTCCGTCTTTACTACTCACAACAAATGGTCCTAAGTAATAATTATTATAGTTTTCCCCCTGCTCCCGAGAATCTCCGACTGTGTATTCATTGAGAAAAGCAGATGTTAAGTCTGTAACCAACTCTTCAATATGTTTCTCACCCCAGCTATACTCGCGCTGAAAGTAATCAACAGTATATTTTTGCGCATTTAGAACATCAAACAAATTACGATGTCGTGCTTCAATTTTATTGTCTAACTTACTCACCATTATACTCCCTGCATTAACGAGACTGACTAAACCCTTAAGTACTCATATTGATAAGTTACATATCAGCCAACAACATCCCCGCCATTCCGTCGAGCCGTTTCTTGACCTTTTCCCACCCCGGCATAACCTGCCCCATCAGACGGTAAAATTCTTCACTGTGGTTGTGCTCAGCAACATGGCATAACTCATGTAGCAAGACATAGTCGATGCATTCTGAGGATGCCTTAACCAGCCATGGATTCAGGGTCAGACAGGCCTTTTGCAGAACAGTTACCCCATTGCGTTTGCATCGCCCGCAAACGTATCGGCGGATGCTCACTAACCCAAAGGGTCTGCGGGATCAATAAATCAAGCCTGCGTTGAAAGACATCTCTGGCGCGTTCCCGATACCATTCGGCCAGCAACGCTTTTAACCTTTTCTGCCGATTTGTGTCTGACAGTTACCTCCAGACGCCCACGTAACATTTTCACTTGTTGCGGCACCGCTGCGTCTTCAGTTACTTTCAACTGATATTGCTTGCCAAGATAGTAATGGCTTTCTCCGCTGACATACTGGACGCGGGACAATGTGTGTCTGTTGCTCCCTGAAATCACGCAGTTGCTGATATATCCAGCGCCCCCGTTTTTTCAGCGCAGACAGTACCTCGTGCTCCAGTGTTTCTGACGGAACAGAGGCCACAACCCGACAGTCCGGATGCACCTTGATGAGCACCCTGCCCTTTACGACCTGACGCGGAACACACTGTATGATGATGACCTCATCACCATAAACAATGCGTAACGCTTTCATTGATGGCGATTCTTTTTCACTCATGATTTCATCAAACCAACGCGCCAGGATCTGGATGATGGTTTCCACAATACGGTTTACCTGGAGCATTCCAGCCCCTATCTCCCGGCAGGACGTAAACAGCAGCGGTAACAGATTTGTCTTGACCGCTTTCTCGATATCCTGAGGGTTAAGGGAATTTTCTGCCACTGCTTTGACGATAATGCTGTCCACTTCAAAGGCCAGCTTCGTCCACTTCTCCTGCACCTGAACGTCGTTTACCGCAAAAACCTCAGGTAGCTCTTTTTTAAATACACCGTAATACGCCTGAGCATGCTTGTTTACCGCCAGTGCATCCGGGATATCGCTGAGCTTACGGGCTTCAACCTGTTCTTCAAACTCACGGAATAAGAGATACTGTTTCAGTGGATGGTCGAACAGTTTTTCAGCCTCTTCGATAGCCATACGCAGGAGTTTTGAAAAAGCCTCCTGAGCATACGGGTCATTCGCGCAGCTCCTGCTCAATCATCTTCGTCACGCGGGGTTTTAATGATGTCGGTTTCATTGCGGGTTTTATTGTTGTCCCACTCTTCGGGCTTTTCGCTCTTGCCCCATTTTACCGACTTCATACACGCCATCCGGTTCACGAATCTCAACGCCGGTGACATGCTTATCCAGCAGTTTTTTTCACCTGCTCAGCGTAGTCGTCATAATTGACCTGCTCTCCACTTACCTGCATCGCCCACTGGCGAAGACTGGACATCTGTTTTACGGTTTCTTTATAGAGATTTCGGTCTTGTTCCGTAAAGCTCTTGTCGGTGAAGAAGGTAGCGGACTGCAGTGCCACTTTCAGGCATCCGGCAAAGGCCGTTAACCGCCTCGAAGAAATCATCACGGGTTTTCTGATGGATATCGACCATCTCTCCGTCACGTTCTTCCATTTTAGGCACCAGTACCGCACGTAACTGCTCAGTATCATTTTTGTTTTTGACACCAGTAAATATGGCCCACAGTTGGTTATACAGATGCGGCAGGCGCTTGTATTCAGAGCTCATGGCGCTGTAAAGGCCCGTCAATATCCTTGATGTCGTATCCTCCCTGGGTTCGGGGAGGCGAGATCCTGATATTTACCGATAGTGGTGTCCAGCTCAGCCAGAATGCCGCGATAATCAATCAGCAGGCCAAATTTTTTCAGTGGATGCAGTCGGTTCACCCGGGCAATCGCCTGGATAAGATTATGGGATTTAAGCGGTTTGTCGATATACAGCACGGTATTCTTCGGTTCATCCAAACCCGGTGAGCAGTTTATCAACGACAATTAGCAATTTGAGCTTATCATCGGTATCGAAACGGCTAATAATATTGCGGGTATACGCGGACTCATCCTGCGTGCCGACGTTATCCTTCCACCATTTCGTCACTTCCGGTAGTTTGCTTTCATCTACCTCGGTGTTCCCTTCCCGGGTATCCGGCGGGGCTGATCACCACTGCTGATTCAAACAACCCGGCTTCATCAAGATACTTTTTATACTTAATAGCGGAGATTTTGCTGTCGCAGGCAAGTTGCCCTTTCAGCCCCTCATCAATATTTTTCGAGAAGTGTGCGGCGATATCGAGTGCGATCAGCCGGATGCGGTCATCTGCACTGTAGACCTCACCTTTACGGGCATATTTACGTTTAAGGTCGGCTTTTTGCGCTTCGCTTAATCCATCGGTAATGCGGTCAAACCAGGCATCTATTGCCCGATCGTTAACCTCAAGATCAGGAATACGTTCTTCATACAGCAAAGGTGTAACAGCTTTATCTTCTACCGCCCGCTGCATGGTATAAGCGTGGACAATCGGCCCGAATTTATTGGTGGTCTTATCTTCTTTCAGCAATGGCGTACCGGTAAATGCGACAAAGGCGGCATTCGGCAGGGCCAGTTTCATTCGCACATGGTTCTCACCACCCTGGCTGCGGTGTCCTTCATCAATCAGAACGATGATGTCGGGGCTGGTATTGACGCATTCAGGCAATTTTGTCGCTGAGTTAAATTTCTGGATAAGAGTAAAGATTATACGTTCTTTACCAGAGCCAATCTGCTGTGCCAGTTTCTGGCCTGAGGTTGCCATCGCTTTGGCCTTATCATCCTTCCCGGCCAGTTCGCCGCCTGAGGCAAAAGTGCCGCTGAGCTGCCCTTCAAGATCCACACGGTCCGTCACCACCATAATGCGACACAGCTTCAGGCTGTCATGAAGAATCAGCGCTTTGCTGAGGAACACCATGGTGTATGATTTACCAGAACCCGTGGTATGCCAGATCACCCCACCTTCCCTGCCTCCATCCGGTCTGCGCGTACTGATGCGTTCCAGCAGTCTCTTTATCCCGAATACCTGCTGATAGCGGGCAACAATTTTTCCGGTCTTTTTATCAAACAGGGTGGAAGAAGCGGGTCATCTCCAGCAGACGTTCCGGTGAAAGCAGACTGATCAGCAGCTTATCCTGCCCACTGACGGCCAGTTCCCCCCCAGCGATTAACTGTTGGTACCAACTGGAGATCGGCTGAAGGACGATGATCAAACAACGCATGAATTTGTTCAGTCGATAACTGATGGTTGCGCAGCGCATACATCTGCGTATCGGTAATATCTTCTTCGCGCCATGCCGCCCAGAATTTCATTGGTGTATGACAGGTGCCGTAGCGCCCGTCATGCCCGTTAATCGACAGTAATAACTGGCTGTAAGCAAACAACTGCGGGATTTCATCGTTGAACTGGTTGCGGATACTCTGGGATATCCCCTCATCAATGGTTGGGCCCTTTCTTGCCATGACCAGCCGGGCTTTTCGCTTCAATGGACTGCCAGCGGAATACCATTCACAAAACAGACAATATCCGGTCTGCGGGTTTCGACACCGCCTGACCGCAATACCGTAAATTCTTCAGTAAAATGAAACTGGTTATTTTCCGGATGTTCCCAGTCAATCAGCGCAATCGTGGGGGTTCACCTTCTTGCCATCGATAAACTCCGTGACGGCAATACCGTAGAGCAGGATGGTTATATATCCGCTCATTGGCTTTCAGCAGCCCTTCATTCAGCGCCGGAGAACAGACCTGTGATATCAGGTTATCCAGTGTTTTTTCCGATAACTGACAGGTTTTACCGCCCGCCATAAAGGAATGCTTTGACAACACCTCACGAAGGACCGGACGCAGCACCACCTCATCCTGTTTATAGCCCCGGTAATCCATAATCTGTTTCGGGGGTAAAAACGTCCAGCCGAGGCTGGTCAGTAACGTCAGTGCCGGAATTTTGGCGCTGTATTCTTCCTGAAACTTTGGCGTGTACGTCTGGTTCATTAGCTTTCCTTGTTCTTCGCGTTAAGCGCTAACGGCTTCTTCAGCTTCTACTTTCACACGACGTTTCCCGGTCAGTAATTGCTGCATCAGGGCTTTTTTCTCGTCTTTCAGGCAGGCAAGTTTATCCTGAAGAACACGTATCGTCCTGCTGGAGTTATATAACATATCAGCGATGCTTTCCTGCTCTTCAAAACATGGAACAGGGACTTTTGTTTGCATAAACTCTGTCGGCTTGATATTTAATAAGCCATTATTTCGGACCCCAGTATTAACTAACGCCCCTAACTGTGGCTTGAGATAATCAGCCTCAAATAAATATTTGAAATAACGGTGACTGAGCCCATTTTTTAATCTAAAGCAAAACATAGACATGGGGTACCAGCCCTGCTTCATATGCTTCAAGGTCAAAAATACATCCGAACTCGTATGTTTTTGAGTTTCCTTTGTTATATGCAAACTCACCTTTTTTAAGCCAGGATATAATTTTTCACACTTTCTCCCGCCATATAACGACTATAACGCTCATCCTGCCGGACAAATCCGGACAAAGATGATATTGTTAAAATAGGATGTTCGGCAGCATCATTTTTACGTTGAACTCGCGTTGCTATTTCACTTATTCTCTTAAACTCCCACTGCGTGCTAAACCTCACACCATTCTCATCCAGCAAGCGCTTTTTTCCAGTAAGCAATTGTTGCATCAGGGCTTTTTTTCTGCTGTTGACTATTGGCGAGCAGCTTTTCCGTGACCGAAATGGCCTTATCCCAGGTTGACAGGATTTCCGCGATTTTTTTTTGTTCGGTAAGTGGAGGAACAGGAACCGGAATTGACTTTACGATTCCTCCGCTCAAGTTTTGTTGACCGCCGCTATTAGCCATTTCCCGAATGTTTTCATATTGACTTATGAGAAACTGGTAGTAAAAATCCACTTCATAACCCGTATGTAAAACTATCGCTGCACATGCCTGATTAGTTGAGGCATCTATACCCAACTTAGCAACTTGTCCTCTTGTTTTCCCTTGCCCATACATAGCCATAAGGATTGTACCTGCAGGAAATAACTTGGCGGAAGAAATTTGCAAGGCCTTCCTCAGTAATCTTCTCGACCGTATCTTCAATTATCTTAAATTGAACCTCCGCTGTAGTTACCCAAGGGATATTACCATTCCAATATGCTTCGTTGTTTCTACTAGGGGTTCCACCTGAAGATACATCAGATATTTTACCTATAGAGCTTAACTCCCATCCTTTAGGCACCATAACCCAGCTCCTCCAAATACCCCACCATCTCCGTTTCCAGCTTCGCCAGTTCCACCTTCAGTTGCTCACGCTCTGCTCGCACTGCCAGCAGGTCGATCTCGCCTTCTTCCTCAAAGGTATCGACATAGCGCGGGATATTAAGGTTATAGTCGTTGTCCTGAATCTCTTTCAGGCTGGCGAGATAGGCGTATTTCTCGACGTTATCGCCTTCACGATAGGTGTTAACGATCTTCTGGATATTTTCTGCGCTGAGCTGGTTCTGGTTTTTTCCCGCCTTATATTCACGGCTGGCATCGATAAACAGCACCTTGTCATCCAATTTCTGCTTCTTAAAAATCAGAATTGCAGCCGGAATCCCCGTGCCGTAGAACAATTTTTCCGGCAGGCCAATCACGGCATCCAGCAAATTTTCGTCGATCAGTTTCTGGCGAATTTTACCTTCGCTGGAGCCACGGAACAGCACACCGTGTGGCACCACTACGCCCATACGACCCGTTCCCGGTTTCAGGGTTTCGATCATATGCGAGATAAAGGCGTAATCCCCCTTAGTCTTCGGCGGTACACCACGACGGAAGCGACCAAACTTATCGTTCTCGGCCTCGTCATGTCCCCACTTATCCAGGCTGAACGGCGGGTTAGCGGTCACGATATCAAACAGCATCAGGTCACCATTTTTATCGAGCAGCTTCGGGTTACGAATGGTATCGCCCCACTCGATTTTATGGTTGTCTTCGCCGTGCAGGAACATGTTCATTTTCGCCAGTGACCAGGTGGAACCAATCGCTTCCTGACCGAACAAAGCATAGTTACGGCTTTCATGCCCGGAGACAATCTTACGCCCGCACTTCATTAACAACGAACCAGAACCACAGGCAGGATCACAAATGGTATCACCCGGTTGCGGATCCAGCAGTTCAGCAATCAGGTCCGAGACTTCCGGCGGGGTATAGAATTCCCCGGCTTTCTGCCCACCGCTGGCGGCAAAGTTTTTAATCAGATATTCGTAAGCATTACCGATAACGTCCAGCTTACCGACACTGCTCGGCTTCAGGTTAAGATCTTCACCGGCGAAGTCTTCCAGCAACTGGCGCAGAATGGTGTTCTTTTGTTTTTCTTCACCCAGACGATCGGTGTTAAACGAAATATCCTGGAACACGCTTTTCCCGGCATCTTTCAGTTTGGTGCCGTTGGCTTCTTCAATAGCGTGTAGTGCCTGATCAATACGCTCACCGTTTCCCGGCTCATGGCGACATTCGTACAGCGCATAAAAGCTGGCACTTTTTGGCAGCACAAAACGCTCGTTAGCCATCATCGCTTCAATCAGTTCCGGCGCATCGCCATACTGTTCTTTGTATTCATCATAGTGATCCTGCCAGACATCTGAAATGTACTTGAGGAACAGCATGGTAAGGATAAAGTCTTTATAGGTATCAGCACTGATGGTGCCACGGAACGTATCACACGCGGCCCACAGGGCTTTGTTGATCGTGTCCTGACTGATTTTGTCGTTCATGAATCATCCTGGTCTAAAGAAAAAGCTAGCGATGCAGGGCCTTGCATCTAAAAATTGCGGTAAATGATACCGTAAGATGCCTCCCCTGACACGCCAATAACGCAGCATTCAGGTTTGCATCATCCCCGTTATATCGACATGAGACAGACTGACACAACCTGGCTCGTCACTCGCTAAAAACCAATTGTTTTAGTAAGATACTATCCATATTAGCCATGGTGTAAAACTGCCGTTGGGGTAATGATGATCCATATATCACCCGTTCTGGTGTGTGAAGCTGACATCATCCATAATCAGCAACGTTGATGCCCTTTGATAGTAATGATGGCCGTCAATGTGATTCCCCTACTGACTGGAGGTCTCCGGATAGAATGAGTATTGCCAATTGCGTTATCGGGCCCACTTTATGATGAGCAAATAAAAAAAACACTTATGTATGCTGACCATAAATTCAAGCGGCTAATGAATACACGAATGTCGTTACTCGAACATTTATCACCCCACTATGACTTATCTTCCATGTTCAGCTATGAGTTGGAGGGAAGAGTTTTCCGGATTAAATTGATCAAGCCTGAGATTAAATTATCTCGCCAGCAGTTGATCTTCTCCTCACTCTTTTTAGAGCAAGATTTTCTAAAAGAATATAAAAAACACATCTCAAATACTCTACAAAAAACAATCAAACAGTGCATTAAAAAATACAAACAAAAAATCAAAATCGAGCCTTCTATTTTAGATTACATATCAGCGTCACCCCGCAATACGTCGAGTTATGTATTACATGAGATAGTTTTTGAATCTAAACATTGCGATGAAATTCGCAGTATTAAAAATGACATATTCCTTGATGAACTAACGTTGAATGGGCGAATCACTAACATTTCCAAATACATTAAAAATAGTCGAGATAAAATCGTCGAACATATAGAGTTCTGCACTCATAAATTTGTCAATATAAGTCGTAAGAATCGCCACATTTTCAACACCACCACAATATCTGGCAGAAAACCTAACATCACTGGTGTTTTACTTTGCCTTTCAGAATTGATAAGCAACCTGCATATTTACCCAACTGAAATTAATAATATAAGAAATGCCATAATATTAAGCATTGTATACTCTGTACTTCAACATCTTCAATCCGGAAGAGAAACAGAAAAAACCAAAACCTCTCCAGCACTGGATTTTTATCCCCACCATCATCGCACCTCATGTTTTCTACCTGGCGAAACGCGAAAAATCCTCTCAATATAAATACATTGAAAAAGAATACCTTCTCGGCCAGTTACTTATATTTTTGATGTATAAAACAGTTTACTACTCGATGCATAACATCATGGTAAGCCATAAACACTTCTATAACGATATAAAGCCAAAGTTAATGGAATTAAAAACAGAAAGATTATTAAGCACCAATTTCATGAAAAATCTAAGTGAGATTAGTGGTGAAGTCTTTGGTGATGTTGGTAGTATTGAGGCTGATTTGAGGGAAATCAGCACACTGATTCATCGGCGGAAGGCATTATTTATTTCCTTTTAACTTTAAAACGATAAAAACAAATGAGAGACTGAATAAATATCAGCCTCTCACATAGTTAATAAGTTTCAACTTTAATATCTGAGAAATCATTCTATCTGGGCCTTGTGGACATTAATCCTCCTGGGAACATACGACTCAAAGTTTCAGCCTTGTATAGTCATCATCAATAGTACAGGATTGGGTGCTGCTCGCATGTATCATTCTGGTATTAATATTGATCTTCAGGGCTAACTTGTATGTAATTTCAAAACCATCATATCTCAAACCTCACAGTGCTCATATTTTAACCATAAAAACTAACCGATTTACACCCGCCACATACCGTCATAACTTATTGTATTTAAATAGCTATAAGCCTCTAACCCACTAATTACACCATTAAATTTAAGCCATATCCTTACGCAGATTCAAGCTTGCCCCTGCTCCCATTCACGTTTTAGGATTACCTCGCTAACACGACATACTTCTTTTTAAATCAGTGTATTAATTCAAACGAGGATAAAATTATGTTCGAGAAAATGAAAAACAATGTAACCCGTATGCCGGGGAATTTAACAAAACTTAATCAATACCAAAAAGACATTGATCACCTGTCTAAACTATTTTCTGAACAGCAATTACTGGAACTAATGACGACTACCGAATCCGATCAAATATTGCAAATGAAGCCTGCTGTAGATATTCTTCATGTACTATCTCCATCAGCATCTACTGCTAAGCATATCAATTTTTTTCAGCACGTCCCAGTGCTCGAACAATGGTTAAAAAAGGAGTGCACTGCCTTTAATTTACTGGCAGTATATTTCTATTCACAGCAATCCCGTAAAAATGTAATTCCGAAAAAAATCCGTATGCTACTGGATGCATTTATTGAAACTGAACTTTCATCTGCGGTTAATGGTAATAATAATGCCGAACTCCTTTCTTGTTTTCTAAACACGCTGGATAAAATGTGCAATACTTTAACATTTATAGACCCCGCAGTTACGGAACAATCAGGTCAAGTAGCAATGCTTGATTTCAGCGCAAAAATATGTTCATACACTGCAGAAATCAGAACTTTTTTGAAGTCTGAATACTGGCTAAACAAACTACCTAAGGATATTAATATTCCAGCCATTGATCTATCCTGGCTTGTGTTTTGCTATTTTTGCACTGAATATCTCTTTGTATTTATCCAAGCGACTATCAATAAAATGAAAGCCGAGAAGATCATTCAGGAGAATTACCTCTATCATCCTAAAATGATTGCATTGGTCATTTTATCTATGCTGCCTTATGAAGTCATTCATAACGATGGATCACTGAATAAGTTTAAAACGCCTTTAACCTGCCCTGATGAGTTCATAATCAAATCTATTTGCATTAAAGGTAAGCAAAACACTACAGGGCATAAAAAAGATATCGAACAATTGCTTCGTAAGACATATATCTATATTGCATTACTCTTAAACCCTGAGTGGGCACCATCTTCAAAGGAGTTGATTTCCTTTTTATCAGGAAAGTCCACAGTGATAAGTGGTTCACTCAACTTCCAGTCAACCTCCAGTGGTCTGGGTGTTCAAACAAACAATATAACTCTTCTTAAGAATGAGGTTTATTTCGAAAAAATAACGAGTGAAGTCGTGAAGTCGTGAAGTCGTAACTCATCAATATAATGGCAGCATGGAATCTTGTTGCCATTATATCCGAATCTGCGTTTTTTCACCTGATGAACTGTGAAAGCTGTAACTGGCAGACTATAACCTCACATCGTATTTTTCCAGTGTCATTTACAGGAGAAATACGATGCCTATTCTGGATCTGCGTTTCAGCAACAAATCAATTCACCAACTTCCACATCCCCTCACGGGTTGTCAGGAATACCGTGATATTCAGTGCCAAAACCTGCGTGCACTGGTATATCCAAAACGGATCACGCTGGCCTTTCGCGCCACCATCAACAATCAACGTATATATGAAACACTGGGTGAATTCCCTCATCTCTGCATTGAGGATGCCCGTCAGCGTGTGATGAACCTGCTTACCGATAAAAATCGCCTTGCTGTTCAGTCCCGTAGATATACTATTGAACAGGCCATCAATGATTTGTGGCTACCGGATTTGCAGTTGTATAAAAAGAGTCCTCAATCAGAGCTTTCAAAACTCAAACTTTACGTTCGCCCGTTCTGGGGCAAGCGGCAGCTTCGCGACATCACGGCAGGGGAACTAGAACAATATGCTGCTGGCTTACGGGAAAAATTACGTCCGTCAACAGTAAACCGTATCCTCGCAATATTGTCCAAAATATGCTCTCTGGCAGTACGTGCTGGATGGATCACACATTCCCCGATGACACATGTCCGCTATCTGAAAGAAAATAACATTCGCTATCGCACACTATCAGCGACAGAAATCCCGCGCTTTATTGACGCGGCAACAGCGCTGCAAACACCGGCAGCTGATTCTATATTGCTTGCTCTTTATACCGGGATGCGTATTGGAGAGGTATGTACCCTGAAATGGGAGTACTGGCACCCGGATATGCATCAACTCATACTGCCTGATACAAAGTCCGGACACCCTTTCACCTGCCCACTTGCACCTCCAGCCATTGCAGTTGTCCAGTGCCAGCAAGACCTGATGCTCAGCAAAACTTACATTTTTCCACAACTAACCGACAATGCCCGCCCTCTGGCATATCCGCGTGCAACCTTTGCCCGTATTTGTCGGGATGCCAACATTGATAACCTGCGGATGCATGACCTGCGCCGTACCTTTGCCACCCGGGTCCTACAGGCGACCGGGGATATTGCAATCGCTTCCCATCTTCTAAATCACCATTCACTCACGGCGACCCGTCGCTACGCTTTTCACAATGCAGCGACATCGCACGCAGTGGTTTCTCAGGTCATAGAAAGTTATGACACAAAAATGAACCTATGATCTGTGATTCGTGATTGATGCAACACTCGTTTAAGGACGGTATTGTCATTGCATGCTTCTGCAGGGCCCTGCATTAAGTCATCAAAGAATGTGGATTGATATTAAATCCGCGTGGCTTCTTCTTCTCTGAAACCGGAGGTTTATGTATTTAACCATTAAGCAGTTTGCGGAAAGATTTAATCTTTCCGCATCCACGGTTGCGTCAGATATATCGCGCAACCCAGGAAAACTCCCGCCCTTCATCAGAATTGGGCGGGCTATACGATTCTCTCTTGACGATATTGTTGAGTGGGAAAATGCACATCGTCAAAACAAACTTAAAGGTGATATAAATGGTTACTAAGAACACAGCAAATAATGCTAATAATGCACTGAACATTCTTCCTGAAGCAGCAAACACAGCTGTAGACAACGATGAAAAGTATCTAACCTTTTTATTAGTTTTCGCTATCACGATTATGGGCAACTTAGTAAAGCTCATCGGTACAGATGGCTTTATACTACACACCTACACCCTGCAGGACACTGCTACTGCTCGTGCTGTTTTTAATGAATTAGACAAGCGTCTCAAAAATTTCAGTCGTCAGGAGGAGATCTACACCACCGACGCCCTCGCCTTTCGAATGAAATACATTTACGGTGTTACCTTGTTCGAACATGATGGTAAATCTATCCTCAGCCTTTTTGATAAGAAAGGCTATCCGGTATTGAGTGAATCAGGAGAACCAGGTTCTCTTGATGATATGTATAATGAAATTAAAGCCCGACTGCATGGCGGCTACGCCTCAAAAAAGTTTCTTCAGTTACATGAAAATTGTCTGTTATCTGCACGCGTCACCCCATCTGTGGAAAAGACGCAACGTGGCATCCTGATTAAAGCAGGCAGGAACCTCGTTTCATTTATCCATGCAGATGATGAATCACACAAAACCGATATTTTCAAATCTGTAGTGAATGTTATTAAATCTTGATTCTTTATGCCGGGACACAGCTCCCGGCATTTTTTCGGAGTTAACTATGAGCAATAATTTGCAGGATATCCTCCGCTGCCGCTTCGGGGTATCAGTCCGTGACTTCAGAGCCAGCGCTCAATCTTAAAAGACCTAAAACGCTTGATGATTATCCTGTGATGCCACCTGCATCAAAAAACGTGTCTGTGATTTCAAACGACCTGACGCTCCATATCGGTTTTGATACCGAATATGTTTTCAACCCTGAAACACGACAGAATGATATTCTGTCATATCAGAGTTATGTCGTCTTATCCGATAACACTGGTATATCGAACATTATCTATCCACCTGACTCACAGAAAAAATCCCGACTGTCTTTTAAGGATTTTCTCTTTCAAACGATTGCTCCACTTCTTGAAACGGGTGTGATTACAGAATGGCCTGGTACTATTAATATATATGCGCATTTCATTCGTGCGGATATCACCTCCTT
Organism: Citrobacter koseri; assembly: GCA_900446925.1. The sequence continues at coordinate 730,442 of UAVY01000004.1, read as the reverse complement.
TACCAATTTCTGGTCAGACTACAAAATTCTTCTGAAAGGAATACGCGGTACTGTCAGCAGCTTCAAAAATCGTTACGGCATCGATTTCGATGAACAGCAGGAACGTCGCGTAAAGACTGAACAGATAATGTTTGACAAACGAACTTCCCCTCCGCGTTGCAGTAACGTAGCTTTCATCGATACACTGCTTATCACTCCCGGGGGTATGGGTCTGGCTGAATGTGGTGAATTACTGGGACTTTCCAAACTCACCATTCCTGCACCTTATTCCATAACCAATATGCGTGAATATCTTCTGGGCGACAGAGCAGGGTTTGAAGCCTATGCTCTGCGGGATGCCGAGATTGCGGTTCGTTATGCTTTACAGGTACGCAATTTTTGCGTCCGGGAGCTGATGATTGATCGTGTCCCCGCCACCATCGGGGCGATGGCAGTTTCACGGTTCACCAAAACACTTAAAGAAAACAATATGTCTCCTGAAGTCTGCCTTGGGACACACATTAAAACCCGTGAACTCTGGCTCACGGAGAAACAGGCATTCCGGACGATTAAAAACCCCGCCAGTGTTCCTTCAAGAGAGTTGTTTGAAACGTTCCCGATCAACTGTTACCACGGCGGACGCAATGAGTGTTTTATGATGGGGGTTACACCGTCAGATCACTGGTATGACTACGATCTGGCTGGAGCGTATACCACCGGGCTATTAGATATCCTCACACCCGATTACGGGAACATCCGCCTCAGTAAAAATCCTGACTATTACTGTGGGCATGTGATGGGATTTGCGCTTGTCACATTTCGGTTCCCGGAATCAGTTCCCTATCCCAGCCTGCCGGTTCGGACCGATCAATATGGGTTATTCTTTCCATTAAGTGGCGAATCATGGGCAACGGCACCTGAAATCGAACTTGCTCTGTCGCTCGGGGCAGATATTACGATCCATAATGGGATCATCGTCCCCTGGATCTGTGCCACCTCCGCACATAACAGCAAATCAACATCGGTGTTTCTTCCCTTTGTTCAACAGGTCCGTGAAAACCGTAATCGCCATATCAAAGGTTCTCTGGAGGAGAAATTCTGGAAAGAAATTGGCAACTCGCTTTATGGCAAACTTGCTCAGGGCCTTCGCGCCAAAACCGCCTTTGATACTGCCCGTGGATTGAACAGATCCCTCCCACCATCATCGGTTACTCAGCCATTCTTTGCTGCGCATGTGACGGGATTTATCCGCGCCGTTGTTGGGGAACTCATGAATGCTTTACCTTCTGATTCCTCGGTTGTCAGCGTCACAACCGATGGCTTTTTGACAAATTGCCCACTTAACAAGATAAACATGAGCGGTCCACTGTCTTCCCGCTTCCAGTCGCTGTGCGATATTGTTGATCCGGGCTCATCAATGTTGACATGTAAGCATGAGGTCAGCCAGCTTATCGCCATGAAAACCCGGGGGCAGTTAACCTATAGAGCTATTCAGGGAAAACCGGTTGTTCATGCCAGGGCTGGCGTTAAACCTCCTGCCGATATTCCACGCAGTGACTATAACGACTATATGGTAGATCTTTACCTTAATCGTTTACCCGGTCAGACGTTATCCCGAAGTACGTTGATATCAACGCGTGAGATGTGGCTGTCGGAAAGCGATCTGATATCCCGTGAACAGGATATCCGTCTTAATCTGGAATTCGATTTCAAACGCCAACCCGTACAGCCCGCCATGAATGAAGGGCATTTACTGATGTTTTCCCGCCCGTGGGATAATATGGAAGAAGCTCTGCAGCAACGCTCCCTTTTCGACGACTGGCGGCAAACGCATACACTGAAGACTCTGGCTGACTGGGATGACTGGTGTGATTTTCTCTATTGCCGGACGGTGTTTTCTGATATGAAACTAAAAGTCGGAAGCAAACGTAGTGATGATATTTTAGTCAGACTATTTCTCCGGGCGCTGACTCAGTGCCAATGGGGGGCTGATGCTGAAAGATAAAAAAAGTTATTCCTGTAAAGAGGTTGCTGAATGGCTGACGTCAGAAGGTTATTCAGTAACGGTGTCTGATGTAAAAAATGCGGTAAGAGCAAAAATACCCCAAATGAAATTTAGTTCTGTAACATCGCGAATGAAGTCACTGATGGATATCATAGCCCGTAAATATCCGACCTTCTGTCTTCCAGTGTGATAACCGTTAAATCTCCCCCAACTCCTTTAACAGAAGTTGGGGGCTTAATCACAGGCAACTGGCATCAAAACAGTGAAATAACTGCCGCGCGTCAGGATGGCCATTTACATGATAGATCCGCATGGCATGACAGGTGATACTTTGGAGATTAGCTGCTAGTCTTTTCCCCATATTCACCAGTATGCCGTGTGGTATTTTACTGCTTGTACTGTTTACTGTCAGAGTAAAACAACGTGTTTCAACGCTGACCTCAATAAAATCATTTCCAAATAATTTACTGATAACCTGCCTGATTGTTTCTTCATAATCTGTCAAATCAATAATATCACGCCATCTCCCATTTACGAGTTGATACTTTCTGATATGTAAATACATAGATTCACCTTTATGTTATTTTAACTAAAAGGATGTTCTCCTACATTATGAAAATAATAATAACCATTATAATTTACGCGTCCCCTTGCCTCTCCGACTTGATGGCAAAAGTGCATGGTCAAATATGCAGCAAAAAAAGGTCATGTAGAGGTCAGGATGATAATCATCACCCTGAACGTAAAAATACACATGGACAGTATGAGTCCACATACTATTCAATAAGGTCAGTCATGCTTTAATATATTGATAATTAATGATTTAATTTTTTTCTTCACAGCGGTGAAAGTGGACTCATCCTGTCCGTTGCTTTGCTGAAAATATACCCTTCGCTGGCATTAACCGGATAAAAAAATGGGTAAGCACGATAAACTTGGATATCGACTTGGATTGATTTTAACTCGCCTGAACAATGGTGAGTCACTAGCCGTCCGGGAGCTATCTGAGGAATTTAACGTTTGCGAAAAAACTATCCGTCGTGATCTTACTCAGCGTCTGTCCTACCTTAGTCTGATTCGACAAAATGGTCGCTATCGCCTGTCAGACGGTGTTCTCGGTCAACGCAGCAATGCTGATTTACGTCATTTTACGCACATCTTGGGTATTGAAGGGCTGTTCCCTCGCTGGGATGACAGACTACTGAGTATTTTGTTAGGCAACACGAAAAACAATCCGTTTCTGATAAAACAACGCCCATACGAAAACTGCGGATCATTCATGTCAATTCTGAATGTATTATCCGACGCAATCCTGTCACAGAAGAAAATAAATTTTATTTACCACGATAAAGAGTTTCGGGCTGTTGAGCCATACAGGCTGGTTAATGACAACGGATTGTGGTATCTCGCTGCCGCCCATGACAGTACATTAAAAAGCTTTGTTATCTCATCTGTCAAAGACGTTTGCATGAGTAATATCGCTTTCAGGATAATCCCCGAAATTAATGAAAAAATAGAAAAGACAGATGGTATCTGGTATAGCGAAGACCTTATCGAAGTTCTCATTTCAGTTTCCGCACATGTTGCTCCGTGGTTTACCCACCGTCATCTATTGCCAGGACAGGAAATAATTCACACTTCCCGGTCTGGCGATTTACTGGTGATATCACGTGTAACACACACAGATCAGATAATGCCTTTAATGAAATACTGGATACCGGATGTCGAAGTAATACAACCAGCCTCAATACGTCAACAACTTGCTGAAGATATACAATCCGCACTGAAACGTTACACCCAGCCAAGTAACGTCCCGTAATGACACGGATAATATAATTTTCATTGAGTGTTATTTATGTAAGCTAAAAAAATGGAGTTACCATGAAAAAATGCCCGGTTCTTCTTGTTGTATCAGGGTTTCTGACAGAAAATGATATGTCATGGTTTAACCGAATTAAAGCCAGGTGTGGCCTTGATGTCAGATACTATAAATGGGAATCGGCAAATCTACTATCCATATTAAGTTCTGACATAGCGAACAAGTGGGGATTATATACTCTCTTCCCCCTGAGAACATCTCCTTTATTGTCATCAATCTCCATCCCATTTAAAGCGCGTCAGGCCTGGTATAATGCAACGAAAGCAGCAGTTAATAACAGAGAAAAATTAGCACGCGCAATAAACGAGATATACGTTGAAGAAAAGCGTAATGTGATCATAATGGGTCATTCTTTAGGGACTCGATTAATAAACAATACATTACCCTATATTAAGAATGATAATATTCTCTTAACAATCTCTATGGCCGGAGCCACCCCAATAACAAGTTATACAGAGAACATAATGAAAATGGCTTACGGTTCAAAAATGGGGCATTTAAATATCTACAGTGAACATGATAAAGTACTTAACACGATATACCCTCTCGTTGAGTCAGTAACACCAATTGGGGTTCGGGAGGTGAGATTCAGACCTGCTCGGATAATCAACTGGAAGTGGGATGTTGGTCACACTGAATATATTACTTCAAACAGGATTGATTCATTAACACACTGGTTAAATGTTACCTGTGCCGATTTAGCTGATCCAGCCGTAGAAATCACTGACGACGACATGAAATCATTTCATGATATTATTAATCTTGCAAATTCAACACATCATAAAAACACTGTCGTACCTAAATTAATATCATTTGAGTAGTTAAAAAAAAGGTTGCATTATAACGGGAGTATATATTTACTCCCGTTAATTTTCATATTTTATAGTATTGATATGGATTCGATTAAAAATTTCGTCTAACTCGTTCCCTTATCAAACTTGCCAGCCTTACCCTTCCAGGTGAAATAGTTTCCGTTACAGTTTCAACTCTCAACAAATCACGCTGTCCGGTTCGGCGACTGACCGCGAAACGCTGACATATATCATTAACCGATACCGTATTACCGGTATACAGTTGAAGTAATATCCAGCACAGCCTTTCTGCGATCCTTTCACCGCGAGTTTTATACATCTGTAAAACCTTCAGTTATCGTCAACGATGACATAGCCCACCTCAAAACCCACATAACTGACTGTATTCATGAACATTTATTACCGGTGTAATACTGTCGTTGGGGTAATGGATTAACCGTTATCACCCTGCTACTGGAGAATGCTCCATAGGGGGCAAAAACCACGAGGGATCTGAGATCCCCCGTGTCTGCACATGTTTATGCGAACAGCCAGGAAAAAGAGACATCATCCCCATGCTATGATGCACGCCACATGCAGAAGTTTACAAAGCCGCCCGCTTCCTTACGGTTCATAACGGGTCAACAACTTTCCACAGTTACCGTTACCCGGTAAATCCCCATAGAGAGATATTCCATAAAATTACTCTCCCACAGGGACCAGAGTTCATTCTTCTCAGATACCAATGAAATATCTCCAAACAGATAATGGAAGACGTAATGACCCGACCAGCAAAAATCTATTTCCTTTTCCAGTTCCGGGTAGACTCGTCCCATGTAACTAAAGTCTGTGACATAATCGAAATACCATTCGTTATGCTGACGGATGAAGCGCATTTCAACCGGATGAAATCCGCCGGGTTCTGCACTGTAGTCCGGGTCACGAAAATTAATGACCACTGCCCTTACCGATGTTTGCTGAGATTGTTCTGCCAGAAGCGTAGCGATGTGCTGCTTAAATAATTTGGTAACAGGCAGAGTTAATCCTGCCTGTTTTAAGACATACTGTGTTTGCATAATGAATATTCCTGAAGAAGATGTACAGTGGTGAGTAGTTGTTTCTGGTTGTATGAATGTACGGATAAAGAATTAATCCTCCGAGATCTATTCTCGATCACCAATTTTGCTGAGTGTTTTCAGTCTTACCCGCCAGTCAGCATATAAAACATGCGTAAATAATTTCTCCGGATGCGCCTCCAGCAGACATATATCCGGTGACCGTAAAACAGCGGCCAGGAAACCGGCATTATTGGCACTAGCCCCTTTAAACAGCGGTCTGAATACACCAGATGTGAAGCCGTCGTTGGTTGTACTTCGAGCACACTTTCAATTTTAGAAAGTGAAATCCAGTCCTTAGAGAACAATCCTCCGCTGCCATTTGCCAGAAGACGCAGATAAATTTCATTATCCGTTTCAGACATTGCCAGTTGCCATGTCAGCATACCACTGGCTTTAGGACTAATTTTTTCCGCCTGTCCTGATTCAATGAGCAGCTTATAACTCTCTTCAGGTAATATTTGGCCATCTTCAGTGATACCTTTTTCAATATCACTTAAATCATTATTTAACTCCAGCTTCTCGTGTTCATTATTATTTTTTCCTGACTTTGATTTTCTCATTTTCATCTCCTGATTTTAATCTGATTTACAGACGGGATTCCGCCATAAGCATTAATGCATCAATCCCGCCCAGAGAACAACTGGGATGAAACAACAGATAAATACCATTTCCGTTATCTTCTGTAATTGATAGCATCAAGTAATATTCATCTGTCAGACTGACCACGAACTCAGGGTTTGCAATTAAATGATGAATTACATCCAGCACGTGTCGTTTAATATCTTCGAGAACATCTCCGGGTTCAATGTACATTAATGTTACACCCACCTCTCCCCAAAAATTCATTGCGGAAAGTTCATCATCAAATGGGAGTATCAGTTCTTTTCTCAAAACAGACATAACTGAATCGGGAAGAAGGAGCGACGGCAGGTCTTGCCAGTTCGAGACAAATTTCATTGAATAATCCTCATAAACAAAAAACCCGATACGTTTTAAGTATCGGGGTTACATAGACAGGGTAAAGAATCTGGAATTGCCTTCAGTGGTCATCTATATTCTTTCATAATATCCACAATCCTTGCAGATCAGCAATGGAGCATTATTCCTTTCACGCTGTTCAAGGAATCTAAAGAGACGTTGTATCGCCCTGATGATTTCTTTAAGCAATTCTGGTAATTGGTCCGGGCTAATATATCCGGATGTCGATGTCAGGAACCGGTCATCGCGAGTCACCTCTGCTATCTTTCCGGCAGTTTCTGTCACTGTGTTTCGGCTACCACACTTAGGACATTTTAACGGCATACTCATTCTCCACGTTTAAGGGGTGCTAAAATCATCATTGTTACCGGCAGTAACGGTGTTCAAAAGAAGGTCAGTTACGCCCTGCCCGGTCTGACGCATTCGCTCTGGTGTCAGTTTTGCGTAGCGCTCCGTACTCTGAATACTGGCATGCGCAAGCTGGGCTTTAACGTCATACAGACTGTACTGTCCGCTGGAGACAAGTAATGATGCGACGGAATGGCGCGTAGTGTGGAAACAGACTTCACTTTTATCTATCCCGCACTCTGCCAGTATTTTTTCATAGGCCCACCGTGGTTCTGATATCGGTTTTCCATTATCTTTCACGGCAAACAGATAGGGGTTGCTGCCAGCCCGTGGGATCGAATCAATAATGGATAATGCAACATCACTGAGATACACAGTTCTGCTGCGACCATTCTTAGTATAAGGAATGAATAACGACCTGTTATCCCGATCAATATGTTTGTGCATGACATTCAGCATTTCTGATTTGGCGTGTACCGGTTAACAGCAGCATGGCTATCAGTCCCCCGGCTGCCTTATTGGGGTATCGTGCCGCAGCGTCGAGGATCCTTCTGATCTCATCGGCGTCAAAAAAGCGCGTCCGCTGATTATTCTCCTTCAGCAAAGGGATCTTATCGGCTTCATTCTTCTCCAGGACATCCTGTCGTAGCGCATAACGCCCCATAGTTTTCAGAATAGCCAGTGCCCTGTTACAGGTAGACGGTGCATACTGCTGGCCGTGAATACGACCCTCAAGCATGTCGAAAAGCACCTGCTGGATTTCCCGGGCCCGAAGGTCACAGTAACGTATCTTCCCCAGACGAGGTTCAATGTATTGGCGTGAAACGCTGAACATCCTTTTCCCAGGACTTTTTATGGCGCTTGATGAACGGAACATAGGTCTGGTGAAAAAACTCACTAAGCGTTGGCATCGCACGATAATTATCGCGCTCTGCCTTGGGGTCATTTCCCAGTGCAATCGCCTCCTTATGACGGCGAGCTATCTGGCGAGCTGTCCCCACATCAATTTCAGGGAATCTGCCAATACTGATACTTTTTTTGGTACCGTGGAATGTGTAGCGCAGGAGGAAACGTTTGTTACCCGTTCGACCTGAGAGGCATTTGAGGCCAATGACCTCGGTATCAGATACCTCAAGCTCTGGTAGATCGGGTATCTGTGTTTGCCGGAAGGGCTTTGATGGATGAATTGGTGAATCGGAAGGATTTTTGCATATTTATCCTCATGTATCTGATTGATATCATGAAAAATAATATATATCTGAAGGTGTTTTTATTACGGGGCAAGATTGAAGAATGGAAAGGCTATTAGACGCGTACAAACGGATATTACAGGAAGTTGACGCCCAGTCATTTAACCTGAATGAAGATAAATACTCAGGCGTCTTTTTACCCGTGCCGTTTGAAGAATACTGGCATTCACCGATAAAAATCATGCTGGTTGGACGTGAAACCGCAGGCTGGAATACGCTGAATGGTAAGAATACGATATCACGGGTGTTGGGACTTATACCTGACGTCACCATCGGGCAAGTGGTTGAAGAAGCTGTAGATCGTTACAGGAAACATCTTCCGGTACAAAATGATGGCACCGCCAACCTCAAATCACGTAGCCGCTTCACGCAATATCATTTCAGGCTGGCCCGGGAGCTTAATATTCTTCCCCAGGCAATCGTGTATGCCAATCTACTGGCGTGGGATTACGACGGACTGACCCCTCTCAATCGCCCTCAAAATGAATTGCAGGAAGTCATATTAGCCTCGCTGAAGCTGCTGGCGGTACAAATTAAACACCTTGAGCCTGATTTCATCATCTTTGCATCTGGAGCCCGGAGAACAGACTACATCATAAAACAGGTGCTTACTGAGCTGGGCGGCTATGAGACTTCTTCAGTCATTCCGGGGAAGCTATGGGAGTTCAAAACAGGTAATGCAATCTGTTTCAGAATTGCCCATCCACGGGCTATGCGCGGACACCAGAAGTACAGAGATGAGGTGATTGCACGAATTAAGCAACTTTGTACTCAGGGTGGCTAGAGCATTACAGCTTGCTCAGCAGGCCCCCCTTCCCGGAAGCGTACCGGAAAACAGGCAAAGCGGCCTGATTCTCTATGCTGGAAGCGACACGTTCGATTCGGCATTGCCAGGCTGGAGATTGCACTTCATTGCACCCCGTGAGCACAGGATATGCACAGGGCGTGAATTCCAGGCACAAAAAAACCACCCGTAGGTGGTTTCACGACACTGCTTATTGCTTTGATTATTCTTTGCTTTCCCATGGTACCCGGAGTGGGACTTGAACCCACACAGCGCGAACGCCGAGGGATTTTAAATCCCTTGTGTCTACCGATTCCACCATCCGGGCTCGGGAAGAAAGTGGAGGCGCGTTCCGGAGTCGAACCGGACTAGACGGATTTGCAATCCGCTACATAACCGCTTTGCTAACGCGCCATATTCTTCAGGCTTTTCAGCCAGACACCCGCTATTGCCGATGTCTTTAAACTGGAGCGGGAAACGAGACTCGAACTCGCGACCCCGACCTTGGCAAGGTCGTGCTCTACCAACTGAGCTATTCCCGCATCATCAAGTAACTTTGTTAATCACTTGATTTTGTTATCGTCTGGCAACCTGCGCCGCCGTTCGATGCGTTGCATTCTACTTACCTGACGCAACGAGTCAACGATATTTTTCGCCACCCACGATCGTTTGCTGAAATTTGCGGCGAAACGATCACTGATCAAGCAAATCCCCGCGTGCAGCGCTCAAATACTGGAACATAGACCACAGCGTCAGCACGGCAGCAACGAAGAAAAGCGCGATCCCGGCATATTCCACCCAAATGTTTGGACGCCACAGCAGCCACGCCAGCGCCGCCATTTGCGAGGTGGTTTTCACTTTGCCGATCCAGGAGACTGCCACGCTGCTGCGTTTGCCCAGCTCGGCCATCCATTCACGCAGCGCGGAAATAATAATTTCACGCGCAATCATGGTCGCGGCAGGCAGCGTCACCCACCAGCTGTGATAATGCTCCGTCACCAGCACCATGGCGATCGCCACCAGCACCTTATCCGCCACCGGATCAAGGAACGCGCCAAAACGCGTACTCTGGTTCCAGCGACGCGCCAGAAAACCGTCGAACCAGTCGGTCACGGCGGCGATACAGAAGATTAGCGCGGTAACGAAGGGAGCCCATGTAAATGGCAGATAAAACACCAATACAAAGAATGGGATCAGAATGACGCGAAACAGCGTGAGCAACGTAGGGATATTAAATTGCATAGTGACGGGTAACTATCTGTTGTCAGAGAAATTACCCCTATGTTGCTACAGAGACCTCAATGTTTCAACGAGTAGAAGATCTTTTCTGCCAGACCTTGCGAAATACCCGGCACTTTTGCAATTTCCTCAACACTCGCGTTACGTAGTCCTTGCAAACCGCCCATATATTTCAACAGCATTTGTCGACGTTTTGGCCCGACGCCTTCGATAGTTTCCAGCGTGCTGGTGTTTTTCACCTTCGCCCGTTTTTTGCGGTGCCCGCTGATGGCGTGATCGTGCGATTCATCGCGGATATGCTGAATAACGTGCAGCGCAGGCGAGTCCGGCGGCAGGCTAAAGCCCTCCCCTTCGGGTTCAAAGAACAACGTCTCCAGACCGGCTTTACGATCGGCGCCTTTAGCAACGCCCAACAATAAAGGATGATTTTTATCCCACGGCACATCCAGTTCAGCAAAAACGGCCTTCGCCTGACCAAGCTGGCCTTTACCGCCATCAATCAGAATAACGTCGGGAATCTTACTTTCTTCAATCGCCTTGCCATAGCGTCGGCGCAGAACCTGATTCATCGCCGCATAATCATCGCCCGGCGTAATTCCGGTAATGTTGTAGCGACGATACTCCGCACGCAGCGGCCCGTTATCGTCAAAAACCACGCAGGAGGCCACCGTCTGTTCTCCCATCGTGTGGCTGATGTCAAAACACTCCATCCGCTTCACCGCAGGCAGCTTCAGCACGCTTGCCAGCGCGGTCAGACGCTGCGTGATCGTCGATTGCTGCGACAGTTTGCTGATCAGCGCCGTCGCGGCATTGGTTCGCGCCAGCTTCAGGTAACGAGCGCGATCGCCGCGCGGTTTGGTCTGCACATTAATACGCCGCCCGGCCAGTTCGGACAAAGAGTCCGCCAGCAGCGTTTTATCGCTCAGGTTGAAATCCAGCAGGATCTCTCCAGGCAGCGTGCGCATCTGGCTGCCTTGCAGATAGAACTGGCCGACGAACGTTTCCACCACTTCGCCCAGTTCCGTCCCGTTCGGCACTTTCGGGAAATAGCTACGGCTGCCCAACACCTTGCCCTGGCGGATAAAAAGCACATGCACGCAGGCCATACCCGCATCGAACGCCACGCCGATAACGTCCAGATCGTCGCCGGTATTGGAGACAAACTGTTTCTCAGTAACGCGGCGCACAGCCTGAATTTGGTCGCGTATGCGCGCGGCCTCTTCAAATTCCAGATTCTGGCTGGCTTTTTCCATTCGGGCGATCAATTGGGTCAGAACCTGATCGTCTTTCCCGGATAAAAACAGCCGAACGTACTCCACCTGCTGCGCATACTCATCTTCACTCACCAGTCCTTCTACGCACGGCCCGAGGCAGCGGCCAATCTGATATTGCAGACAAGGACGCGAGCGGTTGCGGTAGACGCTGTTTTCGCACTGACGAATGGGAAAGACTTTTTGCAGCAGGGCCAGGGTTTCACGCACGGCATACCCGTTCGGGAACGGGCCAAAGTATTCACCTTTGGCATGTTTCGCCCCGCGATGCATTGCCAGGCGTGGATGAGTGTCACCGCTAAGAAAGATGAAAGGATAGGATTTATCATCGCGCAATAACACGTTATAGCGCGGTTGATACAATTTGATGTAGTTGTGTTCGAGCAATAGCGCTTCGGTCTCGGTATGCGTCACCGTGACATCAATTTGCTGAATTTGCGTAACCAATGCTTCGGTTTTTCGCGAAGCAAGGTTGCTGCGGAAATAGCTGGAAAGCCGTTTTTTCAGGTCTTTCGCTTTACCGACATAAATAACCGTACCACCGGCATCATACATACGATAAACGCCGGGTTGGCTGGTCACGGTTTTTAAAAATGCTTTCGCATCAAACAGAACACTCACTAGCTTGTTAACGTCTCCGCATTACACAGGCCGTGGCGAATTGCCAGGTGAGTCAACTCAACATCACCATGAATGTTTAGTTTACTGAACATTCTGTAGCGATAGCTGTTCACCGTTTTAGGACTGAGATTCAGTTGTTCCGAGATCTCATTAACCTTCTGGCCTCTGGTGATCATCAGCATAATCTGCAACTCGCGTTCAGACAAACTGGCAAAAGGCGTTTCTGTTTTCTCAGGCTCAATCTGGCTCAACGCCATCTGTTGAGCGATATCTGAAGCAATATAACGCTGCCCGGAAAAAACCGAACGAATCGCGCTGACCACTTCCTGAGGCGCAGCGCCTTTACTCAGATACCCTGCGGCTCCGGCCTGCATGACTTTCGCCGGTAGCGGGTTTTCCGTATGGATCGTCAGCATGATCACTTTAATATCAGCGCTTGAGCGGGCAATTTTGCGCGTCGCCTCAAGACCGCCGATTCCGGGCATGTTCATGTCCATCAGCACAACGTCGACGGCGTTCGCGCGGCACCACTTTACGGCGTCCTCGCCACAACAGGCTTCACCGACAACCTTTATGCCCTTTATATCTTCCAGAATGCGTCGTATCCCTGCGCGCACCAGTTCGTGGTCATCAACAAGAAGAACGTTGATCAAAGGAATATCTCCAGAATAGGGATAACGCTACTGATAGTTAATCGACCCTATATTAGCGGGTTTTATCTCAACTTTGAAACGTAAAAAACGTGGGGCATTCGATTTTGCTCTCGTTTTTGGAAATTAGATTGTACGCTTCGTGGAAACTCCCACAGCTAACGGCCTTTTTTTACCCTCTATTTCTGCATAATAGTTTCAGAATAGTGACAAAAAATTCACTCACTTCCGTCGAAATGCTAAATAGGCAAGCAAGTTTGTAACAATAATTAACGGCGCGAAATACGCGAGGTAAACAAAAAAATGAGGAAAATATATGCCTCGCAAGGCGTTGTTTATTTTAATGGCGCTGGTTTGATTTGCGATCAAAAAACAACCACTGCTATTTTTGGCGCAGCTTATGGTATACTCCGCCGCCTTAACATTTGCCATCGCACTTTTTCACTGAAAACATAACGAGGAAAATAAATGAGTACGCCTGATTTTTCCACTGCCGAGAATAATCAAGAACTGGCCAATGAAGTCACCTGCCTGAAAGCCATGTTGACCCTGATGCTACAGGCAATGGGGCAAGCCGACGCAGGGCGCGTGATTCTTAAGATGGAAAAACAGATCGCGCAGATTGAAGATGAAACGCAGGCCGCGGTATTTTTCCAGCACTGTTAAGCAAATTAAACAAGCTTACCGCCAGTAACAGGAAACCGGCTGAGAGTGAAACTTTCAGCCGGTTTTGCGTCTGGCACGCAGAACATTCGTTTTTTTCAGATCAGGCCCGTCGCGGCCGCATAGCAGGCAATCTGCGTTTTATTCGGCGCGTTAAACTTTTTCTGCATGTTTTTCTGATGAAAGTTAACGGTGTTCTCTGAGATTGACAGAATCATCGCGATCTCTGATGACGTCTTTCCTTCCGCCGTCCACTTCAGGATCTCTTTCTCTCGCTTACTGAAGCGCATTTCTGGCGTCATCACCATTTCATCCTCCAGCCGCGTCAGCGCCGACAGGCTCTCACGCACCAGCAGTTGCAACCGGAGTTCAATTTCATCATGTGCAAACGGCGCATGGCGGGCGTTCGCCCGGGAGACAGAGAGGAAGCCCAGCGCCCGATTCGGCAGCATCAGGCATTGCGTTGCCCCCCGGCGTAGACCGTGCGCGCGCGCCGCGTCCCATAGCGACTGCGCTTCGCTAAATAAGGCATCATTCCATGCCAGATGCCCCTGGCGGAAATTTTCCGGCTTTAATACCGGATCAATAGAGAAATAGTTTTCAGACTGATAATGCGCCACCCACGCTTGCGGGTACGTAGTGTGAACGGAGATTTTTGGCCGCGTAAACGGGACGGGATGGCGAACGCACAGCGCATAATAATCATATTCAAGCTGCTGTGTCTGATGTTGTAATTCAGTGTAGACATCTTCTGCCGTCGCCATTTCCTGAAAGCGTACCAGCATACTCCGTCGCCAGGTGAAGAAATCATTTTCCTGCATACTAAACGGTAACACCCCTGAGATTGATAATCATTATAATGTTTAAAACAAGCTAACACATAAATGAAGTTTATATGTAGAAAATATCGGTCAGATGGCGAATTACTTGAGGTGTGTTTCATCCGGCGGGAGAACACAAAGGGATTACGGCTATAATCAGGCGGGTATTATTGATATTTATTTAAATACACTCGCCCAAAACGGGATTATTTCAGGCGAGTGCGCGAAAACACTTATTGCATCAGGAACTTCTCAAGAAACTGACGCGTGCGTGGTTGCTGAGGATTGGCAAATAACGGTTTGGCCGCGCCCTGCTCCACAATGCGCCCCTGATCCATAAATATCACCCGGTCAGCCACGTCGCGCGCAAAGCTCATTTCATGCGTCACGATAACCATCGTGCGCTTTTCCTGCGCCAGCTGGCGTATCGTACTGAGCACCTCCCCCACCAGCTCAGGGTCGAGCGCGGAAGTCGGTTCATCAAACAAAATCACCTCCGGGCGCATCGCCAGCGCGCGGGCAATCGCCACACGCTGCTGCTGCCCACCGGACAGACGACGCGGATAGCTGGTCTCTTTCCCGGCCAGTCCTACCTTCGCCAGCAGTTTCCCGCGCTAATGCCGTTGCTTCGGCTTTGGGCTCGCCTTTCACAATCACCGGCCCTTCAATGATGTTCTCCAGCACGGTACGGTGCGGAAACAGATTAAAGTTCTGGAATACGAACCCCACATGCTGACGCAACTGGCGAATTAGCCCTTTTTGCTTGCTTAACGAGCTTGCGGTATCAATGGTAATGTCGCCCACTTTGATGGTGCCCGCCTCAGGCTGCTCCAGCAAATTAATGCTGCGCAGCAGCGTTGTTTTACCGGAACCGCTGGGGCCGATAATCGCCACCACCTCACCAGGTTTCACCTCCAGGTCGATGCCGTGCAACACCGTCTGACCGTGGAACTTTTTCACCAGGTTTTTAACTTCAATCGCACTCATTTTGGATCTCTCTCCTGGCGGTTAAGCTGCTCTTCAAAATAGTTTTGCAGCGCGGAAAGTACCGTCGCCATCACCCAGTAGATCAGCGATGCCGCCAGATACATGGTGAAGACTTCCAGCGTACGCGAGGTAATCAGTTGCGCCTGACGGAACAGTTCCGGCACCTGAATCGTCGCGGCCAGGGAGGTATCTTTCACCAGGCTGATGAAACTGTTGCTCAGCGGCGGCAACGCCACGCGGGCGGCCTGCGGCAAAATCGCGCGACGCAGCGTTTGCCACGGCGTCATACCGATACTTGCCGCGGCTTCCCACTGACCTTTGTCGATAGAAGAGATCGCTGCACGCAGCGTTTCCGAAGTGTAGGCTGCGGTATTCAGCGACAGGCCAATCATCGCCGCCGGGATCGGGTCCAGCTCAATGCCAAACTGCGGCAGGCCGTAGTAGATCATAAAAAGCTGGGCAATCAGCGGCGTACCGCGAAAAATGGAGATATAAAAACGCGCCAGCCAGCGGACAGGCAGCAGGGGCGACATGCGCATCAGCGCGAGAATGAAGCCCAGCAGCAGGCCGAAAAACATCCCGCCAATACTCAGCTGTAGCGTAAACACCGCACCTTTAAGCAGATACGGCAGCGAGTCAATCACCAGTTGGATACTTTCTTGCATGAGTGTTTTTCTACCCGGAAGTTACACGTGAGGATGGTAGGCAAACAGCGCTGGCGCCCCACCGGTATGAATAAAGAGAATCGGGCCTTCATCTTTGAAGCGCTTCTGGCTGATGCCATCGATCAGGCCCGCCATCGCTTTCCCCGTATAGACCGGGTCAAGCAGAATGCCTTCCAGGCGCGCCAGCAGCTTCACGGCCTCCATCCCCTCTTCATTCGGCGTTCCGTATCCCGGCGCGAAATAGTCGTCCCACAGCAGGATGTCCGCCGAGGCGGTCAGTTCCAGCTCTTTAGCAATCGCTTGTTGCAGCGTAACCACTTTGGGCTTCTGATCGATAACCTTGCGCGACACGGTCACGCCGATCAACTCAACATCTGGCATCAGTTGTTCCAGACCTACCGCCAGCCCGGCGTGCGTACCGGCGCTTCCCGACGCCACCACCACGGAGGACAGCTGTACCGCACCTTCGCACTGCTGGGCGATTTCCAGCGCGCTTTCCACGTATCCTATTGCGCCTAATGGGCTGGAGCCGCCGACCGGAATCACATACGGCCTGAACCCCTGCGCCTCAATACGGGTCGCCAGTTCCTGTAACTGGGCGTCAGGATCGGTCAGCGCGTCGCACATCTCAATTTGCGTGTTAAAAAGATCCAGCAGCAGACGATTGCCGTTGGTCAGGTAGTTTTCCGCCGTCGTACCGATAGGATTTTCCAGTAACGCAACGCAGTGTAATCCCAGTTTTGCCGCTACCGCCGCCGTCTGGCGAACATGGTTCGACTGGATGGCGCCCGCCGTAATCAGCGTATCCGCGCCTTCACGCAGCGCATCGGCAGCCAGAAATTCAAGCTTGCGCAGTTTATTCCCGCCCATCGCCATCGGCGTTACGTCATCGCGTTTAATGAAAATGTCGCGACCCAGATAATCAGATAAACGCGGCAGGTATTCGAGTGGCGTTGGCGCGCCAATAAATTCCAGGCGTGGGAACCGCGTTAAATTATGCAGTGGCATAAAGCCTCCGGTATTCATTGTTGTGATGTTCTTTTTATTATGCACGTTCAAACGGATGAAATAAAAAAGGCGCCGTATTAAAGCGCCTTTTTTTGCAATTATGACGATTATTTAGTCACATCTGCGCCAAACCATTTCTCAGACAGCGCTTTCAGCGTGCCGTCTTTCTGCATATCGGCAATGGCGCCATCTACCGCTTTCAGCAGATCTTCATTGCCTTTACGCAGCGCCACACCGGCTTCCTGACGGGAGAACGCTTCGCCGGTAACGGCCAGCGTGTCTTTGGTTTTCTTCACCAGATCCAATGCGGCCAGGCGATCCACCAGAATAGCGTCAATACGGCCTACGCGCAGATCCTGGTATTTCGTCGGATCGTCATCATAGGTGCGAATGTCTACACCCTGTACGTTCTGGCGCAACCACTCTTCGTAGTTTGTTCCCAGACCAACGCCGACCTTCTTACCTTTCAGGTCAGCCGCCGTGTTGATGCTGCCTTCATTGCCTTTTTTCACCAGCGCCTGAATACCAGAAATGGTATAAGGTGTTGAGAAATCGTATTTTTTCTTACGTTCGTCGGAGATGGTGACCTGGTTGATAACCACATCAATACGTTTGGAATCCAGCGACGCCAGCATACCGTCCCATTTGGTCGGTTTCAGCGAGGCTTTTACGCCGAGGTGTTTCGCCAGTTCTTCTGCGAACTCCACTTCAAACCCGGTCAGTTTGCCGTCATCACCCTGAAAACTGAACGGCGGGTAAGTCCCTTCCAGGCCTACCAGCAGCGTGCCGCGCTCTTTTACTTTGTTTAACAGACCTTCATCTGCATAACTCTTCACGCTCATCCCGGCGACAAGTGCAACTGCCATCACACCCATCAGAGCCTGACGTCCCAGAAGTGCTAATTTCATAGTTACCCCGAATGTTGTCATTAATGACCGTAGTGTAGAGGGTTTGCTGCTAATCACAAACACGACTCCGCTACATGTTATTCATTTTTAATATATATCAGAAGTAGCCATCCGGGATGATTTCTGCATCTGTCCGGCATGCGTATGCGTTTTATACTGTTCGTACTTACGCAGCGCGATCCGATAGTTATTAGTGCTGGTTTCGGGTAACCACGGGGCCAGGTTTTCATCAAGAAAACCTTCCTGTAGCAGGTCGTGAGAAATGTTCTGTTCGGTGAGATGGTTGCCCAGGCGACGCAGGCGCACGACATATTCACGCACGGTGCCGTGGCTCATTTCGGTTTGCTCAAACAAGAATTGTTTAAAACCGATGATGTCAAAGAAGTCACTCTGCTCTTTGCAGTGCAGATCGCCGCAGAAACGGCACAGCGCCGACCACTCCTTCTGCTCCTCCTGCCATTGTGCGTCGTCCATCAGCGTATCCAGGCGGGAAATCGCGATTTTATTGACAATCTGCCCCCGGCGAACCAACGTGATCCTGTCGAGCAATTTATGGCAATGAGCGCAATGCGTCTGGCTGTGTTTAAAGTCTTTGAGGTAGCGGCTTAGTGGCCGTCTTTTAGATTGCTGCACCGTCATGAGAACTCCTGGTAGTCAATACGTTGTGCGGCACTATTAAGGGGCGACGACGATCGCCCTTTATAACTTACCCAGCTTGGTGCGTAGACGCTTGATGGCCTGGCTGTGCAACTGGCTTACCCGTGACTCGCCGACTTCCAGCACCGCGCCAATCTCCTTCAGATTGAGCTCTTCCTGGTAATACAGCGTCAACACCAGCTGTTCGCGTTCTGGCAACGATTCAATCGCATCCATCACACGCTGGCGTAAATTGCTCTCAAGGAGCTGTTGTAACGGGTTTTCCTGCTGGTGTTCTTCCGTCACCAGCTCAATGCTATCGCCATGCTCTTCCCGCCACTCGTCATAAGAGAAGAGTTGGCTGTTATTGGTATCAAGCAACATCTGACGATACTCTTCCACAGGAATAGCCAGCCGCTCCGCCACCTCAGTTTCCGTCGCGTTGCGCCCTAATTCCTGCTCCAGTTGCCCCATCGCCTGCGCCACTTCGCGAGCATTGCGCCGGACGCTACGCGGCACCCAGTCACGGCTGCGTAGTTCATCCAGCATCGCTCCACGAATACGCTGCACTGCGTAAGTGGTAAATGCCGTTCCTTGCAGAGCGTCATATCGGTCAACTGCATTCAATAACCCGATACCGCCCGCTTGTAGCAGATCGTCCAGTTCCACGCTCGCCGGCAAACGCACCTGCAGGCGCAATGCTTCGTGACGCACCAGCGGTACATAACGCTGCCACAGCGAGTGTTTATCCATTACACCTTCAGCGGTATACAGTGAATTCACGATAAACAGCCCTGCGTTAGTTGAGTTATCGGCATGATTATCCGATTCTGGAGGGGTTTTAATCGGGTGAATAGTGGGTGAAATGAGGGGTTATTTGGGGGTTACCGTTATTTATAACCCCCAATTCCCCTCAGGGGATCTAAAAATCAGGCAACGCGCTCGGCAAAAATCTCATCAGTTTTCAACGCTGATGAGTCACTACTCACATTTTCGCTCACTCCTTTTAACAATGAAGCAATTTCTACCTGTACCTCTTTCTCAAGGCCAGGATAGAGAGGCAAACAAAGGACTTCATCTGCACGTAATTGCGCAATTTTAAGTTTATCTTGTCTGGCGCTCTCCAGCGCACGATACATTGGGAAGCTACTAATTAATGGGTAGAAATAACGACGGGGCATAATATTGTGGGACTTTAATAAATCATAAACCCCATCTCGCGAAACAGGAAACGCATCCGAAACCATAATTGGGCAATAAGCATGATTCCATGCAATATTATCCGGCGGGATCAGCAGTGAGATACCAGGAATATCAGCCAGGAGTGTTTTATAGTTATCAAACAGCGCCGCGCGCTCAGCTAATGCTTTATCGATATGGCGAAGTTGCAATAAACCAAACGCTGACTGAACTTCATTCATTTTGCCATTTATGCCAGGCGCCACAACGGTGGTTTCCCCGGCAAAACCAAAGTTTTTCAAATAATCAATGCGTTGTTTCGTTTTTTTATCATGGCAGATAATCGCTCCGCCTTCTATCGTATTGAATACTTTTGTGGCATGGAAACTCAAGACAGATAAGTCGCCTTCGCGCAAAATGGTTGTCCCTTCCCGCTTAACACCAAAAGCGTGTGCTGCATCGTAAATCACTTTCAGACCATAAATATCAGCAATCTGCTGAATATGCGCTGTGTCACAGGGGATGCCATAACAATGGACAGGCAAAATAGCGGTAGTTTGCGGCGTGATTGCCTCTTCAATTTTCCGTGGGTCCATATTACAGGTGACAGGGTCAATATCGACAAAAACCGGTTTTAAGCCATTCCACAGTAGCGAATGCGACGTTGCCACAAAGGAATACGGCGTGGTAATCACTTCACCTGTGATGCGTAACGCCTGAAACGCAGTTAGCAACGCCAGCGTACCGTTTGCAAACAGGCACAAATGTTCAACGCCGAGATATTCCGCCAGCGCCTCTTCAAGTTGCTGGTGAAATGGACCTGCATTGGTTAATTGTTTGTTTTGCCATATTTCTTCCAGATAAGGAATAAACTCATCAAGAGGTGGCAATAAAGGACTGGTAACAAAAATGTTCTTATCCATAATTTCTCCGCCCGCACCGATAAACGAAAGCGCATCGCACCGCATTAAATTAACTGATACTGCCCCAATAACACTTTCACCTCAGAGGGGGAGCAGTTCATTAGCACATCAATAATTGACAATCCGGCATGGAATTTACCCCCACCCTGAGGGTAATGAACATCATCCATTTTAATAAATGACAGTTTCATCCCCTGAGCGACAAATTCATCAGAATGATAAAGATGCTGCCCACCAGGACTATTGATATAATGGTCTCCACCGAGAGTTCGGCAAATGTTCATCACCTTCCCGCTTGCAGTTTCATCACGTGAATAATTCAAATCACTAGCCATGTGAAGTGACACTTCAATGCCAAGCCAGGAAAATATCTCTTTAAACGCATACTGGCAAAGCATGGGAATCTGGCGCTGCTCGGCGGTCAACACCTTCTCAACAATACTAAAAACTGGTTCAAAATATGGCCTTTTATGATACGCCTGATGAACTGTTTTCAGCACCTTAGCAACATTAACGTCAAAGCTTAACGTATTTATTTTTTTGAAAGATGAAGCGCCCGGCACAGCAACGGTAAAGCGCTGAGGAGAGTTCCCCATCAAAATAGTATTACGATTAATGTAGCCCTGACGGATATAATTTACGTCATCATAAATTACAAACTGATCGACCGCATTAATCAGTTGAAAATATCCCAGGTAAGGGAATAGATAGGGCTGCATAATGCCGATTTTCATTGTGCACCTTTTCTGGGGACAAAATAGTAAACGGTTTCCAGTAGCCCTTCCGTATAGTGACGCAGGTAGATGTCGTAGTCCTCACGATAACCCAGCACCTGCTCAGGCAATGTTCTGAAATCATCAGGTTTGTGATAGCAACAGACGGCAAGCAGTGGATGCTGTTGACGAATAATCCGTTTTGCTCCCTCCAGAGCCTGTGACTCAAAACCTTCGATATCCATTTTGATGAACGTCACTCGCCCTTTTAACACATCGTCAAGGGCTACCATTTCAACATCGATCCCCCCGTCTTCGCTCGCATGCGAAGTCGACCCCGAGGAAGAAAAACTCAGCTTCTGCTGGCTGTGCGAGACGCCACAGGGATAAACATAAACATTTTCCCTGCCCTGCATCGCCTGTTGAATACTCTGCGCCTGGCGCGGTTCTGGTTCAAAGATACATACTGTGTTATAGCTGGGAAATCGACGCATAAACTCAACGGAAGTGGCGCCGTCAAAACTACCGCAATCAATAAAATGTTCGGCATACTCGCCAATAAAGGGCAGATCGAAGTACTGATCGTTCAGGCAAATATTATACTGCGCAAGAAACTGTAGCTTGTTGGTAAGCCTGAAGTTGATGATATCGTCAAAAGTGCGCTTTGAAATATCATCCGCAAGGAGCGCACGGATACGCTCATAGGCTTCACGGTTCTCGGCGTAGTCGCGCACAAATTCGGGTTGATGATACCAGGTCGGCTTGCTTAACAGGTGGCTGAAATAGCGATAAAAGCTGAAGTAATCGATCTGTTTATGTCCCGCTGCCGACAGCGTTCGCCATGCCGATACCGGGCGGCCATCCATAATCGAAGAAACAATCAACGCGTCCGAAGGAACCTGACTTAGAGAGATAATCGGAAACCCGTCAATCTGAGTTTGCGTTGTTTTATTATCAATGATGCCCTCAACGTTAAATACCTTTGCCATTTCAATACCATAACTCGTCAGTCCAAAGATATAACGAGGTGAGGCTTTCTCGATAAACGCATGGCAAAAATCGGCAATTTGCTCGTCAGTCAACATAACAGGCTCTCTTAGCGCAAATAAAACTCAACGGCATCAACATCCAGAACGAGCACATCTTTCAGCGTTCGGACATCCATCCGCTCAGGAAAATAGTTATCAATAAACAAACTGTTTGGCTGTATATATTCTGACTTTCGCTCTCCAGAAGTCAGATGGATGACCTCATCGAAAAGGTTCAACGCAACCCCTGCGCACATAAGGGTTTCTTCAGGTTTTTGCGCATGGCGAGTAATCAGCGTAATGGCTTTTCCCTGCGCCCGACTCTGGTATAAAAACGCCATGACGGCAGGTACCGCAAAACCATCGATAATGAGGGTGTCGTCAAGATCGACATAGATTCGCTGATAGTTGAGTTCACTTCGCGTTCGGGACACAATGGCCCGATCAACGATACCGACACTCATTTCCGGGAGAGCGACAACATCGCGTCCCATAAAGTCATGGATAGCCATAAGCGGTAAATTCACCCCTCTGGCACGCTGAAAAACCATTGCGCCAGCAATCCTGCAGGCCACCTCCAGCAGTTTCCATTTCCCTGTTCTGTCGCGTTTTAGCTGTACAAACCAAGGGCCACGAAGCGCCAGTCGCGCATTTATCGTTTCGACAATGTCGGTTATTTCATCGTCAAGAACGACCTCTCGTGAACGCATGCTGATACCCGCCCGAACACGTTCACGGGTACGAGGCCCAGCCCAAATCAAACGGCGGTTTCGGTCAGTGAAACAGTCGACGGTGATCTCCTCTCCCGGCAGATATTCCACCACGATCGCCTGCGCGACGGATTCAATCGCCTGTTCCAGAGACAGGCGGTTATTTACTCGCTGTACACCATTTCCCCCCTGTCCACAGTCTGGTTTTACGATCGCCGGCCAGTCGTCAATTGTTGCAAGATCGCAGTATCGATGAGGGACCCAGTGGCAATCGTCAAATAGGGCATAGGTAGCGCTTTTATAACGTAGCGTCTCCGTTACCTGACGATCGCCATTAACCAAAAAGTAGTGCTGCCGGGGTTCATTAAGTTGTGCAAGTTTTAACGCGACAGAATCATGCGTAGCGAAAACGACATCAATCTGCTTCTCTTTCACCAGTCGCAGAAATTGCGCGTCGAAGTCGTCAGCATGAATATTGGGCATATCACCGGCATAATCGGGAAAACGAAACTCCCCGTGATCGCTTACGCTTGATGCCCCCAGCAGCAGACCAATATGGACGGAATAGCGCAGCGCGCCTATAAATCTCACCCGCATTCTCTGCACCGCAAGGGAAAATAAGGACATTAATTTTTTTCATCAGAACCTTCCCCGGTATATGAGAGATACGCAATCACAAAATCTGCAAGAGATTGCATTTCATCCAGCCCATAACGATGGTCCACAGGCAACGGTAGGATGTGTCTGATGTAACGGTGTTCAATCGAATCGACACTCACTCTTTGCAAGGCATCAAGCCAGTAAACAGGAATAAAAATTCGGCGCTGACGAAGCGCTTCGCGCAGATTTTCATTTTCAGTCAGTAGGTGGGTAGCAAAGCGGGCCGCATTCTGGCCTGGCAGGTAAATTTAGCGCATTGATACAGGCAAGACGCTGATACAGGTACTGGTAATTTTCAAGGCGTCGCTGCTCACAGGCTTGATAATCGATCCCGGCTAATAAACGATGAGTCAGCATAGACATGCCTTCCCCCGGTAGTTCCTCCAGCGTTTGCTCTGCCTGTCGGTAGGCGGTGTAGCCAGCCTCTGCGCCCTGCGCCAGGCGAATAAGAAGATGCTCAGTGCCGCTGAAGAGAAGCTGATTCCTCTGTCGGAGGGATATCCACCTGTATTGCACCAGCCAGCATCCCGCCATCGGGAACGCCGAAAAATTTCCTGGGTGAGTAGATCGTTGCCAGACCGGGTTGCGGCGCGGAGAAAAAGGCCTGAGAGTGATCCCAGACGATCTGCTGTGGATTAAACCGTTCCATGAGCGACTGAGCCAGGTTATCGGACGAGGCCAAAATAGTTAACCGCAAGCACCCAGTCACCGTTTTCTGGCTGAAGATCGTCCGTAGGAGCAAACGCGGCGTCCAGAGAATAAAAACGTACGGAAATGCCTAACGTTTCGGCAGGCGATAGCATTGCATTGCAGATCCAGCGCGGCATCCAGAGTGCTGAAGGTTGCCCTTTTTTCAATAGAGCATAAAAGGCCGCACGCGCAGAACTGAAACACTGTGCATCAGAATACAACGTCTGGCTTATTAACGCCGTTTCGAGGGGGAAATATCCACCTATAGCATCAGTCAATGTGTTATTCACTCTCTTCCCCCACCAGCCCTACATAACCTCTTCGCCGTAAATGCCTCACTCACACCAGTTCGCCCATTATGTATCGCTATTAATCACCACTGGCGCAGGCGGCAACCCCTGACAATAACGCTGCCAGATAATCTCCAGCGCCCGCTCGAAATAAATGGCTTCTCGCACCTGAGATACACTCTTCTCTTTCAGGCGAGAGCGCAGCGACTGGCGCAACTCAGCCAACGCATGGGTTTGTTCAGACAACAAAACCGCCTTAGCGATGTACTGTTCTTTGTCAACGGCCACAAAATCCTGCAGCCCACAAAAATTCAGCCCGGCACTGCACTGCCTGGAAAGCGATGGTGTCCCCGGCAATAGTTAATGTAGGAACACCCATCCAGATCGCATGCCAGGTCGTCGTCCCCCCGGTATAAGGAAAGGTATCCAGCAAAACATCAATGTCGTTATGTAATGCCAGATACTCATGCAGCGACATCTTTTGCCTGAATAGCAACCGTTCCTCATTAATGCCCTGCTCTTTAAACAACATTCTGAAATGGTTAACCATATTGCTGTCAGACATATAGCCGATAAGCAAACGCGCATCAGGTATGCTGTGCAAGATCTTGCTCCAGACGCGAACAACCTCATCATTGATTTTTTTCGGGCGGTTAAAGCTGGCAAAAGTGATAAAGCCATTTTTCAGCGCAGGCAATGGGCCAACATCAGGGCTCTCTTTATTCGGATGGAACTGCTGAACCGCTGGAAGATAAATTAATTTTTCAACAAAGGCAGAATCCAGAACGCCCGGTTCCGCAAAACGACTATCAATAAGGTAATAATCTACCGTCGCCATTCCCGTGGTTCCGGGATAACCGATCCAGGAAAGTTGGACAGGTGCTGGTTTTAACGCAAAAGCCGGCAAACGGTTATAACCAGTGTGCCGGAGAGATCGACAAGGATATCAATTCCATCCCTTTTAACCTGCTCAGCAAATTCGAGGTGGCTTAGATGTGTGACTTTTGACCATACGCAGGCACTCTCCATCAGTCGCTCGGTTTACCTCATCCTGTAGTGGGGAGTTCTGGTAACCGTATATTTCAAAGCGATCGCGATCCAGCGAATACCAGACCGGCGCGAGAAAATTCGTCACCGGGTGGCGGCCAAAATCTCCAGAAACAAATCCGATACGTAAGCGAGATTTCTCTTCGCGCGTATGAGTGATAGTAAACGGCTGTTTACTCGCCCAACGTTCAGCGGCCAGGCCAAACTGCTTATGTTCTTCCAGCAGATCCTGCGCTGTAAGCTCTGTGCTGTGCGTCAGTCCAAACAGTAAGTTGGTGAAGGCATTAAAATTACCCGGCTCCAGCTCGACCACACGGCGTAAATAAGGGATCGCCTCGCTCATTTTTGACTGATCACCAAGGATCGTTCCCAGATTCTCAATAATGCCTGCAGAACGCGGTTCTATCTCTATTGCTTTACGCGAACACATTTCCGCCAGCGTATATTCCATCATTTCACGGTAAAGAGAACTGAGAAGATCCCATGCCGCAGCATACCCAGGTTCGGCGCGCAAGATCGCCCGTGCCAGACGCCCTGCTTGCCAACGCCAGTTTTTACGATAAAAAATAGCGGAGAGCTCATAAAAAATACGCCAGCTACTCGACTGCAACGAGAGCAAACGACATACTGGCTTTCAGCCCGGCGTCATAATCGGAAGTACGCAAATAAAAATTTGCCAGAAGATAGTGCACATGGACATTATCTGGTCTCTGTGCAACCAACCGCTCAATGCTCGCACGCGCCTGCTGGAATCTGCCTTCCTGCATTAACTTTTCTAGCTGTCGATGGAAATCCTCTTCCACCGGGGGCCAAAGCCGGCATGGATGTCTTTTTCTTGCCCGGCGTTGCTATGGCGGAAGGTAAAAAGCCGCCGTTGGCCTCCGTACCGGAATAAAGAATCAGCGAGAAAAACAAGGGGCCAGGTTTCTTCAGCCGGAAAATGGCCGATAAGCTGCTGCAAAAAAAGCCCGCCAGGCTTTGGGAGCAGCCGCCACCATCCCCTTCTTAACCAGACTAAACAAGATTTGCGCATTCTGCGCCGTTACCACCAGCGTCGGAGCAGACATCGCCGACAGCTCTTCGTCATTCAGTTCTACAGTTTCATGCCAGCGGTTAATGGCATATTTACCTCTTGTCGCCGCCCACCCACTGTGCCGGCGCCGCCTGGCAGGTATCGTAAACGCTCTTATCCAGAGAGAAATGTAAGTCAGGTAACCCTTTCAAAAAAAGAGCCGACAGTGACTGGCTGATATCCTCCCGCCATGCTTTATCCTCTAAGTCGGGCTGACGAACGTTATAAACGAGCTGTTCGAAAGTGAGGCTTGAGGGCCAGCCGTCGCCGAGAGCATCAAGGAGAGCCAGCGTAGCGATATCATCCGTAGAGACAGGCGTTTCGCTATTTGCGGTTAACGTGTTGAGAATCCTTCCTTGCAGAGACTGACGGCGAAAACTTCCTGCCCAACGTAGATCTTTCAGTTTCGTCAGGTCCGGCAACACAGACACCGTTTGCGCATTGTCGCTATGGGTCAACAGGCTAAAACGCGTGCCGCGATTCACTGCGAAATCAAGATACTGTTGGATCAGAATTTTGTTATTGAGTGGACTGAGCACATTGTGTAGATGTTGGATCTTTTCATCATAATGCGCCGCAAGCTCTGTCCATGGTAGTAAGTCGCCGACATAAGCCAGGCCAAAAAGTCTCGATCACACCCGCAAATTCAAGCAAGTAACGGTACTCGTTTGGTGTTTGCAGAAGGCTATGGCTAATCAGCAAATCTGATAATGTATCGCTACTTTTTAAAAATGCAGCCTCCCCGGTGACGCCGTTTAGCTTTAACCAGCTTAACATTGCCCGGGAACTGGCGATTTGCGTTTCGATATCATTCGCCAGACTGCTATGAATTTGTACCGCGTCGCGAATAATCTCGTTTATTTTTGCCACCAGGATGGCATTCCCATTCAATGGCAATACACCCCTGAGGGCTTAAATGCTGTTGGCAAAACGCAAGGAGTTGGTCGCGAATATCATTACTCAACCAACTAAAGCTGCCATGAATAATAATATAATCATATTCACCGATATCCTGGCAGAGTAAGTCATCAAGAGAAAGTGAAAAAAGTGCCAGGTTATCCGGCGCACTGCCCAGTAGAGCCTGTTGCGAAGAAAGAGAGTTTTTCGCTCTCAAGCTCCACGCCGACAAAGCGCGAGTTGGGATACATCAGCGCCTGCGAATACAGTGTATAACCTTCCCCTGCGCCCAGTTCAAGCACTCTGGCGGTATCAAGGACAGGCGTTGTCAACGCCATACAAATGGTTAACAGCCCTGATATGGCCCGGGGTGGAATAGCAAATGCTGTAGCTCTTATCTGACTCTGTAGGCAATCCCAAAATTAATGCTCCCGCCGGTAATCTCTTTACAGTAATGACCAGATTTACAGTACAGGAGTGGGATATTTTTAATGGCGTAAGAAGAGACTTAATTTTTTGCTTTATTCGTGGTATCTGCGCGGGAATAAAAAAACCAGTCCGAAGACTGGTTTTATAAAGAGGCTGGTCCGTGCGATTAACGCAGCAGGGACAGAACAGTCTGCGGAACCTGGTTTGCCTGAGACAGTACAGAAGTACCAGCCTGCTGCAGGATCTGCGCGCGGCTCATATTGGAAACTTCAGTTGCGTAGTCAGCATCCTGAATACGAGACTGTGCAGCAGACAGGTTGGTTACGGTGTTGTTCAGGTTAGAGATGGTGGATTCGAAACGGTTCTGAATCGCACCCAGGTCAGAACGCTGAGTATCAACCAGCTTTCAGTGCAGTATCGATAGAGGACAGCACGTCAGTAGCCAGAACGTCGAAACCTTTGGTGGTAACGCTACGCGTTTCACCAGAAGCCAGACCCGTAGTAACACCAGCAGTACCGGTTGAATCAAAATTTGTTCCAACCGCTGTTGCCATTAATGGTGATGTCGATTTTCTGAGTG
This sequence comes from Citrobacter koseri, assembly GCA_900446925.1. The sequence continues at coordinate 701,623 of UAVY01000004.1, read as the reverse complement.
TCGTTAGCGCCAACCTGGATAGAGATAGTTGTAGCAGAGTCAGTACCTGCCAGGATTTTAATGCCGTTGAACTGGCTCTGGCTGGCAACACGGTTGATTTCGTCCAGACGCTGGTTAACTTCAGACATGAATGGAGTCGATGTCAGAACCAGAGTTGGTGCCGTTCTGAGCCTGAACAGCCAGCTCACGGATACGCTGCAGGTTGTTGTTGATTTCGTTCAGAGAACCTTCAGCAGTCTGAGCAATGGAGATACCGTCGTTAGCGTTACGCGCAGCCTGAGTCAGGCCTTTGATGTTAGAAGTGAAACGGTTAGAAATCGCCTGACCAGCAGCATCGTCTTTAGCGCTGTTGATGCGCAGACCAGAGGACAGACGCTCGATAGCCGTGCCCAGAGCAGACTGAGATTTGTTCAGGTTGTTCTGAGTGGTCAGTGACATCAGGTTAGTATTGATAACTGCCATAATTTAATTCCTTCAAAAATGGGTTCTAAGTTCGGTGCCGAACACTCACGGCGTCTCTCACCGTCAACAAGGGTATCGGGCGCAACTTCACAGTACTTTAGAAATAAACGACAAAAACTTTTAACTAATTATTTTTAAAGGTAATTAAATGCAGGTTTTCACATTTTTTAGAATCAAGAACACGATTGTTTGGTATAAAAATAAAAACAAAAACAATCCCTCTATATGCCCTTCTCACCCCGCCCTTTTCTGCCGATTATTTTTTTACGGTCAATGTAAACTTTCACCAAAAGTTGCCGATACAGAGAGCTGTACACCCAAGACTTTAAGGAAAAAAGACATGCCTACTATTAGTAACCTGGGGGTTGGCTCTAATCTGGATCTGACGACGCTCTACAACCAATTGGAAGCTGCTGAAAAAACAAAATTAACATCAATTACAACTCAGCAGACAAACTATAACGCCCAGTTGAGCGCGTACGGTAAGTTACAAAGCGCATTAACCAATCTGCAGACTGCCACTGCGGCATTGGGTAAAACAACAACCTGGAACTCGACAACCGTTAGCAGCACTAACACGGCATTCACTGCCACAACAACCAGTGAAGCTACTGCCGGAAGCTACACAGTCAACGTGAGTCAGGTTGCCAAAGCACAGGTATTGATGTCCGGCAAGATTGACAGCAACACAACAAAACTGGGCGAAACAACGACGAACGGTACGCGCACAATTACGATTACGCAGCCGGGAACCAAAGATCCTTTAGAAATTACATTGTCGGATTCCGACACCAGCCTGAACGGTATTGCGAAAGCCATTAATAATGCCAATGGTAACGTCTCCGCCACGGTAATGAAGGCTTCTGACGGCGACTATCGTCTGATGCTGACATCAAAAACGACGGGTACGGACTCAGACATGACCGTAACGGTAACCGGTGACGACACGCTCCAGCAGGTTATCGGTCACGATGCTTCAACAAATGCGCTAACCGAGCAGACCGCATCGCAGAACGCAAAACTGACAGTGAACGGCGTCGAACTTGAACGTTCATAGTAATATCATTTCTGATGCGCTGCCAGGCGTCACGTTGACGTTGAAGAATAAAAGCACGCCGACGAAACGCTGGAATTAACCCGTGCAACAGAAGAGAACAGCAAAGCAATAAATGACTGGGTAACAGCCTATAATGCGCTACAGTCAACCATCGCCAGCGTGGACGAAGTACGTCAAAGTTGAGCAGGGCAAAGATCAGTCAGCAACTAACGTGCGTTAATGGGGCGACACCAACGTGCGTTCCATTCAATCGCAATTACGCAGTCTGCTGACGGATGTACAAGGCGGCGCTTACGCCATTATATCTCAACTGGGTATTACTCAGGATCCGGTGACCGGCGCCGACGGTTCGACAGGTAACCTGAAAATAGACAGCACTAAGCTAACGAAAGCATTAACTGATAACCCACAGGCGGTTTCAGGAATACTTTATCGGCGATGGCAAAACGACAGGTTTTGCTACAGAAATGAACAATAATGTTGACCAAAATGCTGGATACCTCCGTCGATCAATCCGGGGTTATTAAAAACGCGCAGGATGGCATCAACAAAACGCTCAAGACATTAGAACAGCGCTATGACGCGATGGAAGCCTCCATAGAAGCAACCATGGCGCGCTACAAAGCGCAATTCACCTCACTGGATAAGTTGATCAGTCAGATGAACAATACTGCAAACTACCTGACACAGCAGTTTAGCTCATCCAGCAGTTAAGGAACTGATATGTATAGTAAAAGTGGTGTTCTTTCCTACCAAAAAGTCGGGGTGGAAAGTGCGGTAATGAGTGCCGACCCACACCAACTGATTGTTATGCTTTTTGACGGAGCACTAAGCGCTCTCGTCAGGGCACGACTATTCCTGGAGCAGGGAGAACTGTTATCGAAAGGTGAAGCGCTGTCAAAAGCGATCAATATTATTGATAACGGCCTCAAGGCGGGACTCAACATGGACGTTGAAGGAGACCTTTCCCGCAATCTGGCATCACTTTACGATTACATGATACGTCGTTTGTTACTGGCCAACTTACATAACGACGTCGAAGCTATCATTGAAGTAGAGGGATTGCTAACCAATATCGCTGATGCCTGGAAACAGATTGGCTCACCGGTTTCACCCGTTCAGGATACCCTTTGATGACTAACTTCATCCCGTCACTTACCGACTGGCATGCCCTGCATGCCCTTAGTATCACAATGTTGGATCTCGCTCATTCAGGGAAATGGGATGAACTGATTGAGCAGGAGATGAATTATGTGCAACTGGTAGAAGGTATTGCACGTAACCCCATCTCTCCCGGCAATACATTTCTGATAAACCAGGCAAAAGAGATCCTGAATGCCGTACTCCGTAACGAGGCTGAGTTAAAAACGCTGTTGCAGCATCGTATGGAAGAGCTACGTCAGCTTATAGACCAGACTGGAAAACAGCAGTCCGTCTCCACGACATACGGGAACCTGGCGGGAAATATTCTGTTCCCCAGTAACCTGAATCAATAATTTTTATCCACCTGTGAAAAATCATCCATACTCCAGAAGTTGGCCTGACGGCTTCTGGAGCACGGAAGATGAAAAACCCCACGCTATTGCAGTACTTCCACTGGTATTACCCTGACGGCGGCAAGCTCTGGCCAGAACTGGCTGAGCGCGCTGGCGGCCTCAATGATATCGGCATTAATATGGTCTGGTTACCGCCCGCCTATAAAGGCGCGTCCGGCGGGTATTCCGTAGGTTATGACTCGTATGACCTGTTTGATCTGGGTGAGTTTGATCAGAAAGGATCTGTCGCCACGAAATATGGCGACAAAGCGCAGCTGCTGGCCGCCATTGGGGCACTAAAGCAAAATGACATTGCGGTTTTACTCGACGTGGTCGTCAACCACAAAATGGGCGCGGATGAAAAAGAGGCCATTCGCGTACAGCGGGTCAATGAAGATGATCGCACGCAAATCGATGACGAGATCATCGAATGTGAAGGCTGGACGCGTTACACCTTCCCTGCCCGCGCCGGTCAATATTCGCAGTTTATCTGGGATTTCAAATGCTTCAGCGGTATTGATCACATCGAAAACCCGGACGAAGACGGCATCTTTAAGATCGTCAACGACTACACTGGCGACGGCTGGAACGACCAGGTCGATGATGAGATGGGTAATTTCGACTATCTGATGGGCGAAAACATCGACTTTCGCAACCATGCGGTCACTGAGGAGATCAAATACTGGGCGCGTTGGGTAATGGCGCAAACCCATTGCGACGGCTTCCGCCTGGATGCGGTCAAACACATTCCGGCCTGGTTTTATAAAGAGTGGATAGAACACGTCCAGGAGGTTGCGCCAAAGCCGCTGTTCATTGTGGCGGAGTACTGGTCTCATGAAGTGGACAAGCTACAAGCCTATATCGATCAGGTGGATGGAAAAACCATGCTGTTCGACGCGCCGCTACAGATGAACTTCCACGAAGCCTCTCGTCAGGGGCGTGATTACGATATGAGCCAGATTTTCACCGACACGCTGGTGGAAGCCGATCCTTTCCATGCCGTAACGCTCGTGGCAAATCACGATACCCAACCGTTACAGGCGCTTGAAGCGCCCGTTGAAGCCTGGTTTAAGCCGCTGGCCTATGCGTTGATCCTGTTGCGTGAGAACGGCGTACCGTCAGTGTTCTACCCTGATCTCTACGGCGCACATTACGAAGATACGGGTGGCGACGGCGAAACCTACACCATTGATATGCCCGTTATCGAACAGCTCGATCAACTGATTCTCGCGCGCCAGCGTTTTGCCCACGGCATCCAGACGCTCTTTTTCGACCACCCCAACTGCGTTGCCTTTAGCCGTAGCGGTACAGACGACGATCCTGGCTGCGTGGTCGTACTTTCCAACGGCGATGACGGCGAGAAGACCATTACGCTAGGTGAAAATTACGCCAACAAGACCTGGCGTGATTTTTTAGGCAATCGGGAAGAGCGCGTAACCACCGATGAACAGGGTGAGGCCACGTTTACCTGCAACGGTGGCTGCGTCAGCGTATGGGTCATTGAAGATGCACTGTAAGTACAGGAGAGAACACCGGCCGGGTAAGCGTTAGCGCCCCCGGCATCAACATGATTACCGCCAGCGTTTACCGAAAATGTTTACGGTAACTGACTCGCGAGCGGATGTTTCGATAAATAGTCGGCGCATTCGGTCGTGGGTCGGTCCACGCGTTGCAGCGTCATACCATCATATTCCAGCGTGTTCCCTTCGCGCTCAATCTCATAGAGTTCGCGCTTCACCGTAACGTTGGTTAAATCACCGGAAAGCAGCGTCAGTTTACCCGGCAAGGCAATCACCCGCTGCCACTGACGGCAATCCAGGGTATCCCCCTCTTTGGTCACCACCAGACTGGCTATCGCCTCAGGGCTCACCAGTTTGCGCTGAGGGCCTTTTGACTGCCAGTATCCTTCCAGACCGGCTGGCGCTGGCGTCTTCACCACATCGTTATAATTCTGTACCTCTGCACACCCGGTAAGGACCAGAAATGCGCCAACGATCGCTATTTTTTTCATCATTCATCCTGCATGCGAAGAAAACAGGATTGTGGCATTAAAGCCCTGATGTCGCCAGCCTTTCAGGGCCAACAAGTAATATTGATCCAGTCGATATTACTTCTTATTAGTAGTAGGCAAAAAATCTGATCGGTGTACTATCCGCTCTTCTTTTATTTTCCTTCTGAGTTCAGAGGCTAAGAAAGCATGTCATGGCAACAATTCAAACAAGCCTGGTTAGTTAAATTCTGGGCGCCTGTTCCTGCGGTCATCGCAGCAGGTATTCTCTCCACTTATTATTTCGGTATCACCGGTACGTTCTGGGCTGTTACGGGCGAATTCACCCGCTGGGGTGGACAAATCCTCCAGCTGTTTGGCGTTCATGCTGAAGAGTGGGGTTACTACAAGCTGATCCATCTGGAAGGTTCCCCTCTTACCCGCATCGACGGGATGATGATCCTCGGCATGTTCGGCGGCTGCTTTGCCGCGGCACTGTGGGCCAACAACGTTAAATTACGTATGCCGCGCAGCCGTATCCGCATTATACAGGCGATTATCGGCGGGATGATTGCCGGTTTTGGCGCGCGCATGGCGATGGGCTGCAATCTGGCAGCCTTCTTCACCGGTATTCCGCAGTTTTCTCTTCATGCCTGGTTCTTTGCGCTGGCAACCGCCATCGGCTCCTGGTTCGGCGCACGCTTCACGCTACTGCCCATATTCCGTATCCCGGTCAAAATGCAGAAAGTCTCCGCTGCCTCGCCGCTGACGCAGAAGCCGGATCAGGCGCGCCGCCGTTTCCGTCTGGGGATGCTGGTCTTTATCGGCATGATCGGCTGGGCGCTGCTGACGGCGGATGAACCAGCCAAAACTGGGGCTGGCCATGCTGTTCGGCGTGGGTTTTGGTCTGCTGATTGAACGTGCGCAAATTTGTTTCACCTCGGCCTTCCGTGACCTGTGGATCACCGGTCGCACCCATATGGCGAAAGCCATCATCTTCGGGATGGCGGTGAGCGCTATAGGAATTTTCAGCTACGTGCAGTTAGGCGTGGAAGCGAAGATTATGTGGGCTGGCCCGAACGCCGTTATCGGCGGTCTGCTGTTTGGTTTTGGCATCGTGCTGGCGGGCGGGTGTGAAACCGGCTGGATGTACCGCGCAGTGGAAGGTCAGGTGCACTACTGGTGGGTGGGCCTCGGCAACGTTATCGGCTCCACTATTCTGGCATATTACTGGGATGATTTTGCCCCGGCGCTGGCAACCCGTTGGGACAAAGTGAATCTGCTCGACACCTTCGGCCCGCTGGGCGGCCTGCTGGTCACTTATCTGCTGCTGTTTGCCGCGCTGATGCTGATAATCGGTTGGGAAAAACGTTTCTTCCGTCGCTCCGGGTTAACCCCTGCTAAGGAATCCGCATGAAAAATATCGTTCCTGATTACCGTCTTGATATGGTCGGCGAGCCCTGCCCTTACCCGGCCGTCGCCACGCTGGAAGCGATGCCGCAGTTAAAAAAGGGAGAAATTCTGGAAGTGGTGAGCGACTGCCCGCAATCCATCAATAATATTCCACTGGATGCGCGCAATCACGGCTATACGGTGCTGGATATTCAGCAGGATGGCCCAACGATTCGCTATCTGATTCAGAAGTAATCATTTGCCGGATGACGGCGCAAGCGCCTTATCCGGCCTGTATGATGCATTCAGCAGGTCTGGCTAAACCTGCATCGACATCACTTCCTGGTACGCCGACATCAGTTTGTTGCGTACCTGAATACCCATCTGCATTGAGACAGACGCTTTTTGCATATCGGTCATCACATCATTAAGCGCAATGCCTGTTCACCCAGAGTAAATTTTTCTGCCTGTACGCGCGCGGTGGTTTGCGTATCACTGATGCGATTCAGTGCCGCATGCAGTTGACCGGCAAAACTTACGGTTGGTTGCGGCAGCGCGTCTTGCGCCCGTGCGGACATCGCCGTTGCCTGTAGCTGGCTGATGACCCCTTCAATCCCCTGTATTGCTGACATGCTAATCCCCTGGATGATTTTTTACACAGCAGAGATTACCAGTTTGTCAATAAGATAAAGGCGCTAAATAGCGATAAAAAACCTCGGTTTTTGGCGCATAGAAAAATTCGAAACCGCAAATAATGAGACCGTCAATTTTTCGAGTTTGCTGACCCGGGAGTGAGTCTTGTTCCACTTTGCAAAAAACGCCGTCCACGATCAGTCACGAGGTGCGAGATGAGTGCGACTGCATCGACTGCAACCCAACCTAAACCTCTCGAGTGGCTTAATCGCCTGCGCGCGAATCCCAGAATTCCTCTGATTGTGGCGGGATCAGCCGCCGTTGCCATCATCGTTGCTATGGTTTTGTGGGCGAAAGCGCCAGATTATCGCACGCTGTTCAGCAACCTTTCCGATCAGGATGGCGGGGCCATTGTCACGCAGCTGACCCAGATGAACATCCCTTACCGCTTCACCGAAGGAAGCGGTGCGATTGAAGTGCCTGCCGATAAAGTGCATGAGCTTCGCCTGCGCCTGGCGCAACAGGGATTGCCAAAAGGCGGCGCTGTCGGCTTCGAGTTGTTAGACCAGGAAAAATTCGGCATCAGCCAGTTCAGCGAGCAGGTCAATTACCAGCGCGCGCTGGAAGGCGAGCTGGCCCGCACTATCGAAACCCTGGGGCCGGTAAAACGCGCCCGTGTCCACCTGGCGATGCCGAAACCTTCTCTGTTCGTGCGCGAGCAGAAATCCCCTTCCGCTTCCGTGACGGTCAATCTTGAACCAGGCCGCGCGCTGGATGAAGGGCAAATCAGCGCGGTGGTGCATCTGGTATCCAGCGCCGTTGCGGGTCTGCCGCCAGGTAACGTCACGCTGGTCGATCAGGGCGGTCATCTGTTGACTCAGTCCAATACCAGCAGCCGCGATCTGAACGACGCGCAGTTGAAATACGCCAGCGATGTGGAAGGACGCATTCAGCGCCGTATCGAATCGATCCTTTCGCCAATCGTCGGCAACGGCAACGTCCATGCTCAGGTTACTGCGCAGCTGGATTTTGCCAACAAAGAGCAAACGGAAGAGCAATACCGTCCGAACGGCGACGCATCGCAGGCCGTGCTGCGCTCACGCCAGCTTAATGAAAGCGAGCAAATCGGCTCCGGCTATCCGGGCGGCGTACCGGGTGCGCTGTCGAATCAGCCTGCGCCGGCGAATGCTGCGCCGATCAGCACACCGCCTGCTAATCAGCAAAACGCGCAGAACACGCAGACGACCAACAATGCGAACAGCAATGTGCCGCGCAATACGCAGCGCAACGAAACCAGTAACTATGAAGTGGATCGCACCATTCGCCACACCAAACTGAACGTGGGCGATGTGCAGCGACTCTCCGTGGCGGTCGTGGTGAACTACCGCGCCCTGCCGGACGGCAAACCGCTGCCGTTAACCACGGAACAGATGAAGCAGATCGAAGATCTGACCCGCGAAGCAATGGGCTTCTCCGACAAACGCGGCGATACCCTTAACGTGGTGAACTCACCGTTTACCGCAACGGACGACCTGGGCGGCGAGCTGCCATTCTGGAAACAGCAAGCCTTTATTGAGCAGTTGATCTCCGCAGGTCGCTGGCTCCTGGTTCTGCTGGTTGCCTGGATTCTGTGGCGCAAAGCGGTTCGACCGCAGCTTGCTCGCCGCGCTGAAGAGACGAAAGTCGCGCAGGAACAGGCGCAGGTTCGTCAGGAAACCGAAGAAGCGGTAGAAGTTCGCCTCAGCAAAGACGAACAGACCCAGCAGCGCCGGGCGAACCAGCGTCTGGGCGCAGAAGTGATGAGCCAGCGTATTCGCGAAATGTCAGATAACGATCCGCGCGTCGTGGCGCTGGTCATTCGCCAGTGGATGAATAACGATCATGAGCAATAAACTTACCGGCACCGATAAAAGCGTCATCCTGCTGATGACCATTGGCGAAGACCGTGCGGCAGAGGTGTTTAAGCACCTCTCCACGCGCGAAGTGCAAACCCTGAGTTCAGCAATGGCGAACGTGCGCCAGATTTCCAACAAACAGCTGACCGATGTGCTGGCGGAATTTGAGCAAGAAGCCGAACAGTTTGCCGCACTCAACATCAACGCCAACGAATACCTGCGTTCCGTGCTGGTTAAAGCGCTGGGTGAAGAGCGTGCCGCCAGTCTGCTGGAAGATATCCTCGAAACGCGGGATACCGCCAGCGGTATTGAAACGCTCAACTTTATGGAGCCGCAAAGCGCCGCCGATCTTATCCGCGACGAACACCCGCAGATTATCGCTACCATCCTGGTGCATCTCAAACGCGGCCAGGCCGCCGATATTCTGGCGCTGTTCGACGAACGTCTGCGCCACGATGTCATGCTGCGTATCGCGACCTTCGGCGGCGTACAGCCAGCCGCACTGGCGGAACTGACCGAAGTGTTGAATGGTCTGCTCGACGGTCAGAACCTCAAGCGCAGCAAAATGGGCGGCGTGAGAACCGCGGCAGAAATCATCAACCTGATGAAAACCCAGCAGGAAGAGGCGGTTATCAGCGCCGTACGCGAATTCGACGGCGAGCTGGCGCAGAAAATTATCGACGAAATGTTCCTGTTCGAAAATCTGGTGGAAGTCGACGATCGCAGCATCCAGCGTCTGTTGCAGGAAGTGGATTCCGAGTCGTTGCTGATCGCCCTGAAAGGCGCCGAGCCGCCGCTACGCGAGAAATTCCTGCGCAACATGTCGCAGCGTGCTGCCGATATTCTGCGCGACGACCTCGCCAACCGTGGCCCGGTACGTCTGTCTCAGGTGGAGAACGAACAGAAAGCCATTCTGCTTATTGTGCGTCGTCTGGCGGAAACCGGCGAAATGGTAATCGGCAGCGGCGAGGATACCTATGTCTAACGAATTGCCGTGGCAGGTCTGGACACCGGACGATCTCGTCCCTCCCCTGGCCGAGTTTGTGCCAATGGAGCACCGCGACGAACCGATAGCCATCGATGACGAACCGGAGCTGAGTGCCGAACAGCAGCTTGAGCAGCAACTGGCGCAGCTGAAAATGCAGGCGCACGAGCAAGGGTATAACGCGGGCCTCGCCGAAGGTCGCCAGAAAGGCCACGAACAGGGCTATCAGGAAGGATTAGCGCAAGGGCTGGAGCAAGGCCAGACGCAGGCGCGCGCTCAACAGGCGCCGCTGAATGCCCGAATGCAGCAACTGGTCAGCGAGTTTCAGAATACGCTGGACGCGCTGGACAGCGTGATTGCCTCGCGCCTGATGCAAATGGCGCTGGAAGCCGCTCGCCAGGTGATCGGCCAGACGCCAGCGGTGGACAACTCCGCGCTCATTAAACAGATCCAGCAATTGTTGCAACAGGAACCGTTGTTCAGCGGGAAACCGCAATTGCGCGTTCACCCGGATGATTTACAGCGCGTCGAAGAGATGCTCGGAGCCACGCTCAGCCTGCACGGCTGGCGTTTGCGCGGCGATCCCACGCTGCATCATGGCGGCTGTAAAGTGTCCGCCGATGAAGGCGATCTGGACGCCAGCGTCGCCACGCGTTGGCAAGAACTCTGCCGCCTGGCGGCTCCCGGAGTCGTCTGATGACTACGCGCCTGACCCGCTGGCTGAATACGCTGGATAACTTCGAAGCCAAAATGGCGCAGCTCCCGGCGGTGCGTCGCTACGGGCGGCTGACCCGCGCCACCGGTCTGGTGCTGGAAGCCACCGGTTTGCAGCTGCCGCTCGGCGCGACCTGCGTCATTGAACGGCAGGACGGGACGGAAACACGCGAAGTGGAAAGCGAAGTCGTCGGCTTTAATGGCCAGCGGCTGTTTTTAATGCCGCTGGAAGAGGTCGAAGGCATTCTTCCCGGCGCACGCGTTTACGCAAAAAATATTGCCGGGGAAGGTCTGCAAAGCGGAAAACAGCTGCCGCTCGGCCCTGCCCTGCTGGGGCGCGTGCTGGACGGCGGCGGCAAGCCGCTGGATGGTCTTCCCGCGCCAGACACCACGGAAACCGGCGCGTTAATCACTCAGCCATTCAACCCCTTGCAGCGAACGCCCATTGAGCATGTGCTGGATACTGGCGTCCGCCCCATCAACGCGCTGCTCACCGTCGGACGCGGACAGCGTATGGGGCTGTTTGCCGGTTCCGGCGTGGGTAAAAGCGTTCTGCTCGGCATGATGGCGCGCTATACCCGCGCGGACGTTATCGTCGTCGGGCTGATTGGCGAACGTGGCCGCGAAGTTAAAGATTTTATCGAAAACATTCTGGGCGCTGACGGGCGCGCGCGTTCGGTGGTGATTGCCGCGCCTGCGGATGTCTCGCCACTGCTGCGAATGCAGGGAGCGGCCTATGCCACGCGTATTGCCGAGGATTTCCGCGATCGCGGGCAGCACGTACTGCTGATCATGGACTCCCTGACCCGCTATGCGATGGCGCAGCGTGAGATTGCGCTGGCGATCGGCGAACCGCCTGCGACCAAGGGGTATCCGCCTTCGGTCTTCGCAAAATTACCTGCGCTGGTGGAACGTGCGGGGAACGGCATTCACGGCGGCGGCTCCATCACCGCGTTTTACACGGTATTGACCGAAGGCGACGATCAGCAGGACCCGATCGCCGACTCGGCGCGTGCGATCCTGGATGGACACATTGTGTTATCCCGTCGTCTGGCCGAAGCCGGTCACTACCCGGCCATTGATATTGAAGCGTCGATCAGCCGTGCAATGACGTCGCTGATCACCGAGCAACACTATGCACGCGTACGGAATTTCAAACAGTTGCTGTCCAGTTTCCAGCGTAACCGCGATTTGGTGAGCGTCGGCGCGTATGCCAAAGGCAGCGATCCCATGCTGGATAAAGCCATCGAGCTGTGGCCGCAGCTGGAGGCGTTTTTGCAACAAGGTATTTTCGAACGAGCCGACTGGGAAGATTCTCTCCCAGGCGCTGGAACTGATTTTCCCGACGGTGTGATGAAGCAGGGAGGGCATAGGTCATGACACAACATGGTGCGCTGGCAACATTAAAAGATCTGGCCGAGAAAGAAGTGGATGATGCCGCTCTCTTATTAGGGGAAATGCGACGCGGATTCCAGCAGGCGGAAGAACAACTGAAAATGCTGATCGATTATCAGCATGAGTATCGCAACAATCTCAATGCCGATATGGGCCCAGGGGATTGCCAGCAACCGCTGGATTAACTATCAGCAATTTATTCAGACGCTGGAGAAGGCCATTGAGCAGCATCGCCAGCAGCTGACGCAGTGGACACAAAAAGTGGACGTGGCGCTGAACAGCTGGCGTGAAAAGAAACAACGGCTTCAGGCCTGGCAGACCTTACAGGACAGACAAAGTGCGGCAGCGTTATTGGCTGAAAACCGCCTGGATCAGAAAAAAATGGATGAATTTGCTCCAGCGTGCTGCAATGAGGAAAACCGAATGATCACCTTGCCCCAACTGATCACGACCGACACAGACGTAACGACAGGCCTTCAGGCCGGTAAAACAGCCGATTCAGCCCAGGATTTTCTGGCGCTGTTAGCCGGTGCTTTGGGCGCAGGCGACGCGCAGGGTAAAGATGCCCCGCTTTCGCTTGCCGATCTCCAGGCGGCAGGCGGCAAACTGCAAAAAGGATTGCTGCAAAAAAATGGCGATACGCCGCAGACGACAGCGCTGGCCGATCTTCTGGCGCGCCAGGATCTGCTGACGGATGACGCCACAGCAGACCTGACCGAGGCACAGCAGTTGCTGTCCACGCTGACGCCTTCGCTGAAAAGCAACGCCCTGAACGCGTTAAGTAAGACTGCCCGGCAGGACGACAACGCACCGGCGCTGAGCGATGAAGACCTCGCGAATCTGAGCGCGCTCTTCGCCATGTTACCGGGCCAGCCGGCGCTGACGCCAACCACGCGAACCGCGTCGGCTGAAGGCGCGCTCTCCGCCCCGGCATCGCTGCGTGGCGATACGCGCGCCGCTACGCAAGATGCGGTTGCCGGGCTGACGACGGCGAGCTGAAAAAAGGGAAAGTCGATGCCGCGCCTGACGTCACCGCAAACTCAGCAAGCAACCAGCCGGTAACGCCGCTGGTCGCCGCCGCTACCGCTAAAGCCGACATGGAAAGCACGCCTTCTCCGGTCACGACCATTGGCGCCATGACCACGCCTGGCGGTATGACGACGCAGACGCAACCCGCGCCTGTCGCAGCCGCCCCGGTGCTCAGCGCGCCGCTGGGCAGCCATGAGTGGCAGCAGTCATTAAGCCAGCATGTGACGCTGTTTACCCGCCAGGGGCAGCAGAGCGCGGAACTGCGTCTGCACCCGGAGGAACTGGGGCAGATTCAAATCTCCCTCAAAATGGATGATAACCAGGCGCAACTGCAAATGGTGTCAGCGCATAGCCACGTTCGCGCCGCGCTGGAAGCCGCGTTACCCGTACTGCGTACCCAACTGGCGGAAAACGGCATCCAGCTGGGACAAAGCAGTATCAGCAGTGAAAGTTTCGCCGGACAGCAGCAGTCGTCATCCCAGCAGCAGCACGCTTCCGCGCGCAGGGACAAGAGGCTTTTTGCCGCCGAAGATGACATCGCACTGACGACGCCGGGCTCGCTCCAGGCTGCCGCTCGCGGCGATGGCGCGGTGGATATCTTCGCCTAACGCCAGAGGTAGCATGATTATCCGCGTCTTTTCCACGCTTTGCCGTGGACAGGACACGGGATAATCAGCCAATAAGCTGTACCGAAACAGGAAGCCCGTATCTGATGACTGACTCCGCGATTAACAGAAAGAGCAAACGCTCAATTTGGATCCCTTTGCTGGTGTTGATTACTCTTGCCGCCTGCGCAACCGCCGGCTATAGCTACTGGCGGATGCAGGAGCACCCGACCGCCAGCGCTAGCGCGGCCCCGCCACCGCCGCCAGCGCCCGTATTTTTCGCGCTGGATACGTTTACCGTCAATCTGGGCGATGCCGATCGCGTGCTGTATATCGGGATTACGCTGCGCCTGAAGGACGAAGTGACGCGCGCGCGTCTGAGCGAATATCTGCCAGAAGTGCGCAGCCGTCTGTTGCTGCTGTTTTCGCGTCAGGATGCCACTGCGCTTTCGACGGAAGCCGGGAAGCAGACGCTGATCGCGGCAATCAAAGAAACGCTCTCTACTCCGCTCGTTGCTGGACAACCGAAACAGGAAGTCACCGACGTTCTTTATACAGCTTTCATTCTGCGGTAAAGACATGGGCGATAGTATTCTTTCTCAGGCTGAAATCGATGCGCTGCTCAACGGCGACAGCGAGGCCAAAGACGAACCCACCCCTGGCGGCGTGGGTGACAATGATATTCGTCCTTATGATCCCAATACACAGCGTCGCGTGGTGCGCGAGCGCCTACAGGCGCTGGAGATCATTAACGAACGTTTCGCGCGTCAATTCCGTATGGGGCTGTTTAACCTGCTGCGTCGCAGCCCGGATATTACCGTGGGCGCGATCCGCATTCAGCCATATCACGAATTTGCGCGTAATTTACCCGTACCGACCAACCTGAACCTGATCCATCTGAAGCCGCTGCGCGGTACGGGTCTGGTGGTGTTCTCACCGAGTCTGGTGTTTATCGCCGTGGATAACCTGTTTGGCGGCGACGGGCGTTTTCCGACCAAAGTGGAAGGTCGTGAGTTTACGCATACCGAACAGCGCGTTATCAACCGCATGCTGAAGCTGGCGCTTGAAGGCTACAGCGACGCGTGGAAAGCGATCAACCCGCTGGAAGTGGAGTACGTTCGCTCTGAGATGCAGGTGAAATTCACCAATATCACCACCTCTCCGAACGACATTGTGGTGAACACGCCGTTCCACGTCGAAATTGGCAACCTGACAGGCGAGTTCAACATCTGCCTGCCTTTCAGCATGATTGAGCCGCTGCGGGAGCTGTTGGTGAACCCGCCGCTGGAAAACTCGCGTCATGAAGATCAGAACTGGCGCGACAATCTGGTGCGTCAGGTTCAGCATTCAGAGCTGGAGCTGGTGGCGAACTTTGCGGACATCCCGCTGCGCCTTTCCCAGATATTAAAGCTGAAACCCGGCGACGTGCTGCCGATTGAAAAACCCGACCGCATTATTGCTCATGTGGACGGCGTACCTGTACTGACCAGCCAGTATGGCACCGTGAACGGTCAGTATGCGTTGCGCGTAGAGCATTTGATCAACCCGATTTTGAATTCGCTGAATGAGGAACAGCCCAAATGAGTGACATGAATAATCCGTCCGATGAGAATACCGGCGCATTGGACGATCTGTGGGCTGACGCGTTAAACGAGCAAAAAACAACGACCAGCAAAAGCGCGGCCGATGCAGTCTTCCAGCAGTTGGGCGGCGGCGACGTCAGTGGAAACCTACAGGATATCGATTTAATCATGGATATTCCGGTCAAGCTGACCGTGGAGCTGGGTCGCACGCGCATGACCATCAAAGAGCTGCTGCGCCTGACGCAGGGTTCGGTGGTCGCACTGGACGGACTGGCAGGCGAGCCGTTGGATATTCTGATTAACGGCTACCTGATTGCCCAGGGTGAAGTCGTGGTGGTCGCCGATAAATACGGCGTGCGCATCACGGATATCATCACGCCGTCTGAACGTATGCGTCGTCTGAGCCGTTGAGCATGAAAACCCAGGCTACCGTTTCACAGCCCTCTGCCGTATCAGGCTCGCCGTTAGTTCAGGTGAGCGGCGCGCTGTTTGGGATCATCGTGTTGATTCTGGTCGCAGCCTGGGTCATTAAACGCCTGGGTTTTGCGCCCAAAGGCGCCGGTACGCGAGGGTTGAAAGTGTCAGCCAGCACCTCGCTGGGCCCGCGTGAGCGCGTGGTCATTGTCGATGTTGAAGACGCTCGGCTGGTACTGGGCGTCACGGCCACGCAAGTCAATGTGCTGCATACCCTCCCCCCCTGCGCCTGTCGTTGCAGAAGAAAAACCGGCCGCCCCTGCGGATTTCCAGGCCATGATGAAGAGTTTGTTGAAGCGTTCCGGGAGATCCTGATGCGCCGTTTGTTATCCCTCACGCTGATGGCTTTGTGGTTTATCAGCCCTGCCGCGTTCGCACAATTACCCGGACTGGTCAGCCAACCGCTACCCGGCGGCGGGCAAAGCTGGTCCCTGCCGGTACAGACGCTGGTCTTTATTACGTCACTGACGTTCCTGCCCGCCATTTTGCTGATGATGACCAGCTTTACCCGCATCATTATCGTCTTCGGCTTGCTGCGAAACGCGCTGGGAACGCCCTCTGCGCCGCCAAACCAGGTGCTTCTCGGGCTGGCGCTGTTCTTGACGTTTTTTATTATGTCGCCGGTTATCGACAAAATTTATGTGGATGCCTGGCAGCCTTTCAGCGAAGAGAAGATTTCCATGCAGGAAGCGCTGGAAAAAGGCGCTCAGCCGCTACGGGAGTTTATGCTGCGGCAAACCCGTGAGGCTGACCTGGGCCTGTTCGCGCGTCTGGCAAACAGCGGCCCGCTACAGGGGCCGGAAGCCGTGCCGATGCGAATTTTGCTCCCGGCCTACGTCACCAGCGAGTTAAAAACCGCTTTTCAGATCGGTTTTACGATTTTCATCCCTTTCCTGATTATCGATCTGGTTATCGCCAGCGTGTTGATGGCGCTCGGGATGATGATGGTGCCGCCGGCCACCATTGCGCTGCCGTTTAAGCTTATGCTTTTTGTCCTGGTCGACGGCTGGCAGTTGCTCGTTGGCTCTCTTGCTCAAAGTTTTTACAGTTAGAGGCGCAAAATGACACCCGAATCGGTCATGATGATAGGCACGGAGGCAATGAAGGTCGCGCTTGCGCTTGCCGCGCCTCTGCTGCTGGTTGCGCTGTTTACCGGCCTTATCATCAGTATTTTACAGGCCGCCACCCAGATCAACGAAATGACGCTGTCATTTATCCCGAAAATTGTGGCGGTATTTACGGCGATTATTGTGGCGGGCCCCTGGATGCTTAACCTGCTGCTGGATTACGTGCGTACGCTGTTCAGTAACTTGCCGTATATCATCGGATAAGACGCGATGTTGCAGGTCACAAGCGATCAATGGTTATACTGGCTTAACCTCTACTTCTGGCCGCTGTTACGTGTACTGGCGCTGATCTCTACCGCGCCGATCCTCAGTGAACGTACGGTTCCCAAACGGGTAAAGCTGGGGCTGGGGTTTATGATCACTCTCATTATCGCCCCTTCACTCCCGGCGAATAATGTGCCTGTTTTTTCCGCCGAAGCCTTATGGCTCGCCATGCAGCAAATCATGATCGGCATTGCGCTAGGGTTTACCATGCAGTTTGCCTTTGCTGCGGTGCGTACGGCGGGGGAATTCATCGGTCTGCAAATGGGTCTCTCTTTCGCCACGTTTGTTGACCCGGGCAGCCGCCTCAATATGCCGGTACTCGCCAGAATCCTCGACATGCTCGCCATGCTGCTGTTTCTTACGTTTAACGGCCATCTGTGGCTAATCTCGCTGCTGGTAGACACCTTCCATACGCTGCCTATCGGCGGCGACCCGGTCAACAGCAATGCGTTTCTGGCGCTCGCCCGGGCAGGTGGACTGATCTTCCTCAACGGACTCATGTTAGCCTTGCCGGTCATTACGTTACTGCTCACCCTCAACCTGTCGCTCGGGCTATTAAACCGTATGGCTCCGCAGTTATCCGTATTTGTTATTGGCTTCCCGTTAACCTTATCCGTCGGCATTTTGTTAATAGCCGCGCTCATGCCATTAATCGCCCCTTTCTGTGAACATTTATTCGGTGAAATTTTCAATTTGCTTGCTGATATCGTTAGCGAAATGCCGACAACCAATAACCCATAATTTTTATCCTGTCTTACTAAGGATTTTCCTAAATTTAAAATCTAAAAACATCTAACAGGATATATCTGCTGCGCTTTATTTGTTTTTACCTTACTCACATAACATAACATTTACTTTACTTTGAGAAGATTCCTGGCAAATTATACGTAACTTTACGGGATAGTAAGTTCGCCTGAAAACAGCGAAAGCGTCATCTTAGGTCACTATTATTGTTCCGTTGGGTTGTGATGAGATATTCAGGTAAGGGGAATTATCGTTACGCATTGAGTGAGGGTATGCCATGTCAACGATTATTATGGATTTATGCAGTTACACCCGGCTAGGTTTGACCGGGTATCTGGTAAGCAGAGGGGTGAAAAAAAGGGAAATCAACGACATTGAGACCGTTGACGAACTCGCCATCGCTTGTGACTCACAGCAGCCTTCTGTGGTGTTTATTAATGAGGACT
Source organism: Citrobacter koseri (assembly GCA_900446925.1). Next base: position 683,296 of record UAVY01000004.1, on the reverse strand, counting down.
GTTTCATCCATGATCCATCTAACAGTCAGCAAATAAAGCAGATCATTAATCAGCATCCCAACACGTTATTTATTGTTTTTATGGCAATTGCTAATGTGCATTTTGATGAATACTTATTAGTAAGAAAAAACTTATTGATTAGTTCAAAATCAATTAAGCCCGATTCTCTGGATGATATTCTTGGCGATATTCTGAAAAAAGAGACGGATATTGTAGGAGTAGTAAATTTACCTACGTTATCTTTAAGCCGTACTGAATCCAGTATGTTGCGAATGTGGATGGATGGACAGGGAACAATACAGATTTCAGATCAAATGAATATCAAGGCAAAGACGGTGTCATCCCACAAAGGGAATATTAAACGGAAGATAAAAACGCATAATAAACAGGTTATCTATCATGTCGTGCGACTGACGGATAACGTGACAAACGGAATTTTTGTTAACATGCGATGAGGCCCCCTGACTGGTGGATATTCCACCAGTCAGGGTAAAAGCGACGAAAATCACATTACTCTGTTTTTTCCACAAAGATCCCATCCTGATGGCCTGACTCATTGAAGAACCAGATACCGAGCGGGTAGTCTTCCAGCGAAACCAGGTACATCGTACCTTCACTAAACTCTTCAACCGCCAATACCACGCCTGGCCGACGAGGGCCGCCGTCTGTTTTGACTGTTACCCGATCATTCACCTTCATCAATTATCCTCCTGTGGCTTTGTGCCAGTGTAGAACAAATTCCTTTTTCTGGCAGCGTCTGCCGCGCGTGATTGCTGGTTTTCTCAACGGTCTATACTTACAGATGCCACGGTTAAATGAGGTACTGAAGATGAAAACCGCGAAAGAGTACAGCGAAACGGCCAAGCGCGAAGTCAGCGTTGATGTTGACGCCCTGCTCGCGGCGATCAATGAAATCAGCGAGAGCGAAATTCATCGCAGCGCTGATGATCCTGAGAAAGTCAGTGTGGATGGCCGCGATTATCATACATGGCATGAATTAGCGGATGCGTTTGAACTCGATATTCATGATTTTAGCGTCACGGAAATCAATCGCTGATCTGGGGTGAAAAAAAATCCCGGCTCGCAGAGCCGGGATCAAACTTGCTTATGCAAGAAGCACTTGAAAATTCGTTACACCAGAAAATCTGATGTGCGTTTTACCTTATCTGCAATTTTTTTGTATGACAAGCAAATATTTCTCGCAGAAATGATTAATACAGCTAATGGTTCAGCGTGTATCAGGCGATGGCACGGGATGGTCGTCACGGACACAAACCTGATTGCGACCGGCCTGTTTTGCCAGATACAACCGGCGATCCGCCAGCGACTGCAACTGTTCAAAATCGTAGTCTCCGTTCTCCTGCGCCCCGCTTACGCCCAGCGATGCGCTAATGCGCAGAGTCGTGCCTTTTGCGATCAGGATTTCTTTGTCGTTCACGCGCTGGCGTATCCGCTCTGCGATCTGTGCTGCCTGCACCAGCGTCGTCCCCGGTAAGACAATACAGAACTCTTCGCCGCCTACGCGCCCGGCAAGGTCATGCGAACGTATTGTGCCGCTAATAAGCCCGGCGGCATGGGAGAGCACCCGGTCTCCCGCCTGATGGCCGAAACGGTCATTGACGCTCTTAAAGTGATCCAAATCGATCTGAATAACGGAAAACGGCTGTCGCTGCTCATGGCAGCGCTGTATCAGTACGCGCGCCCTCTCAAACAATGCGCCACGGTTATACAGCCGTGTCAAAGGATCGTGCCAGGCCTGCCATTGCAGGGAACTTTGCAGCACAAACATATTGCTGACCATCTTGCGGATAACAACCCATGAGATGAGCAACATCATCGTGAAAAGCGCCCACAGGAGACCAAGCGCAATACTGATACTGCCAAAAGCCCCCTGCACGCCTTCTCTCAGGGTATGAACACGCAAAAGCACGCCATCGAAATGATCCAGCCTTTCCCAACTGATATAGCGGCTGCCCATACGGATACCGCCATGCGTATCATGTTCGATGTCATTCGCGAGCAACGCCAGTTCAAGGTCATCAAAGGTATTAACCTGACGCTTTTCCGGCGTTGAGGTCGCCAGTAGCCTGAGCTGATAGTCGTAGAGCTGGTACTCCCCTTCGGAATCTTTTTCGACCGCATCCTCCAGGAAACGCTTCATGGATGACACGGGAATATCCATTGCCAGCACGCCATACCAGTGTCTTTCGTTATCCAGCGACAGGCTCACGGTGACCTTTTGTTGCACTTCGCCGCCCGGCACCGGCGAGCTAAACCAGCGCACGCCGCGCGCTGAATTTTGTCGTTGGGATTGCCCGCTGAACCAGGGTTGGATCACATACTGGTAATAGCGGGACATAATATCGCCGCCATTGGTTGTGGGTTCAGTTGAGACATAAAAGCCTGAACGCGAAACATACATTGTCCGCTGCGCCAGCATGGTAGAAGAATGCGCCAGCCGTAACAAATACCCCAGTTCCAGCGCGGCGCTTAACTCGTTTGCCAGCGCATCGTTATCCCGCGTGAGAAGCGTTGTACGGTTAACAAACGCGTCAGAGATGCCGTTAAGCGGTAACGTTCGCCGTCTGTCTAGCTCCAGTTGCCAGAAACTTTTGCCGCGCAGTTGCGCAAATTGCGCCACCGCATCGTGCAGGTCGGCAAAATCGAGCGGCGTGACCAGCGCTTCGTACATACCGTTGCGCAGAAACAAGAGTTTATCCACGCTGAATTGCAGCTGTCTGTCCAGCACATTAGCAACGTTTTCCAGATGGTTACGTTGACTGGCCCGGTATGCCGACTCCAGCACGACCACTTCACGCCAGGTCAGCAATGTTGAACAAATCATCACAACCAGAAAACAGATATTTACGACATGGCCTGGCCCAAAGCGTCGTGCTAACGTTCTCAGCCAGCTCCAGTTTCCTGGCGTTGTTTCATGCGGCACCTGACGGCTCCCTACTTTTATTCCTGAACTATGTGTCGCGACTCAACGGCAATTTTCTGGGGTAACAAAACGCCCGGCATTAACCGGGCGTTCCTTTATCAGACATCTTCCCGCAACCGCCTGCCATCACCGGGCATAAGTTCATTCTCGTGGAATGCTTCCCGTTTGACGCCAAAACCGTCATACCAACGGCACTCCACCATGCCGCTGGAATAACCGGTTACGATCATGCGTGGACCACCTTCTTTTGCGATAACTTCCTCACTGACAAAAAAGACCATACCTGCCTCCTGTATCCAGTGAAACTTTTTCACCTTAGACGACGATGGCCTTTTTTGCATAATCCGGCGAGGCATAAATTAGTGCGAACCACCGCGAACGTTGGCAACAGTTTTTACCAGCCCTACCACCACGCTGCCGATGATGAAACCGAGCACCAGATTAATCAACATGGGAAGCGTGAGCGCAATAAGACCATTCTGCTGCTGAGCAAAATGGTCGATCGCGTGGTGTAATGGCGCGATGCCGTGCACCACGATCCCGCCCCCCACCAGGAACATCGCGAGTGTGCCGACAATGGACAGCGCCTTCATAAGCCAGGGGCGCCGTAACCAGTAGCCCTTTGCCCACCGCCTGAGCCAGTACGCTGCGTTTTTCCGCCAGCCAGTACCCCATGTCGTCCAGTTTTACGATGAGTCCCACCAGACCAATAAACGCCAATCGTCACCACCAGCGCGATACCGGACAACACCAGAACCTGATTGAGCAACGGCGCATCCGCGACAATTCCCAGCGTAATCGCGACGATCTCCGCAGAAAGGATAAAGTCGGTGCGTACAGCCCCTTTCACTTTCTCCTTCTCAAACGTGAGAGGATCTTGTGCGGCGATCGCGGCCAGACGCTGCTGACGCGCCTCCGGGCTCTCTTTGTGCTTTCGGGCCTCAAGCGTGTGTAAAACTTTCTCTACGCCTTCAAAACAGAGAAAAGCGCCCCCAATCATCAACAACGGTGTAATCGCCCACGGGATAAAAGCGCTGATCAGCAGCGCCAGAGGCACCAGGATGACCTTGTTGATCAACGACCCTTTCGCCACGCTCCAGACGACCGGCAGTTCGCGGTTCGCCCGCACGCCCGTCACCTGCTGCGCGTTTAGCGACAGGTCATCACCCAATACGCCTGCCGTTTTTTTCGCGGCCAGTTTTCCCATCATCGAGATATCATCCAACAGCGTGGCGATGTCATCGAGCAACGTCAGCAAACTACTTCCTGCCAAAATAAATCCCTCAATATTTTTCTTTTGAAGAGGTAAGTATGAAGTAAAAAACGTAATGCCGAAACGGGTAGCAATCGTCAACAAAATTTAACAAAAGAGTGCAATTATAACGCTCGCCAGCGCGATAGTTTTGACGTTTACTATGTTGCACCTTTTTATTTCCGCCGTGAGGGATTATGCGTTTCAGGCAGTTACTACCACTTTTTAGCGCGCTCTTCGCGCTGTATATCATTTGGGGTTCCACGTACTTCGTTATTCGTATTGGCGTTGGGAGTTGGCCGCCGCTGATGATGGCGGGCGTCCGTTTTCTGTCTGCGGGGATTTTGTTAACAACATTCTTACTTCTTCGCGGGCATAAACTGCCCCCTTTGCGTCAATTGCTCAATGCCGCGCTGATTGGCATTCTGCTGCTGGCGGTGGGGAACGGTCTGGTTACCGTAGCGGAACATCAGGATGTACCGTCCGGCATCGCCGCCGTGGTGGTCGCGACGGTCCCACTCTTCACGCTGTGCTTCAGCCATTTCTTTGGCATTAAAACGCGAAAACTGGAGTGGACAGGCATCGCCATCGGCCTGGCGGGGAATCATCATGCTCAATAGCGGCGGAAATCTGAGCGGCAATCCCTGGGGGCGCGCTGTTGATCCTGATTGGCTCGATGAGCTGGGCATTCGGCTCCGTGTTCGGCGCCCGCATCGCGGTTGCCGACAGGCCATGATGGCCGGAGCGATTGAAATGCTGGCTGCCCGGTGTTGTGCTAATGTTCGCTTCCTTTATCGCCGGGAAAGCTGACGACGATGCCGACGCTCTCCGGCTTCATGGCGGTAGGTTATCTGGCGCTATTCGGTTCCATTATCGCCATTAACGCCTATATGTATTTGATCCGTAATGTCAGCCCGGCGCTGGCGACCCAGTTTATGCTTTACGTCAACCCGGTAGTGGCGGTGTTACTGGGAACAGTCTGGGGGGGAGAAAACCTTTCTTCCGTCGAGTGGGCTGGCATTAGGGGTAATTGTTTTCGCTGTCGTCCTGGTGACGCTGGGGAAATATTTGTTTCCCGCCAGACCCGCGACCGCAGTGGAGCGAATCGGAGAATCACTCCAGTAAATGAATACCCTGCGTGTCGATCTGCGCGGTGGGGCCACCGCCGCAGATCCACTCCTCAAGCCGTTCCGCCAGTGCGGCGTCGCTGAGTTTCAACCGGCCACGCAAAGCACACTCCCAGACAATCAGCACACGCCAGCCAAGCTCGCGAAGCCTCAGCATGTCTCGCCGATCGCGCTCCACATTTTTACCGATTTTGTTCAGCCAGAACTCGGTACGCGTGGCGGGAACTTTGAACAGGTGGCAGTCGTGATGATGCCAGAAACAGCCGTGCGTGAAGATAACGCAGCGATACTCATCCACGACAAAATCCGGGCGTCCGGGCAACGTGGCGTCCTGCACATGAAACGCCATCCCCTGCTCCTGCAACAGACCGGCAAGGCGTTTTTTCTATCGCCGTATCGCGCGTGGCTATCGCCCGCATATTCTTGCTGCGCGTCGCCTTATCGTGTACGTCCGCCATGCTGGCTCTCTTTCTGGCGCAATGTAACGGCCTGTTTAATTCTCGACTCCAGCAGTTTTGCTACTGCGGCAAATGCCGGAACCACGACGGAGTTACCAAACTGACGGTAGGCCTGGGTGTCTGAAACGGGAATGCGGAACTGATATCCCTGCGGCGATTCGAATCCCATTAACCGCGCGCACTCTCTGGGCGTTAACCGGCGTGGACGGTGCTGCTGATTCACCGGATCGTCGAAATTCGCCTCTCCTGCGGCCATATCCCAGCCACGGTCAATCAGTATCTCCGCGCCATCTTTATAGTAACGCGCCGACAATGTGCGCGTTACGCTGCCGGGATTCGCAGGATAGACCATCCCATAGCCGAAACCGTTACCCCGGGCCTGATGCTTTTTCGCGTAGCGGTACAAATACTTCCACAATACCGGCGTCAGCACATATTTCGCTTCAACCGCCGGTTCAAGCAGTTCCGCCAGCGTGATGCGCTGCTGCGGATAGCGGGTGGCAATATCCCGCAGCGTAAAATCGGTTTTCAGATTAAGATCGCGGCGGAATCCCACCAGCACAATCCTCTCCCGATGCTGGGGTAAAAAATGGCGGCCATCAATAATTTTCGGATCGTCCGGCCCGTTATCCGCAGCATCGGCGACGTCATACCCCAGTTCGTCAAGCGTTTGCATAATGATGCGAAACGTTTTTCCCTGGTCGTGGCTTTTCAGGTTTTTGACGTTTTCGAGCAACAAAAATCGCCGGGCGTCGGGCGTCAATAACCCGCACGACATCGAAAAAGAGCGTCCCCTGCGTATCACAGGCGAAACCATGCGCCCGTCCCATCGCGTTTTTCTTTGATACGCCTGCCAGAGAGAATGGCTGGCAGGGAAAACCGGCCAGTAGAACATCGTGCTCCGGTATGTGCTGGCGAATATGCTCCGCCGCTTCGCTATCGCTCACGCCGTCGCGGTGGCTCAGCGTAATATCGCGAATATCTTCATTGAAATGATGCCGTTGCGGATCGCAGTAATAATTGGCTTTATAGGTGCGTACCGCGTGTTTATTCCATTCGCTGGTAAACACGCACTGCCCGCCTATCGCTTCAAAGCCACGGCGAATTCCGCCGATCCCGGCGAAGAGATCGACAAAACGAAAGGCATAATGCGGATGGTGTGCCGGAGGCGTTGGCAACAATGTCCTGAGGTGCGTATATTCGCTCTCGCTCAGACGATGCCACGCCGTTGCGTTCGCCACGACGCGTTTAAAAATAGCCGGGCTCCAGTGGTTCTCCCCAACGCCATTCAGATGCGCCACCAGCGTTTTCACATCATAGATTTCCAGCAGTTTGCCCAGCAGCGCCTGTACGGCAGCCCCGGCATTGTCTGTCATCAGATCCTGGAAACCTGTTACTGAAAGATTTTCCTGCATACATTTAACCGGCGAAATTGATATTCGACAGGTTAACACAAAATGAACGCGTTTACGTTTTGGGTATGGTCGCTACTTATCGCGGCTAAAAGCCTGAATTACCGTCTGATCCAACGAGTCGTACTCCCCTCTTAGCTCCGCGCTTAGCTTCGCCATCCAGGTCACCAGGAAGTCGGCGTTATGCTCTGCCAGCAGCTTTCCCCGCGCGGTTTGCATGGTTTGCGGCAAGGTCAGAAGTTTTGTCTGAAAATGGTCGAGGGCGAATTGCTTATCGTTAAGCGGGCGACGTTGCGCGAAGGGATCTTCAGCATCAAATAGCGAAACGCCCCAGCCCGCCGGAAACGGCAAACACGCGCGCCAGACCGATTGCGCCCAGTGCTTCAAGCCGGTCGGCATCCTGCACAATCTTCGCCTCGCTGGTCATTGGCGCAATGTGGGCGCTAAAACTGTGCGCCTCAATCGCATGACTGACTGCCGCTAATTTCTCTTCAGGATACGCAGGGAAATCGTTCATTAATATGCGACGTGCCGCGTCAGCGGCCAGCACGGATGAACGATGGCGATCGGGATGATTTTTCGGCAGGCTGACGATATCGTGGAAATAACACGCGGTCAGCACAACAAGCCAGTCAACATCCTCGTCCGTCGACAGCTTTTGTGCCGTTCCCCAGACGCGACGAAAATGAAAAATGTCATGGGCGCTATCCTGCTCGTGGTGATTTTTGCCCAACCACGCTTCGAACTGCGATTGCCAGTAGTGTAAATCCACGCTGCCTCCCCTGAATCAGAAAGCAACATTAGCAATATTCCGCCTTGTCTTCACGCTCAATGATTACGGGAGGAGGTATCAGACAGGTTGACGAAGGCAATAAATGGAATAAAAAGAAAATCCGAACGACGTTAAAATAGCGTTAATTACGATAAAGCATTCACAAAATAAATTCCAAAAACGTAAATCATAATTTATTAAAAGAAAAACATAACACAGTTAAATACAAAGCAATAAATACATATTAAATTATTTATAATCGCACCCAAAGAAACAATTAGAAATATTTTAAATACATTTGTTACATGTAATATTTAAAAAAGAATGAACTTCCTGGAATAGTATTCAACAGTGATCTTCAGGATTCGATCACTTATTCATATCAATTATTATTATAGGGAATACATAATGAAAAGAAAAGTTCTGGCGATGCTTGTCCCTGCTCTATTAATTGCAGGCGCTGCAAATGCGGCTGAAGTGTATAATAAAGACGGCAATAAACTGGACCTGTACGGTAAAGTTGATGGCCTGCGTTATTTCTCTGACGATGCAGGCAGCGACGGCGACATGTCCTATGCCCGTCTGGGTTTAAAGGCGAAACGCAAATTGCCGAGCAGTTAACCGGTTACGGTCAGTGGGAATACAACATTCAGGCCAACGGTACTGAAGGTGATAAAGGTGACTCCTGGACTCGTCTCGGCTTCGCTGGTTTAGGTTTTGGTCAAAACGGTACTTTCGATTACGGTCGTAACTACGGCGTGGTTTACGACGTAGAAGCCTGGACCGATATGCTGCCAGAATTCGGCGGCGATACTTACACTCAGACTGACGTTTATATGTTAGGCCGTACTAACGGCGTAGCAACCTACCCGTAATAACGGCTTCTTTGGTCTGGTTGATGGTCTGAACTTTGCGCTCCAGTATCAGGGTAATAATGAAGGCACCGGTTTTGGTCAGGAAGGTTCCGGCAATAGCGCAGGTCGCAAGCTGGCCAAAGAAAAACGGCGACGGCTTCGTAATGATCCACCTCCTACGACTTCGACTTCGGTTTAAGCCTGGGTGCGGCATACGCCAATTCCGATCGTACCGATGCTCAGGTTGCTCGTGGTTACGGTGACGGCATGAACCAGCGTAATAATTATGCTGGTGGCGATAAAGCTGAAGCCTGGACCGTTGGTGCTAAATACGGACGCCTACAATGTTTATCTCGCCGCCATGTACGCTGAAACCCGTAATATGACTTACTATGGGCAATGGCGACAGCGAACTTAATGGCGGTATCGCCAACAAAACGCAGAACTTTGAAGTTGTTGCACAGTATCAGTTTGATTTCGGTCTGCGCCCGTCTATTGCCTACCTGCAATCTAAAGGCAAAGACTTAGGTGGTCAGGAAGTAAGACACGGCAACTGGCGTTACACCGATAAAGATCTGGTGAAATATGTTGATGTGGGTATGACCTATTACTTCAACAAAAAATATGTCCACCTATGTTGATTATAAAATCAACCCTGCTGGATGAAGACGATAGCTTCTACGCAGACAACGGTATCGCAACCGATGATATCGTAGCCGTCGGTCTGGTTTACCAGTTCTAATATTCATTAGACAACTGCACTAAGCCCGCATAATGGAATAATTCATGATGCGGGCTTTTTATTATCACGCGCGCCCTTTAGACCAATATGCCATAAAGTTAATCGCTTTGTGCTCGACGCCACGCTCGCCAATTAAATGGCGGCGCAGCAGTTTGACGACGGTGGACTCTGCGGCCACCCACCCATAAAACGCCGTGCTGCTGGTCGTGGCCTTATCCCAGAGAAGCTCCCCTTCGGCTTCTTCTTTCACCGTATCCACCGTATCGGGGATGGCGACTTTCGGGTACTCTGGCATGCGTTTTCACGGCCTGAATCAGGCATTCACCGTGCTTCGCCGCTGCGGGGTTACGCGGCAACCAAAAAATGTCGGCGAACTTAAACTCGCTTAAATTCGCGCAGTCGCCCTGTTCAGGAACTTCAAAGAACGCCTGAACCTGTGGCGGGTTGGTCTGTCTCGCCAGCATCTCAAGGATACCGCGCGCGGCGGGGAGCGCCGTCTCATCAGCAATGATTAACGCATTCCGCAGTCCCTGGGGAGGCGTCCATTCATAGCCGCCGCTGTCTTCAGCATACGCCTCGTCAGGCGCCACCATCTGAATGGCGTCGCCAGGTCTGGCGTTAATCGCCCATGCCGAAGCCGGTCCCTCTGTACCATGATTGATAAATTCCACGGTGACCTCCTGGCGAGCAGGATCGACATGTCGCAGCGTATAGGTACGGATAACCGGGCGCTTCTCTTTTGGCATCCCCAGTACAAGCTGATACCAGTGCCCTTCGGCAGGCAACGACGGCGGCGTCCCGTCTTCAGACCGGAAACAACATCTTAATGCGCTGATCCGGCGAGTCGCATTTCATCTGCGCCACCTCCTGCCCGCTGAAAACCAGGCTCAGCAGCGAAGGGGAAACCTCCGTCTTACGCGCCAGTTGAACGTTGAACAGGCGGTAGCCCTGAACTCCAGCCATAACTTTTCCTTACGCTTAAATCGCGGAATGACGTGAACGGTAGCGGCTGCGCCAGATAAAGCCAGACACCACGGTAAATAACACAGCGACGAAAAAAGCCGCCACAATCAGCGCCGCTGCGGTGCCGGTTTTCGACACCAGCGGCACCAGCAATGCGCAAAGCCATAGCCAAGCGTGTGGCTGGTCGCGATCCAGCCCGCGCCCGCGCCGTCTGTCAGCTTATCATTCAGTAAAAGCTGATAAGCGGGTGTTTGCCAGAGCAGCCCAAAACGACAGCACCGCACAGCCGAGGTAAAACAACCATAGCTGTTCGGCGAGCATTATCGCCAGGCCACAAATCATCAGCGCTCCGGCACTCAAAAGCAGCGCCATCGGCGTCAGGCGCTGCGGGCGGAGCACCCCGAACTGTGCGATAAGCGCAACAACTGCGGCCAGCCCTAACAGCCACGCCACCTGGTGGCTAATGGCGGCGGTATCCGTGGCGAACTGGCGAGTAAGGGCGGGCGAAAGACCAAGCTGCATCATGCTCACCGCCGCAGCTAATAACAGCGCGCAAAGCAGATAAGGCAGGCAATCCAGCCTCAGGCTGGCGCTCTTGCGCTCCGTTGCGGGCTGCGGTGGCGTGCCAGGCAACCGCAGCAGCATCACCAGCGCCAGCAGTGGCGCTGCCATCAGCAGCCCCATCGGCGCCAGAGGATGAATTGCCAGCATCGCCGCCGCGCACAACGGCCCGAATAGTCTGCCGCAGCTCAAGCCGGAGCTAATGGTTGCCAGAGCGACCATGCGATTCCCTTCCCCCGCTCTCTGCAATGCCCAGACCTGACAGGCTGGCACCATCGCCGACACGGTAAGTCCGTAGGCAATCCGCGCGATGATTAATATTCCCAGCCCCACCGCTGTTGTTACGGCGCCGGTCGCCATCAGCATGCTTCCCAGCCCAAGCAGAGTAAAGCTTGCGCCGTATCCCCCCAGTGCCCACAGCACCACAGGCTTACTGCCCACACGAGCAATTTGCTTTCCCCACCACGGGGAAGACGGCAGGAACAGCATTGAGCCCAAGCATCAGCAAAGCCGCCCAAATCGACAGGCTCAGGTTTGTCTGAATCACCAGTACAGGGATCGCGACCAGCAGGCCGTTTTGCCCGACACCGAGTAACCCCGCACTAAACGCAAGCGGCCAGCAGGACAATGGTTTTTGCGGCGTTTCCGCGCTCTCAAGAGACGTCACGATGTTGCAATTCCATGTATTAATTGTGTTTATTTGTAAAATTAATTTTACCGATTCTAACAATTGTTATTGATAATGAGAAACCTTATCGGCAAAATTCGCATTATCATAACGAGTGGGATCTGTTTGATTATGACTTTGCCAACTAAAACGTCAGCCCTGGATGTGGCTGCGCAGTGCTTCCTGAATTCCCTGGTTCGTGAAACCAAAGACTGGCGGCTGACGGAATACCAGCCAACCGAATTGATCATCCCGCTGGGCGAACAGCAGGCGCTCCATTTCAGAGTGGCTTATTTTTCCCCAACCCAGCATCACCGCTTTGAATTTCCGGCGCGTCTGGTCACGGCCTCCGGCAGTCACCCCGTCGATTTCGCCACCCTCTCCCGGCTTATTGTTGATAAGCTCCAGCACCAACTCTTGCTGCCCGCGACCAGTTGCGAAACCTTCCACCAGCGCGTGATGGAAAGCCACGCCCATACGCAGCAGGCGATTGATGCCCGCCATGACTGGGCAGCCCTGCGTGAAAAAGCGTTGAACTTTGGCGAGGCGGAGCAGGCTCTGCTGGTCGGGCACGCCTTCCACCCGGCGCCTAAGTCTCATGAACCGTTTAACCAGCAGGAGGCCGAACGCTACCTGCCGGACTTCGCGCCCCACTTCCCGCTGCGGTGGTTTGCGGTGAACAAAACGCAGATCGCCGGTGAAAGCCTGCATCTCAACCTGCAACAACGGTTGACGCGATTTGCCGCAGAGAATGCGCCGCAGTTACTCAATGAATTAAGCGACAATCAATGGCTATTCCCGCTGCACCCGTGGCAGGGGGAGTATCTGTTGCAGCAGGAATGGTGCCAGGAGCTTGTCGCTAAAGGGCTGATTAAAGATTTAGGCGAGGCCGGCGCGCCGTGGCTACCGACCACCTCTTCCCGCTCGCTCTACTGCGCCACCAGCCGCGACATGATCAAATTCTCCCTGAGCGTGCGCCTGACCAACTCCGTCCGTACCCTGTCAGTGAAAGAAGTGAAGCGTGGAATGCGCCTGGCGCGCCTGGCGCAAACCGACGACTGGCAGACGCTACAGGCCCGCTTCCCGACTTTCCGGGTGATGCAGGAAGACGGCTGGGCCGGGCTGCGCGATCTCCACGGCAACATCATGCAGGAAAGCCTGTTTGCCCTGCGTGAAAACCTGCTGGTGGATCAGCCGCAAAGCCAGACTAACGTACTGGTCTCCCTGACCCAGGCCGCGCCGGATGGCGGTGATTCGCTGCTGGTTGCGGCGGTAAAACGTCTGAGCGATCGCCTCGGCATCACTGCGCAACAGGCCGCCCACGCATGGGTCGATGCTTACTGTCAGCAGGTGCTGAAGCCGCTGTTTACGGCTGAAGCGGATTACGGCCTGGTGCTGCTGGCGCATCAGCAAAATATTCTGGTTCAGATGCTTGGGGATCTGCCGGTCGGGCTTATCTACCGTGACTGCCAGGGCAGCGCGTTTATGCCTCACGCGGCAGGCTGGCTCGACACCATTGGCGAGGCGCAGGCGGAAAACGTCTTCACCCGTGAGCAGTTGCTGCGCTACTTCCCTTATTACCTGCTGGTTAACTCCACTTTTGCCGTGACCGCCGCGCTGGGCGCTGCCGGGCTGGACAGTGAAGCGAATCTGATGGCTCGCGTACGAACGTTGCTGGCTGAAGTGCGTGATCAGGTGACTCATAAAACCTGTCTCAACTACGTGCTGGAAAATCCGTACTGGAACGTAAAAGGTAACTTTTTCTGTTATCTGAACGACCACAACGAGAACACCATCGTCGATCCCTCGGTAATCTACTTCGATTTCGCCAACCCGCTGCTGGCTCAGGAGGGCTAAATGTCTAAGGCAAACATCGTTCACAGCGGATATGGACTGCGCTGTGAAAAACTCGACAAGCCTCTGAATCTTAGCTGGGGGCTGGACAATAGCGCGGTGCTGCACTGGCCGGGGCCGCTGCCGACAGGGTGGCTGCGCGACGCGCTGGATCAGATATTTATCGCCGCACCGCAACTTTCAGCGGTGGTTCTCCCCTGGGCCGAATGGCGTGAGGAGCCACAGGCGCTGACGCTTTTCGGGCAGGTAAAAAGCGACATCATCCATCGCGCCGCCTTCTGGCAGTTACCGCTATGGCTGAGTTCTCCGGCAAACCGGGCCTCCGGCGAAATGGTTTTTGATGCAGAGCGTGAGATTTATTTCCCGCTACGCCCACCCCGTCCGCAGGGCGAGGTTTATCGCCGTTACGATCCACGCGTTCGCAAGACGCTGAGTTTCCGCGTTGCCGATCCCGTTCTTGATGCAGAACGTTTCACCCGCTGGATGAACGATCCGCGCGTTGAGTATTTCTGGGAGCAAAGCGGCTCTCTGGAGGTACAGACCGCCTATCTGGAGCGCCAGCTCACTGGTAAACATGCGTTCCCGCTGATCGGCTGCTTCGACGATCGGCCGTTTAGCTATTTCGAAATCTACTGGGCGGCGGAAGACCGCATTGGCCGCCACTATTCATGGCAACCCTTTGACCGTGGCCTGCATCTGCTGGTTGGTGAACAGCAATGGCGCGGAGCCCACTACGTACAAAGCTGGCTGCGCGGGCTGACGCATTACCTGCTGCTGGATGAGCCCCGCACGCAGCGCACCGTACTTGAGCCACGCGCCGATAACCAGCGACTGTTCCGCCACCTTGAGCCTGCGGGGTACCGGACAATTAAAGAGTTCGACTTCCCGCACAAGCGCTCACGCATGGTGATGGCGGATCGCCATCACTTCTTCACGGAGGTCGGTCTGTAATGAATCACAAGGATTGGGATTTTGTTAACCGCCAGCTGGTGGCAAAAATGCTGGCCGAGCTGGAGTATGAGCAGGTTTTCCACGCGGAATCTCAGGGCGATGGCCGCTACTGCATTAACCTGCCGGGCGCGCAATGGCGCTTCAGCGCTGAACGCGGCATCTGGGGCTGGCTGTGGATTGATGCTCAAACGCTGCGCTGCGCGGACGAACCCGTTCTGGCGCAAACGCTACTGATGCAGCTAAAACCGGTGCTGTCGATGAGCGATGCCACCGTTGCTGAGCATATGCAGGATTTGTATGCCACGCTGCTGGGCGACCTGCAACTGCTGAAGGCACGTCGCGGGCTGAGCGCCAGTGACCTGATTGATCTTGATGCCGACCGCCTGCAATGCCTGCTAAGCGGCCATCCTAAATTCGCTTTTAATAAAGGCCGTCGGGGCTGGGGCAAAGAGGCGCTGGAGCGATATGCGCCAGAGTACGCCAACACCTTCAGACTGCACTGGCTGGCGGTAAAACGTGAGCATATGGTCTGGCGCTGCGACAGCGAGCTGGATATTCAGCAGTTGTTAACGGCCGCGATGGACCCGCAGGAGTTTGCTCGCTTCAATCAGGTCTGGCAGGAAAACGGGCTGGATAACGACTGGCTGCCACTGCCGGTACATCCGTGGCAGTGGCAGCAAAAAATCGCCCCTCGACTTCATCGCCGATCTTGCCGAAGGCAGGATGGTTTCTCTCGGCGAGTTTGGCGACTTGTGGCTCGCCCCAGCAGTCGCTGCGCACCCTGACCAACGCCAGTCGCCAGGGCGGGCTGGATATCAAGCTGCCGCTGACCATCTACAACACCCTCCTGCTACCCGGGGGATTCCGGGCAAATACATCGCCGCCGGGCCGCTGGCCTCACGCTGGCTGCAACAGTTTTTTGCGACCGACGCCACGCTTAAGCAAAGCGGCGCGGTGATCCTCGGTGAACCGGCGGCGGGCTATGTGTCCCATGAAGGCTATGCCGCGCTTGCCCAGGCCCCCCTACCGCTACCCAGGAGATGCTCGGCGTTATCTGGCGTGAGAATCCGTGTCGCTGGCTGAAGCCGGACGAAAGTCCGATTCTGATGGCGACACTGATGGAGTGCGATGAAAACAATCAGCCGCTGATAGGCGCATATATCGACCGCTCCGGGCTGGACGCTGAAACCTGGCTCACGCAGCTGTTCCGGGTGGTAGTGGTTCCGCTGTATCACCTGCTTTGCCGCTACGGCGTCGCGCTTATCGCCCACGGACAAAATATAACGCTCGCCATGAAAGAGGGCGTACCGCAGCGCGTGCTGTTGAAAGACTTCCAGGGCGATATGCGGCTGGTGAAAGATGCGTTCCCGGAGATGGACTCCCTGCCTCAGGAGGTGCGTGACGTCACCGCTCGCCTGAGCGCCGACTACTTAATTCATGATTTGCAGACCGGCCACTTCGTGACGGTTCTGCGCTTTGTTTCGCCGCTGATGGCTCGCCTTGGCGTACCGGAGAGGCGTTTTTATCAACTGCTGGCAGCAGTGTTGAGTGATTACATGCAGGAACATCCACAAATGTCAGCGCGCTTTGCGCTTTTCTCACTCTTCAAGCCACAAATCATTCGCGTAGTGCTGAACCCGGTAAAACTGACCTGGCCCGACCAGGACGGCGGCAGCCGCATGTTGCCGAATTACCTTGAGGATCTGCAAAACCCGCTGTGGCTGGCAACCAGGGACTGAATCATGACAAACACTGTAGATTTTATTGGCGTAGGCATCGGCCCGTTCAACCTGAGCATCGCGGCGCTGTCTCATCAGGCCGAAGGATTAAGCAGCCGCTTCTTTGACGGCCGCCCGCATTTTGCCTGGCATCCCGGCATGCTGGTGCCGGACTGCCATATGCAGACCATGTTCCTGAAAGATCTGGTTAGCGCTGTGGCTCCCACAAGCCCGTACAGCTTTGTTAACTATCTGGTGAAGCGCAAAAAATTCTACCGCTTCCTGACCACCGAGCTGCGTACCGTGTCCCGCGATGAGTTTTCCGACTACCTGCGCTGGGCCGCCGAAGGGATGAACAATCTGCATTTCAATCATACCGTTGAGAGTATTGATTTCGACGAGAGACGCCAGCGGTTTGTGGTGCAGACCAGCCAGGGCGAAAGCGTTGCCCGCAATATCTGCCTTGGCATTGGCAAGCAACCGCACCTGCCGCCTTGCGTAAAAACGGCGACGCAAACCTGCTTCCACGCCAGTGAAATGAGCCTGCGCCAGCCAGACCTCGGCGGCAAGCGAGTCACCGTGGTTGGCGGCGGGCAAAGCGGCGCCGACCTGTTCCTCAATGCGCTGCGCGGAGAATGGGGCGACGTTGCAGAGATCAGTTGGGTCTCGCGCCGCAATAACTTTAACGCGCTGGATGAGGCGGCGTTCGCCAACGAATACTTCACGCCTGAGTACGTTTCAGGCTTCGTCGGTCTGAATGAAAGCGCGCGCCAGAAGATGCTCGACGAGCCAGAAAATGACCTCCGACGGCATCACGGCCGACTCGCTACTGACCATCTATCGCGAGTTGTATCACCGCTTCGAGGTACTGAGGCAACCGCGTAACGCTCGTCTGCTGCCAAGCCGCTCGGTCACCGGGCTGGAAAGTCGCGGCCAGAGCTGGCAACTGCTGCTGGAGCATCATCTGGATAACGGCTATGACACTCTGGAAAGTGACGTGGTGATTTTCGCCACCGGCTACCGTCCCGCGCTGCCGCAGATACTTTCACCGCTAATGTCGCGAATCGCCATGCGCGATGAGTGCAATTTCAAAGTACGCGACGACTTCACCCTGGAGTGGAACGGCCCGAAAGAGAACAACATCTTCGCGGTCAACGCCAGTATGCAAACCCACGGCATCGCCGAACCACAGCTCAGCCTGATGGCCTGGCGCTCCGCCCGTATTCTTAATCGCGCGCTGGGGCGTGATTTATTCGATCTCAGTATGCCGCCCGCCCTGATTCAATGGCGCAGCGGCAGCCGGGAAAAACCGCAGCCGGAGGCTGCTTCTTTAACTCGCTACACAGCATCTTTGGGCTGATTTTTTTCCGCCCGTGTGAAGGAATAATGATGATAAGCAAAAAGTATACGCTTTGGGCTCTCAACCCACTGCTTCTCGCCATGATGGCGCCAGCAGTCGCTCAACAAACCGATGATGAAACGCTCGTGGTGTCTGCCAACCGCAGCAATCGCACCGTTGCGGAGATGGCGCAAACCACCTGGGTTATCGAAAACGCCGAACTGGAACAGCAGATTCAGGGCGGCAAAGAGCTGAAAGACGCGCTGGCTCAGCTGATCCCTGGCCTTGACGTCAGCAGCCAGAGCCGCACCAACTACGGTATGAACGTGCGTGGCCGCCCGCTGGTCGTGCTGGTTGACGGCGTGCGTCTCAACTCTTCACGCACCGACAGCCGACAGCTGGACTCTATCGATCCTTTCAATATCGATCATATTGAAGTGATCTCCGGCGCGACGGCCCTGTACGGCGGCGGCAGTACCGGTGGTCTGATCAACATCGTGACCAAAAAAAGGCCAGCCGGAAACCCAGATGGAGTTTGAGGCTGGCACCAAAAGCGGCTTTAACAGCAGTAAAGATCACGATGAGCGCATTGCCAGCGCCATCTCCGGCGGCAATGACCATATCTCCGGGCGTGTTTCAGTGGCGTACCAGAAGTTTGGCGGCTGGTTTGACGGTAACGGCGATGCCACCCTGCTCGATAACACCCAGACCGGCCTACAGTATTCCGATCGCCTGGACATCATGGGCACCGGTACGCTGAACATCGATGAAACCCAACAGCTTCAGCTGATCACGCAGTACTATAAAAGCCAGGGCGACGACGATTACGGGCTGAATCTTGGGAAAGATTTCTCCGCCATTAGCGGGGCCAGCACGCCATACGTCAGTAAGGGGCTGAATTCCGACCGTATTCCCGGCACCGAGCGTCATCTGATCAGCCTACAGTACTCCAACAGCGATTTCTTTGGTCAGGAGCTGGTCGGCCAGGTTTACTACCGCGATGAGTCGCTGCTGTTCTACCCGTTCCCGACCGTAAATGCGAACAAACAGGCGACGGCTTTCTCCTCGTCACAGCAGGACACCGACCAGTACGGCATGAAACTGACTCTGAACAGCAAACCGCTGGACGGCTGGCAAATCACCTACGGGCTGGATGCCGACCACGAGCGCTTTACCTCCAACCAGATGTTCTTCGATCTGGCCCAGGCAAGCGCTTCCGGGGGGCTGAACAACCAGAAGATTTACACCACCGGGCGCTATCCGTCGTATGACATCACCAACCTGGCGGCCTTCCTGCAATCGAGCTATGACATCAATGATATCTTTACCCTCAGCGGCGGCGTACGCTATCAGTACACTGAGAACAAGATTGATGATTTCATCGGCTACGCGCAGCAACAGCAGATTGCCGCCGGGAAGGCGACATCCGCCGACGCCATTCCAGGCGGCTCGGTTGATTACGACAACTTCCTGTTCAACGCTGGTCTGCTGATGCACATCACCGAACGCCAGCAGGCATGGCTCAACTTCTCCCAGGGCGTGGAGCTACCGGACCCGGGTAAATACTACGGTCGCGGCACCTATGGCGCAGCGGTGAACGGTCACCTTCCTCTGACCAACAGCGTGAACGTCGGCGACAGCAAGCTGGAAGGCGTGAAGGTCGATTCTTATGAGCTGGGCTGGCGCTTTACCGGCGACAACCTGCGCACCCAAATCGCGGCCTACTACTCGATTTCCGATAAGAGCGTGGTGGCGAATAAAGATCTGACCATCAGCGTGGTGGACGACAAACGCCGCATTTACGGCGTGGAAGGCGCGGTGGACTACCTGATTCCAGATACCGACTGGAGTACCGGTGCGAACTTCAACGTGCTAAAAACCGAGTCGAAAGTGAACGGTAGCTGGCAGAAATATGACGTGAAGGTGGCAAGCCCATCGAAAGCGACAGCCTACATTGGCTGGGCGCCGGACCCGTGGAGCCTGCGCGTACAGAGCACCACCTCCTTCGATGTGAGCGATGCAGAAGGCTACAGCATTGATGGCTATACCACCGTCGATTTGCTCGGCAGCTATCAGCTTCCGGTGGGTAAACTCAGCTTCAGCGTTGAGAACCTCTTCGACCGTGACTACACCACCGTCTGGGGGCAGCGCGCGCCGCTGTACTACAGCCCAGGTTACGGCCCCGCGTCCCTGTATGATTACAAAGGCCGCGGCCGCACCTTTGGTCTGAACTACTCAGTTCTGTTCTAAACCGCCCTCCTTGCCCGGCACATGCCGGGCAAATTCACCGAATGTCAATACGCAATCAATAGCATTGAACTATTTTTGAAAATTCAACAATAGGCCGCATCCTTTTATTTTTAATAAACAGGCGATCGCAACATGGGATAATAATCTGAAAGGACATTGTATTTTAGAGAGATGGTATGTCAGAAGGAGTTTCGAAAAAATCCAGATATGAAATTATTGCTATCCTGAGAGAAGAATTCAGGGTTAAGTCTAAACTGGATTTTAGTTTTAACGATCTGAGCTGGCAATCGGATTTACGAAAAGTTGACAGTTCATCTTTTTATATCGATCTCCCTCCCTCTTTTCAGCCTTCGTTATCTGAAAACGACGATGTCTGTTTTCAGATCCACAGTAAACTTGGCAGGATTGAGTTTGCCACCGCACAGATAAATACTGAGCACAATAGCCCGGATAACGTTTTCCGCTTTGCCATTCCTGAGAGCATAAACATACTGCAACGGCGATCGTCCCCCCGACTTAAGACAAGAGAGAGTTATCAATTCTGTTGTTCTGGTCGTTATAAAAATGGCGTTACTTTTAAACATACGTTAAATGATGTCTCTGACGGCGGGTGTTCTTTCATATCCACCCAATCTCAACTTAAATTTATGCGTAAAGATAATGTGTTAGAAAATGTTGAGATGAGCTTTGGTGAATATGGCAGCGTAATGACTAACTTAAAAATCATCAGCGTAACAGAACTCCATAGCGAAAAATCGTATGAAGAAGCAGATTTCCGCATCTCTTGTATGTTTCAGCATAAAAGTGACGATTATAAACATTACATAGAGAATGTTATCGTCAAATTAATTATTGACAATAAAATTAAAAATAAGATTTTTTTAGTTTAACAGACCGAGAAAACATTGAGTAATTTATTATTTTACACTGATGATAATCTCATTGGGCAATCAATCCTGCATTACATGGTGGACAATGAGATAAATATTACCACGCTGGGCTATCAGGAGATCGCCGGGAGAACCTGTGCCCCTCAATCGGGTACGATTATTATCAATGTCATTCATAAGGATATCTCTGCGGCCAGGACGGTCGCCTTACTCAATAGATTACGAATGTATCTCACGCACTGCACGCTGCTCGTTCTGATTGTAAAAAGCGACCTCGCCAGCTTATGCCGTGAACTTCTCGATCTTGAAAATGTATTGATTCTGACGGAAAACGCGTCTTGCTCCGATCTCTCGGCCATCTTCAAACATCCTTTAACGGCCCGCGAATATCAGCGCTTATACACCCGGCGAAAACTCACTACCAGGGAGCAGCAGGTGCTGGCGCTAATGATTGCCAACCATAACAATAAACAAATAGCAGAGCTTCTCAACATTGACTATAAAACGGCCCACACTCACAGGGCGAGTATTATGAGAAAGTTAGGCATGAATAACTCGCAAGTGATGAACAAAAGAATCATCAATATGTTTCGGTGCTAAACATATTAAATGTGCAGATGACCAATCAAAAACCGATAATTAATTGTTAACCAGCCCCCTGTCAATCATTTTCACCGACAAAAATATCACTTATATTAATACCACCCCCTCTCACCGTTGACCTGATTTCTGACGAGATATAATGGACGCACTTATGTTTTTCAATCATAATTTGTCACGTAGCGATATATCCGTTCGATATGTCTTCCAAAAAATGTTTTCACCTCTCGGGCGCTTGTCGCCGTTGAGTGCCTGAGCCGCTTTGACCATATCCCTGTTTCTCCAGAAGAGTTATTTCGTTATGCCAATGCGGACTTACGGGAAAGTATCTTTATGGAACAACTGGCGTTAATAGAAAAACATAAAGCGTGGTTTATAAAAAACAATGTTTCTGCCACGATTAACGTTGACGACCATATACTTAGCGTCCTGCTACGGGCCAGAAGTGGAAAGCGAAAGTCAAAGCACTGGGCTGCGTTCACTTTGAAATCACGGAAAACTCTAACGAACTGTTGAATAACTCTCTCGCCGCCTGGTGTGATTCCCACAGCACCCCACTCTGGCTCGATGACTTTGGCGCTGGCTACGCGGGAATTAACGCGATTCGCGGCTATCATTTTGATTATGTCAAAATCGACAGAAACTTCTTCTGGCATTTAATGCAAAAAGAGTCTGGTCGGCCATTGATGGATGCGCTGGTCACTTTTCCTTTCCCGTAACCAACATAATGTGATTATTGAAGGCGTCGAAAGCGAAGGCGCATAAGAAATGGTTGCAGGGTATGGAGTGGTTTGCCATTCAGGGGCATTACTGGAAAGAAGTCAGTATTGAACAACTGGTCAAAGAAGAGATTACGGTTTAAAAAAGAGAAAAAAATGCCGGAAGACTCCGGCATCAAAACCAACCTTCACACGCAAGAAATCAGTTATACACTAACTCCCAGGTTGCCCAACTGGTCAACGGGCCACTGGTCGCTTTCTCCGGCGCTGGCGTAACGTAACCGATGTAATAAGTAAACACACCGCCGCTTACCGCTTTTTCCACCAAAGGCACCCGGTTTTGCTGCGGGTCAGCCGGAACAATTTTATTGCTTTTATCCAGCGTATTATTGTCGTTGGTCGACAGCGCCAGAAAAATATGGCTGGCCCCATCCGCTCGTGTATTCGCCAGATAACCGGCATTTTCGTTGCCGACGGTATTGACCGTGAATCCATCAATCCAGCGCACACTTACCGTGCTGATCTCATCGTTATTCGCAGCGCCACCATCATGACGTAACTGACAGTTCGACAATTCCAGGGTGAAGGATTGCGGTTTCATAAATGCGCCCGCGCCACGGGCATGTACTTCCGCCAGGCTTACCGGTGCCAGCCAGACGCTACCGCTGCCCGCATTGTTGCCCCATTGAGCGCTACGCTACAGGAGATATCCGTTACTCGCCCTGCGAAGTCCACCCGTCCGCTATCGTAATTGGTTTCAAATCCCCACGCTGAAGAGGCGACAAGCATTCCGCTTATCAGGGTCAACTGAGTGAGTCGTCTGATATTTTTATACTGTGCTGAATCACGCATACCCACCTCCCGAATTAATCGTACGTCAGGTTAAAGATCATGTGCGACTCCACCTCACCGGTACTTGTGGTCGATGCGTATTGATAGAAGCGTGCACGATAAGGCAATGTAATGTAACGGGTTTCCTGGGTCTGCAAGGTGCCGATATTATATTTCTTGCTAAATTCCAGCGGGGGTGCCATCTTTCAGTACCTGGACGCCAATCCCTTTCGCCGCAGCGTTTCCGCTTTTTTCGTTGATTAGCACGCCCTGAGCGGCAGTGGTGCTTGTCGCCAGGTTGCCGGAAAAAGTCGTATGGATATTGGCGAAACCGGATTCACTTACGCCGCCGCTGCACTGCAACTGGATATTAAAATCTTTGCCTCCCGCCGTGGTGCCAACGCCATTCAGATCGCTGCGCTTAATCGTACCGATATCAACGTTCATATTCTTACCGCTTAACACGGTACAGGAGGGCGAGACGACGGTGATGGCATTGGCGCTGAGGAACGTTTCAAGGATCGGGGTTACTGCCGTTTTCCCAGTCATAAGAGGTATATTTCCCCGCCGCCAGGGTGCCACTGCCGGTCACGTTCGCAGTTTTAATCACTTCCAGCGTAAAGCGGGAGCCTTCCAGTGAATAATTGGTCTGCCTGTTGACATAGGAGGAGTAGACATCCGGGTAGACAATATTGACCGTTGCGCCACCGCGGCTAAAACGCAAGCCGATGCCGTCTACGTTTGTCGAATAAATTTTATTCCCCAGGTCGGTGGCTCCGGCACGACAATTTTCGCCGCAAAACGGTTAGTACCGGCTGAACAGCTATAGCTTGCTCCACCCGACGCCGACATTGTCCAGTCACGGGACACAATCACTGAGCCCACCGGCAGATCCGGCGGAACAACCACTCGCCCGATGGCCATGTCTAATGTCACCGTCGGCTGTGAAAGGCGCGAGCAGAAAGCCCATGCCGACGTGTCCCCAGCGCCATTAATCCAATAAAAAGCGTCAGTCTTTTACTCAGCGACATAGCGTTTCCTTTGTTTTTGCCTGACTCAGATCCACCGTACATTGCCCGCCATTCCACTTAACCGTGGCCTTTGACGCGCTGGCGTCGCTGATAAACATCATGCTGCCCTGCCCCACAACACCGATCTCTTTTCCGCTCGGGTCAAAAATCGTGGCGGCAAACGGCAACGGCAGGCCATTCGCCTGGCGCGCCTGCACCGTGATGTTGTTTTGCACTGTGGTATTGAAGGCAACTTTGACTACGCTCCCCTCCCACGGCACAACCTGCGCCACGGTACGATCGAAAGCGATATCGTCATTACTGCCTTTCGGGTCAATTTCCACGGCGTTAATCCGGTAAGGCCGCAAATACGGCAGAATGGCGTAGCCGTTGCTGTCAATGCGGGTCCCCGGCGAACCTGGCAACATGGCGCCTGCGGCATCTTTCGCTTCGATCAGCGCCATCGTGGTGCCGCTTTCCGGCGAGAACACCACGCCATGCTGATGGGCAATCAGCGTCCCGCTGGCGCCAACGCCGCTCTGACGATACCCTTCGCCCTGGCTATAACTGCCGTTCAGCGTGGTCCACGGGGTACGATAGCTGCCGTTCAGCGCCACATCGTGCTGGCCTCCAGTCGCCGGTGGTGGTCGATACGCCGTAGTTGAGGTTGTTTTCACTGTCCAGCGAGCCGTTGACGCCAATCTGCGAACTGGCGAAGTGCGAGTTGTTGAACGAGGTATTTGACGTCAGATTCGCGGTGCGATTCTCGCCGAACCACAGCGGGTAGCTAAAGTTGAGCGAAACGCGATCGTCGCGACGATGACCGGAGCTGTCCGGCGTATAGACGCGCTGAGCGCTGACCGACCATGAGAGGCGACCGAACATATTGTTATAGCTGAGCTGATACTGCTTCTCCGTGCCTGAACGGTTCCAGTAATCCGAAACCCGACCGCTTAAGTAGAAACCGCCCCAGCCGTCCGGCAGGTTCTGGTTTACGGTAAAGGTCATGCTGTTTTTCTGTCGCCACACGGTGTAGTTGCTGTTGTGGTTCTTTTCCTGATCGACGGCGTACAGCGCGTCGTTCAGGTTGTAGTAGCCTTTGGTGGAGTAACGATACGCCGCCAGGACAATACTGGTCTGCGTTTCGGTGAACATACGGTTAAAGGTGGCGCGGTAGCTCTGACCATGCTCGTCAAGGGTATCGCTCTTCAACCGCGAATGGGTGACATCGAATGACAAGGCGCCGACGCCGGTGTTCATCCCGGTCCCCAGCAGGAATGCCTGATAGTCATCAAAACCGGTCACGCCAGCATAGCCGGTGAACAGGTTATTTAAGCCCTGTTGCCAGGTCGCCTGGTAGAGCATCGGCTTATTGCGCAGCGAACTATCATCAACCTTACCGGCAGAGAGCGCATAGCGGGTCATCCCCGGACGCAGTAATTGCGCTACCGAGGCATAAGGCACGCTGAACACCTGTACCGAGCCATCGGCTTCTTTTACTGAAACCTCAAGGTCGCTGCCATAGCCGGAAGGGTAAACATCCTGTAACGTAAACGGTCCCGGCGGCACGGTGGTCTGATAGATAATATTGTTGCCCTGACGTACCGTCACCAGCGCGTTACTTTGCGCCACGCCGCGAATTTCCGGGGCGTAGGAACGCATACCGTCCGGGAACATATTGTCATCGGTCGCCAGATTTACCCCTCGCAGGCCGATGGTGTCGAAAAACTCACCGTTGGTAAAAATCTGCCCACCGCTGACAATCGAGTTAATTTGCGGAATCGGACGTTGCAGGTAGGTCTGGTTGCTGTTCCAGTGCGCCTTCCCCTGCTGCTGTTGCCAGTTCAGGTTACCAATGTGTTTGAGCAGCCAGCCGTCCCAGGAAAGACCCGCGTTAACGCCAAGATAGGCGCTGCTGTTATCTGACCCGTTGGCCGATGACGTGTGGCTGTTCCAGGCGTTAGCCATCCAGCCTAAATTCAGCGCCGCAACGCCTTTATCCCAGAACTCCGGGCTGACAAAATTCTTAAAGCGCTGATCTTCGTAGATTTGCGGTACGGAAATATCCAGCCTCAGAGAGGACTGAATCAGGTTGTCGCTGACATTTTCTTCGTTACGCCACTCTTGCAGTCGTCCGCAATAGCCCTCTTTCGCGCTAAGCTGTGGGTTAAATTTTTCTGGCGAGATACCGTATTGCATCAGCATCGCTTTGGTGTAGCAGACGCCCATTTTGCCGTCTTTTCCACGGGCGATATTCAGGTCGTAGCGGCCTTTCCACTCACCATTGGTATACACATCAAGTGAGTAAACACCCTCGGAGATAGCGCTCGTGGAAAAGCGCGACAGATCGACCTTTTCGCGACTGCCGACAATAAAGCCATCGTTAAACTGATAAACCGTTCCTGGGTTTTCCTGGCCGCTTGAAAATGGCGGAAAGCAGTACAGTGCAATCGCAATTGCCGTACTTAATCTTTCCGGGCGGATTGACCTCTGCTTCATGATCGTTTCCCTTATTTAACGGCAACTTTCACTGCGACATCTGCGCCATAGTCATTAAT
The DNA here is from genome assembly GCA_900446925.1 of Citrobacter koseri. The sequence goes on along the minus strand of UAVY01000004.1, from coordinate 656,824 downwards.
GTTGTTAACAGTCAGGGTCTCGCCTTTGTTCACTGTCGAGGAAAGTGCGATGGTCTGACTGGACTGTGGGGCAAACATCACCGTTTTGCTGTTCAGCGCTTTGCCGCCGTCACGAGAGATACGGCTTACGGTGATATAAAAAGGCGTGGGATTGTTGACGGACAGGCTGCTGCCGTTGGCGGAAAGCACCAACTTTTCCGCCGCCGCATCACGGTTGCCTAATCCATTCGGACGATAGATAAACTTAAAGCGAGAACGAATCGCCAGTTGCAGGATATTCTGCCCTTCATTTTTCTGGTTAGCCTCTACCGGCGGAATTTCCAGAAGATTCAGCCACCATAATGTCTCTTTATCTTTAGCGAGCCCTGCATTGCTGCCGAGCTTAATACGCAAAGTCTGACCGCTTTTAGCGTCAACGCGGGAAATAGGTGGTGTAATAATAAATGGTGTAGTAATCGTATCCGGCGTCGCATCGGCATTACCGTTATCCAGCCAGGCTTGTGCCAGTGCCGGACGATCTGCGGTATTAGAGAGCTGCACCGTTATTTCTTTTTCATTTCCTGGATAAATAAAGCGGGTGCCATTAACAATAATGTTATTAGCATTAGCCGCAAAACTAAAAATGAAACAGAAAAAAAGGGCAATAAGCTTCATGCTGACCTCTGAATAAAAAAAATAAGCGGCAGCAGCGGCCGCTTTATTATTGTTTTATACCGCCCCGGCGCGAGGCGGTTTTATCTCTCAGCCGATATTACTGGTAGGTAATTTCGTAAGTCGCATAGCTATTGACCACACCGGTTGTCACGCTGTCAGGCGTGCTGGTGGCATAACCAACATAGTAAGTGAAACGCGCGCCATCCTGAACGGCAGTTGCGTCGCCAGTCGCTTTCGGCTGAGCGGTGTCTCCCGGGATGATTTTCTTGGCCAGCGCGGTGTCGTTATCGGTAGACAGAACCAGTTGGATATCCTTCGCACCAGCCGCTTCCGTATTGGCCAGGTAGCCCTGTTGTTTGCCGGAAGCGCCCGCCAGCAGGTTGCCGCCGGTCCAGTTCACACCCAGTTTGCTCACGTCATCTTGTTTCGTACCATCAGCCGCCTGGCAGTTAGAAACATCGATGGTGAAAGATTTTGGTTTCAGATAGGTATCCGCAGCCGCAGCTTTAACTTCCGTTAACGTTACCGGAGACAGATAAACATTAGCATCGCTGCCCTGGCCGTTTACGGAAACAGTACAAGATACATCGGTAACTTTACCGAAGAAATTAACCTGACCGCCGCCGACATTAGTATCAGCAGCATTTGCCGCAGCCATGCCAAAAAATGCAGTCGCGATTGCAGCAGAGAGAAGAACCTTTTTCATTGCCATTTCCTTGTCAGAGTGAATTAAGTATCAATGAGCAAACAGTGAGTTCACACAAAAATCAGAAGCGATATGCGATTCTTACTTGTGCGACTGTTAATAGAAACTTCGACTGACCGGAAGCTGCTATATTTAAGGTATCAAAAACGAACTCGATAAAAACTCGTTGATGCTGTCGGCGTCAAAGAATGCTATTTCGGAGTCAAATATACATTTTTTCATATCTTGATTGAGGCCGTTTAACAGGATTACACCTATTAATCCTCACCTGAAAAATAGAAAAATCCACTCAATGGCATATTGCTATCTTAAAACTTCTACAATTTCTCTCTGTACTGCCTGTCAGTGCTTCACCAATATTGCCAAATAAGATAACCGGTTAAATTCGCGGCGAACCCGGCAAAGAGAAGCCGTAATTCTCCGGTCATAAAACGAAAAGCCAGAGGTTTGTTGCCGATCGCAAAGCGCAAGTGTTCCCCGACGCTGAATTGTCCTGTTCTGGAAAAATCGGAAGAGGATGATGGCGAGAAGCATACCCGGTGAATATACCAACACTATACCAAGTGTGACGGGGGTCGTTGAAAGGGAGTGAACTAAGTGCTTGAATAGTGGCGGAGAGAGGGGGATTTGAACCCCCGGTAGAGTTGCCCCTACTCCGGTTTTCGAGACCGGTCCGTTCAGCCGCTCCGGCATCTCTCCGTTCTGGTGGTTGCCATGATGCCAGGTAATTTGGCATTTTAACAGACCCTGTTCCTGCAATTTTGTTCAAGTGACGAGTTTGCGAGCAAAACGATGATTAAGTGGCCCTGGAAAGTACACGAAACAGACCAGAATGCGGCCTTGCCGTGGGATGACGCCCTGGCAATTCCCCTTCTGGTCAACCTGACTGCGCAAGAGCAAGCCAGATTAATTGCGCTGGCCGAGCGTTTTTTACAGCAAAAAAGGTTGGTCGCTCTCCAGGGATTTGAACTGGATGCGTTGAAAAGCGCGCGTATTGCGCTGCTTTTTTGTCTCCCGGTGCTGGAGCTGGGCATCGAATGGCTCGATGGCTTCCATGAAGTGCTGATCTACCCTGTGCCTTTTGTTGTGGATGATGAATGGGAAGATGATATTGGTCTGGTGCATAACCAGCGCGTTGTCCAGTCCGGGCAAAGCTGGCAGCAAGGCCCAATAATTCTGAACTGGCTTGATATCCAGGACTCCTTCGATGCGTCCGGCTTCAATCTGATTATCCATGAAGTGGCGCATAAACTTGATATGCGCAATGGCGACCGGGCCAGCGGCATCCCGTTGATTCCTCTGCGCGAAGTGGCCAGTTGGGGAGCACGATCTCCACGCGGCCATGAACAATATTCAGGATGAAATTGATCTTGTGGGCGAAACCGCATCCAGCATTGATGCTTACGCAGCAACCGACCCTGCTGAATGCTTTGCGGTTCTGTCAGAATACTTCTTCAGCGCCCCGGAACTGTTCGCCCCGCGTTTCCCGGCATTGTGGCAACGTTTTTGTCAGTTTTATCGCCAGGACCCCTTACTGCGACTGCGTGATAACCCAGAAGAGGACAATATACCGACATCACACGTCCATTAAATCGCGGTTTTGAAGATTAATTAACCAATTGAAATGACGTGCGAATTTTACTGTTGACACGTTACAGAGCGGTCAGTATTATTCGCCTCGTTCACACGATTCCTCTGTAGTTCAGTCGGTAGAACGGCGGACTGTTAATCCGTATGTCACTGGTTCGAGTCCAGTCAGAGGAGCCAAATTTAAAGAAGCCCGCTTTTTAGCGGGCTTTTTGCTTTATATCTGATAATCAATGACCGCCTCATCCGACTCCATCACCTGCCGCTTAATATCTTCGACAGACAGCCCCGCATTACACAACTCAATAAACCGCCAGACGTAGTTGCGCTGTAACTGTCCGCGCTTCAGCCCCAGCCAGACGGTATTGGCATCAAATAAATGTCGGGTATCAAGACGCGTCAGCGCCCCCTCTTCCTGCTCGCCGCTGGATTGCTCGGCGACTAATCCAATCCCCAGCCCCAGAGCAACGTACGTTTTGATCACATCAGAATCCTGAGCGCTCAGGACAATATCCGGCAACAACCCTTTGCGGGAGAAGGCTTCATCAATACGGGAGCGCCCTGTAATGCCCTGACGATAAGTGATTAGCGGCCAGTGCGCGATCGCTTCCAGCGTCAGTGGCGAGGTCTGCACCAGGGGATGATCGCGAGGTACTAATAAACTGTGGTGCCAGCGAAACCAGGGAAAGGCCACCAGCAACGGATCATTACTCAGACGCTCACTGGCAATGCCGATATCCGCGCCACCGTTTTGCAACAGCACCTCTATCTCCTGCGGCGTGCCCTGAATAAGCTCCAGTCGGACTTCCGGGAAAATCTCGCGAAAGGCTTTGATCACTTCCGGTAAACTATATCGCGCCTGGGTGTGCGTCGTGGCAATGGTCAGTACGCCAGATGTATCATTGGTGAACAGGTCGGCCAGTCTGCGAACATTGCTGGCCTCATTCAGGATGCGCTCGGCAATGACCAGCAGCGCCTTACCCGGTTCTGTCATCCCGAGCAGGCGCTTGCCGCGCCGGATAAAAATTTCAATACCGAGCTCATCTTCAAGCTCGCGAATATGCCGACTCACTCCCGACTGAGAGGTATAAAGCATATTGGCGACTTCAGTCAGGTTGTAATCCTGACGGGCCGCCTCGCGGATGATTTTAAGTTGCTGGAAATTCACGCTTCGCTCCGAAGACATCAGACATGACGCTATTGTTAAAGTCTGAAGCCCGGCATAACAAATAATAAAAACCTGCATCTTATACCGCGATGGAATAACGCCTAGCTCACCAGCAGAAGTTCACGGTTTTCCAGCATAGGGCGGCTCACCAGCGACATCAGGATCTCTTTCACTGCCTGTGCCTGCGGTGTCAGACTCCCCCTCGCCGACATATTCAGCGACAGCGGTAAACTCATCGACGGCGTGGTGATACGCGCCATCCAGCCATTTGCCGCGCCGCTTAACGATCGGGCTGCCGACTCCGGTAACACCGTCACCCCCATCCCACTGGCAATAGCCGCTGTTAATGTCGCGATGGATTCGATTTCGCCAATCACTTTTGCGGTCAATCGGCGTAAGGAAAAGGCTTCATCCACGCGCGAACGAACGGCGCTATAGTCGCGAGGAAGGAACAGATTCATCTCCGCAACCGCCGTTAAATCCACGCTCGGCCCAGGGCAATCCCGGGTTCCCACCAGAAAAAGATCTTCTTTCAGCAGCGGCTGGCTGGTAATACCGGCCACCGGAGAACGCTCGTAAAGAACCGCCATATCAAGTTGGCCGCTGAGTAATTTATCATTCAGCACCACCCCGCTGTTTTCATGCAGGTAGACCAACACCTCTGGCAATTCCGCCCGCACGGCCTGTAGCAGCGGCATCGTCACCGACGAGGCAGCCGTTCCCGGGCGCCAGACCAATAGACACCTGCCCCCCTCAGCGTTTGCCCGACGTTATTAACCGCCAGCTGTGCCTGTTCACACTGACGCAAAATCGTTCGCGCATGGGTATACAGGATTTTTCCTGCTTCAGTCGGCGTCACGCCGCGCTTTGTCCGAATCAACAATTGCTGATCCAGTTCCCCTTCCAGCGTAGCGACCTGCTGGCTGAGTGCGGGTTGCGCAATGTGTAATACTTCAGCGGCCTGCGTCAGGCTACCGATGTCGACGATTTTCACAAAGTATTTCAGTCGTCTGAAGTTCATTTTGCCTCCTGTCAGGAATACCAGTCATGATACTGGCTGTCATGTTATGGAGGATTTTGCAAAAGGCTTGCCAGTTTCTGGCCGACGCTGATTTTTATGCTAACCTGCTGTCAAATAAGAGAATGTGATTACAAGACAACGTTTTTAACGTTAACAACAGTTTCCGATCTGCCCCATAAGAGGTACGTTTGCACCAGAATGGCGCAAAATAGCGGCCGAATGAAAGATCATCGCTTTGTTGATTTTGTCAGCAAACGAACGCGCAATCGCATTTCACCCTTTGACAATGATCGTGGGCGTCGTTAATATGCGCCCCGTTCACACGATTCCTCTGTAGTTCAGTCGGTAGAACGGCGGACTGTTAATCCGTATGTCACTGGTTCGAGTCCAGTCAGAGGAGCCAAATTTAGAAAAGCCCGCTTTTTAGCGGGCTTTTTGCTTTTCTGTACTCCGAACAACCACAATCAGGTATACGTTCCAGCCGCTTACCGTTTCTGGCCGTCATATTGACGACGTTCTGGCGAGCAATACAATAATAAACAAACCGCCAATACCCGCCGTAATAATGCCGACAGGCAGTTCCTGCGAAGTCAGCAACGTTCGGCTGACAATATCGCCGCCGCACAACAGCACAGCCCCCCAGACACCACAAAGAGGCAGTAAAAGCAGATGCTTAACGCCAGAAAAGTACCGACACAGATGTGGCACCATCAGCCCAACAAAGCCGATCACTCCCGTCAGTGCCACTAAGAAAGAGGTCGCCAGCGCGCTGCACAGGAAAATTTCCATCCGCAGGCGGCTGACGTTAATCCCCAGCGATAACGCCGTCTGCTCACCGGCCAGCATGCCATCCAGCGCACGCCATCGCAGCAGAATAAAAGCGCTCAGTAATATCAGGCTCAGTAAGGCGAAAGGCAGATTGCCCCAACTGGCTAATCCCAGGCCGCCCAGTGACCAGAACAGCACGGAACTGGCGGCACGTTGATCGCCAGAAAAAATGAAATAGCTGGTTAACGCGCCAAACAGAAAGGAGATAGCAAGCCCACTGATAATTAACTGCTCGGCCCCGCGTTGCTTTTTGAAGTGGAACAGTAACATCACCGCCATAGCGGAGCAGATCCCACCAACAAATGCCGATACGGGGAGCGTCAGCGTGCCAAGCTGATTGCCGAATCGGGTAATGACCAGCACCGCGCCCGCCGATGCGCCCGGATGACAGCCCAAATAAAAATGGATCGGCAAGATCATTACGTGTGGTGGTCTGCAACAACGCGCCCACTATCGCCAGCCCTGCCCCTGTAAGTACAGAGAGGAGCGTCCTCGGCACGCGTAAGTCAATCACAATTCTGCTGACCATATCCGATACCGGCACATCTGCAATCCCCATCGCTCCCAGCACCTGCAACAGCGATAACGAAACAGCGCCTTTGGCAATACTGAGTAACATTAATCCTGCCAGTACCACCACCGCGCTCCACATCGCCCAGTGGTAACGGTACGAAGTAAAACTCATTGTGCAGCCGTCTGATACATGGCCCGAGCCAGTTTTTCTACTGCTTTGACATTCGCAGGGCCTGGCGTCAGTTCAGCATATTGCAGCTTCAGATAACGTTGGTGTTTCACCGCTGGCGTGAGTTTCATCAACGGGTGATTTTCCAGGAAGTGACGAAGCTCATCAGCCCCACTTCCCGTTTGATAATCCAGCAGAATGATAAAGTCCGGCTCAGCGGCAGCCACACTTTCCCAGGAAGTTGTGCCCCAACTGATATCCAGCGCCTCCATCGCATTTTTACCACCAGCCGCTTCAATAATGGCGTCAGGCATCGCGTATTTCCCGCTAGTAAAAGGTTTATCCTCTCCCGAATCATAAACAAACACGCTTAATGGTCGGGTTCCTTTCGGCGGTTTGGGCAGCACCTCCAGCGTCTTTTTCCAGCGATTAACCAGCGCCCGAGCTTCATCTTGCTTACCAAAAATCTTCCCCAGCGTCAGTACGTCATTATAAAGTAGATCCATACTGGCTTTACGCGTATGCGTGGCAGTAAAGACGCAACTTTCGCTCAGAACAAAAGTCTTGATGCCATATTTATTGAGTGAAGAAGGCGTCACTTCACCCCCTACTTTCATGCCATAATTCCAGCCTGCGAAAAAGAAATCTGGATTAACCGCCAGCAATGTTTCCAGAGAGGGATATTTCGGTGCCAGTTCAGGGATCGACCCCATTGCTTTTTTAAATTCCGGCGTCATTTTGTACCACCCGCTGATGCCGGTCAGACCGACGATACGATCCTGTAAATTCAGAGCGAACGCCATTTCAGACATATTAAGGTCATTAATAATCGCTCGCTTTGGCGGTTCCGTGAACGTCACGGGGGTTCCACAACTCTCTATGGTGACAGGAAAATCCGCAGCCTCTACTGCCGATACCGACAAAATAGCAACCATGCCTGCAAGCAATTTTTTCATCACAATCCTCAGATATTTATTATGCATAGCCAGGAACTTCAAAAATACGCAGCGCTTTCCCCGTATCAGGGTGTGGTACGGTAAAGCAGGTCAACCCAAAAACGGGATAAAGGTTTTCAGACACCAGCACACGCTCCGGTGTGTCGCAAAGCACCATTCTTCCCTGCGACAGAAGAAGAACGCGGTCAGCAAAAGATTCAATCAGCGACAGATCGTGCAATACCGCCACCACCGTTATCCCCTTGTTTTTCACCAACGAAAGCAGTTCCACCCGACCGGAGGGATCCAGATGGTTGGTTGGCTCATCAAGCAGCACCAGGCTCGGCATCTGAGCTAACACCCGCGCCAGCGCCGCCCGCTGCCTTTCTCCGCCAGAAAGCGCAGACAGCGACCGCTTTCGCAACGCCAGTAATCCCGTCTCTTTAATGGCATTCGTCACGATGGCATCATGCCTGTCGCGTGGTGCATCCCGGGCGTGCGGGATACGCCCCAGCGCCACATAATCCTCAAGAGCCAGCCTCAGATCGGGCGTATCATTTTGCGCCAGAACGGCGATCTGCTTTGCCCGCTGCTGCCGCGACAGCGCCGAAACAGACTGGCCCAGTAGCTGAATATCGCCCTTCTGAAGGGGGAGTTCCTGGCTTATTGCCCTCAGTAAAGACGTTTTACCGCTGCCGTTAGGCCCAATAACGGCCAGGCATTTCCCTTCCTCAACCTCAAAGCGAATTGCACAAAGCAGTTCTCCGCCTCCGGGTCGCTGTAGCGACGCAATATTGACGCTCAGAGCACTCGCCGGGTTATCACTGGATGCGACGAATTGCACAATACTTAACCTCTTCCATGATCGAACCATTAATTGGATATGTTATATCATAACAATTAACGTTAACAACCCTGAGATACAAGGCGATTTCAACCGGGGCTCCGTACTATTTTTCATCTTGTCTGCGCGTGACGGATAAAATCATTTTCTCTTTCCGTCTGTCGCGGTAGTCTCATAAAAGCCGTTAATATGTCGGCAGCAATATGAGTAATCATTTCTCCATACTAATAACTAAAAAAACAGCACAGACAGGATAACTATGGATTCCACCCTCACCTCCACGCGTCCCCAGGATGAGACGCCTTCGCTTAATCGCGCGCGCCGCGCCGCATTAGGAAGCTTCGCTGGCGCAGTCGTCGACTGGTACGATTTTCTGCTCTATGGCATCACCGCTGCCCTGGTGTTTAATCGTGAATTCTTCCCGCAAATCAGCCCGGCGATGGGTACACTCGCGGCGTTTGCCACCTTCGGCGTTGGCTTTCTGTTTCGCCCGCTGGGGGGGTGATCTTCGGCCACTTCGGCGATCGTCTGGGCCGTAAGCGTATGCTGATGCTGACCGTATGGATGATGGGTATCGCTACCGCACTGATTGGCATCCTCCCTTCTTTCGCCACTATAGGCTGGTGGGCGCCGGTATTACTGGTGATATTACGGGCTGTTCAGGGTTTTGCCGTCGGTGGCGAATGGGGTGGCGCGGCATTGCTGTCGGTTGAAAGCGCGCCGGAGAACAAAAAAGCGTTTTACAGCAGCGGCGTCCAGGTGGGTTATGGCGTAGGGCTGCTGCTCTCGACCGGTCTGGTCTCGCTGATCAGCACGCTGACGACCGATGAGCAGTTTCTGAGTTGGGGCTGGCGCATCCCATTCTTGTTCAGCATTATTCTGGTGCTTGGCGCCTTATGGGTGCGCAATGGCATGGAAGAGTCCGCCGAATTTGAACAGCAGAAGCAGGAAACACCACCGGCGAAAAAACGCTTGCCGGTTATGGAGGCGTTGAGCCGCCACCCTGGCGCATTTCTGAAAATCATCGGCCTGCGCCTGTGCGAGCTGCTGACGATGTATATCGTCACCGCGTTCGCCCTGAACTACTCCACCCAAAATCTGGGCCTTCCGCGTGAGCTTTTTCTGAATATCGGTCTGCTGGTGGGGGGACTAAGCTGCCTGACGATCCCCTGCTTTGCCTGGCTTGCGGACCGCTTCGGTCGTCGGCGTGTCTATATTACAGGTGCCTTAATCGGTACGCTCAGCGCATTCCCGTTTTTTATGGCGCTTGAAGCCCAGTCAATCTTCTGGATCGTGTTCTTCTCCATCATGCTGGCCAATATTGCTCATGATATGGTGGTCTGCGTACAGCAGCCGATGTTTACCGGCATGTTCGGTGCAGGTTATCGCTACAGCGGTGCCGGTGTCGGTTATCAGGTCGCCAGCGTCGTGGGCGGCGGGTTCACTCCCTTTATCGCCGCCGCACTGGTCACCTTCTCCGATGGGAACTGGCACAGCGTTGCCATTTACCTGCTGGCAGGCTGCCTGATCTCTGCCGTTACGGCGCTGTTGATGAAAAATAAACCACACGTCTAATCCCTGTACGGGGGCCGTCTGGCCTCCGTCTGTTCTTACGCAACGTCTGACTTTTGTTTCACATTCCTGTGACATACTATCGGGAGAGCAGTACACCTGTGGAACAAGGAGACAGACATGAATAATAAGGGCGCCGGCCTGACCCCGTCTCAGGCGCTGGATAAACTGGACGAACTCTACGAGCAATCGGTTCAGGCTCTGCGTAACGCAATTGGTAAGTATGTTGAAAACGGGGAGCTTCCAGACATTACAGCCCGAAATAATGGCCTTTTTGTTTACCCATCGCTTTCCGTCTCCTGGAGCGGCAATGCGACGAATCCCCCCAAGACCCGCGCCTATGGCCGCTTTACCCATGCTGGCTGCTACACCACAACCATCACCCGCCCTGCGCTGTTTCGCCCTTACCTTGAAGAGCAATTAACGCTGCTGTATCAGGATTATGACGCGCATATCGCGGTTGAACCGTCCCATCATGAAATTCCGTATCCTTATGTCATTGACGGTTCCGAGCTGTCGCTTGACCGCTCCATGAGCGCCGGATTGACGCGCTTTTTCCCCACCACTGAACTGGCGCAGATTGGCGACGAGACCGCAGACGGTTTGTTCCACCCCGGTGAGTTTTATCCGCTCTCTCACTTCGACGCGCGCCGTGTCGATTTCTCGCTGGCGCGACTGCGTCACTACACGGGGACGCCGGTTGAACATTTTCAGCCCTTTGTTCTGTTTACCAACTACACCCGCTATGTAGACGAATTTGTGCGCTGGGGATGCAGCCAGATTCTGGACCCGGACAGTCCCTATATCGCACTTTCCTGTGCTGGCGGGATCTGGATCACCGCAGAAACCGAGGCTCCCGAAGAAGCCATCTCCGATCTGGCGTGGAAAAAACACCAGATGCCAGCCTGGCACCTGATTACGGCTGACGGCCAGGGGATTACGCTGGTGAATATTGGCGTCGGGCCGTCAAACGCCAAAACTATTTGCGATCACCTGGCGGTACTGCGCCCGGACGTCTGGCTGATGATTGGTCACTGCGGCGGCCTGCGTGAAAGTCAGGCGATTGGCGACTATGTGCTGGCGCACGCCTACTTACGTGACGATCATGTGCTCGATGCCGTACTGCCGCCCGATATTCCCATCCCCAGCATCGCAGAAGTTCAGCGCGCGCTGTATGACGCCACGAAAATGGTGAGCGGTATGCCTGGCGAAGAGGTTAAGCAGCGGCTGCGTACCGGCACGGTCGTCACCACCGATGATCGTAACTGGGAGTTACGCTACTCTGCCTCCGCATTGCGTTTCAACCTGAGCCGCGCCGTCGCCATTGATATGGAAAGCGCCACAATTGCCGCCCAGGGCTATCGCTTCCGCGTACCTTACGGCACGCTATTGTGCGTTTCCGACAAACCGTTGCACGGTGAGATTAAACTTCCCGGCCAGGCTAACCGTTTTTATGAAGGTGCGATTTCGGAGCACCTGCAAATCGGCATTCGCGCCATTGATCTGTTACGCGCAGAAGGCGATCGCCTGCACTCACGTAAACTGCGCACATTCAACGAACCGCCGTTCCGTTAAGGCATGAAGGTGTCTATGAGCAACCCAACTCCCCTTTCCGCCCTGCGTAATCTCCTGATTGCACAGGGGCTGGATGGCATGATCGTTCCTCGCGCCGATGCTCATCAAAGCGAGGACTGTACGCCACACGATAATAAACTGGCCTGGTTAACGGGCTTTAGCGGTTCTGCCGGACTGGCGTTAGTGCTTCGCGACCGCGCATTGCTGTTTGTGGATGGCCGCTACCAGGTTCAGGCCCGCGCCGAAGTCGATCGCAATGATTTTGAAATTCATCACCTGCATAACGAGCCGCTTGCGGAGTATTTGCAGGAACAGGTTGCCTCCGGCGCACGTATTGCCTTCGAACCTCTGCTGATGGTCAACAGCCAGTTTGAGACACTCTCAGCCACCCACTGCGAACTGGTGGCGTTAGACAGCGATCCGTTCGACGTTGTATGGCAAAACCGCCCCGCCGCCCCCTGCGGCATCATCCGGGAAATGCCCGTTGAAATCAGCGGTGAAAGCAGCGCGCAGAAACGCGCGCGCATTCTCGACGAACTGGCAAAACAGCAGGCGGATTACCTGCCGATCACCCTGCCGGATAATATCGCCTGGATGCTGAACGTGCGCGGCAGCGACCTCAACATGGTGCCTGTTCCTTTCTCGTTTGCGTTATTGCACCGCACGGGCGAACTGGAATGGTTCGTTGATGAAAAGAAAACTCAGCAGTTACCTGCAAGTTTGCTCAGCACGCTGACCATTTCCCCGCCGGGTGAGTTCCTTGCACGCTGTCAGCAACGCGCGGCCGGAAAGCGTTTCCTGGTTGATAAAGATTTCGCCCCGGTCGCCCTGCGCTTCGCTATTGAGCAGCATGGCGGTGACGTCATCTGGTCAGCAGATCCGATTACGCTGATGAAAGCGCACAAGAACGAAACCGAGCTGGCAGGATACCGCGAATGCCATGAGCAGGACGGCGCCGCCTGGGTTAATTTCCTCGCCTGGCTGGCGCACGAAGTGCCGCTGCGTGAAGCCGCAGGCAATCCGATAACGGAGCTGGAAGCCCAGGAAAAACAGCTGGCTTATCGCCAGCAACAACCGGGATTTCTTGAGCAGAGCTTTAACACCATTTCTGCATCGGCAGGCAATGCCGCCATGTGCCACTATCATTCAAGCGAGAAAACAAACGCGCCAATCACAGCCCAGGAGATGTACCTGAACGATTCGGGCGGTCAATATCAGAACGGTACGACAGACACGACCCGTACCCTCGCATTTGGGCCGCAGGAGCCGCAGCGTCGGTTACACTACACCGCTGTGTTGAAGGGCTTTTTGTCGCTGATTACCCTGCAATTCCCCAGCGGAACTCAGGGACACCAGCTTGACGCCTTTACCCGCCGGGCGCTTTGGGATCTTGGTCTGGATTACGATCACGGAGCGGGACACGGCGTAGGCCATCAGCTATTGATTCATGAGCAGCCGCACCGTATCGCCAAAAAAGTGAACCCCTGGCCGCTGGTGGCAGGCAACATCATTACGATAGAGCCGGGCTATTACCTTGCCGGACAATACGGTATCCGCATTGAAAATCAGGTCGAAATTGTCGAAAGCCGCCCTGGTTTCTGCAAATTCTCCACACTGACGCTGGTGCCGATCGACTTAAGTCTCGTGGAATTACATCTGCTTAGCGAGGCAGAAAAACTGTGGATTGATGAGTACCATCAGCAGGTAAGAGAAACATTATCCCCTCGCGTAGAAAGCAACGCCCGCCCGTGGCTGTTCGCCGCTACCGCTCCCATACGGGTGCGCGCAAATTAACCCTGTATGCTGAAAACCAAAAGCCCGCTAAAAGTGGGCTTTTTGGGTAGAGGGTCGGGTTTGTGCCAGGAGGGGACGTTGGTATTTTTAGTATCTCGTTTTCAGTTCCTTAGCAACTCTGCGAACTTCATCGTTACATCAACGTGTTCTCCCTACCTGCCTCCGTTGCTCTGAAAACTAAGATAAGAAATGAAAATTGTACACTTTAATAATGAATTAAATGCAGCGCAGGCAAATGATAGCGCAAGTAAACTGAACACATACCAGTCATCGGCCTGATCTCAGGACTTACCATGCGTTTGTTAAATATCTTTGTCTTTTTGTTTACTGCACTTGTAGTAGTGAAAACTATTCACGATAACCCTCCTTTTCTCTGCTCGATATTTTTGTTTCATCTCCTGAGTTCAGCGTTAGTCATGGGCGCGTTTTCCTTTTGTTTATTTTCGATACTGGAACTGGCGTCATGGCCATTGCTTAAATCTATAGACTGGAAGCTGGAAAAGAGATGAATACACCCAAACTTTCAGGCTATCTCAACCAGTTTCAGGTGCTTATCAAAGTGGCAGAAACAGGTAATCAATCAAGGGCAGCCAGAGAACTGGGATTGACCCCTTCAGCTGTCAGCAAGAGCCTTACCCAACTTGAGGGGGTTGTTGGCAATGCGCTGATTTCTCGCGAGTCGCGTCCAATTCAGTTAACGGCAAGCGGGAGACGAATACTTCAGGTGGCACGACGGGTGATTGCTGACATTGAAGGACTGGCTGCCAGCGTAGAAACTGAAACACTGCGTATCAACTGTTCAGTGGCGTTTGGTTGCACCCACATTCCGCATATTTCAAATGCCTTTCAGCAGTTACACCCTGGTGTGTGCATTAACGTCACGCTTGACGACCGTCTGATTAATCTGGCGCGCGATGAGTTTGATATCGCCTTAAGGATATCTTCGGAAGCGGCACAATATGAAGACGATGATACGTGCCTGATGGATATCAGCTGGTTCTACTGTGCCTCTCCGGAATATCTGAAATGTCATCCGCCGATTTACACCCCCGCTGATTTACGTTTTCATCAGTGTCTGGTCTACCCGCAAATGACCAGCGAGGGACGATGGACATTTCACCACGGAGTCAAGAGTGAAACGGTAAAAGTAATGCCCTATTTTTCGTGTAATTCCAGCCTGCTATTACTGCAAAGAGCATTAGCCCATGGTGGGGGTTGCCTGTCTGCCGGATTATCTGGTGAGCCATTATCTGGATTCCGGGAAGTTAATACGTGTGTTGCCAGCTCACGATCCTGGCGTCACACATCGTTTGCAGGCCATTGTCTCGCCTTCAGTACAGGAGGACAAAACTATTATTCATTTCCTGGACTTTCTGAAGACTGCATTACGGGAAAAAATGTGATGGCGCGTTGATCATTGACGACACTATCTGTGAATAACATTCACAGTTATTGTTATATATCACTGCGAATCACAATTCAGCGATGCTGTCATCGGGACAATATTGTTTTACCAACATCTTCGTTAAAAGATGATCTTACAGAAATAGATTCTGTAATGACTAAAACCCTACACACATATTTATGGTTCGACAGAAAGCCAGAAAATATAAGTCTCTTTTAAGAGGTTGAAAATGATGGTAAACAGTGAAGATGCAGTGATTAAACATAGAATCCCATTCACCACCTACGATCTCGGATGGGTAGTATTGTGCATCGGCATGGCGATAGGCGCAGGTATTATCTACATGCCGATTCAGGCTGGTGTAAAGGGAATATGGGTATTTGTTGCCTCTATTTCATTAAGCTATCCAGCAATCTACTGGCTTCAGGACTTGTACCTTAAAACCTTAACCCAGACCCCAGCCTGTGACAGTTATGCAGAAATTATAACCCAGTATCTTGGTAAAAACTGGGGGAGGATTGTTAGGCGTCGCTTACTTTTTTAATGTTGCTAATGGGTATTTTGAATTATGCCATTAGTCTGGTAAACGACAGCGCAGCGTATTTGCATAGCTACCACATTACCGACGATTTTTTATCCAAAACAGCATGGTATCCCCTGATTTTATTAGGTGTGATGGTGTTGATTGCTAACCAGGGTGAAAGATGGTTGTTTCGTATCTCCGGACCGATGATTTTCTTTAAACTTGCCGTGATTGTCTTTCTTGGCGCGGTAATGACCCCGTACTGGAGTATCAGCAATATCTCTGCTTTTTCCTCCTGTCATGAGCTTTCTACGGGATGTTTTTGCTAACGCTGCCATTTACGTTGTTTTCAATTTTGTTTGTTCAGATCCTCAACCCAATGAACATCGCGTATCGCAAACTGGAGGCCGACCCGGTCATAGCTTCACTACGAGCGATCCGTGCTACGCGCATTGCCTACATCGTACTTGTCGTCAGCGTGCTGTTCTTCGCCTTCTCCTTTAGTTTCTCTATTACCAAAGAGGAGGCAGCGTCAGCCCTTGAACAAAATATCTCTGCTCTGGCGCTGGCATCACAAATCATGCCGGGAAATTTAGTGAGCATACTTTCGGTAACACTGAATATCTTTGCAATATTAACGGCATTCTTCAGTATTTATCTGGGGTTCAAAGAAGCCATTATGGGACTAACGGTTAATATGATATCCCGCATCTCAGGCAGCGAAAACATTAACCGCAGGTTGCTTTCAATCATTATTGCCGTAGCGATTGTCGTATTTCTCTGGGTTTGGGTCAGTTTTGATTTTTCAGTGATGCTGCTCATGCAAATTTCTGGCCCAGTATTTGGACTGGTAGCCTGTTTAATACCATTCTATCTGGTGAAAAGAGTCTCGGCGCTGGACAACCTGCGAGCCGGTAAAAATTATTATGTTGCATTTTATGGCGTTCTTCTTTGCATCTCGCCCTTTTTAAAATTTGTTGAATAAAATTGACCAACAAACCTGGTCGTAAATTATGGATGTGTATATGAAAAATATGAACAGTCACCCCCTGAAATTATCAACCCGCTTAACACAAATGGGGCGGAATACTCGCGAGCAGCACGGTTTTGTGAACAGCCCGGTGTATCGCGGTTCAACCGTTGTATTTGAAACTGTTGAAGATCTCGAAAACAATCGAGCGGCCTTTGCTTACGGTACTCTGGGCACGCCAACTATTAAAAATCTGGAAGATGCATGGACGGAGCTTGCAGGGGCTGCTGGCACAGTGATGTCACCTTCTGGACTGGGCGCCGTGGCCCTGGCGCTAATGACGACACTCAAGGCAGGAGATCATCTCCTGATGCCGGACTCCGTATACCGCCCAACGCGTAATTTTTGCGATCTCACGCTGCAAAAATTTGGCGTCACAACCACTTATTACAACCCGATGGTGGGGAGAAGGCATCTGCGCACTGATCCGCCCTGAAACCAGCACGCTATTTCTGGAGTCTCCCGGTTCACAAACCTTTGAGATTCAGGACGTCCCGCTGCTTACCCGCATTGCACGTAGCCGGAATATTAAGACTATCATCGATAACACCTGGGCAACGCCGCTGTTCTTCCAGGCACATCAACACGGCTGCGATATCTCTGTGGAAGCCGGGACCAAATACCTTAGTGGACATTCTGACTTGCTGATGGGGATGGTGAGCGCTAATGCCGAGACCTGGCCTGCGCTACGTGCCACCTATGACAGTATGGCCATGTTACCGGGTGCAGAAGACTGTTTCCTCGCCTTACGTGGTTTGAGAACGTTGCATATTCGTCTGAAAGAAGCGGAAGCACGGGCACTGGCAATTGCTCACTGGCTTGCAGAA
Source organism: Citrobacter koseri (assembly GCA_900446925.1). Next base: position 639,673 of record UAVY01000004.1, on the reverse strand, counting down.
CAACCTGAAGTCAAAACGGTACTCCACCCCGCAATGCCGGATTGTCCTGGGCATGAAATATGGAAGCGAGACTTTACGGGATCGTCAGGACTGTTCTCTGTGGTGCTTGATCCCGTATTCAGCAAAGAGGCGGTAACACGCATGCTGAATGACATGCAGCTGTTCGGAATGGGGTATTCCTGGGGCGGTTTTGAAAGCCTGATTATTCCTTTCGACTGCCGGGAATATCGAACTGCGACAACCTGGAACAAGAAGGGAGAAACCCTCCGGCTCCAGATTGGCCTGGAAGATCCGGATGACCTGATCATCGATCTGCGTCAGGGGCTTAATCGGCTGCATTCATTGACGTAATCGGGTTTTGCGGCTCGCAAACCTGCAAAATTTGCTCTTTCATCCATAAATGTCCAGGTGAGTTACTGAGCTGTGGGCTGTAATAAACCTTCAGAATATACTGGGGTGTCGGGAATGGAGGAGCAAACACCACAAGATTTTTCATATCAAAAACAGATGAGATGCCCCGCTTGGGAAGCGTGATGACCAGATCAGTATTTGAAACAATGAGCGGGGCAATCATCAGACTTGGCAATTCAACAACAATTCGGCGGCGTACCTGCTGACTTTCCAGATAACGGTCGATAGCACCACGGGATTCCAGCCATGGGGCGTACTACCACGTGTCCGGCGCTAAGATAGCGCTCATGGGTAAGGGAATCATGAATTTCAGGATGACCACGTCGTACAGCAACCACGTAATCATCAGTAAAGCAGGTAATGGACTCAATACCTCGTCGGGGGTTTTTCTGCTCTTCTTCAAAACCAAGGGCAAAATCGACTTTTACCCGAAAGCAGATCTTCATCGGCGTTAAAATCGCGTGAGTAGATAAGCTTAATGGTAATGCCCGGCGCGAGGCTGTTAACTCTCGCGATCAGGCCAGGCAGAATCACAGCGGCAGTGTAGTCCGTGGCGGCAAAAGTAAACGTCTCCCGGCTTTTTTCCGGCTCAAAGTGTTCAGGCTCATGCAGGCAAGTCGAGAGACTGCTCAGAGCGGCGGAAACGTTGGCGGCAATGCTCTCTGCTTTTGACGTTGGCACCATGCGTCCGCCGGTGCGCACAAATAAGGGATCATCCAGTGAGGCACGTAAACGATTGAGCGCATGGCTCAGCGCCGATGGACTTAGCGCCATTTCGTTAGCTGCTTCCGTTACGCTCCCATGCCGATAAAGAGAATCGAAGATAAGCAATAAATTCAGATCGGTCTTGCGCAACGTCGACATCATGGTTCTTTTTTCCGGGGCAAATTTGAAAACAGCGATTAATGAATATTATACATTTTATTGTTGCATAAAATGCAGCGAAAGCATGATTAAAAAAAGATAGTATATTTCCAACAAAATGATTCTGAAGAGGCAAAACTATGTCTACCCCTGTATTCCGTCAGGGCCACTGCCGCCGATGTCGATCGTTGCTATGATATTGAAATCACATCCTACGAAGGGGATGAAGCCGCAACGCGCGAGAAAATTGCCACCCGTATTAACCGCTATCCGGAAGGTTTCCTGTGTATGGAGCTGAACGGCGACGTTATTGGTTTCATCAATGCAGGCTGCGCATGGGAAGTCGTGATGTCTGATGAAGAGTTTAAAGAACTGGTTGGACACGATCCGGATGCACCCAATGCCGTGATTATGTCTGTCGTGGTTCACCCGGATTACCAGGGCAAAGGATACTCGTCGTTGCTGATGCGTGAATTCGTAGCGCATATGAAAGCAATGAACAAAAAAACCATTCACCTGTTGTGTAAAGATCGCCACGTCGATCTGTATGCCCATTTTGGTTACCAGTATATAAAACCGTCAGAATCAGACCACGGTGGAATGGCCTGGCATGAAATGATGATGACACTCTGATTTAACGATCCAGACACGACTCTTTTTCTGTTCATCTCCGGTTTGCGCTGACAGTTTGCTGTGGTTGTCAGCGCCTCCTCACCTGATTTTTTTTATGCAAAATACTCAAACTTCTCGGCAGATGCTTAAGCGTACCCTGCGTACACGCCACCTTTCGATGATCGCTATTGGTGGTTCTATAAGGTCGCTACGGTAGTAATTTTCATTGTGCTGGGATTACTGATGATTACCGGTATCCTGCGTGGGGCACCTGACGCCGGGTTGCATAACTGGCAAACAGGTTCAGGGCCATTTGCAGGCAATATCTTCAGTATGATCGGCGTGGCGATGGTTGTTGGTGTTTCTTTCCATGGGACTGAACTGATAGGTATTGCCGCAGGTGAGGCTCAAGAGCCAGAGAAAGCCATTCCGCGCGCCATGCGCCAGGTTTTCTGGCGAATTTTGCTGTTCTACGTTTTTGCGATTCTGGTGATCAGCCTGATTGTGCCTTATACCGATCCGCACCTGCTGCAATCCGATGTAGATAACGTCAGCATGAGTCCGTTTACACTGGTATTCCAGAATGCAGGGTTATTATCCGCCGCGGCGATCATGAATGCGGTTATCCTCACCTCCGTGGTCTCAGCCGGTAACTCTGGGCTATACGCTTCAACCCGCATGCTCTTTAACCTGGCGCGTGAAGGAAAGGCTCCTGCATTTTTTACCCATCTGACACGTAACGGCGTGCCGCTGCTTGCTTTGCTGGCAACTGCCATGGTGTCGGCACTGTGTTTTTTATCGTCGATGTTTGATAACGCATCTGTCTATATGTGATTACTGAACATGACGGGAATGACTGGCTTTATTGCCTGGTTAGGGATTGCCGTCAGCCACACTACCGTTTTCGACGTGGATATGTACAGCAGGGCCATAACGTTGACATCCTGCCTTATCGTTCAGCGTTTTTCCCTGCGGGGACTATCTTTGCCTTCTTACTCTACCTGGTAGTAACACCAGGCCAGAACTATCAAGCGTTTTTGCATGACAAAATCGACTGGTACGGAGTGGCGTCCACCTATATCAGTATTCCGATATTTTTGGTGTTATGGACGGACTATAAGATAACCACTCGCAGTCGATGGATAAGGTATGACGAGATGCGTTTTAATAAGCAGGAGTAATGGTTATATCTGTTGTCGCCAGCGTTTAACACTTTTTAACGCACAGTCAATCGACACAGCAAGGTAGTCTGGGAACTGTGGTGACCACTCACTGGCGATCGCCGTCCGCTCCGTGCCAGGAGGGGACATTACAGATATGGCCGCGCGGTGTCACTTGCGGGGGTTACATGATTTACCTGTAATCAAGTGCAATAGCAAACGGGCAAATATTCTTGAGGCTACGGGGAAGTGCAGCCTCAGTGATATGACTGTGGAAAGCGGTTTATTATTTCTTTGCTGCTCGAATCAGGCCGTCAAGCCATTCCTGATGACCATTAAGCATTGGGTTCGGGCGGGTATTTGCCAGATCTTTTGCCGGGACTCCGTTCTGTGTTTCCTGCGTTAGGATACGGACCCTGTGACCGGAAAGATCCTCCAGTAGCCACGCATGATGGACATCGAGTCGTTGAGCGGTATCTTTTTCACCGGCCCATCCGTGCCATGCCAGACGAGCAGGTTTACCTTCAGCAGGTGGAACAAACTCCACAACCTGAGCTTCAACTGGGAAACCAAACGTGCTGAAGTAGAAGCGAACCCCATTTTCCAATTCTGGACCTTTGTTGTCATAAAAGCGCACATCGGCGGAATTTTTATAGTATTCCGGCCATAGCAATGGCTGACTCAGGAGCGGCCAGACATCATTGACGTTCAGACCTGAGATGATCATTTCATTAGAAACAAAGTTATCGGTAAAACCCGGAACAAAGTCTTCTGGCCAGTTAATCGCGTTCATAAATTTCTCCAATTGCTATAGTTGAGTGCACTGCGTGTGTCATTACGGCAGTAACGTGATGGCAGTGATTATTGGTGCAATGGAGTTATAAGGCGAATTGTCATTACTTATATTCTTAATAAGATAAATTATATCAGGACGCGGGATGTTGGCTTACTTCTGCGCATAAAGCACGAATCCACTGATGACTTGGGTCACGATGGGTTCGCTCATGCCAGGCCATGCTCTTGGTAAAGCCGGGTACTTTCAGGGGCAAAGGGAGAATGATGAGATCGTTGTTAGTCAGGACCATGCGGTGAGGTACAACTGCAATCATATCAGTCACTCGCAATATATCAGGTATCACCTGAAAACTATTAACTGACATGCCTACTCGTCGTATCAGACTGAGCTTAGCCAGTGCTTCATCTGTAACACCGGTGAAGTTACCTTCTGAAGACACCAGAATATGTTCCTGTTTGCAAAATTGTTCGAGCGTCATTTCTGAACTCGCTGCCAGAGGATGATGACGTCGTGCTACGCAGACATAATCTTCTTCATAGAGCGCTCTTCCATGCAGGTCTTCGGGGGGTTGTTTGCGGTGTTATCAAAGCCAGATCAACTTCACCCCGAGACAACTGCTGATACATTCGCTCATTGTCCACGGGCCGCACGGCGATTTTAATATACGGTGCACGTTGTTTTAGCTCAGCCATCAACGGAACGACAACAGCCTTAAGTGCATAGTCCGTTGCGACGATGGTATAAGTCAGTTCCACCGTCACGGGATCAAATTTTTTTGGTTTCAGCAGGATAGCGATATCGGTGAGGATTTGTTTTACCGGCGTAGAAAGTTCGTTGGCCCGCATTGGTGGGGACCATACCGTGGCTGGTGCGAACAAAGAGTGGATCGTCAAAGTAATCACGCAAGCGAATAAGCATACCACTGACGGCAGGCTGCGTCAGGGAGAGGCGCTGTGCAGCCCGAGTCACGCTTCCCTCATCCAGTAATGCATCAAGGGCCTTAAGAAGGTTAAGGTCGAGGGTTCTGATATCATTTTTCATAATGAACTAGCCTGACAGATATTAAAATTTTAATTCAGGCTAAATGCTCGGGAAAAGGTTGTCTAGAAGGTTTGCGAGTGTTTTCCTTTTGGGGGAACTTCCATTTCTGGATGGTAAGCCTTGTACGGATAAGTCCGCTCTTCGCTCATAGCAGACTGTTCACTTACATCAGACTGTGTTGCGTCAAAACGGACGCTACGATTAACCATTTTCTGCCTCTGACGATCTTAATCGGCTCATAATTCGGGCCGATTAAGATACATGATTACACCGTCGGGATGGTGCCGCCATCTATCACATATTCGGTGCCGGTGATGGCGGCAGCATGAGACGACGCGAGGAAAGCAATGAGATTCGCCACCTCAATGGGCTTTGACGGACGACCAAGAGGAATCCCCCCGAGTGCATTCATGATGATTTGCTTACCGCCTTCGTAATCCGTTCCCGCCTGTTTCGCCAGTCGCTCTGCCATCGCTACCGAAGCCTCGGTTTCGATCCAGCCGGGCGCAACACGAACCACCCGAACCCCCTTCGGGGATACCTCTTTCGACAGGCTCTTGCTGTACGCCGACAGTGCAGCTTTTGCCGCCGCATAACCGGTGGTCGATTCCGGTAACGGCAGTTCACGCTGGATAGAGGTGACGTGAATGATAACCCCGCTGCCCTGCGCCAGCATCCCTGGCAATAGCGCACGATCTAAGCGTACCGCTGGCAGCAGATTAAGGTTGAGTTCCTGCTGCCACTCCGTTTCGCCCAGTGCTGCAAAGCCACCACCAGGTGAGATAGAACCGCCCGCAACATGGATGATGACGTCGACACCGCCCAGATGCTTCTGAACGGCTTCAGCTACTGAAGCACACCCGTTGACCGTGGTCAGGTCTGCCGCCACGAAGGCGTCGGCGATACATTCTGTGGGCGTATGACGCGCGGTGGTTAACACCCTGGCACCCAGTTGCTTTAATAATCCAACGACCGCTTTGCCGACGCCTTTGGTGCCGGCAGTAACCAGTATGCGTTTGTCCTGAAAATCAAGATCTAACGACATCAGATAATCTCCAGTGTGTTGATCTTGTCGCCGACCAGGCCGAAAGCATGTTTAAGCACGACCGGGCTGCCGGGAAAATTACCGACGACGTTTGAGGTGACCGTCACCCGGTGGCCTTCGGTGAGGAACTGAACCGGCTCAACGCTGTAGTCAAACGCGGCCTGTGCGGCACGTTGCCATGCCTCGATCGCTGCGTGTCCCTTATGCGTTTTACCTTCGTCTGTCACGACAGCATCGGCGGTAAAACAGTGCTTAACGTTGGCAATATCTGCTCCGTTGCTGATCGCAAAATAGTCAGAAATAGCGTGCGGTAGGGCTAATGACATGGCACTTTACTCCCGTTGTTTACAGTACAGGAATTTTCAACATAGACTGTGAAATTGACAAGTACGCACGAAAAAGTGAGCAACTGAATTATGAGTAAGTTATACACTCCAGAATCTGCCGCAAGCGGCGTGGAGCATGTGCTGCGACTGCTGGAAGGTCGCTGGAAATTAATTATTCTTTTTCATCTGTTCGATGGAAAGGTACAGCGCTATTCCGATTTTGAAAAACTGATCCCGGGTATTTCACAGAAGATGCTGGCTCAGCAACTGCGACAACTGGAAGCCGACGGCATCGTATCACGCACGGTGTACCCTCAGGTGCCGCCGAAAGTGGAATATCGCCTGACCGAGTGGGGGCAAGAACTGTGCCCGGCCCTTGATGCAATGCTGAAATGGGCGGAAAAACGCGAGGATTAGTTGTCACTGGAGCCTTTTTGGCGTGAGCGAAAATCACTGATATCTGGTTTTCGCTCAAATCGGACATGGTTATGCCGAACCTCTTGTCCGGCGTACACCGGGGGCAATGACGATATATTTGGATGGGTTACATCTGGAATGACGTGTAAATACCTGCGTACCATTCCCGTAGCATTAAACTGCCTGAGTCATCACCGATTTAAACTGCGCATGCCACATGTCGTAAAATTTTCCCCGACGGCTTATCAGCGCAGTGAAGTCCCCATTTTCGATGACCTCTCCAGCAGACATCACGATAATCCTGTCGAACTCTTTTATATTACCGAGCCTGTGCGTCACTGCGATCACGGTTGTGTTCAGGGCCAGAATATCATTAAACAGCCGGTGCTCAGTTTCAGGATCGAGTGATGAAGAGAACTCATCAAAAATAAACAGATTGGCCTTTCGGTATAGCGCCCGTGCAATCGCGAGCCGCTGCCACTGCCCTATAGAGAGTTCATCGCCGCCGAACTGCTTGCCCAGCCGGGTATGCTGGTCATACGGAAATCCTACCTTTTTCAGCAATTCATCAACCGCTGGCGACGGGGTTTCTGCATCATAATTATTCAGGGCAATGTTTTCGCCCACCGTGAACTCGTATTTTCCGTAATCCTGAAACACGGTGGCTATCTGGTTCCGGTAACTTTCAATATCCAACCTGTCGAGCGGCACGCCTGACACAGACACCGCCCCCTCACTGAAGGCGTACATGCGCAGGATCATTTTAATCAGAGTTGTTTTTCCGCTGCCGTTCTCACCGAGAATAGCGACCTTTTCACCGGGGGCAATTTCAAGGTTAACCCCATTCAGGGCTGGATGATTACGCCCCTCATACTGAAACCGGAGTTTGTGAATGCTGAGGGAAAAAGGTGTTTCGGCGGGTAAGGTAAGGTGCCCGTTTTTCACCGGTTCAATCTTATCCGTCATAAACGCATGGTAGCGGGTGAAAAAACTGCTCATGCTGACGAGATTCGAACCATAATTGGCTATCTCGTCGAGGTGCGATTTCATCATCACAATGGACTGAAACACCATCACCAGCGCACTCACGGCAATATCACTGGTGCGTAAGTTGTTTAAAAAAAGAGTTACCCCGACGAACAGCATAGTCAGGCTCAGCATCATGGCCGGCACAGGCGTGATTAGCGCGCGGATGCGCTGTTTGTGCATGCGATTATAGGTATTGCGAGCGGACGCATTGAATTTAGTCAGCAGATATTTACCAAGACCGTAAAGCCGGATCTCCTGCAAAAAACTCTTGTCCATACTGACGCCATATACGTAGCGCATCGCAATCGCATCTTTAGACGTGAAGAATAAATCCCGCACGTATCTCTGCTGGATACGCATATTGATGGCAATCATCGGTATGGCGGAAAGCGCGCAAATGGCCGCCCCTGCTCCTGAATAGTTGATCAGAACCAGCAGCAGACTGCCGGCCATGACGATTGCCCGGATAACGTAAATGATACAGATGATGAAATTAAGCGGTCGATACGCCGCTTCTTTTTTCAAATATTCCAGTTGCTCGTAACGCTCCTTATTATCAAACAGGCTCAGGGAAAAGGAGTCGTTCATACGGCACATAATCTTAGCGCTGAAGTGATTGGGTCGAAATCTCCGTGACATCCCCCTGAACAAGATTGACCAGAGGCTGCATAAGCTGCATGCCAAGGAGTGAAACACACCAGACCGCAACGCTCAGCATCAGATCGCCGTCGGTGGTTTGCACTGCATGCAGCATGTTGATTATTTGGCCGGTCATAAAGATGTTGAGGGCCGGTATCAGCCCCTGAAGCAACACAACGACGATAAGTGCGGTAATACGAAGTGGGCATGATGCAAAGACGTACCTGATAGCCAGTAGCACTGACGACCTCCCTTGTTGCAGTAGCCATAGATCGTGTGAGTCGCAGATCATGATAGATGAGAATGGCACTCAATTGCATTAATGGAATGTATTGAACAGTGAACTGGGTTGTGAAGTAGACGTTCTCTCCCATCTCTGACCATCGGCCAAATGCAATCGCGCCCCCCCTCCCCCAACGGCCCCCTGGGTCTGATGGACATTTATCACCCAAACTTAAGCCAAAGACATGGTCTGCGTGGGCATTGTGCTTTACACTGCGCGCTGTAAAAACTGAGTAGATAAACGATTAACCAGGCGGTAAGGCGATGAACGGAACAATCACAACGTGGTTTAAAGATAAAGGTTTTGGATTTATCAAAGATGAAAACGGTGATAACCGCTATTTTCATGTGATTAAGGTTGCCAACCCTGAGCTGATTAAGAAAGACGCGGCGGTGACTTTTGAACCCACCACCAATAACAAAGGCTTGTCCGCTTATGCTGTGAAAGTCATCCCGGAAAGCAAATACATCTATATCGCGGGCGAGCGCCTGAAGCTCACGTCGATCAAGTCTTATCTGGTTTACAGCGAAGAAGTGCCAGCCGATACCCGAATTGATAAAGAAAACGCGGTGCTGTCTGTGGGGCGTGCTGATGAGTAGTATCAGACCCAAATCAGCCGCAAAGCCCGGTGAAATGCGCTCGCTGAGAAAACTGGCAATCACCACCTTCCAGGGAACGACGTTAATCTTCTCGGAAGATGAGATAGACATAGAGGCCACGGTGAAACTGCTCAAGTAATTCATCTGAATCCCGTGCCGGAATACTGCGCCATTCATAAACAGAATTCCGGCTCGCGTGCGCCAGGTACAGACGCAAAAATTACGGGTATAATCACATACATTATTCAACGGTTTCAGAAACGAAGATGACAAAACTCACCTTACAAGAGCAGATGCTAAAAGCGGGATTAGTAACCAGTAAAAAAATGGCCAAAGTCCAGAGAACGGCTAAAAAATCACGAGTTCAGGCGCGTGAAGCAAGAGAGGCTGTGGAAGAAAATAAAAAAGCGCAACTTGAGCGTGATAAACAGCTAAGCGAGCAACAAAAACAAGCGGCTTTATCTAAAGAATATAAAGCGCAGGTGAAGCAACTTATTGAAATGAATAGAATCAGCATTTCAAAAGGCGATATTGGTTTTAACTTCACAGATAATAACTTAATTAAAAAAATAGATGTGGATAAGGCGACGCAAGCCCAGTTGATTAATGGTCGTCTCGCCATTGCGCGTTTGGTTGTTGATAACGGTGGGGAATGTGAATACGCGATTATCCCCGCAAGCGTAGCCGATAAAATTGCACAGCGAGATGCTAACAGTATCGTCTTAAATAGTGCGCTTAGTCAGGAAAGAGCAGGACGAAGAAGATCCGTATGCTGATTTTAAAGTGCCTGATGATTTGATGTGGTAATCAACGTTTGTCGATCAGCGTCCGGCGTGCCGGGCACTGAAAGAACTGAATGCTGATGACGGAAAGCAAAAATCCCGCTAAAAAGCGGGCTTTTCTAAATCTGGCTCCTCTGACTGGGACTCGAACCAGTGACATACGGATTAACAGTCCGCCGTTCTACCGACTGAACTACAGAGGAATCGTGTGAACGGGGCGCATATTAACGACGCTCACGATCATTGTCAAAGCCTGAATGCACAAACACGTTCGTTTGCCGAAATATTCTTCATTTCGTTGGAGATTCAGGCTGAACGGGCGATTTTATGCGCTCTTCACGCTCAGGACGCGGGTATTTCCATAGCCAACGACCGCTGACCATACGCCAGTAAAACAGTGCGGCGCGCACCGCCCAGTCAAAGAACATCCCCAGCCAGACCCCGACAACGCCCCAGCCAAGCACGATCCCCAGCGTGTAACCCGCAACCACGCGGCAGCCCCACATCCCCAGCATCGAAACCCACATTGCAAAACGTGCGTCCCGCGCCCCTTTAAACCCTGAGGGCAACACCCAGGACGCAGACCAAATCGGCATAAACGCCGCGTTCAGCCAAATCAGAACCACGACAACATCTTTTACATCCTGATCGTGGGTATAAAACGAGGCCATCAGTCCCGCAAACGGCGCACTTAACCATGCAATCGCGGTCAGTCCAATGGTAGATAGCCAAAACACATGACGAAGCTGAACCTCTGCCTGGGTAATCTGACCATTCCCCAGCCGTCGGCCAGTGATGATTGTCGATGCAGAACCCAGCGCGTTTCCGGGCAGGTTGATCAGCGCGGCAATTGAAAAAGCGATGAAGTTACCGGCAATAACGCTGGTCCCCATCCCCGCCACAAACATCTGCGTTAACAATTTCCCACCGTTGAACAAAACAGATTCGATGCTCGCAGGGATACCAATCCCCATCACTTCCCAGATAATGGTGAAGTTCAGCGGCTTAAAATAGCTCTTCAACGTAATGCGCAATGCGGGTTAAAACCAATCATCAACACCCAGATGATGGCGACGGCTCCGATATAGCGAGAGATGGTCAGCCCGAGTCCGCCCCGACCAAAACCCAACCCCCTGCCAGGAAAAAACGCCATAAATCAGGACGCTGCTGATCATGATGTTAAGAATATTTCATGCCGCCATTGATCAACAGCGGAATTTTGGTATTTCCGGCTCCACGCAATGCACCACTGCCAATCAGGGCGATGGCCGCAGCGGGATAGCTGATCACCGTCAGTTCCAGGTATGTCAGCGCCAGAGCCTTCACCTCGGAAGACGCCTCCCCGGCCACGACATCAATAATCTGTTCGCCAAAATAGTGAATAACCGCCGCCAGCACGATGGCAAAAAGCGTCATGATCACCAGTGACTGTCTCGCGGCGGCCCTGGCGCGACGACGATCGCGTTTTCCCAGGCTAAACGCCACAACCACGGTCGTCCCCAGATCGATAGCAGCAAAAAACGCCATAATGACCATGTTGAAGCTATCGGCAAGCCCTACCCCGGCCATCGCCTCTTTACCCAACCAACTGACCAGAAAGGTGCTCAGCACCCCCATTAGCAGTACGCAGGTATTTTCCAGAAAGATAGGCACGGCAAGCGGGGTGATTTCACGCCAGAAAAGAACCTTATAACTCTTACGTTTGGCATACCAGGGCGTACGGGAGACGGCCTGGCGTAAGGCTGCGGAGACGTTCAAAGTGGACCTTAATGAAGAAAGTTGAAACCTCATTTCAAATAATGAGGGAGAATCCAAAAAGCTGCAAAGTTTTTTCCCTGTAAAATGTCTGCAATTGCAACAAACTGTTGAGAGAAGCAGCAATTGAACCGTCACCAGGGAAATGAGGTTTGACAAAAGATTTTTCGCCGCTAAGATAAGCCTCCACAACGATTCCTCTGTAGTTCAGTCGGTAGAACGGCGGACTGTTAATCCGTATGTCACTGGTTCGAGTCCAGTCAGAGGAGCCAGATTTTAGTCTCGAGATATCTCAGTGAGTCTTGAGGCGTTTTAAAAGCAGCAGTTAAATTGAACCGGTTGTCCTGATAAGGATTGCCGGTTTTTTTGACGCCTGTCGTTTTTGGACAACCCCACAGACCTCTCCAGCCCCCTTCCCACCTGTTCTCATTTGCCTACTTTTTTTCTTTATGAAATATGTTATGTTATAACATATCCATTATAATGTAATGCCAACCTATGAAACTTAAGCCTTCTTTGATAGCTCTCGCAGTAGCAGTAAATACTTCGCCTCTGGCCTATGCAGCAGATGAAACCATCGTCGTCACCGGCGGTGACGTATCCGACTATTCCGCCGAATCCGACTCGGCACGTCTTTCATCCGGTTCAGCCTCACGTCTCGGTCTGACCGATAAGCAAACGCCACGCCATACTGAAACCATCAGCGCCAAAACCATTACGGCTAAGGGCAAACGCACGCTCACCGAAGTCGTTGAAACCGCCCCGGGCATGTCCGGCACCAGCTCACCTACGCTCTCAAACAGCGTTTCACTGCGCGGCTTCTCCGGCGTTTCCTGGCTGCTAAACGGCGTGGCTGTACCCGGTAGCACCATTCAAATCGCCGACCCGGTTCATTATGAAAACGTGGACATCCTGTATGGCACAGGCTCCGTTTTAAATGGTCTGAGTTCTGCCGGTGGCAGCGTCAACCTGATATCACGTAAAGCAACCTTTGGTCGACAGCCAGTGGAAGCTGACTATAGCTGGTCAAGCTATAACAGCCATCGCGCCCACATCGGCGCGGGCGGTACGCTTGTTGAGGGTATAGCTGCTGGCCGCGTGGATGTAAGCGCATCAAATACCGGCACTCAGGTTGATAAAGATCGCAGCCGCCCGAAGCGTGTCAGCGCACAGCTCCTGCTGACGCCGACCGATAACACACAGGTCACTTTTGACATCGATCGTAGCTTAACGGATATGCGCAATCCCTATTTCGGGACGCCTGTCATCAACGGCAACGTTGATCGCGACTTGCGCCATGTAAACTACAACAACATTCAGGATGCGCATATCCGCAGCCAGGCAACCTCATTCCAGTCAACCCAGTCCTGGTATGCAACGCCTGATGTAACCTTTGATAACCAGTTCTATTATTACAAAGGATTCCGCGAATGGCAGAACGTTGAACGCTATTACCCGTCAAACAAAGCGGGCTATGTTACCCGTGATTCTTATGGCGATCTTGCTCATGATGACAAGCTGACGGGCAACCGTACTATGGTCACCTGGGATCACCCGATTGCATCATTCGCCAACCGCGTGACTGCGGGTGTCGATTTTTCAAAACGCGAATTCCAGTACTATTCTAACGGCTTCCCGGGCGGCGAAGATGTTCTGCTGACCAACCCCGCCTCCAATGACTTTCGCACCGGTGCGGGTGGCAAGATGCGCTCACCTGTTCGTCACATCACTCAGAACCAGTATGCCTTGCTGCTGGAAGACAATCTGAATATCACTGATGCTGTCGCCCTGTTAAGCCAGTTGCGCTATACCAACCTGGACATGCACTGGGATTACCAGCAGGACAATAAAACCATCAATCGTAGCTATAGCTTTATGAGTGTTGGTATTGGGCCGAGCTGGGCCATTAACGAAAACTGGACGGTGTATGCCAACTATTCCACAGGTAAAGAGCCCGGCAGCGATATCTTCTTTATCAGCCCTGAACAAACGTCCCTGCCGCTTACAGAAGTTCAGCAATATGAAGCCGGTGTAAAAGGGACATTCGACCACGGCGAAATGAAGCTGGCCGTTTACGATCTCCAGAAAAAAAATCTTTATCAGCAATCGGCTGTCCAGGCCGGTGTATGGAATGCGGTTGGCAAGCAGACTTCGCGCGGCATTGAGTTCAGCGGATTGATTAAACCGCTGGATAGCGTCACGCTGGCGGGAAATGTGGCTTATACCCATGCGCGCTTTGACAATTTCAAACAAGGTACGCAGGACCTTTCCGGTAATCAGCCGCGCTATATCCCGGAGTGGACGGCTAACCTTTCTGGCCGTTATATGCCGATTAGCAAACTGGGGCTGGGCGCGCAGCTCCACTATGTTGGCAGTAGCTATAACGATGATGCCAACAAAAACAAAATGGGCGATTACACGACTGTCGACCTGAACGCCGATTATGAAGTGATTAAGGACGTTACCGTAGGCACCCGTGTGCGTAACCTGACGGATCGCTTCTACACCTGGCAGCGTACTTATACAGGGCAAGAAATGATTGCGCCAGGTCGAACTTACGAAGCCTATGTCAACATGCGCTTCTGATGAAACGCCTGGCCTCCCTCGCATTGCTGGCAACCTTCGCCAGCTTTGCACATCCCGTTACGTTACAGAATTGCGGAAGATCCTGGACGTTTGAGCATGTACCACAGCGGGCAATCGTCTATATGCCGACCGCAATGGAAAACATGCTCGCATTACGTCTGGGAGATTCCGTGATCAGTGCTGTCGGTTATCGGCCAGATGAAGATACCGCGCCCTCCCCCTGGTACAAACCGCTAAAAGCACGTCTCGACAGTTCGCCCTGGTCGGGAGAGGCTTTGCTGAGTTCCCGGCCAGATTTTATCTATTCTGGCAGCTACTACTGGTTTAACAGCCCGGAGACCGCCGGTCGTGAAAGGATGGCTGAATGGGGAATTGGAAGCTGGCTCATTGAAGGGATGTGCAATGGCCTGCAAAGTGGCCCTCCTGCGCCTGTAACCTTCGACAGCATCTACGACGAGTTGCGTAATATTGCGCGCATATATGGCGTGGAGCCGCGCGCAGAGGCGCTTATCAATGAACTGAAGCAACAGGTCGCGGCTGACAGCCGCATAAAACTGCCACGCAGAACGCTCATGTGGTGGTATTCCGGTACGGCAACACCTTATGTGGCGGGCGGTTATGGCGCTTCTGAGCTGTTAACCAAAACCATCGGCAGTAAAAACATCTTTGATAACAGTGCTGAACTGTGGCCCGCCATGAGCTGGGAGGTCATTGCCGAACGGGACCCTGACTACCTGATCCTGGGGCGATCTGCAAAGGGGGGGAGATGGCGACAGCGCCCGGAGCAAAATCGATTTTCTTTGAACGTAATCCCCTCACCGCAGGCATGAAGGCGGTTAGAGCAAAACGTTACATCATTTTACCTGGCTATGACATGGACGCATCTGCGCGTTCAGTTCTGGCCCTTCACCGACTAGTCACACAAATACACGCTAAGGAACAACATGACCTTTCCAGCCCGCGAATTACTGAAAAACTGGGACGAACAACAAAGCGCCTACATCGCTCACCGTGAAGAACGCTATAACGCCGCGCTGGATGTTCTGGCAATGCTATATGGCGAAGAATTCCATGTGGTGGATCTGGCCTGTGGTCCAGGCTCATTCAGCATGCGTCTTCTGAATCGCTTTCCGGCGATAAGAGTAACGGCTATTGACCTCGACCCGCTTCTGCTTACGCTGGCCAAAGAAGCCTTATCTGAATACAGTGACCGTATTCAGTTCTTCAGCGGCGATATTGCAACAGCGGATTGCTTTGCCGCCATGACCGACAAACCGCAGGCCGTTGTTTCCAGCACGGCCATCCACTGGCTGCTGCCGGAACAGCAGGTCGCGCTTTATCGCAACATCTTTAACCTGCTGGATGAACATGGCTTATTCATGAACGCCGATCATCAGCGATTTGATAATCGCAATCCATGCCAGAAACGGATTGCCCGGCTTCATGACGAAGATACGCAGAAAAAAGCCTGGACAGCGGGAGTGCAGGACTGGGATAGCTGGTTTGCATCGGCCACCCGTCATCATGAGCTGGCTGATTTGATGGACGCGCGCACCGCTATCTTTAAAGACCGCCCGACACCACTGCCCACCACGGTCGAATTCCAGCTCGCCGCTCTGCGCCAGGCGGGTTTTAGCGAAACGGGTACTCTCTGGCAATTCCTGGATGATTATGTGATCGCTGGCTGGAAATAATCATGCTGCGTTCTCCTGTTTTTCGCCTTTCCATGCTGTTTCCGGCCCTGATGCTGGCGTTTTGCATTGCCATTATGTATGGCCCGGTGACCTTTTCCATGAAGGACGTGGCAAATGCCATACTGGCAGGCTACTGGCATAGCGATACAGCGGGAACGCTTCATCAGCGGATCGTATGGTCTCTGCGTATGCCGCGCACCCTGCTTGCTGCGCTGGCGGGTGCCGCATTAGCGCTGGCCGGAACGGTGCTCCAGTCGTTGACACGTAATCCTCTTGCCGACCCCTGGGTGTTGGGGATCTCATCCGGCGCAGGGTTTGGCGCGGTACTGGTCATTGCGCTTGGTCTCAGTGCGGGCTGGGCCGCTGTACCTGCCGGGGCGTTCTGCGGCGCGATGCTGGCTTTCGCACTGGTGCTTTTCATGGCGCGGAAATCGCTATCCGGCCAGTCCAGCCGTTTTATCCTGACCGGCGTCGCCGTGACACAGCTTCTCTCCGCCGCCACATCATTAACCACGCTCTGGAAAACGGATGCAGACACCACGCGAGGGGTGATGTTCTGGCTGCTGGGAAGCTTTGCACAGGCATCCTGGCTTCAGGTACTGCTTTGCGCACTGGTGCTGTTGCCGATATTTCTGCTCTGCTGGTGGCGGGCAATAGAGCTGGATGTGCTCACGTTTGGCAATGTGACGGCGGCGTCGCTTGGTGTGGACGTTGGCGCAATCAGGCTCGCCCTGTATTGTTTATTGACCTTATTGACTGCGGTCATTGTGGCATGTTGCGGAGCAATAGGTTTTATTGGGCTGACCGTGCCTCATATCGCCCGCATATTCATTGGTCATCGCCATCGTTCGCTGCTGCCGGCATCCATGCTGTGCGGCGCGACTTTTACCGTTCTGGCTGATACGCTTGCCCGAACGCTGTTTGCGCCCCGTGAATTACCCGTCGGCATCCTGACGGCGATGCTCGGGGTTCCGGTATTTCTGTTCCTGATTTCACGGACTTCCCGATAAAATACTGACGAAGGCGATCCCTGGCAGAAAGCCCGCTTTTTAGCGGGCTTTCTGCCATTTATCCGTGACGAGCGCCACCGCAAACGCTCAGATAAGCATTTCCGGCCTGAACAGCGCGCTCAGATTCATTGTCTTGCCCGACACCATAAACTCCCCCTTCCCTGTATAGTGAATCGTCTCAGGGTGTTCCGGTGATGTGGCCACATGCGCCTTCACGACCTCGAAAATGAAAAAATTGTAGCGTTCCACCAGCACATCATCATACAAACAGCACTCAAAATTCGCATAACATTGCTGGATCAGCGGGGCATCAACCTCATCGGCTTCCTGTGCCGTAAGATTAAATTCGGCAAACTTATCGATGTCAGCGCCGGACGAGTTGCCGATTCGCACGACCGTCTCGGCCAAATCCGTCAACGGAACGTTGATCACGCATTCCCGGCTATGACGGATCATCTCAAAACTGTGGTTGCCGCCCGAAATCATCAGCCCGACCAGCGAGGGAGAAAATTCCAGAACGGTATGCCAGCCCAGCGTCATGATATTGGTCTTCCCGTTCCATTTGGATGACACCAACACAACCGGGCCCGGTTCTAAATACCGGCGAACCTGACTGACCGGATAATCGACTTTAGTAATAGCTAAGCTCATAAGATGACTCCTGTTAAAGTGTTCCACAAAAACAGGCCACACTGCTGCGGCAATACCTGAGCAGTCCTCGCGCTACAGCATACTCTCTCTCGTCATATCGCAAAAAAATTAACCATACTAATAAAATGGTTTTATGACCGTAATCAGGGTTCCGCGATTCACCTCTGGCAGGCATGACCGTCTGACCTACACTTTTAACAATAGAATTTCAGGCCAACCACAACAACTCAGTGCAGAGGACATTATGGTATCTCTACCTTTTACCCGCTCACTGCGGTTTACGACGGGCACCGAGCTGGAACTCCAGTTAATCGACAGAAACGATACCAGGCTGGTGGGATAAAGCGGATATCGTGCTGGCCGATATGGCGCACACTCAGCAAATAAAGCATGAGCTAACCAAGTCAATGATTGAACTGAACAGCTCAGTACACTCTTCGGTGTTTAAACTGCATGAAGAATTATCTTTATTAGCCTGTAACGTCAGGGAAGTCGCCAGAAAACACGGCTGCGATGTTACCGGCGGCGGCCGCCATTTAGATGGCGACTGGCGAGAACAGGTGATTAGCGATTTACAACGTCATCAAAATCTGGCCGTACGCTATGGCTACATCACCAAAATGGCCTGCGTATTTGGGCAGCATATTCATATTGGCGTTCAGGATGGCGATGACGCCATTTATCTGTGTCATGCGCTTATTCCCTACCTGCCCCCATTTAGTTGCACTCAGCGCCTCTTCGCCGTGGCTGGATGGCGTGGATACCTCTTTTTCAAGTTCCCGCTTTACCGGCAGAACGCCTTTCTGAAACAGTGAACTGATTGAAAACATCTATAACTGGGACGAGTTCGTCGTATTTTATAACGAGATGGTCGATGTCGGGATCATTAAAAGTATCAAAGATATTTACTGGTACGTCAGGCCACAGCCCTGCTCTGGGCACAATTGAAATCAGAATATGCGATATGCCGCTGACAATATTTCATGCCGCAATGCTCACAGGCTATAGCAAAATACTGGCTCAGTATCTGTTAGCCAACCGGACGAATATCGTCAAAAAACATCATGCTATTGAAAAATACAATATCTTTAACGCCCGGCGCGATGGCTTACAGGCCAGCTACGTCAACACGTTAACCAGGCAGCGTCAGTCGCTGGCGAGTCAGATATTGCAGACCGTAGAGAACCTGTCATTACGCACCCACAGTGATGAGGACAAGTACGTTCTGCAATATATTGCCCGGTATGTCAAAAAAGGGGCATCAATGATTCAGACAGAATACGCAGTATGATTAAACGCGCGGTGGACTTAAATACCGTCATGGAACGTATGCGAAAAATGCTGTTATCAGCACCAAAGAATTATAAAAAATGATGCACGCCAGGGCCCGAAAATGGTTATTCGGCCCTTTTATCAGGCAACTGTAGTAATACGTTCCCGAGCGTTACGTTTTTGCCTTCTCGCTTAAGGGTCGGAGACACCATCTCGTCCAGAATGCTACTGACCTGTTTCCCGCTCATATTCCGATACCCGCATTCTTTTATTTTCGGAATTCGTTTAGGCAATCCCTTCGCTATTGATTCCGGCCTGCTCTCAGCGTCAAGCCGCACTTGCCTCGCTTATCACGTTACGCTTTCTGTGGCACTAAATGATTAACCCTCCTAACTAATTGGGTATCTATTAGCAATTTCTCTAACTGAAATGGATGATAATCATGGGATGGGACACAAGAAGCGCCGGAAACGGGGCAAAACATCACGCCGAACCGGGGCCCAACGAATAACTGTGCATCGTATGTGCGCAAGGCCATAAAGGCAGGGGCGTGACCGTAACAAACACGCAAAACGCCAAAGATTACGGCCCAATGCTGGAGTCTGCGGGGTTTATAAAAATATCTTCAACGCAATCCCCCAGAGCTGGCGACGTGGTAGTGATTCAGCCTTACGCGGGAGGACACGCCGCCGGTCACATGGCTATTTACGACGGCCAGGATTGGTATTCAGACTTTAAACAGCGGGATTTTTGGGGCGTCCTGGATACCGTTCGTCAAAGCCAGCTCATCAAATGTACAGGAAGGATTGATGAAAGCCCTTTATGTTGTTCTCATGATATTTGCAATTACCGCGTGCAGCTCAGGACGCGATAACGCAGAACGGCGTGTTTCAGATTTCTACACTTACTATCTAAACGTGTTTGCAAATAGTGAAGGGAAAATAAAGCCTGCGCCTGAAAAGATGGATGAATATATTTCGAAGGATACGCTAGCCCAACTAAATACTATCTCTCATATTTATGAGCAGGAGATTATCGACACCGATTACTATACATATGCGCAAGATTATTCAGCAGATTGGATCCCCTTATTGAAAGTTGGAAAAGCTAAAAACTGTTTTGGTGGTGAATACGTCGATGTTTGGTTGGGTCGACAAAACAATCAGACGTATCAAATTGGAGTCTACCTAAAAAGAGAGGGCGGCAAGTGGAAAATATACAGAGTGAAGAATGTTACCGCCGGTTATGAGCATTACATATTTGACGCGCACGTCATTGAGAAAGCGAAGCAACATGCTGCAACTACCAATTAAATAGGGAAATTATGACGGCTGCTAAATTAATCCCAATTCGCGGCCGTCCTTAACAGTCATTATACTTTTTTTTTCGTCCTCCGGTGGATTCAACAACATCAGCGCTACAGAATGTTTTATGATTCAGCCGTCGTTTAAGGATATAAGAGCCCACTCCCGCCAGCGTCAGTCGCTGGCGAGTCAGATATTGCAGACCGTAGAGAACCTGTCATTACGCACCCACAGTGATGAGGATAAGTACGTTCTGCAATATATTGCCCGGTATGTCAAAAAGGGCATCAATGATTCAGACCAGAATACGCAGTATGATTAAACGCGCGGTGGACTTAAATACCGTCATGGAACGTATGCGAAAAATGCTGCTATCAGCCACCAAAGAATTATAAAAAATGATGCACGCCAGGGCCGAAAATGGTTATTCGGCCCTTTTATCAGGCAATTGTCGCAATACGTTCCCGAGCGTTACGTTTTGCCTTCTCGCTTAAGGGGCCGGAGACATCATCTCGTCCAGAATGCTACTGACCTGTTTCATCACCCTTCCCGCCTCGGTAAGCCCGTTCTTTTCCTGTTCCTTCACCCACTCAGACTGAATCTCCCTGGTATCGGGGTGGCGGCTTTCCATTGCGCAACGTCTTCAGAGTGCAGAATCCTGACCGTCGCACCGCTTTTTTCCAGATCGGCGACTTGTGTGGTGAAACTTTTATCCATTACGGAACCCAGGGATTGATAAGCAATGTCAGCAGCCCGCTGAATCGCCGCCCGATCGTCGCGGGAAAAGGTTATCCCAGGTGTTTTTATTCATCACCAGCAGGTAAACATGCCCAAAGCCAGAGATCCCGCGAAACCAGCACATCAGGCGCGAATCGCTGAGCATTTAACGCATAGCCGCTATCCACATTCAACATTAATCCGTCGAGACTTCCGCTTTGTAAGGCCTTGTAGGTTTCATCTCCCCAGGGCATGGTCACGGCTTTAGCGCCGACATTTTTCAGAAACCCCTGGTGCCAGAAACTGGCGGAGCGCCACGTTCCCCCCCTTAAGTCCTTCAGGATTACTCAGCGCGGTAGTGCTAAAAAAAGCCAGCGGATAGCCGGTCGCAATGAAAACATTCACCACATTTTCTTTCTTGAGTTCTGCCGAAAAATCCGGGATATCCGCATAAACGCGGCGAAAGAAAGCAACCTGCTTTTCCCCGGCAGGGCCGACGGGGGAAGCTTTTAAAGATTTGCTGCAATGGTAATGCCTTAGCCGCATATTCAGGTACAACAACGGCCATATCCGCTTTGTCCCCCTTTCCCGCCAGAGCCAGAGCCGTATAACCATCACTTAGCTCACCTCCCCAGTGCGCCTCTACCTTCAGGCGACCATGCGACTCTTTTTCGATTGCGGGGAAAAATACGTCATTGATAAAACGAGTGCGCATTCCACCCAGCGGTTCATGGTCGCTGTAGATTAGGGTTTGCGCAGCCGAAGCCGCACCGGGAAACATTAGCATCGCAAACAGAACGGCGATGCATTTTCGTCCTGGTATAGTGGTGAGCATTTCTCTTATCCTTTTGAGAATCATGATGATCACAGTCGCTGATGAAGCTTAAACAACGGGCTCAGACAGCCAGCGCTGCCCTTCGGTTTTCATCTGCTGTTCGAGCGCACTACCGCGCGTTGCGAATACACGTGTGACCGGAAATCCGCTTTTTTCCAGCAGGTATGCCAGCGCGGCGTATTCTCGCGGGTATTTTGCTACCGCGCTTTGATCAATATCGACCACGCCCAGCGGGAAGGTAAAACTCCCCATGTCATAAATGCTCTGGCGTCTGAAGAGTTTCCACACGCCATCGCGTTTTTCTGCCATATCGTAAAAGCGATTATGGGTCACCATCCCCAGATTCAGCTTCACATTCTCCGCCGATGATCATGGCATTGGTTTCTACAATGGCGCGGTTGACGCTGCTATTGAAGGTCACTACCGGCGTGCCAATCAAATGCTTGGTGCGGATATCAGAGGCGCCCATACGCATTGAGCCGTCAACAAAATCGCTCGCCAGCCCTTCAAACCAGGTTATCTCAATGGTGCCATCCGGGTGAAACAGCCCGCGAAGTTGCTCCCACTCGCCCAGATCGCGATGCATCCAGCCAGTGAGAAGATCGGTAATTTGCTGACGATCCGCCAGGTGATTGTGCATAATTTTTACTCCAGCCAGTTAAGTGGATTCAGTTTCCTCGCCATTAACGTTAAAATCCAATAGATAAATCTTACAGATTATTCAGTTTAGATGAATGATGAGGCCGTCGTATGGATCTGCGCCACTTACGCTATTTTCTTGCCGTTGCACAAGAAGGACACTTTGGCCGCGCCGCCGAAAAACTCAATATTGTTCCTCCCGCGCTGAGCATGCAGATCAAGGCACTGGAAGAAGAGTTAGGCGGCCCGCTGTTTATTCGTACCAGCCGGAAAGTTGAGTTAACCGAAGCGGGAAAATTGTTGCAGACTGAAGCGCAACGCACGCTTGAGCAGGCGGAACATGCCCGTCTGACAGTACAACGGTCGATGCGCGGAGAAACGGGTCTTGTGCGCGTCGGCTTTGCTGGCAACGCGGTGTTCAGCGGCAAATTGACAGAAGATCTGCGCGCCTTTCGCCAGGCCTATCCCGATGCGGAACTGGTCGTGTGCGAAATCGCGCCGTTGCTACAAGCGGATGCCATTCTGAGCGGCCAGCTCGACATTGGTTACACACCCGATCACCATAACGTACGCCAGCCAGAATTAGCGGCTGAAAAAATAGGCCTCTGGGGCCGGATGGTCGCCATCGCCGACGATCATCCGCTGGCTTGTGAAACCCATTTGACGGTAGATATGCTGGCTGAAGAGCCCCTTATTTTCTACGACACCCACCGTGCGGATGAGCCGCTTTATATGATGCTCACAGAGATTATGGGTCATGTTCCGCACGTCGCCCATTGCACCTCCAGCACACTCAGCGTACTGGCTCTGGCCGCCGCCGGGCAAGGGCTGGCGCTGGTGCCTGAACCGCTGATGCACATCGCCATTCCCGGCCTGGTCTATCGCCCTCTCGACGCGCCGGAATTATCGGCTAATCTGATGCTGCTCAGCAGAAAGAACGACAATAACGGCGCGGTAAAGGCTTTTCTGGAGATTGCGCGGAGAAACGTCAGAACCCCGTCAGACCCGCGCTGATATTTGTCGGCATCCCGGAGCGGCGCTCCAGCGCCTCGTTGACGCGATGAATGTCAACGCCGTCGCCCTTCATAAAAGTACGCATCACCGGCGTGATCGGCAGCGGTACTTTTTTGTCGGATTCAAATTCAGTGCGATTACGCGATAACGGCTCATGCACTTCAATCCAGCGACTGCCGTCCGCTTCGACGGTAGTTTTCAGCGGTTGATCGATAATCTGCACGCGAGTGCCCACCGGCACACTGTCAAACAGGTATTTGATGTCATCGTTACGCAACCGGATGCACCCCTGGCTCACGCGCAGCCCAATACCGAAGTTCGCATTTGTGCCATGAATGGCATACAGCTTACCGATATAAATTGCATACAGCCCCATCGGGTTATCCGGCCCGGCGGGGACAAACGCGGGCAGACTTTCGCCTCGTTTAGCATATTCACGTCGGGTATTCGCCGTCGGCGTCCAGCTCGGCGCCTCCTGCTTACGCTCTACCGCAGTCACCCAGTTACGTGGGGTTTCTCGCCCCGCCTCGCCAATGCCAATCGGCAGGACATCAACGGTATCGCCCCCTTTCGGATAGTAGTAAAGACGCATTTCCGCCACGTTAACCACAATGCCTTCACGCACGGTATCCGGCAAAATAAGCTGCTGCGGCACCACCAGCGTCGAATCGGACTTCGGCAAAAAGACGTCCACATCGGGATTCGCTTCGAGCATATTGCTCAGCCCCTGTCCGTACTGCGCCGCAAACGCTTCCAGCGGTTGAGTATTATTGTCCGGGACGGTTATCGTCAGCGGGTTGCCGACCAGACGACTCCCTTCTGGCGGTAGTGGATAACTTACCGCCAGCGCGCTCTGGCTTGCGAACAGCAGAATAAAAGAACAAAACAATTTCACACGAGGCATCATTTCCCTTTCCTCAAATCGCAGCAGATGTCGGTTAATTATAGCTTTTTTATCGCCTTTCCGACGTTAACAGCGAATGAGCGCCACCGAAGGGAAACGATACGGCTTATCTTTATTTACCATTCGGCAGGACAATATTACTTGCCGCCAGTTGCCCCATGTTGCGGTACATCGCGCAGGCGGCTTCAACGATGGGCATTGCCAGCGCTGCGCCGCTGCCTTCGCCAAGACGCATTCCCATATGCAGATACGGCTCCAGCTCCAGGTGCTCCAGCGCAATCCGCGCACCCTTCTCTGCCGAGAAATGCGACGGAATCAGATACGGTTTAATTTCCGGCGCAACCTGACACGCCGCCAGCGCCGCAGAATAGGAGAGAAAACCATCCAGCACAACCGGCAATCCACATGACGCGGCGCCCAGCATCACGCCCGCCATACCGACCAGGTCAAAACCGCCCACCTTCGCCAGCACC
Organism: Citrobacter koseri; assembly: GCA_900446925.1. The sequence continues at coordinate 614,815 of UAVY01000004.1, read as the reverse complement.
TCAACGCCATCACGCGGATCGGGCCGGTTCACCGCAATGGCGCGGCGCACAACCTCAACTTTATTGCCAATTCTGGAGAGCGGAAGATTCGCGCCAATCCCCACCACATCTTCGGCATCGCTACCGGTCAGTACACTCACAATCGCCGCCGCAGGGGTGGTATTCGCCATTCCCAGTTCGCCAACGCCAAACAGCGTCACGCCGCTTTGCGCCAGTTCGCGGGTGTAGCGTATCACTTCCAGCAGCAGTTCTTCGGCCTGAACGCGGCTCATCGCCGGGCCTGTCGCGATATTCCCGCACCCACGCGCCACGCGCATATTCACCACGCCGGGGATCGGGTCGGCATCAATCCCGACGTCAATCACATGGACTTTTGCTCCGGCCTGAGCAGCCAGTACGCAAACACCGGTTGTTCCCTGCGTCATGTTGGCCGCCTGAATGGCGGTGACAACTTTCGGCGAGACCGCAACCCCTTCATCCCACACGCCATGATCGGCGCACATCACCAGCATCGCCTTCTTACCGACATGCGGAATGCCGTTGAGACCGGGCATCCCCGCTAACTGTACGGCCAGCGCTTCCAGGCGCCCGAGGCTGCCCGGCGGCTTGAGCAAGCCGTCAATGTGTTGCCGGGCGTGCGCCATTGCGTCGCTGTCCGGTTTGGGAATGTCACGGAGTAAAGAGGTTAACGTCTGCATAAGGGTTCTCATCGTGTTGGCTGGCTCACAGCAGAGCCAGCAGGAAGATCAACTCGCCAAGTTCAATCGCCGCACCCAGCGTATCGCCGGTTTGCCCACCCAACATGCGTTTTAATAATTGCCCAAGAATAAAAATTGCCGCCAGAGTGACCACCAGCGCAGCGACCCCGTGCATCCCCGGCATGAGTATCGCCGCGAGAATAGCGGTTAATCCCAGCGTAACGCAGGTTTGTCGCCCGGTAACTTTGCCGATAAACACGTTGCCCAGCCCTTCTTCACGGGCATAGCGATGACGATACATCAGCAATACGGCGACACCGCGCCCCGCCGCGCAGGCCATCGCCAGCGCCGCCAGCATCGGCGTGCCTCTCAGCGCCAGTTCGCTAATCACCAGCACTTTCGCCAGCAGGACAAAAATCAACGCCAGCCCGCCGTGGGTGCCCAGGCGGCTGTCACGCATAATTTCCAGCATCCGCTCCCGGCGGCGGGCGGAAAAAATACCGTCACAGGTATCCGCCAGACCGTCGAGGTGAAAACCGCCGGTCAGCAGCGCCAGCGTCAGAACGCAAAACAGGGCCGCCAGTGGAATGCCGCACCAGGACTGAAGCGCCACAAACACCAGGCCGCCAATCGCGCCCAGCAGCATGCCGATTAGCGGGAATGTCACAATACCGCGGGAATACTCCTCAAAATCCAGCCCCTGAGACCAACGGGTCGGAACAGGCAAACGCGAAATAAAAGCGAGCATCGCCCCAGAACAACTTACTCATTTAATTTTGACTCCAATACCCGATACCACCAGCCAGACCTCATCCGCCGCCGCAGCCAGACGCTGATTGACGCGCCCGGCGATGTCGCGAAAATGTCGCGCCAGACGATTTTCCGGGACAATGCCCATGCCCACCTCATTGGTCACCAGAACCACCTGAGCCGGACAGCGCTGACAGGCGTCGATCAACGTGCGAATTTCGTCTTCAATCGCCTGCTCCATCGCCGCGTAATCCCAGTTGTCCGGGTCCGTATCGCCGCCCATCGCGAACAATAAATTGGTCACCATGGTCGTGATACACTCCAGCAGAATGGCCTCTTCGGGGGCGTTATCTGGCGTAATCAGCGCATCAAGATGCCGCCAGCATTCCGCTGTCCGCCAGTGCGGCGGTCTGCCATCCCGATGGTGCTGAATTCGCGCCGCCATCTCCTCATCAAAAATCTGCGACGTGGCGATGTACAGCACCTGCGGCGAATCCGCGATTAACGCCTCCGCATGGCGGCTTTTCCCGCTACGCGCGCCGCCGGTCACCAGAATCATCATACGGGCTCCTGGTGCTGCTGCATGATGGTATAAATTTTCTCAATATCGATGTGTTGTCGCATCGCATCCGCCAGCAGATCAAACTGCTGCGATTTATATTGCGCGTAATGGGAGGCGTGATCCAGCGGCGTCAGCCCCTTACGCACGCGCAGGCCATTGACCAGCGCCCGCGTGAACGCATCGCTGTCGAACAAACCATGAAGATAGGTGCCAAAGACCAGTCCGTCGTCCGTTACCGCGCCGTCAGCGATAGCGTTTTCGCCTTTGCGTAACGTCATGGCTGGCTGGCATTGTGCATTCAGTGTCGTCTCGCCCATATGAATTTCATACCCGCGCACCGCCAGGCCAGACGCCGCCGCCAGCCATCCCGGCAGCACAGAGGCCATCTGCCCTTCAACCTGCGTGGTGGTTTTATCCTGCGCGAAGTGCGTGACGGTATTAAGCAGACCAAGACCGGGAAGCGTGCCCAGCCCGGACTCCACCTCATCAATAATGGTGTCGCCAGCATCTGATAGCCGCCACAGATGCCTGCCACCGGTACGCCCTGACGATGCGCCTGCAACACGCCATGCGCCATTGCGCTTTCACGCAGCCAGACCAGATCGCCAAGCGTATTTTTGCTGCCCGGCAGGATTATCAGGTCCGCGCCCACCAGTTCTTCAGGGTGGCGCACATAGCGCACGCGAACATCCGGCTGCGCCGCCAGCGCGTTGAAATCGGTGAAATTCGAGATGTGCGGCACCTGAACAACGGCAATGTCGATATCACGCCTATCGGTACGCAGGTATTTGCCTTTTTGCAGCGCCACGCCATCCTCATCTTCAAGATCGACCTCCAGCCAGGGCATCACGCCCAGAACCGGCACGCCGGTCAGCGCTTCAATTTGCTCAATGCCGGAGTAGAGCAGCGTCACGTCGCCGCGAAACTTATTGATGATCACCCCTTTCACTCTGGCGCGTTCACTATCATGCAGCAGCGCCAGCGTACCGTAGATAGAGGCAAAAACGCCGCCGCGATCGATATCCGCCACCAGAATGACCGGGCATTGCGCCATTTCCGCCATCCCCATATTGACGATGTCGCGGTCACGCAGGTTTATTTCCGCCGGGCTACCGGCGCCCTCCAGCACCAGAACGTCATATTCTTGCGCCAGGCTATTGTAAACCGTGAGGATCTGCTCACGCAGACGCGGCTTATATTCATGGTAGCTAACCGCGTCCATATCGGTGGCGACTTTGCCCATCAATACCACCTGCGCTTTTCCGATCGCTGGTCGGTTTCAGCAGGACCGGATTCATCCGCACATCCGGCGCAATGCCCGCCGCTTCCGCCTGGAAAATCTGCGCGCGTCCCATCTCTTTGCCGTCCGGCGTAATGCCGGAATTCAGCGCCATATTCTGTGACTTAAACGGCGCCGTGCGCAGGCCATCCTGATAAAAGATGCGGCACAGCCCCGCCACCAGCACGCTTTTACCTACATCTGATGCCGTTCCCTGCAACATTATTGCCTGCGTCATGACGCCTCCTTCAGCGCGTTCTCTCGCATACGCCAAAAAATTCTTCTTCCGTTTTACACAGCGGCAACCCCAGTTGCGCATGCAGTTTGACCAGCCACGGTTGCGTCAGCCCGGCTTGTTCGATCAGTTCAGTGCGTGCAAACACCGCCCCCGGCTCACCGTATGCCAGTACCTCGCCACGGCGCAGCACGTAAACGGCATCGCTGACTTCATAAATGAGATCAATATCATGGCTGGAAATAACCACATGATTCCCCTGCGCCACAATCCGCTTGATGATCGCGATCATCTGCGTGCGCCCGGCAGGATCAAGCCCGGCAGTGGGTTCATCCAGCAGCAGGTAGCGGGCCTGCAACACCATCGCGCCCGCAATCGCCACGCGTTTTTTTTGCCCGTGGCTTAAACACTGGATCGGCTGATGACGGAAATGCTGCGCATCAACCAGAGTCAACGCATCGTCCACGCGGCGGGCAATCTCATCCTCAGCCACGCCTAGATTTCGCAGACTAAAAGCGATATCGCTGTCGATATCGGTATAAAAAATTTGTTGATCGGGGTCCTGAAAAACGGTTGCCACCTGTTGGCGCAGCGCCAGCAGCCCGCGCTTACTGTAATCCAGCGCTTTTCCCTGCCACAAAACCTCGCCTTTTTGCGGGCGCAGTAAACCGCTCAGGTTCATAAATAGCGTCGATTTTCCGCAGCCGTTCGCGCCCACCAGCCCGGTAACCGCATGGGGGGAGAAATCCAGCGTTAGCCCCTTGAGCACCTGCTCATCCTGATAGCGAAACCAGAGACCGGAGGTGGCAAGCATACGAATCCTTACAGGTGAAAATCACCCTGATACAGTTTGATATCAAGCACGGTGGTCATTTGCTGATAGCGGATAAGCACACGCGTAAACAGCAAACCCACCAGCATTGCCAGAGAACGATAGCCTTTCGGCAAACTACGATAGCCAAAACGCAGCGTTTGCGCGCGATGAATGGCCAGCGCTTCATCTAACAGGATAAAAATAAAGCGCCATGTCAGCAGGATCTGCTCGGTCAGCAGCCGTGGCACATGCGCGCGCTTAAGCAAAATAATCAGTTGCGGAAACGGCAGATTCAACACCAGCCAGAACGTCGCCGCCAGCGCGCTCAGACTGCGCCAGAAGGTTTCATTGGCGGTATTCAATCCTGACGAGGTCACCCCCAGCCAGTAATCGCCAACCGGAACGCTTGCCAGTAACGAGTGAGGATCGCGGCTCACGCTGAATAAAATCGTCACCACGCCCACGCTTAAAAAGCCAAACGGTATCGCCATCCAGCGACACCAGCGCCAGAACGAAATCCGCAGCAGCCAGCAGCTCAGCCCGGCGATGAGCGCCAGTTCAATTACCCTGCCCCAAAGGAGGCAGGGTAAAGGCCAGAATCATCATCAGCAACCAGAGCAAAAACTTACGCACCGGCGTAACATGAAGCCAGCGGCTCTGGTAGCTGAGTCGATCAAGCCCGGTCATCACGGCGCTGTCTGCCTTTGCTGTAACCGAGAATATAGAAAATCACCGCCGCGCCAAGCGAACCTTGCAGCGTAAACAGCAGACTTTCAATTTCACCGCTGGCCGGTTCATACAATGGCTGGAACCACGGTTCATAGTGCGGCGCCACCACCTGGATCTGGCTTTCCGCTTCACCGTCAGAGCCACCGAACTCACCGCCATGATCGATAAAAAACGGCAGGATCACCAGGGCAATCACCATAGCTAACAATATCAGCGTCTTTTTCATCTTAATGTCCTTGTGCGGTAATCAACCGGCGTTTGGTCAACTGGTCGTAAATCATGACGGTCAGCAGCCCCTCCGCGATCGCAATGGGGATCTGCGTCAGGCAGAAAATCCCCATAAATTTAATCACTGAACCCATTGCCCCAGCCTGCGGGTCCGGGAACGCCACCCCAAGCTGCACCGACGTCACGAAGTACGTCACCAGATCCGCCAGCATGGCGCAAAGAAAGACGCCGACATCGCGGCGCAGCCCGGCGCGGCAGGCCATTTGCCATACCAGATACCCGACAACGGGGGGCCGATAACCGCCATCGACATCCCGTTCGCACCCAGCGTGGTCAGGCCGCCATGCGCCAGCAGCAGCGCCTGAAACAGCAGCACAATCGCCCCGAGGATCGCCACAACGCCTGGGCCAAATAAAATCACCGCAAGCCCTACTCCTGTCGGGTGCGAGCAACTGCCTGTAACAGAAGGAATTTTCAGTGCCGACAGCACGAAGATAAACGCCCCGCACAATGCCAGCAGCACCTTCTGGGTTGTTATCTTCCTGCACGATACGGCGCAGGCGCACCAGTCCGTACCACAGGCACGGTAAAAACAGCACCCACCAGGCCAACGCCCACATCGGCGGCAGGAATCCCTCCATGATATGCATGGCGAACGCCTGTTCCGGGACAACCATCAGCAATAACGCCGCAGCTAACCCGCTGAAAGACAGCTGTTTTAGCTGTTGTTCAAGTTTCATTCTGCATACTCCCACTGTTTGTTGACCAGAATGGTCGAAAAATAGGGCAGCGGCTGCTCGTCGCTGACCTCATTTCAGGTGACGCCAGCACTGCTCACCGGGCAGCGTGGCTTCTGCCATCATCAGGGCGCACGCCAGCAAACCTTCCTGTTGCAGCAATGCTTTAATGCGCGCGAAGCGACCGTAGACCTTCATCAGCACCAGACTGTCATGCTGTCTTAACGCCTGCTGAATTGTCTCTTCCGCCGCGGTGCAGGAGATCACCGCCAGCGATTGTTGTTCCATCGCCAGGCGGCGTTTTTGCGCGGGCGGCAATGGGCGGCAAACGAGGTGACGCCAGGAACGATTTCCAGCCACGCCGGGTTGCCGATCCGCTGGAGTAAAAAGACCCAGGTGCTGAACAGCATGGCATCGCCGAGGGTGATGAACCCCACCTGTTTACCCGCCTCCACTTCCTGAACCAGCGCTGCGGCTACCTCATTCCAGACGGCTTCTTTTTCCGCGCTGTCGGCGCTCATCGGAAAGTGGCAGCAGCGGACTTCCGTCTGCTCACCCAGATATTCACGCACAATAGAGAGCGCCAGACTGTCGCCGCCTTTGCGCCCTGCCGGAGCGTAGAGGATATCGAGCGAGCCAAGTATTCGCGCCGCGCGCACGGTGATCAGATCGGCTGCGCCCGGCCCGGTGCTTAACGCATACAGTTTTCCACTCATGCCGCTTCCTCCATGGCCGTATTCAGCGCCTGTTGCAGATGCGCCACGAACATGGCGCGTACCGCCGGATTCTCCCCCAGACCGCTCAGCCACGGCGTCGCCGGGATGCCTGCGGCGTTGAACTGCGTTTTCCAGGAGTCCTCTTCATCGGAAGCCATATCGTTGATGGCATGATCGCCGGCGACAAGCATCAGCGGCATCAGATGCACCGCCGTTACGCCTTCCTGACGTAAGCTCCCGATGAGAATATCCACCTCCGGGTAACTCTCAACCGCTCCCACACGCGCCGGAAAACGCTGCGCCGTCATCATATGGTCCAGACACGCATAGGCCGCAAACGCGTGGTGGCTGGCGCCGTGCCCCATAAACACCACTTTCTCCGTCGCGCCAAGCGTCGGCATCTGCTGCTGTAAAGCCTGCATCAGCTGCGCGTAATCGGCATGGCTGCTCAACAGCGGCACGCCGAGCGTAAGACGGGTAAATAACGGGCGCAGAGTCTGAACTTCACGCACAATTTTTTCGTATTCGTCGCCGTTAATAATGTGCAGGGACTGAATCGCCACATCCTGATACCCCTGTTCAGCAAGCTTCTGCAATGCCTGAAGCGGCGTATCGATTTCAATGCCGTCACGCTGTTTGAGCTTGCGGATAATCATCCCGGAGGTGAACGCGCGAAACAGATCGCGATCTGGGCAGCTGGCTGCCAGATCGCGTTCGCAGGCCACAATGTTCTTCTCACAGGTGTCGTGATAGCTGGTGCCAAAACTCACCACCAGAAGCGCTTTTTTCATCTCTTACTCCTTAAGCAGCGGCCAGCCAGCGCGCCAAACGCTGCGCAAATGCGGCCTGACTTTCCAGTAACTCATCACCCGTTACAAGCGTTGCCGGGCGGGTAATCACGATGCAGGGGATACCGGCATCCAGACAGGGTTGAACTTTTTCCTGATAACCGCCCTCCGCCCCCGATGCTTTTGTCACCACGACATCGGCCTGGCACTGACGATAAAACGCCGCGTTAAATTCAGCGCTGAACGGCCCGCACAGGGCGAAAATCTCACCAACGCCAAATCCCAGGTCGGCACATTGCTGAATGACCTCAGGAACAGGTAAGACGCGGGCCAGCAGTTTTTTGTGCGGCAACCCGGCTCGCCAGGTCGCCAGATCTTTACTTCCGGTCGTTAACAGAACGCGTTCGCCAAAGCGCTGCGCCACATCGCAGGCCTCAGCAATCGTGTGGACATGGTGCAACAGCGGGTGCGTAAGCTCGCTGAGCTGTTCCGGGCGCTGATAGCGGCTCAGCAACACCCCCGCGCGTTCACAGGCGTGCATAATGTTGCGGCTGACGACCTCGGCATACGGGTGCGACGCATCAATGACCCAACGCGTGCGGTGCGCTTTCAGCCAGGCCACCATCTCCTCTGGCTCCAGGCGCCCGCAGCGGATATGCCCTTTAATGTCGCCAGCCAGCTGCTTTCCTGTCGGCGTGGCAACCGACAGGGTGTATGCCACCTTTGCCGCATCCAGTTGCTGACACAGCATCCGGGCATCGCTGGTGCCGCCCATAACCAGCACGTCGCCGTAACTCACAGTACGTAACCTCGCGGCGTGATCATCAGACCATCCTGTACGTAAGTGGCTTTGTTGCCGACAATCACCAGGCTGGTCATATCGACAGGCTCAAAATCCATATCGCCGAGCGTGGTCAGCCATTTTTCCTGCTTTTTACGCCCGGCCGACTTCACCACGCCAACCGGCGTTTGCGCGTTCTTGCTGGCGGACAGCAGTTCAAAAGCACGCGCCAGATGACCTTCACGGCCACGGCTGCGCGGGTTATAGAAACAGATCACGAAGTCTGCTTCTCCGGCGGCGATAATCCGTTTTTCGATGACTGGCCACGGCGTCAGGAGATCGCTCAGGCTGATATGACAGAAATCGTGCATCAACGGCGCGCCCAGCAGGGAGGCCGCCGCGATACTGGCGGTCATGCCGGGGATCAGCCGCACTTCAACATCCAGCTTCTGTTTGCTGACCAGTTCCAGCACCAGCCCAGCCATGCCATAAATCCCCGCATCGCCGCTGCTGATCAGCGCCACATTGTGTCCGGCCTGCGCCAGTTCAATCGCCGCCTGACAGCGTTCGATCTCTTTGCACATTCCGGTTTTGATCACCTGCTTGTCGCCGGTAAAGGCTTTTACCAGATGGGTGTACGTTTTATAGCCAACGACAATTTCCGCCGCCTGTAAGGCTTCTACGGCTTCCATCGTCATCATTGCCTGCGAGCCAGGGCCAATTCCAATTACGCTTAACATCAGTGTGAAACTCCCAAAGTAATAGTGACGCCCTGTTCACGCAGGGTTTCGCCAGACAGTTTTCCGTGACTTAACAGCCAGGCCGCCGGGCCGGATACGCTGCCCACACCGACGGTTTGCCGCACAAATCTGGAGGCCGGGAAGCGATGTTCATGCTCACGCAACGCGTCAGCGGTAAAGGTTTCAAAGGGAACGCGACAGCAGGAGGCAAGCTGGATTAATCCCTGCTCATCTTTTTTGAGCGAGACGCTGCCAATCGCTTTCAACGCCAGCGGATCAAATTTCTGCGCCTCCAGCTGTCGCGCCAGCAGCGCTGCCAGCAGCGGGAACGGCGTGTCGCGGCGACAGCCGATTCCGGCGACCACCCGCTGCGGCACCAGTTTCCAGTGCCGGACGGGTATTTCTGGCAATTCATTGCGCAAAGTGATGCAAACCAGCGCATCAAGCTCGGGAAGTTGATGCAGGTCGGTCACGGTGATGAACCCACGTCGATCGCAGTGACTGACATCGTCTGCCAGCTCCTCATCCCACCACAGCCCGACGCGCTGGTGGCTGACCAGCATCTGGTTGACGATTTTTACCGCCGAGCGGAAATCGGTCATCCGGGCATTGAGCTGAAATGCCAGCGTATCAAGCGCCGCCATATCGTTAACGTCAGTCGCCGTCGTGATAACCGGATCGGCGCCGAGCATGCCCGCCAGATAGCGGGTCAGCGCATTGGCGCCCCCCGCATGACCAGAGAGCAAGCTGATCACATGCTGGCCCCGTTCGTCGATCACCACCACCGCCGGGTCGCTGAATTTGTCGTTTACCAGCGGTGCCAGCACGCGTACCGCTATGCCGGTCGCACCGATAAAAATCAGCGCCGAATAGTTAGCAAACGCATCGCGGGCCGATTGTGCAAATCCGCCTTCGAAGGGCATAAACCCGTCTTCCAGCAGTTTCTCACTGGTAAAGCAGGTTAACGGCAGCATCGCCGCCAGCCGCTTCGCAAGCTGTACGCCGCCGGGCGTCAGACAAAACAGGGCTATAGATTCAGGCTTTACGGTATTCATGGCTAAAGTCCGCCGCATAGAGTTTTGAGTAGTGATACTCATCCCCCAGGAAATTCCCGACCAGAATGAGCGCCGTTTTACGGATACCCGTCTCACGTACTTTATCGCCGATATCCGCCAGCGTGCCGCGCACGGTCTGGCTTTCCGGCCAGGTCGCTTTGTAGATAACCGCCACCGGCGTGGTGGTCGGATAGCCACCTTCAATCAGCCGCTCGGCAACCCGGTGAATACGCTGCACGGAGAGATAAATCGCCATTGACGTCTGGTGGCTGGCGAAGGACTCCAGCTGTTCACGTTCCGGCACCGGAGTACGCCCTTCCAGGCGGGTAATGATGAGGCTTTGCGAAACTTCCGGGACGGTATACTCCACCCCCAGCTCCGCAGCAGCGCCGAGAAACGCGCTGACGCCCGGCACCACCTGCCAGTCGATGCCGCGCCGGGTAAGTTCTTCGCCCTGCTCACGCACGGAGCCGTACAGCGACACATCGCCCGTTTGCAGGCGTACGACCGTTTTTCCGGCTTTCACGCCCGCTTCCATCAGATCCAGAATTTGCTCCAGATGCAGTTCGGCGCTGTCGTGGCACTCCGCGCCTAGCGGGCAATAGTCCAGCAGTTCAGTATTAATCAGCGATCCGGCATAAATAACGACCTGCGCCTGCTGCAACAGGCGATAACCTTTAAGCGTGATCAGTTCACGATCGCCCGGACCTGCGCCGACAAACCATACACAGCGGGGATCAAATGTCTCAGACATGGTTCTCTTCCTTCTGACAGGCGATAACAAAAACAGGATTATTCGGTTTGGAAATAGTGGCCATTGCCGAGGGGAGTGAGTGACGACACCTGCACTTGCAGGCAATCCACCTCATGGATGCCAATCTGTGTCAGATATTCCAGCGCAGTATTCAGGTTTTCCTGAAGGATAAAGGTCATCACCAGACGGCCGCCGGGATGCAATTGCCGCATAGCCCAGTCAATCAGCGTCGTCAGATGGCCGCCGCTCCCCGCCCATAAACACCGCATCCGCTTTTTCGGTCATCGTCATCGGCGCTTCACCCGGCAGAATGTCGATATTGCCGCAGGCAAAATGCTGGCGGTTTTCATCCAGCAACCGCAGCGCTGCCGGGTTACGTTCAATCGCCGTAACGTGCAGCGAAGGGTGCTGTAACGCCGCCTCTATCGACACACTCCCGGTCCCGGCGCCTACGTCAATCAGATGGCTGGCACGGTGCAAATCAAGTTTTGAGAGCGCGAGCGCGCGAACCGCTTCTTTGGTCATCGGCACGTTCTCACCACGTAGAAAAAGCTCATCTTTCATCAAGGATCACCACTGCGTTCATGTCATAGTCGGCATTGACTTCACTGACGCGCAGCCAGTGAATCCGCTCGTTTTCCATTGCCAGGTTTTCGCCTATCACCATCCAGCGATGCCCCTTGTCGCGCGCCATTAACTGCGTCGCAATTTCTCGCGGCCCGCAACGGGCATCCGTCACCATCGCGACCTTGCGATGACGCGCCAGCTCATCAAAACAGACGCTGCGACCGTGGCTGCTGGTCAGCCACATATCGTTCATATCGATACCCGATTGCGCGCACAGATATTGCACTGCGCTGATACCGGGAATAATGCGCACCCGCTCAATGCCAAAATGGGCCACCATGCGCGTCCCGATGCCGTAAAACAGCGGATCGCCGGACGCCAGCACCACGATGCGTTTGTCCTGCTGCCCGGCAATCCAGTTGAGCAATTCCGCAATATTGGCGCCCAGAACAAACTGTTCGCCGGTGAACGCAGGAAACTGCAATAAATGACGCTTTCCCCCCCACCAGCACATCGGCATCCGCCACGGCCTCGCGTGCCGCTGGCGTCATCAAATGCAGCCCTGCCGGCCCCATGCCCACTACCGTTAGCATTGCATCTCCTCCACAATCTCTTCGATCGGACGATTGCTACCGAGGATCTGGTTATCAAAAGAGAACATGATGGCGTCGCAGGTAGGTGGCGTTTTCGTGAAGCGCAGCATCTGCATCACGCGCATACAGATGCGTTGCGCAAGATGGTTGTAAATATGTTGAAAACCGTATGCTTCAATGTGCTCCATTGCCGCTTCGGTGGTATCGCAGTCGCTGACCCGAGTCAGTAACTCAAGCGGCGCGCCAAGCAGCGCCAGATGCGCCACCAGGGTTTCCATGCGGGCATCTGCGATGTGGCTGTGAGTGTGGAAAATCCCCGCGGCTATTTTAATCAACTTACCGGGATGGCCGATCAACACGATATGGCGGTATCCCAGACGTACCGCTTCTTCAATCATGTAACCGACGAAATTGCTCATGGTGACGACAACCTGCGTGTCGATCCCCATCTGTTCGCGCACAAAACGCTCGCCGTGGTTTCCCGGCACCAGCACAACGCGCTCCAGACCGGCAGCGCGTTTGATTTCCAGCTCCAGCGACAGTGAGCGTTTCCAGCTCTCCTCCGACATCGGAGTGACAATGCCGGTGGTTCCAATGATCGAAATACCGCCCAGAATACCGAGGCGCGCGTTATAGGTTTTCTGCGCCCGTTCTTCCCCCTCCGGGGCAAAAATTTCAATGTCCGCTCCCCGCGCCGGGCCTATCGCTTCGCGTACTACAGACTCAATGGTATGGCGCGGAGTACGATTAATCGCCGCGCTGCCCACCGGCAGTCCAATTCCCTTACGCGTCACGGTTCCCACGCCTTCCCCGCCCTGCAACGTAATCTCGCCGCTATCGTTCAGCGTTACGCGGGCAAAAATCAGCATTCCGTGCGTGGCATCGACATCATCGCCGCCGTCCTTACGGATCGCGGCAATCGCCTGCCGCCCTTCGATGTGCGGCGACTCGACGTTCAGGCACAATGTCACCCCGGACGGCGTAACGATGGAGACCTGATGAATCAGATGCTGGCGTAACACCATCAACGCGGCGACCTTTTGCCGCAGCGGTCGCGCACGATCCGGTGGTATACCCTTTTCGCAACGCTTTGCCGTTGTGCCAGACAGGCGCGTCGAAGGATTGATCGCTCATCGCGCCCCCTGCAAGTAATAGAGCATGGCGTTTACGATCGCGGCGGCGACGTTGCTTCCTCCTTTGCGCCCCAGCGCTGCGATAGCTGGCAACGCGCTTTTCGTCAGCGCATCTTTAGACTCCGCCGCCCCGACGAACCCGACCGGCACGCCTACCACGCCACTCACGGCAACGTCATGCTCAAGCAACCGGAACAGCGCCGTCGGCGCATTGCCGAACACAAACACCTTTTCACTCTCTTCCGTCACGGCAATATCCACCGCCGCCATTGATCGGGTAATCCCCTGCGCTTTTGCTTCCGCCACGACTCGCGGATCGCTGATATAGCAACGGCATTCACCGCCAAACGTCGCCAGCAATGTTTTATTGATGCCGGAAAGCGCCATTGTGGTATCGGTATAGATAATGGATGGGCGACTCAGCGCCGCGCAGAGTCGCTCCAGCGCGTCATCGGAAAACCAGAGAATATCCAGCCAGTCAAAGTCGGCGGTGGTGTGAATCACCCGCTTGATGATCGCTTCGTGAAGCGGGCTGGCAAACTGATACTCCGGGCGTGTCTCGCGAATGATCTCGCCAATGATGTCGAAACTTTTGGCCTCAATCGCCTGGGGCTGCTGAATATATTGCATCGTCTGTTATCCTCAGGCTGCGCCAACCAGCAGGCACCGTACGGCGATAAACAGCGCCAGTGCCAGGGTCGAGGCTACCCACATCAATCGAATCGTTCGGGAAATGTCATCTACTGAAATGCCGCGCTGCGCGTCGCCTATCCAGGGTTTTTCAACACGCTCGCCAAAGTAGTCATTCGGGCCGCCAAGACGAATACCCAGCGCACCGGCAACAGAGGCTTCTGACCACGCGCAGTTAGGACTGCTGTGGTTGTAGCGATCCCGCCAGCCGATATGCAGGGCGCGATAGCCGTCGTAACGACACAACGTCGCGGCAATGCTCAGCAGCAACCAGCTCAGACGCGCCGGGATAACGTTCGCAATATCATCCAGACGGGCGCTGACCATACCAATGGCGCGATATTTTTCGTGTTTATAGCCAACCATTGAATCGAGGGTATTTACGGCTTTGTACGCCATTGCCAGCGGCGCGCCGCCCAAAAAGAGGAAAAAAAGCGGGGCGATGATGCCGTCTACGGTGTTCTCAGCGACCGTTTCCACCACGGCACGATTAACCTGTTCAGGCTGTAACTGTGAGGTATCCCGTCCGACAATCCATGACAGCTTCTCGCGGCTTTCAGCTAAATCGCCCGCCCGCAGCGGGCGTTCAACATCGCGGGCAGCATTCGCAAGACAGCGGCCAGCCAGCACGGTAAAAATCATCCAGATCTCTACCAGCCAGCCAAACCAGGGATGGATCGCGCTCGCCAGCGCCAGCACGCCCCAGGAAACCGCCCACGTCACGCCGACCACCACCAGCCACATCACCGCTCCGCCAATGCGCAGCGATCTGTCGCTATGGCAGTAACGCCGCACAACACGTTGAGTTGCTGAAATTAAATTGCCAATCCAGCGTACCGGATGCGGCCAGTTCTGCGGATCGCCAATAACGAAATCCAGAAGCCAGGCGATACACCACGCAAGCACGGTCATAGCGCCTCCCTTCCTGCCGCCAGCCAGTGGTTCAGCATTGCAGGGCGTTGTGCGAAATGAACGTGAAGGTAGCTTGCGAAGGTATTCCCCACCTGCCAGCCGCCAGACCATTCCTGCAATGTCTTACCATCGCGGACTTTACGGCACGCCATCACCGCCGGGTTTTCCGGGAGAAAATCAGAATAGTGGAACTCATGTCCACGCAGCACTTCGCCTGCCGCCGCCAGCAGCGTTTGCTCTCTGGCCTGCGCTTCGCAGTAGCCGAAGCGGGTCAACCGTTTCCCCATTTTGCTGTGCCCCGGAATCACATCCACCATCCGGTGAATCTCTCCACTGGCGTCCTCCAGGGTACTGCCGAGGTACATCAGCCCGCCGCACTCTGCATAAATCGCCACGCCGCGCTGATGGGCGGCGCGCATTTGCGCCAGCATTGGGGTGTTCGCCGCCAGCGCGGCGGCGTGTAGCTCGGGGTATCCGCCTCCCAGCCAGATCATCTGGCATTCCGGCAGCGTGCTGTCATGCAGTGGACTGAAACGCGTCATCGTTACGCCAGTACGTTCCAGCAGTTTGATGTTATCGGGATAGTAAAAGTTAAACGCTTCGTCATCCGCGATGGCAACGGTAAGTCCTTTTCCCGCCTGCGGGTCGGGTAACGCCGGCCACTCGCCAGCAGGCAGCGCGGTTAGCTGACTCAGGGAAAGAAGCGCATCAATGTCCAGCGTTCGTTCAAGCGTATCGGCAAAATCCTGCCACGGCTGCTGATTAACGACGGACTCACGCGCGGTAATCAGCCCCCAGATGACGCTCCGGCAACGCCACGCCTTCCACTCCGGGAACATAGCCAAGCACCGGTATCGAACAATAGCGTTCAATCGCCGTTTTCAGGAGTTGGTAGTGAGTTTCGCTATTAACGCGATTAACAATCACGCCAGCGATATTGAGGTCAGGATCAAAGTGCTGAAATCCCATTACCGTTGCGGCAATGGAGGTAGAAACGGCTTTACCGTCCACCAGTAAAATCACGGGGCAGCCCAGCTGTTTCGCCATCGCCGCCGTACTACAGTAGTTCGGGTCGGTGCCATAGCCGTCATAGAGTCCCATCACGCCTTCGATCACCGCGACGTCCGCCTGCTGCATGTGTTCACAAAACAGCGCGTTAAGCACGGGCTCCGGGAGCATAAAGCTGTCGAGGTTACGGGACGCACTGCCGCATACTGCCGTATGCCAGCCGGTATCGAGATAATCAGGGCCGACTTTGCATGGCTGAACACGCATTCCACGTCTTTTCAGCAGACTCAGCAGACCAAGCGTGACGGTGGTTTTACCACAGCCGCTTCCGGTCCCTGCGAGAATAAATGCGTGAAGCTTTGCCGCCATACCCTGATCCTGTTCAGGGTGGTAGAGGTATTGTTTAGCTGCGTATTACCCCAGTCTTTCGACTGTACGCTACTGAGCAACCCACTTCCCACCGAAGTTGTTGGTAAATACCGACAGGCAGGTCTTCTGGCTTAGCGTCCTCCTCGCCCGTCCTTCCCAATCTTGCGATCAGTGGTCTTACGGGGTCGTCAGCATCACAGCAGCGGGGGCTGCGGGGGATTCTCACCCCCCTTCCCTGACACAAATGTGCCAAACCTGTCGGCTGATGTTATGAGCATCACTTTCTCGCTCATAACGACAATTAAATTTTAATTACCTGTTACGCGCCATTATGCCAACGCAATGGTGTAATGACGCCTGTTTTGAATGAAACACTGCGCAAAAGAATAATGAAACCTATTCATAATGACACTGTATCTCATCACAAAAATAAAAACTGGCTCAGTTTATCCTTCAGATAACATTATTTTGTTGCGCTATGACAATTTATTGCTCTGCTATAGTTTTTTTCATTTTATAATGACTGACATACAATACGATATCAAAAATCGGCAATAGCAAAATATTGCTATTTATGCGGACTCGGCGGACGAATTATCATTTATTTGCTGACGGAAAGCCTGTGGCGTGATCTGATAGGTCTGACGGAACACTTTGCAAAAATAACTGGTTTGAGAAAAGCCTAAATTACGTGCAATGCTGGCGATACTCCAGTCACTGTGACAAAGCAGTTCTCTGGCGCTGGCCATGCGCTGTTGGTTTACCCAGGCATTAAAACCGATTCCCTGATATTTCTTGAATAACTTACTAAAGTAGTACGGGCTGAGGTAGACGTGAGAAGCGACATCCTCAAGGCGAAGATCGTCCGATAAATGCGCATCAATGTAGCGTAACGCTTTCTTCATTTTGCTGTCGTGGGGATTGGGCCCACGTTGCGAACGAGCAGGTTCCGCTTGCGGCGGATTGTCTTTAATAACAACAAAATTAAGTTGTTTTTTAAGGCAATTTTCCACAATCAGCTTCAGCAGATCCGCAGAGGCTATCACCCGCGCGTAGTCCATTTCGGGGACGTTTCGGAACTCATTCAACAGTTCAGGATCGGCCTGCCAGCGATCATCGACATTAAGAATATCAACCAGTCCGACATCATCGCTCAAACGTACCTGACCGCATAACACAAACCCCACCAGATGACCGGCAATCACCAAAGGAATGGAGAAATCGGTTAGCCCGGCATGGCAACGATAAATACAGGGCTGATCTGATTTTGACGCTTCCAGCCCCCCGCAGCGATCGCTCATACGGCAACGAATACTGTGTTGAGGATGTTGACGCATTAGCTGACAAAAAGGCGTGAAATTGAATAACTCAGAAATTTCATCACCGTGAATATTGACAACCACGACCGCCAGACTGGTGGCTTGTGCAAAATCCTGTGCGATTTTATTAATGAGTTCTGAGTTCAGGGCACTCGCAGAAATCATGATAAAACCCCTCAGTTAATTTATTGTTGCAAATAGAACATTTATTTCACATTTACCTTTCATCATCACCATACTGTATTAGTGATAAAAAAGTATAAGGGACAATAACAAAAGTCTCCCATCCGTGGGAGACGTTTTGACCAGTTCGTGAAACCAGATCACGAAATGATTTTACGTGTTTCAAAAATACATATGTCCCGTCGTGTTAATGTCCATTTTCCTCCAGCTTACAGGTATTGCACGGTAAATTTTTACCAATCAGGTAACGATAAACCGCAGCTCCGGCGCAAGCTCCTACAATCGGCGCAATAATCGGCACAATAAAATAAGGAATATCGCGCCCCCCGGTCATGGCAATGTCTCCCCAACCGGCAAACCACGCGAATAATTTTGGACCAAAATCACGCGCCGGATTCATCGCAAACCCCGTAAGCGGCCCGGTAGACGCCCCGATAACGGCAACCAAAATACCGATAAGCAAAGGTGCCAGCGGCCCTTTAGGAACCCCATTGCCATCATCGGTCAGCGCCATGATCATCCCCATCAGAATCGAGGTAATGACCACTTCGACCAGCGCCGCCTGCCATACGCTCAGCGCGGCTGCCGGGTAGGTACTGAAAATACTGGCAAGTTGCAGGCTCTCCACGCTGCCGCGCACCATATGGTTCGCCGCTTCAAACTCGGTAAATAAGCTACCGTAGAGCAGATAGGCCAACAGCGCGCCGCCGAACGCTCCGGCAACCTGAGCGATGGAATAAGGCAAGACCTTTCGCCCTGGGAAACAGGCAAACAACCACAGCGCAATGGTAATCGCCGGGTTCAGGTGCGCGCCCGATATCCCGGCCGTGAGATAAACGGCAAGCGAGATCCCAAGCCCCCAAATGATGCAGATCTCCCATAATCCCAGACTCGCACCCGCAACCTTTAATGCACTCAGGCAACCGATACCAAAGAACAAAAACAGCCCGGTGCCCAAAAACTCGGCAATACATTGTGCTTTTAGTGAATCGTTCATTGTGACACCTTCTAAGCAGAGTTCGTGTCTTTACCAGCACAACGCCGTACTGGCAGTAGAGTACAACGAGCATCACTATAAAAAGCGGCACCTGTAAATTGTTGGCAATCTGCCGTTAACCTGCCCCGAAAAATCGTGTTGCTATAGCAAAATATTGCTCTCTGTTTATTCTCCAGGGCAATAATGGAGCGTACTCTAACGAATAAAATGCCAGATTAGGGATAATAAAAAATTGCGATCACCAGATATTCGTTTTCAAACAAATATCACAATTCCATTTTTCGCGTAGCAAAACTTGTTTATTTTGTCATCCTGCAAAATGTAAAAATGGAATAGCGAAAACGAAATAATCATATCAAAAAAAACACATCCAACCTTTAAATTCAACGATTTATAAAAAATCACAGCAATTTAGTGCTATTGACCACCCATTATTTTTTCATTCTCTTTTTCAAGTCAGCCATTCTTTTTCCTCGCTTCTTTTTATAGTCATCAACATCGGGACAACCCAGGCGAGGTCTTTATGCAACAAGAAGCATTAGGAATGGTAGAAACCAAAGGCTTAACCGCAGCCATAGAGGCCGCAGACGCAATGGTGAAGTCAGCCAATGTGATGTTAGTCGGCTACGAAAAAATTGGCTCCGGGCTGGTAACGGTCATCGTTCGCGGTGACGTTGGCGCAGTAAAAGCGGCAACCGATGCGGGCGCCGCTGCCGCACGCAACGTGGGAGAAGTGAAAGCCCGTACACGTTATTCCACGCCCTCATACCGATGTAGAAAAAATCTTACCGAAGGGAATTAGCCAATGAGCAGCAATGAACTGGTGGAACAGATCATGGCGCAGGTGATTGCCCGTGTGGCAACGCCAGAACAAACGGCCATTCCTGAAGAAACCCCACCCAATACGAGAGACGGCTATGGCAGAGAAAAGTTGCAGTTTAACGGAATTTGTCGGCACCGCGATTGGCGACACCGTCGGTCTGGTGATCGCAAATGTGGACAGTGCCTTACTGGAAGCGATGAAGCTGGAAAAGCGCTACCGCTCCATCGGAATCCTTGGCGCGCGAACTGGCGCAGGCCCGCACATTATGGCCGCCGATGAAGCAGTAAAAGCGACCAATACCGAAGTGGTCAGCATTGAGCTTCCCCGCGATACCAAAGGCGGCGCAGGCCACGGTTCGCTGATTATTTTAGGCGGCAATGATGTTTCGGACGTGAAGCGCGGCATTGAAGTTGCGCTGAAAGAACTCGACCGGACGTTCGGCGACGTATACGCCAATGAGCCGGACATATCGAGCTGCAATACACCGCCCGCGCCAGCTATGCGCTTGAAAAAGCCTTTGGCGCGCCAATTGGCCGCGCCTGCGGCGTGATTGTCGGCGCCCCCGCCTCCGTTGGCGTGCTGATGGCGGATACCGCGCTGAAATCCGCCAATGTTGAGGTCGTGGCTTACAGCTCTCCGGCACACGGCACCAGCTTCAGTAACGAAGCCATTCTGGTGATTTCCGGGGATTCCGGCGCGGTGCGTCAGGCGGTTATTTCAGCCCGTGAAATCGGCAAAACCGTTCTGTCCACCCTCGGCACGACGCCGAAAAACGATCGTCCGTCCTACATCTGATATCCGTGAGGCTGATTCATGAGATCGAAAAGATTTGAAGCACTGGCGAAACGCCCTGTGAATCAGGACGGCTTCGTTAAGGAGTGGATCGAAGAAGGCTTCATTGCGATGGAAAGCCCGAACGACCCCAAACCGTCGATTAAAATCGTTAACGGCGCGGTTACCGAGCTGGACGGCAAAGCCGCCAGCGAATTTGACCTGATCGACCACTTTATCGCCCGTTACGGTATTAACCTGGCGCGCGCGGAAGAAGTGATGGCGATGGACTCGGTCAAACTCGCTAATATGCTGTGCGATCCAAACGTCAAACGCAGCGACATCGTTCCGCTCACCACGGCGATGACGCCAGCAAAAATCGTTGAAGTCGTCTCACACATGAACGTGGTAGAGATGATGATGGCGATGCAAAAAATGCGCGCCCGCCGCACACCTTCTCAGCAGGCGCATGTCACCAACGTGAAAGACAACCCGGTTCAGATTGCCGCCGATGCCGCAGAAGGCGCGTGGCGTGGGTTTGATGAGCAAGAGACAACGGTTGCGGTTGCGCGCTACGCCCCGTTCAATGCTATCGCTCTGCTGGTGGGTTCCCAGGTCGGTCGCCCAGGCGTATTAACGCAGTGTTCACTGGAAGAAGCCACCGAACTGAAGCTCGGTATGCTGGGCCACACCTGCTACGCCGAAACCATTTCCGTCTATGGTACTGAACCGGTCTTTACCGATGGCGACGATACCCCCCTGGTCAAAAGGCTTTCTCGCCTCTTCCTATGCCTCTCGCGGCCTGAAAATGCGCTTCACCTCGGGGTCGGGTTCCGAAGTACAGATGGGCTATGCTGAAGGCAAATCAATGCTCTATCTGGAAGCCCGCTGTATCTATATCACCAAAGCCGCAGGCGTTCAGGGTCTACAGAACGGTTCTGTCAGTTGCATCGGCGTTCCTTCCGCCGTACCGTCAGGCATTCGCGCCGTACTGGCGGAAAACCTGATCTGCTCCGCGCTGGATCTGGAATGCGCCTCCAGTAACGACCAGACCTTCACTCACTCCGATATGCGCCGTACCGCGCGTCTGCTGATGCAGTTCCTGCCGGGTACTGACTTCATCTCCTCGGGTTATTCCGCCGTACCGAACTACGACAACATGTTTGCCGGTTCAAACGAAGATGCGGAGGACTTCGACGACTACAACGTTATCCAGCGTGACCTGAAAGTGGACGGTGGTCTGCGTCCGGTTCGCGAAGAAGACGTTATCGCCATCCGTAACAAAGCCGCGCGCGCGCTGCAAGCCGTGTTTGCCGGAATGGGGCTGCCGCCGATTACCGATGAAGAGGTTGAAGCCGCAACCTACGCTCACGGCTCGAAAGATATGCCTGAACGTAACATCGTCGAAGACATCAAGTTCGCGCAAGAGATCATCAATAAAAACCGTAACGGTCTGGAAGTGGTGAAAGCCCTTGCAAAAGGCGGTTTCACCGACGTCGCGCAAGACATGCTCAACATCCAGAAAGCCAAGTTAACCGGAGACTATCTGCATACCTCCGCCATTATCGTCGGCGACGGGCAGGTGCTCTCTGCGGTGAATGACGTCAACGATTATGCCGGTCCGGCAACAGGTTATCGCCTGCAAGGCGAACGCTGGGAAGAGATTAAAAACATCCCTGGCGCACTCGATCCCAACGAACTTGGCTAAGGGGTGAAAAATGGAAATTAATGAAAAGCTGCTGCGCCAGATAATCGAAGACGTGCTGTCCGACATGCAAACCAGCGATAAGCCCGTCTCCTTTCGCGCACCGACAGCATCAACTTCGCCGCAAACCACAGCGCGCAAGGCGACGGTTTTCTGACGGAAATTGGCGAGGCCAGACAAGGTACGCAGCAGGATGAAGTGATCATTGCCGTGGGCCGGCATTTGGCCTGTCGCAGACCGTGAATATCGTCGGCTTGCCGCACAAAAATATCCTGCGTGAAGTGATCGCCGGTATTGAAGAAGAAGGCATTAAAGCCCGCGTGATCCGCTGCTTTAAATCCTCTGACGTGGCGTTTGTCGCTGTTGAAGGCAACCGCCTCAGTGGCTCCGGCATTTTCAATCGGTATTCAGTCAAAAGGCACTACCGTTATTCATCAGCAAGGGCTGCCGCCGCTCTCCAATCTGGAGTTATTCCCTCAGGCACCGCTGCTGACGCTGGAAACGTATCGTCAGATTGGCAAGAACGCCGCGCGCTATGCGAAGCGTGAGTCACCACAACCGGTTCCGACCTTAAATGACCAAATGGCGCGCCCGAAGTACCAGGCGAAATCCGCCATTCTGCACATTAAAGAGACGAAGTATGTCGTGACGGGCAAAAACCCGCAGGAACTGCGCGTGGCGCTTTAACAAAGGATACCTCCATGAATACCGACGCAATTGAATCGATGGTTCGGGACGTGTTGAGCCGCATGAACAGCTTGCAGGGCAACGCACCTGCTCCGGCCGCAGCAAGCGCATCAACGCATACCGCAAAAGTGACGGATTATCCGCTGGCGAATAAACATCCAGAATGGGTAAAAACCGCCACCAATAAAACGCTGGATGAATTCACGCTGGAAAACGTCCTCAGCGACAAAGTGACCGCACAGGATATGCGTATCACGCCGGATACGCTGCGCATTCAGGCGGCTATCGCCAGAGATGCCGGACGTGACCGCCTGGCGATGAACTTTGAGCGCGCAGCGGAACTGACCGCCGTACCGGACGATCGAATCCTTGAAATTTACAACGCCCTGCGTCCATACCGTTCGACGAAAGAAGAGCTGATGGCTATCGCAGACGATCTGGAAAATCGCTATCAGGCGAATATTTGCGCAGCTTTCGTGCGTGAAGCGGCAACGTTATACGTCGAGCGTAAAAAACTCAAAGGTGACGATTAATTTTAGGGAAATACGATGCGATACATAGCTGGCATTGATATTGGCAACTCATCAACAGAAGTCGCGCTGGCGCGACTGGATGAGACTGGCGTGCTGACCATTACCGACAGCGCGCTGGCGGAAACCACCGGAATTAAAGGCACATTACGAAATGTGTTTGGTATTCAGGAGGCGCTTACGCTTGCGGCAAAAAACGCAGGCATCAATGTCAGCGATATTTCGCTTATCCGCATCAACGAAGCCACACCGGTCATTGGCGATGTCGCGATGGAAACCATCACGGAAACCATCATTACCGAGTCCACAATGATCGGCCATAACCCTAAAACCCCAGGCGGTGTCGGTCTGGGTGTGGGAGTGACCATTACGCCGCAAGAGTTATTAACCCGCCGGCGGATACGCCTTATATCCTGGTCGTGTCATCGGCGTTCGATTTCGCCGATGTCGCCACCATGATTAACGCCTCCGTACGCGCCGGATATCAACTCACCGGCGTCATTTTGCAGCAAGATGACGGCGTCCTGGTCAGCAACCGCCTGGAACAGCCTTTACCGATCGTCGATGAAGTGCTCTATATCGACCGGATTCCGCTGGGCATGCTGGCCGCAATTGAGGTTGCCGTACCAGGGAAAGTGATTGAAACGCTCTCTAACCCTTACGGTATTGCCACGGTTTTCGGCCTTAATGCCGAAGAAACCAAAAATATCGTCCCTATGGCGCGCGCGCTGATTGGCAATCGCTCCGCCGTCGTCGTGAAAACGCCATCAGGGGATGGTCAAAGCACGCGCCATTCCCGCCGGGAATCTGGAACTGCTTTCTCAGGGACGCACGCTCCGTGTAGATGTTGCCGCCGGTGCTGAAGCCATCATGAAAGCGGTGGGCGAATGCCGCAAGCTGGACAACGTGACCGGCGAAGCAGGCACCAATATTGGCGGCATGCTGGAACATGTACGCCAGACCATGGCGGAACTGACCAATAAGCCCAGCAACGAGATCTTCATTCAGGATTTGCTGGCTGTCGATACTTCCGTTCCGGTGAGCGTTACCGGCGGGCTGGCAGGCGAATTTTCTCTGGAGCAGGCCGTAGGCATCGCCTCAATGGTGAAATCCGACCGTCTGCAAATGGCGATGATCGCCCGTGAAATCAAACAAAAGCTGAGTGTTGACGTTCAGGTTGGCGGTGCTGAGGCTGAAGCGGCGATTTTAGGCGCGTTGACGACTCCCGGCACCACGCGTCCGCTGGCGATTCTCGATTTGGGCGCAGGTTCGACAGATGCCTCCATCATCAATCCCAAAGGGGAGATCATTGCCACCCACCTCGCAGGGGCTGGCGATATGGTCACGATGATTATTGCCCGTGAACTGGGTCTGGATGACCGCTATCTGGCAGAAGAGATTAAAAAAGTATCCGCTCGCGAAGGTGGAAAGCCTTTTTCATCTGCGTCACGAAGATGGCAGCGTCCAGTTTTTCCCCACCCCGCTGCCGCCAGCCGTATTTGCCCGCGTATGTGTGGTGAAGCCTGATGAACTGGTTCCATTACCCGGCGATTTAGCGCTGGAAAAAGTACGCGCTATTCGCCGCAGCGCCAAAGAACGGGTTTTTGTCACTAACGCCCTGCGCGCGCTGCGCCAGGTCAGCCCGACCGGCAACATTCGTGACATTCCTTTTGTCGTGCTGGTTGGCGGATCGTCTCTGGATTTCGAGATCCCGCAACTCGTCACCGATGCGCTGGCGCACTATCGCCTGGTGGCCGGTCGCGGCAACATTCGCGGCACAGAAGGCCCGAGAAATGCGGTCGCGACCGGGCTGATTCTCTCCTGGCATAAGGAGTTTGCGCATGGACAGTAACGCCAGTACCCCGGCTATCGTTATTTCGACCATCGATGACGGTATCACGGTCTGGAAAGAGGTGCTTCTCGGTATTGAAGAAGAAGGTATCCCCTTTGTTATCCAGACGC
Source organism: Citrobacter koseri (assembly GCA_900446925.1). Next base: position 589,700 of record UAVY01000004.1, on the reverse strand, counting down.
AGACTGACGGTGACGTGACCCATTGCGCCTGGCAGGCGGCGCGTCGGTCTCCGCTACTCGTCGGCATCGCCTGCGACAAAGAAAAGCTGGTTGTGCATTACAAGAATTTACCCGCATCAGCGCCGCTTTTTACGCTGATGTATCACCAGGACAGCCATGCCCGGCGAAGTGCTGGTAACAACGCGGCAAGGTTAGTCAAAGGGATCCCCTTTCGGGATCTGAATACCTAAGCAACAGGAGAATCGCAGTATGAACAACGCACTGGGACTGGTTGAAACAAAAGGGTTAGTCGGCGCTATCGAAGCCGCTGACGCCATGGTGAAGTCCGCCAACGTGCAACTGGTGGGCTATGAAAAAATCGGCTCCGGCCTGGTCACCGTTATGGTTCGCGGTGATGTTGGCGCGGTTAAAGCGGCAGTCGATGCGGGAAGCGCCGCAGCAAGCGCCGTGGGCGAGGTGAAATCTTGCCACGTTATTCCACGTCCGCACAGCGACGTTGAGGCCATTTTACCCAAGTCAGCCTAAACGGCCGCAACCAAGGAGCACAGCGTGAAGCAATCACTGGGATTACTTGAAGTTAGTGGTCTGGCATTAGCCATCAGTTGCGCGGATGTCATGGCGAAAGCCGCTTCCATCACGCTGGTGGGGCTTGAGAGAACCAACGGTTCTGGCTGGACGGTGATCAAAATCACCGGTGATGTGGCCTCCGTACAGTCCGCCATCATCACCGGTGCCAGTTTTGCCGATCAGCAGCAGGGGCTGATCGCCCATAAAGTTATCGCCAGGCCTGGGGAGGGGATTCTTTCCCGCGCGACGGCTATTCCGCCCGCGCCCATGCCAGCCCCGGAACCTGAAACAGAACCTGAATCTGAACCTGACGTCGTGGTTGTAGAAGAGTCAGTACCGGAAGCAGAACCCGAAGCCGGAATGGTCAGTTGCAATCTCTGTCTTGACCCTGCCTGTAAGCGGCAAAAAGGCGAGCCCCGGTCACTCTGCCTGCATTCAGGTAAGTGAGGTAAAGCGTAATGGATAAACAGCTTCTGGAAACAACCGTCAGCAAAGTGCTGGATGAAATGCGTGAGCGCCCTATTCCTCTGGGTGTTTCCAACCGTCATATCCATCTTAGCGCTGAAGACTATGCCCGGCTTTTCCCTGGTCAGCCAATCAGCGAGAAAAAAGCGCTGCTCCAGCCTGGGCAATATGCGGCCGACCAGACCGTCACGCTTATTGGCCCTAAAGGTCAGCTAAAGAATGTGCGCCTGCTCGGCCCCCTTCGCCGTACCAGCCAGGTTGAGATTTCCCGCACCGATGCCAGAACATTGGGCATCGCTGCGCCGCTGCGCATGTCGGGAGACCTTAAAGGAACGCCAGGCATTCGTCTTGTCAGCCCCTTCGCCGAGCTGGATCTCGCATCCGGCGTGATTGTCGCCCAACGCCACATTCATATGTCACCGCTTGATGCGTTGATATTTCGCGTTGCGCATGGCGACAAAGTCTCTGTCGCTATTGAAGGCAATGCGCGCAGGCTGATTTTCGACAACGTCGCGATTCGCGTCTCTGCGGATATGCGTCTTGAAATGCACATCGACACCGACGAAGCCAATGCCGCAGGCGCCGACAGCCCGGACGCGTTTGCCACTCTGGTTACACCGCGATGAATGGCGAGATATTGCAGCGCATTATTGAGGAGGTCATCTCCCGCTTGCAGCGTCGGGCGGAAAGCACGGCCACGCTCAGTATTTCGCAACTGCGGGAGGCCGATTCCCGCGCGCTGTTTTGTCAGTATGCGGCGCTGCATATTGTGCAGGCGGATCTGCCTTCGCTGACGTACATCGCAGAGCAGGATGTCGACGACCCTGTAGCGAAGAAAGTCCATGACGCACTGGCATCAGGTATTTGTCTACAGATATCCCTGCACCATCGCCTGTTGCCGTCGCTGCCGGTGAAAAAGCTGGCGCGTCTGCCCATCAGGCTGGTCGATGAACGAGGGCAAACAATCTGCCTGCATCCGACCACTCTTTTGAGTTACGCCGACGTCGCCCTACTCGCGGGGCAATTACTGGTGCTGCGTCGTCGCTGTGTCGTCACCGCTCTGGCCCGTGAAGCCGCCAGCGCGCGGAATATTCAACTTATTAAGCAGGAGTGAACCATGCATCTGGCACGAGTCACAGGCGCGGTGGTATCCACGCAAAAATCGCCCTCTCTGGTTGGGAAAAAACTTTTGCTGGTACGTCGGGTAAGTGCGATGGAGAGCTTCCCGACTCGCCTATTACCGGAGATGAGGTTGCCGTCGATTCCGTCGGCGCTGGCGTGGGTGAACTGGTTTTACTCAGCAGCGGCTCCAGCGCCAGACATGTTTTTTCCAGCCCGAACGAGGCCATCGATCTGGCCATTGTCGGCATCGTAGACACGCTTTCTCATTAAGGAGCGGATGATGGCGATTTATACCCGAACAGGAGATTCCGGCACTACGGCCTTATTTACCGGCCAACGGGTCAGTAAAACGCATCCACGCGTCGAAACCTACGGCACGCTGGATGAACTCAATGCAGCGCTAAGTTTATGCGTTTGCGCCACAACCTGCGCGCAACACCGCACGTTGCTCGAATCTATTCAGATGCAGATATTCTGGTTTAGCGCCGAACTCGCCAGCGAAAGCGAGCAGCCGTCGCCGGAGCAGCGCTATATCAGCGCGGAAGATATTGCCGCGCTTGAAGCGGCTATTGATACCGCGATGGGACGCGTTACGCCTTTACACAGTTTTATTTTACCTGGCCGTTGCGAAGCCGCGAGTCGCCTGCACTTTGCCCGCACGCTTGCCCGCCGGGCTGAAAGACGTCTGGTCGAGCTGTCGGCAACCGCCAGCGTCAGGCACGTCCTGATGCGCTACATCAACCGCTTATCTGATTGCTTGTATGCGCTGGCGCGCGCCGAAGATCATGACGCTCATCAGAACAACATCATTCGGGAGGTCACTGAGCGCTACCTGGCCTCAAACCCGGCCTCTGTCGTCAAGGAGTCCTCTATGGCCCTCTCTTTTCACGAGCTTCATCAGTTAACTCGTTCAGCGGTGGCGCGGGCGGAGGCGCTTCAGGTTCCTGTGGTCGTCAGCATTGTGGATGCCAACGGCACCGAAACCGTGACCTGGCGTATGCCGGACGCTCTGCTGGTGAGCAGTGAACTGGCGCCGAAAAAAGCCTGGACCGCCGTCGCCATGAAAACAGCCACCCACGAACTGGCTTGCGCCGTTCAGCCGGGCGCTTCGCTCTACGGTCTGGAAAGCCATATGCAGGGGAAAGTCGTCACTTTTGGCGGCGGATTCGCGTTATGGCGTGATGGTCTGCTCATTGGGGTCTTGGCATCAGCGGCGGGAGCGTTGAACAGGACATGGATATTGCACAAGCCGCCATAGCGGCAATTAACGTGAGAACACATCAATGAATACTTCTGAACTGGAAACCCTCATCCGTAATATTTTAAGCGAACAGTTGGCGCCTGCGCAGGCCGAAACGCAAGGACACGGTATTTTTCAGTCCGTCGGCGAAGCGATAGACGCGGCGCATCAGGCTTTCTTACGTTATCAGCAGTGTCCGCTCAAAACGCGCAGCGCCATTATCAGCGCCCTGCGCCAGGAGCTTACGCCGCATCTTGCCACGCTGGCGGCGGAGAGCGCAGCGGAAACGGGGATGGGAAACAAAGAAGATAAATTCCTTAAAAACAAAGCCGCGCTGGATAACACGCCAGGCATTGGAGGATTTGACAACCACGGCCCTCACCGGCGATGGCGGCATGGTGCTGTTTGAATATTCACCGTTCGGCGTCATTGGTTCCGTCGCGCCCAGCACCAACCCTACCGAAACCATTATTAACAACAGCATCAGTATGCTGGCTGCGGGCAACAGCGTTTATTTCAGCCCGCATCCTGGCGCGAAGAACGTCTCACTCAAATTGATCGGCATGATCGAAGATATCGCCTTCCGCTGCTGCGGCATCCGTAATCTGGTCGTCACTGTCGCAGAACCGACCTTTGAGGCAACTCAGCAAATGATGGCGCATCCCAATATTGCGGTGCTGGCTATTACTGGCGGCCCCGGCATTGTTGCGATGGGAATGAAAAGCGGTAAAAAGGTCATTGGCGCCGGGGCAGGCAATCCGCCCTGCATCGTTGATGAGACCGCCGATATCGTCAAAGCGGCCGAAGATATCATCAACGGCGCAGCGTTCGATTACAACCTGCCCTGTATCGCAGAAAAAAGTCTGATTGTCGTAGAGAGCGTCGCTGAGCGCCTGGTTCAGCAAATGCAGGCTTTCGGCGCATTGCTGTTAAACGCTGCGGATATCGATAAATTACGCGCCGTCTGCCTCCCGGAAGGTCACGCGAATAAAAAACTGGTCGGGAAAAGCCCTGCCGCCATGCTGGAAGCCGCCGGTATTGCCGTTCCCGCAAAACCGCCGCGTTTGCTTATCGGTATCGTCAGTGCCGACGATCCGTGGGTAACCAGCGAACAGTTGATGCCAATGCTACCCGTCGTGAAGGTCGATAATTTCGACAGCGCGCTGGCACTGGCGCTAAAAGTTGAAGAAAGCCTGCACCATACCGCCATTATGCACTCGCAGAATGTCTCTCGCCTGAATCTGGCGGCGCGCACCTTACAGACCTCTATTTTTGTGAAAAACGGCCCTTCCTATGCCGGTATTGGCGTTGGCGGCGAAGGGTTTACCACCTTTACCATCGCCACCCCGACCGGCGAAGGGACAACCTCAGCACGCACATTTGCCCGTTCCCGTCGCTGCGTACTGACCAACGGCTTTTCAATTCGCTAATGAGGTCGTTATGAATACGTTTTCACTACCAACCCGATTGTACAGTGGCAGAGGAAGTCTGGATGTGCTGACGCGTTTTACAAACCGTCATATCTGGATTATCTGTGATGGATTTCTGGCGCAATCACCGCTGATCAATACGCTGCGCGACGCCCTTCCAACGGATAATCGCATCAGCATATTCAGCGACATCACCCCGGACCCTACCATCGGTACGGTAGTGCAAGGTATTGCGCAAATGCATGCCCTGCGACCGGATGTGGTCATCGGCTTTGGCGGGGGATCGGCGCTCGACGCGGCAAAAGCCATCGTCTGGTTCAGCCGTCAGTTCGGCATCGAAATTGAAACCTGTGTTGCAATTCCCACCACCAGCGGCACCGGTTCCGAAGTCACCAGCGCATGCGTCATTAGCGATCCAGAAAAGGGCATTAAATATCCGTTATTTAATAAAGCGTTGTATCCAGATATGGCTATTCTCGACCCGACGCTGGTTGTCACCGTTCCGGCAAATATTACCGCCAACACGGGGATGGACGTCCTGACGCACGCGCTTGAAGCATATGTGTCTCCGCACGCCAGCGACTTCACTGACGCGCTGGCGGAAAAAGCCGCGCAAATCGTCTTTCAGTATCTGCCCGTTGCGGTCAGGAAAGGGGATTGTCTGGCTACCCGTGGGAAGATGCACAACGCCTCAACGCTGGCGGGAATGGCGTTTAGCCAAGCAGGACTGGGGCTGAACCATGCTATTGCCCATCAGTTAGGCGGCCAGTTTCATCTGCCGCACGGGCTTGCCAATGCACTGCTGCTGACATCGGTCATCCGCTTTAACGCCCACGATCCCCGGGCGGCAAAACGATACGCAAGACTCGCGAAAGCCTGTCAACTCTGCCCCGCCAGCGCAAACGAGACGTCATGCCTCAATGCGCTGATTCATCAGATTGAGCAGCTCAAAACACAGTGTGCAATCCCTTCATTCGCCCAGGCGCTTAAAGAGGGACGACAGGCGTATTCACAACGAATCCCGGTCATGGCTCAGGCGGCGCTGGCTGATGTGACGTTAAGAACCAACCCGCGTACCGCCAATGCCAGCGCGATCCGGGAACTTCTTGAGGCGTTGTCATGAATACCGTCAGCGCCATTGAACAGGATAGCTATGATGCGCAAACCATATGCGATCGAGTACGTGCTGCGGGCGTGGTTGGCGCCGGGGGGGCGGGTTTCCCCGCCCATGTCAAACTACAGGCGCAGGTTGAGATCTTTTTGGTTAATGCTGCTGAATGTGAACCGATGCTCAAGGTTGATCAGCAATTAATGGCGCAGCAGCCCGCGCGCCTGATTCGCGGCGTGCAGTACGCCATGAAGGCAACCGGCGCACGCGAGGGGATTATTGCGTTAAAAGAAAAATACCGCGATGCGATTGAGGCATTAACCCCCCTGCTACCTTCCAGTATCAGGCTGCATATTTTACCGGATGTCTACCCGGCCGGGGACGAAGTGCTGACCATCTGGATGGCGACAGGCCGACGCGTTCCGCCTGCGGCGTTGCCAGTGAGCGTCGGCGTGGTGGTCAATAATGTTCAGACCGTACTGAATATCGCCCGTGCGGTAGAACAACAGTATCCCGTAACGCGCCGCACTCTTACCGTTAACGGCGCGGTTGCAAGGCCGCTGACCGTCACCGTCCCTGTCGGTATGTCTTTACGCGACGTTTTAGCGCTTGCAGGCGGCGCCACCGTTGATGACCCTGGATTGATTAACGGCGGCCCCATGATGGGAAGCCTGGTGACATCGCTGGATTCACCGGTGACAAAGACCACCGGCGGCCTGTTGGTGTTACCAAAAAACCATTCCTTGATTCAGCGGCGAATGCAGGATGAACGCACCGTTTTGTCTGTCGCAAGAACCGTTTGCGAGCAATGCCGGTTATGTACTGATTTATGCCCCAGGCATTTGATCGGCCATGAATTATCTCCCCATTTGCTGGTACGCGCGGTGAACTATCAACAGGCCGCGACACCGCAACTCCTGCTTAGCGCGCTGACGTGTTCAGAATGCAACGTTTGCGAAAGCGTGGCATGCCCGGTGGGGATCTCCCCCATGCGCATTAACCGCATGCTGAAACGTGAGCTACGGGCGCAAAACCTTCGTTACGAAGGCCCGCTGAATCCTGCCGATGAAATGGCGAAATATCGGCTGGTGCCGGTTAAGCGATTGATTACCAAACTGGGGCTCAGCGACTGGTATCACGACGCACCGTTAACGGACGTCGCCCCTTCAACAGACAAAACGACGCTGCTCTTGCGTCAGCATATTGGCGCCAGCGCCGTTCCCTGCGTGCAAAAAGGTGAACGCGTTGTCCGTGGGCAGTGTGTCGCCGATATGCCATCTGGCGCGTTAGGCGCTCCCGTTCACGCCAGTATTGACGGCATTGTCAGCGACATTACTGAACACGCCATCACGGTTGTAAGAGGTTAACCATGTCTCAGGCTATAGGTATTTTAGAACTCACCAGCATCGCTAAAGGAATGGAAGCAGGCGATGCCATGCTGAAAAGCGCCAGCGTCAATTTACTGGTCAGTAAAACAATCTGTCCGGGTAAATTTTTACTGATGCTGGGCGGCGATGTCGGTGCGGTACAGCAGGCCATCGAAACGGGCACATCGCTGGCCGCAGACATGCTCGTGGATAGTCTGGTGCTACCGAATATTCATGCCAGCGTGCTGCCTGCGGTCAGCGGGTTGAACAGCGTTGATCAACGTCAGGCCGTAGGGATCGTGGAAACCTGGAGCGTAGCGGCCTGTATCAGTGCCGCCGATCGCGCTGTCAAAGCCTCCAACGTGACGCTGGTGCGTGTCCATATGGCGTTCGGTATTGGCGGAAAATGTTACATGGTGGTGGCAGGCGATGTCTCCGATGTCAACAACGCCGTTACGGTAGCCAGTGAAAGCGCAGGCGAAAAAGGACTGCTGGTTTACCGCGCCGTGATCCCCCGTCCGCATGAAGCCATGTGGCGACAGATCGTGGAGGGATAATGGAAAAGCAACCGACAACGGAACGCATGATTCAGGAGTATGTTCCCGGGAAACAGGTAACGCTGGCGCATCTGATTGCTAACCCAGGCAAAGATCTCTTTAAAAAACTGGGTCTGCCGGATGCGGTGTCCGCTATTGGGATCCTGACCATTACGCCCAGCGAAGCCTCGATTATTGCCTGCGATATCGCCACCAAATCCGGCGCGGTCGAGATTGGTTTTCTTGACCGTTTCACCGGGGCCGTCGTGCTGACCGGCGATGTATCAGCCGTCGAGTATGCGTTAAATCAGGTGACCAGAACATTGGGAGAAATGATGCGTTTTACCGCCTGCCCAATTACCCGGACATAACGCCATGAAACGCATTATGTTAATCGGCCCCAGCCAGTGCGGGAAAACCTCTCTTACACAGAGTCTGAACGGCGAAGCGCTTCATTACCAGAAAACACAGGCTATTGTCTGGTCGCCCGGTACGATCGATACGCCAGGCGAATATCTGGAGAACCGCTGTCTGTATAGCGCGCTGCTGGCAAGCGCCTGTGAAGCCGACATTATCGCGCTGGTTCTTAATGCCGATGCGCCGTGGTCGCCCTTCTCCCCCCGGTTTTACCGGCCCAATGAACAGACCCGTTATCGGGATCGTCACCAAATCTGATTTGGCGGATTCGTCACGTATCTCATGCGTGGAGAACTGGCTGATTCAAGCCGGCGCGCAGAAAATTTTTGTCACCAGCGCGCTGATGAAATCCGGGATTGATGAAATGTTTGTTTTTCTGAGTGCTAAGGAACCCTTATGTCTCACAAAATAATGGCGATTAACGCCGGTAGCTCGTCGCTAAAATTCCAGTTGCTGGCAATGCCGCAGGGCGAAATGATCTGCCAGGGATTAATCGAACGTATCGGAATGGCGAACGCCAGAGTCACAATGAAAACATCCGCGCAAAAATGGCAGGAAACGGCCCCCATCGCCGATCACCGCGAAGCCGTTACCCTGCTGCTGGATAAGCTCCTCAGTCATCACATCATTAATACCTTACAGGATATTGACGGCGTGGGTCACCGCGTGGCGCACGGCGGAGAGTTCTTTAAGGATTCGGCGCGCGTGACCGATGAAACGCTCGCTCAAATTGAGCGTCTTGCCGAACTGGCCCCGTTGCATAACCCGGTTAACGTGCTCGGTATTCATATTTTTCGCCAGTTGTTACCCTCAACGCCTTCTGTGGCCGTATTCGATACCGCCTTTCATCAGACGCTGGACGAGTCGGCCTATATTTACCCTCTGCCCTGGCGTTATTACGCCGAGCTGGGTATTCGCCGCTATGGTTTTCACGGTACCAGCCATAAATATGTCAGCACGGCATTAGCTGAAAGACTGGGCGTCCCGCTCAGCGCCTTACGCGTTATTTGCTGCCATCTGGGTAATGGCAGCAGCATTTGCGCTATCAAAGGGGGGGCAATCCGTCAATACATCAATGGGATTTACGCCGCAATCAGGCGTGATGATGGGAACCCGTAGCGGAGACATCGATCCCTCCATTCTGCCCTGGATTGCCGAACGTGAAGGGAAGACGCCCCAGCAGCTTAATTATTTATTAAACAATGAGTCGGGGCTGCTGGGCATTTCCGGCGTTTCGCATGATTACCGCGACGTTGAGCAGGCCGCCGATGGCGGAAATCGCCGGGCGGCGCTTGCGCTTACGCTATTTGCTGAGCGCATTCGCGCGACAATCGGCAGTTATATCATGCAAATGGGCGGTCTGGATGCGCTCATTTTTACCGGTGGAATCGGCGAAAACTCCGCCCGTGCCAGAGCGGCAGTCTGCCATAATCTGCATTTCCTGGGGTTGAGTATTGATGAGGAAAAAAACCTGCGCAACGCTACGTTTATTCAGGCAGAAAACGCAGTGGTGAAAGTGGCGGTCATTAATACCAATGAAGAGCTTATGATCGCGCAAGATGTGATGCGGATTGCGTTAAGTGACAAGGTCACATTTGACGTTTCCGCCTGATTTTGCCCGACGGCAACTTGCGGAAAATCATGGTAATAGCGCAATCGCCGTGACACTATGCGCCGAGGATTGCTGACCAGAAAGGTGAAAACGTGGCTGTTGCGCAATGCCCCGCGTCATGCGGAGAACTTATCCAGGGCTGGATTCTGGGCAGTGAGAAACTGGTCTCCTGCCCTGTCGAATGGTACAGCACCGTGGAAGTAAGCTCGGGCGCTCCCCTTGCGGATGAGCGTCCCCTTTCACGCGCAATGGTCAATCGGCTACTGGAATACTGGCGCTACCCTGCGCAGTGGAGCCAGGAGATTCGGATCGCAGTGCATTCCACCATTCCCGTCGCCAAAGGGATGGCCAGCAGTACCGCAGATATCGCGGCAACGGCGGTCGCAACCGCACACCATCTGGGGCATACGCTGGATGAACCCACGCTTGCACATCTGTGTGTTTCGCTTGAACCCACCGACAGCACCATTTTCCGTCAACTGACGCTTTTCGATCACAATGACGCCTCTACGCAAATGGCTTGTGAAGCGCAGCCACAGCTTGATCTTTTAGTCCTCGAAAGCCCAATAACGTTGCGCACGGCGGATTATCACCGCATCCCCCGACTGGAACGTCTGCATGCGGGGGCGGCGATGTTGCAGCAGGCATGGGAGAGAGTGCAGGAAGCCTGCATAACGCAAAACCCTCGTCGGATGGGGGAAGCCGCCACGCTCAGCGCTATCGCCAGCCAACAACTGTTACCAAAGCCAGGCTTTGATGCCCTGTTGGCGCTGGTGGAAACATGTGATTTATACGGTCTGAATGTGGCGCACAGCGGAAGCGTTGTCGGGCTGATGCTGGACAGGCAGCGCCATGACGTTGACCATATTAAGTGGGAACTCGCACAACGAAAACTGACGGAACACTGGCCCGATCAGCATTTGCTGAAGATGGTCACTGGCGGGGTTGAATTGCAGTGAGGAACACGCGGCGTTCCCCACTGCCACAGGCTGTTACTCTGCTTTTGCGTCGCCGTTTTTCATTTCGCCCATCGCTTTCAGCTTTTTAGAAATGTCGCGGCGTTCTTTAGAAATTTCTGCGTTTTTGATGATGTAATCATCAACGCGGTCCTCATAGTCGCTCTTCATGCTGGCGATGATGCCCTGGATCGCTTCAACGCTCATACCTGGCTTGATGTAATCGCTCAGGTTGTCCAGCAGCAGAACACGCTTCTGGTTGTCACGGATCTTTTTCTCAACGTCCTGGATTTCACGTTGCAGTTTGTTCTTACGGCGGAACAGACGAACAAATTCCAGTACGTCCTGGAAAGAAGGCTTGTTGGTTTCCATTTTTACACCCCTGATAATGTGAGATTCGGATTCGTTTAAGCAACCGCTATACGTTAGGGTAAACATTACTTTTAGCCGTTGCAGATGACAATGGTTTTATCCTTTTTCAGTATCATACCCTTAATCGGTGCTGAATCGAAGCAGCAGCCGAATCACGAGCGTCATCTGCTTTTTATTTGCGCAATGCCCGGCAGATCAAATGGGAGAACAGCTCCAGTTGCCGCGCCGTCTCCATACTTAGCCAAACATAGCCATGAATAGGCGTTTCAGCCACGGTATTGCCATGATGCTCGTTTATCAACTGGCGCAGCTCCGCGACAATCTCATTGAGTTTTTCCGTGTTTGCCAGTACCGGTTGTGGGTTGCCTTCGAACAGCGCATGGGCGATGGTGAGCAACGTTTGCTGCGTCATTTGCTGCGTTTCGCGCAGCGTATGCGCATTCAGCATCACAAAATGGCTGGCACGAGATGCCCAGTGCGCATTAATTTGCAGCTCAAGCATACAGACCAGATTGCGGTTCACGGTTTGAATCGCTTCGAATATCGACTTTTGAATGCGGGTTTCTTTACTGGCTGGCGTAATCAGCCCACGCATTTTGACGACGTCGCTCAGCAGTTTCTGTAAATGCTTCTCCAGCCGGGGACGCTCTAACAAATTGGGCGACAACGCGGCCTGATAGACCCGATTGTACGCCGTCACACAATGCGCCATCTGAATACGCCAGTGTAAAAACGCGCGTTGTGGCCAGATGCCGGTAAACAGCATCGCCAGCAGCGAACCTAAAATAACATCCCCGCCGCGCCACAATGCCGTGTTCATGTCGCCTGCCGGCGCGCCTACCACCACGGCGAGCGTGATGCCGATCAACAGAGCCTGATACGGCTTTTTCCCTAACGCCAGCCAACCGCACAAGAACATTGCCGCAGCGCACCAGATCAACATCAGCGGGAGGGAAAAAATCTCCAGACGTAACGCTACAAGACCTAATACCGATCCCAGAATCGTGCCGCCGATGCGCTCAAACGCACGGGGAACCACGTTCCCCCAAAAGGAGATCGGCCCCATAATGACGACCAGTGTGATCAGCGGCCAGGTGCCTTCCGGGATGTTGAACAGTCGAACCAGCAGGAAAGTGAGAATAAACGCCAGCGCAATGCGAATGCCGTGTACAACACGATAATGGCGATATAAACGAATTTCAAAGGGACTCAGCGATTTATCAGCCCGCACTCACGCACTCCGTCTGGAAATGACCAAAAAACGAATTGTACCCGCTTTTGCAGCGAAAATATCACTATAGCGGACAGGACTCGCACGTAAACTGCCCCGTCACGACGCCTATCCGCCGGGTACTGCGTACAATTTACACAGGGCTATTTCGACTGTACGGGTACATACATTTCAATGTCCCAGTACCCGTCTTCCGTTCCATTGTTAAGATAGACCTCAAAACACGGTTTAGCCGCTATCTGGTAGTGATTGTCCTGTAACAGGCTATTGAAAAACTGATACCAGGGCGTCGCGAAATCATGATTCTCAACGCGCGCCACCGCTGTCGCATACTGCCCGCCGGCGATCTCCGTCAGGATGACGCCTTCGCTATTTTTCGGAATGGTGAAATTATCCGGGACAGACACCACCGTATCGCAGCGGAGTTTTTCCGCCGGAACCTCATCTGGATTATCGTAGTAAACCGCGATCCATTCGAGCGGAACAACCTGATTCCCGTCAACCCACATCATGAGTTGTTCAAAACCTTGCTTCACCGTTTTTTCCCACGGGCCGATCATGTGAAAACCGGCGATATTACGCTTCTCTGCCTGCCTGATTTCGTAGTCCATACTGCCTCCGATAGTTTCACTGAGACTGATAGCACACCGTCGACCTGATGGCGCTGCGCGTATCAGGTCGACGGTGTTCCATAATGCATTGAAGTCAGCGCCGGATAAGGAAGCGATGTCCCCTCCGGCAAATCTTATACTGTATATAAACACAGCATAAGATTTTGCATATAAAGGTCACAAGGAAATCATGATGAGTATGTGAGCAGACTCGCACTCTTACCAGTCTGCCGTGTCAGAAAAGGGGGGTTACGCCTTATGGTGGAAGTAATCGCTCAGTCGGGAAAAAACGCCGCCTTTGCCAACAGACTCCAGCGTCACCAGAGGCCAGTGCGCCACCAGCTTATCCCGATCGTATAGCTCAATTTCACCGACCCGCTGATGTGCGGCAATAGGGGCTTCAAGTTCTTTTTTATCAAGGGCATACCGGGCCTTAATATGCGGAATTTCAGTTTTCGGCAGTGCCATCCAGAAATCCTGCTCGGTGCCCAGAGCAATATTTTCTTTATCGCCGTACCAGATACGTTCCGTGCCAACCTGTTTGCCACTGCGTAAAATTTGTACCGTATCGAAATTTTGCTGCCCCCCCATTGCAACAACTTACGTGCCTGATCTTCGCGCCCTTTCGCGCTTTCCGCGCCCATCACAACGGCGATAAGACGACGCTGCCCGTCCACGGCGGAGGCAATCAGGTTAAAACCCGCGCCGGAGGTATGGCCGGTTTTCAGCCCGTCGATATTCATGGTTTTATCCCACAGCAGTCCGTTACGGTTCTGCTGGGTAATACCGTTCCATGTCAGGCTCTTTTCACTGTACATATGATAAAACTCAGGCTCACCGTGAATAATGGCGCGGGACAATACCGCCAGATCATAGGCTGAGCTGTGCTGGCCTGGCGCATCCAGTCCGTGTACCGTTTCAAAATGGGTATCCTGCAACTTCAGGGTTTCAACGTAGTGATTCATCATGGCGACGAACTGCGGTTGCCCTCCGGCAATGTAATCCGCCAGCGCAACGCAGGCATCGTTTCCAGAGTCAACAATCAGCCCCCGGCTGAGATCCCGAACCGAAACGCGCTCCCCTTGTTTCAGAAACATTAATGAAGATCCCACAAACACCGGGTTGTCTTTTGGCCCAGGCATCACGTCCAACGGTTACGATATCGTCCGGGCTAATACGGATGGCTGTCGATAGCGCGATCGACAACATAGCCGGTCATCAGCTTGGTCAGGCTGGCCGGGTTACGCCGCTGATGTTCATTACCTGCGGTCAGAATTTGACCCGTGGTGTAATCCATAAGTACCCATGACCCTGCCTGAATGGCCGGAGGCTGGGGAGAAAAATCTGGCACATCGGCAGCCAGAGCGGAAGAAAGATTCATCGCGAGAAGTGAAGCGGCAATAAACAAACGGCATTTCAACACTAATTCCTCAGGAAAGTCATAATTTGCCGTTCTTTTTTACGGGAAGTTCTGATAAACAGACAGGGATAAATTGCAAGAAAATGTGACATAACGCACGTTTTTCTATGCAGTGCCGGGCAGCGTAACCTTAACGCTCCCAATAACGACTCAGAAGCTGATAACACCGCCAGGATTTGATACCCTGCTGCGCAGAACCGCGCAAACGCACAGTAACGGATAGAACTGAACAATGAATGACGGCAAGCAGCACCCTACCTTCCTGTTCCATGACTACGAAACCTTCGGGACTCACCCGGCGCTGGACAGACCCGCACAGTTTGCCGCCATCCGCACGGATAGCGACTTTAACATTATTGGCGAACCTGAAGTCTTTTACTGCAAGCCCGCCGATGATTACCTGCCTCAGCCAGGCGCTGTGCTCATCACTGGGATTACGCCGCAGGAAGCGCGCGACAAAGGAGAGAACGAAGCCGACTTTGCCAGACGTATTCATTCGCTGTTCACCGTGCCAAAGACCTGTGTCGTCGGCTACAACAATGTCCGTTTTGATGATGAAGTCACGCGTAACATTTTGTATCGCAACTTCTACGATCCCTATGCCTGGAGCTGGCAGCACGACAACTCGCGCTGGGATTTGCTGGATGTGATGCGCGCCTGCTATGCCCTGCGCCCGGAAGGCATAAACTGGCCGGAAAATGACGACGGATTGCCCAGCTTCCGCCTTGAGCACTTGACCAAAGCCAACGGGATCGAACATGCCAACGCGCACGATGCAATGGCAGACGTGTACGCCACCATCGCTATGGCGCAACTGGTGAAGTCGCGCCAGCCGCGTCTGTTTGACTACCTTTACACGCATCGCAACAAACATAAACTGGCGGCGTTGATCGATGTGCCGCAAATGAAACCGCTAGTACATATCTCCGGTATGTTTGGCGCCTGGCGCGGCAACACCAGTTGGGTTGCGCCGCTGGCCTGGCATCCAGAAAACCGCAACGCGGTCATTATGGTGGATCTGGCGGGCGATATGTCGCCATTACTGGAACTGGACAGCGATACCCTGCGCGAGCGGTTATATACCGCTAAAGCCGATCTCGGCGATAACGCCGCAGTTCCGGTAAAACTGGTACACATCAATAAATGCCCGGTACTGGCTCAGGCTAATACGCTCCGCCCGGAGGATGCCGATCGCTTAGGGATTAACCGTCAGCACTGTCTCGATAACCTGAAAGTGCTGCGCGATAATCCGCAGGTACGCGATAAGGTTGTGGCAATCTTCGCTGAGGCCGAGCCGTTTACGCCGTCTGAGAACGTCGATGCGCAGCTATACAATGGCTTTTTCAGCGACGCCGATCGTGCCGCCATGAAAATCGTGCTGGACACCGAACCGCGCAATTTGCCCGCGCTGGATATTACGTTTGTCGATAAGCGGATTGAAAAACTGCTGTTCAACTATCGCGCCCGTAACTTCCCTGGGACGCTGGATGAAACCGAACAGCAACGCTGGCTGGAGCATCGTCGTCAGGTGTTTACGCCAGAGTTTTTGCAACGGTATGCGGAAGAGTTACAAATGCTGTATCAGCAATATGCTGACGACAAAGAGAAACTGGCATTGCTGAAATCACTCTGGCAGTACGCAGAAGAGATTGTCTGAGGAGCCACGCGTCGCTTTTGCCGGATGGCGGCGTAAACGCCTTATCCGGCCTACAAACAGTGCGGGAGTGTAGGCCTGATAAGCGAAGCGCCATCAGGCGTTGGCGTTGTGCCGAAGAACGGCCGATGACCTTATCCGGCCTACAGATTTTTGCATAAAAAAACCGGAGAACATGTCTCCGGTTTTTTACCTGTGAAAGGTCATTTCATTACTGTGCGATATCTTCGTACTGCGGTACCGGATTTGCGGAAGCTTTTGGTCACGCAAGCCAGATACACCAGGCCAATACCCGCCCAGATCAGACCCAGAGTCATTGAGCTTTCTTCCAGGTTGATCCACAGTGCGCCAACAGTCAGCGCGCCGCACACCGGCAGAACCAGATAGTTGAAGTGGTCTTTCAGCGTTTTGTTGCGCTTCTCACGGATCCAGAACTGGGGAAATCACGGAGAGGTTCACGAAGGTAAACGCCACCAGCGCACCGAAGTTGATCAGCGCCGTCGCCGTAACCAGATCGAAATTAATCGCCAGCAGTGCGGATCGCGCCAACCAGCAGCACGTTCCACGCCGGAGTACGCCATTTCGGGATGAACGTAGCCGAAGAAACGCGTCGGGGAACACGCCGTCACGACCCATGACGTACATCAGACGGGGAAAACGCCCGCGTGTGCCGCCATACCGGATGCCAGTACGGTCACGCTGGAGAAAATCAGCACGCCCCCACTGGAAGGTTTTACCCGCAACGTACAGCATGATTTCAGGCTGTGATGCATCCGGGTCTTTAAAGCGCGAAATATCCGGGAAGTACAGTTGCAGGAAGTAAGACGCCGCGATAAAGATCAGGCCGCCAATCAGCGCCGTCAGGAAAATCGCGCGCGGAATAACGCGCTCCGCGTCTTTAGTCTCTTCAGACAGAGAAGAGATACCGTCAAAGCCGAGGAACGAGAAGCACAGGATTGTCGCACCGGTAATCATCGGCACAACGTGCGCGCCTTCAGACCAGAATGGACGGGAGCTTACCAGCGTACCCGCACCTTCGCCGTGAGACACGCCGTAGATAATCAGCCCGACAATCACCGCTACAATCCCCATTTGCAGAATAACAATCAGGGTGTTGAAGTTAGCGACGGTCTTGATGCTGCGCAGGTTAGAGATGGTCATAAAGGCCACCAGCGCCACCACAAAGATCCACGACGGCACTGTCGGCACCAGCGCTTCAAAATAAATTTTCGCCAGCAGAATGTTGATCATCGGCATGAACAGGTAGTCCAGCAGCGATGACCAGCCCACCATAAAGCCTACGGTCGGGCTGATGGATTTCTGGGCGTAAGTGTACGCGGAGCCAGCGGACGGGAAACGACGCACCAGTTTACCGTAGCTCAACGCAGTAAAAAGAATCGCGATCAGCGCAAAGGCATACGCCGTCGCAACGTGACCGTCAGTGAGGCCTGAGACGATACCAAATGTATCGAACAGCGTCATCCGGCTGCATATAGGCAAGACCCATCATTACAACCGGAATCAACGTAAGCGTCTTACGCAATTCCACGCGAGAGGTGTTTGGAGTAACGTTATGCGACATGGTCATTCCCCTTTACGGCGAATGCCGTCGCGTAAGCAAAAAATTGCCCCATTTTCTGGATTCCTCAGCGACAACAACTGTCGGTTTTTAGTAAGTATCTATCCGGTACGAAGCCCGGCCTCTTTTATTGAATGATTGGTTTGATGCAAAAAAATAACCGACGCGTATTAAAACGTCGGTTAATGTCATTTTTTGCAAGCGGCGCATTGTGCACTAAATTAAGGCGAAATGACAAGAGAATGAGAGCCCCGTCAAAAAATATTTTTTATTAACTGTTTGATTTCCCAGCATCCCCCATTGTATAGACGCCAGCAATAGCACTATTTGCTAAAATTTTATCTCGCCACCACGCGCTGGCCAGTCCGGCCGTCTGTTCGTTCCAGCCCATCCACACCGGCTCCGACACGATCTGCGCCGCCACGTTCTTCTCAATAAGCGCACCGCTGTCCAGAAAGCGTTGCGCCAGATAGCGCGGTAAATACCCACATCCCAGGCCGCTGATTTGCAGTTCCAGTTTGGTTTTAAAATCAAAAACCGTTATAGCTTCCTGATCATCAAGCAATTGCGCGCTTGCCGAACACGCCGGATGCGTCTCATCGCCGACCACAATCGCGCGGAACCGTTTTATTGTGCGCCGACTCAACGGCTCTTCTTCCGGCACCAGTGGATGATGCGGGGCAATCGCAAAAACCTGCTCAAGCTCTCCCAGACGCGCAAAACCGAAACCACTGGCGTAGGGCGGATCGTGCATCGCGCCAACGATGATATCCGCCCGCCCCTGCGTCAGCGCCTCCCAGGAACCGCCCAGCACGCCGTTTATGAATTTCAGGCGCGTTACGCTGTGATGTTGGTAGAAGGATTCAATGAGGGGAGTAAGGAGAGAAAAAGGAAACGTATCGTCCACGCCGATGACCAGTTCGTTCTCCCAGCCTTCGTGAAGTTTGATGGCCTGCTTTTCCAGTTCGCGCACGGTATGCAGAACTTCCCGGCCTTTTTCCAGCAGCATCTGGCCGGTGCGGGTAAATTTAGCCCGATGCCGCTGCGATCCAACAGTTGGATATTCAGATCGCTTTCCAGCTTATGGACGGTATAGCTGAGCGCTGACGGCGTCTTAAACAATTTTGCCGACGCCGCCGCAAAGCTCCCCTCTTTCTCTAACGCATCGAGAATCATCAGAACGTCCAGCAGTGGTTTCATACTCGCCCCCTTGCGGTGTATGGCGGTAGTCTGCTGGCGCGTCACTCCATCGGCATCACCAGCGGGTCGGGATACTGGTATTCAAACCCGAGTTCATTACAAATCCGGCTGCCATCAATAATCTTGCCTTTATCGTTACTCTGGCTTTCCAGAAAATGCGGCGGTTCCATACCCAGCAAACGCGCCATCTGCGGATAAAACACATTACGCGCCGGATGCGAAGGCGCACATATATTATAGATGTGTCCCCCTTTAGGTGCCTGTAACAGCAGAGTAATAGCGGCAATCACATCTTCCAGGTGGACCAGATTCACACCTTGCTGACCGTCAGGCGCGGTTTTACCGGCAAAGAAACGCCCCGGATGTCGTCCTGGCCCTACCAGCCCGGACAGACGCAGAATATCGACGGAGGTGCCGGGCAGATTGTGCAGCCAGTCTTCGAGTTCCTTCAGGATGCGCCCACTCGCCGTGACGGGATTACGCGGCGTAGTCTCTTTCACAATGCCGTGCACATCGCCGTACACTGACGTGGAACTGGTAAAAATGATACGCGGAACGTGATACGCCAGCGCGCTGTCGACCACCTCCTGTATTGCCTGGCGGTAAAAATCTTCCCCCGGCCCGCTACGGCGAGCGGGCAGCGTAATGACCAGAGCATCCACATCCATCAGCGCATCAAGATCGTCCGTTTCGCAAACCAGTTCAGGTTCCAGGCGCAGCGGATAGCTCTCAATGCCGCTCATGCGGGCCGCTTCCACGCCATCCTGCGTGGTTTTCGTGCCAGTAACCTGCCAGCCTCTTGCCGTCAGCGACATCGCCAGCGGCATTCCTAACCATCCTAAACCGACAATTGCGACCTTTTTCATGCGTTCTCTCCTGACTTTAACGCCATCTTATCTAAGGCTACGCCAGCCCGCCGGGACTGACAATTCATACCTTCAATATGAAATGAATTAATGATGAAAAAAAGCCCTTGCTTTCCGGCGCTAAAGTGGTTTAGGTTAAAAGGCATCAAATGAATAAGCATTCATCGAGAATTTTATGACACGCGTTCAATTTAAACACCACCATCATCACCATCATCCTGACTAGTCTTTCAGGCGATGTGTGCTGGAAGACATTCAGATCTTCCAGTGGTGCATGAACGCATGAGAAAGCCCCCGGAAGATCATTCTTCCGGGGGCTTTTTTTTGGTGCGCGATTCAGACCGGTTCAGACAGGATAAAGAGGAAAAAAGAATGTTAGATAACACCCGTTTACGCATAGCTATTCAGAAATCAGGCCGTTTAAGCGATGATTCACGCGAATTACTGGCCCGCTGCGGTATTAAAATCAACCTGCACACCCAGCGTCTGATTGCGATGGCGGAGAATATGCCGATTGATATTCTGCGCGTGCGTGATGACGATATTCCCGGCCTGGTCATGGATGGCGTTGTCGATCTGGGGATCATCGGGGAAAACGTTCTGGAAGAAGAGCTGTTGAGCCGCCGCGCGCAGGGCGAAGATCCGCGCTACTACACCCTGCGCCGTCTCGACTTCGGCGGCTGCCGCCTCTCGCTGGCCACCGCCGTCGATGAAGCCTGGGACGGCCCGGCTTCCCTTGACGGCAAGCGTATCGCCACCTCTTACCCGCACCTGCTTAAGCGTTATCTGGATCAGAAAGGCGTGTCGTTTAAATCCTGTCTGTTAAACGGTTCTGTTGAAGTCGCTCCGCGTGCGGGTCTGGCCGATGCCATCTGCGATTTGGTGTCTACCGGGCGACGCTGGAAGCCAACGGTCTGCGTGAAGTCGAGGTGATTTACCGCTCCAAAGCCTGCCTGATCCAGCGTGACGGCGAAATGGCCGAAGCCAAACAACAGCTTATCGACAAACTGCTGACCCGTATTCAGGGCGTTATTCAGGCGCGTGAATCCAAATACATCATGATGCATGCGCCAAGCGAGCGTCTGGAAGAAGTCATCGCGTTGCTGGCCGGGCGCAGAGCGTCCGACCATTCTGCCGCTGGCGGGCGATCAGCAGCGCGTCGCCATGCACATGGTCAGCAGCGAAACCCTGTTCTGGGAAACGATGGAAAAACTGAAAGCGCTCGGCGCCAGCTCTATTCTGGTGCTGCCAATTGAAAAGATGATGGAGTGACGGCCATGAGCTTTAATACAATCATCGACTGGAATAGCTGCAATACTGAACAGCAGCGTGCATTGCTGATGCGTCCGGCTATTTCCGCCTCCGACAGCATTACCCGTACCGTCGCAGAGATCCTGGATAATGTGAAATCACGCGGTGATGATGCCCTGCGTGAATACAGCGCAAAGTTTGATAAAACGAACGTCGCAGCGCTGAAAGTGTCCGCCGAAGAGATTGCCGCGGCCAGCGCGCGTCTGAGCGACGATCTCAAACAGGCGATGGCGGTAGCGGTAAAAAACATCGAAACCTTCCACAATGCGCAAAAACTACCGGCGGTAGATGTTGAAACCCAGCCCGGCGTTCGCTGTCAGCAGGTGACGCGCCCTGTCGCATCTGTCGGCCTGTATATCCCGGGCGGCTCTGCCCCGCTCTTCTCCACCGTATTAATGCTCGCCACGCCCGCGCGTATTGCCGGATGCAAAAAAGTGGTGCTGTGCTCGCCACCGCCTATCGCGGATGAAATCCTTTACGCTGCGCAGCTGTGCGGCGTGCAGGAAATCTTCAACGTCGGCGGCGCCCAGGCCATTGCCGCTCTGGCGTTCGGCAGCGAGTCCGTGCCAAAAGTGGACAAAATTTTTGGCCCCGGCAACGCGTTTGTCACCGAGGCGAAACGCCAGGTCAGCCAGCGTCTCGACGGCGCGGCAATTGATATGCCTGCCGGCCCCTTCTGAAGTGCTGGTGATCGCCGACAGCGGCGCCACGCCGGATTTCGTGGCGTCTGACCTGCTCTCTCAGGCGGAACACGGCCCGGATTCTCAGGTCATTCTGCTGACCCCGGATGCCGGTATTGCACAGAACGTCGCGGAGGCCGTCGAACGCCAGTTAGCGGAGTTACCGCGTGCAGAAACGGCGCGTCAGGCATTAAGCGCCAGCCGTCTGATCGTGACGAAAGACTTAGCCCAGTGCGTCGCCATCTCGAACCAGTATGGGCCGGAACACCTGATCATTCAGACCCGTAAGGCACGCGATCTGGTGGAGGATATTACCAGCGCGGGTTCCGTTTTTCTCGGTGACTGGTCACCGGAATCCGCAGGCGACTATGCTTCCGGCACCAATCATGTGCTGCCGACCTATGGTTATACCGCCACCTGCTCCAGCCTCGGTCTGGCGGATTTCCAGAAACGCATGACCGTTCAGGAATTGTCGCAGGCAGGTTTCTCCGCACTGGCATCCACCATTGAAACGCTGGCTGCGGCAGAACGGCTGACCGCCCACAAAAATGCTGTCACCCTGCGCGTTAACGCCCTTAAGGAGCAAGCATGAGCACTGAAAATACCCGCAGCGTCACCGACTTAGCCCGGGAAAACGTTCGCAACCTGACGCCGTACCAGTCCGCTCGCCGTCTGGGCGGTAATGGCGATGTGTGGCTGAATGCCAATGAGTTCCCGACGGCGGTGGAGTTTCAGCTGACTCAGCAAACGCTCAACCGCTACCCGGAATGCCAGCCAAAAGCGGTTATTGAAAATTATGCGCAGTACGCCGGGGTGAACCCCGGGCAGGTGCTGGTCAGCCGTGGCGCAGACGAAGGTATTGAACTGCTGATTCGCGCATTCTGCGAACCGGGGAAAGATGCGATTCTCTATTGCCCGCCAACGTACGGCATGTACAGCGTCAGCGCGGAAACCATTGGCGTTGAATGCCGGACGGTTCCGACGCTGGAAAACTGGCAGCTGGATCTGCGGGGCATCGCCGATAAACTCGACGGCGTTAAAGTGGTGTTTGTATGCAGCCCCAACAACCCGACCGGGCAGCTTATCAATCCACAGGATTTACGTACTCTGCTGGAAATGACGCGCGGCAACGCCATTGTGGTGGCGGATGAAGCCTATATTGAATTCTGCCCACAGGCGACGCTGGCTGGCTGGCTCTCTGAATACCCGCATCTGGTGGTGTTACGCACGCTCTCCAAAGCCTTTGCGCTCGCCGGTCTGCGCTGCGGATTTACGCTGGCGAATGAAGAGGTCATCAACCTGCTGCTGAAAGTCATCGCCCCCTACCCGCTCTCTACGCCGGTCGCCGATATTGCCGCTCAGGCGTTGACGCCGCAAGGCGTCAACGCGATGCGCGAACGTGTGGCGCAGATTCTGCTGGAACGTCAGTATCTGGTTAATGCGCTGAAAGAGATTGCCTGCGTAGAACAGGTGTTCGATTCAGAAACCAACTACATTCTGGCACGTTTTACCGCGTCAAGTAGCGTGTTTAAATCTCTGTGGGATCAGGGCATTATCTTACGTGATCAGAATAAACAACCTTCTTTAAGCGGCTGTCTGCGTATCACTGTTGGAACCCGCGAAGAAAGCCAGCGCGTCATTGACGCCTTACGTGCGGAGCAAGTATGAGCCAGAAGTATCTTTTTATTGACCGTGATGGAACCCTGATTGCCGAACCGCCGAGTGATTTTCAGGTGGATCGTTTTGACAAACTCGCCTTTGAACCGGACGTGGTGCCGGTTCTGCTGAAGCTGCAAAAAGCCGGCTTTAAGCTGGTGATGATCACCAACCAGGACGGGCTGGGAACGCAGAGCTTCCCGCAGGCAGACTTCGACGGCCCGCACGACCTGATGATGCAGGTTTTCACCTCCCAGGGCGTACTGTTTGATGAAGTGCTGATCTGCCCGCACCTGCCAGCAGATGAGTGCGACTGCCGTAAGCCGAAGGTAAAGCTGGTTGAACGTTATCTGGCTGAACAGGCGATGGATAGCGCCAACAGCTACGTGATTGGCGATCGCGCTACCGACATCCAGTTGGCCGAAAACATGGGCATTAACGGGTTACGTTATAACCGTGAAACCCTGAACTGGACGATGATTGGCGAACAGCTGACAAAACGCGACCGCTATGCCCATGTTGAGCGCAATACCAAAGAAACACAGATTGACGTCAAGGTGTGGCTGGATCGCGAAGGCGGCAGCAAGATCAATACCGGCGTGGGCTTCTTTGACCATATGCTCGATCAGATCGCCACGCATGGCGGTTTCCGTATGGAGATCGCGGTCAAGGGCGACCTCTATATTGACGATCACCACACGGTAGAAGATACCGGTCTGGCGCTGGGCGAAGCGCTAAAACTGGCGTTGGGCGATAAGCGCGGCATCAACCGCTTCGGTTTTGTGCTGCCGATGGACGAATGCCTGGCGCGTTGCGCACTGGATATCTCCGGGCGCCCGCACCTAGAATATAAAGCCGAGTTTACCTATCAGCGCGTGGGCGATCTGAGCACCGAGATGGTTGAACACTTCTTCCGCTCGCTCTCCTACACCATGGGCGTGACGCTGCACCTGAAGACCAAAGGTAAAAACGATCACCACCGTGTAGAAAGCCTGTTTAAAGCGTTTGGCCGCACGTTGCGCCAGGCCATTCGGGTAGAAGGCGACACGCTGCCTTCTTCTAAAGGAGTGCTGTGATGAACGTCGTCATCCTTGATACCGGCTGTGCCAACCTGAACTCGGTGAAATCCGCCGTGGCGCGCCACGGTTATGATCCGATGGTCAGCCGCGACCCGGAGGTCGTCTTAAAAGCTGACAAACTCTTCCTGCCCGGCGTGGGAACCGCCCAGGCGGCGATGGATCAGTTGCGCGAGCGTGAGCTTGTCGAATTGATTAAGGCTTGTACTCAGCCCGTTCTGGGAATTTGTTTAGGCATGCAGATCCTTGGGCGCCACAGTGAAGAGACAAACGGCGTCGACCTTCTGGGCATTATTGACCAGGACGTCCCGAAGATGACCGATTTTGGTCTGCCGCTCCCGCATATGGGCTGGAACCGCGTTTACCCGCAGGCGGGTAATCGTCTTTTCCAGGGCATTGAAGATGGCGCCTGGTTCTACTTTGTTCACAGCTACGCTATGCCCGTAAATCCGTGGACCATTGCTCAATGCAACTACGGCGAACCCTTCACTGCGGCAGTGCAAAAAGACAATTTCTTCGGCGTGCAGTTCCACCCGGAACGTTCCGGCGCCGCTGGCGCGCAGTTGCTGAAAAACTTCCTGGAGATGTGATGATTATTCCGGCATTAGATTTGATCGATGGCACCGTAGTGCGTCTCCATCAGGGCGACTACGCCCGGCAGCGTGATTACGGTAACGATCCCCTTCCCCGTCTGCGGGATTATGCCGCCCAGGGCGCCGAAGTGCTGCATCTGGTCGATTTGACCGGGGCGAAAGATCCGGCCAGACGGCAGATCCCGCTGATTAAAACGCTGGTCGCGGGTGTGAACGTGCCCGTGCAGGTTGGCGGCGGCGTGCGTACTGAGGACGATGTTGCGGCGCTGCTGGACGCAGGCGTTGCCCGCGTGGTGGTCGGCTCCACGGCGGTCAAATCTCCCGAGGTGGTCAAAGGCTGGTTTGAGCGCTTTGGCGCTGACGCGCTGGTGCTGGCGCTGGATGTGCGTATTGATGATCGGGGCAACAAACAGGTTGCCGTCAGCGGCTGGCAGGAAAACTCCGGCGTTTCGCTGGAAGAGCTGGTCGAGACTTATCTGCCGGTTGGCCTGAAGCATGTACTGTGCACCGATATCTCCCGTGACGGCACGCTGGCGGGTTCCAACGTCTCGCTGTATGACGAAGTGTGCGCGAAATATCCGCAGGTCGCCTTTCAGTCTTCCGGCGGAATTGGCGGGATTGAGGACGTGGCCGCTCTGCGCGGCACGGGCGTTCGCGGCGTGATTGTCGGCCGCGCCCTACTGGAAGGTAAATTCACCGTTAAGGAGGCCATCCAATGCTGGCAAAACGTATAATCCCTTGCCTGGACGTACGCGATGGTCAGGTGGTAAAAGGCGTACAGTTCCGCAATCATGAAATCATCGGCGATATCGTCCCGCTGGCAAAACGCTATGCCGATGAAGGCGCAGACGAGCTGGTGTTCTATGATATTACCGCTTCCAGTGACGGGCGCGTGGTTGATAAGAGTTGGGTGTCGCGCGTCGCGGAAGTGATCGACATTCCATTCTGTGTCGCGGGTGGCATCAGGTCTATTGATGACGCCGCTAAAATCCTCTCTTTCGGCGCTGATAAAATTTCCATCAACTCCCCTGCGCTGGCCGACCCAACGCTGATCACCCGTCTTGCTGACCGCTTTGGTGTACAGTGCATCGTCGTGGGCATTGATACCTGGTTTGATGCCGAAACCGGCAAGTATCACGTCAACCAGTATACCGGCGATGAAAGCCGTACCCGCGTGACGCAGTGGGAAACTCTCGACTGGGTGCAGGAAGTGCAAAAACGCGGGGCCGGTGAAATCGTGCTTAACATGATGAATCAGGACGGCGTGCGTAACGGTTACGATCTGGAGCAACTGAAAAAAGTCCGTGACGTCTGTCATGTACCGCTGATTGCCTCCGGCGGCGCGGGCACGATGGAGCACTTCCTTGAAGCCTTCCGCGATACCGATGTCGACGGGGCGCTTGCTGCCTCCGTCTTCCACAAACAGATTATTAATATTGGTGAATTAAAAGCGTACTGGAAGCACAGGGCGTGGAGATCAGGATATGTTAACAGAGCAACAGCGCCGGCGAGCTCGACTGGGAAAAACCGACGGATTAATGCCGGTTGTCGTGCAACATGCGGTATCCGGTGAAGTGTTAATGCTGGGTTACATGACCCCTGAAGCGCTGGATAAAACAATCGAAAGCGGCAACGTCACTTTCTTCTCACGAACCAAGCAGCGTTTGTGGACCAAAGGCCGAAACATCCGGCCACTTCCTGAAGGTAGTCCGCATTGCGCCGGATTGTGATAACGACACACTGCTGGTGCTGGCCAATCCAATTGGACCAACCTGCCACAAAGGCACCAGCAGCTGCTTTGGGGATGCCAGCCATCAGTGGTTATTCCTGTATCAACTTGAGCAACTGTTAGCCGAGCGTAAAACTGCCGATCCGGCAAGCTCTTACACGGCGAAACTTTACGCCAGCGGCACCAAGCGTATCGCGCAGAAAGTGGGTGAAGAAGGTGTCGAGACCGCGCTGGCCGCAACGGTACATGACCGTTTTGAGCTGACCAATGAAGCCTCCGACCTGATGTACCACCTGCTGGTGCTGCTACAGGACCAGGACCTTGATTTAACGACCGTCATTGAGAATTTACGTAAGCGTCATCAATAGCTTCTGATGCGAAAAAAACCGGGCAATGCCCGGTTTTTTGTAGGTCGGATAAGCGTAGAGCCATCCAGGATAACAATAAATTACTGCGCTTTCTCTCTGTAGTCGCGCAGAGCATTACGCCCCAGCACCACACCTGCACCAATCATCCCGCCCAGTAGCACCGCCAGGACCAGCACAATTACCTTTTTCGGACTGTCACGACGAACCGGCAGCGTCGGCTTCATGACGTAACGGTAGGCGTGAATGGATGCGGTTTCGATTTTCAGATTTCCGATATCCAGCAAATTTTGCTTGGTCTGATAGTAGGCCCCAGAGAAAACCAGCGGACGCGTGGATTCATGTTCAATCATTGATTTCAGCGCATCACTACCAAGAAGGAACATACTGTCCTGGGTGACATCCTGAGTTTGCTGAATTTGTGGCTTTATCACATTCGCCTGCTCCGCATAACGCAATGCTTCCTGAATTTGCTTGATACGCAAATCTTTTTGCTCCTGCGCGACCACTTCCTGCGTTTTTAACGAGTCCTCAAGCGTAGTTGTCTGCAACTTGATGTTATCTTTCAGATCCGCGTCCAGTTCTTTCGCAACGCTCTCATCTACCTGCTGGATATACTCTGCCAGCTGGCGCTGCGCCCCTTCCGCAGACTCTCCAACGTAAGAAACAGCCAACGGCAATGATTGACCCTTAACAGAAGGAGTAATAGTTAATTCTTCAGGTTCTTCCTGATTATCCAGAGCTGCTGACAATGCGGAAAAGGCGGAGCTAAAGCGACCGATAAAGCCAGTCTGAATATCCGCAACTTTCGGAGCGTTATCGCCATACAAAACGCTCATCGCATTATTATAAGTGGCAATTTGCCCTACATCAGGCTGGGTGATGATGGCGGTAGAGGTCCATTTCTCTTTCGCTACCAGGATGTAACCAACAGCCAATAGAATTGCGACAATGACACACACAAAGATTGTCATTTTTCCGCGCCACAATTGCATCACTAAATCAATCAAATCAATCTGTTCCGGGTCATTACTGCGCCCCGGTAGCATTGTTATTGTTCACTGTCATCCAGTACCCTAACTAAGAAAATGCTTAAGCTGGAGACAGTGTAGTCATAAACATCGTTAATGCTATAGGATTATTGATAAAATTTACGGATTATTTCAAACACTTTGATAGCCAATCAGGGGCTATTGTAGCCCCAATAACAGAAGGTTAATCACTGCCAAAGAGATCGCGTGTATAAACTTTGTCCTGAACATCCAGCAGTTCAGACGCCATGCGATTGGAGATAATCACGTCGGACTGCTGTTTAAACGTATTCAAATCACGTTCAAGGCGGGAATTAAAGAACGACGCTTCCTTCATAACCGGTTCGTAAATAATAACTTCCACACCTTTAGCTTTGATACGCTTCATAATCCCCTGAATTGAAGACGCACGGAAATTATCAGAACCGCTCTTCATAATCAGACGATAGATGCCCACCACTTTGGGTTTTCTGGACC
Source organism: Citrobacter koseri (assembly GCA_900446925.1). The sequence continues at coordinate 561,029 of UAVY01000004.1, read as the reverse complement.
AAGATGGCATCTGCAATAAAATCTTTACGCGTCCGGTTCGCATCCACGATCGCGGAGATAATATTGTTTGGCACTGACTGATAATTCGCCAGAAGTTGCTTCGTATCTTTCGGCAGACAATAACCGCCATAACCAAATGAAGGATTGTTGTAATGATTGCCAATACGAGGATCCAGACACACACCTTCAATAATTTGTCGGGTATTCAGTCCTAAACTTTCCGCATAGCTATCAAGTTCATTAAAGTAAGCAACGCGCATCGCAAGGTAAGTATTAGCAAAAAGCTTAATCGCCTCTGCTTCCGTCGAATCGGTAAACAGGGTTGGAATATCCTGTTTTATGGCGCCTTCCTGTAGCAAAGCAGCGAATCGCTCCGCACGCTCAGAGCGTTCACCAATCACAATCCGCGAAGGATGCAAATTATCATAAAGCGCTTTACCTTCGCGCAGGAACTCGGGGGAGAAAATGATATTCTGCGTATTAAATTTTTTACTCCATCGTTGCGGTGAAGCCAACCGGCACCGTTGACTTGATCACCATCACTGCCGATGGGTTAATCTCTGTCACATCCTGAATAACCGATTCTACACTTGATGTGTTGAAATAATTTGTTTTTGGATCATAGTCGGTTGGTGTTGCAATAATGACATAATCAGCATTTTGGTAGGCGGATACCTTGTCTAAGGTTGCTTCAAAATTAATATTCCCGGACGCTAAAAATTGCTGTATTTCTTTATCAACAATCGGAGATATCCGATCATTTAGCATTTCTACACGTTCGGGAATAATGTCTAACGCGGTAACCTGGTGATGCTGTGCGATAAGCAAACCGTTTGACAGACCAACGTACCCGGTTCCAGAAATGGTGATTTTCATTTCACGCTCTCAGAATTAACTTAATTATGCATCATGATGTTTATACATCCTGATAAGATATAAAAGTTTTAACGCCTGAATGAATATTGTGTCAATGAAGGCTAAAACAATTCAGATTTTCTTTATCAGGTTAAACATTAATTATTAAGTTAATATTAAGAAGTAAAAATAAATCAATCAGATTAGGGACAAAAAAAAGCCCGGCGAATCACCGGGCTTTTGATGCGAATCAGGAATTACTCCAGCCATTCAGTATGGAAAACGCCTTCTTTATCAGTACGCTTATACGTATGCGCCCCAAAAGTAGTCACGCTGCGCCTGGATCAGGTTCGCAGGAAGAACGGCTGCGCGATAGCTGTCGTAGTAGGCAACAGCGGCAGAGAACGTCGGAACCGGGATACCATTCTGCACGGCATACGCAACCACATCACGCAGCGCTTGCTGATAATCGTCCGCGATTTTCTTGAAGTACGGTGCCAGCAGCAGGTTAGCGATACCCGCATTTTCTGCATATGCGTCGGTGATTTTCTGCAAGAACTGTGCACGAATAATGCAGCCGGCACGGAAGATCTTCGCAATTTCGCCGTAGTTCAGATCCCAGTTGTATTCGTCAGAAGCGGCACGCAGCTGGGAAAACCCTTGTGCGTAAGAGACGATCTTGCCAAGGTAGAGCGCGCGACGGACTTTCTCGATAAATTCCGCTTTGTCACCCGCAAGCTGCGCTTTAGGTCCCGACAACACTTTAGACGCTGCGACACGCTGCTCTTTCAGAGAAGAGATATAACGTGCAAAAACGGATTCCGTGATCAGCGACAGCGGCTCGCCCAGATCCAGAGAACTCTGGCTGGTCCATTTACCGGTGCCTTTGTTCGCCGCTTCATCCAGAATCACATCAACCAGATATTTACCCTCTTCATCCTTTTTGGTGAAGATGTCTTTGGTGATGTCGATCAGGTAGCTGTTCAGCTCGCCTTTGTTCCACTCAGTGAAAGTATCTGCCAGCTCTTCGTTAGACAGATTCAGGCCACCTTTCAGCAAAGAATAGGCTTCTGCGATCAGCTGCATGTCGCCGTATTCGATACCGTTGTGAACCATTTTCACATAGTGACCGGCACCATCGGCACCAATATAGGTCACGCAAGGTTCGCCATCTTCTGCAACTGCGGCAATTTTAGTCAGAATCGGCGCAACCAGTTCGTAGGCCTCTTTCTGACCGCCAGGCATGATAGATGGGGCCTTTCAGCGCCCCTTCTTCACCACCGGAAACGCCGGTACCAATGAAGTTAAAGCCTTCAGCAGAAAGTTCGCGATTACGACGGATAGTGTCCTGGAAGAACGTGTTACCACCATCAATGATGATGTCGCCTTTATCCAGATACGGCTTCAGGGATCGATAGCAGCATCAGTGCCCGCCCCTGCTTTCACCATTAACAGGATACGACGAGGCGTTTCAAGGGATTCAACAAACTCTTTTACCGTGTAGTAAGGCACCAGTTTTTTGCCTGGGTTTTCGGCAATCACTTCTTCGGTCTTTTCACGGGAGCGGTTGAAAACGGAGACGGTAATAACCACGGCTCTCGATGTTGAGCGCCAGGTTGCGCCCCATCACTGCCATACCGACGACGCCGATCTGTTGCTTGGACATTACATACTCCTGTCAGGTGTGGATACCCCGCCGTAAAATGGCGGCGAGTAAAGTGAAGAACATGTTAACTCAGGTTAGAGGCCAGAAGGTAGCAATAGATGTCCTCTTCAGAATGAACTTAATGCACATAAAATGCAGTTTCTGCTACATCAATATGCACCATCTCTATGGAGGACTACCTTCACTGTTTTGAAAAGAATAGCGATGTCATTCCACAGCGACCAGTTCTTGACATACCAGGAGTCAAAGTAGACTCGGGTATCGTAATCCACATCGTTACGTCCACTTACCTGCCACAACCCTGTCATTCCCGGTTTCGCCATTAGATAGTAATCAACATTCTCATCATAGCGTGGTAACTCTTCAGAGATAATCGGACGCGGGCCAACCAGACTCATTTGACCTTTCAGCACATTAAATAACTGAGGCAATTCATCAAGACTGGTTTTACGAATAAATCGACCGACAGGAGTGATTCGCGGATCGTTTTTCAACTTAAAGTCACGCTCCCATTCTTCCCGTGCAGCAGGATCGGAATCAAGGAGCTTTTGTAAAACCTCCTGCGAATTCATCACCATTGAGCGAAACTTATAGCAAGGGAAAAGCTTACCGTGACGCCCTACTCGCATATGACCGTAGATTGCCGGACCACCATCACGGGTAACTTTGTACCAAAGATAAATGAGCAGTGGCGAAGAAATTAAGATAATCAGTGATGAACAGACAATATCGAAAGTCCGTTTAAGGAAACGAGATGTCCGTTTTGCCAGATTATTATGAATACGCAGCAACATGACTTCATGACTAAAGATGAAAGACATATCGGTATTATAAAGTGGTAACCCGCGCAGGGACGGAATAACCGTGACAGAACGGCAGTCCTTCTTCGATAGTTCGCGCAACCAGTTAATGGTCTTATCGCTGTTTTCCATTTCAAAAGCTACAATGAAATGAATATCGCCTGTTTTCTTCATTTCCCAAAGAATATTGGGGTCCTGAAGAACCGGCAGTCCCCTGTAGCGTTGCCTCTGTACACTCTTCGTCATAAAATGCGACAACATCAAAGCCAAGCATTTCCTCACTTTGCAGTGCATAATAAGCTTCCACTGCATTACTTCCGCTACCCATAATGACAGTCTTTTTCTTCCAAATCCCCAAGACGATTAAGAAGTTGTTTGGTCATTGCTCGGAAAAGCGGCAGCAGAATTAATGCAAACGTCCAACAAAAGACCCATACATACCGAGAAAATTGCCATTTAGAAAAAGCGACCAGCGCCAGATCAAAAACAGCAAAGATCACAATAGTGCGGATAATCTCCTTCAATTCAAACCAAAAGGGTTTGCGATAGGAATAATGTCGCAACCGAACCCAGAACCATCCCACACATATCAACTCAGGATGACATGAGAAATTATGCGCATCTCTAGTTGAGCATCGGGGATAAAACGATAAAGATCGTTAAAAATCCAGTATACACAACCAATAGAGAGGGCCAGTGATAAGTTAAAAATATAAAATCCGATGCTGCGAGAAAAACCTTGCATAGCAATGGATTATATTTATTCAAAAAATTATCCGTATCCATGACAACACCTGACGTTAGCGAGGATTTATATTAAATACAGGCATTGGCTCCTGACTCTTTTGACATTCAAGGAATTTATTTGCAACATCAATAGCTTCACGAATAGTGACATCCATATCCAGATAGCGGTAGGTACCAAGACGCCCGACAAAAGTGGTATTGCTTAATTCCATCGCTTTATCCAGGTAGCGATTGAGCAGTTCTTTTTCCTTAACCATACGGATCGGATAATACGGAATATCATCTTCGGTGCAGAAGCGACTAAATTCACGATAACATGTTGTTTTTTCGTGTGACTCCCAGGGTGAGAAATGCTTATGCTCAGTGATTCGGGTATAAGGTACATTTTCTTCGCAGTAGTTGATAACAGCCGTTCCCTGGTAGTCACCTTCTGCTGAGAATTTTTCGAAATCCAGCGTGCGATAACCCAGACGCCCCTCACTAAAGTTAAAGTAACCATCCAGCGCGCCTGACCAAAATACATGCTGGTAGGCCCCACTCTCGGTAGCTGAAAACTCAGTATCTGTTCTTATTTCAATCAGTTCGTGATCAAGAATTTTTCCAACCATATCGGTATAGCCATCTCTGGGCATCCCCTGATACTGGTGGTTAAAATAATTGTCATTATAGTTAAAACGAAGCGGCAAGCGTTTCAAAATACTGGCTGGTAACTCCGTCGGCTCACAACCCCATTGTTTACGCGTATAGCCTTTAAAGAATGCTTCATACAGTTCCCGACCAATCATGCTGATGGCCTGTTCTTCAAAGTTTTTCGGTTCGACAATAGATTTGTCAGCTTTAGATTCGATGAAAGCACGAGCTTCATCCGGACGCATTGTTTTATTGAAAAACTGATTAATCGTATGCAGGTTTACTGGTAGTAAGTAAACATTGCCTTTGTAAATGGCCTTCACACGGTTGGTGTAAGGCATAAACTCTGAATACTGATTAACGAAATCCCAAACTTCTTTATCATCTGTATGAAAAATATGGGGACCATAAACGTGCAACATGACGTTGGTCTGCGGATCACGTTCTGAATGACAGTTACCAGCAATATGAGAACGTTTGTCGAAAACAACAGACTCAATCCCTTCCTCTGCTAATAATCTTGCAATAACCGCACCAGAAATACCCGCACCGACAATAGCAACAGATTTCATCAATGACCTCAATTATTTTGCTTCTTTATAAGTTACAAACATTTTCCCATTCACCAGGGAATTAAGAGCTGGCCAGCATGCAATTATTTTCACAAGAATAGCGAGCAATACGATCTGGATAATAAAACTTAATATGACATAGTATTCCATATGTACAAAAGTTAATATATTTTTCGCTATGGCGTTAATATAATAATTAAACCCCAATATAACCAAAGTATTTTTACCCAACCAAGAGATAAATTCCGAATTAATATAACCCGCAATATAATAGAGCAGATAACTTCCTGCTAAAGCAGAAGCAAGATTTATAAAAGCCCATACTCCATTCCCCACCTGTAATGCAGACATATCAACCTCAGTGGGAGTTAAATACGAAAATCCCAAAAGCAGTACGACAGAAATCATCGCATAATTAATATGTCTGGTTATGACAATACTTTGCAATATATATCCAATTAAAAAATATGGCATAGCGATAAAAGCTATATTCACATTAAAAAAATGAAAAATATTTACATTTTTCGCAATTAAATAAAAGGAAATTACAATCAAGGCAATAATATATTTATTTGAAGAGATTTTCATTATTAAATAAAACATAGCCTCAACTATAAACAGGCAATATAAAAACCAAATGGGAGTAACAAAGAAATTATTTGCTACTTTTGTTGCACCTGTTAATGTTCCATATAGTTTCATAAGGAAATCACTACCAGATATATTACTCATCAATAACATAGCAACAAACGGCAAGCCACAAATTACTCCAATCGTCCATGCAGGAATAATCAATCTATAAAATCGCTGGATGATAAATATCCAAGGTTTCAACTCCAGATTTTTAACATTTACCAGATAACCAGAAAGAATGAAAAAAGCAGGCATATGAAAACTATAAATAATCTTATGCCAAGATGGACTGAGGAAGGATACATGTCCTAACACAACCAACAATATCCCCAGTCCACGATATATATCTATATCCGTACGTCGAGTCATTGAATACTCTCGCTGCTTATATTTTATTTTAGGAAATGCCTAACCAAAGAGTGCACTTCCTTTTTTTATTAAATTTTCACCTTCAATATTTACAACCTTTCTGTATCCCAACTTTAATATTTCTTTTATTATGTTCAATCCATACATTAAATAATCTTTCTGCCATGAATCCTAAAATTCTTTTTTGATAAGAATCATAACCAGAGAAATCAATCTGTTTATTCACTTCGTCTAATAGAGGGAAAAGCCACTGGCAATACTGATTGACCACATCAGCCTTACCTACGAACATATTATACAGACTTATTTTCCGACCATGCATAAACCGTATCGAAGGCTTGATTATAATCAGGATACATAGCCTCCACGATAGAGCGTAATATATTCAAATCACCTTCTGAATGAGCTCGGCAGTAATGATTTTTTATATTCGTAACATAGTAATTACGTTTACGAGCGACAATTAAATCATATTTTATTTAGGTCAAAATCATTACTAGAAGCAATGCCCTTACCATGGAGCGGTATAATATTATGAACGCCAGCGAAATAACGACGATAATGAACTAAACCAACAATATCTTCATCTGAATTTTTCCAGATCCAATATAATGCAGTCAATTCACAATATGATGGATTTAATTCTGATATATTATCTCCTTCATTTATCACCGATAACACTTATACCTAAATCTGATGTACTATTCTTCTTACCTACATGGATAGGTTGATAACCTTCATCTACAGGAAAATCATATTGCTTATGTGTTGCGATATATATTCTAATCATGATATTACCAATTTTACTTCAAATAAAAATAATCAAGGATATTGATATCCAGTTTTCTTTTCACAAAATAGACAGCAATGACATTCTGTATAATCACAGAAAGAGCAACCAGCGCAGGCAATTCCTTTTATGCCGAATCCCCCCCCATGAAGTTAAGGTTGATAATCATCATAAATGCATTAAAGAAATAATATTTCTAAATATTTTCTCATTACCTGTCATTGTTAATAAGAAAGCGACCGACCCTGTCAGGACATTAATTAACTGACCAATGCAAACTATTCTAAGTATGATAGATGCTTGAGTATATTCACGCCCAAAAATTGAAAGCACAAACTCAGGGAATAGTAAGAGAAACGCTACTCCTGGCAATGACAAAATAACGACAAGACGGGTGCTACTTCTTACCATTAATTTAAGCTCATCAAATTTCCCTTCAGTATACAGCTTGGAAAAATTTGGTGCAAAAACAACATTTAATGAAATAAGGAAGAAACTGATAACTAAACCAATCCGCAAGCAAACAGAGATAAGAGCAACGTCTTCACTTGAAATATAGTAGTTAGAGATGATAGGTGTAATCCATTGTATAATGGTATTACATATTAATATTAGCAAGAAAGATAGTAATGTTGTAATTATATATTTATATTTAAGCTTCTTCAAATAAACAACAGCATTTATATTAGTAAATATATATTTTTTCCACAAAACAGCACAAAAGATAAAACTAAGTATAATTGATAAAAATAAAAACCTTACTAAATTTAATGCATTAGCTTCCATATGCAGAACGGCACATACTAAAACAATAAACGAAAATATCAGCGGATAGGATATATTAATTATAATAACAGATAATAATGATCTCCCATTAGTCTGAAATATATATCCCGTATATTGGATCATGGAAAGAAGAGGGATGCTCGCACAAATATATAAAGCACCATAGACCTTTAATGACTCTCCGTAAGTCAGAAAAAGATATATAGCGCCTGATAACAGACATGATATAACTATAATTATTAATGCTCCAAACAATGCCAATGAACTTGCCTGGATATAATTTCTTGTGGCTATAAGTTGCGGTCGCATTCTAAGAATGGCATCACAAAACCCTGATGTACCGATAAGTCCCCACAACATAATAATAGAGAAGGAGGTGAAGAATATTCCGGCTTCATTTACATTGACCCAGCGAGTAACAAGTATATTCATCAAAAAACTAATGGATACACCAATTACTCTCGCTGCGATAACAGCAAACAATGCCTTAGTTTTTTTTCTAGTCATTAGATAAATCGAGTCACTAATTCAGATAACCAGTTATGTGATATAACCCCATAAAGCATAAAAATAATAACTATTAGTAATAATATTACCCTTCGTTGAGTTTTAACAAAAACGTGTTCTATACTCATAATATAAAAAGGGATTAAAAAAACATTTACTACAAACAAATATCTGATCGATGATTCTTTGGTGAAAAATAAGATGGCAGAGAAAACATATGCTAACAGAGCATATTCTAAAATAAGAGATGCGCTTTTATTTTTTATTGTTTTATCCAATAAGAATAAAGGAATAAATACAAATATTGAAGAATATAAAAACTTATATATATATATGGCGTGTTCATTATTTCGATCTGAATACTCAAATGCTCGAATTATTTTATTAGCAAACACACTTCCCGGGGGTAATGCTTTGAGCACAAAACCAACAATATATTCTGATGCCAAAGCAAAAATAAGTGATAGCAAAATAATTATATATTTTTTATGAAAATCAAGTCGTCTCCATATAGGCATAACCAAAAATATTAAAGCAGAGAAATGTAGACTGATAGCTATAATAATAGTGATAAAAGATTTAATCGATGCATTTCTTGATTGGTATGCTATTGATAAAAGAATAAAACTAAAACTGATAGCTTGTCGCATTCCTCCCATATAGAGATACATGAAACTTATCATACTTGTCAGACAAAAAGCAATTATAGTTGTCTGTACATATTCATTTGTTAGCTTCAGTATTGCTATAAAAGATAACCATGTTGTAATTAATATTGTTATTACAGGAAATAACTCAGATGGTATACCTATTGTTCGCAATATATAGACTAATAAAGTAAATCCTGGCTCAAACTTTCTGGAGGTATCACCCTCATAAAAAGGTATATAATAGTGAATAGAATCATATCCCCAACGATTAGCTATACCAAGATATAATCCAATAAGTGTTATGTTAATAGCCAATAAAAAAAAGGAAAACTTGCTTCTTTTTAAGAAAGATATTATAGAAACAAAAAAAATCTGTAAAACAGAGAATGCTGCAAAACCAATTGGTGAAAATATTACCTGCAGCATATTTTTTCTACCGCATTGTTGAGATCATAATAATTGCTATTTTTATAATTATCTTTAACCATATAGTTTTTAAATAAATAAGCTATATAAAGTTTCACTTCTTCCTGGGTAGCTTTATTATCGATGGCTTTAACTATTTCAGTTTTTAACGATTCTCGAGATGTTAGATTATTTACTATTTGAGGATAATATATATCACCAAGTGTTAATACAGCAGCACCTCTTACAGCAGCCTCAAGTCCTACAGTTGAGTTTATTACAATTACTAACGAAGAGTTATCGATTAAATGATCAATTGGAGTATTATTATCAATATGTACATTCACATTTTCATTAATTAACTTATACAGTGATTTATTATATCTCCCTTTATTCATTGGATGTTCACGAACAATAAGATCATATCCCTCAGGTAATGATTTAATAACTGAAGTTAACATATCATCAATTGATGAAAATAATTTACAATTTGAGATAATCTGGACATCATTTGGCACTTGTAACGCAACAAAAATATATTTCCCTTGTTTTTCTATATCAATCTTATTTGCTTTACTATTCTTTTTAAATGGCAGACGTCCTAATAAATAAGGAATAGACTCCCAAAAACCCTCCCCTGTATATAGTTCGACAGCACATACTTTCCTAAAAATAGATGGGAGGGACACTTTGAAGGACATCTTTTATCTTTCGGAAATAAGAACCAATATTCTTTTCATAAAATTTCTTTTCACTGACAGATGTAATGCATTTATTATATAAATATTCTATTTCATCTTCATTTACATTATTCCGCATCATATCGAGACTAGCAGTAGTGATGCTCATATTACAATTGACGCCTTTCGGATCAAAAATCATCGTCCCATATGGGCCAGGTTCAAAATAGAATACTTGAACCTCTTTTAATTTTGCAAAATAGCCACCAATAGAAGAATATAAACGTTTATCTCCAATAAATACCACACTGTGGAAATCTTCCCATGGGAAATAATTCTCATAAAAATCCCAATATTTTCTAGAGATATCTAAAAAATATTTTTCTAATTCAGGGAAAAGAGAGACATGAAACTCATAAAAATGACGAGGTATTGTAATATTTTTTTTCTGACTTATATTTACGAACATTTCCAGGTAAATCAATATATTCTAATGAGTTTTTGATGCAATAGTTAGTCGAAGAAGCATACATACACAACTGGACAGTATCTCTACCAGTCACCTCTTTTATCTGTTTTGATAGTTGATGTATATATCTTGAATTACTCTCATAAAAGGACATTATTGCTATTTTTTTTCATTTCTACAAAAATCTTTTTTGATGACAAAATTAAAAATCGCGTCGAATTTTTGATATGCTGTCCACGCTACCGCCCTTGGCTCTACAGCTACCAATACACTGGAGAAACAAGGATTCAAAAATCCATGTAATTAATACCCCAGTCAACCTCTTCTGAAATCAATCTCAACTTCCGTTTCCGTGTGAGACACAACCTCACGACAGTTGTTTGTGATTGCCCTAAGAAAGAGTTTGGCAGGGGTTGGTTTGTTGATCATTTTACACTAAAGTGCAAAACAAAACGGCAATAAGCATCAACTTTCCACAGTCGAGCTTATTGTCGAGTGATAACTGTCTATGGTTCTAATGACAGTATCCTGGCTTAGCTTACTCGTTAAGCAACGCCTCAATCCCCTTCCGAAACTTCGCCCCTTCCTTCAGGTTGCGCAGCCCGTACTTAACGAACGCTTGCATATAGCCCATTTTCTTACCGCAGTCGTAGCTATCGCCTGTCATCAGCATGGCGTCAACAGACTGTTTTTTCGCCAGTTCTGCAATTGCATCCGTCAACTGGATGCGGCCCCAGGCGCCGGGTTCTGTTCTTTCCAGTTCTGCCCAGATATCTGCCGACAACACATAGCGACCTACGCCATCAGATCTGAGTCCAGCGTCTGCGGTTGATCCGGCTTTTCAATAACTCAACAATACGGCTGACTTTCCCCTCATTATCCAGAGGTTCTTTGGTCTGGATAACGGAATACTCTGAAAGGTCGCCTTTCATGCGTTTTGCCAGCACCTGGCTGCGCCCCGTTTCGTTGAAACGCGCTACATTGCCGCAAGATTATAGCGAAGCGGATCGGCCGTCGCGTCATCAATGATGATATCAGGCAGCACCACCACAAACGGGTTGTCGCCAATCACAGGACGTGCGCATAAAATGGAATGCCCAAGACCCAGCGGTTGAGCCTGGCGAACGTTCATAATCGTCACGCCTGGTGGGCAAATGGACTGCACTTCCGCCAGCAACTGACGTTTCACGCGTTGCTCCAGAAGTGACTCTAATTCGTAGGAGGGTGTCGAAGTGGTTCTCTACCGCATTTTTTGGAAGCGTGAGTAACCAGAACGATTTCTTTGATCCAGCAGCAACAATTTCGTCAACAATGTACTGTACCATCGGTTTGTCAACAATCGGCAGCATCTCTTTGGGGATTGCCTTGGGTGGCAGGCAACATGTGCATACCCAGACCAGCTACCGGAATAACTGCTTTCAAATTAATCATTATTTCATCCACCTATAAAATGGTTGCTGAATTATAGCTCTTTAGCATGTTTTAGCCAGCATGAATTACATTATGGCGTTGGATGTGATGGTACGCCGCTTATCCGCAGATTGCAGTAGCCATAATCTTAAGTATGAGTAACTTTCGCCAGGAATGGTCGCAAAACTACCTCCCCCGCTCCGGCAACCTGAAATTGACCGCTTCCACATTCACCACCTTGTGGTTAATCCTGTCGATATCGACCGAGCTCTGCCCCTTCTCATTGACTGCATGAACGTTCGCCAGCGACAGCAAGGTGTCCTGTTTCGCCATAAACTTGCCGCGTATATCTTTACGCAGATCAAAGTGCATCTTCAGCGCGGGCCCTGTCGCAGACTCCTGCATTACCTTGATATTACGCAGGAAAAGATGCTGCGGCTGGTTGTGTAGTTCAAGCGTAGCGCGCTTCATATCCAGATTGGTGATCGCCACAAAGGAGGTCGCATTCCCTGAAGAGATCTGAATGCCGCGCAGTTTATAGTCCAGGCGAGTGTTATCAAGATGAATATCATTTAATTTGAAATTTTGCGGAATGGATAAATATTTGCCTTTGACGACGCCATAACCAATAAGCATCCCCGCACAATTCACCATATCGATATTATCAATCACGAAATTATCACACCCATAAATTGCTACCGTCGCATTATCAATACCCGCTTTCTTACTGAAATCAGGCGTGATATTCCGCGCTTTTACATTACGAATGATAAAGTGTTTTCCGTTCTCCACATGAACCAGTTGTCGGCAATCCGATCCGGTAATATTGGCCACAACAAAGTTCTTTACGGTTTGTTCTTCCGGGTAGGCATTATCGTAGGTGCTACCCGCCAGCCCGATGCCAATCCCCCAATTGATTTTCCCGTTGGTGCAGTCGATGCGTTCTATAACATGGTCAGAGATCAGAATGTTACGATCGTTAATCGCCACGTTCCATTCGATGGCATCCCCTTGCAGATCGCTGAATCGGCCGTTGGTGATGCGCGCGCCGTCCACCTGGTTGTGGAATCCCTGGCGCAGAATGGCGTAATTTGCATGGCTGACCGTAATATCATCAATGGTGAGATTACGCATCACTCGCGACTTTTTGCCGCCAATGTAGATCTGGGTAACGGGGCCGAACCCGCTCATGGCAATCCCCCTGATGGTGCAATCTGAACCGCGCACATCCAGGGTGATGTTGTGCAGGCTACCGCCCTGCTCCCCTGTTACCTGGCAGCCATCCTGCAACACGAACCGACCGCGACCATTGCCGCTTAAGCGCCCACGCACATGCAGCGTTTTTCCTGCCGGGATAAAGATGCCGGTATTGACGTTCTCGCAGACCAGCCCCGCAGGAACAACAACCGTCTGCGCTTCGCTAAACGCCTGTTTAAACGAGGCTATCCAGTCTCGGGGGTTATAATCCTGAATATTGACGGTTTGCCGGGGTTCAAGCGCGCGGGCAAAGGGGGAATGGAGGACAGGAAGCGCGGCAAGCGCAGAGCCTGCCGTCAGGAAGGTGCGACGGGAGAGTTTATTCTCTGGCATACAACCTCGGTTTACATCGTTTGCAGCAGGCTGGCTAACTGTTGATTAATCACCTGCTGATTAAAATCAGCCTCAACTTTTTCACGGGCGCGTTGTACCACAGGCCGCAACGACTCGGTGTCGATACGACTGAATGCCGCCAGTTGCTCCGCCAACGCCTCAGCATCATTTTCAGGCACCAGCCAGCCCGACTTACCGGCATCCACCAGTTCAGGGATTCCGCTGTGAACGGTTGAAACCACCGGCAGCCCGACTGCCATCGCTTCCATCAGCGCCACCGGAATACCTTCCATATCGCCATCCGTACCGGTGATGGACGGCAGCAGAAACACATCCGCGTCATCCAGCATCTTTTTCACTTCATGGCTGGGCTTAAAGCCGGGCATCTCAATCACATCATCAAGCTGGTACTGTTCAATCAATGTGCGCAGGCGTCTCTCCCACGGCCCCATGCCCAGGATGCGATAACGGAACGCCACCCCCTGCGCTTTGAGCTGTCGGCAGGCCTCAATCGCTACGTGCAGTCCTTTCTTCTCGGTTAATCGCGCCACGGAGATAATCTCCAGCGGCGTACCCGGCGCTTTTACCGGACGGTGAGTAAAGCGCGTCATATCGACGCCCATCCGCGAGACCGCAATTTTCTCGGGCGGGCACCCCATTGTTTTAAGGCGTCCCGCCCATAATTCACTGATGGGCAGCATGAGATCGCCACGCTGGAACAAACGCTGATATTCAGGCGTGTAGTGATTGAGTACATCGCGGTGCGATACATCAATACCGTGAAAAACGGTGGAGATTTTGCCTTTGATCACGCCAAGTTCCCGCAACTTCGCCGCCGTTACGCCCGCCGGGCCAAAATGGGCGATAAAAACATCCGCCTGGAACATTTTTGGCGTCAGCCCGCAGATTGCGGACAGAATCAGGTTGCGCGCTTCATCACCGTAACGTGAAACATTCAACGCCTTCCAGGTCGATGCGCGCGTACCGCCACGCAAAGACGCAATGGCGCGATAGCGCAGCTTCGCCAGCTTGCCTTCCGGCTCATCCAGCAGCCAGTGCGTTTTTTCACCCAGGCGGTAGGTGTCATACGCCGCATGCGTGTTTTCAAGGTCGCCTTTATGCAACGCGACAATTTCCACCTCAAACCCCATATCGATAAACGCGGTGATCTGGTTCAGCACGAAGGTCTCTGACGACAGTGGGAACTTCAGTAAAAAGAAGCTGACCTTCATTTCCCCTCCCCGATACGGGTTAACACTGACTGCACCATGCGAAAGCCCTGTTCACGCTCGCGGTTTACGGCGTCCGCCAGTCGCGCGTTGAGCGCGGGCAACTGCCCCAGCGTATCGGCCACCATCGCTTCCAGGCTGCCGTCCAGCAAATGACGAATGTCGATCGCCATTTCAGGCAATCCCAGCTGTTGCATAATTCCGGCAGATTTGTGCTCATAATTAATGGCAATCGCAGGGGTCGCGAAATTCATGGAAATAATGGCGGAATGCAGGCGCGTGCCCACGGTCAGCTCACAGGCGCCGAGGATTTTCCCCATTTCAAGATCGTTGAGTTCGTCCATTACCACATGGTAACGATCCGGGTCGCTGACGTGCTGGCGCAGGTTTAACGCCACCATGCGATCGTCTTTGTTATAGCTGTCGATACCGGTACAGGTTGACAGCGCAATCACCTGATAGCCTTCCTCAAGGATACGGTTCACCACGCCAGCAAACGCCTTCTCGTAAGCCTGTTGGGTGGTTCCCAGACGCTTATCGAATGGCGCCAGTTCACGCAGCGTAATCGCAACCGTCTTTTGCTTTCCGGCAAGGGCTAACCAGTGCTGAACGGCATAACCCGGTTCAAAATCGTCATTGTGATGATCAACCAGCCAGGCGGTATCGACCCCCGCTTCAACTTTCGTCGTGGTGATATCGCTACGCTTCATCAGCTCCAGACTGACTGATTCACGTAGAATCAACGCATCACAATGACCAAAGACGTAATTCGCCAGCGTGTTGAACTGCTCGTCCTGGAAGGGGCCGACGCTGTGACCAATCATATACAGCGGCTTCTTCGCCATAAAAGTACACAACGCATGTTCAAACTGCGGTACACCGTACAGATCGACGAAAAACGAGCCCCGACCTGGATAATGGCATCATAACCGGATAACAGACGCACGAAGTCGGTAAACCCTTGCGCAATGGCAATATTGCGCAGCTTGCCAGTATCGGTGACACGGGAGAGCAGTACCTGATGCTGATAGCGGCGACGCAGCACTTTTTTCACGCGCCCCATCACGCCCGCCGCGTTATTGTGCTGCTTCATCTGCGAATAGAGCGGATCGCCCATCACCGGGCGATTCAATAACCAGGATGAGCTCACCGGATAGCGACTCATCACATCCACTTTCTGCGTCAGGCTCAAGACGGTTAATGGCATCCAGCAGGCCGCGCAAAATTGCGCTGTCGCCACGGGTTGCCGCAGGTGTGGTTGCCCAGGATCAGTAATTTCATATTTGCCCCTTAAAATCGTTGCCGGATGGCGGCTGTCGCCTTATCCGGCCTACAGCAAAATCAATTCATAGGCCGGATACGACGCGTAAACGTCGCCATCCGGCAAAAGTTATCCTGCGCGAAGCAGTGTTTTCATTTTTTCGCTACGGCAAAACTGGCGCTTCATCTCCACCACCAGCGGATGGCGCGAAAGCACAATCATCACGGCGAAGGCCAGCGCGCCCGCCACGATTTGCGTTGCCAGCAGTACGCTCAGCGGCAGATGTCCATTCAGCGCAATCCCCAACCCATAGCTCACCGCCAGGGTAGGTAAAGAGAGATAAAACGGTAGCCACAGGCTAAGGATGTACTGGCGGTAACTCGACCCCAGCACCGGTTTAATCATGACGAAATAGCTCAGAACGGTATTGATGATCTGCACCAGCAGGAAGCCCAGCGTCACGCCTGTCGCCCCCGCCAGATGGCCGCCAACGATAATTGCCGGAATGAACAGAAAGGTTTTGAACACATTGAATTTGAAGCTGATATCGACGCGCGCTTTCGCCATCAGCAACGAACCAATCGGGTTGCCGACAGAGCGCAACAGCCCCACCACGCACAGCAGTTGCAGCACCGGAATGATGCTGTTCCACTTCTCGCCAAAAACCAGCGGTACAAAATTATTCGATACCACCATCAGACCGAGCAACGCGGGAAAATTAATAATCCCCACGACCGACAGCAGCTTGTAGAAATTGACGCGCAGCTTCTCCGTATCATCCTGAATTTTGGCGAACGCCGGGAACAATACGCGGGTAATGATCGGGTTAAGCTTCATTGGCGGAACCACCGCCACGTTATAAGCAAGGTTGTATCCCCGGCGACACTCGCGCCGAGAATACGCGCCAGCACCAGCGTCGACAGGTTAGTATTGACGTAATTGATGATGCTGTCCGCCGTCAGCCATGCGCCAAAGCGCAGGTTCGACGAAACAGACGCCAGCGAAAAATGCAGGCCGGGGCGGTAGATCTTCCGGCCAAAATAGCCGAACAGCAGCGTACGGACGGCGCTGTTGACCAGATAGCCGAGGATCGCCGTCATTGCCAGCGGCCAGAAATGGGGCGCTGACCACGGTAAAGGTGAACCCTGCCAGCACCGAGCTGGTCTCGATCATGCCTATTTTGTTAAATTCCAGCTCCTTTTGCATCAACGCGCGAAACTGCTGCCCGTGAGGGATCACCACAAACGCCAGCGACAGGGTTTTAATCAGCGGCGCCAGATCGGGGTTATGCAGCACGTTGCCGATCACGTCGCTAAGCAAAAACACCACGACGCACACCGCCAGCCCTAAGCCAACGTTCAGCCAGTACAGGGTGGGTGAGTTCGAGGTGGCTTATCGTTTTACGCTGGATAATGGAGTTGGCAATACCGAAGTCCGACAGCGTATCGGCGAGGGCGATAATCACCAGCGACACGGTCAGCAGACCAAACTGGTGATTATCAATAATCCGCGCCAGCACGGTCATCTGAATCAGTCCCAGCCCGATAATGATAACCGTAGCGATCGCCGACCACTTCGCCCCCACTGATGGTTTTTTCTCGTAAGCTCATGATCGTTCCTCAGTACGCCGCTTTATTCACAAAGCCTTTGAACACCGTCAGAAAAACAATCTTGATGTCAAAACCACACGCTCCACTCGCGGATGTACTCCAGATCAAACTCCACGCGCTTTTCCATTTTCTCCAGCGTGTCGGTCTCGCCGCGCCAGCCGTTGATCTGCGCCCACCCCGTAATGCCGGGTTTGACTTTATGGCGCAGCATGTAGCCTTCGATAAGCTGGCGATACTGCTCGTTATGCGCCACCGCGTGCGGGCGCGGCCCGACGATAGACATGCCGCCGGTCAGAACGTTGATAAACTGCGGCAGTTCATCAAGTGAGGTACGGCGCAGAAAATTCCCCACGCGGGTTACACGCGGGTCGTTTTGCGTCGCCTGCGTCACCACTTTGTCGTTTTCCATCACCTTCATGGAGCGGAATTTCCACACTTTGATCGGCTTACCGTCCATGCCATAACGGGTCTGGCGGAAAATGATCGGCCCTGGCGAACTGAATTTGACCGCCAGCGCAATGCAACACAGCACCGGAGAGATCAGCAGCAGAATCAGCGACGCCAGCACGATATCTTCCGCGCGTTTCAGCAGACGATTGATCCCTGACAGCGGCGTGTCATACAGCGGCACGACCGGCACGCCGCTTACCTCTTCAATGCGCGAGTGCAGAATATTGAAGGTAAAAACATCCGGGATGAGGATGACCGAGCAGGTAGTGTCCGCCAGAGCGCGCACCAGTTTTTTTACCTGCGCCCCCGTCACTCATCGACATGGCGATATAGACGTTATGAATGCGTGAGGCTTTGGCATCCTCGACCAGCTGTTGCAGATTTCCGGCCCAGTCAGAAGAGACGCCGCCCGGTTTCGGATCGTAGTAAACGCCGACCACTTCAAAACCCAACCACGGCTCCTTGCGGAAGCTGTCCAGCAGCGACTGACCGGCAGGAAGATCCCCGCCACCGCCACCCGGCGCGTGTTGTACCCACGGTTACGCAGCCATCCGGCTCCGTAGCGAATGAACGAGCGGCAGACCACCAGACCCACGCTGGAGAGCGCATACCACGCCAGCCAGACGGTAAGACGGTTATCAAAGTCGTTATTGAAGGCAATCAGGCCCGCGCTGAAGACCAGACTCAGCGTCCAGTTTTGCAGCAGCAGCGCCAGTTCCGTCGAAATCTTCACGCCGCGCCAGGAACGGTAAAAATCAGTTATGCCGCCCAGCATCTGAAAAACCACCAGCGTGATCAGCGCCACCCAACAGATGCATATACAGGAAAGGCAATCCGCTCAGCTTGCAGACAACCCATAACCCGCCAAACATGATGGTGATATCCGAAAAGCGTTGCACCATAGAGATTAACGATGCATTGGTTTTGGCTCGCTCGCGCTTTTTTAGATTTGTCATCGTTGTTCCTGTTATTAGCCCCTTACCCGTCGCCGGGTAAGGGAAGAACCGACATTACTGATTCAGCAACGTCAGCAGGGTTCGCGTTCGCGCTTCCATCAGCGGAATGTCGCCGCGTGATTCCACGTTCAACCGCACCACCGGTTCGGTATTGGAAGAACGCAGGTTGAAGCGCCAGTCGGCAAACGACATGCTGATGCCGTCAGTTCTGGTCCACCGTCAGCGCTTCACGCGCAAAGTGTGCTTCCACCCGGCTGATGGCGGCCGCAGGCTCTGCCAGTTTGCTGTTGATTTCACCGCTGGCCGGGAACGCCGCCATCCGGTCACGCACCAGTTCCCCAGCGACTGCCCTTTCAGACATACCAGCTCCGCCCACAGCAGCCACGGGATCATCCCGCTGTCGCAGTACCGCAAATCACGGAAGTAGTGATGGCGCTCATTTCGCGCGTAGATAGCATCTTCATGGCGCATACGTTCTTTAATGAAGGCATGACCGGTTTTCGACATCACCGGGCGTGCCGCCCGCCGCCGTCACCACATCAACGGTGTTCCAGGACAGACGCGGGTCGTGGATGATCTTCGCCCCCCGGGTGTTTCTCCAGAAATGCCTCCGCCAGCAGGCCGACAATGTAGTAGCCCTCAATGAACTGCCCTTTCTCATCGAACAGGAAGCAGCGGTCGAAATCCCCGTCGAAGGCAATGCCCATATCTGCGCCGTGTTCAATAACGGCGTTGCGGGTGTCATCGCGACACTCCGGCAGCAGCGGATTAGGGATGCCGTTCGGGAAGTTGCCGTCCGGCGTGTTGTGGATTTTGATGAAGTCAACCGGCACACCCTGCGCCTTAAAGCGGGCTTCAATGGCATCCACCACCGGGCCTGCCGCGCCGTTGCCGGAGTTGATGACCAGCTTCAATGGCGTGAGATTGTTGACGTTGAATGTAGCCGAACAGGTGGTCGATGTAGGCGTCACGCAGATTGATCTGCTTATAGCTGCCGCGTCTGGCTTCGTTGACCGGTGGAAAATCATTGGCTTCCGCCAGACGCTGCACGTCGCGCAGACCGGTGTCGCCGCTGATGGGGCGCGCGCCCCTCGCGCACCAGTTTCATACCGTTGTAGTCCATCGGTTTATGGCTGGCGGTCACTTCAATACCGCCATCAACACCCAGATGGAAGGTCGCAAAAATAGATCTCTTCCGTGCCGGAAAAGGCCGATATCCAGTACGTCAACGCCCGCATCCTGCAACCCTTTCGCCAGCGCCAGTTTCAGCGACTCGCTTGTCAGGCGCACATCGCCGCCCAGCACAATGGTTTTTCGGTTGCAGGAACTCGCCGTAAGCGCGGCCAATACGCCACGCGATATCCTCATTCAACTCTTCGCCCAGCCTGCCGCGAATATCGTAGGCTTTAAAACAGGTTAATTTCGTCATGTTTTTACCCTTCTTCAGGCAACAGTTGGCCCTGACTCTCGTAAGAGCCTTTTCAATTTTTGTTTTATTGCCCGGTGACGCTGCGCTTACCGGGCCTACGGACCTGTAGGCCGGATAAGCAACCGCGCCATCCGGCAAACTTACCGGGCTTACACCCGCCCGTAGCGATCGGCGAAGCGCACCACGTCGTCCTCTTCAAGGTACGAACCGGAGCGGACTTCAATCAGGTCGAGCGGAATTTTTCCCGGATTCTCCAGGCAGTGGGTCGCCCCCAGAGGTATGTAGACAGACTCGTTTTCACCGAGCAGTTTGATTTCGCCGTTGATGGTGACTTTTGCCGTCCCTGCGACCACCACCCAGTGCTCCGCCCGATGGGTGATGCATCTGCACGGAGAGTCCCTCGCCGGGTTTAACGGTAATACGTTTCACCTGATAACGGTCGCCAGCGTCAATGGAGTCGTATTTGCCCCACGGCCGGTAGACTTCACGGTGGATATGGTGCTCATGACGCCCGTCAGCTTTAATCTGCTCCACCACTTTTTTCACATCCTGCACCGCATTGCGATCGGCAATCAGCACCGCATCTTTGGTCTGTACAACCACCAGGTCTTTCACCCCGACGGTCGTCACCAGGCCCGACTCCGCATAAACGTAGCTGTTTTCCGTTTTATGGCTAATGACGTCGCCGTGATGCACGTTTCCCTCGGCGGTGTGCGCGCTGATTTCCCACAGTGAAGACCAGGAACCCACGTCACTCCAGCCGGCATCCATCGGCATAACCACCGCATCCGCCGTGCGCTCCATCACCGCGTAGTCCACCGACTCTTCCGGGCAGGCGAGGAACGCCTCTTCATCCACGCGGATAAAGTCGAGGTCGGGGTCAACGATGCTCATCGCGTTTTCGCAGGCGTCCAGAATATCGGGACGGTATTTTTTCAGTTCTTCCAGATAACGTCCGGCGCGGAACAGGAACATCCCGCTGTTCCAGTAGTAGTCGCCGCTCGCCACGTAGGCCTGCGCGGTTTCAAGATTGGGTTTTTCGACAAACTGCGCGACGTCAAAAGCGACCGCGTCTTGCTCGCCGGGAGAGACATCGCCGCGACGAATATAGCCATAACCAGTTTCCGGCAAATCCGGTACGATGCCGAACGTGACCAGTTTGCCCGCTTCGGCATACGGAATGGCGTTACGCACCGCGTCGCGAAACGCTCCTTCATCAGCGATGACGTGATCGGCCGCCAGTACCAGCATCAACGGATCGCCTTCCGGGCTGTGGCGTTTCGCCGCCAGCGCCGCCAGCGCAATCGCTGGCGCGGTATGCGCCCGGCAGGTTCGAGAATAATGTTCTCCGTCAGTTTGTTTAGCTGGCGCAATTGTTCGGCGACAATAAAGCGGTGCTGCTCATTGCAGATCACCACCGGGCTTTCGCACTCCACGCCGTTCAGACGACAAATAGTCGTTTGCAGCATGGTGAGATCGCCCTTCAGGCAGAGAAACTGTTTTGGATAAAGTACACGAGAAAGCGGCCATAAACGGCTACCCGAGCCACCCGCCATCACGACCGGATAAAGTTTACGTTGACCCATGATTTATCCCCGAATATCTGTAATAAATTGACGTAACACGTTCTCTTTATCGAGCGTGCGTTCGGCATATTCGCATGCCACCGTGTTGTTCTCAGGCATGGCAAGCGCCTGGGTAATCCCCGTCACCAGCGCGTCGACCGACTCCGGTTCCACGCAAACGGCAATGCCGGGATAGTCGCGACAAAGCTGGCCGAGTTCGGTTTCCGGTTCAGCGGTAATCACCGCGTTGCCGCCCACCGCCAGAATATTGGTCAGTTTCGACGGCAAAACGGCATCCGCCGCGCCGCGCTTTTGCACCACCAGATGGCAATCGCCCATCTTCAGCAACGCAGGTAAGGCTTCATAAGGCTGAAGCGGATAAAATTTGACGTTATCCAGGCCGCGCTCATGGGCCATTTTTTCCAGCCGCGCTTTACCGCCGCCCTGCCCGACAATGACAAACAACCAGGGGCGATCGGTAAGACGCTCAGCGGCGTCGATCACGTTCTCAAGCCCTTGTTTTTCACCAATATTGCCGGAGTACAGAATGATTTTTTTATCATCCGGCAACCCCAACGTCTGGCGTAAGCGGGCCGCATCGCTAGCGGTCACGTCGCGAAAACGCGCCACTTCCGACCAGTTAGGGAAGAAAATCACCTTGTCTGCCGCGACCCCTTTCTCCTGCGCTTTATTCATCATTGAGCGGGAGATGGTGGAGATGTTATCGACGTTGTGCAGACCGCTGCGCTCGAACGCGGCGGCCAGTCGGGCAACCTTACCGCTCTTGCCTTGCCCGGCCAGCCCCAGACCGAGCATCGCATCCACCTCGTAGTCCTGAATATGCAGCAGCGTGCGCGCGCCGGAGAGTTTCGCCAGCAAACGCATACCCGGCGTGCAAAACAGCGTCGGCACCACGCCGATAATCCGATCCGGCTTCCAGCGTCGCTGCGCCATCAGCGGGAAGAAACTGCTCAGGGCGAAACTGCCCAGGTGCAGCAAGCGTTTCAGCGTCGATGGCTGCGTCGGAACATATAACGGGCAGCGCCAGACGGTAGCCGCCCCCTCTTCCCGGCGATAACGCCAGGAGGAATACTGCTCGCCCACTTTCCACTGCGGGTAATAAGGCGGCGCGGTGATCACCCGAACTTCGTGCCCTTCACGCGCCATCCACTCCACCATCTCGCCGGTGTATTTACCGATGCCGGTTAGCTCCGGCGAGTAGTTGATGCCGTACACAAGGATTCTCATACGCTTCATCCTTCAACCTGACTCTGCGTTGGCTGCATCTGCTCACCCCTGCCGCCTTGATTCAGGCTGAATGATTTCGTGTAACATCCAGGCGCCCCGGACTGACGATCCGCGAGGAAGTACGCCCGACTGTTGTCGTGAACGCTGGCGCTTGCCAGAAGCCGCTCAGGCGTCTGCCAGCGATAATCTTCATGTTGTTCATCAGGCAGATGCAGATCCGCCTGATTCACCTTCAGGCGAAAACCAAGCACAACGTAATGAGTGGTAAAGTCTTCGCCGGAGAAGTTATCGTCATAGAAGTGCTGCCAGACGCCATAAAACGCGCCTGCGGACAGCGGTAAACGCAGCCCCAGTTCCGCCTGAGTGAGACGCTCAAACGCTTTTTCCAGCGTCTCATCCTTCTGCACGCGCCCGCCCGGTACGAACCAGTAACCCTGCGCAGGGCGATTGGTGCGCTTGCCCAGCAGAAATTCGCCGCGCTCATTCTCCACGATCAAATCAATGGAGATCAGCGGCGTAGAGCGCACGACGGTAGCGAAATCTTCCTGACGTAAAAACATGTTTACCCCCGGAACCGGTGCTGGTTCTCAAGGAACCACTGGTAAGTGCTGGCAAGCCCGGCCTCCAGCGACACCTCGTGATACCAGCCAAGCTGATGCAGGCGCGTTACGTCGAGCAGTTTGCGCGGCGCGCCGTCCGGTTTCGTGGCGTCAAACACCACCCGCCCTTTGTAGCCCACGACCTGAGCGATCGTTTGCGCCAGCTCCCGAATGGTGCAATCCACACCAGTACCGACGTTGATGTGCGAGAGCATCGGCTGCGTGTTCTCCTGCCACACTTCGCGATCCAGCTCCATCACATGGATGCTGGCAGCGGCCATATCATCCACATGCAGAAACTCGCGCATCGGTGTCCCGCTGCCCCATACCACTACATCCGGCGCGTTCTGCTCGGTCGCTTCATGGAAGCGACGCAGCAGCGCGGGAATGACGTGCGAATTACTCGGGTGGAAGTTGTCATGCGGCCCGTACAGGTTGGTCGGCATGACCGAGCGGTAATCGCGGTCAAACTGGCGATTCCAGGACTCGCACAGTTTGATCCCGGCAATTTTGGCGATGGCATACGGCTCGTTGGTTGGTTCAAGCGACCCTTGCAGCAGTTCGCTTTCCGCCATCGGCTGTTTTGCCAGTTTGGGGTAAAATACAGGAGGAACCGAGGAACAACAGCTTGTTCACGTTGTGCAGATGCGCGGCGTGAATGATGTTGCTCTCAATCATCATGTTCTCGTAGATGAAATCGGCCGGGTACGTATTGTTGGCGACAATACCGCCCACCTTCGCCGCCGCCAGATAAACCTGGTCAATGCGTTCTTCAGCGAAGAATGCCTGTACCGCCCGGCTATCCAGCAAATTCAGCTCGTCGCGGGTGCGGAGCACCAGCTCCACATCCTCGCGCTGCGCCAGCTGTCTTACGATGGCGGAACCCACCATCCCGCGATGGCCCGCCACAAAAATACGTTGTTTCATCATCCTCAGGACTCCAGCGCGATGGCAACCTCGTAGCCATGAGATTTCAGCAAGGAATGTTTCTTCGCCGCTTCCAGGTCTTTCGCAACCATTTCAGACACCATCTCCTGGAGTGTGATCTCCGGTTTCCAGCCCAGCTTTTCGTGCGCTTTTGACGGGTCGCCCAGCAGGGTTTCCACTTCCGCAGGACGGAAGTAGCGCGGGTCAACGGCGATAATCACATCACCCGGCTTCACGCCCGGCGCGTCATGACCGGTGACAGAAACGACAATCCCTTTCTCTTCCACGCCTTCCCCTTCAAAGCGCAGTTTGATCCCCAGCTGTGCCGCCGCCATTTCGACGAACTGACGCACGGAGTACTGCACGCCGGTCGCGGATCACGAAATCTTCCGGCGTCTCTTGTTGCAGCATCATCCACTGCATCTTGACGTAGTCTTTGGCATGGCCCCAGTCACGCAGGGAATCCATGTTGCCGAGGAACAGGCAGGACTCCAGCCCCTGAGCGATATTGGCAATCGCGCGGGTGATTTTGCGGGTCACGAAGGTTTCGCCACGACGTGGAGATTCATGGTTGAACAGAATGCCGTTACAGGCGTAGATGCCGTAGGATTCGCGGTAGTTAACGGTGATCCAGTAGGCGTACAGTTTGGCGACGGCATACGGAGAGCGCGGATAGAACGGCGTGGTCTCTTTTTGTGGAATTTCCTGCACCAGACCGTACAGCTCAGAGGTGGAAGCCTGATAGAAACGGGTTTTCTTTTCCAGGCCCAGGAAGCGGATCGCCTCCAGCAGACGCAGCGTACCCAGCGCATCCACGTCGGCGGTGTATTCCGGGGACTCAAACGAAACCGCAACGTGGCTCATTGCCCCCAGGTTGTAGACTTCATCCGGCTGCACTTCCCTGCAAAATGCGGGTCAGGTTGGATGAATCGGTCAGATCACCCGTAGTGCAGGTGGAATTTCGGGTTGCTGGCATGTGGGTCCTGATAGATATGATCCACGCGTTCGGTATTGAACGAAGACGCGCGACGCTTGATACCATGAACCTCGTAACCTTTCTCCAGCAGAAGTTCCGCCAGGTAAGAACCATCCTGCCCGGTTACGCCAGTAATGAGAGCGACTTTTGACATTTTATTTTCCTCAAATAGTCCCGTTAGGGAGTAACTTTCTCAACGCGCTCCGCGCGTTACCACTGCGGGATTGCCACGGCAGATTGTGTTTGCCGGTAGCGATTTAAAAACACTGCTTCGCGCACCAACGACGGTGCCGTCGCCTATCGTTACGCCGGGAGCGACAAAGACATCCGTCGCCAGCCAGCATTTTTCGCCAATCACAATTGGCGTGGCGTTAATATCAAAATGGGCGCTGGCATAATCATGGACTGCCGGTACATAAATAGCTTTTCTGCGAAATAACAGAGTGTGCGCCAATCGTAATGTCACCCAGCGTATATAAAACGGCGTCATCGGCCGACCCAGGGCGTAATCACCTAACGTCAATTTCCACGGATACGTAATTTTTACAGAAGGTCGGATGACTGGCGTTTTTTCCTATTTTTGCGCCAAACATCCGTAATAAAAATGCGCGCCAGCGATACATCACCTGCGGCGACCAGCTAAATAACGTCGCCTGCACCGCCCACCATAATTGCACTTTTATTGCATTGCCGCCCCGGAACCCTTTCGGCACCGAGAAGCCGCTTAAATCCTGCATCATTTTTCCTTATATTCAGGCTTTGTTATATAAGGCTTTTGCTTTGCCTGTCGTTTTCAGACGTAGTAAATAAGATAATTCCGCCCAGAATCCGGGGACGCGTAATATTTTACGCTGCACATTTTTTGCATCCCGGCATAATTCCAGATTATTTGAGGTTGACACGCCGCCCATAGAAAATTCAGACACCAACCCTTTGATTCGACGGAAAGGATAGCCTGATTTATAAAGACTGGCCGCCAGCGCGTAATCAGATGACACCTTATATTGCAGATCGTATGGATGTTTTTTCAGCCCTGCGGTCGGGAAGAAAATAGCCTGATGGCTGGCGGGTAAGCTGTGGTAGATATACCAGCCATGTTTGGCGCTTCGTCGGGTTTTATTTCCTTCACCAAAATCCAGTAACGCGTCGCCAATGTACATCGCGTCATCATTTTTTCGCCCCAGTTGACGGACAAAATCGGTGACATCTTCATGAAACACATCGCCGGAATTGAGGAAAAGAGTATAGCGCCCTTGCGCCATCGCAATGCCTTTGTTCATCGCGTCGTAAATACCGCGATCTTTTTCACTTACGAAGCGTAAGTTAAACTCACCGTTGAGTTTTTCCAGAAACTGGGCGGTGCCGTCATCCGAACCGCCGTCCACGACAATCCATTCAAAGGTCAGGCTGGGATCGCGCGCCAGGTTGCGCAGCGAGCGCCAGGTGTTTACCACGCCGTCGTAATTACGAAAGGCGACAGTAACGACGCTAAGTAACATAAAACCACCTCGTCATGAATTCGTAATATTTAGCGCTTTGCGCAAAATAAAAGGACAAACGATTAAAAATGCATATTCCGGGCTAAATATCGAACCGGTAAAAAACAACGATACCGGCGTAAAGAGATAAAGCTGCACCCGAAAATTCTGATTATCGCCAAACGCATTCAGCGTCATTTTTAAGATTTTCCACATGTACCATGCGGTCAATAACACCGCGAACCATGAGAAATAAATAATCAGCAGATACAGGCCATTGTCTATTGTTTTCCCGACATCCGCACCGTTAAAAATTCCGAATGATGCGACATATTCATAAAGTGAGCCAAATCTGACTACGCCATCAATATGGGTCAACGAATAACCGACCATCACTAATGGCCCAACGATACGATAATACGATGATGAGCCTTCCGTTCCTAAATCTCCAAGACGTTCAGCGATATAAGGAAACGCAAAAACCACACCGACTAAAAACACGCCCAACGAAATAATCGCCAGTGGCAATTTTTTCCTTATCGCATCCTTATTCAGATACTGAAATGCCCACTCCAGTAAGTAAAACAGGATAAAGGTCATTACCCTGAAAATGATCCTGATAATATTATCCCTGCCAGAATCATAGCATCGGTCTTAGGGGTTTTGATACCAAACTGTTTGATGCTGAGCCAAATTGAGATTAACGCCAGAGCAAAAAACGCCGGTTCAAAATAGAGCGCAGTGGTTCGCTTACCGCCAAATTTAATAAAATTCAGCACATAGCTATTACTGTAAATAAGATATTTCGAAATTCCTTCCATTAAGCTGCTGCCGCCGGTGAGAATGATCTGCGCCATCTCAACTGCCGCCAGCGCCACCACAAACGCCACCACCATATAGAAAAAACGTAATATCTTGCGGTAGTTATGCGGGGAAACGGTTTTAAAGCGAATACTCCACACCATGCCGATAATGATGACGATGTAAACAAACAGCATCGTCGAGGTGACATATTTGCTGGCATCCAGCGACTGACCGAACAGGTAGTTAAACGCCGTCAGCCCCGCCCCCACGCCCAGCGCAATCATCAATTTTTTAATGCTGATGCGCTCAATGAACAACAACAGCAAAACGGGTAGAAAGGTGACGATGGTGATGGGGAAGCTTTCGCCCAGTTGGGCAATTTTGACGTTGACCAGCAGGTAGATCAGCGGCAGTAGCAGGTAACTACAGATTCTGATAGAACGAGACATACTCCTCCAGCATCTGTTGTCCGCTGTATGCGGTGCGGCTACGCTCGCAAAAGGCCTCCAGCGAGGCGCCAAATACGGCCTGGGCAATGTCGGATTTGCTCATCTGCACCAGGTTCAGCACCTCGTCTTCACTGAACGTTCGCCCGCCCGATTTTGCCAGCACCTCCTGCGCCGCGTCGCTGTGCGTGGCGATCACCGGCACGCCGATAGATAACGCTTCACACAAAATCAGCGGGTAATTATCGACCCGGGAGCTGAACACCAGCGCATCCATCTGGTTAAGGGCGCTCATCAGCTTGCGTTTATCGGTTTCAAAGCCGTGATTCACCACGTTCTCACCGTCGAAGGGGGAAAACTTACCGAAGGTGTGCAGCTCAATGTTGTTGCCTGCCGCCATCATGTCGCGCACCAGCTGCTGGTTTGTTTTGCCGTCATAGCGCAGATCGTGCGCCACCACGGCAATTTTCGGTTTGCCCTGGCGCTCGCTCACCGGCGACAGTTCGGACAGAATCGCTTCGGTCGCCACATCAATGCCATTGTTGATAATGCGACAACGCCCTGCCCCGTACAGGCTGTTAAACGCCTCCGCCACATGCTGGCTGGGCGAGATAAACTGACAGCCCAGCGAGAGCATCTGCTGAAACAGCTGCCGCTTGCCCACCACCAGCTGGTGCGCTCTGTCCACTTTTACCGGCGGATAATTGGTCAGCGTCGGGCATTTCTGACAGCCGCTTTTCCAGCCTTCACAGCCGTCAGTAAAGGCACAGCGTCCGGTCACGCTCCAGTGATCGTGCAGCGTCCAGACCAGCCTCACGTCCGGCTTATGGTTTTTCACCTTCTCGCAGAAAGCGACAACCTCCGCCAGATTCAGCCAGTAGCTGTGCAGCACATGAAAATGCAGCACCAGCGGGCCGGGTGTCCGGGTCACTTTGCGGTACAGGTTATCGAGATTGCCAAAGAGGTCGCGGTTAAACAGACGAAACAGCGCGATATTGGCGACCGATGTCAGACGCGGCGTCTGTTTAATCACATGCGGATAGTTGCTGTGGCTGACGCTTTTCTTCCCGCCTTTGCCATAGCCATAGACAAAGTGCGAGGTCAGGCCTTTTTGTAGCGCGCGCAGGTGCAGGTCTAATGCCACGCCCGCCGCGCCGCCTTCCGCCAGTCGAACATTAAATTGCAGAATATTCATTTAATTACCTTCACTCGCGCCTTCTCTCCCACTACCAGCGCGTTATCGGGAACCGTGTCGAGCACCACGCTGCCCGCCCCGATAGTCACGTTATTGCCGATGGTGATATCCCCCAGCAAAATGACGTTAGCGCCCAGCTCAACGCCGTTACCAATGACCGGGCACGCCAGGCTGTCGCCGCCCCCGGTTGCCGATGGTGACGCCATGACGCACGGTGAAGTCGTCGCCCGCGACGACATGCTTATTGATCACGACAGCATAACCGTGATGGATGGTGAAACGTCGGCCGATGGTTGCGGCGGCCTGAATTTCGTAACCAAACAGGCATTCGGTCATCAGACGGTACAGCACCAGCACCGGCGCGGCCCACAGGTTATTCAGCACATTTTTTTTGCGCCAGACGGAACAAAAATGGGCGACGCGGTTAGGCCAGCACCATGCAGCACGGGCGCAGACTCCAGCTGTTTTGCGCGTAGATCCTCCAGCATCCTTAACGCCCCCGCAGTCCGTCAGCCAGGCGTTTGCCGTTACGCACAGAAAACAGCGTCAGCAACGTGCGCCAGGTCATTCGCTTATTGCGGATCTGGTACAGCGTAAACAGCTGATACTTTTTGCTGGCGCGGTCGAATTTGTCTTTATGCTTGCGGTAGAAATGAAAGTAGCCGGAGAATTTTTTCGGCGAGGAGGTGATCTGCATTTCACCGTGATTGATGTGCAGAATCTGCGTCGCCTCTTCCACTTTCCACGGTTCGCCGTACTCAACCACCATACGCAGGAAAATATCGTAGTCCTGCGCGGCTTTCAGTTCGGTATCAAACAGGCACTCTTTAAAACGCCAGGCCCAGGTAAAGACCTGATTGCCAATGATATTGCGTTTATAAAAAAGACGGCGTGAGTACGGCGACTTCGGGTACAGCGGCAGACTGGCCGGCTGGCGAGTAAACCTCGCCTTCACAGACATAGTCATTGGCATATAAAAACGCGTGCGTTACCAGCTGATGCTTATGTTCAAGGAACACGCTCAGACGGTTCGGCGTCCATTCATCATCATCATCGATCCCGGGTGATGTACTGCCCTTTCGCCTGCATAATGGCCTGATTACGCACCGCGCAGGCGCCGGAATTGATCGCATTGGTGGGTGTAGCGCACGCGCGGGTCGTTTAACCCTTCAACAAACTGCTGCAACTGCTCATACGATGAGGGAGCAGTCATCCCACAATGATCATTTCCCAGTGGGTATAGTCCTGGCGCAGCACCGATTTAATCGCGCGAATCGCCAGTTGCTGCCGATTCCAGGTTGGCATGTAGATCGAAATCAGTGGGTTGTCTATTGTCATTCTCATTCCCCGGGATAGTGTCGGATGGCGGCGTAAACACCTTATCCGGCCTACAGTTACCAGCAATTTTGTCGGCCCTGTAGGCCTGATAAGCGCAGCGTCATCAGGCGACTTATTATTTTGAATCCGACTTGTATTCGTACTCGTAGTAACCGTAATCCTGATAACCGGTCGCCCGTCGGAAGATGGAGTTGAGGATTACGCCTTTTACCGGAATGCCGTTCTGCTCAAAGCGGCTCAGGCTGGTTTCCACCTCTTTTAATGTGTTAACGGCGTAACGCGCCACCATCAGCGTAGTGCCGACATGCCGTCCGACGATTGCCGCATCGGTCACCGCCAGAATCGGCGGCGTATCGATTAAGACCAGGTCATAGTGCGCGCTGGCCCCAGGCAATCAGTTCGCCAAAGCGCTCGCTCATCAGCAGTTCCGACGGGTTAGGCGGCACCTGTCCGCGCGGCACCAGATCGAAATGCGGGATGGAGGGTGGGTTTTGGCGCAGGAGGCGATATCCCCTTTGCCCACCAGAATGTCGGACAAACCATTCACGTTGTTGGTGCCCAGCAGCTCGTGGGTATAGCCTTTACGCATATCGCAGTCGATCAGCAGCACGCGTTTGTTGGTCTGGCTGATGACCGCCGCCAGGTTGGCGCAGACAAAGGTTTTGCCGATAGACGGGCTGACCCCAGTCAACATCAGCACATTGTTTTGCGCCTGCATCATGGCGAAATGCAGGCTGGTACGCAGGCTACGCACCGCCTCAATCGCCAGATCGGTTGGATTCCCCACCGCCAGCAACTGGCTCTGTTTGTAGCGCTTAACACCCTTAATCGTTTTGACGTTATCGCGCGCTTTCTGCCACTCCGACAGCGGAATGCTGGCATAGACGCTGATGCCGTGTTCTTCGAGCACCTGCGGACTTTCAATCCCACGGTTAAACAGCGAACGCAGCAGCACGCCGACGATAGAGAGCATCAGGCCAAGAATAATGCTGCCAAGAATAATCAGCGCTTTTTTCGGCTTCAGCACGCCCGGCTGGGCAATCGCCGGGTCAACAATACGTACATCCCCGACGGTGCTGGCCTCGGTGATCTTCAGCTCCTGCTGCTTGTTCAGCAGTTGCATATAAACCTGCTGGCCGGATTCGACGTCGCGCGTCAGACGCACAATTTCCTGCTGCGTTTTCGGCATGGCCGTCACCCGCCCGTTCAGTTTGGCTTTTTCATCTTCCAGCGCTTTACGTTTTTCCAGCAGCGTACGGTAAGCCGGATGCGCTTTAGTAAACAGCTTGGAGATTTCCGCCTCTTTGAAGGTCAGTTCGTTAAGCTGGGCGTCGATATTCACCATCGAATCCAGCACCGCCTTGGCCTCCAGCGGTAAGTCCACGGAGTCTTTATCCTGACGGAAGGCGTTGAGTTTGTTTTCCGCGACGTCCAGGCGACTGCGCACTTCCGGCAACTGTTTCGCCAGGAACGCCAGGCTTTTCGCCGCTTCCGCAGATTTCCGCTCAACGTTCTGTTCGAGATAGTTGCGGGTGATGCTGTTGAGAATATCGCGGATCTGATCCTTGTCTTCACCGGTGAAGGCCAGGCTCAATACGCCGGTATCTTTGCCGTTTTCCGTCACGGTCAGGTTGTTTTGCAGATTGTTGATCATCCCAAGCGTGGAGAATTTAGTGACGGTAAATTCACTGTCCGGGCGGGCATGGATAGCGCTCACCATCATCGTCACGCCGTCTTTACTCAGCAGTTGCCCGGCCTGACCGCGAGCGCTAAAGCCGCCATCGCTGGTCAGTTCGTAGGTTTTGTCACTCAGCACGTTAAGCGTGAAAACCTGCTCGCCCATCTCTTTTGGACGGGTGAACGTTGTCACTTTCACCGTCTCATTCTGCCGCCCCATCAGGCGCTCCCAGCCCTCACCAAACAGCGGGAAGGTGTTTTTGGTGACGGAGATATCCAGGTCGAGATCGTCAACGGTTTTCCCCAGAACCAGACGCGACTGAATCAGCTGAATTTCCGCTTCTGATGCCGGCGGTTTATTGGCCAGCGCAGAGCCAATATCCTGCACCAGCGAGTTACCGGTATTTTGCTCGATTTGCACCAGCGCGTCGGCGCTGTAAATCGGCGTGGCGAATAGCGTGTAAATCACGGCGCACAGCGCAAATACCGCCGTAATGCCAAGCACCCACCAGCGCGCTTCAATGACGGTTCCCACCAGGCGACCCGATATCGATTTCATCACTGCCCGTTACCGGAGCGGCAAGCTGTTTTACTTTTTCTGTCATTGTTATACCTGCTCTGCGTTCAATGCCTGCGCCCATTGGCGAGCAGACCTTTCAAGTAATGTGTACACCGCTTCAAACGCCTCGCGACTTTTGCGATACGGATCGGGTATTTCACGCTCGCTGTCCCAGTGGCCGAACAACATCACTTTCCCGCGCATCTCTGGCGCCATCTCGCACAGTCTGGCGATATGGCGTTTTTCCATCGCCAGAATCAGGTCATAATCCCGGCACATACGCCCGGAGATCTGGCGGGCGCAATGACCTTCAAGAGAGAGGTTATGCGCCGCCGCCACGCTGACCGCCGACCGGTCGGCGCCCCTTCCCACCAGCGCGCCCAGCCCGGCGGACTCCACCGTTAACGACGGGTGATAACTTTTCAGCAAGCGCTCTGCCGTCGGGGAACGGCAAATGTTCCCCACGCAAACAACTAAGATTTTGTTAAACATGACGTTTACCAGTTATGAATGTCGCTGGCCGTATCCGTCATATAACGGACACCGCTGATGGTCGGCAGCAACTGATTGATCAGACGGTTCCAGCGCGCAACCGGTGCGGTCGTGACGTACACCACATCGTAAGGTTGCAGTCGGAACTCCGTCGCCATCACCAGAGAGGTGGCATCAGACATATCAAGCTGATAAATATTGGCGATCTTGCCATTGCGTCCGCCCTCGCCTTTCAGCGGTCGAATCACGAAGATGCCGCTGGCATTGGAGGTGGTCAGGTCGATACCTTCCGCCGTACCCAATGCTTCGGTGAGCGTCATACCGCTGAAGTCCATTTTGAGGGTGCTCTGTTTCTTCACTTCACCCATTACGAAGACTTTCAGATCGTCATTACGCGGTACAAACAGGATGTCTCCAGGGTAGAGCAACCGGTTCTGGCTGAGATCGCCGTTTTGCATCAGCGCCTGCAAAGAAATTCGCTGCTCCTGGCCATTGTGCGTCAGCACGACGTTGCGCCAGTCGGCGTTTTCGGTCAGACCGCCTGCGGCGTTGATGGCATCAAGAACGGTGAGCGGCACGTTGGTGATCGCCTGCTGGCCGGATTTATTCACCTGCCCGGAGACATACGCCTTCTGCGAGCGGAAAGCGGCGATATTAACGTCCACCTGCGGGTCAGCAATGTACTTCGCTAAGCGCCCGGTAATATCACTGCGAATTTCACCCAGCGTTTTGCCCACCACAGTCACTTTGCCGATGTAAGGGATAAAACATGGTGCCATCGGGTTGAACCCAGTTGCCGGTATCACTGGAGCTACGGTACTGCCGGCAGGCGTGGTCAGTTCCGGGTGATCCCAGACCGTCACATTCAAAACATCGCCTGGGCCGACGCGGTACTGGTAGCTTGAGATCTCCTGGTCCAGTGACATATTGGGCTGCGCCACATTTGGACGTGGTCGTAATTGCTCCACCAGACGCGGCGTCAACGGATAGACATTCACCATACGGTCGAGATCAAAGTCAGCGTCTTGCTGTTTGATCACGTCTTTACCCATCGTAGACATATTGCTGCCCGGAAGTACTGTGCAACCACTTATCAAGGTTACCGACACCAATAATGGCATCAATTTCATTTTGGATTTCATCATTGATTATTTATCACTTTGGCAGAGTAATTATCCCCGTGCAATTTAAATAGCGACTTCGCCTGTACACATTTACATTGCAGTTAATTGAAAAGAAATTTAACTGGCATCAGTCCTAAAAAATTTGGATTCATCCGTAGGCTATTGACAGAATAATTCAGACTTGTCACCAGGTTATCAGACACGCTACCGCCCTTGGCTTTTTAGCTACCAATACACTGATTAATTTAGGTTTTTATAATCCTCTTTATTTCCTCTTCTTCGCGACAGAGAAACATCACAGGAAATAAGAAAGTTACTCAGTAATGGCCTGCTTGACGGCGACAGGATATTTTTGTTGCCCACCATTAATGCTGGCAAGAATTGTTGCAGTTAACGTAATAGCAGGCAAGGTAACAAGCCTGTACTTCCACCCTTTTTAAGATTAATATTAAGCGTGGCGAAATTATAATTTTAGGATTTTATTGATGTTGACAAATTCTATATTTAACGCCCAACCTGCGATATTTCCGAAATATGTCCACATTAAAAAAACCGTACCATATGGAAACTTTATGGTTATTTTTCCGCCACGTTTTCAGCATAAAAGCCTGATATAAAAGAAAGAGAAATGACGTTATGTCATTGCATTTTGCGCCAGCTTTATCCATGATCGAATTGTGACAACTGTCATATAACGAAAGGTATTATTCTCACTATGGAATGGATTGCCGATCCATCAATCTGGGCCGGACTCGTCACGCTTATCGTCATCGAGTTAGTCCTCGGCATTGATAACCTGGGTCTTTATTGCCATCCTCGCTGAAAAAACTGCCGCCTGCGCAGCGCGATCGTGCGCGCATTACCGGGCTGCTGTTAGCGATGATCATGCGCCTGCTGTTGGCTGGCGTCTATCTCGTGGCTGGTCACGCTGACGAAGCCTCTCTTCAGCATACGCGACCTGAGCTTCAGCGCCCGGGATCTGATTATGCTGTTTGGCGGTTTCTTCCTGCTCTTTAAAGCCACGATGGAGCTCAACGAGCGGCTGGAGGGGAAAGACAGCGATAACCCCACCCAACGCAAAGGGGCGAAATTCTGGGGCGTGGGTGGCGCAAATTGTGTGGTGCTGGACGCCATCTTCTCCCTCGACTCGGTCATTACCGCCGTGGGGATGGTCGAACACCTTGCGGTGATGATGGCGGCGGTGATTATCGCCATCAGCCTGATGCTGCTGGCCAGTAAATCCCTGACCCGGTTTGGTGAACAGCCACCCAACCATCGTGATCCTCTGCTCAGCTTCCTGCTGATGATCGGGCTTCAGCCTGGGTGGCGGAAGGGTTTGGCTTCCATATTCCGAAAGGTTATCTGTATGCCGCGATCGGCTTCTCGGTGATGATTGAAGCGCTGAACCAACTGGGCGATCTTCAACCGTCGGTCGCTTCTTATCCGCGCAACCATACGTTGCGCCAGCGCACCACCGAAGCGGTGATGCGTTTGCTCAGCGGGAAAAAGGAGGATGCCGAGCTGGATGCTGACACCTCCGCTATGCTGGCGGATCATGACGACAGCCAGATTTTCAACCCGCAAGAGCGGCAGATGATTGAGCGGGTGCTGAACCTCAACCAGCGCACCGTCAGCAGTATCATGACCTCGCGCCATGATATTGAGCACATCGATCTCGACGCGCCTGAAGAGGAAATTCGCGCCCTGCTGGAAAAAAACCAGCATACGCGTCTGGTAGTGACCGGAGAGGACGAACAGGAAGAGTTGCTTGGCGTGGTGCATGGTGCATCGACCTGCTACAGCAATCGCTGCGCGGCGATCCGCTCGATCTGCGGGCGTTGATCCGTCAACCGCTGGTGTTTCCTGAAACGCTGCCGCTACTTTCCGGCGCTGGAGCAGTTCCGTAACGCCGCACGCATTTTGCTTTTTGTCGTGGATGAGTTTGGTTCCGTTGAAGGGATCGTAACCTCTGAGCGACGTCATGGAAACCATCGCCGGTAATCTGCCGAACGAAGTGGAAGAGATCGAGACGCCCGTCACGATATTCAGAAAAACCCGGACGGCTCCTGGACCGCCAACGGCCATATGCCGCTGGAAGATCTGGTGCAGTACGTTCCGCTGCCGCTGGATGAGAAACGCGAGTACCACACCATCGCGGGGTTGTTGATGGAATACCTGCAACGCGTGCCGAAAACCGGAGAAGAGGTTCAGGTGGGAGATTACCTGTTGAAAACCTTGCAGGTTGAGAGTCACCGCGTACAGAAAGTGCAGATTATTCCGTTACGTAGCGATGACGAGTTAGATTACGAGGTGTAAGGCAGAACGGCATGCCGGGTGGCGGCTGACGCCTTACCCGGCCTACGGTTGTGTCGTTGTAGGCCTGATAAGCGCAGCGCCATCAGGCGTAGGGTGTTGCCGGATGGCGGCGTAAACGCCTTACCCGGCCTACAAATGTTGTCTGTTTTCACAGCCGGCATTCAGATTCGCTTACAGCTTATCCAGCAGCTTCTTCACGTCTTTACCGTTGCGGGTCTCTTTATTACGATCCGCCCAGTCGCTCAGACGACGTTTTGCTTCATCCTGCAAATGCTTACGCAGAATCTGGTCAACCTGGAGATTGTAATTCAGCGCCTGCCACTTACCGTATACGCGCAGCGGAACCGGCGTCTCTTTCAGGAAATCAATCAGCTTGCTTTCACCTGTCCAGCCGCCCAGCACGCGCACGTTAAACTGCGTGGTCGCAGGTCTGCTCAACAAGATTCAACGCGCCATTACCGGAAACCGCCAGTATTGCAGACTGCCCTTCCATGCTGCCCAGCGTGAGCTTACCGTTATCCAGCGCCAGGTCGGTGACAAAGCGATCCAGACGGGTCGCGTTATCAAAATTCTGCTGCGATTGCTGCACATCGCCACCGCTACGCGTTACCGCCTGCTGCACCAGTTGCTGGAAGTTCATCCCTTCCATACGCGTGTCGCGCATTTCAACATGCGCCTGCCCTTGCCAGCTATGACGAAACGCCTGAGCGTCAATATCCGCGCCGGAAAAATCGCCCGCCAGCGACATTTTGCCGGTCAGCGCGATGGGATAGTCAAACGCGTTCAGAATCGTACCGATTTCCACATCCTCAAGGCGCGGCTGGAACACGGCGCGCGGATTTGCCGCTCTCGCGTCCAGCGTACCGGGCAGAGAAATCTCACCGCCGTCGAGTTTCCCCTGCAACTCGACGATATTCAGCAAACCGGCCTGATTCGTCATTTTTCGCCGACACGTCGGTAAACGCCATGCCACGCCACTGCGCGTTATCCGCCCGCAGAAAGAGGGCCGCAGAAAACCCTTTTAGCCCCTGATAAGCGGGTTCATCAACGCGGGACGCGATAACCGGCCGCGGCCGCGTCGACTGCTGCCCCGTTTGCGCCACGTTTTTGGATGCGCTTGCCACGTCATTTCGCGGAAGAAGGTTATCCAGATTCAGCTTGCCAAATTGCAGATCGATCGCCCATTCCGGCTCATCGCTCAGCGTCACCTGAGCCTGCCCGGTCAGGGTGCTGTCGTTGGCGGTTAAACTGAGCTGACTGAAGGAGAGCCTTTTTTGCCCTTCCTGCCACTGCGCCTGTAATTGCCCCAGGCCCTGAATACCCTGTTTCGGTAAATCGGCTCCCTGCAACTGCCAGTTGAGCTGCTCGATACCGGCCGTTAAGTTGTGCGGATAGTCAGACGCATCGACCGTTCCGTTGAAGGAGAGCGAGAGATCGCGCTGATCGCGGTTCACCCGCCCGGAAAAATCAAACGTCCCGCGATGCTGTTCATCCTGCTCCATTTGCAGGCGAATATCGCGAACCGTAATTTGCTCGTCGTCTTCATGCTGGAACACCAGCACGCTGTCAGCAACGCGTAAGCTGCTGATATCAAAAGACCAGCCACGGTCTTCCGGGACATCCGCAGCGTATTGTCTTTTGGCGCAACAGGCGCGTCTTCCCGGCGCGCCGCTTCCGTCTGCGGCGTCAACTGGATGACCGCGCCTTTGAGCATCACCTGTTCAACCTTCAACTGATGACTAAGAAGCGGCCACAGCGCAACGTCCAGGCGCATATTGTCGGCCCGAACCAGGGGTTCGCTGGCGCCTTCCGCCGTCAACGCCATCCGTCCAGAGAGGATGCTGAGTTGAGGCCATACGTGCCAGCGCAGAGGGCCATCCAGTTGCAGTTGATATCCGCTACGCGCAGCGACCTGCTGCACCATATACGCGCGGAAATCATTCGGATTCACCAACATCACCAACGCCGAGAAACCGGCCACCATCACGACCAGGAGAATCATCAGCGTCGTCAGAAATCGTCTCATGCTATCCTCAGTGGAGCAGACTCAGTCTTTGTCAATCCGGCTGGCAACAGCGCCTTGCTGATCGCGGTATTTCGCATCCTGGCGACGGTTATAAGGGCGTGCGGCAGGGCCGGAGAGCGGCTCAAAGCTCAGGGCGCCAATCAGCATTCCCGGGCGCAGGGCCAGCGGTAATTTCCCGGAGTTGTAGAACTCCAGAACGATGCAACCGGACCAGCCGGGATCGATACGGTGCGCGGTAACGTGCACCATCAGCCCAAGACGCGCCAGCGAGGAACGGCCATCCAGCCACCCCACGAGATCCGGCGGCAGCGTGACGGACTCAAAGGTCACGGCCAGCGCCAGCTCGCCCGGATGAAGATAAAACGCGTCGCCTTCATCCAGCACGATTTCATCGCTCATCACGCGATCCAGCGCGGCGCTGACCTCATCCTTCGGGCCGCTTAAATCAATAAACGCAGCCGTGTGGCCACGAAATGTACGAAATTTATTGCCAAGGCGCACATCCACCGTCGCGCCATTAATACGCTCAACAGGAGGACGCGGGTTGATCGACAAGCGGCCTTCATCCAGCCAGGCTTCAATATCTCGGTCACACAAACGCATGGCACTTTCTCCTTTCGTGCATCAGGCCCTTAACGTTCAACGCGTCAAGGGCGAACCAGGTTATCACTGAACGGTACACAATTCGCTGGGCTTATTCAAAGAACTGACTGATTTTCGCTTTCAGAATATCAATCGCGATGCGGTTCTTACCGCCGCGCGGTACGATAATATCGGCGTATTGCTTGGAAGGTTCAATAAATTGCAGGAACATCGGGCGTACGGTTTTCTGGTACTGCGCCATCACCGAATCCATTGAACGCCCACGCTCGTTGACGTCGCGCTTAATACGGCGCATCAGGGCAGATGTCCAGCGGGGTATCGACAAAAATGGAGAAGTTCATCTCTTCACGCAAACGCGCGTCCGTCAGCAGCAAAATCCCTTCGAGAATAATGACTTTTTTGGGCTCGACGCGAACGGTTTCCTGCATGCGGGTATGTTCAACATAGCTGTATACGGGCAATTCAATCGCCGAACCGCGCTTGAGCGCTTGCAGATGCTGGAACAGCAAACTGTGATCCATCGCATTAGGATGGTCGTAGTTGGTTTTTACACGCTCTTCCATCGACAGATGGCTTTGATCTTTGTAATAGCTGTCTTCGGGAATAACACCGATATGTTCATCACCCACTTGTTCACGCAATTCGCGATAAAGGGTACTGGCAATAAGACTCTTGCCGGAAGCCGATGCGCCAGCAA
Source organism: Citrobacter koseri (assembly GCA_900446925.1). The sequence continues at coordinate 520,465 of UAVY01000004.1, read as the reverse complement.
TACCGATAATGACGCACTGATGAGACTGAACAGTCATAAATTTAGCGACCTGATTAACCTGGATGTTAGGGAGGGCGACGCCGAAGCGTCAAACGCGGCAATTATAGGGATTTCAGCGGCACGATACCAGTCGAGATAACAGAACGCTAAATTGCCGTCCATCTCTCCTTGTCGCAAATTAAAATGCTTATTTTTAAAGCAGCTGCCGGATTTATTCGTTTATGCCGGAATTAATCCCCCGGAGATGTCAAATTATGAGCCGCTGACGTATAAATCGTAAATTGTTTGTACTAGCATGATCCTGAATGAAAACTGACGCGTCCGGGCCCTCCGCGACGGCAAGGGCTATTCGGATAACGTGGTAATGAGTAAACAAACCCAACATGTTTTAGTTACCTTGCCTCACCCTCTACTGCGTCTCGTCAGTTTAGGTCTGCTCACCTTTATCTTTACACTCTTCTCGCTGGAACTGTCGCGTTTCGATACGCCGCTGGCGCCGCTGTGGTTCCCGACGTCAATCATGATGGTCGGTTTTTATCGCACGCAGGACGGATGTGGCCGGGGATCGCACTGGTCTGTTCCCTCGGCAGCATAAGCGCGTCACTCGTTTTTTCTCCTGCCGGTTCGCTGAATTTTGGCTGGACGGCGATCAATATTATTGAAGCGGTGGTCGGCGCAATCCTGTTACGTAAGCTACTGCCCTGGTATAACCCCTTACAAAATCTGAATGACTGGCTCCGTCTGGCGACGGGCAGCGCGGTGATTCCACCGTTACTGGGAGGCGCGCTGCTCTGGCTGCTGATGCCCGAAGGGACGCCAGTAAAAACATTTTTGATTTGGATTCTGTCCGAGTCTATCGGCGCGCTGGCGCTGGTGCCATTAGGCTTGCTGTTTAAACCGCGCTACCTGCTTCGCCATCGCGATCCCCGCTTACTGCTTGAAACGCTGCTTACGCTGACGATAACGCTGGGGCTAAGCTGGCTCTCTATGCTGTACGTCCCGTGGCCTTTCACCTGCATTATCGTTCTGCTGATGTGGAGCGCGATACGTCTGCCGCGTATGGAAGCGTTTCTGATCTTCCTCGCCACCGTCATGATGACGTCACTGATGCTGGCATCCGACCCGGCGCTGCTGTCAACGCCCAAAACATACGCCATGATGAATGTTCCCTGGCTGCCGCTTTTAATGATCCTGCTGCCCGTCAACATCATGACAATGGTGATGTACGCGTTTCGGGCGGAACAAAAAAATATCACGGAAAGCGAATTACGCTTTCGTAACGCGATGGAATATTCCGCGATCGGCATGGCGTTAGTGGGCACCGAAGGCCAATGGCTACAGGCCAACAAGGCATTGTGTCAGTTTCTTGGTTACAGCCAGGATGAACTGCGCGCCCTCACCTTTCAACAGCTCACCTGGCCTGAGGATCTGCATAACGACCTTGAACAGCTGAATATGCTGGTGCGCGGCGATATCAACAGCTATTCCATGGAGAAACGCTATTACACCCGCGACGGCGATGTGGTCTGGGCATTACTGGCCGTTTCACTGGTTCGCCATAGCGACAACACCCCGCTCTATTTCATTGCGCAAATTGAAGATATCAACGACCTGAAACATACCGAACGGGTAAACAAGCGCCTGATGGAACGGATTACGCTGGCGAACGAAGCGGGCGGTATCGGCATCTGGGAATGGGAACTGCGGCCTGACGTGATCAGTTGGGATAAGCGCATGTTTGAGCTGTATGAGGTTCCGCCGCATATCAAACCCACCTGGCAACTCTGGCACGACTGCCTGTTGCCGGAAGACCGCGCGCCGACGGAAAAGATCATCCGCGAGTCTCTGGCGGCACGTCTCCCCTTTAAGCTCGAATTCAGGATTGGCGTAAAAGATGGCATCCGGCATATCCGCGCCCTGGCGAACCGGGTGCTGGATAAAGACGGCGACGTGGAACGCCTGCTTGGCATCAACATGGACATGACCGAAGTCAAGCAGCTTAACGAGGCGCTGTATCAGGAAAAAGAGCGCCTGCACATTACGCTGGACTCCATCGGGGAAGCGGTTGTCTGTATTGACGTCGACATGAACGTAACCTTTATGAACCCTGTCGCCGAAAAGATGAGCGGCTGGCAGCAGGAGCATGCGATCGGCGTCCCGCTGCTGACGGTATTACGCATCACTTTTGGCGATAACGGCCCGCTGATGGAAAATATCTATAGCGCGGATATGTCGCGTTCCGCCATTGAGCAGGATGTGGTGCTTCACTGTCGCAACGGCGGTCGCTACGACATTCATTACAGCATTACGCCGCTCAGTACGCTGGATGGCGGGAATATCGGCTCCGTACTGGTCATTCAGGACGTCACGGAATCGCGGAAAATGCTGCGCCAGCTCAGCTACAGCGCCTCTCATGACGCCCTCACCCACCTGGCTAACCGGGTCAGTTTTGAAGGCCATCTGAAAGAAATCCTGCTTACGGTACGCGATACGCGCCAGCATCATTGCGCTGGTCTTTATTGATTTAGACCGCTTTAAAGCCGTTAACGACAGCGCCGGGCATGCCGCAGGCGATGCGCTGCTTCGCGAACTGGCCGCCTTAATGCTCAGTATGCTGCGTTCCAGCGATAATGCTGGCCCGCCTGGGCGGGGACGAATTTGGCCTCCTGCTGCCGGATTGCAATATCGACAGCGCGCGCTTTATTTCTACGCGGATCGTCAACGCGATTAATGAATACCGCTTTACGGTGGGAAGACCGTGAACACCCCATTGGCGCCAGCGCCGGGATCACGCTAATCAAATAACGCCAATCGCCTTGCGGCAGACGTGATGTCCCAGGCGGGATATCGCCTGCTATGCCTCTAAAAACAACGGTCGGGGACGTGTCACCGTGTACGAAGCGCAGCAGGAACAGGCGCACAGCGAGCGGGAAGTCACGTCTCAGGATGAACAATGGCGCATAATCAAAGATAACCCTCTATTGATGATCGCCCGTGGGGTCGCGTCGCCGCGCATCCCTGAAACGTGCGGTTTTTGGCTGATCTCGCTGCGGCTGTGGGCCAGCGACGGCGAAATCATGGAGGAGCAGGCATTCCGCGCAGGGCTAACCGATCCCGAACTCAGCCACGCTCTCGATCGTCGCGTGTTTCAGACATTTTTCCAGCACGCGCATCCACCCGTCGCCAGTAAGGGGGTGAGCATCGCCCTGCCGCTTTCCGCCGCCGGACTCAGTCGCGCAACATTCATTGATGAGCTGCTCGAACAGCTGGAGCGCAGCCCACTTCCGCCGCGCTTATTGCATCTGGTTATCCCGGCAAATGTCCTGATGCAAGAGTCCGATAAGGCCATACCCGCGATACAGATACTGCGTCAGGCGGGCTGTCGCATTGTTCTCAGCCAGGTCAACCGTGACCTGGCGCTTTTCGATTGCTTAAGCGCCCACATGGCTGACTACCTGTTGCTTGATAGCGAACTCTGCGCCAGCCTTCACGGTAATTTAATGGATGAAATGCTGGTATCGATTATTCAGAGCCATGCGCAGCGGCTGGGCGTCAGAACCATTGCCGGCCCGGTACAAATGCCGCTGATCATGGATGCGCTTTCCGGTATTGGCATCGATCTGATTTACGGCGACGTCATTGCCGATACCCAGCCGCTGGATCTGTTACTGAACACCAGTTATTTCGCCATCAACTGACGGCTGCCAGCCATCCGTATACCAGATATGCAGCAACGCGTAGGAGGCGCCAGGGTTTCCAGCGCTCCCGCATAACGGCGGATTTGTGGCGGGCGTCATTCCCGAAAACCGCTGTTTAATCAGATAATCATCCGGCAAAAAGATATCTTTCGCCTGCCAGCCGCGCAGCGCGAAGTAGTTGGCCGTCCAGCGCCCAATCCCAGGAAAGGTTTGCAGGTTTTTCACCCCCAGCGCAATATCCGGCGGCGCGGACGTCTCTAACGTTCCATCCAGCGTCGCACGCGCCAGATGGATCAGCGCTTCCGCGCGTTTAAGCGGCATCCCCAGTGCTTTAAGCGCGAATGGGTCCGCCGCCGCCAGCGTTTGCGGCGTGGGGAAACAGACATACTCCGGCGCGTCGGCAAGCACATCGCCATAACGACGGGCGACTTTCGCCGTCAGCTTTGCCGCCATCGCCACGCTGACCAGTTGCCCGAGTATCGCCCTTACGCCCTGTTCGAAGGCATCCACCGAGCCTGGCAGACGCAATCCCGGTCGCGCAGCCCCCAGACTGCCGAGCGCATCGGCAATCTGATCGGGGTTACAGCGCAGATCGAACAGGCGTTCAATTTTTGCCAGACATTCTTCGGCGACGGGCAACAAGCCCGCGCTCAGGGTTACGCGCAGCGTATGCGTCTGGTGCTCCGGTACAACGGCGATCAGTCCCCGATGTTCTCCCGTCGCCAGACTGCGAACGTAACGCGCGGGCTCAACCGTTTCGACGCCGCTCACCGCACGCGCGGCGAGAAAACCCAACATCCAGGACCAGTCATAAGGCGGCTGCCAGCTTAGGATATACATTGCAACTCCTGTTTTTATTCTCCTTCAGCATAAACGCTATTCAAACGCCGCGCCTTGCTTTCATATTCCAGTTGTCGGGATTACAACATTTCGTTAAAGTCACGCCCCTTCTTCACTGGCATGGGGATTATTAAGGTGTTTATTGGTTTTGACTACGGCACGGCAAACTGTTCCGTTGCCGTCATGCGCGACGGGCAACCGCAGCTGCTAAAAATGGAAAATAACAGCACGCTGTTGCCCCTCAATGCTTTGCGCCCCGACGCGTGAAGCCGTCAGCGAGTGGCTGTACCGCCATCACGCGGTTCCGGCGACGGATGACGAAACACAGGCGCTGTTGCGGCGCGCAATGCGCTACAACCGTGAAGAAGATATTGAGGTCGGCGCAGGCAGCGTGCAGTTCGGGCTGGCTTCGCTGAGCCACTACATTGGACGACCCGGAAGAGGTTTACTTCGTTAAATCGCCAAAATCCTTCCTCGGCGCTAACGGCCTAAAACCGCAGCAGGTTGCGCTGTTTGAGGATCTGGTTTGCGCGATGATGTTGCACATCCGTCATATGGCGCAAACGCAGTTGCCGGAAAGCATCACGCAGGCGGTGATTGGTCGACCAATTAACTTTCAGGGGCTGGGTGGCGACGAGGCCAACCGCCAGGCGCAAGGCATTCTGGAGCGCGCGGCAAAACGCGCCGGTTTTCAGGATGTCGTCTTCCAGTTTGAACCGGTTGCGGCGGGTCTGGATTATGAAGCCACGTTGCAGGAAGAGAAACGCGTACTGGTGGTGGATATTGGCGGCGGGACGACCGACTGTTCATTGCTGCTGATGGGGCCGCAGTGGCATCAGCGCGCTGACCGCGCCTCCAGCCTGCTCGGGCACAGCGGCTGTCGCGTGGGCGGTAACGACCTGGACATCGCGCTGGCGTTTAAACACCTGATGCCGTTGCTGGGCATGGGCGGCGAAACCGAAAAAGGCATCGCATTGCCGGTTCTGCCGTGGTGGAACGCTGTCGCGATCAATGATGTTCCCGCACAAAGCGATTTCTACAGCAGCGCCAACGGTCGCCTGCTCAACGAGCTGGTTCGGGACGCCCGCGATGCGGATAAAGTCGCGCTGCTGCTTAAAGTCTGGCGTCAGCGCCTCAGCTATCGTCTGGTACGCAGCGCGGAAGAGAGCAAAATCGCCCTGTCCGGGCAGCCCGATATCCTCACCACGCTGCCGTTTATCAGCGATGAGCTGGCGACGTCTGTCAGTCAGCAGGGGCTGGAAGCAGCGCTGAGCCAGCCGCTGGCGCGTATACTGGAGCAGGTACAACTGGCGCTGGACAATGCGCAGGAAAAACCGGATGTCATCTATCTGACCGGCGGCAGCGCACGCTCACCGCTGATCAAAAACGCGTTGGCGGAGCAGTTGCCGGGCATTCCGATTGCTGGCGGCGATGACTTCGGTTCCGTCACCGCCGGTCTTGCGCGATGGGCGGACGTCGTATTTCGTTAACCGCCTCGCAAAGGCCGACGTCATTCAGACGAATCCAGACAGTGTTTCATAATTCCTCCATTTTTCTCCCGTTATGGATGACTAAACTAGTATCATTCCGCGAAACGTTTCAGGATGAGAAACTTATAACGATGAAAGGCAGTAAAAAATCCCGCTGGGTGATAGCAATCGTGGTCGTTGTGGCGGCCATTGCCGTGTACGGGTTCTGGCATAGTCGCAGCGAAACCCAGGGGAATGCGCCGGGCGCTAACGAACATGCGCAACGTCAGGCTGGCGCAGGACGTCGCGGCATGCGTTCCGGCCCGCTGGCGCCGGTTCAGGCGGCCACCGCAACGGAACAAGCCGTACCACGCTATCTGACCGGGCTGGGCACGATCGCTGCCGCCAATACCGTCACGGTACGCAGCCGCGTGGATGGTCAACTGATGGCGCTGCACTTCCAGGAAGGACAACAGGTCAAAGCGGGTGATCTGCTGGCGGAAATCGATCCCAGCCAGTTTAAAGTCGCCTTAGCGCAAGCGCAGGGGCAGCTCGCGAAAGACAAAGCCACGCTGGCGAATGCCCGTCGCGATTTAGCACGCTATCAACAGCTGGTGAAAACCAACCTTGTCTCCCGCCAAGAGCTGGACGCGCAACAGGCGCTGGTCAGCGAAACAGAAGGCACCATTAAGGCCGATGAAGCCAGCGTCGCCAGCGCGCAGTTGCAGCTTGACTGGAGCCGCATCACCGCACCGGTAGAGGGTCGCGTGGGTTAAAACAGGTGGATGTCGGTAATCAAATTTCCAGCGGCGATACCACAGGCATTGTCGTTATCACCCAGACACACCCAATCGATCTTATTTTTACCTTGCCGGAAAGCGATATCGCCACCGTCGTACAGGCGCAAAAAACGGGTAAAACATTGACCGTTGAAGCCTGGGATCGCACTAACTCACAGAAATTAAGCGACGGCGTACTGCTCAGCCTGGACAACCAAATCGACGCCACGACCGGCACCATCAAAATCAAAGCCCGTTTTAACAACCAGGATGACGCGCTGTTCCCTAACCAGTTTGTTAACGCCCGCATGCTGGTCGATACGCAGCAAAACGCGGTGGTGATACCGACAGCGGCCGTGCAAATGGGTAACGAAGGCCACTTTGTCTGGGTACTAAACGATGAGAACAAAGTCAGCAAGCATCTGGTTAAACCGGGTATTCAGGACAGTCAGAAAGTGGTAATCAGCGCCGGGCTGTCGGCAGGCGATCGCGTAGTGACGGACGGGATCGATCGTCTGACGGATGGGGCGAAAGTCGAAGTGGTGGAAGCGCAAGCGCCTGCGGCGAAAGAAGATAAAGCCACGAATCGGGAATACGGTAAGAAAGGAGTGCGCTCCTGATGCAGGTGTTACCTCCGAGCAGCACAGGCGGCCCGTCGCGCCTGTTTATTATGCGCCCTGTCGCGACCACGCTGCTGATGGTGGCGATTTTACTCGCCGGGATTATCGGTTACCGCTTCCTGCCCGTCGCCGCGTTGCCGGAGGTGGACTACCCCACCATTCAGGTGGTAACGCTCTACCCCGGCGCCAGCCCGGATGTGATGACCTCTGCCGTCACCGCGCCGCTTGAACGCCAGTTCGGGCAAATGTCCGGCCTGAAACAGATGTCGTCGCAAAGTTCCGGCGGCGCATCGGTTGTAACGTTGCAGTTCCAGCTGACTCTGCCGCTGGATGTCGCCGAGCAGGAAGTACAGGCCGCCATTAACGCGGCCACAAACCTGCTGCCGAGCGATCTGCCTAACCCGCCGGTATACAGCAAAGTTAACCCGGCAGATCCACCGATCATGACGCTGGCCGTCACCTCAACCGCTATGCCCATGACGCAGGTGGAAGATATGGTGGAAACCCGGGTGGCGCAGAAAATTTCCCAGGTTTCCGGCGTAGGGCTGGTCACGCTGTCCGGCGGCCAACGCCCGGCCGTGCGTGTGAAGCTGAATGCGCAGGCGATTGCCGCGCTGGGGCTTACCAGCGAAACGGTTCGCGCCGCCATCACCAGCGCTAACGTCAACTCGGCGAAAGGGAGCCTTGATGGCCCAACTCGCGCGGTCACGCTCTCTGCTAACGATCAGATGCAGTCTGTCGATGAGTATCGCCAGTTAATCATCGCCTGGCAGAACGGCGCGCCGGTACGTCTGGGCGATGTGGCAACGGTCGAACAAGGCGCGGAAAACAGCTGGCTCGGCGCGTGGGCCAATAAAGAACAGGCCATTGTGATGAATGTGCAGCGCCAGCCTGGCGCCAACATTATCTCCACGGCGGACAGCATTCGTCAGATGCTGCCGCAGCTTACGGAAAGCCTGCCAAAATCGGTCAATGTCACCGTGCTGTCGGATCGCACCACCAACATTCGCGCTTCCGTTACCGACACCCAGTTCGAACTGATGCTGGCGATTGCGCTGGTGGTGATGATCATCTACCTGTTCCTGCGTAATGTCCCCGCCACAATCATTCCGGGCGTCGCCGTGCCGTTATCGCTGATCGGCACTTTTGCGGTAATGGTCTTTCTCGATTTCTCGATCAATAACCTGACGCTAATGGCGCTGACCATCGCCACCGGCTTCGTCGTGGACGACGCGATTGTGGTGATTGAGAACATTTCGCGTTACATCGAGAAAGGGGAAAAACCGCTGGCGGCGGCGCTCAAAGGCGCTGGCGAAATCGGCTTTACCATTATTTCATTAACCTTCTCGCTGATTGCGGTACTGATCCCGCTGTTATTTATGGGCGATATCGTCGGGCGTTTGTTCCGCGAATTTGCGGTCACGCTGGCGGTAGCGATCCTGATCTCCGCCGTCGTGTCGCTGACCCTGACGCCCATGATGTGCGCCCGGATGCTCAGCCAGGCGTCGCTGCGCAAGCAAAACCGTTTCTCCCGCGCGGCGGAAAAAATGTTTGATCGCGTCATTGAGAAATACGGTCAGTGGCTGGCAAAAGTGCTCAACCATCCGTGGCTGACGCTGGAGCGTGGCGCTTGGCACCCTGCTTCTCAGCATCATGCTGTGGGTCTTTATCCCGAAAGGGTTCTTCCCGGTGCAGGATAACGGCATTATTCAGGGCACATTGCAGGCTCCACAATCCAGCTCGTTCGCCAGTATGGCCCAGCGCCAGCGCCAGGTGTCTGATGTGATTTTAAAAGACCCGGCGGTGGAAAGCCTGACCGCCTTTGTCGGCGTTGATGGCACCAACCCGGCGCTGAACAGCGCGCGTCTGCAAATTAACCTTAAGCCGCTGAATGAACGTGACGATCGGGTGCAGAAAGTCATCGCCCGCCTGCAACACGCCGTGGCGAAAGTGCCCGGCGTCGATCTCTACCTCCAGCCAACGCAGGATCTCACCATTGATACTCAGGTGAGCCGCACGCAGTACCAGTTTACGCTACAGGCCACCTCACTGGACGCGCTCAGCACCTGGGTGCCGCAGCTGATGGAAAAACTCCAGCAGCTTCCGCAGCTTTCTGACGTCAGCAGCGACTGGCAGGACAAAGGTCTGGTGGCGTATGTGAACGTTGACCGCGACAGCGCCAGCCGTCTTGGCATCAGCATGGCGGATGTCGATAACGCCCTGTATAACGCCTTTGGCCCAGCGCCTGATTTCGACCATCTACACCCAGGCGAATCAATATCGCGTCGTGCTGGAACATAACACCGACACCACGCCAGGGCTGGCGGCAATAGACACCATCCGTCTGACCAGCAGCGACGGCGGGATTGTGCCGCTTAGCGCCATCGCCAAAATCGAGCAGCGTTTCGCGCCGCTTTCCATTAATCACCTGGATCAGTTCCCGGTAACGACCTTCTCGTTTAACGTACCGGATAATTATTCGCTCGGCGATGCGGTACAGGCCATTCTGGACACGGAGAAAACGGTCAACCTGCCAGTCGATATCACCACCCAGTTCCAGGGCAGCACGCTGGCCTTCCAGGCCGCGCTCGGCAGCACCGTCTGGCTGATCGTGGCGGCAGTGGTGGCGATGTATATCGTGCTTGGCGTGCTGTACGAAAGCTTTATCCACCCAATCACGATCCTCTCCACCCTGCCGACGGCAGGCGTCGGGGCGCTGCTGGCGCTCATGATTGCCGGTAGTGAACTGGACGTGATTGCCATCATCGGGATCATTTTGTTGATCGGTATTGTGAAGAAGAACGCCATCATGATGATCGACTTCGCCCTGGCCGCCGAGCGCGAGCAGGGAATGGCGCCGCGTGATGCGATTTTCCAGGCCTGTCTGCTGCGTTTTCGCCCGATTCTGATGACCACGCTGGCGGCGCTGTTAGGCGCGCTGCCATTGATGTTAAGTACCGGCACAGGCGCGGAATTACGCCGCCCGTTAGGGATTGGCATGGTAGGCGGCCTGCTGGTCAGCCAGGTCTTAACCCTGTTCACCACGCCCGTCATCTATCTGCTGTTTGACCGCCTGTCGCTGTATGTGAAAAGCCGCTTCCCCCGCCAGGAAGAGGAGGCGTAAATGAAATTTTTCGCCCTTTTCATTTACCGCCCGGTGGCGACCATTTTAATCTCCATCGCCATTACGCTCTGCGGCGTGCTGGGTTTCCGGTTATTGCCGGTCGCCCCGCTGCCGCAGGTGGATTTTCCGGTCATTATGGTGAGCGCATCGCTTCCGGGCGCTTCGCCGGAAACCATGGCGTCGTCGGTCGCCACGCCGCTGGAGCGTTCGCTCGGACGCATCGCGGGGGTCAGTGAGATGACCTCCAGCAGCTCGCTGGGCAGCACGCGAATTATTCTTCAGTTTAACTTTGACCGCGATATCAACGGCGCGGCGCGTGACGTGCAGGCGGCAATTAATGCCGCACAGAGTCTGCTGCCCAGCGGGATGCCCAGCCGCCCGACCTACCGTAAAGCCAACCCGTCCGACGCGCCGATTATGATTCTGACGCTCACATCGGACACCTGGTCGCAGGGAGAGCTGTATGACTTCGCCTCAACGCAACTGGCGCAGACAATCGCGCAAATTGACGGCGTCGGCGATGTGGATGTCGGCGGCAGTTCGCTGCCCGCCGTGCGCGTGGGGCTTAACCCGCAGGCGTTGTTTAATCAGGGCGTATCGCTGGATGACGTGCGCAGCGCCATCAGCAATGCCAACGTGCGTAAGCCGCAGGGCGCGATCGACGACAAGACTCATCGCTGGCAGGTTCAGACAAATGATGAACTGAAAACGGCGACGGAATACCAGCCGTTGATTATCCACTACAACAACGGCGCCGCCGTGCGTCTGGGCGATGTCGCCACGGTAACTGACTCGGTACAGGATGTGCGTAACGCCGGGATGACCAACGCCAAACCGGCGATTTTGCTGATGATTCGCAAGCTGCCGGAAGCCAATATCATCCAGACGGTAGACAGCATTCGCGAGAAGCTCCCGGAATTACAAACGCTGATTCCCGCCTCAATTGACCTGCAAATCGCTCAGGATCGTTCCCCGACGATTCGCGCCTCGCTGGAGGAAGTGGAGCAGACGCTGGTTATTTCCGTCGCGCTGGTCATTCTGGTGGTCTTTTTATTCCTGCGCTCCGGGCGCGCAACGTTGATTCCTGCCGTTGCGGTTCCCGTGTCGCTGATTGGCACCTTCGCCGCAATGTACCTGTGCGGTTTTAGCCTGAACAACCTGTCGCTGATGGCGCTGACTATCGCCACCGGTTTTGTCGTCGATGACGCCATTGTGGTGCTGGAAAATATCTCCCGCCATCTTGAAGCCGGCATGAAGCCCTTGCAGGCGGCGCTTCAGGGAACGCGTGAAGTTGGCTTTACGGTGCTCTCCATGAGCCTCTCCCTGGTGGCGGTATTCCTGCCGCTCTTGCTGATGGGGGGATTGCCCGGAAGATTATTACGCGAGTTTGCCGTCACCCTTTCGGTGGCGATCGGCATCTCACTGCTCGTCTCGCTCACGCTAACCCCCATGATGTGCGGCTGGATGCTGAAGTCCAGCAAGCCTCGCGAGCAGACGCGAAGCCGCGGCTTTGGCCGCCTGCTGACTGGCCTGCAACAGGGGTACGGCACATCGCTGAAATGGGTGCTAAACCATACGCGGCTGGTGGGCGTCGTCTTGTTGGGCACCATTGCGCTGAATATCTGGCTCTATATTTCCATCCCCAAAACCTTCTTCCCCGAACAGGATACGGGTGTACTGATGGGCGGCATTCAGGCTGACCAGAGTATTTCGTTTCAGGCGATGCGCGGCAAACTTCAGGACTTTATGAAGATTATTCGCGACGATCCGGCGGTCGACAACGTGACCGGGTTCACCGGCGGTTCGCGGGTCAACAGCGGGATGATGTTTATTACGCTGAAATCACGCGGCGAGCGCCATGAAACGGCGCAGCAGGTTATCGACCGGCTGCGGGTCGCGCTGGCAAAAGAGCCGGGCGCAAACCTGTTTCTGATGGCGGTGCAGGATATCCGCGTCGGCGGGCGGCAGGCTAACGCCAGCTACCAGTACGCCCTGCTGTCTGATGATTTAAGCGCGCTGCGGGAATGGGAGCCGAAAATCCGTAAAGCGCTGGCGGCGCTCCCCCAACTGGCGGACGTTAACTCCGACCAGCAAGATAACGGCGCGGAGATGAACCTGATTTACGACCGCGAAACCATGTCCCGGCTGGGGATCGACGTGCAGGCCGCCAACAGTCTGCTGAATAATGCCTTCGGTCAACGGCAAATTTCCACCATCTATCAGCCGATGAACCAGTATAAGGTTGTGATGGAGGTCGACCCACGCTATACCCAGGACATCAGCGCGCTGGAGAAGATGTTCGTCATTAACAGCGACGGGAAGGCGATTCCGCTCTCTTATTTTGCAAAATGGCAGCCCGCCAATGCGCCGCTGTCAGTGAATCACCAGGGGTTGTCCGCCGCCTCGACTATCGCGTTTAACCTGCCTACGGGCACGTCGCTGTCCGAAGCGACGGAAGCCATCAACCGGGCGATGACACTGCTTGGCGTACCGTCAACGGTGCGCGGCAGTTTCGCCGGAACGGCACAGGTTTTCCAGGAGACGATGAATTCGCAGGTGATTCTGATCCTAGCGGCGATCGCGACGGTCTATATTGTGTTGGGGATATTGTATGAAAGTTATGTTCATCCGCTGACCATCCTCTCTACCCTCCCCTCCGCAGGCGTGGGGGCGCTACTGGCACTGGAGCTGTTCAATGCCCCGTTCAGCCTAATCGCGCTCATCGGGATCATGCTATTAATTGGCATTGTGAAGAAAAACGCCATCATGATGGTCGATTTTGCGCTTGAGGCACAGAGAAACGGCAACCTGACGCCGGAACAGGCGATTTTCCAGGCCTGTCTGCTGCGTTTTCGCCCAATCATGATGACCACGCTGGCGGCGCTGTTTGGCGCGCTGCCGCTGGTTATCTCCGGGGGCGATGGTTCAGAGTTACGTCAACCATTAGGGATTACGATCGTGGGCGGACTGGTGATGAGCCAGCTGCTGACGCTCTATACCACCCCGGTGGTCTATCTCTTTTTCGACCGTCTGCGGCTGCGTTTTTCACGTAATAATAGCCAACCGGAATCCATAACAGAGCCATGACAGAACTTCCTGACAGCACACGCTGGCAACTCTGGATTGTGGCATTCGGCTTTTTTATGCAATCGCTGGATACCACAATCGTCAACACCGCGCTTCCCTCTATGGCGCTCCAGTCTGGGGGAAAGCCCGCTGCATATGCACATGGTCGTGGTTTCCTATGTACTGACCGTGGCGGTAATGCTGCCTGCCAGCGGCTGGCTGGCGGATAAAGTCGGCGTGCGTAATATCTTCTTTACCGCCATTGTGCTGTTTACGTTGGGATCGCTATTTTGCGCCTGGTCCAGCACGCTGAATGAACTGGTGCTGGCGCGCGTTTTACAGGGCGTGGGCGGCGCCATGATGGTGCCAGTCGGCAGACTGACGGTCATGAAGATCGTTCCGCGCGAACAATATATGGCGGCAATGACGTTCGTCACGCTGCCCGGTCAGGTCGGGCCGCTGCTCGGCCCGGCGCTGGGCGGCATTCTGGTCGAGTACGCCTCCTGGCACTGGATTTTCCTGATTAACATTCCGGTCGGCATTGTCGGGGCGATTGCGACGCTCATGCTGATGCCGAACTACACCATGCAAACCCGGCGCTTCGATCTTTCAGGGTTCCTCCTGCTGGCCGTCGGCATGGCGGTACTGACGATGGCGCTGGACGGCAGCAAAGGCACGGGGCTCTCGCCTCTCTCACTGGGCGCACTGGTGTTGTGCGGCATCCTGGCGATTGCGCTCTACCTGAAACACGCCAAAAACAATCCGCGCGCGCTGTTTAGTCTGGCGCTGTTTCGCACCCACACCTTCTCGCTGGGCCTGTCTGGTAGCTTCGCCGGCGCGTCGGGAGCGGCATGCTGCCCTTCATGACGCCGGTCTTTTTGCAGATTGGTCTGGGGTTCTCGCCGTTTCATGCCGGGTTGATGATGATCCCGATGGTACTCGGCAGCATGGGAATGAAACGCATCGTCGTACAGGTGGCAAACCGCTTTGGCTATCGTCGCGTACTGGTCGCCACCACCCTCGGCCTGTCGCTGGTCAGCCTGCTGTTTATGAGCGTCGCGATGCTTGGCTGGTATTACGCCCTGCCCTTTGTGCTGTTCCTGCAAGGCATGGTCAACTCCACCCGTTTTTCATCCATGAACACCTTAACGCTCAAAGATCTGCCCGATGAACTCGCCAGCAGCGGCAACAGCTTGCTGTCCATGATCATGCAGTTGTCGATGAGTATTGGCGTGACCATCGCCGGGCTGCTGCTGGGCATGTTTGGTCAACAACATATCGCGGCCGACAGCGGCGCGAGCCACACGGTGTTTATGTATACCTGGCTGTGCATGGCCCTGATTATCGCGCTGCCCGCACTCATCTTCGCCCGGGTGCCGAACGACACGCATAAAAACGCCGTCATTTCACGACGCAAAAGGAGCACGCAATGAAGTTCTGGCGGCCCGGTATACCGGCAAATTGTTTCTGGCGATTTTCGCCACCCTGCATTGTCTTGCTGAATCCAGCATGCACTGGGCCGTACGCATCCAGCTTTGAGCGTGGGTTTTATCGACTACATCAAACCATGGCAACGAACAGCGGTTGCAGATGCTCGGCGACGCGCTGGGCGAGCAGTACTCGCTGCACGGCAACTGGCGTTTTTTACGCAATAACGATCGCTTCGTTTTCCAGATCCTGCGCTCTTTTGAGCATGACAACGACGATAACAAACCCGGCCCCGGGATGCCGCCGCATGGCTGGCGAACCCAATTTTGGGTCGTCGATCAACACGCCAATGTGCTGGTCGGCCCGCGAGCGCCAGTCCCGCGAGACGGCAACCCGCCGGGCTATTCACGTAAACGGTGTGGAGGTTGGCGCGGTGATTGCCTCTCCCGTTGAGCGACTGACGCGCAATACCGATATTAATTTTGATAAGCAACAGCGCCGTACCAGTTGGCTGATCGTGGCGTTGTCGACTCTGCTGGCGGCGCTGGCGACGTTTCCGCTGGCGCGCGGGTTGCTGGCGCCCGTTAAGCGGCTGGTGGAAGGCACGCACAAACTGGCCGCAGGCGACTTCACCGACGCGCGTAACGCCGACCAGCGCGGATGAACTGGGTAAACTGGCGCAGGATTTTAACCAGCTCGCCAGCACGCTGGAAAAAAATCAGCAAATGCGCCGCGATTTTATGGCGGATATCTCCCACGAACTGCGCACGCCGCTGGCGGTATTGCGCGGTGAGCTGGAGGCTATCCAGGACGGAGTCCGCCAGTTTACGCCCGAATCGGTGGCCTCGCTCCAGGCTGAAGTCGGCACGCTCACCAAGCTGGTTGACGATCTGCATCAGCTTTCTATGTCCGATGAAGGCGCGCTGGCGTACCAGAAAACATCGGTGGACCTGATTCCCCTGCTGGAGGTGGCAGGCGGCGCGTTTCGCGAGCGCTTCGCCAGCCGTGGGCTGACGTTACACTTTTCCCTTCCTGACAGCGTAATGGTATTCGGCGATCCGGATCGTCTGATGCAGTTATTCAATAATCTGCTGGAAAATAGTCTGCGCTACACCGACAGCGGCGGCAGCCTGGCACATTTCCGCCGAGCAGCGCGACAACATGCTGCTATTAACGTTCGCCGATTCCGCGCCCGGCGTTCGCGATGAGCAGTTACAAAAACTGTTTGAACGTTTCTACCGCACAGAAGGCTCCCGCAACCGCGCCAGCGGCGGGTCCGGTCTGGGACTGGCGATTTGCGACAATATCGTACAAGCGCATAATGGTCGTATCCGGGCGTCCCATTCGCCTTTTGGCGGGCTTAGCATTACAGTAGAGTTACCGCTGGAACGCGATTTACAGAGAGATGTATGACTGAGTTACCCATTGATGAAAACACGCCGCGTATTTTAATCGTGGAAGATGAACCCAAGCTGGGACAACTGCTGATCGACTATCTGCGCGCCGCAAGCTATGCCCCCCACGCTAATCAGTCATGGCGATCAGGTATTGCAGTATGTGCATCAAACACCGCCAGAACTGATCCTGCTGGACTTAATGCTGCCAGGTACGGACGGCCTGACGCTGTGCCGGGAAATTCGCCGTTTTTCTGACGTGCCCATCGTGATGGTCACGGCAAAGATTGAAGAGATCGACCGCCTGCTTGGGCTGGAGATTGGCGCCGATGATTACATCTGCAAACCTTACAGCCCCCGTGAGGTGGTCGCCCGCGTGAAAACGATTTTGCGCCGCTGCAAGCCGCAGCGTGAGCTGCAACAGCTGGACGCGCAAAGCCCGCTGATTGTCGATGAAGGCCGTTTTCAGGCATCCTGGCGCGGCAAGATGCTCGACCTGACCCCCGCAGAGTTTCGCCTGTTGAAAACGCTGTCTCACGAGCCGGGGAAAGTCTTCTCCCGCGAGCAGCTGCTTAATCATCTCTACGATGATTATCGCGTGGTGACGGACCGCACCATTGACAGCCACATCAAAAACCTGCGCCGCAAGCTGGAATCTCTGGACGCCGAACAGTCGTTCATCCGTGCGGTATACGGCGTCGGGTATCGCTGGGAAGCGGATACCTGCCGGATTGCATAAGTCACGCCTGCAATAGCCGGATGACGCTCCGCTGATCCGACCGACAAATAAGAGCGTTGTCGGCCAGAGAAAGCGCTACGCCGCCATCCGGCGTTTTTCTTTACCTGCCTCCCCCACAGCGCTACAATGCCCGCCCTTAACGTAGGGGCACTCCCCTAACCGCCTCATTCAGTGAAGCGGATCTGACCTGTCATCAGAACGAGAAAATTATGTTTAAACCGGAACTCCTTTCCCCGGCGGGAACGCTGAAAAATATGCGTTACGCTTTCGCTTATGGCGCAGATGCCGTGTATGCGGGCCAACCGCGTTACTCCCTGCGCGTGCGCAACAACGAATTTAACCACGAGAATTTGCAGCTCGGCATTAACGAAGCCCACGCGCTTGGCAAAAAATTCTATGTGGTCGTGAACATTGCGCCGCATAACGCGAAACTGAAAACCTTTATTCGCGATCTTAAACCGGTTGTGGAAATGGGGCCGGATGCGCTGATCATGTCCGATCCCGGGCTTATCATGCTGGTACGTGAAAACTTCCCGGAGATGCCGATTCACCTTTCGGTGCAGGCCAACGCCGTAAACTGGGCAACGGTGAAGTTCTGGAACCAGATGGGGCTGACCCGCGTTATTCTTTCCCGCGAACTGTCGCTGGAAGAGATTGAAGAGATTCGTCAACAGGTGCCGGAAATGGAGATCGAAATCTTCGTACACGGCGCGCTGTGCATGGCCTACTCCGGTCGTTGCCTGCTCTCTGGCTACATCAACAAGCGCGATCCGAACCAGGGAACCTGCACCAACGCCTGCCGTTGGGAATATAACGTGCAGGAAGGGAAAGAAGACGTCGTGGGCAACATCGTCCATAAATACGAACCGATTCCGGTACAGAACGTCGAGCCGACGCTGGGTATCGGCGCACCGACCGACAAAGTGTTTATGATCGAAGAAGCTCAGCGTCCGGGCGAATACATGACCGCGTTCGAAGATGAACACGGCACCTACATCATGAACTCGAAAGATCTGCGCGCCATTGCTCACGTTGAACGCCTGACCAAAATGGGCGTGCACTCACTGAAAATCGAAGGCCGTACCAAATCCTTCTACTACTGTGCGCGTACCGCTCAGGTTTATCGCAAAGCGATCGACGATGCCGCTGCGGGGCAAGCCGTTTGATCCGCAACTGCTGGAAACGCTGGAAGGCCTGGCGCATCGCGGTTACACCGAAGGCTTTCTGCGTCGCCACACGCATGATGACTACCAGAATTACGAGTACGGTTACTCTGTTTCTGAACGTCAGCAGTTCGTGGGTGAGTTCACCGGCGAGCGTAAAGGCGCCCTTGCCGCCGTTGCCGTGAAGAACAAATTCTCCATCGGCGATAACCTGGAGCTGATGACGCCGCAGGGGAACGTCAACTTCACTCTGGAGCATATGGAAAACGCCAAAGGTGAAGCAATGCCGGTGGCGCCTGGCGATGGCTACACCGTCTGGATGCCGGTGCCGCAGGATATGGATCTGAATTATGCGTTGTTAATGCGTAATTTTTCCGGCGAATCCACGCGGAACCCACACGCTAAGTAGTTAATCCACGTTAATTTTTCATTATGGGAAGATTCTTAGAAATCGATCACATACCGCCTCGTTCATTACGGGTATTATCCGAGGCGCTGAAAAACATAACCCATAAATGCTAGCTGTACCAGGAACCACCTCCTTAGCCTGCGTAATCTCCCTTACGCAGGCTTATTTTTTTGTGCTGCACAAACCTTCCATTTTCAGCCTGTTCTGACCTTTCCGCGCCTTTTCTGCTATACACTTTCAACAGGTTAACGACAGAGGCAAACAAAGGATGGCTACGTTTCCCGCCAGCTTACTGATTTTAAATGGCAAAGGCGCTGATAATCAGCCCCTGCGCGACGCGATAGGGCTACTTCGCGATGAGGGCGTGGAGATTCACGTCCGGGTCACCTGGGGAAAAAGGCGATGCCCAGCGTTATGTTGATGAAGCCCGACAGCTTGGCGTTGAGACAGTTATTGCGGGCGGCGGCGACGGCACCATCAATGAGGTTTCCGCCGCGCTGATTCAGTGTCAGGGCGGCAACGTTCCCGCGCTTGGCATTTTGCCTCTGGGCACGGCCAATGACTTCGCCACCAGCGCTGGCATCCCGGAAGCGCTGGATAAAGCCTTAAAACTGGCGATTGCCGGTAACGCGGTTGCGATCGATATCGCTCAGGTCAACGATAAAACCTGCTTTATCAATATGGCAACAGGGGGATTCGGGACGCGCATCACCACCGAAACGCCGGAAAAACTCAAGGCCGCGCTGGGCGGCGTCTCTTACTTTATTCATGGGCTGATGCGCATGGACACCCTCAAGCCCGATCGCTGTGAGATTCGCGGCGAGAATTTTCACTGGCAGGGCGATGCGCTGGTGATTGGCATTGGTAATGGTCGTCAGGCCGGTGGCGGACAACAGCTCTGCCCTGGCGCACTCATTAATGACGGGCTGCTGCAACTGCGGATCTTCACCGGGGAAGAGCTGCTTCCGGCGCTATTTTCCACATTGACGCAGCTGGAAGAGAACCCCAACATTGTCGATGGCGCATCCGCCTGGTTTGATATTCAGGCTCCGCATGAGATCACTTTTAACCTTGATGGCGAGCCGCTCAGTGGTCAGGAATTTCATATTGAAATACTTCCCAACGCGCTGCGTTGCCGTTTGCCGCCAGACTGCCCGTTACTGCGCTAACGAAAAAAGAAAGTAAGCGCAGAGAGGGATAATCAGACCGGCGACATCCCGGAACCTCTGCGCTCACAAACGGGTCATTTACCCTGCGGCCCGAACCGGCGGGGCCAGCGTCTCCAGGAGTTGCGGCATTGACGTGTAGCGCCCGATGGCCTCGCTAAAGCAGGGGTGCTGGCAGCCGTCAGACACCACAATGGTATCAATTCCGGCGGCCTGCGCGGCGCGAAAACCGCTCAGGCTGTCTTCAATCACCAGACACTCTGCGGCGGGCAGGCCCAGCTTTTTCAGCACGGAGAGATACACCGCCGGGTGCGGTTTGCCGTAGCGTTCATCGTCGGCGCTGCAAATGACGTCAAAATGCCCCGGAGATTAAGTTTAGAGAGAACAGCCTCAATAACCTGATGGGATGATGACGTAGCCAGCGCAATCCGATACCCCCTGTGGCGAAAATGATGCAATACCGCGTAGACGCCGTCCATCGCTTCGCCTTCCGTTGCAATAAGTCCGGTAATGCGTTTGCGAATGGCCGACTCCAGCACCCCAGGGTCTGTCTGCAACGGGCAGTATTCGCACCAGACGCGGGGCAATCTCATCCAGTCGCTTCCCTTTGGTTAACGTTTCACACTCCTCGTCATTAACCGTCACTCCCCAGCCTGCCAGCGCGTCTTTTTGCGCCTGACGCACAGCCCTTCGGAGTCAATGATGACGCCATCCATGTCGAAAATTACCGCTTTACTCTTCATCATTTGCCGCCTTAAAAAGACCCGGCAGCGCAGCCGGGCCCGACATCATTAAGAAATACCGACCGTTTCGCCTTCACATGCCTCCTGACGCCGTGAATCCGGGTTGTTCAACACGAATAAAACGGACACAGAATAAACGCCACAATATAGAGCAACGTATACGCAATCACGACGCCAATGGTGCTGAAGTGCGGTAACAACACCACGGCGATCGCCGGGGCGAGGAAGTTGGAAAGCCCAGCCGACAGGTTGTAGACCGAAATCGCGGCCCCTTTGTGTTTTGGCTCAAGCGCAGGAAAGACGGCGGCCATCGGCACAAACGCGGCAACGAAGATTCCCAGCGCGATTGCCGGAACCAGCGCCATCGCGAAATTATGGCCAAAGTGCTGCGGAATGTAATAAAACGCGAGGCTGGAGAGCGCCATCCCGATGCAGCCAAACCAGCGGACAACCTTCATCCAGCCCATTTTCTCTGCCAGTACGCCCCAAAAGACGTTGGAGAAGATGGTTGTGAAGAAGAACGCCGCCCATACCTGTAGCCATTCAGAGGTGGTGAAGCCCAGTTCATCCACAAACATCATCGGCATGACCACCGCAAAACCGAACAGCGATAACGTATTGATAATACGCACGATGCTGGACAACATAATGCTACGGTTGGTGTAAAGCAGCGTGACCGCACGCCCCAGTTCGCTGAACTTTTCACGGGTGGTGAGGTTTTGCATATGGCGCGGCGTTTCAATTTTTCGCAGCGAAACCAGCGCGATAATACCGCCGGTCAGGCAGAACGCCAGCGCCAGCCACAGGGTGCCCATTTCGCCAATATGCGGAATGGTAAAACTCGGGATATAACTGCCGAAAACGCCGATCCCAATAGAGTAGACCGCCCAGAACCAGCCCAGCGCGGCGCTGGTGCTGTCGCTACGGACGTTATGCACAATGGCGACGATAAACGCATAAAGGAACAGCGGATACGCCAGACCGCGAATACCGTAAAACAGCAGAATTAAGGCGTAGTTGGACTGACCCAGCCCAAAAACGAGGAACAATACGTGGAATACGCACCACAGCACAAAGCCGATCATCATGGTTTTTTGCGGCGTGATGATCTCCGCCACTACGCCGGATACCCAGGCCGACAGCGCCGCCGCCAGGCCATATAGCGTAAAGGCGAAGGAGGCTTCCGCCGGGGTAAAGCCCAGCGCTTTGATGTAGTGCGACAAAAATGCCAGCTCGAAACCATCACCAGTCATGAATACGGCGATGGCGATATACCCCCAGACCAGACTTAAGGGTAATCCCAGCCATTGTTTGTTAGTTAACGACATATTGACCTCGTTTTAGGGTGCAGGGAGCCACTCCGGTACATTCACCGGAGGGCTTTTGTTATAGAAATTATTGATTTCGATAGTTCAGGTCGTTTCGGTACAGTGCGTTAAACTGCTGATAACGCTGCATCAGCGCCGTGTGGCGAACCGGATCGCCATACCAGGTTTTGTAGACTTCCGGTTTTTCGCAAACGGACGCCAACGGTTTACCTGCCGCAAGGCACGCCAGTCGCGCCGCGCCCAGCGCGCCGCCGGTTTCTCCGCCTTTGTGCGTCACCACGGGCATATCCAGAATATCTGCCAGCAGTTGCGCCCAGAACGGACTTCGGCGCCGCCGCCCACCAGCGAACATTGTTCGATACTTGTACCGCTCTCTTGCAGAACACGGAGCCCGTCAGCGATGCCGAAACTGACGCCTTCCAGCACCGCATACCCCATCAGCGCACGCTGGCTGGAGTGCGTCAGCCCCCAGAACATGCCCCGGGCGTCAGGATCGTTATGCGGCGTGCGTTCACCGGAAAGGTACGGCAGGAACATCGGCGCGCTGGCTTTTTCCGCATCGCTTAACTGCGCGATTTCTTCCAGCAGTTCCGTTTCCGTTGTCCCTACCAGGCGGCAGAACCATTGCAGACAGCTGGCGGCGCTGAGCATTACGCTCATCTGGTGCCACAAATTCGGCAGGACGTGGCAAAAAGCATGTACTGCGGATTGCGGCGCGGGACGGTACGCGTCTGTCACCACAAACAGCACGCCGGACGTCCCCAGTGAAATAAACGCATCGCCGGGCGATACCGCGCCAACGCCAATAGCGCTGACCGCGTTGTCTCCGCCGCCCCCGGCGACCACCACCGAAGGGGTTAACCCCCAGCGTTGCGCGACGACGGGATCGAGCGTGGCAGAAATATCGCAGCCTTCCACCAGCTCCGGCATATTGGCCCGCGTCAGCCCGCATTTCTCCAGCAGCGCATCCGACCAGTCGCGCTTCTCGACGTCAAGCCACAGCGTCCCTGCCGAATCGGACATATCGGAGACTTTTTTACCCGTCATTTTGAAACGCAGATAATCCTTCGGCAGCAGCACCGTTTCGATGCGGGCAAAATTCTGCGGTTCATGGCGACGCACCCACAGCAATTTCGGCGCGGTAAACCCCGGCATCGCCAGATTACCGGCAACCTGATGCAGCTCTGGGGCGATTTCTTCCAGCTCTGCACACTCCTGGGCGCTACGGGTGTCATTCCACAGAATCGCCGGGCGGATCGTATTCCCGGCGGCATCAAGCAGTACCGCGCCATGCATCTGACCGGAAAGACCGATCGCCTTAATCGCCTGCCAGTGATGACCACATTTCTCCCGCAGGGTGGACATCAGATACTCCGTCGCGTCCCACCAGGCTTCCGGTGATTGCTCTGACCAGTGTTGATGGGGCCGCTGAATCGTCAGCGGCGCGCTATGGGTGGCGACAATGTCATTATTTTCATCAATGACCAGCGCCTTCACTTCAGATGTGCCGAGATCGATACCCAGATACATAGCCACCTCTCAGTTAATCAGCGTGTGAACAGCGGCGATTTTCTCGCGCAGCAGCGCGGCGAAATCATCACGTTCCGTCAGGTCGCCAAACAGCGCTTTATCACTGGCATACGCCGCGATCGGATCGGCGGATTCAAACATGGCATGTACCGCTGGCGCATCCAGAATGCCGTCCTGGTACTCATAAGGCAGCGTGCCCTTGTGCCACTGCTCCATAAAGACGTAAAACAGTGCGGGCAGCATAGCGGTAGCGTTCGGCCCGCGCACCGCGCTGATAGCACTCGCGCAGCGTCGGCGCAATCATCGCCGGGATTTTCGAGAATCCGTCGGCGGCAACGCGCTGGTTGGTATCCTGAATATGCGGGTTGGTAAAACGCTTAAGCACCACATCACGATAGGTCGGGAGATCGATGCCGTTATCTCCCAGGCAAGGGATCACGTCTTCCGTCACGTAGCGGTCGGCAATCTGGTAGATAAAGTCCGTCAGGGTGCTTTCATGAATATACTGCTGGCCGATTAACGTACCCGCCCACGCAATGCAGCTATGTGATGAGTTGAGGATGCGGATTTTCGCCTCTTCATACGGGATAACAGACGTCACCAGCTCCACACCGACATTTTCCAGCGCAGGGCGCACATCGCGGAAACGATCTTCAACCACCCACTGGATAAAGGTTTCGCCCATTACCGGCGCTTTATCATCAATGCCCGTCTGCGCTTTGATACGCGCCGGAAGATCGGCTGCCGGACGCGGCGTGATGCGGTCCACCATCGTATTCGGGCAGGTCGCATTGGCGCTAAGCCAGTCAATCACCGCCTGTTTGCCGGTCAGTTGTAAAAACTCAACCAGACCATCCGTGGAACCGTTCACCGTTGTGACGCACGTTGTCGCAGTTGAGCAGCGTCAGCGGCCCTGCGTTATTGGCCATACGCGCTTCCAGAATGCGGGTAATGACGCCGTAAATCGTTTTACAGCCGCCGTTGAGATCGCTCGCCAGATCGGGGTTATTCACTTCCAGCTTGTGGCTGGTGTTCAGGTAGTAGCCCCCTTCCGTCACGGTAAAGGCGATCACTTTGGTCTGCGCTCTGGCGCCTTCGGCAATCAGCGGCTGCAAATCCGCCTGCCACGGCAGCAGTTTCTGAATCGACGTGATCTCTTCGTACTCACGTTCGCCCTCCGGGCTGACCGTTTCCAGCACATAACGACCGTTTTGCGCCGCCAGCGCCTGCACAACGTGCTCGGCGTCATTGCGAATATTGCCGGCGGCAATGTGCCAGCGCGTATCGCCGGAAGCGATCAGACGATGCAGATACCACGCCTGATGGGCGCGGTGAAAAGAACCTAAGCCAATATGAAGCCATGTGTATTGATCGTTCATTGTTCTGCTCTCCAGTGAGGTTATGCCTGCACTCTAGTCGATCATTTGTATTAAATAAGAGCCGTAGATCACAAAAGAGCAATTGCTCTATAAAATTACAAATGACCACAAAAGAGCAAAGAGCTTGCCTCAATCCTGAGCACCCGCCAGAATGACCTTATCGGTTGAGGGAAATTAACGCCCCAACGCCACTCTTAAGGTAGGGAAACGTGAGCAAAGAAGATGACATCAGGCTGGATCAGAAAGTCCGGGCCGCATGGATGTACTACATTGCGGGTTTAAACCAAAGTGAGATAGCCAGCCAGCTTGGGACGTCAAGACCGGTGGTACAACGCCTTATCGCTGCGGCGAAAGAGGAAGGCATTGTTTCGATTGGTCTGCACCATCCTGTCGCGAACTGCCTCGATTACGCGCAGCTTTTGCAGGAAAAGTATCAGTTAATTAACTGCAATATTGTTCCCGCCTACAGCAGCGAAAGCACCCTCGACAGCGTAACCTTTGGCTGTTATCAACTGATGGCCCGCTACTTACAGGGCGACAAACCGACGGTAGTCGGCATTGGTTCCGGGTTGACGCTGAAAAAAACCATCAAACGCATTGATTTCGACAGTCGCAATACGCGCTGCGTGGCGTTGATCAGCGCCATGAACGAACACGGACAATGTAACTATTACGACGACGTCCCGCTGTTGCTGGCGCGTAAAATTCAGGGCAAATATTACCAGTGGCCCGCGCCACGCTATGCGCAATCCTGTGATGAATACGAGATGTGGTGCACCAGCCGTCTGTTTCGCAACGTCTCTGCCGTCGCCGAAGCGTCGGAGGTCATTTTTGTCGGTATCGGCGCGCTGGGGAAACAGAGTCCTATCTTCAAAGACGGTTTTATCAATGAGGCGCAACTGGACGAATTGACCGCGCGCGGCGGCGTGGGGGAAATACTTGGCCGCTTTATTGACGCAGACGGCAACGTAGTGGATAGCCTCATCAACCGCTACATCACCAGCTACGATATACGCCAGAGCCAGTGTCCGCGTATTGCGGCGGCCTGCGGTGAAGATAAGCGCCCTGCTATCCTCGCCGCACTGAAAGGCGGCTGGATCAACGGTCTGGTCACCGATGAACATACCGCGCGCTGGTTGCTGACGCGCTAACGCGCCATGTTCTGGCTGGCGATCAATTCCGGCGGGATCTCCAATACGACGTATTGTGGTGTCGCCGGAATCCACAATCTCAAACACTTTGTCCAGCATGGCTGGCACATCCTGGCGCACCATATCGATATCGTGCCCCAGCAGAGAGACAAACGGGTCCCAGTCAAAACAGCCCATTGGCGGCTGATGGCTTCCCGTCTGCCCGTTCTGCGCCAGCCAGCGCACCACCCCTTCGAGCGAAATTGTCGAATTAACAAACAGCCCCGGCAGCGGAATATCAGGCGACGGGTAGACCGATTTCAGTAGCCCTTCCACCCTTGCGGAAGAATAACCCGTAACCAGTTGCTGCGTTTCCGGGCACCGTCAATCCATGCGCTTTATGCGCGTCGAGGAAGCCGCGCAAACGTTCGGCGGTGTTGTTATCGGTGATTCGCCCCCCCACAAACGTCAGCGGAGCCAAAACGCCATACCGCTTTTGGCTGCTGGCGAGAATGCTTTCCGTCAGCGCTTTAGCCCCCGCATAGTTATCCGAAATAATCGACGGCGCCAGCGTTCCGGGCAGATCGAGGTTCAGCGTGGGCACACCCGCCTGATGACACATCTGCGCGATCTTATCCGGGTGCGTCGCCCCGGTGGCGATAACCCAGTCCACCTGCCAGGAGAGCATCGCCCTCGCCGCTTCAAACCTCCAGCTCCGGTTGACGCCGCGTACAGGTAATGATGGGCAGCAGCCCCCCTGGCACGCGCCATCTCTTCAAAACTGTTCAGCAATGGAGCCAAAGTAGCGGTTGTCGTATTTCGGGGACAATCATCCCGATGACATTCGATTCTTACTGCGAAGCAGGCTGGCCTGTCGGTTCACCGCATATCCCTGCTCTTCAGCAATCCGGGTCACCTTCTCCGCCAGCTTTGCGCTAATGCGTCGCTTCTTCCAGTTGCCATTCAAAATTGCGCTCACCGCGCTGGCGGAAACCCCGGTTAACTCAGCCAGGTCGTAGATGGTTGTTTTCTTCGTTTTCTCAACGCGCGTCACAAAATCGCCTCTTCATTTTGAATGTCTCTTGCTGAGGAAATAAACAAGTGCTAGATCAGCTTCATCGATTGAGCAATATGCTTCACACGCCAGTCAGAACGCCCCCGTTCTTCCGCGCAGAAGCAAATACACCTTAAAAATCACCTATGCATAAAAGGATTATAAAATGAATCACTCTGTCCCCTCCATGAATACTTCCCTCAACGGCAAGGTTGCAGCCATTACCGGCGCAGCCTCCGGTATCGGCCTTGAGTGTGCGAAAACCCTGCTTGCCGCAGGAGCAAAAGTGGTCCTGATCGACCGCGAAGGCGAGAAGCTGAAGAAAATCGTCGCGGAACTGGGCGATAACGCGTTTGCGCTGCAAAATCGACTTGTTCAATACCGGGCAGGTCGACAACCTGCTGGCAGGCCATTATCGAGCTGGCCGGTGGGCTGGATATTTTCCATGCTAACGCAGGCGCTTACATTGGCGGGCCGGTCGCCGAGGGCGATCCTGACGTCTGGGATCGCGTACTGAACCTCAACATCAATGCCGCATTTCGCTGCGTCCGCGCCGTATTGCCGCATATGATTGCGCAAAAATCCGGCGATATCATTTTCACCAGTTCTATCGCTGGCGTTGTACCGGTCATCTGGGAACCTATTTACACGGCCTCCAAATTTGCCGTTCAGGCCTTTGTCCATACGACCCGCCGTCAGGTGTCCGAACATGGCGTACGCGTCGGAGCGGTGCTGCCGGGGCCGGTAGTGACCGCGCTGCTGGACGACTGGCCGCAGGCGAAAATGGAAGAAGCGCTGGCAAATGGCAGCCTGATGCAGCCGATCGAAGTCGCAGAATCGGTACTGTTTATGGTCACTCGTTCGAAAAACGTCACTGTTCGCGATCTGGTTATCCTCCCCAACAGCGTTGATCTGTGAGGAAAAGCGCCATGAACAGCTTACAGAAAACCGTTATCGGCGTGGATGTTGGTTCAGGCAGCGTCCGCGCAGGTATCTTCGACCTGAGCGGCACGTTGCTCTCTCATGTCACGCAAAAAATCACTACCACTCATCGGAGCGGCAGCCGCGTGGAGCAGTCCAGCCAGGAGATCTGGCAGGCCGTTTGTCACTGCATCCGGGAAGCGCTCAGGCAGTCCGGCGCGGCGCCGGAAAGCGTGGCGGGGATCGGTTTCGACGCCACCTGCTCGCTGGTGGTTCTGGATAAAAACGGCGCGCCGCTCCCCGTGAGCGCCGAAGGCGATGCGGCGCAAAACATCATCGTCTGGATGGACCATCGCGCGACTGAACAGGCTGAACGCATTAACGCCAGCCAACATCCGGTGCTGAACTATGTCGGCGGGAAAATCTCACCGGAAATGGAAACGCCTAAGATTTATGGCTGAAGGAAAATCGCCGCGAGGTGTACGAAAACGCATGGCAATTTTTCGACCTTGCAGACTTCCTGACCTGGCGCGCCACCGGCGACCTTGCCCGCTCCATCTGTACAGTCACCTGCAAATGGACCTGGCTTGCTCATGAAAACCGCTGGGACCCGGACTATTTCCGCACGATCGGGCTGGCAGAACTGGCTGATGACGAGTTTGCCCGCATCGGGCAGCGCATCGTGCCGCCGGGTACGCCCTGTGGCGACGGCTTAACCGAGCAGGCGGCGCAGGAGATGGGCCTGCCTGCGGGCACACCGGTCGCCGTGGGTCTGATTGACGCCCATGCGGGCGGCATCGGGACTGTCGGCGTTGAAGGCGGCGCCCTCAATAATAATGGCATATGTGTTTGGCACCTCATCCTGCACCATGACTTCAACGAACGATCCCGTTTTCGTTCCCGGCGTCTGGGGGCCGTATTACAGCGCGATGGTGCCAGGGCTCTGGCTTGTTGAGGGAGGGCAAAGCGCCGCGGGCGCCGCTATCGATCAGCTATTGGCGTTTCATCCCGCCGCCGAAGACGCGCGGAAACTGGCGCAGGAGGCAGGATTACCGCTGCCGGTTTATCTTGCCGATCGGGTGTCAGAAAAAGCGCCGCAGGCGTCGGACGCCGTCACGCTGGCGGCGGGTATTCATGTTGTACCGGAGTTTTTAGGCAACCGCGCGCCGTTTGCCGACCCGCACGCACGCGCCGTTATTTGCGGATTGGGTATGGAACGCGACCAGGACAATTTACTGGCGTTGTATGTGGCGGGACTGTGCGGTATCGGTTACGGTTTGCGGCAAAATTATTGATGCGCAGAATGCCTGCGGCGTACGGAATAAAAATATCGTGATTAGCGGCGGCGCGGGTCAGCACCCTCTGGTGCGACAACTATTAGCCGATACCTGCGGACTTCCGGTATTAACCACCCAGTGCAGCGAGCCCGTTCTATTAGGTTCCGCAATCCTTGGCGCCGTCGCCGGAAATATTTCCCCCTCGGTTGCCGAGGCCATGACGCAGTTTACGCATGTGGATACCTGTTATTACCCACAGACAGCGTATCAGCCATTGCATCATCGTCGTTACGAGGCCTATAAGCAGTTGCAACACATGGCGAAAATGCTCAGAGAGTGATTTTTGCGCCGTCCTGATAACCAATACCCCTCCCCGAAAACCTGGGGAGGGGTACGTGACATCAGGCAATCGTCACTTTATTGTCCAGGTAGACGTCCTGCACGGCGTTAATCAGTTTCACGCCATCCGCCATTGTTTTCTTGAAGGCTTTACGCCCCAGAATCAGGCCCATGCCGCCCGCGCGTTTGTTGATAACCGCAGTACGCACAGCGTCGCTGAGATCGGTCTCGCCGCCCGCCGCGCCGCCGGAGTTAATCAGCCCCGCGCGCCCCATATAGCAGTTGGCTAACTGGTAACGCACCAGATCGATAGGGTTATCGCTGGTCAGCTTGCTGTAAACACGATCGTCGGTGTAACCGAAATTCACCGCCTTATAGCCGCCGTTATTTTCCGCCATTTTTTGTTTGACGATATCTGCGCCAATCGTCGCCGCCAGGTGGTTAGCCTGCCCGGTCAGGTCGGCGGAAACGTGGTAATCCACGCCGTCTTTTTTAAATGCAGAGTTACGCAAGTATGCCCACAGGACGGTCACCATCCCCAGCTCATGCGCACGTTCAAAAGCGGCGGAAATCTCTTCAATCTGACGACGCGACTGCTCAGAACCAAAGTAAATGGTCGCGCCAACGGCCACGGCACCCAGATTGAACGCCTGCTCAACGCTGGCATAGAGCGTTTGATCGTACTCCGTTGGATAGCTCAACGTCTCGTTGTGGTTCAGTTTGACGAGGAACGGAATGCGGTGCGCGTAACGGCGTGAAACCGATGCCAGTACCCCATACGTCGAGGCCACGCAGTTACAGCCTGCTTCAATAGCCAGTTCGACGATATTCTTTGGATCAAAATAAAGCGGGTTTGCGGCAAACGACGCCCCGGCAGAATGTTCAACGCCCTGATCGACGGGCAGAATGGAGAGGTAGCCCGTTCCGGCCAGACGTCCGGTATTATACAGCGTCTGCATGTTACGCAGTACGGCAGGCGGACGGTTGTTATCAACCATCACGCGGTCTACGTAGTCATGTCCGGGTAAATAAAGTTGGTCAGAAGGAATGGTCATACAACGATGCTGTAAAAGGCTGTCGGCGTCTTTGCCAAGCAACTGCGCAATATCAGTCATAGCTATGCTCCCGTAAGTTCCGATTGAGTACCGGAATGTGGATTGTCCTGACCCGCGTTTTGCGGGCAGCAATAAGCCTGGTACCGACCGGCCATTTTTTCCATCTGTAGCGCATTTTTCAGCGCTATCTGCTGGCACGTTTCAGGTACGAAAAAGTGTTACAGCAGTCAAATTTACGCCTCAAAGGTATTTAAAAGGTATTATTAAGTGGTACTGTCATCGCGTACCTTACCTGTCATGAAGGATTTAACGATGAAAACTACAGTGAAACTGTCGTTCATGATGTTCGTGGAGTGGTTTATCTGGGGCGCCTGGTTCGTCCCCCTCTGGCTTTGGCTGAACAAAAGCGGTTTTAGCGCCGGAGAAATCGGCTGGTCTTACGCATGTACCGCGATTGCCGCCATTCTCTCGCCGATTCTCGTCGGCTCACTGACTGACCGCTTTTTCTCCGCACAAAAAGTGCTGGCGGTGCTGATGTTCGCAGGCGCAGTCCTGATGTATTTCGCCGCGCAGCAAACAACATTCGCCGG
This sequence comes from Citrobacter koseri, assembly GCA_900446925.1. The sequence continues at coordinate 489,224 of UAVY01000004.1, read as the reverse complement.
GTTCTTCCCGCTGCTGCTGGCCTATTCCTTAACCTATATGCCCACTATTGCGCTGACGAACAGCATCGCCTTCGCCAACGTGCCGGACGTCGAGCGCGATTTCCCACGCATTCGCGTGATGGGCACCATTGGCTGGATCGCATCCGGCTGGCGTGCGGCTTCTTACCGCAAATGCTGGGCTATAACGATATCTCGCCAACCAATATTCCGCTGTTGATCACCGCAGGCAGTTCCGTCCTGCTGGGCGCCTTTGCGTTCTTCCTGCCGGATACGCCGCCAAAAAAGCACCGGCAAGCTGGACATTAAAGTTATGCTGGGGCTGGATGCGCTGATCCTGCTGCGCGATAAAAACTTCCTGGTCTTTTTCTTCTGCTCGTTCCTGTTTGCGATGCCGCTGGCGTTCTACTACATCTTCGCGAATGGCTATCTGACGGAAGTCGGCATGAAAAACGCCACCGGCTGGATGACGCTGGGCCAGTTCTCCGAAATCTTCTTTATGCTGGCGTTACCCTTCTTCACGAAGCGCTTTGGCATTAAAAAGGTCTTACTGCTTGGTCTTATCACTGCGGCAATCCGCTACGGCTTTTTTGTTTACGGCGGCGCGGAAGAATATTTCACCTATGCCCTGCTGTTTCTTGGCATTTTGCTGCACGGCGTCAGTTACGACTTCTACTATGTTACGGCCTATATCTATGTCGATAAAAAAGCGCCTGTGCATATGCGTACTGCCGCTCAGGGGTTGATCACCCTCTGCTGTCAGGGGTTTGGCAGCCTGCTGGGCTACCGTCTCGGCGGCGTGATGATGGAAAAAATGTTTGCCTATAAAGAGCCGGTAAACGGCCTCACCTTCAACTGGGCGGGCATGTGGACATTCGGGGCGGTGATGATCGCCGTGATTGCCGTGTTGTTTATGATTTTCTTTCGCGAATCCGACAAAGAGATCACTGCGATTAAAGTGGACGATCGCGATATTGCGCTGACACAAGGGGAAGTTAAATGAAAGCTGAACGTATTCTCGGTGCCCTTTATGGGCAGGCGTTAGGGGATGCGATGGGAATGCCGTCGGAGCTATGGCCCAGAACGCGCGTAAAAGCGCATTTTGGCTGGATTGATCGCTTTCTGCCCGGCCCTGCGGAAAATAACGCGGCCTGCTATTTTAACCGCGCTGAATTTACTGACGATACGTCGATGGCGCTGTGTCTGGCGGATGCGCTGCTGGAGCGCGACGGGCAGATCGACCCGGACCTGATTGGCCGTAACATTCTGGACTGGGCGCTGCGCTTTGACGCCTTTAATAAGAACGTTCTTGGCCCGACGTCGAAAATTGCGCTGAACGCCATTCGTGACGGCAAGCCCGTTGCTGAACTGGAAAACAACGGCGTGACCAACGGGGCGGCCATGCGCGTTTCCCCACTGGGGTGCTTGCTTCCGCCACGCGATCTGGATGCGTTTATTGATGATGTGGCCCTGGCCTCCAGCCCGACACATAAGTCAGACCTGGCTGTTGCTGGTGCGGTCGTTGTGGCATGGGCTATCTCACGCGCGATTGAAGGTGATTGCTGGTCTGATATTGTCGATTCGCTACCGGCTATCGCCCACTATGCGCAGCAAAAACGCATCACGACCTTTAGCGCCTCGCTCTCCGCTCGCCTGGAGATCGCATTGAAGATCGTCCGTGACGCGAACGGCATTGAATCCGCCAGCGAGCAGCTTTACCAGGTGGTTGGCGCGGGCACCAGCACCATTGAATCGGTGCCCTGCGCCATCGCAATGGTCGAGCTGGCCAACACCGACCCTAACCGCTGCGCCATTCTGTGCGCCAATCTCGGCGGCGACACCGACACCATTGGGGCGATGGCAACGGCGATTTGTGGCGCGCTGCACGGCGTGGAGGCCATCGAGCCTGCGCTGAAAGATGAGCTGGACGCGGTAAACCAACTGGACTTCATGCGCTATGCCACCGCGCTGACGCGCTATCGCCAGCAGCGGGAGGCGGTATGAACACAACGCGCCTGCGGGCGTTGCTGCCCGATTTAGCCCGCCGCCAGCCGGTGACGGTCGTGGGCGCGGCGGTCATTGATGTGATTGCCGATGCTTACGCGCTGCCCTGGCGTGGCTGCGATATTGAGCTTAAACAGCAAGGCGTCAACGTCGGCGGCTGCGCGCTCAATATCGCCGTCGCCTTAAAGCGTCTGGGGATTGAGGCCAGTAATGCCCTGCCCCTCGGTCAGGGCGTATGGTCAGACATTATTCGTCATCGCATGGCGAAAGAGGGGTTACACAGCCTGATCGACAACGCAGAGGGAGACAACGGCTGGTGTCTGGCGCTGGTAGAACCGGATGGCGAACGTACGTTTATGTCGTTCAGCGGCGTTGAGAACCAATGGAATGCCGACTGGCTGGCGCAGCTGACAATTCCGCCCGACAGTTGGATCTACTTTTCCGGTTATCAACTCGCCTCGCCATGCGGCGAACTGCTGGTGAGCTGGCTGGAAGGGTTAGAGCGCGTGACGCCGTTTATCGACTTCGGGCCGCGAATCGGCGACATTCCCGACCCGCTAATGGCGCGGATTATGGCCTGCCATCCGCTGGTATCGCTGAACCGTCAGGAGGCAGACATTGCTGCCGAACGGTTTGGCTTTAGTCATGAACCTAACGCGTTTGGCGCCGCCTGGCTTGCGGCGTTTGCCTCACCGGTTATTGTCCGCCACGATAAAGACGGAGCATGGTATTTCAGCCAGCAATCATCCGGCTGCGTGCCGGCATTTGCCACAACGGTCGTCGATACCATTGGCGCGGGAGACAGCCACGCGGGAGGCATGCTGGCCGGGCTGGCATCCGGCTGGGCGCTTGCAGACGCGGTGCTGCTGGGGAACGCGGTCGCCTCCTGGGTGGTAGGCCATCGCGGCGGCGATTGCGCGCCAACGCGCGAGGCGCTACTCCTCGCACACAAAAACGTATAGATCGCTGCGACAGTAGCTGATGCTGTATTCAATGGGCCGCTGTTGCTGGTCAAGCGCCACCTGCTTGATCACCAGCACCGGCACTTTGCTGTCCATCTGAATATGTGACTGAAATTCCGCATCCGGCATGCGCGCGCTGACGCGAGAGCGTGTACGTTGCGGAAAGATATGCTGGCTGCGGAAATAGTCATACAGCGAGATCCCGATGGCGTCCGCATCATGAATCAGGTGCGCAGGCACCCAGGACTCCTCAATGGACACCGCATCCTCATCCACATAACGAATACGTTTGAGCAAGAACACATCGCTGCCTGCGGCGATCGCCAGCTGCTGCGCCACCTCATCCGGGCATTTCACTACCCGCTTGTTGACCCACAGGGTATCCGGCTTTTTACCGCGCAATACCACCTGCTGCGAAAAGCCGCGCGCCTCTTTCAGGGAATATTCGAAGATGTTGTTAATCTGCGTTCCATAGCCACGGGCGCGGGTTACGACGCCTTCTTCTTCCAGCGCCTGCATTGCCTTGCGCACCGTAATACGCGAAACGCCGGTCAACTGGCTGAGATCGCGCTCGCCGGGCAAAATGTTGCCATGCTCAAGAATCCCGCTGCGAACGGCATTTTTGACCGTCTCGGCAAACTTCCTGTACAGCGGCGTGTTATCCACCGCGGCAATTCGTTCATTCAGTTGCGCGATAAGCCGGGTATGCGCTTGTTCCATTTATCTTTTTCCAGGCCGACAAGTCTGGGATCAGTATACTACCATTACCACCACGCGTGGAAATGATGTACCGGGCCAATCCCCTCGCCTACCTCCAGCGTATCCGCCTGGGCTAACGCCGCCGAAAGCCATGTTTTTGCTTCCTGTACCGTATCGGCCCAGTTGCTATGGCACGGGCGCAGCGCCGCCAACGCCGCCGACAGCGTACACCCGGTGCCGTGGGTATTTTTGGTCATCACCCGTGGGGCGGTAAAACGCTGCTCCCCTTCACGGGTAAAGAGCCAGTCCGGGCTTTGCGCATCATCCAGATGACCACCTTTCATCAGCACGGCGCCACAGCCCAGCGCCAGTAGCGCACGCCCTTGTTCCAGCATTTCCTGTTCCGTGCGGGCGTGCGGCGCATCCAGCAATGCCGCGGCCTCCGGCAGATTCGGCGTGATAATCGACACCTGCGGCAATAACCGGCTGCGCAACGTCTCCACCGCCGACGGAGAAAGCAGCGGATCGCCGCTTTTCGCCAGCATCACCGTATCCAGCACCACGTTTTGCACCTGGTGACGCTGCAAACGCTCTGCAACAGCTTCAACAATATCCGTTTCCGCCAGCATACCGATTTTGGTGGTGTCGATACGCACATCGCTGAAGACAGAATCCAGCTGCGCTGCGACAAAATCGGGCTCAATGCGGTACACCGACTGCACGCCGCGGGTATTTTGCGCCACCAGCGCCGTAATGACGGAGCAACCATACGCGCCCAGCGCCGAAAAGGTCTTCAAATCGGCCTGAATCCCGGCGCCGCCGCTTGGGTCAGTGCCTGCAATGGTTAACGCGTTAATCCGTTTCATACCTGCTCCTCCGCATTAAGGTGATACAGTGCATCAAGAAAAGCCGGAATAAAGCTCCCGGGCCCCTGACTGCGTTCGGCAGCGATCTGCCCGGCCTGTTTCATCCAGCTACAGGCTGACGCCACATTGTCCAGCGTATTTCCCGGCAGCGCGCAACTGGCCGCCACAACCGCAGATAAGGCGCATCCCGTTCCGACGACGCGCGTCATCAGCACATCGCCGCCGGTAACGCTGACGGTACGCTGCCCGTCGGTGACATAATCCACCTCACCCGTTACCGCAACGACGGCCCCCCGTCTGACGCGCCAGCGCCTGAGCGGCCGGTAATGGCCGATACCTGGCCGTATCGGTGGTATCCACTCCACGCCCGCCCGCCGCTAATCCCAGCCAGCGGCGAGGATCTCCGAGGCATTGCCGCGTATTGCCGCTGGGCTTAAGAGACAGCAGTTCCAGACAGAAACGGCCGGCGATAATCGAGCGCGCCAAACCGCCACGGGATCAAGCGTCCAGGGGGTTTTCGCTATATGGGCCTGCTCTGTCGCAGCGCGCATGGCCTCCGCGCGCGACCGGGTCAGGCGTGCCGACGTTAATCAGTAACGCACTGGCGATAGCAGCAAACCTGGCGCGCCTCTTCGGGCTCAATCACCATCGCCGGTGAGGCGCCTGATGCCAGTAATGTATTGGCGGTAAAGTTCTGCACGACGTCGTTCGTCATACAGTGGGTCAGCGGAGAAAGGATACGAAATTGTTGTAAGGTATGGGCCGCAAGCGCGCGGCTGTGCAGGTCAGGCTGCATGGTTCAGCTCCTGCCCGCGTGAAGAAGGGACACGAGCAGTGTCAGACTTCCCTACGCTGGCATTATCCAGATCAGGTGGTACGGGTATTTCTCAGCCCATCAGTGATGGGGCACCCCGAGTCATGAAGATTGAATCTCTATACTTTTTGCCAGCTTATGGGAAGTTGCTCGCTGACGCAAGCCCACCCTTCCGGTTATCGCTTCTTCAAGCTTTACCCCAGCTTGTACCTCAGTTTTTACCCCACCACAGAAACGAAAAAGGAGCCGTTAAGCTCCTTTGTGATATAACCCAAGACCTCATAGATTCCGAGATTCAGTTTTGCGTTCTGTTTTTCTACGTCGTTCAAAGGTGCGGATTACATCCCAGATAAACAGGAACAGCAGATACCAGTAAAGTGCGGTGATCATACGCAAACCTCTTGGTTCCAATAGCTTCGAACGGTTCTTAGAGACACACCCATCGCTTCAACCGTTTTCTTCGGTGTTAGCCCTTGAGCCTTATGTTCCAGAACCTTCAAACGCGTTTCATGCTGCTTTCCAGCTTTCTTGATTCCAAGGCATTCGATGGTTGAGCCAGGGAAGTAATGGGTCTTGAGGTATTCCGCTGCCGCCATGTCGGGAACGACAAACACGAGAGGGTGATCGGTGTCAGTATTGCGAATGGATGTTCGGCTAAGAAACTGGTAGCACCGTTCAAAATACATTGCCTGGCGCTTCTTCTCCATCACCGTTTCAAAATCCCAACCGATACGTTCGCAATAGTCAGCCCATCGCTTACGATCTTTGTCGCCCAGATTTGCACACCCGAGGAACACAGCGCAATGAATGCCCTGGTAGCTGTTCATTCCGTAGCTGGACATCGATACTGCTTCACCTCCCATGCGATCCCCAAGTTCAGTGAGTCCAATGGTCTGGAAGTCGCAGATGGGTTTATCGTTGTTAGTAGCGAAGATAAAATCCTTCCCAACAACCCGCTTTATCTCGTTCAGGTGATTGCTGAAGACATGGGCGAGTTCCGACTGCCCCGCTCTTCTGATTTCCTCCGAGAGAACCACCACGATCTTGATAGGTACGTTTTTTATGTTTGCATCTGTCGGGATCAGGCTGAAGGTGTTCACCCGCTTCCTGAACCGCCATCTGAGCGACGTTCTCTGCCATCCAGACAAACCCACTGCGACTCACGCCAGCGCCGAGCACAGTGAAGCTCTTGGCCCATTTTGCGGCCTTCAGTATCGGATTATAGGTGTAGGCAAAGAAGCTGTATGACGAGTCACATTCGGTGTGCATCACACCACCACCGTCGAGCGCCACGTAAAGAACCTTCTTCAAGTTGTCACTGTTAGCGTGCTTTCTCGTGGTAATACTTGTACAGATTGTCGTAGTGCTCTTCGCGCAGGTACAGCAGCCCGTTTCGCTCTTCCAGCCATTCCAGGAATGGGAAGTTTTCTGCCGTCCTGTCAGCATGGCGGATCGTCGCTTCTGCTCCAAACCAACCATCAGGAATCTCATCTACCACCACATTGTGTTCTGCCAGTAGAGAACGCATCTCAGGATTGAACGTAGCGAGGTGGCAGTAGTTGGTGAAACATTCGTGGGTGGTTATCACCACATTTGTCTGGAAGTTATCAGCCAGGGTGCTTTTCAGGTTGAGAGTCGCCCCTTCAACGAAAATGTGATGGTTTGGGATTCTCAAGAGATTCAGATCTTGCTTGAACTGCTCGGCTAAAGCGTGGGTTGGTACTACGATTAAGAACTTTTCTGGGACAGCTTCGCGCTTGAAGCTGAGAATGTACTCTTTCAGTCGGTGGCTCTTTCCTGAGCCGCAAATCGCATTAACAAAGTTTACTACTGGTTTCTTTTCGGTCATTAGGTTCCTCTCGGTTTAGGACTGCTGTTATTAATTCACTCACCAGCGCGGCGGCTGACTTATCTTCACGGTTGGCACGCTCAACAAGCGCCTTGTGGGTTTCATCGGTGAATCGGATGTTCATTTTTTTCCTTTCGGTATTCATCAAATCGAGCCAGTGCATCAGCAAATAATTTTTCACGATCCGCATATTTGCGTTTTCTGGCAACATTCATAGATGCATATATCACTTCACGGGTGACGTCTCCGTTGATCAGTTCATTGAAAACCTGATCACTGCTAAAATATTTCAGAGTAATTTGCCTCCTGTTTGGTAACTCAGTGGGAATGTGTGTTGTATATATTCCAGACACGACAAAGCCCCCACACCGATCACCCGGAGGAGGCATAAAAGTCATTGCGCTGGATATTCGTTAGAGAAAGTCAAGATATTGACTACTTAATACCATCTTAGCACGAAACGAACGTTCTTGTCAAGGTGTTCTTTTAATTTCAAGGGGATAGAGTTCATAACGACATGAGTGAACTCACACACACTACTTGCTCGGTGAGATTCTGGGTGCATATCATGGATGCCAGATACTGTGACTAATTCATCGCTATATCATATCTATCTTATTAACAATTAGACCTCCGGCTTAATATGCAAGTAAGCCGATCTTATGGCTGCGCCATTAGCACAAATAGCCTGATACAGAAGGTGCAGAAAAGTCTAAAGTCACTTTAGAGTTATTTGCATCTTCGGTAAAAGTACAGGCTTACAATGGAACACGGTAGTGTGGAATGGTTGCATAAGCTCATGTTTACAAGGGTATCTTGCACAATGAAAGCATGAACGAGTTATACGAGTACATAAGATAGATATTAATAACTGTTTATTATTTAAACAGTAGTTAGTTGATCTTAAGGTTTTAATATTCGTTATGTGAGCAACGCGAGCATAGCAGATTATCTTTACAGGTAATCATTCCTTAACAATCGCTTCTGTGCAAAAGTTGTTTACCTGTAATTGATTACCTTCCATGCTCCGCATTACATGCTACTCATGCAGCATACTTTTCATGGTCGCAGTGCTCCCCTGAAACAACACTCCATAGAGCCGGAAAGATAGCTCAACCTATAATCAAAAAAAACACCGATAAATGATGATTATCAATAGGCTTAATCTATGTTAATTCTACCCGTATCAACCAGTCTAAAACCCACTTACACCACATTACCCCATTGATGCCAATTCTCATGACACCTTATGCCATGCGAGTTACTCTGAATTACGGGCAAAAAATCATGATTCATTTGCTAAGCTATTAGGCTTCAAATGGAAATTTTAACTGAGTACGATTTTTAAGCTATCTTCACTCCGAATTCGCAGTATCAAATGTCTTCGCATACGGGCACTTGCCCTTTGTTACGTAGGTGAACAGATAAATGCTGTTCTGGTATATGCAGAGCGTCTTTCCGCTATCCGTCGTTTCCTGCTGGGGATCAGTCATTGTGATCTGTCCTGCTGCTGCCAACTGTGAAAACAGTAGCCCACATATCACTACCATTTCTCTTCTCACAACTTCCTCCCGTTGATTTCGTTATCAAAATCTATCCATTAATAACAACTGCACATAAATGTTATAGTTTCAATGTTGATCAATTTTATCGATCGATTCAATAGAAATTGATCGTTTTTATCAATTAAGGATTTTATAATGGCTCCTGATGAATTCTTAACTGACAACCAAAAAAGGAAGACCATGAAAAGATTGATTCTCGCAGCGCTGATCGCTCTCCCCTTCGCCTCAAGTGCAACCACTTTCACCTGTAAGGCGATCCAAGAAGGGCAGATCGATTCTGGTAGCCAAAAATCTTCAGTCGAGACTCGCCTGGATGTTCAGGACAAAAGCATGAAAGTGAGCATGGGTGGTAAAACCTGGCGGCTCGGTTTCATTGGAGAGAAAAGTATTGCGAAGATGTACGCCACCCCAGACGGTGGGATTGCCGTCACTTACCTCGACAACGGCAGTGATCCAGTTTTCGTTATGCGCCCAACTAATAACGATGGTCAAACGGCACTCTACACGCTTAGTTTGTGTTCTGAGGCTTAAAATTAGGCGTGAGCAATCACGCCATTTCCTTCTTGATACGGTAAAAAGTGGCGCGTGATACTCCAGCCAGTTCCATTACTTTAGCGGGTTTGTGTCCTGCACTGAGTAAGGATTTAACAACCTCCCGCGCCCTTTCATCCTTAGCCTTACCGACATACACACCAGCCTCTTTTGCTTTCTCGATACCTTGTTTTTGACGTGCACGTCGAGTCTCATAATCCTGACGGGCCATAGTAGCCAGCATATCGATCAGCATGTTATTTACTGCTGCCATAATGCCATCCACCACGGGTGATGAATTATCCCCTTTAAGCATGTCCCATGAGGTGGGCAAATCCACCACCACCAGTTTCAGTCCCTTATCCTGAATTGTACGCTTCAAACTTTCCCACTGGACAGCCTCCAGACGACTCAGGCGGTCGATAGACTCCACCAGCAACAAATCCCCAGTGTTAGCCTCATCAAGCAACAGCGATAGCTGAGGACGTTCAAGGGAAGCACCAGAAGCATTCTCGACATATTCCTTCCTGATAGCCCATCCACGTTCCCCTGCAAACTCACGCAACGCCGGGACAGCACGTGTGGAATCTTGTTCTCTGGTAGAGGCTCGTGCATAAATTAGGACGTTCATCATCTGTCTCTTTGAGGTTTTATTTCAATACTCAAAGTATACATCACAGATAAAACGTTATCAATTCTCTACTATCGACACCCTAATGATACTCAATATCACGTTGTCAGTGAGGTATACCCAAAAGAGATGTTCCCTCACAGATATTTGAAGGGGATGCTAAACCAAGATAGGGGGTCGTAAGAAAACGCGTTGAGTAGTTTCTCCAATCGAGTCAGCTCTTACGGTTTGAACACTTTCCTGCACAATCTGACGCATGGATAGGTTATGTGTTCGGAAGGATAAGACTTTGTGAAGAGTACAGGAAATTCTTGATTACTTGTGTGATTGATAAGTTACGTATGCGGTAGTATATGTTGTATGCCAATTTCGAAAGGATGACCTCATGAATATCCGCAACAAGTTAAAAAAGTTCGATAAGAAAAAATCCCCAGCAAGAATCAGCCTTAACTATGAAAATGCAATTAATCATGATATTTATTCTGTTTATATAAAACATCCTATAACAGGTGCTCAATATTTATTTCAAAGTTATCGTGATGATGTGATCAAAGCAAGTCTTTGGAATACTGAAACAGAGCGTTTCGATATCACAGCTGTGTTAGCACCTGATGAATTGAATGAAGATTCATTTTCAGGAACGTATTTTTACAAAGCCCATCGAGCAGATTTTAGCTCACTTAAAGATTTAGTGTGGTGGCGTGAATGGTGCTATAAAAGACGTTCTGAATGGGAGAATTTCACTCATAGCCGTGAAAAATATCGTTTTCGAATGAAGCAGCATAAAATAACAAGAAGAATGCTTGTACTTGATGCATTAATTGAACTGTATCTTGATAAAAATGAGCCAACGCCAGTTCCATTTATGGATTTAATGAACAGAATATATTCAAATCTATGGATATACCATGACAGGTCAGAGAGGATGAAAAAAGAAATCCGTATGAGTTTGCATGCTTTTGAATCCACCGAAGATGTTATTAGGAATGACAATTTCAATTATACCCCAACAGGTAAAGCACTATTAACGCAAGAAAGATATATAACTGAAGAGAAAAAACACAGGGAGTTGAAAAATATACAGACGGGGATGCTTTGGGCTGCGATTGCATCATTTTCGGCAGCATTTGGAAGTGCATGCGCAGCATTTATGGCACTGCCAAAATAAATCAATTCTGGCTTGTTAATATGAATTTAATAGTATGGTATTAGGTTATGATATCTAATCACTCATTCAGTGCTCATAAAGGTACATACTACAGGTCAGAGAAACACATTAGCATTATGCTGGCAATATTTATATGTAATTCATTGATTTTATTATATTTTTACCTGGAGGTTTTATGTTGGGTGCTTCGTTTCAACAATTTTTGATAGAGGCGCTTTTGGCGAGCGCGTCTATACGTGGCGGATTGACTGCCGTAAACAAATGTAAACATCATGATAAAGGCAGCTTCTATAATGCTTTTTTTCAATTATCGATAGGGCTGGAGCGTTTTTTTAAGATCATTTATGTCGTTCAATATATGATTGATAATGACTTAAAAAAACCCACTTCAAAACAGTTACGTAATATAGGGCATGATATCAACTCACTGCATCAGAATGCCGTAACAATTGCTTTAAGATATAAGAAGCATGATAAAGAATTATGGGAGTTGAATGACGAGCAAGCATTAATATTAACGATGCTTTCTGATTTCGGAAAGGAAACAAGATATTATAATTTAAATACTATTGTTGAAGATAAAAAAATCATTAATGATCCTCTTGAGCAATGGGGGTGAGATACTTGAAAACTGCTATTGGAAACACGTGTCACCGGCTAAAAGAGAGCGTTTTGGGTAAGGAGGTTATAGCGTGGGCTGATAGAAATAAAATGTATGGATACACCTATGACTTCGGTCTTGATGGTCATATTATGACATATGTAGATCAGTACTTACTGAACTGGAAAGTAAACAAAATCTCGCCATATATAGTGTGGGAAATAGTTAGCATGCTACAACCCTACTACTCTCTACTAATTTCCTTAAGAGATGCCACGCAGAAAAAAGAAGAAGAAAAAGGTATTAGAGAACCATTAGTGCCATATTTTCATGAAATTTTTCCATATTTCCTTTCAGATTATTCAAGAGCAAAGAGACGTAGGAATTGGCTTGTTTTAATTAAAAGTTGATAAGGGATAGTTTTTTTCTTTATAAACATGAAATTTTTATTTTTGCAGGTGTTAACGTAATTATGGAACACTTTCAAATGGGATACAAAGCTGACTAATCGGTCAGCTTCACCCATTTATAGATAACCCCGCCTCAGCTGTTGGTGATCGTCAAGGGTAAAGTCTGACAGCGCTTCAAGTCTCAGAACTATCAGCATACGCGAGGGATTCGACCTATCAACGCCAGTCGGTTAAAGCGATGATTACCATGATGGCAGGACTCGCCAGGTCTGGAAAAGACCTTGATAGCAGAACGTAGAACAGCAGGTATTAAGCGTACTCAGTCTGAAGGCAAGCATTGCGGAAGGGCCAGTCAAGGGCAACTGTAGAACAGGTACGGAGAACTATTAGCACAAGGCCTATCGCCAGCAGTGGTGCAACACAGGTTAGGTATAAGCAAGGGCCACCTTCTACAGACTAAAGACCTTCTGAACCACCTCACAGATATTTGGAGGATTCGGGGTACTCACGTAGGGAAGCTGGAAAAGTTATAGCTTAGCCATTTTCCAAATATAGGCTCAAAGCGGTTATGGGCAAGTCTATCGCTTCTCCTATTGGTCGCAAATAATTTTAAGAACGTTTTGGGAAACTGGGAGGCATAAGATAAATCGCGGTGTAAAAAATCTGAGCAAGCAACCTGTCACTTGAGCAGAGGGACTATTGCCCCATAGTTAAAGGATACTTTGATTTAGGTCTTAGAAATAAATTGACAAATAGTACCATTCCATCATAAAAAAGTCATCATAAACAATAAGTAACCAGCTCCACGTTTGATCATTTATCAACTTCATGTTAAAAAAACTAAACACGCATAGGAATTCTTATGTATATCAGTAAGCTCAGCATAAACAATTTCAGAAATTTCCATAGAGCGGAATTCAATTTTAATAAGGGTGTTAACACCCTTCTGGGTGAGAATGCTTCTGGGAAATCAAATGCCTTTCATGCCTTGAGGCTTTTGTTAGACGACTCTCTTTCAAGAAGTGCAACTAAATTAAAAGAAAGTGATTTCTGTAGAAAATTATCTAATTGGAAAGGTCATTGGATTATAATATCTATAGAACTTAATGAATTATCCTCACATGAAAGTATTCGGACAATAAAACACCTCACCGGAAAAATGAGCGATGAAAACGAAGGCAAGCTAAGTTTATATTTTAGACCTTCATACAAATTTAGACGAGATCTTTATATCAACAATGGAGATCCTGAAGCCATTGAAAAGATTCTAAGCACTATAACTATAGATGATTATGAAACAATATTAACAGGAAGAGCATCGGTAGATTTTTTAAATGAACAAGTATATCTATCATTAGTGGGGGACTTTAAAGGATATAGTTTCCCAAATCCTGATGATGAAAAATTCGATTTGTATGGAACTAAGGTATTTCCGATATATGATGAAGTATCATTCACATTTATAAAGGCGTTACGTGATGTTGTATCCGATCTTAAAAACCACAGAGTAAGCCCACTATTAGCATTACTGAAAAATTTGGGAGAAAAGCTCACGCCACATGACTCAAAAGAAATAGTTGAGAAAGTAACAGGGCTAAACACCCTTATTTCAGGCCTTGACGAAGTGACAAAAGTCTCTAAGGGAGTTCAAAACACATTAAATAAAACAATCGGTTATACATTTTCACCATTAGTGGGTATCGAGTCATCTCTGCCTGAAGACATTGAGGAATTAGTTCAGAAACTATCACTTGTTGTTGGAGATAACTACAATGGCGTCTATAAGGGAGATATTAGCGAACTGAGTTTAGGTGGAGCCAACCTTATATATATGGCATTAAAACTTTATGAATATGAAGTCAAGCAAAGTACCGATAAGGCGGCCCAAATACTTCTAATTGAAGAGCCTGAAGCACATATACACACTCATATACAAAAGACACTTTTCGAAAAATATTCAGGTGATAAAACTCAAGTTTTTCTGACAACACATTCAGCACACATATCCTCAGTATCGAAGATCTCCAACATGAATATTTTATCACTTCAATCTGGAATAGCGGATGTGTTCCAACCGTATAAAGGGTTAGATCCAAATGAGTGTAGCCGAATTGAAAGGTATCTCAATGCCACGAGGTCAACACTTCTTTTCGCGAAAGGAGTTATATTAGTTGAAGGGGATGCAGAACTTATTTTAATCCCAGCAATGGTGAAAAAAGTCTTTGGTTTATCTCTTGATGAATTGGGACTTAGTCTCATTAGTATGGACAGTGCGTTTTTTGACCACATATCTAAACTATTCCATAACTTACGAATTAGGAAACGTTGTGCAATTATCACTGATTTAGATAGTGCTTTTGTTGAATTGCCAGAAGATAGCGATGATGATGATGATATCATGAAAGGTTATAGGAACTCTGAAATTGCAGGTACTCAACGTAAAGTTTCTCTTGATACCGCAATACTCCACAACAATTATATTTCAGCCCATTATGCAAAGCATACCTTCGAAGTTGACTTTCTAAAATCCAATAACGCTTTAGAATACATAAGAACATTAAGTAAGATTTACACGCGTAAATTTGATATTGATAAAAGCAAAGGGATATTAAAGCATTATGAAAGCTCTGAGGCTGCTGTGGAGGTTTTGCGTTTAGCCAAGAAAGAGGGAAAAGGATGGCTCTCTCTTCTTGTTTCAGAAGAAGTAAATTCATTGACATTTATTCCAGACTACATCCTCAAGGCAATTGCATTCGCTCTGGATCCCGGATTATCTGATTCTGTATTCAAAAAGATGTGTGATTATCGATTGAATAATGACATAGTCCATGATAATGAAAAAGAGAAGGTTAGTGATTTTTTCAAAGTTGAAAATAATGATAGCGGCTATGTTGAATATTTTATGGATTCAATACCAGAAGACGACTTGAGTAAGCTAATTAACTACTTCGATGGATACAAGTCATGATACTAAGTGATGAGCAACAGGCCGCTGTAACATTTCCTGGTAATGTATATGTTTCCGCTTGCCCTGGAAGCGGTAAAACACGAGCATTAACTGCAAAAATAATTTCAGCTATTCGGCAAAAAAATTCCGTGAAAAAAATATTAGCCTTAACATATACCAACAGAGCTGCCGATGAAATTGAAAAACGAATTGATCAGTTGCTCACAGATGGAGATGAGCTTTTATGGGCAGGAACAATTCACTCCTTTGCTCTTGAATGGATACTCAAACCCTATGCATGTTACATTCCGGAAATTAGTAATGGGTTTTCACTTATTGATGAGTATGAAGCATCGAATTTAATTTTTGAACTAAAAAATAAAAAAAAGTTAGGATTTAACGATAAAGTTAATTTTTCTTACAACCTTGATGGTAAAAGTATATAACGACAGCCAAGTTAAAGAATGGGTAGAAAATGAATTTAGACAGTATCTGCTAAAAAATAAAAAGATTGACTTTGATCCAGGTGTTATATTTCTCTCATCGTCTCCTTCTTGAGAAAAAAGAGATAGCACAGGTACTCGGAGGACTATTTGAGTTAATATGCATTGATGAGGTTCAGGATACTCAAACCCTTCAATACTCGATAATATCCTCAATTTACAATGAATCTATCGTTAAGCAGCGGTTATTTTTGGTTGGGGATTTCAATCAATCTATTTATGATGGGTTTGGCGCATCGAAATCCATAGAAGAAGTGAAAAAACTATTTATTGGTTCAGATATTAAGGATTTCCCTTTCAATGACAATTATAGGTCAACGCAGAGGTTAGTTGACTATTTCTCATATTTCAGAAGTATTCAAGGCCAAAAGTCAAAGGCAAAATACTCAAATTTATTAGGGAAAATAATATTCAGAAACAATGACATCAGCAAAGATATGCTGCCAGAAGAAATTGCCAAAATAATAAAATACGAAATAGCATCTGGTGTTAGCGAAAAAGATATTTGTATCATTGCCCCACAATGGGCACCAATAAAATCGATGGCAAAAAGACTCACTACATTAGTTCCTGATGTAAACTTCGATGCACCTTCTCTATCTCCCTTTTACGGACAAAGAGATAATGTTTGGTTTTATGTAATAAAAATTCTATTGACAGACTCTTCCGGTCGCTTATTTACTTCAAGAATCAGGTGGGCGAATAAAGTACTGAATTTTTTTGCAAATTATAATCATACTCTGTCTCTTTGGAAGGCTAAAGATTTACTTAAATTAATGAATTCGTTTACCTCACAAGAAAAGACAGGAACATTATACCTGATTGAGGCTTGTTCATATTTATTAAAAAGCTTTTCACTATCTCTCGATGATAACAATTTAATAAGGGAGTCGTATGATACTTTTTTTGAAAAGGCAAATAAAAACATTACTAAATATGCCGATCAATACGATGATGACATTGATGTATTCAGAGTTTTCTTTCGCGAATCAACAGGTATTGTTATCAATAGCTGTCATGGTGTCAAAGGTGAAGAATATGAAGTTGTTATTGCCTTCGGTATGTTGAGAGGATTAATACCACATCGAGAGGAAATCAAAAATGATCCTGTTAAAGCGAATGATTCAGAATCAAAACTCCTTTATGTTATATGCTCAAGAGCGAAAAAGAATTTGTATTTAATAGCTGAGAAGCGTGACTACTACAAAACTCCATATCAGACAGCATCTCTTCTTAAAAATTATAACTACAATTATGATTGATGGTTTTTACAAATTTAGTATTTATAGGGGCATTGTAATGCCCCATAAATTTTAATTTATTAAAATTCTTCTTGATACATTACAACTAATGCGATTAGTTATGGATGCAACTCACTCATATTGTACCAGCCCATCGTTTACTGATGATGATAGTTGAGATTCAATGTATTCACCCCAAACCTCTGACCCAGCGAATATTAGTGAATAGAAACCAATAAGTTCCAGCATGAGTACTTTAGCTAAAGTGCAGAAGGCATGGCATCTATACGATGCTCCTTAGTTAGGATTCCCAGTTAATACCATCAATCACATAAGCAACTGAGGATAAAGGGAACGTATGTAAATATCGTTTAGTGATCCCACCGCTCTTTTCATGACCTACTGTTTGCTGGAGGTGTAGTATATTTCTCACCCAACCAGCCATTGCAGACGAACAGACGCTGTGACGGATGGAATGCAGTAACCGCCGTTGCCCATAATCATCAAGATAAGGAATACCAAGCTGATCACGCAGATCCGCAAACACTTTGCCGATCTTCGTCATGTTCGTACCTGCCACTTCTGAAAAAATCCGCTCTTTCCACTGGCGATCAACGTAATCCATGAAACCCCATTCGATTAACTTAGGGTGGATGACTACCTGCCTCGTAGCGTTCTCAGTTTTCCCCTGCCCTCCTTCAGCAATCAGGAAATAGTAACGCTGGCTATCTTCGTCAAATTTAATCTGTGACTTCTCCAGCTTTCCTATCTCGCCTCTTCTCGCTCCCGTGTATGCCAATAACAACGTGATCCATTTTTGCCAGTTATCGGGCTGCTTAAGCGCCCACCCTACAAACTTTTTCATCTCGGCTGTACTGTATGCGCCAAATCTTGCTTTCGATGGTGCAGCCACTACCCCATCAGTTGGCGACTTCAGCAAAATGTCTTTACTTTCAGTAAGAAAAGTTTTGAACAGTGATTTGTAGAGCTTTAGATGTTTATGGATGGCTTCAACCCCGACCAGTTCATCAGCCGGGGCATCGTCACATTCTATCAATTGCTGAATGGTCATTGAGCGATAAGGCTGTACAACTCGCTTAGGGAGGTTCTCAACAACTTCCATCACCTGTTTAATGTCCTGCTTGGTGATAGCCGTGACATTAGTTTCTCCGCCCAAGACAGTTAGCAACACTTCCATGTAGCGCTTATTTGCCATTGAGATCGATTTCGTCCAGTTTCGCCCCTTTTCGTCTTTGTACATCGCCCAAGCATCCGAGAGGGTTATCACTTTTTCCGATTCGGCTGGCGGTTGAGATTCCACGATTTCAACAGGAGGAGCTATCTGCTGGTGGGGGAAAAGTGGATTTCTCACAGCCTGGCGTTCTGACGTAATCAGGTTTGACAAAAATGAATCGAAAACTGAGATCGGCGTAGCTAATGATTTAACAAAAGGAATATGCGGAGTGACGCCAATCATCAAAGCAGATGCTTCACGATAGCTGTCAGTGAGAAGGGATTTCTTATATATCCTGCCATTTGAAAGCCGGATTTGAAGGTAGTAGTTGCCGTTTCGCTGAAACGTGTATGGAAGAGTTCTGTACCCCATGAATACACCCTTTTTGTACCTCAAGTGCATTATGCACCGACAAAAAGAGAGTCAATCTCATGATAAGTAGGGCCGAATTTCGGCCCCCTACGCTGGCATTATCCAGATCAGGTAATACGGGTATGTCTCAGCCCTTCGTGAAAAGGGGCACCCCGAGTCGTTGAAACCGAAGCATTTATTATGCTTGTCTCGCCAACAGGATACTGGGTGCGTCAGGGGATGTAAATCAGCGAAATGCCGATATCGCTGGCTCCAGCTCAGGTCAGATTAGTTCCCAAAACCGTCATTCGTGATGTGAACTGCCTACGGCATGTGTTGCTTGCGCGCGCTTTCGTTTACACTTTTTACGAAATTATTGGCGTGATAACAAAAATAGTTCTTGGTCAGACTTGCTGCACAGTGAGAATGATACACGACTGATTTTTATGACCCGAATACGTGGAGAGTTTATGGGTATGAAGAATAAATTTTTAATGGGCGCACTGCTGCTGGCAACCAGCGCAGTCTGGGCCGCACCCGCCGCAACGGGGATTGATCAGTACGAATTGAGCAGCTTTGTTGCCGACTTTACCCATTTCAAACCTGGTGATACCGTTCCTGAGCTGTACCGCACCGACGAGTACAATATTAAGCAATGGAAGCAACGCAATCTGCCAGCGCCCGACGCAGGAACCCACTGGACCTATATGGGCGGCGCTTATGTACTGATTAACGACACCGACGGCAAAATTATCAAAGCCTACGACGGCGAGATTTTTTATCATCGGTAAAAAAAGCCCCCTCGAAAACGAGGGGGAATGGCTTTGTTTTTTATTACTGATAATCAACTCTAAAAATAACTTTACTTGATATTTCACCTGTCGTTGGTTTTCCACCGCCAGTAAGGGCATATTCTGCTGATACGGGAAATACATAGTCTGTTTCCAGACCAGAATATTTCGCGACTGAGAGCAAAACATTCCCCTTATGCAGCGTTACCGGGCTCAGAACCTCGAAATAATTTAAAACCCGACATTTTTACTTCCAGTAGATATAGTGTTAAGCAATATCTGACCATTGGCGTCCCAATCACCATCAGATATTTTTACCGTAACAGGGTTGCTTGCAATTCCATGTATACCATCGCATCGTAGTTTAATATCTTCACTCTTACTTCTTTTCCCATTCCCGGCCAGCAACTCCTGTGTTGTTACATCTTCCATTTTTATGAAATAATGTGGAGATAAAAATTCACAGGTTGTTTTCCTGTGTTTAATAGATATATTCAAATCTACAATATAAGAACCCGCATCGCCAAACAACCAGCAACCAATAGACTCACATTTAGCCGTTGTTATTACAAAAGCATCCTTAACAGTAAGCGTATCATTACCTTGAGTTGTTGGCACATTTCGACCTTCCAGTACATAATCGAATACCATTGGTACAACTTTATTTATTACAGCGACATCGTTACTTGCGCCAGAAATAAGTTCATAATTAAGATTAGAAACTGGAAATGATGTACCAACATCAGACTTTACTTTAAATCGAATGCCATTAACGGCATATGTTTCGTGCATGATATTATCATAAAAATTCATTCTATCTGAAGATAATCGACATTTAAAATCTTTTGTGAAATTTAACAAAACACTACTCTGAGACGTGTTTTTTTCAGGGGAAAATTCAACATTAAGAACAATCCGTTCACTTTTATCTCCATTGCTCAACCGACACGCACTAAAGGAAGAAAAAGAAACAAGGAATACACATAGCAATAGATACGGCCACATTCCATTCACCTCACCGACAAATATAAACTTTACTTTCATCAATCTCTTTATCGAAGGTGATTGAACATGAAAGTCCCTGTTGTTTATCGACCGCCACACTAACTTCTGGCGGAATTTCATTGGTGCGAATAAAGAGCTGACTTCCCTGGCCGACCACGCCAATATTATGCCCGTGCGTATCCTCAACCTCGTAGCCAAAGATTAGCGGCGAGCCGTCGGGACGTTGCGCCCGAATAAACCACGGCTTTCGTTGGTCGGTGTCAAACGTTGTCAGTACCACTGCCCCACGGTATGGCGCGGTAATTTTCCGATTGCCACGTAATTCCGTTTCACTATTACTTTGTGAAACATCCAGCATCAGGTGGTTTTCACGGTATGGCGTCAGGCTGTCATAGATCACCACGCCATTACGGTTAGTAGTGCGGTATTTCTGTCCATTCGCATAAGCGCCTTCTAATCCCGGCGCCTGCATTATCGCAAACGTCTCCGAAAGACGATTCGCCAGGTTCACACCGCCGGACCAGGCCACCACGCCTCCCGAAATACTGCCGCTACTTTGCGTATATTTAGACGACTGACTGTAACTGCCGTTTAATGTCGCCACAGGCGCATTCCACGTCAGGTTTGTCCCGCGGTGGTCTCGCTGTTCTGTCGCTGATGGCTAAGGTTCACGCCATAAGTAAACTGATCGCGAGCGCCCGTTGTACCAGACAATCCGGTATTGTTGGAGGCAAAGCCATCATCATCAAAGGTGGTTGAGTTAGACACATATAAAGACCGGCGCGGCGAGGTAATATCATCTCCCCCAATCAAATGGAATCGAAATAAAGATATTAAAACGCTTGTCTTCATGATGATCTTCATCATATGTCTGGCTGGCAGAAAACGTATAGCTGATGCGCTGCCACTGGCTGGAATAGCTCAATTGATAATCTTTACTGTTACCACTGCGTCCCCAATAATCACGCCATAGCGTACTTAAGGAAAACGATCCCCATCCTTCTGGCAAGGTCTGGCTGACGTTGGCGGAAAAACTGTTTTTACGCCCAAAATCATTCTGGTAATAATCAGTAATGTCATAGACATCATTCTCATCGCGACGGTAGTTATTTTTATTATTGGCCCAGACATGATCGTTAAAAGTACGGTACTCGCGTGACGAATAGCGGTATGCCGCCAGACCAAAGCGGGTCGCCGTTTGCGTCAAATATTTGTTATAGGCAATCTGATAGCTCTGACCGTCAAAAACATCGCCATTATCCTGTTTGCTATGAGACTTCGTCGCATCCACGGAAATTGCGCCAATACGGGTATTCCATCCTGTACCGAGCGTAAAAGCATTGTAATCATCCGCCAGCATTGTGCCGCCATAAAGCGTCAGCAAATTATTCAGGCCATACTGATAGCTGATTTGCGCAAAATCCGTTTGATGACTCGCTCCCTCAATGTGGCTTCGCCCGGCGGCAAAGTCATACTTCGAAACGCCGGGTTGCAGCATGTTAGGGACAGCGGCATACGGTACAAGGTAGGTAGTGACTGAGCCGTCGGCCTCTTTCACGCTCACATCAAGATCCGCACCGCCTCCCGCAAGCTGTAAATCAGCGATAGAAAACGGCCCTGGCGGCACCTCTTTCTGATAGACCACAAAACCGTTCTGCTCAATGGTGACCAGCGCATTACTTTGTGCAATCCCCTGTACCAGCGGCGTAAAGTTTTGCTTCGAGTTCGGTAACATCTGCATATCCCGATACAGACGTACGCCGCTAAAACGCACAGAATCAAAGATATCTGATGAGGTATACATATCCCCGGCGCACAGCGTACCCAGAATCTGCGGGATTCCCCGCTCAAGAAAGAGCGTATTGCTTTTCCACTCTCCACGGTTGTCGTCAGATTTGCTGTAACTGGCATCCGAATGCAATTGCCACCCCAGCAAATTTAGCCCGCTGTTAAAACGGACATAGGTGCTTTTACTGTTGCCGGACTCTTTATAATCACTGTAATACTGGCTGGCATAATATGACGTATAAAGAGCATTAATACCGCGATCCCAGTTTTCTGGCGGCACATATCCCTGCTCCAGTTCTTCCACGTATGCCTGCGGCACGCTGAGGTTCAGACGAAACGTACCGATATCCCACGCGTAGCTCCCGCCTTGCACCGCCTGTTTCAACAATAAGCACTCCCCCGCATTATTCAATGCTTCTGTATTAATGCCTAAGCGAGTGAATATCTCACGAGACAAGCAGGTATCATCCGGGTTATCTTTAACAATAACCTCATATTTTCCCCGCCATTGCTGGTTGACATAAATATCGATGTCATATTGCCCGGATAACGGTTGGCTATCATCCAGACGGAAGTCAGACACTTTCTCGCCTTTCATTCCCCCCATCATAAAATGGGTGTCAAAGGTTTCTTCTGCCGCATAAGCATTCATTCCGGGCAGCAACAGTAATATCGCCGAAGCAAGCGGGGTCATCCTTAACATAACCGACTCCTGTCATTTTACGCTTACACGATCGCTGATATAATTACCGTAATCATCAATAATGGTCAGACTATATTGGCTGGCGTTAACATTTTTTAATGGTACGTCCTGACTGGATAAGGGAGCGACCATGATGCTTTCATTATTTATTTTGACATTACTGGCTTTCACCTCACTTACGGTGATCCAGTTGGCGGCATCATTTCTGATCGTAAATGTTTTACCGCTCCGTTTAATCGCCAGTTTCTGAAAAGTACTTTTATTAACGGGTGCAATACCTTTGGGTCGATAAAACAGCTTAATACGGTTTTGCATAGCAAACTTAAGCACATTCTTTCCGGCGCTTTCTGGATTATTCGGTGGAATATCCAGCACATTCAGAAAAAAAAAGGCTCTCTTTATTACCGGGTAACATATTCGGCATAGCTTTAATCTTTAACTGCTGGCCGGAATCACTGGCTACCTTTGCAACCGGTGGCGTAAGCAGAAACGGCACCTGGATTTTCTCCGGCGGTAGCGACGTGTCGCCATCATCAATCCACGACTGCACCAGTGAAGAACGTCCCCCCCTGGTTCATTAACTGTACCAGCACTTCTTTTTTCTCTGCCGGGTAGATAATGCGAGTACCGTAAATTACAACACCAGCATGGACGGGCAGTACAGATGTGATTAAAAAAGCAGTAAAAATCCCTTTCATTTTATACTTGCCCTCCTTTAGTAAACAGCCGGTGCTTCCACCGGCATCACAATTAATCGGCAGAAACTGAAATAGTCAGGACAGATGACAGATCCCCTGCTATAACCGCAGTAGAACTATCAAGTCGCGCATATTGGGCTTTAAAATCCAGGGTATACTCCTCTCCATCTCCAGTAGAAACTGGAGTGAGTTCACCTGATATATCCGTTTCTTGATCATTCGTGATAGGTTTATTTCCCAGCTTTAGATTAAACCCAACCCCTTCGGCACCTCCGCTACTCTTTTTAAGCACACCAGACGCATTAAAGACTCCATTTGTAATTCTTATCGTTTTCAAACCAGAACCTACAGGACATACTATTTTCATAGCCGTCTGAGTTCCTTCTTCTGCACCAACCGTCTCTCCGGCACTTAGCCCTGAAAAACGAGAGGCATCAACACCAGGTAATACAATGCGGCTATCATCAAGACCATTTTTGAAATAACAGGAGCTATTTATAACTTCACCTTCTATTGTTAACGTTCCTGTTTCTAATTCCGCCGCAAAAACCCCGGCACTCATAAAAATAGCAGACAATACGGAGGCAGCAATAATTGAACGTTTCATAGTATCTTCCTTAATAAATGAATTTCTATTTGTTAAGAGGGATTAACTCTTGAAACTAAATTCTCACACACAAAACGTTATCGCAATGTAAACGTGTTGTTTTGTTGATTTAAAACAATTTACAGAATGCAATATAATTTCAACAAATAAGTTGTACTAATTATCATTTTTAGAATTTATTAATAATCGTGATTTATCATTAAATATATTCAAAATATAAATAGAAAAGCCCGCATCATTCATACAAATGATGCGGGCTTTCTCGTATTCACGTTATTTTAGTCGTAGCGGTTTAGGACTATCTGGCGAGCGGTGCTTCCTGGCAGGGTGATAACTTCCGTTACAACGCCTCTGACCGGCATTGAAGCCGTTTCTCCTGCGTTTGCCAGATAGGTGTTATTACCGCAACGCTGTTGCAACTGAGTATCCACAACGTCAGCGTGACAGGTTGGGGTCGTGACGCTTCCGCTAATCGTGAGCGTCGCGGTATCAGAAGCAAAAACAGGAGAACTCATTCCATAAGCCAGAACTATAATTCCCATCAGCAAAGGATTCTTCATGTTTAGCGTTAATCCTGTCGTAAAAGAGAGCACAGCACAGTTTATCTTCATGGGAAATTATGCTCGCCGGTTCATTGTAAGACCAATCGAGATAATAAATTAATAAGATAGCTATGATCAATTCAAATGATGTATTTGGTGATTTTTTAAGAAAAGCGCCCAATTAATGAAGGGAAAATAAATAATAGCGTGATGATTATTTCATTAATACATTCACCGCATCAATATATTTATGATGCGGTGAATAGCCGTCATCCTGACGATTCAGGCGAAATTAAACCGCGCGGAAAGCTATTTCTCCGGGAATAACCTCACCCTGCCAGTACAGTTGCGCCGCAACGCGCCCTGCCAGCTCGCGGTATATCGCGGTAAACTCACTGTCGGGACGGCTGATTACCGTCGGCGTTCCGCGATCGAGATCTTCACGCAGGCTGATATGCAACGGCATCTGCCCCAGCAGTTGGGTGCGGTACTGCTCGGCCAGTTTCTGTGCGCCGCCGGTACCGAAAATCGGCTCATGGTGACCGCAGTTGCTACAGATATGCATACTCATGTTTTCAACAATCCCGAGCACCGGTACTTCGACCTTCTCGAACATCACAATGCCTTTTTTTGGCGTCAATAAGCGCGATGTCCTGCGGCGTGGTAACGACAACCGCGCCTGTAACCGGAATGTTCTGCGCCAGCGTCAATTGAATGTCACCGGTTCCCGGCGGCATATCCAGTACCAGGTAATCCAGATCCGGCCACAACGTTTCCTGCAACATCTGCATCAGCGCTTTGCTGGCCATCGGGCCGCGCCATACCATCGCATTGTCATCTGTCACCAGATAGCCGATGGAGTTGGTCGCCAGACCGTGAGACATAATCGGCGCCATATGGGTGCCGTCCGGCGAAGTTGGACGCTGATTCTCAGCCCCAAGCATAGTCGGGATAGACGGGCCGTAGATATCAGCATCCAGAATACCGACTTTCGCCCCTTCCGCCGCCAGCGCTAACGCCAGGTTAACAGCGGTAGACGATTTTCCCACACCGCCTTTACCGGAACTGACGGCGATAATGTTCTTCACGCCGTTAATGCCAGGCTGATTTTTAACGCGCTTCAGCGTCGCGATGTTATGCGACAGCTTCCAGTCAATGGCTTTCGCGCCCGTAATCCGCAGTAAATCGGCGCTGCATTGCTCTTTTAACACCTCAAACGCGCTGTGCCAGACAAACGGCATGACCAGCTCAACGTGCAGCGTGTCATCCAGCCAGGCGACATGGTGCAACGCTTTCAACGTCGTCAGGTTATGCTTCAGGGTTGGGTGCTGAAAATTCGCCAGCGTCCCGGCGACCATCGCGCGCAGGGTCTCTGGTGATTTAGCCTGGGATTGTGCGTTCATCCCGACTCCTTTTTATCGTTATGAAAAGTACAATTGTAACTTTCTAGTTTACTCCTGCGGTAATAATTATTCATTTATGGATTAATGCCCTTATCACTTGGCGTAGTTATTCCCTTTCAGGTAACATCAGAACCCCCTTTTACTAGAGAAGAAGTAATACCTACTATGACTCAAGTCGCGAAGAAAATTCTGGTAACGTGCGCGCTGCCGTACGCCAACGGCTCCATCCACCTCGGCCATATGCTGGAGCACATCCAGGCTGATGTCTGGGTCCGTTACCAGCGAATGCGCGGCCACCAGGTCAACTTCATCTGCGCGGACGACGCACACGGCACCCCTATCATGCTGAAAGCACAGCAGTTGGGTATTACGCCAGAGCAGATGATTGGTGAAATGAGTCAGGAGCATCAGACTGATTTCGCAGGCTTTAACATCAGCTATGACAACTACCACTCAACGCACAGCGAAGAGAACCGCGAGCTGTCCGAGCTGATTTACACCCGCCTGAAAGAGAACGGTTTCATTAAGAACCGCACCATCTCTCAGCTCTACGATCCAGAAAAAGGCATGTTCCTGCCGGATCGTTTTGTAAAAGGCACCTGCCCGAAATGTAAGTCTCCAGATCAGTACGGCGATAACTGCGAAGTGTGTGGCGCGACCTATAGCCCGACCGAGCTTATCGAGCCGAAAATCCGTGGTTTCCGGCGCTACGCCGGTGATGCGCGACTCTGAGCACTTCTTCTTTGACCTGCCCTCTTTCAGCGAAATGTTGCAGGCGTGGACCCGCAGCGGCGCGTTGCAGGAACAGGTGGCGAACAAAATGCAGGAGTGGTTTGAATCCGGCCTGCAACAGTGGGATATCTCCCGTGACGCGCCATACTTCGGTTTTGAAATCCCGAATGCGCCGGGCAAATTTTTCTACGTCTGGCTGGATGCGCCGATCGGCTACATGGGTTCATTCAAGAATCTGTGCAACAAGCGCGGCGATCTGACCAGCTTTGACGACTACTGGAAGAAAGATTCTGACGCCGAGCTGTACCATTTCATCGGTAAAGATATCGTCTACTTCCACAGCCTGTTCTGGCCGGCCATGCTGGAAGGCAGCGGTTTCCGCAAACCGACCAACCTGTTCGTTCACGGCTATGTGACGGTGAACGGCGCGAAGATGTCTAAATCGCGCGGCACCTTTATTAAGGCCAGCACCTGGCTGAACCATTTTGACGCCGACAGCCTGCGCTATTACTACACAGCGAAGCTCTCTTCCCGCATCGATGACATCGACCTGAATCTGGAAGACTTCGTGCAGCGCGTCAACGCGGATATCGTCAACAAGGTCGTCAACCTGGCTTCCCGTAACGCGGGCTTTATCAACAAGCGTTTCGATGGCGTACTGGCTGCTGAACTGGCCGATCCCGCGCTGTACAAAACCTTCACCGACGCAGCAGCGGTCATCGGCGAAGCGTGGGAAAGCCGCGAATTCGGTAAAGCGATCCGTGAAATTATGGCGCTGGCGGACATGGCTAACCGCTATGTTGATGAACAGGCGCCGTGGGGTTGTCGCGAAACAGGAAGGCCGCGATGCCGACCTGCAGGCGATCTGCTCGATGGGCATCAACCTGTTCCGCGTGCTGATGACGTACCTGAAGCCGGTTCTGCCAACGCTGAGCGAACGTGTGGAAGCGTTCCTGAACACCGAGCTGAACTGGGATGCAATCGCGCAACCGCTGCTGGGGCCACAAGGTTAACGCCTTCAAAGCGCTGTATAACCGCATCGACATGAAACAGGTTGATGCGCTGGTTGAAGCCTCGAAAGAAGAGGTGAAAGCGGCGGCGGCGCCAGTTACCGGCCCGCTGGCAGACGACCCGATTCAGGAAACCATTACCTTTGACGATTTCGCTAAGGTCGATCTGCGCGTGGCGCTGATTGAAAATGCTGAGTTCGTTGAGGGTTCCGACAAACTGCTGCGTCTGACGCTGGATCTGGGCGGCGAAAAGCGCAACGTCTTCTCCGGCATCCGTTCCGCGTACCCTGACCCGCAGGCGCTGATTGGTCGCCATACGGTGATGGTCGCCAACCTGGCCCCGGCGTAAAATGCGCTTCGGCATCTCTGAAGGGATGGTGATGGCCGCCGGTCCTGGCGGGAAAGATATCTTCCTGTTAAGCCCGGATGACGGTGCGAAGCCAGGCCAGCAGGTGAAATAAACAAAAAAAGCCGGAGACATTCTCCGGCTTTTTTATTCCAGTACGCCAGCGAACCACGCCGGATGACGGTGCAAACACCTTATCCGGCCTACCGCTTATCTTATTACGCTTTCTTCTCGTGCTGACGCGCCGCCAGCCCGCGCAGGAAATAACGCAAGAACTGATCGCCGCACTCGCGGAAGTTTTTATGCTCCGGGGCGCGCATCATCGCCGTGATTTCCGGCATCGAGACGCGGAATTTTTGCTCCGTCAGAATCGCAAGAATATCGTCGGTTTTCAGCGAGAACGCGATACGCAGCTTTTTCAGCACAATATTATTGTTAACGCGCCGCTCCGGCTCCAGCGCTGGCGCGGACTCATCTTTACCACGCTTTTCGTAAATCAGCCCATTCAGGAAAGCAGAGAGGATAATATCCGGGCAACGTTGAAAGCCCTCTTCCTCTTCTTTACGCAACCAGACAGCAATCTGTTCCGCAGTGGCTTCGGCATTACCCAGCGCCAGAATGCGCACCAGATCGTTATTGTTTGCTTTCAGGATGTAGCGCACGCTACGCAGAATATCGTTACTCAGCATGGGGCCTTCGGGTGTTAATGAGGCAAAAAATCATTTTAGCAGTCTTTTACAGCCCAATCGCCTCTTTTAAACTTTTCAGGTAGCGACGGCTGACAGGAACCGTTAAGCCGGTTGCGCAAAATCAGCTCGGCCTGACCATTATCCTCCAGACGAATTTCCTGCAACTGCGCCATATTCACCAGATACTGACGATGGCAGCGCAATAACGGTGTGCGGCTCTCCAGCGTTCGCAGCGTCAATTCGGTAAACCCTTCCTTCCCCTCGCTGCTGGTTACGTACACGCCGCTCATCCGGCTGCTGACAAACGCCACGTCATCCATTTGCAACAGATAAATACGGCTGTGTCCGGTGCAGGGAATGAATTTCAACGCTTGTTGATTTTCCGGCAGTACCGAAACGTCCTGCATGTTTCGTTCCTGTCGCAGACGCGCCAACGTTTTCTCCAGCCGCTTCTCTTCAATGGGCTTAAGCAGATAGTCAAAAGCATGCTCTTCAAACGCTTTAATGGCGTATTCGTCAAAAGCGGTCAGAAAAACAATGTACGGTCGATGTTCTGGATCGAGCATCCCGACCATTTCCAGCCCGCTGATGCGCGGCATCTGGATGTCGAGAAACAGCACGTCCGGGTGCAGCTTATGCACCGCGCCAATCGCCTCTACCGCATTCGAGCACTCACCCACAATCTCAATATCACTTTGTTCCTGTAACAGAATCCGCAGATTTTCCCGCGCTAACGGCTCATCATCCACAATCAGCACTTTAATCATGCGTTTTCCTCCAGGGGAAGTCGTAAGGTTATCCGGGTAAAGAGATCGGGTTCGCAGGCCACGTTGATGCCGTAATCATCGCCAAAGCGTTCGCGCAGCCGTTTATCCACCAGGTTCATCCCCAGGCCGCTGGCATTGGTCGTGGGCTGGTACAATCCGGCGTTATCCTCAATGTCCAGCATCAGGTGCTGCCCGTCCTGTCTGGCCGTAATGGAGACTTCGCCAGTGCCAAGCAGTTGCGACGTGCCGTGCTTAATGGCGTTTTCCACAATCGGTTGCAGAGTGAACGCAGGCAGTTGCTGGTGCGAAAGTTCCTCCGGCACGTTTAAATTCACCTGCAACCGCGCCTGGAAGCGCGCCTTCTCAATTTGCAAATAGGCATTCACATGCTCAATTTCATCGGCAAGGGTCACAATCTCCGAGGGGCGCTTTAAGTTCTTGCGAAAGAAGGTCGAGAGATACTGCACCAGTTGGCTGGCCTGTTCGCTGTCGCGGCGCACCACCGCTTTAATGGTGTTAAGCGCGTTAAACAGAAAATGAGGATTCACCTGCGCATGCAAAAGTTTAATTTCCGACTGTGTGAGCAGCGCTTTCTGGCGTTCATACTGCCCGGCCAGAATCTGCGCCGACAGCAGTTGCGCAATCCCCTCGCCCAGCGTTCGGTTGATGGAGCTAAAGAGCCGGTTTTTGGCTTCATACAGTTTGATGGTGCCCATCACGCGTTGGTTTTCGCCGCGCAGCGGAATCACCAGCGTTGAGCCTAATTTGCACTGCGGATGCAGCGAGCAGCGGTAAGGCACTTCGTTACCATCGGCATACACCACTTCGCCGGTCTCAATCGCTTTCAGCGTGTAGCTTGATGAAATAGGTTTCCCCGGCAGGTGGTGATCGTCACCAATGCCGGTAAATGCCAGCAGTTTATCGCGATCGGTGATCGCTACTGCGCCGATGTCCAGTTCCTGATACAACACCTGGGCCACCTTCATGCTGTTCACTTCGTTAAAGCCCTGACGGAGGATACCCTCCGTGGAGGCCGCCACTTTCAGCGCGGTGGCGGAAAACGCCGAGGTGTATTTTTCAAACATGGCGCGTTTGTCGAGCAAAATGCGCATAAACAGCGCCGCCCCGACGGTGTTAGTCACCATCATGGGCGCGGCAATACTGCTTACCAGATGCAACGCATCTTCAAAAGGTCGGGCGATCAACAAAATGATCAGCATTTGCACCAGTTCAGCGACGAAGGTAATCGCCCCGGCCGTTAACGGGCTGAAGACTTTATCGGTGCGCCCGCGACGGATCAGCACGCTATGCACCAGGCCGCCTAACAACCCTTCGACAATGGTGGAGATCATGCAGCTCAGCGCCGTCATCCCGCCCATCGAATAACGGTGTAAACCGCCGGTGAGTCCGACCAGGCCACCGACCACAGGCCCGCCCAGCAAGCCGCCCATCACGGCGCCAATCGCACGGGTATTGGCAATGGAATCTTCGATGTGCAACCCAAACCAGGTGCCCATAATGCAGAAAATAGAGAAGACGATATAACAGAGAAATTTATGCGGCAGGCGAACGGTAACCTGCATTAACGGGATGAATAAACGTGTTTTACTCATTAACCACGCAATGACCAGAAACACGCACATCTGCTGAAGCAGCAGCAACACCAGATTAAACTCGTACATACCCGCAAACCACACATCTCTTAAAAACGCGTAACATACATTGGCTGCGCTTATCTTTCTTTGAACTGTTGCAAAAAAACATGAATTCGTGAGAACGATCACTCAAAAGCGCACGTCAGGCCACAATCTCACCCGCGCGCTGATTAAAAAACAGACAAAGCTACCTGGTTCGTAAAAGAGCGTCTAAAGTAAAACTGGGACCTCGCGAGCAAGGGTGAAACGATGGCGCTTTACACAATAGGTGAAGTGGCTTTGCTTTGTGATATCAACCCTGTCACGTTACGCGCGTGGCAGAGGCGTTACGGATTATTAAAGCCCCAGCGAACAGACGGGGGGCACCGCCTGTTTAATGACGCCGATATCGACAGGATTCGGGAGATTAAACGCTGGATTGATAACGGCGTGCAGGTCAGTAAGGTCAAAGTGCTGCTCAGCAACGATAACATCGATGTACAAAACGGCTGGCGCGAACAGCAGGAGACGCTGCTGCACTATTTGCAAAGCAACAATCTGCATAGCCTCAGGCTATGGATTAAAGAACGTGGGCAGGATTACCCCGCCCAGACGCTCACCACGCACCTGTTTACTCCTCTGCGACGACGCTTACAGTGCCAGCAACCCACTCTCCAAGCGCTGCTCGGCATCCTTGACGGCATCTTGATCAATTACATTGCGATTTGTCTTGCCTCCGCGCGCAAAAAACAGGGGAAAGACGCGCTGGTGGTCGGCTGGAATATTCACGATACCACCCGGCTGTGGCTGGAAGGCTGGGTCGCCAGCCAGCAAGGATGGCGCGTCGATGTGCTGGCTCACTCGCTGAACCAGCTTCGCCCGGAGCTGTTTGACGGCAGGACGCTGCTTATCTGGTGCGGCGAAACGCAGACGCCCGCGCAGCAGCAGCAACTCAACGCCTGGCGCGCACAGGGGCACGATATTTACCCGCTGGGCCTGTAGCCTTACCGGATGGCAGCACCAATGCGTAATCAGACATTCTGCGCATTTAATGATTCATTAACAAACGTGCTTTACGGTACAATCCTTTTGTTAACATAAGGAGTGCACAATGCGCGCAGCTAAAATCGGTGTGATTACCCTCTTCCTGCTGATGGCTATCGGCGGTATCGGCGGCGTGATGCTCGCTGGCTATACGTTTATTTTACGTGCCGGTTAAGGCGCAGCACCAGACGCTCGAACAGGCGATCGACAATGATCGCCGCCAGCGCGACCAGTAAAGCCCCCTGAATCACATAGGCGGTGTTAAAGCCGCTCAGCCCGATGATAATCGGCGTGCCGAGCGTGCTGGCGCCCACCGTCGAGGCGATCGTCGCAGTCCCAATATTGATGATCACCGAGGTGCGAATCCCCGCCAGAATCACCGGCGCGGCCAGCGGCAGTTCGACTTTCCACAGTTGCTGTCCCCGGCTCATCCCCATCCCGCGCGCCACGCTCATGACGCTGGCGGGAATCGCCCCCAGCCCGGCGAGCGTGGCCTGCAATATCGGCAAAACCCCGTAGAGGATCAGCGCAATAATGGCTGGCTCCTGACCAAACCCCATCACCGGAACGGCTATCGCCAGCACCGCGACCGGCGGAAAGGTCTGCCCGACGGCGGCGATGGTTTCCACCAGCGGGCGAAACTCTGCCCCCCATGAGCGGGTGACCGCAATCCCCGCCCCGACGCCAACCGCCACAGCAATCAGGCTTGATACGCCCACCAGCCAGAAATGGGCCAGTGCCAGCGCCATAAAGCTTTCTTGCTGGTAAACCGGTCGTGGTAACTGTGGAAACAGCGCGCCAAACACCGCCTGGCTGTACGGCAGCCCCGCAAGCAGCGCCAGAAAAGCGACAATAAGCCAGAGCAGCGGATCAGACAGTCGTTTCACCGGGCAGCGCCTCCGAAAGCAGATCGCGAAAATGGAGCGTCCCGCAGGGAGTGCCCTGCTGATCCACCACCGGCAATACGTCGCACCCTCGCGCCACAAAGACAGACAGCGCATCGCGCAGCGTCATCTCTTCCGCCAGCGCGTCACCGCCCACTTGCTCATGGCGACGCACATAATCCCCCACGCTGCGCAGCGACAGCAGCCGTACGCCCAGTTCGCTGCGCCCAAAAAACGCCTGCACAAAATCATTCGCCGGCGCGGTCAGCATTTCCAGCGGCGTGCCCTGCTGTACCACTTCGCCGCCATCCATCAGCACCAGATGCTCCGCCAGACGCAGCGCCTCGTCGATATCGTGCGTCACCAGCACGATGGTGCGGCCAAGCAGCCGGTGAATACGGGTCATCTCCTGCTGAAGCGCCCCGCGCGTTACCGGGTCCAGCGCGCCAAACGGCTCATCCATCAGCAATACCTGCGGATCGGCAGCCAGCGCACGGGCCACCCCAACGCGCTGCTGTTGCCCGCCAGAGAGCTGGTGCGGATAACGGTGACGCAAATTCACGTCCAGCCCCAGCAGCGCCATCAGTTCTTCCGTGCGGTCATCAATACGCGAGCGCGACCACTTTTGCAGTTGCGGTACGGTGGCAATGTTTTGCGCCACCGTCCAGTGCGGGAAAAGGCCGATCGACTGGATGGCGTACCCCATGCGACGACGCAGTTCCAGCACCGGCAAGCTGCGGATCTCGTCCCCGGCAAAACGGATCACCCCGCTGTCATGCTCCACCAGGCGGTTAATCATCTTCAGCGTGGTGGATTTTCCCGACCCCGATGTGCCAATCAACACTGAAAAGCTGCCTTCGCGAAAATGCAGATTGAGGTCGTTGACGGCCTTCTGCGCACCGAAGGTTTTGCTGACATGGCTAAATTCAATCATCATTCGTTACCTTCAGGAGTGCGATCCATAAATCAAACAGCGCGTCGATCAGCACGGCCAGCGCAATGACCGGGATCACCCCCAGCAGAACCAGATCAACGGCGCTGCTGAGCAGTCCCTGAAAGACCAGGGCGCCAAACCCTCCCGCCCCAATCAGGGCGGCGATGACCGCCATCCCCACCGTTTGCACCATGACCACGCGCAGGCTGCGTAAAAAAACCGGCAACGCCAGCGGCAGTTGTACATGGATAAAGCGTTGAGAAGCGCTCATCCCCATCGCCCGCGCGCTTTCCAGCACGTCTCGCGGCACCTGGTTAAGCCCGGCAACCACGCCGCGCACCAGCGGCAGTAACGCATAGAGCACCAGCGCAATCAGGGCGGGCGTTAACCCGGTTCCCGCAACGCCAAGCGTTCCCAGCCAGGGCCAGGCCTTCACCAGCCCGGCAAGCGGGGCAATCAGCAGGCCAAACAGCGCAACGGAAGGGATGGTCTGGATAACATTCAGAACGGCAAAGACCGGCCCCTGCCGCGCCGTTGCAAACGAGCACCAGATGCCCAGCGGTACGCCAATCAGCAACGCAGGCAACACGGTTCCCGCCAGCAGCGTCAGGTGCTGAACCAGCGCATTATCAAAAATATCCTGCCGGTTCGCGTACTCTTTGAGTAAAGAGAGATCGTTGAATGCGCCGGTGAGCAGCAGCGCCAGCGGTAAGAGCGCAATTTGCGCATGCAGAAGCCAGCGCCAGAACGGTTGGGTGGTGATACGGCGAATGGCATCGCTACAGGCCAGCAGGGTGAGCCCAAGACCCAGCCACAGGCCACTCCCCAGGCTGGTGCGCGCCAGCGGGCTGCCGGCCTGCGCCAGATGCGTTGCCGCTTTCCCCACGCTCCAGAGCATGGCGATCACCAGCGCCTGCGCCAGCACAAGCGTCAGCACGCTGCCCTTTTTTCCAGGAACAAAACACAAGACCAGCAATGCGCACCCGGCGCCCGCCAGCAGAGAAACCGAACCCGGCCAGATATCCCAGATCTGACGCCCCTCCCCTGACACCAGGCGATTGGGGGCGTAGTTGACGAAAGGCAGCGCGGCGGCAACCCCCGTCAGGATCACCAACAGCAGCAACACACGGTTAAGACTGACTTTTGACACCTTACTGACCTGATACAAAATGTGTTACTTCACCCAGCCTTTTTGCTTCAGGTAATCTGCCGCGACTTTTTTCGCATCCAGCCCTTCAACGGCGATACTGGCATTCAACTGTTGCAACGTTTTTTCATCCAGGCTGGCAAAGACCGGCTGCAACCATTCCGCCATCTGCGGATATTCTTTTAGCACCGACTCACGAACCACCGGAGCAGGCGCATAGATAGGCTGGACGCCTTGCGGATCGCTCAGTGTTTGCAGCCCCAGCGCCGCAACCGGGCCGTCGGTGCCATAGGCCATTGCCGCGTTTACGCCGGACGTTTGCTGAGCGGCCGCTTTAATGGTCACCGCCGTATCGCCGCCAGCCAGCGACAGCAACTGGTTCTGATTCAGTTTAAAATCGTAGGCTTTTTCAAAGGCAGGCAGCGCATCGGCGCGTTCGATAAACTCGGCGGAGGCGGCCAGTTTGAACGTTCCGCCCTCTTTCAGATAGCGTCCGAGATCCGCAAGCGAAACCAGTTTATTCTTTTCCGCAACATCCTGGCGCACCGCAATCGTCCAGGTATTGTTTGCAGGCGCTGGCGTTAACCAGACCAGCTTGTTCTGCTCAGCATCCAGTTTTTTGACTTTTTCAAACCCCGCCTGTGCGTTTTTCCATGCCGGATCGTTTTCGTCTTTAAAGAAGAATGCGCCGTTTCCGGTATATTCCGGGTAAATATCCAGCTCGCCGGAGGTAATCGCGCCACGTACTACCGGGGTTGTACCCAGTTGCACTTTATTCACCGTTTTAACGCCGTGGCTTTCCAGCACCTGTAAAATCAGGTTGCCAAGCAAGGCGCCTTCCGTATCGATTTTTGATCCGACCGTTACGGGTGATGCGGCCTGCAACGGCAGACTGACCGCCGCTAACAGCAGCAGCGCCCCCGCCCCTGTTTTTGAAATTGTCATGCTGCTTTCCTCATTCTTTTACATCCCTTTTCAGAGACTTGAGGAAAAAGCATAGTTGAAAAATAGCAGAGCGACAAAAGGCAGGAGCAATTCACAGGCCGGATAAGCGCAAGCGCCATCCGGCAATCAGGCGCACCGGTGCCGGATAGCGACGCTAACGCGTCTTATCCGGCCTACGGAGCTGACAGGCATGGCGCGTGGCTACAGCAGTTCAAACTCGCCCTGCTTCACACGGGCGGAATCGACGCCAATAAAGACGTTAAACTTGCCGGGCTCCGCGTCATACTTCATACGCTGGTTCCAGAATTTCAGCGCCTCAATATCAATCGGGAAGCTAACGGTCTGCGTTTCTCCCGGCTTCAGCGTTACCTTCTCAAAGCCTTTCAGCTGTTTTACCGGACGACTCATCGATGCCGTGACATCCTGCAAATACATCTGGATTACCGTCGCCCCCTCGCGCTTGCCGGTATTCGTCACCCGCACGCTGGCCGTTACCGCGCCATCGCGCTTCATGGTGGGCGCAGAGAGCGTCACATCGGAAACGGTAAACGTGGTGTAGCTCAGACCATAACCAAACGGATACAGCGGGCCATTCGCCTCGTCAAAGTAGCGGGAGGTGTACTTGTTCGGCTTGTCGGCGTTATACGGACGACCGGTGTTGAGATGGCTGTAGTAAACCGGGATCTGCCCGACAGAGCGCGGAAAGGACATCGGCAGTTTACCCGACGGGTTATAGTCGCCGAACAGAACGTCAGCAATGGCGTTACCGCCTTCCGTACCGGCAAACCAGGTTTCCAGAATGGCGTCAGCCTGCTGATCTTCTTTCACCAGCGCCAGCGGACGACCGTTCATCAGCACCAGCACCAACGGTTTACCCGTCGCCTTCAACGCCGCGATCAGATCGCGCTGGCTTTGCGGGATCTGAATGTCGGTACGGCTGGAAGCCTCATGCGCCATACCCTGCGCTTCCCCGACAACGGCCACAACCACATCGGACTGTTTCGCGGCATTAACGGCCTCGTCAATCATCACTTCTGGCGAACGAGGGTCAACTTTCACCGCCTCCTCATACTGGTTGAGGAAATCAACAATACCTTTGTCATTAGTGACATTCGCCCCTTTTGGCGTATATCACTTTGCCTTTGTCGCCCAGCGCGTTTTTAATCCCCGTCAGCACCGTAACGGACTGGCTGGCGACGCCAGCGGCAGACCAGCTTCCCATCACATCACGCTGACTGTCGGCCAGCGGCCCCACCACCGCAATGGTGCCGGATTTATTCAACGGCAGCGTTTCCAGACGGTTCTTCAGCAGCACCAGACTTTCGCGCGCAACGTCGCGCGCGTCTTTGCGATGCAGGCGGCTCTCGGCGTTCGTGTCCTGCGGATCGGACTCTTTTGCGCCCAGGTGGCTGTACGGATCGTTAAACAACCCCATGTCATATTTCACGTTCAGCACATGGCGCGCGGCATCGTCCAGCTCCGCCATCGTTACTTTGCCTGATTTGACCAGCCCCGGCAGGTATTTGCTGTAATACTCATCGCTCATACTCATGTTGATGCCGGACTTGAGCGCCACGCGCACCGCGTCTTCCGGGTCGGATGCCGTGCCGTGTTTAATCAGCTCTTTGATCGCGCCGTGATCGGAAACGGTGATGCCTTTAAAGCCCCACTCGTCGCGCAGCACCTCTTTCAACAGCCACGAATCTGACGTCGCAGGCGTGCCGTTCAGTGAGTTGAGCGCCACCATCACCGCGCCGCTGCCCGCGTCCAGCCCGGCTTTATACGGCGGCATATAGTCGTTGAACAGGCGCTGCGGGCTCATATCGACGGTGTTGTATTCCTTCCCGCCCTCAACCGCGCCATAGGCGGCGAAATGTTTCACGCTGGTCATCACCGAATAGCGATCCGCCGGGCTTTTACCCTGCATCGCCTCGACCATCGTTTTGCCCATGATCGCCGTCAGATACGTATCTTCACCAAAGCCTTCCGACGCGCGTCCCCAGCGCGGATCGCGGGACACATCCACCATTGGCGCCCAAGTCATGTTCAGGCCATCGTCAGCCGCCTCATACGCCGAGACGCGGCCCACGGTTTTTACCGCCTCCAGATTAAACGAGGAGGCCAGGCCAAGGCTGATAGGGAAAACGGTACGCTGCCCGTGCAGCACGTCATAGGGCGAAAAAGAGAGGGATTTTCAGGCGGCTCAGTTCCATCACCTGATCCTGCATTTTTCGGATATCCTGGCGGGTGACGGTATTAAAAATCGCCCCCGACCTGCCCGTTTTTGATCATCTCCCGGATGGCTTCTTTCGGGTTGTCTGGCCCAACGCTTATCAAACGCAGCTGACCGATTTTCTCATCAACGGTCATTTTCGTGAGCAATTTAGTGACAAACGCATCCCGAGCTTCAGGCGTCAGCGGATGGTTGCCAGACAACGCTTCCGCCAGCGCTGGCTGCAACGCAAGGCTTACCGCAACACCTACAGAACATAGCCATTTCATCTTGATTCTCTCTTTTTCTTTAGCCCGACGTGGCAGCAAAAATATAACAAAAACCGCAGTTTGCCATAAGCCTAATCGGGAGAGGAGAAGAAAGCTAAGGTTATTCTCTGATTTTTTTAACGTCCCCTGCGCAGGGAGGAGGATCAGGAATACGCTAAGCCTGCACCGAGACAAGTTGCATGAGAAAGCGTATTGTCATACAAAGCGCTATGCTTAGTTCCGATAGTTTGTCCCACCACAAGGAGTGGAGAATGTCTTCCATTACAACGACAGATAATAAAGCCTTTCTTAACGAGCTCACCCGTCTGGTGGGTCATTCGCACCTGCTCACCGATCCTGCAAAAACCGCCCGCTACCGCAAGGGGTTCCGTTCTGGTCAGGGCGAAGCGCTGGCCCGTGGTCTTCCCCGGCTCGCTGCTGGAATTGTGCGCCGTACTGAACGCCTGCGTAAACGCCGATAAAATCATTCTGATGCAGGCCGCCAATACCGGCCTGACTGAAGGTTCCACGCCGAACGGCAACGATTACGATCGCGAAATTGTCATCATCAGCACGCCTACGCCTCGACAAGCTGCACGTCCTCAGTAAAAGGCGAACAGGTGCTGGCATACCCAGGAACCACGCTGTACTCACTGGAAAAAAGCGCTTAAACCTTTTGGTCGCGAACCGCACTCGGTTATCGGTTCCTCCTGTATCGGCGCGTCAGTTATTGGCGGCATCTGCAATAACTCCGGCGGTCGCTGGTACAACGTGGCCCGGCGTATACCGAAATGTCTCTGTTCGCGCGCATTGATGAGCAGGGCAAATTACAGCTGGTGAACCATCTGGGCATCGAACTGGGACAGACCCCGGAACAGATCCTCAGCACACTCGATGATGAACGCATCAAAGATGAAGATGTGCGCCACGATGGCCGC
This sequence comes from Citrobacter koseri, assembly GCA_900446925.1. The sequence goes on along the minus strand of UAVY01000004.1, from coordinate 449,763 downwards.
CACGCCCACGATTACGATTACGTGACTCGCGTCAGGGACATTGAGGCCGATACCCCTGCCCGCTATAACGCTGACCCCGGATCGCCTGTTCGAATCCTCCGGCTGCGCGGGTAAGCTGGCGGTGTTCGCCGTGCGGCTGGACACTTTCGAGGCGGAAAAAAACCAGCAGGTCTTTTATATCGGCACCAATCAGCCCGATGTGCTGACCGAGATTCGTCGTCATATCCTGGCGAAGTTCGACAACCTGCCGGTTGCCGGTGAATATATGCACCGCGATATTTACGACATCGCGGAGAAATATGGCAAAGATACGTTCCTGATGATCGACAAGCTCGGCACCGACAAAATGCCGTTCTTCTTTACGCTCAAAGGCCGTACCGACGCGATGCTGGAAAAGGTAAAAATCTTCCGTCCGCATTTCACCGACCGCGCGATGCAGAAGTTCGGCCATTTATTCCCTAACCATCTGCCGCCGCGCATGAAAAGCTGGCGCGACAAATATGAGCATCATCTGCTGTTAAAAATGGCGGGAGACGGAGTGGCGGAAGCGCAAAGCTGGCTGACCGAGTTTTTCAAAACCGCCGAGGGCGATTTCTTTGCCTGTACCCCGGAGGAAGGCAGCAAAGCGTTCCTGCACCGTTTGCCGCGGCAGGCGCGGCGATCCGTTTATCAGGCGGTGCATGCCGATGAGGTGGAGGATATTCTCGCACTGGATATCGCCTTACGGCGTAACGACACCGAATGGTATGAGCATCTGCCGCCGGAAATTGACAGCCAGCTGGTGCATAAACTCTATTACGGTCATTTCATGTGCTATGTCTTCCATCAGGATTACATCGTGAAGAAAGGCGTCGATGCCCATGCGCTGAAAGAGCAAATGCTGGAACTGCTGCGCCAGCGCGGCGCGCAATATCCGGCAGAGCATAACGTTGGTCATTTGTACAAAGCGCCGGAGACGCTGGCGCGTTTTTATCGTGAAAATGACCCCACCAACAGCATGAATCCGGGTATTGGTAAAACAAGTAAGCTGAAATTCTGGAAAGAAGCGGCGTCCGACGAGACGCATTGATTTCTCGTATTTACAGCGATGGAGCTGTTTTAAATATCGTGCCGGATGGCGGCGCAAGCGCCTTATCCGGCCTACAAACTGTAGGCCGGATTCAGGCACATATCAACAAACTCAATCGTTTTGCGCGGTCTGCTCGCCTGCTGCGGCCATCTGCGCAGCTTTCTGCTTTTTATAACTCAACGCGGCGGCCGGAACGGGCATCGCTTTGCCGGTTTCAATCCAGGTGCGTAAACGGCTGGCATCGGCAAAATGGGTATATTTGCCAAAGGCATCCATCACCACTAACGCCACCGGTTTGTTGTTGATCATCGTGCGCATCACCAGGCAATGACCCGCAGCGTTGGTAAACCCGGTCTTGGTCAACTGAATATTCCAGTTATCGCGGTACACCAGGTGATTCGTATTGCGAAACGGCAAGGTGTATGCCGGGTTTGCAAAGGTCGCCATATCCTCACGCGTGGTGCTTAACTGACCAATCAGCGGGTACTGCTTGCTGGCAATCAGCAGTTTCGTCAGGTCACGGGCGGTCGATACGTTATGAATCGACAGTCCCGTCGGCTCCACAAAAACGGGTGTGGGTCATGCCCAACGCTTTGGCTTTAGCATTCATCGCTTTAATAAAAGCGTTATAGCCACCCGGATAATGATGCGCCCAGGCTTGCCGCCGCCCCGGTTTTCCGAAGACATCAGCGCCAGCAAGCAACATATTTTTACGGCTGATTTCACTGTTCAGACGCACGCGTGAGTAAACGCCTTTCATTTCCGGCGTCTGGCTGATATCGACTTTCAGTTTTTCATCCAGCGGCAGTCGCGCATCAAGCACCACCATCCGCCGTCATTAATTTGGTGATCGACGCAATCGGACGCACAAGATCCGGGTGGGTTCGAATAGATCACTTTGTTGGTGTTCAGAATCAACAATCATCGCGCTTCCAGAAGCAATTTCCGGTTGAGACGCTACGGCGGCAGCCGCGGTTTTCGCCACAGCGTGTGGCGCAAAAGGGACAGCCAGCATCAGGGCAAGGCTAAATAATGAAACTCGGAATTTCAGCATGATGAGATTTCTGATAATGATTCACGCACGTAGAACGTACACCGCCTGAGCCAGGATTTTACTCCAAGCTAGCTCCGGCATCATAGCGACCCGACAGCGTTGTCGCCATAAGAGAATCGTCCACGAAATGCTGCATGCTGGCTTTTACACCCGTCTCTTCCCTGTTTCGGGGCGCAGGCGCGCTGCGGTTGTCCATTTATCGCCCTCCTGCGACCCGAATTCTTTTCATATCTCAGAATAACCGGTAATCCATATCCCCACAGGATCACCGTCATCGCCAGCAGCACTTCCAGTACCAGCACGCCGATAGCCAGCGTCGAACTGGAAAAGCTCAGACCTTCCTCTTTACTGATGTTCAGGAATGTCGGGATGCCGAGATACAGCAGATAGCCGGTATAAAACAGTGCGACAGTTACCGACTAACGCACAGAGCCACCACCAGCGGATAAAGCGCCACCAGACCACTTAAAAACAGCGGCGTTGCGACATACCCGGCAAAGACCATACAGTGCCCCAGGGAAGGCCGTTGCGGGTAGTTGCGCGCCATCCACCAGATGACCCGCCCCATAACGGCAACCCCAGCCAGCATCATGCCGTAAAACAGAATCGCGAACGCCAGCCCGTAAACAGAGACAAGCGCAGCACATTGCCATCACCAAAATTCCAGCCAATTTGCGTGGTGCCGATAAAGGCGCAAATCACCGGGATCGCCGCCATCAGCAGCACATGGTGAGTATAGTGATGCGACACCGTTTCGTTTTCGCTTTTGATCACGCGCATTTCACGATCGGGATGGGAAAATAGCCCCCAGACATGGTTCATACCGCCCCCCTGCTTGTCAGCTCTGGATCTCAACACTTCAAGTATAATTCAGCTTTCGATTATTTTATGTACAGCGCATAAAAACCGATGCGCTAACGTCGCGCCTTTTCCGGCCATAAAACATTGATAGGGTGTATGCTAAAGGCGGGAGGTCGTTTTCACGTATGGATATCAACAGTCTTATCACGCATTACGGTTACGCCGCGCTGATTATTGGCAGTATGGCGGAAGGCGAGACCATCACCCTGTTAGGCGGCGTGGCAGCCCATCAGGGATTGCTTAAATTCCCTCTGGTGGTGCTCTCTGTCGCACTCGGCGGCATGATTGGCGATCAGGTGCTCTATTTGTTGGGTCGTCGCTATGGCGGCAAAATTTTGCGGCGCTTTTCCCGACACCGCGCCAAAATTCATCTGGCGCAGAAAATGATTCAGCGCCGCCCCGTACCTGTTTGTGATCGGTTCCGATTTATGTACGGCTTTCGCATTATTGGGCCGCTATTGATTGGCGCCAGCCATCTGCCGCCTAAAATCTTTCTGCCGCTGAATATTCTGGGGGCGATGATCTGGGCTTTGCTGTTTACCACCCTGGGCTATATTGGCGGCGAGGTGATCGCGCCGTGGCTGCACAGTTTCGACCAGCATATAAAGCATGTGATTTGGCTGGCGCTGGTGGTTGGGCTGGTTTTTGGCGCTCGCTGGTGGTTAAAACGACGCAATAAGCCTGATGCGCCGTAGCGCTTCAGGCTTATTTGGCCGGCATTAAAGCGCCATCCGGCACAACGCTCAAAGATGATAACCGCCGCCCAGCGCGCTGGTGAGCTGGATGGACGCATCCAGCCATTGCCCTTGCAAAATCAGGCCGTTGCAATGTTCCCGCAGCGCCGGGATCTTCGCCTGGCTGACGCGGGAGCCCGCAATAATTCCGGCATTAAACCGCGCCTGTGCCAGACCAACCACCCGCTGTGCGTCATGCTCAATCTGCCGTTGGTGCTGATTTTTTTCAGCCATCGTTTCAACCTGACTGGCGGCGCGCGCCACATCATTCACCGCATCCACCACCGCTTTGTTGTAATTCGCCGACAGAGAGATTACTTTGCGCTTTCGCGATATCAAGACTGGCGTTCAGCCTGCCGCTGTCAAAGATCGGCAGCGTCAGCCCGGCGGTGACGCCCATCTGCTGTGCGGAATGGCGAAACAGATCGCTCAGGTGCAGGGCGTCCTGTTGCAAAAACGCCATCAGGTTGATATCGGGATAAAACGCCGCTTTTGCGGCGTCAACGCTGCCTAAAGAGGACTCAATGTACCAGTGCGCCGCCTGTAAATCGGGTCGGCGAGCCAGAAGTTCATAGCTCAACTGAGCGGGCAACTGGCTTTCAGTCACTGGCAGAGCAACCGTATGCAGGGTCAGCGAGGCCGATTGCGCATTGGTCAGCGCACTCAGACGCGCCTCAATAATCTTCATTTTACCGGCCACATCATTTAGCTGCTGCTGCGTTTTACCGGCATCAATATCGGTTTCCACCCCTTCGACCGAGGAGGTAATACCGTTTTGATACAGCTGGCGATCAACCGTAATGACGTTTTGCTGTTCATGTTCGATTTGCGTCAGCACCGCTTTAAGCGCCGCCTGCGTCTGCCATTCCCAGTATAAACGCGCGACACCGCTTGCCAGCAGTTGCCGGGTTTGCGCCTGTTCCGCTTCACGCGCTTTCACTACGCCGATTCTCGCGCTGACTTCAGCCCGGTTCTTGCCCCAGAGATCCAGATCCCAACCGGCGGTTAAGCCGAACGTCCCGTTGGTGTACCACGGCCCGGTGGTTCCCGCCGCCGGATCGGTGATGGCAAACGGCCCCATCAGCCCTTCCGCAGAACATTTTTTGGCGCTCAACATCCGCAGAGAAATCCAGCCGGGGGCCATCCTGCGCTTCAACCGCCTTCGCCTGCGCCTCGGCGAGCTGTATACGCTGTTCAGCCACCTGCATATCAGGAGAATGCTGTAATGCGTTATCAATTAAGGCATCAAGCTGGGGATCGTGGTACGCCTTCCACCACTGACTGTCCGGCCAACCGTTTTTTATTGCCGTCGGTAATGGTGAATCAACTGGTGAAGCAGGCGTTTGTCGCGTCAGCGACTGACGGGTATCGTGCATCGGCGCGCAACCCGCCAGCAGCGTAAAAAGAGACAGGCACACCGTTGTGGCCAGGAGAGAATCGCGGTTCATGGAGACGTTCTGGTAAGAAAAGGTGCGCAGAGATTACGTGGTGTTGTGTCCTGTTTTTTAGTTACGCGTGGCAATACATCTTTGGAAAAGGAAAAATATAATTAGAAAATTATAATTGAAACAAATAATTATAATTAAAGTATTTCATGGAATGATATTTACCCTTTGCGTAGTTCCCTGTCGAACCGCTGACCGCTGCCGGATGGCGACGTACCGTCTTATCCGGCCTACACAGTCTGTAGTCTGTAGGCCGGATAAGCGAAACGCCATCAGGCACGCGGCCTGATAAGGCGATTTAAATATCAATGGACTGAATGGCGCGAGCAATATCGGGGGAATTATTAAGCGCTCGGATTTCCTGAAATAGCGCGGTGGCTTCCGTATATTCCTTACGCAAATACCCCAGCCACTGCTTAATACGCGCGACATGATACAGCCCGGTATCCCCCCTGCTTTTCCAGCCGGGTGTATTTTTGCAGCAGTAAAACCACTTCCGGCCAGGGCATACGCGGTTCGTTATATTTCACCACGCGGCTGAGATTCGGGATGTTTAACGCTCCACGTCCCATCATCACCGCGTCGCAGCCGCTGACCGCCATACACTCTTGCGCGCTCTGCCAGTCCCAGATTTCACCATTGGCGATAACCGGAATAGTGAGTCGCTGGCGGATCTCGCCAATCGCCTGCCAGTCAATATGTTCGGCTTTATAACCCTGCTCTTTGGTGCGCCCATGCACGACAAGCTCTGTCGCTCCTGCCTGCTGGACGGCATCAGCAATTTCAAATTTTCTTTCGCCGCTGTCCCAGCCCAGACGCACCTTCACCGTGACCGGTAAATGCGCAGGCACGGCTTCGCGCATCGCTTTTGCCCCCTGATAGATAAGCTCAGGATCTTTGAGCAACGTCGCCCCACCTCCGCTGCCGTTCACCATTTTCGATGGACAGCCGCAGTTTAAATCCACGCCGTATGAGCCCAGCTCTACCGCGCGGGCGGCGTTTTCCGCCAGCCACTGCGGGTATTGCCCCAGCAGTTGAATACGCACGACTGTGCCGGACGCCGTGCGGCTGGCATTGTGCAGTTCCGGGCAGATGCGATGAAACACTTTTACCGGCAGGAGCTGATCCACCACGCGCAAAAACTCCGTGATGCACAGATCGTAATCATTAACCTCGGTCAGTAGCTCGCGCACCAGAGAGTCGAGCACGCCTTCCATCGGCGCCAGTAAAACACGCATAGCATTTCGTTACCTGCAAAAAAAGAGGCGCTATGGTAGCGCCTCTGTGGTGCGGTTTAAAGTCTCTCAGCGCGGCTCAAGGCAGTTATCTTCCTTCCAGCCATACAGCCACTCAATGCCGCGATAAAACTCCTGCTGGGATTGCCTTTCCACAGCAGATTACGCACCTGTCGCTCCACGCCAGCGGCATGGTAGACGCGCCCCATCTCGCGGGTTGACCAGACAATTCGCGCCGTGCGGGGAATACGCACCGACTCATACAACGCAAAGGCCTGCTGCGCATCGCCATGACAACGCTCCAGCGCTTTACCCAGCGTAACGGCGTCTTCCAGCGCCATGCAGGCGCCCTGCGCCATATATTGCGCAACCGGGTGCGCGGCGTCGCCCACCAGCGTGATGCGGTCGGTTCCCCATTTCTCTACCGGTTCCCGGTCAGCGGTTGCCCAACGGCGCCAGGAGGTGGGTTTGTCGAGCATTTGACGCGGACGCGGGTGAATCCCGGCAAAATAAGAGAGCACCTCTTCTTTGCTTCCGTCTTTCACGCCCCACTCCTCCTGCTGACGGCTATGGAACGTCACCACCAGATTGTACTGTTTCCCGCCGCGCAACGGATAATGCACCAGATGGCAGTGCGGGCCCGGCCCACAGTACCGGCGCGTTGATGCGCAAATCTTCCGGCATGTCGTCGCACTCCACCCACGGCCCGGTACACCACATGCCCGGTCACGCGCGGCGTATCGCCAAGTAGACTCTGGCGCACGACCGATTTCACGCCATCGCAGCCCAGCAGAATATCTGCCGTCCAGCTATTCCCCTGCTCGTCAAACACCGTTACATCGTCCGGCGTCTGGCGGATATCGACAATATTCGTCGAAGTCCGGTACTCCACACCCGGATGGGTCAGCGCCGCTTCCCAGACGGTGGCATGAATATCCACCCGGTGAATCACGGCATACGGGCCGCCAAAATGGTCGCGAAAGGCCTGGCCGGTTTCAATGCGCACGACCTCTTCGGCATTCACGGCGTCCATCATCGTAATATGATCGGTAAAGACCGCGCGCTGGCGAGCCACTTCGCCAACGCCGAGGCTGTCCAGCGCGGAAAACGCATTCGGCCCGAGCTGAATCCCCGCCCCAATCTCACCAATTTCATGAGCCTTTTCCAGCAGCATCACTTTAATGCCCTGGCGCGCCAGCGACAGCGCGGTCGCTGCGCCGCCAATACCGCCACCCACGATAATTGCGCTTGTCACTTTAGCCATTGTCGTTCTCCTTATCAGGCTGAAATTTTGTCTTGTTGATTTTCGGGGGCGGCGGCGATAAAGGCCGGAAGCCGGGTGCAGGCGTCATAAACCGCCTTGCAGCGCGGATAACCGCTCAGGTCGCATCCCATTCGCAGCGCATTGGCCCCATTGTGGAATCAGGCAGCAATCCGCCAGCGTGGGCGCATCCCCCACGCAAAACTGCCCGGACTGCCCCTGGCGCAACAGCTGTTCCACCCGCGCTAAGCCCTTGTTGCACCCAGTGGGGCGTACCAGCGTTTCTTGTCTTCTTCGCCGATCTTCAGCTCGTCAGTCAGGTAGCGCAGTACGCGCAGGTTGTTCACCGGGTGAATATCACAGGCAATGGCATAGACAATTTCCAGCGCCTGGCTGCGCGCCGGATCGACCTGCGGTAGCAACGGCGTCTGCGGGAAGTGGCGATCCAGCCAGTCGATGATTGCCAGCGATTGTCCGAGAGATTCACCGTCATCAGTCACCAGCGTCGGCACCAGCCCGATCGGGTTCATCCGTCGGTAGCTCAGCGCATTCTGCTGGCCGATACGAATGTTGACGCCCACCGTCTCATAATCGATGCCTTTTAATGCCAGCGCGATACGCACGCGATAAGACGCCGAGCTATTAAAAAAACTGTACAGCTTCATCATTCACCTCAGACAATCTTCACGGCGATCGGCGTTAACCCTTCCACATTGCCGGTAATCACATCCCCCTTTCACCACTGGCCCCAACCCCCTTCCGGCGTACCGGTGAAAATCAGGTCGCCCGGTTGCAGTTCAAAAAAAGCCGGACAGGTAGCTGATGGTTTCATTGACGGACCAGATCAGATGGCGAATATCGCTGCGCTGATGATCTTCCCCGTTTACCTGTAACCAAATCGGCGCGTTGTTGACGTCTGCCACATCGGTTGCTTTATGCAGCGGCGCAATCGGCGCGGACAAATCAAACGCTTTGCCAATTTCCCACGGGCGCCCCATCTGACGCATTTCCATCTGGCGGTCGCGGCGGGTCATATCCAGCCCGGTGGCATAGCCCCAGACATACTCATGCGCCTGCTCAAGCGGAATATCGCTGCCCTGTTTGCCTATCGCCACCACCAGTTCAATTTCATAGTGATAGTTATCGGTCTGCGACGGATAGGCCAGCGCCAGCGTTTCGCCAGCTGCAACCGGTACGACCGCATCGGCCGGTTTGCAGAAGAAGAACGGCGGCTCACGATCGGGATCGAACCCCATCTCACGGGCATGGGCGGCGTAGTTACGGCCAACGCAGTAGACGCGGCGAACCGGGAATTGCTCATTGCTGCCAACAACCGGCACCGCGACTGGCGCCTGAGGTTCGAATACATATTTGCTCATCTTTTCTCTCCCAATTTAATAACGCGCTTCGCGGAACAAGCCGAGGGCTTCCTGAACCGGTTTGTCCGAAAAACTGAATAAAACGGTATCTTCCGTGGTCTGGAACGACACCCCGTGCCATGTCGGCACCACAAAGATATCTTTCGCCGTGAAGTGAAACGTCTCATTGCCAATGGTGACCTGCCCGGAACCTTCCACAACGTGATAAATGGTGCTGTCGGTCGTGCGCGCCACGCGCGACGCAAACCCTTTCGGCAACAGTTGCAAAAAACGCGCCCATCGAAGGCATCGGATAGCCCCCGGTGACCGGGTTGACGTAGCGCATCTTGTAGCCATCCCACTCGTCAGGTTCCCCCATCCGGGTCAGGCCATGCAGCGCTTCACGGCTACGGTCATAGCGGTAGTTGAAAATCGGCGAGGAATTGCCGACCTGGTGGCGTAGCGGCAGCATGTTGGCGGCGTAGCGCGGCAGGTAATCACCTTCTTTGCGCGTCACCGGCTGCTGTTCTTCCGGGTAATCTTCCGCAAACCCGCAGCCCAGCGTATTCACCAGCGGCAGATCCAGACCGTCCAGCCATACAACCGGCTCGTCGCCAGGGTTGCCGGTGATCGTGCCAGCGCCACTGCGGCGTCAGAATAAAGTCGCCCGGGTGCATCTGCGTCCGCTCGCCGTCAACGGCGGTGAACGCGCCTTGCCCTTCCACAATAAAACGCAGCGCCGACTGGTTGTGGCGATGACTCGGCGCCACCTCGCCCGGTAAAATCAATTGCAGCCCTGCGTACAGCGTCGCGGTAATTGACGACTGTCCGCGCAGCGCCGGGTTTTCCAGCACCAGCACCCGGCGGACAGCCTCTTTCGCGCCTATCAGGTTGCCGCTTTCCAGCAACAGCGGGCGGATCTCCTGATAGTTCCAGTACGCAGGCGCGCAATTGGCGTTCGGCGTTTGCGGCACCAGGTGGTGCAGCGACTCCCAGAGCGGCGTCAGGTTTTGCCCGGAAATGTGCTGATAAAACTGCTGACGGTTGTGTTTAACATCCTGATTCACTTCAGACATGGAGGTTCTCCTTATTCGTTCACGACGCCTGCCCGGGGCAGCACGTCAGGTTCAGAGGCAGAGTGGCGGACAACCGCCGTCAACATGGCGAGCATCACCGCGCTAATGGCAGCCGGAATCGCGATGACGAAAAAACAGCGTATCGAAAGAGAAATTCATCGCCATCATCATGCCACCGGAGAGCGAACCGACAATGGCGCCGCAGCGCCCGACGGCATTGGACCAGCTCACGCCGGTTGCACGGCTTTGAGTCGGGTACAGCGTCGCAGTTAAGGCATTCAACCCCACCTGCGATCCGCTGATGCCAATGCCCGTACCAAAAATCGCCAGCGCCATCAGCCACAGTCCGTTTTCGCTCAGGCCAATCATCACGATGCAGACCGCGCCCAGAGCGTAGCTCACGGCCAGCACCCGGAACGGATTGTGTTTGTCCATCAGTACGCCGAGTAACAGCGCGCCGAGCGTACCGCCGACCTGGAATGCGGCAGTGACCCAGGAGGCATGCTGCAAATCGATTCCCCGGTGATTCAGGAGCGTCGGCATCCAGCTGGAGAGCAGGTAGATAATGAGCAGGCTCATGAAGAACACGACCCATAACATCAGGGTAATGGGAAGCTGACGCCCGACAAAAAGCTGGCGGATACTGCCTTTTGAAATAGCGGCGGCTTCATGAAGATAGAAATGCGTATTGTCGTAGCGTTCGCCGGTGATGGCGCTAACCGTTCTGGCAATCGCCGCCTGCGGGCGCTGACGACGCACCTGCCAGCGTGGCGACTCGGGCAGAACAAACAGCAAGGCGAAGAACAGCATTAAGGGTAATACGCCGCCGAGCACCAGAATGCCGTGCCAGCCAATCAGCGGCACCAGTTGCGCCGCTGACGATGCCACCCATCGCCGAACCGAGGGTAAACCCGCAGAACATCAGCGTTACCAGCGCGCCGCGACGGCGGGCGGGAAGGTATTCCGACGTCATCGTGATGGTATTCGGCATCGCGCCGCCCAGCCCTAGCCCGGTTAAAAAGCGCAGTACCACCAGCGTTTGCAAATCCGGCGAGAAGGCGGAAAGCAGGCTCAAAGCGCCAAACAGCGCCACGCACAGTTCAATCACCCGTTTACGGCCAAAACGGTCTGACAGCGGGCCGCACAATAGCGCCCCAGCCGTCAGCCCCAGCAGACCCGCGCCGAACAGCGGGGCCAGATCGCTGGCGCTCAATTGCCAGTGCGTACGGATATCCGGCGCAATAAAGCCAATTGCGGCCGTATCAAAACCGTCGAGCATTACCACCAGAAAGCAGCAGATGATAACGCGCCACTGCATTTTGCCGACGGGGGCGGCGTCAATCAGTGCTTGTAGATCACGTTCGTTGAGTCATAGTGAATGCCTCGGTGCAGGTAAGGTAGATGTCATTTTTGTTTTTTGTATGTTGCAAGTTTGTAATCATGGCGATGAAATGTACAATGGCATTTCGGGCAGAGGCATAACCTGGGGGTTATATCAAATGGCGAATTGGGCGCAAAAATTGAAGCTGCACCACCTGCAAATGCTGGTCGCGCTGGGGGAACAAGGGAATCTGACCCACGTTGCGCGAATGATGAACATCACCCAGCCCGCGCTGTCGAAGTGGCTGTCACAGCTTGAAGATGAGATCGGAATCACGCTTTTTGAACGCCACAGCAAGGGGTTGCGCCCTTCAGAAGGGGGCAAGCTGTTGCTCCAGCATGCGCAGCGGCTCATCAACGATATGGAACGTTCGCAGTATGAGATCGCGCGCTTTAAGCAAGGTGGGCTGGTGGGAAGCCTGAAAATCGGCTGTTCACCGGTCGCGACAGACTGCGTGTCGCAGGCGATCCTCTGCCTGCTCAATGAGATGCCGACGCTGCACCTGAATATTGAAGAGAAAGTCATGACCCCGCTTTTACACGATCTGCTCGCCGGGTCGCTGGACGTGGTGGTAGGCCGCGTGGGCGGTCGGGCGCTCCAGCTGCCGTTAAATTATCAGGTACTCTACACCGAACCGGTCTGCTTTGTCGCCCGCCCCCATCATCCTCTGGCCTCACACGCCACGCTTTCCTGGAACGACCTCGCCCACTGGCGCTGGATTGTCTGGCCGACCGGTACGCCAATTCGCATCAGCATTGATAACGCCCTGGTGGACAACGGCGTGATGCTGCCGGAAAACACCATCGAATCCGCCTCGATGAACGTCAGCACCAATTTGCTGCAAAGCAGCGATATGATCTCTATTCTTTCTCTACGCCTGGCGCAACGCTATGCCAGCCAGGGCCAGTTGGCTATCTTAAACCTGCCGAAAATAGAACAGAAAGGAAGCGTGGGCATGTTCTGGCGCAAGAACGAGACCCCTTCTCTTGCGTTGAGTCGTTTTCTGCATTTTCTGGCGCAGGTTTAGCGCGGGCAACGAGGCGTTGCCCGACGTTCCCGTTGTCTATTTCCACTATGCTCAGAATTCATGATGTGATCGGTAGCACGTTTTAAAGTTTAATTGTATGATGAATCTGTTTCATCAAGGGCTTTTACCCATGAGTAAATCACTGAATATCATCTGGCAGTATTTACGCGCATTTGTACTGATATATGCCTGTTTGTATGCGGGTATTTTCATTGCATCGCTGCTTCCTATCACGATTCCCGGCAGCATCATCGGCATGTTGATTCTGTTTGTTTTACTGGCGCTACAAATTCTGCCAGCGAAGTGGGTAAACCCGGGATGCTATGTCCTGATCCGTTACATGGCGCTGCTGTTTGTGCCGATTGGCGTCGGCGTCATGCAGTACTTCGATTTGCTGCGCGCGCAGTTTGGCCCGGTGGTGGTCTCCTGTGCGATCAGTACGCTGGTTGTTTTCCTGGTCGTGAGCTGGAGTTCGCATATCGTACACGGTGAACGAAAAGTGTTAGGGCAGAAAGGATCGAAAAAATGATGTCGTATATCTGGTGGTCGTTACCCCTGACGCTGGCGGTCTTTTTCGCCGCCCGCAAACTGGCTGCGCGCTTTAAGATGCCGTTGCTTAACCCGTTGCTGGTTGCCATGGTGGTCATCATCCCGTTTCTGATACTGACCGGCATTCCTTACGATCACTATTTCAAAGGCAGCGAGGTGCTCAACGACCTGCTGCAACCCGCCGTCGTGGCGCTGGCGTACCCTTTATATGAACAACTGCACCAAATCCGCGCCCGCTGGAAATCCATCATCACGATCTGCTTCGTCGGCAGCGTGGTCGCTATGGTGACCGGAACCACTGTCGCCTTACTGATGGGCGCCACGCCGGAAATCGCCGCATCGGTATTACCGAAATCGGTCACAACCCCAATCGCAATGGCGGTGGGCGGCAGCATCGGCGGCATCCCCGCCATTAGCGCCGTCTGCGTTATTTTCGTCGGGATACTGGGCGCCGTATTTGGTCATACCCTGCTCAACCTCATGCGTATCCGTACCAAAGCCGCACGCGGTCTGGCAATGGGAACCGCCTCGCACGCCCTGGGCACTGCGCGCTGCGCCGAGCTGGATTACCAGGAAGGGGCGTTCAGTTCGCTGGCGCTGGTGATCTGCGGGATCATCACCTCGCTGCTGGCGCCGTTTCTCTTCCCGATTATTCTGGCGGTAGCGGGTTAAAATTTGCGATGCGTCGCGCATTTTTAATTTAAGTTTCACAAGTTGCAATCACAATGAGATTTGGATCACATATAAAGCTGTAACAGCTCCGTAAACTACGACTCCATTACATTGTTATGAGGCAACGCCATGCATCCACGTTTTCAAACTGCTTTTGGCCAACTTGCGGATAATCTGCAATCAGCGCTGGCGCCGATTCTGGCAGATGAGCATTTTCCCCGCCATGCTGACTGCGGAGCAGGTCTCGACGCTTAAGCGTGAATCGGGGCTGGACGAAGACGCGCTGGCTTTCGCGCTCCTGCCGCTGGCTGCCGCCTGCGCACGCACCGACCTTTCCCACTTCAACGTTGGCGCTATCGCGCGCGGCATCAGTGGAACCTGGTATTTCGGTGGGAATATGGAGTTCCTGGGCGCGACGATGCAGCAAACCGTTCATGCCGAGCAAAGCGCGATCGGCCATGCCTGGCTGCGCGGTGAAAAAGGGCTCGCCGCCATCACGGTTAACTACACCCCTTGCGGTCATTGCCGTCAGTTTATGAACGAACTGAACAGCGGCCTGGATCTGCGTATCCACCTGCCGGGGCGCGTACCGCATACCTTACGCGACTACCTGCCCGACGCTTTCGGCCCGAAAGACCTGGAGATCAAAACGCTGCTGATGGACGAGCAGGATCACGGTTTCGCGCTGGAGGGTGACACGCTGACTCAGGCGGCGATTACCGCCGCCAATAAATGTCATATGCCTTACAGCCACTCCCCAAGCGGCGTGGCGCTGGAATGCAAAGACGGGCGTATTTTCACCGGCAGCTATGCCGAGAACGCCGCCTTTAACCCCTACGCTGCCGCCTTTGCAGGGCGCACTGAATCTGCTGAACCTGAACGGGTATGACTATCCAGATATTCAGCGCGCAATTCTGGCGGAGAAAGCCGACGCGCCGTTAATCCAGTGGGACGCCACCGCCGCCACGCTGAAAGCATTAGGCTGCAATAATATCGACCGCGTACTGCTGGGTTAAGCCCTGGAACACGCAATGTGCGTAGGCCCGATAAGCACAGCGCCATCGGGCAACATGCAAATGGCAAGAATGTCTAAAATCCCCCCCAATCAGACTGCTGTTTCTTGCGCTTCGACAGCGGGTACAGTAGCCTGATTGAAATTTCATCCCCTTTATCGAGTTCTCTGCATGTTAAAGCGCGTGTTTTACAGCCTGTTAGTCCTGATCGGCTTGCTGCTGTTGACTGTGCTTGGTCTCGACCAGATGGATGAGCTGGAAAACCGCGCCCTATATTTACGACGAATTACAGGATCTCCCCTACCGCCAGGTGGGAGTGGTATTAGGCACCGCAAAATACTATCGCACCGGCGTCATTAATCAGTATTACCGCTATCGCATTCAGGGCGCGTTAAACGCCTACAACAGTGGCAAGGTCAATTATCTGCTGCTCAGCGGCGATAACGCGCTGCAAAGCTATAACGAACCGATGACGATGCGTAAGGATCTGATCGCCGGGGGCGTTGATCCTGCCGACATCGTGCTCGATTATGCCGGTTTTTCGCACGCTGGACTCCCATTGTGCGCACGCGCAAAGTGTTTGATACCAACGACTTCATCATCATTACCCAGCGTTTCCACTGTGAACGCGCGCTGTTTATTGCGCTGCATATGGGAATTCAGGCTCAGTGCTATGCGGTGCCGTCGCCAAAAGATATGTTAACGGTACGCGTACGTGAATTTGGCGCCCGATTCGGCGCGCTGGCAGACCTCTATATTTTCAAACGGGAACCTCGCTTCTTAGGCCCGTTAGTTCCCATTCCAACAATGCATCAGGTGCCGGATGACGCCCAGGGCTACCCAGCAGTAACGCCTGAGCAATTGTTGGAACTGCAAAAGAAACAAGGAAAATAAGCGTGGAAGGGAAAACGATCTTTGTGGTCATCGCCGTCCTGATGGTGATGCTGTTTAGCTTACGGGAAGCCTACAAAGGCTGGCGCTCTGGCGCCGTGGATAAAATCGTCAGGAACGCCCGCGAACCCGTATACGCCTACCGTGCAGAAACCCCTCTCCTTTACTGGAGCTACATCGGGTTATATCTGTGCATGTCGGTTTGTACGCTCGCCGCAGGCATTTATTTTCTGTTCTTTAGATAACGCGCAGAAATAAAAAAGCCCGAAACAGTTGCCTGCTTCGGGCTTTTTCATGCCGGTAATTACTTCTTACGGGCGTATTTCAGCGAGTCCAGCGCCACCGCGAAGATAATGATGCCGCCTTTAATGATGTACTGCCAGTAAGGGTTCACGCCGATATAGGTCAGGCCGTAGTTGATGACGGTAAAGATAATCACACCGGTCACAACGCCGAATACCGTCCCGACGCCGCCGCTAAACGACACGCCGCCGACCACGCAGGCCGCAATCGCATCCAGCTCATACATAAAGCCGAGGTTGTTGGTCGCAGAACCGATACGCCCCGCTTCCAGCAAACCGCCGAATGCGTAGAACACACCGGACAACGCATAGATCATCAGCAGGTTCAGCCCCACGTTAACGCCGGACACTTTTGCCGCTTCCGGGTTGCCGCCGATAGCGAAAATGTTCTTACCGAAACGGGTTTTATTCCACAGGATCCAGACGAACGCCACCGCAATCAGCGCATAGAAGGTAATGTAGGAGAGCCGGAAACTGCCCAGCGCAATAAAGCCCTGCGCAAACGTCGAGAACCCGCTATCAAACCCCGAAATCGGCGACGCCCCGACGAAGTCGTAATACAGGGAGTTGATGCCATAAACGATAATCATCGTGCCCAGGGTCGTGATGAACGGCGTCACATTAAGGTACGCAATGATAATGCCGTTAAGCAGACCAATGACGGCCCCAATTGCGCAGACAATCAGGATCACCAGCGGAATCGGCATGGTGGCCATTTCCGGGAAGACCTTATTGGCGTTTTCCACGGACTGCAACAGCGTTGCGGCGACCACGGCCGCCAGGCCAACCTGACGTCCCGCAGACAGGTCAGTCCCCTGGGGTGACAATCAACCCTGCCACACCCAGCGCGATGATAATACGCACGGAGGACTGCGTCAGAATGTTACTTAAGTTCAGCAGACTTAAAAATGTAGGGTCCTGGAAAATAATAATGGCCAGCAAGACTAAAAGAACAACGTAAATTCCGCCTTCTTTCAGATAAGTAAGAAAACTTTTCTTATTTAACGCACTCATGAGGAGCCCCTGATCTTAAAGGTGCAAAGACGCAAGACGCAGAATTTCGTTTTGCGTTGTTGTTTTTGTGTCAACAATCCCGGCAACAAGGCCATTGCTCATTACCAGAATACGATCTGTAATCCCTAACAATTCCGGCATTTCGGAAGAAATGATAATAATCCCCTTCTCTTTTTTCGCCAGTTCCGCAATCAGTTGATAGATTTCAAATTTCGCGCCGACATCAATACCGCGCGTTGGCTCATCCAGCATTAATATTTCTGGCTGCGTTAACAGCCACCGGCCAATAATGACCTTCTGCTGGTTGCCCCCCGAAAGAGAGCCAATTTGCGTGCGATGACCTGGCGTTTTCACGCGCATTGAGTCAATAACCCACTGGGGTATCGCTCTTCATGCGGGAATTATCCAGCAAACCGACTTTATTTCTGTAATTGCGGATGTTGGAAATTAAAGAGTTAAAACCAATATCCAGATACGCGTAGATCCCGGTTGAACGACGTTCTTCCGTTACCAGCGCGAAACCGTGATTAATGGCTTCGTTCGCGTTGTGGTTATTAATCTTTTTGCCGTGCAGCGTAATCGTACCCGATGATTTTTCCCGGATACCAAAAAGCGTTTCAACAATATCGGTACGCTTTGCCCCTACCAGACCCGCAATCCCGAGAATTTCCCCTTTATGCAGATCAAAAGAGACATCGCGGATCGACGGCTGGCGCAGAGACGTCAGGTTACGCACTTCCAGAATGACCTCTCCCGGCTTGTTTTGCTTGTCCGGGGAAACGCTGGTTCAGGGAACGACCCACCATCATGGCGATGATCTTGTCCATATCCAGCCCTTCCAGCGGCTGCGTCGCAATCCACTGGGCCGTCGCGCAAAACGGTGACTTCATCGCACAGCTGGAAAATCTCTTCCATTTTATGCGAGATATACACAATACCGCAGCCGCGCTCCTTCAGTTTGCGAATAATAGTGAACAGATGGTTAACCTCTTTTTCCGTTAATGAAGAGGTCGGCTCATCCATGATCACAATTTTGGCATTGTAGGAAAACGCCTTCGCAATTTCGATCATCTGCATTTGTGAAACAGATAATGTCCCGACACGCGCACGCGGATCGATATCAATATCCAGTTCATCAAATATCGCTTTGGTATCCCGGTACATTTTATCCTGATCGACAAACATACCTTTGGTTGGGTAACGCCCTAACCACATGTTATCCATGACGGAGCGCTGTAACACCAGGTTTAGCTCCTGGTGAACCATCGAAATACCATTCTCCAGAGCTTCTTTGGCAGAATGAAAATCGATCTCTTTCCCCTGAAATAAAATGCTACCGGAATCTTTTTGATAGATCCCAAAAAGGCATTTTAATAATGTTGATTTTCCTGCGCCATTCTCCCCCATTAAGGCGTGAATCGAGTGCGGGCGGACTTTTAAATTAACATTGTCAAGTGCCTTTACGCCGGGAAAAGACTTGTTGATGCCGCTCATTTCCAACAAGTATTCACCTGACGACGGAGTAGTAGTGCTGACCATAATTATACCTTGTTGGCCTCGCAGAGTGCGTTAATAAAGGGCGCAATGTTATTGCGCCCAAAGAAAACGATATACGAATTACTTGTTGGTAAACTCAGCCAGATTGTCTTTATCAACACCTACGTACGGAACGCGAACAATTTTGTTCTCGATTTTCCAGTCGGTGCCGTCAGCCGCGCCTTTACCATCGGCCAGGTTTTTCGCCAGATCAAAGGTGGCTTTCGCCTGGTTGTTGGCATCGTTCAGCACGGTACCTGCCAGCGCGCCGGATTTCACCAGCGCCAGCGCTTCAGGTAACGCATCCACGCCGAATACCGGAACGCTGGTTTTATTGTGCGCTTTCAGCGCTTCTACCGCGCCCATCGCCATTGCGTCGTTATTCGCGATAACCACTTCAATTTTGTTGGCGTTCGGGCCGGACAGCCATGCGTCCATCTTGTCTTTCGCCATTGCGGTATCCCACATTGCGGTATCCATTTGCAGCTGCTCGGTTTTGATGCCTTTGTCGTTCAGCTCTTTGATAACATAGGTGGTACGCGCTTCAGCATCCGGGTGGCCGGCTCGCCTTTCAGCAGTACGAACTGGATTTGGCCATCTTTGTTCAGATCCCAACCCTGGTTAGCCTGCCAGTGTTAGCGATCAGATCGCCCTGGATGATACCGGATTCTTTGGAGTCAGTGCCGACGTAATAGGCTTTGTCATAGCTATCCAGCGCTTTGCGGGAAGGTTCTTTGTTGAAGAACACAATCGGGACATTCTGACCACGCGCTTTCTCAATACCGTACCTGCCGCAGCCGGGTCAACCAGGTTGATCGCCAGCGCTTTTACCCCTTTTGCCAACAGCACGTCGATCTGGTCGTTTTGCTTGGACTGATCGTTCTGCGAGTCATTCATCAGCAACTGCACATCAGGCGCCGCCTGGGCGTCTCTTTCGATAGCTTTACGCACGACGGACATAAAGTTATCGTCATATTTATAAATCGTCACACCAATGCGAGTATCAGCAGCGTGCGCAGCCGCGCCAAATAACATGCTTGCCATCACAGCAGACAGAGTTAACGCCTTCTTATTCATGGTATCTCCGGTTTTATGTATGCAGGGTAGTACTTGAGAAAAATGCTCGGCAGGGCAGAACGTTAATGAAGTGTTACTGAACGCCGAAGCTCACTGTTAAAAAATCTTTCTTCCGTGCCCGGTAACGCTCCAAAAATATGCTTTAATTGCTGTTTAATGCCCTGACGATGCGTTAAAAGTGATTATTCACCGTTACATAGTATTTACAGTGCTTCAAACGGTGCCATCATAGCTATCGTATTGTTAAGATACTGTGAATTTACTCACATATTGAAAGCGGTTACATCCCCTGACGTTGCTGGTTAGTGATCGGGGCCGCATTCTGTCTTAGCGCAACCGAATGACGACGCACCAGCGTTGGCATAAAACAAGTGCGTCGCCGTTGAATCCAGCGTGCCGGCCGCGCCCTGCAACGCCAGTTCCGTTGCCATTTTCGCCATCGAAGCAATGGGATAACGCACCGTGGTCAGCTGCGGGTCGGTGTAACGGGCAATAGGAATATCATCAAAACCGATGATGGAAAGATGTAACGGGATGGCAATACCATTGTCTTTTAACGCCGTGAGCGCGCCAGCGGCCATGCTGTCGTTATAGGCGAATACGGCGGTCAGTTGCAGGTTTCGCCCCAACAGTTCCACCATCGCCGCTTCACCGCCCTGCATGTCCGGGGAACCCGTGCCAATCCAGCTTTCTGGCGGTGTAATCCCCTGCTCCTGCAACGCGCTCAGCCACCCTTCTTTACGCATCGTGTCATCTTCAATGCGGTGGCTGGAAGCCAGATAACCAATCCGTTGATGACCATTATTGAGCAGCATGCGGGTCGCCATTTTTGCGCCGCTGATATTGTCCAGGCACACGCAACGGTGGGCATAACCCGGCACAATACGATTGATCAGCACCATGCCTGGGATCTGGTCCATAAACGCTCCCCAGCTCCTGGTCACTTAACGCTTTCGAGTGAACAATCAATGCGTTACAGCGCTGGCGAATCAGAACCTCGATGGCATGACGCTCTTTTTCAGCCTCATGATAACTGTTGCCGATCAGCACATATTTGTTGTGTTGTTGGGCAACCACATCCACCGCTTTGACCAGTGCGCCAAAAAACGCATCTGACACGTCCATCACCACCACGCCGATGGTGTCGCTTATCTGCGTCGCCAGCGCTTGCGCATTAGCATTAGGGCGGTAACCCAGCAGCGTGACCGCCTTCATTACCGCTTCGCGCGTATCGGGACTGACCAGCGCACTGTTATTCAGCACGCGAGAAACGGTCGCTACGGAAACGCCAGCCTGACGTGCCACATCACGAATGGTTACCATATTCACTACCCTGTTTGAGATTGCCGTTGCTCACAGACACCCTGTGTTTAGCAGGTGGGTATTTTGTCAGCGCTTCGTTCAGGACTACGTGAGTAAGGTCACAGGGCTGGAAACGGTTACATGCGTTTTGTTAATGAATGTGATCCAGATCGTTATCTGGATGTTCCCGATAATGACGTCCCGGACGCACGGAGGGTTAATTGCCGCCAGAGCCATTCCACCGGCCCTTGCCGATAGAAACGCAGCCAAATCCAGGAGAAAAGCAGGTTCGCCAGCCAGACAGGAATGACGAATATCAGCAGCGTCAGTCGGTCGAATTTCATAAATAAACCGAACTGGTAGAACAGCGTGGTGCAGATCAGCGTCTGCAACAGATAGTTGCTCAACGCCATCCGCCCTACGCAGGCAATGGCAATGACCAGTTTAAAAACGGCTGAGCTGCGGCCAGAATCCCAGCATCAACGCGGTGTAACCTATAGTCTGAAACGGCGCGCTCAATTCACGCGGCGCCTGTAGCAGAAAAGCGCACCAGCGATACGCCCAGTCCAGCCGCCACTGTACAATAATGGCCGGAAGGTTAATCAGCACGCCGACGACGACAAGCAATACGCCCGTACGCCGGTAGTGTTGCAGACTGTACTGGCCCTTCAGCCAGCCGCTGCGCATCAGCGCCGCGCCCAGCAGCATCATTCCCGCCAGTTGCCAGCCATACTGCGCCCCCAGCGCCAGCAGACTGTTCGACAGCAGATCGACCCGGTTGCTGACCGCCTCCATGCCGCCGTTAATCTTCCAGTATTTTTCATACAACAAGGCAGAGGCATCCGGCGTCCAGGCGCGGCTGGTTTCACTCGCCGAGATGAACCCTAACAGCAGCAACACGCCAATCCCCGCCAGATAGAGCAAAATACCGGTATTAAATAAACTTTTTACCGACGGCGCGTCGCGCACCAGTCGCCAGCAAATCAGGCCGACAAGGCCATACGCCAGCAGAATGTCGCCATCCCAGAACAGCAAACCGTGGATAAAGCCCAGCAGGACGAGCAGCGTCAGACGCGACTGAATCCAGCGTTTGCCGCGCGGCAGCAGCATTTGCAGACCCGCGCCGAATAACAGCGCAAAAAGCGTAAGGAATTTTACCTGCGCGAACAGGTCGAGGATCGCCCACGTCCATGCGTCAGACGCGGTGATCTTGCCATACCAGGCGGGATTAAGGTAAGCCGCCTTTGGCAAGCCAAAGGCGCTGATATTAAGAAGCAGGATACCGAGGATGGCGACGCCACGAATAAAATCCAGCGTGACATTACGCTCCATACTCCCTGCCCTGATCAGTTATGGTGACGCACGGCGCGCAGGAACTCCTGGCGCGTGTTCTGGCTGGATTTAAACAATCCGCCGAGGGAAGTCGTGGTGGTGGCGCTGGTCGCATCTCGAATGCCGCGCGCTTTCACGCAGTAATGCACAGCGTCGATTGAGACTGCGACGTTATTGGTGCCAAGCAGCGTTTGCAGCGCGGTCAGAATCTGTTGGGTCAGACGCTCCTGAACCTGCGGGCGCTGCGCAAAGAACTGCACAATACGGTTAATCTTCGACAGGCCAATCACCGAATCTTTCGGGATATAGGCCACCGTCGCTTTCCCGTCGATCGTGACGAAATGGTGTTCGCAGGTGCTGGTAAGCGTGATATCGCGCACCGTCACCATTTCATCCACTTTCATCTTGTTTTCAATCACGGTGATCTTCGGGAAATTGGCGTAATCAAGGCCGGAGAAAATCTCATCGACATACATTTTAGCGATGCGATGCGGCGTTTCCATCAGACTGTCATCGCTCAAGTCGAGATTCAGCAACTGCATAATCTCGGTCATATGCCCCGAAATAAGACGTTTGCGCGTTTCGTTATCCATCTCATGCACGGGCGGGCGCAGCGGCGTTTCCAGACCACGCGCAACCAGCGCTTCATGAACCAGGGCCGCTTCTTTACTGAGTGATGACATTTATTCTTCTCCCTGCAGGTGTGGCGCCTCTGCCCTGCGTGGGGCAAAGTTTTTAGGCTGTTGGCAGCCCGTTTATTGTGCGTGAGGCGGCGCACATAATCCAGTATTCACAACGATAATTATTGAAATCGCCGCTGCCTTTCATGTCCCGGATTCCCCACGGCGGTTCCGCGCGCTAAATCTGACGAGCCATGACGCCAGGTGTTAATGTAAAGTTGTGTAGATGATGAAGCATGTTAGATAAATGCGGAAGTGAAAGTTACTCACAGCGCAATGAATAATCTGTATTATGGGGAAATTGCACGACTCATTCAGGTTCAACACAAAAGGAGCCACGCATGGATATGCTCGAAGAGCACCGTTGTTTTGAAGGCTGGCAGCAACGCTGGCGACACGACTCCACCACGCTGAATTGCGCCATGACATTCAGCATCTTTCTCCCGCCGCCCCGCAGTACAACGCCACCTCCGGTGCTGTACTGGCTGTCAGGGTTAACCTGTAATGATGAGAACTTCACCACCAAAGCCGGTGCGCAACGCATTGCCGCCGAACTGGGCATTGTGCTGGTGATGCCGGACACCAGTCCGCGCGGCGAACAGGTCGCCGATGACGAAGGTTATGATTTAGGTAAAGGCGCGGGATTCTATCTCAACGCGACGCAGCAGCCCTGGGCCACGCATTTCCGCATGTACGACTACCTGCGCGATGAACTCCCGGCGCTGATCCAGTCGCAGTTTAACGTGGGTGAACGTTGCGCGATCAGCGGACATTCAATGGGCGGACACGGCGCATTGATCATGGCGCTGAAGAATCCGGGGAAATACACCAGCGTTTCCGCCTTTGCGCCCATCGTGAATCCGTGCCGCGTACCGTGGGGAGAAAAAGCGTTTACGGCCTATCTGGGGGAAGAGAGATCGGCCTGGGTTGAATGGGACAGTTGCGCGCTGATGCTCGCCAGCCAGCCGGAACACGCCATTCCAACGCTGATTGATCAAGGCGATAACGATCAGTTCCTCGCCGATCAGCTACAACCGGCGGTACTGGCCGAAGCCGCGCGCCAGAAGGACTGGCCGATGACGTTACGTATTCAACCGGGCTACGACCACAGTTATTACTTTATCGCCTCGTTTATTGAGGATCATCTGCGCTTCCATGCACAGCATCTGCTGAGCTGATCACCAGTACACGGCTTTTTCCAGCGCCGCAATATCGTTATTGTCATCGGCTTGCGGCGCAGACGATTTCCGGTTTAAATCAGCAACCTGCTGGCGAATCTGAAGTCGCCCGACACTCTCGCTCTCGCTAAAATTGCGCATTTCTGATTCAAACAAAATCGCATCCAGATTGTGCAGTTTATCAAGCGCGCGCAGGAGAGAAATCAGCGTATCGAGGTTCAGGCCAGCGCCTTTCTCAATACGCTTGATCGTCGCGATGCCTACCTGCGCGCGATCGGCAAGCTGCTGTTGCGTCATAGACAGGGAAATCCGCGTTTCCTTGATACGCGCGCAGAGCGACCAGACGATCTCGTCATTATTCATTGTTTGGTATTTCAATGTATTAGCACCTTTTTCTTGGCTGAATTTTTCCGAGGCATCCGTGATAAGTCTCGCGATATTTTGCGCTCATGTCTTTGCCGGTTTCATACATGGCGGCAATAATTTCATCCAGAGAAATACAGGGCTCGCTGATGCGGCTCATCGCCATCGTCGCCGCATTAATGGCTTTTACGGCAGAGATGGCGTTTCTTTCTATACAGGGAATTTGCACCTGCCCGCCAACCGGATCGCAGGTCAACCCCAGATGGTGCTCCATCGCAATTTCCGCAGCGCTTAATACCTGCCCGACGGATGCGCCCATCAGCTCCGCCAGCCCTGCCGCCGCCATCGAACATGCGACGCCGATTTCCCCCTGGCATCCCACTTCCGATCCTAAAATCGACGCATTCTGTTTAAACAACAGCGCGACGGCACCTGCCGTAAGAAAAAAACGGGTGATGGCACCCGCGTCCAGCGGACAAACAAACTTATCGTACCAGCTCAATACCGCCGGAATAATGCCGCTTGCGCCATTCGTCGGCGCCGTGACAATCTGCCCGCCTGCCGCATTCTCTTCACTCACGGCAATAGCAAACACGTTAACCCAGTTCAGGGTTGTCAGAAAATCCGCTGCCGAAGGCTTCATACACAACGATTTATGCAATGCGCAGGCCCGACGCGGGATCTGATAAGGGCCGGGAAGCAGCCCTTCGGTATGCAGCCCACGGTGAACGGCCTGCTTCATAACCTCCCAGACCTGCGTTAAATAGCGCTGTAATGAGGGCTGAGAATGGCTGTTCAGCTCATTTTTCATCATCAGCGCCGCAACGGAAAGCCCGTTTCGTTGGCACAGCGTCTGCAACTGCGCGGCGTTGCGAAAGGCAAAGGGAGAGGCGCGTGTCTGATCTGTCGCCACGGGCGCAGACTCACCGTATTTTCGTACCTGCCCGGCGCCGGTCGAAAACCACGTCTCCTCGTATAACGTAAAGTAATCATCTTTGGCGCGAAAGGTCATCGCATAAGGATGTCCAGGATGCGCATGGTGATTCGCAATAATTTTCACCGCCACTGTCACCGTGCTGTTCGCCGGGGCTGGCACGTCAAGCATACCGTCATTTTCCGCACGCCTGATGGCGGTCAGTTGCATACGTAAATCCACCTTCTCCGGCTGATTTCCCAGCAACCCCAGATAAAGCGCGGCATCAACATTGTGGCATTTACGGCTTAACGATAATGCGCCAAACAATTCAATTTCAATATTCCTGAGTAACGGCAGCGTATCCTGCCGTTTTAGCTGCGAAATGAAATTGCAAGCCGCACGCATTGGCCCCACGGTTCTTGAACTGGATGGACCTATCACAATTTTGAATATATCAACGCAACTTTCCATTTTTATATATGTATTCCTAAAAAAAGCGCAGGGTGGGATGGCGATAATATACCGTAATCAACATATTAAAAATGATACTTTTCATGCTTATTCATTATCAGGTATTAAAAACAATACCATTTTATCTTTTCTTTAACATTCATATCTGTGATAGCACGACGCACAAGAAACAAACGCCGCCCATTATAATAAAGCGCAATGTAAAGGAGCAACATGATGGCAATAACTTACTTCGTCACATCAACAAACACAGAGCAACTTCAGGCGTGGTTATATAATGATTTTCTTCGTTCTCACGCAATGCAATGTCATTATTTATTAGAGCGTCGGCATCTGGCATTAATCAATAAGGATTATTTAAAACTTACGCTACCCGATGAAATGCTGACGCAGGCTATTTATCAGAAATTACGCGCTGCATCACTGCAATTGCAGTTTGATTTTTTTGTCAAACCTCAGAGCACCCCCACAAAGGGACTGATTGCATTTGATATGGACTCAACGTTTATTGAAGAGGAAGGCGTGGATGAAATCGCTCACACGCTTGGCATCTCTGCGCAAATCGCGGAGATGACCCAACAGGCGATGGAAGGGAAAGTAGATTTCGACACCAGTTTTACCCGCCGTATTCGCATGTTAAAAGGCACGCACTGTGATGTCCTCAATGCCGTTTGCGATCGAATGACGATTTCCCCCGGCCTTGCCGCTATGTTGCCGGTACTGAAAAACAAAGGGTTTAAAACGGCCATTATTTCCGGCGGTCTGGATATTTTTACCCAACGACTGAAAGAAAAGTATCAGCTCGACTACGCCTTTTCCAACACGGTTGAAATAAAAGATAACGTCCTGACGGACAATATTACCTTCCCGATCATGAATGCCGGAAAAAAACGGCAAACGCTCTCTGCGCTGGCAACACAACTCAACCTCGCTGTACACAACATTATTGCCTGCGGCGACGGCGCAAACGATCTGCCGATGCTAACGTACGCAGGAACCGGTATCGCGTGGCGGGCAAAACCCGTTGTCAGAGAAACAATCCATCATCAGATTAATTTTCATGGATTCGAATCACTTCTGTTCTTTATTGAAGATGAATTATAACCACATTTCCGTCGCCGGAAGGGAAACTCACGATGAACATAAAAGCATTTATTTTCAGTCAGGCCGATCGGCCTGTTATGAACGCGAAAAAAGAGATTGATCATACTTATAAAAAATTTCGCACAGAGATCATCACCTCGGTATTTATCTCTTATGCCGTATTCTATCTGACCCGTAAAAACTTTTCTGCTGCGATGCCAGCCATGCTGGCGGATACGTCGCTAACCGCAGAAGATTTCGCCATCATGTCCTCCATTTTTTACATTCTTTATGGTTCCATGAAGTTTGTTGGCGGCATGCTGGTTGATAAAATTAACCCTAAAGCCATGACCGGCCCGGTGCTGATTGGCGTCGGCATCGTCAATATTCTCTTTGGCTTTTCCGATAGCGTCGCGGCGTTCTACGTATTGTACAGCCTCAATGCGATTCTCCAGGGCACCAGCTTCCCGCCAATGGCGAAAATTATGGCCTCCTGGTTCTCAAAAAACGAACGCGGGCGCTGGTGGGCAATCGTTGAAGCAGCGCATAACATTGGCGGCAGCCTTGCCCCGCTGCTCACCAGCTTCGCCATTGCCTTTAGCGGCAGCTGGAAAATGGGCTTCTATGTCCCTGGAGTCATTTCCCTTCTGATGGGGGTTGTCGCGCTGTTTACGATTCAGGATCGTCCCGGCACCCTCGGGCTACCCAATGTCGGCGAATGGCGTAACGACCCTACCGAGCTTGCACAGGTAAAAGCCAGCCCGGTCAATCTGAGCTTCTGGCAGGTGTTCGTTAAATACATTCTGACCAACCCACTGGTATGGATCATCATCGTGGGCGATATGTCCGTGTATATTGCGCGCACTATTCTCCAATGACTGGCCGCAAATCTATTACTCGCAGGTACACGGCTGGAGCCTGATTAAAGCAAACTCCATTATCTCGTGGTTCGAAGCTGGCGGGCTGGCAGGGGGACTGCTGGCCGGATATTTGTCAGACTTTATGTTTAAAAGCAACCGCTGGATGACGGGGTTAATTTTCGCCTTAATGCTCTGCGTATGCATCGTGCTTATCCCACTGGTGCAGGATACCTCTTACACCATCACCGCCGTACTTTTCACCATCATGGGATTTGCACTGTACGGGCCGCATATGCTTTTTGCCGTCGGCTGCCTGGACGTTACTCACAAAGATGCTGCGGGTTCTATTACCGGTTTCCGGGGATTATTCAGTTATGTTGGCGCGGCAATGGCCGGCGTACCGGTCATTCTGGTGAAAAATAGCTGGGAATGGTCTGGCGTCTATATTTACGCCTTCATCGCTATTTTATTAACCACGCTCTCCCTGGCGCTACTTTCTCGTCTCCATCGTCTGTAAAAAACGATAATCTATTGCCATAACGTAACAACGGAGGGTATCCGCCCTCCTTTTCATCCTTCATTTCTCCATTTTTTCTTCAATATTTCCTCACATTTACGATCCGCCATCTTATTGATTTGAAATCCCTTTCCGTGAAAAACAAATAAACACAAATGATTTCAATTATCATTTGTGTTTACAAATATTCATTCTTTTGTACAATTCGTCCCGCTTATTCACCGCAAAGAGTACTTAAAAGACAAATACATACCGTTGTCATGGCCTTTTTTCATGGCTCGCAGTTTTACTCATTTAATGGAATGACAAAAATGACCATACCTCACGTTAAGGCTATCGCTGCCGCAGTATGCGCAGCGTGTCTCCCATCGCTCGTCTATGCTGCCGATCAGGACACCGTCGTTGTAACCGCCACGGGATTTGAGCAGAAAATCCAGAACGCCCCCGCGTCTATCTCCGTTATCACCAAACAGCAGATCGAAGACAAAGCCTATCGCGATGTCACCGATGCGCTGAAAGATGTGCCCGGAGTCGTCGTTACCGGCGGCGGCAGCAGTAGCGATATCAGCATCCGCGGGATGGCTTCGCAATACACGCTGTTCCTGGTCAACGGTAAGCGCATCAGCACGCGCGGCACGCGTCCGAACAGCGATAACTCCGGGATCGAGCAAGGCTGGCTGCCGCCGCTGGAATCGATCGAGCGTATTGAAGTTATTCGCGGGCCAATGTCATCGCTTTACGGTTCAGATGCGATGGGCGGCGTCATTAACGTGATCACCAAAAAAGTGTCCAACACGAAAGGCTGGACCGGCTCCCTGCATGGCGACGCCACCTTCCAGGAAGACAGGGACTCCGGTGATTTGTACCAGACCAACGCTTATGCGTCCGGCCCGCTGATTGACGGATTGCTGGGGGCGAAAGTGACCGGGCTGCTCTCTCGCCGTGCGGAAGACAAAATCGTCAATGGCTACAATGAGCAGCG
The DNA here is from genome assembly GCA_900446925.1 of Citrobacter koseri. The sequence goes on along the minus strand of UAVY01000004.1, from coordinate 420,524 downwards.
CCTGCGCAACGGGGCTTTAACGCTAAACTTTACGCCGGATGATAAAAACGATTTTGACTTCGACATCGCGCGTGAATTGCAGGATCGCGACAGTACGCCAGGCAAGTCAATGGCAGAAGAAAGCTGCCGCAACGGTAGCTGTAAGCCAAACAGCAAAAGCGAAAACCGCTATGAGCACACCACCTATTCCTTAACCCACAGCGGTTATTACGACGACTTCAACACCACCAGCTACATTCAGCAGGAAGAGACCAACAACCCCGGTCGCCAGATGAAGTCTTACAACACCATCTTTAATAACCAGAACCAGATCTTCCTCGGCGCGCATACCCTGACATTAGGTGGACAGTATCGTTACGAGAAACTGAGCGATAACGGCAACCAGTTAAAAGCCTACGAAGACGTAAACAAGCTGACCCGCTGGAGCTGGGCGCTGTTTGCTGAAGATGAGTGGGCGATGACCGACAGCTTTACGCTGACCGGCGGTATCCGTATGGATAAAGATGAAAACTATGGCGACAACTGGACGCCGCGTGGCTATGGCGTATGGCATCTTACCGATCAGTGGACCTTAAAAGGCGGCGTCTCTGCGGCTACCGCGCACCGGATCTGCGCCAGTCCTCCCCGACCTGGGGACAGATTACCGGCGGCGGTCGTCTGAACGGTATTATTGTCGGTAACGCAGATCTGAAACCAGAAAAAAGCCTGAGCGAAGAGTTGGGCCTGCTGTGGGATAACGGAGATAACCTTAACGCTGGCGTAACGCTGTTCAATACCGACTTCAAAGATAAGATAACTGAAGTGCGCCGCTGCAACAGCAGTTCAGATCCGGCCTGTACTATTGGTGGTGAGAAATACGACTTTGTCAGCGATCGCGTCAACGTTGATAAAGCCAATATGCGCGGCGTGGAGTCCACCTTTGGCTGGAAGATCACCCGCGATCTCAACTGGACGGCGAACTACACCTATACCGAATCTGAGCAGAAAAGCGGCCAATTCTCTGGCAAGCCGTTGAATAAAATGCCGAAGCATATGTTCAACACCACGCTGGACTGGCAGGCAACGCAGGATGTTGGCTTCTGGAGCCGTCTGAACTTCCGCGGCAAGACCTCCGAATACCTGAGCCGTACTTCAATGGCCCAGGGAACGCCGTCTTATACGCAGGTTGATGTTGGTGTGCGTTATTACGCGTACAAAAATCTACTGTTAACCGCGGGCGTGTATAATGTTCTGGACAAACAGATCGATTACGAGACTTACGATACCATTCTCGACGGTCGTCGTTACACGGTTGGCCTGACTTATAACTTCTAAGTTCAGTACAACAAAAAGCCCCGGCATGATGAATGTCGGGGCTTTTTTATTTTACCTGCCGGATGGCGGCGTAAACGCCTTATCCGGCCTACAAATGTCGTTCCTGTAGAGCGCAGCGCCATCAGGCCTACAGGTTATTTCTTCACACGCTCCGGGAAGTGCATTTCACTGTAGCGAACAAAGTGCGTTCCCTTTGTCAGCTTGTAGCCAAACCAGATAGCCAGGAACAGCGGAATCCCGATATAGGTTGCCGCTACGCCGCCCCAGTCAATGGTGTCTTTCAGGAAGGCTTCATAGTTCTGACCCAGCGTGATGGTCAGACACAGCACAAACGCAAAGATCGGCCCCAGCGGGAAGAATCCAGAACGATACGGCAGATCTTTCACATCGTTACCCTGCAACACATAGCCACGGCGGAAACGATAATGGCTGATGGCAATCCCCAGCCAGGCGATAAAGCCCGTCATCCCGGAGGTATTCAGCAGCCACAGGTATACCGTCTGGTTGCCAAACATCGACGTCAGGAAGCAAAGCCCCGCAATTACCGTCGTCGCATACAGCGCGTTACGCGGAACGCCGCCGCGTGACAGCTGCGCGAAAATACGCGGCGCTTTACCGTCACAGGCCAGGGTGTAGAGCATACGGGTAGACGCGTACATCCCGGAGTTACCCGCCGACAGCACCGCCGTCAGGATAACCGCGTTCATTACCGCCGCAGCGGAAAGCAGACCCGCATGCTGGAACACCAGAGTGAACGGGCTAACGCTGATGTCTTTCACATCGTTACGCAGCAGGCTCGGGTCGGTATACGGGATAATCAGGCTGATAATCAGGATCGCGAACACATAGAACAGCAGGATACGCCAGAATACCTGACGCACCGCGCGCGGAATGTTTTTCTCTGGATCTTCAGACTCACCCGCCGCAATACCAATCAGTTCCGTCCCCTGGAAGGAGAAGCCGACGATCATCGCCACGCCAATCATCGCCGCAAAACCCCCGGCAAACGGCGCATCGCCGGTCGTCCAGTTGCTCCAGCCCACTGGCTGCGCCCCTTTGAAGATGCCGACGATCATCATGACGCCCACGATGATAAAGATAATGACGGTCGCCACTTTGATCAGCGAGAACCAGTATTCTGCTTCGCCAAAGCCTCTGACCGAGATGTAGTTCAGCAGGAAGATCACGCCGAGGAACAGCGCACTCCAGATCCAACCCGGCGTATCCGGGAACCACCAGTTCATCACCAGCTGTGCGGCCACGAGGTCTACGGCGATGGTCACCGCCCAGTTGTACCAGTAGTTCCAGCCGAGCGCGAAGCCAAAGCCTTCTTCAACATAGTTCTGACCGTAAGTCGCAAATGAACCGGATACCGGCATATACGCCGCCAGTTCACCGAGACTGGTCATCAGGAAGTAGACCATCAGACCGATCAGGATATAAGAAAACAGCGCGCCGCCTGGCCCCGCCGCAGAAATGGTTGCACCAGATGCAACGAAAAGACCCGTACCGATGGAACCGCCAATGGCGATCATTGTCAGGTGACGCGCCTTTAATTCGCGACGTAACGCGGGCGCTTCTGTGGTTTTAGTTTCGGAAACCATGTGAAAATGCTATCCATCCAAAAAATGAGGCGCGATTGTAGCAGACGAAACGCCATCCTTCCGGCACAAATGCGCAGTTATAAGAGACCTTCATGACTGGCCGCGGATTATAAGTAAAGTGTAGATCGGATAGACGGTAAGACATTCGCCTGATGGCGCTACGCTTATCAGGCCTACAGGATCGACATTTGTAGGCCTGATAAGCGTTGAGTTTGTAGGCCGGATAAGGCGTTTACGCCGCCATCCGGCAAAGGACACTTATTCGCAGTAGCGCAGAAAACGCTGTAAGGCATTGGAAAGGTGTTTCTGGCGATGGTGGATTCGCCACAGGGTTCGCACCAGGCGCGGCAAAGGCACCGCGATTTCACTCAACGTTCCCGTCTGAAGCTGTTCCTCAATAACCCGCCGCGACAGGCAACTGATGCCCAGACCATGACGCACGGCGTGTTTGATCGCTTCGGAGTTACCCAACTCCATCGCCATTTCGAATTTTGGCAAGTGCGAAAGCAACAGGTAGTCGACAATCTCACGCGTACCGGAACCGCGCTCGCGCAGTATCCAGGGCGCGGCGGCCAGTTGTTCAAGCGTTACCGGCCCTTGCGCCAACGGCGAGGACGGTGCGGCAAACACCACCAGCTCATCGTCCAGCCACGGCTCAGAAATAATCTCGGTATTGTGGCACGGGCCTTCAATCAGGCCGATATCTACCCGAAAATCGAGCACCGCCGTAATGACATCCTGGCTGTTGCCCACGCTAAGTTCCAGCGGCAGATCGGGAAAGTCCTTCCTGTAACGGGCAATTACCGCAGGCAGGATGTAATTGCCGATGGTGCTACTGGCATAAACGCGGATTGCGCCGTTGTCTTCCCGAAACAGTTGCTCAATTTCGACAGCCTGCTCCAGCAGCGCCAGCGCGCGCGGGTACAGCAAGCGCCCGTGTTCATTGACTACCAGCCGTTTCCCGACGCGGTCAAATAGCTGTACGCCAAGCTGACCTTCCAGATCGGTCAATGCCGCGCTTACGGCCGACTGCGACAGCGACAGCATGACAGATGCCTGGGTCGTCGAGCCGCTTTTTAGCACCTCAGTAAAAACTTCTAGTTGTCGTAGCGTGATATGCATTGTTGTTTTCCACTGGCAGGCCGTCGCTTACCACTTATAAAGATTAATTATAAATATATAATCAATTTTATTTTTAAACCAGTTCGCCATAACATTTTACCCATATAGAGGAGAAGGTTATGACAGAACTCACCTTACAGAATCACCATCGTACAGTGTGGCATTTTATACCGGGGCTTGCCCTGAGCGCAGTTATCACAGGGGCCGCCCTGTGGGGTGGATCTATTCCAGCCGTCGCGGGAGCCGGGTTCAGCGCCCTCACCTTAGCCATCTTACTGGGAATGGTCATCGGCAATACGGTGTATCCGCAAATCTGGAAAAGCTGTGACGGCGGCGTGCTGTTCGCTAAACAACATCTATTACGCCTGGGGATCATTCTCTACGGGTTTCGCCTCACCTTCTCACAGATTGCAGACGTGGGCGTCAGCGGGATTGTGATTGATGTACTGACGCTCTCCAGCACTTTTTTACTCGCCTGTTTCCTCGGGCAGAAAGTGTTTGGTCTGGACAAGCACACCAGTTGGCTGATTGGCGCCGGAAGCAGCATTTGCGGAGCGGCGGCAGTGCTGGCAACGGAAGCCCGTCGTTAAAGCGGAGGCCAGTAAAGTTACGGTGGCCGTCGCGACGGTGGTGATTTTCGGTACGCTGGCAATCTTCCTCTACCCGGCAATGTATCCGCTACTGGCGCACTGGTTCAGCCCGGAAACCTACGGCATCTATATTGGTTCGACCATGCATGAAGTAGCCCAGGTCGTTGCCGCCGGACACGCCATTAACCCGGACGCGGAAAACGCCGCGGTGATTGCCAAAATGCTGCGCGTAATGATGCTGGCGCCGTTTCTGATTCTGCTGGCCGCCCGTGTGAAACAACTTTCTCCGGCGACGGGCGCGGAGAAAAGCAAAATCACCATCCCGTGGTTTGCGGTGCTGTTCATCGTAGTGGCAATCGTTAACTCGTTCCATCTGCTGCCGCAGGCGGTGGTAAACATGTTGATTACGCTGGATACGGTTCTGCTGGCGATGGCAATGGCCGCGCTGGGTCTTACAACGCACGTCAGCGCGCTGAAGAAAGCCGGGGCGAAACCGTTACTGATGGCGCTGGTGCTGTTTGTCTGGCTGATTGTTGGCGGCGGCGTGATTAACGTACTGATTCACCATCTTATCGCATAAAGCACTACATTTTGCCCCCTGTTAACCCGCTATCATTGGAGAGTATTTTTTTCGAATACACGACATTATTCAAACCTGAAGAATAACGTGTATAGCGGGTTTAACAGGAGTCTTCCATGAAATATATCGGAGCGCATGTCAGCGCCGCTGGCGGGGTTAGCCAACGCTGCAATTCGCGCCGCAGAAATTGACGCAACCGCATTTGCGCTGTTCACGAAAAATCAGCGTCAATGGCGCGCCGCGCCGCTCACTGCCCAAATCATTGATGACTTTAAGGCCGCCTGCGAGAAATACCACTATTCGCCTGCGCAGATCCTTCCCCACGACAGCTATCTGATCAACCTCGGGCACCCTGTCAGCGAAGCGCTGGAAAAATCGCGCGATGCGTTTATTGATGAAATGCAGCGTTGTGAGCAACTGGGGCTATCGCTGCTCAATTTCCACCCGGGTAGCCATTTACAGCAAATCCCGGAAGAGGAATGTCTGGCGCGAATAGCAGAGTCGATCAACATTGCCCTTGAGAAAACCCAAGGGGTCACGGCAGTCATTGAAAACACTGCGGGTCAGGGGAGCAATCTGGGATTCAGGTTTGAGCATCTCGCCGCCATCATCGACGGCGTGGAAGATAAGTCCCGCGTGGGCGTCTGTATTGATACCTGTCACGCGTTTGCGGCCGGTTACGATCTGCGTACCACCGACGAATGTGAAAAAACATTCGCCGACTTTGAGCGTGTTGTGGGTTTTACATACCTGCGCGGCATGCACCTGAACGACGCGAAAAGCGCCTTTGGCAGCCGCGTTGACCGTCACCACAGTTTGGGCGAAGGCAACATTGGTCATGATGCATTTCGCTGGATTATGCAGGACGATCGTTTTGACGGTATTCCGCTGATTCTGGAAACCATCAACCCGGATATCTGGGCAGAAGAGATCGCCTGGCTGAAAGCGCAGCAAACGGCAAAGGTGGTTGCGTAATGATGAACGACAGGGAAAAGCAGATCCTCAAGATCCTGCGCCGCAATCCGCTCATTCAGCAAAATGAAATCGCTGATATTTTGCAGATCAGTCGCTCACGCGTGGCGGCCCATATTATGGATCTGATGCGCAAAGGGATGATCAAAGGCAAAGGCTATATCCTCACCGAGCAGGAGTATTGCGTGGTGGTCGGGGCGATCAATATGGATATTCGCGGCGTGGCGGATATCCATTATCCGCAGGCGGCTTCCAACCCTGGCAGCATTCACTGTTCTGCTGGCGGCGTGGGGCGCAATATTGCGCATAATCTGGCGCTGCTGGGTCGCGATGTGCATTTGCTCTCTGCGGTCGGTAGCGATTTTTATGGTGAAACGCTGCTGGAGCAGACTCGTCAGGCTGGCGTGAACATCTCCAGCTGTATCCGTCTGCATGGGCATAACACTTCAACCTATCTGTCCATCGCCAACCAGCAGGAAGAGACGGTGCTGGCGATTAACGACACCCACATTCTGCAACAGCTGACGCCGCAGTTGCTGAATAGCTCGCGGGATCTGATCCGTCACGCTGGCGTGGTGCTGGCGGACTGCAACCTGACGCCGGAAGCCATCGAATGGGTCTTTACCATTGCGGATGAAATCCCGGTCTTTATTGATACCGTTTCAGAGTTCAAAGCGGAAAAAATCAGGACCTGGTATTCACGCATTCATACGCTAAAACCCACGCAAAAAAGAGCTGGAGATTCTGTGGGGGGAAAGCGGTGCGTTCCGATGCCGACCGTGTACAGGCCGTCAATGACCTGCATCAGCAAGGCGTACAGCGAATCTTCGTTTGCCTGGAAGATGAAGCGGTCTTTTGTAGCGAGAAAAACGGCGAGCAGTTTTTACTCACCCCGCCGCCTCACACCCGTGTGGACAGCTTCGGCGCGGATGATGGCTTCATGGCCGGGTTGCTCTACAGCTTTCTGGAGGGAAGTGATTTTCGCGATAGCGCGAATTTCGCAATGGCCTGCGCGGCGTTATCGCGCGCCAGCATCAGTATTAACAACCCCACCCTCTCCGCCGATAACGCGCTTTATCTGCTGAAAACAACCCTGGCATAATGCCTGATGGCGCTGCGCTTATCAGGCCTACGGTTGCGTCACTGTGGGTCGGATATGCCTGATGGCGCTGCACTTATCAGGCCTACGGAGTGCGCCAATGTGGGTCGAATATGCCTGATGGCGCTGCGCTTATCAGGCCTACGGAGTGCGCCAATGTGGGTCGAATATGCCTGATGGCGCTTCGCTTATCAGGCCTACGGAGTGCATTACTGTAGGCCGGATAAGGCGAAGCCGCCATCCGGCAAAATCGTCTACTACAACTACGCCAGCCCGATAAAGAACCCCGCGATAGTAGCACTCATCAGGTTAGAGAGCGTTGCCGCCGCCAGCGCCCGTAAACCTAGCTGGGCGATTTCCGGCGCACGCTGCGGCGCAATCGCAGAAAACGCGCCAACCACCACACCAATCGAACCAAAGTTGGCAAAGCCACACAACGCGAAAGAGATGATCGCTATCGTCTTCACATCCAGCGTACCGGCAGCTTGCAGATACGGTGAGAAATTGAGATAAGCGACAAACTCGTTAATCGCCAGTTTTTGGCCCAATCAGGCTACCGGCAAGCGTCGCATCGCTCCAGTCCACGCCCATAATCCAGGCCAGCGGCGCTAAAACCCAGCCGAAGATCCCTTCTAGCGTGGCGTGACCAAAGCCGAACCAGCCGCCAACGCCGCCGATGATGCCGTTAATCAGCGCGATAATCGCAACAAACGCCATCACCACCGTCGCCACACCGGCGGCGATTTTCAGCCCGGTCATCGCGCCGCTGGCCGCCGCTTCAATGATGCTTTTTGGCGGCGTTTCGGTAAATGACAGGTTTTCAAACGTCACCTTCGATTCTTCCGTTGCCGGGCTCAGCATACGGGCAAACAGAATGCCGCCAGGGATCGCCATTAAGGACGCCGCCAGCAGATAATCAATCGGCACCCCCATTCCGGCATAGCCAATCATCATCGAACCGGCGATTGAGGCCATGCCGCTACAAATGGCGGTAAACAGCTCATTACGATTTAGACGGTCGATAAATGGCTTAACAATCGCCGGGATCTCGTTTTGCCCGAGGAAAATGGTAGTGACCGCAACAAACGACTCGATCTTGCTGATGTTCAGCGCTTTCTGGAAAATACCGCCGGAGGATACGGATCAGCAGTCCCATCACGCCAATGTAGTAAAGCAAGCTGATCAGCGCAGTCACAAAGATGATGGCCGGCAACACGCGAAAGGCAAAGATAAACCCGGCGCCGTCAAACAGCACATCCATTTTTGGCCCTACTAATGAGCCAAAGATAAATGCGCTACCCGCGTCGCTGTAGGACATCACCTTGTGGACACCGAGCGCGGCCTGCTCCACCAGCCATTTCCCCGGCGGGAAATAAAGCATGATCCCACCGATGGCGATTTGCAGCACCAGCGCTGCGCCAACGGTACGCAGGCTGATACGTTTTTTTATTCACTGACAGCAGAAATGCGATTGCCAGTAGTACCACCATACCCACAACACTTCTCATTATATCCATAATGATTTTCCCTTCATGCCAGGAAACCCGGCGTGAAAGCCAGGTTTTGATATCGCGGGCGACCGCTCTCTGCCCGTGCGTTTTTATCAGGCGAGGCGTTGATATTCCTTCGCTATTTCACAGGCCAGTACAGCGTTGTTGAACACCAGGTTGGATATTGGATTTCAGGCTATCGCCGCCGGTCAGTTCCGCCACGCGCGCCAGCAAGAATGGCGTACTTTCTTTCCCCACGACGCCCTGCTCTTCCGCTTCTTTCACGGCCTGATCGATCGACGCGTTGATTTTCTCTTCCGCCATCGCAAACTGTTCCGGGATCGGGTTTGCCACAACCAGACCACCGTTCAGGCCGGTTTGCCATTTCACCGCCATTGCGCGGGCGATGTCTTGCGCGCTGTCCAGGCGGATACTGACGTCAAACGGACTGGTACGGCAGAAAAATGCCGGTAATGCCTGGGTCCGATAGCCAATTAACGGCACGCCAAAAGTCTCTAAATATTCGGTGGTTAATCCCAGGTCGAGAATTGATTTCGCCCCCGCACAAACTACCGTGACATTGGTATGCGCCAGCTCCTGTAAGTCAGCAGAAATATCAAACGTATGTTCTGCGCCACGATGTACGCCACCGATACCGCCGGTTGCAAATACTTTAATTCCGGCCAGTGCGGCAATAATCATGGTGGATGCAACCGTCGTTGCGCCATTTTTCCCAGCGGCAACCACAAATGGTAAGTCACGACGACTGACTTTTGTAACGTTATGTCCTTCACGGCCTAATAATTCAATTTCTTCTTTATTCAGGGCCCACTTTCATTACACCGCCAATAATGGCAATGGTTGCGGGCACGGCGCCATGCTTACGAATGGTTTCTTCAACTTCAATTGCCGTTTGGCGCATTTTGCGGAAAAGGCATGCCGTGGGAAATAATGGTTGATTCCAGCGCAACAATGGGTTTCTTACTTTTTAACGCATCCTGTACTTCTGGCGAAATTTGTAATAATTCAGAGGAAAGAGTTAATTCAGACATTCTGTGTTCTCCACTAACGATGTAACATTCGCGACAGATAAATCAGGGTTATTGGTATATTCACAGGCAAGCGCCATTGATGAACAACCCTGTGCAAATCGAACCGAATCTATAAAGGGCAAGCCGTCCATCCAGCAGGCGGCGAGTCCCGCCATCATGGCGTCGCCAGCGCCGGTCACATTGACGACGTTGGTTTTAATGGGGGAGCGACCAGCCGTTTTCGCCGTTGATATCGCTGTAATAAACGCCGTCGCCACCCATACTAAGCACCAGACGGTTCAGGCCATGTTCATGAAACCATGCCGCAACGCTCCCGACATCTTCCCGCCCGGAGAGGGGAATGCCGCTGAGGGTTTCAGCTTCAAGCCGGTTGGGTTTCAGCGTGTGAATTTTGCCAAGTCGCTCGCGAATTTTGACACACTTCCAGGCAGAAACCGGATCAACAAATACCGGCACATCGCCTGCATTTTCCAGCACCCAGTTCAGTGCCTCTTCGCTGATATTACAATCGGCGACAATCACTTTTGCCCCACGAATAAAATCAGCATGCTGTGATAAAAATTCAGCCGAAATAAAGTCGGTAATGCTCATGTCATTTATGGCGACCAGCATTTCTCCGGTATTGTCGAGCAGGGATAAGTAACTTGACGTATTTTCTCCCGGCACAATCAGACATTTATCAACGTGCACACCGGATTGATTCGTTTGCGCCATTAATGACTGCCCATAGAAATCACTCCCGACCGCCGTCAGTAACCATGAGTTTTTTCCCAGCAGCGCCAAATTATGCGCAATATTGCGCCCCACGCCGCCGGGGGTAAATTTTATTTTTCCCGGATTGGAGTCCGCATAATTTAAAGAAGCATGCGAATACCCGGCAACATCCATATTGGCTGAGCCAATCGTCACTATGTATTCCGTTTCACGCATAGAACGTCCTCTGGCATTAAGCTGCCATAACAATGAGTTCGTTAAGAATAACCACCGCCACAATCGAGATTATTAGAGCACATGTTCATATTAAAACATGTGTTCATGATATGCGTGTTTTTGATAAAGTAAATCCATCCGCAAGCCCTAAAGCGAATAGATATGAACAGAGTCACAATTTTTTATAGATACAGTTTGCAAGGGAGGAAAAAGTTGCGAGCCAGGACACAAAATAGGGGGATAAAAAAGGCAGAAAAATGCCGGATGGCGACGCTAATGCGTTTTATCCGGCCTACAGGATCGGTATCCGTAGGCCGGATAAGGCGCTCACGCCGCCATCCGGCACAAGGTTTTACATTATGCCGCTTTCGCGATAACTTCAGCTTCCGGGCGTTTCAGGAACGCATAGGCCAGACCGGCAACCAGCGTACCCGCAACAATCGCCAGCAGATAGCCCAGCACCGGTGTAATCGCGCCAGGAATCAGCAGCACAAACAGACCGCCGTGCGGCGCCATCAGTTTCGCGCCAACCCACATTGAGATTGCGCCTGTCAGCGCACCGCCGACGATACAGCATGGCAGGACACGCATCGGGTCACGCGCCGCAAACGGGATCGCGCCTTCGGTAATGAAGCACAGCCCCAGCACCAGCGCGGCTTTGCCCCCTTCCTGCTGCGCCTTGTCGAACTTACGACGCGCAACCAGAGTTGCCAGCCCAAGAGCCAGCGGAGGAACCATGCCTGCCGCCATAATCGCCGCCATCGGCGCATAAGTCTGGGTACTCAGCAGACCAACACCGAACGCATACGCCGCTTTGTTAACCGGGCCGCCCATATCAGTACACATCATACCACCGAGGATCGCGCCCAGCAGTACCGCATTCGCCGTCCCCATCGTTTGCAGCCAGTGAGTCAGCCCTTCCAGAATGCCGGCAACCGGTTTACCGATAAGGTAAATCATCGCCAGACCGACAATCAGACTGGAAATCAGGTGGAATGATCAGGATCGGTTTCAGCGCTTCCATACTCTGCGGAAGTTTTAGTTTAGTGCTGATAAGTTTCGCGACATAACCGGCCAGGAAGCCCGCGATAATACCGGCCGATAAAGCCAGATCCGGTGCTCACCGCCAGCATACCGCCGATAAGACCCGGGCGTCAGCCTGGACGATCCGCGATGGAAAACGCGATATATCCCGCCAGTACCGGCACCATTAGCGCGAAGGCGGGAACCGCCGCCGATCTGCATCAGCGCCGCAGCCAGCGTACCTTCTTCTTTAAACGCCTCAATACCAAACGCAAAGGAGGAGCGCGATACACAACCCACCTGCAACCACATTGGCAGCATGGTAGGAAACGCCCGTCAGCAGATGGCGATATGCGCCAGCGCTCTCTTTTTTTCCCTTCTGTCGCGGCGGCCTGCGCTTTGCCCGTAGGCGCATACGGCGTCGCTTCCGCTACGGCTTTGTCCAGTTCCTGCGCGGTTTTCTTCAGCGCCAGGCCGGTTGATGTACGGTACATCGGTTTTCCGGCAAACTTCGCCAGATCCACTTCGATATCAGCCGCCACGATCACCAGATCCGCTTCCGCAACCTCTTCCGGCGTGATGGCATTGCCTGCGCCCACGGAGCCGCGGGTTTCGACCTTCACCCACCAGCCACGTTTTTTCGCTTCGGTTTCAATCGCTTCAGCCGCCATAAAGGTATGCGCGACGCCTGTCGGACACGCCGTCACCGCCACGACGCGTTTCGGGCCGCTGGCCGCTGCCGGGGCGGCAACCGCTGTCGGCGCGCTGTATGGCGTCGCGTGTCCTTTCGCTTCATTGAGGAACAGTTCCGGGTGCGCCACGGCACGGGCAATATCGCCCAGCCAGACTTTTTTACCGTTCAGCGCGCTGTCGTTCGGCACAGCGTCAGCCAAACACAATGGCTAACTCTGCGTCATTCGGATTGTCGATAATTTCCAGATTTGCTTTATGTGCCGCCGCGCCGAGCAGGGTCTTCGCCATGTAAGCGCGAGCCTGGCCGAGATTGGCGTCAATAATCAGCAGCGTTTTCATTATGCCTCTCCTGCTGTCAGTTAAACGGTTTTAAGTCGACGCGCGCCATCATTGCGGCCAACTGAGGACGATCGGTAATGCCCACATTGCTCTGGCTTACCGCAAGCGCGGCAACGGCTGTCGCCAGACGCAACGTATGTTCACTGGATTCACGCATCAGCAGGCCGTAAATCAGACCGCCAACCATAGAATCCCCTGCACCTACGGTACTTACCACATCAACGGACGGTGGCTTCGCGATCCATTCGCCGGATGCGTTCACCCCACAGCGCCCCTTCCGCACCGAGAGAGATCACCACATGCGCAATACCTTGCTCACGCAGGGCGTGCGCCGCGTCGATCACATCTTTCATTTCCGGCAGCTTACGGCCTGCCCAGATTTCTAATTCACGACGGTTCGGTTTCACCAGCCACGGCGCCGCTTTCAGACCCGCCACCAACGCTTCACGACTACTATCAAAGATAATGCATGGGCACTGGCTACGCAGACGCGTCATCCAGTCGGTAAACGCTTCCGGGCTGACGCCTGTCGGCAAGCTGCCGCTGACGCAGACCATATCGAACTGACCCAGCCAGCTCAGCGAATCGTTCACAAAACGTTCCCAGTCAGCCGGAGTCACGTCAAAACCGGAGAAGTTAAAGTCGGTCACTTCACCGTCTTTTTCCGTCAGCTTAACGTTGATGCGGGTACGCCCCTGCACCACCTGAAAACGGTTGGCAATGCCCAGCTCGCTGAACAACTGCTGGAAACCGTCCTGGTTGTCTTTACCCAGGAAACCGCCAACCGTGACATCAATACCTAAATCTTTCAGAACCCTGGCAACGTTGATGCCTTTACCCGCCGCATGCAGACCCGTGGTTTTCACCAGGTTCACTTCGCCGCGTTCAATCTCCGGGCAGAAACCGACCAGGTCGTATGCCGGATTAAGGGTGATAGTAGCAACACGTCTGCTCATTACGCGCCCTCCCCAAGACCAGCGGCAATGGCGTCGCCAATCGCTTTCAGCGCCTGTTCAGCATCTTCGCCCTGCGCCGTAAAGCGCAGGCGATGGCCTTTCTTCACGCCTAACGCCACCACTTTCATCAAACTGCGTCCATTTGCCGGTTTTCCGGTTCCATCAAGGTTTGCCACGGTAATTTCGCTATTAAATTGTTTAATGGTATTCACCAGCATGGTGCCCGGACGGGCGTGTAAGCCATGCTCATTGCGCACGACAAATTCGGCGCTCAGCACGTCGTCAGTCAATGCTTCATCACTGGTCAGCAGCGCCAGCACGGTGGCGGCATCCGCTTTCAGCAAAACGGTCAGCTTTATTGTTCAGCAGCAGATCGCCAAGGCGCTTCAGCACGGCGACGGGCTGATCGTCATTCATCGCGACAGTCACCAGCAGCGCAGCCGCTTCGCCCTCTACGTCAAACGCCGTAGCCGCACGGCTCACAGCGATAGCGCTGCGCCAGGTTGCCGTCCGCGCTGTCGTTCAGCCAGATGCCCTGGCCGAGATTCATCGGCTGTTCATTGATGGTTCTGGCGACAAACGCGGCATCCACAGCGCCTGCTTCTTTCAGGCGCGCGGCGTTCAGCGCCTGTAGCGTCACCAGGTCGCTGGCCGCCACATCCAGCGTCAGGGTGTCGTTATCCAGCTTCAGCTGTTCGCTCTGTTTTTCACCCATCAGCAACGCGCGCAGTTCTTCTGCCGTCGTGGCGGATTTCAGCTGTTCAGCCACAGCGTCATCGCTTAATACGTGCGTCAGCTGACGCAGCAACCCGAGATGCTCATCGGAGCTGGCGGCAATACCAATCGCCACATAGGCCACTTGCCCTTCGCCCCAGGTTACGCCCTGCGGAAACTGGAACACCTGCACGCCGGTTTTCAGCACCTGATCGCGCGTGTCGGTCGTTCCGTGCGGAATGGCGATACCGTTGCCAAGGAAAGTGGATGTCTGTTGCTCACCGCGCCAGCATGCCGTCGACGTAGCCGTCTGCGACGTTGCCCGCCTGCACTAACGCAGCGGCAACCTGGCGAATGGCCTCTTCTTTGTTTCCGGCCTGTTCGCCCGGATGAATGTCCTGAACCGATAACTGGAACATAGTTCTCCTCTCCTGCTGAACTTGAAACGATTCAGCTAACATGAGAAAAAAGGCGCTAATCTGACTTGTAACCAAAAACAAAATAGCGCTGAAACGTTTCAAGAAGTCTTGCGCTTTCTGCTTCAGCACGCAAGTAAAGTCGTAAAATTGATGACAGAATTTAGAGATAAAGCACACTTTTCATTCAGGAAGGTAATAAATGCTGAAGTGAATTGCCCGTAAAACGATCTGTTTCAGCACCGTCAGCATCTTCCCTTCATAGACTGAAATGCTATTTTGATTTTTTGTGGCGATTTTGATTTGGGCACCTGTTTATTTCCTGACGAGCAGCGTAAACTCCGCGTCTCTTCACACCACTGATACAGAAACATGCATAACACCCCCGTTGCCGCCACACCAAAAACGTTTGATTTGACGTCTTCGGCATTCCTGCTCGTCGCGTTTCTGACGGGTATCGCCGGTGCGTTACAGACGCCGACGCTCAGTCTTTTTCTGACGGATGAGGTACACGCTCGTCCGGGCATGGTTGGCTTCTTTTTTACCGGCAGCGCCGTTATCGGCATTCTGGTGAGCCAGTTTCTGGCCGGGCGCTCCGACAAAAAAGGCGATCGCAAAAGCCTGATCGTTTTTTGCTGTGTGCTGGGCATGTTGGCCTGCGTGCTGTTTGCCTGGAACCGCAACTATTTTATTTTGCTGTTCGTCGGCGTTTTCCTGAGTAGTTTTGGTTCGACCGCGAACCCGCAAATGTTCGCCCTTGCCCGCGAACATGCCGATCGCACCGGTCGCGAAGCCGTGATGTTCAGCTCGATATTGCGCGCCCAGGTTTCGCTGGCGTGGGTGATCGGGCCGCCGCTGGCCTATGCGCTGGCGATGGGGTTCAGCTTTACCGTGATGTACCTGAGCGCGGCGGCGGCGTTTGTCGTCTGTGGCGTAATGGTCTGGCTGTTTTTACCGTCAATGCGTAAAGATGCGCCACTTGCTGCCGGAACCCTTGAAGCGCCGCGCCGTAATCGCCGCGATACGCTGCTGCTCTTTGTTATCTGCACATTAATGTGGGGAACCAACAGCCTCTATATCATTAATATGCCGCTGTTTATCATTAACGAACTGCATCTGCCGGAAAAACTTGCCGGCGTCATGATGGGGACTGCCGCCGGGCTGGAAATTCCCACCATGTTGATTGCAGGCTATTTTGCTAAACGTCTGGGGAAACGCCTGCTGATGCGGATCGCCATCGTGGCGGGGTTCTGCTTTTACGCGGGTATGCTGCTGGCGCACTCGCCTGTCGTTCTGCTCGGCTTGCAGTTGCTGAACGCAATTTACATCGGCATTCTCGGCGGCATCGGGAATGCTCTATTTTCAGGATCTGATGCCCGGCCAGGCGGGTTCAGCAACCACGCTGTATACCAATACCATCCGCGTAGGCTGGATTATCGCCGGATCGCTGGCGGGGATTGCGGCGGAAATCTGGAATTACCACGCCGTATTCTGGTTTGCGCTGGTGATGGCCCTCGCGACGATGGTTTGTCTGGCACGCATTAAAGACGTTTAAGGCGCAGTAAGCGTTTCCAGTTCAATGAGGTAGATCATTGCCTGCGCCCTTGTCTGACCGCACATATCGGCGCTGGGGTTGCAGGCCTGCGCAGACCTTTGGACGCAGCGGCGAACCGAAGATCTTACAGCGTTGATGTTCATCAAGCTGGACACACGGCGTGTTTGCGGGTTTACCGTCAGGCATACCCGGAATGGGGCTGGAGATTGAAGGCGCGGTGCAACATGCTCCGCAATCCGGGCGGCATTCCATACAGTATTCTCTATTCGTAAGCCACCGGACTGAAAGTGGGGCGAACAGTATACACAAAATCATCCGGGATATGTGAATTCCACTTGCCTGAATCGCCCGGCGCGAGTAGTTTGACGCGATATTTTAGACATTCTCTACAACAGGATTTTTTCGATGCCAAGAGCCGAACGAAATTAAAAAAGGTATGGTACTGAACTACAACGGCAAGCTGCTGATTGTAAAAGATATTGATATTCAGTCACCGACCGCCCGCGGTGCCGCGACGCTGTACAAAATGCGTTTTTCCGACGTCCGTACGGGTCTGAAAGTCGAAGAGCGTTTCAAAGGCGACGACATCGTTGATACCGTCACCCTGAGCCGCCGTGGCGTCGATTTCTCTTATATCGACGGCAACGAATATGTGTTCATGGATAAAGAAGACTATACCCCGTATACCTTCACCAAAGATCAGATTGAAGAAGAGCTGCTGTTTATTCCTGAAGGCGGAATGCCGGATATGCAGGTGCTGACCTGGGACGGTCAGTTACTGGCGCTCGAACTGCCGCAGACGGTTGATCTGGAAATCGTGGAAACCGCACCGGGCATTAAAGGCGCGTCAGCCAGCGCCCGCAACAAACCCGCAACGCTGAGCACCGGTCTGGTGATTCAGGTGCCGGAATACCTGAGCGCCGGTGAAAAAATCCGTATTCACATTGAAGAACGCCGCTACATGGGCCCGCGCGGACTAAGCGCCCGTCGCCGACGCACCAACAAAAAAGGACAGCCAGGGCTGTCCTTTTTTATGACCAACAGGTGTTACAGCAAATCGCGGAACTGGGTCTTTTTCAGCGCCAGTTCAACGCCACGAATTTCCGCCAGCCCTTTCAGACGACCAATAGCGGAGTAGCCGGGGTTGGTTTTCTTATGCAGATCGTCAAGCATCTGATGACCGTGATCCGGGCGCATTGGGATCGGACGCAGATCGCCTGCCAGCTTACGACGCTGTTCTTCCGTAAGAATTGCGGTAATCACCGCGACCATATCGACATCCCCTTGCAAATGCGCGCCTTCGTGGAAGGTTTTCGGGTTATCTTCACGGCAGGTTGAGCGTAAATGGGTAAAGTGAATGCGGTCGCCAAACGTCTCGATCATTTTCACCAGGTCGTTATCCGCGCGTACGCCGTACGAACCGGTACACATGGTGAACCCGTTGTTAATGCTGTCTACGGTTTCTTTCAGCCACTGCATATCTTCAATGGTAGAAACGATGCGCGGCAGGCCGAGGATGGGGCGCGGCGGATCGTCAGGATGCACCGCCAGGCGCACGCCGACTTCTTCTGCCACCGGCACAATCGCACGCAGGAATACCGCCATATTTTCGCGTAAATCCTCTTTGCTGATACCGTTATATTCCGCCAGACGCGCACGGAACTGATCCAGCGTATAACCCTCTTCAGCGCCAGGCAGCCCGGCGATAATATTCCGGGTCAGTTTTTCGATATCCGCAGCGCTCATGGCGTTGAAGTAGTCCAGCGCCTGGCGCTGTTCTTCTTCGCTGTAGTCCGCTTGCGCGCCGTCACGCTTCAGGATGTGCAGTTCGAAAGCCGCAAAGGCAATCTGATCGAAACGCAGCGCTCTGGAACCATCGGGCAACGGATATTCAAGGTCGGTACGCGTCCAGTCGAGAATCGGCATAAAGTTGTAGCACACGGTATCAATCCCGCAGGCGGCCAGATTACGGATGCTTTGCTGATAATTTGCAATCCAGGTCTGGTACTGCCCGGAGCGTGTTTTTTATCTCTTCATGCACCGGAATACTTTCGACAACAGACCAGGTCAGCCCTTTTTCAGCCAGAATGGCCTGGCGCTTTTTAATCTCTTCAACCGGCCACACATCACCGTTCGGAATGTGGTGCAATGCCGTCACAACCCCCGTTGCGCCAGCCTGACGCACATCATCAAGCGATACCGGATCGTTAGGCCCGTACCAACGCCAGGTTTGTTCCATTGCTTCACCTCACAAGTTGTTATACCAAATTAGTTTACCTGAGTGATGACTACCATACAGGTATCGCGTAAATGGTCAACGTAGGGCGCATGATTGATTGATCCAGCTCACAATCCCCGGATAAATGCGGCATACCAATTCAATTTGGTGTCATATAACTTTACACTACCATTGTTAATTAATGGTTAATCAGGTGTGTTCTTAATGAAGACTATTGCCTCTGCCCCCACTCCCGGAAGGCGTACTGACGCCCCGCTACGATCGACAACAACTACAAACCCGGATTGTGCACTTCGGTTTTGGCGCGTTTCACCGCGCCCATCAGGCATTATTGACCGACAGAGTGCTGAATGCGCAAGGCGGAGACTGGGGGATCTGCGAGATCAGCCTATTCAGCGGCGATCGCCTGATGAGCCAGCTTCGCGAGCAGAATCACTTGTACACCGTGCTGGAAAAAGGCGCGAACGGCAATCAGGCGATTATCGTCGGCGCGGTCAAGGAGTGTCTGAACGCAAAGCTGGATTCGCTTGCCGCTATTATCGAAAAGTTTTGCGAGCCGCAGGTGGCGATAGTGTCACTCACTATCACCGAAAAAGGATATTGCATCGATCCGGCAACCGGTTCGCTCGACGTGTCAAACCCGCGCATTATTCACGATATGCAACACCCCACGGAGCCGCACTCGGCGCCGGGGATTCTTGTGGAGGCCCTGCATCGTCGGCGTGAGCGCGGGTTGTCGCCTTTCACGGTTCTCTCCTGCGATAACATCCCGGATAACGGCCATGTGGTTAAAAACGCCGTTCTGGGCATGGCGGAAAAACGCGCGGCGGAGCTGGCGGCGTGGATTCAGCAGCACGTCAGCTTCCCGGGAACGATGGTAGACAGAATCGTGCCTGCCGCCACAGAGGAGTCGCTGGACGAAATTACCCGCGAGCTGGGCGTCGCCGATCCCTGCGCCATCAGTTGTGAACCGTTTATACAGTGGGTCATTGAAGATAACTTTGTGGCAGGCCGCCGCAGTGGGAAGTCGCTGGCGTGCAGATGGTTGATGACGTGCTGCCCTGGGAGCAAATGAAACTACGCATGCTCAACGGCAGCCATTCGTTCCTTGCGTATCTCGGCTATCTGGCCGGGTTCCAGCACATCAGCGATTGTATGCAGGACAGCGCGTTTCGCGAGGCCGCTTACCGCCTGATGATAAATGAACAGGCGCCGACATTGCGCATCACCAACGTCGATTTATCCCGCTATGCCGCCAGCCTGATTGAACGCTTCGCCAATCCGGCGCTGAAGCACCGGACCTGGCAAATCGCGATGGACGGCAGCCAGAAATTACCGCAGCGGATGCTGGAAGGCATTCGCGAACATCTGGCGCGTGGGAGTGACTGGCCGCTGCTGGCGCTGGGCGTCGCAGGCTGGATGCGCTACGTCAGCGGCGTGGACGACGCTGGTGCAACGATTGATATTCGGGACCCGCTCAGTGAAAAAATTCGCCTGCTTGTTGAAAGCAGCAGTGACGCGGAGCGGGTCAGCGCGCTGCTGTCGTTGCAGGAGGTTTTCGGCACGGATCTCGTGAAAAATCCCCTGTTTGTGCAAGCCATTGAGCAAGCCTGGCGGCGCATTGCGCAACATGGCGCGCATCAGGCGGTCATTGATACGTTAAAAAGTTAACAATTTCTGTCTTTCCAGCGGACGAAAAAATTCTTCGTCCGCTCTGCCCTTCTCTTTTTCGTTTTTTTTCGCCAGGATTAGCACGAGCCGTTACGGCATATCATTATTCTGGAGCAGACGTGACCAAAACCAACCTCATTACCGGCTTTCTCGGCAGTGGAAAAACAACCTCTATTCTTCATCTGTTAGCCAACAAAGATCCTGCGGAAAAATGGGCCGTGCTGGTCAACGAATTTGGCGAAGTGGGCATTGACGGCGCGCTGCTTGCGGACAGCGGCGCATTGCTGAAAGAGATCCCCGGTGGTTGCATGTGTTGCGTGAACGGCTTACCAATGCAGGTGGGGCTAAATACCCTGCTGCGCCAGGGCAAGCCGGATCGCTTGCTGATCGAACCGACAGGACTTGGCCATCCGAAACAGATCCTCGATTTGTTAACCGCGCCAGTTTACGAGCCGTGGATCGACCTGCGCGCCACGCTGTGCATCCTTGATCCACGTTTACTGCTGGATGAAAAGAGCGTCGCCAACGAAAACTTCCGCGACCAGCTGGCTGCCGCCGATGTCATCGTCGCGAATAAAACCGATCGCGCTACGCCGGAAAGCGAAAGCGCCCTGCAAACCTGGTGGCAACAGTACGGCGACAATCGTCAACTGGTTCATGCCGACCACGGGCAAATCAACGGACAGCTGCTGGATTTACCGCGCCAGAACCTGTCGGAACTGCCCGCCAGCGCCGCCCACGCGCACCAGCATGCCGAAAGGAAAGGGCTCGCCGCGCTTAGCCTGCCAGCGCAACAGCGCTGGCGTCGTAGCCTGAACAGCGGCCAGGGGCATCAGGCCTGCGGCTGGATTTTTGATGCGGATACCGTGTTCGACACCATCGGCCTGCTCGAATGGGCGCGCCTCGCGCCGGTTGGACGAGTGAAAGGCGTTATGCGCATTAAGGAGGGGCTGGTGCGTATTAATCGTCAGGGTGACGATCTTCATATTGAGACCCAAAACGTCGCGCCGCCGGACAGCCGCATCGAACTCATCTCAGACCGCGAAACAGACTGGAACACATTACAGACCGCATTGTTGAAGCTTCGTTTAGCCGAGGACGCGTAAGGTTGCCTCCGTTTTACTGAATGGCGAGATGATAATGAAAAACCGGTATCCCCTCATACTGCTGATTAACGCTGCGGGTCTGGCGTTGTTTTTGTCGTGGTATATTCCAGTCAATCACGGATTCTGGTCTCCTCTCGACGCGAACATTTTCCACTTCTTTAACCAGAAGCTGGTTGAAAGCCGCGCATTTCTCTGGCTGGTGGCGATCACCAATAACCGGGCGTTTGATGGTTGCGCGCTGCTGGCGATGGGCTGCCTGATGCTGAGTTTCTGGTTAAAAGAGACCCCGGCAGGCCGTCGGCGTATTATCATCATCGGCCTGGTGATGCTTTTATCTGCGGTTGTGGTGAATCAGTTAGGCCAGGCGTTTATTCCGGTCAAACGCGCCAGCCCTACGCTGACGCTTGAAAATATTCACCGCGTCAGCGATCTCCTGCATATTCCCACCAAGGATGCGTCAAAAGACAGTTTCCCTGGCGATCACGGAATGATGCTGCTTATTTTTTCCGCATTTATGCTGCGTTATTTCGGAAAAGTCGCAGGTTTCATCGCCCTTATTATATTTGTGGTTTTTGCCTTTCCGCGCGTAATGATCGGCGCCCACTGGTTCACGGATATTGCGGTCGGTTCGCTGACAACGGTGCTGATTGGATTGCCCTGGCTGTTAATGACGTCGTTCAGCGATCGCGTGATACGGTTTTTCGATAATTATCTGCCCGGTAAAAACAAACAAAATTTAAACAAATAAATCACATCAATTAACATCGCCATCAGAGAGCGTTCTCACTCCTGATGGCGATCGTCGATTATTTCCCGCCCCGCCGTCATCTT
This sequence comes from Citrobacter koseri, assembly GCA_900446925.1. The sequence goes on along the minus strand of UAVY01000004.1, from coordinate 398,228 downwards.
CCTGTCATCTTCTTCCCGTTGAAAATGAACGCATTGCCTGTTATTCGCCTCATTTGCGTTTAATTTAGCCAATGCCACTAATTCACTTTCAGTATCATAATTTCTTATAAAAAATCCCGCCAAACTGCTCGCAATGGCAGCAACGATCGGGTAATCTTGAACTCGTTTTGCCTCGCTGGATAATTATTCTCTTTGCGAATAAATTTGTGCGTTCCGCCACAGATTTGACCTTAAAGAATTGTCTCATTGTGCGCAGGTAATTAGTCTCGTCACGTTTGGCATTTTTATAACGATATTTGTCGTTAAGGACTTCAAGGGAAAACAAACAACATGGTCAGGTCTCAACCGATTTTGAGATATATCCTGCGGGGAATTCCCGCGATTGCAGTGGCGGTTCTGCTTTCTGCATGTAGCACTACAAATACCGCAAAGAACGTGCATTCTGAGACGCATGCTGTGGGCAATGGAGATAACTCTTCACTGCAAGCCTCTCAGGATGAATTTGAAAATATGGTGCGTAACCTCGATGTTAAATCGCGGATTATGGATCAGTATGCTGACTGGAAAGGCGTGCGTTACCGCCTTGGCGGCAGCACCAAAAAAGGTGTCGATTGTTCCAGCTTTGTACAGCGTACATTCCGTGAACAATTTGGTTTAGAACTGCCTCGCTCAACCTATGAGCAGCAGGAAATGGGCAAATCCGTTTCGCGCAATAACCTGCGCACGGGCGATCTGGTTCTGTTCCGCGCCGGTTCGACGGGCCGTCATGTAGGCATCTACATCGGCAACAACCAGTTTGTTCATGCGTCTACCAGTAGCGGCGTTATTATTTCCAGCATGAACGAGCCTTACTGGAAAAAACGTTACAACGAAGGGCGTCGGGTTCTGAGCCGCAGTTAATTTTTCGTCTGACCGCTATCCCTTGGCAATCCTGACGAGACACATAAAAAGCACTGCTTCGGCGGTGCTTTTTTTGCGTTCTATCGCATCCCTGTAGAAAAGTATGACGATGCAGTTTAATCCAGGTTATAGTCTTTTAAATCAAGCATTTTAATCGCATTCGGTTACCTCAGGTAGAACCAGTAACTATGTTCACACGCGCCTCCTCGTCCTCGCGAAAAATCCTGCTCACCTGCATTCTCACAGGGGTCATCGTCGCGTTACTTATCAGTAGCCTGCAATTTTTAATGTCATGGCATAAACGTGAAGTCAAATACGACACGCTGATATCCGACGTACAACATTATCTGGTGAGCTACTTCGCCGACCTTAAAGCCACGACGGATGTGTTACAGCCCCCTGACGCTTAATGACTGCCAGCAAGTCTCTTCCGAGCTGACCTCCCGCGCCGCTTTTAGCCTGAATGTGCGCGCCTTTTTGCTCGTCAAAGACAAAATCGCCTTCTGCTCGTCGGCAACCGGATCGATGGACACGCCGCTTACCGACCTGGTATCCAATATCGACATCCGCAAAGAAATTGATATGGCGATACTTCCCGGCACGCCGATGATGCCGGATAAACCGGCGATGGCGATTTGGTATCGCAACCCGTTATTAAAAGAGAGCGGCGTATTTACCTCGCTGAATATCAACCTGACGCCCTACCTTATTTACACCGCCCGACAGGAAGATTTTGATGGCATCGCATTAATTATTGGCGATACCGTGCTCTCGACGTTTTCTTCGCATTTAATGACCGTGGAAGAGCTGTCGGGTACGCCTTCGCGCCAGGCGACAATAAAAGGGCTGCCGCTGAAGATACAGTTATACGCCGACAGCTGGACCTATAACGACGTGGGCTATGCCCTGCTGCTGGGCAGTATGAGCGGTATCATCGCCGCCCTGCTCTGCTACTACATCAGCTCTATCCGCCTGAAGCCAGGGCGAGAGATCCTGGTGGCTATCAAGCGCGAACAATTTTATGTGGTCTATCAACCGGTCGTTGATACCCAAACGCTCAGGGTCACGGGTCTGGAAGTGCTGTTACGCTGGCGTCACCCTACGGCAGGCGAAATCCCGCCTGACGCGTTTATTCATTACGCAGAAGCCCAGCAGCTTATTGTGCCGCTCACCCAGCATCTGTTTAAACTCGTGGCGCGCGACGCCCCCGCATTGCAGAAGGTACTGCCTGTCGGGGCAAAGTTTGGCATCAATATCGCGCCTGACCACCTGCACAGCAACAGCTTTAAAGAGGACATCCGTCTCCTGGCGGAATCCTTACCGCCGCATCATTTTCAGATCGTACTGGAAATTACCGAACGCGATATGCTCAATCAACATGAAGCGGCTAAATTATTTGAGTGGCTGCACTGCGCTGGATTCGAAATCGCAATTGATGATTTTGGCACCGGCCATAGCGCCCTCATCTATCTGGAACGCTTTACGCTGGACTACCTGAAAATCGACCGGGGCTTTATTAATGCGATTGGTACGGAAACCGTGACCTCTCCAGTTCTGGATGCGGTTTTGATGCTCTCTAAGCGCCTGCATATGCTGACCGTTGCGGAAGGAGTGGAAACCCCGGAGCAGGCCCGATGGCTACGCGATCATGGCGTCAACTTCCTCCAGGGGTACTGGATTAGCCGCCCTTTAGCGCTTGAGGACTTCGTTCACTGGATGAATACCCGGCCCGCGCCGAAATGGTGACGGCACTCTTCTGCCCGAATGGATTCACAACAGAGGCTGCGTCACTTATTATTCAGGATTGACGCTTGCCTGACGGTGGCAGGTGATAAGAAAAGGAAACCATTTTCCGATGATTGCTCGCGTAATGCTTCTGTTTGTCGCCCTGGCCAGCTTTGGCGTACAGGCTCAGGCCATCAAAGAAAGTTACGCCTTTTCCGTGCTTGGCGAACCCAAATACGCCTTCAATTTTAATCATTTCGATTATGTCAATCCGGCGGCGCCAAAAAGGGGGGCGGATAACGCTTTCCGCGACCGGGACATTCGATAATTTCAACCGCTATTCCATGCGCGGTAATCCTGGCGCACGTACCGAGCAGCTTTACGACACGCTTTTTACCACCTCTGACGACGAACCCGGCAGCTACTATCCGCTCATTGCTGACAACGCGCGATATGCGGAGGATTACTCCTGGGTGGAAGTGACCATCAACCCACGCGCCCGTTTTCATGATGGTTCGCCCATCACTGCCCGCGACGTCGCCTTCACCTTCCATAAATTTATGACTGAGGGCGTGCCGCAATTTCGTCTGGTGTACAAAGGCACGACCGTCAAAGCCATCGCTCCGCTTACCGTCCGCATTGAATTAGCCAAACCCGGTAAAGAGGATATGCTCAGCCTGTTTTCTTTACCGGTCATGCCGGAAAAATTCTGGAAGGATCATAAGCTCAGCGACCCACTCTCTAAGCCTCCTCTTGCCAGCGGCCCGTACCGCATAACCCAGTGGAAAATGGGCCAGTATATTGTCTATTCCCGGGTAAAAAACTATTGGGCTGCTAACCTGCCGGTAAACCGGGGGCGCTGGAACTTTGATACCATCCGCTACGACTATTACCTTGATGACAACGTTGCGTTTGAAGCCTTTAAGGCCGGGGCGTTTGACCTGCGTCTGGAGAATGACGCGAAAAACTGGGCAACGCGCTACACCGGTAAAAACTTTGATAACCATTACATCGTTAAAGACGAACAGAAAAATGAATCCGCACAGGATACGCGCTGGCTGGCCTTTAATATTCAGCGTCCGGTATTTAACGATCGTCGCGTGCGTGAAGCGATAACCCTGGCATTTGATTTCGAATGGATGAACAAGGCATTGTTTTATAATGCCTGGAGCCGGGCAAACAGCTATTTCCAGAATACCGAGTATGCCGCCAGAAACTACCCCAGTGCAGACGAACTGGTCTTACTCGCACCCATGAAAAAGGATCTGCCGCCGGAGGTCTTTACCCGGATTTATCAGCCGCCAGTCTCAAACGGCGATGGCTACGATCGGGAAAACCTGCTGAAGGCCGATAAATTACTCACAGAGGCGGGATGGGTACTGAAAGGCCAGCAACGCGTTAACAGCGCGACCGGCAAAACGCTGAGCTTTGAACTGCTGCTTCCGGCAGGCGGCAACAGCCAGTGGGTTCTTCCCTTCCAGCATAATTTGCAGCGTCTTGGCATCACGATGAACATCCGCCAGGTTGATAACTCGCAAATCACCAACCGTATGCGCAGTCGCGACTACGACATGATGCCGCGACTGTGGCGCGCCATGCCGTGGCCCAGCTCCGATCTACAAATATCCTGGGCGTCTGAATACATTGACTCCAGCTATAACGCGCCAGGCGTGCAAAGCCCGGTCATTGATAAACTGATTGCCCAAATCATTGCCGCCCAGGGCGATAAAACGAAGCTGGTTCCCCTCGGGCGGGCGCTGGATCGGGTATTGACCTGGAATTACTACATGCTGCCAATGTGGTATATGGCGGAAGACAGGCTCGCCTGGTGGGATAAATTTTCCCATCCGGCCATTCGGCCGATCTACACCATTGGACTGGATACCTGGTGGTATGACGTCAACAAAGCGGCAAAACTTCCCGCCGCCAGACGACAGGGAGAATAAATGGGCACCTACCTGATTCGACGTCTGTTACTGGTGATCCCGACGCTGTGGGCCATCATTACAATCAACTTTTTTATTGTCCAGATCGCACCGGCGGCCCGGTTGACCAGGCGATCGCGGCCATTGAATTCGGCCAGTCTGGCGCCCTGCCCGGCGCCGGTAGCGAAGGCGTTCGCGCCAGCCACGCCCAGACCGGCGTAGGGAATATTAGCGACAGCCACTATCGCGGCGGACGTGGGTTAGATCCCGAGGTGATCGCGGAGATCACGCATCGCTACGGCTTTGATAAGCCTGTTCATGAGCGCTACTTTAAAATGCTCTGGGACTATGTTCGTTTCGATTTCGGCGACAGCCTGTTTCGCAGCGCATCCGTACTGACGTTAATCAAAGACAGTCTGCCCGTGTCCATTACGCTCGGATTGTGGAGTACGCTCATCATTTATCTGGTGTCGATCCCGTTGGGCATCCGCAAAGCGGTATATAACGGCAGCCGTTTCGACATCTGGAGCAGCGCTTTTATCATCGTTGGCTACGCTATCCCCGCCTTCCTGTTCGCCATCTTATTGATCGTTTTCTTTGCTGGCGGTAGCTATTACGACCTCTTCCCGCTGCGCGGCCTGGTATCCGCCAATTTTGATTCCCTGCCCTGGTATCAGAAAATTACCGACTACCTCTGGCATATCACGTTACCGGTACTGGCGACGGTGATCGGCGGGTTCGCCGCGCTGACCATGTTGACCAAAAACTCTTTTCTGGATGAAGTCCGCAAACAGTACGTTGTCACCGCGCGTGCAAAAGGGGTGAGCGAAAAAAACATTCTGTGGAAGCACGTTTTCCGCAACGCCATGCTGCTGGTAATCGCCGGTTTTCCCGCCACCTTTATCAGCATGTTTTTCACCGGTTCGCTGCTCATTGAAGTGATGTTTTCCTTAAACGGGCTGGGGTTGCTGGGCTACGAAGCGACCGTGTCACGCGACTACCCGGTAATGTTTGGCACGTTATACATTTTCACCCTGATCGGCTTGCTGCTGAATATCCTGAGCGATATCAGCTATACGCTGGTTGATCCACGCATTGATTTTGAGGGACGCTGATGCCGCGATTAAGCCCTGCAAACCAGGCCCGCTGGGCGCGTTTTCGTCATAATCGCCGGGGGTACTGGTCACTGTGGATTTTCCTGGTGCTGTTTGGCCTGAGTCTGTGCGCCGAACTGGTCGCCAACGATAAACCGCTGCTGGTGCGCTATGAGGGAAGCTGGTACTTTCCGCTGGTCAAAAACTACAGCGAAAGCGATTTCGGCGGGCCGTTCGCAACGCAGGCGGATTATCAGGACCCCTGGCTGCAAAAGCAGCTTGAAAACCACGGATGGGTGCTGTGGGCGCCCGTGCGTTTTGGCGCCACCAGCATCAACTTTGCCACTGATAAACCCTTCCCCTCTCCGCCGTCCGCACAAAACTGGCTGGGAACCGACGCGAATGGCGGCGACGTGTTGGCGCGCATCCTCTACGGCACGCGAATCTCTATCCTGTTTGGTTTGATGCTTACCCTCTGTTCCAGCGTAATGGGCGTGCTGGCGGGCGCGTTGCCAGGGGTATTACGGCGGAAAAATCGACCTGTGGGGGGCAACGGTTCATCGAAGTGTGGTCAGGAATGCCGACGCTGTTTCTGATTATTCTGCTCTCAAGCGTGGTGCAACCCAATTTCTGGTGGCTGCTGGCCATTACCGTCCTGTTTGGCTGGATGAGCCTGGTCGGGGTGGTTCGCGCGGAATTCCTGCGCACGCGCAATTTTCGACTACATCCGCGCCGCGCAGGCGCTGGGCGTTCAGCGATCGCAGCATTATCCTGCGTCACATGCTGCCCAACGCGATGGTCGCCACGCTGACCTTTTTACCGTTCATTTTGTGCAGCTCGATTACCACATTGACGTCACTGGATTTTCTCGGATTTGGCCTGCCGCTCGGCTCCCCTTCCCTCGGCGAATTACTCCTGCAAGGTAAAAATAATTTGCAGGCGCCGTGGCTTGGGATCACCGCGTTCCTGTCCGTCGCGGTGTTATTGTCGCTGCTGATTTTTATTGGCGAAGCAGTACGCGACGCGTTTGATCCCAACAAGGCGGTATAAGATGACGCATCCTCTGTTAACTATTGAGAATTTATCGGGTAGGTTTTCGCCATCAGGAGAACGTGCGCACGGTTGTTAACGACATCTCTCTACAGGTTGACGCAGGCGAAACGCTGGCGCTGGTGGGGCGAATCCGGCTCCGGTAAAAGCGTCACCGCGCTGTCGATTCTGCGGTTGCTGCCCTCTCCGCCTGCGGTGTATCTCGCGGGCGATATCCGTTTTCATGGCGAGTCATTGCTCCACGCCAGCGAGCAGACGCTGCGCGGCGTGCGGGGCAATAAAATCGCCATGATTTTTCAGGAACCGATGGTATCGCTAAACCCGTTGCATACGCTGGAAAAACAGCTCTACGAAGTGCTGTCCCCTGCACCGGGGAATGCGCCGTGAGGCCGCCAGGGCCGAAATCCTGAGCTGCCTGGATCGCGTAGGGATTCGTCAGGCCGCGAAACGGCTGAGCGATTATCCCCATCAGCTCTCAGGCGGTGAACGCCAGCGCGTGATGATCGCAATGGCGTTGCTCACGCATCCTGAACTGTTAATCGCCGATGAACCCACGACCGCTCTGGATGTCTCCGTACAGGCGCAAATCCTGCAACTACTGCGTGAACTGCAACGCGAACTGAATATGGGTATGCTGTTTATCACCCATAATCTCAGCATTGTGAAAAAACTGGCGGACACCGTGGCGGTGATGCAAAACGGACGATGCGTGGAGCAAAACCGTGCGTTGCCGTTGCTTAGCGCGCCTGAGCATCCCTATACGCAGAAGTTGCTGAACAGCGAACCCCACCGGCTCCCCGGTTCCATTGCCCGGTGAGTCGTCGCCGCTGCTGGAAGTGAACCAGCTTCGCGTCGCATTCCCGATTCGAAAAGGGGTTCTGAAACGCGTGGTGGATCATAACGTCGTGGTTAACGAGGTGAGTTTCGCGCTTCGACCCGGTGAAACGCTGGGGCTGGTCGGTGAATCCGGGTCAGGGAAAAGCACCACCGGCCTGGCCTTGCTGCGGTTGATTCGTTCGCAGGGCAGCATCACTTTTGACGGCCAGCCGTTGCAAAATTTAACCCGCCGTCAGTTGCTGCCGGTTCGTCACCGTATTCAGGTGGTATTTCAGGACCCGAACTCATCGCTGAACCCCCCGCCTCAACGTACTGCAAATTATTGAAGAAGGCTTACGCGTCCATCAACCGGCCCTTTCTGCCGGGCAGCGCGAAGAACAGGTTATCGCCGTCATGAAGGAAGTGGGTCTGGATGCTGAGACGCGCCATCGTTACCCCGGCGGAATTTTCCGGCGGCCAGCGCCAGCGTATCGCTATCGCCAGGGCGCTAATACTGAAACCGTCGCTGATTATTCTGGATGAACCGACATCATCGCTGGACAGAACGGTTCAGGCACAAATCCTGGCGCTGTTGAAATCTTTACAACAAAAGCATCGCCTGGCTTACATTTTCATCAGCCACGATCTGCATGTTGTGCGCGCATTATGCCATCAGGTCATTGTACTGCGACAAGGAGAAGTGGTGGAACAGGGGCAATGTGAGCGTGTCTTTACCGCACCACAACAGGAGTATACGCGTCAGTTGCTCGCGCTAAGCTGACGCTCAAAAAGGATTGTTGTTCGAAAAGGGTTCCGCTATCGCTACGCCGAAATTTTTCAGGCGGCAGGTCGCGGCAAATTCGTCCTGACGATTAACAAACAGGCACGGCTCGCCTTCGCACTCCCAGAACAGAGCAAGGCACTTCGATGTCGCTAAGCGCCTGGCTAAGTGTATGCATCACCGGCCATGCGCTGTCGCCATCGGGACTCAGGAGTTTGAGCGCCACCAGACTGTTTTCTGTGTTCTGCCCGTTTTGCGGAATCGGTTCAACTTTTGAACCTGCAAAACCCCGTTAAGCCACCGATAGTTCTGCGGTAAACGATGAATGATTGAGAGTTGTAATGTAGTCACTTTCTTTCCCCGGAAGCACATTCACTTCACAATTTATTTACATCCATAATTAACACATCATTGACAACCCGTCCTTAAACAGATCGAAAACGCTTACATCCCCTGGTCTGAGCGGCCTGTACAGCCCGTTATTAAAATATTTTTTGCCAGTGCCGGACGTATTTGCGGGCTATATGTACCCGTTTCTGCGATCTAACTCAAACCTTTTTAACTTACAATGATGTGACTTTTTACATAAATTGATTTTACATAAAATAAACATAAATGGAAAAAATGATGGATTCTGACGTTGATGTACGTCAACAAAGGAAGCCTTCCGGCTTCCATGTTGTGTATTAGATCACCGTTTTTTCGGGCGGCTGGCGTAGAGATAGAAGAGAATGGAGCAGGTTGGCGCAGAAAGCAATCGACCAAATCATCGGCCAGGCGGAGGTAAAGGTTGCCAGCGACAGCAGCGCCCCAACAATCGCGCCAATGCCAAACCGGAACGTACCGGCCAGCGACGAGGCGGTGCCCGCCATATGCGGAAATTCATCCAGAATAACGGCCATCGCGTTTGAAGAGACCATAGAAACGCATCCGACAAACGCCGCGACGCCAACCACCAGCGCCCAAAAGCCCACGCCAAACAGCGCGCTGAATACCATCCAGGCCGCCATCACAAAACTGAATCCATAACCCGGTACGGAACATATTCAACGCCCCAACCCGGCGCACGAAGCGGCTGTTGATAATGGTCATCACAAACAAGAACACAATGTTCAGCGCAAAGTAATAGCCAAAATGCTGCGGCGACACATGGTTAATCTCGATGTACACAAACGGGCCCGGCGCTGAGGAACGAGAACATTCCCGCAAAGCTAAATCCGCTGGCCAGCATATAGCTCAGTACGCGTTTGTGTCGGAACAGCGAGGCAAAGTTCCCTATCGTGGTACGAATATGGAACGGCTGACGGCGTTCAACGGGAAGCGTCTCGTTAATCAACAAGAAGATCATCACCGATGCCAGAATCGCCGCCACCGCCAGAATCCAGAAGATGTAATGCCAGCTCAACCACACCAGAACCCACCCACCAATAATCGGCGCCATCAGCGGCGCGATTGTCGTCACCAGCATGACGAATGACATCATGCGGGAGAACTCTTCTTTCGGGTAGATATCGCGCATCAGAGCATTGATCACCACGCTCGCCGCAGCGGCGGCAAGACCGTGGAAGAAACGCATGATGATCAACTGGTCGATAGTCTGCGCCAAGCGCGCATGCCACCGCCGCCGCCGCAAACACCAGCGTCCCGCCGAGGATAACCGGCTTGCGCCCGAGACTGTCCGCCATCGGGCCGTAAATAAGCTGCCCCACGGCGAACCCCAGAATATAGGTACTGAGGGTCATCTGCGCGCTGCCCGCCGGTACGCCAAACTGGGCAGAAATCACCGGCAGCGCCGGAAGATACATATCAATCGACAGCGGCATCAGCATGGCTAACAGGCCAAGGATAAAAAACAATGGCAAAGGATGAGTGCTGCCGGGTGGTCACAAATGAACTCCTGAATTTAGCGGGACGTAAAGCGCCTGGCTCACCGGGTCTATAAACCGACCGCTGGCGATTTCTTCTTCGGTCAACGGGCGATACTCGCCAGGTTCGAGGTCGTCATCCAGCACAATTGCGCCGATGCGTTCGCGGTGCAGTTCGACAACATGGTTCCCCACGGCGGCGAACATCCGCTTCACCTGGTGGTAGCGCCCTTCGCTAATGGTCAGACGCACCTGCGTCGGGGTGATCACCTCCAGCACGGCCGGTTTGGTGAGGTCTTTCTCATTATGCAGTTGCACGCCTTTGGCAAACTGTTCGGGCGGTATCCGCAGCTACCGGCGATTCCAGCGTGACCAGATAGGTTTTTCTCACAATGATGGCGCGGAGAGGTGATCCGGTGCGACCACTGGCCATCATCCGTCATCAACACCCAGTCCCGTGGTGTCGATATCCAGCCGCCCGGCGGCATGCAGCTTGTACGCGACAGGTTCATCAAGGAAATAGAGTACCGTGGGATGATCCGGGTCGTCCGTTGAACAGACATAGCCCTGAGGCTTATTAAGCATAAAGTAGCGCGGACCATTTTGCTGAACCAGCGTGTTGCCATCGTACTCGACATTATGTTCTGGCAGGAGTTTAAACGCCGCGTTTCGGATGATTTCGCCATCGACGATAACACGGTTACTACGAATCTCACGCCCGGCAATAGCACGGCTGACGCCGAGTTGCTGAGCGATAAATTTATCAAGTCGCATGAGTTTGATTTTGCCTGTAATAATACGGAAATCGGGCATAACGCCCGAAAAATGAAGCCGTTGTCCATCCAGTATAACGGGCTCTAACCATCGCTCAAGGGAAATGATTCATGGCATACTATTCCCTGTACCGTTCATCGTAGTGAGACCATGATTTTTACACTTCGTCCTTACCAGCAAGAAGCCGTGGATGCCACGCTCAACCATTTTCGCCGCCACCGCACGCCTGCTGTGATTGTCCTGCCGACCGGCGCAGGCAAAAGTCTGGTGATTGCCGAGCTGGCGCGAGTGGCGCGTGGGCGCGTGCTGGTGCTGGCGCATGTAAAAGAGCTGGTCGCGCAAAACCATGCCAAATATTGCGCGCTGGGGCTGGAGGCCGACATTTTCGCCGCCGGTCTGAAGCGTAAAGAGAGCCACGGCAAGGTGGTGTTTGGCAGCGTGCAGTCGGTCGCCCGTAACCTTGACGCCTTCCAGGGCGAGTTTTCGCTGTTGATTGTCGATGAATGCCACCGCATCGGCGACGATGAAGAGAGTCAGTATCAGCAAATCCTGGCGCACCTGAGTAAAGTGAATCCCCACTTACGTCTGCTCGGCCTGACGGCCACCCCTTTCCGGTTAGGCAAAGGCTGGATTTATCATTTCCATTACCACGGCATGGTGCGCGGCGACGAAAAAGCGCTCTTTCGCGACTGCATTTATGAGTTACCGCTGCGCTACATGATTAAGCATGGTTATCTGACGCCGCCGGAGCGTCTGGATATGCCCGTGGTGCAGTATGATTTTAGCCGCCTGCAGGCACAGAGTAACGGCCTGTTCAGCGAAGCTGACCTCAATCGCGAGCTGAAAAAGCAGCAGCGCGTGACCCCGCACATCATCAGCCAGATTGTTGAATTTGCCCAAACCCGCAAAGGGGTGATGATTTTCGCCGCCACCGTCGAACATGCCAAAGAGATTGTGGGTTTGCTGCCCGCCGATGATGCGGCGCTGATTACCGGGGACACGCCGGGCGCAGAGCGCGACGTGATGATTAACGATTTCAAAGCCCAGCGCTTTCGTTACCTGGTGAACGTCGCCGTGCTGACGACCGGGTTTGACGCGCCGCATGTCGATCTTATCGCTATCCTGCGCCCGACAGAGTCAGTCAGTCTTTACCAACAAATCGTGGGGCGCGGTCTGCGGCTTGCGCCTGGAAAAACCGACTGTCTGATCCTCGACTATGCCGGAAACCCGCACGATCTGTATGCGCCGGAAGTGGGCACGCCAAAAGGAAAAAGTGACAACGTTCCCGTGCAGGTGTTCTGCCCTGCCTGCGGGTTCGCCAATACCTTCTGGGGGAAAACCACCGCTGACGGTACGCTGATTGAGCATTTCGGTCGCCGCTGCCAGGGCTGGTTTGAAGATGATGACGGGCATCGCGAACAGTGCGATTTTCGCTTCCGCTTTAAAAACTGCCCACAATGCAACGCGGAAAACGATATCGCCGCCCGGCGCTGCCGGGAGTGCGACACAATTCTGGTCGACCCGGACGATATGCTGAAAGCGGCGCTAAAACTCAAAGATGCGCTGGTATTGCGCTGTAGCGGGATGGCGTTACAACACGGGCATGATGAGAAAGGCGAATGGCTGAAAATCACCTACTACGATGAGGACGGCGCCGATGTGAGTGAGCGCTTCCGATTGCAGACGCCCGCTCAACGCACCGCCTTTGAACAGTTGTTTATTCGCCCGCATACCCGCACGCCGGGTATTCCGTTACGCTGGATCGCTGCGGCGGATATCCTGGCGCAACAGGCGCTGCTTCGCCACCCTGATTTTGTCGTCGCCCGCATGAAAGGTCAGTACTGGCAGGTGCGCGAAAAAGTCTTCGATTATGAAGGCCGCTTCCGGCGGGCACATGAATTGCGCGGTTAATCGTACTTTTGATTGATGTGATAGCCATTTGAGTATAGAATCTCGCCCGCTTTTGCATACGCAAAGCAGATCACTTACCTGTTGCTGGGTCGCCTGTAACAGGAATTATTTAAGAGAGATTTAAATGTTTACTATCAACGCAGAAGTACGTAAAGAGCAGGGTAAGGGTGCGAGCCGCCGCCTGCGCGCCGCTAACAAGTTCCCGGCAATCATCTACGGTGGCGCTGAAGCCCCGATTGCTATCGAACTGGACCACGACCAGGTTATGAACATGCAAGCTAAAGCTGAGTTCTACAGCGAAGTTCTGACCATCGTTGTTGACGGTAAAGAAGTAAAAGTTAAAGCTCAGGCTGTACAGCGTCACGCGTTCAAGCCGAAGCTGACTCACATCGACTTCGTTCGCGCGTAATCGCCAACAAGTTGAAGAAAAACCCGCCACGGCGGGGTTTTTTTATGGTGCGCGACAAGGCGATAAACCGTAAGCCGGATAAGGTGCCTGCACCGCTATCCGGCGTTACAACACATAACGTCAAAACCGTTAATTACCGCCGGACGTCCGACGCTGGAGCTGATCGCGCAAGTTTGGCGGCGTTCCCTTGATCGTCAGCGTATCGGTCGCCGGGTCCCAGAAAATCCGCTCACCTAACAGCATGGCGTCGAAGTTGATGGTTAACCCACCGCCGCTCCCGGCATATTTCGTCAGCTGACGCAGCGTGCTGCGGTCCGCCGGGAAACTCTCTTCCAGCTCATAGCCTTTGTCAGCGGTAAATTCTCTGAAGCTGACTTCGCTGACGCCGGATAACTCTTTCGACAGCGATTCAAGCTCAATCTCTTCACCAGACTGCAATTGCTCATTGCAGTAGCTGTACACCTGCTGACGGACATTCTGACGTTCAGCTTTGTCCAGCTGCGCTTCTGCGGTGAAATCGTCCACCGCCTGCAACAGCCCCCGGTTTTGCGCTTTCGCGTTCAGCCCTTCGCTGGCGCCCAGGAAATCCATAAAGAAATCGGCCACTTTGCGCCCTACCCGGCCTTTCAGGAAGGTCAGATAACGGGTGGATTCCGGGTTCGTTTCCCATTCGGTCAAATCGATACGCGCCACAATATCCGCATGGTTAATATCCAGATAGTGCGTCGGGTTGATATCCAGGTTCTCATTCACGCGCATGCTGCTTAAGTTGTTCAGCACCGCCACCAGCAGATACTCCACCGCCAGATAACGGTAATGGCAGAACAGGACAATACCGCCGTCCGCAAACGGGTATTTTGCCAGTTCGTCGCGTAAACGGCCTGTCGCCGCACGGCTAAAGGCAAGAAAATCCTCCTCGCCCTGACGCTGCAACCGCAGCGTTTGCGCCAGTTCACTCTCTTCGCTGAACAGGCCGTACGCTTTGTTCTTGGCGCTATAGACCCGGTGCAGTTCAGCCACCATATCGACAACGGTGGTTGTCGGCTCCAGTAATGAATCGCGCAAGACCAGCTCAAGATTTTGCTCATCACGTTTGATAAGCTGGTGCAGGGCAATCTGGTTGATATCCAGACTCATGATAAAACTCTCCTTTATGACCGGGCGGTATTCAATCACCTGACGGGCGGTGACGCAACAGGAGATAAAAAAGCAGAAAAAAAACTGTTGCTACGGTAATATGTTGCCCTTTCATGAACAAACTGATTGCGATTTATGCCACAACACTCCCGCTATAGTGACGAACACGTTGAACAATTACTGAGTGACCTGCTCAACGTACTGGAAAAACATAAGGCACCGACCGACCTTTCCCTGATGGTGCTGGGAAACATGGTCACCAACCTTATCAACACCAGCATCGCACCGGCTCAACGCCAGGCGATTGCGAACTCTTTTGCCCGCGCATTACAGTCTTCAATTAACGACGACAAAGCGCATTAAGGGAAACGAACGGCTATTTATGGTAACTCATCGTCAGCGCTACCGTGAAAAAGTCTCCCAGATGGTTAGCTGGGGGCACTGGTTTGCACTGTTCAACATTCTGCTGGCCATGGTGCTCGGTAGCCGTTACCTGTTTGTCGCAGACTGGCCGACAACGCTTGCAGGGCGTATTTACTCGTACCTGAGCATTGTCGGGCACTTCAGCTTTCTGGTGTTCGCCGCCTACCTGCTGATCCTGTTTCCTCTGACATTTATTGTCATGTCCCAACGGCTGATGCGTTTTTTGTCAGCCATCCTGGCGACGGCGGGGCATGACGCTGTTGCTGATCGACAGCGAAGTTTTTACCCGCTTCCACCTGCACCTGAATCCCATTGTCTGGGAACTGGTCATTAACCCCGATCAGAACGAGATGGCGCGCGACTGGCAGCTGATGTTTATTAGCGTGCCGGTCATCCTGTTAATCGAAATGCTGTTTGCGACCTGGAGCTGGCAAAAGCTGCGCAGCCTGACGCGACGTCGCCATTTCGCCAAACCGCTTGCCGCGTTCTTTTTCGTCTCATTTATCGCTTCGCATGTGGTGTATATCTGGGCAGACGCCAACTTCTATCGCCCAATCACCATGCAGCGCGCGAATTTACCGCTGTCATACCCGATGACGGCGCGCCGTTTTCTGGAAAAACACGGTCTGCTGGATGCGCAGGAGTATCAGCGCCGTCTGGTGGAACAAGGCAACCCGGAAGCCGTTTCCGTTCAGTATCCGCTGAGCGATTTGCAGTATCGCGACATGGGCACCGGCCAGAACGTACTGTTAATTACGGTCGACGCGCTGAACTACTCCCGCTATGAAAAACAGATGCCCGCGTTGGCCGCATTCGCCGAACAGAATACGTCGTTCACGCGCCACATGAGTTCAGGCAACACGTCTGACAATGGAATATTTGGTCTGTTCTATGGCGTATCGCCCAGCTATATGGACGGCATTCTGTCGACCAGAACGCCTGCCCGCGCTGATCTCGGCGCTGAACCAGCAAGGCTATCAGTTAGGGCTATTCTCTTCTGACGGCTTCACCAGCCCGCTCTACCGCCAGGCGCTGCTGTCAGACTTCTCCATGCCAACCGTGCAAACGCAGTCCGACGAGCAGACGGCGAGCCAGTGGATTAACTGGTTAGGACGTTACGCCCCAGGAAGATAACCGCTGGTTCTCCATGGGTTTTCCTTCAACGGCACAAACGTTGACGACAGCAACCAGAAAGACTTTGCGAAACGGTATGCCCGCGCCGCAGAGAACGTGGATGCCCAGATTAACCGGGTGCTCAGCGCACTGCGTGACGCAGGGAAACTCAACAACACCGTGGTGATCATTACGGGCGGTCGCGGCGTACCGTTAGTGCAGGAAGAAAGCCATTTCGCCTGGTCTCGCGGCCATCTGCAAGTGCCGTTGATCATTCACTGGCCGGGCACGCCAGCGCAGCGAATCAACACTCTGACCGACCATACGGATTTGATGACGACGCTGATGCAGCGGCTGTTGCACGTCAGTACGCCAGCCAATGAGTACTCGCAGGGACAGGATCTGTTCAATGCCACGCGCCGCCATTACTGGGTGACCGCGGCGGACGGCAGTACGCTGGCGATTACCACGCCGGAAATGACGCTGGTACTGAACAATAACGGCACCTATCAGACGTACGATCTACACGGCGAGAAGATCAAAGACCAGAAGCCGCAGCTGAGCCTGTTGTTGCAGGTACTGACCGACGAGAAACGATTCATTGCTAACTGATTAATTATAAATCAGTTAGCAAGACATCCCCTTGCATTCGTGGTGGAAAGCGGTAGTATTGGCATCCACAAGTCGGCACGTAGCGCAGCCTGGTAGCGCACCGTCATGGGGTGTCGGGGGTCGGAGGTTCAAATCCTCTCGTGCCGACCAAAATCCCTTAGAAAAACCAACCTCTTACGGTTGGTTTTTTTATGCCTGCCGTTCCCTTCCAGTACTGTGCTAACACCGCATAATCAAAAGGTTTTACTACTTACCCATGCCTAAAATAGGGTAAAATTTATTCTCTCATCAACGCGATGAATCTGGACGATTTTCGCGCTAAAAAACAATAATGATACGAGTATGTACTCAGGAGAATAGTATGCCTGAAGCAACGCCTTTTCAGGTGCTTATTGTGGACGATCATCCACTTATGCGACGAGGTATTCGTCAATTACTGGAACTGGATACCGCATTTAATGTCGTTGCCGAAGCTGGCGATGGGGCGAGTGCTATCGATCTGGCAAGCCGTCTCGATCTTGATCTGATCCTGCTTGACCTGAATATGAAAGGCCTGAGCGGGCTTGATACGCTGAATGCGCTGCGTCGGGATGGCGTCACCGCACAGATCATTATCCTGACGGTTTCCGACTCTGCCAGTGACGTGTACGCGCTGATTGATGCCGGGGCGGACGGCTATTTACTAAAAGACAGCGACCCGGAAGTGCTGCTGGAAGCGATTCGTGCTGGCGCCAACGGCGGCAAGGTATTCAGCGATCGCGTCAGCGAATACCTGCGCGAACGGGAACTGTTTGGCGCAGAGGAAGATCCCTTTAGCGTGCTCACTGAACGCGAACTGGACGTGCTGCACGAACTGGCTCAGGGACTGTCGAACAAACAGATTGCCTCCGTGCTGAATATTTCTGAGCAGACGGTTAAGGTGCATATTCGTAATTTACTGCGAAAGCTGAACGTACGCTCGCGCGTCGCGGCGACCATTCTCTTTTTACAAACACGCGGAATGCAGTAACAAGATATGCCCGATGGCGCTACGCTTATCGGGCCTACAAGCCGCGTGGCAAGTACCATCCGGCCTTGCCACACTTTATTTATTCCGCCTGCGGCGAAAGCTGCGCTAATGCCTGCTTAATACTGCGTTCAATCACTGCCCGGCGGGAATCATTGGCGGGCAGCAATTTCAGCATCATCTCCCAGGCTGCGACCGCCTCGCCGAAACGCTGCTGCTCGAAGGCATTAAACGCATACATACTCAACGTCCGAATATTGGCATGATCGCTTCTCACCAGCTGGCGCAACAGCTCCCCTCCCCGACGATTATCATCAGGATCGGAAGAACGGGTCAGCGCTTCCGCATACCCTAATGCGGCATCGCTATTTTTGGGGTCCAGTCTGTACGCATTGGCATACGCTTCCGTCGCCGTGCTGGCATTCCCCAGCACCATGCCGATACGCCCAAGCATAATCCAGCCTTCCACATTGCCAGCATCGCTTTGCAGTCGGGTACGCAAACCAAGCGCCAGGCGTGTCATCTCTTCCTCATTCAGCGGCTGCGCGTCAGGGTCCAGCGCGCGCTCCAGCAGCGCTGGCGTCTGCGCCGTAGCCTGTTGCCAGATTTTTACCTGCGGATAGTTACCGGTCTGGTAGTAACTTACCGCCCCGACAATCAGCGCGATCACAACCCCGGGAGCAAACAGCCATAATCCGGCCTGGCGTCCCTTCGGCGTCACCTCGTCAGAAAAGGTTTCCTGTTTTACACGTACGCGCCGCCGCGAACGGGCGAAGATAATCCAGCCGCCAGCGCCAATAGCGGCGATCGGCAAGATCCACAACAGCACGGTAAGCGGTGTCAGCGGCGGATCGTAGGTGACGAAGTTACCGTAGCGCGCCACCATGTAATCAACGATCTCCTGCTTGCTTTTACCTTCCAGCATCAGTTCATAAACCTTCTGACGCAGGTCGGTGGGCAATCATCGAGTTAGAGTCCGCGATGCTGTTGTTCTGGCATTTCGGGCAGCGCAGTTGCTCGGTGAGCTGGCGGAACTGCTGCTCCTGCGCTTCATCTTTGAACTGCATAACATCAATGGCAGCCAGCGACGAGCCGGAGATCACCAGCATCAGCACGCCCAGTAAGAATCTCATTGCGCGGCCTCCTTGCTGTACTGCTCCCAGAGCGGTTTTATTTCACTTTCCCATACCCTGGCGTTCAGATCGCCTGCATGGCGATAACGAATGATCCCTTTACCGTCGATCAGGAAGGTTTCCGGCGCGCCGTAAACGCCCAGATCCAGCCCAAGCATACCGTCGCCATCAAACAGGCTTAGCGCATAAGGATTCCCTAACTCTTTCAGCCAGGTAATCGCTTTCTGGCGATCGTCTTTATAATTCAGGCCAACCACGCGAATTCCCTGCGCAGACAGCTGATTCAGATACTGATGTTCAGCGCGGCAGGTCGGGCACCAGGTCGCCCACACGTTGAGCAGCACCGGTTTCCCTTGCGTCAGTACGTCTGCCTGATAATGCTGACCAGGATTTTCCAGCGATTCGAGACGGAAGGTCGGCACCGGTTTGCCAATCAGCGCCGATTCCAGATTCGTCGGATCGTCCCCTTCCGCATTACGCGCCAACTGCCACAGCAACGCCGCCGCAATAACCAGAAAAATGACGAAAGGTATTAACAGTACGTTGCGCTTCATACAGCCTCCGGCGCGGTTTTTTGCGGGCATGAACGCTGGCGATAGCGCGGATCAAACAGGCAGAACAACCCGCCAAGCGCCATCAACAGCCCTCCCGCCCAGATCCAGCGAATAAACGGTTTGTAATACAGGCGCACCGCCCATGCGCCATTGTCCAGCTCTTCGCCGAGAGCGGCATACAGATCGCGGGTGATCCCGCCATCGATCGCCGCTTCCGTCATCATTGAGCTGGTGCTGTTATAAAAACGTTTTTCCGCATGCAGCGTCGCTTCTGCTTTACCTTCCCGCGTCACGCCGATAATCGCCACCCCGCCGCGATAGTTCGGGCCGGTAATCTCCTTCACTTCACGGAAGGTGAATTGATAGTCGTGGATGCTGACGCTGTCGCCCGCTTTCATGCGGACATCACGTTCCACGCTGTAGTTTTGGCTAAACGCGATGCCGACAATCGTCACCGCCAGCCCAACGTGCCCGGCGACCATTCCCCAGTAGCTGAGCGTCATTTTCGTACCGCGCGAAACGCGCTGCGCGACTTCCGCTACCGCCAGCACAAATACCCAGCACGCCATCGCCAGCCCGACCACCGTCATGGCGACAATCTTGTCTTCAAACAGCCACGGCAGCAGCATCGACAGCACTAACGTGCTCACCAGCGCGATAACCAACAACCGCTGCAACTTGCGCGGTCTGTCACGTCCCCAGCGAACCAGCGGCCCGATGCCCAGCAGCAGCGCGAACGGCGCCATCAGCCAGGTGAACATGGTATTAAAGAACGGTTCGCCGATTGAAATACTGCCCAGACCGAGCTGTTTATGCACCAGCGGCAGCAATGTTCCCCAGCAACACCACCAGCATGGCGGCGATAAGCAGGACGTTATTGGCTAACAGCAGTGATTCACGCGACCAGAGCGCGTTATTCACCCGCGAGCGAACCTTGTGTCCGCGCGTCGCGAACAGCAGCAGCGAACCGCCGATCACCAGTACCATAAAGGCGAGAATAAACATCCCGCGCGATGGATCGGAGGCAAAAGCATGCACCGACACCAGCACGCCAGAACGCACCAGGAAAGTACCGAGCAGGCAGAGTGAGAAGGCGCATATTGAAAGCAGAAGCGTCCAGGCTTTGAAGCTGGCGCGCTGTTCAGTCACCGCCAGGGAGTGCATCAACGCAGTGCCCACCAGCCACGGCATAAATGAGGCGTTTTCCACCGGGTCCCAGAACCACCAGCCGCCCCAGCCCAGCTCGTAATAGGCCCAGGCAGAGCCAAGCACGATACCCAGCGTTAAGAATACCCATGCGGCCAGCGTCCAGGGACGGGAAAAGCGGGCAAAGGTGCTGTCCAGACGCCCACTCATCAGCGCGGCGATCGCGAACGCAAACGCCACCGAGAAAACCGACATAGCCCATATAGAGCAGCGGCGGGTGAAGATCAGCCCCGGGTCCTGCAACAGCGGGTTCAGGTCGCGCCCTTCAATCGGAAAGTTGGGGCAACGTACGGGAAAACGGGTTGGAGGTGAACAGAATAAACAGCAGAAAACCGACGCTGACCATCCCCATCACCGCCAGCACGCGGGCGACGATATCCAGCGGCATCCGCTGACTGAACACGGCCACGGCAAACGTCCAGCCGCTCATCAGCAATACCCATAGCAGAAGCGACCCTTCGTGCGCTCCCCAGGTCGCGGCGACGCGATACCAGACCGGCAGTTGCGTGTTGGAGTTGCTGGCGACATAGGTAACGGTAAAATCATTCACCACGAAGGCATTGATCAGCACCAGAAACGCGCCCATCACCAGGATAAACAGCAGCCAGGAGAATGGCCTCGCCGAGGCCATCATGCGCACATCGCCGCGCCCCACGCCCCACAGCGGATAAACGGACAGCAGCAGCGCCACGCCGAGTGCGAGACACAGCAACGCGTTGCCAATTTCAGGCATCATGATGCTTTATCCTTATAAACGCTTTCCGGGCGACGATGGTTTTCCTGCATCGCTTTTTCAACTTCCGGCGGGGTATAGTTTTCAT
This sequence comes from Citrobacter koseri, assembly GCA_900446925.1. Next base: position 376,973 of record UAVY01000004.1, on the reverse strand, counting down.
CATGTTTGGCGAGCACCTCTTTCGCCTGCACATGGTTTTTCTCGCCCAGCTCCCCCTGCACCACCACGCCCTGCCCTTCGCGGAACAGATCCGGCAGAATGCCTTCGTACGTCACATCCACCACGCCTTCGGCGTCGTAGATGCTGAAATTCACTTTCAGCGAATCCGGGTCGCGCTTCACGCTTCCGGGCATGACCATGCCGCCGACGCGCAGGCGTTGCCCCACTTCAGGCAGTTGGTGCGTTTCGCGTTTACCGTAGAGAATTTCGCCTGGCGTATAGAACAGGTCGATATTGGAACGCAGCGCATAAAGTACCAGCGTGATAGTCAGAGCCAAACCGGCCAGCACCGCGCAGGCTATCCACAAACGATTTTTACGACGGAGATTCATGCCGCCTCCCGCTGCGCCTGCGCCGCACGCATCCGCGCTTCACGCGCTCGCTGCTGCGCTACACCGCGCAAAATCACGCGGTGCTGCATGACGGTATGCACCACCAGCGCCGCCAGCGGGATCACGGTCATCACAACCGCCAGCCAGACATAAAAGGCGTAACCGCCCATAGCAAAGAAATCACTCCAGGATGCAAATGCGCTGGTCATTGGCGGCCTCTTTTTAAAATCAGTTCACTCACCCACGGGCGACGTTTTTCCATTAACAAAATCAGGTTACGCATCCGCATCAGCGCCAGCGTGATAAACAGCAGCAGATAACCGATAATCGCCAGGCGCAGCGGCGCGCGCATCGCCGGGGTCAATGCTCTGCTGCATACGAGTTGATCCCTGATGTAGCGTATTCCACCACTCCACCGAGTAGTGGATGATCGGCAGATTAACGACGCCAATCAGCACCAGAATGCCCGCCGCGCGTCCCGCCAGGCGGCGATCGTCAAAGGCGTGCCACAACGCTATCGCCCCGACGTACAGGAACAACAGCACCAGTTCAGAGGTCAATCGCGCGTCCCATACCCACCAGGTTCCCCACATCGGTTTTCCCCAGGCGGAACCGGTAACCAGCGCGATAAAGGTAAACACCGCGCCAACAGGCGCCATCGCCGCCACCGCCAGGTTAGCCATTTTCATTTGCCAGACCAGACCGATGAATGCGGCGACCGCCATCGAGGCGTAAATCCCCATCGACCAGATCGCCGCCGGGACATGCAGATAGATGATGCGGTAGCTTTGCCCCTGCTGATAATCCGCAGGCGCGAAGCCAAACCCCCAGACCCAACCCGCCGCCAGCACCACCACGCTGGCTATCGCCAGCCACGGGATGAACCAGCCACAGATCTGATAAAGCCGTGGGGGAATCGCCAGTTGATGAAGTGTTTTCCACATAGTTCAGTCACCAGATTCAATCAAAACGAATGAAACTTCAGTTATGCCGGATGACGGCAAAGACGCCTTATCAGACCTACAGACTTTCCTGATAAGCGTAACGTCATCCGGCATCCTACAGTTTGTCGCCAGTCAAAGACCGCGCTACTGCATGCTGATACGTAACGCTGCCGCCGTAGCAAAAGGACTTAACGTTGCGCTGCCCGCCAGCAACGCGCCCAAAATCGCCATATATCCCTCAACGGGCAAATGCATGGAGGCCGCATCCATCGCCGCAGTGGCGAAAATCAGTAACGGAATGGTCAGCGGCAGCACCAGCACGCTCAGCAATACGCCGCCGCGCTTCAGGCCCACCGTTAACCCCACGCCTGGCGCGCCAAGAAAACTCAGGGTCGGCGTGCCAAGCAGCAGAGTCAGCGCCATGATTTGCCAGCCGTACATATCCATTCCCAGCAATAACGCCACCAGCGGGGAGAGGATCAGCAGCGGCAGACCGGTCACCACCCAGTGCGCCATCACTTTCGCCAGCACCACCGCCGGTAACGGCAGCGGCAGGAGCATCAGTTGCTCCAGGCTGCCGTCCTGTAAGTCATCGCGAAACAGACGCTCCAGCGCCAGCAGCGAGGAGAGCAACGCCGCCACCCAGATAATGCCGGGAACAATACGCGCCAGCAGCTGCGGCTCCGGGCCAATGCTCAGCGGGAAAAGCGTGATAACAATCAGAAAGAACCACAGCGGGTTAGCGATTTCCGCGCTATGACGAAACGCCACGCGCAGCTCAAGACGAAAGATTTGCCACATCATTGCGCTGCCCTCTCGCCGGTCAGCGCGATGCGCCGTATTTTGTCAGTCGCGACATTCAGCGGCTGGTGCGTGGTGAGGATGATGATCCCGCCCTGCTGTGTATGTTCAGCCATGCGCTGCGTCAGACGCTCAACGCCATTGACATCAATGGCGGTAAACGGCTCGTCGAGGATCCAGAGCGTCGCGCGGGTCAGCCACAGACGCGCCAGCGCCACACGCCGTTGCTGTCCAGCGGAAAGCTGGTTGACGGGGATGTCTTCGTATCCGGCCAGCCCTGCCTGCGCCAGCGCGGCCAGACACTGCGCCGTATCGCCGTCATGGTGGAAAAAGCGCAGGTTCTCCAACGCCGAAAGCCGGGTTTTAATCCCCGGCTGATGTCCAATCCACAACAGATTTTGATGGTAGCTGTCGCGCACGCGGTGCAACGCCTGCTCTTGCCAGCACACTTCCCCTGCGTCGGGGCGCGCCAGCCCGGTGAGCAACCGCAAAAGGGTGGTTTTCCCCGCGCCGTTGCCCCCGGTAATTTGTACCCATTCCCCTGCGTTCACGCGAAACGACAGCCCACTGAACAGTATTCTGTCATCCCGCTCGCAGAGCAGTTCTCTGGCTTCAAGCATACCCACTCATTATTAAAAGCCCGGTTTCACTTCGCGCATATCCGGGAGTTTATGCGCAATCCCTTTGTGGCAGTCGATACAGGTTTGCCCCTCTTTCACTGCCTGGTCGTGCATTTTGGCGGCAACGCCTTTCTGAGCGGTGAGATCCATAAATTCGAAGTTGTGGCAGTTACGGCACTCCCGCGAATTGGTGTCTTTCATCCGTCGCCACTCGCTCTGCGCCATTGTCAGGCGGTGATCTTCAAACTTCTGCGGAGTATCGATAATGCCGAACACCTTCCCGTACAGCTCTTTACTGGCCTTGATCTTACGGATCATTTTCGGGCCCCACTCGTGCGGAACGTGACAGTCAGGACAGGTGGCGCGAACGCCGCTGCGGTTGTTGTAGTGCACGGTTTCCATGTATTCCTGATAGACGGTGTTGCGCATTTCGTGGCAGCTGATACAGAACTCTTCGGTGTTGGCCTTTTCCATCCCGGTGTTGAAACCGCCCCAGAAAATAATGCCGCCAACAAAACCGATTAACAGCAACGTGCCGATCGCCAGGCGGCTGGGGCGACGCCACCATTGCCAGACCCGCTTAATCACGCCAGGTTTACGGTTAGAATTTTCCATAATGACCTCTTATTTCCCGTAACCTTTCGACGGGGTAAAGGTATTACCCACGATCGGCGCGGCATCCGCCTGCGGCACATGGCACTGCAAACAGAAGTAACGACGCGGCGCGACTTCGCCTAAAACTTTGCCGTCGCTGTCCATAAAGTGCGTTGGGCTAATACGCGGCGCGCCGGTCGTACGGTAGCTTTCCACACCATGACATTGCAGGCAGCGGTTGGTATTGGTCGTTACCTGATAACCTTCAACGCTATGCGGGATCATCGGCGGCTGATTAACATAGTTCAGCGGCATACGTTCCTGCTCTTTCGGCATGCGAATCGCCCCTTCCTGCGTCCCCGAAACTTCCGGCGACTGGCTCAGATCCACTCCGTTTGCTGCCCAAACCGCACCACTCACCACCAGGGCAAGCAGGGCCGTCCATTGACACAGCGCTTTCTTCAGGTCATGGCTTTTCATGATTTCGCTCCCGAACTCCATCGTGTTGTTATTGTAAATACGTCCTCAGAACAGACATCCACGCAGCGACCGCACGTCATGCAATCGCGGCTGGTGACCTGCACCGGGCTTTGCTCATCCAGCACCGGCGCACGCAGGACGTGCGGTTCCGGGCAAACATGAAAACAATCCATACAGCGGTTACATTTCTCGCGATCTTTCGCCGCCACCGTTAGCGCGCCTTTACTTCCCAGCACGCCATACAACGCGCCCAAAGGGCAGATATGTCCGCACCAGCCGTGTTCAACGACCAGTAAATCAAATAAAAACAGAGCGATAATCAGCAGTGCGCCGCTACCGAATCCCATCACCAGGCTACGCCCCAGCAGGGAAACCGGGTTTATCCATTCCCACAGTAGCGTTCCGGTTAGCGCCGATCCCACCAGCACGACAACCAGAAGGACGTACCGTATATGACGCGGAATCGTTGCGGACTGATTCAGGTCAAACCTTCTGCGTAGCCAGTTCGCAAAATCGGTAATTGGGTTCAGCGGACAGACCCAACTGCAAAATAATCGCTTTCCTGCCAGGGCATACAGCACCGTAATAATGGCGGCGCCGGTCAGCGCAACGGCGGCAGGTAAATGCCCGCTGGCAAGGCTTTGCAACGTTATCAGCGGGTCGGTTAAAGGAATGGTATCCAGCAACAAGCTACTGCTGTAGTTACCGTGCAGAATCCAGACGCCCGCCCACGGGCCACTGAGAAACATTCCCAGCACCAGAAACTGACTTATCCGCCGCAAAATCAGCCAGCGATGGCTGCGCCACCAGCCTTTTTTCGCTCGCGCTTCGCGCCCGGCATCGCGTTTACGATTTGCCATCTTTCCCCTCCAGCCAGCCGAAGCGGTAGTGGTGCCCCAACTCCCCTTTCGCCAGCGACAGCGGCAACACTTTTATCGCCGGTTGTTCCAGCACACAGACTTTTTCGCACTTACCGCAGCCGGTGCAGGCGTCGCTGTGAACGGTGGGAAGAAAGCGCGCATGTTTGCCGGTACGCATATTGCGATCCAGCTCCAGCGTGATCGCCTCATCGATTTTTGGGCACTCGCGATAACAAACGTCGCAGCGCAGTCCCTGGAAGTTAAGGCAGTTCTCCTGGTCCAGCAGTACCGCCAGCCCCATGCGCGCATCGTCAATGGATTCGATCTCTCGATCCAACGCCCCACTGGGGCAAACTTTGGCGCATGGAATGTCTTCACACATTTCGCAGGGAATATCGCGGGCGACAAAGTAAGGCGTACCGGCAGACAAACCCGAAGCCAGCGTCGCCAGCTTCAGGGTGTCATACGGACATGCCTGAACGCACTGCCCGCAGCGCACGCAGGCGCTGGCGAACGCGTCTTCACTCAATGCCCCGGCGGGCGCAACCGCACGCCCGTTGCGCGAGCGGTTTGCTGCTGTAACCCCAGCGCCACGCCAACGGCAGCCAGCCCGCCTGCCGTGCGAACCATATCGCGCAAAAAGCGGCGGCGGCCATTTTGGGGTTTCGCTGACCGGGACATGGTGTGTTACACCTTCGCCAGTTTGACGGCGCACTTCTTGAAATCCGTCTCTTTAGAGAGCGGGTCCGTCGCATCCAGCGTCAGGTTGTTCACCAGCTGTGCGGCGTCGAAGAACGGCATGTACACCAGTCCCTGCGGCGGACGGTTACGCCCGCGCGTTTCAACAACCGAAATCACTTCCCCACGGCGGGAGATGACTTTGACCTTATCGCCACGGCGCAGGTCGCGCGTTTTCGCGTCCAGCGGATGAATAAAGAGCACCGCTTCCGGGAAGGCGCGATGCAGCTCAGGCACGCGGCGCGTCATGCTGCCGGTGTGCCAGTGCTCCAGTACGCGACCGGTAGAGAGCCACAGGTCATACTCTTTATCCGGCGCTTCCGCGGCGGGTTCAAACGGCAGGGCGAAAATCACCGCTTTGCCGTCCGGCTTACCGTAAAACTTGTAGCCTTCTCCCGCTTTGACATACGGGTCATGGCCTTCGCTGTAACGCCACTGGGTCTCTTTACCGTCAACCACCGGCCAGCGCAGACCACGCGCTTTGTGATAATCATCGAACGGCGCGAGATCGTGGCCGTGTCCGCGACCAAACCAGGCGTACTCTTCAAACAGCCCTTTTTGCAGGTAGAAACCCAGCTCACGGGATTCATCGTTCAGCTGGTCTTCCGCCAGATCGGTCAGCGGGAATTTGCTGACCGCAGGCGTGGCAAACAGAACGTCGTAGAGGGTTTTGCCGCGCAGTTCTGGTTTTTTGCGCCAGCAGTTCTTCCGGCCAGACCTCTTCCGTTTTGAAACGACGAGCGAACTGCACCAGCTGCCACAGGTCTGATTTCGCTTCACCCGGCGCTTTAATTTGTTGACGCCAGAACTGGGTACGACGCTCAGCGTTACCGTAGGCCCCTTCTTTCTCCACCCACATCGCCGTTGGCAGAATCAGGTCAGCGGCCAGCGCGCTGACGGTCGGGTACGGATCGGAGACGATGACGAAGTTACGCGGATCGCGCCAGCCCGGCATACGCTCTTCATTGATGTTCGGCCCGGCCTGCATGTTGTTGTTGCACATCACCCAGTAGACGTTCAGCTTGCCGTCTTTCAGCGCACGATCCTGCGCTACGGCGTGCAGACCGATTTTCGCCGGGATGGTGCCCGTTGGGATCTGCCAGTGTTTTTCGCAGATATCACGGTGTTTTTCATTAGTGACCACCATGTCCGCAGGCAGACGGTGGGAGAATGTCCCAACTTCACGCGCCGTACCGCAGGCGGAAGGCTGACCGGTCAGGGAGAACGGACCACAGCCTGGCTGGGAGATCTTGCCGGTCAACAGGTGCAGGTTATACACCAGGTTGTTGGCCCATACGCCACGCGTATGCTGGTTAAAGCCCATCGTCCAGTAGGAGATCACTTTTTTCTTCGGATCGGCATACAGCTGCGCCAGCTGCTCCAGCTGATCTTTCGGCACGCCGGTCATTTCTGCGGTTTTCTCCAGCGTGTACTCCGCGACAAACGCTTTGTACTCGTCGAAGCTCATCGGCTCAGAGGCGTCGGAGCCCGGATTCTTCGCCGCTTTTTCCAGCGGATGCGTTGGACGCAGGCCATAACCGATGTCGGTCGTCCCTTTACGCAGGTTGACGTATTTGCTGAAGAAATCCTGATTTATCGCATTATTTTGAATGATGTAATTGGCGATATAGTTGAGGATCACCAGATCGCTTTGCGGCGTAAAGACGATGCCGTTATCCGCCAGCTCAAAGCTACGATGCTGGAAGGTTGAGAGAACCGCGACATTAACGTTCGGATCGGACAGGCGACGGTTGGTGATGCGCGACCACAGGATCGGGTGCATCTCCGCCATGTTAGAGCCCCATAGCACAAAGGCGTCGGCTTGTTCGATATCGTCGTAGCACCCCATCGGCTCATCCATACCAAAGGTACGCATGAAGCCCACCACCGCCGACGCCATGCAGTGGCGCGCGTTCGGGTCGATATTGTTGGAACGGAAACCGGCTTTGAACAGCTTCGCGGCGGCATAACCTTCCCAGACCGTCCACTGCCCGGAACCAAACATACCAATCGCTTCCGGCCTTTTTCTTTCAGAGAGGCTTTAAATTTCTCTTCCATCACATCGAAGGCCTGATCCCAACTGATTGGGGTAAATTCGCCTTCTTTGTTGTACTGGGCCGTCTTTCATGCGCAGCATCGGCTGCGTTAAACGGTCTTTGCCATACATAATCTTGGGCAGGAAGTAGCCCTTAATGCAGTTAAGGCCACGGTTGACCGGGCGCATCAGGATCGCCCTGACAGGCCACAATACGACCCTGCTGAGTACCGACCAGCACGCCGCAACCCGTTCCGCAAAAAACGGCACGGGGCTTTGTCCCATTTGATGGCTTCCTGCTGACCAACCACTGCGCGGGCGACGCCCGGCACGCTTAGCCCGGCAGCCGCCGCAGCGGCCGCAACGGCGTTAGCTTTCATAAAGCTACGACGACTGAGTTTCATGGTGTTTCCTCACCTTGCTCATCCTGCTGGTGATAAACCAGCGACACCGCCAGCACGCCCGCAACGTTGCGTACCGACTCAATTGTTTGCATCAGCGTTCCGCTGTGTTCTGCTTCCACCACCACGATCAACTGACCGCTGTCGACATCGCTCAGCGCGACTTCACAGCCCGGAAACTGGTGCAATTGCGTGCTGATGTCGGTGATGTGCTGACTTTTGGCCTGGACGACCAGGCTACAGACCTGCCAGTTACTGTGCTGCATGGTTGTACTCCGCATTGATCGCTGATGTCGGGCAAATGGCGACACACGCCCCGCATCCGCTGCATGCCTGATTGTCGAGTTGCGGCTGATAAATGCCTGACAGCGTGGGGCGAAACGTTATCGCCAGTGGTTCGCAGCTATCCTGGCAGCGATGACACTCAACGGACTGATACGCCAGACAATTCTGCCCAATCGTAAAGTTCAGATCCCAGGCCCTGGTGTGGCGCGGAAGGAAGAGTGATTCAGGACAGGCTTGCGCGCAGGCATAACAAAAGCTGCATTCACCCTGCTTAAAATTAACGCCCGGATAGCCGCCTTGCCCCCGCTGTAAAATGTCGGTTTCACATGCCTGAATGCAGGCGTCACAAACGGATGCAGTGCGTCAGGAAGTGTGATTCGTCCCCAGACCAGGGCGGACGGAGCCCGCTGTTGGCTTTGCGCCAACTGCCTGTCAGTATTCCTCGACGGGATAGATCAACCATGACATCGCCCTTCCATCACGACGCTCACACCGGAAGGTGAACGACTAAATAAACCGCACTACCACTAAGTCATTATTATGATCGGTAAGATATTTCAGGATGTGTTAGAGGTGCATACCCCGATTGGGGTAAATGCTGTCGCCGGATCAAAAGAGTGTGGGGTTAGCGTATCTGAATGTGCTTTTGTTCACATTTCAAAGGGTTATATCAATAAGTATATAACGAAAGGCTTAAATGGAGAATAATCCTATTTAACATGTATAAAATGGAATATATCGCTATCAAACAAGTAAACATTCAATTAACCATCTTAAAATATAAGTAAATTTAGATTAATAGCCAATATGAATGTGTTAACCTGCCGGGAATCGTTCAGAAGACAGAAGAAAGGAAACGCTGTGAACTCGAAAATGAAGACAATTGTACCTGCCGTACTGTTAGCGGCTTTCGCCAGTACCTCCGCATGGGCGGCGACCAGCGATGCCAGTACGCAACCTCTGGAAAAAATCGCGCCGTATCCGAAAGCGGAAAAAGGGATGAAGCGCCAGGTTATCCAGCTTACTCCCCAGGAAGATGAATCTACCCTGAAAGTGGAACTGCTGATCGGCCAGACGCTGGAAGTGGATTGCAACCATCACCGTCTTGGCGGCGAACTGGCGAGCAAAACGCTGGAAGGCTGGGGTTACGACTACTACGTCTTTGATAAAGTAACCTCCCCGGTTTCTACCATGATGGCCTGCCCGGATGGCAAGAAAGAGCAGAAGTTTGTGACGGCCTATCTGGGCGATGCCGGAATGGTGCGTTATAACAGCAAGCTGCCGATCGTGGTGTACACCCCGGCTAACGTGGAGGTGAAATACCGTATCTGGAAAGCGGAAGATAAAGTACAGGACGCAGTGACGCGTTAAGGAACGTTTTGCCGGATGGCGGCGTACCGCCTATCTGGCCTACATAATGCTCGTTGTAGGCCGGATAAGTGCAGCGCCATCCGGCATGCCGCAATACGTTTTTACAGCGCGATATCCGCGACAGCTTTATGCGCCGGCTGCGGTTGAGCCTGCGGCTTAAGCTGCGGTTTTGGCGCTTCGTCCACCACCTGCGGCTTGTCATATTTCAGACCCAGAATGTCGCTGGTGTATTGCAGCTCTTGTTCCGTAGCCTCAATATTGCCGTTCAGCTTAGTCCCGTAAGACGGAACAATCGTTTTCAGTTTCGCCTGCCATTCCGGGCTGGCCACTTTCTCTTTAAACACTTTTTCCATCAGATGCAGCATGATCGGCGCAGCAGTGGATGCCCCCGGAGACGCGCCCAGCAGCGCGGCAATCGTACCGTCTTTGTCGCTGACCACTTCAGTGCCCAGACGCAGTACGCCGCCCTTGTCTTCATCACGCTTGATGAATCTGCACGCGCTGGCCCGCCTGCCACAAACGCCAGTCTTCTTTCTTCGCCTGCGGATAGTACTCTTTCAGCGCTTCAAAGCGTTCATCATCGCTCAGCATCACCTGGCTAATCAGGTATTTCACCAGATCGAAGTTATCCATCCCTACGTTAACCATCGGCATAAAGTTAGAGGTCGTGGTCGAACTCAACAGATCCCACAGCGAACCGTTTTTCAGGAACTTCGTGGAGAACGTCGCGAACGGCCCAAACAGCACGACGCGTTTACCATCCAGGATACGGGTATCGATGTGCGGTACGGACATCGGCGGCGCGCCGACCGACGCCTGGCCATATACCTTCGCCAGGTGGTTGTTAACCACATCCGGGTTCTCTGAAACCAGGAACTGGCCGCCAACCGGGAATCCCGCGTAATCTTTCGCTTCAGGAATGCCCGTCTCCCTGCAACAGCTTCAGCGCCGCGCCGCCCGCGCCGATAAAGACAAATTTCGCCTTAATCGCATGTTCTGCTTCACCGTTTTTCAGATCGGCGACGGTCACGGTCCAGGAGTTATCCGCGTTACGTTTAAATCCACGGACTTCGGTATTCAGTTGCAGCGCAAAGTTCGGTTTTTTTCTGCAACGATGCCACCAGCTGACGCGTGATTTCCCCGTAGTTCACGTCAGTACCGATTTCAGTGCGGGTCGCGGCAACCTTCTGTTTCGGGTCGCGACCTTCCATGACCAGCGGCGCCCACTCTTTAATTTGCGCATGATCTTCGGAGTAACGCATACCGCGGAACAGCGTGCTCTGCTGCAACGCGGTATAGCGGGCGCGCAGGAAATTGACGTTATCATCGCCCCAGACAAAGCTCATGTGCGGAACGGTATTGATAAACGAGTGTGGTTCGTGCAGAACGCCGCTCTGTACCTGATGCGCCCAGAACTGGCGGGAAACCTGGAAGGCTTCGTTAATGTCGACTGCCTTTTCGATGCTGACGGAACCGTCGGCTTTTTTCGGCGTGTAGTTCAGTTCCATCAGCGCGGAGTGGCCTGTTCCGGCGTTGTTCCAGCCGTTGGAACTCTCCTGTGCAACCCCATCCAGTCGCTCAACCATGGTCATTGACCACTCCGGTTCCAGCTCCTGCAAATAGGTTCCCAACGTGGCGCTCATGATGCCGCCGCCAATCAACAGTACATCCGTTTCCTGCTCTTCGGTCGCTTTCGCTTTTGCCGCCATCGAGACAGCATTCAGCCCCACAGCCATGGTGAAGAGCATGGCAGTCACTTTTTTCATAATGTTAATGCCTTACTTTTAGTATCGTTTTTTTTGCTTTTTGCAGGTGAAAATCGAGCGGCATCAACGTTAACACTTCAGGTAAAAGATTTAAATATTGTTTATAAATTATATTAAGATTTTAAAAACGTTAGTAATACGTTGAATATTTATAAGGTTATTGACAATTAACGGGGCAACAGCATTCCCGCATCGCTAATCGCCATGCTTTTGCTGCTACGGATGATCAGGCGTAATCAGGCGGTTAAAGCAGAAATACCGTCGCCAGCCCCAGAAAAATAAAGAAACCGCCGGTATCGGTAATGGCGGTAATCATCACGCTTGAGCCGACCGCCGGGTCGCGCCCGAGCTTTACCATCGTCATCGGGATGATCACGCCCATCAGCGCCGCCACCAGTAAATTCAGCACCATCGCCAGCGTCATAACGCCGCCAAGGGCGATATCGTCGTAGAGCCACCAGGTCACGCCGCCCATGATGCCGCCCCAGACAAGGCCGTTGACCAGCGCCACCCCCATTTCACGCAAAATGAGAAAGGTCAGGTTGCCGGGCTGAATATTTTGCAGCGCCAGCGCGCGAACAATCATAGTAATGGTTTGATTCCCGGTATTGCCGCCAATCCCGGCGACAATCGGCATGAGAGAAGCCAGCGCCACCAGTTGCGAGATCGTGTGTTCAAAGCCGTCGATCACCCGGGAGGCGATAAACGCCGTGCACAGGTTTATCGCCAGCCATGCCCAACGGGTTTTTACCGCTTTGGCGACGGGCGCAAAGACATCTTCTTCGGCGCTCAGGCCCCCCCATGCGACGCAGATCGGTGTCGGTTTCTTCGTAGACCACATCAACGATCTCATCGATGGTCAGGCGTCCCATCAGTTTGCCGGAAGGATCGATCACGGCGGCGCTGACCAGGTTGTCACGTTCAAAGGTGCGCGCCGCATTCTCAGAGATATCTTCCGGGGCAAAGGTCAGCGGATCGTCATCCATCACGTCGCTGACTTTACGCTGCACGTCACTGAGCAGAATACGCGTCAGAGACAGCTCGCCGACCAGTATTTTATTCCCGGTTCGTTACAAAGAGTTTGTCGGTGTTTTCCGGCATTTTTCCCAGACGGCGTAAATAGCGCTGCACCACCTCCAGCGTCACGTCCGGGCGCACGGTGATGACCTCGAACTCCATGATCGCCCCGACGCGATTCTTCTCGTAGTGCATAACCTGACGGACGCGGGCGCGCTCCTCCGGCGGCAGCGTCGCCAGCAGTCGCCCGGTGAGGTTACGCGGCAGGTGCTGAACGAGATAAATCTGTTCGTCAATGTCGAGGTATTGCAGCGCGTCCAACAGCGCGCGGTCGGTCATTTCATCAATCAGGTCATCCCAGACGTTTTCGGACGCTTCCAGCAGCACTTTGCCGCGTTTTTCATTCTCGACCAGCCGCCATAAGGCATGACGTTCTTCGGAAGGCAGCGCTTCAAGGGTATCCGCCAGGTCCGGCGGCGGCAGGTGAGCCACCAGCGCCCCTACCTCAGCAATATCGTCGGCCAGCGTACCGACATCATATTGCTCAGCCAGGGTGAGCTTGCCTGACAGGGCGGAAATAATCGCTTTATCGGTGGTGAGCAGCCAGATAAGACGCGCACGCTCTTCATCGCGCAGTCTGGCGCTGTTTTTGGTCATTGCGGACATTAATCATAAATCCATGAAATGAGATGCCATTAAGCATGGCGCGAGGTTATGTAAATAACAATAAACGGCGCCGCGAGTGGATAAAAAATCAGCATCATGCAGGGAATGGCAGGCCCGATAAGCGTCGCGCCATCGGGCAATTAAGCCGGATGCGGCTACGCCTTATCCGGCCTACAGGATCAGGCGGTACGCGCAACCGCATCGCGGGAGGCGGCGTCGCGTTCCATCGCCGACCCAGTTCACTCAACTGCCCGTTACGCATTTCCAGCAGGCGATCCGGCGTGAATAAAGTAATGATCGTCATGACTGATCGCAAAGATGGTTTTGCCCATCTCCTGCATCAGCGGCAGCAGCACCTGATAAAATTCACGGCGGAAATGCGGGTCCTGATCGGCGGCCCATTCATCCAGCAGAATGATGTCACGCTCCCTCCCGCCAGCGCCAGCAGCAACGCCCACGCGCTTTTTCTGCCCTTTCGACAGCTTCAGGTTCAGAATCCGGCCATCGCGTAGCTCCAGCTTGTGCGCCATTTTCAGTTGCTCAAGCCACTTTTCCACCAGTTCCGCTTTGGCCGGTTTGCCTTCCGGCCCAGCAGTTGATCAAACAGCCAGACATCGGTAAACACGGCAGAAAAGAGTTTCCGGTAGTCCTCAGGACGCTCTGCGGAAAGCGTTTTGCCATCCAGTAAAATTTCGCCTGACTGAGGCTGGTACAGCCCCGTCAGCAGCATCGCCAGCGTCGATTTCCCGCTGCCATTGCCGCCAATCAGAAACAGCAGTTCCCCGCGCTGGATGGTCAGGTTGATCGGCCCGACTGAAAACGCATTATCCTGATAATGGAAAACAACATTGCGTAACTCCAGCGTTTTCCAGTCAGGAAAGGCGTCAGGACGAGAAATTCCGCTTTAAACGGCGCCAGTGAAAATTTATTCAGCTTGTTGAAAGCCACCTGCGCGGTGAGCAGCGTCGGCAACGCGCCAACCGCAGAGAGCAGCGGCGTGCGCAGGAACAGCAGCGTCAGCGAATAGATCGCCGCCACGTTGGTATCCGCCCAGCCCAGGCTGTTCGCCATCCAGAACACCAGACCAATCGCGCCCAGCATCATAATGTTTGACCAGTTAACGGCGCTCAGGTGGAACGTATCGGCGCGAATAATATGGTGGCGATACTCTTTCGCATCCGGGATATATGAATGGTTAAAGATATGTTCCGCGCGTTCACGGTTCAGGGTCAGCTCTTTGCGCCCTTCCAGCACCGTCTGAAAATCCTGATACAGCTTATCTTCCGTTTCGCGCAGCGTCGCCATGTGCTTATACACGCGCGCCACCAGCACAAACCCGCCCCAGATGGTGATTGCCATCCAGATTGCCGTCACCAGCAGCATTTTGGTGGATAACATCGCCAGATACGCGGCGGAACCCACCGTCAGGATGATCCCCTGAACCAGCTCCGGCAGGCGTACGAACGCGATCGTGATGTTGCGGGATATCACTGGTTAACCCTGCCAGCAGCGAGCGCTGCCCAATTGTTCGATGCGCTCAACCTGCGTGTCCAGAATACGTTTGATAAATTCGCTGCGCAGGCGATAGACAAAATGGTGCCCTAACGCGGTTAAGGCCAGTTGGGAGCCCAGCGTCACCGCCATCAGTAAAAGCAGCAGCGCGAGAAAATTCCGCAGCACCATCCAGCGTGGTATCCACCGTTTCGATGAGCGCTGATTGATAAAGGCAATCAGGCCAATCCCCAGCGCAGCGCTGGCGAGGCTGAACGCCATCACGCTGATAAATGGCCAGCGATACTGCCGCCAGACAAGAAGAAGTAGTTCCATTCATACAACCCGGGCAAGGAATAACAGCCCGCAGTTTAAACATCTCAACGCCGACAGCAATAATAATTCTTATTTTTATTCTTTTTTACCCGCCTGGCGAAACGTCAGGTTGTAACGACAGTCCGCCGTCAGCGGATGAAAGCCCGCTTTAAGCGGTTGTATGCCGTGGTAAAACAGTCGCGATTCACCGCCCCAGACCACCACATCGCCGTGCTCCAGCAAAAGGCGTTTTAACGGATCGTTACGACGCAGGCCGCCAAACTGAAAAATGGCCGGAAGGCCCAAAGAAACCGACACAATCGGCGCGCGCAGATCCGGTTCGTCTTTATCCTGATGCAACGACAACTTTGAGCCGGGCGCATAGCGATTGATAAGACAGGCATCCGGCTGAAAATCAGCATAGCCCGCCGCGATCGCCGCGCGATGACACAGGCTGGTAAAGACCTCAGGCAGCGGCGGCCAGCGCCGCCCGGTTAACGGATCGACGGGAGAATAGAGATATCCGTGTTGATCCGTTGTCCAGCCGAGCTGACCGCAATTTGTCATCGCCACCGACATGGTATAGCCGCCGGGGCGTCACCATCTGGCGAAATGGCGACTGCGCGGCGACCGCCGCGGATGGCCTCAATCAGCGATGGCGCCTCGCGAAAGGCGAAACGGCGCAAGATAACCGCGCCAGACGCCAGCGGCTCTTGCCAGGGTTCAGCATCCGCAAATAAGTCCAGCATCATTTATCCTCATGTCGCGCCTCTCGTTGCAGAAGCTGCGCCTTGCGCGCCACGCCCCAACGATAACCCGATAGCGCGCCGTCGCCGCGCACCACCCGATGGCACGGGATCACAATCGCCAGTTTATTTGCCCCGCAGGCGCTGGCAACGGCACGAACCGCCTTCGGCTGGGCCGATTGCGCTGGCGATCTGCTGATAGCTGACGGTTTCCCCACAGGGAATCGCGCGCAGCGCCTGCCAGACCTGCTGCTGGAACGCGGTGCCCTGAATATCTAACGGCAGTGACAGCGGTATATCGCGTGCATTAATACTGGCGATAACCTGGCGCACGCGCTGCTGGAAAGGGCGATCAGCGGGTTCATCCTGCGCGGCGGGAAACAGTTTCATGCAGGCTGGCAATGAGCCCGGCATCATCATCGCCCAGTAAAATCGCGCAGATTCCCCGCTCGCTCTCCGCAACCAGGCAGCGTCCCAGCGCACAATCCGCAAGGGCATAGCGAACGGGGGAGATTATCGCCGCCCTTACGAAACTGCTTCGCCGTCATGCCGAGCGTCTCATCCGCTTTGCGATAGTAACTGCCGCTGTCGGGAAAACCGGCGTTCAGGATCGCCTGCGTTACCGTCTCTCCTTTCGCCAGCGCATCGCGCAGACGGCGGGCGCGCCAGGATTGCTGCCAGGCTTTTGGCGTCATTCCCGTCGTGGCTTTGAACAACCGGTGCAGATGAAATGGGCTCATTGCCACCTGCTGCGCCAGGGCGTCCAGCGTGATGGGGGCATCCTGTTCCAGTAAACGGCAGGCGTGCGTGATTTTATCCAGTTGATGCTGTCGGGCGTTGTCTTTATCTGGCTGGCAGCGTTTGCAGGGGCGGAATCCTGCGGCCAGCGCCTGCTCCGCACTGGCAAAGAAACGAACGTTTTGCCGCAACGCGTGTTTTGCCCGACAGGACGGTCGGCAAAAGATGCCGGTGGTCTGTACCGCAAAAACAAACTGCCCATCGGCGTCAGGATCGCGATCCAGCACCGACTGCCAGCGTGCATCGTCGTTTATGCGTGAGAGATTTTTCATCATGGACTCCTTCATTAAGCATAGTGCTTAGTCTCAGTGTGTCCGTAAGTCAGCGCACGAAAACCCGAAATCTTGCTTTTTAATTTTTATCACTCACGAGGAAGCTTTTGAACTGCGGCGACATCCAGGTTTTAAAACCCTCGCCCTCTTTCATGATCATGTACACCGCCAGCCCTTCCCGGCGCACCACCTCTTTGGCCTTTTCCATGCCGAGCACCATCAACCCGGTATCCCAGCCGTCCGCTTCCAGCGCCGTCGGGGCGATAACCGTCACAGAGACCAGATTGTGTTCTATGGGACGCCCGGTCTGCGGATCAATAACGTGAGACAGGCGCTTCCCGTCCAGTTCGTAATAGTTACGGTAGCTGCCGGAGGTACTGATGCCATGCCCGTTAATATCGACAATCGCCTGTACCGCGTTTTCTTGATCGGTCGGTTTTTGGATCGCCACACGCCAGGGCTGCCCCTGCGCATTCATGCCGCGACTGTTCAGGGCGCCGCCGACGGAGACCAGATAGCGGGCAATGCCTTCCTGTTCCATCAAGCGCGCCAGATGATCGGCCGCATACCCTTCCCCCACGGTTGAGAGATCGACGGACAGATCCGGCAGATCTTTTTGCAGATATTGCTGTCGCGCCTGATTGATGACCCGCAGATGTTGCAGCCCGATCTTTGCTTTTACGCTGTCAATCTGCGGCTGTGTGGGAACATGTAGCGGTTGTTGCTCCGGGCCGAACCCCCACAGATTCACCAGCGGCCCCACGGTGATATCCATCGCGCCCGTCGGTTTTCGCGCCAATGCGCAGCGCCGAGGTAATGATATCGGCCATTGCTTCGCTAACCGGCCAGGGAGAAAGACTCTGCGAATGGTTGAAGCGCATCAGCGCCGAGTCATTTTTGTACGTGGACAACAGCTGATCGTCGGCATCAAGCTGCGTCTGAATTCTGTTACGTAATTCCTCAGCACGGCTGGGCGTCCACATCCACCACGCTGACCCGCCAGAAGGTGCCCATCGTTTTCCCTTCCCAGTACGGTTGCAGCAGGTGACGCTGTATCAGCCGGTTTTGGGCATCATCGCACCCCACAAAAAAGATCGTCGTGGGCCAGCAGCGCTGCCCGACAAAAGGTCATTTCCATACGTGATTATCCTCATGCGAACGCGCCGCAAGAGTACACCAAAAATCGCTATTTGTACGCCGTAAAAAACGCATTAAAAAAGGCCCGCAGGCCCTTTAGTTGACATTGTCCGCAATCAGAACTGGTAAACCAGGCCCAGAGCAAACGATGTCGTCAGTGCTGATACCCGCGTTACGGGGTAAAGGTGTTGTCATCCCAGCAGGTTGATTTTGTAATCAACGTAGGTAGACATGTTTTTGTTGAAGTAGTAGGTCGCGCCAACATCAACGTATTTCAGGATATCCTGATCGCCGTAGTTGGTAGTGCCGTTGGAGATATCCTTACCTTTAGATTGCAGGTAAGCCACGGACGGACGCAGACCGAAGTCGAACTGGTACTGTGCAACCACTTCGAAGTTTTGCGCTTTATCAGCGAAGCCATAAGAGTCGCTACGGCTGTTCTGGGAAGAACCAAAGCGGGTTGCGTTGTAAGTCTGAGAGTACTGCGCTGCCAGGTAAACGTTGTTAGCGTCGTATTTCAGACCACCGGTATAAACGGTCGCACGATCGCCGCTGCCGTATACGCCAGCCGAATTCTGGTCAGCAGTACGTTTGGAAGAGGTGATTGCACCACCAACGCTGAAGCCTTCGCCGATATCATAGGTCAGAGATCCGCCGAAGCCGTCGCCGTTCTGTTTCAGCAGGCTACGACCATCCGCAACGTCGTTTTCACCGCTGGCGCTGCCGTTTTTACCCTGATACTGCAACGCAAAATTCAGACCTTCAACCAGACCGAAGAAGTCAGTATTACGGTAGGTTGCCAGGCCGTTAGCACGCTGCTGCATGAAGTTATCCGCGCCGTAGGTGTCGCCGCCGAATTCCGGCAGAACGTCGGTCCAGGCCGTTACATCGTAGATTACGCCGTAGTTACGACCGTAGTCGAAGGAACCTGCATCGCCAAATTTCACACCAGCAAACGCCACACGGGTCCAGGAGTTGTTAGTGGTTTCAGCGTCGTTACCCTGAATCTGATATTCCCACTGACCGTAGCCGGTGATCTGATCGTTAACCTGGGTTTCGCCTTTGAAGCCGAGACGCATATAGGTCTGATCGCCGTCGTTGCCATCGTCATCAGAGAAATAGTGCAGACCGTCGACTTTACCGAACAGGTCCAATTTGTTGCCGTCTTTGTTATAAACTTCAGCCGCATTTGCTGCGCCTGCTACCAGCAGAGCCGGTACCAGGAGGGACAGTACTTTAACTTTCATGTTATTAACCCTCTGTTATATGCCTTTATTTGCTTTTTTATTGCCACTGCATACTGATTAACCCTCTTAACCAGTCGGCAATTTCATTCTCCGCAAAAATGCAGAATAATCCAACACGGATATGATACTAAAATCTTTAAAATGTTTCATTTATCGCCATAGGTGTTTCAAATTATTAATGACATGGAACTTTTTTAAAAGCAAAAAATGGGACAAATAAGCACGAATCATCAAAACATATTTATTTTTCATTATAATTCAATGCATTATATTCATGAAAATCATAGCACTGAATGATAAAACAAAATCTTCACTCGCAACTAAAATAGTCAGCGCTATCATCATTAACTTTATTTATTACCGTCATTCATTTCTGAATGTCTGTTTACCCCTATTTCAACCGGATGCCTCGCATTCGGTTTTTTTTTACCCTTCTTTACACAAATTTTATCTTCTTGTGCTACCGGATTTAAATAATCACAATGGTTTACTACCCCCCTCGTGATAATCACCAGTCATGCCAACAAATAATTTCTTGTTATTTAGTGCTAAATTTTATTTCATTGTGTTTATATTTATACATCTGCGCCAACGCTGTACACGTTTTGCTTAGGGAAACGCCTTCGCGGCTCGGGCGGAAAAATGCAGCGTGTCCGATGAGCGAGAGTATGGAAATTCACACAGTACCCTTTATACTGCCCTTTCCTCTTTAGCGTTGTTTTAACAGGTCATAAACACGAATGAGTCAGTCTGATACAACGGTTTCTACCCGATTCTCCCTTCTGCCGGGAAGCATTACCCGTTTCTTCTTATTACTGATCATTGTGTTACTTGTAACGATGGGCGTGATGGTGCAAAGCGCGGTCAACGCCTGGCTGAAAGACAAGAGCTATCAGATTGTCGATATCACCCATGCTATTCATAAGCGCGTAGACACCTGGCGCTACGTGACCTGGCAAATCTATGACAACATTGCCGCGACGGCTAGCCCATCCACGAGCGAGGGTTTGCAGGAAACGCGTCTGAAACAAGACGTCTACTACCTTGAAAAACCGCGCCGTAAGACCGAAGCGCTTATCTTTGGCTCGCATGACAGCTCAACGCTGGAAATGACCCAGCGGATTTCCACCTATCTCGATACGCTGTGGGGCGCGGAGAACGTGCCCTGGTCGATGTATTATCTGAACGGGCAGGACAACAGCCTGATTCTCATCTCCACCCTGCCGCTCAAGGATCTCTCCTCCGGCTTTAAAGAGTCCGCGATTGTCAATATTGTCGATTCCCGTCGGGCGGAGATGCTGCAACAGGCGAATGCGCTGGATGAACGCGAAAGCTTCTCTTCGTTACGTCGTCTGGCGTGGCAAAACGGCCATTACTTTACGCTGCGCACCACTTTTAATCAGCCGGGGCATCTGGCGACGGTTGTGGCGTTCGATTTGCCGATCAACGACCTGATCCCGCCGGGAATGCCGCTGGACAGCTTCCGCCTGGAACCCGACTCCTCAACCACGACGGTACGTAATACGGAGAAAGAGTCTCCAGACAGCGTCAGCATCAGCTTCAACAGCGCCAAAATTGAGATTTCTTCCGCGCTGAACTCAACCGATATGCGGCTGGTCTGGCAGGTTCCTTTCGGCACGCTATTGCTTGATACGCTGCAAAATATCCTGCTGCCGTTACTGTTGAATATCGGCCTGCTTGCGCTGGCGCTGTTTGGCTACACCACCTTCCGCCACCAGCCTGGCCGTTCAACGGAAGTGGCGACAAGCAATACCGCAAATAATGAACTGCGTATTCTGCGCGCGATTAATGAAGAGATCGTCTCCCTGCTGCCGCTGGGGCTGCTGGTGCATGACCAGGAGGCCAATCGCACCGTCATCAGCAATAAAATCGCCGACCATTTGCTGCCGCATTTAAATCTGCAAAACATCACCAGCATGGCGGAGCAGCATCAGGGCATCATTCAGGCGACGATCAATAACGAGCTGTATGAAATTCGCCTGTTCCGCAGCCAGGTCGCCCCTCGCACGCAGATCTTTATTATTCGCGATCAGGACCGGGAAGTGCTGGTGAACAAGAAGCTCAGGCAGGCGCAGCGTCTGTATGAGAAAAACCAGCAGGGCCGCGCCGCGTTTATGCAAAATATTGGCAATGCCCTGAAAGAACCCGTGCGGATACTGGCGATCAACGCCGCTGCCGCAGACACGCCGGAAAGCCAGAAGCTGGCGAACCAGGCGGATGTTCTGGTGCGTATGATAGATGAAATTCAGTTGGCGAATATTCTGGAGAATGATACCTGGAAAAGCGAGCCGACGCTGTTCTCCATTCAGGATCTGATTGACGAAGTGGTGCCGGACGTTCTGCCTGCGATTAAGCGCAAGGGTCTGCAACTGCTGATCAAAAACCACCTTAGCGCCAACGATGAACGCCGTGGCGACCGTGACGCCCTGCGCCGCATTCTGCTGTTGCTGATCCAGTACGCGGTCACAACCACGCAGATTGGGAAAATCACGCTGGAAGTCGATCAGGATGAGTCGGCTGAAGAACGCCTGACCTTCCGCATTCTGGATACCGGTGAAGGCGTGACGCTCAATGAGATCGACAATCTCCATTTCCCGTATATCAATGAAACGCAAAGCGACCGCTACGGGAAAGCGAATCCGTTAACCTTCTGGTTGTGCGATCAGCTGGCGCGTAAGCTCGGCGGGCATCTGAATATTAAAGCACGCGATGCGCTGGGGACGCGCTATACCGTACATGTTAAAATGACCCCGCATGACCAGCATGTAAATGATGAAGAGCGCTTGCTGGATGACGTTTGCGTAATGGTTGACGTCACCTCTAATGACGTGCGCAATATTGTGTTGCGTCAGCTGGAAAACTGGGGAGCCACCTGCATCACGCCGGATGATCGGCAAATAAGTCAAGAATATGATCTCTTTTTAACTGATAATCCGTCTAATCTTACTGCCTCCGGCTTGCTTTTAAGCGATGATGAGTCAGGCGTGCGGAAAATGGGTCCTGGCCAACTGCGCGTCAACTTTAATATGAGCAACGCTATGCAGGAAGCTGTACTACAACTGATAGAAGAGCAACTGGCGCAGGAAGAGATTCCAGAGTCGCCCCTCGGCGGAGATGAAAACGCCGAACTTCATGCCAGCGGTTATTACGCGCTCTTTGTAGACACAGTACCGGATGATGTTAAGAGGTTGTATACTGAGGCAGCGACCAGTGATTTCGCTGCGCTGGCGCAGACAGCTCACCGCCTGAAAGGCGTGTTTGCTATGCTTAATCTGGTACCCGGCAAGCAGTTATGTGAAACGCTGGAACATCTTATTCGTGAGAAAGATGCTCCAGGTATAGAAAAATACATCAGCGACATTGACAGCTACGTCAAGAGCTTGCTGTAGCAAGGTAGCCCAATACATGAACAATATGAACGTAATTATTGCCGATGACCATCCGATTGTACTGTTCGGTATTCGCAAATCACTTGAACAAATCGAGACTGATCAACAACCTGCCTAAATTAGATGCGCATGTGTTGATTACCGACCTCTCCATGCCGGGAGATAAATACGGTGACGGGATTACCCTCATCAAATACATTAAACGTCATTTCCCGAGCCTGTCGATCATCGTTCTGACGATGAACAACAACCCGGCAATTCTGAGCGCGGTGCTGGATCTCGACATTGAGGGGATTGTGCTGAAACAAGGCGCGCCGACTGACTTGCCTAAAGCGCTGGCCGCGCTGCAAAAGGGCAAGAAGTTTACCCCGGAAAGCGTCTCCCGCCTGCTGGAGAAAATCAGCGCGGGCGGTTATGGCGACAAACGTCTGTCCCCGAAAGAGAGTGAAGTCCTGCGTCTGTTCGCAGAAGGTTTCCTGGTGACGGAAATCGCCAAGAAACTGAACCGCAGTATTAAGACCATCAGTAGCCAGAAAAAATCGGCGATGATGAAGCTGGGCGTCGAAAACGATATCGCGCTGCTGAATTACCTCTCTTCCGTCACGCTGAGCCCGGCGGACAAAGACTGATCAAACGTCAGGTGCCTGATGGCGTTGCGCTTATCAGGCCGACGTTGATGATTGCAGTAGGCCGGAGAAGGCGAAACCGCCATCCGGCCTTTTTTATGCCCGCGTCTTTCTCACCCGCTCCGCATACACCGCCAGCGTCTGCTTAAGCACATCTAACGTCACCGGCTTGGACAGGCAGCTATCCATACCGGACTCCAGACAACGCTGTTTCTCTTCCGCCAGCGCGTTAGCCGTGACGCCGACCACCGGCAGCGTCAACCCTAGCTGGCGAATACGCTGCGTCAGGCGGTAGCCGTCCATATTCGGCATGTTGACGTCGCTCAGCACGATATCAATATGGTTTTTACTCAGCACGTTCAACGCATCGACACCATCATTCGCGGTCTTGCATTGATACCCCAGCGATCCCAACTGATCGGCTAGCAAACGACGGTTGATCGGATGATCGTCCACCACGAGGATCATCATGTCGTCATTCGTCGCGTCGGTTTTATCCGGCGCAGGCAGCGCCGTTGCAAGCGCGTCGTTATCAAGCTCAATACTGTAAATCCGCGCCAGCAGCGCAGGCAATTCATGCGGCGACGCCACGCTGTGTACCCACTCGCCCGGCGCTCTTTCCTGCGGAATACCAATATGGCGGCGACTGAAAACAACCGCCGCACGCCCCTGCCATGCCAGCTCCAGCACATCATCCGTAATCAGAACATCCTCCGGCGCCGGTTTTTGCCCTTCGTAACGAAGCACATCGACACCGCTTCGCGCCAGGCTGGACTCAATAAAATGACACAGCGACGCGTTGCGTACCGCCAGCCAGCAACGCGTTTGAGCCAGCCCTTCGACGCCTTTTTTCTGCGGGTACTGCGCGCCATAAAGTGGAATGCGTAACGTAAACTGGCTGCCCATCCCGGGCTCTGAATCGACGGAGATATCCCCATCCATCATGCTGATCAGTTTTTCACAAATCGCCAGCCCCAGGCCGGTTCCCTGGAAATTACGCTGCACGCCGGTTCCCACCTGGAAGAAAGGATCGAACAAACGCACAACCTCTTTCGCCGGAATCCCCACGCCGGTATCGCGTACCTGAATACTGAGATAATCACCATCACACTGCACATGCAGCACAATACAACCGGTATCGGTAAATTTGATGGCGTTACTCAGCAGGTTAGAAATCACCTGTTGCAGACGCATCGGGTCGCCGTTCAGCGCAACCGGTACATCCGGTTCAATAAAGCAGTACAGGCCAAGCTGTTTTCTCACCACCAGCGGTAAATAGTTGGCCGTAATATGGTTCATCACCTCACGCGGCGAGAACTCACGCGGTTCAATCTTCAACTGCTCGGATTCGATTTTTGAGAAGTCGAGAATATCGCTGATGATTTTCAGCAGCAGGCTGGAGGAGTTGTTCATCGCCGTAACCAGCCTGTCGACCCCCTTCGGCAGCGCTTTGGTTTGCAGCAGATCGAGGTTACCGATAATCCCGTACAGCAGCGTGCGCAGCTCGTGGCTCACGGTCGCAAGGAACATTGATTTGGACTGGCTCGCCTGCTCCGCCGCCTGCGCCATCTCCTGCAACGACTCTTCCATTTTGACGCGCGCGCTCACATCCACCAGCACGCAAATCGCCACGTTTTCATTACGATAGCGCGAATGGACAAAGCTGATTTGCAGATTGGTATTGTTGCTGGTCAACACATCGACGAAGTTAACCTGCTGACCACAGATAATTTGCGTCAGCCTTTGCCGGTCCTCATGGGTGAGCATATTGAGGTAGGTATGCGCCAGTTCATTACTGAGAATATTGACCCCGTCAATGGTGCGCAGGATGCAGATCCCCACCGGCGCGGAAGCGACGATTTTCCGGTTAAACTGCTCATGCTCTTCCAGCCGCTGAGCATCGCTTTCCGCCGGAATAAAGATACGCCGTTCATACATACGCGCCAGCGTGAACAAGGCGACGCCCACCAGCACATTCAGCAGAATGGCATTCAGAATCAGCATTCGAATATGCTCCAGCACCAGGTCGACCGGTACGGAGTAGACAATGCTGAGCGACGATGGCGGCAGACTTTTCTTCAGAACCAGCTCACGGAACCCTGGCGTGTAGCCAAACCAGGGAGCGCTCCTGCATCCAGCGGGGTTCCGGCCTGATGTTGCTTTCCGGCCCGGTCAGCGAAATCAGCGGATGACCATTTTCATCGAGGATCGTCACCCCCCATAGGCAAACTTCCCGGCGTGAAAAAGTTCTCCATCCGAATGGACTGCTCGACGCCCAGCAGCGCCTGCAAGCGGTTGGCCAGATAAACCGGCGTCAGGGCATAAAAATAGCCGATGCCGGGGCGCGGCCCCTGGCTAATCCAGAAAAGGTTATTCCCGCTCTCTTCCTGCGGGGCATTGCGGTACTTAACAATGCGCTCATGCAGCGTTTTCAGCGCATTATCACGTTCGACCGGCATATCGCGCAGGCCGAAATTCGCCATACAGAGATTGTCGCTGCCAATCAGGAAAACACGATTCAGATCGTAGGCCGCAGAAAAATTGTCGCGCCAGTAGCGCATAAACCAGGCCAGCGACTCCAGCGACCCGCGCCAGGCATTCCCCATCGGCGCACAGTCGGAGTCGGCAAACAGCGGCTCAAAATTGGGCACCACGGTTTTATCGTCGCGCGCCCGGCTGGACATCACGCCGTTTTCCGCCGTTAAGCGATTCTCGGCAATGTATTTGAGTTCTTTCATTACGTCAGACGTGCGCTGAATATAGCGCTGCGCCTGGTCGGAACTGAGATTGAATTCCTGACGGATTTCAGACTCTCTCTGATGCAGCGCATTGACGATGTAAAACACCGAAGCAAAAGCGATCAGCAGCCAGATCAGTAACGCCAACGCTCTGAACAGGTAGCGCGAAACTTTCAGGGTTGTACGAAAGGAAGCAAGGTATTTCAAAGGGGCGAAGCTCCGCCTCAGGCGATAAATAGAGTGTGGTTAAGGTAGCGGTAAATGCCCGACGTCGCAATGCCCTCTCTTTGCGGGAATATGATATACCGCTGAGAAACCTGCGCCTCAACCCCCGATAATCGGCGTTTGCCTGATAAAGACCACACGGATGTCAGCATGCGCTACCTGAGACGGCTTTACCCGCGACGCTTACGCAATCAAATGATACTGATGGCTATCCTGATGGTCATCGTGCCGACGCTCTCTATTGGTTATATCGTAGAAACCGAAGGCCGATCAGCGGTCTTATCTGAAAAAGAGAAAAAATTATCGGCTGTCGTGCATCTACTCGATGAAGCGCTGGGCGACAGCTTCAACCAGCAGGAAAATCTGCCGCGCGATGAGCGTATCCGCGCGCTGAATGCGCAGTTATCACCGGTCACTGAGCGTATCACCCGCGCGTTTCCGGGAATTGGCGCGGGCTATTACAATAAGGCGCTGGACGCCATTATCACCTACGCCCCTTCGGCACTGTATCAAAACAACGTCGGGGTCACTATCGCTCCCGACCATCCTGGCCGGGAGGTCATGAGTACCAACGCCCCGGTGGTATTTTCAGGCCGGCAGGTGCGCGGCGATATCCTCAACTCAATGATTCCGATAGCGCGGCATGGCGAGGTCATTGGTTATATCTGGGCGAATGAGTTGACCGAAGATATTCGCCGACAGGCCTGGAAAATGGATGTTCGTATTATTGCCGTTCTGGCGGCGGGGCTTATCAGCAGCCTGTTACTGATCATTCTCTTCTCACGCCGCCTGAGCGCCAATATCGATATCATCACTGAAGGCTTGCCTACTCTTGCGCAGAAAACGCCGGCCCAGTTACCCGATCTCCCCGGTGAACTGGGGCAAATCAGCCGCAGCGTCAACGCTCTGGCGCAGACACTGCGGGAAACTAAGACGCTGAACGATCTGATTATTGAGAACGCCGCCGATGGGGTTATCGCAATCGACAGACAAGGTAATGTCACCACGATGAATCCTGCCGCAGAGACCATCACGGGTTATACGCTGCATGAACTGGCCGGGCGCCCCTACTCAACGCTGTTCGCCGATCCTCATTTTTCCAGCCCTGTGCTTGACACTCTGGAGAACGGCACCGAACATCTGGCTCAGGAAGTCAGCTTCCCCGCGCGTGACCGGACAATTGAACTCAGCGTCACCACCAGTCGTATTCATAACGCTGACGGTGAGTTGATTGGCGCACTGGTGATGTTTTCCGATTTAACCGCCCGTAAAGAGGCGCAGCGCCGTCTGGCGCAAACGGAGAGACTCGCCACGCTGGGTGAACTGATGGCAGGCGTGGCGCATGAAGTGCGCAACCCGCTCACCGCCATCCGGGGTTATGTGCAGATTATTCGCCAGCAAATCAATCTGCCTGTCCATCAGGAGTACCTGTCCGTCGTACTGAAAGAAATTGATTCTATTAATAAAGTCATCCAGCAACTATTGGACTTCTCCCGACCGCGACAAAGTCAGTGGCAGCAGGTATCCATTAATACGCTGATCGAGGAGGCGTTGATCCTGGTGCAGACTTCCGGGGTGCAGGCGCGAATTAACTTCAATACGGAATTCAACGCCGCATTGCCCACGATCGTCGCCGATCGCGAACTGCTCAAACAGGTGCTCCTGAACATGCTTATCAACGCGGTGCAGGCGATAGGCGCGCGCGGCGAAATTCGTATCCGAACCTGGCGCTACACGACCACGCATCTGGCGATCGCCATTGAAGATAATGGCTGCGGTATTGACGTCGCTTTGCAGAAAAAAATCTTTGATCCGTTCTTCACCACCAAAGCGTCAGGAACCGGCCTCGGGCTGGCGTTAAGTCAGCGCATCATCAATGCGCATCAGGGCGACATATACGTTACCAGTATGCCCGGATGCGGCGCGACCTTTACCCTTATTTTACCGATTAACCCGCAGGAAACCTCGTCAGAATGAAAACTCGCTACCGTATTCTCATCGTTGATGACGAAGATAATGTTCGCCGTATGCTCGCCACCGCGTTTTCGCTGCAAGGGCATGAAACCCAGTGCGCCAGTAACGGTCAGACAGCGCTGCAACATTTTGCCGACACGCCGCCCGACGTGGTGCTGATGGACATCCGCATGCCGGAGATGAACGGCATTGAAGCGCTGAAAGTGATGCGCGCACAGCATCCACGGGTTCCCATTATTCTGATGACAGCCTACGCTGAAGTGGAAACCGCCGTAGAAGCACTGCGCAGCGGCGCATTTGATTATGTGATTAAACCGTTCGACCTCGATGAACTTAACTTATTGATTCAGCGGGCCTTGCAGCTCCAGGCTATGAAACAGGAGATCCGCAGCCTGCATCAGGCGCTGAGCACCAGCTGGCAATGGGGACATATCCTGACCAACAGTCCGGGGATGATGGATATCTGCAAAGATACCGCGAAAATCGCGCTTTCCCAGGCCAACGTGCTCATTAGCGGCGAAAGCGGCACAGGAAAAGAGTTGATCGCCCGCGCCATTCACTATAACTCACGCCGGGCAAACGGCCCCTTCATCAAGATTAACTGTGCGGCGCTGCCGGAATCACTGCTGGAAAGCGAACTGTTCGGCCACGAAAAAGGGGCGTTTACCGGCGCACAAACGCGACGTCAGGGGCTGTTTGAGCGCGCTCATCAGGGAACGCTGCTGCTGGACGAAATAGGCGAAATGCCGCTGGTGTTACAGGCTAAGCTGCTGCGAATCCTCCCAGGAGAGGGAGTTTGAACGCATTGGCGGGCATCAAACCATTCAGGTTGATATCCGCATTGTCGCCGCCACCAACCGGAATTTGCAGGAAATGGTGAAAGAAGGCACCTTCCGTGAAGATCTGTTTTATCGGCTGAATGTGATTCATCTGACGCTTCCTCCTTTGCGTGAGCGGCGGGAAGATATCCCCCTGTTGGCCAACCACTTTTTGCAGAAATTCAGCTCAGAAAATCAGCGGGATATTATTGAAATCGACCCTTCCGCCATGTCACTCCTCACCGCCTGGCCGTGGCCCGGTAATATCCGCGAATTATCCAATGTGATTGAGCGCGCGGTGGTGATGAACACCGGGGCGGTGATTTTTGCCGAAGACCTCCCTACCCAGTTCCGCCAGTCGGTGAGTCACGCCAGCGGAATAAAACCAGCCCAACCCGGTGAACGGAACCTGAAAGAAGAGATTAAACGCGAAGAACGCCGAATCATTATGGAAGTTCTGGAGCAGCAGGAGGGAAACCGCACGCGCACCGCGTTAATGCTGGGCATCAGCCGACGCGCGTTGATGTACAAATTGCAGGAGTACGGCATCGATCCGGCAGGCCTCTGATACCAGAAGTTGCTATGCATAATTTTGCACAGTGCGCAAAATTCTGCATAGCGCCTCACGCCCTCTCATCCCCCTTCCGTGAAAATTAATTTTTATATTCATCAGGTTAACCCTTCTCTTTTCGGTTTATTAATCCTGGCATCCCGCTTGCTATTCCTTTTGCGTACCCAAAATGGAGTATGCAAAAGGGAAACATAATGAAAACAAAACTGATTACCTTACAGAACGCCTCAGGCTTCTTTCGTGACGGCATGACCATCATGGTCGGCGGTTTTATGGGGGTAGGCACCCCGCCCCGCCTTGTTGAAGCCTTACTTGAATCCGGTGTCAGGGACCTGACGTTGATCGCCAACGATACCGCATTTGTCGATACCGGCATCGGCCCGCTTATTGTAAATGGCCGGGTGCGCAAGGTCATCGCCTCCCATATCGGCACCAACCCGGAAACGGGTCGGCGAATGATTGCCAAAGAGATGGAGGTTCAACTGGTTCCGCAAGGCACCCTGATTGAACAAATCCGCTGCGGCGGCGCCGGGCTGGGCGGTTTTCTGACCCCGACAGGCGTCGGCACCGTGGTTGAAGAGGGAAAGCAAACGCTTCAGCTCGATGGCAAAACCTGGTTGCTGGAGCGTCCACTGCGTGCAGATCTGGCGCTTATTCGCGCCCACTGCGCCGACCCGCTTGGCAACCTGACCTACCAGCTCAGTGCCCGTAATTTTAACCCCCTCATTGCTCTCGCCGCAGACATCACCCTGGTTGAGCCTGACGAAATGGTTGAAACAGGCGAGCTACTGCCTGACCAGATTGTCACCCCTGGCGCCGTTATCGACCACATCGTTATTCCACAGGAGAGCAAATAATGGATGCTAAACAACGTATTGCGCGCCGCGTGGCGCAAGAGCTGCATGATGGCGACGTGGTTAACCTGGGAATTGGTTTGCCGACGATGGTCGCAAACTACCTGCCGGATGACATTCACATCACCCTGCAATCTGAGAACGGCTTTCTGGGACTGGGGCCGGTCACGACGGCCCACCCGGATCTGGTGAACGCTGGCGGTCAACCCTGCGGCATTTTGCCCGGCGCGGCAATGTTCGACAGCGCCATGTCGTTCGCATTGATTCGCGGGGGCCATGTTGACGCCTGCGTACTCGGCGGGCTACAGGTGGATGAGCAGGCAAACCTCGCCAACTGGGTGGTTCCCGGCAAAATGGTTCCCGGCATGGGGGGCGCAATGGATCTGGTCACCGGCGCGCGCAAAGTGATCATTGCAATGGAACATTGCGCGAAAGACGGCTCGGCGAAAATTCTGCGCCAGTGCACCATGCCGCTCACCGCCCAGCACGCGGTGCATATGCTGGTTACCGAACTGGCTGTATTTCGCTTTATCGACGGCAAGATGTGGCTGACAGAAATCGCCGAAGGGTGTGATTTGGAAACCCTGCGGGCAAAAACTGAAGCGCACTTTGAGGTTGCGGCCGATCTGGTCATTCAGAGAGGTGACGCATGATTGGGCGTATTTCACGCTTTATGACGCGGGTCGTCAGCCGCTGGCTTCCTGATCCGCTGATCTTCGCAATGCTGTTAACCCTGCTGACGTTCGGGATCGCTCTCTGGCTGACGCCGCAAACGCCGGTCAGTATGGTGAGGTTCTGGGGCGACGGCTTCTGGAACCTGCTGGCTTTCGGTATGCAAATGGCGCTGATTATCGTGACGGGCCACGCCCTGGCCAGTTCCGGTCCGGTTAAAAGCCTGCTGCGTACCGCCGCTTCAGCCGCTAAGACGCCCGCCCAGGGCGTCATGCTGGTGACCTTCTTTGGCTCGGTCGCCTGCGTGATCAACTGGGGCTTTGGTCTGGTGGTCGGCGCAATGTTTGCCCGTGAAGTGGCCCGTCGCGTGCCGGGTTCCGATTATCCGCTGCTTATCGCCTGCGCCTATATCGGTTTTCTCACTTGGGGCGGCGGCTTCTCTGGCTCTATGCCCCTGCTGGCCGCAACGCCAGGCAACCCGGTAGAACACGTCGCGGGGTTGATTCCGGTTAGCGACACCCTGTTCACCGGGTTCAATATTTTCATCACGCTCGGCCTCATCGTGGTGATGCCGTTTATTACCCGAATGATGACGCCAAAACCCTCCGACGTGGTCAGCATCGATCCGAAGCTGCTGCTGGAAGAAGCCGATTTTCAGAAGAAATTGCCGGCTGACGCGCCACCGTCGGAAAAACTGGAAGAGAGCCGCATTCTCGCGCTGATCATTGGCGCATTAGGGATTGCTTATCTGGGGCTCTACTTCGCCGAGAAGGGATTCAACATCACCATCAATACCGTCAATCTGATGTTTATGATCGCCGGTCTGCTGCTGCACAAAACGCCAATGGCCTACATGCGCGCCATCAGCGCCGCAGCGCGCAGTACCGCCGGTATTCTGGTGCAGTTCCCCTTCTACGCCGGGATCCAACTGATGATGGAACACTCCGGCCTCGGTGGCCTTATCACTGAATTCTTCATCAACGTCGCCAACAAAGACACCTTCCCGGTGATGACCTTTTTCAGCTCTGCGCTGATTAACTTTGCCGTGCCATCAGGCGGCGGCCACTGGGTTATCCAGGGACCATTCGTCATGCCTGCGGCTCAGGCGCTGGGGGCGGACCTCGGCAAGTCAGTCATGGCGATCGCCTACGGTGAGCAGTGGATGAATATGGCGCAGCCATTCTGGGCGCTGCCCGCCCTGGCAATCGCCGGACTCGGGGTACGCGACATTATGGGCTACTGCATCACCGCCCTGCTCTTCTCCGGGATCATTTTTGTCATCGGTTTGACCTTTTTCTGACGGCAACCACGCACTTTTAAGGAACAGAAGATGAAAAACTGTGTCATCGTCAGCGCGGCGCGTACCGCAATCGGCAGTTTTAACGGCGCACTGGCAACCACCAGCGCCATCGACCTTGGCGCCACCGTGATTAAAGCGGCGCTTGAACGCGCGCAGCTCGACCCACAACGGGTGGATGAAGTGATTATGGGCAATGTGCTACAGGCTGGTCTTGGGCAAAACCCGGCGCGTCAGGCACTGCTCAAAAGCGGCCTCGCAGAGACAGTCTGCGGCTTTACCGTTAACAAAGTATGCGGCTCCGGCCTCAAAAGCGTGGCGCTTGCCGCGCAGGCGATTCAGGCCGGACAGGCACAGGCGATTGTCGCAGGCGGTATGGAAAATATGAGCCAGGCGCCGTATCTGCTGGATGCCAAAGCCCGCTGGGGCTATCGCCTTGGCGACGGACAGCTCTCCGATGTGATCCTGCGCGACGGTCTGATCTGCGCCACTCACGGCTACCATATGGGGATCACGGCAGAAAACGTCGCCCGGGAATACGGCATCAGCCGGGAGATGCAGGATGAGCTGGCGCTGCTCTCACAGCGCAAAGCCGTTGCCGCTATTGATTCCGGCGCATTCCAGGCCGAAATTGTGCCGGTTAGCGTCACATCCCGTAAGAAAACCGTGGTGTTTGAGCGCGACGAGTTTCCGAAAGCCGATTCAACGGCGGAAGGTCTTGCAGCATTACGCCCGGCTTTCGACAAGGCGGGTACGGTAACGGCAGGAAACGCCTCTGGGATCAATGACGGCGCGGCAGCGCTGGTAGTGATGGAAGAATCCGCAGCGCTGGCGGCGGGCCTGACCCCACTGGCTCGTATCAAAGCCTACGCCAGCGGCGGCGTCGCCCCGGCGTTAATGGGGATGGGGCCGGTTCCCGCCACGCAGAAGGCGCTGCAACTGAGCGGTTTAACACTTTCGGATATCGATCTGATCGAAGCCAACGAGGCGTTTGCCGCACAGTTCCTTGCCGTGGGTAAGACGCTCGGTTTTGATCCGCAGAAGGTGAACGTCAACGGTGGGGCTATCGCCCTGGGACACCCCATTGGCGCCAGCGGCGCGCGTATTCTGGTGACGCTGCTGCACGCCCTCTCTGCACACGATAAAACGCTCGGGCTGGCCACGCTCTGCATCGGCGGCGGTCAGGGTATTGCGATGATAGTGGAAAGGATGAATTAAGGATTTGCGCCTTTGCCGGGTGGCGGCCTGATAAGGCGTTTACGCCGCCATCTGGCAAAAAAAAAGGAGGCGCAATGGCCTCCTTTCACACACGATTTACAACGCCGAATTACTCGTCAGCGTCATCCGTTGCATCGTCATCGGTTTCCGCTTCCGGGGCGATATCCTCGTCCCCTTCCGCTACGCTGCCGTCGATGGAGTCGAGTTCCTCATCATCCACTGGCTCAGCAACACGTTGCAGACCCACCACGTTTTCATCTTCCGCCGTGCGGATGAGGATTACGCCCTGGGTGTTACGGCCAACGACGCTGATTTCCGATACGCGGGTACGAACCAGCGTACCGGCATCGGTGATCATCATGATCTGGTCGGCATCATCCACCTGTACCGCGCCAACAACGGAACCGTTGCGCTCGGTGACTTTAATGGAGATAACGCCCTGCGTGCCACGAGACTTGGTTGGGTATTCGCCTTCCGCCGTACGTTTACCGTAACCATTCTGCGTCACGGTCAGGATAGCGCCTTCACCACGCGGAATAATCAGAGAAACGACGCTGTCTTCGCCCGCCAGCTTGATGCCACGTACGCCGGTCGCGGTACGACCCATCGCACGAACGGCATCTTCTTTGAAGCGCACCACTTTACCGGCAGCGGAGAACAGCATGACTTCGTCGGAACCGGAGGTCAGATCCACGCCGATCAGCTCGTCGCCTTCGTTCAGGTTCACCGCGATGATACCGGCGGAACGCGGACGGCTGAACTCGGTCAGCGCCGTTTTCTTCACCGTACCGCTGGCGGTTGCCATAAAGACGTTAACGCCCTCTTCGTACTCGCGTAACCGGCAGAATGGCGGTGATACGTTCGTCGGCTTCCAGCGGCAGCAGGTTGACAATCGGACGGCCACGCGCACCACGGCTCGCTTCCGGCAGCTGATAGACCTTCATCCAGTACAGACGGCCACGGCTGGAGAAGCAGAGGATTCGTGTCGTGGGTGTTAGCCACCAGCAGACGGTCGATAAAGTCTTCTTCTTTTATACGCGCGGCAGATTTACCTTTCCCGCCACGACGTTGCGCTTCGTAATCGGTTAGCGGCTGATATTTGACGTAACCCTGGTGAGACAGCGTTACAACCACATCTTCCTGGCTGATCAGATCTTCGATATTAATATCGGCGCTGTTAGCGGTGATTTCAGTGCGACGCTCATCGCCAAACTGATCGCGGATCAGTTCCATCTCTTCGCGAATCACTTCCATCAGACGATCGGCGCTGCCCAGAATGTGCAGCAGTTCTGCAATCTGTTCCAGCAGCTCTTTGTACTCGTCGAGCAGTTTTTCATGCTCAAGGCCGGTCAGTTTCTGCAAGCGCAGATCCAGAATCGCCTGTGCCTGTTGTTCAGTCAGGTAATACTGACCATCACGCACGCCAAATTCCGGCTCCAGCCACTCAGGACGGGCAGCATCATCACCGGCGCGTTCCAGCATAGACGCCACGTTGCCCAGATCCCATGAACGGGAGATTAACGCCGCTTTTGCCTCTGCCGGCGTTGGCGCACGGCGGATCATCTCGATGATCGGATCGATGTTCGCCAGCGCAATCGCCAGCGCTTCAAGGATATGCGCGCGATCGCGGGCTTTACGCAGTTCGAAAATAGTACGGCGCGTCACCACTTCGCGGCGGTGACGCACGAACGCGGAAATGATCTCTTTCAGGTTCATGATCTTCGGCTGGCCGTGGTGCAGCGCAACCATGTTGATACCGAAAGAAACCTGCAACTGGGTCTGGGAATAAAGGTTGTTAAGCACCACTTTCCCCGACGGCATCGCGTTTCACTTCAATCACGATGCGCATCCCGTCTTTATCAGACTCGTCGCGCAGCGCGCTGATGCCTTCAACGCGTTTGTCTTTCACCAGTTCAGCGATTTTTTCGATCAGGCGCGCTTTGTTCACCTGGTACGGAATTTCATGAACGATGATGGTTTCGCGGCCGGTTTTCGCATCGGCTTCCACTTCCGCGCGAGCGCGAATGTACACTTTTCCGCGACCGGTACGATAGGCTTCTTCAATACCGCGACGACCGTTGATGATCGCGGCGGTCGGGAAGTCCGGGCCAGGAATGTGTTCCATCAGCCCTTCAATGCTGATGTCTTCATCATCGATATACGCCAGGCAACCGTTGATCACTTCCTTCAGGTTGTGCGGCGGGATGTTGGTGGCCATACCTACCGCGATGCCGGACGAGCCGTTTACCAGCAGGTTAGGAATTTTGGTCGGCATGACGTCAGGAATTTTTTCCGTGCCGTCATAGTTGTCAACGAAATCCACCGTCTCTTTTTCGAGATCGGCCATCAGTTCATGGGCAATCTTCGCCAGACGGATTTCCGTATAACGCATTGCCGCGGCAGAGTCGCCGTCGATAGAACCAAAGTTGCCCTGACCATCCACCAGCATGTAACGCAGCGAGAAAGGCTGCGCCATACGGACGATAGTGTCGTACACCGCGGAATCACCATGAGGATGGTATTTACCGATTACGTCACCAACAACACGGCAGATTTTTTATAGGCTTTATTCCAGTCATTGCCCAATACGTTCATGGCGTATAGTACGCGACGGTGTACCGGCTTCAGGCCATCTCGGACATCCGGCAGCGCACGGCCAACAATGACCGACATCGCATAATCCAGATAAGAGCTCTTCAGCTCTTCCTCAATGTTGACCGGTGTAATTTCTCTCGCAAGGTCGCTCATCTAACCGCTATCCCTCTACTGTATCCCGGATTTCAAAGGTCGCAAATTATAACACAATCGCAATGAGACAGGTAAATGGAATGGTTCTTCTACGGAGGCTTTATTCATCCCGTCGTGCTGATATACTCAGGCGACTTGCCAAATAAGGAGTAAAAGCGCCAAATGAATGCCGAAAAACCCCCCGGTGACGCATAACGTTGATCACGAAGAAATCGCCAAATTTGAAGCTGTCGCGTCACGCTGGTGGGATCTTGAGGGTGAATTTAAGCCTCTGCACCGCATTAACCCGCTGCGCCTGGGCTACATTGCCGAGCGTTCCGGCGGCCTGTTCGGCAAAAAGGTGCTCGACGTTGGCTGCGGCGGCGGCATTCTGGCTGAGAGCATGGCGCGTGAAGGTGCGACGGTAACGGGCCTGGATATGGGCTTTGAGCCTTTGCAGGTCGCGAAACTGCACGCGCTGGAAAGCGGTATTCAGGTTGATTACGTGCAGGAGACGGTTGAAGAGCACGCGGCGAAACATGCGCACCAGTACGACGTCGTGACCTGTATGGAGATGCTGGAGCACGTACCGGACCCGCAATCGGTCGTCAGGGCCTGTGCGCAATTAGTTAAACCGGGCGGTGAAGTCTTTTTCTCGACTCTTAATCGCAACGGCAAGTCGTGGCTGATGGCGGTGGTGGGGGGCGGAGTATATTTTACGCATGGTGCCGAAAGGCACGCACGATGTGAAAAAATTTATTAAGCCTGCGGAGTTGCTGAACTGGGTCGATCAGACCGTGTTGAAAGAGCGTCACATGACCGGACTGCACTACAACCCGATTACCAACACCTTCAAGCTCGGGCCGGGCGTTGATGTTAACTATATGGTTCACACTACCGCACAAGTTGACTAACTGCGTCTGTAGGCCGGATAAGGCGTTTATGCCGCCATCCGGCAATTTTTGCCCGGGGCGCTGCGCTTGCCGGGCCTACGCATCGCCTACCAATCCTGAGTAGGATCGTCGGGGCAATTTTTGCGCCAGATCATAGGAACTTTTCCTGCCTTAGATGAAGAAATCAGCACTCGATCAAATTTTCATTTTTTTTTATGAATTATTGACATGCCCTCCAGGCCTTATAAGACGCGCACTTAGCGATTATCACCCTTTTGGCAACCTCAATTTAACCTCAAAATCAACTCTTGTACTGAAAAGAATCCCTACTAGAATACTCACCATATAGCGTTTCATTTATCAGTTACCCCCTATATATAGTATTTATCCACAGACTTAGTCACAACGTGGCATTGTGGATAAACGGGGGATATTTTTCTTTCACGGACAGGTAAAACCCACATGAATCAGAGTCTGCTGGTGACAAAGCGTGATGGTCGTACTGAACGCATCAATCTCGACAAAATCCATCGAGTTCTGGATTGGGCGGCAGAAGGACTGAATAACGTATCCATCTCCCAGGTTGAACTGCGTTCTCATATCCAGTTCTACGACGGTATCAAGACGTCCGATATCCATGAGACCATCATTAAGGCCGCTGCCGACCTGATCTCCCGCGATGCGCCGGATTATCAGTACCTGGCCGCGCGCCTGGCGATTTTCCACCTGCGTAAAAAGGCTTACGGCGAGTTCGAACCGCCAGCGCTTTACGATCATGTGGTGAAAATGGTTGAGCTGGGTAAATACGACAATCATCTGCTGGAAGACTACACGGAAGAAGAGTTCAAGCAGATGGATTCGTTCATCGTACACGACCGTGATATGACCTTCTCCTACGCTGCCGTTAAGCAGCTGGAAGGTAAATACCTGGTACAGAACCGTGTAACCGGCGAGATTTATGAAAGCGCGCAGTTCCTTTATATTCTGGTTGCCGCTTGCCTGTTCTCTAACTATCCGCGTGAAACCCGCCTCGACTACGTGAAACGTTTCTACGATGCGGTTTCTACATTCAAAATTTCTCTGCCGACGCCAATCATGTCCGGCGTGCGCACCCCGACTCGTCAGTTCAGTTCCTGCGTGCTGATCGAGTGCGGCGACAGCCTGGACTCCATTAACGCCACCTCCAGCGCGATCGTGAAATATGTTTCTCAGCGTGCCGGTATCGGCATCAACGCCGGTCGTATTCGCGCGCTGGGTAGCCCGATTCGCGGCGGCGAAGCCTTCCACACCGGCTGTATTCCGTTCTACAAACACTTCCAGACGGCGGTGAAATCCTGCTCTCAGGGCGGCGTGCGCGGCGGTGCGGCGACGCTGTTCTACCCGATGTGGCATCTGGAAGTGGAAAGCCTGCTGGTACTGAAGAACAACCGCGGCGTGGAAGGCAACCGCGTGCGTCACATGGACTACGGCGTACAGATCAACAAGCTGATGTACACCCGCCTGCTGAAAGGTGAAGACATCACCCTGTTCAGCCCGTCCGACGTTCCGGGTCTGTACGACGCTTTCTTCGCCGATCAGGACGAGTTCGAGCGTCTGTACACCAAATACGAAAAAGACGACAGCATTCGTAAGCAGCGCGTGAAAGCCGTGGATCTGTTCTCGCTGATGATGCAGGAACGCGCATCAACTGGCCGTATCTACATTCAGAACGTGGATCACTGCAACACCCACAGCCCGTTTGATGCGCAGGTTGCGCCGGTACGCCAGTCCAACCTGTGCCTGGAAATCGCCCTGCCGACCAAACCGCTGATGGACGTTAACGACGAAAACGGTGAAATCGCGCTGTGTACGCTTTCCGCCTTCAACCTGGGCGCAATTAACAGCCTGGAAGAACTGGAAGAGCTGGCGGTGCTGGCGGTACGCGCGCTGGATGCGCTGCTGGATTACCAGGATTACCCTATTCCGGCGGCTAAACGCGGCGCAATGGGCCGCCGTACGCTGGGTATCGGCGTGATTAACTACGCTTACTATCTGGCGAAACACGGCGTGCGTTACTCTGACGGCAGCGCGAACAACCTGACGCACAAAACGTTTGAAGCCATTCAGTACTATCTGCTGAAGGCCTCTAACGAGCTGGCGAAAGAGCAAGGCGCATGCCCGTGGTTTAATGAAACCACTTACGCTCAGGGCATTCTGCCGATCGACACCTACAAAAAAGATCTGGATGCGATCGCCAACGAAGCGCTGGCACTACAACTGGGAAGCGCTTCGTGAGTCCATCAAAACGCACGGTCTGCGTAACTCCACGCTTTCCGCCCTGATGCCGTCTGAGACCTCTTCGCAGATCTCCAACGCCACTAACGGTATTGAACCGCCGCGCGGCCATGTCAGCATCAAAGCGTCGGAAAGATGGCGTACTGCGCCAGGGTGGTGCCGGATTACGAAGGGCTGAAAGACCGCTATGAGCTGCTGTGGGAAATGCCGAGCAACGACGGCTACCTGCAACTGGTCGGTATCATGCAGAAATTCATCGACCAGGCGATTTCAGCCAACACCAACTACGATCCGACGCGCTTCCCGTCGGGTAAAGTACCGATGCAGCAATTGCTGAAAGATCTGCTCACCGCCTATAAATTTGGCGTGAAAACCCTGTACTATCACAACACCCGTGACGGTGCGGAAGATGCGCAGGACGATCTGGTGCCGTCTATTCAGGACGATGGCTGCGAAAGCGGCGCATGTAAGATCTAAGTTATTTTTGCCGGGTAGCGCTACGCTTACCCGGCCTACGGTTTTGTAGGCCCGGCAAACGAAGTGCCGCCGGGCGATACAATCTCAACAGGACTCACTTCAATGGCATACACCACTTTTTCACAGACGAAAACGACCAACTCAAAGAGCCGATGTTCTTTGGCCAGCCGGTCAACGTGGCACGCTACGACCAGCAAAAAATATGACATCTTCGAAAAACTGATCGAAAAACAACTCTCCTTCTTCTGGCGCCGGAAGAAGTTGACGTTTCACGCGATCGTATCGATTTCCAGTCATTGCCGGAACACGAAAAACATATTTTCATCAGCAACCTGAAGTACCAGACGCTGCTGGACTCCATTCAGGGACGTAGCCCGAACGTGGCATTACTGCCGCTGATCTCCATCCCGGAACTGGAAACCTGGGTAGAAACCTGGGCGTTTTCTGAGACGATCCACTCGCGCTCGTATACCCATATCATCCGCAACATCGTTAACGATCCGGCGGTGGTATTTGACGACATCGTCACCAACGAACAAATTCAGAAGCGCGCGGAAGGCATTTCTCACTACTACGATGAGCTGATTGAAATGACCAGCTACTGGCATCTGCTGGGGGAAGGTACGCACAACGTGAACGGCAAAACCGTCACCGTGAACCTGCGTGCGCTGAAAAAACAGCTCTACCTGTGCCTGATGAGCGTTAACGCGCTGGAAGCGATTCGTTTCTACGTCAGCTTCGCCTGCTCCTTCGCTTTCGCGGAACGTAAGCTGATGGAAGGTAACGCCAAAATCATCCGTCTGATTGCCCGCGACGAAGCGCTGCACCTGACCGGCACGCAGCATATGCTGAACCTGCTGCGTAGCGGCATAGACGATCCAGAAATGGCGGAAATTGCCGAAGAGAGCAAGCAGGCGTGCTATGACCTGTTTGTACAGGCCGCGCAGCAAGAAAAAGAGTGGGCGGATTACCTGTTCCGCGACGGTTCCATGATCGGCCTGAACAAAGATATTCTGTGCCAGTACGTCGAGTACATCACCAATATCCGTATGCAGGCGGTCGGCCTGGAGCTGCCGTTCCAGACGCGCTCCAACCCGATCCCGTGGATCAACACCTGGCTGGTTTCCGATAACGTCCAGGTGGCGCCGCAGGAAGTGGAAGTCAGTTCTTACCTGGTCGGCCAGATTGACTCGGAAGTTGATACCGACGATCTGAGTAACTTCCAGCTCTGATGGGACGCGTGACGCTACGTCTTTCCGGCACCGAAGTGCTGTGTCGGGAAGAACACCCTTCTCTGCTGGTGGCGCTTGAGGCGCATCAGGTTGAAGTGGAGTACCAGTGTCGTGCGGGCTATTGCGGCTCCTGCCGCTGCCGTCTGGTCGCAGGCCAGGTTGACTGGCTGACCGAACCGCTGGCTTTTATCAGCGAAGGGGAAATTTTGCCCTGCTGTTGCAGGGCAAAAGGCGATATTGAGATAGAGATGTAGCCTTGTCGGGTGGCGCTTACGCTTACCCGACCTACAAAACCGCAGTTCACAGGCCGGGTAAGGCGAAGCCGCCACCCGGCTTTTTAGTGCTTATCCTTCAAAAACACCACCGCTTTATCCGGGAAATCGGTGAACAATCCATCCACCCCCGCCTTGTTATACAGGATGTCATAAAGCTGATTAACATCCGTGGCGTAGTCAGGAAGCTGATCGGCGCGTACGGTGTAAGGGTGTACCACCATCTTGTTCTGCTGCGCCTCTTTCACCATGCCGGTCAGCGTGATATGCCCGACCTTCGATTTTTCATCAATCAGCATATGGTAGTCCGGGCCAATCCCGTCAGCATAGCTGGCGATTTCTTTCATCGCGCCAGGCTTGAACATCCAGTCGTAGTTATAGTTAACCCAACTGCCGTCCGGCTGTTTTTGCTGAGTTTCATTCCAGTCGGTATACGCAATCAACTGCACCAGATTGAGATCCATCCCCCTCTTCGGTTCCAGCTCATTCTTAATGCGCTTCAGCTCCGCGGCATCGAAACACTGCAAATAAACGTTATCTTTTTTACCGGTATAACCATACTTTTTCAGCACATCCAGCGTCTTAGCCGCAATATCCTTCCCTTCCTGATGATGGAACCACGGCGCTTTGATTTCTGGATAAATACCGATATTTTTTCCGGTCGAATGATTCAGCCCCTGAACAAACTCAATCTCTTCCTCAAAGGTATGCACGCGGAAATCTGATTTTCCCATCGGGAAACGGCCAGGGTAAGTCTGTACTTTCTTGCCGTTCTCAATATCAAAACCTTCGGTGAACTTCAGGGATTTAATTTCATCCAGTGTGAAATCAATGGCGTAGTAACGCCCGTCCTTGCGGGCGCGATTAGGAAAACGTTCGGCAACGTCGGTAACCCGGTCAAGGTAGTGGTCATGCAGGACGACCAGATGGTCGTCCTTCGTCATCACCAAATCCTGCTCCAGATAATCGGCGCCCTGCGCATACGCCATCGCTTTCGCTGGCAGTGTGTGCTCCGGCAGATAGCCGCTGGCGCCACGGTGCGCAATCACGATTTTATCCGCAGCGATTGCCGCGCTGCTCACGACCACACCCGCCAGCATCAATGCCACGCTGAGATTTTTCAGTGTCGTCTTCATTCACTTAAGCTCCGTTGCGTTTCAACATCAGCTCTTCATGGTGGCGTTTTTCGCCAATCATCACGATAATCAGCAGGATAACCGCCAGAACGCTGCCGCCGATCATCACCATGAAGCCGCCGTCCCCAGCCGAAGAAGTCAACGGTATAGCCGACAATAGCGCTCGCCGCGACGGAACCGCCGAGATAACCAAACAGGCCGGTGAAGCCCGCCGCCGTACCTGCCGCTTTTTTCGGCGCCAGTTCCAGCGCGTGCAGACCAATCAGCATGACCGGGCCATAAATCAGGAAGCCGATAACGATCATACAGGCCATATCCACGGTCGGATTTCCTGGAGGGTTCAGCCAGTAAACAACTGTGGCAATGGTCACCAGCGTCATAAAGAACACGCCCGTTGCGCCACGGTTGCCACGGAACACTTTATCCGACATCCAGCCGCACAGCAGCGTACCCGGGATACCGGCATATTCGTACAAGAAATACGCCCAGGACGATTTATCCAGCGCAAAGTGTTTCACTTCTCTCAGGTAGGTCGGCGACCAGTCGAGGATGCCGTAACGCAGCAGGTAAACGAACACGTTAGCAATCGCGATGTACCACAACAGTTTGTTCGGCAGCACGTACTGCATAAAGATCTGTTTTGCAGTCAGCTCTTCTTCCGCTTTTTCGTTGTAATCATCCGGGTAGTCGTTTTTGTACTCTTCAATCGGCGGCAGACCGCAGGACTGCGGCGTATCGCGCATCAGCGCGAAAGCGAAAATCGCCACCAGGATCGCACCAAACGCCGGCATGTAGAGCGCGGCTTTCCAGTCATTAAACCAGGCCATCCCCAGCAGGAACAGCAGCGGAGGAATACCGCCGCCA
Source organism: Citrobacter koseri (assembly GCA_900446925.1). The sequence continues at coordinate 333,720 of UAVY01000004.1, read as the reverse complement.
ACGTTATGCGCGCAGTTCCAGACGGAGACGATACCGCCACGTTCTTTCTGTGACCACCAGTGCACCATTGTACGACCGCACGGCGGCCACCCCATTCCCTGGAACCAGCCGCAGAGGAACAGCAGCACGAACATCACGGCAATGCTGGACGTGGCCCACGGCACAAAGCCCATAAACAACATCACGGCCGCCGCCAGAATCAACCCTGCGGGCAGGAAAACGCGCGGATTCGAGCGGTCGGAGACCGACCCCATGATAAATTTCGAAAAAACCATAGGCGATGGAGATCCCGGACAGCGCAAAACCCAGATCGCCGCGCGAAAATCCCTGCTCTACCAGGTAAGGCATCGCCAGCGCAAAGTTCTTACGCACCAGATAGTAAGCGGCATAACCAAAGAAAATCCCCAGGAAAATCTGCCAGCGCAGCCGACGATATGTCGGATCAATCTCCGCTGCTGGCAAGCGCGTTTTATGTTGCGCAGGTTTAAAAATACTTAACATATGTAGCCTCCGTGGCCGTGTCTTATTAGAGGTAAACACCGCAGTTCGTTTAACTAACCAACCTCGCTGCTCCCAGTGTGGGCGCGATGTTAAGTAAAGATACCTGTCGTTAATGTGAATTACAGCACAGATTGTTACACATTTATGACAAATGTTCAGAAAAGCGCACGAAATCACGTTTCATTTTCGAATCATGAGCGATTATGCGCGAAATCAAACAAACCATGTTTTTTATGTGGCTAAATGATAAAAAACGAACTGTGAGGGATAACCATGAAAACTCGCGACTCGCAAACAAGTGACGTGATTATCATTGGTGGGGGAGCCACAGGCGCAGGGATCGCCCGAGACTGTGCGCTACGCGGATTGCGCGTTATCTTAGTTGAGCGCCACGATATCGCGACCGGCGCAACCGGCCGTAACCACGGCCTGCTGCATAGCGGCGCACGCTATGCCGTTACCGACGCGGAGTCTGCCCGCGAATGCATCAGCGAAAACCAGATTCTGAAACGGATCGCCCGCCACTGCGTTGAGCCAACGGACGGTCTGTTCATTACCTTGCCGGAAGACGAATTATCCTTCCAGGCCACCTTTATTCGCGCCTGCGAAGAGGCGGGCATTCGCGCCGAAGCGATTGATCCGCAACAGGCGCGGCTGATCGAACCGGCCGTCAATCCGCAGTTGATTGGCGCGGTGAAAGTGCCTGACGGCACTGTCGATCCCTTCCGGCTGACCGCCGCGAATATGCTGGATGCCAGAGAACATGGCGCAATCATTTTAACGGCGCATGAAGTCACCGGACTTATTCGCGAAGGCGCGACCATTTGCGGTGTGAACGTGCATAACCATCTCACAGGGGAAAGCCAATCGCTGCATGCGCCGGTCGTGGTGAATGCCGCAGGTATCTGGGTCAGCGCATTGCGGAATACGCCGATCTGAGCATCCGCATGTTCCCGGCGAAAGGGGTCGCTGCTGATTATGGATCATCGCATTAACCAGCATGTGATTAACCGCTGCCGCAAGCCGTCCGACGCCGATATTCTGGTGCCCGGCGATACCATCTCGCTCATCGGCACTACGTCGACCCACATTGATTACAACGAGATCGACAGCAACCGCGTCACTGCGGAAGAGGTTGATATTCTGCTGCGTGAAGGGGAAAAACTGGCGCCGGTGATGGCGAAAACGCGCATTTTGCGCGCCTACTCGGGCGTGCGTCCGCTGGTCGCCAGCGATGACGATCCGAGCGGTCGTAATGTCAGCCGCGGCATTGTGCTGTTTGACCATGCTGCACGCGACGGGCTGGGACGGGTTTATCACCATTACGGGCGGTAAGCTGATGACCTACCGCCTGATGGCGGAATGGGCAACCGACGCGGTATGCCGAAAACTGGGCAACACTCGCCCCTGCGTCACCGCGCAAACCGCCCTTCCCGGCTCGCAGGAACCCACGGAAAACACGCTTAAACGCGTGATCTCGCTGCCCGCCCCGCTACGCGGTTCCGCCGTCTATCGTCACGGCGGATCGTACTCCGGCCTGGCTCAGCGAAGGTCGCCAGCACCGCAGCCTGGTCTGTGAATGCGAAGCGGTCACCGCAGGCGAAGTGCAGTACGCCGTCGAAAATTTAACCGTCAACAGCCTGCTGGATCTGCGCCGCCGTACCCGCGTAGGCATGGGCACATGTCAGGGAGAACTGTGCGCCTGCCGCGCCGCCGGGCTGCTGCAACGTTTTAATGTCACTACCGCCGCCCAGTCCATCACTCAGCTTTCTGCGTTCCTTAATGAACGCTGGAAAGGCGTACAGCCTGTCGCCTGGGGAGACGCGCTGCGCGAAAGCGAGTTCACGCGCTGGGTTTATCAGGGATTGTGCGGTCTGGAGAAGGAGCACCAGGATGAATTTGATACGGTCATTATGGGTGGCGGTCTCGCCGGATTACTGTGTGGCCTGGAATTGCAAAAACACCGGTTTGCGCTGTGCGATCGTCACTCGCGGCCAAAAGCGCGCTGCACTTCTCCTCCGGCTCACTGGATCTACTCAGCACCCTGCCGGACGGTCAGCCCGTCACAAATATCACTGAAGGTCTGAATGCGTTACGCGAACAAGCGCCGACGCACCCTTACACCACAATTGGCGCGTCAACCGTTCTGGAACTGGCGCAGCAGGCGCAAGCGTTGCTGGAAGCGTCTGGCGCGCATTTACAGGGCGATGTACAACAGTCGCATCTGCGTGTCACGCCGTTGGGAACATTGCGCGCCACCTGGCTAAGCTCGCCAGAAGTGCCCGTCTGGCCGCTGGCCGCGCAACGCATTTGCGTCGTCGGCATCAGCGGTTTACTGGACTTTCAGGCGCACCTCGCGGCGGCGTCGCTGCGTCAGCACCATCTCACGGTAGAGACGGCAGAGATCGACCTGCCTGAGCTGGACGTATTACGCGATAACCCCGACGGAGTTTCGTGCGGTGAATATTGCGCGTTTGCTCCGATAACGAAGAAAAATGGCCGTTGCTCCACGACGCGCTCTTACCGATAGCAAAAACCTGCGACATGATCATCATGCCCGCCTGTTTCGGCCTGGCGGATGACAGCCTCTGGCGCTGGCTCAATGAACGCCTGCCCTGCTCGCTGAATTTGCTGCCGACGCTGCCGCCTTCTGTGCCGGGCATTCGCCTGCACAATCGCGTTGCAGCGCCAGTTTGTTCGTCAGGGCGGGATCTGGATGCCGGGCGACGAGGTGAAAAAAGTGACCTGCCGTAACGGCGTCGTGAGCGAAGTCTGGACCCGCAACCATGCCGACATTCCTCTGCGCCCGCGCTTTGCGGTACTCGCCAGCGGCAGCTTCTTCAGCAGCGGCCTGGTCGCCGAACGCGACGGTATTCGCGAACCCATTATGGGACTGGACGTTCAGCAAACGGCCACCCGCGCCGAATGGTATCAGCGTGATTTCTTTGATGCGCAAACCCTGGCAGCAGTTTGGCGTCACGACCGATGATGCGCTGCGCCCCTCACTGGCGGGGCAGACCGTAGAAAATCTGTTTGCCATCGGCTCGGTGCTCGGCGGATTCGATCCGATAGCCCAGGGATGCGGAGGCGGCGTATGCGCAGTCAGCGCCTTACACGCCGCACGTCACATTGCAGAACGTGCAGGAGGTCAGCAATGAGCGATACGAGTTTCGAGAGTTGTATCAAATGCACGGTGTGCACCACCGCCTGCCCGGTCAGCCGGGTGAATCCTGGCTATCCGGGCCCCCAAACAGGCAGGGCCGGACGGCGAGCGCCTGCGCCTGAAAGACGGCGCGCTGTACGACGATGCGCTGAAATACTGCATTAACTGCAAACGCTGCGAAGTGGCCTGCCCGTCAGACGTTAAAATTGGCGATATCATCCAGCGTGCGCGCGCCAGATATGACACTTCGCGCCCGTCGCTGCGCAACTTTATCTTAAGCCACACCGATTTAATGGGCAGCGTCTCTACGCCGTTCGCCCCGGTCGTCAATACCGCGACGTCGCTGAAACCGGTTCGTCAGTTGCTCGACTATGCGTTGAAGATCGACCATCGCCGTACGCTGCCGAAATACTCCTTCGGCACCTTCCGCCGCTGGTATCGCAGCGTTGCGGCACAGCAGGCGCAGTACAAAGATCAGGTCGCCTTCTTCCACGGCTGCTTCGTCAATTACAACCATCCGCAGCTCGGTAAGGATTTAATTAACGTCCTAAACGCAATGGGCACCGGCGTGCAGTTGTTAAGTAAAGAGAAGTGTTGCGGCGTGCCGCTGATCGCCAACGGTTTTACCGATAAAGCGCGCAAGCAGGCGGTGAGCAATGTGGCGTCGCTCAGAGAAGCGATTGGCGTAAAAGGCATTCCGGTTATCGCAACCTCATCAACCTGCACCTTTGCCCTGCGTGATGAATACCCGGAAGTGCTGGACGTGGATAACAGCGGGCTGCGTGAGCATATCGAACTCGCGACCCGTTGGCTGTGGCGTAAGATCGATGCAGGCCAGACGCTGCCGCTGAAAAAAATTACCGCTGAAGGTGGTTTACCATACGCCGTGCCATATGGAGAAGATGGGCTGGACGCTCTATACGCTGGAGTTGCTGCGCCAGATCCCAGGTCTGGAACTGACCGTGCTGGACTCCCAGTGCTGTGGGATTGCCGGAACCTACGGTTTTAAAAAGGAAAACTACCCCACCTCGCAATCCATCGGCGCCCCGCTGTTCCGCCAGATTGAAGAGAGCGGCGCGGATATTGTGGTGACCGGACTGTGAAACCTGTAAGTGGCAAATTGAGATGTCGACAAGCAAACGCTGCGAAACATCCGATTACCCTGCTTGCCCAGGCATTAGGTTAAGCGCGTTAACGTCTTATCGGGCCTGCAAACCACGGCAGGCCCGATAAGCGCAGCGCCATCAGGCTACAGGGTTAACGACTCCACCACCTCAATCCAGCCATGTTCACTGGCAATATCCTGACCGTTTAACCACCGACGCACCATATTCAGCGCCATCCATGGCGCAAACTTCCTGCCGCACCGCCAGACTGTAGCGGCTGGCGCTGAAATGCACGCGCAGGGCAAATGTCCCATCCGGCGTCGCCAGCGCGAAATTAAGGTGATCGTTTTCCAGCCCGGATACCGCCAGCGCCAGTCCGGCGTAGTGGTTGCTCCGTCGCTCTGTCGTCCAGTGCGCGGTCTGAGCCAGCGTCTCTTCCTGGGAAGGCACCACTTCGCTGGCAAGAATCGGCGCATTCGCACGGGAAAGCTGCAAAGCCAGCAGCCCGCTGGTGAACTGTTCGCTGAGCGTCAGGCTGAGCTGGCGCGTCTGCAAACAACGGGCGATTTGCGCAGGCAGTCCTTCCGTCCCTTCAAAAATCAGGTTCTGCCCTGCCACCCGCTTCACCTCCGGCCATAGCGCCAGCATCGCGTCCCGCTGCGCATCCGAGCCGGTGAGTTTCAGTTCAATAATCGGCATTGAAGAGCGATATCCCATCGTCACGCCCGCCGGTAGCGGCAGCGAATCGAGGCTCTGCGCCAGATCGCTTTCCGAACGTCCAAACGTGGTGAGTCGCCAGACAAACCGGCGGTTCAGGAAGCGCAAAACGCGCACGCAGACGCGGCATAATTTCATGCTCGACCATCACCTTAAATTCAGACGGAACGCCCGGGGTAAAGAACATCAGGCAGCGATTTAGCTTCACCGCAAACCCACAGGCGGTGCCAACCGGGTTATTAATAAACTCGGCGCTGGCGGGCAGTTCTGCCTGCTTGCGGTTACTCGGCGCCATAACCCGTCCACGCTCATGGAAAAAACGCTCCATCTCAGCCCAGCCACGCGTCATGAAGCACCAGACCTTCACCTTTCGCCGTGGCGGCGGCCAGCGCGCTTAAATCATCGCTGGTCGGCCCCAGACCGCCATTCACAATCAGCACGTCAGCATGTTCGCTACGTTCGCGTAAAATGGCGACCAGCGCATCCAGATTATCTCCCACCGTATTTCGGCGTGATAACGGCAACCCCCTGATTAAAGAAAAAATCGGCCAGCCAGGCGGCATTCGTGTCGACGATTTGCCCGTGCAACACTTCATCCCCGGTGGATAACATCTCCACGTTTAACATCGTGTTCTCCTGCTTCTATGATGAAAACACTATAACGCAAAGCCCGCTGGGGCGGAGTAAGAAACTCAGAGGAAACGAACCGGGAAAGAAAGCGATAGCATACAGGAAACGGCGCGACGGATGCCGCGCCCGAAAATCAGAAGCTGGCGTTAACGCCGACGTACGGGCCATCGGCCAATCGCGTTGTCACGGTTGCCGTCTTTACCCGCCAGGTTCAGATAGCGATAGCCCGCTTCAATGCTCAGCGGACGCATAATGGTAAAGCGCGCTCCGGCATTGGCTTCTTTCATAGCTGTCGATGCCGCTGGACAGTGAATCTGGAGAGTAGTAATACTCGCCAAACAGACGGAAGCTGTCGCCGATTTTCCACTGTAACCCGCCGCCTACCGCCGCCGCATAGCCTTCATCGCCGTCGTTCGGATTGGTATAAACGCCTTTCCCACCAACCGTTGCCAGCAGCGGCCCAAGCGGAATATTCAGGCCGAGCCCCACGCCAGCAGCGTCGCCGTCGTCGTCGTTATGCATCCAGTTGCCGCTCAACGCCAGCCCGGTGGATTCAGTACCGAAACCTACGCCAACGTTGGTGTAATCTTTACCCGCCTGGCCGCTAATGCTCATCGCATTCGCCGATGCAGAAGCGAACAACAGTCCGGCAACGCCTAATAAAATGCTTTTTTTCATTTTTACCCCTTTCCAGCAAAGAAATAAACAAAAGACCCCAAAACCGCAGGATTGTACTGCCAGGCGCAACAGAATCAATGAGCTAAAAAAGCGATCTAATAACATATTGTAACTAAACACTACCTTTCAGGTTTATTAAACGTTACAAGAAGAGGCGGTTAGCGCAGCAGTCATTGCCCGAGATCAATATTTCATTCACAAATATTTTCTACATTAGTTTCCGAAATTAAACGGAAATTAAACATTTTTCTAACGATCGTCGGGAGATAAAGATGAGCAAAAAGGACTCACCACCGCAGCAGGCATGCCTGTCGCCCATAATAACAACGTTGCAACCGCAGGCCCGCGCGGCCCCATGCTGCTACAGGACATCTGGTTCCTGGAAAAACTGGCCCACTTCGATCGTGAAGTGATCCCTGAACGCCGTATGCATGCCAAAGGCTCAGGCGCGTACGGCACCTTCACCGTCACGCACGATATTTCACGTTACACTCGCGCAAAAATCTTTTCGGAGCCCGGTAAAAAAACGGATCTGTTCCTGCGGTTTTTCCACCGTGGCGGGAGAGCGCGGCGCGGCGGATGCCGAGCGCGATATTCGCGGGTTTGCGATCAAGTTTTACACTGAAGAGGGCAACTGGGATCTGGTGGGTAACAACACGCCCGTTTTCTATCTGCGCGATCCGCTGAAATTCCCGGATCTGAACCATGTCGTGAAGCGCGACCCACGCACCAACCTGCGCAATCCGACCTACAAATGGGACTTTTTCTCCCATCAGCCGGAATCGCTGCACCAGTTGACTATCGACTTTAGCGACCGGGGTTTGCCTTTCTCTTACCGTACTATGCACGGTTTCGGTAGCCACACATTCCAGCTTTTATCAACAGCGACAACGAACGTTTCTGGGTGAAATTCCATCTGAAATCGCAGCAGGGCATCGCCAACCTGATGGATGACGAAGCGAAACGCCTGGTGGCGGACGATCGCGAAAGCTCTCAACGCGACCTGTACAACGCCATTGAACAGGGCAACTTCCCCCGCTGGAAATTCTACGTGCAGATCATGCCGGAAGCCGAAGCCTCGCAGGTGCCGTACAACCCGTTTGATCTGACCAAAGTATGGCCGCACGGCGATTACCCGCTGATTGAAGTCGGCGTGCTGGAACTGAACCGCAACCCGGAAAACTATTTCTCCGAAGTGGAACAGGTGGCGATGAATCCGGCGAACGTCGTACCGGGGATTAGCTTCTCCCCTGACCGTATGTTGCAGGGGCGTCTCTTCTCCTATGGCGATGCGCACCGCTATCGTCTGGGCGTTAACCATCAGCAGATCCCGGTCAACGCCCCGCGCTGCCCGTTCCATAACTACCATCGTGACGGCGCGATGCGGGTGGACGGCAACAGCGGCAACGGCCCAACCTATGAGCCAAACAGCTTTGGCGTCTTCCAGGAACAGCCTGATTTCAGCGAACCGCCGCTCTCTGTCGAAGGCGCTGCCGCGCACTGGGATCACCGGGAAGATACGGACTACTTCAGCCAGCCGCGTAAGCTGTATGAGTTGCTGAGTGATGAAGAACATCAGCGTATGTTCGCGCGCATCGCCGGCGACATGAAAGATGTGCCAGAATTTATTCAGCAGCGTCAGATTGGCTTGTTTAGCGACGTTCATCCTGACTATGGCGCGGGCGTCGCCGCTGCCCTGCGGGCGTTAAAAGAAGCGAAATAACCGTTTCCACGGGAGCTGCGGCTCCCGTGTTGCTTACATTACGGACGGTTAGCGCGCACCCACTCCTGCAATGCCCGGCGCGAAACTTTGATCCCGCCGTTTTTCAGCACTGATGGCAACGTCAACCAGCGTACCGGCTGCTGAAAACGCGCCAGCTTGTCTTTCACCCATTCCGCGAGATCGACATCTCCGGCCTGCGCATCATATTCCACCACCGCCACCGGACGATGGCCGAACTCCCTGTCCTCTACCGGCACCACGAACGCCTGTAGAACATGTGGATGCGCCGAGATAACGCGTTCCACCTCTTCCGGCTGAATGCCTTCTCCGCCACTGAAGAACAGATTATCCAGCCGACCGGCAATCGTCAGCTTACCGTCGTTCAGTTCGCCGCGATCGCGGGTGGCGAACCAGCCTTCGCCGTTCACCAGCGGGATCAGCTTACCGTCGCGCCAGTAGCCTTCCGCCATGCTGGCAGCGCGCAGCCCAGACTTCGTCATTCACGATTCGGACTTCCCGCCCCGGTAACGCCGCGCCGACATCGCCCAGGCCGTCGGCTTCTTTCGCGCACACCGTCGAGGCAAATTCCGTCAGGCCATAACCGCACCAGCAGCGAATACCCTGCGCGCGAGCCTGCTCCGTCAGTTCAACCGGGATAGCCGCGCCGCCCCAGCAGTACCGCTTTCAACGTTACCGATGCCGGATTCTCCAGCAGCCGCCACAGCCTGAGTGGGAACCAGAGACGCATGCGTACACCCTTGCAGCATTGCTTCCCAGCGGCTGCTTCTCACGCACGGGTCATTCGGGCGCCCGCAAACAACCAGCGCCACATAATGCCCTGGCCGGAAACGTGAAACAGCGGCAGCGATAACAGCCAGTCATCCCCATCGGCAAACGGCATCAGGGACAGCCACCCCTTCCGCGCTGGCCAGATGCGCCTGGCAGGTATGCACTGCGGCCTTGGGTAATCCGGTTGAGCCAGAGGTCAGCGTCATTGAACTCAGCCGCGTCGGCTGCCAGTCTGCGGCGTGTTCGCCTGCCTCCTGCTGCATTTGCAGCGGTTGCAACGCCGGGAAGGGTATTCTCCCCCCTCCAGCAGCAAAAGCAAACCGGGAGCGTTAAGTCCGGCAGCAGCGCGTCGAGCAGCGGTTGCGGAAGCTGCGGGTTAACCGGCAGGATTCTTGCCCGCATTGCAGTAAAGCCAGCCAGGCCAGCAGCGTTTGCGGATGATTCCAGGCGCGCAGCATCACACCGCAGCCTTCCAGAGACACCCTGAGCGGCAAAACCGCTCGCCAGCGCGTCAATACGGGTACAGAGTGTGCACCAGCTTAGCACTTCATCATTAAGGCGTAAGGCAGGCGCATCTCCCCGTACCTGCCGCCAGTGACGCCACGGCCAGTCATTAAAAGATGACGGCTGGAGGCCCGATACGCTTGCGCTATCGGGCATTTCCCGGAGGCTCATAGCAGCCGTTCCAGCGCATCGTCGCTAACACACGGCAAAAGCGCTGCCCGGCCAGCGGCGCACCTGCTGGGTTTGCATCAGGCTTAGCGTATCCAGACCCCGGAATGGTCTGCGGCGTCAGCCACGCGGCAATACGCGCCAGTTGCGTTAAGCCGAGGCTCGACTCGATGGAAGAGCTGATCACCGCCGTCAGTCCCAGCGTATGCGCGGCCTGTACCTGCTCGCGAACCTTTTCCAGGCTTCCGGTGAGCGTCGGTTTGATGACCACCGCGCTGACGCCCGCTTCCGCCGCAAAGACAAAATCGTCTTCACGCAGACTTTCATCCCAGGCAATCGCAATCCCGGTTTCACGCGCAAAAGCGCGGGAGTCGTCGCGGGTTTTACACGGTTCTTCGAGGAAGGCGATGCGGGCACGGTAGTCCGGGTTGACGTATTTCGCGAACTGCTGCGCTTTCAGCGGCGTCCAGGCGCGATTGGCATCCAGACGCAGATGCAGATCGGGAACCGCCTCCAGCAGCAGGTTGACCACCATTCCGTCGCGTACCGCTTCGTACAGACCGACTTTGATCTTGGCGACTTTCTCGCCATGCATATCAGCCAGTTGCAGCACCAGATCGTCTGGATCGCCCGTACACAGCGGCGCGGCGCGGTAATCCGCCGCCTCTGGCAACGTCCCCGCCGCCTCCGCCAGCGCGCAGCTAACGCCAAACGCCACGGAGGGCACTTCAGGCAACGTTGACTGGCCTTGCAGCCAGCCGTTAACCCAGTCCAGCAGCGCGGCCTGCGCCTCCTCCAGGGTTTCCTGGCTGAAACCCGGAAGCGGGGAGATCTCCCCCCACCCTTCGCGCTCGCCGTCGCACAGACGGACATACAGCCCGTCGCGAGTTTTTAACCGCCTGTCGCGCAGAACCACCCCCCGCGTCCATGGGGATCTGCCAGCGGTACACCTGCGCGCTACGCATTACGGATTCCGTTTGAATTTGCTGAAATCAGGCTGACGTTTCTGGTTGAAAGCGTTGCGGCCCTCCTGACCTTCTTCCGTCATGTAGAACAGCATCGTGGCGTTGCCCGCCAGCTCCTGTAGACCCGCCTGACCGTCGCAGTCGGCGTTCAGCGCGGCTTTCAGGCAGCGCAGCGCCATCGGGCTGTTCTGCAACATTTCGCGGCACCAACGCACGGTCTCTTTTTCGAGGGAGTCCAGCGGTACGACGGTGTTGACCAGCCCCATATCCAACGCCTGTTTAGCGTCGTACTGACGGCACAGGAACCAGATTTCACGCGCTTTTTTCTGCCCGACGATACGCGCCATATAGGAAGCGCCCCAGCCGCCGTCGAAGGAGCCGACTTTCGGGCCCGTCTGGCCGAAGATGGCGTTTTCCGCCGCGATGGTCAGGTCACACATCATGTGCAGTACGTGACCACCGCCGATAGAGTACCCTGCGACCATCGCCACGACCGGTTTCGGGCAGGTACGGATCTGGCGCTGGAAATCCAGTACGTTCAGGTGATGCACGCCGGAATCATCCTGGTATCCGCCGTAGTCGCCGCGTACCTTCTGGTCGCCGCCCGCACAGAAGGCTTTCTCGCCTTCGCCGGTCAGAATAATGACGCCCACGTTGTCGTCATACCGGGCATCCGCCAGCGCCTGGATCATCTCTTTGACGGTCAAAGGACGGAATGCGTTGCGCACCTGTGGACGGTTAATGGTGATTTTTGCAATACCATCGGTGGATTTTTCATAACGAATGTCCGTGTAACCTTCGGAGCAGTCGTGCCATTCAACCGGTGCGTAAAGCATTGTTTCATCAGGATAGATCATAGTGTGTCCTTTAGTCAGAGACGCAGAATCTGAGCCAGACTGTCCACCACGCCTGCGGGGTTTTCCCGATGCGCGTTGTGTCCGGCGTTACGAATCATATGGCAAGGTACAGACAACTCCGCCGCCAGCGCGCGGAATTTGCTGTCGCGTTCACCACATAAATAATAAAACGGAAATGTGCGCGCATTTAGCCGCGCGCGTAAATCAGGCTGTACGGCAAGCGAGGTTGCCTCCAGCATCGCGCCAGCGTTTCGCCATTGTTCTGGCTGCGCAGCGTGACTAATGCCTCTCTTTGCGAAGCATCCAGCGAAGCGAAAACTGGGCTGCTGATACCAGTCAGTAAACACGTCGCGCAGCGGTTCACGGCGAAAGCGCGCCGCCCAACGACCGTCAGACAGTCGGCGCGCGTCACGCTCGGCCTCGCGTTGCAGTCCCGGGTGGCCGCCTTCAACCACCAGCCCGCAAAGACCCGGCAGAGTCTGGCACGCCGCCATCATCGCCACTCTGCCGCCGAGCGAGTAGCCGACCAGCCAGTATTTAAGTATGTTGTAACTAAATAATGTGTTACGCAATAAGTCGCACACATCAGCAAAACCGCTGACACGAATATCGGCAGAATCGCCGTGACCAGGCAAGTCGATATACAGGCGCGAAAAGTCGGGAAACTGCTCACCGATCTGCTGCCATTCCCGGCAATCACCGGAAAAATCCATGCAGGAAAACCAGCCAGGGAGACCCCGGCTGACCACCGTTCGCCTGCGCGCGCAGGATCATAGATGGCTCACCTGCGCCAGCAGCTGTTGCAGGGTTTGCGCCCCGTCGGTATCGTTCACGACCAGCTCAATCACCGTGGTTGTCGGCGTTCGCCAGGCGCCAGCCAGCGCCGCATCCAGTTCATCCCAGCTTTGCGGGCGGTGATATTTGAGGTTAAACATGGCCGCTGCGTGTTCAAAGTGGACGTTTTGCGGCATCAGGTAAAACCGCTCGCGCTCGCTCTGCGGCGTCGGCAACAAAGAGAAAATTTGCCCGCCGTTGTTTATTCACCACAATCAGCACAAACGGCGCGGACACCTGGCGCAATAGCGCCAGCGCGTTGAGATCGTAGAGCGCAGACAGATCGCCGACGATAGCCAGCGTCGATTTCGCGCTGGCGCGCTGAACGCCCGCCGCCGTCGAGATCAAACCATCAATACCGCTGGCACCCCGGTTGCTGTACACCGGGTAGCCGGCCGGTAGCTGCGACAGCGCGTCAATCAGGCGCACCACCAGGCTGTTGCCGACAAACAGTTGCCCTTGTTCCGGCAGATAGTCGCGAATGCGGTGCGCCAGTTGCGCTTCGCCGAACATATCGCGACGCGCGACAACCGCCTGCCACGCCTGCTCTGCCAGGCGCGGGATATCGACGCACCAGGGATGGCGTTTCTCCGCCGGATGCAGCTCCAGCCAGTCGGCGATTTTCGCCACCAGCCTGCGTCCGCGATGATGCGCCGGGTCCAGGCGACCTTCGATATTATCAATAATCCAGTACTCTTCCGGCTCGCAGGCGGCCTGCCATTGCAGCAGGCGCTTTCCGGTCAGGCTGCTGCCGAGTTGCACCACAATTTGCGCCTGCTGAAGCTCAGTGACGGCCTTCGCATTACCCAGCCAGAGATCGGCGCACGGCAGCGGCTGCCCGGTTTGCGACAGCACGTCGCCAATCAGCGGCCAGCCCAGCGTCTGCGCCCAAAGCGCGACTTTCTTGCCCTCTTCCACGCTCATGCGCCCGGCCACCACTACGCCGCGTTTTTGCCGCCAGAAGAACCAGTCGCGCTGTTTGTCGCTTTCCAGCCGACGCGCTTCGCGCAGCCAGGGTTTGTCATCCTGCCACCAGTCGCCAAGGCTCTGCTGCCAGGCAAGCCCGTGTCGTCCATATCGCCATACAGCGGTTCCGCAAACGGGCAGTTGATGTGTACCGCGCCGGCATGCAGCGTCCGCCAGGACGTTATCAAGGGTGGAGACCAGCCAGCGCGCGGAAATATCCTGCGTCGGGCGCGGCAAAGAGAGCGTTTGAGAAGGATGAGAAGCGAACATCCCGGCCTGACGAATCGCCTGATTCGCGCCGCAGTCAATCAGTTCCGGCGGACGGTCCGCAGTCAATAAAATCAGTTTTTCACCCGGTAAGCCCCGCTTCAATCAGCGCCGGATAGAGATTTGCCACCGCCGTACCGGAAGTAACAATAACGGCAACGGGCTGCTTACTGACTTTCGCCAGCCCTAACGCCAGATGACCAAGACCACGCTCATCAAAGTGCGTGTGATGAATAAAGGCTGAATTTTCCGCTGCCGCCAGGGTTAAAGGCGTGGAGCGGGAGCCAGGGGCAATGCAAACATGCCTGACGCCGTGGCGAGTGAGTGCTTCCAGAATGACCGCCGCCCAGCGTCGGTTAAATGCGCTTACTGACATGAGATTGTCCGGTATCAATATTGCGACTCAGTATAAGGATCAGAAAAAATGGATTATTGATATGAGTCGGAATATACACAAAATCATTCAGCAGACCGCCTGAAGGATGAGGTGTATGTGCGACTCATTAGCTTTCCATCTGTAATAACGTGCGTAGCCCGGCTGCTTTGTTGTCGATCTCTTGCCATTCCTGTTCCGGGTCAGACCCGCGCACAATGCCTGCCCCGGCATACAGACGAACAACGTTCGCCGCGACTTTCGCCGAGCGCAGCGTCACGCAAAATTCGCTCTGCTGTAAAGACAGATAACCCGCCGACCCGGCATACCACTCACGTTCAAACGGTTCATGTTGCTGAATAAACGCGCGCGCCCGTTCACGCGGGATCCCCGCGACGGCGGCCGTGGGCTGTAGCTGTAGCAAACAGAGCGTGTCGTCAGCCTGATTGAGCGCCGTCCAGATACAGCGGCGCAGATGCTGTACTTTGCGTAATCTGAGCACCTGCGGCGGCAAAACATCGAGCGAGTGGGGCGCAGCTTTGCAGGCGCTGACAAATATCTTCCACCACCCAGCATGTTTTCACGCTGGTTTTTATCATCCTTCATCAACCATTCGCCCAGTTGCCAGGCCTGATGGTCGTCGGGATGATTCGCCACCGTGCCGGCCAGCGCCTCGGTGCGCAACGCCGTTTCACGTCGCCGCCAAAGGCGTTCCGGCGACGAGCCAAGAAAGGCGCTTCCGGCGGAGAACGTCATAAAAAAATGGTAGCAGTTAAGGTTTAAACGGCGACTGGACGCCATCACGGCGGCGGCATTCACCGGATGGGAAAACTGCAAATCCGTCGCCCGCGCCAGCACCACTTTGTCGAGATCGTCTTCAGCGATAGTCTGCGTGGCAAGCTGAATCAGGCTGGTCCAGCCTGCTTTATCCGGCCAGTGCTGCTCGCCCGTCAGGTGCAGGCGCAGCGCCGGAATCGGCTTCACGCCCCTTAATGAAGAGAGAAACGCGATCGCCCGCCCGGCGTCTTCACGCAGTGAAACCGGGCTGTAGAGATACAGCCGCAGCGTTGCCACAGCGCCAGCACGTCGCCATTCAAGACGCGGCAGCAGCAAATGCCCCTGCTGCGGTTCAAACGCATTCAGTCCCCAGATACGCAAATCGGATTGTGATTCATGCTGGCGGAGAAAGTGTTGCGCCTGTTCAAGAGAGAGGAACGTTTCAACGGCGCCGAGCACCGCGGCTTCTTCATCGCCGTTACGCTGTTGCCAGTAAAATTGCGGCCAGATGGCCTGACTGGCCAGCCAGCTTAATGCGTCAAACGCATCATTCAGAGGGAAAGGCACATCAACAATACGCATTCCTGGCGCCGCCGGTATCTCCTGCGATAACTGGCGCCGCAGATTTTCCAGCGCAGTAGTGATTGAATGCACGCGGACCTCTCCCTGTTAAAAACCTCACATTATACGGGGTACAGCGGAGAAAAAGCAGTACCCCCGTTTAGGGAGGAAATGCGATCCCGGTTACATTACCGCCGCGCCAGCAGTAATCCCAGCACCAGGCCGACCGCCGCGCCTGCGCCAATCCCTTGCCAGGGTTTTTCATGCACGTAATCATCCGCTTTATAAACCGCCTGTTTTGCGCGGTAATAGTAGCTGTCAGACGCATGGCTGACGCGATTTTTTACCTCTTCAAGCGCCCGTTCTGCGCGTGCTTTTAACTCAACATATTTTTGATCGGCAGGATCGCCGGAGGAACGCAGCACCTCTTCCAGCGTTTCGCTCAGGAGTTCCAGGTCGTCATCAATACGTGAACCATAAGAATGAAAAGACATTATATTCTCCCTTTCGATTAACGTTCCCACTAACTATAGACAAAACCGGAACATCACACCTGGCTAACCTCGCGCGCCATACCCATGTGCGGGATACCGTCTTCGTCATAAACGTCCGTCACCGGAACAAAGCCGAATCGCGCATAGAAGGATTGCAGATGCGCCTGTGCGCCGAGATAAAGCGCCTTCTCCGGCCAGTGTTGCTCGCAGGATGCCAGGGTCTGCGCCATAAGCTGTTGCCCCAGTTTTTCGCCGCGCAGCGCTTCGCTGACGATCACACGCCCAATCACCACCGGCTCCAGTTCGTCGTCGCTTTTCAGAATCCTCGCATACGCTACCAGCTCATCGTTATGCCAGCCCAGGATATGACGGTTCCCCCCCACCAGGTCATCGCCGTCCACATCCAGATACGGACACTGTTGTTCAACCACAAATACCGCGCAGCGCAATTTCAGTAACGCATAGAGTTGCGGGACGGATAATTCAGAATGATGCAGGTCTTGCCAGTGAATCATGGTGCGCTCCTTTTACGTATTCGCTTTATACTAGCCAGAATATTTTTTAAACGTGTAATGAAATAATGGAATTAATTTTTTTAGGTACTTCTGCCGGCGTTCCTACCCGCACGCGTAATGTCACGGCCATATTACTGAATTTACAGCACCCGACGCAGGCGGGGCTATGGTTATTCGACTGCGGTGAAGGCACCCAGCACCAGATGCTCAACACCGCGTTCAACCCAGGTAAGCTCGATCGCATTTTCATCAGCCATCTGCATGGCGATCACCTTTTCGGTTTGCCCGGTCTGCTGTGCAGCCGTTCGATGGCGGGAAACGCACAGCCGCTGACGATTTACGGCCCCAAAGGCATTCGCGAGTTCACCGAAACCGCATTGCGTCTTAGCGGCTCCTGGACAGATTATCCGCTGGAGATCGTTGAAATTACCGCCGGCGAAATTCTGGACGACGCCTGCGCAAAGTGACCGCCTTTGCGCTTGAGCATCCGCTTGAATGCTATGGCTATCGGATTGAAGAGCATGACAAGCCCGGCGCGCTGGATGCCAGTGCGCTAAAAGCGGCAGGCGTGAAGCCCGGCCCGCTGTTTCAGGATCTGAAAGCGGGTAAAACCGTCACCCTGAACGATGGTCGCGTTATTAACGGCGCCGATTTTCTCGCGCCAGCCACGCCCGGGAAATCGGTGGCGATATTTGGCGACACCGCGCCATGCGCGTCGGCCATCACGCTGGCAAAAGGCGTGGACGTAATGGTGCACGAAGCAACGCTGGATACCTCAATGGAAGAAAAAGCCAACAGCCGTGGCACAGCTCCACCAGGCAGGCCGCGCAGCTGGCGCACGATGCCGAGGTAGGCCAGCTCATCATTACTCACGTCAGCTCGCGTTACGACGACAGAGGCAGTCAACGCCTGCTGGCAGAATGTCAGGCGATCTTCCCCGCAACTGCGCTGGCTCACGATTTCGCCGTTTTCACGGTTTAACGCTCCATTTTTCTTCCTCAGTGCCGATAACTGAGAAAAGGCTGGCTTTCATATTGAGGATGCGATGGATAATTTCCAGAAAGATATTGATGACAGGGCTAACTTAACCCTGTCTAACCGCTTTGAACTGCTGTTATTCCGTCTCGGCACATCGCTGCATGAGCAGAAGTCGGAGCTATTTGGCATCAACGTATTCAAACTGCGCGAAATTGTGCCAATGCCCACATTTTACGCCCTGCCGGAATGAAAGCCCCGCTTTTAGGTATGGTCAACATCCGCGATCAGGTGATCCCGGTCATCGACCTGCCGCCGTGGCCGGGTGTAAACCGGAGAATGGGCTTAACATCCTGCTGGAATCACCGAATAATGCGCGCAGCGTACAGGCATTTGCGGTGGAGTCCGTCGAGAATATTATGCGTCTGGACTGGCAGCAGGTGCATACCGCCGAGAAAGCGGTTAACGGCCGCTATATCACCAGCATTGCCTGTCTGGATGAAGACAAAGAGACCAACAACCTGGCGCTGGTACTCGACGTAGAGCAAATTCTCTAATGATATCGTGCCGTCAAATCACGACTTGCGCGCCACCAATTTGAAAACCAGCAAGTTCAACATCACGCCGGGTGCGGTGGCGATTGTGGCGGAAGATTCTAAAGTTGCCCGCGCCATGCTGGAGAAAGGGCTGAATGCAATGGAGATCCCGCATCAGATGCACGTTACCGGTCAGGATGCCTGGGAGAAAATCCAGCAACTGGCGAAAGAAGCGGAGGCGGAAGGCAAACCAATTAGCGAGAAAATCGCTCTGGTGCTGACCGACCTCGAAATGCCGGAGATGGACGGTTTCACCCTGACGCGTAAGATCAAAACCGACGAGCGCCTGAAGAAAATTCCGGTGGTGATCCACTCTTCCCTTTCCGGCAGCGCCAACGAAGATCATGTGCGTAAAGTCAAAGCGGATGGTTATGTCGCGAAGTTTGAAGTCAACGAACTGTCGTCGGTGATTCAGGAAGTAATGGAACGCGCCGCGCAAAACGTCAGCGGGCCGCTGGTCAGCCGTCAGTTGCTGAGTTAACGTCCTGACGTTCAGGGCATAAAAAAACCCGCCACGCGCGGGTTTTTTTCGTTTCTGCTTTCGCTTACATCAGCGGCGTAGCTAACTGCACGATGCTAATCAGCGGTTGCGGGTAGATACCCAGCACCAGAACCAGCAGCGCGGAGATCAGAACCACAATACCGCCCGCGCTGTACTGCCAGTTAGACGGCGCATCGCGGTTAAGCTGCTGCGGCGCGCTCAGATAGAGGCTTACCGCAACACGCAGGTAGTAGTAGAGACCAATCGCGGAACCAACCACCACCGCGGCAACCAGCCACCACAGGCTGGCCTGCACACCGACCGCCCAGGACGTAGAACTTGCCGATAAGCCCAGCGTCATCGGGATACCCGCCAGAGAGAGCATCATCACGGTCATCACCGCCGCGAGGATCGGACGATGCCAGAACAGACCACGGTAGGAGAACAGTGAATCGGCATCCGGGCCACGGAACGGGCTGGACATCAGGCTGACCACGCCG
This sequence comes from Citrobacter koseri, assembly GCA_900446925.1. The sequence goes on along the minus strand of UAVY01000004.1, from coordinate 314,580 downwards.
AACGCGCCGAGGCTGCTGAACAGATAACCGGCCAGATAGACGCCGACGGCTTCCATCGACATCTCGCCGCTTTGCAGGGCGATCAACGCCACCAGCAGATAGCCGAGGTGAGAGATAGAGGAGTAACGAGCAGACGCTTAATGTTGGTCTGGCTCAGCGCCATCAGGTTACCGAAGATGATGGAGGCAAAGGCAATCACGCCAGCACGATACGTACCGCTTCGCTGTCGCCAACCCGGCGCGTACAGGAACAGACGCATCACCACGCCGAAGATAGCGATTTTGCTCGCCGTCGCCAGGAAGGTGGAAACCGGCGCTGGCGCGCCCTGGTATACGTCTGGCGTCCACAGGTGGAACGGCACCAGCGAGAGTTTAAAGCCGAGACCAACAATCATCAGACCGAAGCCCGCCAGCAGCAGCGGTTCGTGCAGCATGCCGTCGCCGAGGCTCTTACCGAGCGCGACAAACGACAGGTTGCCAGACTGCGCGTACACCAGCGCCATACCGAACAGCAGGAAGGAAGACGCTGCGGCAGACAGAATGGTGTATTTGATACTGGCTTCCAGCGAGCGTTTCTGACGGAAGGCGTAACCAATCAGGCCAAACAGCGGCAGAGAGATCAGCTCAATACCGAGGAACAGCGCCGCCAGGTGGTTGGCGTTCGCCAGCAGAATACCGCCCAATGCGGCAATCAGCACCAGCAGGTAGAACTCTTCCTGGTTGTCGTTATAGCCTTCAAGCCACGGATAGGCAAAGGTACAGGTGGCAAGACTCGCCAGCGAACCAGCCCGGTGTAAAGCATGGCGAAACCGTCAACGCGCATCAGCGGGGTGACGTCCATCGCGCCCGCCTGGCCGACAAACCAGAGCGAAACCAGCGCGGCGTTAAGCCCAATGACCGACAGCGTGGCATTGAGGAAGTGATTGCGTCGCCACGCAATGGAGAGCATCACAACCACCACCGTCAAGCCGACGATCAGCAGCGGTAGCAGCGCAATCAGGTGTTGTGGAGTTATTGTCATGGCGATTTACGGCCTTGTAGTAGTAACGGAATTAACAAACCACTGCTGGATGTTGCTCATCGCAGAATGCGAGGTATCCAGAATCGGCTGCGGATAGAAGCCAAGCAGTACCAGAAGCACGACCAGCAACAGGATGATAAACAGCTCTCGCAGCGACATCCCTGGCATGTCCTGGCTGGCAATCTGGCTCTTCGCTTTACCGAAGTAAGCGCGATGCAGCATCGCCAGCGAGTAAACGGAAGCAAACACCAGACCAAAGGTTGAGATCACGGTAATGACCGGAACCACCTGGTAGCTACCGAACAGAATCATAAATTCGCCAACGAAGTTACCGGTGCCCGGCATACCGAGCGTCGCCACCGCGAAGAACATCGACAGCGCAGGCAACCATTTAATTTTGCTCCACAGACCGCCCATCATACGCATATCACGCGTATGCAGACGTTCGTACAGCTGACCACACAGGATGAACAGACCCGCTGCCGACAGACCGTGCGCAATCATCTGGATTACAGCGCCCTGGTACGCCAGCTGGCTGCCGGTGTAGATAGCAATCAGTACGAAGCCCATGTGCGAAACGGAAGTGTACGCAATCAGACGTTTAATGTCGTACTGGGTGAAGGCCATCCACGCGCCGTAGAAGATGCCAATCACACCCAGCCACATCGCAATCGGCGCAAACTCGGCGGAGGCGTTCGGGAACAGCGGCAGCGAGAAGCGCAGCAGACCGTAAGCCGCCGTTTTCAGCAAAATACCGGCGAGGTCAACGGAACCTGCGGTCGGCGCCTGGGAGTGCGCGTCCGGCAGCCAGCCGTGCAGCGGAACCACCGGCATTTTCACCGCAAACGCGATGAAGAAGCCCAGCATCAGCAGGTATTCCACCCCGTGCGACATCGGCGTTTTTCAGCAGGTCTTCGTAGTTGAAGGTCCAGACGCCGGTCGCATTGTGGGTGTACAAACACCAGCGCCAGGATGGCAATCAACATCACCAGACCGCTCGCCTGGGTATAGATGAAGAACTTGGTAGCCGCCGTGATACGCGTTTTACCGTCAGAGGCTTTGTGCCCCCACAGCGCGATCAGGAAGTACATCGGCACCAGCATCATTTCCCAGAAGAAGAAGAACAGGAACATGTCGATGGCAAGGAACACGCCGATAACGCCGCCCAGAATCCACATCAGGTTCAGGTGGAAGAAGCCCTGATATTTTTCGATTTCATTCCAGGAGCAGAGTACCGCCAGAACGCCCAGCAGACCGGTCAGCACCACCATCAGCAGCGACAAACCGTCAATAGCCAGATGGATAGAGATGCCGAAGCGCGGGATCCACGGCAGAATGAACTCAGACTGCCACTGCGGAATGCCAGCGGCTTGCGTCAGTGAATAGCCGCCCTGCAACCACAGTTGCAGGCCAAGCGCCAGCGTCAGTCCCATGGTGATCAGCGCAATCCAGCGCGGCACCTTCACGCCGAAGCGTTCGGTCTGCCAGCACAGAAAGCCACCGATAAAGGGAATTAATATTAGCCAGGGTAGTAACATGGCGATCTTTATTCCTTGTTAAAGTCCCATCAGGACCTGATTTTCAACGAATTCTCACAACAGAAAATTCACTTCGGATTGCGGCCTTTTTTGCCCGGTGGCGCTAACGCTTACCGGGCCTACAGATTCCCGTAGGTCGGATAAGCGCCAGCGCCATCCGACATCAACCCACAATCCTCAAACTCAACGCAGTACCATCAACAGCGCCAGCACAACGACCGCACCGATGCTCATGGATGCCACATACCAGCGCAGATATCCGTTCTCGCTGAGCAGCAGGCCTTTACCTGCAAAGCGGGAAAGGATAGCCGGAACGTTCATCAGCGCATTGAGCGGGTCGCGTTTCAGCAGCCAGGCGACGCCGAGGAACGGCTTCACGAACACTTTGTCGTACAGCCAGTCGAAGCCCCAGGCGTTATACCACCAGGTGCCCAGCAGACGGCCCGGCGCACTGTTGGCGACAGAAGTCACCAGAGTACGTTTACCCAACCACAGCCATGCGGCAATCAGGATGCCGACAATCGCAACCACGCCGGGAGGCAATTTCCAGGGTCATCACGCGGCTATGCTCAAGCTCGGTCGTCTGCGGCAGCACACCCTGCAACGGCGGCACAATCAGCGCGCCAACAAAGGTGGACAGTACCATCAGCACAATCAGCGGCAGGTGATGCGTAATCCCCTTCCCTGCATGAGCGTGAATTTGTTCTTTACCGTGGAACACGATGAAAATCATACGGAAGGTGTACAAGGAGGTCATGAACGCACCGACCAGACCTGCAACCATCAGATTGATATGACCATTCGCCATCGCGCCAGCCAGAATCTCATCCTTACTGAAGAAGCCGGCGGTAATCAGCGGCAGAGCCGACAGCGCCGCGCCACCCACCCAGGAAGCAGAGATACACCAGCGGAATAGACTTACGCAGGCCGCCCATCTTGAAGATGTTCTGTTCGTGGTGGCAGGCCAGAATCACCGAGCCGGACGCCAGGAACAGCAGCGCTTTAAAGAAGGCGTGCGTCATCAGGTGGAAAATCGCCGCATCCCACGCCTGGACGCCCAGCGCCAGGAACATGTAGCCAATCTGGCTCATGGTGGAGTAAGCGAGAACACGTTTGATGTCGGTCTGCACCAGCGCGGCGAAACCGGCCAGCACCAGCGTAATCGCCCCAACGATCCCCACCCAGGATGCAGCACTTCCGGCGTCATCAGGAACAGGCCGTGGGTACGGGCAATCAGGTAAACACCGGCGGTAACCATCGTCGCGGCGTGGATCAGCGCGGAGACAGGCGTCGGGCCCGCCATCGCGGTCTGCAAGCCAGGTCTGCAACGGCAGCTGCGCAGATTTACCTACCGCGCCGCCCAGCAGCATCAGCGTCGCCCACATCAGCATGTTGTTGCCGTCGGCGAAGTGCGCTGGCGCCAGTTCCACCATTTCGCGGAAGTTCAGGGTGCCCAGTTCGTTGTACAGAATGAACAGCGCAAACGCGAGGAACACGTCACCCACGCGGGTCACAACAAACGCTTTCATTGCCGCTGCGCCATTCTTCGGATCGGTGTAGTAGAAACCGATCAGCAGATAGGAGCACAGACCCACGCCTTCCCAGCCGAGGTACATCAACAGCAGGTTATCGGACAGCACCAGAATAACCATGCTGGCGATAAACAGGTTGGTGTAGGCGAAGAAGCGGGAGTATCCCTCTTCACCGCGCATATACCAGGAGGCGAACATGTGGATCAGGAAACCCACGCCGGTCACTACCGAGAGCATGGTCAGCGACAGGCCGTCCAGCACCAGGTTGAAACCGATGTTGAAATCACCCACCGACATCCACGTCCACAGCGGCTGGCTGAACGCCTGCTTGCCGTTAGCGAAGAATTCAACGCCGACAAACGCCGTCACCAGCGCCGCCAGGCCAATGGAGCCGACGCCCACGGTCGCGGAGAGGTTTTCCGACCAGCGACCGCGAGAGAACGCCAGTAATACAAAGCCAATCAATGGCAGAATAATGGTTAAGGCAAGCATGTTCATCCACGCATCTCACTTACTGAATCGATGTTCAGGTTCTGGCGACGGCGGTGAAGTTGCAGTAACAGCGCCAGGCCAATACTCGCCTCCGCAGCCGCAAGGCTGATGGCAAGAATGTACATCACCTGACCATCCGTCTGGCCCCCAGTAGCTTCCGGCGACCACGAAGGCCAGCGCGGAGGCGTTAATCATGATTTCCAGCCCAATCAGCATAAACAGCAGATTGCGGCGGATAACCAGACCGGTTAAGCCCAGCACGAATAAAATCGCCGCGAGGATCAGTCCATGTTGTAAGGGGGATCATGCGTGCTCCTCCGTTTTTCTTTTCGCGCTGTCACCAGGACGGTTGCTCCAGCACTTCGCCCACACGCTCTTCGCGACCGACGTGGAAGGCGACAACCAGACCGGCCAGCAGCAGCATAGAGGCCAGTTCGACCGCCAGAACGTAAGGCCCAAACAGCGAGATACCGACCGCTTTGGCGCTAATTGGCGTACCGTCGATACCCTGGTCGTTGACGCCCAGAATGGCGTACACGATCACCACCAGCATGATGGCCGACAAAATCGCCGGGCCAATCCACACCTGCGGTTTCAGCCACTGGCGTTCCTGCTCGATTTCCGAACCGCCGAGGTTGAGCATCATGACCACGAACACGAACAGCACCATGATGGCGCCCGCATAAACGATAATTTCCAGCGCACCGGCAAAGTAAGCGCCCAGCGAGAAAAACACCCCGGAAATCGCCAGCAGCGAAATAATCAGATACAGCAGCGCGTGTACCGGATTGGTGTGGGTGATGACTCGCAAGGTTGCGAGAATGGCGATCAGGCCACAGATATAAAAAGCGAACTCCATTGCCCCTCTCCTTACGGTAACAGGCTCTTGACGTCGATAGGCTTGGCTTCGTTCTCTGCTTCGCCCTTATCTTTGCCGTCGATTGCCATACCTGCCATCCGGTAGAAGTTATATTCCGGGTATTTGCCCGGACCGGAGATCAGCAGATCCTCTTTCTCATAAACCAGGTCCTGGCGCTTGTACTCACCCATTTCAAAATCGGGGGTGAGCTGAATGGCCGTCGTCGGACAGGCTTCTTCGCACAGGCCGCAGAAAATGCAGCGTGAGAAGTTGATACGGAAAAACTCAGGATACCAGCGACCATCTTTCATCTCTGCTTTTTGCAGCGAGATACAGCCTACCGGGCAGGCTACCGCACACAGGTTACAGGCAACGCAACGCTCCTCGCCGTCCGGGTCGCGCGTCAGCACGATACGGCCACGGTAACGAGGCGGTAGATAGACCGGCTCTTCCGGGTACATCTGCGTTTCGCGTTTCGCGAACGCATGCAGGCCGATCATCCAGATACTGCGTACCTGGGTGCCGAAGCCTACTAACAATTCTTTTAAGGTCATGGTCTTTGTGCCCCTTATTGCGCCTGCCAGAGAATGACAGCCGCCGTTACCAGCAAGTTGATGAGCGTCAACGGCAGGCAGACTTTCCAGCCGAAGGACATTACCTGGTCATAACGAGGACGCGGTAACGACGCACGAATCAAAATGAACATCATCATAAAGAACGCGGTTTTCAGCGCGAACCAGATGAATGGCGGTAAGAACGGGCCATGCCAGCCACCGAAGAACAGCGTCACCATCAGTGCGGAGATAGTAACGATACCGATGTATTCCCCCACGAAGAACAGACCCGAATTTCATACCGGAGTATTCAATGTGATAACCATCGGCCAGTTCCTGTTCGGCTTCCGGCTGGTCAAACGGATGACGGTGACACACCGCCACGCCCGCGATGGCAAAGGTGACAAAACCAAAGAACTGCGGAATAACGTTCCAGATATCAGCCTGGTTGTTGACGATGTCCGGTCATATTAAATGAACCGGCCTGCGCCACCACGCCCATCAGGGAAAGCCCGAGGAACACTTCGTAGCTGAGCGTCTGTGCTGATGCACGCATCGCCCCCAGCAGCGAGTATTTGTTGTTGCTCGACCAACCGGCGAACAGCACCGCATACACCGCCAGGCCCGCCATCATCAGGAAGAACAAAATCCCGATGTTCAGGTCAGCGACAACCCAGGTAGGGCTAACCGGAACGATAGCGAACGCCAGCAGCAGCGAGGTAAAAGCGATCATCGGCGCCAGGGTAAAGATGACGCGATCCGAGAATTTCGGGATCCAGTCCTCTTTAAAGAACATTTTGATCATGTCCGCGACCAGCTGGAGCGAACCGCCCCAGCCAACGCGGTTTGGCCCATAACGGTTCTGGAACAGACCCAGCAGACGACGTTCGCCAAAGCTCATGAATGCCCCGCAGGTGACCACCACCAGCAGGATCACCACCGCTTTGAGAATGCTCAGCAGGATCTCGATCAGATCCGGTGTAATCCAACTCATTGTTGCGCCTCCTGCAGATTCTCAAGACGACCGCCCGCCAGAACCGGCGCGATGCCAGGCATACCCATCGGCAATCCGACCTGCCCTGCCGTTAAGCCTTCAGCAATTTCAACCGGCAGCGTTACCGTATTGCCGTCGTAGCTGAAGGAAACGCGCGTTCCCGCATTCACGCCCAACTTCCGCGGCATCAGCCGGGTTGAGTTTGATGTACGGTTGCGGCATACGGCTCTGGAAGACCGGAGAGCGCTGCGACATTTCGTCACTGCCAAACAGGTGATAGTACGGCGCGATACGCCACTGACCATCCTGCGCCTGGAAGCTGGCCGGAACGGTAGTGAAGTAATCAAGACCGTTTTCAGATGCTTCAATCAAACGCACGCCCGGATCGCCATGACGCAGTTTGCCGCCCACTTCATCCTGGAACTTGTTCCACGCCTGTGGGGAGTTCCAGCCTGGCGCCCAGGCAAACGGAATCTGCGAACGCGGCGCGCCCGGCTGGTTGTTCCCTTCCATTGAGAAGGCGAACATGGTGTCTTTATCCTGCGGCTGACGCGGCTCGTGAACGCTGATGTTAGCGCGCATCGCGGTACGACCGCTGTAACGGTGCGGCTCACGCGCCAGTTTCTGCCCGCGAATGCGGAAGGTCGCGTCCGGCGCGGCATCTTTAATGCCCGCCAGTTGCGGCATTGCGGCGATCGCGGCGTCAATAACGTGGTCCAGTTGCGTCCAGTCCACCTCGCGGTTCTGCACGGTGCTGTGCAGCGAGTGCAGCCAGCGCCAGCTTTCCAGCATCACGGTGTTGCTGTCGTAATAGGCCGGGTCATAAACCTGGAAGAAACGCTGCGCGCGGCCTTCGTTGTTGATGACCGTACCGTCGCTTTCCGCAAAACTTGCGGCGGAGAGCACCAGATGCGCATTCTCCATAATCGCCGTGCGCTGATGGTCAACCACCATCACCAGCGGCGCTTTTGCCAGCGCGGCATTTACGCGAACGGCGCTTGCATGACGGTGCAGATCGTTTTCCAGCACCACGACAGCGTCGGCACGACCGGTTTCCAGTTCGGTTAACGCGTCATCCAGCGAACCGCCGCCCATCATGCCCAGCCCCATGCTGTTGACCGAGCGGGCAATCATGGTGATGCCGACATCCGAACCACGGCCTTTCAGCGCTTTCGCCACGTTGGCGGCCGCCTGAATCACTTCCGCGCTACCGGCGTTGGTGCCGGAGATAATCAGTGGTTTCTTCGCACCCGCCAGCGCCTGAACGATGACGTCGATTTTGTTCTGCAAATCGCTGCTGATGCCGTTGACCGTCGGTGCGCTGTCGTCCAGCGCATGAGCGATGGCAAAGCCTAAACGCGCCTGATCTTCCACCGGCGCACGGTAAGTCCATGCCGCGATGTCGTCCAGACGGGTGTTGTCAACGTTGGTCACAAACAGCGGATGCTTAGCGCGCTGGCCGATGTTGAGGATGGCCGCAATCTGCCAGTCAGCCACTTTCTGGGCCGCCGCCATTTCACGCGCTTTGCCTTTCACCGCCTGGCGAACCGCCAGCGCAACGCGCGCGCCGGTCTGGGTAATATCTTCGCCCAGCACCAGTACCGCATCGTAAGATTCGATGTCACGCAGCGCCGGAGTATGAATACCGCCTTCGCGCAGCACTTTCAGCGCCAGTTGCAGACGTTCCTGCTCGCCCTGAGCGATACCGGTATAGAAGTTATCCGCGCCCACCAGTTCACGCAGCGCGAAGTTGCTCTCAACGCTGGCGCGCGGAGAACCGATGCCGATCACTTTCTTCGACTGACGCAGAATATCCGCCGCGCCCTGCATCGCCTGCTCGGCGTTGAGGGTGATCAGGTCATCGCCACGACGCTGAATCGGCTGACGAGGCCTGTCTTTCAGGTTCACATAACCATAACCGAAACGACCACGGTCGCAGAGGAAGTAGTGGTTAACGGTCCCGTTGTAACGGTTCTCGATGCGACGCAGTTCGCCGTAGCGCTCGCCCGGGCTGGTGTTACAACCGATGGAGCACTGCTGGCAGATGCTTGGCGCAAACTGCATGTCCCACTTACGGTTATAACGCTCGGAGTGCGTTTTGTCGGTGAATACGCCGGTCGGGCAGATTTCTACCAGGTTGCCGGAGAATTCGCTTTCAAGCGTACCGTCTTCAGGACGACCGAAGTAGACGTTGTCATGCGCGCCATATACGCCCAGATCCGCGCCGTCTGCGTAGTCTTTGTAGTAACGCACGCAGCGGTAGCAGGCGATGCAGCGGTTCATTTCGTGAGAGATGAACGGCCCCAAATCCTGGTTGCGGTGAGTACGCTTAGTGAAACGGTAACGACGGAAGTTGTGGCCCGTCATCACGGTCATATCCTGAAGGTGGCAGTTACCGCCCTCTTCACAGACCGGACAATCGTGCGGGTGGTTGGTCATTAACCATTCCACCACGCTTTCGCGGAACTGTTTCGCTTCTTCGTCATCAATAGAAATAAAGGTGCCGTCGGTGGCAGGCGTCATACAAGACATCACCAGGCGACCACGCGTATCTTCCGCGTTTTGATATTGCTTCACCGCACACTGGCGGCAAGCACCGACGCTACCCAGCGCCGGGTGCCAGCAAAAGTACGGAATATCAAGGCCGAGGGACAGACATGCCTGTAGCAGGTTGTCTGCGCCGTTGACCTCATATTCTTTGCCGTCTACATGAATCGTAGCCATAGTCAGCATGCTTCCAGTTGGCTTAGTCAGGGACTAAGCGTTAATCGAATGACTTATCGCGATGCAGGGGTAAGCCCGCAATTACCAGCGCTCTTTCAGCAGGTTCGGCTGTATACCACCAATCACATGGGTATTGCTGAACGGCTGCTTGATGCCAGCTTCGAATTCTTCGCGGAAATATTTAATGGCGCTCTGCAACGGTTCGACCGCGCCTGGCGCATGCGCACAGAAGGTTTTACCCGGCCCGAGGAAACGACACAGTTGCTCAAGTGTCTCGATATCCCCAGGCTGGCCTTCGCCGCGTTCCAGCGCACGCAGAATTTTTACACTCCACGGCAGGCCGTCGCGGCACGGCGTACACCAGCCGCACGATTCGCGCGCAAAAAACTCTTCCAGGTTACGCACCAGCGACACCATGCCGATTTCGTGGTCAACGGCCATCGCCAGCGCCGTACCCAGACGGCTGCCCGCTTTACCGATGCTTTCAAATTCCATCGGCAGGTCGAGGTGCGCTTCGGTCAGGAAGTCGGTTCCCGCGCCGCCTGGCTGCCAGGCTTTGAATTTCAGGCCATCGCGCATGCCACCGGCGTAATCTTCGAGGATCTCACGCGCGGTAGTGCCGAACGGCAGTTCCCACAGTCCCGGATTTTTCACGCGACCGGAGAAGCCCATCAGCTTGGTGCCCGCATCCTTTGCTCTTCGAAATGTTCTGATACCACTCCACGCCGTTCGCGAGGATCGCCGGGACGTTACACAGCGTTTCCACGTTGTTGACGCAGGTCGGCTTGCCCCATACGCCGGAACTTGCCGGGAACGGCGGCTTAGAGCGCGGGTTGGCGCGACGACCTTCGAGGGAGTTAATCAGCGCGGTTTCTTCACCGCAGATGTAACGCCCTGCCCCGGTGTGAACAAACAGTTCGAAGTCGAAACCGGTGCCCATGATGTTTTTGCCGAGCAGACCGGCTTCGGTCGCTTCCGCGATTGCGCGGCGCAGATGCACAGCCGCTTCGATGTATTCGCCACGCAGGAAGATGTAGCCACGGTACGCTTTCAGGGCAAAGGCGGAGATCAACATACCTTCCACCAGCAGGTGCGGCAGTTGCTCCATCAGCAGACGGTCTTTATAGGTGCCCGGCTCCATTTCATCGGCGTTACACAGCAGGTAACGGATGTTCATGGATTCATCTTTCGGCATCAGACTCCACTTCAGACCGGTGGAGAAGCCCGCGCCGCCGCGCCCTTTCAGGCCAGCGTCTTTCACCTGATTGACGATCTCATCAGGAGACAGCCCGGTCAGCGCTTTACGCGCGCCTTCGTAGCCGTTTTTACTACGGTATTCGTCCAGCCATACCGGCTGCTTGTCATCGCGCAGACGCCAGGTCAGCGGATGCGTTTCGGGAGTACGGATAACGTTTTTTCATTTATACCGCTCCAGTAGTTCGGGAATGGCTTCCGGGGTCAGATGGCTGTGAGTATCCTCATCAATCATCATGTTCGGCCCTTTGTCGCAGTTCCCCAGGCAACAGGTCGGCAGCAGCGTAAAGCGACCGTCAAAGGTCGTCTGCCCCGGCTTGATATTGAGTTTTTTCTCCAGCGCGGCCTGGATCCCCTGATAACCGGTGATATGGCACACCCACGCTGTCACAGTAACGGATCACATGGCGACCGACCGGCTGGCGGAAGATCTGGCTGTAGAATGTGGCGACGCCTTCGACATCGCTCGCCGGAATACCCAGCACGTCGGCGATCGCGTAGATCGCGCCATCCCGGCACCCAGCCACGCTGCTTCTGTACGATTTTCAGCGCTTCAATGGACGCCGCACGCGGGTCTTCGTAGTGGTGCTTCTCGTGCTCAATGGCTTCACGCTCTGCCGCACTCAGCTCAAAAGCCTCGGTTTGTGGTTGTTGATTCTCGTGCATAATTAGCGGTCCACATCTGACATAACAAAATCGATACTACCTAAATGAACGATCAGGTCAGACACCAGACTGCCGCGCACCGCCACCGGAATCTGCTGCAAATGCGCATAGCTCGGGGTACGGATACGAGTACGGTAACTCATGGTGCTGCCATCGCTGGTCAGGTAGTAAACTGTTAATACCCTTGGTCGCCTCTACCATCTGGAAGGATTCATTCGCAGGCATGACCGGGCCCCACGACACTTGCAGGAAGTGGGTGATCAGGGTTTCGATATGTTGCAGCGTGCGCTCTTTCGGCGGCGGCGTCGTCAGCGGGTGATCCGCTTTGAACGGGCCTTCCGGCATGTTATTGAGGCACTGCTCAAGGATGCGCAAACTCTGACGCAGCTCTTCGACTTTCAGCATCACGCGGGTATAGCAGTCGGACACGCCGCCGCCAACCGGGATTTCAAAGTCAAAGTTCTCGTAGCCAGAGTACGGACGTGATTTACGCACGTCGAAATCAATACCGGTCGCACGCAGCGCGGCGCCTGTACAGCCCCAGTCCAGCGCTTCTTTCTTGCCGTAAGCGGCAACGCCCTGGGAACGCCCTTTCAGGATGGTGTTGCGCAGCGCCGCTTTCTCGTAGGAGTCCAGACGCTTCGGCATCCAGTCCAGGAAATCGCGCAGCAGGCGATCCAGCCGCGCGGCAGGTCGTGCGCGACGCCGCCGATACGGAACCAGGCCGGGTGCATACGGAAACCGGTGATCGCTTCCACCACATCGTAAATTTTCTGACGGTCGGTAAAGGCGAAGAAGACCGGGGTCCATCGCGCCGACGTCCTGAATAAACGTCGAGATGTACAGCAGGTGGCTGTTAATGCGAAACAGTTCGGAGAGCATAACGCGAATCACGTTTACGCGATCCGGTACGGTAATACCCGCCAGTTTCTCTACCGCCAGTACGTACGGCATTTCGTTGACGCAGCCGCCGAGGTATTCGATACGGTCGGTATACGGAATGTAACTGTGCCAGGACTGGCGTTCGCCCATTTTCTCAGCGCCACGGTGGTGGTAGCCGATGTCAGGCACGCAGTCGACAATTTCTTCGCCGTCAAGCTGAAGTACGATACGGAATGCGCCGTGTGAGGACGGGTGGTTCGGACCGAGGTTGAGGAACATAAAGTCCTCGTTTTCGGTGCCGCGTTGCATACCCCAGTCTTCCGGTTTGAAGGTCAGCGCTTCCATCTCCAGATCCTGCTTGGCTTTGGTCAGCTCAAACGGATCGAATTCGGTGGCGCGCGCCGGGTAGTCTTTACGCAGCGGATGCCCTTCCCAGGTCGGCGGCATCAGCAGACGCGTCAGGTGCGGGTGGCCGTCAAACGTGATACCAAACATTTCCCAGGTTTCACGCTCGTACCAGTTGGCGTTCGGGAAGAGTTTGGTAAACGTCGGCACATGCAGGTCGTTTTCAGACAATGCCACCTTGAGCATGATGTCGCGATTGCGGTCTATTGAGATCAGGTGGTAGAAAACGGAAAAATCCGCAGCGGGTAACCCGTCGCGGTGCGTGCGCAGACGCTCGTCCATGCCGTGTAAGTCAAACAGCATGACGTAAGGTTTCGGCAGTTTCTTTAAGAAATCGCCAACTTCCAGTAATTGTTCACGCTTGACCCAAACAACGGGTACCCCGGTGCGGGTCGCCTGAACGGTAAAGGCATCCGGCCCAAAACGGTTGCGCAGTTCGCCAATGACCGGGTCATCCAGATGATCCCGGGTTTGCCATACAGCGTCTTGCGCGGTTAAGTCGGTCATATTGTTCACCATTGCAAATGGTCCGTGGTAGTCGGCAGTGCTTCGCGTTATTTATGTAGTGATAAGCGAAGTGAAGTCTGCTGCCGACAGGCGCAAATTAAATCTCGTCTGGTGTACGTAGATTCGTTACTGCAATGCGTTCGCCGCGTTTACGTTCGCGCTCTGACTGCATATTGGCGCGATAAACGCCCTGATCGCCAACCACCCAGGAGAGCGGACGACGTTCTTTGCCAATTGATTCCTGCAACAACATCAGCGCCTGCATGTACGCTTCGGGGCGCGGCGGGCAGCCCGGGATATACACATCTACCGGGATAAATTTATCAACGCCCTGCACAACCGAATAAATATCGTACATACCGCCAGAGTTAGCGCATGCCCCCATGGAAATCACCCACTTCGGCTCCAGCATCTGGTCATACAAACGCTGAATAACAGGCGCCATCTTGGTAAAGCATGTTCCCGCTACCACCATCAGGTCGGCCTGACGCGGCGAAGCACGCAGTACTTCCGCGCCGAAGCGCGCCACGTCATGCACAGCGGTAAAAGAGGTCACCATCTCGACATAGCAGCAGGAAAGGCCGAAGTTATACGGCCAAATTGAATTCTTACGACCCCAGTTAACCATGTCATGCAGCGCGTGTTCGAGCTTGCCCATGTACACGCTTTTGTTGATTTCTTGCTCCAGGGGGTCGGTTACGATCTCCTGTTTTTGCAGGGGGTAACGGTCATTCTCACCGTTGGGATCTATGCGGGTGAGCGTATAATCCATCTTAATGCCTCGCGGTTAGCGTTGACGATTAGCGATACTGTTCGTTTCCGGGTTCATACGCTCGCGGCGTGAACGCGCGGGCGTCCAGTCCAGCGCGCCAATACGCACCAGATAAACCAGACCAGCCAGTAACACAAAAATAAAAATTGCAGCTTCCACAAAGCCTACCCAACCGCTTTCACGGATAGAGGTCGACCATGCGAACAGATACAGCGCTTCAACGTCGAAGATAACGAAGAACATGGCTACCAGGTAAAACTTGGCAGACAGGCGTAAGCGGGCGGAGCCGACCGAGTCGATACCTGATTCAAACGGGGTGTTTTTCGACCTCGCGCGCGCGCGACCGCCTAAAAACCAACCGCCGACGAGCATCAGGCAGCACAGGCCAATGGCAATAATAAGAAAGATAGCGAATGCCCAGTGATGAGCGATGATTTCAGTGGATGTTGACATACTCATTGCTTACTCATCAAAAGTAGCGCCAAATTCTCTGCTCTTTTCGGCAGATGAACGCCACATCGATTCATGGGGAGGAATAAAAAAAACCTTACAATCACTGTAGGAAATGATTAAACAGCTAATTGATGTGGTTTTTTACTCCTTTCTATAACCTTTTGTCAACTTTAACAAAAGTTTCCTCACATTAATTTACATCGACCCAACACCATTAACATTTAATGCCATTTTGACTGATTTCGATCGCATCACCAGCCCGAATTTAATGTTGTTGAATCGTGTCCGTTGTGAAGTAAATGAGATAATACACTCCTATTTTGACAGGATTTTACGCAGATGCCTCCCCCTAAATGGGAGTATTTTCTTGATCTGTGACACGCTTTTGTTAATCCGCCATAAAAAACAGCAACAATTTCTCTAGTTTTTTAACATGGAAACAAAACCTGACCGTCAGTGCCTATTTTTCATCCAAATTAACAGGTTAATGACTACTTACTGATTTTTTAGGCTTTTTCCCGCATTTACGTTCGAAACGCCGGTAAATTGTATAAAAAAAGAACCGCTGGATGTTTTTTCAGCATCAGCGGCCCTTTTTTACACTTACATTTTATAACGTTTTTTTTGTGACTGGCTACTCAAAGTCACCTTCAACCATCAGCGAATCGTCTCCTCCTTCGGGAGTAAACTGACTGTATTGCCAGGGGTTTTGGTAACTGTCCATCGCCTGATAGATAACCTGCGCCAGTTCGTTCTGGCCTGATGGATCGCGACACAGTAAGTATTCCGTGTCTGGCAACGGCGGTAATCCATCCGCAGCGCCGAGCACGCGTAAATCCGGGCTCATCATCTCGACCGGTCGCGCGGTGATTCCCAGTCCGGCTTTTACGGCCGCGCGTACCGCCGCTAACGTTGAGGCCACATAGGCAAGGCGCCAGGGAATATTCGCCGCATTCAACGTCGCTAATACGATATCGCGGAACGGGCTGGGATCGTCTAACAACACCAGCGGGATCGGTTCCCCCTTCTGTAACACATATTCCGCCGCGCAATACCAGTGTGTCGGCGATGTGCGCAGGTTCAGGAACTCGAAAGATCCCGGACGGTGCGTAGTGACAATCAAATCCACTTCCTGCGATTTCAGCATATCCACCATAAAGGCGTTACGTTTCACCCTCACATCCAGAGCAAGCTTCGGGTAAACCGAACTGATCCGATTGAGCAAGAAAGGCAATATCGTATCGGCGGATTCATCAGAAGCGCCAATTGTTAATACGCCCTGAAGATTGCTAAACATCAATGATGAGCACGCCTCATCATTAAAGCGCAGGATTTTTCTGGCGTAACCCAGAAGCTGGATACCGTGTTCAGTCAACAGCTTGTTACGACCATGACGGGCGAACAACTCCTTGCCCACAAGCTGCTCAAGACGCTGCATTTGCTGACTCACCGCAGACTGAGTACGACACACCGCCGCCGCCGCAGCGGCGAACGTGTTCAGATCGGCAACAGCAACAAACGTTCTCAGCAGATCGAGGTCGAGGTTAATTATCGGACGATTTGCATTTATCATAATTTTTCACTTACTGGCGGGTCATACCATGCTGACCTGGTTAATGCTGTGTGTTCATAAACAAACAATTCCATTTGTAATGTGCTTCCCTCGCCGTTTCACTTGCGTAACCAAGTGAAAGTAAAAATGTATTTGGTGCTGCTAACAACCTCTTCTCCTTTCTTTTCGAATAATCCCAGAGGTCATTACCAGGGATATATCGAGGAGAAGACGCATACCTTTTTAGGTAACAACGGAATTCTGCTAAGGATAAACGTGTAATTTTGTAAATGTAAAAGAAGTTAACGGACATTTACCGACACAAAAAAAGCCTACTGAGCAACAAGTTAGTTATAGATGCTCGTCATAAAAATTAGCAGACAACGCAGACTGCGCACCATTTCCTGGGGCTTATCTTAACCCAAAACCACTATATTTATAAGCCTTAATACGAATAATCTGAAGCGTGATTATGTTATCTTAACTAAGAAAATTATGTATTATTAATCTCACCAGCAGGTGCTTTTTAAATATTAAATAATAATTAATTAAGATCGCCACTACTCATTAATTCTACTTAACAATAGATTTACACCCTAACGTTTACAGATCATGGCGATAACAGTAGTTTCGTAAAAGCATTCAGTATTTTCCTGATAATTGAGTTATGCTGACGCCGCTAACACTTTCCTCCCTGAGTTTAGACTATTTTTTAACAAAACATACAACCACACAAAAGCCCGATACTAAAAACAAAAAACCAATAAAATAAATAAAAGCAGTAATAAAAACTGCAAGAATGGCATTAAAGCAGGACTTAACAGCACAATCCCACACTAAGCCTGAGCAAAATCTTCTACTGCTGACCCTTCAAAACTCACCGCTGTGGGAGTACATTGTTCCGTGCTGACTTCCACGGCAGGGAGTGGCGATAACAGCTAAAAAGGTCAAGATTCATGTCCCCCATTGAAAAATCCAGCAAACTAGAAAATGTCTGTTATGACATCCGCGGCCCTGTTCTGAAAGAAGCGAAACGCCTGGAAGAAGAAGGCAATAAAGTTCTGAAACTGAACATCGGCAACCCCGCCCCTTTTGGTTTTGAAGCGCCTGATGAGATCCTGGTCGATGTCATCCGCAATTTGCCAACGGCGCAGGGGTATTGCGATTCAAAGGGTCTGTATTCCGCACGCAAAGCGATCATGCAGCATTACCAGGCGCGCGGTATGCGCGACATCACCGTAGAAGATATCTATATTGGTAACGGCGTATCCGAATTGATCGTGCAGGCAATGCAGGCGTTGCTGAACAGCGGGGACGAAATGCTGGTTCCCGCGCCGGATTACCCGCTGTGGACAGCGGCAGTCTCGCTCTCCAGCGGCAAAGCGGTACACTATCTTTGCGATGAATCTTCTGACTGGTTCCCGGATCTCGACGACATCCGCGCCAAAATCACGCCGCGTACCCGTGGCATTGTGATAATCAACCCGAATAACCCAACCGGCGCGGTTTACTCCAAAGAGCTGCTGATGGAGATCGTCGAGATTGCCCGTCAACATAATCTGATCATTTTCGCCGGATGAGATTTACGACAAGATCCTCTACGACGACGCTGAGCATCATTCTATCGCCGCACTGGCGCCGGATTTGCTGACCATTACGTTCAACGGGCTGTCCAAAACCTATCGCGTCGCCGGATTCCGCCAGGGCTGGATGGTGCTGAATGGGCCGAAAAAACACGCCAAAGGCTACATTGAAGGGCTGGAGATGCTGGCATCAATGCGTCTGTGCGCCAACGTTCCGGCGCAGCACGCGATCCAGACGGCGCTGGGCGGCTACCAGAGTATTAGCGAATTCATCATGCCGGGCGGGGCGTTTGTATGAACAACGTAACCGCGCGTGGGAACTGATTAACGATATTCCGGGCGTTTCCTGCGTGAAACCGCGCGGTGCACTGTATATGTTCCCGAAAATAGATGCGAAGCGCTTTAACATCCACGATGACCAGAAGATGGTGCTCGACTTCCTGTTGCAGGAAAAAGTGCTGCTGGTGCAGGGAACCGCGTTCAACTGGCCCTGGCCGGATCACTTCCGCATTGTAACGCTGCCTCGTATTGACGACATTGAAATGTCGCTGAGTAAATTCGGGCGCTTCCTGTCAGGGGTATCATCAGCTGTAACCGTAAACTGGCCGTCGGATGCAACGTGAGAAAGACGAGTATTTGCATCCGATGGCCTTCTCTGCGCACAATGACCCTCAGGTTGTCATCATGAAAAGGTCACTATGAAGCAGAGCCATTTTTTTGCCCACCTCTCCCGCCTGAAACTGATTAACCGCTGGCCATTGATGCGCAACGTGCGCACCGAAAACGTCTCCGAACACAGTTTGCAGGTGGCGATGGTCGCCCACGCGCTTGCCGCTATCAAAAATCGCAAATTCGGCGGCCAGGTCAATGCCGAGCGTATTGCGCTACTGGCGATGTACCACGATGCCTCTGAAGTGTTGACCGGCGATCTCCCGACCCCCGGTGAAATACTTCAACTCGCAAATCGCGCAGGAATACAAAGCGATTGAGAAAATTGCCCAACAAAAACTGGTGGATATGGTTCCTGACGAACTGCGCGATATTTTTCGCACCGCTGATCGACGAACATGCTTTACAGCGAAGAAGAGAAAATCGGTTGTGAAGCAAGCCGACGCGCTTTGCGCCTATCTGAAGTGTCTGGAAGAGTTATCGGCGGGCAATAATGAATTCCTGCTGGGCAAAAACGCGACTGGAAAAAACCCTGGCGTCGCGCCGCAGCGAAGAGATGGACTATTTTTATGGCGGTGTTTGTGCCCAGTTTTTCACCTCTCGCTGGATGAAATCAGCCAGGATTCGCCGCTATAAATCGTTTTGCCGGATGGCGCTAATTCGCTTATCCGGCCTACAAATGTAGCGGTAGGCCGGATAAGGCGTTCACGCCGCCATCCGGCTCCCGTCAGAACGGAAACAGCACCGGGGATCATCACCACGCATACCGCCATAACGATTATCGTAAACGGCACCCGATCTTAACAAAGTCGCTAAAACTGTAGTTCCCCGCCCCAGAACCAGCGTGTTTACCGGCGAGGAGACCGGCGTCATGAACGCCGCCGACGCCGCCATTGCCACCACCATCGCGAAAGGATACGGTGACACCCCCATCGACTTCGCTGCCGCAAGGGCTATCGGCGCCATCAGCACGGCGGTCGCGGTATTGGAAATAAACAGCCCGATGGTGGCGCACAGCACAAACAGACATGCCAGCATCATATAGGGGCCATAACCGCCGCCGACATCCATCAATCCTTTAACGACCAGATCAACGCCGCCGGTCTTTTGCAACGCCAGCGCAAAAGGCATCATCCCGACAATCAGGATAATGCTCGGCCAGTGAATCGCTTTGTAGGAGCTTTCTGCATCAATACAGCGGAATTTCCCCATCAGCAGGCAAGCAATGATTGCCGCGATCGGGTTAGGGATCTCATCGGTCAGCATCAGCGCAACCATCAGCACCAGACAGAAGATCGCATGCGGCGCCTGGCTGTGCGCCGGGGAGGCGTCGCTCACTTCCACAGGCATATTCAGCACCACGAAGTCACGGCCCTGCTTCGCCAGTTGACCAATCAGCTTCCAGTTTCCCACCACCAGAATAATGTCGCCCATTAACAGCGCTTCATCAGCAAGCGACCCTTCGATTGCCACGCCGTCACGCTTCAGACCGACGACATTCAGGCCATAGCGCGTACGAAAACCGATCTCGCGCACCGATTTGCCAATCAGTTCCGATTCGGGAATCAGGGAGATTTCCGCATACCCACATCCAGCGCCTGATCGGAAAAATACTCGCCGCGTAAAACCATCGGCTCCAGCAGTTTGCTCGCTGCAAAATTCCCGGAGATCCACCTCGGCGGCAGACATATCGATCAGTAACACATCGCGGGCGCGAAATTCCGACACCCCATTGACGTTAACAATAACGCGCCGAAAGCGCCGCCAGCGTTCAACGCCGATTCACGTTCGCGCCATAGCGTTCACGCAGCTTGAGGTCATCCAGACGCTGGCCGACCATCGGCGAACCTGGACGAATGGCAAGCCGACGAGCGCGACCGGTCAGACGGTACTCTTTGATTAAATCGCGAAAGGCGCGACGCTTCCAGCCATCACGCTGCTGCGACGCATCATCCCCTTTCAACATAAAGCGCATCACCAGCATGTAGATAATGCCGAGGAACAGCACCACCAGCCCAATCGGCGTGACGCTAAAGAAGCTAAAACCGTGCAGCCCTTCGCGCAGCAGTTCACTGTTCACCACCAGGTTGGGCGGCGTCGCCACCAGCGTCATCATGCCGCTGATAAGACCGGCAAAACTGAGCGGCATCATCAGGCGTGAAGGCGAGGTCTGCATACGCATAGAAACGCTTAACACCACCGGGATGAAAATAGCGACCACGCCGGTTGAACTCATAAACGCGCCAAGCCCGGCAACGGTGATCATCAGCAGCACCAGCATTTTGACTTCGCTGCTACCGGCCATTTTCACCAGCCAGGCGCCCATGACCGTCGCGACGCCGGTACGCACCAGACCGTCGCCGATAATGAACAAGGCGGCAATCAGAACAACGTTAGGATCGCTGAAGCCGGAAAAGGCCTCTGAGATGCTCAATGTTCCACTCAGAACAAAGGCGACAATGACCAGCAAAGCAATCGCGTCCATGCGCACTTTGCCCGTCGCAAACAAGATAACGGCAATCGCCAGTAAGGAGAGAACCCATATCAATTCACCGTTCACAACATATCCTTGTTAAATGAGAGGGATGGACTGATTCTGCCATAAAAAAGCCCCAACAATGCGGGGCTAAATCATGTTCAGGTATTTCTAAGAACGACCACGTTTCCGTTGGGCTGTTTGGTCACGGAAATGTGCTCAAGGCTGCTCAGGGCAAAATCGACGTCCGCAATGCGGGGCGTGTCCTCAGGCGCATTGACCGCAATGACATGACACCCGGCGGCCAGCCCGGAGAGAATCCCGGCAGGCGCGTCTTCCACCACCGCGCATTCCTGCGGCGAGAGACCGAGCAGTTGGGCGCCCAGCAGATAGGCATCCGGTTCCGGTTTGCCGCGTTTTCACGCGTTCAGCGGTAACAAACACCTCTGGCGCAGGAAGGCCGGCCGCCTGATGGCGCGCCCGCGCAACCGGCATCGAGCCTGAAGTAACGATAGCCCAGGGGATACCGGCTTTATTGAGATGATCCAGCAATTCGACCGCGCCCGGCAACGCCACAATCCCTGCCGTATCCGTCGCTTCTATCTGTTCCAGACGGGTAAACTCTGCGGCGATCTCCTCTTCCGGCTTTCCCGCCATGAAGTGTCGCAGAGAAGTGATAGCCTGCTTGCCATGAATAAAGCTCAGCACTTCATCATGCGTGAGGCCAAAACGATCGGCCCAGTTGCACCATGTCCGCTCTACAACGGGTAAGGAGTCAACCAACGTTCCATCCAGATCAAACAGAAAGCCTTTGCACTGCACGCTCACCCCCTCCAGGCATTGATAATCTGATTAATTTCGTTCGAGCTCAGGTGATACTGGCGCGGGCAGGAGTGCCAGACATTCAGCATACGCTGGTATTTTTCCCACATCGGCGTCTGGGCATTAAAGCCATGCGTACCGGCATCAAAGTGGGTATAGCGCCCTTCCACGTTCACCATAAAGCGAACGTAGCCCAGATAACGCGCTTCGGTTGCGGCATCAAACCCGAGGAACGTCACGCGACGCTCGTCAATGGTCTGCGCGTCTTTCAGGTTAGTCCAGGACACATGTAAGGCGTGATACATCTCCATGATATCGATAATCGTGCGGCAGGTTTCTTCCTTCAGTTCGCCAAACTCACGATCCAGCTCACGCATCTGCAAGCCGTAGCCGCGTTCAATGATCGTTTGCAGACGGCGATAACGCTCGGCGTTGGTCGGGTCGAGCATGGTCATCATTTTGTACTGGTTAGACAAAATCAGACGTTGAGCGTTGGTCATTTCCATTTTGGGACTCCTGTATCACTCTACTGCGGTCAAAAAAAGAAGGCATTGGTATGCCTTCTTTTATATGCGTAATCAGGGGTCAATTACAAATCATCAAGGAAAGTTTTATCCAGTTGTTTGAAGGCGCGCTTAAGCGTGTCAGCTAATGCCTGGTAATCCGGCTTGCCTTCTACCGGCGACAACGCCTGCCCGGCTTCCTGCAATTTTCCCCGAACCTCATAGAACCAGTTCAGGATGGAAGGCGGGAGTGGCGTAACGGAGCGTTTTCCCAGCCACCACATGCCTTGCATCGGTAAACTGAGCGCAAACAGGGCTGTGGCAACCGCCGGGCCTAACTGACCGCCCAGCGCGATTTGCCAGCACAGCGTAAACACCGCGATCGGCGGCATAAAGCGAATGGCGTAACGCGTCATACGAATCACGCGGTTCTCAACAAAGACCGGCGCAAGGCGCTTTTCCATCGGCCACGTCTTTGCGTAGTGCTGCCCCCGGCGAAACAAACTAAAAAAATTCACGGAGCGATTATCCGGTGTCGACATGGCTTTACCTCAACTTCACATATAAAAATTCAAAAATTTGTGCAAAACAACAACTGCAAGGGACATCGTTCAAAACATTTTGTCATTGATACCCACTATCAGGTATCCTGTGTCGGCCTCTAAGGCCAGTAGTCCAAAATCATTGAGTCGTCAAATTTACATATAGTATGCCATTGGCTGAAAAATACGCAAAATGGCATAGACTCAAA
Organism: Citrobacter koseri; assembly: GCA_900446925.1. The sequence continues at coordinate 291,572 of UAVY01000004.1, read as the reverse complement.
GGTATTTCTTCCATCATGCCGAAAAAGATTATTGCGCATGATGTTAATCATAAACGTCAGCGTCATCATGCGTTACGCTCTATGGCTCACTGACGTTTTTTTAGCCACGTATCATAAATAGGTACTTCCATGTCGAGTAAGTTAGTACTGGTTCTGAACTGCGGTAGCTCCTCACTGAAATTTGCAATCATCGATGCAGCGAACGGTGAAGAATACCTTTCTGGTTTAGCCGAATGTTTCCATCTTCCTGAAGCACGTATCAAATGGAAAATGGACGGCAATAAACAAGAAGCGGCTTTAGGTGCAGGCGCCGCTCACAGTGAAGCGCTGAACTTTATTGTTAATACTATTCTGGCACAAAAACCAGAACTGTCTGCGCAGTTGACCGCAATTGGTCACCGTATCGTACACGGCGGCGAGAAGTATACCAGCTCCGTGGTCATTGATGACTCCGTTATCCAGGGCATCAAAGACGCTGCGCCGTTCGCTCCGCTGCACAACCCGGCTCACCTGATCGGGATTACTGAAGCGCTGAAATCCTTCCCGGAACTGAAAGAAAAGAACGTTGCAGTGTTCGACACCGCGTTCCATCAGACTATGCCGGAAGAGTCTTACCTGTATGCCCTGCCGTACAGCCTGTACAAAGAACACGGCGTACGTCGTTACGGTTTCCACGGCACCAGCCACTACTATGTGACTCAGGAAGCCGCAAAAATGCTGAACAAGCCGGTTGAAGAACTGAACATCATCACCTGCCATCTGGGCAACGGTGGTTCCGTTTCTGCAATCCGCAACGGCCAGTGCGTTGACACCTCTATGGGTCTGACCCCGCTGGAAGGTCTGGTGATGGGCACCCGTACCGGTGACATCGACCCGGCAATCATCTTCTTCCTGCATGACAACCTGGGCATGAACATCGATCAGATCAACAAAATGCTGACCAAAGAATCAGGTCTGTTGGGTCTGACCGAAGTCACCAGCGACTGCCGTTATGTTGAAGACAACTACACCGCTAAAGAAGATGCGAAACGTGCGATGGACGTATACTGCCACCGTCTGGCGAAATACATCGGCTCTTACACCGCGCTGATGGAAGGTCGTCTGGACGCAGTGGTCTTCACTGGCGGTATCGGTGAAAACGCGGCGATGGTGCGTGAGCTGTCTCTGGGCAAACTGGGCGTGCTGGGCTTTGAAGTCGATCACGAACGTAACCTGGCTGCCCGTTTCGGCAAATCTGGTTTCATCAACAAAGAAGGTACCCGTCCTGCGGTGGTTATCCCAACCAACGAAGAACTGGTTATCGCGCAAGACGCGAGCCGTCTGACTGCCTGATTTTACACCGCCAGCCTAGCTGGCGGTGCTGTTTTGTAACCCGCCTGAAACCGGCGGTAACGAAAGAGGATAAACCGTGTCCCGTATTATTATGCTGATCCCTACCGGAACCAGCGTCGGCCTGACCAGCGTCAGCCTTGGCGTCATCCGTGCTATGGAACGCAAAGGCGTTCGTCTGAGCGTCTTTAAGCCAATCGCTCAACCGCGCGCGGGTGGCAATGCGCCAGACCAGACTACCGCTATCGTTCGTGCAAACTCGTCTGTCCCGGCGGCTGAACCGCTGAAGATGAGCCACGTTGAATCTCTGCTGTCCAGCAATCAGAAAGATGTGCTGATGGAAGAGATCATCGCGAACTATCACGCGAACACCAAAGATGCGGAAGTTGTGCTGGTTGAAGGCCTGGTTCCGACGCGTAAACACCAGTTCGCTCAGTCTCTGAACTACGAAATCGCGAAAACGCTGAATGCGGAAATCGTCTTCGTGATGTCTCAGGGCACCGACACCCCGGAACAGCTGAATGAGCGTATCGAACTGACTCGCAGCAGCTTCGGCGGCGCGAAAAACACCAACATCACCGGCGTTATTGTTAACAAACTGAACGCACCGGTTGATGAGCAGGGCCGTACCCGCCCGGATCTGTCTGAGATTTTCGACGACTCTTCCAAAGCGAAAGTGGTGAAAGTCGATCCGGCTAAACTCCAGGAATCCAGCCCGCTGCCGGTTCTGGGCGCGGTGCCGTGGAGCTTCGATCTGATTGCAACCCGTGCAATCGACATGGCGCGTCACCTGAACGCTACCGTTGTGAACGAAGGTGATATCAACACCCGTCGCGTGAAGTCTGTCACGTTCTGCGCGCGCAGCATTCCGCACATGCTGGAGCACTTCCGTGCGGGTTCTCTGCTGGTGACTTCTGCTGACCGTCCTGACGTACTGGTTGCGGCTTGCCTGGCGGCAATGAACGGCGTGGAAATCGGCGCTCTGCTGCTGACCGGCGGCTACGAAATGGACGCGCGCATCTCTAAACTGTGCGAACGTGCTTTCGCAACCGGCCTGCCGGTATTCATGGTGAACACTAACACCTGGCAGACCTCTCTGAGCCTACAGAGCTTCAACCTGGAAGTTCCGGTTGATGACCATGAGCGTATCGAAAAAGTTCAGGAATACGTTGCTAACTACATCAACGCTGACTGGATTGAATCCCTGACCGCGACCTCTGAGCGCAGCCGTCGTCTGTCTCCGCCTGCATTCCGCTACCAGCTGACCGAGCTGGCGCGTAAAGCCGGTAAACGCGTCGTTCTGCCGGAAGGCGACGAACCGCGTACCGTTAAAGCGGCAGCCATCTGTGCTGAACGTGGCATCGCGACTTGCGTCCTGCTGGGTAACCGGAAGAGATCAACCGCGTTGCCGCCTCTCAGGGCGTAGAACTGGGCGCAGGCATTGAAATCGTCGACCCGGAAGTGGTTCGCGAAAGCTATGTCGCTCGTCTGGTTGAGCTGCGTAAGAGCAAAGGCATGACCGAAACCGTCGCCCGCGAGCAGCTGGAAGACAACGTGGTTCTCGGTACGCTGATGCTGGAACAGGATGAAGTTGACGGTCTGGTTTCCGGTGCGGTTCACACCACGGCAAACACCATTCGTCCGCCGCTACAGCTGATCAAAACAGCGCCAGGCAGCTCTCTGGTCTCTTCCGTGTTCTTCATGCTGCTGCCAGAACAGGTTTACGTTTACGGCGACTGCGCGATCAACCCGGACCCGACGGCAGAACAGCTGGCTGAAATCGCCATCCAGTCTGCGGAATCCGCAATTGCCTTCGGCATCGAACCGCGCGTTGCGATGCTCTCCTACTCCACCGGCACCTCTGGCGCAGGCAGCGACGTAGAGAAAGTGCGTGAAGCGACCCGTCTGGCGCAGGAAAAACGTCCTGACCTGATGATCGACGGCCCGCTGCAATACGACGCCGCAGTCATGGCTGATGTTGCGAAATCCAAAGCGCCGAACTCTCCGGTTGCAGGTCGCGCGACCGTGTTCATCTTCCCGGATCTGAACACCGGTAACACCACCTACAAAGCGGTACAGCGTTCTGCTGACCTGATCTCCATCGGGCCGATGCTACAGGGTATGCGCAAGCCGGTGAACGACCTGTCCCGTGGCGCGCTGGTAGATGATATCGTCTACACCATCGCCCTGGACCGCGATTCAGTCTTCACAGCAACAGCAGTAATCTGCTTTGTGTGCCGGATAGCGACGCTAAGGCGTCCTTATCCGGCCAGCACCTCATATCTAAAGTCTGGAAATAGCGATTATTTCCAGATTTTTTATGCCCGCCGAACCGACATGAACGAAATCCGATTTTCCCGCTTAGCTGCGCTGTATCAATGAATAACTATTCCTCTGTTCGCATAATTATCTCTTTGCCTTGCAACAGGGATAGTGTGTTATGTCCGCAGTAACAGAATCGCAATCGCGGCCTGCCAAAAAATGGGCGATGCCCGATACGCTGGTGATTATTTTTTTCGTCGCCATTCTGACCAGTCTTGCCACCTGGGTTGTTCCCGTCGGAATGTTCGACAGCCAGGAGGTGCAGTATCAGGTTGACGGGCAGACGAAAACCCGCAAAGTGGTCGATCCCCACTCTTTTCGTATTCTCACCAACGAAGCCGGTGAAGCGCAGTATCACCGCGTCCAGCTCTTTACAACCGGCGATGAAAGACCCGGCTTAATGAATTTCCCGTTCGAAGGATTAACCTCCGGTTCTAAATTCGGCACGGCTGTCGGCATCATCATGTTTATGCTGGTGATCGGCGGCGCGTTCGGCATCGTCATGCGCACAGGCACCATTGATAACGGTATTCTGGCGCTGATACGCCATACGCGCGGCAATGAGGTGCTGTTTATCCCGGTGCTGTTCATCCTCTTCTCACTGGGCGGCGCGGTTTTTGGTATGGGGGGAAGAGGCCGTCGCTTTTGCGATTATTATCGCGCCGCTGATGGTGCGCCTGGGCTATGACAGCATTACCACCGTACTGGTCACCTATATCGCCACCCAGATTGGTTTTGCCAGTTCATGGATGAACCCGTTTTGCGTCGTGGTCGCGCAGGGGATTGCGGGCGTACCGGTCCTTTCCGGCTCTAGCTTGCGCATTGTTGTGTGGTTCGTTTCCACGCTGATTGGTCTTCTTTTTACCCTGACCTATGCCGCGCGGGTGAAAAAGAATCCCCATCTGTCGCGCGTCCATGAATCCGATCGCTATTTTCGTGAGAAGCAGGACGAAATCGCTCAACGTCCTTTCACCGCTGGCGACTGGCTGGTGCTGATTGTGCTGACCGGGTGATGATTTGGGTTATCTGGGGAGTGACTGTTCACGCGTGGTTTATTCCTGAGATTGCCAGCCAGTTCTTCACGATGGGCGTGGTCATCGGCATCATTGGAGTTATTTTCCGCCTCAACGGTATGACGGTGAACATCATGGCCTCCTCGTTCACCGAAGGCGCCAGAATGATGATTGCCCCGGCCTTGCTGGTCGGCTTCGCCAAAGGTATTTTATTGCTCGTGGGTAACGGCGAGGCGGGCGATGCCAGCGTGTTAAATACCCTGTTGAACAGTATTGCTCACGGTATTAGCGGTCTGAACAACGCTGTCGCCGCATGGTTTATGCTGCTGTTTCAGGCCGTATTCAATTTCTTTGTCACCTCCGGTTCCGGTCAGGCGGCGTTAACGATGCCGCTTCTGGCTCCGTTAGGCGATCTGGTAGGCGTAAACCGTCAGGTTACGGTACTGGCCTTCCAGTTTGGCGATGGCTTCAGTCACATCATCTATCCAACGTCCGCATCGTTAATGGCGACATTAGGCGTGTGCCGGGTCGATTTTCGCAACTGGCTGAAGGTTGGCGCGACGCTGCTGGGGTTGCTGTTTATCATGTCCAGCGTGGTGGTTATCGGCGCGCAGTTGATGGGATACCATTGATCAAAAATGCCGGATGGCGACGCTGGCGCGTCTTATCCGGCCTACGAGTCAGGTTATTGTAGGCCGGATAAGCGGTAGCGCCATCCGGCAACAACACATCGTTATTACAGCAGCGTTTTCGCCGCTTCCACAATGGCCTCTGCGGTCAAACCATACTCCTTCTGCAAGAAATCCTTCGTTCCGACCTGACCATAACGTTAACTAGTGCGTCTTATCCGGCCTACGAGTCAGGTTATTGTAGGCCGGATAAGCAGTAGCGCCATCCGGCAACAATACATCGTTATTACAGCAGCGTTTTCGCCGCTTCCACAATGGCCTCTGCGGTCAAACCATACTCCTTCTGCAAGAAATCCTGCGTCCCGACCTGACCATAACGCTCTTTAACGCCGACGCGGCGCATGGGCACCGGGCACGTTTCAACCAGCACTTCAGCCACGGCCGACCCAAGTCCATTATGAATGCTGTGGTTTTCACAGGTGACGATTCGCCCGGTTTTCTCCGCGTAATTTTTCACCAGCATGCGGTCGATAGGCTTGAGGGTAAACATATCGATAACCGCCGCGTTCACGCCATCCTGCTCCAGCTGGCGCGCCGCCTCCAGCGCCTCGGCAACCATAATGCCGTTGGCAATCAGCGTGATATCACTGCCTTCACGCAGAACATTCCCTTTACCGATGGTGAACGTCGATCCCGGCGCATAAATGCTCGGGGCCTGTTTTGCGGATAGTTCGAACCCAGTAAAAACCCTCAAGATCGATAAGCTGGCGCAAAATATCCTTAAACATGACGGCATCGGTCACTTCCAGCACAACCGAATGCGCCAGCCCGCGCACAATGCCCATATCTTCAAAAGACATATGGGTACCGCCGTTATGGCAGGCAGTCACGCCGGCATCCGACGCGATCACCTTGACGTTGTTGCGCTGGTAATCGAGCGACATAAACAGCTGATCAAAACAGCGACGGCTGGCAAAGGCGGTGAAGGTATGGACAAACGGTTTGCGTCCGGTGAGCGATAGCCCTGCCGCAGTGCCGATCACATTAGCTTCCATAATGCCGCAGTTGATCACATGCTGAGGATAATCCCTCGCAACGCCGTCCATCGCCATAGAACTCATGAGATCCGCTTCAAGTGCGATAATCTGGCTTCCGGCCTCTATCTGCTCCGCCACAAATCCGGCGTACACTTTACGCATTTCCATGCTCTCTTTTTGTCCCGCGGGTGCAACCTTAATCATGCGCGGCCTCCAGTTGGCGAATCGTCTCGTTAAGCGCCTTTTTCATCTCATCGGTCAGACGCAGGTGATGGGAGTTGCTTAATTGCTCCAGGTAGGGCACGCCCTGTCCTTTAATACTGTCGAGGATCACCACGCGCGGACGGGCATCCGCTGCCGGAACCGGCTGAACGACCTCCAGCAGCCGGGCAATGTCATCGCCTTTCACGGTGACAACATCAAAACCGAAAGCGCGGAATTTCCCTTCCAGATCGAACGGGCAAATAATCTCATCCAGTTCGCCGTCCAGCTGCTGCTTGTTCCAGTCGATAAACACCGTCAGGTTGTTCAGGCGATGATGGGCGATAAACTGAAACGCTTCCCAGCACTGCCCTTCATTCAGCTCGCCGTCGCCGACGATACAAAATACCCGATTCGGGCGCCCGGCAAGTTTGTGCGACAGCGCCATCCCCCCGGCAATCGAGATCCCCTGCCCCAGTGAACCGGTCGTCGCATCCACGCCGCGCGTTTTTAACCTGTCTGGATGGCTCGGCAAACGGGTGCCGTTCTGGTTAAGCGTGTTCAGTTCTTCTGTCGGAAAGTAGCCTTTAATCGCCAGCGTGCTGTAGAGCGCCGGGCCAGCATGACCTTTAGACAGCACAAAGTAATCGCGCTCCGGCCAGTCGGGGTCGGCCGGGTCAATCTTCATCACCGCGCCGTACAGCACCGCCAGCGTCTCCACTACCGACATGCTGCCACCGTAGTGGCCAAAGCCAAGCTGCGTCAATGACTTAAGAGTGGCAACGCGAATATCGCGCGCCAGTTGAGTAACTTCATTCACATTCATAATTTGGCTCCGGTATTCTCCTGCGTGTTACCCCCCGCAGATTTGTTTTTCGCAAACACGTTGTACGCCACCAGCAGCACGAACAACGCCACAACAAGCCCTGTGATGGCAAGAGGCGACAGGTAGCGCGCCAGATTGCCCAGCACAATCCCCACTGCGCCGAAATCAGCGTCTGAGAAGGTCGTATTCGCAAAGCCGATCGCCCCCAGCACGGGCAGCAGCAGAACGGGCAGGAAAGTGATCAACAGACCGTTGGCAAATGCGCCGATCATCGCGCCGCGCCGCCCGCCAGTGGCATTACCAAATACGCCAGCCGTCGCACCGGTAAAGAAGTGCGGCACCACGCCCGGCAGGATCAGCACCAGCTTCATCTGTCCGAGCAGGAACAGACCGACCAGGCCGCCGAGGAAGCTAAACAGGAAGCCAATCAGCACCGCGTTAGGCGCATACGGATAGACGACCGGGCAGTCCAGCGCCGGGCGGGCGTTCGGCACCAGTTTTTCTGAGAATCCGGTAAAGGCCGGTACGATTTCCGCCAGAATCAGACGTACGCCCTGTAGGATGATGAACACGCCCGCCGCAAAGGTGATCGCCATAATGATGGCGTAGACCAGGTAGTTCTGACCGCCGCTGAAGGTGCTCTCGACATATTCACGCCCCGCGCTTACCGCCATGATCAGATAGATAATCATCATGGTCAGAGAGATAGAGATCGAACTGTCGCGCAGGAAGCTTAAGTTTTTAGGCAGGTTCATCTCTTCGGTAGAGCGGGAACCTTTACCACAAAGGCTGCCGATCCAGCCGGACAGCACATAACCCAGCGTGCCGAAGTGACCAAACGCGATATCATCAGTGCCGGTGATACGCTTCATATAGCGCTGCGCCAGCGCCGGGAAAAAGGCCATCACCAGCCCCAGAATCAGCGATCCGGTAAAGACGAGACCAACGCCGTCAAAACCGGCAACCGTCAGGATTACGCCGATCATACAGGCCATATAAAACGTATGGTGTCCTGTCAGAAAGATGTATTTCAGACGGGTAAAACGGGCGACCACAATATTTGCCACCATGCCAAAGGCCATGATCAGCGCCGTAGACGCCCCATATTTTTCCAGCGCGATGGAAACAATCGCTTCGTTATTTGGAATAATCCCCTGGATATTAAACGCATGTTCAAACATTCCGCCGAGTGGATTTAAAGACCCGACCAGTACCGTTGCGCCGCCGCCCAGTACAATAAAACCTAAAATAGTTTTAATCGTGCCTTTCACCACATCGGAAAACGCTTTTTTCTGCGCGACAAGGCCAATTAAGGCAATTAACCCCACCAGCACCGAGGGCACTTTTAAGATATCAACAACAAAATTCAGCGTTTCAAGGATAAACATATCCGCCTCGCTTGCAATAAGGTTATTGTTTGGCGAACCAGGCGCGCAGCTGCGCTTCAAGTTCATTAATATCGATAATGTTATTAATCACCACCAGCTGGCTTTCCGGCACGCTGGCGCTGGCGGCAATATCTTTCGCCATGACAAACAGATCCGCAGCGCCAGGCGTCGCCGAGGAGAGATCGGAATGCTCAACATCGGCATCAATTTCAAGCTTCCTGAGCACTTTTTTAATATTCATTTCGACCATAAAACTACTGCCCAGGCCAGAACCGCAAATAGCCATAATTTTCATTATCATCACCTTCTTTTAAGTAGAGTACGCCCGCATCACGCAGGCGCGTAATGTGTCAGGTAATTCGGAATGCGTAATTAAATTAGAAACGTGCGATTATTGTTTTTATTTCCTCCAGCGACTTCGCCTGATGTAATTTATCCATATCGTCATCGCTGGAAAATAACTCTGCCAGCGCCGAAATCATTTCAATATGGCTGTGTTTGTCGGGTGCCGCGAGCATCACGATGATATCCACCGGATCGAACTCGCCCGCCCCAAATGAGACACCCTGCTCCAGCTTTAACAACGACAGGCCTAATCCCTTTGCTCCCTCTTCCGGTCGCGCATGCGGCATCGCCAGACCCGGAGCCAGAACGTAATACGCGCCCAGCTTATGATGCTGCTCAACAATCGCCGTCACATATTCAGGTGTGATAACACCAGCATCCAGCAGCGGTCTGGCGCATATTTCCAGCGCCTGCGGCCAGTTTTCCACCCTCGCCTGCCGCATGATGGTTGCATCAGTTAGCCAGTGATTGAGCACATATCCTCCTCGCGTGATTGCCAGATATGAGCAAACTTTATTCAAGCGCTGAAACCTTATCTGTGATCATATTCACAAAGATAGCGCTATCAAAAGTTATCAGTCAGATATGTGATAGCGCTATCAAAATACAATCAACGCGTGAAATCACAGCCTTAAACCGGATTTAAGGCGTATACTGCTATTCCCGTGAAGCGATGAATGACAATAAAAAAACATCTCAATACGTTGTAATTGCGCAGGAATCTGTATGTCTATAACTCGAAAACGGCGTAGTACTGGTAAGGTGACCATCGCCGATGTTGCTCAGCTTGCCGGTGTCGGCACCATGACCGTGTCCCGTGCGTTACGCACGCCTGAGCAAGTTTCCGATAAACTCCGGGAAAAAATCGAAGCCGCAGTGAATGAACTCGGTTATATGCCCAATCTTGCCGCAAGCGCGCTGGCTTCCGCCTCGTCACGAACCATCGCGATGGTCGTCCCGAACCTCACGGAAGCCGGTTGTTCAGAAATGTTTGCCGGACTTCAGCAAGTTTTACAGCCTGCGGGATACCAGATTATGCTGGCGGAGTCCCTTCACCATCTCGAACAGGAAGAGAAACTGCTGGAGACGCTGCTGGCCTCCAACATCGCCGCCGCCATTTTACTCAGCGTCGAGCACAGCGACACGGTGCGTCACTGGTTAAAAAACGCGTCGATTCCGGTGATGGAAATTGGCGCCATTCGTACCGATCCGATCGATATGAATATCGGTATTGATAACGTCGCGGCAATGTACGAACTGACCGAAATGCTCATTCAACGCGGTTATCAGAATATTGGCCTGCTTTGCGCCAATCAGGAGCAGTGGATCTTTCAACAACATTTGCAGGGCTGGTACAAGGCGATGTTGCGCCACCATATGTCGCCCAATCGCGTGATTAACGCCGCCCTGCCGCCAAACTTTTCCACCGGCGCCTCACAGCTTCCCGAATTTATTCTGGCGTGGCCCGAGCTGGACGCGCTGGTGTGCGTATCCGATGAGCTGGCTTGCGGTGCGTTATATGAGTGTCAGCGCAGACGGATCAAAGTCCCTGACGATCTGGCGGTGGTAGGATTCGGCGACAGCGATGTGAGCCGGGTTTGTCAGCCGCCGTTAACGACAATGGCCGTACCGCATCGTAAGATAGGCCTTGAAGCCGGACGCGCGCTGCTGGAACGTCTGAAGGATGGCAACTGGAGCGATCGGAAACAGATCGCCTCCAGTTTATGCCTGCGGGATAGCTGTTAGAGGCCTTATTCCGTCTCTTCTTGCTTCTCTTGCTTTGCCGATTCATTGTTGGCATTGCGGGTCATCCACAACGCCAGCGCTTTCAATGAGTCCGGGGTGAACTCATCGCAACGCGCCGTAATTTCTTCCGGCGTCAGCCAGCAGACTTCGCTGACCTCTTCTTCCTGAAGCGCGAATGGCCATGAGAAACGCAGCTAAATAACCCGCCCCAGACACGGCAATTATCATCTTCAAAATAGAACTGACCGTGCTCAGCAAACGGCACGCCTGCGATACCCAGTTCTTCTTCCGCTTCACGTCGTGCAGACTCCAGCAGTTGCTCATCGGCCTGCACCACTCCACCTGCGGTGGCATCTAACATGCCGGGCAAAAAGTCTTTTGTCTCAGTACGGCGTTGAACCAGAATTTTGCCCATACCATCATGCACGACGATATACGTTGCACGATGACGTAAGCGCTGCGCTCGCATTTGCTCCCGGCTGGATTGCGCAATGACTTCGTTCTCTTCATTCCACAATATCCACCCATTCAGTACTTGCCAAACGACGCTGTTCCACCATCAGGAAACCTTCTTTTTCTGGCGCTCTTACGGCGCATTTACAATTGTGGGGTAAATTACGGATTAATCGCGACCTGCGCAATGATACTTTGATCATTGAGTGCGATTACGCTCAAAACATTATCATCCAGAATGCCGTAGCTTGCTGCAAACCCACCTTTCGGGATGCTGACTGAGCCTGGATTAAAGTGATACAGCTCGCCGCGTTTTTCAGCGACCGGCAGATGAGTATGCCCATAAGCAAGAACGTCGCCCGCATTTAACGCGGGTACATTATCCGTCCCGAACAGGTGTCCGTGGGTCAGGAAGATGCGCCGGTTTTCCAGCAGCACTTGCTGCCACGGCGCGGTTATCGGGAAATGGAGCAGCATCTGATCCACTTCGCTGTCACAGTTTCCCCGTACCGCAATAATACGCGCCGCCTGCTCGTTCAGGCGTTCTGCCACCTGCGCCGGTGCGTAGCCTTCCGGCAGCGCGTTACGCGGCCCGTGATAAAGCACATCACCCAGTATCACCAGCCATTGCGCGCCACTTTGCGCAAACCGTTCAAGTACGCGCTCTGTCGCAGGTAACGAACCATGAATGTCCGATGCAAACATCAGTTTCATCACTCACTCCTCGTCATAAAAAACCGCTCTATGATACTGGATTATACGCGGATTATCAGCCGGAACGCTTTGCGGAAAGCGCAATAAAACGTTGAACGGAGGCGCGCTGCCACTGGAATGCTGCATATTCCGCCAGTGCCTCAGGAATCTCGTCGCCATTCAGTACGAGGCGGTTAAGCATGAGCGCCAAATCAGTATCCGCAATACACCATTCGCCAAATAAATTCGGCTTACCGTGAGCGAGCAAACCACTGGCCGTCGCCACCAGTTTTGCCGCGCTCTCTTTCCCCGCTTCGCTTAACGGGCCTTTCCTGGCCGCCGCAAAGACCACATCCGTCGAACGTTCCTCGCGAATGGGCATTAAATCACTGCGTAACCACGCCTGAATCTGGCGCGCGCGGGCGCGTTTTTGCAGATCGTGCGGGTAGATGCGCTCCCACTGCGGCGGCGCAAAGCGATCTTCCAGATACTCGGTAATCGCCGACGACTCGCTAAGCTCGAAGCCATCGATTTCCAGCACCGGGACGCGGCGCGTTAACGCGTAGCCCTGCCATGAGGGCTGCAAATGTTCGCCGCTGCTCAGGTCAACGGTTTTGAGGGTAAAAGGCAGTCCTTTCTCCTGCAAGGCAACATAAACGGATAAGACGTAAGGAGAGAAAAAGTTAGCGTCTGACCAAAGCGTAATCTCGGGTTTGCTCATAATGTCCTCTTCGTTCTTTGGGCTTTCTCTCAAAATATAGAGTCTTTCGCATACTGTCACCTGATGAAAACTCATACTGAGCCCGGCAACAGAACGCGCAAGACTGCGACCTTAGCAGAAGCCTGAGAGTCAGAGCGAATAACGCGGCCGGGTTCTCGTGTATCATGCAAAGGTTCAACCATGGAGGACGCCTGCAATGTCACAACCTGACGCTATTATTCGTATAAAAAACCTTCGTCTGCGCACGTTTATCGGTATCAAAGAGGAAGAGATCCTCAACCGCCAGGATATCGTTATTAACGTTGCCATTCACTATCCGGCGGAAAAAGCCGCGTAAGCGAGGACATCAACGACGCGCTGAATTACCGCACCATCACAAAAAACATTATTCAGCATGTGGAGAGCAACCGATTCTCGCTGTTAGAAAAATTAACTCAGGATGTGCTCGACATCGCACGCGAACATCACTGGGTCACTTATGCTGAAGTAGAGATCGACAAACTTCATGCGCTGCGTTATGCCGATTCCGTCTCCATGACGCTCAGCTGGCGACGTTAAGCGCTATCCGGGAGGAAACATGCAGATTCTGATTACCGGCGGTACTGGCCTGATAGGACGCCACCTGATTCCCCGTCTGCTGGCGCTGGGCATCAGGTGACGGTCGTCACACGGAGTCCCGATAAGGCGCGTCAGCTTCTCGACTCCCGGGTTGCGCTGTGGAAAGGGCTGGAGGACAGGCAGAACCTCAACGACATAGACGCCGTGGTCAACCTTGCTGGCGAGCCTATCGCCGACAAACGCTGGACCGCGCAGCAAAAAGAGCGTTTGTGTCAAAGCCGCTGGTTCATCACGCAAAAGCTGGCGGATTTGATCAACGCCAGCGAGACGCCCCCGGCCGCGTTAATTTCCGGGTCTGCCGCAGGCTATTACGGCGATCTGGGCGAAGTTGTCGTAACAGAAGAAGAACCGCCGCATAACGAATTTACCCATAAGTTATGCGCGCGTTGGGAGCAGATTGCCTGTAGCGCGCAAAGTGATAAAACGCGCGTTTGTCTGCTACGCACCGCGTCGTCCTGGCGCCGGAAGGCGGCATTCTGGCCAAAATGATCCCGCCGTTTCGCCTGGGGCTGGGAGGGCCAATTGGCAATGGGCGTCAGTATCTGGCCTGGATCCATATCGATGATATGGTAAACGGTATTCTCTGGCTGCTGGATAACGACCTGCGCGGCCCGTTCAATATGGTTTCGCCTTATCCGGTTCGTAATGAACAGTTCGCCCATGCGCTGGGTCATGCGCTGAACCGCCCCGCAATCCTGCGCGTTCCCCGCGACCGTCATCCGCCTGTTAATGGGGGAATCATCGGTACTGGTGCTGGGCGGACAGCGCGCATTGCCAAAAAGACTGGAGGCGGCGGGGTTTTCATTTCGCTGGTACGATTTAGAAGAAGCGCTGGCCGATGTGATCCGTTAAACCATTCACCTGGTCACTGTAGCCATTCCGGTGGTAAGGTAGTATGCCTGACTTCTGGAATGGCGATTTTATGGCGATAATAACCACCTCCCGATTGACCCTCTCCCTTTTTCAACCTACTGACTGGTCCTTTTTTCTCGCACTGCGTGAAAACCCTGAAATCATGCGTTATATGGCTGATATCACGCCGGAAAAAGACACTCGCCTGCTGTTCGCCCGTCGCCTCGTCTCAAAGCATACCTTCGTCATCCGCCTGCATAACAGCGATAAGCCTTTGGGCGACATTGGCTTACAAATTAGCCACCATTATCCGCAGGAAGCCGATATCGGCTATACGGTGCTCCCGGAAGCGCAAGGGAGAGGGATCGCCACAGAAGCCTTATATGCCGTCTGCGATTACGCCTTTACGCATACCAGCGTGAAAGCGATAAACGCCTATGTGCTGGCAGAGAATCACGCGTCTGTGCGCGTGCTGGAAAAGCGTGGTTTTACGCGGACTCAGGTGCTGGAAAACGCCTATGAGGTGAACGGCATCCGGTATGACGAATGGGTATACCGTCTGGAAAGCGAAATGGGGCGATAATCGCCGGATGGCGGCGATGCCTTATCCGGCCCTACGTGTCGGCCCGGTAAACACAGCGCCACCGGGCAAAATTGTTTCTCTGAGCGACGGATAAACCGCTACTTCAGCGAGCCTTTCAGGAACTGTTGCAAACGCGGGCTTTGCGGGTTGCCGAATACCTGCTCTGGATCGCCTTCTTCTTCCGATTTTCCCCTGATGCAGGAAAATCACATGGGTGGAAACATGGCGGGCAAACCCCATTTCATGCGTCACCACCACCATCGTTTTCCCCTCTTCCGCTAACTGCTGCATGATACGCAAGACTTCGCCTACCAGTTCGGGGTCAAGCGCCGATGTCGGCTCATCAAACAGCAGCACCTCAGGTTCCATCGCCAACGCGCGGGCAATTGAGACGCGCTGCTGCTGACCACCGGAGAGGTGTACCGGGTATTTTCCCTGCGCACGTTCATCAATACCGACTTTCGCCAGGTATTTCACCGCACGCTCGCGCGCTTCATGTTTGCTTAATCCCAGCACCTGAATCGGCGCTTCCATAACGTTCTCCAGCACCGTCATGTGGCTCCAGAGATTGAAGTGCTGAAATACCATCGTCAGGCGCGTACGCAGCAGCCGCAGCTGGTTTTTATCGGCGACCTTGAGCTGGCCGTCTTTATCACGCACCAGGGAAATATTCTGGCCGCTCACCACAATCGACCCTTCGCTCGGTTTTTCGAGGAAGTTAATACAGCGCAGAAAGGTACTCTTACCGGAGCCAGACGATCCGATAATACTGATCACATCTCCGGCGTTAGCCTGTAGCGATACCCCTTTCAGCACCTCATGTTCGCCGTAGCGCTTGTGCAAATCGATAACGTTTAATTTATTCTCAGACATCGTATTCTCAGTGCGTTGAAGAAGGTTTCACGTGCTGGAGCCAGCGCTTTTCCGCTTTACGGAACAGGCTAATCAGGACATACGAAATAATCAAATACAGCACAGCGGCAATGCCGAATGCGGTAAACGGTTGATAGGTTGCCGAGTTAATATCACGGGCGATTTTCAGCAAATCCGGCACCGTCGCGGTAAACGCCAGCGCGGTTGAGTGCAGCATCAGGATCACTTCGTTACTGTATGCTGGCAGCGCGATACGCAGCGCGGAAGGTAAAATAATACAGCGATACATTTTGAACGATGAGAAGCCATACGCCCGCGCCGCTTCAATTTCCCCGTGCGGTACTGAACGGATGGCGCCAGCGAAAATCTCCGTGGTATAGGCGCAGGTATTCAGCGTCAACGCCAGAACGGTACAGTTAAGACCGCTACGGAAAAACGCGTTGAGGAGATCGGTTCCTTTCACGATCTCCAGCGTGTACATCCCGGAATAGAAAACCAGCAGTTGCACATACAGCGGCGTACCACGAAAAACATAGGTAAACAACCAGATGGGGAACTGGATAAATTTGTTGCTGGAAACGCGGCCAATCGCCAAAAACAGCGCCAGAATGCCGCCCATCACCACCGAGGAGATCAGCAGCCACAGCGTAATGGCCACGCCGGTAAAGCGATAGCCATCGCTCCAGAGCAGGGATTTCCAGTACTCCTGAATAATCTCGATCACAGGTCAGCCCTCTTCACACCCACGGAGTAGCGGCGCTCGAGGAACAGCAGCACACCATTGGAAACCGTTGTAAATACCAGATAAATCAGCCCGCACACTACGGCGAAATAGAATGGCTCCCAGGTACTCTTGCCGGCCAGCTGCGTGGCTTTGACCACATCTTCCAGCCCGAGCAGCGAAACCAGCGCCGTCGCTTTGAGGATAACCTGCCAGTTATTACCAATCCCCGGTAAGGCGTAGCGCATCATCGCCGGGAACATAATCCGCCGGAATATTTGCGAACCGGTGAAACCGAATGCCGTCGCCGCTTCAATATGCCCTTTTGGCACCGCCATAAACGCGCCACGGAAGGTTTCCGTAAAGTACGCGCCATAGATAAAACCCAGGGTGATAATACCGGCGACCATCGGATCAATATCAATCTGCCCTATTCCCATCGCGTCGGTCACCGCATTGAGCGCGATTTGCAACCCGTAGAAAATCAGCAGCATTAAAACCAGATCCGGCACCCCACGAATCAGGGTGGTATAGCCTTCGAAAATAAGTCCCGTCACCCGGTTTTGCGAAAGTTTCGCGCCCGCGCCGACAAGACCGATCAGCACGGCCAGCACAACTGAGCTGAGGGCCAGCTCAAGCGTGACAAGCGCGCCCTGAAAAATAACACCTGAAAACCCGTACAACATGCTGCCTGTCCTGTCGTGTGTGGTGAGTAAAGACGCCTCTTTTGATCTCAGTCGAGCCGTTAAATGCCGGATGGCGGCTTTGCCTTATCCGACCTACAAAATCTCTGTAGGCCTGATAAGCGCAGCGCCATCAGGCATAAAATCAGCGCGTCAAAATCTGCGGGCGTTATCTGCACCAGCGGCGATTAACCGCCGTAAACATCAAAATCAAAGTACTTTTTCGCCAGCTTCTCGTAAGTACGTCAGCACGCATTTCCGCAATGCTTTGTTCAGGGCTTCGCGCAGTTCGTTATCCTCTTTGCGCAGCCCCATACCGTACCCACACCGAACAGTTTCTCGTCTTTCACCGACGGGGCCGCCGAATTTGTAATCTTTGCCTACAGGCTGCTTCAGGAAGCCTTCGCTGGCTGCGACTTCATCCTGGAAAGCGGCATCGATACGCCCTGCCGTCAGGTCGGAATAGATATTGTCCTGACCCTGGTAAGAGACGATTTCAATGCCTTTCGGCGCCCAGTGCTCATTACCAAACGTTTCCTGCGTGGTGCCCCTGCAATACGCCAACACGCTTGCCTTTCAGGGACTCAACGGTCGGCTGAATATCAGAATCTTTGGCGACGACCAGGCGAGAGTCTGCTGCATAGAACTTGTCGGTAAACGCGATTTCCTGCTGACGCTTTTCGGTGATGGAAAGCGAGGACATGATGGCATCGATTTTCTTCGCTTTTAACGACGGGATCAGCGCATCCAGCGGGTTTTCCACGAAGGTACATTGTGTATTAATGCGTTTGCACAGCTCTTTGGCCAGATCGATATCAAAACCGACCAATTCACCCTGTGCATTTTTCGATTCAAAAGGGGCATAAGTCGATCGGTACCGATACGAACTTTTTGCGGAATGGCTGCAAATGCTGCGGTAGCACTGGAGAAAGCCAGGACCAGAGAAAGAGACAACACCAGTTTTTTCATAACTATCCTCAACAGACTGTCTTTTATAGGGGATCTTTACAGGACCAGGTGCAGTTATCGTGCCATTAATCGGGCGACAAGGCAAAGCATTCTACCCTGTCAGCCGGTTTATTTTGCATGAAAAGCGCTTAAGTATGCATTCATGCTCATTTTGACAGCGACAAACGCACCATGATGGTGCAAATCTCTCATCACGCACCGTGATGGTTAACCAAAACGGTGCGCAACACTCCCCGCAGCAACCGGTCAGTCGCCGTAGACGTTAAAGTCAAAGTACTTTTTCGCCATCTTGTCGTAGGTGCCGTCAGCACGCAGATCGCTCAGCGCTTTATCAAACGCCGCTTTCAGCTCGGTATCGTCTTTACGCAAGCCAACCCGGTGCCGTCGCCAAAGTACTTTTTATCTTTCACGGAAGGACCGGCAAACGCATAGTCCTTGCCCGCAGGCTGTTTGAGGAACCCTTCGCTGGCCGCAACTTCATCCTGCAATGCAGCATCAAGACGGCCCGCCGTCAGGTCGGAATAGATGAGATCCTGGTTCGCGTAGGCCACAACATCCACGCCTTTGCTGCGCCAGTTATCATTCGCATAGGCTTCCTGAGTGGAGCCTTGCAGTACGCCAACGTGCTTGCCCTTCAGCGAGTCAATCGTCGGCTGGACAGATGAGCCTTTCGCGGCAATCAGGCGCGAGTCGGCGGCATACAGTTTGTCGGAGAAGGCAATCTCCTGCTGGCGTTTCTCGGTAATGGAGAGCGATGAAATGATGGCATCGATTTTCTTCGCTTTCAGGGAAGGAATCAGCGCGTCAAAATCGCTACCGACCCAGGTGCATTTGATCTGCATACGCTTGCACATCTCATTGCCCAGATCGATATCAAAACCGACAAAATCCCCTTTGGCATCTTTCGATGAGAAAGGCGCATATGTCGCGTCTGTACCAATACGAACCGTCTGCGGTAGCGCTGCGTAGCTGGCCGCCGTTGCGGAAAGTCCTACCAGCAAAGACAAAGCGAGAACTGTCTTCTTCATACATAACCCTCAAGTGGCGTAATTTTATTATGTTTTGCATTGTGTTGTGTGTTTGCAGACTTTTTCATGCAGGTCTTATGCCATTTTCACGTCAGCGTCCCTATTTGACGTTAAATATGTTAATAAAACGTTGCAATATTGTCCTGATGTTGAAGATAGCAGGTATGACGGTTGAACCGCAGCGTTTCGGTCGCTTTTAGCGAATTAAATGTTGAGGATATGATCGCGGTTACAAAATTGCCCTGAAACAGGGCAATTTGTGCAAAAACGCACTGTGAACGGGCAGCGTTATGCGCCCTGCCAACGGGTGAAAAGATCGTGCGGCAACGTGATATCAAACTGATCCAGAACACGATTAACCGTCTGATTAATCACATCATCCAGCGTTTGCGGGCAATGATAAAACGCGGGAACCGGTGGCATAATAACGGCGCCAATTTCAGCCGCCTGAGTCATGAGGCGCAGGTGTCCTAAATGCAGCGGCGTTTCCCGCACGCACAACACCAGTGGGCGGCGCTCTTTCAGGACAACATCCGCCGCACGGGTGAGAAGTCCGTCGGTATAGCTGTGCACAATACCGGAGAGCGTTTTGATCGAGCACGGTAAAATCACCATCCCCGCCGTCTGAAAGGAGCCAGAAGAGATACTGGCGGCAATATCGCGCGCATCATGGGTGACATCGGCCAGAGCCTGCACCTCCCGCAAGGAAAATTCGGTTTCCAGCGCAAGCGTCTGACGCGCAGCCGGACTCATCACCAGGTGGGTCTCCACATCCGCCACGTCACGCAGAACCTGCAACAAGCGCACGCCATAAATCGCGCCGCTGGCGCCGCTAATCCCTACAATGAGTCGTTTCATGATTTTTTGCCCTTTCTTGCGTCTGGGCTGACTTTGCAGGATTTTACGGGGCGTTGCAAGCAAGGGCGCGGATTGCGCGCCCTTGCCGGGAGGAGAGATTAACCTTCGTTATGCATTTCCAGGTTTTCCACTTCGTTCTGACGCTGCATCGCTTTGACATCGTCGTTACGCAGGGAATCCAGATAATCGAGATACTGCTGGTCAACGTCTTTCGTGACATACACGCCGTTAAAGACCGAACATTCAAACTGCTGAATATCCGGGTTCTCAGCGCGAACAGCTTCAATCAGATCGTCCAGATCCTGGAAGATAAGCCCATCAGCGCCGATGATCTGGCGAATTTCATCCACTTCACGACCGTGAGCAATCAGCTCATTTGCCGTTGGCATATCAATACCGTAAACGTTCGGGAAGCGAATTTCCGGCGCAGCAGAAGCCAGATAGACCTTCTTCGCGCCTGCTTCACGGGCCATCTCAATAATCTGTTCAGATGTGGTGCCGCGCACGATGGAGTCATCCACCAGCAGGACGTTCTTATCGCGGAATTCAGCGCGGTTGGCGTTCAGCTTGCGACGCACGGACTTACGGCGCAACTGCTGGCCCGGCATGATAAACGTCCGGCCAACGTAGCGGTTTTTCACAAAGCCCTGGCGGTACGGTTTACCCAGAATGCGGGCGATTTCCAGCGCGATATCGCAGGAGGTTTCTGGAATCGGGATCACCACATCGATATCCAGATCTTCCCATTCACGGGCAATTTTTTCGCCCAGCTTCGTCCCATATTCACGCGGGCGCTGTAGACGGAAATTTTATCGATGAACGAGTCCGGGCGCGCAAAGTAGACGTATTCGAACAGGCACGGATTGCTGACCGGGTTATCCGCGCACTGGCGGGTAAACAACTGGCCTTTTTCGGTGATGTACACCGCTTCGCCCGGCGCCACATCGCGCAGGAATTCGAAGCCCAGCGTATCAAGCGCCACGCTTTCGGACGCAACCATATATTCAGTGCGGCCATCGCCAATGTCGCGCTTGCCCAGCACCAGCGGGCGGATGCCGTTCGGATCGCGGAAAGCCACCATACCGTGCCCGATAATCATCGCCACACAGGCATACGCGCCGCGAATCTGGCGGTTGGTCGCGGCAATGGCGGCAAAAATGTTATCGGCTTCCAGCGGATAATGACGGAAATTATCCAGCTCGCTGGCAAAAATATTGAGCAG
This sequence comes from Citrobacter koseri, assembly GCA_900446925.1. Next base: position 270,462 of record UAVY01000004.1, on the reverse strand, counting down.
GATTTCAGAATCTGACGTGGTGTTGATGTGACGACGTTTTTCTTCAAACAGCTTTTTACGCAGCTCATGCGCATTGGTCAGGTTGCCGTTATGAGCAAGCGTGATGCCATACGGCGAGTTGACGTAAAAAGGTTGAGCTTCGGAGGCGCTGGAGCTGCCAGCCGTTGGGTAACGCACATGCCCGATGCCCATATTGCCCTGCATACGCTGCATATGGCGAGCTTCAAAAACATCGCTCACCAGTCCGTTTGCCTTACGCAAGCGGAAGCAGTTGTTGGCATCAATGGTGATGATGCCAGCGGCATCCTGACCACGATGCTGGAGCACCGTTAACGCGTCATAAATCGACTGGTTTACCGGCATAACACCGGCGATACCGACAATACCGCACATACGTCTTTTCCTCGTTAAGCCACATCTCAGAACCGTTACGTTCTGGGCAAGAAACTTGACGAGCTTTGCAGATAGTCAAAGAACCATCTGATGATGAAACTGAACTGCGGGATAAGCTGCGACTTGCTCCAGTCTTCGCTTTTCGACAGGCCGGTAAACGTATCGAGAAAGAACAGAATGGCGGCGACGATTAACGCTCCTCGCAGCGCGCCAAAACAGATCCCCAACACCCTGTCAGTACCCGACAGGCCGGTTTTCTCCACCAGCTGACCTATCACAAAGTTCACGATAGCGCCGACGATAAGCGTCGCGATAAACAGTATCGCGATAGCAATCCCATTTCGAACCAGTTCGTCTTCAAAGCCCGTAAACCAGACAGACAGGTAAGTGTAGTAATGGCTGGCGACAAAGAAAGCACAACCCCATGTCACCAACGATAACGCTTCACGAACAAAGCCACGGATCAGGCTAACCAGACAGGAAAAACCAATCACCGCGATAATGGCGTAATCAATCCAGACCATATGTGTCCCACGATTTTACGCCCTGTCGTCCTGTTCGGGGCGCATTCTAACAGAAAAAGAAAACGTTTGCGTAGGGATTTCCTTCCCGTGCGTAAATAAAAATGGCGCTGAAAAAATATTCAACGCCATCAAACTTTTTGCCTCTTCGGGCATTGCCGGATGGCGGTGCAAGCACCTTATCCGGCCTACAAAACAGTACACCGTAGGCCTGGCTGAACTCCGCGCGGATGGCGGGCAAGCACCTTATCCGGCCTGGAAAACAGTACATCGTAGGCCTGATAAGACGCGCAGCGTCGCCATCAGGCAGCGGTGGCTTAGTTCGGGCTGTAACCCATCACCACGCCACTCAAACCGGAGATCTGCTGTAACTCGCCAAGAGAATTTTTCAGCTTGTCTCTTGAGGCGTCAGGCCCGACGAGGATACGGGTTATTTTACCCTGTACCGGCGTTGACGGAGAAGTATATACCCGGAAGCCCGCGCCACGAAGTTTACCCACTATCTCATTGACCTTATCGGCATTTTTCAATGCCCCCAACTGCACAACGTACGCTTTACCCGTTGGCGCGGGTTTTTCTTCAGCAGCAGGTTTCGGCTCAGGTGCCGGTGTCGGCGTTGCCGCTACCGGTTGCTGCGGCTTCGGCTGTGGCTTCGGTTTTTCAACCGGTTTCGGCTTCGGCGGCTCAACAGGTGCGGGGGACAGGATCGAAACTGGCGTTGTTTTCCGCAGCAAAACGGGAAGGGTCCAGAGACGGCGCTGCCGCATCTCCGGCACGCACTTCCTCAGCAGCGCCTTCAGGCGGCTGGGTCGGCAACGCCTGTGTTGCGGCTGGCATCATATCAGGCTCATCGCGATCGCCAGGCTTTGGCACCAGCGGGATCGCCGCAAACTCATCCTGATAGTGTTTTTTCTGCCCGTCGAGCAGCCCGGGAAGCACAATCACCCCGAGAGCGACCAGCACGATTGTGCCAACTAAACGATTCTGAAACTTACTCGCCACCGCTTCTCCCCGCGTCCATCACTTCCATGACATGTGCAACCGTGTGAAATGATCCACACACCAGCACGGTATCTTCTGGTTTCGCCTCTGCCAGCGCTGCATGCCACGCCAGCGCGGACACTGTCATAGACAGTGCCTTTGCCCAGATGTTCCAGCAATTGCTCGCCCGTCGCGCCGCGCGGCCCTTCCAGCGGCGCGCAATACCAGTCGTCGACCACGCTTTTCAGCCAGGCCAACGTCCCTGCGATATCTTTATCATGTAGCATACCGATAACGGCAAGTATACGCCCGTTTTTCGGCAACATTTTCAGGCGCTCTGTCAGATATTCCGCAGCATGGGGATTATGTGCGACATCCAGAATCACCCGTGGCAATTCGCTCACTATCTGGAAACGACCGGGCAAAATCGCCCGGGCAATGCCGTCACGAATCGCCTGCTCGCTGATGTTCAGCCCGCTGGCGCGCAGTGCCGCCAGCGCGGTGGCGGCGTTAGGCTGAGGCACCTGCGGCAGCGGAAGATTCGCCAGCGTACCTTCGCCGTCCGTAAACGACCAGCCGTCGCCCGTCACATCATAATGCCAGTCCACGCCACGACGCTGTAACTGCGCCCCGGTTTCCTGCGCCACATCGGCGATGGTATACGGCATTTCCGGTTCGCCGACGATAGCCGGTTTTTCCGCCCGGAAGATCCCCGCCTTCTCACGCCCGATACTTTCGCGATCCGGCCCCAGCCAGTCGGTATGATCCAGCGCAATGCTGGTCACTACCGCAACATCCGCATCAACAATATTGGTCGCGTCCAGACGTCCGCCCAGCCCGACTTCCAGAATCACCACGTCAAGCTGAGCCTGCTTAAACAGCCACAGCGCCGACAGCGTGCCATATTCAAAGTAGGTCAGAGAAATGTCTTCGCGCGCGGCTCAATCTCGGCGAACGAGGCGGTATGAGCAGACTCCGGCAACTCGTTCCCCTGCACGCGAACGCGCTCGGTGTAGCGCACCAGATGCGGAGAACTGTAGACGCCCACTTTATAGCCCGCCGCCGTCAGCACAGACTCCAGCGTGCGGCAGGTCGTTCCTTTACCGTTAGTACCCGCCACCGTAAAGACAAACGGCGCGGGTTTCAGCACGCCCAGACGCGCCGCAACCCGGCTTACGCGTTCCAGGCCCAAATCGATAGTTTTACTGTGCAGGTTTTCCAGATAAGAAAGCCACGCTGCCAGGGGCGACGCGGCTTGGGGAATGCGTTTATTGTCCATGTTGCCTGTAAATTCGTTACGTTGAGAAAAGCAAAAGGCAGCGCCAGCTGGCCCTGCCCTTTTGTACTCGTCGTCTTTCAAGCTGCAGGTGTGTTGGCTGCTCTCGCTCACCCGAATCACTTGCCTGTGCAAGCTCATCGGGATTCGCTCTCTTGCCGCCTTCCTGCAACTCGAAATCCATAGAGTAAATTATCAGGCCTCGGGTTCCTGATCGGGTACCGGCGGCACCACCTCGCCTTCGCGCGGCGCATCCGGGTTCGGCGCCGGAAGATTCATCAGCTTCGCCAGAACGCTTGCCAGTTTCAGGCGGCATTTCCGGGCGGCGGACGATCATATCGATAGCGCCTTTTTCAATCAGAAACTCACTGCGCTGGAATCCCGGCGGCAGTTTCTCACGTACGGTTTGTTCAATAACACGCGGGCCCGCAAAACCAATTAACGCTTTCGGTTCTGCAATGTTGAGATCGCCGAGCATCGCAAAACTTGCGGAAACGCCGCCCATTGTCGGATCGGTCAACACGGAGATATACGGCAGACCACGCTCTTGCATTTTCGCCAGCGCAGCGGAGGTTTTCGCCATCTGCATCAGCGACATCAGCGCTTCCTGCATACGCGCGCCGCCGGAAGCGGAGAAGCAGATCAGCGGGCAGTTATCTTCCAGCGCCTGCTCAACGGCACGGACAAAACGCGCGCCGACCACAGACCCCATAGAACCGCCCATAAAGGAGAACTCAAACGCCGCCGCAACAATCGGCATATCGTGGAGCGTACCTTTCATCACCACCAGCGCGTCTTTCTCGCCGGTTTCCTTCTGCGCGGAAGCCAGACGATCTTTATACTTCTTGGAGTCGCGGAACTTCAGCACATCTTTCGGCTCAAGTTCGCTGCCCAGTTCCACAAGGCTTCCTTCATCTAACAGGCTATGCAGGCGATTGCGCGCCGACATGCGCATATGATGGTCACACTTCGGACAGACCTCAAGATTACGTTCCAGCTCAGCACGGTATAAAACCTGACCGCAGCTATCACACTTGGTCCACACCCCTTCAGGAATGCTTGCCTTGCGGGTGGGAGTAATGTTGCTTTTAATTCGTTCAATCCAGCTCATTAGTGACCTTTCTGCCTGAACCTTAGTCGTCAGCTTTGTTATCAGGAGCGCATAATGCCATTTTTGCCCCCAACAGACTATGAATGTTGCACATTAAAACATAACAGCCCGAAACTTTGGATAAAAAAGTGGTCGAACCGCTGAGTTACTTTCTATTTTGCGGCACGCGACGCAGCGCGCTTATGGCGAATGATTTCAACCACGCCTGGCAATATCGACACCACAATAATCCCTACGATCAGTAACTTAAGGTTATCCTGAATCATAGGGATCGTACCGAAGAAATACCCCGCATATGTGAAGAGCAGCACCCATAAAAGCGCGCCAATGACGTTATACGCGGCAAAATGGCGATAAGACATATGTCCCATACCCGCAACAAACGGCGCAAAGGTTCTGACAATCGGGACAAAACGGGCCAGAATAATGGTTTTCCCGCCATGCTTCTCATAAAACTGGTGCGTCTTATCAAGGTAACTGCGACGGAAAATTTTTGAATTCGGGTTACTGAATAACCGTTCGCCAAACAATCTGCCGATCGTGTAGTTCACCGCGTCGCCGACAATCGCGGCGATCAGCATTAACATCACCATAATATGTACGTTGAGATCGTTGGTTTCCAGCGACGCCAACGCGCCCGCCACAAACAGCAACGAATCCCCCGGCAGAAACGGCGTCACCACCAGTCCGGTTTCACAAAACAGGATCAGGAACAGAATGGCATATACCCAGACGCCGTATTCCGCGACCAGCTCCGCCAGGTGCACGTCAATGTGCAGGATAAAATCAATCAGAAAATAAATCAGGTCCATATTGATGCCTTATACGACTCAAATTAGTCCGCCAGAAACAGCGGGCCCAGTGGCGTTTTGGGAAGGTCAAACCGTTCCGGGTAATCAACCGCAACCAGATACAACCCTTCCGCTTTCGCCGTTGCTGCTGAAAGCCGCCTGTCCTTCGCCGCCAGCAACTCTGCTATCCAGCTCTCCGGCTGGTTGTGGGCGCCTACTTCCATCAGGCTACCGACAATATTCCTGACCATATGATGTACAAAGGCATTGGCTTTGATATCGACCACCACATACGCACCGTGACGCGTCACGTTAATGTGCATCACGTTTCGCCACGGCGTACGCGATTGGCACTGTACCGCGCGAAACGAGGTAAAATCATTTTCACCAATCAGACACTGCGCCGCCCGGTGCATACGTTCTGCGTCCAGCGGCTCATAAAAGTGCGTAACCCCATGACCTAAAATCGCCGGACGCAACCGATGATTGTAGATGATGTAGCGATAACGGCGAGCCGTTGCGCTAAACCGGGCGTGAAAATCCTCAGGTACAGCTTTAACCCAACGAACCGCGATGTCACCAGGTAAATTCGCATTTACACCCAGCGTCCACGCCGCGTCTTTACGCAACGCGGTGGTTTCAAAATGCACCCACCTGCCCCGTTCCGTGTACGCCAGCGTCTGTCCGCCCGGCGCAAAACACGTTAACAGGTTCGTTGGCAACCTGAGAAAGCGCTTTTTCCAGCTTTTCCTGAACGCTACGCACTTCGTTCTGGCGTTGCCAGCCATAATATTTGCTGCCGTCGTACTCAATGCCCAGCGCAATTTTATAAACTGGCGGTTGTTCCACTGCTGACATCAGTACAGGTACTCCTGCACCAGTTTTTCCGCGGTTTTGACCGCCATCAGCGCGCCGCCAAAGCGAACGTTATCGGCCACCGACCAGAACTGAACCTGCTCCGGCATGCCATAATCGTTACGCACACAACCGACAGAAAGCTGCGGATTGCCAGACGCATCGCCCACCTGAGTCGGGAAGTCAGTCTCTTCAGACAGCACAATATCTTCGCCGCGAGAAAAGGCATCGCGCGCCTCATCCGCCGCCAGCGGGCGCAGCGCTTCAAAACTGACCATTTGCGCATGGCCATAAAATACCGGCGACTGAATGCAGCTGGCGGAAATCATCAGCCCGTCGTCCTGCAAAATCTTACGCACTTCATCAACGATACGGCGCTCTTCGCGCACGCTGCCTTCACTGTCCGGCAGGAGCGGCAGCATGTTAAACGCCAGTTGGCGACCAAAGAAATCATCTTCGTCGATAGGGATACCGTTGAGCAGTTTCGCGCTCTGACCGGCCAGCGCATCCACCGCTTTTTTCCCGTGTGCCGAGGCAGAAAGCAGGCTGGTGACGCTAATGCGCGACAGACCGCCTTCATCAATCAGCGGCTTCAGCGAGGCCAGCAACTGGCTGGTCAGGCTGTTGGCTACGGCGATCACATTGCGGTTGCGGTAATCGGCCAGCACAGACGGGTTCACTTCCGGCACCACTAATGGCACATCCGGTTCCAGGGCAAACAGGCCGCTGCTGTCGATCACCAGACAGCCCGCATTGGTGGCTTCCTCAACCCATGCGGCAGAGGCTTCAGCGCCAGCGACAAAAAACGCCAGTTGCGCCTGCGTCCAGTCAAAATCAGCGACATCCTGCACAATGACCGACTTGCCGCTATAGCGCAGATGTTCGCCCGCACTTTCATTACGCGCCAGCGCATAAATCTCACCGACCGGGAACTGACGTTCAGCCAGCGTTTCGAGCAGGGCTTCGCCTACGGCGCCTGTTGCGCCCAGGATGGCAATGTTCCAGCCTTCAGACATGGTGGTTTACTCCAGAAATAGCAAAGCTCCCCGCGCTATGCAGGGAGCGACAAAAAGAATGTTAATGGGCCCGGATGATGAACGGCGTTGAAACCGAGCTTATGCAGCAGCGTGGCGGCACTGGCATCGTCGCACATCACGTACAAGGAAGACCATTCACGGCGCTCAAGGTAATTCTTACGCAGCTTATCAAACTCGCCCGGAATTCCGGCGACTTTACGCAGTGGCGCATCATCGCGGCGCACATCATACACCAAATGCGCCAGCCTTTTCAGCGTCGGCTGATCCAGCGGGCCATGCAGCGTAATACGTCCAAACTCCGGCGCGGGTAGCAGCGTATCCAGCGCCACTTTTTGCGCCCGTCCGATAAACGTACTATAGGCTTCAAAGACCTGCGTGGTGCCGCGCGCCTTTCCTTCCAGGGTATAACCGGCAATGTGCGATGTGCCGATATCAATTTTTTTCCAGCAGCGCCACGTTGAGATCGGGCTCCCCTTCCCAGACATCAAGCACCACGCTCAGCGACTGCCCGGCATTCAGGCGCGCCAGCAGCGCGGTGTTATCCACCACCGGGCCGCGACAGGCGTTAATCAGAATCGTCCCCGGCTTCAGCCGCCCGATCAGCGCCTCATCCGCCAGGTGCAGCGTCTTGTAAGGCCCCTCTTTATACAATGGCGTGTGGAACGTCAGAATATCCGCTTCCTGGACCAGCTCATCCAGCGAGCGGAAATCACCTTCATCGCCCCGGTCCGCACGCGGCGGATCGCACAGCAAAGTGCGAATGCCCAACGCTTCCAGCCTCGCCTGCAAGCGAGCGCCAACATTACCTACGCCGACAATCCCCACGGTGCGGTCGCTTAAAGCAAAACCGTCACGCTCCGCCAGCATCAGTAAAGCGGAAAAAACATATTCAACAACAGCGATAGCATTGCAGCCAGGCGCCGCTGAAAACCCCACGCCAGCCTGCTTAAGCCACGCCTCATCCACATGATCGGTCCCGGCGGTTGCGGTGCCGGACAAATTTGATGGATTTCCCCCCAAGCAGCGCTTCATTCACTTTGGTGACTGAACGCACCATTAACGCATCCGCATCATCAAGTTCTGCAACGGGAATGGGGCGACCGGGAACCGCTTTGACCTCACCCAGACGGCTAAATAATTCGCGGGCATAAGGCATATTTTCATCAACGAGGATTTTCACGTCTGCGTACCTGTTTGAGAACGAGAGTTAACCGGGCAAGTGTGCCATAATCTGGCCGCCAGGCATACTTTGCTAAGATTTATGGTTTAAGGATAAGTGATGATGCAACCCATTTCCGGTACTCCCGCACGCCCTCCCGGTGAAGGTCAGACTGCGCCTTCCGTTGCCGGAGAACAGCCGCTATCCACCCAGCAGCGCACGGTGCTGGAACGCCTGATTACGCGTCTGATTTCGCTGACGCAACAGCAAAGCGCGGAAGTCTGGGCCGGAATGAAACACGATCTGGGCGTAAAAAGCGACACGCCGTTACTGTCGCGTCATTTCCCCGCCGCAGAACAAAATCTCACGCAACGCCTGAGCGTCGCTCAGCAGAACCACGCGAATCGTCAGGTGCTCTCGCAGTTGACGGAATTATTGAGCCAGGGGGAACAATCGCCAGGCCGTCAGTGATTTTATTCGCCAACAGTACGGTCAGACGGCGCTCAGCCAGTTAACGCCCGAGCAGTTAAAGAATGTGCTGACGCTACTGCAACAGGGGCAACTTTCCATTCCTCAGCCTCAACAACGTCCGGCAACCGACAGACCGTTATTGCCTGCCGAACATAATACGCTCAACCAACTGGTGACGAAGCTGGCCGCCGCGACGGGCGAATCAGGCAAACTTATCTGGCAGTCCATGCTGGAACTTTCCGGTGTGAAAAGCGCGGAGCTGATCCCTGCAAAACAGTTCACGCACCTGGTCACCTGGCTGCAAGCGCGCCAGACCCTCAGCAACCAGAGCGCGCCCACCCTACAGACGCTACAGGCGGCGCTAAAACTGCCGCTGGAACCAAATGAATTCACGGCGTTAAGAGATTATGCCCAGCAGACATATCAGGCGTTGCCGCATACAATTCTGACAACCGCTCAGGTTCAGGATCTGCTGAATCAGGTCTTCCTGCGCCGCGTTGCGCGCGAAAGAGAGTTAACCGAGCCGCATCACATTCAGCCGATATACAGCCCGTTCGCCCCGATGATTGAAACCATCAAATCCGTAACGGCGCGACCGGGGCTGATCTTTATCGCACTGGCGGTTGCCTTCATTCTGTTCTGGCTGGTGTCTTAACCCCGGCGAAACGACAGCAGCGTCACCACAATCCCCACGACGGCAGAAATCGCCCCGGCGAGGAATACGGAAGAGTAGCCGCACGAGGTGGCTAACAGCCCGGCCAGCGGGCCGGTAACGCCGTAGGAGATGTCCTGAAACGCGGCATAGCCGCCAAGTGCTGTACCGCGTACCTGAGAAGGTACGCGCTTCACCACTTCAACGCCCAGCGCCGGGAAGATGAGCGAGCACCCTGCCCCGGTTAACGCCGCGCCCAATAGCGCAATCCAGGCCACAGGCGCCAGCCAAAGCAGCACCAGCCCTGCCGTTTCGACCAACAGGGACGCAACCGCCACCTTCACACCGCCAAAGCGATCCGGCATCCAGCCAAACAGCACGCGCATCAGCACGAAAGCGCCGCCAAACGCGGTCAACGTAAAACCGGCCATCGCCCAGCCTTTACTGGCGAAATAGAGTGAAATAAAGGTGCCGATAACGGCGAAACCAACCCCCTGTAGCGCCAGCCCCAGGCCCGGCTTCCAGATGAGACCGACGACGCTCCACAGCGACGGACGTTCGCCCGCATGCGCAGGTACTTTACGCACGGTGCCATTAAATGCCCAGGCCAGCAGCGGCAGCGCCATTGTTGTTCCTGCCAGCGCCGCAAAACCGTAATGGCTGTGAATCAGTAAACCAAGCGGCGCACCGGCAGCCAGCGCGCCGTAAATCGCCATGCCATTCCACGACATCACTTTACCGGAGCGCGAAGGCCCTACCAGCCCCATCCCCCAGGTCAGGGTTCCGGTCAGTAGCTGGCTTTCGCCAAAACCCAGGATCAGTCGCCCGACAATCAGCAACGCGAATTTTACAGGTACAGAAACAGGTAACAACGCCGCCAACAGCCACGCGCCCCCCGCCAGCGCGCAGGCCAACATCCCCTGTAGCGCGGAACGTTTAGCGCCATATTGATCGGCCAGTCGCCCGGCGTAACCACGGGTCAATACCGTTGCAAGGAATTGAATGCCCACCGCGATGCCGACCATCGTGTTGCCATAGCCCAGCTCATGGTGAACAAAAAGAGGGATTACAGGTAACGGTAAACCGACCGTCATATAGGTCAGAAAAACCGCAAAAGCGATACGAAAAAGCGAAAAATTCGCGGAAGGTGTTTTTTCTTTTTGGGATACAGCTGTCATGCGTTACTCCAGAATGCAGAGTAAGGCGAGGAAATGCCACGCCCCCTCCACCTGACCATCAGGATTAAGGTGCGTTGGATAACGTTAAACGCTTACGCATTATCATGAGGATAATGTTGAGCGTGAAGTCTGCCTGTGGGAGACCGGGCTTGTCAACTTAGAAATCACAGCATTATTTGTCATTTCTGTCGAATTGAACACGGTTAAAACATACTGTCATTTTCTTTCAGGGAAAAAAGTAATGAAAGCGTTTCCTCTTATTACGCTTATCCTGTTGCTTTGCGGCTGCGCCACACCTCATCGCGATAGTACGCAGGATATTAACCAATTCTATCTCTCATGGATGAAAACATTCACAGAGGATCAGGATACCCCTCATGATAAGTCGGCATTAATGCAACGCTATGTCGTGAAAGAACTTATCAATCGCCTGACGCTAATTGATAACCTTTATGAGCAGGAAATCGTGGCGTCAGACTACTTTATGTACGTGCAGGACTACGCGCCGGAATGGATCGCTAAATTCCACGCAGGAACAGCCAGTGCTTTTTTGGGGAGGTGAAAAAGTGGATGTATGGCTTGGCGATTCCGATACCCGCCTTATCCATTTAATGGTGTACACTCGCCGGGAAAATGGTCAATGGAAAATTTATCGGGTACGCGATCTTACCCACCAGTTTGAACACCCGATCTACGATGCAGGCGCCATTGCCCGCGCCAGGGCATGGTCTGCAAAAATCGCGCAGGAATACGAAAACAAGCAATAAAAAAGGGAGCCATTATCGGCTCCCCTGTAGGCCTGATAAGCGAAGCGCCATCAGGCAAACGTTGATGTCGGATAGCGGCGTAAACGCCTTATCCGCCCAACGTCTTCAGATTTACGCTTTCAGCTTACGCATAACCAGCGTCGCGTTGGTGCCGCCAAAGCCGAAGCTGTTGGACATGACGGTCGTCAGTTCGCGATCGGTGGCTTCGGTTACGATGTTCAGACCTGCCGCTTGCTCGTCCATCTCTTCAATGTTGATGCTCGGCGCGATAAAGCCGTGTTCCAGCATCAGCAGCGAATAGATAGCTTCCTGCACGCCAGCCGCACCCAGAGAGTGACCGGTCATCGCTTTGGTCGCGGAGATAGCCGGGCTCTTATCGCCAAAGACTTCACGAATTGCGCCCAGCTCTTTCACGTCGCCTACCGGCGTAGACGTACCGTGGGAGTTCAGGTAGTCAATCGGAGTGTCAACACCGTGCATCGCCATCTGCATGCAGCGCACTGCGCCTTCGCCTGACGGTGCAACCATGTCAGCGCCATCGGACGTTGCGCCGTAACCGACAATTTCCGCATAGATGTGCGCGCCGCGTGCCAGAGCGTGTTCCAGTTCTTCAACCACAACCATACCGCCCGCCGCCCGCGATAACGAAACCATCACGGTTCGCATCATAGGTACGAGAAGCTTTAGACGGATCGTCGTTGTATTTGGTGGACAGTGCGCCCATCGCATCGAATTCACACGCCATTTCCCAGCACAGCTCTTCACCGCCGCCGGCAAAGACGATGTCCTGTTTGCCCAGTTGAATCTGTTCAACCGCGTTGCCGATGCAGTGCGCAGAGGTCGCGCAAGCAGAGCTGATGGAGTAGTTCACGCCGTGGATTTTAAACGGCGTAGCGAGGCAGGCAGAAACGCCGGAGGCCATCGCTTTGGTCACTACATACGGGCCAACGGCTTTCAGACCACGCGGGCTACGCATGGCATCTGCGCCAAAGACCTGGAATTTCGGGGAGCCGCCGCCGGAACCTGCAATCAGGCCAACGCGCGGGTTATTCTGGTAAGTTTCTACAGAGAGACCCGCATCAGCAATCGCCTGTTCCATAGAAAGGTAAGCATAGATGGATGCGTCGCTCATAAAGCGCACTACTTTGCGGTCAATGAGGCCAGTGGTATCCAGTTTGACGTTACCCCAAACATGGCTACGCATGCCGGAGTCCTTCAGCTCCTGAGAGAAAGTGATCCCTGAACGTCCTTCACGCAGAGATGCCAGGACTTCCTGCTGGTTATTACCGATGCTGGAAACGATGCCCAGGCCAGTAATCACTGCACGTTTCATTCAATACCTCTGTAAGTCGCACTATTTTAAGATTCGACTCGCACAATAGCGTACACTTGTACGCCGAACAAGTCCGATCAGCCAATTAATATGGAAATTTGCGCCTCCGGGCGCACATCGCTAAGATCGTGACACTGCCTGTCAGACGAGTAACTTACGTGAAACAATACGCTATACAACCTGCCAACCTTGAATTCAACGCTGGAGGGTACACCTGTTTCCCGAGATTTCGATGACGTCTACTTTTCCAATGATAATGGGCTGGAAGAGACGCGTTATGTTTTTCTCGGCGGCAATCAGCTTGAGGAGCGTTTTCCTCTGCACCCTCGCCCATTATTCGTGGTGGCGGGAGAGCGGTTTCGGCACTGGCCTTAACTTCCTGACGCTCTGGCAGGCGTTCTCGCAGTTTCGCGACGCTCACCCTGAGGCTACGCTACAAAGATTACATTTTATCAGTTTTGAAAAATTTCCCCTGACGCAGGCCGATCTCGCGTTAGCCCATCAACACTGGCCAGAGCTTGCCCCCTGGGCACAGCAGCTACACGCACAGTGGCCGCTGCCGCTGGCCGGGTGCCATCGCCTGATTCTTGATGACGGTCGTGTGACGCTGGATCTCTGGTTCGGCGATATTAATGAACTGACGGGGAAACTGGATGAATCCCTGAACCAGAAAGTGGACGCCTGGTTTCTGGATGGTTTTGCCCCTGCGAAAAACCCTGACATGTGGACGCAGAATCTGTTTTCCACCATGGCGCGACTGGCTCGCCCCGGCGGAACGCTGGCGACGTTTACCTCTGCGGGATTCGTGCGCCGGGGGTTGCAGGAGGCAGGGTTCACGATGCAAAAAACGCAAAGGTTTTGGCCGCAAGCGTGAAATGCTTTGCGGCGTCATGGCGCACACGCTGACGTCCCCCTCCCCGACGCCGTGGTTCACCCGCAGCGGCAGCGCCAAACGAGACGTCGCAATCATCGGCGGCGGCATCGCCAGCGCGCTGCTGTCGCTGGCGCTTCTGCGCCGCGGCTGGCAGGTAACGCTCTATTGTTCAGATGAACAGCCCGCGCAAGGCGCATCCGGCAATCGCCAGGGGGCGCTTTATCCCCTGCTCAGCAAACACGATGCGGCGATTAACCTCTTTTTCCCGAGCGCGTTTACGTTCGCGCGGCGTCTGTATGACGCGTTGCCGGTGACTTTCGACCATGACTGGTGCGGCGTCACGCAACTGGGCTGGGACGAAAAGAGCCAGCACAAAATCGATCAGATGCTGTCGCTGGCGTTGCCCGATGCGCTCGCAGTGGCTGTAGATCCAGACCAGGCGCAGCAGGAAACAGGCGTGGCGACACACTGTCGCGGAATAACGTATCCGGCTGGCGGCTGGCTGTGCCCCGCACAATTAACCGCTGCGCTGCTGGCGCTGGCGGCCACACAAGGGCTGCGGAGGCATTATACACACACGCTCACCGCCCTTTCGCGCCAGGCCACAGACTGGCAGTTGCAATTTGCAGAGGGTAAGGCAGTTGAACATGAGGTGGTCGTGCTGGCAAACGGGCATCAGATTAACCACGTTGACCAGACGCTTCCGTTACCGGTCTATTCGGTGGCCGGTCAGGTGAGCCATATCCCGACGACGCCTGCGCTTTCCGCATTACGCCAGGTGCTGTGCTACGACGGATACCTCACGCCGCAAAACCCTGCCACTCATCAGCACTGCATTGGCGCCAGTTACCATCGCGGCAGTGAGGAAACTGCCTATCGTGAAGACGATCAGCAGCAGAATCGCCAGCGCTTGATCGACTGCTTCCCGGATGCCGCATGGGCAAAAGAGGTTGATATCAGCGAAAAAGCGGCGCGCTGTGGCGTACGCTGCGCCACGCGCGATCATCTGCCGATGGTCGGAAATGTGCCGGACTATGATGCAACGCTCGCACAATACGCCGCCCTTGCCAGACAGAAAGACGCCGCCGAACGCGCGCCGGTTTATCCTGATTTGTTTATGCTGGGAGCGCTCGGATCGCGCGGGTTGTGTTCAGCCCCGCTCTGCGCGGAAATTCTAGCGGCGCAAATGAGTGAAGAGCCCATTCCGATGGATGCTGACACGCTGGCGGCGTTAAACCCGAATCGTCTGTGGGTACGGAAGTTATTGAAGGGAAAAGCGGTGAAATAAGCCCATCCGTTGGATGAACGTTAACGCCACCCGGCAAGGTGAAAATGCCGGATGGCGACGCATCCGGCCTACGCGTTAATGGCCTTCTGGAACAGGTTATCCCACATCTCTTTTACTAACGCCTGGTCACGCGGCGACAACTCGCCTGCGCCAATCGCTTTTTCCAGGCTGCCGGTGACGTTGGCATACACCGCTTCTGCGGAATGGTCATCACCGCCTTCCAGTTCTGCAACTGCTAACGTCAGGTGGCCACGCAGATATCCGCTGGCAAACAGCTCGTCATCGCTTGCGTGCTCTACCATATCGTCGATTAATGCCAGAATGCGTGATTCAAACTCCGCGATCATCTTCTTTCCTCATTGTAAACGTGGCGTCGGCCTCAGTTGAGCGCTTCCGGCCACGGGAACTGTTCCGCCGTAATGTCAGGCGTGTGATAATAATTCTGTAACGCTTTAATAAACCGGGCCGGGCGTTCAGGAATGCCTTTTTCCAGGTACTCCATCACCTGGGCATGAACCCGGCGCTGAAATACCACGCGATCCGGTTCGAAGTCCCCTTCCAGGTTGTCGCAACTGACGTTAAACGGATAGCCCGCCGCCACGCAAAACAGCCAGTCAAAGGCCTGCGGTTTCACTTCCACGTCTTCAAACTGGCTTTGGGTTTGCGCATCACGCCCATCCGGGCAATACCAGTAACCAAAATCCACCAGCTCGCGACGCGCCTTTCCGGCAATACACCAGTGCGAAATCTCATGCAGCGCGCTGGCGTAAAAGCCGTGCGCAAAAACAATCCGGTGGTACGGCACGTCCGCATCAGCAGGAAGATAGACCGGTTCGTCATCGCCTTTAATCAGACGGGTATTAAAATCGTCGGCAAAGCAGCCGTTAAAAATATCAATTAGCTGTTGGTAATGATGCGTACTGTTCATTAGTTCATCCCCAGCAAGTGGAGAATCTCCTGTCCGTGGTTATCATAAAGTAGTTTGGCGCTCATCACCGCAGAGACGATGACTATCATCGGGCGAATGAGCTTCTGTCCTTTGCTTAACACCAGTCGCGAGCCCATACGAGCGCCCAGAAACTGGCCAATCAGCATCACGAAACCTGTCGCCCAAATGACTTTACCGCCAATAGCGAATAGCAACAGGCCGCCAATATTCGAGGTGGCATTCAACACTTTGGCATGGGCGGTGGATTTCGCCAGGTTGTACCCGCACAGCATCACAAACGCCAGCGCGTAAAACGATCCGGCAGCCGGGCCGAAGAAGCCATCGTAGAATCCGACGCAGCCCCCGGCGACCAGCGCGAAAGGCAGGCCATAAAGCCGACGCTGACGATCCTCTTCGCCGAGTTTCGGCATCAACAGGAAGTAAAGGCCAATACAAATAACCAGCACCGGTAAAATCTGCCGCAAAATGCTCGCCTGGACATATTGCACCAGTAACGCGCCGCTCATTGAGCCAATGAACGTCATCAGAATATTGAGTTTCTGATCGGCAAGATTGACCACTTTGCGACGAATGAAATAGATTGACGCGGAGAGTGAGCCGCCGCAGGCCTGCAATTTATTGGTCGCCAGCGCCTGTGCTGGCGACATGCCTGCCGCCATTAATGCAGGGATCGTTAATAAGCCGCCTCCCCCCCGCCAGCGAATCAATAAACCCAGCCAGCATTGCCACGAAAAAAAGAACAATCAATAACAGCGGGGACACCATAAACAGATTTAAAAAATTGTCCATTAGAGTACATGCTCATCCAGTAGCGCCTGGCAGGAAGGCGGCAACGGTGGCGGTGTCTTCTTCTCAGGCTTTGTTGTTCCAGGTTCAGGAGGTTCAAACCAACTTTGTAGTTCTGCGCCGCATCCATCGCCAGTCGGAGGCAAAGGCTGATCTTCGCACTCCAGGCTGTCGGCAGGGCAACGTAATCGTACATGCATATGCGCACGATGCTGGAACCAGGGTCGCACTTTACGCAACCAGTCACGGTCGGTTCCGGCATCCAGGCATAACTGCTGTTTAATGGCAGGATTAACAAAAATACGCGTGACGTCGTTATCTTCCGCCGCCAGTTTGATCAGGCTGGAAATTTCCGGCTTCCACAGCGAAGGCACCACATGTTTGCCGTCGCGGGAGACTAGGTCAATTGCCTGAGGTCGCAGTAGCTGCGCCTGCGTCCAGCGTGTTTTCGGCAGTTGCAGAAAAATATCAACATCGAGCCCGGTCTGGTGGCTGGCATGTCCGCCGTTGAACCGCCCGCCCGCAGGCATCCCCATATCGCCGATCAACACCGTTCCAAACCCAAGGTTGCTGACCTGAGTGCTCAGTCGTTGAATAAACATCACGAGATCGGGATGACCAAAATAGCGGCGCTGATCGGTACGCATCACCTGATAGTGTTCGGACTGCACGGGAAGCGTGTCTGCCCCAACAATGCAGCCATTCGAAAAGCCGCCGATGGATTGCGCACTTCCGGGAACAGGATGCGTAATTTTCTGCCAGGGCGTCGCCGCCAGGCTGGCGCTGCTGACCAGAAGAGCCAGCAACGCGAGTGCCGTTTTTTTCATTGATTACCAGCGTGGAATATCAGTCTTTACATCCGCATTTTGCGCGCGCTGACGCAGAAGGTGATCCATCAGCACGATCGCCAGCATGGCCTCAGCGATCGGCACGGCGCGGATCCCAACGCACGGATCGTGACGCCCTTTGGTGATCATCTCGACTTCTTCACCAAAGCGGTTAATCGTACGTCCCGGCACCGTAATACTGGAAGTGGGTTTCAGCGCCATATGTGCAACAATTTGTTGCCCGCTGCTGATACCGCCGAGAATACCGCCCGCATGGTTGCTCAGGAAGCCCTCTTTGGTAATTTCATCGCGATTCTGGCTACCTCGCAACGCGACCACATCAAACCCATCGCCAATCTCCACGCCTTTTACCGCGTTGATGCTCATCAGCGCATGAGCGATGTCCGCATCCAGACGGTCAAAGACCGGTTCACCAAGCCCTGCCGGAACGCCGTTTGCCACGACGGTCACTTTTGCCCCAATCGAATCGCCCTCTTTCTTCAGGGCGCGCATCAGTTCATCCAGCGCGTCGATTTTATCTGGATCAGGACAGAAAAACGGGTTTTGTTCAACCTGCTGCCAGTCTTTGATTTCAAGCGGAATATCGCCCATCTGGGTCAGACACCCCTGAATGACGATGCCGTGTTTCTCCGCCAGATATTTTTTAGCAATCGCGCCAGCCGCGACGCGCATCGCCGTTTCACGAGCGGAAGAACGACCGCCGCCACGGTAATCGCGCAGACCGTATTTCTGCTCGTAGGTATAGTCGGCATGGCCCGGGCGGAAAACGTCCTTAATGGCGCTGTAATCTTGTGAACGCTGATCGGTATTTTCAATCAACAGGCCAATGCTGGTGCCCGTCGTCACGCCTTCAAAGACGCCGGAGAGAATTTTCACCTGGTCCGGTTCACGACGCTGGGTCGTGTAACGCGAGGTTCCCGGACGGCGTCTGTCGAGATCGTGTTGCAGGTCGGCTTCCGTTAGCGGAATGCCCGGCGGAACGCCATCAACGATACAACCGAGCGCCAGCCCGTGTGATTCACCAAAAGTCGTTACGCGAAAGAGTTGTCCAAGTGTATTTCCTGCCATCACGGCTCCGTTATCGTTGTTGTGTTGTTGACCGTTGATTAATCTTTATAGATGCTGAAATGCTCGCGAGCCGCAATGAGCTGCGCTTTCGTCAGCATAAAGACGCCGTCGCCGCCGTTATCGAACTCCAGCCAGGTAAACGGTACATCGGGATATTGTTCTATCAGATGTACCATGCTGTTTCCGACTTCACAAATCAGAATACCGTCATCGGACAAGTAGTCCGGCGCGTTGCCCAGAATACGGCGGGTCAGTTTTAAACCGTCAGTGCCGGACGCCAGGCCCAGTTCAGGTTCATGACGATATTCATTCGGCAGGTCGGACATATCTTCCGCATCAACGTACGGCGGGTTCGTCACAATCAGGTCATACTGCACTTTCGGCAGATCGCGGAACAGATCGGAGCGAATCGGCGTGACATGGTTGAGCAGACCGTGCTCTTCAATGTTGTGTTCAGTTACGGCTAACGCGTCGCTGGAGATATCAACGGCATCCACTTCCGCCTCCGGGAAAGCATAAGCACAGGCGATAGCGATACATCCGCTGCCAGTACACATATCCAGAATGTGGTGCGGCTGCTCGCTGATAAGCCCCGCGAAGCGGTTGTTGATCAGCTCGCCAATCGGCGAACGCGGCACTAATACGCGTTCATCAACATAGAATTCATGGCCGCAGAACCAGGCTTTATTGGTCAGGTAGGCCACCGGAATACGCTCGTTGACACGGCGAATGACCCGTTCAACAATGCGGTGACGTTCGCTGGACGTCAGGCGCGCGGTGCGCATGTCTTCTGGAATATCCAGCGGCAGATAAAGTGACGGCAGCACCAGCTGTACGGCCTCATCCCACGGGTTGTCCGTGCCGTGACCATACCAGATATTCGCTGCGCTAAACCGGCTTACCGCCCAGCGCAACATGTCCTGAATGGTATGCAGCTCACTCACTGCTTCATCGACGAAAATTTTATCCACGTATTCCTCCAGGGCATGCTCGCATTAAATTCGGCGGCTAGTTTGCCACGAAGACGGCGATAAATCAGCACTCACGCGGCGCCAGAGCGTGAAAATTGCGTTTTGGCTGAACGAATGTCCCCTGAGTCGGGTAAACTAACGCAAAATAAAAGATGAGACGTTCGAATGAAAAAGAAAACATCGCTCAGCGAGGAGGACCAGGCGTTGTTCCGGCAGTTAATGACCGGCACCCGCCAGATTAAGCAGGACACCATTGTCCACCGACCGCAACGTAAAAAAATCACAGAAGTCCCGGTCAAGCGTCTGATACAGGAGCAGGCTGATGCCAGCCACTATTTCTCCGATGAATTTCAACCGTTATTGAATACCGACGGCCCGGTGAAATATGTACGTGCCGACGTCAGCCATTTCGAGCTGAAGAAAATGCGTCGGGGCGACTATTCGCCGGAGTTGTTCCTGGATTTGCACGGTCTGACGCAACAGCAGGCCAAACAAGAGCTGGGGGCGCTGATTGCCGCCTGTCGCCGCGAGCATGTCTTTTGCGCCTGTGTGATGCACGGCCACGGAAAGCATATTCTTAAGCAACAAACGCCGTTATGGCTGGCGCAACATCCGCACGTTATGGCCTTCCATCAGGCGCCAAAAGAGTACGGCGGGGACGCTGCGCTGTTGGTATTGATTGAAGTAGAAGAGTGGTTGCCGCCGGAGCTTCCCTGACAATGCCGATTGCCGGATGGCGGCGCAAGCGCCTTATCCGGCCTACGGAGTCAGTGCAGGATGTAGGCCTGATAAGCGAAGCGCCATCAGGCACAGTATCCAACCGACGATAATAACGTTAAATCGCTTTTGCCATTTTCAGATTACACGGGCTCATCTGCCAGTTGAAAATCCCTTTGCCGCTTTCATCAAGCGTTACGCTGGCAATCGCAGATGTGGTGAACATTGGCGGCGTCTCGCCAGGACAGAGTTCAGACACCAGATATCCCACCAAAGGCAGGTGAGAGATCACTAACACCGATGCGACGCCTTCATTCGCCAGCGTCTGTAACCAGGCGCTGACCATACCGACATCGCCGCAAGGAGTAAGCTCCGGCAAAACGTCCACATTGCCAGGCAGGTTCATACACTCCCCTACCACATCCAACGTTTGTTCGGCTCGTAGAAACGGGCTCACCAGAACACGTTCGATATCCACTTTTTGACCTTTCAGCCAGTTCGCCATAAGGCGGGATTCGTCACAACCACACGAGGTTAAGGGACGAACCGAATCACTGGCGGCATCGAGGGCCGCGTCGCCGTGACGCATGATAAAAACTTGCATATTGCACCGCTTTTGTTAACCAGAATCACCCACATTCTTAGCAAAAACCCTGACGGGTATGATAAAAATGCGGTGGCCGGCATTGTGCCTTATCCATTCACCGAATGAAACGCTGTTTTTTACCTCAATGGCGTAAGTATAGTCAATCTTTGTTTACAAATTGACCACCACACAGTCATTCGGTGCGGTCTCGTCCTGATATGACCTTATTCCTTCAGGTCTGTTTCCCCACTGTTCCAGAAACGTTCACCGCGTTCAGCCATCCGCAATAAGCGCTCGCACGGGGTAAACCGGTCGCCATACTGCGTAGCCAGTCGTTGCAGAACCGCAACCACTTCACCCGCGCCGAGAGTGTCCATATAACGGAACGGGCCGCCAAGAAACGGCGGAAAACCAATACCAAATACCGCGCCGATGTCGCCATCACGCGCGCTGCGGATCACCTTCTCATCAAAGCAGCGCGCCGCTTCATTGAGCATTAACATCACGCACCGCTCAGCCATTTGCTGCGCAGAAAGTCGGCTCTGCCCTTGCGTACCAATAAGCCTATAAATTGCAGGGTCGACCTGTTTTTTGCTTTTACGCCCTTTCACGCCATAAAGATAGAAACCGCGACCATTTTTTCTGCCTTTGCGATCGTCATTCAAAATTGAGGCAACAACGTTTGCAGGCGCGCTAAAACGTTCGCCGTAAGCGGCCTCCAGTACAGGTATAATTTTAGTGCCTGTATCGATGCCAACCTCATCCAAAAGTTGGATTGGCCCGACCGGAAAACCAAACTTGACCAGCGCGGCGTCGATCGCTTCAACGCGTTCGCCTTCGGTCAGCAACCGTATTGCTTCGTTGATATACGGGGCAAGAATACGATTAACGTAGAACCCGGCTTTATCGCTGACCACAATCGGCGTTTTGCCCTGTTTTTTCGCCAGCTTAACGGTCGTGGCGATCGTCTGCGCGGAGGTTGTCGCATGAGGAATGACCTCCACCAACGGCATTTTTTCTACCGGGCTAAAGAAGTGCAAACCAATCACCTGCTCAGGCCTGGCCGCGTTAGCCGCGATGTCGCCGATGGGTAAAGATGAGGTGTTGGAGGCAAAAATGGTGTGAGGAGCGCAGTTTTGCTCGACTTCCGCCACCATCTGCTGTTTTAACGCCAGATCTTCAAACACCGCTTCAATAACCAGATCCCGATGCGAGAAGCCGCGGTAATCCGTTGAGCCGGAGATTAGCGCCAGCTGTTTGTCGCGTTCGCCCGCTTTGATATGACGGCGGCGAACTTTGGTTTCAAGCTGATCCCAGCTGTACTTCAGCGCGTGGTTGATGCCTTTGGCATTAATATCTTTGATGCGAACCGGCAAGCCGCCTTTACAGGCCGTCACGTAAGCAATACCGCCGCCCATCAGACCTCCGCCCAGCACGCCTACGCTGGCTAACGGACCAGGCTGCGCGTCGCTCCCCGGATCTTTTTTCACTTCGGTGCTGGCAAAAAAGATATTCCGCAACGCCTGCGACTGCGGCGTCATCGCCAGTTCGCCAAACGCCCGCGCTTCCGCGTCGTATCCGCTGCTGCTTCCCTGCGACAGCCCGGTTTCAATCACCTCAAGGATTCGCTCTGTCGCCGGGTAATTACCCTGCGTTTTCTGCCCGGTTTTTTTACTGACCATACGAAACAGCAGCGTGCGCCCAAGCGGCCCGGCCAGAATACGCTCACGCACCGGTAAATTCCGCTGAGCGGAACGCCCTTTAATCGCCAGTTCCACGGCGGCCTCAAGCAAAATGGCGTGCGGCACGACTTCGTCCACCAGACCAACCCTGAGCGCTTGTTTTGGCCGTAACTGCTTACCGGTGAGGATCATGTCCAGCGCCGTACTCACCCCAACTAGGCGCGGTAATCGCTGCGTACCGCCAGACCCTGGCAGCAGCCCCAGTTGCACTTCCGGCAGACCCAGCACGGTTTTCGCATCATCAGTACAAATGCGCCGATGGCAAGCCAGCGCCATCTCTAACCCACCGCCGAGACACGCGCCGTGAATGGCGGCGACAACCGGAACAGACAGAGCCTGAATTTCAGCCATTATCTGCTGGCCCTGACGCGCCAGCGTTTCAGCTTCCTGCGCGCTTTTGCAGTTGCCGATCATGTTGATATCCGCCCCCGCGATAAAGTTATCCGGCTTCGCAGAAATAAAAACCACACCGCGCAGCGCCTTGTTTTCCCGAATCTGTTTCAGGATGGCGCGAACCTGCGTCGCGAACTCCGCCTTCAGGGTATTCATTTTCTCACCGGGGACATCAATAGAGACGACCGCGACGTTATCCAGACGCACGTTAAGCGTGAACGCTGATGTCATGTCCATTATTCCGCCTCCAGAACCATTGCCGCCCCTAAACCCCCCGCAGCACACGCGGTCACCAGGCCAAAACCGCCTCCCCGACGGCGTAGCTCATGCAGGGTTTGCGTGATCATCCGCGCCCCCGTTGCGGCAAACGGATGTCCATAGGCAATCGACCCGCCGAGGACGTTAAACTTACTGTCATCCACTTCCCCGGTCGCATGCGCCCTGCCCAGTACGTCGCGAGCAAAACGCTCGCTGCCAAGCAGTTGAATGTTAGCCAGCGTCTGAGCGGCAAAGGCTTCATGCATATCAATTAACGAGAGATCGGCCAGCGTTAATCCGGCCCGCTCCAGCGCCAGCGGCGTCGACCAGGCCGGGCCCAGCAGCATGTCCTGCCAGACGTCAATTGCGGTAAACGCATAGCTACGCAGATAGCCCAACGGCGCCAGGCCAAGTTCTTTAGCGCGAGACTCCGTCATCAGGATGACGGCTGCCGCGCCATCCGTCAGCGGCGTACTGTTCGCCGCCGTGACCGTCCCATGTTGTCGATCAAACGCGGGGCGCAGCTTCGCATAATCTGCCAGAGTAGAGTTGCCACGAATATTATTATCTTCAGAAAAAGGCTCTTTATACGGCGGCGCATATGTCGTCATTACCTCATCCGCCAGTTTACCTTCAGCCCAGGCCTGTGCGGCACGTTGATGGGAACGATGCGCCAGCGCATCCTGCTGCTCACGCGTAATGCCATAGGTTTTCGCCATTTGCTCGGCCGTATCGCCCATCCGCAGCCCGGTGGAATATTCAGCGACCGCGGGCGGAACAGGCATCAGGTCTCGCAGACGCAGGCGGGAAAAGAGTTTGAGTTTTTGCCCGGTCGTGCGGGCTTTATTGACGTCCACCAGTATACGCGCCAACTTTTTGCTGACGCCAATGGGTAACACGGAAGAGGAGTCCGCGCCGCCAGCAATCCCCGCGCGAATCGTCCCCGCCATCAGGCTTTCCGCAACATTCGCTACCGCCTGAAAACTGGTCGCGCACGCCCGGCTTACGCTGTAGGCATCGGTGTGAACATTCATCCCCGTACCCAGCACAATTTCCCGGGCGATGTTGGGAGCTTCAGGCATTTGCACCACCTGGCCAAAAACCAGTTGCTCAATAACCTCGGCAGGTATTTCACTGCGCGCCAGCAATTCCCCAACAACCATTTTTCCCAACTCAACAGCAGGAATGCCATGAAAAGCGGTGGCCTGACGAGCAAACGGCGTACGTAATCCGCTTACAATGGCGATACGATCGCCCTGGCGGGTAACCAGTGGTAAAGCCTGACTCATAACATTCCCCTGTAAAAAATAAAATAAGTGGTCTGACCTGATCACAGTCTTAACCAATTTTTTACATTTCGCCAAGCGGAGACACCAGAAAGTGAGAGCTAAGACACAGAGGATAGTAACAGAGGGTTACGAAAATGCCCCTGCCAGAATTTGACAGGGGCATTCAAAGAAGGGGATTAACGCAGACCCAGCTGGAAGATCAGCGTTTCAGCTTCGCAGGCGAAGACAAAGTCGATGTCCAGACGCACGCCTTCAGCTTCTTCGGTAAAGGTGGATGTAATCTGGCAAGGTTCAGACTCCACGCCACGCGCTTTTTCTGTCAGAGCCGCCAGCGTCTCTTCGGCCTGCGCGCGGTTTTCAAACACACGGCTGTAAGACGCGGTGCAATCGGAGTTGTCCATAATGGTGCCAACATCCATACAGCAGCAAACCGGGGTTTCATCAGCACTGCATTTACTCATTGTAGATTTCCTCTGTATTTGCACTCAAAGTGCCAGATAAATATTGAGGATATTTTACGCTCGTGGAAAAAGGCTCTCCAGTCGTTAATGACGCAAAATGGGATAAGTGACCGAAATCACACTTAAAAATGATCTAAAACAAAAATCGCCCAATCGAGTGAGTGCGCCAGGCCTCAAATTTGCCAGCTGGATCGCGTTTCTACGATCACAATTGAAAAATATTATAAACATACTTGCAACATTCCAGCTGGTCAGACCTATACTCACGCCACTGGTCTGATTTCTCTGTCGTACCTCAGACCCTACACTTCGCGCTCCTGTTACGGCATGTAACATAGTTTGTATAAAAATAAATCGATGAGGTTATGGTCATGAGCCAGAAAACCCTGTTTACAAAGTCTGCTCTCGCAGTCGCAGTGGCAATCGTCTCCACACAGGCCTGGTCTGCAGGCTTTCAGTTAAACGAATTTTCTTCCTCTGGCCTTGGCCGGGCTTATTCGGGTGAAGGCGCTATCGCAGATGATGCCGGTAACGTTAGCCGCAACCCGGCGTTAATTATGATGTTCGATCGCCCCACCTTCTCTGCGGGTGCGGTGTATATCGATCCAGATGTCAATGTGACCGGCCGCTCTAACTTAACCGGGCAAAATGCCAACGCGAATAATATTGCGCCAACAGCGTGGGTTCCTAACCTGCACTTCGTTGCGCCGATCAACGATCAGTTCGGTTGGGGGGCATCCATTACCTCCAACTATGGCCTCGCCACCGAATTCAATAAAGATTATTCAGCCGGTATCTATGGCGGTAAAACAGACCTGCAAACGGTGAACCTGAACCTCAGCGGCGCCTATCGCCTGAATAATAGCTGGAGCTTCGGGGTCGGTTTTGATGCGGTTTACGCGAAGGCTAAAATTGAGCGCTACGCGGGTTCCCTCGGTCCGGTGCTTTTCACAACAGCTGGTTGGACAAGGCGTACCCTCTCAGTGGACGGATGGCATTAACTCCCCTGACTCCCAGATCGCCCACCTGAAGGGTGATGAGTGGGGATTCGGCTGGAATGCAGGCATCCTGTATGAACTCGACAAGGATAACCGTTTGGGGCCTGACCTACCGCTCTGAAGTGAAAATCGACTTCGAAGGCGATTACAAAAGCTCCATTAACCCAAATCTGAACAATATTTTCGCCAGTATGGGGCTTTCAAGCCTGCCATACGGCACTGGCGGCGCAACACAGAATGGTTCCTTAACCCTGAACCTGCCTGAAATGTGGGAAATCTCCGGTTATAACCGCGTCGCGCCGCAATGGGCTATCCACTATAGCCTGACTTATACCAGCTGGAGCCAGTTCCAGGAGTTAAAAGCCAAAGGCGACGACGGCCAGACGCTCTTCTATAAAGATGAAAGCTTTAAGGATGCGTACCGTATCGCGTTGGGTACGACCTACTACTACGATAAGAACTGGACTTTCCGTACCGGTATCGCGTATGACGATAGCCCGGTTCCGGCAAACAAACGTTCCATTTCTATTCCCGATCAGGACCGTCTGTGGCTGAGCGCGGGTGCAACTTACGCCTTCAATGAAGATGCTTCTATTGACGTTGGCGCATCCTATATGCACGGTCAGAACGTGAAATTCACCGAAGGGGAAGGCCCGGCAGCTTACTCCTTCAAGTCTGACGGTAAAGCCTGGCTGTTCGGTACGAACTTTAACTACGCGTTCTGATTTTCATCAGACGTAAAAAAAGGTGAGTCTTTTGACTCACCTTTTTTATTAGCCTCGTGTGGTTATTCAGAATCAATCTCTTTGAGATCGTCCTGAATCGCCTGGGCATTCGGGTTTTCCTGCGGTTTAAGCTTCCCGCCGTTAGCGATGAAGTCATGACGCTGGAAGTATGCTTCACGCACCAGAATATACGGGTCGGAAGACTGACGCAGCAGACCATCGGAATCCAGCAGTTGCGCGCGGGTTTCAATTCCTTCAATGGTCCATTTACCAATAGACATCGGCCAGGTGAGCCAGGAGAGTACCGGATAAAGGGTATCGGCCATATCACCGCCATCTTCACGCAGCGTGAAGCTGCCATAGAACGGAAGTTGCACCGTAGGGGCCATACCCCACACCGTAATGGCCTAACGTACTGCCGAAACGGTGCGGTTCAACACGCTGTAGTTTTGGATTCGCCATCCCCGCAACATCAATAAAGCCCCCCCATTCCCAAAATACTATTCAGGAAGAAGCGGGTGAAGTGCACCATGCCCTGATAGGGATCGCCCTGCAGGAAATAGTTCACCATAATCGCAGGCTCTTCGAGGTTGCTGGTAAAATTACTCAAACCATTTCTGGCAGGCTGCGGAACATAATCACGCCAGGCGACAGCGACCGGTCGAACGACATACGGGTCCAACACGTTAAAGTTGAAGTTGTACATGGTGCGGTTAAATCCTTCGAGCGGATCTGAACGCCCCTGCTGTTCTGTACCGGAGCTTGCACATCCCACCAGCAGTGTGCTCCCCAGCGCAAGCGCCGACAGGCGAAGCTTCATAAATGTCTCCCTGTTGATTATGGCTATCGCTGATTGCCATCCATGACGGAACGAGACCGTATCCGCCTGTTTAGGTGTGAGCGATTGTAACAGCACGTCAAATGATGTCTATATACTGATTCTTGTTGATTTGATCATAGCCTGTAACTCTGGCTCATGGCGGGTTTCATTCTAACCGGGCGGGTAAAAACGCGCGTCGCCTTTTTTGCGATTTCAGAGTTTGCCCTGCCTTCAGTCGGATAAAAGCCACTACGCTTTAGACAAATGTGTTCATCACGAGGTCTCACAATGGATAAATTCAGCGAAGAGAAAATTGATCAACACAGTGACGAACTCGAAGTCGAAAGCGAAGAAAAACAACGCGGGAAAAAGATAGAGGTCGACGAGGATCGCCTCCCCTCACGCGCGATGGCGATTCACGAACATATCCGCCAGGACGGCGAAAAAGAGCTGGAGCGTGACGCTATGGCGCTGCTGTGGTCAGCCATTGCCGCAGGGCTCTCAATGGGCGCCTCGCTACTGGCGAAAGGTATTTTTCACGTACAGCTGGACGGCGTCCCCGGCAGTTTTTTACTTGAGAATCTGGGTTATACCTTTGGTTTTATCATCGTCATCATGGCGCGCCAGCAGTTGTTTACTGAAAATACCGTCACCGCCGTTCTGCCGGTGATGCAAAACCCGACGATGGGCAACGCGGGTCTGCTGATGCGGCTCTGGAGCGTGGTGTTACTGGGCAACGTAGTCGGTACTGGCATCGCCGCATGGGCTTTTGAATATATGCCTATATTTGACGAAGAAACGCGTGATGCGTTTGTCAAAATCGGCATGGATGTGATGAAAAACAGCCCTGGCGAGATGTTTGCCAATGCCATTATCTCCGGCTGGATCATTGCCACAATGGTATGGATGTTTCCCGCTGCCGGCGCCGCAAAAATCGTGGTGATCATTCTGATGACCTGGCTTATCGCCCTCGCTGACACGACCCATATCGTCGTGGGTTCGGTTGAAATCCTCTATCTGGTGTTTAACGGCACGCTGCACTGGAGCGACTTTTTCTGGCCCTTTGCTTTGCCCACGCTGGCGGGGAATATCTGCGGCGGTACATTCATCTTCGCGCTTATGAGCCATGCGCAGATCCGTAATGATATGAGCGCCAGACGCAAAGAAGAGGCCAGGCTGCGTGCCGGAAAGAAGGCGGAAAAGCAGAAAAAACAGTCCTGAATGGCGACTGTTTGAGCAGTCAGGCGGCGATATACTTACTGTGCAGGGTAAAAAACGCTATACTCGTGCCGCCTCGTCTCCTTAGTTAAATGGATATAACGAGCCCCTCCTAAGGGCTAGTTGCAGGTTCGATTCCTGCAGGGGACACCATACATACCTCTCCTGACGTCTGCCGGGTTCAGTAAAACCGCCACAATCAGCCATCGTCTTGTGATTTTGCATTTCTACATTGCCACGAGGCAGACAGGATGATGCGTGATTCAGTCCTGCCGCCCCACAACGTTCTATTATTCACCAGACGGTATAAGCTGAACGCTTATTCTTATTCCTCTTGTATGACAAAGGATTCCGCTACACTCGCAGAAAAATAGTGTGTTGCTTTTTTATTCAGAATGACGTCATCCAGTTGCTGCTGTATTTGTCTGTCATCGACAGTCGCTCTGTCGTGCTGACGCAGATGTTCAGCCAATGACGACACCATGAATGTTTCAATAAATTCATTGGATTTCTCAGGAACTACAAACAGTCCCCAGGCGTAACCGCCATCCCTTAACCGGATATTTTTTAACTTTTTCATCAAACTGATAAATTGGCCATTCTTTTCAGCATCGACATGATAATAAACAGACACCAGCATCGGGCCGGTATGGCCGGTAATATCATTAAGACCGTCCTCAGCAAGGCTAAAGTGATCTGAATGCTGCAAGTTAATATTGTCATGGTCAATTTTTACCTTTAATACGCATAACCAGACAACGACAATACCGATTGCGGCAGAAAGTAATGCTGTGGTTACTGACGTATGCGAGGCAATTTGTCCCCAGACCAGAGAACCGAATGCCATTGACCCGGAAAATACGGTCAGGTACAAGGCCAGCCCTCTTGCGCGAACCCAGTCCGGGAGCGCTGTCTGGGCTGATATCATGAGCGTTGACAAGGTAATAATCCAGCTGAAACCAGCCACAATACTGGCGAAAATGGCGGCATATTGAGATGCTGCTCCGGCGAATATCAGTAATACGGCAGCAGTACCGAATGTTCCTGAGGTAATAAGAGCGCCGGCACTGAGTCGCTTACGCAGCGCGGGCAAACTGAATGCGCCACAGACAGCGCCGATCCCGATACTGGTTGTTAACACGCCATATAATGTTGCATCTCCCTGAAGTGAGAGTCTCACCACCAGCGGGAGCATTGCCCAATACGCGCTGGCAAAAACAAAGAAGCTGGCAGCCTTTATTATTGCTCTCATTAATTCAGGGCTGTAACGGGCATAACGCAAACCTGAAACCATTGCGGCAACAACAGATTCAGCCGGAAGACTCCCGTTCGTTTTTTCTTCTCCTTTCCACCACCATACCGCAGCAATAATCGCAATAAAACTCAACGCATTCAGAAGAAAAGGAAGATAAAGACCGACCTGTGAAATCAAAATACCGGCCAGCGCGGGCCCGATCGCCCGGCTGATGTTAATACCCATACTATTTAACGCAATCCCGGATTTTAATTCATGAGGTTCAACAATAGCAGGTACAATGGCCTGCCATGCCGGGCCTAAAAACGCGGCGCCGGACCCGAGAATAAACGTGATGAATAATAACCATCCGATACTGACAACATTAAAATAGACGATAATTGCGAGCAGAGACGCGGCACACAGCATCATAATATTAACAAGAATAAGTAATTTTCTCTTGTCGAAAATATCCGCAATAGCCCCCGCAGGTAACGCCAGCAAGAATACGGGCAGCGTGGTCATTGCCTGAATAGCGGCAATCATGACAGGGTCCGGGCTTAAATTGGTCATCAACCAACCGGCGCCAACATCATTCATCCAGGTCCCGATATTGGAAAAGAGTGTGGCTATCCATAACATGAAGAAAACACGGTTACGTAAAGGTGACCATGCTGATGAATGTTGTTCTGCCATATAAATATGCCCTCCAGCTTAAGATGACCGGTAATCATTTACTTGTCACAGATATCAACGATATCGTAATCAAAATACAAAACAGGAAAAGAAGATTTATGGGGAATATTTAGATACAGTCCCTTATCTCATGACATTACCTTTTATAAAAATAAATAACAAGAATTAAAATCCGCGTTCAGACAATACCATCTCCGGTAGAAATGTGCCTGATAATCCTTAAATAAAAGTGTTATCACTGAAAAATAGAGATTATTCATGGACATCACTCTCATTATAGAACACAACTACATAATCCAGTGGGTGAAAATCAACATTAACAACACATGTCGGACAGTGAATTTCAAAAAATGAGACAATAAATTCATATCGCGATATTGTGAGAAGCCAACAAATGAACCTCTAACAACTGCCAGAGAAAACATTCAGTACAAACAACACGTTAAACAACCCCCCAATGCCGACACACCCAAATCGACTTATTCCACCTTATCGCAACAGATTCATTTTTAATAAATTATCGGCTTCTGGCGCAACTTGACAAATTACCTCTCAAGGACAATAGTTGTTACATCTTTGAAAATTTCGACATCCGTCGAAACTATTTATC
Source organism: Citrobacter koseri (assembly GCA_900446925.1). The sequence continues at coordinate 239,406 of UAVY01000004.1, read as the reverse complement.
ATATACAGGAACGCAATGATGAATAATAAAATAAAGCGCATCAGTCAGGCTGTTACGTTAGCCCTTGCCATATCTGGCGTTAGTTATGCCGCAACCTCATCACAGGCCGCAAATTCAAAACAAACCGAGATACAAGCCTCAGAACCTTTTTCCGCGCATGTCCTCATTAGCGGGCTTGATGCCCCGTGGGATATGGTGTGGGGGCCGGATGATTATTTATGGGTAACCGAACGTAAAGCCGCTTCTATCGATCGTATCAACCCGAAAACCGGTGAGAAAAAAGTCGCCATTACGCTGAGCAGGGTTCATACCGGGCCGCAGCATGAAGGCGTTCTGGGCCTGGCGTTGTCACCGAACTTCATGAAACCGGGTGGCGATAATTATGTTTATACGGCCTATACCTATATGAACGGCGACAAGGAACACGCCAAAATCGTTCGCCTGGAATATGACGAAAAAACCCAGAAGCTAGGTAATGAAAAAGAGATCCTGGCTGGATTCCCGGCGGGCAATGACCACAACGGTGGACGCCTGCGCTTTGGCCCGGACGGGAAGTTGTATTATACCATCGGTGAACAAGGGCATAACCAGGGCGCGAATTTCTGTAAACCTATCGAAGCTCAGCGTATTCCCACTGAGAATGAACTGAAGAATAAAGACTATGCCGCCTATGCCGGTAAAGTGCTGCGTCTGAATACCGATGGTTCTATTCCAGATGATAACCCCGTTATTAAAGGCATCAAAAGCCACCTGTTTACTTACGGACACCGTAACCCTCAGGGACTGGTATTTATTGGCGATACCCTTTACGCATCCGAACAAGGGCCATCCTCCGATGACGAGCTGAATATCCTCGAACCCGGCGGCAACTATGGCTGGCCACACGTTGCCGGTTTCCAGGACGATCAGGCTTATGTTTATGCCAACTACTCTGAAGCGGCGAATTGCCCGTCTCTGACCTGGGACCCTAACCATATTCCGGCAGGCGTTCCGGTCCAGAAAGAAACAGAGTGGAAAGCCGCAGACTTTAAAGCGCCGATTAAAACGTTCTTTACGGTCAAAGAAGGCTTTACCTATAACGACGCCAGCTGCGGCCCGGATTCTTCATATATCTGCTGGCCGACAATTGCACCATCCAGCGTGGCATACTACCCGGAAAACGGCGTAATTAAAGGCTGGCGAAACTCGGTGATTATCAGCTCCATGAAAAATGGCGCGCTGTACCGTGTTCTGCTGAATGCCGATAAGAAAGATGTTCAGGGTGACGTCGCGAAATATTTCCACACGGCAAACCGTTACCGCATGGTGCTGGTCAGCCCGGACACCCGTAAAATCTACGTGGCGACGGATAACTTTGGTAATGTGATGGATGAATCCAACCATCCAACGCATAATCTGAGTAACCCGGGTTCTATTATCGTCTTTGAATACACGGGCAAATAATTCAATAACAGGCGAATACGAATAAGGTATTCGCCTGCTTTTTTATCCTGCGACCACCTGGTTTCTGCCCCGCCTGTTTCGCCTGGTACATCAATTCATCAGCCCGTTTCAGCGCCTGAGAGACAGAGTCAACGCCCGACGGCCACACCGTCACGCCAAGAGAAATGGTGATATGCCCTACCGTCTCTATCTTTGCGGCGGCGACCTCTTTTCTCAGCCGCTCCGCAATATCCGCCGCAGCCTCTACCGACGTCTCCGGGAAAAACATCATAAACTCCTCTCCTCCCATACGGCAGGCGGTATCATTTTTACGACAGCTTCGCTTCAGCAGCTGCGCCAGCGCTTTTAACGTAACATCGCCAATGTCATGACCAAACGTGTCGTTGACGGCTTTGAAGCGATCGATATCCAGAGAAATCACCGCAAACTGTCGCTGCTGATGTTCGTATTCAGCCAGCAGTTTCTCTGCCGCCCGTCGGTTGACCAGCCCGGTAAGCGGGTCAGTGCTGGCCTGATCGTTCAGCCATTTCATTTTCTCCCGGATTAATTCCATTCCCTGAAGCAACGCGCGCCTGAGTCGGGAGGCTTCGATATACCATGATCGAACGTTTCGTACTTTTTCTGCGGACTCATCGCTGTCCATCGAAATGGCGTGATCCGCCAGTTGACGCAATGGTCTGACGATTTCATTCCCCAGCCACCAGAGAATAAACAACCCCACAATACCCAGCGGTACAACGCCGCGTATCATTTTGCCACATGAGCCCATCAAGCGCAGTAAGGGTTTTATCTTTTGGTTTTTGCGCCACAACGCCCCAGCCCGAGGTGTTTATACTGGCATACCCCGCCAGCATTTCCACGCCACGGGAGTTTGTCACCTCCATCGCGCCGCTCAGCCCTTGCTCCACGGCTTTCACTGCGGCATTGCCTTCCTCTTTTTCCCCTCTGCGGGCCGGATCGGGGTGATATAAGAGCTGGTCATTTTTATCAACGACATAAATATAGCTGTCATCATTGCGGAAATGATTAGAAATGAGCGCAGAAAGAACGTTGCTTCTTTGCAGATAAATCGCGCCGCCAATAAAACCGAGGTATTTCCCCTGCGCATTCCTGACGGGATGTGAAATATACACCACCAGATTACCGGACAGAGAATTGTAGGCGCTGCTGACCGTCGGCTGCATTTCTTTGAGAGCCTCGACGCCGCCTGGCGTGGTCAGCATTTTCCCCTTCAGGTTCAGGGATTCAGGCAGCACGCCAATAATTTTGCCTTTTTCATCCACCAGCGTAACGGAATCAAAACCAAAATCTCGCCGCTGCATCCTCATCATTTCACCAGAGATAATGCTCTCATCATCGAAATGCTGACCGATGACGCTCGCACTGTATTCCAGACGCTCCATGAAAACCGCCAGATACAAATCAATAGTGGAAGCAATCCTCTCCGCATATGCCTGGTTTTCACTGAGTTCATTCTCAATAAGTACCTGCTTCTGGACACGCCAGGCTGAATAGAAACTATTGAAAAGAGTAAGGAGGGTCATCAGAAACGCAAAAGCAATAATAAGCAGACGCAAATTCAGCATCTGTAACAGTTTTTTCTTCATGATTGTGCATCCTGCAAGGGTGAACGGTAAGCCTCTAGCCATACCGGTAACGTATTCGCCGACAATGGTCGGGAAAAAAGAAATCCCTGAAGTACGGAACAGCCCATTTTTCTCAGTTGCTGATGCTGATGGGTATTTTCCACACCTTCCGCCACAACCGTCAGGTCGAGGTTATGCCCAATACTGACAACCGCTTCGACCAGCGCATTGACGCGACGATCGCGGGCGAACCGGTCAATGAAGCTTTTATCAATTTTGACCTCCGTCACCGGCAGATACGCCAGGCTGGCCAGACTGGAAAAGCCGGTGCCGAAATCATCCATTGAGACCCCCGCGCCCATCGCACGAATCTCCCTGACCCGCGCAAGCATCTCGTCCGTCAGTTCCATCATGGCGCTTTCCGTAATTTCAATGGTCAGGATATTGCCGGGCAGCTGATATTCATTCAGCAGGTCGGCGATATAACGGGGTAAATCAGGCTTACGGAAGTTATGGGCAGACAGGTTTACAGATACTGCCGACACATTCGTGCCCTTTTCCCGCCATTCAAAAAGCTGTCGGCAGACTTCACGCAGCGCCCAGAGGCCGATATGCTCTATCTCTCCCGTCTCTTCAGCCAGAGGAATAAACGTCCCTGGAGAGATGTCGCCAGCGTGCGGATCGTGCCATCGGGTCAGCGCTTCAAAACCGTATACCTGCCCGTCCGCAGCCCTGATCTGAGGCTGATATTCCAGCCGCAAATGCCCCTCCGTAATCGCATTTCGCAGCGCCATGCCCAGTTTCAGACGTTGCATGACGGCCTGATTCAGTTCCGGGTTAAAAAACTGATAGCTTCCACCGCTTTCACGTACCCGCTCCATCGCGCTCTCGGCGTGGGCCAGCAGCGTTTCCCTGTCGCCGCCAATGGAATGGCTGATCCCAATACAGGCTTTAAGCTCGAAGGTCTGCCCGGCGGCGCTCATTTCAGCGCCAACGATATGCTGCATAAGCTCAGCCAGGTGTGAGGCCTCATCAACACGACAGGCGCTCGCCACCACAACAAACTGCGCGCCACCCACCCGGCTGATAAAGTGATGCGGCCCGAACCTCTCCTGCAAGCGGTTAGCCAGCGTGATAATCACCTGGTCGCCAGCGGAATACCCCAGTGACTCATTCACCTTACGAAAACGGTTAATATCGAGGAAAAACACGGCGAGTTCCGGTTCGTTACCCGACAGCAGTTTATCCAGATGGTGATAGAGATACTGACGATTGGGCAGCCCCGTAAGGGCATCGAACCGAACCAGCCGGTCGATTTGCTGGCGACCTTCCTCCCGCTCAATCGCCAGAGCGCAAAGATGAACGCTGGCATCGGCAATGCGAACCAGAAATGTATCCGGCTCATTCTGTGTCCTGAAATAAAAAGCAAACGTCCCTGCCACGGAACCATCTCGACGTTTTACAGGGTATGTCCAGCATGCCCGAAAACCATGAGGCAACATCTGGATGTTTATAGGGAGCCCATAGAGGATCGGTGCTGATATCCTGGACCATGACGGGCTCGCCACGCACAGCACAAGTACCGCAGCTTGCCACGCCTTCACCGACGGCCACGCCATCCCAGTATTCACCATATTCTTTTGGAAAACCGGGAGCTGCCCACGGGCGCATCCGGTTATCGACGATCCGGCATACCGAGACCAGTACGCCTGGCGCAATATTTCCAATTCGCTGGCAGATGTAATCACCCGTTTCCTGGAAAGTCATCCGGCTGGTCAGCGCGGCCAGTACATCCCGTTCCAGATTACGAATATTACGTTCTTCCGTAATATCAACGAAGGTTACGACAAGGTTACGGGTCTGGCGGTGGTCACGCTCATTGAGGACAGGGTTTACCGAAACCCGGCTCCAGACTTCCCTGCCGTTTCTGGTCGCGGTGAGGAGTTCTTCCTGAAACCAGCGACTTCCCCGCAGATGTTCTTCCACACGCTTTAGCGCGTCATCGCTGTTTCCTGAAGACAGCAGGAAATCAGGGAATACCTGGTTCATGGCTTCATCTGCGCCATATCCAAACATGCTGGTGAACGCACGGTTGGTCTGGACAATACGACGTTGTTCATCCAGAACAACCACGGCTCTGTCCGTATTATTGACGGCAAGCAACAACAGACGGTTTTGCTCGCGCCTGGCCACCTCTTTGCTGACGTCCCGGGCGGCGGCCATGTAGTGGATGCGGCCATCCACGTCTATTTTGGAGAGCGAAAAGCTGGTCCAGACCTGCGTGCCGTCTTTTCGTTCCAGTTGAAGTTCACGATTCATCCGACAACCCGGGAATTTCCCCCGTCGCGGTGATGGTGGACATAATCCCCATGAACATGCTTCAGAGGCCCGGGAATTAATATATTCATATCCCGGCCAAGCACTTCATCCCTGGAATAGGCCCCACAATTTCTCTGCGGCTTCGTTAAAGAACAGAACCCGGTTACGCTCGTCGACGAGGACAACCGCCATGAACGTCTGCTCAAGAGCAGGAAACAGAATATTGTCAGCCGCAGCTTTCATTTTCAGATAACTCCTCAACAGATAATGCCTGACTGACGGAAAGTCGCATTATCCTGAACAATTGTCCCTGCAAACCACAGCCTCAGGCAGGCCGATACATGGTGGATGACGTCACCTGCCGCGTTTCGCTATTCAAACCCTGTAGGAAAAGTCTACTGAAGCAAACGGATTTACTTCCACTCAGCGGTATAAAATATGTCACGCTTATCATGCCTGCTATTCCTTTTCTGCCCGGTTCCTTTTCTTACGCAGTAACGAAGCCATGTTTGCCGTTTTCATTACCTGAACGACAGCGCACATCAACAATAAAAATCTGACATAACCTAAATTTATATCACCATTTAAAAACCCCCCGCATTTTTGTGCAGGGGTTTCTTTTCAACAAAAATCAGAGGGAAATATACTTCTTCAATACTCTGACCAACTGGGTCACAAACCCGTATTCATTATCATACCAGGCGACCGTTTTGACCCAGTTGCACGCCATCAAATTCGGTCACTTCCGTTTGGGTCGCATCAAAAACGGAACCAAAAATGGATGCCAATAATATCAGACGATACAATTGGCTCATCCGTATAGCCAAATGACTCATTATCAACTGTTGCATTTCTCAGCGCGTTATTGACCTCTTCAACGGTGACGGTCTTATTCAGGACGGTCACTAACTCCGTCACTGAACCCGTTTTTACCGGAATACGCCTGGGCATGACCTTTCAGTTTCCCGTTAAGTTCAGGAATAACAAGACCAATCGCTTTGGGCCGCCCCCGTCGTATGCGGGATAATATTTTCCGCCGCAGCACGAGAAGCCCTGAAGTCTTTACCTCGGGGACCATCCACCAGAGCCTGGGTGCCGGTATAAGCATGTACCGTCGTCATCGTGCCGACGTTAATACCAAAGGCGTCATTCAGGGCTTTTGCCACCGGCGCCAGACAGTTTGTCGTACAGGACGCAACGGAAATAATGTTATCAGCAGAAGTGAGCGTTTCATCATTCACATGATAAACGATGGTCTTCATATCGCCAGCAGGCGCGGAGATAAGCACTTTTTTCGCTCCGGCTTCAATATGGGCATTCGCTTTTTCTGCTGAGGTATAAAAACCGGTACATTCCACAACAACATCAATACCCAGGCTACCCCAGGGGATATCACCCGCATTTTTCTCAGCAAATACTTTGATGACTTTACCATTGACGATAATTGAACCGTCAGCATGGGAAACCGTGCCGTTAAAGGGACCATAGTTTGAATCATATTTCAGCAAATAAGCCAAAACATCCGGCGAGGTAAGATTCGTTTATAGCGACAATTTCCACATTCAGTTCGGTTTCCAGAATCCGGCGTAATACCAGTCTACCAATACGACCGAAACCATTGATGCCAATTCTTTTCATATTCAACCCTCAAAATAAAAGCACTCATAAGACACTACCAACATACACAACAAGGTTGCCGATGCTGTATAATTTTATTGCTGATTATCATCAAAAAAACTGCACAATAAAGTTCGATATAAGCATTATGATTATGATACGTTGATACATAATCAATAACCGAAAATGGCAGATGTATTATCATGTACAAAAGTGTGCTCGACGTTCTACTTGAATGGCTCCACAACAATACAGACAAACCATTACGAATTACTGACATAGCCGCGAGATCAGGATATTCTCCCTGGCACCTCCAGAGAATATTCAAGTCGCATACCGGCGTAACCCTTGGTCAGTATGTGACAGAGTTAAAATTAAATAAGGCCTTTGAACTTTTATCGACAACCAGGACACCGATAATGGATGTGTCCTTTATCGTAGGCTTTTCCAGTCAGCAAGCCTTTTCAAGACGATTCCATCAATACTTTGGGAAAACGCCAGGACAAGTCAGACGCGATATGACAGAAAAAAGAGAACGCGTTTAATTTCAACCGAACATCAGGCAAGCATAATTTTAAAGAGCAACGAACATCTTATCCCTTCTGGAATACCAGGGATTACATCGCTTTGATGATCATATGATAGTTATCAGCGTCGGCTTGACACGGCCATTTTATGTCACTGCCTGAGCCCATCAATACTCAAATAACATATTCACTATCCTGATTTAGTTGACAACATCAGCCCCTACATCACTCATGTTTTTTTAATCGGGTCGACGATGCCGGCAATTCTTTCGGCCAGAAATGGCAATAAGATCCGGGTCACTGCGCTGCGCTGGCGATGTTTTGGATACAGCGCGCTGATCGTCAGCGGAGGCGGCGAGTAATCAGACAATATCTGCACTAAAGCGCCTTGTTGCAGCGAGTCTTCAACGATAAAAAGCGGCAAAAGCGCAATACCGGCCCCCGCTTCTGCGGCCTCGCGGATCACGTCCCCGTTATTACTGCTCAGATTTCCTCTGACGGCATACGTATTCGGTGAATTTTCCTCCGTCAATTTCCAGCCGAATTGCCCCTCCCGACCATACAAAAGGCAGCTATGCTGCGCCAGTTCAGAAGGCGCCAGAGGCGTACCGTGCAAACGGAGATAATCCGGGCTGGCGCAAATCACCATCGGTAATTTACCCAGACAGCGAGCAATTAAGGTAGAGTCCATCAGGTTCCCGATGCGCAAAACCATATCGTAGCCTTCGCCCACCACATCAACATATCGGTCATTCATATCAATATGAACGGTAAGTTCTGGATGCGCCGCCTGAAATTCAACAATCAGGGGGGCAAGTCGCCTGATGCCGTATGTCATCGGCAGGCTAATCCTGAATGACCCGGCCAGTTTTTGCTGCCGGGCGGAGATAACCTGCTCGGCTTCATGAACCTCTTCCAGAATGCGCCGGGCATGATGAAAAAAAGCCTGGCCGGTATCCGTAACGGACAACTTTCGGGTATTTCGCACCAGTAATCGGGCTGAAACTTTTTTCTCCAGCGCGGCCATTCTTCTGCTGACAAATTGTTTGGATAGACTCAGGTGTTCGGCTGCTGCTGTAAAACTTCCCATATTTACGATGGTTACAAAAATTCGAATATCTTCTAAATGCATTACTGTCACCAGATACGGGACGTATGATTGTCCTGTTATGAATACAGTCCCTATAATAGTTTACCGATGGTGAAATCGTAAACCCCATGAGTCATGACAAGGAACAATATTTAATAAATAATAAGTTTCCAAAAGTTTTCTTAAACATGTTGTATAAAATTCTTAAACAAGACATGAGAAAAATATGATTGTCACATTTTAAAAGACAGTGAGTAATGTTTTTGAACATTGATGTTAGCCATAAAACTTCTAAACTGAGTCTGTCATCACATTCTGACCGACAGATCAAAATGATGGTAAAGATATTCCCCTGTCATTAATCAGATGACGGATGGATAACAAATAAAAAGGAAGAGTACGCGGATAAGGAACGAACATTGCTGACAGCACGTATACCGTAACATGAAATAAGTGCGACGGGAAAATGTTGAACGTCAGGAAGGAATAACACGGCATTATTCTCTTCGGGAATGCGCATTTCTAATCATGTTGTGCTTACACTATATTAGTTCAGGAGAAAGTGATATGTCTCATTACCTTGATGTCCTCACCCCGCAGAACAGTCAACTGATTTTTATCGACCAGCAACCCCAGATGGCCTTCGGGGTACAATCTATTGACCGTCAGGTACTGAAAAACAACGTTGTTGGCCTGGCCAAAGCGGCAAAACTGTTTAATATCCCCACCACCATCACGACCGTAGAAACCGAAAGTTTTTCCGGTAACACCTATCCCGAACTCCTGGCCGTTTTCCCGGAAAACAACATCCTGGAACGTACTTCAATGAACTCATGGGACGATCAGAACGTGCGTGATGCGCTGGCGGCGAATGGTCGTAAGAAAGTGATTGTTTCCGGTCTGTGGACGGAAGTCTGTAACACCACGTTTGCCCTGTGTGCAGTCAAAGACGCGGATTATCAAATCTATATGGTTGTTGATGCTTCCGGCGGCACCTCCGTTGATGCGCACAAATACGCTATCGATCGTATGGTTCAGGCAGGCATCGTACCGGTAACCTGGCAGCAGGTCATTCTTGAGTGGCAGCGCGACTGGGCCCGTAAAGAGACCTACAACGGCATTATGGATATCGTGCGTGAACACTCCGGCGCCTACGGCATGGGCGTCGATTATGCCTATACTATGGTTCATAAAGCGCCTGAGCGCGTACAACACGGCGAACGTATCGGCCCAAACCCGGCTAAATAACACCTCCAACTGATTTACGGCAGGCGTAATGCAACACGCATTGCGCCTGTCCTGATGAGGTCCGCATGAAAATGTATATCCTTTCTCTGGGTGCCGGACTTCTTGTCGGCATTATTTACAGTTTGCTGAATGTCCGCTCCCCCGCCCCACCGCTGATAGCCCTCCTTGGCTTGCTGGGAATGCTGGTCGGCGAACAAGTTATTCCGGTAGGCAAACAACTTCTGTCCGGCACAGCCTTTTCTTCAGCCTGTACCAAAACACATGCCATCAGCCATATCTTCGGGCAGCTCCCCGGCCGCCAGGCAGCTGAAGACAGTCATTCCTCAGAGGAGAAACGCTCATGACACAACATGTTGTCGCAGACGTTATTCTGCATCATGGTCTGTTTACCACTCTCGATAAAAGCAACCCAACCGCCAGCGCCGTCGCAGTCAAAGACGGGAAGTTTCTCGCGGTTGGCGGCGACGCTGAAATTATGGCCTTCGCAGGTCCGGCAACCAAAGTCGTCGACCTGAAAGGCAAACGGGTATTACCCGGGCTGATTGATAACCACACGCACGTAGTACGCGGCGGGCTTAATTACAATATGGAGCTTCGCTGGGATGGCGTACGTTCGCTGGCTGACGCGATGGATATGTTGCGTCGGCAGGTGGCCATCACCCCGGCACCGCAGTGGGTTCGCGTGGTTGGCGGTTTTACTGAACATCAGTTTGTGGAAAAGCGTCTGCCAACCATCGAAGAGATCAACGCCATTGCGCCGGACACCCCGGTGTTTCTGCTGCATCTCTATGACCGCGCGCTCCTGAACGCCGCGGCTTTGCGTGCCGTCGGGTATACAAAAGAGACGCCGGAACCACCCGGAGGCGAGATAACCCGCGATGCGAAAGGCAATCCTACCGGATTATTACTGGCACGCCCCAACGCAGGCATCCTTTATGCCACGCTGGCCAAAGGCCCCAAACTGCCGTTTGACTACCAGGTTAACTCCACCCGCCATTTCATGCGTGAGCTGAATCGTCTGGGCGTAACCGGTGTCATCGACGCCGGTGGCGGATTCCAGAATTACCCCGATGACTACGCCGTTATTCAGAAACTTGCAGATGAAAATCTGATGACCGTGCGCCTGGCCTATAACCTCTTCACGCAAAAACCCCAGGAAGAGAAAGAGGATTTCCTCAACTGGACCCGCTCCGTCACCTACAAACAGGGTAACGACTACTTCCGCCATAACGGCGCCGGTGAAATGCTGGTATTTTCAGCGGCGGATTTCGAAGACTTCCGCCAGCCGCGACCGGATATGCCGCCGGAAATGGAAGGCGAGCTGGAAGAAGTTGTTCGCATTCTGGCGGAAAACCGCTGGCCCTGGCGTCTGCATGCCACCTATGACGAGACCATTTCTCGCGCCCTCGATGTTTTTGAGAAGGTCAATCAGGATATCCCGCTTGAAGGGATTAACTGGTTCTTCGACCACGCCGAAACAATTTCTGAGCGTTCAATCGATCGTATCGCGGCGTTAGGCGGTGGTATTGCGGTTCAGCACCGTATGGCATATCAGGGCGAATATTTCGTTGAGCGTTACGGTGCCGGCGCTGCGGAAGCCACGCCGCCTATTGCCCGTATGCTGGAAAAAGGGGTGAAAGTGTCCGCCGGTACGGATGCCACCCGCGTAGCATCCTATAACCCGTGGGTTTCTCTCGCCTGGATGATCACCGGGAAAACCGTGGGAGGCATGCAGCTTTATCCGCGTCGTAACTGTCTGGATCGGGAAACAGCGCTCCGAATGTGGACGGAGAACGTCACCTGGTTCTCCAATGAAGAAGGTAAAAAAGGCCGTATTCAGGCCGGTCAGTTCGCTGACCTCATTGTGCCGGACAAAGACTTTTTTGCCTGCGCCGAGGATGAGATCTCCTTCCTGTCTTCAGAATTAACGATGGTGGGCGGAAAAATCGTCTGGGGGGCGGGTCCTTTCGAATCCCTGGATGACAATCCTGTCCCACCCGCGATGCCGGACTGGTCGCCAACGCGCACCTTCAAAGGCTACGCCGCATGGGGAGAGCCAGAAGGCGCGGGGAAAAACTCGCTTGCCGTACGACAAATGGCGATGGCCTCCTGCGGTTGCTCTCACGGCTGCGGCCTGCACGGGCACGATCATGCTGGCGCATGGACATCCAGCCTGCCGGTATCGGATCTGAAAGGGTTCTTTGGCGCGCTTGGCTGCTCCTGCTGGGCTGTCTGACCGTGGAACCTGACATGACATTTTCACAACGTCTGACGCATGCCGTTCGCCCCCTTATCGGGGCGGCGGTATGCCGTTGGCTGGCTGGATGTGCAGAAAAAGACGGCTGACGAGTAAAAAAACATTCAACAATGGCGGTAATCCGTGATGGGTCATTCGTGACAGTCGTGAACTGGATATCGCCCGCCACCAGGGTAAGTATGTGGTTGAGATCGCGCTACAACTTAAGTCCTGATATATACATGCGCATATTACGCCGGGTAATATGCGCATGATATATCGATAAATTTCGCATTATTATCAGAAATTAACACAGTAATACTTTATCGCTCTGAATAATATACTGCATTAAATGAAAACTGGACAATGGCATTGACCAGTAATTCCCCTGTTGTAAAACAACACCGCGCAGTGATAAATAGTGGTACTGCTGATCATTTTCAATACCATCCGCGATAATCGTATAGTTTTTATTTACTGCCGAACGAATAATATCATCAACACTCGCGACAGGTTCTTTGGAGTCCGAAATTAATCTGGTAACTGACTTTTCAATTCTGACAGCATCAACCGGAAGATATAAATTACGGTCAGCATTTAAACGTTCTAAAAATAAGGAGCTCATTTTAATTTTAATGCCTTCGACACGTAACCTCCTGAGAACAGAATCAAACTCAAGCGTTGTATCACGATAAACAACCTCAGGAAATTCCAGCGTCAGTTTTACATCGCTGGGCAAGCGTTTTTTGAAACTCAATAAACGAATCAATAAGTTCTGGCATAGCGATCATCGATTCACTAAGTCGGAAATTAATGTAGAATGTTCTCGGCAGTCTGAGGCGTAAAGAAAGTATATCTTTTTCCACCTGTCGTAAAATAAAGTTAACTAATGGAGATATCATCCCGGTTTTATTTGCCAGAGAGATAATCTCTTCATTAATAACGGATGTATCGTTCCCCTTCTTCCATCGCATGACCACTTCTGCGCCATATAATGCCCCGGAAGCACAATTCATGACGGTTCGTAATAAGGAACGAACTGCTGTTTGCGCAGCCCCCGGCGAAGTTGTATATACCGGGACATCGCGATTCGTTGTAGCGTATAGTTAAACAGAAAAGCGGCAGGGACGGCAATCGCTGCGGATAAAAAGAGAATAAAAATAAAGTTAAGAACAGAAGCAATGCCCGTATGTTCCGGGTATTCCATTACCTGATAATCAAACATATTAGATTGTTGCCAGGCGGAGTTTTGAAAATCAATACTGTTTGTACTGATTAACTTATCATCGGAGAGAATATTTCCATTCACGTTAACAAGTAAACGACTGTCTGCAAGCAGCGACTTAAACCAGTAGGTACTGATCGTCACCACTATTGCGTTATTTCCTCTCACAGTAACGTAGGCTAATACAGGCTCCCCGCGAAATGCCGGCGTTTCATCAACTAAAAATAGCCGATTACCGTTCTCCCCTGCGGTTAAATTGCTGAGTTCAGGTTTTGCCATCCCGGATGAGCAATATACCTGCGAATCCCTGCAACAGGAAAATGCCCCCAATATGCGGATAACGGTGTATCTGTTTCGTCAGCATACGCACCGTTTCATCTGAGCAGCGTTCTGTTAAATGGGCGGTCAACGAATCTGATATCTGTTTCGCTTCAAACAGTAGCGAATCTACGCGCTGGATTAATGCTCTTTTGTCATTATCTACCCGGCTGGACGCACCCAGCCAAAAAGTCACCATGCCGGTTATAGTGATGGTTAAGAATACGATCACAAAAACTAGCTTGTTTCCCACCAATCCCCCAGCATGTTGTTTCATTGAGTTCTGTAAAAGTCCCTTTAAATATAAGCAAGACTCATTGTCATCCTGGCTTACGTAGATTAAACCTCTATTAAAACCTCACTCCGCCTTTTTGTAAAGGTTTCAGGCGTGATGACAGAGAGTTTAACCGGTTTTCGCATTTGATTGTTTTTATACTCAACATACTCATGCCACAATCTCAGCCAGGCCAGATACTCAACGAAAAACTTTGTTGTTTTATTGATGCTCAGCTTTCGCAAGGCGTTCATTTTTTGATTACTGATCGTCTTTTCGCTGACCTTGAACTGTTCTGCAATTCGTCGTTGACTGATCCCCTGACAAACTTTTTTTATGACCCGTAACTCACTTACGGTTAATACTTCTCGCTTCCGTCTGACAGCGGGATGAGATTTCGTTTTTGATAGCAGCGTTTCGATTTTGAATTTTCTGTTTTTCTCGGTGAGATAAATACGCCGACAATGTGAAAAAATCAAAATCGGTTCATGGAAAAAGGCATCTTTGCCTCTTCAGTATCAAGCATATAGAGACAATCGCGCCCCGTATCAAACACAATCAAATTACGGGTGGTATTCAATGCCATTCTTTCTACTAATGCGCTAACCCCAAGATGGAAAAAACTATTTTCTGAGATTACAATCATTCATCCCTCACTCTATTCTTCCTGAAGAAAATTGTTTTTTAATGTTATAAAGATGAGAACTCACGACAGAAAAAGGGGGCACGACGCCCCCTTTCTGCTATTTAAAGTTATATTTAATCCCTATCATTGCTGAGGTGTCATTGTATCCTTTATCGCCCAGCTGGACGCCGACATTCCCCCAGACATTGAGTTGTGGATTAATTTGTCCCTCAACGCCCGTTTTTATTTCACCCAGATTACGTGCGCCTTCCTGCCGGATGCTGACACCATCCATTTTTGTGCCGAAGTCGCGCGTATTGTGGAGCCAGTTCACTTCCACAAACGGTTGGAACTCGCGCGCTTTGCCTTCATCAATCGCGCTGTGGCCTTTCAGGAAAGTACGTACGCCCAGTCGGGTCTGAACGTTGCCGTCCCCTTCACCGCTGATACGTGTGCCATTCGATTCACGATGATCGTCAGCTTCGACGCCCATCCAAATAGCCTGCGCCTGCGGCTGGATAAACCATTCATTTTTAGAGCCCTTACTTCCTGCAAATTCACCCAGCTTGTGGGTGTACCCCAGCTCCAGCGACCCGGTGATCCCTTTGGATTTGTACGATTCGCTCTGAATATCCTGGCCTTTGACGCTGTTATTAAACCAGCTGTACTGTGCCCATGAATCCAGATAAGCGCCCTGATGCGTTTCATCATTGGCATACCACGTTGCATACACCCCGGCGCTGTAGCCGTTCACGGAACCGTCAGAGCGATACCCTGTCGATGAGGAGCGCGTGTTGCTGCTGTTGTGTCCATATCCGGCCATGACGCCAAGGTGCCAGCGATCCAGTCCGTCGCCGCTCCAGCGGGCAATATCGCCCCCTACCTGCATCACATAGCGGTTACTCTGGGTTTTAAGCTGACCGGAGCTGTCCCGCCAGGCATTATGCCCGCCCGCCTGACGCATCCACATGCTGGTGACTTTCTTCTCGCCCGTCAGCGCGTCAATGTACTGCGTTTCGCCAAGACGATCGTGAAGCCGCGTGACAAACAGCGTATTGGCTGCCGCCAGGTTAGCTGTCCAGGAGCCCGGTTCAGGACGGATATCAGGTTCAGGTTTCGGGCCCGGCCCCGGATTTGGATCTGTCTTATGACTGGTTAAATACCAGTTACCGTTGTTGTCGCCCTGACCACGAGCCAGTGAATAATCATACGCCCCGGCCACAATCCTGCCGTCCTGCGTAAACTCACCGTCGGATTGACCATCAACATGAATCACTTCAATGCCATCGATCGTCTGCGCGCCAGAACCGCCAGCATTCGTCACGCTGACGCCGGTTGTGCCAGAGGTGTTTCCTTTAACAATCAGTTTATCCGTGGACGGAATTATCATCATTCAACGCGGTATTCAGATGAAGATGACCGCCATCTCCCTGATAGTTCCCGTTTACCACAAGCTGATTACCGGCATCTTTACCTTTGCTTCCGGTCCAGATATCGCCGCTGTTCGTCAGATTGCCGCCTACGGTAAAGCTGACAGGTGAAGAAGCCGCTCTGCGAGCCGCGCTGACGTCATCGCCAATCAATAACGTGCCCTGGTTAGCCATATTTCCGGCTACGCCGCCAAACCCGGATAAGCGCCCGTCTTTCCCGATATTGACCTGATGACTGGCCAGCGTGAACGCGTTATCCGCGCTGCCCAGAGTCAGACCACCGGCATTGATATCCGTCGCGCCGGTCCACTGGGCGCTGTCGCTAAGCGTGACGTTGCCGCTGCCATTCTTCACCACGCTCCCGCTACCTGTAACACCGTTCTCCAGCGACCAGTTTTCGTGAGTGTTCAGCACAAACTTACCGGCATTCTGAATCGCGGAGGTGCCTAACTGCTGCGCGGAAGAGGCCGTCAGCGTGGAGTCGTTGTCGATGTCGAAGGTCCCGGCAAAATGGCTATTGTTGCCAGCAAGCACCACATCACTGGCATCCAGTGCGACTTTCCCGGCATCGCTGATGCTGTTGTACAGCACGCCCGTGGCGTTGCTCAGATTAAGCAGCCCGGCGGCAACAATATCTCCGGTTCCCAGCCCCAGCGTATTATCCAGCACCGCCGTCGCGCCCTGAGCAATCGTGGTCGTCGCCTTCCAGCCCCGTATTCGCCCCGGAGACATTCAGGGTTCCGCCTGCAACGGTGAGCTCCCCGTCGCCCGTCAGTACGCCAGACGCTTCACCGCCGTTTGTCAGCGTCAGATGACCGCCGTTCAAATCGGTCAGAGAGCCACTTTCAGCCGTGAGCTTGCCGATGGTTTGTGAATGACCGCGCATATCAAACCCGGTATCGCCAGCCAGTTTCAGTTCGCGGGTATTTCCCAGCACGTTATCGTTCAGCATCGCCAGATTACCGCTGCGCACATCGGTGACGCCGCTGTAATCATTATCCATATTCGACAGCGTCACCGTCTGGCCTTTCTGGCTGTCAAACGCCAGATCGCCGCTGCCGGTCACTCTGGCGCTCAGGTCAGCCGCGTTGCCGCTTTTCCCGTTCGCATCAAGGATAAGCGCATCGGCGTCTTTACCCAGCAAATCGACCTGGGTCAGGCCATAGCTGACATAAAGTCCGTCATCACTGTCACCGCCGGTCAGACGATAGTCATACGTTCCTTTCGCCACCACCGCGCCATTCTGGGCGATATCGGCAGTGATGCTATCGCTGATCACATTACCGTCTTTATCTTTCAGCACCAGGTTACCGGCGCCCCCCTGAACGGCGGTGTCAGAGGTCGCCAGTTTAATCAATGCCTGCGCGTCATCCTGTTCCAGTATTGGACGATGCGTATCAGCCTGAGGACGATCGTTACTGACCGTTCCGCTGTCAACCTGAACCGTACCGCGACCAGAGAGATCCATCGCGCCAGCGTGAATCGTTCCTAAAGCCGTTGGGTTACCCGGAGTTACGCCGTCAAACTGTACGGTCCCCCCTTTGAAATCCAGACCGCCGATATTCTGCTCGCCGCTGCCGACATGGGTAATGCTGCCATTTCCAGCTTGCAGCGTAGCGTTGCTAAGCGCCTGAGTATTCAGACCGTCAAGTTCAAAACGGCTGTTAGTAAGCGCCAGCGTACCGGCAAAACCATCTGCGGCATTATTAGCATCAAAGTTGAAGTGGTTATTCGCCGTATCAACGGCAACAACTCCCGTCCCGGCAAGATGGCTTTTAAAAGTCACATCCGCCGTATTCTTAATACTAAGCTGGCTGGAACCGTCAATGGTGTATCCGGTTCCCGCGCCATCAAGTTCGTCGTCACCCAGCCCCAGTGCAACGTTGTCGAGGGTAAAAACAGAATTATTCGCCAGCGCAATATGCTCCATGCCGTTAATGGCATCAGCACGGGTTAAAGTGTATGACGAATTCTCAAGCTGTAATGTGTCGTCGCCGCTGCCGCCATTTAATGACGTGAACAATGAGCCGCTTTCATTCTCGCTGATATTCTTCAGAATGAAGTTATCTTTGCCGCTGCCGCTGGTAATGTCAGTCGCAGTGCTTCCTGATTCAAGGATCACCGTATTGTCGCCATTAAGCAGATTCACCTGACCGACAATATTTGCCCCCACTGGCATTGGTGAAGGTAATCCCGTTACCACTGTTCATTTCCAGCGCAGTGTGGCTGGCATCCAGCGCCAGGATATCGCCTTTATTGATAAAGCTCTCAAGTACGCCGTTATTCAAATCGACCACCGCCGCCTTGTCAGACACCGAGATCAGTTTGCCGGATTGCTCTACATTCTTCGTCGTCCCCTGGACAACCAGCGCTGATTTCCCGTCACTGTCCAGGACGTTAACGCTGGCACCGGTTTTCAGGTCGGTGGATGCTCGGGTAATAATCCCGTTCCCCTGAGCACCGTTCACATTGATCACCAGATCTCTGGAGTCAGACATATCCAGCGTCTGATCGGTGTCAGAGCCATCAGCCACGTTCTCAAACAGTATCCCTGTACCGCTGCCATTAATATTGATCGTGCCGGAGTTGGTTTGCGCCATCGATGCGCCGGTGTGAACACCCACGCCATTACCGACATTAATCGTGGTATTTTTCAACTGAATACCGCTAATCGCGGCTTTGTTTTCAATTGCGTTGCCGCTACCAGCGCTATCCATTGTGATAGTCGCACCATCAACCGTCAGGCCTTTCGCGCCAGTATCCAGTAAGATCCCGTGAGCGGTGCCCGCCGCCCGGGTTTCACCGTTACCATTCAGCGCCAGCGTGGCGTTGTTCCCAACCAGATAGGCAGCCTGGCCATCCGTTGCGGTCACCACGCCACTGTTGGTCACCTCTGAGTTAGCGCCCTGAATATTAACCGCCACGCCATTCACAGTGACATCAGAATGGTTTTCCAGGATCCCGCCATCCACCAGTATCCCGGTACTGTTGTCAGCCGTGAAATTAATCGAGCCTTCATGGATCAGACGGCCGCCATTTCTGGCGATGTAGCCAAATGCGCCGTCTGCCGTGTTTGCTGTCTCCAGCACCGCATAACTGGTTAATACGGAGTCACCTTTTTGCGCATCATTAACGGAGCCATCAAGGTTGTAATAGTTACCATCAACAATGCCGGCAGTGGTATCTTTCCCGGCCACCCTGACAATAACCGCATCCGAGGTAATTTCGCCCGTCGCGCCTCCTTCAATTCGGATGCCCGTCGCTCCTGTCCCCGTGACGCTAAGAGCAAGTTTACCGGAATCAAAGTGGCTACCAGCACCGGTTGTCCGAATAATCGTTGCGCCATCACCAGAAGCGTTTAGCTGCGCTGAGCTATCGGCAGAACCATAGAAGCTGGCGCCTCCGTCAACGCGGTACAGCGTGGCATTCTGGGTTGACGCGTCCTGAACGCTGGAGGCCGCGTTTTTGATAGTAGAACCCGCGCCAAAAATATAATAGCCCGTCTGATTAACGCCATCTTTGAAATTGACAGTACCATTCTCGGTAACATCAATTTCACCTTTATCACGCGCATGAACCCCAATAGCGCCATCGCCACTTAAATTTACGGTGCCAGACAATATTGCCAGCGCCTTTTCACCCTGGACGTAAATACCATAGTTGGCATAGTGGGTTACTGGGTCCAGTCCACCATTAATATTAATCGTGCCCGAACTGGTTATCTGACCATTTTCCAGCACCTGTATCCCGGTACTGTTCAGGCCGTTCAGATTAATGATGCCATCATGAACGACTTTAGCGGCCTGGGTTCCTGCGCGTGCAATAATACCAATATTCGAAGAAACGGACTCCCCGGTTACAGCACCATTGATATTAATGCTCCCTTTTTGATCGAGAGTTGCATTCCCGCCAACATCAATCGCTGTCGCATTCTGGACTTTACTGCCAATAATAATCTGTGAAGTATCGGAACCGTTATAAGTACCATTACCGTACAGATGAACCCCAATTGACTGCTGCTTGATCGCGATATCCGTGTTTGCATCATCAGGTGCACGCTGCGCCAGGCGACCAATATACAATGTGCCCCGGTTATTAAAGGTGGTGTTTTGTTGGGTAACGACGCCGATATTGGCACCATTACCTAATATACTGTTCGCCTCATTACTCGCTGCAATATTAATAGCACCATCATTATTAAGCGTGGCATTACCGCTCATCAACACGCCGGTATTACCATAATAGTTACCTCTGGCCGCAACATTTATCACGCCGCTGCTGTTGTTATTAATTACAGAGGAACCATTAGCCAGAATGGCAGTATGCGCACCTTGCGCTACGCCCGCCGCCCCACTTGAGAAAAAATCCGCCATTTCGGGGTTCGTGCCCGCATCAATAACGCCGTTGTTATCAACAAAAGACGTATTTCTCGCAGCAATGATATAAGCGCCGCGATAAGTATTACCTGCGGTACCAAGGGTGCCGTTGTTTGTCAGTCTGGCGCCATTTTCCAGGTTAACAACCGTAGCATCCGATCCCACTAACTGAATGTTGGCATCCTTATCGATAACCACATTGGTGCCGCTGCCCACGCCATGAATATAGGATACCGCATCCCTGTTAACAAAGGCTCTGATGGCATCATCAGCCGCAATACTCCCCGTATCAGCGAAGATCCCGTGCAGTGAGGTATCCCTGGCTTTATTCAGTTCATCAGCATATTGCGCCTCCGTTAGCTGAATTTGCCCATCCTGGAGCGCCTGAATCAACGCATCGTTATACGCCTTGAACTCATCAATGTTGGTAATATTCTGCTTACCAATAACGCTGTCAAACTCACCAACAAAATCAGCCGCCGTCATCCATGCCAGTGCATTGCTGGCGTCTTTTATATTGTTATCACTATTCCCCAGTTGAACGACTGTTTTAGACTGGTAGTTAAGGCTGCCGCCATTAGTGACATGATAAGCAGACGATAAGTTTTGCGTATTTACCGAACTTTTCATGATAACGTTGAACTGGTTATCCGCAGCACCGACCCAATTCCCCGTTTTCTGACCGACATCGACATCAAGAGAAGCGCCCGCCCCAACCTGATACAAATTACGATCGACATACTGACCATCTTTTCCGACGGGTTGAGAAACGACAACCCGGAAATCTTTGGCCGCTTCGGTCTGCATATCATTGTTATCATAAACTTTCATCGTTACCGTGCTACCGGTAACGGGGTCGGTGTAATTTATAGATTTGGTCTGCGAGCCCATACGGAAGATATCTTTATCCACCCATTGCCCGGAATCGCCAGTAATTAACCCATCCTCTCTGGCCTGACCAAGCGTTGTCCAGGTATATCCTGTTTCTCCTCGCTGTATTCCAGAAAAACCGCCTGTCAAATGCGTGGAACCAGAAATAATCTCTTCAAACGGATCCTGAGGAGAGAAATCATAAACCTGTAAATCGGCGGCGAATGTGCCAGTCGTTAAAATACACGAAATCGAAACAGCCAGCGCACTCATTAATGGGTATTTTAAAAGACTGCCAAAACTGGTGCTCCCGGCCGTGCTTTTACAATAACCACGCGCTAATTCAGATGCCACGACAAATATATTCAGCCTGGAGTTCCAGATGACTTTAAACACTTTATTCATAATTTTACCATTATTCAAAACGCCGCATTGATACGTGGCAAAACATTAAAAAGACACCATTCGCCCCAACGCATCGACTAGCAAATATCGATTTCTTGCCAGACAAGAAATCCAAATCGTTAAACAACCAATACTTCTCAGAACGTGGCGAGTTTATCACAAGCAACAAACATTGATCGATTACAACGATCGTATAGTTAATTTTGATAGGCGCTAACTATTAAAATTCAAATGATGATCGTTCATAGCGATCAATGCAGGAAAATAAAAATCATAGAAAAAACCGATATTTCCTTTTTAACCACATGATTTATATAGGTATAATTAATTACCTGACTTATATTTTTTATGTTTATTATTGTTTTTTTAAGGTGGAAAAGATTTATTTGATGGGGTAATCTGAACATCGATTATTTAATGTCTTAATTTGTTATCTAATTGATATAAAACATGTTTTTATTTAGTTAAGATTATTCTTAAAATCGCTGTTTTTTGATTTAAAATATCCTTTGTTAACTCATTTAATTAAATGCTTCCATCAATGAGAATATTTAAAGCAATTGTTATCACATTCAGAAGCGTCAGACTCTGACAGGCTTACCGGCCAGAAGCGGCTTTTCAGGGAAAACGAACATGTGTACACACATAAAAAACCATTTAAAAACAATAAATTAATAACAAAACCACCCCCATCAAAAAATATTTACGCATCTTAATTAATAATTTCTGGCTGATATTAATCCCCCGGTGGTACATTAGTTGTCCAAGCATTCATGCCCCTCGTGGTTTTGTCCTGACTAAGCTTTACACTCTTTACAGGAACCATTGTCGTACATGATGGCCTAACTATCGTGAGTGTACCGCTGCGGACAATGAATCTTCTGCGATACATATTGTTCGTATCAACAGAGGGTATTTATGTTCCCACAATGCAAATTTTCTCGTGCGCTACTGCACCCGCGCTACTGGCTTACCTGGTTTGGTCTTACTGTACTCTGGTTACTGGTGCTGCTTCCCTACCCCGTTTTACGCTTCCTGGGTACGCGAACCGGCAGACTTGCCCGTCCCTTTCTGAAACGTCGCGAATCCATCGCCCGTAAGAATCTTGAGCTTTGCTTCCCCAATCTGATGCCGGAAGAAAGGGAAAAGATGATAGTGGAGAACTTCCACTCCCTCGGAATGGCACTTATTGAAACAGGTATGGCGTGGTTCTGGCCTGATAAGCGGGTACGTAAATGGTTTGATGTGGACGGTCTGGATAACCTCATGCAGGCGCAAGCGCAAAAACGCGGTGTGATGGTCGTTGGCGTCCACTTTATGTCGCTGGAATTAGGCGGTCGGGTCATGGGGCTGTGCCAGCCGATGATGGCGACATACCGCCCGCACAATAACTCGCTGATGGAGTGGGTTCAGACGCGGGGTCGCATGCGTTCAAATAAAGCGATGATTGGGCGCAACAATCTGCGCGCATCGTCGGCGCGCTGAAAAAAAGGTGAAGCCGTATGGTTCGCCCGGATCAGGAATTACGGCCGTAAAGGCAGTTCATTTGCCCCCTTCTTCGCGGTCAAAGACGTCGCAACGACTAACGGCACCTATGTGTTATCCCGCCTTTCCGGCGCAGCGATGCTGACCGTCACCATGATCAGAAAAGGTGATAACTCAGGTTATCGTCTGTACATCACGCCAGAAATGGAAGGCTACCCGGAAGAAGAGAACCAGGCGGCAGCCTATATGAACAAGATTATTGAGAAAGAGATTATGCGCGCACCTGAGCAATATCTCTGGATCCATCGTCGTTTCAAAACGCGCCCTTTAGGGGAAGCATCGTTGTATGTTTAAAAAAGGCCGCAAGGCCTTTTTTATTGCCCGGCGCTATCTTTCCTTCCAATATCCCTGTTAACCATCTGGTTTTTATGTGACTTTTTCTGAACAGCAATAGCGTCGCTGAATAGCAATTTATTACCGTCAGAAATTAAACTGTCGCCGAATCACGACAGTTGTAAGTTACTAAAAGTAAATAAAAAAATGCCTCTTGTCTCGCCTCATTTTTAGGCGTACATTAGCGCCGTCTGGAGCAATAACGCACAGAATTCTGAGGTGATGCCACAAGAAAGACGGAGAACATTCTCAATCTCATTCTGGCGGGCACCAGCTCTCTATACACAGGTAAATTTAAGTTCATTTAGGCGTGCTTAAAGCGACGCGGAGAGATGAAACGTGAAATATTTCTTTATGGGCATTTCATTTATGGTCATCGTTTGGGCCGGTACTTTTGCCCTGATGATCTAAATTGAAAAGATGCAGCAAAAAACAGGAGCCAGATGGCTCCTGTTTGCTTTTCTACTCGGTACCTTCTGTTACCGATTTCGCCCCCGCAGGCAGCAGGCCATCTGCGCGGAACATGGTCTTAATGCCTCTGATCGCCTGACGTATACGATCCCGGTTTTCTATCAGCGCGAAACGCACATGGGTGTCGCCGTAGTCGCCGAAACCGATCCCCGGCGACACGCACACTTTGGCGTCGTTGAGCAGCTTTTTCGCAAATTCCAGCGACCCCATTGCCGCGTACTGCTCCGGTATTTTTGCCCAGACATACATCGAGGCTTTTGGCATTTCGACCATCCATCCGGCTTCATGCAAGCCTTTCACCAGTACGTCGCGGCGACGTTTATACTGCTCAGCGATATCACGCACGCACTGTTGATCGCCTTCCAGCGCGGCAATCGCCGCCACCTGTAACGGCGTGAAGGTTCCGTAGTCGTGGTAGCTCTTAATCCGCGACAGCGCGCTGACTAACGTCTGATTGCCCACCATAAAGCCAATGCGCCAGCCCGCCATGTTGTAACTTTTCGACAGGGTGAAAAACTCCACCGCCACGTCGCGCGCGCCCGGCACCTGCATAATTGACGGCGCTTTCCAACCGTCATATACGATATCGGCATAGGCCAGATCGTGAACCACCAGCACGTCGTAGCGTTTGGCCAGCGCAACCACTTTTTCGAAGAATTCTAACTCAACGCACTGTGCCGTCGGGTTGGAAGGGAAACCAAGAATCATCATCTTCGGTTTCGGGTAGCTTTCACGGATCGCGCGTTCCAGCTCGTTGAAGAAATCCACGCCTTCCACCAGCGGAACCGAACGTACCTGCGCGCCAGCGATGACGGCGCCATAAATATGGATGGGATAACTGGGGTTCGGCACCAGCACGGTATCGCCATGATCGAGGGTTGCCAGCATCAGGTGCGCTAACCCTTCTTTCGAACCAATAGTGACGATCGCTTCCGTTTCTGGATCGATATCCACGTCGTAACGTTCCTGATACCAGCGGGAGATCGCCCGGCGTAAACGCGGGATACCGCGTGAGGTCGAGTAACCATGCGTATCCGGGCGTTGAGCCACCGTACAGAGTTTCTCGACGATATGAGGAGGCGTTGCCCCATCCGGGTTCCCCATACTGAAGTCGATAATATCTTCGCCACGCCGACGCGCAGCCATCTTCAGCTCAGCGGTAATGTTAAAAACGTAGGGAGGGAGACGATCAATACGCGTAAAGCGACGTTCAGGGCGGGTATCAGCCATAGTATCCTCAGATTCACGTTAGCGCCCGGACCGTCCGAGCGACGCTGCCACGACCGTGGCATGCTTAGAAAATAGCCTGAAAAAAATCCTCCTGTCGAGAGGCAAACGAAAATATTTTTCATCGGCTTAAAAGGGGAATACTAAAAAGAAAACGGGAATACTCAGCAAAATACCGCCCATAACAACCATCAATTAATTAACATTTTGATATCAATAAAATTACCTTAAGGCGTTCCTCATCCTGGTGAGGTCTTGTCATTTCTCTAACAAAAGATCAATCCCCTTTTAATATTATGGTTTTTCCTCATTAACAGCGCCGCATCAGCGGGCTGGTCATATGGGTGCGGGTTACCTATCATAGTGGTTTAACCCAGTCACAAGAGTCACCCGTGCACGAAATATTCAACATGCTGCTGGCGGTATTTGACCGGGCAGCGCTAATGCTGTTCTGTCTGTTTTTCCTCATCCGTATCCGCCTGTTTCGCGAACTGTTGCATAAGTCAGCGCACTCCCCGAAAGAGCTGCTCGCCGTTACCGCGATTTTCTCGATGTTCGCCCTGTTCAGCACCTGGTCCGGCGTACCGGTCGAAGGCTCGCTGGTGAATGTTCGCATCATCGCCGTGATGTCCGGGGGCATTTTGTTTGGCCCGTGGGTCGGGATCATTACGGGTGTGATCGCCGGTATTCACCGCTACCTTATCGATATTGGCGGGGTCACTGCCGTACCGTGCTTTGTCACCAGTATTCTGGCGGGATGTATCGCGGGCTGGATAAACCGGAAAATCCCAAAAGCACAGCACTGGCGCGTGGGTATTTTGGGCGGGATGCTTTGTGAAACCTTGACCATGATTCTGGTCATTGTCTGGGCGCCGACCATCGCGCTGGGCGTAGATATCGTGTCCAAAATCGGTATCCCGATGATCCTCGGCAGCGTATGTATCGGTTTTATCGTGCTGCTGGTTCAAAGCGTGGAGGGCGAGAAAGAGGCCAGCGCCGCGCGGCAGGCCAAGCTGGCGCTGGATAT
Organism: Citrobacter koseri; assembly: GCA_900446925.1. The sequence goes on along the minus strand of UAVY01000004.1, from coordinate 213,214 downwards.
CGCTAACAAAACGTTGCCGCTCTTTCGCCAGGTCAACAGCGAATCACTCCGCCAGGTGTGCGAAATCATCCGTCATGATATCCATGCCGACGCGGTAGCAATCACTAATACCGAACACGTTCTGGCCTATGTCGGCGTGGGGGAAACCAACTACCGCAATAACGATGATTTTGTCAGCCCGACCACGCAACAGGCCATCAATTACGGGAAAATCATCATTAAAAACAATGATGAAGCGCACCGCACGCCGGAAATACACTCAATGCTGGTCATCCCATTATGGGAAAAGGGCGTGGTGACCGGGACGCTAAAAATCTACTACTGCCACGCGCATCAGATCACCTCTTCCCTGCAAGAGATGGCGATCGGCCTGTCGCAGATTATCTCCACCCAACTGGAAGTGTCCCGCGCGGAGCAACTGCGGGAAATGGCAAATAAGGCAGAGCTGCGAGCGCTGCAAAGTAAAATTAATCCCCATTTCCTGTTTAATGCGCTGAACGCCATTTCGTCATCCATTCGGCTCAACCCGGACACCGCACGCCAGCTCATTTTTAATCTGTCACGCTATCTGCGCTATAACATTGAATTAAAAGATGATGAGCAAATTGATATCAAAAAGGAGCTGTATCAAATCAAGGACTACATCGCCATTGAGCAGGCTCGTTTTGGCGACAAGCTGACCGTCATTTATGATATTGATGAAGAGGTGAACTGCTGCATTCCCAGCCTGCTTATTCAGCCGCTGGTAGAGAATGCAATCGTCCACGGCATTCAACCCTGTAAAGGAAAAGGCGTAGTGACCATCAGCGTCGCCGAATGCGGCAACCGTGTGCGAATCGCCGTCAGGGATACCGGCCACGGTATTGATCCTAAAGTAATTGAGCGGGTGGAAGCGAATGAAATGCCGGGAAATAAAATCGGCCTGCTGAATGTCCATCATCGCGTTAAGCTGTTATACGGTGAAGGGCTGCACATCCGCCGTCTGGAACCGGGCACCGAAATCGCCTTTTATGTTCCCAATCAGCGCTCCCCTGCCGCCGCACCGGCAACGTTATTGCTTTAACCCGGAGATGAGTAGTGAAAGTCATCATCGTTGAAGATGAATTCCTGGCCCAGCAAGAATTAAGCTGGCTGATAAAAGAGCATAGCCAGATGGAGATTGTCGGTACGTTTGACGACGGTCTGGACGTGCTCAAATTTCTACAGCATAACCGCGTTGACGCCATTTTTCTGGACATCAATATTCCCTCGCTGGATGGCGTACTGCTGGCGCAAAACATCAGCCAGTTCGCCCATAAGCCGTTTATTGTGTTTATTACCGCATGGAAAGAGCACGCGGTAGAGGCGTTTGAACTGGAAGCATTTGACTACATACTGAAGCCGTACCAGGAATCACGCATCGTGGGGATGCTGCAAAAGCTGGAGGCCGCCTGGCAACAGCAGCAGGTCGTCGCCGTTCCCGGCAGCCCTGTCGCCCGTGAAAACGACACCATCAATCTGATTAAAGATGAGCGCATTATCGTCACGCCGATCAACGATATCTATTACGCGGAAGCGCATGAAAAGATGACGTTTGTCTACACGCGACGGGAGTCGTATGTCATGCCGATGAATATCACCGAGTTTTGCAGCAAACTGCCAGCGTCGCATTTCTTTCGCTGCCACCGCTCGTTTTGTGTGAATTTGAACAAGATCCGCGAAATCGAACCCTGGTTTAACAACACGTACATCCTGCGGCTCAAAGATCTGGAATTTGAAATCCCGGTCAGTCGGAGTAAAGTGAAAGAGTTCAGGCAGTTAATGCATTTATGACGCAGGATTAGGTGATGAAAGAACCAGGCTTGCCCGCAGACCAACAGTTTTTTGCCGATCTGTTCAGCGGCCTGGTGTTAAACCCGCAGCGACTGGGACGCGTCTGGTTTGCCACGCAACATACCGCTCTCCCCACAGGCAGCCTGTGTATTGATTTACCGCGTCTCGACATCGTATTGCGCGGAGAATACGGCAACCTGCTCGAAAAAAAACAGCACGCCCTGACGGAGGGGGAGATGCTGTTCATCCCCGCCAGGGCGGCAAACCTGCCCGGTAGCGATAAACCGGTGATGCTGTTAAGTCTGGTGTTTGCCCCGGCCTGGTTAGGATTATCGTTTTACGATAACCGTACCGCTTCCCTGTTACGCCCGGTGCGACGCATTGAGTTAGCGCACCAGCAGCGTGGTGAAGGGGAAGCCATGCTCACGGCTCTGACCCATCTGAGCCGCTCGCCTCAGGCGCAGGATATTATTCAGCCTCTGGTTCTCAGCCTGCTGCATCTGTGCCGTAGCGTGGTCAATACTCGCCCGGACTCACGCCGCCCGCGCTCGGAATTTCTCTATCACAGTATGTGCAACTGGGTGCAGGACAACTACGCCCGGCCGCTGACGCGGGAAAGCGTGGCGCAGTTTTTCAATATCACGCCGAATCACTTATCAAAACTGTTCACCCAGCACGGCACCATGAGTTTTGTCGAGTATGTTCGCTGGGTGCGAATGGCGAAGGCGCGCATCATTTTGCAGAAGTACCATCTGTCGATTAGCGAGGTGGCGGAACGTTGCGGATATCACGACAGCGACTATTTTTGCCGCCTGTTTCGCCGGCAGTTTGGCCTGACGCCGGGAGAGTACAGCGCACGTTTTCAGGGTTAACCGCCGGATGGCGGCGTAAATGCCTTATCCGGCCTACGCGTAAAACGGATAACCGGGCATAACCGCCGAATGGCGGCGTAAACGCCTTATCCGGCCTACATGTAAAACGGATAACCGGGCATAACCGCCGGATGGCGGCGTAAACGCCTTATCCGGCCTACACGTAAAACGGATAACCGGGCATAACCGCCGGATGCGGTGTACACGTAAAACGAATAATTGGCGTACACGTAGGCCCGGTAAGCGAAGCGCCACCGGGCATTCACTCAGACACTCAGATTCAAAACGTCAGTTCCGCCTCCAGCAGCGCCAGAAGACTTTCGGCATCCTGAGCGGCGAACAGCGACTGACGGAAGTTTTTATTCACCAGCTTACGCGCCAGCTGCGAAAAGACTTTCACATGGTTAATCCCTTCATCAGCGCCCAGCGTCAACATAATCACCAGCTCAACCTCACCCATCTCCGACTGCCAGTCAACAGGGCGCGCCAGCCGCGCAATGCTGATGCTGGAATGACGTATCCACTGTGATTTGGTATGCGGGATCGCCACGCCAAAACCGACGGCAGTCGTGACAATCTCCTCGCGTTGCCAGACATCCTCTTCCAGCTCAAACGGATGCTCAGTACGCCCGTTTACGCCGAGATTGCCGCAAAGAAACTGGATCACCTGCTCTTTGTTGCTCAATGACTCGCCCACAAAGATATTTTCCAGCGCCAGCAGCGGACGCACGTCTTTTTGCGGCGCAAACTGATTCAACAGCGTTTCAATCTCCTCTGCGCTACGACACTCACAGGCCTGCGCCGCAAGCGCCCGGCACGCCTGGCTGTCCATCTGCCGCAGCTGGCTTTTCACGCCAGGGATTCGCGGGCTGCTCATGCTTAATTCATCCAGTTCCAGCCCCAGCAGCAGCGGTAAATACCGGCTTTCACCGCCCAGCTCGCCGCAAATCCCCACCCATTTCCCGTGCTGATGCGCCGTGCGGACGATCTGCTGCAACATGCGCAGAAATGACGGCGTAATCGGGTTATACAGCGGCGAGACACGCGGATTATTACGATCGACGGCATACAGATACTGGGTCATATCGTTCGAGCCGATGCTAAAGAAATCCACTTCATCGCAGAAGTGATCGATGATGTAACAGACCGACGGAACTTCCACCATAATCCCCAGCAGGATCGTTGCAGCATGGCGCAGCCCGTCTCTTTTGAGTTCCACGATCGCTTTTTGCAGGCTCGCTTTTAACCCACAGGATCTGATCGGAGACTGTGCACCATCGGGATCATCAGTTGCGCATGACCAAAGGTTGCCGCACGCCAAAATAGCGCGAAGCTGCGTGCGAAAACAGCCCGACAAACTCAGGATAAATACGCACGGCGCGATAGCCGAGGAAAGGGTTCTCTTCCTGCGGGATATTGAGATAGCGAATATTTTTATCGCCGCCAATGTCCATCGTGCGAAAAATAACCGGCTTCTCTCCCGCCGCCAGCAGTACCTGCTGGTAGGCCTCAAACTGTTCCTGTTCGTCAGGGGCGCTGTCGCGATCCATGAACAACATTTCGGTGCGAAACAGACCGATGCCTTCCGCGCCATTGGCAAACGCGCCCGGCGCTTCCAGCGCCGTGCCAATATTGGCGGCAATATCAAGACGCTGATTATCCCGGGAGAAAGCAGGCAAAGACGCTTCTCTCGCCTGTTGCTGTTGACGCTTATCCGCCAGTTGCTGCGCAATAGCGTAATAGCCGCAGACGGCGGCGTTCGGGTTAATCGCCAGCACGCCGCACTGGGCATCCAGCACCGCAGGTTGCCCGGCGTAGCGACTGAGCGCGTCCAGGGGCAGCCCGCTGAGCACCGGAATCGCGGATGCGCGCGCCAGAATCAGCGTGTGCGACGTTCTGCCGGTTTTCTCCAGAATCATGCCGGACAGGTGCTGCAAATCGAGGCTCAGGAACTGGCTTGGCGTCAGATCTTCCGCCACCAGAATGGTCGGCTGTTCAAGAATCAACGTATTACGCGGGCGTCGTTCCGGCCAGGTGATATGCAGCAACTGTTCGCTAATATCACGAATATCGCTTACCCGCTCGCGTAAGTAGTCGCTTGCGGAGGACGACAGCTTGTCGCACACCTGCTCCATATTGGCGATAATCGCCGCGCCCAACCCCTTGTGCTGCTCGTCCATCAGGCGACGAATGTTTCCCGCAAACTCGTCATCCTGGATCAGCGACAGATGGGCACTAAGGATCGTTTTACTTTCACCGTCACGTTCGCGAAGCTGTTGATTAAGCTGCTCCGCCAGCGTCGCCAGGCTATGTTCGAGCCGGGTGCTGTCTTCCGCGCTGGCCGGAATTGCGCGATACGCCTCCAGATTATCGTTTTGCCACAACGTGAGCGCGCCAGCGCCGACGCCGTTAGCCAATACCGCGCCATACAGTAAATCGGGATTCAGTCGAACCAGCGAGCGCGGCAGCGGATGCGCCGCCAGTTCCGCAGAGGTCGGCTGAACACTGTCACTGTCGATAAACCGGTGCTGGAGATAGGTCTCCAGAGAACGCCTGGCCTGCTCTTCATCACTGCCGCTAATGTTCAGACTGCAACTGTCGTTAAACAGCGTTCCGGTGCCGATCAGCGCCAGCGAGCTTTTCGCATCCGCGCGCGCATTCTGGCGATGGTTAATAAACGTCACCTCGCTTTGCCACTGGCTGCACTGCTCTTTCAGTTCCCACGCCGGACGCGCATGCAGGCCATTTGGCAACGGGCAAAGAAATTGAATCGTTAACATAACAACTCCTGATTAACGCAAGACGCTCATCTGAAATCCGTAAGATGAACGACAGTCTCACGCGTAAGACGGGTAATAAGTGCCGATAAAAGTTGCTGCGTGTGGATAATGTCGCGGCAATCCGCAATGGACGCGGCGCAATGCCCGTGACGCGTGGCGGGCCCAATAACCACCGTCGGGGTTCCCGTTCCCGGTCAAATGCACCGCTCCGCCATCCGTCCCTCCATTACTGAACATATCCAGTTGCAGCGGCAGACCGGAGTCACTGGCGACGCTTTCAACCCAGGCGGTCAGTTTGGGCGGCGCGATGAGCGACTTATCGGCAAGTACCAGCATCGGCCCTTTACCGATCTGCCGATGATTCGCCGCGCCATAATCAAAGTTTTTTCGCCCAGCAGGCGGTGTCCAGCACGATAGCGATATCGGGAGCAACCGCGCGAGCGGCCGTTTGCCCGCCGCGTAACCCGACCTCTTCGCTGGAGCTGGCTACCAGCCAGACCTCGGCGGGCAGCGCTGCGTCATGCCATTCACGCAGCAGCATGATCAACAAGTAGCACCCCAGTCGGTCATCAAACGCTTTCCCCATTACCCGCTGGTGTGGCAGCACCTGAAACGCAGAGTCAAAAGTGACGCGATCGCCAGGTCGAACGCCCGCCTGGATCACCTCATCATATGAGCGTGCGCCAATATCGACCCGCAAGGCGCCAACCTCATTTCCATTACGCTCGCCATCCAGCAAACCGGGAATTTTACTGTCTTCCCGCGTGGTAATACGCACGGGCTGGAGCTGGCGGGCCGCCATACGCACGTTGCCGACCGGCAACACATCGATCGCCCCTTCCGACGAGATACTGCGCACAATAAACCCCACCTCATCCATGTGCGCGCAGATCATCACTTTCGGCCCATCGGACTCATTAAGACGGATCAGCACCGATCCCAGCCCGTCAAAGCGCACCTCTTTGTGCAGACGATCCGCTTCCTCCAGTAAGATCTGGCGCACTTCCTGCTCTGAGGAGGCAATGGCATCCGCCTCGCTCAGGGCTTTTAACAGCGATAAATCCATTATGCTTCTCCCGTGAGCAATACTGTTTTCGGCATCGTGTAGAGCACTTCCGCGCCGTCTTCCGTGACCAGTACGACATCTTCAATACGCACGCCGCCCTGCCCCGGCAGGTAAATGCCCGGCTCTACGGTCAGCAACATGCCTGCGGCAAGTCGGGTGGTATCCGTTGGTGAAAAGCGCGGCGCTTCATGCACCTCAATGCCGATAGCGTGCCCGGTGTTGTGGTCAAAATAATCGCCATAGCCCGCCGCCTCAATCACCCGACGAGCCGTAGCATCCACCGCCTGGCAGCACACGCCCGGACGAATGGCGGCAATCGCCGCCTGCTGCGCCTCAAGAACCGTCTGGTAAACGGCGAACAGCGAATGAGATGCGATGGGCACATCCTGCCCGCTCACGAGGAATGTTCGCGTCATATCCGAACAATACCCCTGATATTGCGCCCCAAAATCCAGGGTAATAAATTCACCCGCCGCGACGATTTTTTCGCTGGCTTTACCGTGGGGTAACGCCCCACGCCAGCCGCTGGCGACGATGGTGTCAAAAGAGGCTTTTTCCGCCCCCTGCTGGCGCATAAACCACTCCAGCTCCGCGGCAATTTCTCGTTCGCGAAGGCCGGGGCGAATAAAACGGCGGATATGCTCTGCGCTGCAATCGGCAATCCGGCAGGCCTCGCGTATCAACGCTATTTCCTGTGCCGTTTTGATCTGTCGCAGCGCGTCCGGCGACGCGCTCACCAGCTTCGCCCGCAGCCTTTCCTGCCAGCGTTGCGCGCAATCCCAACTCACCTGCGCGCCTTCAAAACCAATGACCTGCAATTGCTCGTCGTCGATTATCTGGTTCACAATGGAAGTCAGCGTCTGCGACCCGGCCAACAGATGCAGTTGATCGCCATGCGCACGCGCTTCAACGTCAGCGTAATAGCGGCCATCCACCAGCAGATGCGCGCTTTTATGCGTGATAAAACAAACCCGGCGCTGCTGGAAATCCCCAAATGCGGTTGCTTGTTCTGCCGGGGATGAAATCAATACCGCATCCAGGCGTTGTTCCACCAGCCACTGGCGAAGCGATGAACGTAACATCATGATGTCATTCCTTTTTTCAGAGGCTTTCAATCAGCAGTTTGCCTCTGCGATACATCATGTGACGCAGGAAAACGACCATCAGCGCCGTGATCACCGCCCCTAACACGATCCCCGCCATATAGACGCCAAGATTGCTCACCAGCGGCCATGCCCAAATCGCAGACTCAGGGAACCACTGCACGGCGCCCAGCCAGACGGCGGTTGTCGAGCCGACAATCGCGCCCACCATATACGAAGGGATTGCCGTGATCGGGCTTTCCAGCGCGAAAGGAATCGCTCCCTCGCTGATCCCCATAAACGCCAGGAACATCGCGGTTTTGCCTTGCGGATACAGTTGCGCGTTAAACAGGCGTTTACCGGTTAAACGACGATCGAGAATCGTTGCCAGCCCCAGACCAATCGGCGGGATCACAATCGCGATAGAACGCGCGGTGACGGGTAAAAACGTGATCGGTAGTGAAACTAAAAGCGACAAATCCTGCGGCCTTGTTAATCGGGCCGCCGAGGTCGATTGCCGTTGCCGCCGAGATCCCCATCGCATACATCAGCGTTCCTTTTTCACCCGCCGCCGTCAGTAGCGTGCGGATACCGCCGTTGATCCATCCGCCAAACGGCGTGATCACGTAGTACATCGCCAGCATCACAAAAATGGCGGACAAAATGGGCAGCAAAAAGGTGGTTTTGAAGGCCAGTAAGAAATCAGGCAACTGGATTTTTTGATTCATCCACTTCACCAGATAGCCCGCGACAATCGAGATAATCAGCGCCCCGATGAACGTTGACGGTACGGGCGCGGTCGTTACCCATTGCAGGCTGGCCGGGTCAAAATTCAGTATCTGGGTTGGCTGGGTGGACATTAAGCCGCCGATGAATCCTGCGGGAAAGGCCAGCTTACCGCCGATAGAGTTAGCGACAAACGCCGCGAACATTGGAATCGCAAAGCCAAACAACACGCCGCCAAAGGATTGCGATAGCCAGGCGAATTTCAGTAATGAGAGGTTAAAACCGTCGAATTTTCCGCTATTCAGCGCATCCATAATGCCGGTATCTGCGGGAATTTTTCAGCCAGCTATAGGCAATCAGCTGGCTGAAAGCGAGAATCACCCCCACCCATGATTAACGTGGGCACCATGCGCGAAATACCCGACATGACGTGCTGCGGAAGTTCGCCCCAGAAGCTGTTACGGGAGGCCGGAGGGGTTTTTATTGCCGCTGCCGCACCGGATGCGCCAGGCACAACGGTTGCACTGCGTTTTTTAATGGCCATATGTGTATCCCTGTCGAAAATTATTGTTGCTCTGCCGCAATCATCTCTTCGATTTCTTTAATGATACCGGCGGCGTTTTTTATCGCGTCCTGGAGCGTAATTTCATACACATCGCGCGACTCAAACCGTTCATTGTCTTCGGGGGTAACGGCAACGGAATGGATGATTAGCGTCGCCTCAGCGATATCCTGCGCCGTCAGGCGATTCTGGATGCCGTCCGCCCCCTGGGTTTCAATTTTCACCTCGTATCCCGCTTCAACCGCCGCCTCTTCCAGCGCCTGAGCCGCCATAAATGTGTGGGCCAGCCCCATCGGGCATGCGCAAACAGCAATGAGTTTTTTCGCCATAACAGACTCCTCCAGATAGTTAACGAGAGAAATTATGGCGGTGAGAGCCTGCGCATTGTTATCAGACAAATAATGCTTTTACTGGACAAATAATTCCGTTAAACAGAAATGTGACGGGCGTCGGAAAGGTCGGCGACGGGCACAAAAAAACCGCGTCAATGACGCGGTTTAAGGCCGGATAATGCAGGCAACGACTGTCATGCCCTGCCTGATGGCGCTAACGCGTATCAGGCCTGCCGATCTTCAATTACAGAATTTGCCCTAACGTCTGGCGCAGATGCGCGCCGGAACCGAGCAGGCCGGGATTATCATGCACAATCAGGTAAACCGGAATATCCTGAACGTAGGCTTTGAAACGGCCTTTGTCTTCAAACCCGCCACGAAAGCCGGAGGCTTTAAAGAACTCCAGGAAGCGCGGCACGATGCCGCCCGCAATGTAGACGCCGCCAAACGTGCCCAGCGTCAATGCCAGATTACCGCCAAAACGGCCCATAATGACGCAAAACAGCGACAGCGCACGACGAGAGTCAATGCAGGTATCCGCCAGCGCGCGTTCGGTAATATCTTTCGGTTGCAGATTTTCCGGCAGACGGCCATCAGATTTGACGATAGCGCGATACAGATTCACCAGCCCAGGCCCCGACAACACGCGCTCGGCGGAGACATGACCAATTTCCGCACGCAGTTCTTCGAGAATAATGCCTTCCTCTTCGCTGTTCGGCGCGAAGTCAACGTGACCGCCTTCGCCCGGCAGGCTGATCCAGCGTTTATCGACATGAACCAGGTGCGCCACCCCTAATCCGGTTCCGGCGCCGTAAACGGCAATCGGTTTACCGGCAACCGGTTCCGCGCCGCCGAACTGGATCAGATGCTCTTTGCGCAGCATCGGGATCGCCATCGACACGGCGGTAAAAATCGTTGATGATTTCCAGATGGCTAAAGCCAAGGTTCTTTTTCATCTCCGCAATAGAAAATGCCCAGGTGTGGTTGGTCATCGCCACCCAGTCACCGGTGATCGGGCAGGCGATAGCGATACAGCCGTCTTCCACCCTGGCGCTATGCTCGTCCAGATACACGCGCACCACGGCTTCGAGGCTCGGATAGTCCAGCCCGGAATAGGTTTTCGCCTGCGAAATCTCCCCGCTGGTCATATCGCACAGAGCAAGACGCGCGTTGGTGCCGCCTACATCACCTACTAAAGCATATTTTGTCATTCTTCTACTGCTCCGCTAAAGTCAGAATAAATCTTTGCCACACTGTAAATTCATGGGGGCATAACAACAACGGTCGAGAGACGAGCTCCCCAAAAATATCGATCTGCATCACATAATTACTTTATCGTTTCAGCACCATTTGCAGCGATGCCGTCGGGCAGGCTGTGCAAACTAAGCATATGACTCAGTATTAAGGAATAGATCATGCTCCATCCGCGAGCCAGAACGATGCTGTTATTATCGCTTCCCGCACTCATTATTGGCATTGCCTCCAGTCTGGTATTGATCGCCGTGATGAAAGTCGCCTCCGTTTTACAGCGCCTGCTGTGGGAGCAAATCCCCGTCGGCCTGGGCATTGCTCATGATTCCCCCGTCTGGATTATCGGCATGCTCACGTTTACCGGGATCATGGTCGGGCTTGTCATCCGCTACAGCCCTGGGCATGCAGGCCCGGACCCGGCGACCGAACCGCTGATCGGCGCGCCGATGAACCCTGTCGCGCTTCCGGGCCTGCTGATCGCGCTCATTCTCGGCCTGGCAGGTGGAGTAAGCCTGGGGCCGGAGCATCCCATTATGGCGGTGAATATCGCGCTGGCCGTCGCTATCGGCGCGCGCCTTTTCCCACGCATAGGGGCGCTGGACTGGACGATCCTGGCTTCCGCAGGTACTATCGGCGCGCTGTTCGGCACCCCTGTCGCCGCCGCGCTGATTTTCTCGCAAACCCTGAACAGCTCTGACGATACGCCCTTGTGGGATCGTCTGTTCGCTCCGCTGATGGCGGCAGCCGCGGGATCGTTAACCACTAGCCTGTTCTTCCATCCGCACTTCTCCTTGCCGATTGCGCACTACACGCAAATGCGGCTGAGCGATATTTTCAGCGGCGCAGTGGTGGCGGCCATTGCGATTGCGGCGGGTATGGTGGCGGTATGGTGTTTACCACGTCTGCATTCGTTGGTGCATCGTCTGAAAAATCCGGTACTTATTCTCGGTATCGGTGGTTTTATGCTGGGGATTCTGGGCGTATTGGGCGGGCCGCTGACTCTCTTTAAAGGACTGGACGAGATGCAGCAGCTGGCGTTCAGCCAAACGCTGGGCGCCACGGACTACTTTATGCTGGCGATCGTTAAGCTGGGCGCGCTGGTTATCGCCGCCGCCTGCGGTTTCCGGGCGGGCGTATCTTCCCGGCGGTCTTTGTGGGCGTGGCGCTGGGTCTGATGCTGCACGCGCATGTTGAAGCGGTTCCGGCGGCAATTACCGTCTCATGCGCGATTCTGGGGCTGATGCTGGTCGTAACCCGTGACGGCTGCTGAGTCTGTTTATGGCCGCAGTCGTCGTACCGGACACCACCCTGCTTCCGCTGTTGTGCATCGTTATGCTTCCCGCCTGGCTCCTGCTGGCAGCAAGCCGATGATGGCCGCCAACCGCCACGACAGATAACCAGCCACCGCGTTTACTCCCCGTTGCGCGATTCCAGCGCGCGGGTGACGGTACGCAGCAATTCCGCAAATCGGCTTTCGCAGCACGACCTCAATCAGCGAAAGCCGCTGCGGGGATTTCAGGCGCGCCAGCACTTCCTCCAGCTGGATAGCCTGCGTTACCCGCCAGCACTCCGCCTGACAGTTCGCACTGAGCGCCTGCGGAACCTGCGTCCAGTTCCATCCGGCGATATCGTTATAACGCTGGTTCGCCCCATGAATGGCGCGCTCCACGGTATAGCCATCGTTATTGAGCAGCAGAATGACCGGCGACTGTCCATCCCGCATCATCGACCCCAGTTCCTGAATCGTCAGCTGCGCCGCGCCGTCTCCGGTTAATCAGAATCACTCGCCGTTCCGGGCAGGCGGTTTGCGCGCCAAAGGCAGCGGGCAAAGCATAGCCGATTGATCCCCAAAGCGGTTTGCACCAGCACGTCCGCGCCAGCAGGCAGTGAAAGATCCGCCGCGCCAAACGCGGCGGTTCCCTGATCGGCAAGGATAATATCGCCCGGCAGCAGGTACGCCTGTACCGTATGCCAGAAGTTTCTTGCGTCAGCGCCCCTTTCTCAATATGGCCGCCGGGCGCATGCGCCGGGGTCGGAGGAGGCGAAAATGAAAGTTCCAGACATAACTCGCGCAACGTAGTGACCGCCTGCTCCATCGACAGACCGCTGAACCAGCTATTCCCGACGCGCGAAGCATACGGCTGGATTTCAATCGTGCGTTCCTGCGGCAGTTTGCTGTGTGAAGCCCGCCGTCAGCGTATCGACAAACCGGGGTGCCCAACGCAGATAACGGTATCCGCCCTTCAATCGCCTGACGCACCGATTCACTGCTGGCTCCGGCGCTGTATGTACCGACAAAATTCGGGTGGCTGCTCATTAAACAGCCCTTTGCCCATGAGCAGCGTCGCGTGCGCTATTGCGTTTCCGCCATCCAGCGTTGTAAAACCGGCTGCAAGCCGAAACGCAGGGCGAGAAAGTCTGCCAGCAGCGCCACGCGCGGCTGTTCATCAAGCCGCTGGCGCGCGCGATAGCGAAAACGCCGCCACCGTGTCATTTTCCCCTTCAGCACGGTCAGGTATGAGAACGTTTACAGGAGGGACAGCAGGTCGTTTTGCCACATCCGCCGGTAACATCAGATAGCCGGTCTGCGCATCGTCAGCATTTCGCGTAATACGCGGTCGATTTCATAACAGGCGTTCTGTTCATTCAACACGGCGCTGGCGGCCGTTACAGCCTGGCTTATACGGTAAAAATGCTGAAAGTCGCCATCGCCGAGGGTGTGATGCATCAGTTCGCCCCCGTCGCTGTGCGCCGCTGCATGGCGCGCCGACAATATGCAGCACGGGAACGTACTCTGCGTAGCTTCCCGCCAGGCCATTAAGCGCGCTTAACTCCCCCTACGCCGAAAGTGGTCAACAACGCCCCTGCCCCGGCTAATCGGGCGTAGCCATCAGCCGCATAGGCGGCATTCAGCTCATTCGCGCACCCCTACCCAGCATACGTCACGATGCGCAATCACATGGTCAAGAAACTGCAAATTATAATCGCCCGGCACACCAAAAAAGATGCCCGATACCGCAGCCTGCCAGTCTGTCCAGCAGGTAATCCGCAACGGAGTATGGGGTTTGCATGACAGCTATCCTTCTGACGGTAACCTCATGTTGAGTATTAAAGAACTGTGATAGCTGTCCAGAAAAAGCCGCTGCAAAAGGGGTGGAAAGCAGGATTTACAGTTTTTCACGGTGTAATCTCATTGAATAACAATCCGTGTAAACGTATACACTGAAAACTCACGTCATTCAGAGGGCAACAACATGGTTTATCGGGCCGATGAAAATCGCTACCAGACAATGGAGTATCGCCGCTGCGGTCAGAGCGGTTTAAAGCTCCCCGCCATTTCACTTGGGCTATGGCACAATTTCGGTGATACCACTCAGGTAGAAGAACAGCCGGGCGCTGCTACAGCGTGCTTTTGATCTGGGAATTACCCATTTTGATCTCGCGAATAATTACGGCCCGCCGCCAGGCTCAGCAGAGCGCCATTTTGGCCGTATCCTACAGGAAGACTTTTTACCGTGGCGCGATGAACTGATCATTTCTACTAAAGCGGGTTATACCATGTGGGATGGTCCTTACGGTGACTGGGGTTCGCGCAAGTATTTGATAGCCAGCCTCGATCAAAGCCTGAAACGTCTGGGGCTGGAATATGTCGATATCTTCTATCACCACCGCCCTGACCCGGAAACGCCGCTCAAAGAGACGATGAAAGCGCTGGAATCATATTGTTCGTCAGGGAAAAGCGCTGTACGTCGGGATTTCCAACTATCCGGCGGATCTGGCCAGACAGGCCATTGAGATCCTGGACGACCTGGGCACGCCGTGCCTGATTCACCAGCCCAAATACTCGATGTTCGAGCGCTGGGTCGAAGACGGCTTGCTGGCCTTATTGCAGGAGAAAGGCGTTGGCAGTATCGCCTTTTCACCGCTGGCGGGCGGGCAATTAACCGATCGTTATCTCAACGGCATTCCGGCTGATTCCCGGGCCGCCAGCGGAAGCCGCTTCCTTAACCCGGATCAGATTACCCCGGAGAAACTGGAAAAAGTGCGCCAGTTAAATGCGCTGGCCGGACGTCGGGGGCAAAAACTGTCCCAGATGGCGCTGGCCTGGGTGCTGCGCGACGACAAAGTGACGTCAGTGCTGATTGGCGCCAGCAAGACCGCGCAAATTGAAGATGCCGTGGGGATGCTGGCGAATCGTCATTTTTCTCCCGCCGAATGCGCAGAAATCAACGCAATCCTGAACGGCAGCCAATAATCAATTTTTAGCAAAAAGTGCTCTCGCTCATGATTTAAGAGTTAAGGCGATGAAACGGGGCTTTACCCGCCCCGTAATATTGCGTTAACAGGCCGATTACGGCTCGATCGTGAAGGAGAAAAAGAATGTTCAGGTCACTGATTCTGGCGGCAGCCTTATTGGCTTTTACACCGCTTGCCGCGAACGCTGGCGAAATCACCCTGTTGCCATCGATAAAATTACAAATTGGCGATCGCGATAATTACGGTAACTACTGGGACGGCAGATACTGGCGCGACCGGGATTACTGGCACCACCATTATGAATGGCGTAAAAATCGCTGGTGGCGACACGATAATGGCTATCATCGCGGCTGGGATAAGCGCAAAGCCTATGAACGCGGCTACCGCGAAGGCTGGCGCGATCGCGACCACCGCCCTGGCCGGGGTCACGGACACCGTCATTAAAAATAGCCCCGTTCAAACGGGGCTATTTTCGAATTGTGTTTTTATCAGCAATACCGATTCAACCATTTCTCTTAACTTCCCTGGCTATACGGTCTTCAAATCACAACCCCAGCGCGGTTCCTACCAGCAACCAGATATTCAGCGCCACCACCAGCACCACAATCATCCAGCCGATGTACTTAACCCATTGGGTATTCACCAGATCGCCCATCAATGTGCGATCGCTGGTAAAAATCAATAACGGCACCAGCGCCAGCGCAATGCCGAAACTCAGCAGGACCTGGCTCATCACCAGGATTCGGGTTGGATCAAGCCCCCATAAGAATAACGATAAACGACGGCATCATCGTGATGGTGCGGCGTACCCACAGCGGAATGTGAAAACGAACAAATCCCTGCATCACAACCTGCCCCGCCAGCGTACCGACCACGGTGGAAGAGAGCCCCGCCGCAACCAGGCTCAGGCCGAACACCGTCGCCGCAGCGTGGCTAAGCAGCGGTTCCAGCGTCAGATACGCCTGATCAAGAATCGGCAATACCGGTATGCCCGCTAAAATGGAACGCGGCGGCAGCGTCGCCATCATCGCCCAGGTTCACGAACCCTGCAATTGTCATCGCTATCGCCACATCCCATTTGGTGGCGGCATAGCGCTTGCTGCCGGGAGCCGTCGTGCAGATGCTGCGTTAAAGAGGAGTGCAGATAGATAACGTGGGGCATGATGGTCGCGCCCAGCACCCCGGCGGCCAGAAATACCGCCTCAGAGTTCGGCAGGCTAGGGATGATCATCCCTTTACTCAGTTGCGCCAGGCTTGCTGCGAAAAAATCAGTTCCACAATATAGGCTGCGGCCACAAACAGCAGTAATCCGCCAATCACTTTTTCCAGCGGTTTTTGCCCACGACGCTGCAACATCAGAATCAGGAAATGTGGCGATACCCGTCAGCACCGCCCCCTGCAACAGGGAGATGCCGAGAATGAGTTTAAAGCCGATCGCCGCCCCGATAAATTCCGCTAAGTCGGTGGCCCATCGCCGATGATTTCCGCCTGAACCCAATAGAACCAGACGACAAGGGCGCGGGTAATGATCGCGAATTTGCTCCCGCCAGGGTTTTTGCTTGTCCGCAATCCCCAGTTTTGGCCGACAGAACCTGAATGAGCATCGCCATCAGGTTCGCCCAGACAACCACCCACAGCAAATTTATAGCCAAAGCTTGGCCCCGGCCTGGATATTGGTCGCAAAGTTACCGGGATCGATGTATCCGATCGCGGCGATGAACGCCGGGCCCATCAATGCGAGCCTTAACTTTGCGCGCCGCTCGTCCACTACTGCTTTCAACGCGAATCGTTTGTCCATCTTTTGCCTCAGAAACATAGCCTTTGCTATGTTTTATGCTATGTTTATTGAGAATGATTATCAAGTGCATTTTAATGGGTAACGTTGATATCTCTGATAGCGCCAGGCTATGGGCCAGCAAGGGAGGGTCGAAAAACAAAACCAGGTTGTTTGTTAATTGTATGAGATTAGCACAATGACATAACTTTTCACTTCCATACTAAACATAACAGAAACGTATTCCAGATCACTAATTTTGAATCTCATCACAGCTCCTTATTATAGTGTGTGTTTGAATCTCGTTTCTTTATTGTTGTTGCATAGAATGTGCACGGAAATTAAACCTGCCTCATATTTGGAGCAAATATGGACCGCGTCCTTCATTTTGTCCTGGCCCTCGCTGTTGTTGCGGTACTCGCACTGCTGGTAAGCCATGACCGTAAAAAAATTCGCATTCGTTACGTCATTCAGCTGCTTGTTATCGAAGTTTTACTGGCCTGGTTCTTCCTGAACTCAAACGTTGGCCTGGGCTTCGTGAAAGGTTTCTCCGAGATGTTTGAAAAACTGCTCGGTTTTGCCAACGAAGGGACCAACTTCGTTTTCGGCAGCATGAACGATCAGGGCCTGGCCTTCTTCTTCCTGAAAGTCCTTTGCCCCATCGTCTTTATTTCCGCGCTGATCGGTATTCTTCAGCACATCCGCGTTCTGCCGGTTGTGATTCGCGCGATTGGTTTCCTCTTATCCAAAGTCAACGGGATGGGTAAACTGGAATCATTTAACGCCGTCAGTTCCCTGATTCTGGGCCAGTCTGAGAACTTTATCGCGTATAAAGACATCCTCGGCAAAATGTCCCGCAATCGTATGTACACGATGGCGGCAACGGCAATGTCTACCGTATCCATGTCTATCGTAGGCGCGTACATGACCATGCTGGAGCCGAAATATGTCGTTGCGGCGCTGGTTCTGAACATGTTCAGCACCTTTATCGTTCTGTCAGTGATCAACCCGTATCGCGTCGAAGCCAGCGAAGAAAATATTCAGATGTCTAACCTGCACGAAGGTCAGAGCTTCTTCGAAATGCTGGGCGAATACATTCTGGCAGGCTTTAAGGTCGCGATTATCGTTGCGGCGATGCTGATTGGCTTTATCGCCCTGATCGCGGCGCTGAACGCCCTGTTCGCGGCCGTTCTGGGCATCTCCTTCCAGGGCATTCTGGGTTACATCTTCTACCCGGTGGCCTGGGTCATGGGGGGTTCCGGCGAATGAAGCGCTTCAGGTAGGCAGTATCATGGCGACCAAACTGGTATCTAATGAATTCGTCGCCATGATGGATCTACAGAAAATCGCCTCTACGCTCTCTCCGCGCGCGGAAGGCATCATCTCTGTATTCCTGGTCTCCTTCGCTAACTTCTCTTCCATCGGGATTATCGCCGGCGCGATTAAAGGTCTGAACGAAGAGCAAGGCAACGTGGTTTCACGTTTTGGTCTGAAACTGGTGTACGGCTCAACGCTGGTGAGCGTACTGTCTGCGTCTATCGCAGCGCTGGTGCTGTAATTACGGTATCGCCAGGCGGCGGCGCAAACGTCTTCATCTGGCCTTACGACGCGCAACCGGGGACATGTTCCCCGGTTTTTTTATGGCTGTGGCGCTTCCAGCGGGCGCGGTCGCCCAATCAGATAACCTTGCAGATAGTTCACGCCCAGGCTTAAAAGTAATTCCCGCTGCTCCGGCGTCTCGACCAAATTCGGCCAACCACGCATAAGGATTTCGCTTTCGCGAGATCGGTAATTGATTTCACGATCATCGCATCCCAGAGAGTCCGTCATAATGTCTTTTATGAAGCAACCATCAATCTTGATGATGTCTGCCCGCAGGCGTTTAAGACGTTCATAGTTCGCGTATCCCGTACCAAAATCATCAAATGGCTATCCTGAAACCGAAATTCCGCAGTTGCGCAATATTCTGCGTGCTGATTTCAGAATTGGAAAACGCCTGCTCTTCGGTGATTTCGATGATCACGCTTTCAGGCGTAATACCATAACGCCTGAACAGGCCGATAATGCGTGATGCGCTCTCTTTATTCAGTAACGTCAACGGCATTAAATTGACCGAGAAACGGGCGCCCGGCGCTGTCGTCGGGTGGGTAGCTATCCATCGCAGCAGGGCTTCCACAACCTGTAAATCAAAGCGGGCGCTGAGGTTAAATTGGGCAATCAGTGGAATAAACTGATCCGGCGTCATGATGCCGTCATCACTTTTCAGCCGCGCCAGAACCTCCGCATACCCCTTCCCCTGCGCGTTGAGAATTGGTTGCGCGTACAAAACCAGATCGCCGTTTTCCAGCGCCTTGCGAACCTTTTGCAGCAGTAATACCCGCTCCGTCGTCTGATCGGAGACCGCCTCAAGGCTTTGGGTCAGCGCCATAACCCGGTGGTTCGCGCAGGATTGCTCCGACAGCCAGCTAAGCTGCCCCCAGCAGGGGTTGCAGCGTCTCCTGCCTGCCGTCGTAAGCGCCCCCACGCGGCGCCGTATTCCATATCCAGCCCGGTATTATTCCAGTAAATTTTGCGGCTATTGAGGAGATTAACCATATGTTGCAGGCGGGCTTCCGTCTCAGGCCGCGAAGCACTAACAACAATTCGCTGCCTGGCACCTGAAATACGCTCTCGTTTTCTTGCAGGAACGGTTGCAGCATTCGACACACCGAGCGTTTGCAATGAACGCGCATCAGCATGCCGTAATGTCGACTCAAAAATTCCAGGTTTTCCATCCGCAGGCAGCAAACCGTTTGCCCTGTTCCCTGCAACAAAAAATTGCTCCAGCGCGCGAATGTTAGGAAGGCGCGTCAACGGGTCGGTTAACGCCTGACCATGCCACTGTCGGTTCAACCATTCGCTGCGTTGATAAATACACACCATATACAGCAAACAAATACTAAAGGAGATGAGAACAGAGAGGATAAAGGCCAGTGAATATTCGGAGCCGACGCCCTGCAAGAAATTCCGGTTATACACCAGCAGGCACAGCGCAGAGATGGCCCAGCTGAGGTTCAGCAGCGGATAACTCAACCTGCCCACGCCGAGCGTAAAAACAATAAAAAAGACGGGTACCAGATAACCGGCAATATAGTCGGCATCAAAAGGCCGCGCACATCAGAACGATCAGCGCCACGACGACGGAGATCCAGGTCAGGGTAAACAGACGCTTCTCTTTGACCAGATACGGCGCAATGTCCCTGCGCCAGAAAATGCGGCAATAGCGCGGGTTGATTATCATCCGCAAAGGATAATAAAAGAGCATCGTGAAAATCAGGACCGCTGAAATCAGGCTCAGAATATCCACGATGGTATAAATAATGGTTGCCGTACCAAAGAATGTTGATATCGCAACAGGGTAGTCCAGACAATGCCCCGCGAGATACATGCCTGGCTTTGATGCCCGCCGGCGCGACAAACCCGAGCCAGAAGATACGCAACCAGATATTCCTGTCAGGCAATCCATGACGCCAGCGCGCCCCCACTTGCCAGCGGACAATCCCGCAAATGCCCAATACGGAAAAGGTCTGACAAAATAACAGCACCGCTGCCTGCATTAACGGGAGATGAAGGTTCCAGTGATTGGTCGCCATCATCGCTAAAATGATAGGGACAATACCGCGTCGGCCAAATAAGAACAGCACGGAAAACATGACGCATAGCGGCAGCCAGGCCAGGAAAATAGAGCTGTCATCGACAACGGCGAGCGGAGAAATAGAGCGGGAGAACTGTATGCCGACAATGGATAGCGTCAAAGAAACGATAAATAATTCTTATATTTTTTAGTAAGTTATGCTTATCCTGCATAGATTCCCTGTTCTCATCAGTCACGCTAATAAGGCACACAAATAATAAGTTTATTCGTGACGCGAAGCAAACCTGCACAGGCCTGATATCAGGCGCTCTTACACGTTCTTTCATTTGATACAAAGGTATTGACGCTTACTGAAACTGTATTACAAAAATGGCGGGAACGCAGATACAAAAAACCCCCGCTTTTCAGCGAGGGTTCAAATTTTGGTGGAGCTAAGCGGGATCGAACCGCTGACCTCTTGCATGCCATGCAAGCGCTCTCCCAGCTGAGCTATAGCCCCACGATGCTTTTACGTACCAGATTTGTTGGGATTCAAATTTGGTGGAGCTAAGCGGGATCGAACCGCTGACCTCTTGCATGCCATGCAAGCGCTCTCCCAGCTGAGCTATAGCCCCGTCACGTAAAGCTTGTCGAGTTGACGGGCGGCATCATATGAATTCCCTTCGCATGTGTCAACGGCAAAATGCCGCCCGGCAAATTCAATCGCTGAAAAAGCAGGCAAATGAAGAACATTGCGTAACAACTCGCATTTAGTAGTTAAACGCGTCACGGTTTCAACTAAAATGATGCTATAAGTGAACCGCTAATTCAACCATACGACTATTCAGGGAATCGTTATGTTCAAGGAACGGATGACGCCAGAAGAACTCGCTAATCTGACCGGTTACAGCCGACAAACCATCAATAAATGGGTGCGCAAGGAAGGCTGGACGACGTCGCCCAAACCAGGCGTACAGGGAGGAAAAGCCCGGCTGGTACACGTTAATGAGCAGGTTCGCGAATATATCCGCAGCGCCGAGCGTTCTGCGGAGGGAGCATCGGAATCCTTTTCGTTAACCAGCGATACCTCTCTTGAATCGCTGCTGGTCACGCTGGCCAAAGAGATGACGCCATCTGAACAGAAGCACTTTACGTCTTTGCTTTTGCGTGAAGGGATTACCGGTTTGTTACAACGCTTAGGGATTCGCGATAGCAAATAATATGAAAAAATTACGCAGCAAAATGACGACCGAAGAGCTGGCGGAGTGCCTTGGCGTCGCCAGACAAACCGTTAATCGGTGGATCAGAGAACAAGGATGGGAAACTGAAAAGTTTCCGGGCGTAAAAGGCGGTCGGGCAAGGCTCATTCACATTGATGCTCGCGTACAGGAATTTATTCTTAACATCCCTGCCTTCCGCAACCATTCTGCGTTTTATCAGGCGGAGGAGCCGCTTGCCGAATACAGCCACGTTGTGCGCAGCCACGCCTATCGCCAGATTATTGATGCCGTGGAAAACATGTCGTCCAAAGAGCAGGAAAAGCTGGCGCAGTTTTCTGTCGCGAGAAGGCATACGCGGTTTTCTCGCCCGTTTTGGGCCTTGATGAATCGTAGACCCAATAAGCGCAGCGCCCATCGGGCAACAGGCCGGATGGCGGCGCAACCCCCATCCGGCCTACGGTTAATACACCTTACTGCTGATTTTCACGTTCCGCGATAAAAGCCAGCGCTTTATTGATGCGCTCGATGCTGCGGGATTTACCAATCGCATGCACCGTGACGTCCAGCGCCGGAGACTGGCCTGCGCCAGTGACGGCAACGCGCAGCGGCATACCGACTTTACCCATCCCCACTTCCAGCTCATCGGCTGTCGCCTGAATTGCATGGTGTACGTTTTCTGCGCTCCACTCTGTGATGGCCGCCAGCTTATCACGCACCACTTCCAGCGGCTGACGCGCGACGGGCGCAGGTGTTTTTTCGCCGCATCCGCGTCGAACTCAGCAAAGTCCTCATAGAAATAGCGGCAGCTTTGCGCCATCTCTTTCAGTGTCTTGCAGCGTTCGCCCAGCAGTTTCACCAGTTCAGCCAGCTGCGGGCCGTTACGGGTATCGATATTCTCCTGCTCAATGTGCCATTGCAGGTGCGTTGCCACATATTCCGGCGCCAGAGAATTGATGTAGTGATGGTTCAGCCACAGCAGTTTGTCAGTGTTGAACGCACTGGCGGATTTGCTCACGGCATTCAACGAGAACAGCTTGATCATCTCTTCACGGTGAAGATCTCCTGATCGCCGCTGGACCAGCCCAGACGCACCAGGTAGTTCAGCAGCGCTTCCGGCAGGTAGCCGTCGTCACGATACTGCATCACGCTGACCGCGCCATGACGCTTGGACAGTTTTTTACCGTCGTCGCCGTTGATCATGGAAACGTGCGCGTACACCGGAACCGGCGCGTTCAGCGCTTTCAGGATGTTAATCTGGCGCGGCGTGTTGTTGATATGGTCTTCGCCACGAATCACATGGGTGATTTCCATATCCCAGTCATCCACGACCACGCAGAAGTTATAGGTCGGGGAACCGTCGGTACGACGAATGATCAGATCGTCCAGCTCCTGGTTGCTGAATTCGATCGGCCCACGGATCTGGTCGTCAAAAATAACGGAGCCGTCCTGCGGGTTGGCAAAACGCACAACGCAAGGCTCATCGTCAGAATGATGTTCGTGACCATGACGGCAGCGGCCGTCGTAACGCGGCTTCTCGCCTTTCGCCATTTGTTCTTCGCGCAGCGCTTCCAGACGCTCTTTGGAGCAGTAGCATTTATATGCCGTACCCGCTTCCAGCATCTCATCAATCACCGCGTTGTAACGATCAAAACGTTTGGTCTGGAAATACGGGCCTTCATCCCCATTCCAGGCTCAGCCAGTTCATACCATCCATAATGGCTTCAATAGCTTCCGGCGTGGAGCGTTCGAGATCGGTGTCTTCAATACGCAGCACAAACTCACCGCCGTGGTTACGTGCAAAAAGCCAGGAGTAAAGAGCAGTACGCGCGCCGCCGACGTGCAGATAGCCTGTCGGGCTTGGCGCGAAGCGAGTTTTGATTTTCATGAAATGGCCTTACGTTTATTAAAGATGCCGACAACCGGCAAATCCGGGAAAGATTATCAGGCTGGTATTCTATCACCGTGGTCTGATTCCTCAATGTTGTTCGGGTTGGAACATCACGCTTTGCGATTTTCGTATACAAATCATGCCTGAACGGAGTAATTCGCGATCGTTTTGTTTAAATTTACGACGAACGGACAATTTCTTTAGAAAATGCGTTGACTCATTTTCAACTCTCCCTATAATGCGACTCCACACAGCGGGGGGTGATTAGCTCAGCTGGGAGAGCACCTCCCTTACAAGGAGGGGGTCGGCGGTTCGATCCCGTCATCACCCACCAACTACTTTACGTAGTCTCCGCCGTGTAGCAAGAAATTGAGAAGTGGGGTGATTAGCTCAGCTGGGAGAGCACCTCCCTTACAAGGAGGGGGTCGGCGGTTCGATCCCGTCATCACCCACCACTTTCTCGCCAGCTGGATTTCTTGCAGTAAAATGAAGTACCGAAGTGGGTGATTAGCTCAGCTGGGAGAGCACCTCCCTTACAAGGAGGGGGTCGGCGGTTCGATCCCGTCATCACCCACCACTTCGGGTCGTTAGCTCAGTTGGTAGAGCAGTTGACTTTTAATCAATTGGTCGCAGGTTCGAATCCTGCACGACCCACCAATGTAAAAAGGCGCCCTAAAGGCGCCTTTTTGCTATGCGCGATATTTATGATTCGAACCTGTAGCAGGTTCGGGTCGAACGTAGTGAGACAACGGAGCCGCTAGCGGCGACGGCCCGAAGGGCGAGCGAAGCGAGTCATCCTGCACGACCCACCAATGTAAAAAGGCGCCCTAAAGGCGCCTTTTTTTTGCTATGCGCGATATTTATATGCCTGATGACGCTTCGCTTATCAGGCCTACGGGTCTTGTAGGCCGGATAAGGCGCTTGCGCCGCCATCCGGCAATGCTCAACGAATCAGCGCATCAATCAACTTCGTTAATGCCGGTGTTGCCTGCTGCGGCTCGTAAACAATATACAAATCTGCCGGAATACGTTCTTCCAGAGGGCGAAACACCACGCCCGGCCAGTTCATCTGCGCATAACTGTCTGCGATTAACGTAATACCAATCCCCATGCTGATCATCGCCAGCACCGTTTGCGGCTCCATAACTTCACGCACTATCATCGGCGTAAATCCGGCCTTCTGACAAACACGTTGCAAAAATGCCCAATCGGTATGAATCGAAGGCATGGTAACGAAATATTCGTTGCATAACGCATCAAGAGGGATCGCCGGGCAGCAAGCCAGAGGGTGATCTTCCGGCATCGCCACCAGAAATGCGGATTCATGTAAGCGCAGGCTGGTAAATCCCTCCGTCGGTTCGATCGCCATTCGCCAGATGCCAGCATCCAGCTCGCGTCGCTCCAGTAACGCCATCTGCATCGCAGGCATTTTTTCGCGAAATAACACCTCGACATTGGGGTTCTCTTTCAAAAAACGGCGCATCACAGGACGCATTTTCCCCCCACATCGCCGTGCCCACAACGCCCAGTTCAATGCGCCCTGCTTCACCGCGTCCGATCTGTTCCACGCGCCGCAAATGCCTGATTCGCGCTGAACAACAAACGCCGCGACTCTTCCATGAGAATTTTCCCCGCATGCGTTAACGCCACGCTGCGGGAATGGCGAACAAACAACGGCGTGCCGAGCTGGTTTTCCAGCTCTTTGACATGAATACTCAGAGGAGGCTGAGACATATTCAGACGCGCCGCCGCCCGGCCAAAATGCAGCTCCTCAGCAACAGCGAGAAAATAGCGCAATAATTTAAGATCTATACGATGTACGCGTTCCATGATTATTGCGCTCCACAGATAAGGAATAATGCGCAACGTTAGCACATTTGTCTCAGGGACGTTGAAACGGCGGCAGGCACCCCGCCGTTTCAGCCGTTAGTGCGCCAGTGGTTTCGCCAGCCATTTTTCTGGCTCATGTTTATATTTGAAAAACAGCGCAAAAATCACTGCCAGCGCCAGCGCATAAGCGGCGAATACCAGCCAGATGGTCTGCCAGTCTTTCACGCCTTCCACCGAGAAGTAGTCCACGGCGATACCACTCAAAATTGACCCGACCCAGGCGCCTACGCCATTGACCATAGTCATAAACAGCCCCTGCGCACTGGCGCGGATCGTCGAACTGACTTCCTGCTCAACAAATACCGATCCTGAAATATTGAAAAAGTCGAAAGCGCAACCGTAAACAATCATCGACATCAGCAGCAGCACAACGCCAAACGGGGATGGATCGCCAAACGCAAAAAAAACCAAAGCGCAGCGTCCATGCCAGCATACTCATCAGCATCACGGTTTTAATGCCAAAGCGTTTCAGAAAGAACGGGATAGTCAGAATGAAACCCACTTTCAGCCATTTGGGAAACAGACAGCAGGATGGAGGGATATTTCACCACAACGCTGTCAGCAAACGCCGGATTGCGGGCAAAATCGTGCAGGAAGGGATTACCGAAAACATTCGTAATTTGCAGCACAGCCCCTAACATCATCGCAAACAAAAAGAAAATCGCCATTCGCGGATTTTTGAATAAGACAAACGCATCCAGCCCCAGTTTGCTGGCAAGCGTGGCGGACGTATTCTTCTTCGCCACCGGAATTTTCGGTAGCGTAAAGGCATACAGCGCCAGTAACAGCGAAGCGCCAGCGGCAATGTACAGCTGCGCGCTGCTTAGCTCCAGCCCCATCAGGCTGACCGTCCACATAGCGATAATAAAGCCCACGGTGCCAAAGACGCGAACGGGCGGGAATGCAGTAACCGGGTCCTGGGCCGGACTGCGCCAGGCAGGCGTAAGAAACGCTGTTGGATAAGGCAATAGTCGGCATATAGGCCATTGCATTAATTAACATTATCCAGAACATCGCATCCGGGTCGGTCACGGTCGTGGCATACAACAACGCGCCGGCGCACACCAGATGGCAGAGCATATATGCACGCTCGGCACGCAGCCATTTATCGGCGACGATCCCCATAATGCCCGGCATAATAATCGCCGCCAGCCCTTTTGGGCTGTAAATCATTCCAACGTTAGCGCCAGTAAAATGTAAGGTGTTAATCATGTAAGAACCCAGGGTCACCAGCCAGCTTCCCCAGATAAAATATTGTAAAAACGACATGACTTTTAAGCGGGACGTAATACCCATTTTTTTCGTTCCTTGCCGTAAAGTACGGCCCTGCAAGCAGGGCCATTATTATTTTGTGTTTTAAGCCAGTTGGCGTAAGAAGCCGCAAATCAGATTGATGAAGTTCTGCCGGGAAAGCTCAGCCGCCGCCAGCGTTTGCGCATGGGACAGTTTCACATCACCCCAGCCCTTCCGCCAGATTGGTGATCGCGGATACGGCCACCACCTTTAGTCCGCAATGACGCGCGCTAATCACCTCCGGGACGACCGACATTCCCACCACGTCGCCACCGATGATCTGCATCATGCGAATTTCCGCCGCCGTCTCAAAGTTCGGCCCCGGATAAGAGACAAACACCCCTTCGTGAAGCGTGAAACCCTCTTCCCCAGCAACGCACTGGAGAATGGCGCGGTAATCCGCATCGTAGGCATTGGCCAGCGAGAAGAAGCGATCGCCAAAACGTTCGTCGTTCATCCCCACCCATCGGCGTGCCCGGCATCGTATTGATATGATCGCTCAACGCGACCAGGCTGCCTGGCCCGACTTCCGGGCGCAGAGAGCCGGCGGCGTTAGTGCAAAACAGCAATTCACAGCCCAGCAGTTTCAGGGTACGGATCGCGTCAGTCATGATCGTCATGCCGCGACCTTCGTAAAAGTGCCCACGGCCTTTCATACATGCCACCGGGACTCCAGCCAGATTCCCCAGCACCAGTTCCCCCGCATGCCCGTGAACGGTACTGGCCGGAAAACCAGGCAAACGCGCATAAGAAATCGCCACCGCGTCTTCAATTTGCTCCGCCAGCGCTCCCAGACCGGAGCCAAGAATGAAAGCAACACGCGGGGTAAAATCAGGCTTGTGCGCGCGAATGATGTCAGCGCTGTACCAGGGATTCTGCGAAAAAAGGGTGTGGGTCATAAGAGGTCCTTAAAAACGGAATAATCGATAAATACGTTGGGTACGTCGTTGTTATAACGAGAGTAACCAACCGATTACCAATACCGTTTTCCCGGACGATCGATATAAAATGTATATTGATACGTAAAATAAAATGGTCAGACTTTGCCTGATTTGCCCACCAGAAATGGCAGGGACTGCTGAAGGTCTGTTCACCTCTGCCGATATTAATGTTTTAAGGCAAGAGGAAATGGTAATGACGACGATCAACACTTCAGTCTCCGCCGTTCAGAGCGGCAGCACGGGCAGCAAAGCCGCTACCGGTAACGATCTGTCTGCGCAAATCTCACGCATCACGCAGCAAATTACAAAGCTTACACAGCAGCTCAAAGAGGTTGCTGACGGCAGTGGCAGCACAGAAGAGAAACAAAAGCAGCAGGAACTGATACAAACGCAAATTAAAATGTTGCAGGCGCAGCTGGCGCAATTACAGCGCCAGCAGGCAGAAGAAACGCAGCAGAAGCAGGAGCAGAAACAACTCAGGGCCGAAGGTGTCAACGCGCCTTCCGACGATCACCAAATTGATGTTTATATCTGATACAACGGATCGCGTGCACGGCCAGCGGTAAGTTCACTGGCCTGCATGCGCACGACGTCCCACAGCGCCTGAGCCGCCGTAGAGAGCGACCGGTTTTTGCGTCTCGCCAGCATCAACTGCCTTTCAACGACGGGCGTCAGCCGTTTCACCTGCAAATGACTTCCCTGGGGCAGCGGCAACGCCAGCGCGGGCAACACGCTGATGCCAATCCCCGCCTCCACCATCGGAAACAGCGTTGCGGGATGCCCAATCTCCTGCACGATCGTGGCATCAATGGCAAAATGCGCGAAAGCCGCGTCAATCAACGGGCGGCTGCCGGAGGCGTAATCCTGTAATACCAGCCGCTCATGTTTAAGATCCTGCCAGTTAACCCACTCCCGCTGCGCTAACGGACTATCCTGGCGACACAACAGCAAAAAGGGTTCAGACAGCACGGCTTCACATTGCAAATCCGAAACAGCCCCGGGATCGATGACAATGCCAAAATCCACATCCCCCTGACGAATGCTCTCCAGCACCCACTGCTGGGGACGATCGTGCAGTACAAAATCAATTTCCGGGTACAGCTGGTTACTCTGCGCGATGCACTGTGGGATAAGATGCGCGGAAATCGTCTGGCTGGCCGCCACGCGCACGGTGCCAGTTAACTGCGTCCCCACTCTTCCGGCTTCCCGCAGAGTACTGTGCAGTTCATCGAGAACACGCTCCAGACGCCCCGCCAGCTGCTGACCCGCTTCCGTCAGCGTCACTTCTCGCGTGGTGCGATCCAACAGCTTAACTCCCGTCTGCCGTTCCAGCTCTTTTACGCTGTGGCTCACCGCAGACTGACTCAGACCAATGACGTCCCCTGCCCGACTAAAGCTTTTAGCCTGAGCAACGGTGACGAAGATACGAAGTTGACGCAGAGAATAATTCATCTGTTAAATTCATATATAGATGCAATAAATCAATTTTATTTCTCAAACGGAAAAAAGCAAAATACCTGCATCGACTTTCAGGAGTTTTTATGAAACTTTTTCGTATTCTTGATCCGTTCACGCTGACGCTTATCACCGTCGTTTTGCTGGCCTCCTTTTTTCCGGCCAAAGGGGATTTCGTTCCGTTTTTTTGAAGGCTTAACCACCGCCGCGATTGCGCTGCTGTTTTTTATGCATGGCGCAAAACTCTCACGCGAAGCCATTATCGCGGGCGGCAGCCACTGGCGGCTGCACCTGTGGGTAATGTGCAGCACCTTCATCCTGTTTCCGGTTCTCGGGGTGCTATTTGCCTGGTGGGCGCCCGTCAATGTCGATCCCATGCTGTATACCGGTTTCCTGTACCTGTGTATTTTGCCCGCGACCGTACAGTCTGCCATCGCCTTTACCTCTCTGGCGGGAGGAAACGTCGCGGCGGCCGTCTGTTCGGCATCGGCCTCCAGCCTGCTGGGGATTTTTCTTTCGCCACTGCTCGTCGGCCTGGTGATGAATATCCACGGAGCGGAAGGCAGCCTGGAACAGGTCGGCAAAATCATGCTGCAACTGTTGCTGCCGTTTGTGCTGGGGCACCTGTCGCGTCCGTGGATTGGCAACTGGGTCGCGCGTCATAAAAAGTGGATTGCGAAAACGGACCAGACCTCCATTCTGCTGGTCGTCTATTCCGCATTCAGCGAAGCCGTCGTTAACGGTATCTGGCACAAAGTGGGATGGGGCTCGTTGTTGTTTATTGTCGTCGTCAGCCTTGTGTTGCTGGCGATTGTCATTGGCGTTAACGTGTTTGCCGCCCGCAGGTTCGGATTCAGCAAAGCGGATGAGATAACCATTGTCTTCTGCGGGTCGAAAAAGAGTCTGGCGAACGGCATCCCGATGGCCAATATTCTGTTTCCCACCTCAGTGATTGGGATGATGGTGCTGCCGTTGATGATCTTCCATCAGATCCAGTTGATGGTCTGCGCGATGCTGGCGCGTCGCTACAAACGCCAGACCGATAAGTTGCAGGCGCAGCAAGAAGGCCGCGCCGCGAAGGCTTAAAGAGGCCGTTTCAGGGGCTGCACCAGCTGCGTCAGCCCCTCGGTTTTAATCAGCAGCGTGATTTGCATCAGCTCGCCCAGTCTTCCCGCCGGAAATTCATCCTTACGGGCAAACCACAGCAAATACTCCTCCGGCACATCAATGAGCCGACGCCCTTTGTACTTGCCGAACGGCATCACCGTGTTGGCTATCTCAATCAGCTGCTCTTTTTCCATGTCAGACACCCAGTAGGCGGAGCATCTCTGCTTCGTCGATCACGTCAATCCCCAGTTCCTGCGCTTTCGCCAGCTTAGATCCTGCCGCTTCGCCCGCAATTACCAGATCGGTTTTTTTCGATACGCTGCCCGCCACTTTTGCCCCCAGCGCCACGAGGCGCGCTTTCGCATCATCTCGCGACATCAGGCTGAGGCTGCCCGTCAGGACGATCGTTTTACCGGCAAACGGGCTGTCGATTTCGTCGGCGTTAACCACGATCGGCGCAGGCCAGTGAATGCCTTCCGCCAGTAACTGCCCGATCACGTCCCGGTTACTCTCTTCAGCAAAGAAGTTAAAGACGTGCGTAGCGACCACAATGCCGACATCCGGCACTTTTTGCAGTTCGTCGATAGAGGCCGCTTCCAGCGCCTCTAACGTACCGAAGTACGCCGCCAACCCTGCCGCCGTGGCTTCGCCCACTTCGCGGATACCGAGCGCATAGAGGAATCGCGCGAAGGTGGTCTCTTTCGCTTTTTCCAGCGCATTCACCACATTCTGCGCCGATTTCGGCCCCATACGATCCAGGCCCGTCAGTTTGCCTGCCGTCAGACGGAACAGATCTGCCGGGGTGTGGACATACTCTTTCTCGACAAGCTGGTCGATAATTTTATCGCCCATGCCGTCAACGTCCATTGCCCGGCGGGAAACAAAGTGCTTGAGCGACTCTTTGCGCTGCGCGC
This sequence comes from Citrobacter koseri, assembly GCA_900446925.1. The sequence continues at coordinate 182,379 of UAVY01000004.1, read as the reverse complement.
CGCAGATCAGGCCGCCGGTACAGCGAGCGACCGCTTCGCCTTCCACGCGCTCAACATCAGAACCGCACACCGGGCAATGCGTCGGGAACTCGACCGGGCGCGTCTCTTCCGGGCGTTCGGAAAGCACCACGTTCACCACCTGCGGGATCACATCCCCCGCGCGGCGAATCACCACTTTGTCGCCAATGCGCAGGCCAAGACGCTCAATTTCATCCGCGTTGTGCAAGGTGGCGTTGCTGACCAGCACACCCGCAACATGCACCGGTTCGAGACGGGCGACGGGCGTGATCGCGCCAGTCCGCCCCACCTGGAACTCTACATCGCGTACAAACGTCATTTGCTCCTGCGCCGGGAACTTAAAGGCCACCGCCCAGCGCGGCGCGCGGGCGACGAATCCAAGCTGTTCCTGCAACGCCATCGAGTTGACTTTAATCACCACGCCATCAATGTCAAAACCCAGCGTCGGGCGGTCTTCTTCCACTTTGTGATAGAAGTCCAGCACCGCTTCGGGAGAGTCGCACAGCGTCACCCGGTCGCTTACCGGAAGCCCCCAGGCTTTAAATTGCAGCAAGCGCCCCAGATGCGTATCAGGCAGTTCGCCACCTTCCAGAATGCCGACGCCGTAGCAAAAGAAAGTGAGCGGTCGCTTCGCGGTAATACGCGGATCAAGCTGGCGCAACGACCCCGCCGCAGCGTTACGCGGGTTGGCAAATACTTTATTACCGGTGCGGCGCGCCTCTTCATTAATTTTTTCAAACCCGGCCTGCGGCAGGAAAACTTCGCCACGAACCTCCAGACGCGCCGGAATGTTATCGCCACGCAGCTTCAGCGGAATAGCGCGAATGGTACGCACATTGGAGGTGATGTCCTCGCCGGTCGTTCCATCTCCACGCGTTGCCGCGCTGATCAGCACGCCGTTTTCATACAGGATGCTGACGGCCAGGCCGTCCAGCTTCAGCTCGCAGCACCAGGTCAGTTTATCGCCGCTTTTTAGCCGATCCTGCACGCGCTTGTTAAACGCCAGAAAACTCTCTTCATCAAACACGTTGTCCAGCGACAACATGGGCACTTCGTGGCGAATCTGGCTGAACGCCGCCAGCGGCGCCGCTCCGACGCGTTGGCTCGGGGAGTCCGGCGTAATTAAATCTGGATGCTGCGCTTCCAGCTCACGAAGTTCGCGCATCAGACGGTCATACTCAGCGTCCGGGATCTCCGGCGCATCCATCACATGGTAAAGATACTCATGATGGCGAAGCGTGGTTCGCAGTTCTGTCAGTTGTTGTTCGATTGATTCCATATCGCACCATCAATGATAAAAAACCCCCGACAGGCGGGGGTTCAGAAAGGGGGGATCACGCCTGGGTTTCTCAGGCGTTGGATTCTTTCACTTCGCGAATGCGATCCTGATATTCACGCAGTTTCTGCGGCGTCATCATCCGGCGCTGGTCATCAAGCACCACGCCGCCGACTTCATCAGCGATATGCTGCGCAGACTGGAGCATCAGCTTAAAGTTTTGCAACTCGTCGCCGTAAGAAGGCACCTGCATAAAGATAGTGACCCCCGGCGTGGAGAAATCACCGGTCATTTCAGGATCAAACGTTCCCGGGTTCACCATGTTGGCCAGGCTAAACAGCGCAGGGCCGCTGCCATCCGGGCTCAGGTGGCGATGGAAAATATTCATATCGCCAAATTTGAAGCCCGCTTGCTGGATGCTGTTCAGCAGCACTTCGCCGCTAAGCTCGCTGCCATGATGAGCGGCGACGTTCATAATAATGACCGCTTCTTTACGCTGCGGTTTTTCCGCGACGGGCGCTTCTTCCACTACTGGTTCAGGCGCTGGCGCAGGCTCTGTGACAGGTTCCGCTGGCTGGAAAGTCTGCGGAGCAGGCTGAGGCGCAGGTTGCTGTGGCGCTGGCTGAACAGGCTGTTGCGGCGCAGACTGAACCTGCGGCGCTACCGGCTGTTGCTGTACTGGCTGCTGCACAGGCTGTGCCGGTTGTTGTGCCGGTTGCGGTTGTGACGGCTGCCCATACTGCGGCCGTTGCTGCGGCTGCGCTGGCGCTTCAGGCGGCTGCTGAGCCGGTTGACGAGGCTGCGCAGACGCATAAGGCGGCTGGTATTGGTGTTGCGGCGACTGACGAGGCGCATCATGCTCCTGAACGTTGCCGGGGGGCATGATTCACGCGGTGAACACGAACTTCACCCACGCCTTCCTCTTCTTCGACGTCATCGTCGTAAGAATCGTCGTCACGTTTTTGACTTCATTGCGTTTCAGTGGACGATCGCGGAACATAGAAGATCGTTCTTTACGGCTGGTCCAGAAACCATGTACCAGTAAAGCGATTATGGCGATCGCGCCAACAATGATTAATATCAGACGCAAATCCTGCATCATTATATTTCTCTGTTGTTCTAACACCTTGCCACCACGGCAAACATTTACTCACTAAGAGTATTTGCCGATTACGTCAAGTGCAAGTGCGCTCTTGGCTTTCACAGCATAAAGATGAACGAAATCGTGCTTTTTGCTGTTTTTTCGAACATTTCTTAACTGGCGAACGCGTCACAACCCGGTAAGATACGCAAAGTTTACCCGGGGCTTTATTAAAGGAGCATGTCCTGATTATGGTGTCATCATCCGCAACTGCACCTCGCAGCGGCTTTTACTATTTCTCACAGGGGTGGAAACTGGTCACGCAACCGGGGATCCGTCGCTTTGTTATTTTGCCGTTACTGGTAAACATTTTGCTGATGGGCGGCGCATTCTGGTGGCTGTTTACGCAACTGGACGTCTGGATCCCTTCGCTGATGAGCCACGTTCCCGACTGGTTGCAGTGGTTAAGCTATCTGCTGTGGCCCCATTGCGGTCATCTCGGTTTTACTGGTCTTCGGTTATTTCTTTTCAACCATTGCCAACTGGATCGCAGCCCCTTTCAATGGGCTGCTGGCGGAACAGCTTGAGGCGCGCCTGACCGGCGCAACGCCGCCAGATACCGGCGTACTGGGTATTATGAAAGATGTGCCGCGCATTATGAAACGCGAATGGCAAAAGTTCATCTGGTATCTGCCGCGCGCCATTGTGCTGTTAATTCTCTATTTTATTCCAGGAGTCGGGCAAACCGTCGCCCCGGTGCTGTGGTTCCTGTTCAGCGCGTGGATGCTGGCGATTCAGTATTGCGACTATCCCTTCGACAACCACAAAGTCCCGTTCAAAGAGATGCGCACCGCCCTGCGCACGCAGAAAGTCGCCAATATGCAGTTCGGCGCGTTAACCAGTTTGTTCACCATGATCCCCGGTGCTTAACCTGGTGATCATGCCCGTCGCCGTGTGTGGCGCAACGGCGATGTGGGTTGATTGCTACCGTTCCAGACATGGGTCATGGAAATGAATCACAGCACGCTCATAAACCTGTAAAATAGTTGTATAAAAAAGGAGGGGCTTATGCCGCTCCTTATTCCATCCAGGTAACCATTATTTCCCTTCCGAATATAGATATGCTAAATCCTTACTTCCGCATATTCTCTGAGCAGGTATGCTAGCCCATGTATCCCAATTTCATACAGTTAAGGACAGGCCATGAGTAAGATTTTTGAAGATAACTCGCTGACTATCGGTCATACGCCGCTGGTTCGACTGAACCGTATCGGTAACGGACGCATTCTGGCGAAGGTAGAATCACGTAACCCGAGCTTCAGCGTTAAATGCCGTATCGGTGCCAATATGATTTGGGATGCCGAAAAACGCGGCGTGCTGAAACCGGGCGTCGAACTGGTGGAACCGACCAGCGGCCAACACCGGTATCGCGCTGGCTTATGTTGCTGCCGCGCGTGGCTACAAGCTGACGCTGACCATGCCAGACACCATGAGCGTTGAGCGTCGCAAACTGCTTAAAGCGCTAGGGGCAAACCTCGTACTGACCGAAGGCGCGAAAGGCATGAAAGGCGCTATCCAGAAAGCGGAAGAGATTGTCGCCAGCGATCCAGAAAAATACCTGCTGCTTCAGCAGTTCAGCAACCCGGCTAACCGGAAATTCACGAAAAAACCACCGGCCCGGAAATCTGGGAAGATACCGATGGTCAGGTCGATGTCTTTATCTCCGGCGTCGGCACCGGCGGTACGCTGACAGGCGTCACCCGCTACATCAAAGGCACCAAAGGCAAAACGGACCTCATTACCGTAGCAGTAGAACCGACCGACTCTCCGGTTATCGCGCAGGCGCTGGCTGGTGAAGAACTGAAGCCCGCCCGCACAAAATTCAGGGCATTGGCGCAGGCTTCATTCCGGGCAACCTCGATCTGAAAACTGATTGATAAAGTTGTCGGTATCACAAATGAAGAAGCCATTTCCACCGCTCGTCGCCTGATGGAAGAAGAAGGTATTCTGGCGGGGATCTCTTCCGGCGCGGCCGTTGCGGCAGCGCTTAAGCTCCAGGAAGATGAAACCTTTACCAATAAGAATATTGTGGTTATCCTACCGTCATCGGGTGAGCGTTATCTGAGCACTGCTTTGTTTGCCGATCTCTTTACTGAAAAAGAACTGCAACAGTAATGCCAGCATGTTAAAAACGCGTAAAAAAGCACCCTTTTGGGTGCTTTTTTGTGGCCTGCTTCAAATTTTCAACCCTCCTGGCATTGATTCACCCTGCCGGGTCTGGTATTTAACCAGACTAATTATTTTGATGCCCGAAATTAATCGTTACAGGAAAAGCGCTAGCTGAATCGATTTAATGATTTGGTTCAAGTCTTCCTTTCACGGCATAATGTTTAATGACGAGCGAAACGTCAGCGGCCAGCAGTTGCCAGCAACGGATTGCGCATAACACCTGGTGTGTCGCGTCCCGTTTACGCCGACGCTAACAATACAGGCTAAAGTCAAACCGCCAGGCTAGACTTTAGTTCCACAACACTAAACCTATAAGTTGGGGAAATACAATGTTCCAGCAAGAAGTTACCATTACCGCTCCGAACGGTCTGCACACCCGCCCTGCTGCTCAGTTTGTTAAAGAAGCGAAAGGCTTCACTTCTGAGATTACTGTGACTTCCAACGGCAAAAGCGCCAGCGCAAAAAGCCTGTTCAAACTACAGACTCTGGGCCTGACTCAGGGCACCGTTGTCACCATCGCTGCTGAAGGCGAAGACGAACAAAAAGCGGTAGAGCATCTGGTCAAACTGATGGCGGAACTCGAGTAAGTTCCCGGGTTCTTTTAAAAATCAGTCACAAGTAAGGTAGGGTTATGATTTCAGGCATTTTAGCATCCCCGGGTATCGCTTTCGGCAAAGCACTGCTGCTGAAAGAAGACGAAATCGTCATTGACCGGAAAAAAATTTCTGCCGACAAGGTTGATCAGGAAGTTGAACGTTTTCTGAGCGGTCGTGCCAAGGGCATCTGCGCAACTGGAAGCGATCAAAACGAAAGCTGGTGAAACGTTCGGTGAAGAAAAAGAAGCCATCTTTGAAGGGCATATCATGCTGCTCGAAGATGAGGAGCTGGAGCAGGAAATCATAGCCCTGATTAAAGATAAGAACATGACGGCTGACGCAGCTGCGCATGAAGTTATCGAAGGTCAGGCCACTGCCCTGGAAGAACTGGATGATGAATACCTGAAAGAACGTGCGGCTGACGTGCGTGACATTGGTAAGCGCCTGCTGCGCAACATCCTAGGTCTGGCAATCATCGACCTGAGCGCAATCAAGGACGAAGTCATCCTGGTTGCCGCTGACCTGACCCCATCAGAAACCGCACAGCTGAACCTGCAAAAGGTGCTGGGTTTCATCCACTGACGCAGGGTGGCCGTACCTCCCACACCTCTATCATGGCGCGTTCTCTGGAACTGCCGGCCATCCGTGGGGCACCGGTAACGTCACCTCTCAGGTGAAAAACGACGACTATCTGATTCTGGATGCCGTAAACAATCAGGTTTACGTCAACCCAACCAACGAAGAAATTGAAAAACTGCGCGCCGTTCAGGAGCAGGTTGCAACCGGAGAAAGCGGAACTCGCTAAACTGAAAGATCTGCCGGCTATCACGCTGGACGGTCATCAGGTAGAAGTTTGCGCCAACATCGGTACCGTTCGTGACGTTGAAGGCGCAGAGGCGCAATGGCGCGGAAGGCGTTGGTCTGTATCGTACTGAATTCCTGTTCATGGACCGTGACGCGCTGCCGACTGAAGAAGAACAGTTTGCGGCGTACAAAGCCGTCGCTGAAGCCTGCGGCTCTCCAGGCGGTTATCGTCCGTACTATGGATATCGGCGGCGACAAAGAACTGCCCGTACATGAACTTCCCGAAAGAAGAGAACCCGTTCCTGGGCTGGCGTGCGGTACGTATCGCGATGGACTCGCAAAGAGATCCCTGCGTGATCAGGTTCGCGCCATTCTGCGCGCCTCTGCGTTCGGTAAACTGCGCATCATGTTCCCGATGATCATCTCTGTTGAAGAAGTTCGCGCGCTGCGCAAAGAGATTGAAATCTACAAACAGGAACTGCGCGCGACGAAGGGTAAAGCATTTGATGAAAGCATTGAGATTGGCGTAATGGGTGGAAACACCAGCTGCGGCAACCATTGCTCGTCATTTAGCTAAAGAAGTTGATTTCTTTAGTATCGGCACCAATGATTTAACGCAGTACACCCTGGCAGTTGACCGTGGTAATGATATGATTTCACATCTTTACCAGCCAATGTCACCGTCCGTGCTGAACTTGATCAAGCCAAGTTATTGATGCTTCTCATGCTGAAGGTAAATGGACTGGCATGTGTGGTGAGCTTGCAGGCGACGAACGTGCTACACTTCTGTTGCTGGGGATGGGTCTGGACGAATTCTCTATGAGCGCCATTTCTATCCCGCGCATTAAGAAGATTATCCGTAACACGAACTTCGAAGATGCGAAGGTGTTAGCAGAGCAGGCTCTTGCTCAACCGACAACGGACGAGTTAATGACGCTGGTTAACAAGTTCATTGAAGAAAAAACAATCTGCTAATCCACGAGATGCGGCCCAATTTACTGCTTAGGAGAAGATCATGGGTTTGTTCGATAAACTAAAATCTCCTGGTTTCTGATGATAAGAAAGACACCGGAACTATTGAGATTGTTGCTCCGCTCTCTGGCGAGATCGTCAACATCGAAGACGTGCCGGATGTAGTTTTTGCCGAGAAAATCGTTGGCGATGGCATTGCTATCAAACCAACCGGTAACAAAATGGTCGCGCCAGTAGACGGCACCATCGGCAAAATCTTTGAAACCAACCATGCGTTCTCTATCGAATCGGATAGCGGCATTGAGCTGTTCGTTCACTTCGGTATCGACACCGTTGAAACTGAAAGGCGAAGGCTTCAAGCGTATTGCTGAAGAAGGTCAACGCGTTAAAGTTGGCGATCCGGTAATTGAGTTCGATCTGCCGCTGCTGGAAGAAAAAGCCAAGTCTACCCTGACTCCGGTTGTTATCTCCAACATGGACGAAATCAAAGAACTGATCAAACTGTCCGGTAGCGTGACTGTGGGTGAAACCCCGGTTATCCGCATCAAAGAAGTAATTCTTGCCGCAGGGAAAAATGGCGCCGACTGGCGCCATTTTTTTATCCTGGTTAAGGTAAAACCGCGCCTGATGGCGCTGCGCTTATCAGGCCTAACAATAAAAGATCGTAAGCCGGATAAGGCCGATGTTTGTTTGATGGCGCTGCGCTTATCAGGCCTACAATAAAAGATCGTAGGCCCGGATAAGGCGATGATTGCCTGATGGCGCTGCGCTTATCAGGCCTACAATAAAAGATCGTAGGCCGGATAAGGCGTTTTTCGCCGCCATCCCGGCATAGTTACGCGCTCACAACAGCGAGGTGACTGGACGATAGCACTTCTCGCGCATCAGGATCTTCATCCCTTCCGGCCCGCTTTCCAGCATCCGCTTCTCCGAGTCCGACACCAGCAATTCGCACTGATAGCCACCCGCAATGCCGAACATCGCGCGCGCCACGCAGATATCCTCCAGCGCATCAAGCCCGCTCGTTTCAAAGTGACCAACCACACGCCCCTGCTGGCGAACCACCAGCCGATAACTCTTCATCGCGCCTCCCCTGCCGGTGGCAGAATCAACTCGTCCACACCCGCAGCGCTGCGTCCAGGTCATCACCTCCAGCACGCGCTCTGCGGCATGTCGCGTCGCCGCCGTCAGCGCTTTCCCCCTGCACAATACCGCTCACCAGTTCGGCGCAGAACAAATCGCCCGTCCCTTTTAAATCGGTTTCCACACGCGGGTGTTCAATCACATCCACGCCGCCGTTCGTCACCACCGCCACATTGATGGTATCCGCCGTCTGGCCTGGCGCACTGGTGATCACAATCCACTTCAGCGTGTCGGAGAGCAGCGATTTCGCCGCCGCAACCGCTTCATCCAGCGTGCCGCACGGTTTGCCGCTGAGCATCTCCAGCTCGAACACATTCGGCGTCAGCCCCTGCGCCAGCGGCAGCAGATAATGACGATACGCCTGCGGGATTTCCGCTTTCACATACATTCCGCTGTCCGTGTCGCCAATCACCGGATCGACCAGAATACACACCTCAGGATGCGCGATCCGCACCGTTTCCAGCCATTTCGCCAGCAGAACGATTTGTTCCGCACTGCCCATATAGCCTGTCGTGACCGCTTTAAGCTCACGCAGCGCATCCCCGCTCATTTAAGGCCTGGAGATAACCGCTGAACCAGTCGGCAGGAATAATGCCGCCGTAAAACGTTTCATAATGCGGCGTATTGCTGAACAGCACCGTGGGCACCGCCGTCACCCGCAAGCCCTGCGCTTTAATCGCCGGTACGGCAATACTGTTGCCTACGCTGCCGTACACCACCTGTGACTGAACGGCGACAATGTCGGTCTGTAAAGCCCGATGCTTATCGTCGAAGAGCACTGACTGTATTTCACTATCCTGCCCCATTTACCTCTCCTCTCACTGGACAGCGGGCTAACGCCTCACTATTATCGTCATATGCTAAAATTCATTTTGTCATAGGTCAATAATGATCGACGGAAAAACCGCCAGCGAAATCTTTGACAGTATTCGTCAGCATGTCACCACCGGCACACTGGCGCCAGGGGAAACGCTGCCGCCGGTGCGGGAACTGGCATCGGAATTAAACGTGAACCGCAATACTGTCGCGGCGGCTTACAAACGGCTGGTGACATCCGGCCTGGCCCTGAGCCAGGGACGTAACGGTACGGTCATTAAAGGTGCGCCTTCTCCGCTCGCGCTGGAAGGAAGCAGTCCCGATACGCCGCTGACCGATCTTTCCGGTGGCAATCCCGATCCCCAACGGCTGCCCGATCTCAGCAGTTATTTTTCGACAATAAATAAGTCACCGCGTCTTTACGGTGATGCGGCCGTTTCTCCCGCCCTTCACGCGTGGGCGAAGCAGTGGATGCAGGATGCCGTACCTGGCGAAAGCGAGATTGATATCACCAGTGGGGCGATTGACGCCATCGAGCGTCTGCTGTGCGCCCATTTACTGCCGGGTGACAGCGTGGCGGTGGAAGATCCCTGCTTTTTAAGCAGCATCAGTATGCTGCGCTACGCCGGGTTTTCCGCCATCCCCGTCGGCGTCGATAGCGAAGGTATGCAGCCTGAGATGCTGGAACAGGCGCTGAAAAATGGCGCCCGCGCCGTCATTTTAACTCCGCGCGCCCACAATCCTACGGGGTGCAGTTTGAGCGCCTCCCGCGCCGCCGCGCTACAGAACATTGTGGCGAAATACCCGCAAGCGCTGGTTATTATCGACGACCCACCTTTGCCCTGCTCTCTTCATCTCCCTGGCACCCGGTGATCGCCCCGGAGACGCTACACTGGTCAGTGGTTCGCTCGATGTCAAAGACGCTGGGGCCGGATCTGCGCCTCGCCATTGTCGCCAGCGATCCCCGCCACCTCAGCCAGACTGGCCCTGCGCCTTAATTCCGGCAGTCAGTGGGTCAGCCATCTGTTGCAAGAATTTAGTGCATGCCTGTCTGAGTGACAAAAAACTATCAGCGAACGCTGGCGGCAGACCCGGCAATTTTATGCTTCGCAGCAGCAGAAGCTGGCCCTGCGCGCTCCCCAGCGAACCGGGCTTACACACGCCCCCGGCGATGGGCTGAATGCGTGGTTGCCGTTGAAAAGCCACAGCCAGGGCATCGCGTTTATGCTGGCGAAAGCGGGCTGGCTGGTACGGGAAGGCGAAGCATTTGGCGTCAACGCGCCCGCCCACGGCCTGCGCATTACGCTGTCGACGCTGGGCGACGGCGATATCAACAAACTGGCGGCTGATATCCATCAGGCGTTAAAACGTTAACAGGAGAGAAAAAGTGCGAGTTCATTTTGTCGTTCATGAGTCTTTCGAATCTGCCGGAGCCTATCTGCAATGGGCTGAGGATCGCGGTTATCCCCCTCTCCTGGTCCCGCGTGTATGCCGGTGAACCTGTCCCCGCCAATGCAGATGGTTTCGATATGCTGGTGGTGTTTGGCGGCCCGCAGTCACCGCGTACTACGCCTCGAAGAGTGCCCATATTTTGACTCTTTAGCGGAGCAGCGGCTTATTAATCAGGCGATCTCTGCGCGTCGTATTGTGATCGGCATCTGTCTTGGTTCCCAGTTGATTGGTGAGGCGCTGGGCGCAAAAGTACGCCAGAGCCCGGAAAAGGAGATCGGCCACTATCCGATTACGCTGACGGAAGCAGGGAAACAGAATCCGCTGCTCGCTCATTTCGGCTCTCCGCTTGTGGTCGGGCACTGGCACAACGATATGCCAGGGTTAACCGATCAGTCGGTCGTTCTCGCGACAAGCGAAGGATGTCCGCGCCAGATCGTGCAATACGGTAACGCCGTCTACGGTTTTCAGTGCCATATGGAGTTTACCGCCGAGGCGGTAGAAGGGCTGATCCAGCATTCAGAACAGGAACTGGCTGCGGCAAAAAGGGAAGCGCTTTATTCGCTCGAACGCCGAAATGCGCGAGTGGAATTATCAGGAGATGAACGAGAAACTGTGGCGCTTCCTCGACCTGCTGGTTGAGAAACGTAACGCTTGACGTTGCAGGCCGGATAAGACGCTTTGCGTCGTCATCCGGCGATCGTACTTTACGGTTGCCGGATGGCGCTACGCTTATCAGGCCTACAGGCTAAATCCCAGCCCCCTGGCTGAAGTGTTCTTCGCCAAAAACGCCGGTAGAAAGATAGCGATCGCCGCGATCGCAGATGATCGCCACCACCACGGCCCCGGCGTCGCGCGGGCGACCGCGTAACGCACCGGCAACCGCGCCGCCGGAACTCACACCGCAGAAAATACCTTCGCGTACTGCCAGTTCGCGCATGGTGTTTTCCGCCTCGCTCTGGTGAATATCCAGCACCTGATCCACAAGCTGAGCATTAAAAATACCCGGCATATATTCTGCGGGCCAGCGACGAATCCCCGGAATGCTGCTGCCCTCTTCCGGTTGCAGGCCAACAATCGTTACCGGTTTTTCCTGTTCGCGCAGGAAGCGCGACACACCGGTAATCGTGCCAGTTGTTCCCATACTGGAGACAAAGTGGGTGATGCGACCTGAGGTTTGCTGCCAGATTTCCGGCCCGGTCGTGGTGTAGTGCGCGTAAGGGTTGTCGGGATTGTTAAACTGATCGAGCAGCTTACCTTCTCCGCGTTCGGCCATTTCCAGCGCCAAATCGCGCGCGCCTTCCATCCCTTGCTCTTTAGACACCAGAATCAGATCCGCGCCATAGGCGCGCATCGCCGCGCGGCGCTCCTGGCTCATGTTGTCCGGCATCAGCAGTTTCATGCGATAGCCTTTCAGTGCGGCAATCATCGCCAGCGCAATACCGGTATTGCCGCTGGTCGCTTCAATCAGCACATCGCCGGCTTAATTTCCCCGCGCTTTTCTGCCTGGACGATCATCGACAGCGCCGCCCGGTCTTTCACTGACCCGGCAGGGTTATTACCTTCCAGCTTGACCCAAATTTCACTGCCGTTATCCGGCGCCATCCGCTGCAATTTCACCAGAGGCGTATTGCCAATTGTTTGTTCTAATGTGTTCACTTCTCTGTCCAGTAAAAAGCCCGGTGGCGCTTCGCTTACCGGGCCCTACGCAGATCATATTGTAGGCCGGGTCAGCGCAGCGCCACCCGGCAAAACTACGTGATATTAACCTATCAGGCCGATTCTGCCAGAGCAAGCTCCTCTTCGCGCGTCTCAATGCGCTGGTTGCCGTTGTACAACCGCGCATTTTGCAGCCCGACAAACAGCCGCTCGCCGCGCTGTGGGGGATTATCCCCCTGCATCACCCACCGTCAGCGGTTCGTTATACCACCCCAGAGGCTGCACGACTAATTGGGTGTAGTGACCTTTCGGACTGGCCTCCAGCACCTGTACCGGCAGCGGGGAATCCAGACTGGTGCGGCGGCTGACATCCACCTCCCACGGACGCAGGAACAGATTCGACCGCCCCCTGGTACGCTGGCGTATACCCCAGCGGCCCAGCGATGCGCGCCAACGTGAAACTGACCGCCGCGAATCGTTCCCCTGCAAACGGTTCACTTCCGCCCATAAACTCCAGCACAAAGCGGGTGGGCGGGTTCACGCCACAACCTGGTCCGGCGCATCGGCCTGTTCAATGTTGCCCTGGCTCATCACCACCACGCGATCCGCCACTTCCGTAGCCTCTTCCTGATCGTGGGGTGACAAACACGCTGGTAAATTTCAACTCTTCATGCAGCTGACGCAGCCAGCGGCGCAGCTCTTTACGCACCTGCGCATCAAAGCGCGCCAAACGGTTCATCCAGCAGCAGGATCTGCGGCTCAACCGCTAACGCGCGCGCCAGCGCCACGCGCTGTTTCTGCCCGCCGGAAAGCTGTGCCGGAAAACGCTCCGCCAGATGGGCCAGTTGCACCATTTCCAGCAGCTTCGTCACTTTCGCTTTAATGGCCGCCGCATTCGGACGTTCGCGACGCGGCAGCACCGTCAGGCCAAAGGCGATATTGTCGAACACCGTCATATGACGAAACAGCGCATAGTGCTGAAAAACAAAGCCGACTTTACGATCGCGCGCGTGCAGACGGCTTACGTCTGTACCGTGAAAACGAATGTGCCCGCTGGTCTGATGCTCCAGCCCGGCAATAATACGCAGCAGCGTGGTTTTACCGGAACCGGACGGCCCCAGCAAGGCAACCATCTGACCTGAAGGAATATCCAGCGAGATATCGTTCAGCACCTGGGTGCGACCAAAAGACTTCTTAATATTGGCAATCTCAATGCTCATGATTTTCCTCCTGTTGCGCGCGTTTTTCCTGATTTTCCAGGCGCCATTGCAACATACTCTTCAAAAACAGGGTAATAATCGCCATCAGCGTCAGCAGCGCGGCGGCGGTAAAGGAGCCGGACGGTGTTGTAGTCCTGCTCCAGTAATTCAATCTGTAACGGCAGCGGACAGGGTTTCGCCGCGAATCGAGCCGGAAACCACCGACACCGCGCCGAACTCGCCAATGGCGCGCGCGTTGGTCAGCACCACGCCGTACAGCAGCGCCCAGCGAATATTAGGCAACGTAACGCGACGGAACATTTGCCAGCCAGAAGCGCCAAGCAGAATCGCCGGCTTCATCTTCCTGGCTGCCCTGACTCAGCATAACCGGCACCAGTTCACGCACCACAAACGGACAGGTGACGAAAATAGTGACCAGCACCATTCCCGGCCAGGCGAACATAATTTGCAGGTTGTGCTCATCCAGCCAGTCGCCCAGCGGGCCGTTCGAGCCGTAAAACAGCAGGTAGACCAGACCGGCCACCACCGGCGAGACGGCAAACGGAATATCCAGCAGGCGTCAGCAGCAGCTGGCGACCGGGGAAATTAAAGCGCGTCACCAGCCACGCCAGCAGAGCGCCAAACACCAGGTTTACCGGTACGGCAATCAGCGCAATCAACACCGTCAGCCAGAGATCGCGTGCAGCATGTCCGGGTCGGCCAGGTTCTGTAAGACCGGCATCAGCCCTTTGCTGGAAGGCCTGTACGAAGATATAAATCATCGGCACCAGCAAAATAAACGCCGAAACCAGCATCCCGGTGCCAATCAGAAACCATTTTCCCCAGTTAATACGGGGGGCGTCATAACGGCTTCAATTGGGTAACTTCCGCCATTAGTGACCTACCACACGTCGACCAAAGCGACTTTGCAGGGGTGTTAATCGAGAACAGCAGCAACAGCGACGCCGCGAGGATCACCGACGCAATCGCGCTGGCGCCGGATAGTCAAACTCCTGCAAACGAACAAAAAATCATTCAGCGAGGTCACTTCGGTTTTCCACGCGATGTTCCCGGCAATAAAAATCACCGCGCCGAACTCGCCGAGGCTTCGGGTAAACGAGAGCGCAATACCCGCCACCAGCGCAGGAGACAGCTCCGGCAACACCACTTTGCGGAAACTTTGCAGGCGCGTTGCGCCGAGCGTTTCCGCCGCTTCTTCATATTCCGGGCCTAACTCTTCCAGTACCGGCTGCACCGTGCGCACCACAAACGGGATGCTGGTAAAAGCCATCGCTACCGCGATGCCAAGCCAGGTGTAAGTCACTTTGATATCAAACTTCGCCAGCCATTCGCCGTAAAAACCGTTCACGGAAAACAATGACGCCAGCGTCAGACCCGCCACCGCCGTCGGCAGGGCAAACGGCAGATCCATCAGCGCATCCAGCAGAGTACGTCCCGGAAAGCGATAGCGGGTTAAGATCCACGCCATCAGCAGGCCAAATACGCCGTTGAAGATTGATGCCACAAACGCCGACAACAGCGTGACTTTGTAGGCCGCCACCACTGCGGGTTGGTGATAAACCTCCCAGTATTGCGCCCAGCTCATTTGCGCCAGCTGCATTACCAGCGCGCTCAAACGGAAGCAGCAAATATCAGGCAGACGAACAACAGGCTGGTTCCGAGGCTTAAGGTAAAGCCGGGCAGCACACGTCTTGTCGATACTGCGAACATTTACTTAACGCCCCGCCGCCAACAGTTTGTCCAGTTCGCCGCCGCTGCCGAAGTGGGTTTTCATCACTTCCGGCCAGGAGCCAAAACTGGTCTTCCACGCGGAACAGTTCGGTCTGTGGGAATTTATCTTTCAGTTTGTCCATCACTTCCGGGTTATTCACGCGGTAGTAGAAGTCGGTGATGATGGTCTGCGCCTGCGGGCTGTAGAGCCAGTTCAGGTAAGCCTTCGCCGCTTTTTCAGTACCGTTGGCCTGTACGTTTTTATCCACCCATGCCACCGGGAATTCGGCCAGAATATTGGTTTTCGGGATAACGACTTCAAATCCCTGTGCTTCATACTGTTTACGGATGTTATTCACTTCCGATTCAAAGCTAATCAGGCACATCGCCCAGGCCGCGTTCCGCAAAGGTGGTGGTCGCGCCGCGACCGCCGGTGTCAAACACTTCGACGTTCTTCAGGAACTGGGTCATAAACTGCTCGGTTTTGGCTTTGTCGCCACCGTCAGCTTTATCCGCCGCGCCCCATGCAGCCAGATAGGTGTAACGGGCGTTGCCTGAGGTTTTCGGGTTCGGGAAAATCAGTTTTACATCGGAACGCACAAGGTCATTCCAGTCATGGATATTTTTTCGGATTCCCTTTGCGCACCAGGAATCCCATCGTGGAATAGAACGGTGAGCTGTTATTCGGCAAACGGCTTTGCCAGTCGGCAGGGATCAGCTTGCCTTTGTCATGCAGGATCTGCACATCCGTGACCTGGTTATAGGTCACTACGTCAGCTTTCAGCCCTTGCAGGATCGCCAGCGCTTGTTTTGACGAACCGGCGTGAGACTGTTTGATGGTCAGCTTATCGCCGCCGTTATCTTTCGCCCACTGCTGTTCAAACGGCGGATTAAGGGCGGCAAACAGTTCGCGAGAAACGTCGGTATGAGCTGTTCAGCAGCTCTGTTGCCTGCGCCTGCGTGGCCAACAACAGCATCGCGCTCAGCGCCAGGTATCTTTTTTTCAGTAAGTTAACAGCCATTGCGCACCCTTATAAATTTGATGACTTTCTTATGGTCATAATATTTATAACGGGTACGAAAGGAGTAACGGTTTTATATACCGTTTGATGATTTGAAAGTCGAAAAGGGAATAAGAGAATCCCTCCCCACATGCGGTGAGGAGGAAAGCGGCGTTAATCAGACGCCCACGCTCACGCTTTCAGGCAGCGTGCTGCCGCCATCAATCACGTTTTGCGTCCCGGTCAAATAGCTGGACTCATCCGACGCCAGGAAGGCCGCCAGTTCACCCACTTCGAGCGGACAGGCCCAGACGGCGCATCGGGATCGCTTTCGCCATTTCGGTGAGTACCGATTCAGGATCGTCAGGATTAGACTGACGGGCGATATTTTCCGCCATCGGCGTACGGACATAACCCGGACAGATTGCGTTCACACGAACGCCGGACTGCGCATACTCCACGGCCAGGGGACTTGGTGAGTCCGATAATCGCCGCTTTAGACAGGGCATAAGCCGTTTTCGCCTGGATCGGCCACCATATCCCCGGTCACGGAGGACATCATGACGATACGCCCATCTTTGCGTTCAACCATTTCCGGCAGAACGGCTTTTGTGACGTTCCAGACGCCTTTGATATTAATATCGATATGGAAATCGCGATCTTCTTCGCTCATGTCGAGGAAGTTGCCCAACCGGCAAACACCCGCATTGTTGACCAGAATATCAATTTTACCTTCTATCTTTTTCGCGCGCGCCACTGCCGCCGCGACTGATGCAAAATCCCTGACATCCGCTTTGATGGCGGGTACAACGATGACCGCGTCCGCCCAGCTCATCCGCCAGTTTTTCCGCCTCATCGGAGATATCCAGCAAAATTAAATTCGCGCCGTGGCGAGCAAACACTCTGGCGATCCCCTCGCCAATGCCCTGTGACGCGCCGGTAATCAATGCCGTTTTGCCCGTGAGTTTACCCATTTCAATGTTCTCCTTTTCAGTCTGTTGCAGCGCATAAGCGGTGCGTCTTATGCGCTACTCTCGTCTCCAGCGAAACTACGATGAAGCCTTACACTCCATTAACATTGAAAATACAGAAAAAACAAATAAGTGCTGCGGAACAGCTCACTAATTAGGGTAAATCTTACGTAAAAGTCCCTAGCTCCTGCCCAAAAGATTAATCAGCTCGCTGCTGCGCTCAATCATACGAAGCGACTCAACATCATTGAGCTGCACCATGCCAACAAACAGCAGATCGGTCACCGAGTTCTGCGCGGTTCGGGTGGACATGGACGAACTGCGCCATTCGGTCTCACCGGATACGGTATCCAGCGTGTAATCGGCCAGTCGCCGCAGCGGAGAGTCCGTCAAAGAGGTGATCGCAATCACCGTCGCCCCTGCTTACGCGCCGCTTCAGCGCAAAGCACGATCTCCTTTTTTCGACCCGCTGTAGGAAATGGCTATTTGCACGTCCCCTTCCTGCAAGGCCTGAGCAATGGTTGCCTGCACATGGGTATCGACTTCGCAGGCCACGCGATAACCAATTTTCATCAGCTTGAAGGATAAATCCCGTCCTACCAGCGCCGAACCGCCGACGCCCGTAATCTGAATAAGCCGGGCCTTGCTGATCAGGTTAATCACCTGCTTCAGGCGATCGAAATCCATCAGACTACAGGTTTCCTCCAGCGCGAACATTTTTTCTCTGTTCAGCTTACGGGCAATCACCTCCAGGCTGTCTTCACTGGTAATCGTACTGTGCAGATGCAGCGCCGTGTCATGTTTCTTTTCCCGGTTGACGCTGTACTCCTCAATGAGCGCCATTCTAAGCTCGGTGAATCCCTTCGCGCCAAGTTTCTGGGCAAATTTCACAATACTGGACTGGCTGACTTCCAGCTGCTTCGCCAGATTGCGGGAAGAAACGGTTTTTAGCTCGCTGACATGAGCCAAAAGAAAGCTGGCAATTTTCTGTTCATTTTCCGTTAACTCTCCCTCTGCATTACGCATTTTCGCCAGATACAACATCGCTCTTCCGCTCCCGTCATCATGGAATCATTAATTCCAACGCACTGTTCGCAGGATAACACAACGCGGGTGAGAATTTGATAGCCCTCACAATATTTGTATTACGATTCAATGATTCTATTGTAAATGTTTTTATGGAATATATGATTCCTTGCGTCTTTCATAGCAACAAAAAACTACACACAGAAAAGGATAATCATAATGAAACGTACTCTGAAGTCCCTGGCAATCTTTACTCTCCTCGCAACCAGCGCCAGCCATGCCGCCGTGATCTACCAGGCCAATGACGGATCGAATATCGATCTCTACGGACGTCTCGGATTCAATATCTCTGACAAGAAATCAGGCGACACCTCGGGCGATTTTGACGCGCGTATCGGTTTCTCCGCCCGCCAGGCGATTAATGACAAGCTGGCCGTTATTGGTTTTACGCAGTATCAGGTAAATGCCGCAGAGTACGCGAACAACATCAGCGCGGAAAACCCGAATGACTTCACCGCGCGTTACGTCTGGGCAGGGATTGATTTTGCCGAATACGGCAAGCTGACCGGCGGGCGCGTGTCATCCGGCCTGATCATGTTCACGGATATCGGCGATGTGTTCGCCAGCTCCGATGTCGCAATGGCCCGCCAGGCAAACTTTGTTGACCCGACGGCAGTACAGGTTTTCCGTCAGGACGGCACTATTCAGTACCAGAACACATTCGGCAATTTTGATTTCTCTACCGCCTATATTCTGGGCAATAACACCTCCGATCTGGATTACGGTTATAATGCCGCCCTTCGCTATACGCTCGATATGGGCGATTTTGGCCGCCTCCAGCCGGTGATTGCCGGTCAGACAGAGAAAGCGAGCCATGACGATACATCCACGCTGTCGGATAATAATGTCGATAAGTACACCTTTTATGGCATCGGCACCCGCTACTACCTGGGCGATTTCATGTTCGGCCTGCTCTATGCCCAGGATAAAGTGACCTACCTCGACGGTTCTGCGGACAGCACCGATAAAGATTACGAAGCAACGCTGGTCTGGAACGTCAGCCCGGACTGGGCGTTACGTACCGGCTATCGCCATCTGAAAAATGAGGACGGCGACGGGCTGAAACTTCGCGATACCACCTTTGAAGCGCAGTACAAACTCACCGTTCGCAGTTCCATATTTGCGTCTTACTCCTGGCGTAATGGTGAAGAAGGGAAAAAACGGACGAACGGCAATGATGTCTCCTTTGGCGGCAGCAACCCGGCTGATGACTATTTCCACCTTGGCTTACGTTACGAATTCTGATTCCCCTTTTCCGGGAGAGTAAAAATGAAGAAATATTTTGTGTCCGCCGCAGCACTGTTGTTTTGCAGCCAGGCTTTTGCCGCTCCCGCATCTCTTTTATTGGCGATAACGTCAGCGTGCTGGCGGCCCGTTTCGGCAAAAGTCAGTATTTTTAGTAAAGACGTGGCGCTGCCAGACGGCGCTCAAAAAATGGTGGTGAAGTTCGACAGTCCGGCAAATCCTGAATCGGTGAACAATAACCGGCGGCCGCGTGACGTCTAACCCGTATATCATCTCGTTTAACGCTTCCGGCAATGTGGATCTGCAACTGTCTGCGGGAAAACCGCTGGACGAAAAAGAGCCAGCCAGGATGGCGCAAAAACCGGTATTCACCCTGACGGCGGCCGGGGAAATCCGTACCGTTTGATATCAAAATTCTCGACCGTGACAGCATCACCGTGTTCACCGACCTGAGCGCCATCGTCAACGATGACAGCACGATGATACCTTCTCCGGCGCGCTCCGCTTCCCCGGCGGCGCCCGCCACTTCGCATGACCAGCTCTCCCAGCTACAGCAACTGTATCTGAAAGCTGACGACACCCAGAAAAAAGCATTCCTGAAATGGGCGCTAAACCTGTAAGGCTGTAAGTAATATGCAACTTGAAAATATGATTACCGAAGGTGTTAACCGCGCCTCTTTTGAGATTGACCGGGCTTCCACCCTCGATATGTGCCGCATCATTAATGATGAAGATAAAACGGTTCCACTCGCCGTGGAGCAGGTTCTGCCCGAGATCGCCGCGGCTATCGACATCATTTATGCGCAGGTCAGCGCTGGCGGGCGGCTGATTTATACCGGCGCCGGAACGTCCGGTCGCCTGGGTATCCTTGACGCCAGCGAATGCCCCCCAACCTATGGCGTGGAATCAGGCCTGGTTATCGGTTTGATCGCCGGTGGCGAGCCGCGCGATACAGCATGCGATTGAAGGCGCGGAAGACAACCGCGAGCTTGGGGTCAACGACCTGAAGGCCCTCGCACTCAATGAAAAAGATGTGGTTGTGGGCATTGCGGCCAGCGGTCGCACGCCGTATGTGATTGCCGGTCTGGAATATGCCCGTACGCTCGGCTGCCGGACGGTCGGGATCTCCTGTAATCCGGGGAGCGCCCGTAGCAAAGGCCGGCGGAGCTTGCCATCACGCCCGTTGTCGGCGCCGAAGTGGTGAGCGGTTCTTCCCGTATGAAGGCGGGCACCGCGCAGAAGCTGATTCTCAACATGCTGTCCACCGGCCTGATGATTAAATCCGGCAAGGTGTTTTGGCAACCTGATGGTGGATGTTGTCGCCACGAACGAAAAACTCAACGTGCGTCAGGTAAATATTGTGAAAAATGCGACAGGCTGCACCGGGCAACAGGCTGAAGCCGCGCTGATGGCCTGTGGCCGTCACTGCAAAACCGCTATCGTCATGCTACTGAAAAACCTCAACGCAACAGAAGCCAGTCTGCGTCTTGAGCAACATGGCGGCTTCATTCGCCAGGTACTGGAAGAGGAATAAAGCGAATGGCAAAAGAAATCAGTAATGATCTCCTGAATACGATTATCTCCCGGGTCGGTGGCCCGGGTAATATTGCCACCTGCGGGAACTGCATGACCCGTTTACGCCTGGCGGTACATGACAGCGATCGGGTCGATCCGGCGATTAAAACGCTCGAAGGCGTGAAAGGCGTGGTCCTCTCGAATAACCAGGTGCAGGTCATTTTTGGCCCCGGTAAAGCGCAGCGGGCGGCAGATGCCATGAATGCGCTACTGAGCGACAACAGCGGCGCCGTCACGCAGGCGGCAGATATCGCCGCCAAAACCAAAAGCCAGCTAAAAGCGAAACAAACTTCAGGCATTCAGCAATTCCTGTCGAAGTTCGCCACTATTTTTACGCCACTCATTCCCGGTTTTATTGCTGCGGGTCTGCTGCTGGGGATTGCCACGCTGCTGGGTACGGTATTGCACGTTCCGGCCGATGCGCAAGGTATGCTTCCCGACGCCCTGAACTTTATGAAAGTGTTCAGTAAAGGGCTGTTTACCTTTCTGGTCATTCTTATTGGCTATAACGCCGCGCAGGCTTTCGGCGGCACCGGCGTTAACGGGGCGATCATCGCCTCGCTGTTCCTGTTGGGATACAACCCTGCCGCCACCACGGGCTATTTCTCCGGTATTGAGGACTTCTTTGGCCTGCCGATCGACCCGCGCGGCAACATTATCGGCGTACTGATCGCCGCCTGGGCCAGCGCGCGTATTGAGGGCTTTATCCGACGCTTTATGCCCGACGATCTGGACATGCTGCTGACCTCCATGTTAACCCTGCTGGTCACCGCCGCACTGGCCTACCTGATCATCATGCCGCTGGGCGGCTGGCTGTTCGAAGGGATGTCATGGCTCTTTATCCACCTCAACAGCAACCCGCTGGGCTGCGCCGTTCTGGCGGGTCTGTTTCTTGTTTCGGTGGTGTTTGGCGTCCATCAGGGCTTCATTCCCGTCTATCTGGCATTAATGAGTAGCCAGGGATTCAACAGCCTGTTCCCTATTCTTTCTATGGCGGGCGCGGGTCAGGTCGGCGCCGCACTGGCGCTCTACTGGCGAGCAGAAAAACACAGCGTGTTACGCAGCCAGGTTCGCGGGGCGATTATTCCCGGCTTACTCGGTGTTGGCGAACCGCTGATTTACGGCGTTACGCTGCCACGAATGAAACCGTTTATCACCGCCTGCCTCGGCGGCGCTGCCGGGGGGCTGTTCATCGGCTTAGTGGCCTGGTCGGGTCTGCCGATGGGCTTAAACAGCGCCTTTGGCCCATCCGGTCTGGTGGCGCTGCCGTTAATGACGTCCGCGCAAGGTATTCTGCCCGCAATGGCGGTATATGCCGGTGGAATGCTGATTGCCTATCTTGGTGGATTTATTTTTACCGCTCTCTTTGGCTGCCGTAATGTGAATCTGGACTAATACCATGAAAATGACATTACTTTTTGCTTCCCTGCTGGCGCTCAGTTGCACCGCCAGCGCCGCGCCATTTCCGGTATTGACTGACGCCGCGCCGGAAAAAGCAGGATTTAATATTGAACGGCTTAACGCGCTGGATAACTGGATAGCGCAACAGGTTGATGCCGGTTATCCGAGCGTTAACCTGCTCATTATTAAAGACAGTCATATTGTTTATCGTAAGGCCTGGGGTCAGGCTAAAAAATATGACGGCAGCGTCCTGATGTCTCATCCCGTCAAGGCAACCACTGACACCTTGTACGACCTGGCATCAAATACAAAAATGTATGCCACGAACTTTGCCCTGCAAAAACTGATGTCAGAGGGCAAATTACAGCCGGACGATCTTATCTCGAAATATATTCCCGATTTTGGCGATCGCCCGGGGGATGCGATTAAAGGGAAAAGCACGTTACGCATTGCGGATCTGCTGCATCATTCCGGCGGTTTCCCTGCGGACCCGCAATACCCGAACCAGGCCGTCGCGGGCGAGTTGTATTCGCAGGATAAGGCCACCACGCTGGAGATGATCAAACGCACGCCGCTGGCGTACCGCCCCGGCACGAAACACATCTACAGCGATGTGGATTATATGCTGCTTGGGTTTATCGTGGAGTCCCGTGACGGGCCAGCCGCTCGATCGTTATGTTGAAGGAGAACCTCTATCGCCCGCTCGGTCTAACGCATACGGTCTTTAACCCGCTACAGAAAGGCTTCCGCCAACAGCAGATCGCCGCGACGGAACTGAACGGCAATACCCGGGATGGCGTGATTCATTTCCCCAATATCCGCACGACCACCCTATGGGGCCAGGTGCATGATGAAAAAGCATTCTACTCGATGGGCGGTGTTTCAGGACATGCGGGACTGTTTTCGAATACCGGCGATATTGCGGTACTGATGCAGACCATGCTGAATGGCGGAGGGTACGGTAACGTGACGCTGTTCAGCCCGGAAACCGTGAAAATGTTCACGCAATCCTCGCCGGAGGATGCCACGTTTGGTCTCGGCTGGCGCGTTAACGGCAATGCGTCCATGACGCCGACATTCGGCACGCTGGCCAGCGCGCAGGCATACGGCCATACCGGATGGACAGGGACGCTGACCGTTATCGACCCGGCTAATCAGATGGCGATTGTGATGCTGAGCAACAAACCGCACTCGCCCGTCGCCGACCCGCAAAAGAACCCGAATATGTTTAACAGCGGGTTGATGCCGATAGCCACATACGGTTGGGTGGTGGATCAGATATACGCGGCGTTAAAACATGAGTAACCGATAAGGCAGGACTGCCGGGGGCGCTTCGCTTGCCCGGCCTACAAAAAGGCTCTGTAGGCCGGGTAAAACGATGCCGCCATCCGGCAAAAGAAATTACAGCGCCATCAATCTGTCCAGAGACGGTGCGAAGTAATAGCCGCCCGTCACTGGCTTCGTGAAGCGCAGCATGGCGTCACGCTTCCCGTCGGTATCGCCAAACATGCTCAGCAACTGCTGCTCAATATTGTACAGACGCGCGCAGTAAGCGCAGAAATAGAGGCCGTGGGTGCCGCTGGCCGTACCGTATGGCAGGCTCTGGCGCACAATTTTCAGCCCTTTGCCGTCTTCTTTCAGATCCACGCGGGTCAGGTGAGACGTAACCGGACGGTCATCGCCATCAATCTCTTCGTTGGCTTCTTTAGTACGACCAATCATCATTTCCTGGTCGTGAACGCTCATGCGGTTGAGCTGCGTCAGGTTGTGTTCCCAACGCTGAACGAACACGTAGCTGCCGCCCGCATCCACGCCGTCTTTGATGACCGCCACGTCGCGGCGAACCTCTTCTCCCGCCGGGTTTTCCGTCCCGTCAACGAAGCCGCTGAGATCGCGTTCTTCCACCCAACGGAAACCGTGGATTTCTTCTTGCACCTCGATGCACTCGCCAAAAGCCGCCATTGCCGCCTGCGCGACAGAGAAGTTCACGTCGTGACGCAGTGAAAGAATGTGGATCAGCACATCGTACTGGGTTGCTGGCGCCAGACCTTTACCGTAAGGGATAAAATCTTTCAGCTCTTCAGCCCCAACGCCGCCGCTCAGGGCGCGCCAGGTGTTGTTGCCAAATGCGACAACTGCGCCCAGATGCGCGTCAGGGAATTTCGCTTCGAAGGTTGCCAGTTTATCGGCAAACGCTTTGCTGGCCGCACGCAGGGCATCGACATCCCCTTTTACATTGGCTTCAATCCAAATCGCCGCGCGGCAGTGTTCTGGCAAAATGCCACTTTGAACCTGAGACATTGTTCCTCCTGAAAAATAAGAATGCCACGGCTGCGTGGCATTGATGGGCGTATTGTACCCGTTTTTTCAGCGAGGCGGTTTGTTCAGACGCAAATTAACGGCGCCAGATGATTTTGCTCACTTTCCAGTTCTTCAGCGTGTCGTCAGGAGGCATTAACCCTTCCGGGCCGTTCCACTCGCCGGAGAACAGATAGATAATATGTTGACTGTCTTGTGCTTTACACTCGACCGACGCGCTGTCATCGCCCGTCGCTTTCTGGCAGTTACCGAAGGCTTTGCTGTAAAGGTCGCTAAACGGCGTACCGATTTCGACGCCTGCCTGCGATGGAATATCGCTGTCCAGCACATCAATACGGCTGATGGTTCCCTGGTCGCCATTGATAACCAGCGCAACCTTGTCCTCTTTCATCACTTCAAAAAAACGCACCACGTTGCCGTTCTGGGTTTTCATTCCGCTACGCAGGCGATAGTCGCCATCCAGCGCGTCAGTAATCGCTTTTTCATCCAGCGGCGTGGACGCAGTTAATGCCCCAACGCCCTGCTCAGTGACCTCTGTCGACGCTCCAAACCAGTTCCACGGATTCGCAGCAGACCAGTTCACCGACGAGAGGGTTGAACAGCCGCTCAGCACCAGCGGCATTGCGCATAAAATCAAACGCAGCGATTTCATCTCACTTCCTTTCTTTATTAATCAACGTTGTTTGGAGTCCGGTTTCGGCCAAAAAGTGCCGTTATTCTTTTACCGGTGCAAAGCAGGCGCGTAAACGACGGTTAGAGAGCAACCAGATAAGCGCGACAATATCGGCCACCACCAGCGCCAGCCCGATGCCGTTTACCGGTTCACCGTACAGCCACAGCACCGGTTGCCAGCAGAGCAGAACGCCCTGCGCCAGAATCAACAAACCGCGCAGCCCGCGCCACAGCACCGGGAAAGCGTCGCGCCGCCCGCTCAGTAAAAACGCCAGTACCGCCGGGACGCCGGGCAACAACCCCAGCCAGAACGTATCGTGATCGGGATAAAACAGATTCAGCAGCGTATCGCCCTGCTCGCGGGAGGAGCCAGCAATCACAAACAGCACCCAGGTACGCGCCTGAAGCAGCAGCACGCACCAGAACAGAAAAGGCAGGCGCAAGCGCCCATGACCGTCGTAGTCAGCAGGATGAAACTCAGTACTCTTCATCTTCAATCAGACGCTTGCCCAGACTTAACGCGTCCGAATGTTCATAACCCAGGCGCTCGTACATGCCCAGTACAATGTCGTTGTCTTCCCGCACCATGATTTGGATTTTCGGACAGCCGCGAGCAATGAGCTTTTTCTCCAGCCGGTTCAACAGCGCGTTGGCGATGCCACGACCGCGAAACTCCGGGTGTACGCCAAGATAATAGGCAGAACCCCGATGGCCGTCATAGCCGCCCATGACCGTACCGACCACCTCGCCATTCACCTCAGCAACCAGGAACAGGCTGACGTCATGGTTCAGCTTACGTTCGATATCCATTTCAGGATCGTTCCACGGACGCAGCAAATCGCAGCGCTCCCAGAGGGTGATCACCTCTTCGAAATCTTCCTGGCGAAAAAACGCGTATCTCCATGGTATTGAGACCCTTTTCAAGGTTAAAACTCCGATTATGGCGCGAACGACTGATTTAGCCAATATCTGACGCGAAACGGCGAAAAAAATGGCATAATGACGGATTGTCACGTATTGAAATGAAAAGTAAAACAATTCTCATCACGAACAGTCGTAACGGATTACGCGATACGATATAACATCTGGAACTCAATTTTCACAACTCAGGCTGTATGAGCACTTTTAAACCCTTAAAAACTCTCACATCGCGCCGCCAGGTGCTGAAAGCCGGGCTGGCGGCTCTGACGCTGTCGGGCATGTCGCACGCCATCGCTAAAGAAGAAGCGCTAAAGACCGGTAATGGTCACAGCAAACCGAAGGCCAAAAAAGCAGGCGCCAGACGCATTGTTGTTCTCGACCCCGGCCACGGCGGTATCGACACCGGCGCGATTGGTCGCAACGGCTCGAAGGAAAAACACGTCGTGCTGGAGATCGCCAAAAACGTGCGCGCGATTTTGCGCAACCAGGGGATTGATGCGCGCCTGACACGCACGGGCGACACCTTTATTCCCCTGTACGATCGCGTGGAAATCGCCCACAAGCACGGCGCGGATCTGTTTATGTCCATCCACGCAGATGGTTTTACCAACCCCAGCGCCGCAGGAGCCTCGGTGTTTGCGCTTTCTAATCGCGGCGCCAGTAGCGCCATGGCGAAATACCTCTCCGACCGTGAAAACCGCGCCGATGAAGTCGCGGGGAAAAAAGCGACCGATAAAGATCATCTGTTGCAGCAGGTATTATTCGATCTGGTGCAAACCGACACCATCAAAAACAGCCTGACGCTGGGATCGCATATTCTTAAGAAGATCAAGCCGGTGCACCGTCTGCACAGTCGCAATACGGAACAGGCGGCGTTTGTGGTGCTAAAATCACCGTCAATTCCCTCCGTACTGGTAGAAACCTCATTTATCACCAACCCGGAAGAGGAGCGGTCTGTTAGGCACCACCGCATTCCGGCAGAAAATCGCCACCGCGATAGCCAATGGCGTGATCAGTTATTTCCACTGGTTTGATAACCAGAAAGCACACTCGAAGAAACGGTAATCATGAAACCCGATGCACAACGCGTAAAACAGTTCCTGCTCAGCCTTCAGGATGATATTTGCCAGCAGTTAGCCGCCGTTGATGGCGCTGATTTTGTTGAAGATAGCTGGCAGCGCGACGCGGGTGGCGGCGGGCGCAGCCGGGTACTGCGTAACGGCGGTGTCTTTGAGCAGGCTGGGGTAAATTTCTCCCATGTTCACGGCGACGCGATGCCCGCCTCCGCGACGGCACACCGCCCGGAGCTGGCTGGGCGCAGTTTTGAAGCGATGGGCGTGTCGCTGGTGGTGCATCCGTTGAATCCGTACATTCCAACCAGCCATGCCAATGTTCGTTTTTTTATTGCGGAGAAGCCCGGCGCGGAGCCGGTCTGGTGGTTTGGCGGCGGTTTCGACCTGACGCCCTATTACGCGTTTGAAGAGGATGCCATTCACTGGCACCGCACGGCGCGGGATCTGTGCCAGCCCTACGGCGAGGACGTCTATCCGCGCTATAAAAAATGGTGCGACGATTACTTTTTCCTGAAGCATCGCGATGAGCAGCGCGGCATCGGCGGGCTTTTCTTCGACGATCTGAACACGCCGGATTTCGACAGCTGCTTTCGCTTTATGCAGGCGGTAGGCAAAGGCTATACCGATGCTTTTCTGCCAATTGTCGAGCGACGTAAAGCAATGGCCTGGGGCGAGCGCGAGCGTCATTTCCAGCTTTATCGCCGGGGCCGCTATGTGGAGTTTAATCTGGTGTGGGATCGCGGCACGCTGTTTGGCTTGCAAACGGGCGGACGCACCGAGTCCATTTTGATGTCGATGCCGCCGCTGGTGCGCTGGGAGTACGACTGGCAGCCGGAAGAAGGCAGCCCGGAAGCGGCGCTGAGCGAATTTATCAAAGTCCGCGACTGGGTATAATTTACCTGGCCGCGTTTTTGCCTGATGACAGCTAACGCCTTATTCGGCCTACAACTGCAACGGTAGCGCCCGTAGGCCGGATAAGACGCAAAGCGTCGCATCCGGCACAATAATGTCATCACATCCACTGACGCATACGCTGATGCAGCGTCAGCGACGGTTTTTCGGCAAACAGCTGCTGGTAATCGGTCGCGAACTGCCCCAGATGCCAGAACCCCCACTGCATTGCCGCCTCTTTGACCGTCGAACTTTGCGACCACGGACTGATCAGCTCCCTTCGCACCGCGTTTAATCGAATCCGCTTCAGCCACGCGTTCGGGCCAATCCCCAGAATCGCGTGAAACGCGTTTTGCAACGTGCGGCGGCTGACGTGCAGCTGATTACACAGATCGAGCACCGTCAGCGGCTCCGACATATTCTCCAGCACGTATTCCCGCGCGCGGGACAGCAATTTTCGATAGCTCTGATGGCTGACGCTTTCTGCCGTTATAATCGGCTGCGCTTCTTCCCAGCATCGTCCCCATCGCCAGCAGCAGGTTATCCCCCAGCACTTTACGCACCGCATGCTGATGCAGGTTTTCCGGGTTCTCGCTGAACGTCGCCAGCGCCTGCTGGACAAAGCCCCACAGCGCCGCTTTATGCTGCTCTTTCACTCCAGCGCAGACTGGTTACGCAAGCATATGCAGCACCCTTTCCGGGTGATGCAGGAAATTGGCCTGCCGGGTAAGCACCTCCTCCGAGATGACCACGCCAAGGATGGTATAATCATCCGGCGTGCTCAGCTCAAACTCCGTCCCACCAGGACGGGTGGCGATCTCCGCGCTGCCAATGCACTGCGTGCCGATAAAACCTTGCTCGCCGCGCGTTGCCGGAATACCGAACCAGAAGGAGTTCGGCCAGACCAGGCAAGACTGACGCAGCGCCAGACCGGTGTACTCACGGAACACCTGAATTTCATCCAGCAGGATTTCCGTGAATTCCCCATGAAATTTACCGGGATGCAGCTGATCGTAAATCTGCTGCCAGGCGGTTATCGTCAGGGCGTGTTCATAGACGTCCGTTGTCAGCCGCTGGTGAACATTATCCACCTCAACCAGAGGCGTAAGTTTAACGTCTTCGGGTAACGCTTCATGATAAAGATGGTGCAAGTTTGCTGTACGAGTCTTTTTCATGATCTTCAAAGCCGGGGCGCAACGTCCCCGGCACCTCCGACAGGTTATACTTTCTTCAGACGATAGCGACTACTGCGTTTACGCAACGCCCCGTCAGAAAAGAGTTGCTCCAGCGCATTTCTGGCGCGCTCCAGTGACCAGCCAAAATGCGCGGCCACCTCCCCTGCCGTCATTCCCTGACGTACTGATGCTAATAACGCCAACAGCGCTTCTGAGGATTCAGAGGTAACAGGCGCATCTGGCGTCTTTCCGACTTTCGTTGGCTGGCGCTTAAAGCCGCCGATCAGCCACTGGGTGTCGTCTTCCGGCCGCCCAATTTCTTTGCGGCTGATAACACGGCCGTGCGTTGTGCTGCGGCGCTTCCGGCATCCAGCGCCGCGCGACACGCCGCCAGATCGCCCTCCACCACCAGCGTCAACCGGCCGGGATCGAGCACTTCGTGGCTGAGCAATCGCACATTGGCGGCTTTCAGCATGGCGTCCGCCGCATCAACGGCGGCAACCATGCCATCCACTTCCCAGTAATCCCAGTGCATTTGATCATCGCTACCTCTCTTACGCGCGCTGGACGGGATTACGGGCAATATCCAGAACGGCATCGGTAAAGGCGTTGCAGGCGGCTTTACAGGCGGCCTGGCTCCCCGTTAAAAACGCCGCAGAGTAGTTGGTTTCTGACGGCGGCGGCACGTAGGTCACCAGTTGGACATCGGCGGATTTCATCGCCGCATCAATGCCAAACGTCGCTTCCAGCGGCGGCGCCACCAGATAGGCGATAGGATCGCCCAGCGCGATGCCTGAGGTTGATGAGAGATAAGACCCGGTACGCGAAACCACATGCGCCAGGAATGCAGTATCTTCCGCATCGTTGGCCCACTGGAACGCTGCGCCGCCTTCAATATGCGCCACCATCGCATCCAGACCCGCCCGCACTTCCGCCGGGTTCGGGCCGCCCAACATAATCAAGACTTCACCGGCCGTCGGCGACGGCCCGTGGGCCGCTCCGGCATACAGTGAACGGCCATACACCACTTCCACCATCGCC
The DNA here is from genome assembly GCA_900446925.1 of Citrobacter koseri. Next base: position 152,035 of record UAVY01000004.1, on the reverse strand, counting down.
TGTTTTGTCGCTTCGTCTGCCGCAATATACGTTACGTCATCAGAGTCTGCCGTGATGAGACCGAGGCTACGTATATGTGACGGTAATTTAAGCTCACGCGCGAAACCGTCATTCACCGAGGCAATCACGCGCATTGCGGTGACCGACGGTCGAATCAAATCTAATGCTGGCATGTTGCCTCCTTAACGGGTCATATTGATGCCGGATGCTTTCTGCTCCAGCATACGTTTCGCCAAATCCACAATTACCGCTGCGGCTTCAACCGGCGGCGTGCCGCCCTGGTGAATATTCGAAATACAGGTACGATCCGCTTCAACGGTGGTTGCCACCCGTGGTGAGTAAACCGCATAGCAGGAGAGGCTTTCCGACTGACCTAAGCCAGGACGCTCACCCACCAGCAGAATCACCACTTTCGCGCCAAGAATTTCGCCGATCTGATCTTCAATCTTCACGCGGCCATAGCGTACAAAGAACGGCGTCCCGACTTTCAGCCCCGCCTGTTTCAGGCCAGAGAGCAGCGGCGGCAGGATCTCTTCATAGTTGGCGGTAATCGCATCCGTCGATAAACCATCCGGAATCACCACCTGGACATCCGGGCTGGTGACACACTGCGCTTTCAGCGCTTCAATGGCCTCCTGGCTCAGACGACGCCCCATATCCGGGCGGGTCAGGTAGAGGTTTTTGTCGCTGATTTCCGAACGCACTTCCAGCAGCCCCCTGTGCTTTCACCCACTCTTCCGGCACCTCTTTCAGGACGGTATCTTTCGAACGCGAGTGATCCGCCAGGAAGCGCAACAGCGCCAGGGTGCGCGGACGTGGGCCCGCGCGACCGGTACACACGCGCGCAGCGGTGCTGCGGCCGCCAGTTCGGCCAACACATCCGCGCGATGCGGATTTCTCCACGCCTACCCAGGCTTTCGCCTCAGCCGAACCTAAATCCAGCGCGCAGCTTTTCCGCCGCTGAAGGCGCTGAAGGTGCGGCACATTGTTTAGCGCTACAGGCTGGCGCGGATTCTGCGGGGGCCTGCGGCTGCGACTCGCCCATTGACGCCATTACACTGCGTACAATTTCTTCAATCTGTTTTTGATCCATCGTATGTCATCCCCGCGTCATCAGAAGAACAGTGACGGATCGCCCGCCCGCTTGGTCCAGGCGACCGTTTTCCATAATGCCCATCGTTTCCAGCCAGCGCTCAAACTCCGGCGACGGACGCAGGTTGAGTAACTGACGTACCGTTGCGGTATCGTGGAATGCGGTGGTCTGGTAGTTTGAGCATGATGTCGTCGCCGAGCGGCATGCCCATAATGTAGTTACAGCCTGCGGTGGCGAGCAGAATCATCAAGGTTTTCATTGAGGTTCTGATCGGCGTCGGCGTGGTTGGTGTAGCAGCAGTCGCAGCCCATTGAGATGCCCGCTCAGCTTGCCCATGAAGTGATCTTCCAGACCGGCACGAATAATCTGCCGGTCGTTGTAGAGATACTCCGGCCCGATAAAACCGACCACCGTATTCACCAGGAACGGATCGTAGTGCCGCGCCAGGCCCGTAGTTACGCGCTTCCATCGTCACCTGGTCGGCGCCGAAGTTGGCCCCGGCCGAAAGCGCAGAACCCTGCCCGGTTTCAAAGTACAGGCAGTTTTCCCCCGGCGATACGGTTGAACTCCGCGCCGACCGCACGCGCTTCATCCAGCATCGCCAGCTCCACGCCGAACTCTTTTAATCCTTTTTTCGCTGCCGCAAATACTCTGGAAAATCAGCCCCGCCCGGCGCGCCGCGACGAAATGGCTTCAATCTGAGTGGTGACGTGCGCCAGCACGCAGCCCTGCGTCGGAATATTGAACTTGTCGATCACCCCCGTACACGTATCCAGCACGCCGACTTAAGTTTTCCACGTCGTCCGTTACCGGGTTAACGCCAATCACCGCATCGCCTGCCCCGAAAGAGAGCCCTTCATAGATTTGCGCGGCGATACTCTGTACATCGTCACGGGTATCGTTCGGCTGCAAACGGCAGCTAAAGGTGCCCGGAATACCGATGGTGGTATTGGCCTTTTTGATCACCCGGCATCTTCTTGCCACCGTAGATCAGGTCGGCGTTGGAGCAGATCTTCGCGACCGCCGCCACCACTTCCGAAGTCAGCCCTTTACGCGTAAACGCAATGTCATCGACGGACGTTTCATCACTCAGCACATATTCGCGCAGCTCACTGATGCTCCAGTTTTTAATGCGGTTATAGGCCGTTTCATTGACGTCGTCCTGAATCAGACGCGTCACGCCAGTCCTCTTCATAGGAAATCACCGGGTTGTTGCGAATATCCGCCACCGACATTTCCGACAACACCTGTTTCGCGGCAACGCGCTCCTGTGAGCTTTCAGCCGCAACACCTGCCAGCACATCCCCCGAACGCAGTTCGTTGGCTTTTGCCAGCACCTCTTTTACATCCTTAAACTGATAAACATTGCCGAACAATGTGGTCTTTAGTTTCATAAGTCGTTCCCTCAGGAAGGAAATGCGAGTGATTTCACCGTCACCGGCACAACCCGATCCGCCAAAAAGAGGCGTACCAATGTCGATATAGTCCCCCGCCCGGACGCTCACTTCGTCAATGACCGCCCAGCGGGTGTTGCTGTAACTGTGGGGCGCAATAACATGCCCAGGGCTTTGCCAAAGTCCTGCTCGGCCACCACCAGCAGGGGATGCGGATTGGGAAAACGCGCGGTAAACGCCAGCAGCGCGTCGATGACCGTGAGTAATGCCGCGTAGCGCACCGGAAGCCGGGCGGGAAGCGCCAGCACGTATGCGTCAGTGCCAGGGTCGAGATCGAGCTGAGTCAGCGCCTGTTCCCAGGCGGCCACAAGTTCGTTCTCTCATCTTGTGGAATCGCCACCGGCAGGTTGCGCAGCGGAAGCGCAACCCCCTCCAGCCAGATGGTACTGCCGGACAGCGACAGCGTGTGCGCCCCCCGCGCCAATCACCGTGGCGCGCAACGGTTTGCGTCGGGAACTGCACGTTCATCTCACGCAGGCGCGGGTGCTCATGCAGCGCCGTCGCCAGCAGCGGGCCGACATCAGAAAAGCCAGAACGGATCGGCAGGCTGATTGCGGTAGCACTCCCCGACGCCACCGGAAAGGGTGATCACCTCCGGTTTCACCCCTGCGGGCAATAATCCGGTTTGCATCAGCGCCTGCGCCAGCGGCGAAGGCTCGCCGTCAATGATTTCGACAATCAAATCCGCCATCCGCCGCACAACCTGCGCCAGCTGCGTGGCGTTGAGCGAGCGGGCATCCAGTGCCCGCGCCGAACACCGCCTCAACGATCATCTGCCCCGGTTTATGCGCATGCACCACCCGCCCCCTGGCCGTCCGTTTCCAGCAATCTGCCGCCCACGTTCAGACAGGCGGAGCCGCTCACTTTTCCGGCGTCAAACAGAACATAGTTCGAGGTGCCGCCGCCGATGTCGATGTTGAGCACGCGACACAAACGCTGTTCAGACAGGGTCTGCGCCCCCGCGCCGTGCCCGGCAATCACCGATTCCAGATGCGGCCCGGCGCTGGCGACGACAAAATCGCCGAGAGACTGCGACAGCGCCATCACTGCCGGACGCGCATTGCGGGTCTTCGCGCTTTCGCCAGTAATGATGATCGCCCCCGGAATCCACCGTCTCCGGCGCAATCCCCGCCGCCTGATACTGATCCAGAATCAGCGCCTTAAGTTCGGCCTCTTTCAATTCGCCCCTGCTTATCCACAGGGGTAAAAAAGACCGGGCTTTGCCAGCTAATTTCACGTTTGATAAATTCGTAGCGCGGCACCTGCGACACTGCCGCACGGTTAACCAGCTCAAGGCGTGAGAAGATCACCTGAGTGGTGGTGGTGCCGATATCGATACCGACGCTCAGTAGCTGGCGAGTGTTCACGACTGTGCCTCCACTTCCGTTTCTGCCGGAACGTCTTCATCTTTGGCACCAGCATCATCGCCACGCCAATCGCCGTCACGCCGCCGATCAGCTTGCCGACAATCATCGGGAAGATCATCGCGTTCATGTTGGCGGCCGCAAAGCCTAAGTGGTCGCCCAGCGCAAAGGCAGCGGAGACCGCAAAGGCGCAGTTGATCACTTTGCCGCGGGTATCCATCTGTTTCATCATGCCGAACATCGGAATATTGTTCGCCAGCGTCGCGACCATGCCGCCTGCCGCCATATTGTTGATTTTTAACAGGCCGCCAACGCGCATCAGCGGTTTTTCCAAACCAGCGGGTCAGCAGAAGCACCATCGGATAGGCGCCGAGCAGAACGCAGGAGATAGAGCCGATCACTTCAATGGCGCGCATCACTTCGCCAGGCTGGTCGCCAGGGGACATGAAGATCGGGTCGAGGCCTGGGATCAGCTCCCATTCCCAGCAGGAATTTAATCACCGCAGCCGCCAGACCAATGGTGATCAACGCCACCAGGAAATTTAGCGAAGATCTGGAAACCGCTGATCATTTTCTCCGGGATAAATTTCAGCCCCAGCGCAACCAGCACCGCGACGATGATCACCGGGATCATGTTCATCAGGATCAGCGCGAAAGTGAACTCCACCGGGTTGCCCGTTGATCTCCACGCCGGAGTACATCGCCACTAAACCACCGGCGATACAGCCAATGGGAATGGTGACAATCCCCGCCAGCACGCCCAGCGCCAGGTAGCGGCGGTCAGACGGCTCGATAATGCCGAGCGCCACCGGAATGGAGAAGACGATCGTCGGCCCCATCATCGCCCCCAGGATCAGACCGGAGTACAGCCATGCCGCCACATCGCCGCCCGCCAGTTCTTTGGCGAGGAAGAAGCCGCCATATCGCAGGCCAGCAGCGTTCCGGCGAACATCGACGGGTTCGCGCCGAGCATTTCATACAGCGGGATAATCACCGGCCCGAGCAGCTTCGCCAGCACCGGCGCCAGGGCGGTCCATACCGACCATCGCCAGCCCCAGCGCGCCCATCGCCATAAAAACCTTCTTCAAACTGACCGCCCGACCCCTCGATGCTCTTACCGAATTTACCGAGAAAACGCGCCGAACCGCCAAACTGCGACAGGATCCTGTCCACGGCGGCAATCAGCATAAAGAACATCATGATGTACATGATGATTTCATTAATTCCCATAGCCCTATCTCCATTTGCCAGGTGTTTCATAGGCCTGATAAGCGCAGCGCCATCAGGCAATAGTGCCGCGTTTTTGCCGGATGGCGGCGCGAACGCCTTATCCGGCCTACATCCTGGTATGCTTTATTGTGCCGCCGCGTACAGGTCGATAATCTGTTCCTGTGTGGCGGTTCGTGGGTTACTGCGAATACAAATATCTTCCAGCGCGCCTTGCGCCCACGCGCTGTAATGCGCGGACGTCGCGCCAACGTCGGCGAGGCGTTTTGTCAGCCCGGTTTCAATAATCAGTTCGCTAACTGCGCCGATCGCGTCGCGATCGTCCGCTTTCTTGTTGAGTAACGCCCGGCCCGATATGGCTGAACCGTTCGCGACACACCATGCGGTTAAATCCCATCACCGTCGGCAGCAACATACTGTTCGCCTGGCCATGCGGAATATGCAGCGTCGCGCCCGGCTGGTGCGCCATCGCATGACACAGCCCCAGCCCCGCGCTGGAAAAGGCCATCCCCGCCATGCAGGACGCCAGCAGCATGTTTTCCCGCGCCGCCATGTCGTGCCCGTTCCCCCACCGCTTTCGGTAGCGACTTGCGATCATCGCAATAGCGCCAATCGCCAGGCTGTCGGTAAACGGCGTGGCATTCAGAGCGCTATACGCCTCAACCGCATGGGTCAACGCGTCAATCCCGGTCATCGCCGTTACGTGAGAAGGCACCCCTTCCGTCAGCGCCGCATCCAGAATGGCGACGTCCGGCATCAGCGAGGCATGCGCCAGAACCTGCTTGCGCCCGCTTACCGCATCAATAATCACCGTCACGTTGGTGGTTTCCGACCCCGTACCCGCCGTTGTCGGCACGGCAATCAGCGGCAGACGCGGGCGCAGTACGCTCTGCGCCGTCATATCCGCCAGCGTCTGCCCTGGGTTGGTAAAGAGCAGCGCTACGGCTTTTGCCGCATCCAGCACCGAGCCCGCCGCCAAACGCCACCACGCCGTCACATTTTGATTCGCGCAGCTGCGCGACCGCCGCGCAAACGTCAGTGATGGAAGGTTCTCCCACCGGGCAGGGCCAGATGCTCATCGCCACGCCTTTCATCGCCAGACTCCGTTCAAGCCCGGCGGTCATCCCTGCCTGATGCAGAAAAACTGTCAACCATGACAAACAGATGCGTCAGCCCGCGCGTTTGCGCTTCCTGCCCGCAGGCGCTAAGCGCCCCCAGGCCGCACAGCGTGACGGGCGGAACGCTGAACGTTTTTATCCGTTGCAGATTCAGGGTATCGAATGCCTGAAAGAGCGCGGTCTGCAATTCACTTTGCATAGATCCCCTCCGCTTTTTCTTTCCCCGCTGTTGGCAATCGCCAGCGGCGTCATAAACAGGCTGTGTTCAGGTAAATGCACCCGCAGTTCCGGGAAGCGTTTTACGGAATAGTTCATCCACGCCCCGGTTGCATACAGGAGCCGCCCGCCAGCCACAGATCGGCTATACCTTGCCCTTCGATATGCCGGGCAACACAATCTCCGCCATCTTTTCGTATACCGGTTTTACCACCGGCCAAATCTCCCGGGCGTTGCTGCGCTTGAACTGCTCAGCGTCTTCCAGTTCGATGCGGCGGTTTCCGGCCAGCGTCAGGGAAATATGGTGTCCGCCGGTCGCTTCATCAGCGGAGTAAGTCACCTTGCCTGCTTCACAATGGCGATCCCCGTCGTACCGCCGCCGATATCCACCACGCCCGCGTTATCCAGTCGCAGCAGATCCGCCACGGCGGTCGGCTCATCCAGCACATGACTGACCTCCAGCCCGGCGGATTCCAGAACATTGATGGAGATACCGCGGGTCTGTACCTGGCGGAAATGAGGTCGCCGCGTGGGTGAACTGGCAGCCAAGCTGGCATTCGAGCGTGTCGAGATGGCGACGTACGATGGTGACGGCGCCCGAAGAAGTCCCAGACGATGCCGTCTCGCACGACGTCAGCCCAGTCCAGACAAACGGCGAACTGGCTGCGCGTCGCGGTCGACAACCATCGACACCACATCGCACGTCCCTAAATCAATACCCAGCCACAGCGGCGAATCGCTGGCGACAGGATGCTGATTACCACAGCTCAGCGGCTTTCTGGAGTCTCGGCGTCAGCCAACGTTGTTCATCGTGCGCCATCTCTTTTTCTCCCTTATAGACAGTCTGCGGGGCCGGTATCAGACGATGCGAAACGCATCCACCAACACGCAGCGACGCAGACGCACGAAGGTGCGCGCGCTGGTCACTCCCTTCCCCGGTTGGCGTAGTAATGGTCATGGTGGTCCAGCCTTCGCCGCCCAGACCAAGCCCGGCCGATACACGGCCCATTCTTGACGAAGATGCCTGGTATCAATGGCGTTTGCCATCCGGTTCATGGTTGTCGATGTTGCGCGAGTGCATCGCCGCCGTATGGTGGCAACCGCCCTTCCAGCGTGACCGCCAGTTCAATGGCCTCTTCTACGTTGGCGACCCGCACCACCGGCAGTACCGGCATCATCAGTTCCGTGACCGCGAACGGATGCGTGGCAGGTGTTTCCACAAACAGGCAAGCGCGTTTGCTCCGGCACCGTCAGCCCAATCGCGGCGGCGATTTTGGCGGCGTCACGCCCAACCCAGTCGCGGCTGACCGTTCCTTTGCCACGCTCGTCGATATTTTTCAGCAATACCGGCTGAAGCCTGTTCGGCCTGTGCGGCGGTGAGTTTCACCGCATGCTGCCCTTCCATCAGGCGCATCAGTTCATCGGCAACGCTATCGACAACAATCAGCACCTTCTCGTCGGCGCAAATGATGTTGTTATCGAAGGATGCGCCTTTGACGATGGACTGCGCGGCGCGCGCCAGGTCAGCGGTTTCATCCACCACCACCGGCGGGTTCCCGGCGCCTGCGGCAATCAGACGTTTGTTGGTGTGTTTACGGGCAGCTTCAACGACCGCTTCGCCGCCGGTCACCACCAGCAGACCGATACCGGGATATTTAAAGAGGCGCTGGGCGGTTTCGATATCCGGGTTCGCAACGGTCACCAGCAGGTTAGCCGGGCCGCCTGCGGCAACAACCGCCTGGTTAAGCAGCGTAATGGCGCGCTGAGAAACCTTTTTCGCCGCCGGAATGCGGCGCAAAGACCACGCTGTTGCCTGCGGCAATCAGGCTGATGGCGTTGTTAATCACGGTTGCCCGCCGGATTGGTGGACGGCGTGACCGATGGCCACAACCCCCCCACGGCGCATTTTCAATTAAGGTCAGACCGTTATCGCCGGTCAGTACCTGCGGCGAGAGGCATTCCACGCCCGGCGTACCGCGCGCCTGCGCCACGTTTTTCGCTAATTTATCTTCGACGCGTCCCATGCCGGTTTCTGACACGGCAAGTTCCGCCAGTTCTCTGGCGTGCTTTTCACCCGCCTCACGTATCGCATGAATAGCGAGCTGGGCGCATGGCCACGCTCTTCAGCCCCCTGCTGAGCCACTTTCGCTGCGGCAACGGCGTCATCCAGGGAGGCAAAGACGCCCATTTCATGAACGGCGGCGGCAGGTTGGACTGCTGTCTTTCATTTTCAGCAATACCGCTTTTACCACCTGTTCAATATCCTGTTGATTCATGATGTTCAGTCCTATTTATGGAAAACGACTTTCCCGCCAGCCACCACTTCATCGACAATACCAATCACGCACAGATCGACAGGTGAGGATTCGCTCCGATGCGCCTGGCGGGCAGAACTGCCGCTAACCAGCAGCACCCACTCCCCGGTTCCCGCCCCAATGCTGTCGATTGCAACGGCGCACTGCCCGTCGGGATTCCCTTCGGCATCAATCATTTTCACCATCAGCAATTTGTCATGCGCGAGTCCTTCATGGCGCACCGTACAAACAATTTGTCCTGTGACGACTGCCAGCTTCATACCCGCCTCCATGTGTTGTGTGTTGCGTGCCGAAACTGTAGGCCGGATAAGCGAGGCGCCATCCGGCATCGATGCCATCTCATTGCCGGATGGCGACGCGTTTGCGTCTTCTCCGGCCTACACGATCAGACGTAGCCATCCAGCTTAGATATTGCTGTCACCTTTGAAGCTGATCGGGAACACCTCTTCCAGATCGCCGTGCGGGCGCGGAATGACGTGTACGGAAACCAGTTCGCCAATACGCTGCGCCGCTGCGGCGCCGGCATCAGTAGCGGCTTTGCACGCTGCCACATCGCCACGCACCATCGCGGTGACCAGACCGCCGCCAATCTGCTTCACGCCAACCAGTTTCACGCGTGCTGCTTTAACCATCGCATCAGAGGCCTCAATCAATGCAACCAGGCCCCGGGTTTCAATCATTCCTAATGCTTCCATTGTGTTTTCCTCTTCGGTAAGGGGGTCCAGACGGGACCTTTATACAACCAGTGTTTGCGAGTCGTGTTCACGACTCACGTCAGTCTGGCGCGGCACTGCTGCCACCAACGCCAGTTCGATAATTTCCTGTACGCTACAGCCTCGGGAGAGATCGTGAAGCGGTGCGGCAAAGCCCCTGAATCAGCGGCCCAACGGCGCGATATCCTCCCAGACGCTGGGCGATTTTGTAGCCAATGTTGCCCGCTTCCAGTGACGGAAAGACCATCACATTGGCTTTGCCCTGTAACGGACTGGCGGGCGCTTTTTGCGCGGCGACGTCCGGGACGAAAGCGGCGTCAAACTGCAACTCGCCGTCAACAATCAAATCCGGCGCGCGCTCACGAACGATCTCTGTCGCCTGCTGCACATTGGCGACATTGGGGTGACGCGCGCTGCCATGACTGGAGAACGACAGCATGGCGACCCGAGGCTCCTCTCCGGTAATGGTTCGCCAGGTCTGCGCGCTGGCGATGGCGATATCCGCCAGTTGCGCCGCTGTGGGTTGCGGCACCACGCTGCAATCGGCGAATCCCAGCGCCTGCCCGGTGTACTGCGGCAGCATCAGGAAGATCGACGACAGCGTTTTGCAGCCCGGCTGCAAACCGATCAGGCGTAGCCCTGCCCGCAGCACGTTCGCTGTCGAAGAGAGGTTGCCGGCAATGCACACATCGGCATGACCGGCGCTCACCATCGCGGCGGCGAACATCAGCGGGTCGTTCAGTTTTTCCAGCGCATCCGGCGGTGTTTTCTCTCCCGCCCGCACCAGCCAACGCCCGGCGAACACCTCGCGCACAGACAGATTGCTCTGTGGGTCAATCACCTGAATACCATCCATCGCGATACGGTGAGTGAGCGCAAACTGGCGTAGCGCAAACGGCTGGTGACAAGAACCGGTCGCGCCAGACCATGCCGTTGCAGATAGTGCGCCGCCTTCAGGACACGGACATCCAGCGCATCCGGGAAGACCACCCTGGCGGGCGCGCGTAAGGCCTGTTCGCGGCAACGTTCAATGATCATTGCTCCCCTCCCAGTCGCTGTTGAATCTGGCTGACGGTGAGCGGATGCTTCGTCACGCACAAAATCATCATCACGTAGACCGTACTGGAGAGGCGGTTCAACGCCTGTAGAAGATCCGGGCGCAGCACGTCAAAATTGCGGGTGATAAAGACCTGAGCGGCCACGACTTCCGTCTCACGCACTTTGGTACGCAGCAAAATTCAGCAGCGCGGCATCGCGGCCGTGGCTGGCTTCCGGCACCAGATGATCGTGATCGAGATAGCGCAGCGGCTGATGGGACAGACGATGCAATTCGTCTTCGTTTAGCCCCCACAATGGCCTGCGCGGCCAGCGGTTCATCCATCGCATCGGCACGCATGATGTTGCCCAGGCGGGAACGAATGTCAGCAAGCCAGGGTTGCCACTGCTCCCGGCAACTCAATTTGCAGCCACACCACCAGCGCGATGGTGCTGTCCAGCGCGGCGCGAAATCCCAGGCGCGGATCGCTTTTCGCAACCATTTTGTCGGCGGTCAGGTGGGTCAGCGTATCGGGCTTTTTTTGCCACCGGCTGGCGACACAGTTCACAGCACGCCCTTAGGGTGCGTATCGCTGCTGGTCAAACCGTGCACCGGCTGTAATTGCTGCTCATCGTCATCGACAAAAAAGACGGCCTTGCTCATCCAGAAAACTTGATGCGCAAATGGCGGCTTTCCAGCAATTCCCGGGCAGATGGCGTCAGGCGAGCGTCAGCGGGAAGATGGATCTCCGCTCCTTCGCTGAGCGTATGATTCGCTCTGAGCCATGCTTCGGTAATGAAATCCTTCATACATCCGCCTTAGCAGGACTGCCAGTTCGCAGGCCAAGCAACGTACAAGAAGCGCACGGTCGACGGTGTGCCAAACTCAATGCTGGAGCCTTTCGGGATAAACATCACGTCCCCGGCTTTTCGCGATCATGGTTTCGCCTTCATGACGCACATGCAGTTCGCCCTCCAGTACCATATCGATCTCGTCGTAGTTCAGCGTCCACGGGAAAAACGCGTTATCCCACTGCATGAACCCGGCGGCCATGCTGCTGCCGTCCTTGTCGGTGACTAAATCCGTTAAGCCGACGCAGTGGGGCTGCGCGCCGTCGAAGCGACCAAACTTCACGCTGCTGCCGTCGATCACTTTTACGCCGCCCTTGCCGGTGACCCGACTTAAAGCCGGCTGCATGTCAGCCTGCTCCAGCGACTGTTTTTCCTTCATCACTTTGTCCATCAGCTGCGCGACCAGGCTTTCGGTAAACTGCCCTTCCGGCAGCTGCGCGATGATGGTTTCACGAATGCGCTGACTTTCGGTTTTCGCGTCTTCCCACCCGGCGCGACAGCCGGTGCCGATTCGTCGCATTCCACGATCGTGAAGTCCAGCAGTTCCGCCAACTTCGCGGGCCTCCGGGTAATGATGCTGGCGCGCAGAACAACCGACATTTCCTGTTCGCCGCGTGCGTGAGCCGCACGAATATCGTTAGCTGTGATGAGTTTCTTCACCTGCGCCTTCCTCCCTGTTCGGTGAGTGCTGCCAGATAATCCACCAGGTGCTGCACACTTTGCGGGTCATGGCTGTTGAGCTCGAAAATCGGCTCCTGAAATCCCCAGCCCGCTCAGTAGCTGTCGCGCGGCGGCGACGTCGGCATCCGCATGTCCGTTTTGCTGATGACGGCGATGTGTCGTTTACTGGCGCCAATATCCAATAACCCGGCGGGTAAGCGACTTTCGCGGTCATTTGCCGCATGTACATAAATCAGCGTATCCACATCCTGTAGCGTGGTAATTAAGGCGTGATACCAGCGAGGATGGCTAAAATATTCTCCCGGCGTATCGATATCGCCGTTGTCATTAAATTCCACGGCTTGTGTTTTTCGGGCGAGGGAATAATTTCCCTGCAAGGCGTTAAAAAGCGTTGTTTTCCCCGCGCCAACGGTGCCGACAAACGCAATACGTTTCATTGCCGCCCCCCAATTAACTTTTTGTTAATTCGCACAACGTGAAATTTAATAAGCGTCCCAGCCCGCTGACCGTTTGCAATAAGGCTTCCTCGACGGCCGCCAACGGAGCCATAAATCACCAGCGCGCCGCTGAATCTATCGAGAAAACCGATATGAACATCGGCGGCTTTCATGGCTAAATCGCCCCGCGATCATCGCCGTTTCCCCTGGCGTTAGCGTCATGATGCCGATGGCGCCCGCTTCGGGAACGCCGATCTTTTCGCCAGTTCTTCACCCGGTGGGCAATCAGATGCGCCAGCGTGACCTGTTTCCCCGGCACAAATTCCTGAATAATGCGTTCTTTATCCATTGCTCACCGCCTCCGCTGAAACTGACCTCATCGTGGCAATTTTTTGTCCAGAGTAAATAACAAAATTCGGCAAGCAGATTTAAAAGGTGAAGTAGATCACTAAGAAAGGAGGAAATAAAAAAGCGCGGGGAATCCCGCGCCGGAATGAATTAAAGTGAAATTACAGTGGCTGTGTTTGCGCTTCGACCACCGCCAGCGCCACCCATATTAACGATACGGCGAACAGAAGCGATCGCGTTAATACATGCACCGGTTTGGCAACGCCCATCAATACCGGCCCTACCGTCACGCCTTCCGAGCTGGAGACACGCAGTAAGTTGTAACTAATACGCGCGGCCTCCACGTTAGGCATAATTAAAATATTCGCCGCTCCTTTCAGCGGGCTGTCCGGCATCCTGTCGTTGCGAATACTTTCGACCAGCGCGGCATCACCGTGCATTTCGCCGTCGATCATCAGCTCAGGCGCGCGCTCGCGTACTAACTCCAGCGTCTGACGCATTTTGCAAGCAGCGACCGACTTAGACGAACCAAAATTGGAGTGCGACAACAGCGCCACCTTCGGCTCCAATACCAAAGCGGCGCACCGTTTCCGCAGCCATTAACGTAATTTCCGCCAGTTGCTCCGGCGTCGGGTCGTCATTGACATAGGTGTCGGCGATAAAGGTGTTGCCGCTCGGCAACAGCAAGGCGTTCATCGCCCCCCGCCGCGTGGACGCCCTCACGGTAGCCAAACAGTTCCTGCACCACGCTGAAGTGTTCGTGGTATTCGCCGATGGTGCCGCAGATCATCGCATCCGCTTCACCGCGCAGAACCATGATCGCGCCAATCACCGTGGTATTGCTGATCACCGCCCGCTGCGCCTGTTCCTGCGTCACACCACGGCGTTTCATGATCTTATAGTATTCACCCCAGTACTCTTTGAAGCGCGGATCGGATTCATTGTTGACGATCTCGAAATCCACACCCGATTTGATCTGTAGCCCCAGCTTCTGAATACGCATTTCGATCACGCTCGGGCGACCAATCAGGATCGGTTTCGCCAGACCTAACGTAATCAGCTCCTGCGTCGCATGCAGGACACGCGCCTCTTCCCCTTCCGCCAGCACTACGCGCTTCGGCGCTTACGGGCCAGAGAGAAAATTGGCTTCATGAACAGGTTGGTTTTGTAGACAAATTCGGTCAGCTTATCGATGTAGGCATCGAAATCAGCGATCGGCCGCGTTGCCACGCCGGAGTCCATCGCCGCTTTCGCCACGGCAGGCGCAATCTTCACAATCAGGCGCGGGTCGAACGGTTTTGGAATGATGTATTCCGGGCCGAAGCTCAAATCTTGATCGCCATAGGCGGAAGCGACCACTTCACTTTGTTCGGCGTGCGCCAGTTCGGCAATGGCGTGTACCGCCGCCAGTTTCATCTCTTCGTTGATCGCGGTTGCGCCGACATCCAGCGCGCCACGGAAGATGAACGGGAAGCAGAGCACGTTGTTGACCTGGTTCGGATAGTCGGAACGTCCGGTACAAATGATGGCGTCTGAACGCACTTCTTTCGCCAGCGGCGGCAGAATTTCCGGCTCCGGGTTCGCCAGCGCCAGGATCATCGGCGCACGCGCCATTTTTTTCACCATCTCCTGGGTCAGCACTTTCGGGCCGGAACAGCCCAGGAAAATGTCCGCCCCGTCAATCACGTCATCCAGCGTGCGTTTGCCGTCATCCACCACCGCATAGGCCGCTTTGGTCTCCACCATGTTGGGTTCGCGATCTTTATAGATAACGCCTTTCGAGTCACAGACCACGATATTGTGTTTCTGCATCCCCAACGCCACCAGCAGGTTCATACAGGCGATTGCCGCCGCCCCTGCACCGGAAACCACCATCCGCACGTCAGAGATATTTTTTTCCACCACGCGCAGGCCGTTAAGAATCGCGGCGGTGCTGATAATCGCCGTTCCGTGCTGGTCATCATGGAATACCGGAATATTCATGCGCTCACGCAGTTTCTGCTCGATATAGAAACATTCAGGCGCTTTAATATCTTCGAGGTTAATCCCGCCGAACGTCGGCTCCAGCGCGGCAACGACATCAATGAATTTATCCGGGTTATGTTCGTCGACTTCAATATCAAACACGTCGATGCCCGCGAATTTCTTAAACAGAACGCCCTTACCTTCCATTACCGGTTTACCGGCCAGCGCGCCGATGTTGCCCAGGCCGAGTACCGCCGTTCCGTTAGAGACCACCGCGACCAGATTGCCGCGAGCGGTGTATTTGTAAGCCGCCAGCGGGTCTTTTTCAATTTCAAGACACGGCGCCGCTACGCCTGGCGAATAGGCCAGCGCCAGATCGCGCTGTGTGGCAAGGGGCTTGGTCGGGGAAACCTGGATTTTACCTGGAACGGGAAATTCGTGGAAATCGAGGGCGCTTTGTTTTAATTGGTCATCCATCTTGTTGTTCCTTTCACGTATCGATCAAAAAAGTGGCGCGGGTAACCTCTGGTTGCGCCGCACATTATCACCTCCCTGCGCGGCATAAACTTTGAAGGTAGCCATACTCTCACTACTCAAAGAAAGAATTTGTTATCAATTTATAGCATCCATGTTACCCGCTTAAACCCGCATTACCATGCCTGTCTGCTATGCTTTTTTTGTTGTGTACTGCATGAATTTCTCAGAAGTGTGAATCAACGCACTCACCTAACGCTTTACTTTTCAAGGAGTATTTCCTATGAACCAGTTAGACGGCATCAAACAATTCACCACTGTCGTGGCAGACAGCGGCGATATCGAATCCATTCGCCCATTATCAGCCTCAGGACGCCACCACCAATCCCTCGCTGCTGCTAAAAGCGGCTGGCCTTGCGCAATACAGCCATTTGATTGATGACGCGATCGCCTGGGGCAAGAAACGCGGTAAAACCCAGGAGCAACAGGTCGCCGAGGCCAGCGATAAACTGGCCGTCAATTTCGGTGCGGAAATTCTGAAAATCGTCCCCGGACGGGTCTCTACGGAAGTGGACGCGCGCTTATCCTTCGATAAAGAAAAAAGTATGCAGAAGGCCCGCCACCTGGTTGACCTCTACCAGCAGCAGGGCGTGGAAAAATCGCGCATTTTAATTAAGCTCGCGTCAACCTGGGAAGGGATACGGGCGGCGGAAGAGCTGGAGAAAGAAGGCATCAACTGTAACCTGACGCTGCTGTTCTCTTTTGCACAGGCGCGCGCCTGGCGCGGAAGCGGGCGTTTTTCTGGTTTCGCCGTTTGTCGGGCGTATCTATGACTGGTATCAGGCGCACAGCCCGATGGACCCCTACGTCGTGGAAGAAGATCCGGGGGTGAAATCGGTACGTAATATCTATGACTACTTCAAACGTCACCGCTACGAAACCATCGTCATGGGGGCCAGTTTCCGTCGCACCGAGCAAATCCTGGCGCTGACAGGCTGCGACCGCCTGACCATTTCTCCCAACCTACTGAAAGCGCTACAAGAAAAAGAAGAGCCGGTGATCCGCAAACTGGTGCCGTCATCGCAGACGTTCCATCGCCCGACCCCGATGACCGAAGCGGAATTCCGCTGGGAACATAATCAGGACGCGATGGCCGTTGAGAAACTGTCGGAAGGTATCCGCCTGTTCGCCGTTGACCAACGCAAACTGGAAGACCTGCTCGCCGCCAAACTGTAAACCTTGCCACGGAGTGATTTATGTCCCGAAAAGACCTTGCCAATGCCATTCGTGCGCTCAGTATGGATGCCGTACAAAAAGCCAATTCCGGTCATCCCGGCGCGCCGATGGGGCATGGCGGATATTGCCGAAGTGCTGTGGAATGATTTTCTCCGCCACAACCCGACCGACCCCCACCTGGTATGACCGCGATCGCTTTATTCTTTCCAACGGCCACGCGTCCAATGCTGCTCTACAGCCTGCTGCACCTGACCGGCTACGATCTGCCAATCGAGGAGCTGAAAAACTTCCGTCAGCTCCATTCAAAAACGCCGGGACACCCGGAAATCGGCTATACGCCAGGCGTTTGAAACCACCACCGGGCCATTAGGTCAGGGACTGGCGAATGCCGTCGGTCTGGCGATTGCCGAACGCACGCTGGCCGCGCAGTTTAATCAGCCCGATCATGACATCGTCGATCACTACACGTATGTCTTTATGGGCGATGGCTGCCTGATGGAGGGGATTTCGCACGAAGTCTGCTCGCTGGCGGGGTACGCTGGGGCTGGGCAAGCTAATCGGCTTCTACGATCACAACGGCATCTCAATTGATGGCGAAACCGAAGGCTGGTTTACCGACGATACCGCCAAACGGTTCGAAGCGTATCACTGGCATGTAGTGCATGAGATCGACGGACCACGATCCCGAAGCCGTGAAGAAAGCGATTCTTGAAGCGCAGAGTGTGAAAGACAAACCGTCGTTGATTATTTGCCGGACGGTAATCGGCTTCGGCTCACCGAATAAAGCCGGGAAAGAGGAGTCTCACGGCGCGGCGCTGGGAGAAGAAGAGGTGGCGCTGACCCGCCAGAAACTGGGCTGGCATCACCCTGCTTTTGAGATCCCGAAAGAGATTTACCGTGCCTGGGATGCGCGTGAAAAAGGTGAAAAAGCGCAGCAGGCATGGCAGGAGAAGTTCGCGGCGTATCAGAAAGCGTATCCCGATCTGGCAAGAGCGTTTACCCGACGAATGCGCGGCGAGTTGCCAGAGTCCTGGGAAACCACGACGCGAAAATACATTGCTGAATTGCAGGCCAACCCGGCCAAAATCGCCACCCGCAAGGCATCGCAAAATACGCTGAACGCCTACGGCCCAATACTGCCGGAACTGCTCGGCGGCTCGGCGGATCTCGCGCCCAGTAACCTGACTATCTGGAAAGGTTCGACGTCGCTGAAAGAAGATCCGGCCGGGAATTACATTCACTACGGCGTGCGCGAATTTGGTATGACGGCCATTGCCAACGGCATTGCCCACCACGGCGGATTCGTGCCTTACACCGCGACCTTCCTGATGTTTGTGGAATACGCCCGTAACGCGGCGCGAATGGCGGCGTTGATGAAAGCCCGGCAGAGTCATGGTTTATACCCACGACTCTATCGGGCTGGGTGAAGATGGGCCGACGCACCAGGCCATGGAGCAACTGGCCAGCCTGCGTCTGACGCCAAATTTCAGCACCTGGCGTCCGTGCGATCAGGTTGAGGCGGCAGTCGGCTGGAAGCTGGCGGTTGAGCGCCATACCGGCCCGACGGCGCTGATTCTCTCAAGGCAGAATCTGGCGCAGGTGGAGCGTACCCCGGAGCAGGTGAAGGAGATCGCCCGTGGTGGTTATGTGCTGAAAGACAGCGGCGGTAAGCCGGATGTAATCCTGATTGCTACCGGGTCTGAAATGGAAATCACTCTGCTGGCGGCGGAAAAGCTAACCGGAGAAGGCCATAACGTCCGGGTGGTGTCCCTGCCTTCGACGGATATTTTTGATGCTCAGGATGAGGCGTATCGCGAATCCGTGCTGCCGTCGAACGTTGCCGCTCGCGTGGCGATTGAGGCAGGCATTGCCGACTACTGGTACAAATATGTCGGGCTGAAAGGCGCGATTGTCGGGATGACGGGATATGGCGAATCGGCCCCGGCCGAAAAACTGTTCCCTTATTTCGGCTTTACGGTCGAGAATATCGTCGAAAAAGCGCATAAGGTGCTTAAAGCGTGAAAATGGATGAGTGGGTCGGAAGCCGGATGGCGACGCGATGCGTCTTATCCGGCCTACAAAATGGCCCGTAGGCCCGGTAAGCGTTAGCGCCACCGGGCGCCCCTAACGTGTGATCCACAACGTGGGCCAGGCATCTGGCCCATGCCAGTTATCGCAGCTTGGCTCTTCGGCATAACGCACCAGACGAAAACGCTGGCCGTCAAAACGCCAGCGCGTCTGGATACCGCAATCGGCCAACCCACGCCCTTTTGCCAGCGTGATTAATTCCCGGGATTTCTCGTCAAAAACCGCGTTCATCAGCTCCATATCATTGCTTTCAGCCCCGGAGTTAAAGGGCAAACGCAACCGTACAGCGCGGGAGGCGAATGGTTTTTTGCGTGAGACAATCCACGCGAGATCGACCGTATTATAGGCTCCGGCTTCGCAACCGATCATCAGCAGGGCTTTGTCATCGGTCAGGGCCGCGACGCGCACTTCCCGGCGCATCGGGTCAAGCGAGCAGTGAATACTGTTCATCCGCCAGTTACCGTAATCCAGCAGATCGTTGCGTTCATCATAAGAGAGCGGCGTCGGCGTTGGGTTGACGATAGCCACGCCTTTCAGCGCTGGCGCGGGCGGCACGCTGAGCGGCGGATCATTCCCTTTATCAATCCACGCCGTTTCGCTGCCAACGCGTTTTTGCTGTGCGTCGATAAACAACAGCGCAGCTTTAAGCCCCACCAGAGAAATCGTCTGTTTTCCCTTTTTCAGGGTAATCGCCTGGGCTTCCTGAATGGTCTGTAAAAACGCGGCAATGGTGGCGGTGTCGTCCCGTCATCAGATGCCAGGGCGTGATACGCCATTGCCCGGCATTTAGCGGCAGCGGTTTTTCATCCAGCAGCAGACGCGGCGCAATCTCCGCCTCTTTCGCACCGGGCGAGGTCAGCCCCCCCCAAATCAATGCGAAGTACCGCATCGGTATGCGCCCCGGCGCTGCGGCTTAACGTCATCACCAGCCCGCGATGTTCGCCGGTATTACGCGCCACGCAAAAGTTCTGATTGTTACAGGTGACCTGCCAGTCAGAAAAAGTCTGCTGCGCTGGCGCCGCCCACGTCAGCGACGTCGGCAGCAGGCCGAGCAGGAAAACGAAAATAACGCGATTGCGCATGGACGGTACAACCCCAGAAGAAAAACGAAACGGCTTTAGGCGGTATCTTCCTTGCGCGACTCCTGTGGCTCAATCAGATTTGTCGGATAGCGGCATCATTATGTAAAGAAATATAAACCTTATTTATCAATCCATTAGCGAGGAAGAATGCAAATAATTGAGCAATAACACGGTCTTACCGTCTCGTATCTCACCGGTTTTGATCATCGCCAGCGCCTGTGTTAATGGCAGTTCCAGTACCTCAATATCTTCATCTTCCACACCGCCGCCTGCGTTTGCCCGCTGGCTGTCGCTGTATTCTGCAATGAAGAAGTGAATCAGTTCCGTCACGCCGCCAGGCGACATATATAACTCAAACAGTTTACGCACCTCACCCACTTCATAGCCGGTCTCTTCAATCGCTTCTTTGCGAATGCACGCTTCCGGCTCGTCGTTATCCAGCAGCCCGGCGCAGGTTTCTATCAACTGGCCGCTTTCATTGCCGTTCACCCAGGTGGCGACGCGAAACTGGCGGATGAGCACCACGGTCTGTTTTTCGCGGTTATACAGCAGGATCGTTGCGCCATTGCCGCGATCGTAAACCTCGCGCTTATGGCGAATCACATCGCCATTTTTACGGGTCAGATCGTAGGTAATATTGCGCAGGATAAAGTAGTTATCAGAGAGAACTTTGTCTTTGATGAGAGTAATTTTTTGCGACATACCGGCTCCACAGCGTAAGAAGACAGGTAATCTTACGCCGCAAGGCCGGTTTTGTCTGCGCGCTATCATGCTGCTCGCGCCGAATGGAGACTTATCCGGTTTGCATGATCCCCAGCCACTGAATAATCCCCTGCGCGGCGTGACGCCCTTCCGCCATCGCCGTCACCACCAGATCGGCGCCGCGCACGGCGTCACCGCCCGCGAAGATTTTAGGATTACTGGTCTGGTAACGGAACGCGCTTTCGACATTTGCCGCAATGCGCCCCCAGTCGTCCACTTTCACACCGTGCGCCTCCAGCCACGGCATACCATGCGGATGAAAACCAAACGCCATAATTACCGCATCAGCGGGCATGACAAACTCGCTGCCCGCGATGGGCATCGGGCGGCGACGCCCCTGCGCATCGGGTTCGCCAAGCTGAGTACGTAAAAAACGCACGCCGCTGACGCAACCGTCGGCATTCAGCACCAGCTCAACCGGCTGTACGTTAAATTCAAAGTTCGCCCCCTCTTCCCGCGCGTTTTTTACCTCTTTTTTCGACCCCGGCATATTTGCCTCGTCGCGACGATATGCGCAGGTCACCTGGCTTGCGCCATGACGCAGCGCGGTACGCACGCAGTCCATCGCGGTATCGCCGCGCCCAGCACCACAACATTAAGCCCGGCGGTGTCGATAAAAGGTTCGTCAGGCAATTCATCCAGCCCCATAACCTGTTTCGTGTTGGCAATCAGGAACGGCAGCGCATCAATATACCCCCCGGCGCATCTTCGTTTGGCAGGTCGGCCTTCCATGGAACGGTATGTGCCGACGCCGACAAAAACCGCATCGTACTCATCCAGCAGCGACGCCAGCCTGACGTCTTTGCCGACTTCGCAGTTCAGTTCAAAATGAATTCCCATCGCGCTGAAGATTTCGCGACGGCGCGCCAGCAGTGATTTATCCAGCTTAAAAGAGGGAATGCCAAAGGTCAGCAGGCCGCCAATTTCAGGGTGGCGATCGAACACGGTCGTGCTCACGCCATGACGCGCCAGCACATCTGCGCAGGCCAGCCCGGCCGGGCCCGCGCCAATAATCGCCACACGTTTATCCTGCTGCTGAACGCCGCTCAGGTCTGGCCGCCAGCCTTTGTCCAGCGCCCGGTCGGAAATGTAGCGTTCAATATTACCGATCGTCACCGCGCCATACTCATCGCGCACCGTACAGGCGCCTTCGCACAGCCTGTCCTGCGGGCATACGCGCCCGGTAATTTCCGGCAGGCAGTTAGTCTGGTGCGACAGCGCCACCGCATCGTCAATGTTTCCCGCTTTTACCAGCTCAATCCACTGCGGAATATGGTTGTGCAGCGGACACGTCCACTCGCAGATACTGTGTTCACCGCACTTCAGGCAACGGGCCGCTTCGCGTTCAGCCTGCGCGGTACGAAACGGCAGGTAGATTTCATCAAAGCTGGTTTTTCGCGCGTCAATCGCCAGCTTATCCGGCTCGCCGCGTGGGGGCGTCGCCCGCATCTGTTCGACTTTATTGAGCGCACCAGGAGTGACTCCCGTCGCACAGGCATGCCAGGGCTGATTTTCCTGACGCGCGGTGCGCAGACGCCGCGCTTTCGACAGCCGGGTCAGCGACGCTTCCGTTACCAATTGCAACGCATCTGCCGGGCAGTTTTCAACACAGGCCGGGCCGCCTTCGCGATCCAGACACAAATCGCATTTGTGCGCCGTGGCTTTGACCTGATCCTGGCCTGTTGGCGTGAGGATTATCTGCATTGTGCCGAAGGGACAGGCAACCACGCAGGATTTACAGCCGATACATTTTTGCTGGTTGACCTGAACGCTGTCTTTGACATGACGGATTGCGCCATTTGGGCAACTCCTGGCACAAGGCGCATCCTCGCAGTGGTGGCAGGTTACCGCGCTGCGCTGATGCTGATGTTTGATCACCGTAATTCGGGGCTGAAAATGCCGCTGGTGCAGTACGTGTTGCTCATCATTGTGGGCCATTACGCAAGCGACCTCACAGGCATGGCATCCCAGGCACTGTTGGCTATTGGCCATAATAAAACGATTCATGGCGTCCTTCTGTTTTGGTGGCAAAAACCTTATTCTTTATATGAATGTTATTAACCGACGCCGAAGGGGTCGGCAATGTTCATTTGCCCAGGACGCACAACTATTTATCCAGAACCTGTGGCAGATCAATTTATTTCATCGCTGGTGAAATTGCGTTTCAGTTACACTTGCCAATATTTATCCGTTCACTGTGAGCATATTTTTCGGGGATTACGCGCGTGGTCGTCAAACGCCCTGTCTCGGCCAGCCTGGCCCGGGCCTTTTTTTACATTGTGCTGCTGTCGATTCTCTCAACCGGTATCGCCCTGCTGACGCTGGCGAGCAGTTTGCGGGATGCCGAGGCCATTAACGTGGCCGGTTCACTGCGTATGCAGAGCTACCGACTGGGTTACGATCTGCAAAGCGGCAGTCCGCAATTGAACGCGCACCGTCAGCTTTTTCAGCAAGCGCTCAACTCTCCCGCGTTAAGTAACCTGAACGCCTGGTACGTCCCGCAGACGGTTAAAAGCCGTTACGGGCAACTGCATGCGAACTGGCTGGAGATGAACACGAGACTGGTGGATGCGGATATAAAGTGGTATCGCGCCAATATTAATAACTATGTCGATCAGATCGATCTCTTCGTTCTGGCGCTGCAACACTATGCCGAGCGCAAGGTGATGCTGGTGGTCGGCATATCGCTGGCGGGCGGCATCGGGATCTTCACGCTGGTCTTTTTCACCCTGCGGCGGATTCGCCAGCAGGTAGTCCAGCCGCTTAACCAGCTGGTCGCCGCCAGCCAGCACATTGAACATGGTCAGTTCGACATCCCGCCGCTAAATACCCACTTGCCGAATGAGCTGGGGCTGCTGGCCAAAACGTTTAGCCAGATGTCGAGCGAGTTGCATAAGCTGTACCGCTCTCTCGAAGCTTCGGTAGAAGAAAAAACCCACGATCTGCACGAAGCCAACCGCCGTCTGGAAGTGCTGTACCAGTGCTCACAGGCGCTCAATACCAGCCAAATCGACGTTCACTGTTTCCGCCATATTTTACAGATCGTCCGCGAACATGACGCCGCGTACTATCTGGAATTAACCGTGGGCGATAACTGGCGGATCAGCGAAGGAGCGGAAAGCGCTGATTTGCCCATGCAGATACTGCCGGTCACGATGCAGGAAACGGTCTACGGCGAACTGCACTGGCAAAGCCCCAACGTCAGCGCCTCCACCCCGCTGCTGCACAGCGTATCGACCATGCTGGGGCGCGGTTTGTACTTTAATCAGGCGCAAAAACATTTCCAGCAACTGCTGCTGATGGAAGAGCGCGCGACTATCGCCCGCGAGCTGCATGACTCACTGGCGCAGGTGCTCTCCTATTTGCGCATTCAGTTGACGCTGCTGAAGCGCTCAATTCCAGAAGATAATCTCCCCGCGCAAAGCATCATGGCGGATTTCTCCCGGGCGCTGAACGACGCTTATCGTCAGTTGCGCGAGCTGCTGACCACCTTCCGCCTGACGTTACAGCAGGCCGACTTACCTTCTGCGCTGCATGAAATGCTGGATACCCTGCAAAGCCAGACCTCCGCGAAACTGACGCTGGATTGCCGTTTACCGACGCTGGCGCTGGATGCGCAAATGCAGGTGCACCTGTTACAAATCGTTCGCGAGGCGGTGCTGAATGCGATTAAACACGCCAGCGCCACGGAGATCGCCGTTAGCTGCGTCACCGCCCCCGACGGCAACCATACGGTCTATATTCGGGATAACGGCGTCGGTATTGGCGAACCGAACGAACCAACGGGGCACTACGGTCTGAACATTATGCGCGAGCGTGCGGAAAGACTTAGCGGCACGCTGAATTTCTCGCAACCGTCAGGGGGCGGGACGCTGGTCAGCATCAGTTTTCGCTCATCGGAAGATGAAGAGGGTCAATTAGCGTAAAGAACGGCAAAGCACCGCACGGCGGGAATACAGACAGGGCGGCACTGGCACAAAATGTATGCTGTAAACGTGCATGATAATTTACATTATCTTCTTTTTTTCTCCACGTTTGACACGTACCTTGCCGCTACAGTGAAGCAGGTCATACCCAATAATTATACGCAGAAACACGAGGTCCTCCTTTAATGGCGAATTTCTTTATCGATCGCCCCATTTTTGCCTGGGTGCTGGCAATCCTGTTGTGTCTGACGGGCAACCCTGGCCATTCTCTCTTTGCCCGTAGAGCAATATCCCGACCTGGCGCCGCCAAACGTCCGCATTACCGCGAATTATCCGGGGGCATCCGCGCAGACGCTGGAAAATACCGTCACTCAGGTTATCGAACAGAATATGACCGGCCTCGATAATCTGATGTATATGTCGTCGCAAAGCAGCGGGACGGGCCAGGCAACGGTGACGCTCAGTTTTGTGGCCGGAACCGACCCCGATGAAGCCGTCCAGCAGGTACAAAACCAGCTGCAATCGGCAATGCGTAAATTGCCGCAGGCGGTACAGAACCAGGGCGTCACGGTCCGTAAAACCGGGGACACCAACATCCTGACCATTGCGTTTGTCTCCACCGACGGCTCAATGGATAAACAGGACATCGCCGACTATGTCGCCAGTAATATCAGGACCCGCTCAGCCGCGTAAACGGCGTGGGGGATATCGATGCCTACGGTTCGCAATATTCGATGCGTATCTGGCTGGACCCGGCCAAACTCAACAGCTACCAGATGACCGCAAAAGATGTCACGGATGCTATCGAATCACAGAACGCGCAAATTGCCGTCGGGCAGCTTGGCGGCACGCCTTCGGTCGACAGGCAGGCGCTCAATGCGACAATCAACGCCCAGTCGCTGCTGCAAACGCCCGAGCAGTTTCGTGATATCACGCTGCGCGTCAACCAGGATGGTTCAGAGGTCAAGCTGGGCGATGTGGCGACCGTCGAAATGGGCGCTGAAAAATATGATTATCTCAGCCGCTTCAACGGTAATCCGGCCTCCGGTCTGGGGGGTAAAACTGGCCTCTGGCGCCAACGAAATGGAAACCGCCAAACTGGTGCTTAACCGCCTGGACGAGCTGGCCGAATACTTCCCGCACGGTCTGAGTATAAGGTGGCGTATGAAACCACCTCCCTTCGTCAAAGCCTCGATTATCGATGTGGTGAAAACCCTGCTGGAAGCCATCGCGCTGGTGTTTCCTGGTGATGTACCTGTTCCTGCAAAACTTCCGCGCCACGTTGATCCCCACTATCGCCGTACCGGTGGTATTGGATGGGGACATTCTCCGTCCTGTATGCCTTCGACTACAGCATTAACACGCTGACGATGTTCGCGATGGTGCTGGCGATCGGCCTGCTGGTCGATGACGCCATCGTGGTGGTGGAAAACGTCGAGCGCATCATGAGCGAGGAAGGTCTTTCACCGCGCGAAGCCACCAGAAAATCGATGGGGCAGATACAAGGGGCGCTGGTCGGTATCGCGATGGTGCTGTCAGCCGTATTTGTGCCGATGGCTTTCTTTGGCGGTACGACCGGGGCTATCTATCGCCAGTTCTCCATCACGATTGTCGCCGCGATGGTGCTCTCCGTGGCTGGTGGCGATGATCCTGACGCCCGCCCTGTGCGCCACGGCTGCTAAAACCCCTGCACAAAGGCGAGCATCACGGACAGAAAGGCTTCTTCGGCTGGTTTAACCGGACGTTCAACCGCAACGCTGAACGCTACGAGAAAGGCGTTGCGAAGATCCTGCATCGCAGCCTGCGCTGGATACTGATCTACGTTCTGTTGCTCGGCGCGATGGTGGTGCTGTTCCTGCGTCTGCCGACCTCCTTCTTGCCGCAGGAAGATCGCGGGATGTTTATTACCTCAGTACAGTTGCCAAGCGGCTCCACGCAGCAGCAGACCTTAAAAGTGGTGCAGGAAGTTGAAAAATATTACTTCACCCCAGGAGAAAGACAACGTCATGTCCGTCTTCTCGACGGTGGGATCGGGGCCTGGCGGGAACGGTCAAAACGTGGCGCGCATGTTTGTCCGCTTAAAAGACTGGGACGAACGCAACGCCACGACCGGCACCTCGTTTTGCCATTATTGAACGCGCCACGAAAGCCTTTAACAAGATTAAAGAAGCGCGCGTTTACGCCAGCAGTCCACCGGCAATCAGCGGTCTGGGCAGTTCCGCAGGGTTTGATATGGAACTTCAGGACCACGCGGGCGCCGGTCACGATGCCTTAATGGCCGCGCGCGATCGGTTGATTGAGCTGGCGGCGCAGGACAGTTCGCTGACCCGCGTGCGTCACAATGGTCTGGACGACAGTCCGCAGTTGCAAATTGATATCGATCAGCGCAAAGCCCAGGCGTTGGGCGTCTCTATCGACGACATCAATGACACGCTGCAAACCGCATGGGGCTCCAGTTACGTCAATGACTTTATGGACCGGGGTCGCGTGAAGAAGGTCTATGTACAGGCGGCGGCGAAATACCGCATGCTGCCGGACGATATCAATCTCTGGTATGTGCGTAATAAAGACGGCGGCATGGTGCCTTTCTCCGCCTTTGCGACGTCACGCTGGGAAACGGGCTCTCCGCGTCTGGAGCGCTATAACGGCTACTCGGCGGTCGAGATTGTCGGCGAAGCGGCGCCTGGCGTCAGTACCGGTACGGCAATGGATGTAATGGAGTCGCTGGTTCGCCAGTTGCCAACGGGGTTTGGGCTTGAATGGACGGCGATGTCTTATCAGGAACGCCTCTCTGGCGCGCAGGCGCCTGCGCTGTACGCCATTTCGCTGCTGGTCGTTTTCCTGTGCCTGGGCCGCGCTGTATGAAAGCTGGTCGGTGCCGTTCTCGGTTATGCTGGTGGTGCCGCTGGGCGTCATTGGCGCGCTGCTCGCCACCTGGATGCGCGGCCTGGAAAATGACGTTTACTTCCAGGTCGGGTTGCTAACGGTGATCGGCCTTTCCGCGAAAAACGCAATCCTGGATTGTCGAATTCGCCAATGAGATGAACGAGAAAGGCCACGATCTGCTGGATGCCACGCTGCATGCCTGCCGCCAGCGTTTACGCCCAATTCTGATGACCTCTCTGGCCTTTATTTTCGGGGTGCTGCCGATGGCGATTAGCAACGGGGGCGGGTTCCGGGAGCCAGCATGCCGTCGGGACAGGCGTCATGGGCGGGATGATCTCCGCCACCATCCTGGCGATTTACTTCGTACCGCTGTTCTTTGTGCTGGTGCGTCGCCGCTTCCCGCTGAAACCGAAGCCGGAATAAGACACAAAAAAGGCGACTTACTTTGAGTCGCCTTTTTCTTATCCTTTTCAGGATCAGGATATCTTCCAGAAATTTATTTGCGAAGCATAACTTCGATAAAATCTTTCCAGTTCCCCAGTTCACGTTCAATCATAACAACCTCTCTTATTATTATGGCTATTCTACGAAAACATTATCCTCAAGAGAAGATAATTTAACCGATTGCAGTGATTACATCCTCCGGTGAATGGGGTCCATGGCATTACTATGACCCTGTAACCATAAATTTTATGTGACTTACTGCCAATATTTTGAAACATTAATCCACTTCTGAAAACCACGCTCATTTCAGTTAATAAACAGCCTATTGCAGTTCGCTGGATTTATACTTCCCGATGAGATGCTTATTAAGCAACATTTCAGAATTATTATTCACAAGAGTTCAACAATGTTATATTTACCGTTTATTATGTCATGATAAATAACCGGTATATGGCAGTTCCGCACTGACGGATACCACGATAATATTGCTTAATTATTCGTAATTCGCGTAAAAGGATTCAACATGATCACCGTCTACGGCATCAAAAATTGTGACACGATTAAAAAGGCGCGACGCTGGCTGGAGGCTCACGGTATTGACTACCGCTTTCACGATTACCGCGCAGACGGAATCGATGCCGCGTTATTGAATACGTTTATTGCGGAGTCAGGCTGGCAGCCCTTGCTGAATACGCGCGGAACGACATGGCGTAAACTTGATGAAGCCCACGCGTAAACGGCATCACGGATGCGGCGTCCGCCGCAGCATTAATGACTGAAATGCCAGCAATTATCAAACGCCCATTGCTCTGCGCGACCGGGGAAGCCTATGCTGCTGGGTTTTAGCGAGTCCAGTTATCAGCAGTTTTTTGATGAGGTGTAGTCTATGTCGTGCCCGGTTATTGAGCTGACACAGCAGCTTATTCGCCGCCCTTCCCTGAGTCCAGATGACGCAGGATGCCAGGCGTTAATGATTGAACGCCTGCGTGCAATCGGTTTTACCGTTGAGCATATGGATTTTGGCGATACACAGAATTTTTGGGCATGGCGCGGACAAGGCGAAACGCTGGCCTTTGCCGGGCATACCGATGTCGTACCAGCGGGTGATGTCGATCGCTGGAATCAACCCGCCTTTTGAACCGACAATCCGCGACGGAATGCTGTTTGGCCGTGGTGCGGCAGACATGAAAGGCTCTCTGGCGGCGATGGTCGTTGCGGCTGAACGTTTTGTCGCCCAGCATCCAGATCATCAGGGGCGTCTGGCGTTCCTTATCACCTCGGATGAAGAAGCCAGCGCGAAAAACGGCACCGTGAAGGTGGTCGAAACGCTGATGGCGCGTAACGAACGTCTGGATTATTGCCTGGTCGGCGAACCGTCCAGCACTGAAATCGTCGGTGATGTGGTCAAGAATGGCCCGTCGCGGGTCGCTGACCTGTAACCTGACGATCCACGGTGTGCAGGGGCACGTCGCTTATCCCCATCTGGCGGATAACCCGGTGCATCGCGCAGCGCCGATGCTGAATGAACTGGTGGCGATCGAGTGGGATCAGGGGAAATGAATTTTTCCCGGCGACCAGTATGCAGATTGCCAACATTCAGGCCGGCACCGGCAGCAATAACGTCATTCCGGGCGAGCTGTTTATTCAGTTCAATTTCCGCTTCAGCACCGAGCTGACCGATGAGACTCTCAAAGAGCGCGTTCACGCGCTGCTGGATAAACATCAATTACGCTACACGGTGGACTGGTGGCTTTCCGGCCAGCCGTTCCTGACGGCGCGCGGCAAGCTGGTGGATGCGGTGGTGAACGCCATTGAGCACTATAATGAGATAAAAACCGCAGTTACTCACTACGGGTGGAACGTCCGACGGGCGCTTTATTGCGCGTATGGGGGCCAGGGTAGTCGAACTCGGGCCGGTCAACGCCACCATTCATAAAATTAATGAATGTGTTAATGCAGCCGATCTGCAACTGCTTGCCCGCATGTATCAACGTATCATGGAACAACTCGTCGCCTGACGCGTGTTCCTGTAAGAGGAAATAAGCATGGACTGGCTGGCAAAATATTGGTGGATTCTGGTGCTGGTGTTTTTGGTGGGCGTACTGATCAATGTGATCAAAGACCTCAAGCGGGTCGATCACAAAAAATTCCTCGCCAATAAACCAGAGCTGCCCCCGCATCGTGATTTTAACGATAAGTGGGACGATGACGACGACTGGCCGAAGAAAGATCAGCCAAAGAAATAGTCAGATAAACCTGTAGGCCTGATAAGCGTGTCGCCATCAGGCAACATACCGTCTGAATGCCGGATGGCGGCTTCGCCCTATCCGGCCTACGGTTCAGTTCCGGCTTATATCATTTCGATAATATCATCATCATTCGGCTTACCGCCGCTCAACGCTTCATCAAAGTAGTGTTTCGGCACGGTATAGCGCAAATGGTCAAGCGCAAACTGCATACTGCGATCGTCAATCGCATGGCCTAAATCCTCGACGATATCCAGCGTCACATCGGCCTCCGGCACGGACTAACGCTTCCTGTGCGGCAACCGCATGAGATAACTCAATCACCCGGTCTTCACCGCCGTGAATCAAATGTACCGTTGTGGCGGTCGTGGCGGTTTCCGGCAAGCTGGCGTAGCGTCCGTTGAAAGCAATCACGCGCGATGCCAGACCCGGCTCGGCTTTGATGCTTTCAAGAGACATAATCGCCCCCTGAGAAAACCCAATCAGCGCGGTAGCCTCCGGCCCAACGCCGCTCTGTTTCTGCCAGTAGCGAACCGTCTCGATAAACACCGGCATAATCGCATCAACCCGCGCCTGGCGGTTCTCTTCCGTCACATCCTGAACCGAAAACCACTGACGCCCAGGCGCCGGGCCACAAGGTTCCGCGCCGCCAATGCTGACCACCAGCGCCTCTGGAAACAACGGTGCGAACCAGGAGCCAATTTCTCCCATTGAGACCGGGTTATCGCCCACGCCATGAAACAGCAACAGCAGTTGTTTCGCGGGTTTATCGGGGCTTTGAACAACAAAATGGTCATGTTTCATGGCGATCTCCTTAACTGATAGAACAGATTCTACGCCGCTTAATCACAATGACCATGCCAGGAAATTGAAGGAGTTAGTGAAAAAATTGCCATTGCAAAACGCGTTCGCGTAACCGCTGCGCCCGTTCGTCATCCAGTGCGGTAAGCGCATGGGCGACTTCCCGGCGCTGGGCGACAAGCAGCGCTTTACGCCCAGGCAAACCCAGCCGGATACACAGATTCGCGTCGCTGCACTTCTCCTCCAGGCGTCCACGCAGCGCGGGGAGCGCCAGCTCGCAGCGCTCAAGCAGTCGACTCAGACTGCCTAACGACGTGAGCAACGGTCGATGGGCAAACGCAAAGCCCGCCAGTTCATCCCAGTCATCATCATTAAGCGTAGACGCTTTCAGCGGGATAACCGGGATCGCTTCGCCGTTCCAGCGAGCCAGTATCTCCGCATCCCGGCGCAGACGCTGGTGCTCGCGGTGCGCCAGCCGCGCGCCAGCCTCGCTGATGGGCAGCAAAGCCATCGCCGTATAACAGCCGCTGCTCGCCTCCTTGTGGTTCCCCATCCGCACCAGTACAAAACCGCAACGCTGCCAGAATCGCCAGAGTTCGGCGGTATAACCAAAACTGACGGAGAGATAGTCGCATTGGCTGGCGCCGCCGTATGCCTCAGCGATCAGCTGCTGCCCAATCCCTTCCGCTGGCGGGCCGGGTGGACGGCAATGCGGCTCACCCGACGCCCGGTCAGCGTCGCCGCCAGCGGATCGCCGCCATGAGCAGCCAACGACTGCGCGACAAGATTTCCGCGCGGGCGACGATAGCCCGCCCACACGGCCTGGCTCAGCGCGGCCGATAGTCCGCCCTCCTCCACCAGCCAGGCGGCCCCCGCCACTCGCTCAGCCGTAAAAGCGCCGAGAAAATGCTGCCCCGGCGCATCCATCATACGGCGCAGATCGAGCGGAGAGGTGCGGTAGTGCGCGCCGGAAAGCAGCTGATACACCGCCAGCGGCTGCGCCGGCCCGGTATGCCAGAGCGCCTGCGTAAAAGCGGAGAACCGAATCGCCCCCTGCGGCGCATAGGCAAACGCCTCGTCGTCGAATATCAGCGCTTCGCCGACCCATTGTTCCAGCGGGCACCCCTGCGCCCAGCGAACAGGCTGTCGCAGTTCAAAACGCCGGAGATGAGGAAAACGGGCGCAGAACTTCAGCAGAAAACCGCGTCCCGTCCCTTCATAACCCTGAACGGTGGTGGTCAATAATATGCGTGAAAAACGCGACGCCAGGCGATGCAGCAGCGGCGCAGGAATTGCCGCCGCTTCATCGACAATCAGCCAGTCGGCCGTTTCCGTGCCCGCCAGCAGCGCATCAGGAGCGAGAAAGCGAAATTTCTCACCGGCAAACTGCGCCAGCACGTCCGTCGCCGCTTTCGACGGCGCAGTTACAATGGCCGTCCCGCTCATCCGCGAAATTAACTGCCCGGCCAGCGCCGATTTACCCCGCCCTCGCGCCGCCGTAACGGCGGCCACGCCGGGCGGCATCCGCAACAGATGCCGCAAAATCGCGGCCTGCTCAGGCTGCGGTTCACCCGTAGCGGGTTGCCAGTGGGGACGGGCAGGAAAGCGCGGCCATGAAAACGGTTGAGACTGCTGCCAGTGCAACGTCTGCTCGTCACGGGCCATCACGCGTTTGAGGTGCTGGATAAAATGTGGCGTTGCAACAGGCTGCGGGCAGTCGCTCCAGCGCAGCGAGTCCGCATCGGGACGGGATTCCATGCAGAATACGGCGGCGTCAGCAGCACCAGCCAGCTTCCGGCTCGCAGCGTGCCGCTCAGCGCCGCAAATGCCGAGGCATCAAACCCCAACTGCGCATCAAAAACCGCGTGACGGAACTCGCGTCCCAGTAGCGTTTGTAACGCCTGCGGCGTACAGTGCGGCGCGGCGGGCGCATCGGTTGCCACCCACAGCCAGTCGCCAGCCAATGCTTCTCGCAGCGCCAGCGCCCGTTCACGACACCAGGACGCATCGCCGCTGAGCACCAGCAGCCGACGAATCCCTTTCCTGCGCCATTTGTGCGGTTAGCGCCCGCAATGCGTCATTGTCAGACATCCCTGCCCCGGTATGTTAAAAACCTTTGCCGAAGGTATTACATTGTGCCGGATCGCCGCTATCAAAACCGCGTTTAAACCAGGTATAGCGCTGCTCGGAAGTGCCGTGGAGTGAAGCTGTCCGGCACCACGCGTCCCTGACTTTGTTGGTTGCAGACGATCGTCGCCAATCGCCTGCGCCGCATTCAACGCTTCTTCCAGATCGCCGGATTCCAGCACGCCCTGTTGCTGCATGTTGTGCCCCAGACGCCCGCGAAGCAATCCGCCTGTAGCTCCATACGTACGGAGAGTCGGTTCACTTCCGCTTGCGATGCGGTCTGTTGCAGCTGACGGACCTTCGGTTCGATGCCCAACAGTTTTTGCACATGGTGCCCCACTTCGTGGGCGATAACGTAACCCTGGGCAAAATCGCCATCCGCGCCCAGTTTTGTTTTTCATGTCATCGTAGAAGGAAAGATCGATGTAGACCGTGCCATCCGCCGGGCAATAGAACGGCCCCATCACGGACTGGCCCGCACCGCATCCTGTGCGCGTCGCGCCACGGTACATCACCAGCTTAGGCTGCTGATATGTGCGCCCCATTTTCTCAAACTGCTGGCCCCAGGTATCTTCTGTGGTCGCCAGAATGACGGAGGTAAACTTCGCGGCCTCGTCGTCATTTGGACTGATCGAACGCGTCGTTTCCTGCTGAGAAATCGGCTGCCCGGTCATTAAACCGGTAAGATCCACCCCGTAATAGCCCGCCACCAGCACGACAATCAGCAGAATAATTCCGCCTTTGCCGCTGGGCAAACGAAAACCCGGCCCGCCCATTGACGGGCCGCCGGAGCTATTGCGTCTGTCTTCTACATTGTCACTTTCACGACGCCCTTGCCAGCGCATAATCACCTCAACATACTATTCATTATGATGATGATCGTAGGCGGTTCAGCGCAAGATTACCATTAGAATAATGGTGGTAGAGAAAAACCGGAGAGCGTTGACTCTCCGGTTGATGCTGACGGGGGAAGAATTAATCTAACTGCACACCCAGGCGACGTGCGACGGTTTCATAGGCTTCGATCAGGCCGCCCAGACTCTGGCGGAAACGGTCTTTGTCCATTTTATCCAGCGTCTCTTTGTCCCACAGGCGGCTGCCGTCCGGGGAAAATTCATCGCCCAGCACCACTTCGCCTTTGTACAGACCAAACTCCAGTTTGAAATCGACCAGGATCAGACCGGCATCGTCAAACAGCTTTTTCAGCACGTCGTTAGCTTTGTAGGTCAGCTCTTTCATGCGCGCCAGATTCTCTTTGCTCACCCAGCCGAAGGTTTCGCAGTAAGAATCGTTGACCATCGGATCGTGCATCGCATCGTTTTTCAGGAACAGGTCGAACAGCGGCGGGTTCAGTTCGATGCCTTCTTCAATGCCCAGACGCTTGACCAGGAGAACCAGCCGCACGGTTACGCACCACGCACTCGACCGGCACCATATCCAGCTTTTTCACCAGACACTCGGTATCGGACAGCAGCTGCTCCATCTGGGTCGGGATGCCCGCTTCTGCCAGTTTGGTCATGATGAAATGGTTAAACTTGTTGTTCACCATCCCTTTGCGATCAAACTGTTCAATGCGCGCGCCATCCCCTGCTGACGTATCATTGCGGAATTCGAGCACCAACAGGTCCGGGTTTTCCGTGCTGTATACGGTCTTCGCTTTACCACGATACAACTCAGCTTGCTTTTGCATCTTTATTACTCCTGGTGTGAATTAACGATAAAAATTCATTTTCTGCCACACTTTGCCGGATGGCGGCGTTGCCTTATCCGACCTACAGCCTGGGGGCGAAATTACGGTAAAAATTGCGTTTTTCTGCTGACGCACACGTTTGCGTATCATATCAGAAAAAAGGGCTGGATTGCTCCAGCCCTTCAATTTTTACTTGCTGAACGCTGCCTGGAAAACGGCAACCAGCGCGTCGTTCTGGCTCTGCGTCAGGGTATGCCCCTTCGGATCGATAAACTGTAGGCTACTGCGGTTGTCTAAATCGCCCACCTGCAATTTATAGTCGCCGGACGACAGCCCCGGATCGGTTGCGCCCAGATCCTGCCAGCCGCTGTCAGACAGCGGTTTGTAGGTCACTGCCAGGCTGCCCTGAGAACGCGTGCTGTCGGTCACTTTCATGCCCACTTTTTCAAGCGCGGCTGGCAGACGCTGCCACACCACGTTGAACGGCCCACGGACGACCAGCATTGGCAAACCGGTGTCATCTGCGGCGCTCTGCACATCCATCGTAGCGGCAGAACGGTTTTGCGCGGCGTTCGCAGCGTCGGTGGCGGTTTTATCCAGACCCGCCGAGATTACGTTCATCATCTCAGCGCTATAACGCTGTAGCGAAGCGGCATCTGCGGCAGGCTTGCCAGCCTGTTCCAGATTCACCAGTTTCACCGTTACAGCCTGCTGATAACCCTGCGGTTTCACCGAGATTTGATAACGTCCACGGTACTGCTGGTCTTCATCCAGACGGTTCCATTCAACCCAATCGGTCGTCAGGGTCTGGCTGGCGTCATCACGTTTTTCAATCGTGTAGTTTTTGGACTGAATCACGCTGACAACCTGCGGCCACAGGTTGGTATTGCGACCATTTTCCACCAGCAAAGTTGCGGTATCGCCCGTAAACTGGGTACGCGCGCCGGTCACCAGCGCTAACGGCTGAGCAGGCGGACGAATGTCCAGCGCTTTGCCGACAGCGCCGCTGCCGTTGGTCACCGGAATGTTATAGTCGCCCGTCGTTACCGGCAGAATCATCCCTGCTGGCGCATGAAGTTCAGCAAGCGGTGCGGCTTCCAGATAGGATTCATCACCGCTCACCTGGCGCTTGTAGCGCGAGTCAGAGCTACAGGCCGCGAGCAGCATAATGAGCGAAACACCCGCAACCCTGGCCAGGCGCGACTTTTGTACTGAGTAAGCCATCAAATCTCCCTAAACTTTACAGCAAACCGGCATGCTTGAGCGCCGCTTTGACAATCTCACGACCCGTATCGGTGATCGGCGTCATCGGCAAGCGCAGCGTATCGGTCGCCACAAGTCCCAACTCCTTACATGCCCATTTCACCGGGATCGGATTGGGTTCGACAAATAGTTTGTTATGTAACGGCATCAGACGCTGATTAATCACCCGCGCGTCGGCAAAACGACCTTCCGCCGCCAGTTTGCACATTTCCGCCATATCACGCGCCGCAACGTTCGCGGTAACGGAAATCACGCCATGACCGCCGAGCTGTATGAAGTCCAACCCGGTCGCATCATCACCGCTGAGCAGAATAAAATCGTCTGAAACCAGCTCTTTGATCTGGTGAACCCGACTTAAGTTCCCTGTCGCCTCTTTGATTGCGACAATATTTTTTACTTTCGCCAGACGGCCGACGGTTTCCGGCAGCATATCGCAGCCTGTACGGGACGGCACATTATACAGAATTTGCGGCAGGTCAGTATGTTCAGCGATGGCTTTGAAATGCTGGAACAGACCTTCCTGAGTCGGGCGGTTGTAGTAAGGCGTCACTGTCAGGCAACCGACAACGCCGCTGTCGTTGAAACGCTGCGTCAGGCTAATGGCCTCCGCCGTCGCGTTCGCGCCCGTTCCGGCGATAACCGGAATACGCCCGTCCGCCAGCTCCAGCGTCATCATGACCACATCGCCATGCTCGTCATGGCTCAGCGTGGCGGATTCGCCGGTGGTGCCAACAGAAACAATCGCCGAGGTACCGCTGGCGACATGATAATCAATCAGTTTTTTCAGGCTTGACCGGCAGACATTACCTTTTTCATCCATCGGTGTAACAAGCGCGACAATACTTCCCGTGAACATGGGCCATCCTCTGTGCAAACAAGTTTCTCAATGGTACGTTTGGTACGACAATAAAAGCAAGAGACCATAGCCCTTCTGATTATTGTATGCAGGTTTTTTTTATGCTTTCCTTATGATTACCTCACCTCTCAAAGGAAGAACCGGTTTGACATCGTCATCACAACATTACCTGGTTATCACTGCGCTGGGTGCCGATCGCCCGGGAATTGTGAATACTATCACCCGCCATGTCAGCAGTTGCGGTTGCAATATCGAAGACAGCCGACTGGCCATGCTGGGCGATGAATTCACGTTTATCATGCTGCTGTCTGGTTCCTGGAACGCCATCACCCTGATTGAATCAACCTTGCCGTTGAAAGGCGCAGAGCTGGATTTGTTGATTGTGATGAAGCGCACCACCGCTCGCCCCCGTCCGGCCATGCCCGCAACGGTATGGGTACAGGTCGAGGTGGAAGATTCTCCGCATTTAATTGAACGTTTTACCGCGCTTTTCGACAGCCATCAGATGAACATCGCTGAGCTGGTCTCCCGCACGCAACCTGCTGAAAATGAAAAGGCTGCACAGCTGTTTGTTCAAATCACCGCGCACAGTCCGGCATCCCATGATGCCGTAAATATTGAGCATGCCTTTAAAGCACTATGTACAGAACTCAATGCGCAAGGCAGTATTAACGTTGTTAATTACTCACAACATGATGAACAGGATGGAGTTAAGTAATGAATCCACTGAAAGCCGGTGACATCGCACCGAAATTTAGCTTGCCGGATCAAGACGGAGAACAAGTAAATTTGACCGACTTCCAGGGACAGCGCGTACTGGTGTATTTCTACCCTAAAGCCATGACGCCCGGCTGTACCGTACAGGCCTGTGGTTTACGCGATAACATGGACGATCTGAAAAAAGCAGGCGTAGACGTGTTGGGGATCAGCACCGATAAACCTGAAAAACTGTCTCGTTTCGCCGAAAAAGAGCTGCTTAACTTTACGCTCCTGTCCGATGAGGATCATCAGGTCTGCGAGCAATTCGGCGTCTGGGGGGAAAAATCCTTTATGGGGAAAACCTACGACGGCATCCATCGCATCAGCTTCCTGATCGACGCTGACGGCAAGATCGAACACGTATTTGACGACTTTAAAACCAGTAACCACCACGATGTGGTACTGAACTGGCTGAAAGAAAACGCCTGATTTACGTTTTGCCGGATAAAGCCTGATGCGACGCTAACGCGTCTTATCAGGCCTGATTCGCACAACCCCGTAGGCCGGATAAGGCGTTTACGCCGCCATCCGGCATACGCGTCGTTTATTCAAACGTTCCTTTCACGCACGCTTTACCGTCTTTCACCACCGCTTTGCCTTTCGCCCACAGATGGCTGACTTCCAGCGCCTGATTCAGCACCAGAATGTCGGCGTCACAGCCTGCCGCCAGACGTCCTTTATGCTCAAAGCCAAGAAATTCCGCGACAGTGCGGGTAAGCGGGCGCAGCGCCTGCTCCAGCGGTAGTTTATGCTGCGTAACTAACTGACGCAGCGTGCCGATCAGCGACTCAAAACCCGCCACGCCAATGCCCGTCAAATTCCCATGCTCATCAAATTCCGGCTGGCTGCCGTTGCCATCAGAACTCAGGGTAATGCGCGACAGCGGAACCTCATGGCGCAAGGCTGTCACGATGGCCGTCGCCGGATCGATCGGTTCATCAATGCTGCTGGTAATATCGATGTAGCCGCCATCAAGCGCGTACTCCAGCGCCGCCTGGAACAGCGGTTCGGCGCGGTTAACATGCGTCGGTAGCAGTTTCGTGATGGGGACATCGGCGTTGGCGAGAATATCGTACAGCGGTTCCAGCATGTGTGGGCTGTCGCCCATATGAAAGACGCTGATTCCCGGCTTCTGGCCCAGTAATCCCCCCACGCGGGACTGCGCCGCCATTGTCGCCAGCGCGGCGGAATTCGGCGCCGAAGAACGATGATCGGAGACAGCGCATTTCACGCCAATCACTTTATCGATCAACGCCACATCGCGATCGACGCTCCCGGTGATGGTTGGCGAGGGCAGAGAATACGCCCCCGTTAACATCCATGCGCTGATCCCTTCATATTCCAGCGCGCGCGTTTTCGCCAGCAGAGATTCAGGATGGCGGGTGATGCCGTCCGTTCCCAGCAGCCCGACAACGGAGGTGATACCGGCTTCAACCAACCGTGACAGCCGCACCTCTGGCGTACGGGTATGCGGCCCGGCTTCGCCGCCACCGCCGATGAGATGAACATGCTGATCGATAAATCCCGGGCAGACGATATCACCGTGAAGATCGACCTGCTGGCAACCGGGGAAGTCTTTCGCAGCGATAGTCGGCGCAATAGCGACAATTTTGCCGTTGGCAACCAGAATGTCCTGCTGGCCCAGATCGTCCGGGGCATATACGTGTCCGCGCTGAAAAAGCGTCAGATTAAGAATGGAACAGTCCATGATAGTCCTTTTTAAACAATAGCCTGCATTACCCCAAATAGAGACCAGGGCATTAATCACGCACACCGCAATAATATGCGGGTAATAACGCGGATGAACGCCCGCCGTTCCCAGGCAGCGCCCTACATTCTGAACCGGGTTGCCCATCAGGTAAATGGCGGGTAACAGCACAGTGGCATCGTGACCGGACAGCGCGCCAGTAACCACCAGGCTGGCGCAGACGCCCACGCCGCCGCCCATACTCATCACCGGCAGCCAGCAAAACGGTCGCCGATTCTCCCGGCAAACCCCATAGCGCCATTACCGGTTCACACACTCGCCCGACGATATCCAGCAACCCCGTCACCTTCAGCGCCTGAATAATGACAAAGGCCATGACGACGTTGGGCAACAGGCTGGTGGTGGCGATGGTAAAACCGCGCCGCGCGCCGTCGATAAACAGATCCATAACGTTTTTACGTACCTGTGCGCTCATTTCAGGCCTCCTGTTTCATACGACGATGTTCAAGCTGCGCGATCCACACCCGCAACAGGTTCGCACCGATAAATTTGAAGACTAAAATGACCGCCAGCGGCGTAATAACCGGTACGGTTATCGTGGCAAATAGCGCGGCGCCTGATGAGAAGTAGTTCGTCAGAATCGCGCTGCCGCTTGTCTGCCAGCAGGCGAAAATCGCCCGTTCCTGTTCGGTAATCACGCCCTCTTCCGCCAGCTCTTTGGTCATCCCGGCGGCGGCATCCGTATTTTGTAAATTGGCGATAAGCGCCAGAGAGCAAATGCCGGGGATGCCCAGGATCGGCCTGAGTATCGGCGTCATCAACTGCTGCGCGGCGCGCAGTCCGCCCAGCCCTTCCGTCACGGAAATAATGCCGAGCGATAAAATAACCGATGGCGCCAGCTCCAGTGCGAATAAAAAGCCGTCTCTCGCCCCGGTACCGCCAGTGCCGCGAAATGAAACCGCCGTGTCGCCTGCCGCGTTAACCAGGCCAAACGCGCCATTGAGCACGGTAAAATCAAACACTCGCCACCATTCTGTACTTTTCGCGAACATGCCTGAAAAAAGGATAATGGTAATAAAAAAGGCCGAGATAACCGCCCCACCCCACTTTTTGCTGCGTGTGCATCTGATGACCCATTTTTTTCTCCGGTTGGTCTTGTCCTTGTGAGATTAAAAAACCATCTATACCGGTAAGTTGAAAGCAAAAAAGGAGGGCGGGACAGCACATTCGGAAAAACGTTCAGGAAAGGAGAAAGCGGATAAAACGTGGAACGCCCGATGACGTTGCGCCACCGGGCAGAGTGAAAATCGTGCTTAACCGTCGCTGACCTGCCCGTCCGGCCAGGCATGTACCACGGCTTTAATTAACGTCGCCAGCGGGATGGCGAAGAACACGCCCCAGAAACCCCACAGGCCGCCGAAAATCACCACCGACAGAATAATCACCAGCGGGTGCAGGTTGACGGCTTCTGAAAACAGTACCGGCACCAGCAGGTTTCCATCCAGCGCCTGAATGATCAGATACACGGCAAAGCAGCTCCAGAACTCCGTTCCGAGGCCAAACTGAAATAACGCCACGCCAATCACCGGAATGGTCACCACGAACGCGCCGATGTAGGGGATTAATACCGAGAATCCAACCAGAACCGCCAGCAGCAGCGAGTAGTTGAGACCAAAGAGCAGGAAGCCAAGCCAGGTCGCTACGCCAACCACCACCATCTCCAGCACTTTGCCGCGAATATAGTTGGTGATCTGCTGGTTCATCTCCATCCAGACCTGCCCGGCCAGCCCACGATTGCGCGGCAGCACCCGGCGCACGGCATTCAGCATCTGCTCTTTATCTTTGATCAGGAAGAAGACCATCAGCGGCACCAGCACCAGATACACCGCCAGCGTCAACAACCCGACCAGAGAGGCCAGGGAGTATTTCACGACTGAATCGCCTAACGTCAGCATCCGGGTGCGCATGTTTTCCGCCATCGCATCAATGATCCCGGCATCCATCAGCGCCGGGTAACGACGGGGTAGCGTGGCGGCATAATCAGAGAGCTTATTGAGCATACCCGGCATATCGCGAATCAAATAGATCCCCTGCTGCCAGGCCACCGGCATCACGACAAACGCCATCAGCAGTAAAATGCCGACAAACACAATCAGTACGATTGAGGTGGCCCAACGCCGGGAGCAGCCAATCGCCTCCAGACGAACCGTAGGCCACTCCAGCAGGTAAGCGAGGACAATAGCCACCAGCAACGGCGCCAGAAGCCCACTGAAAAAGAAAAGGATACCAAAACCGGCAACCAGGATAACCAGCAAGGCGATCGCCTCCGGGTCGCTAAAACGACGGCGATACCACTGCATCAACATCTCAAGCATAGAAACCGTTCCCTGAACCTCAATAGCGGGATTGCGATCCCGAATTGTATCTAAATGTCACAAAAAAGACTTCGCTTTTTGTTGCTGATTCAGGAAACTGAAAAGTCATTTGAGCGGGGTATTCACCACCGGGTTTCGCAGTTACACTCCCTGTGCTGGCGTGGCGGAACGATACGTCGCGGCATCGGTCAAATGGCTATATTAAAGAAAACAGGACAGAGGTCTATGTTCAGGCTGTTGAAGAAAAAACCTGGTTGCTACCCTCATCGCTGCGCTGACTATCGGTCAGGTAGCCCCCGCGTTTGCAGATTCCGCAGACACGCTACCGGATATGGGGACCTCAGCAGGAAGCACGCTTTCTATCGGTCAGGAAATGCAAATGGGCGACTATTACGTTCGCCAGTTGCGCGGCAGCGCGCCGTTGATCAACGATCCGCTGTTGAGTCAGTACATCAACGCGCTGGGGATGCGTTTAGTCTCTCATGCAGACTCCGTGAAAACGCCGTTCCATTTCTTTTTGATTAACAACGACGAAATTAACGCCTTCGCCTTTTTCGGCGGCAACGTTGTGCTGCATTCCGCGCTCTTTCGCTATTCCGACAACGAAAGTCAGTTAGCCTCGGTGATGGCGCACGAAATTTCCCACGTAACCCAACGCCATCTGGCGCGCGCGATGGAAGATCAAAAGCGCAGCGCTCCGCTGACCTGGGTCGGCGCCTTAGGCTCTATTCTTCTGGCGATGGCCAGCCCACAGGCCGGTATGGCGGCGCTGACCGGTACGCTGGCGGGAACGCGTCAGGGGATGATCAGCTTCACTCAACAAAACGAACAGGAAGCAGACCGAATCGGTATTCAGGTGCTGCAACGTTCAGGGTTCGATCCGCAAGCGATGCCGACGTTCCTGGAAAAACTGCTCGACCAGGCGCGCTACTCCACGCGTCCTCCCGAAATTTTGCTGACGCACCCCCTGCCGGAAAGCCGTCTGGCGGATGCCCGCAACCGTGCAAACCAGATGCGCCCGGTGGTAGTGGAATCGTCGGAAGATTTTTATCTGGCGAAGGCGCGTACGCTGGGGATGTACAATTCTGGCCGTAATCAGCTTACCAGCGACCTGCTCGACGCATGGGAAAAAGGAAACGTGCGCCAACAGCGTGCGGCGCAATATGGCCGGGCGCTACAGGCGATGGAAGCCAGCAAGTACGACGAAGCTCGCAAAGCGCTGCAACCGTTGCTGACGGCTGAACCGAATAACGCGTGGTATCTTGACCTGGCGACCGATATCGATCTGGGGCAGAAGAAAACCAGCGAAGCGATTAACCGTCTGAAAAATGCCCGCGATCTGCGCGCAAACCCCGGTATTGCAGCTAAACCTGGCGAATGCTTATTTACAGGGCGGGCAAGCCCGAGAAGCCACGACCATCCTCAATCGCTACACCTTCAACAATAAAGACGACGGCAACGGCTGGGATCTCCTGGCGCAGGCTGAAGCGGCGCTCAATAACCGCGATCAGGAGCTGGCGGCGCGCGCCGAAGGCTATGCGCTGGCCGGGCGACTGGATCAGGCCGATCTCTATGCTCAGCAGCGCAAGTTCTCAGGTCAAGCTGGGCAGCCAGCAACAGGCGCGTTACGATGCCCGTATCGACCAGCTGCGCCAGTTGCAGGAACGCTTTAAGCCATACACCAAAATGTAGTATTCGTTCTGTTGCCGGGTGGCGACGCTATCGCGTTTTATCCGGCCTACAGTTCGCGCGAAAGGAGAAATCATGTCTGATGCAGTAAAAATCTACCACAACCCGCGTTGTTCAAAGAGCCGCGACACGCTGAGCCTGCTGAAATCCAACGGCGTTGAACCGGAAGTGGTGCTTTACCTGGAAACACCTGCCGACGCAGCGACGCTGCGTGAACTGCTGCGTATGTTAGGGATGTCCAGCGCACGCGAACTGATGCGCCAGAAAGAAGATCTCTACAAGTCTCTCAATCTGGCCGACAGCCATCTGAGCGAAGAGGCGCTGATTCAGGCGATGGTGGAAAACCCGAAACTGATGGAGCGACCGATTGTCGTCGCCAACGGTCAGGCGCGTATTGGCCGCCCGCCGGAGCAGGTGTTGGAAATCGTGAGCTAATCCATGCGCCGCAGCGCTTCCAGAAAGTCCTGCGGCGTACAATCCCCCAGTTTTTTCTGTGTCTTACCACGGTTGTAGCATTCACATAAGCGGATAAGCAACTCGCTGGCAGATTCACTATTTAGCCGGGGAACAATCTCATTTAGCGGTACTGTCACCGGCACCCAACCGGGCATCGTAC
Source organism: Citrobacter koseri (assembly GCA_900446925.1). Next base: position 108,189 of record UAVY01000004.1, on the reverse strand, counting down.
CGGTTATTTGGCATGACATACCGCGCGTCGCCAGGTGCGTTTTTAGCTGCGGGCATATGCGATCAGAAATATTTGTCTCAATAGATTGTATATCAGCCGGGCAGGTTTCCAGCAATTCATCCAGCCAGACCACGACCCGCTGCGGTGAAATACCCGCATACAGTCGGGCAAAGCACCAGCCGCTCATCGGCTCGCGCGCCCAGAACAAATGATGTTCGCCACCGTCGTCCATATGCAACGAGAGTGGAAGGTGATACAGCGCCAGATGATTCGGCAGCATCCCCGGATTTTAACGCTTTTTTCCCTTGTAACGACGCCCGCTGTCGCTGAGGTGTCGCCGGTTTAAGATAACGATTCAACGTCGCGCGCGACACAACAATGCCCAGCACCTCGTTCACCAACAATAAGAGGTCATCCAGCGGCGCACCTGTTGCGTCACGCAAGGCGTTCACCAAAACAATCTGCTCTTGTCTCATCGCCTTGTATATCGTCTTCGGCGTAGTTTGCCCATCACTAACCCGATCACGATGTCGCCATCGCCTTACTGTCGTAACAGAAATCCCAAGCTCGGCGGCAAGCTCTCTGTCGCTTTTTTCAGACTGCTGAAGATAGCGACGAATACGCGGTGTGGTAGTGGCATTGGCGTGCAATTTTATTTCCATCGCAAGAATCCCTGTCGATTTTTAGATAATTAATCTTATGAGATTTATATGCTAATCGCGATCACATTGTGAGCTATTTCACCTTTCGTTCACACGCCTTCGCAGATAATCCTCATGCATAGCACACACAACGTGAGTTAATCTTGTACGGAGTTCACAATGAACAATGTTCTGGGATTTCTTGAAGCAAAACTGATGCCTCTGGCGGCGAAAACCGCTCAGCAGCGGCATCTCGGCGCGATTCGTGGCGCATACGTTTCGTTTATGCCGTTTATTATCGTCGGCTCTATTCTGCTGGTGATCTCTTCGTTTCCGAATCAAAACTATCAGCAGTTTATGTCTCAGGCTTTTGGCGAGAGCTGGAGTGCGATTATTGAGATCCCGTTTAACGCGGTGTTCTCAACGATGTCGCTGTTTTATCAGTTTCCTGGTCGCATTTCGTCTGGCGGAACACTACGGCGAAGATCGCATCTCCTGCGGCATTCTGGCGCTGGTCTGTTTTCTGATCCTTACACCGTTTATCAAAGTGGCGGAAAACGGCGGTATTACCGTGATCCCCGTAGAATGGATTGGCACAAAAGGGTTGTTCGTCGCGATGATCGGTTCGCTGCTGTGGACTGAACTTTTCTGCTGGCTAAAGCGTAAAAATCTGGTGATCAAAATGCCAGAAGGTGTGCCACCGGCGGTGCAAGAATCTTTTGCCGCGCTGATCCCGCCTTACTGGTCATGATACTTGGTACTGGAGCATTCGCATCTTGTTTGAAAACACCCATTACCAGACCATCCATCAGTTTATTTACGAAGTGGTCGCCACACCGGTTCGTCATTACGGCACCTCTTACTTTGGCGCGCTGATGACAGTGTTCAGCATCACTATTTTGTGGTCGGTCGGTATTAACTCCGGCTCAATGGTTAACGGCATCATCCGCCCGCTGTGGATGGAAAACCAGACCGACAACATTGCGGCTATTCAGGCTGGCACCACACCCCCCACACATCATTACGGAACAGTTTTTTGACATGATTTGGATGGGCGGCGCGGGGCGCAACGTTGTCGCTGGTGTTAGCCATGCTTTTCTTTGCGCGCAGTAAAAACATGCGGGAAGTGGGCGCGGCTCGGTGCCGGAGCGTCTGTGTTCAACATCAACGAACCGATTCTGTTCGGTCTGCCGGTGATAATGAATCCGATAATGCTGATCCCCTTCAACCTGGTGCCGCTGGTGCTGGTCACCGTACAGTATACCGCGATGAAGCTCGGCGCAGTCGCCGTCACCACGGGCGTCTTTATTCCGTGGACGCTGCCGCCAGTCATTAGCGGTTTTATCGTTACCGGACATATTAGCGGCAGCGTCATGCAGCTCATTAACCTGCTGATTGGCGCAATGCTGTATCTGCCCTTTATGCGGATCGTCGATAAACAGTACCGCGCGGCGGAACTGGCTGCCGTAACGCAGCCCGATGCACCACTTGCAAAACAGGAGTAAACCATGTGGGGAATTATCGCAACCTGGCGAATGGCGCTTGGAAGGTGTGGCGGAATCCGCGTCTGCACTGGCTGCGGGGAACCCGGTCGCAATGGCGGTGGTAGACGCCGTCGCAACCGTTGAGGACTTTCCGTTTTATAAATCCGTGGGCTATGGCGGACTGCCTACTGAAAATGGCGAGGTCGAACTGGATGCCGCCTATATGGACGGCGATACCCTCGCGTTTGGGGCGGTCGGGAATCTGGTGGATATTGCCAACCCGGTTCGCGTCGCACATGCGTTAAGCCGTCAGCGCTATAACTGTCTGCTGGTTGGCCAGGGTGCGCGTGAATGGGCACTGAGCCAGGGATTTGCGGATAAAACCATGCTCACCGACAGAGCCATCCAGCACTATCAAAAACGCTGCCGGGAGACGCTGGATAAAGGCTTAAGTCCATATAACGGCCACGATACGGTCGGCATTATTGGTCTGGATAAACTGGGGTCGATGAGCGTTGCCACCTCCACCAGCGGCCTGTTTATGAAAAAACGCGGCCGCATTGGCGACTCTCCGGTTATTGGTTCCGGCTTCTATTGCGACAGTGAAGTCGGCGCGGCAACGGCAACGGGCGTCGGTGAAGATTTGATGAAAGGCTGTGCCAGCTATGAAATTGTTCGTCGCATGGCGCAGGGAATGACACCGCAACAAGCGGCTGATTCTGTCGTGTTTGAGCTGGAAGATAAATTGATGTCGCGATTTGGTCGCACAGGCGACCTCTCGGTGGTCTGCATGAACCGTAAAGGCGAGTTTGGCGCAGCCACTAACATCAAAACATTCTCGTTCGTTGTCGCTACCGCACGCCAACCGCTCACCGTATTTCGCGCCGAACGCCAGCACGAAAAAACCCATTATCACCCCGTCGATGAAGAATGGATGCAAGACTATGCCGCACGGATACGTGCTCCAGTCGAGGAAGAAAAATGATTTCATACCAACTGATTTGCTCACCCGCAGAGGTTCAACCACAAGGCCATCTTATCGCGCCTCCTGGCTGTTCTTTATTGCGGGATTCCGCTCTGCTCGCGGAAATGCACGTACTGGCGCAAGATAAAGTAGCGGATACCCGCTTTGGCTGCGCGCCTTTTACGCGAATTACCCTGTTGCCTGATGCGCTCTGGCAGGACAGCCTGACCGAAGGTTTACTCAATGCGATACGACCGCTGCTGGCCTCGCCAGTCAGCGAAAATGTGCTGATTGATGTCACCGAAATAAATGACACTGTACTGGCGCTGCTGCTGCGTTTTCTGTTTAATCAGGCGTATACGCTCAATGATTTACAATTGAAAAAAACGGATGCCACCGCTACCCGCATCCGCCATATCACCGCGTTCTGCCAGCCAGAACAATACGAGAAACGTGAAAAAGTGTTCAGGCAACAGCAGGCTATTGCCAACGGCATGGTCACTGCAAGGCGGCTGGCGGATACCCCCTCCGATTGCTGTACGCCGCTGTTCGTGGTCAACGAGGCACAAACCCTGTGCGCCTCTTTTCCTGCGCTGCACTGTGAAGTCCTTGATGAACAACAAATTGTTGAACAAGGTCTCGGACTGCTCCATGCGGTTGGCAAAGGAGCGACCTGTCCACCGCGTTTGCTTGCCATTCATTACAACGGTATAAGTGACGGCCCGGTACGCTGCTACATAGGTAAAGGGATAACGTTTGATACCGGTGGCCTGTGGTTGAAAGAGGGCGCGGGTATGTACACCATGAAATATGACATGTGTGGCGCAGCCAACGTGTTGGGACTGCTCCTGACGGTTGCGGAGTTAAAACTGCCCGTACGCATAATGGGCGTACTGGCGCTGGCTGAAAACGCGATCGGCCCGAACGCAATGCAGCCAGGCAGCGTTGCTCGCGCCTGCAACGGTATGACAGTGGAAATCAATAACACCGACGCCGAAGGACGACTGGTGCTGGCCGACGCCATTGCATGGACGAGCCAACGACAACCGCAGGCCCGTTATATCATCGACATGGCCACCTTGACCGGTGCGGTGGTGAAAGCGCTTGGCTACGAACTCAGCGGGCTGATGACTCAGGACGATGCGTTAAGACAGGCGCTAACAGAGGCAGGACGGCAGAGCGGAGATGAAGTCTGGTCTTTACCTCTGGATGCACGACTGAAAAAGCAGACCGAAAGCGCCATAGCCGATCTCTGTAATACGCCGACGAACAATGCGGCAATCAGCGCTTCCGCAGCCTGGTTACTGCATCATTTTTGCCCGTCGGATATCCCGTGGGCACATCTGGACATTAGCGGTACGGCGCTATGGCGAGAAAACGGCAGAAGCGTCGCGTCCGGCAGGCCGATTCCACTGCTGGTTGAGCACTTACTGGAAGATATTGCCTGAGTTTTTTGCCCGGCCACCGGGCAAAAACGACAGCGTTACAGCGTCAGAATCTCTTTAACGAACGGAATGGTGAGTTTACGCTGTGCGGTGATTGAGGCGTGATCGAGCTGATCCAGCGTAATAAATAGCGTACGCATCTCGCGATCCAGCCGCTTCAACAGAAAACGCCCGACATCTTCCGGCAGTTCAAACCCACGCAGTCTGGCGCGCAGTTGTAACGCCTGGAGTTTGTCTTCATCAGAGAGAGGTTGCAGCTTGTAGATTTGCCCCCAGTCCAGACGAGAAGCCAGATCGGGTAATCCCAGCTTTAACTGACGTGGAGGACGATCGCCGGTGATCAGCAGGCGCGTTTTTCCCGACTCAAGGATGCGGTTATAGAGATCAAAGATCGCCATTTCCCACAGTTCATCTCCGGCGACACATTCAATATTGTCAATACACACCAGCGACAAATGTTCCATGCCGTCAAGCACTTCCGGTACAAACCAGGTGCGCTTATCCAGCGGCACATAGCCTACCGCGTCGCCGCGTTGCGACAGTTCAGCACACGCCGCGTGCAGCAGATGGCTACGGCCCGCGCCTTCACGCGACCAGAGATAAATATATCCGCTATGTTCCTGACGCAGCACGTTTTGCAGTGCAGCCAGTAAAGAGGCGTTATCCCCCGGCCAGAAACTTGCGAAAGTTTCGTCGTCAGGAAGATAAAGTGGCAGAGAGAGCTGTGCCGGAGTGTTCAGAGATACCTCAATCCAGGATTCCATAAAATCGCGATGAGTTTACCACAGAATTCCATCACGATAGAACCGGGCAGCAGCACTGCCCGGTTTCAGGATTATTGCTGCGGCGTATCCGCGTCTTTCGCATCCAGCACCACTTCTTCCGGGCGCAGAACGCTGATCAGTTTGAAGATCAGGCTCAGGCCGATCCCAACGATGGTCGCCAGCGCCATTCCTTTCAGTTCAGCCGCGCCAATATGTACTTTCGCGCCGCTGACGCCGATGATCAAAATCACCGAGGTCAGGATCAGGTTCTGCGCTTTGTTGTAATCGACTTTTGATTCAATCAATACGCGAATACCGGATGCGCCGATCACGCCGTACAGCAACAGCGATACGCCGCCCATTACCGGCAGCGGGATTATCTGAATCGCAGCGGCCAGTTTACCCACGCAGGAGAGCAGAATGGCAAAAATCGCCGCGCCGCCGATAACCCAGGTGCTGTACACGCGGGTGATCGCCATAACACCGATGTTTTCACCGTAGGTGGTGTTCGGCGTAGAACCGAAGAACCCGGAAATCATCGTTGATAACCCGTTGGCAAACATCGAACGATGCAGGCCAGGGTCACGAACCAGATCCTTTTTAACGATGTTCGCCGTCACGACCAGGTGGCCTACGTGTTCGGCAATCACCACCAGCGCCGCTGGCAGGATTGTCAGAATGGCAAACCATTCAAAGCGCGGCGTATAGAACGTCGGCAGCGCGAACCAGTGCGCTTCGGCAATTGGCGCGGTATCCACCACTCCCATTGCAAATGACAGCGCATAGCCTGCCAGCACGCCGATCAGGATCGGGATAATGGCCAGGAAACCCCGGAACAGCACGGAGCCAAAGACCGTCACCGCCAGGGTCACAAGGGAGATGGTAATGGTTTTGGTATCCGGGGATTGCCCTTCAGCAGGCAGTAACCCGGCCATACCCGCAGCCACGCCCGCCAGTTCCAGACCGATAACGGCAACGATTGCGCCCATCGCCGCAGGCGGGAACATCACGTCCAGCCAGCCGGTTCCGGCTTTCTTCACGATAAAAGAGACCAGGCAGAACAGCACGCCGCACATGATAAAACCGCCCAGCGCCACTTCATACCCCAGCGGCAACAGCAGCAGAACCGGCGAAATAAATGCAAAGCTCGACCCTAAATATGCAGGAATTTTACCTTTACAAATAAAGAGATACAGCAACGTACCGATGCCGTTAAACAGCAGAACGGTAGCCGGGTTAATATGAAACAGGACTGGCACCAGCACGGTTGCGCCAAACATGGCGAACAAATGCTGCAAACTAAGCGGGATTGTCTGTAAAAGCGGCGGTCTTTCACTTACCCCGATAGCACGGCGCGTCATAGTGTTTTCCTCTGAGTGTTGTATGTTATGGGTGTTTTATTCAAAAAAAAGCCGACTCTTAAAGTCGGCTCTTTATTATTCATTCACTTACTTCGTACCAAAGATCTTATCGCCGGCATCGCCGAGGCCCGGAATAATGTATCCGTGCTCGTTAAGTCCCTTATCAATCGATGCGGTGTACAGCTCAACATCCGGGTGCGCTTTCTCCAGCGCCGCAATGCCTTCCGGCGCAGCAACCAGCACCAGCACTTTAATGCTGTGGCAGCCTGCATTTTTCAGCAGATCGATCGTCGCAATCATTGAACCGCCGGTTGCCAGCATCGGGTCAACTACCAGCGCCATACGCTCATCGATGTTGGATACCAGTTTCTGGAAGTACGGAACGGGCTCCAGCGTTTCTTCGTTACGGTAGATGCCCACCACGCTGATACGCGCGCTCGGCACATGCTCCAGGACGCCTTCCATCATGCCCAGACCGGCACGCAGGATAGGAACCACGGTGATTTTTTTACCTTTGATTTGTTCGATTTCAACCGGGCCATTCCAGCCGTCGATGGTTACCGTTTCGGTTTCCAGGTCTGCGGTCGCTTCATAGGTCAGCAGGCTGCCTACTTCCGAGGCGAGTTCACGAAAGCGTTTGGTGCTAATGTCGTTTTCACGCATCAGACCCAGCTTGTGTTTGACGAGTGGGTGTTTGACTTCCACGATCTTCATACTCTTCTCCTTTCCTCAGACGAGTGGCAACCACAAAAAAAATCGCCGGATTATACCGCTTTTCCTCTCTGGCGCAACACAACGTATGCTTGACATGGATCAACCAAAGTGACATACGTCTGGAGAATGAGTATAAAACACGCCCCGCACAGATGGCGGGGCTGAATAACAACATATTGAATCTTAAATATTTTCTCCGTTGTTTTTAATTACATTTTGATACCAGGCAAAAGATTTCTTCGGATGGCGCGCTAGCGTCCCGCTGCCGTCATTATTTTTATCGACATAGATAAAGCCATAACGTTTTTTCATCTCGCCCGTCCCCGCCGACACCAAATCAATGCAGCCCCACGGGGTGTAGCCCATCAAATCAACGCCATCTTCCACAACGGCTTTTTTCATTTCACGAATGTGCGCTGCGAGATAGTCGATACGGTACCGATCGTCAACGGAACCATCTGCCTGCTGAATATCTATCGCGCCAAAGCCGTTCTCGACAATAAACAACGGTAGCTGGTAGTGATCCCAGAACCAGTTGAGCGAGTAGCGTAACCCCACAGGATCGATCTGCCAGCCCCAGTCCGACTTCTGCACATACGGATTGGAGACCAGACTTTTCGTTTCGTCGTAATCGAGCTGTGGGTTATCTGCGGTCGCTTTCGTGGCAAAAGACATGTAATAGCTGAAACCGATATAGTCCACACAGCCCTGTAACAGCGCCGCGCGATCTTCATCGGTGATATCCAGTGCAAAGCCCCGACGCGCAAAGTAGTTGAGGATATGCTGCGGATATTTCCCTCGCACATGCACATCCGTAAACCAGTAGCGACGGTGCATCGCGTTCATCGCCATCATCATATCGTCCGGCGCGCAGGTCAGCGGATAGATCGGACACATGGCGATCATGCAGCCAACCTGCAATGCCGGGTTGATCTCCCGCGCCGCTTTCACCGCCAGCGCGCTGGCGACCAGCTCATAGTGCGCCGCCTGATACATCACCGGTTCACGATCTTCGCCCGGCAGGTATTTCAGCCCCGAGTTGGTAAACGGCGCGAAATCTTCGTGATAATTGGCCTGGTTGTTGATCTCATTGAAGGTCATCCAGTATTTCACTTTGTGCTGATAGCGGGTAAATACCACTTTCGCGAAGCGCACGAAGAAATCGATCAGCTTACGGTTACGCCAGCCGCCATATTCCGTGACCAGATGGTAAGGCATTTCAAAATGCGACAGCGTAATCACCGGCTCAATACCGTACTTCAGGCATTCATCAAACAGGGGCGTCATAAAACTGCAAACCCGCTTCATTCGGCTGTAATTCATCCCCCTGCGGGAAAATGCGCGTCCAGGCGATAGAGGTGCGAAAACATTTAAAGCCCATCTCGGCAAAGAGCTTAATATCGTCTTTGTAGCGGTGATAGAAATCGATAGCCTCATGGTTGGGGTAATTTTTCCCGGCGATCACACCGTCGGTAATTTCCCGCGGAACGCCATGCGCACCGGCGGTCATCACATCCGCCACGCTAATCCCCTTTCCGCCTTCCTGCCAGCCGCCTTCTAACTGGTGAGCGGCAACGGCGCCGCCCCACATGAAATTCGCTTTAAATCCAGACATACGTTTCCCTCATTGTAATTGCAATGTTAACGCCGCTACGCTGACAACCCGAAGCAAAACAGAAACCGGTTTCAGTACGATACTGTGCATAACTGGCGCAGGTTTCAAGCACGGTAATGAACCCGGTTTCATTTTCGTGGAGCAGTTCAAACAAATGGGTACACAACGGTAAAAACGCTGAAAAATTCGGCAGATAAAAACGGATGCAGAGCAGGCTCGCAAACGTTTGCTTTCCCTGTTAGAATTGCGCCGAATTTAATTTTCACCGCAAGTAACGCGTGGGGACCTAAGCAGTGACCGACAAAACCTCTCTTAGCTATAAAGATGCCGGTGTTGATATTGACGCTGGTAATGCTCTGGTTGATCGAATCAAAGGCGTAGTGAAGAAAACTCGCCGCCCGGAAGTCATGGGTGGTTTGGGTGGCTTCGGCGCGCTGTGCGCATTGCCGCAAAAATATCGTGAGCCTGTACTGGTTTCCGGCACTGACGGCGTAGGGACAAAACTGCGTCTGGCGATGGATCTGAAACGCCACGACACCATCGGGATCGACCTGGTAGCAATGTGCGTCAACGATCTGGTCGTTCAGGGCGCGGAGCCGCTGTTCTTCCTGGATTACTACGCGACCGGCAAGCTGGACGTCGATACCGCCGCCAGCGTGATCAACGGTATTGCCGAAGGTTGTCTGCAATCAGGCTGCGCGCTGGTCGGCGGCGAAACCGCTGAAATGCCAGGGATGTATCATGGCGAAGATTACGATGTCGCCGGTTTCTGCGTCGGCGTGGTGGAAAAATCAGAAATTATCGACGGTTCCAAAGTGGCCGATGGCGATGTGTTGATTGCCCTTGGTTCCAGCGGCCCGCACTCCAACGGCTATTCTCTGGTGCGCAAGATCGTTGAAGTCAGCGGCTGCGACCCGGAAAACACCGAGCTGGAAGGCAAACCGTTAGCCGATCACCTGCTGGCGCCAACCCGCATTTATGTGAAGTCCATTCTGGAACTGATTGAAAAAGTCGATGTGCACGCCATCGCCCACCTGACCGGCGGCGGTTTCTGGGAAAATATTCCTCGCGTATTGCCGGACAACACCCAGGCGGTGATTGACGAATCTTCCTGGCAATGGCCAGCCGTCTTCAACTGGCTGCAAACCGCGGGCAACGTCAGCCAGCATGAAATGTATCGCACCTTCAACTGCGGCGTCGGGATGGTGATCGCCCTGCCGGAAGCGGAAGTGGATAACGCCCTCGCCCTGCTGAAAGCAAAAGGTGAAAACGCCTGGAAAATCGGTATCATTAAAGCTTCTGATTCCGAACAGCGCGTGGTTATTCAATGATGAATCTTGTGGTGCTTATTTCCGGCAACGGAAGCAATTTGCAGGCGATTATCGATGCCTGCAAAGAGAAAAAAATCAAAGGCACCCTTCGGGCAGTATTCAGCAACAAGGCCGACGCGTTCGGCCTTGAACGCGCGCGTGAGGCCGGAATTCCGGCACATGCGTTAACGGCCGATCAATTCGCCAGCCGTGAAGCGTTTGACCGCGAACTGATGCGTGAAATAGACGCTTACGCCCCCGACCTCGTGGTGCTGGCGGGCTATATGCGCATCCTGAGCCCCGCGTTCGTCGCCCACTATGAGGGGCGTCTACTCAATATTCACCCTTCCCTGCTGCCAAAATACCCGGGGTTGCATACGCACCGTCAGGCGCTGGAAAACGGCGATGAAGAACACGGAACCTCTGTCCATTTTGTTACCGATGAACTCGACGGCGGGCCCGGTTATTCTGCAAGCGAAGATTCCGGTCTTTGAAGGCGACAGCGAAGATGAAATTACGGCCCGCGTTCAGACGCAGGAACACGCTATCTATCCGCTGGTCGTCAGTTGGTTTGTGGATGGCCGTCTGGAAATGCGTGATAACGCCGCCTGGCTGGATGGCAATCGCCTGCCGCCGCAAGGCTATGCCGCCGAGTAATAACATTCCCTCGCAGGACGGGTAAGCGAAGCGCCATCAGGCAATCCAACGTTTCAATGCCGGGTGGCGCGTCAACGCTTTATCCGGTCTACGCCTCAGGAATTCTCCTCATCTCTTTGCTTATCTGACGGTTTATTGTCATATTTTTCTGGCACAGTTGGACATCTGAGCGCAATGCTCGCCATAATAATCAGGCAGTGTCCCGTGAATAAAACGGAGTGTGAGTTGTAATGGGTCAGGAAAAACTATACATCGAGAAAGAGCTAAGTTGGTTAGCGTTCAACGAACGCGTGCTCCAGGAAGCTGCGGATAAATCAAATCCGCTTATTGAACGCATGCGCTTTCTGGGCATCTATTCCAATAACCTTGACGAGTTCTATAAAGTTCGTTTCGCCGAACTGAAACGTCGCATCATAATCAGCGAAGAACAGGGTTCTAATTCTCATTCTCGCCATCTGCTAGGTAAGATCCAGTCCCGGGTACTAAAAGCCGACCAGGAATTCGACAGCCTGTACAACGAATTGCTGCTGGAAATGGCGCGTAATCAGATCTTCTTAATCAACGAACGCCAACTGTCGGCCAACCAGCAAAGCTGGTTGCGGCATTATTTTAAACACTACTTACGCCAACACATCACGCCAATTCTGATCAATCGCGAAACGGATTTAGTTCAGTTTCTGAAAGATGATTACACCTATCTGGCCGTAGAGATTATTCGTGGCGATGCTATCCGCTACGCGCTGCTGGAAATTCCATCCGACAAAGTGCCGCGTTTTGTGAATCTGCCGCCGGAAGCGCCGCGCCGCCGTAAGCCGATGATCCTGCTGGATAACATTTTGCGCTACTGCCTGGACGACATCTTCAAAGGCTTCTTTGACTACGACGCGCTGAATGCCTACTCAATGAAGATGACCCGTGATGCCGAATACGATTTGGTGCACGAGATGGAATCGAGCCTGATGGAGCTGATGTCCTCCAGCCTGAAACAACGCCTGACCGCCGAGCCGGTGCGTTTTGTTTATCAGCGCGATATGCCAAACGCGCTGGTGGAAGTGCTGCGTGAAAAGCTGACCATCTCCCGCTACGACTCCATCGTACCCGGCGGCCGGTATCACAACTTCAAAGACTTCATTAGCTTCCCCAACGTGGGCAAAGCCAATCTGGTGAACAAGCCGCTGCCGCGACTGCGCCATCTCTGGTTCGATAAAGAGAAGTTCCGCAACGGGTTCGACGCCATTCGCGAGCGCGACGTTCTGCTCTATTATCCGTACCACACTTTCGAACATGTGCTGGAATTGCTGCGCCAGGCCTCCTTTGACCCCAGCGTGCTGGCGATCAAAATCAACATCTACCGTGTGGCGAAGGATTCACGCATCATCGACTCGATGATTCACGCCGCCCATAACGGCAAGAAAGTCACCGTGGTGGTAGAATTGCAGGCGCGATTCGATGAAGAGGCGAATATCCACTGGGCGAAGCGGCTGACCGAAGCAGGCGTGCATGTGATCTTCTCGGCGCCAGGCCTGAAAATTCACGCCAAACTGTTCCTCATCTCGCGTAAAGAAGGCGATGAGGTAGTGCGTTATGCGCACATCGGCACAGGGAACTTCAACGAAAAAACGGCACGCCTGTACACCGACTATTCCTTACTGACCGCCGATGCGCGTATCACGAACGAAGTCCGTCGCGTGTTCAACTTTATCGAGAACCCTTACCGCCCGGTGACGTTCGACTATTTGCTGGTCTCTCCGCAGAACTCACGACGCCTGCTGTACGAGATGATCGATAAAGAAATCGCCAACGCCCAGCAAGGCCTCCCCTCCGGCATTACGCTGAAGCTGAATAACCTGGTGGACAAGGGGCTGGTCGACCGTCTGTACGCCGCATCCAGCTCGGGTGTGCCCGTCAATCTGCTGGTTCGTGGGATGTGTTCGTTGATTCCAAATCTGGAAGGCATTAGTGACAATATCCGCGTGATCAGTATCGTGGATCGCTATCTCGAACATGACCGGGTTTTATATTTTTACCAACGGCGGCGATAAGCAGGTGTATCTTTCCTCCGCTGACTGGATGACGAGAAATATCGATTACCGTATCGAAGTTGCTGCGCCGCTGCTCGACCCGTGCCTTAAGCAACGCGTGCTGGATATTATTGACATCCTGTTTAGCGACACGGTAAAAGCCCGCTACATAGATAAAGAACTGAGTAATCGCTACGTGCCGCGCGGAAATCGTCGCAAGGTGCAGTCGCAACTGGCGATTTACGACTACATCAAATCACTCGAGCAACCTGACTAACGCTATGCCAATACATGACAAGACACCCGGCCGCAGGAGTTCGCGGCGGTCGACCTCGGTTCGAACAGTTTTCATATGGTCATTGCCCGCGTGGTGGATGGCGCCATGCAGATCATCGGTCGGCTGAAACAGCGCGTACATCTGGCGGATGGTCTCGGCGAAGACAATATGTTAAGTGAAGAAGCGATAGAACGCGGGTTAAGCTGCTTATCGTTATTCGCCGAACGCCTACAGGGATTCTCCCGTCAAGCGTGTGTATCGTAGGCACCCATACCCTGCGCCAGGCGCTGAACGCCACCGATTTTCTGAAGCGCGCGGAGAAGGTCATCCCCTACCCGATCGAAATCATTCCGGTAACGAAGAAGCCCGCCTGATTTTTATGGGCGTGGAGCATACGCAGCCGGAAAAAGGCCGCAAGCTGGTGATCGATATCGGCGGGGGGTTCGACGGAGTTAGTCATCGGTGAAAACTTCGAGCCAAAACTGGTCGAAAGCCGTCGCATGGGGTGCGTCAGTTTCGCACAAATCTATTTTCCTGGCGGCGCCATCAGCCCGGAAAATTTCCAGCGCGCCCGAATGGCCGCTGCGCAAAAACTGGAGACGTTAACCTGGCAGTTCCGCATTCAGGGCTGGAACGTCGCGCTGGGCGCGTCCGGCACCATCAAAGCCGCCCATGAAGTGCTGCTGGAAATGGGTGAGAAGGACGGCTTCATTACGCCAGAACGGCTGGATAAACTGATGGCTGAAGTGCTCAGGCACCGCTCCTTTGAAGCGCTGAGCCTGCCGGGTCTGTCTGAAGAGCGAAAAGCGGTCTTTGTACCGGGTCTGGCCATTCTGTGCGGCGTTTTTGATGCGCTGGCGATCCGCGAACTCCGCCTTTCCGACGGGGCGCTGCGCGAAGGCGTGCTGTACGAAATGGAAGGCCGCTTCCGTCATCAGGATGTGCGCAGCCGTACGGCCAAAAGCCTGGCGAATCAGTATAACATCGACAGCGATCAGGCCCGGCGCGTGCTGGAAACAACCATGCAGATGTATGAACAGTGGCAGACGCAACAGCCAAAGCTGGCGCATCCGCAGCTGGAAGCGTTACTGAAGTGGGCTGCAATGCTGCATGAGGTGGGGCTGAACATCAACCACAGCGGCCTGCACCGCCACTCTGCCTATATTCTGCAAAACAGCGATTTGCCGGGTTTTAACCAGGAACAGCAACTGATGATGGCGACATTAGTCCGTTATCATCGTAAAGCCGTTAAGCTGGATGACTTGCCCCGCTTTACGCTGTTCAAGAAAAAACAATTCCTGCCGTTGATTCAGCTATTGCGCCTGGGCGTTCTGCTGAATAATCAGCGCCAGGCCACCACAACGCCGCCAACGCTACGGCTTAAAACTGACGACAATCACTGGACGTTGCGCTTCCCGCATGACTGGTTTAGCCAAAACGCGCTCGTCCTGCTCGATCTGGAAAAAGAGCAGCAATACTGGGAAGCGGTCACGGGCTGGCGTCTCAAAATCGAAGAAGAGAGTTCGCCCACTATCGCGGCGTAATTTCGCCTCAGGCACCAGACAATGGTGCCTGCACCTCTTCCAGCGTCGCCGCCAGCGGCCTGGGTTCGCCAAGCAAATAGCCCTGAAGGTAATCGATCCCCAACGCGCTCACCGCGCTACGAATTTCTTCGCTTTCCACATATTCCGCCACCACTTGCATATTCTTCATTCGCGCCAGATGGCAAATGGACGCCACAATCTGGTAATCGAGACTGTTAGAGACGATATTGCGAATAAAGCTGCCATCGATCTTGAGAATATTCGCGCTCACATTTTTCAGCCGCGCATAACTGGCATAACCGGTTCCAAAATCATCAATCGCTATCTGGCAACCTAACTGTTGCAACTGTGACAACGTTGCCTGACCCTGTTCGGCATTGGTGAACGCATTGCTTTCGGTCACTTCAAAGATCAGTTGCCACGCTTCAACTTCGTACTGGCTCAGCAGGTTACTGACATCAATCGGAAACTGGGCGCGGCATACCGACGTTGGTGACAGATTGATGGCAAAACGGTGGGCTGGCAGCTTATCCCGGTTTTCCGCCATAAAGCGCAGGGTATTTTCAATCACCCACAGATCGATGCTGGACGACAGGCCAAATTCGTGAGCAACGGGCAGAAAACCATCGGGATTGATCATGCCGCCATTATCGTCTTTCAGTCGCAGCAGTATTTCATGGTAAACATCGCCGCGAATGCCTGAAATCGGCTGCGCCATCAGGCAAAAATGATCGTGCTCCAGCGCATACTGCAAGCGGTTCATCATCGCCACTTTATCTTTCAGGTCCCGCTGCAAATGCATTGCGCCACGCCGCTGCATATTCTCCGGTTTGTTGGTCATCAGAGAAAGATCGGCGATGGTACTTAATTCGCCTAATAACAGATAGATATGGCTGACCGGAGAGCGCACATAGCAGTAGCTGACCCCAACCTGCGGCTGGAGCGGCATATCATCCCACATGAAACGGAATTGCTTGATATGGTTGTCCAGCGCTTCAATGCGCTGTTGATTCGACTCCATATTCAGACGCAGAATCAAATCATGCCCCGACAGCTGATACACGCACTCACCGGGCGCCAGCAAGGTGTTTATCCAGTGGGAGAGCTTTTGCTTGTACTGAATTCTCAGCATAACGCCATAGTTCTTCCCCAGTAATTCCAGGCCGGGCACGCGTAAAAAACAGAGTGCTGACCAGGGCGAATTTTTCAGCGCGCGATTTAGCGCCCGCAGGTTAGGCAGATGCACGACGGGATCAAGATACGCGAGCCGACGCGCCCGACCGCTGACGATTCTCTGGCGCGTCGCCAGCACCGCCATATAGCTCACAATAAAAGAGAAAACCAGGTAGCTTGAAGACGTAATAGTGAGTTGTGTGTCATACCCGGAATAATAAGGCATGTAGCTCTGGTAATAATGAATTGCGGTAATGAGAACAGCCGACCATATCAGCGAAATAAATCGATAACCGTAGCGCATCGCTCCCCATAGCATTACCGGCAATAATAATGACAAGGTATAGTTAGTGCTAAATATTGAACTATTTTCATTCAATGGCATGCAAAGCATTGTCATGAGCAATGTCAGCACGAGTAACCAGATAACAACCTCTTTCTTTGTGACTTTCTTATCAAACTGTTGTTTCAGCTGCGCATAATATCCACGCAGATATAGCGGATTGCGGACAGTACGAATAATAAAATAACACAGCGGAACGCCGATAAGATTTCCCACCAGCAAAGCCTGATAGTTAATCAATGTATTGATATTAAAAGGCATTACGCCCATCATGCTTGATTTGCTCGCATACATTCCCAGGAAGGCGGCAAATTGAAAGAGCACCAGAAATAACGTCGCCGGGCAAAACACCTGCCAGAACATCCGCTGAAACATCAGATGAGCATCGCCATGAGACACCTGATTACGCCGGGGAGTAAACACGCGATACCCGCCCCAGCAGAGCACGACCGGGATAATGAAATGTCCGATAATGGAGAGCGTCTCATACAATCCCACTATCGGATAACGATTCCAGAAGATTGCGACCGCAATGCCCGGTAATGCTGCCCAGTCAAAAAATGACATCAGGCTAATGGTGAATGCCAGGGGGAAGATAAAAAAGCGTGACATTGCCGGAACCCGTATTGGTATGCGCGTAGGTATTGGCAATGCTTAATATGGGCAACAGCAAAGAGGGTAAAATGAGAGGCAGCACCCACCATTTATCTCTGATTTTGATATAGGTCTGATTTAGTTTCATAGATGCTCAGCAAAAACCCTCGCTTCCTGCAAGGTGCTTCAGACAGGCATCCCACCTGACTTTAAAATAATAATAAAAACAACGTCACAATATGTGTCTTGATTCTAGTTATCAACGGGAAGCAACATTTGATATATATCAATCAATTTTCTTCTCAGTAACTAATAATTACGTTTTTTCTGCTTCGTTATCATTAATTTATTATTAATGTAAATACTAAAATTATCTTCCATAACAATAAGAGATAAATCAACTGACGTATTTTTACATAATCGACAATTGACCATTCCTTTACAATGTGCCTTAATGTACCCATCGCCCACTATGCTGGGCATACCCTAAGGAACCTTTTGTGAGTCAGGCAACCCAGTATGCGAAAACGACATCGATTTAACAGTCGAATGACCCGTATCGTACTGTTTATCAGTTTTCTCTTCTTCTTCGGACGCTTCGTCTACTCTTCTATCGGTGCCTGGCATCATCATCAGGATAAAAAAGAAGCTCAACAGTCCACTCTCTCAGTCGAGACGCCTGCTCAACGCTAAACTTTTCCTGCTCACATAAACATACTGTTTTCTGGATTGCATATGCATTCGCCGGACAGGTAGCGCTGTGCCTCAGTCTGGTAAAGAAAAACCCCCTGCACAGGCAGAGGGTCTTTATTCATTACAACGCAGTGGTCATGAAGCGGGAGGTTATTCCCACTCAATCGTTGCTGGCGGCTTACCGCTGATGTCATACACCACGCGGGAGATGCCGTTGACTTCGTTGATGATGCGGTTAGAGACGCGGCCGAGGAAATCATACGGCAGGTGCGCCCAGTGCGCGGTCATAAAGTCGATGGTTTCTACCGCACGCAGGGAGACAACCCAGTCGTATTTACGGCCATCGCCCATTACGCCAACGGAACGAACCGGGCAGGAACACGGTGAACGCCTGGCTCACTTTGTTGTACAGATCCGCTTTGTGCAGCTCTTCGATGAAGATTGCATCCGCACGACGCAGCAGGTCGCAGTACTCTTTCTTCACTTCACCCAGCACGCGTACGCCCAGACCCGGCCCCGGGAACGGGTGACGGTACAGCATGTCGTACGGCAGGCCCAGTTCCAGACCAATCTTGCGCACTTCGTCTTTGAACAGCTCTTTCAGCGGCTCAACCAGACCCATCTTCATCTCTTTCGGCAGGCCGCCCACATTGTGGTGAGATTTGATGACGTGCGCTTTACCGGTGGCGGAAGCGGCGGACTCGATAACGTCAGGATAGATAGTGCCCTGCGCCAGCCATTTCACGTCTTCCAGTCTGAACGCTTCTTCATCGAAGACTTCAACGAATACGCGACCGATGATCTTACGTTTCGCTTCTGGATCGTTTTCGCCTTTCAGCGCGGTCAGGAAACGTTCTTCCGCCGGAACGTGAACAATGTTGAGGCCAAAATGATCGCCGAACATGTCCATTACCTGCTCGGCTTCGTTCAGACGCAGCAGGCCGTTATCAACGAATACGCAGGTCAGGTTTTTACCGATGGCACGGTGCAGCAGCATCGCGGTAACGGAAGAGTCAACGCGCCAGACAGGCCGAGGATCACTTTTGTCGTCGCCAACCTGTTCACGAATGCGATTTACCGCATCGTCGATAATCTTCGCCGGAGTCCACAGCGCTTCACACTGGCAGATATCACGCACAAAGCGTTCCAGCATGCGCATACCCTGGCGGGTATGCGTGACTTCCGGGTGGAACTGCACGCCGTAAAAACGTTTTTCCTCGTTAGCCATAATAGCGAACGGGCAGGTTTCGGTGCTGGCAACGGTGACAAAGTCAGACGGGATAGCGGTAACTTTATCGCCGTGGCTCATCCACACGTCCAGCAGCGGCTTGCCGTCTGCGGTCAGGGAGTCTTCAATGCCGCGAATCAGCGCGCTGTCGGTTCTCACTTCCACCTGCGCGTAACCGAATTCACGTTCATTAGATGCTTCAACATGGCCGCCAGTTGCATCGCCATCGTCTGCATGCCGTAGCACACGCCGAATACCGGCACGCCAGCTTCAAACACATACTCCGGCGCGCGCGGGCTGTTTTCTTCAGTGGTGCTTTCCGGGCCGCCGGAAAGAATAATACCGCTTGGGTTGAATTCGCGAATTTGTGCTTCCGTAACATCCCACGCCCACAGTTCGCAGTAAACGCCGAGTTCACGCACGCGACGCGCAACCAGCTGAGTGTACTGAGAACCAAAATCCAGGATGAGAATGCGATGTTTATGAATATTTTCCGTCATTGACGCTAATTCCGAGGCAAGTGAAACAGATTAAATAAATCGCCCGACACGAGGTCGGGCGAAGAAAATCAGGAGCCCAGACGGTAGTTCGGGGACTCTTTGGTGATGGTCACGTCATGAACGTGGCTTTCCTGAATACCCGCACCGCTGATGCGTACAAACTCCGCTTTGGTACGCAGCGCGTCGATAGTACCACAGCCAGTCAGACCCATACAGGAGCGCAGGCCGCCCATCTGCTGGTGAATGATCTCTTTCAGCCGGCCTTTATACGCTACGCGGCCTTCGATACCTTCCGGCACCAGTTTGTCTGCCGCGTTATCGCTCTGGAAGTAACGGTCAGAGGAGCCTTTGGACATCGCGCCCAGAGAACCCATACCACGGTAGGATTTGTAAGAACGGCCCTGGTACAGTTCGATTTCGCCCGGGGATTCTTCAGTACCCGCCAGCATGGAACCGACCATTACCGCGCTTGCGCCTGCGGCGATCGCTTTGGCGATATCGCCGGAGAAACGAATACCACCATCGGCGATAACCGGAATGCCCAGGCCTTCCAGCGCTTCAACCGCGTCAGAAACCGCGGTGATCTGCGGAACGCCCTACGCCAGTGACGATACGGGTCGTACAGATAGAGCCAGGACCGATACCCACTTTCACCGCGCTGACGCCAGCGTCTGCCAGCGCGCGCGCGCCTGCGCCGGTTGCTACGTTGCCGCCGATGATTTGCAGATCCGGGTATTTGGCGCGGGTTTCACGAATGCGTTGCAGAACGCCTTCGGAGTGGCCGTGAGAGGAGTCGATCAGCAGTACGTCAACGCCAGCGGCAACCAGTGCGTCAACGCGCTCTTCGTTGCCCGCGCCCGCGCCGACTGCCGCGCCAACGCGCAGACGACCCTGCTCATCTTTACAGGCGTTCGGTTTACGTTCCGCTTTCTGGAAATCTTTTACGGTGATCATGCCGATCAGATGGAAGCTGTCATCCACAACCAGCGCTTTCTCAACGCGTTTTTCGTGCATTTTGGCAAAAACCACTTCACGCGCTTCACCTTCGCGCACCGTGACCAGGCGCTCTTTCGGCGTCATATACACGCTGACAGGCTGGCTCAGGTCGGTGACAAAACGCACGTCACGACCGGTAATGATACCGACCAGCTCGTTATCTTCGGTGACAACCGGATAGCCAGCAAAACCGTTACGTTCGGTCAGTTCTTTCACTTCACGCAGCGTGGTGGTTGGCAGAACGGTTTGCGGGTCGGTGACCACGCCGGATTCATGTTTCTTCACGCGGCGAACTTCTTCCGCCTGACGCTCGATAGACATGTTTTTGTGGATAAAACCGATGCCGCCCTCCTGTGCCAGGGCAATTGCAAGGCGCGCTTCCGTCACGGTATCCATTGCTGCGGAGAGCATAGGGATGTTCAGACGAATGGTTTTCGTCAACTGCGTGCTGAGGTCGGCAGTATTCGGCAGAACGGTGGAGTGAGCGGGAACGAGGAGGACGTCGTCAAACGTCAGAGCTTCTTTAGCAATACGTAGCATGGGCAATATCTCTAACCTGGGGGGTGGATAAATATTGCCGTGGCATTATACAGAGCGAAACCGATTGCATCCACACTTTTTTGCAAATAATGCTTGCGATCCCCTGTGGGCGGGTTACTATCGACTGAATAACTTGCTGATTTAGAATTTGATCCCGCTCACATGTTATCCTCTCAGACCCTCCACAATCTTTACCGTAAGCCGCCTTAATCAGACGGTTCGTCTGCTGCTTGAGCAGGAAATGGGGCAAGTATGGATCAGCGGTGAAATCTCTAATTTCACGCAGCCCGCTTCCGGCCACTGGTACTTTACGCTAAAGGATGACACCGCCCAGGTACGCTGCGCGATGTTCCGTAACAGCAACCGCCGCGTCACTTTTCGCCCGCAGCACGGGCAACAGGTGCTGGTTCGCGCCAATATCACCCTGTATGAGCCGCGCGGCGACTATCAGATCATCATTGAAAGCATGCAGCCTGCGGGTGAAGGTCTGCTCCAGCAGAAGTATGAATTACTGAAAGCAAAATTGCAGGCTGAAGGGCTGTTCGATCAGCAGTATAAACAACCGCTCCCCTCGCCCGCTCACTGCGTCGGGGTGATCACCTCAAAAACCGGTGCCGCTTTACATGACATTCTTCATGTCCTGAAAACGCCGCGATCCCTCCCTGCCGGTTATCATCTACCCGACCGCTGTTCAGGGTGATGACGCACCGGGCCAGATTGTTCGCGCCATTGAACGGGCTAACGCCCGAAATGAATGCGACGTGCTGATCGTCGGGCGCGGCGGCGGTTCACTGGAAGATCTGTGGAGTTTTAACGATGAACGCGTCGCGCGGGCGATTTTCGCCAGCCGCATTCCGGTCGTTAGCGCCGTCGGCCATGAAACCGACGTCACCATCGCCGATTTTGTTGCCGACCTGCGTGCGCCGACGCCTTCCGCAGCCGCCGAGATAGTCAGCCGTAATCAGCAGGAGTTGCTGCGCCAGATTCAGTCCGCGCAACAACGCCTCGGGATGGCGATGGATTACTATCTGGCAAACCGCAACCGCCGTTTTACGCAGCTTTTCCATCGGTTACAGCAGCAACACCCGCAACTGCGCCTGGCGCGCCAGCAGACGATGCTGGAAAGATTGCGCCAGCGGATGAACTTCGCGCTGGATAATCAACTCAAGCGCGCGGCTTCGCGCCAGCAACGTGTCCTCCAGCGTTTAAACCAGCAAAACCCGCAGCCGCGAATTTATCGCGCGCAAACGCGTATTCAGCAATTGGAGTATCGTCTGGCCGAGAACGTGCGCGCACGTCTGAGCGCCACACGCGAACGCTTTGGCAATGCGGTAACGCATCTTGAAGCCGTCAGCCCACTCTCCACGCTGGCGCGCGGTTATAGCGTAACCACAGCGACGGACGGCAAGGTGCTGAAGCAAACCAGACAGGTGAAAGCCGGTGATGTGCTCACCACCCGGCTGTCAGACGGCTGGGTGGAAAGCGAAGTGAAAGGCGTGACGACCGCGAAGAAAACGCGCAGGAAAAAGACAGATTAAAGCGGCACAAACTCCACGCGCTTTTTAGAGATCAGCCCATGACCATTCTGGCAGAAATAATCCACCGCGCCGCAGGCTTTTAACACCTGGAGCGGCCTATGGCACTCCGGGCAGCGCGCTTCAAGTTCAATATCTTTATTGCAGCTGTCGCAATGCGCCGCACCGTTTTGCGGTTCCAGCTCTGTATGGCAACCCGGGCAGATAATCGACACGGTAACTCCTTTGATATGTTGCGGGCTGAGCATCAAAGCCCATGACCAATAAATCCCTGAACGCCTGTTCCCGTCTCGTTCGTTGAACTGCCGGGGCGTCACTCACGCCCCGGCCAGGTCGGATGTTGCATCAGGCGTTAGTGACCGGCTTCTGCTCATTTTTAGTCTGTGTATTTTCCAGCATACGACGAACCGGAACAATAAGCACGATCAGCACCGCAGCGCAAATCAGCAGGGCGACGGAGCAACGCGCGAAGAGGTCCGGCAGCATATCGAGCTGATCGGCCTTCACATGGCCGCCAATCAGGCCCGCAGCCAGGTTACCCAGCGCGCTCGCACAGAACCACAGCCCCATCATCTGACCGCGCATTCTTTCCGGTGCCAGCAGCGTCATGGTCGCCAGACCAATCGGGCTCAGGCACAGCTCGCCCAGCGTCAGCATCAGAATGCTGCCTACCAGCCAGAACGGCGATACGCCCGCCCCGCCGTTATTCAGCACGTTCTGCGCCGCCAGCATCATCAGGCCAAAGCCCGCCGCCGCACACAGAATACCGATAACAAACTTGGTGATGCTGCTCGGGCGAATGTTCATGCTCGCCAGCTTTGGCCATGCCCAGCTGAACACCGGCGCCAGCAGGATGATAAACAGAGCATTGATCGACTGGAACCATACGGCCGGAATCTCAAAATCGCCGATCATGCGGTTAGTGTAGTCGTTGGCGAACAGGTTGAATGAGGTCGGCTTTTGCTCAAACGCAGACCAGAAGAATGCGGCTGAAACCAGCAGGATAAAGCATACCAGCAGTCGTGCGCGCTCTTTTACGGTTCAGGCCCGCAAAAACAAACAGGTAGATAAAGTAGAGCGCAACAGACGCCGCAATCACGTACACCAGCATGCTGGCTACCGCGACCGGGTTAATCACAATCACGCCCTGAGCGATCAGCGCAACGATAACCACCACGCCTACTGCCAGCGCCAGCAGCCATGCGCCCACGCCGTTTCTCTTCACTACCGGGCTGTTCCAGGTGGAGTCCAGCCCCACTTCGCTGTCGTAGCGTTTCATTGCCGGAACGGCAAACACGCGGAAGATGATCAACGCCACCAGCATCCCGATGCCGCCGATACCAAAGCCCCAGTGCCAGCCGTGGCTTTTAATCAGCCAGCCGGAGATCAGCGGTGCAATGAACGACCCCATATTGATGCCCATATAGAACAGCGAGAAACCGCCGTCACGACGCGCATCGCCTTTTTTATACAGCGTCCCCACCATGACCGAGATACAGGTCTTGAACAGGCCAGAACCGAGCACGATAAACATCAGGCCAATAAAGAACAGGTTGTCGCCCATCACGGCAGAGAGCGCAATCGACAGGTGGCCGAGCGCAATCAGAATCGAGCCGTACCAGACCGCTTTCTGCTGGCCGAGCCAGTTATCCGCCAGCCAGCCGCCCGGCAACGCCGCGAGATACATCGTACCGGCAAAGATACCGACAATCGCGGAGGCGTTTTCACGCGCCAGTCCCATGCCCCCCGTCATAGACGGTCGCAGCCATAAACAGGATCAGTAACGGACGGATGCCGTAAAACGAGAAACGTTCCCACATCTCGGTGAAGAACAGCGAACCGAGCGGATAAGGATGGCCGAAGAACGTTCGGCTTTCTTTTTGATGAACAGAGGATTGCATAATTCTCCCGAAAAGGTATGTCGTTGTGCTTATAAACACCGCAATGCACGCCGACCAGTTACGTATCTGGCCGATTTTTTTACATGCGGCGAAGGGTTATTTAACCATTTGATAACCTGGAGCCAGTTTTGTCTAGTACCAACCCCTGGACTTTAAGATGAAAATTCGACCAATTGTCTACTTTCTTAGATTTAAAGTTGGAAGAAAACGAATAGTCATTGACATCACACAGGGAAACCATCAGCTGGAACAAAACAAAAAAAACCCGCGACAGGCGCGGGTTTTATCAACGTCAGCGACGATTATTTGCTTTTCTTAATGTGCTTAATCAGACGTTTACGCTTACGCATCTGGGTCGGGGTCAGCGTATTGCGCTTATTCGCATACGGGTTTTCCCCTTCTTTAAACTGAATACGGATAGGCGTTCCCATCACGTCCAGCGATTTGCGGAAGTAGTTCATCAGATAGCGCTTGTAAGAGTCCGGCAGGTCTTTCACCTGGTTGCCGTGAATCACCACGATTGGCGGGTTATATCCCCCGGCGTGGGCATATTTAAGCTTCACGCGGCGACCGCGAACCAGCGGTGGCTGGTGATCTTCAACCGCCATAGTCATGATGCGGGTCAGCATGGCGGTGCTGACGCGACGGGTTGAACTGTCATATGCTTCACGTACGGACTCAAACAGGTTGCCCACGCCGCTGCCATGCAGCGCAGAGATAAAATGTACGCGCGCAAAGTCGATAAAGCCCAGACGGAAGTCCAGCGTCTCTTTCACCTGCTCTTTCACTTCCTGGGTCAGACCGTCCCATTTGTTCACGACGATGACAAGTGAGCGCCCACTATTAAGGATAAAGCCCAGCAGCGACAGATCCTGATCGGAAATCCCTTCGCGCGCATCAATAACCAGCATCACCACGTTGGCATCTTCAATCGCCTGCAACGTTTTAATGACGGAGAATTTTTCTACCGCATCGGTGACTTTCCCACGCTTACGTACGCCTGCGGTATCAATCAGCACGTATTCACGCTCGTCGCGTTCCATCGGAATATAGATACTGTCGCGCGTCGTTCCCGGCATGTCATAGACCACTACGCGGTCTTCACCCAGAATACGGTTAGTCAGTGTGGACTTACCTACGTTCGGACGACCGACCAATCGCCAGTTTGATTGGCAGATCCTGAGGGTTGAAGTCATCTTCCGGCTCCTCTTCCCCGTTCTCTTCCGCTGCCAGTTTCGCCCAGTATTCGGCGTCTTCATCCACTTCTTCCTGCGGGGCGACGTCGTCCATCCACGGCAGCAGAACATGCTCCAGCAGGCTGAGCACGCCACGACCGTGAGAAGCCGCAATCGGGTGAATTTCACCTAAACCCAGCGCATAGAAGTCGACAACCGCCTGATCGGGATCGAGCCCGTCAGTTTTGTTTGCCACAAGGAACGTGGGTTTTTCGCGGGAGCGCAGATGTTTGGCGATCGCTTCATCCCGCTGGCATCAGGCCAGCACGCGCATCCACCATGAACAGCACAACATCGGCCTCTTCAATCGCCAGCAGCGACTGTTCCGCCATGCGGGTTTCCACACCGTCTTCGGTGCCATCAATACCGCCGGTATCAATACAGATAAACTCGCGGCCTTCAATCTCCGCACGACCGTACTTACGGTCACGAGTCAGACCCGGGAAATCCGCAACCAGCGCATCTCGGGTGCGAGTTAGACGGTTAAATAACGTGGATTTTCCGACGTTAGGGCGCCCGACAAGCGCGACCACAGGTACCATGTTTAAAGCCTCATTTAAAAAATCATCAAACAACGCGCGCGATTTTTGCGCCGTTGTTAAAAACAGTAAAACGGCCCCTGCACCAGGAGCCGTTTTTCAAAGCGTGCGGCCGTGACGATTAACGCGTAATAGAGTACAGCGTACCGTCTTTCGCCTGGATCAGCAGTTTGCCATCGGCAGAGACCGGTTCGGTCAGGAAGCCGGAGCTATCCACTTTTTGCTGAGCCACAAAACGACCGTCCTCAACGTTAATCCAGTGCATATAGCCTTCGCTATCACCTACCACCAGATTGCCATTATACAGCGCAGGCGATGTCAGCAGGCGGTGCAGCAGATCGCTTTGCGTCCACAGCGTCACGCCGCCGTCGGTGGTCAATGCCAGAATACGGTCGTTCTGATCCACCAGGTAGATACGATCGCCGTCAACGATGAAATCATTCACCGAGCCCAGCTCACGTTTCCACATAATCTGACCACTGCGCAGATCCAGCGCCGTCAGGTTACCATTATAAGCCAGCGCGTAAACGACGCCATTGACGATAACCGGCGTGGTATCGACATCGCTCAGACGGTCGATTTCAGTCGAACCGGTCGCCTGGGAAATACGCTGTTGCCAAATCATCTGGCCCTGCTGCATCAGCACGGCGCTGACGCGACCGTTATCACCACCCACAATGGCGGCGCCATACGCGGTAGCCGGAGCGGACTCACCGCGCAGCGAAAGCGACGGCATGTCGAGGTTCACGGTCCATTTGATCGCGCCGTCCGCCTCATTCAGCGCCTGCAACTGACCGTTGCTGGTATGAATAAGCACCAGGCCATCGCTGACAACCGGGCGAGATAACGCTTCACCGGCGACTTTCGTCTGCCATGCCGTCGTACCGTCAGCCGCGTTCAACGCATAAACCTGCGCTTTTTCGCTGCCAATATAGACATGGCCGCCGGAGACCGTTACGCCGCCAGACAGCAACGCAGGCGCTCTGGAGAACCAGCCGTCTTTCTCCGCCAGGTTCACGGACCAGACTTCTTTCCCGTCATCCGCGTTTACCGCTTTTACGGTGCCTTTACGGTCAGCCGCGTAGACCACGTTATCGGCATACGCCGGGTGCAGGTTGGAATAGAACTCGCCGATACCGCTACCTACAGACGTACTCCATGCGGTAGACGGCGTAAACTGGTTTTCCACCGTCGGCAACGGGGACATTTTTGACAACATCTTCTTCGCCACTAAACAGTGAACAACCGCTCAATAACGTAACAGAAAGCCAGTCCTGGCAGAAGTAATTTACGCAATTGCATCGGGTCCCTCTCAGATGGACAAATTATTGATTTTCATCTGCATCATTTCACTCAGCGCCGGGCTGGCATCGCTTTTCACGCCTGCTTCCCATGCGCTGCGCGCGCCTTGTTTATCGCCTTTGCTCAACAACGCTTCGCCACGCAGATCGGCGACAATCGCAGCCCATCCTTCACCTTTTACGGTATCGAGCGTTTTCAGCGCGGTATCGGCCTGCTTGAGCTGCACCTGAACGCGGGCAAGACGCAGATTAATCACCGCTTTGAGGTTCTCATCGCTGGTGGCCGCCAGTCCTTGCTGTAGCTGGGCTGCGGCTTTCTCAAGTTCATTTTGATCAACAAACTGCTGCGCCAGTTCCATAGAAGCTAACGCGCCGTAGGTATTTTTATTCTCCGTGGCGAATTTCTCCGCAGCGGAGATGCTATCCGGTTTGCCCGCGCTCACCGCGGTCACCGCATTGTTGATATGCCAGAGAAGCAGAGCGTGCGGACTCCGTCTGATGACTGGTCCAGTAGCGCCAACCGAGCAGCGCGCCAACCCCTAAAATCACCCCAACAGCCAGCGCTTTGCCATTTTCAGCAAAGAAGCGTTTAATCGCATCAAACCTGGTCGTTTTCGTTCTCGTAAATTTCCACGCTGTCCTTCTCCTTAACCCAATAACGTGCGCAAATGTGCGGTCACACTATCCTGTGCGACTGCCGTTTGCTCACCAGAGCGCAAATCCTTCACTACAACGGTGCCGTCAGCCACTTCGGACTCACCCAGCACCAGTGCAACGCGGGCGCCCCATTTATCGGCACGGGCAAACTGTTTCTTAAAGTTGCCGCCGCCGTGGTTAGTCATCAGTTTCACGCCCGGATTTTCATCACGCAGGCGCTCCGCCAGTGTCATCGCCGCAGACTGCGTATCCGCGCCTGAGGCTACCAGGTATATATCGACAACAGGATCGGCATTAAATTCCAGATTAACTGCCTGAACTAACAAAACAAGTCGTTCCAGACCCATCGCAAAGCCCACCGCCGGGGTTGCGCGACCGCCAAGTTGCTCCACCAGACCGTCATAACGACCGCCGGCGCACACCGTGCCCTGAGACCCCAGACTGTTGGTTACCCATTCAAATACGGTGCGGTTGTAGTAATCAAGGCCGCGAACCAGACGCTGGTTGACGGTGTAAGCGATACCCGCCGCTTCCAGCAGTTTGCACAGACCGGCAAAGTGCTCGCGGGAGTCGTCATCCAGATAGTCGCCCAGAGCAGGCGCATCGTTGAGCAGCGCCTGAACGTCCGGGTTCTTGGAATCCAGCACGCGCAGCGGGTTGGTATACATGCGGCGTTTGCAGTCTTCGTCCAGCTTCTCTTTATGCTGTTCAAGGTATGCCACCAGCGCATCACGATAGTTGGCGCGCGCGTCAAGCGAACCGATGGAGTTCAGCTCCAGATTCACATGTTCAGCAATACCCAACGCACGCCACCAGCGCGCGGTCAGCAGAATCAGCTCCGCATCAATATCCGGCCCTTGCAGACCGAAGGCTTCGACACCCAACTGATGGAACTGACGATAACGCCCTTTCTGCGGACGCTCGTGGCGGAACATCGGCCCGATATACCACAAGCGCTGTTCCTGATTGTACAGGAGACCATGTTCGATACCGGCGCGTACGCAACCCGCCGTCCCTTCAGGACGCAACGTCAGGCTGTCGCCATTACGATCCTCAAAGGTGTACATCTCTTTTTCAACCACGTCAGTGACTTCACCGATAGCGCGTTTGAATAACGGGGTCTGCTCTACAATCGGCAAACGGATTTCACTGTAACCGTAGCTGCCGAGCACGTTTTTGAGTGTGCCTTCAATGCGCTGCCAGATGGCGGTTTCGCCAGGCAGATAATCGTTCATGCCGCGAATGGCTTGAATGTTTTTTGCCACGTTTATTCTCTTTCTGAATATAAAAATGAACCCTCAGCGCTTCCCAAACGATACGGGAGCCATGCGGGTTCAATCATACACGGGAAGCGCGCCGCTTCCCATCGCGTTATTATTTTTCAACCTGCTGCACGTCGATTCGACGCGCTTCGTCCATAATGCTGGCCTTCGCGCGGATACGGGCTTCAAGCTGCGTAATCATATCATCGTTGTCGAGTCTGTCTTTACGCACGCCGTCTTCATACAGGCCACTTTTTTTGTTGCCGCCCGTTACGCCCAGCGTCGAAACCAGCGCTTCGCCCGGCCCGTTCACCACACAGCCGATGATGGAAACGTCCATTGGCGTGATGATGTCTTCAAGGCGTTGTTCCAGCGCGTTGACCGTGCCGATGACGTCGAACTCCTGACGGGAACAGGTTGGGCAAGCGATAAAGTTGATCCCACGCGCACGAATGCGCAGCGATTTCAGAATATCGAAGCCCACTTTAATTTCTTCTACCGGATCGGCCGCCAGAGAGACGCGCAGCGTATCGCCAATGCCTTCCGACAGCAGTAAACCGAGGCCAATCGCCGATTTCACCGCGCCGCTGCGCGCGCCGCCCGCTTCGGTGATCCCAAGATGCAACGGTTGTTCGATCTGTTTCGCCAACAGACGATAGGATTCTACCGCGAGGAAAACATCCGAGGCTTTCACGCTGACTTTAAACTGATCGAAGTTCAGGCGATCGAGATGATCCACATGGCGCATCGCCGATTCCAGCAGCGCCTGCGGCGTCGGCTCACCGTATTTTTCCTGTAGATCTTTTTCCAGCGATCCGGCGTTTACGCCGATACGGATAGGGATATTTTTATCGCGGGCGCAATCAACAACGGTACGAATACGCTCTTCGTTACCGATGTTGCCTGGGTTGATTCGCAGGCAATCCACGCCATATTCCGCCACTTTCAGCGCAATGCGATAGTCAAAGTGGATATCAGCAACCAGCGGGACATTAACCTGCTGCTTGATCAGCTTAAACGCCTCTGCGGCATCCATTGTCGGCACGGAGACGCGGACGATATCCGCGCCAACACGTTCCAGCGCTTTAATTTGATTGACCGTCGCTTCCACATCCGTCGTGCGCGTATTGGTCATTGACTGTACGGCGATGGGGGCGCCATCGCCAATCGGCACATTCCCAACGTAAATACGTTTCGATTTTCTACGTTGAATTGGAGCCTGGTTATGCATGAAAAAATCTCCCGCGTTGCCCGTCTGTTACTGCGCCGGTGATTGTTCGGCATTAAGGGTCAGACGCGCAACCTGGTTAGTTCTGATAAAACGGCTCAGATCGACAGGTTTTCCTTGATACTGGATCTGTACCGCAGCCGGGGCGCCAATTTTAAGCTATAAGGCGCCTGACCGGTTAGGTTTAAATTGCCATCTTTACGCTGCATTCCGCTAAACAGTTTTTTCCCTGTCGCATCGGTGACTTCCAGCCAGCAATCGGCGGTAAAGTTCATCACCAGCGCGTTCTGATCGACCGCTGACGTAGCCACGCCCGCCTGATCGGTCGGCAATGACGCCGCATCACCCGTCGCGGCAGGTGCCGTGGTTGCGGTATCCACATTCGCCTGAGAAGGCGCAACGACCGCATTCTGCTGAGCGTCTGCGGCTGGCGCCGTGGTCGTCGCGGACGCATCCGGCGTCTGCGGCACGGTGTTTGTCGCCGTAGAGTCAACAGGCGCAGTTGGCGCTGGCGTCGAATCCTGGCTTGCGGCTTCGCTGGTGTCCAGCGGTACGCTCTGGGCGCTATCGCCGCCGGCATTCAGTTCAGCAGAGGATTGATCGACCATCGTGGTGAGTTCTTCCTGGCTGCGCCTTATGGTTTTGCCACCACCAGGCCCCCGTCAGGCCAACCACCACAAACAGCACCAGCCAGGTGAACGTCATCAACCAGCCATCGCGCTTTTTTACGACGCTTACCTAAAGAGAAGCTCTGCATTGGCGCGACTTTGGAAGGACGAACGGCGCCTGTTTTTCCAGACCGGGCAGCAGTTCTTCTTCAGGGATGTGCACCAGACGCGCATAAGAGCGGATATTACCCGCGCAAAAACGTTGAAGCGAGATCGGCCGGGGCCTTATCTTCTTCAATATCGCGTACCGTGGAAACCTTCAGGCAAAGTCGCTCTGCAACCGCCTGCTGGCTGAGTCCGAGTTGTTCACGGGCATTGCGCAGACGAACGCCGGTGGATTGTGCTTCATTTTGGTCGTGCGTGGCTTCAGTATTCATTCGCTACCAGCTGCTGGTACGTAAATTGGGGTTCAGGCGCCGGTGAGACACAATGCCCACCCGCACCGCGAAACATCTGGTCAGTTTAACCTTAGTTGGACAGTATAAGACTGTCAGGCTACTTATGACAAAACAGCTTAATCCTTAAGGCTAAACTATTGTTGCACCGCTACATACTGCCCTAAAGTTGACAAAAACGCACCGTTAATATTGACCAGATAAGTACAACTTGAGGCATCCATTCAACCAACATTGCGCCACTGTACACAAAACACACAATGGCGCAAGCCGTATCAGACCGCCTTAATGTCAATAGCCCTCACCTTGCATACGCTTACGCAGAGTACGTTTGGTACGGTCAATCACATCCCCGGCAAGCTGACCACAAGCGGCATCAATATCGTCGCCGCGTGTTTTACGCACAATGGTCGTGAAACCATAGCTCATCAACACCTTAGAAAAACGATCGATGCGGCTGTTGGAACTCCGGCCATACGGCGCGCCCGGGAACGGGTTCCACGGAATCAGGTTAATCTTACACGGCGTATCTTTCAGCAGTTCCGCCAGCTGATGCGCATGTTCCGTTCCATCGTTGATGTGGTCCAGCATGACGTATTCAATTGTGACGCGTCCCTGATTCGCATTGGATTTCTGCAAATAACGGCGAACCGCGTCGAGGAACGTTTCGATGTTGTACTTTCTGTTGATCGGTACAATTTCATCGCGAATTTCATCGTTCGGCGCATGCAAAGAGATCGCCAGCGCAACGTCAATCATGTCGCCCAGTTTATCCAGAGCCGGAACAACACCTGACGTCGACAGCGTGACGCGGCGTTTAGACAGACCGAAACCGAAATCATCCAGCATGATTTCCATCGCCGGTACGACGTTGGTCAGGTTCAGCAGCGGTTCACCCATGCCCATCATCACCACGTTGGTGATCGGACGTTGCCCGGTGACTTTCGCCGCGCCGACAATTTTCGCCGCACGCCACACCTGGCCGATAATTTCAGAGACGCGCAGGTTACGGTTAAAGCCCTGCTGCGCAGTTGAGCAGAATTTACACTCCAGCGCGCAACCAACCTGTGAAGAGACGCACAGCGTGGCGCGATCGTCTTCCGGGATGTAGACCGTTTCCACGCGCTGATCGCCAACGGCAATCGCCCATTTGATGGTGCCATCTGAAGAACGCTGTTCTTCCACCACTTCTGGCGCGCGGATTTCCGCCACCTCTTTCAGTTTGCCACGTAACACTTTGTTGATGTCGGTCATCTCATCAAAGTTATCGCTGCAATAGTGGTACATCCACTTCATCACCTGATCGGCGCGGAAGGGTTTTTCACCTAATTCTTTAAAAAACTCCCGCATCTGCTGACGGTTCAGATCCAGCAGGTTAATTTTTCCATTTTTATCAGGAACAACCGGGGTGATGATTTCAGACGTGACAATTTGTTCAGACATATTCTATTCCGGCCTCGTTATTACACGTTATGGCCCCTGGAGGGTTGAAAAAAGAAGCGCCCCAGTGAGCGGTGCTCGTCCTGGGGCGCTGCATTGTACAAATTCTATCGCAAGGATGCCACGCCTGCGCGAGACATTAGCGAAAATAATGTGTAAAGGCAGAGCAGCGTCGTAGACCTGATAAGTCGTAGGCCGGATAAGCATCAGCGCCATCCGGCATTGCGCGACTGCCTGATGGCGACGCAGATGCGTCTTATCAGGCCTACATACTACACCACTGATTTATTAACGAGTGCGCGGGCACACTTCGCCTTCACCAAAGAAATAGGCGATTTCACGCTGAGCGGATTCCAGAGAATCTGAACCGTGGGGTGCCGTTTTCGGTGAAGCTGTCCGCGTAGTCGGCACGCAGGGTGCCCGCCAGCGCGTTAGCCGGGTTGGTTGCGCCCAGCAGGTCGCGGTGACGCTGCACGGCATTTTCGCTTTCCAGTACGGAAACCACGATCGGGCCAGAGGTCATGAACTCGACCAGGCCGTCGAAGAACGGCTTACCATCGTGCTCGGCATAGAAACCGCGCGCCTGCTCAACGGTCAGGTGCAGCATTTTCGTACCGACAATTTTGAACCCTGCTGCTTCAAAGCGCGCAAAGATGTTGCCAATAACGTTTTTTGCCACCGCATTTGGTTTGATGATGGAAAAAAGTACGTTCAATCGCCATGATTACCTCTGTAATGTGTTCTGCTGTTGTATATATGCTTGTACGACCTGGCGCGGATTATAAAGAGCATCCGGGTTATTGCCTATGGATGAAGGTAACATTTTTTTAAAATAAGATGAGTATTAGCAACAAACTGTTTGCTATCAGGTCTATTGCAGAGTAAATCGCAGCGCAGAAATCTGTCCAGCAGCATCCATAACCAGTAATTGATACTCGCCTTTTTCGGCAAGATGTAACGTAATATTCCGCTCGCGTTCTCCCAACGGCTCACCATTGAGGAACCACCAGCGCGCCCCCGCGCCACCACTGCTCTGAATCGATAAATCCACCCCGGGAAGCGCCGGGTAACCGTTTCACTATCGCGCCATCACGCACGCCCGTTAACTGTAGAGGTAAAGGCGCATCCTGCCCCAGCGGCGGGCAGGCCGTCGAAGCCGTCGGTAGTCGCGCAGCGCGGCGTTCAGCAGTGGGCAACCAGGGCTCCAGCGGCAACGGCCAGACAATCAACGTCTGCTCCCGCGCCTGGGCGCAATCGGCGGCGACGCGTTTTCCGTCATTATCCAGCCAGACAGGAAAACGAATGCCGCTAATCCCTTCCTGTTCAGGTAACAGCAGCGTCGGCGGTTGGCTGTTTTCCAGCAGCCAGGTCGCCAGTCGACGGCGGCAGTTATTGTCTCCCGCCGAAAGCGCCTGTCCGCCCGGCCAGCAGATAACGCCCCGGCTCACCGACGCCGGACGCGGATCTTCAGGCTGCGTCGCGGCGCGCGCCATCAGCATATTATTCACCTGATTAAGCAGCGGCACCGCGCTGGCAAAACCAAACTGTCCGGCAACGGGTGTGCCGTCGGGCCTGCCCGTCCAGATGCCAGTCACGTAGCGGGAGCTAACACCTATCGCCCACGCGTCGCGATAGCCATAGCTGGTGCCGGTTTTCCAGGCGAGCGGCACTACGCGCGGCAGGGCGCTATCCGGCAACGGCTGCGCTTCATCGGCCATCACCCGCCGGATGATCCACGCCGCGCCCGGCGACATCAGCGGACGCTCCTGCAACGAATCCCCTGGCTGCAAGCGCAATGTTGCCGCCTTGCCATGACGGGCGAACGCACTGTATGTCGCCACCATCTCGTCCAGCCTTGCGCCCGCGCCGCCCAGAATCAGGGAAAGATTAGGGGCCGCGCCCGCAGGCAGATACAGCGGCAGGCCAACGTTACGCAGTTTTGCCGCAAAACGTTTTGGGCCATATGCTTCCAGCACCTGTACCGCAGGCAAATTTAACGAACGCACCAGCGCTTCGCTCATGCTGACGGGGCCATGAAACCCGCTGTCAAAGTTTCCCGGACGATAATCGCCGGTACGGCGCGGCACATCCTGTAACAGCGAGGCGGGATGGATCAACCCGTCATCCAGCGCCAGCCCATAGACAAAGGGTTTAAGCACCGATCCCGGCGATCGGATCGCAGTGACCATATCCACATGACCAAAACGACTGTCATCATTCATATCCACCGATCCAACCCAACCACGCACGCTCATATCGGTATGATCGACAACGATCATCGCCAGCGAACTGCGCGCCGGAAGCCGCCCCTTCCAGTTTTGCGCCAGCTCTTCAAGCTGACGCTGCAACCCGGCATCCAGCGTGGTGACGATTTTGTCACTGTTGCTTTTGCCCAGCATCATGCGTGAGAACAGCGGCGCCAGTTGCGGCATTTGTCGGGGCGCCAGCCAGACGGGTTCTTCGCGGGCCTCCTGAACATGCCGGGCCGACCATACGCCCTGCGCCGCCATCCGCTCCAGCACTTTATTGCGCGCCGCTTGCGCGCGTTCCGGCCAGCGATCGGGACGCAAACGGCTCGGCGCCTGCGGTAAAACCGCCAGCAACGCCGCTTCCGAATAGCTCAGTTGCGCCGGTGGTTTACCCAGATAAGCCCAACTGGCGGCGCCGATGCCCTGCAACGTTCCGCCAAACGGCGCACGGTTCAGATACAGCGTCAGAATATCGCGCTTGGACAGGTGCCACTCCAGCTGGAGCGCGCGCCAGAGCTGGCGAAATTTACCGCCAAAGGTTCGCGGATGCGGGTCCAGCAGTCGCGCCACCTGCATGGTCAACGTACTGCCGCCGGAAATCACGCGTCCTGACGACAGATCCTGCCAGGCGGCACGCCAGTACCGAAAACGGGTTCACGCCCGGATGCTGCCAGAACCAGCGATCCTCGTAATTGATTAACGCGTCAAGATAGCGGGGAGAAACGTCTTCAATCGTCACGGGATAGCGCCAGATCCCCTCCGCATCGGCAAAGCGCCACAGCGGTGTGCCGTCATGCGCCACCACCACCCGTGCCGGATTGACCTCATGCAGCGGCAGCGGCCAGATTTTGTCCGCCGCCCAGACTGTCAGAATCATCAGAAATGGAGCGATGGCCAGCCAGCGCCAGCCACCGCGTAGACTGCGCAGGACGATCATTTATGGCGTGACAATCAAAAGCCCCTCGGTTGATCCCGTCGCCCGCCACTGTGGAACATACATTGACTCCACCTGCGGGACAGGAACCTGATAGGTTCCCGGCGTCACCGCGCGCGCCAGATACACCAGCGTCACCGGCTGCCCCTGGTTAACCGCCACCGCCGCGACAAAGCGATCGTCACGGAATTCCATATGCTGAATATCCGCCTGCTGCATCTGATTTAACAGGTTTTGCACTTCACTGCCGCTGTCTTGCAGGCTGGCGCTGCTGTTTGCCAGGTTCTGGTTTTCCAGCTCCAGACCGGCAGGCAGCAGGTCGACCACCAGCGCGTCTGGCACGTTTTGACTCGCTTTCACTTCGAGCCAGACCAGCACCAGTTCACCGCTGCGCAGGGAACTGAGCGATTTGCTCTGACCATCGGTTCCCAGAATCTGGCGCTCGATGTGCAACACATTGCTGGCAGGTACGGGTGCCGTTTGCGGGTATCCGCTGCTGTCCAGACGCAGCCACAGCGGTTGGTTGCCGCTGTTGGTCACCTGCAACGCGGAAAGCCGATCGGCATCCAGATTACGCGTTTGCGCTTTATCGCCCGTCAACGGCTGGTCAGCGAGCGAGGTCTGCGCCTGCCATGTCCCCGGCAGATCCTGTAACGTGCGCGCAGCAAGGAACAGCGCATTACTCTCCTGCGTCGAAAGCCAGCGCTGACCAAATGCCTGTTCAGAAAGCGTCGTCAGCAGCGTATTTTGCGCCTCGGGTTGCAGTTTATTTTCTTCCAGCAGCGACAGCATGAGCGCGTTATCACGCAACGGGCTACCGTAATCCGCCATCCATTGCTGCGCGTCACGGCGCGGCGTGTTCAGCGCCAGCGTCAACGCCTGTTCACTGCGGCTGGCATCGCCCATATTTTTCAGCGCAATGCCCAGTTGCAGAAGCGGCAAGCCCGACGCGGCCTGACCCCGGCGTTCCCAGATTTCACGCAGCGCGCCAAGCGGCGCTTTTTGCTGACGCGCCAGCACCAGTCCCGCATACGCCTGAACAGCAAATTTACTGGCCTGGGTATCGTCGCTATAGCGCACCGACATCATGCCCGGGTCTTGCAAATAGCGCAGCAGGCGTTCATTTCCCCGGTTAATCGCATCGGCCGGAACGCTGTACCCTTGCTCGCCAGCGCGCACGAGGAAATCCATCGCATATGCGGTAAGCCAGTATTCTTCCGGCCCGTTGTTATCCCACAGGGCAAAACCGCCGTTATCACGCTGCATTTGCAGCATCCGGGAGATCCCCGTGTCGACTGCCGCACGGCGTTTTTCATCAGTATCGCCCGCGATCCCCAACGCCTTCAGTTGCGCCGCGTTGGTATAGAGCGACGGGAACAGGCCGCTGGCGGTTTGTTCCAGACAACCATACGGATAAGCCTTCAGCTCCCGAATATAGCGCGCCAGGTTCAGCGACGGTTTGCCGCTAAGCAACAGCTGCCCCTGCAACGTTTACCGGCGAGAAGTTCTCCAGATTTTGGGCGGGCGCATGCCAGGTTTCCCCCCGCCTGAAGCACCGTTCCGCTATTTACCGTCTGCGCAGGCCAGGCCGGACGGATGCCAATTTTCCACTGCTTATGCTGAGCGGGAAGCGTCTCGCCAGGCAGGTTCAGGCCGGTCAGCGTGGCCTGCAATTCTCCCTCGCCAAACCCTTCTTTTGCGCGTACCGGGATAAACAAGGTCGTACGCACGCCCGGCGCCAGGTTTACCGGAGCAGGTTGCTGACTCACCAGTTCCAGTAACCCACTGGCGGCGAGTTCAATCGTCAACGTCTGCGGTTTGTCTGTCAGGTTAGTGACATCCAGCGTCAGGCGCGAAGTATCGCCGCCCGCCATAAAGCGCGGCTGATTCAGCTCCGCAATCACCGGAGCGGCAACAATCACCTTGCTTTCACTGCTGCCGAAGTCCTCTGCCGTCCATGCCTGGGCCATAACGCGTAACTCGCCGTTAAAATCACCAATCGGCAAACGTAACGGAACCTTCGCCCTGCTCATTGAGCGTAACCGGCAACGCCCTGCTGCGCCACGATGTTGACATGATTGACCGGCGGTTTGCCGCCGCGTTTGAGTTCATCGCCGTCGCCGCCAAAAACGCAGCGTCGCCAGACGTCCCTGCCCTTCAATCACCTGACCGTAGATATCATAAATATCCGCGCCATAGCGTTTTTGCCCGAAGAATGCCTGCCACGGATCTGGCGTAACGTAATCGGTGATATTCAACACTCCGCTGTCCACCGCAGAGAGCAGTACGTTGATCTGTTTTGGCGTTTCGCCATGTTTAGCGCTGGCTTTGACGTTCACCGTCAGCGGCTGGTTTGGACGTATTTTAGCCGGGCTTTCCAGCGTCAGATCCAGACGACGATTTTCATCCCCCAACGGCAGGTGCAGCAGCCCAACCGCGCGTTTCGGCGTCGCTGAACGCGACTTATCGCCCGGACGCACGACCAGCGCGCTCAGGTAGAGATCGTGTCGATTCCAGGCTTTATCGACGGGAATCGACAGGTCGAGGCCCTCGGCAGGTACATCTATTTCCTGCCACCAGAGCGGGCCGTCGCTTGATTCCACCATCGCGTAGCCTTTACCCGCCACCGGCGCGGCGACATGCAGTTTGATGGTGTCCCCAGGACGATAGGTGGGTTTATCCAGCTTCAGGGTGACGCGATCCGGGCGCGCCGCGCCGCTGCCGTCGCTGTTATCCTGCCAGCTGTAACCTGCCCAGAAGCGCACGCTGCTGATCGCATCATTCGGGGCTTTCACTTCGAGACGATACGATCCCCAGTCAACCGGGAAGCTCACCTTGCCCGTTTCATCGGCGCTGAGATCCAGCGTCTGCTCCCCTTCAACCAGATCTTTTTGATCAAACTGCGACTGCCAGCCTTCGCTTTCCGACCAGTTCCAGTAGTAATCGCGCCGTTCACGGATCAAACGAACCTGCAAACCCGAAGCGGCTTTTTTATTGGCCTTGCGCATCGGCGTAGACAATATCAAAGGCGGCGTTACCGCCCTCATCCACGATGGGTTGGTTAACCGTGGCGTCAGTACGATAGTCATACACCGCTTTAGAGGCGAATTGCGGACGAATACCCGGCAAGGTATCGGCAGGCCAGATAGCCTGTTCCGCACGGCGAGTGACCGGGCGACCGCCTGATTCCAGCAGGCTTGCCTGTAGGATCACCTGTAACGGCGAATGCGCTTCCTGCCACTGGCTGTTGGCGGAGACGTCGCCACGGCCATTTTCATCCAGCGTAAGCTGGACTTCGTCCAGACTGCGGGAAAGGTTTTCTTCTGCAATATCGCCAAACTGGAAGCCCGGCAGCGCCTGTACCGCTTCACGCTGCGGGCGCAGGAAGAGTTGCCCCTGTAACGTGTTGCCATTGGCAGGCCGCTCCGTACAGGTAGTAACCAACAACGGAGAACGTCACCTCTTCCGACGGGGGCTAACGGCGTTTTCTGCGCGCTGAGATTAAGCGCCATTCGCTCCGGCATAAAATCTTCGACATGGAAATCCCACATCCGGGGCTGGTTATCGCCCGTGTTCGCGCGGATGTGCCACATGCCGGTTGGCGCACCGCTATCCAGCGGATACGTAAAGCGGTATAACCCGTTTTCAGGCTGGCTGACAACGGTGCGCAGTACCTGACCGTCCGGCTTTACCACTTCCAGTTTGACGGGCTGATCGGGCAAGGTTTTACCGTCGCTGTCGCGCAGCAGTCCGTTGAGGATCACCGTTTCCCCAGGACGATACAGATCGCGCGGGCCGAACATAAAGAACTGCTTGCTGTAGCCCGGCGCGCCCGCAATCGCGAACTCCGCCAGATCCAGCGCGGGCAGTTTCAGATCCAGCAGCGTGGTTTGTCCGTCTTTTCGCGCCAGCAACAGCGCCGCCTGCTGACTATTTTCCAGCTGTACATGCCCCTGCGCATCGCTGGCGGCTTGCGCCAGCGTCTGACCTTTCTCATCAAGCAGAGCAACCTCAACCCCCTGCTGCGCAGCGCCGTTTTCCAGACTCTGCGTAAAGATATCAAGACGATTGTGATAACGGTGGGCGGAAACGCCAATGTCGCTGAGGGTAAAGAGCGTGGCAGGATTACTGTAGTTGTAATGTCCGGCCTGATTCATTACCGCAATGTATACGCCCGCCTGTTGCAGGGGCTTAATGTCACTCCAGCGGCAGCAGGGCGTTTTTTCACGCGTATTACGCGCAGGATTGAGATCAAAACGCCCGGTATAGACCAGATCCGCCATTTTGAGCAGGTTGTCAGATTCCCAGTTCGAAAGAGCATTGCGGTATTCCCACTGGCTGACGAATGCCGCCAGCGACTCAGGCTTCACGCGAAAGAAGTTTACATCCACGTCGTTCACGTTCAGCGCCATGACCGGCAAGCCTTCCACCACTTTTCCCGGCAGCAGCGAGCCACGGCTGGCAAAGCCGACGCTCGGCTGAACGTCCCGCGTGGTAATGGTTTTTTCATACGCGCGGCCAAAGGCGGTTTTTATTCAGCGCCGTTAAATCACGTTCAACGGACACCACCAGATCGCGGTTGGGTTCCAGGTGGCGCAAGCGCAGCTCTTTCAGATTCGGCGACAGCTCCCAGGCGCCATCAACCTTGCCGCTTTTTTTATCGACCACATGCACGGTGCGGGCAAAATCTTGTTCAGGATCTAACGGAATGGAGAACGTCAGCACCAGCGTCGCCGCGCCGTCCAACTGGACTTCGGAGGCGTCCAGCAGCGTCAGTTCTTTACCTTCGCTCTGTTGCGCCAGCTTTTGCAGTTGTGCCGGATCTTTCGTCGGAGCGGATTGCGCGGCGGGCGTCTCATCGTTTTTCACCGCCGTTGGCGCGTTATCGTTGTTATCGCACCCCGCCAACGCCAGCATGAGCATGCAAGCGGCTACGCGTATGTGTTTCATTCTTTCATCCCTGGCCACAGTGGCCCGTTAGCAACGTAGAGTAACTATTATGCGTGAGATTTCCCGTTGTGAAAGCCAGTATTCGTTATATAAGTTCTGATTTTTTCATCAGAAATGTGGTTTCACCAGACAAATCAGCCTCTTTTACTTGTCCCTTTGCGGTAAACGTCCGACAATTTGGCATTATTATGGCAAAAGATGGAGACGCCTATGTCCACCTCCTGGTTTGTCGCCGCCGACTGGCTGGCAGAGCATATCGACGATCCGCAAATTCAAATTATCGACGCCCGCATGGCACCTCCCGGACAGGAAGACAGGGATGTTGCGGGTGAATATCGTTCAGGCCACATCCCCGGAGCACTCTTTTTCGATATTGAAGCGCTCTCCGATCACACCTCGCCGCTGCCGCACATGATGCCTCGCCCGGAAGCCTTCGCCGTGGCGATGCGTGAACTGGGCGTACACCAGGACAGACATCTGGTGGTCTACGATGAAGGCAACCTGTTTTCCGCCCCGCGCGCGTGGTGGATGCTGCGAACGTTTGGCGTAGAAAACGTCTCAATTCTTGCCGGTGGCCTGGCGGGCTGGCAGCGCGATGAGCTGCCGCTTCAGGAAGGCGAAGTGGAACTCCCCGGAAGGGGAATTTGACGTTAAATTCACGGTGGAGAAGGTTGTGCGTCTGACCGATGTACTCCTGGCGAGCCATGAAAGAACTGCGCAAATCGTTGATGCCCGCCCGGCGCCACGGTTTAATGCCGAAGCAGATGAACCGCGTCCGGGTCTGAAGCGTGGCCATATCCCCGGCGCGTTGAACGTGCCCTGGACGGAGCTGGTGCGTGAAGGGGAATTAAAAACGACCGATGAACTGGACGTCATTTTCTTCAGTCACGGCGTCAGTTTTTGACAGACCAATTATCGCCAGCTGCGGTTCAGGTGTCACCGCAGCGGTCGTGGTGCTGGCGCTCGCCACGCTGGATGTGCCCAATGTCGCGTTGTATGACGGCGCATGGAGCGAATGGGGTGCGCGTAATGATTTACCGGTAGAACCGGCCTAACGTTTTGTAATGTGCCGGATGGCGCTTGCGCTTATCCGGCCTACCGCGCGGGTTGTCCCGGATGACGTTAACGCCATCCGGCTACCGGGATCAGATAATCCGATTCTGTTTGAAATCGCGCAGGAACCCGCCCCAGCGGCGCTCGTAGAACGGCGCGATGTGCTCGGTAATAAAGTGGCTGATGCCCTGCTCACCTTTTTTCACCTGACAGATATCAATCGGTTCATCGCCGGGCAAGGTATCAGTTGCCACGCTGCCCGCCGCATGAATGATCTCTTCGATGTCGCCATCCGCTTCGATGCCAATCAACAGATTCGGCTGGGCGTCATTGCTCTCTTTAATGGTGCAAAGAAATGCGCGCTTAACCAGTTTGATGGTTTTAAACAGCGTGGTCAGGGAGTCGATCATCTGCGCAGGTGGTTCTGCCACCTCAGACAGAATCAGCGATTCACCGCCTTCCAGCACTTCCTGTGTACTCAGCGGATTGCCCTCTTCGCCGATC
Source organism: Citrobacter koseri (assembly GCA_900446925.1). Next base: position 65,474 of record UAVY01000004.1, on the reverse strand, counting down.
AGATGGCTGATCTCACGCGGCATAAACTCTTTGCCGGTAGGCAGTTTTGCGTTCAGGAAGAGCGTTTCGCCGAGCGTCATTTCAAATAACGTGCGCACCGGCATCACCACGAATGCCTGCTCGTCTTCTACCGCCTGCTGCAAGGCTTCCAGAGAGGTAAAAAACGGGATGACCGTCGTGCCGTCTTCTTTTTCCCCAGTGCTGCAAATCCAGCGCGCTATCGTCAACAATCGCTTCGCCTTCAGCCGCTGTGCCTGGCACCCAGACGGTGGACTCCAGTAAGGTACGGAAAAATGCCGGACGATGCGCGGGTTCAGTCGCCGCCTTCTCCAGCAGGGTTTCTAATTCGTTTTTTGTTTCGGACATAAGGATCACAATAGAGATGCGTGTAGGGCGGGCAAGCGAAGCGCCCCCGCCGTTATCTTGCCGGATAGCGCTAACGCTTATCCGGCCTACATAATTATGCTGTTAACAGGTTAGCGATGGTGCGCACACCCAAACCGGTCGCCCCTGCCGACCACTGCTCAACCGGCGCTTTACGGTAGGTTGCAGAGCAGTCAATGTGCAGCCAGCCCTGCTGGTAGTTTTCGACAAAGTGCGACAGGAAGCCCGCAGCGGTGCTCGCCCCGGCAGGATACGCCGCGCTACCGGTATTGTTCAGTTCCGCAAAGTTAGAAGGCAACTGATTGCGGTGGAACTCCGCCAGCGGCAGACGCCAGAACGGTTCATTTTCTTCTGCCGCACTCGCCAGCAGACGCCCCGCCAGCGCGTCATCAAAACTGAACAACGCGTGGTAGTCGTTACCCAGCGCGGTTTTCGCGGCGCCGGTCAGCGTCGCCGCATCGATGATCAGCTCTGGTTTTTGCGCGCTGGCGTCGATCAGGCCATCCGCCAGCACCAGGCGCCCTTCCGCATCCGTGTTCATCACTTCCCACGTTCTTACCGTTGCGATAATGAATGATATCGCCCAGTTTAAACGCGTTGCCGCTGATCAGGTTATCCGCGCAGCACAGGTACAGCTTTCACGCGTTTGTTCAGACCACGGGTAATCGCAAATGCCAGCGCGCCCGTTACCGTTGCCGCACCGCCCATATCGGACTTCATCGAGTCCATAAATGCGCTTTGCTTGATGCTGTAACCGCCGGAGTCAAAGGTAATGCCTTTGCCCACCAGACAGGCGTAAACCGGCGCGTCTTTATCGCCGGTAGGGTTGTAATCCAGCGCCAGCAGCACCGGCGCGCGATCGGAACCCCGGCCAACGGTATGCAGCCCCATGTAGTTTTGCTCGCGCAGATCTTCGCCTTTGGTAATGCGGTAAGAGACGTGATCGCACGCGACGCTGCACAGCAGATCAACGGCACGCTGCGCCAGCTGTTCCGGCCCCAGCTCTTCCGCCGGCGCGTTAATGGTGTCGCGCACCCAGTCAATGATCGCCAGACGGTTGTCCAGTTCCTTCTGCTTCTCATCGTCAAGATCTGGCCACTCGACCTTGCGGCTGCCTTTCGGCCCTTTGTAACCCTGCCAGAATGCCCAGCTACGCTCCACATCCCAGCCAGCGCCGGTCAGTTGTACGTGTTTAATGCCCAGGCCGTCAATTTTACGCGCCGCGCGCTGGATTAAACCGGAGTCATCTTTACCGTTCAGGTGCAGGGTAATGCCGTCGTTATTGATGCTGTATGTGGCTTTGTCTCCCCAGCGAGCGTCAGCCGGTTGGGTGGAGAGCGTAATTTTCATCGCTTCAGTCATTGTTCTTTTCCTTCTTCGCGCATACAGGAAAACGGGCCACCCGTGGGCAGCCCGTTTATTTATTCAGCTTCGTCCAGCCAGACCAGCAGGATAGCCTCAAGGATCTTTTCATTTGATGCCTGCGGGTCATCATCAAAATCCTCAAGATCGCAAATCCATTGATGCAGGTCGGTGAAACGAACGGTCTTAGGATCGAGATCGGGGAACGCGTCGTACAGCGCCTCGCCGATTTCGCGGCTATCAGTCCACTTCAGTCCCATACTACCCTCTGTTAATGCTCGCGTGCATGGTTGATTGTGTAACGTGGGATTTCGACCACCAAATCTTCATCGGTGACGCGCGCCTGACAGCCCAAACGACTCTCCGGCTCCAGACCCCAGGCTTTATCCAACATATCGTCTTCGTCTTCCGTGCTTTCCGGCAGGGAATCGAAACCTTCACGCACGATGCAGTGGCAGGTCGTGCAGGCACAGGATTTTTCACAGGCGTGTTCAATCTCGATACCGTTACGCAGGGCAACGTCAAGAATGGTTTCGCCGGTCTCAGCTTCCAGAACTGCGCCATCGGGACAGAGATCCCTGATGAGGCAGAATAACAATCTTTGGCATATTAAACCTCGTCCACGGAATGGCCTTGCAGCGCGCGACGAACAGATTTGTCCATGCGACGAGCGGCGAATTCCTGGGTTTGTTTGTCTACGTTTTTAATGGCTTGTTCTATCGCGTCAACATCATCGCTCTGCGCAACCTCGCTCAAGTGCGCGGCGGCATCATCAATGACCTGACGTTCTGCGGCGCTTAGCAGCGCGGCATCAGCAGCGAGCGCGCCGGTCAGGCTTTCCAGCACGCGCGCCGCTTCCACTTTTTGCTCTGCCAGCATACGGGCTTTTACATCCTGCTCGGCAAAGCTCATTGAATCCTGAATCATGGTGGCGATTTCGCTGTCCGTCAGACCGTAAGACGGTTTGACCTGGATAGACGCCTCAACGCCGGTGGATTTCTCCATCGCGGTGACGCTCAGCAGGCCATCGGCATCCACCTGGAAGGTGACGCGGATATGCGCCCCGCCCGCTGGCATCGCCGGGAGCCCGCGCAGCGCGAAGCGCGCCAGCGAACGGCAATCCTGCACCAGCTCGCGCTCGCCCTGCATGACATGGATCGACATCGCGGTCTGACCATCTTTAAAGGTGGTGAAGTCCTGCGCGCGCGCCACCGGAATGGTGGTGTTACGCGGGATCACTTTCTCCACCAGGCCGCCCATGGTTTCCAGCCCCAGCGACAGCGGAATCACGTCCAGCAGCAGCATTTCGCTGTCCGGCTTGTTGCCGACGAGGATATCCGCCTGAATCGCCGCGCCAATGGCGACGACCTTATCCGGGTCGATTGCCGTCAGCGGCGGACGACCAAAAAATTCGCCCACGCGTTCGCGCACCAGCGGCACACGGGTGGAGCCGCCGACCATCACCACCTCCAGCACCTCCTGCGCCTCAACGCCCGCATCTTTCAATGCGCGGCGACAGGCCATCAGAGTACGTTTAACTAAAGCGGCGATAAGGTCATTAAACTGTTCACGGGTGATGTCACCCTGCCAGCCCGCCACATTGACGCTAACGGAATCGGCATCACTCAGCGCGATTTTTGCCGCGATGGCGGCATCCAGCAGTTCACGCTGGACGCGGTTATCGCTGCGATCGGCAATGCCCGCCTGCTCACGGATGTAATCGGCCAGCAGATGGTCGAAGTCGTCGCCGCCGAGCGCGGAATCACCGCCGGTCGCCAGCACTTCAAACACGCCGCGACTCAGGCGCAAAATAGAGATATCGAAGGTGCCGCCGCCGAGGTCGTAAACCGCGATAACGCCTTCTTTGCCGGAGTCCAGACCGTAGGCGATCGCCGCCGCCGTAGGTTCATTGAGCAGACGCAAGACGTGCAGCCCCGCCAGACGCGCCGCGTCTTTTGTTCCCTGACGCTGTGCATCGTCAAAGTAAGCAGGCACGGTAATAACCACGCCATCCAGCTCGCCCGACAACGCTTCCGTCGCCCGCGCCGCCAGCGCTTTCAGGATATCGGCAGAAATACGTACCGGGTTGAGCAGACCTGCCGCCGTTTCAATCATCGGCAGACCATTTTCACTGGCCTGGAACTGATACGGCAGATGGGGGATAGCGCGTCTGAATATCCGCCAGCGAGCGGCCCATCATGCGTTTTACCGAGCTGATGGTGTTAGCCGTGTCCTGCGCCGCGTTCGCGCGCGCCGCGTAACCGACCGTGTGGCCCTGCTGCTGATAGTGAACGACTGACGGCAACAGATGGCGACCGTCGTGATCGGCCAGCGTTTCTGCTTGGCCGCTGCGAACGGTCGCAACCAATGAGTTGGTAGTACCTAAATCGATGCCTGCCGCCAGACGACGCTGGTGCGGCGCAGCGCTCAGACCAGGCTCACTAATTTGTAATAAGGCCATATTCGCTTCCGGGAATTAAAAATCGAGCAGCTTTTCTTCGAGTTGTTCGGCGCTGCTTCGCAGTTTATCGAGAAAACGCAGTTTACGCACGGTGTCCGCCGCCACGTCCCACGTCTCGTTGTCCAACTGTTCCACCATCAGCTGATGGCGGGCATCAAACATTGTTTTCACGCGCTTGATGAAACTTTCCAGTCGCGCTTCGTCCTTTGCCTGTTCTATTTCATCAAGCTCTTCACGCAGTTCCAGCTGTTCCATCAAAAACGCGGTATCGCGCACCGTATGCTGCTCGCTGGCCAGATCAAAGCCGTGTAGTGACAGTAAATATTCGGCGCGCGTCAAAGGGTGACGCAGCGTTTGCCAGGCCTGATTAATGGTCGCGGAGTGTTGTACGGCGGCGAGTTGCTCAGCCTGTGTACCGCTGGCGAATTTATCAGGGTGATACTGACGTTGAAGATCCTGAAAACGGAGGCTCAGCGCCTGGGTATCGAGTTGATAGTGGGCTGGCAAGCCAAAGAGGGTGAAGTAGTCCATAACATTCTCAGGGCATCGACTCTCTGATGTTTCAGGGAGTCAGGTAAAACAAACCCCACGCGCAGGTGACCACGGTGGGGTTATCGGTAAGCACGTTACACGTTGAAGCTTTCGCCGCAACCACACTCGTCTTTTACGTTCGGGTTGGTAAATTTAAACCCTTCGTTCAGACCTTCTTTTACGAAGTCTAACTGCGTACCGTCCAGAAATTGCAGGCTCTTACCGTCGATCACGACTTTTACGCCTTTGTCTTCAAACACGGTGTCTTCTGCCGCCGGTTCATCAACAAATTCCAGTACATAAGCCATACCTGAACAGCCGGAAGTTCTCACCCCCAGGCGCAGGCCAAACCCTTTACCACGGTTTGCCAGAAAGGTATTTACTCGCGCTGCAGCACTGTCGCTAAGTGTAATCGACATAACAACCTCAACTCTTCTTATTTTGCTTCACGTTTGCTTTTGTAATCCGCAATAGCGGCTTTAATTGCGTCTTCTGCCAGAATGGAGCAGTGAATTTTCACCGGAGGCAGTTCAAGCTCGTCTGCGATATCGGTATTTTTAATCGCTTGCGCTTCGTCCAGGGACTTCCCTTTCACCCATTCGGTGACCAGGGGAGCTGGACGCGATAGCGGAACCGCAGCCGTAAGTCTTGAAACGCGCGTCTTCAATGATACCTTCATTGTTGACTTTAATCTGCAACTTCATCACGTCGCCGCAAGCCGGTGCACCCACCATGCCGCTGCCTACGTTTTCGTCGCTGTTGTCAAAGGAACCCACGTTGCGTGGATTCTCGTAATGATCGATTACTTTTTCGCTGTAAGCCATTATAAATTCTCCTGATTCCGATACCGATTAATGATGAGCCCATTCGATGCTGTTCAAATCCACGCCCTGTTTGAACATTTCCCACAGCGGGGAAAGGTCACGCAGACGACCGATGGATTTGCGCACCAGCTCAATGGTGTAGTCGATCTCTTCTTCAGTAGTGAAACGACCTAAAGAGAAACGGATAGAGCTATGCGCCAGCTCGTCATTCATACCCAGTGCGCGCAGCACATAGGACGGTTCCAGACTTGCGGACGTACAGGCGGAACCTGAAGACACCGCCAGATCTTTCAGCGCCATAATCAGGGATTCGCCTTCAACGTAGTTAAAGCTGACGTTGAGAATGTTCGGCGCGCCCTGTTCCAGGTCACCGTTCAGGTAAACTTCTTCGATATCGTTGATGCCGTTCCACAGACGGTTACGCAGCGTGCGCAGACGCGCCATCTCGGTTTCCATCTCTTCTTTCGCGATACGGTAAGCTTCGCCCATACCGACGATCTGGTGTACAGGCAGCGTACCGGAACGCATACCGCGCTCGTGACCGCCGCCGTGCATCTGCGCTTCGATACGAATACGCGGTTTACGACGCACATACAGCGCGCCAATCCCTTTCGGGCCATAGATTTTGTGGCCGGAGAAGGACATCAGGTCTACTTTCAGCTGGCTCAGGTCGATAGGCAGTTTGCCCACGCTCTGGGTGGCGTCAACGTGGTAGATAATACCACGCGCACGGCACATTTCGCCGATGGTCGCGATATCCTGCACCACGCCGATTTCGTTGTTAACGTGCATGATGGACACAAGAATGGTGTCATCGCGCATCACCGCTTCGAGTTCTTTCAGATCGATAATGCCGTTGCTCTGCGGCGCCAGGTAAGTAACCTCAAACCCTTCGCGCTCAAGCTGACGGCAGGTATCCAGCACGGCTTTATGCTCGGTTTTGCTGGTGATGATGTGCTTGCCTTTTTTCTGATAAAAGTTGGCCGCACCTTTAATCGCCAGGTTGTCGGATTCAGTCGCACCGGAGGTAAAGACGATTTCACGCGGATCGGCGCCAACCAGTTCTGCGATCTGGTTGCGGGCGATATCTACCGCTTCTTCAGCTTGCCAGCCGAAACGGTGTGAACGAGAGGCCGGGTTACCAAAGGTTCCGTCCAGGGTCAAAAACTGCATCATTTTCTCGGCAACACGCGGGTCCACCGGCGTGGTTGCGGAGTAATCGAGATAGATCGGTAATTTCATTGCTCTATAAACTCCGTACATCGCTTCAATGCAAGGAATCAGGCAACCGGCTGGATGTACGACCGAGTACACGGGGCGAGTAAACGCCCCGGCCTGATTCTGAAATCTATTATAATTTTTTACCCTAACTGTTTTGCGGTGCAGCAAGGCGACAAGCTTGTGAAACCCAGGCGCTTACATAAGTAAGTGACTGGGGTGAACAAGCGCGGCCAACGCAGCAGCGCCCCGAAACAGGGCGGGTAAATTACGCGCGCAGTTTGACGTCGATTGCGTCTTGCGTGCGGGTGCTACGTGGCGCGTCATGGGTGTGCTGACGATCAGACACATCCAGAACTTCCTGGTTATTCACCAGTTCGCCTAAGGTAATATTGTTGAGGAAACCGGTCAGACGGTCACTCAAATCACGCCACAGCGCATGCGTCAGGCATTTATCGCCGCCCTGACAGCCGCCTTTGCCCTGACAACGGGTCGCATCTACCGACTCGTCAACAGCGCTAATCACTTCGCCAACCGCGATGCTACCTGCGTCTTTACCCAACAGATAACCACCGCCTGGGCCACGTACGCTGGAAACCAGACCATTTTTACGCAAACGTGAAAACAGCTGTTCCAGATAAGAAAGGGAAATTCCCTGACGTTCAGAAATATCAGCCAACGGTACCGGGCCCGCTTCGGAGTTGAGCGCAACGTCCAACATTGCGGTCACGGCATAACGCCCTTTAGATGTCAGTCTCATGTCTTACTTAACCTCAAACTCGCCCCTGCCCGGGGTTTTTTATTGTAAAATGGGGGTATTGCATAGCAGGGTCAAGTCTGACATTCCCGACTAAATCAGTCAACTATTTACTTGACTAATTTAGTCAGGTATTTAACCTTCAGTGCCGTTTCTGTTTGCCGGATGGCGCTTCGCTTATCCGGCCTACAATATTCGGCCTGCAAATCGTGCAGCCATCCGGCATCAACACGCTTACTTGCCTTTATTCTGCTGCTCAATAGAAGCAAGAATGCCGCGCAGGATATTCAGTTCCTGGCTTTCCGGGCGCGCGCGCGTAAACAGACGACGCAGTTTGTTCATGACCTGCCCCGGATGGCCTTCACGGATGAAGCCGGTTGAAAGCAGCGTCTGCTCCAGATGGCCGTAAAAACGTTCCAGGTCGTCCACCAGCGGATATGGCGTCTCTTCATGTTCCGCCGCCTCGTCGTTTTCCTGCGTTGCCAGCCAGGCCATACGCACTTCGTAGGCGATCACCTGTACCGCCATCGCCAGGTTGAGCGAGCTGTATTCCGGGTTTGCGGCAATCGCCACATGGTAATGGCATTTTTGCAGTTCGTCGTTGGTCAGGCCAACGCGCTCGCGGCCAAAGACCAGCGCAACCGGCGTATTCGCGGCTTCCGCCACGCTTTTCAGACCGCATTCGCGCGGGTCCAGCATCGGCCACGGCAGCGTGCGGGAACGCGCACTGGTGCCGACCACCAGGCTACACCCTGCCAGCGCGTCATCGAGCGTATCGACGATCTGCGCATTGCCGATCACATCGCTGGCGCCAGCCGCCAGCGCGATAGCCTGGGAGTCCGGCTTGACCAACGGATTGACCAGCCACAGGTTTGTTAAACCCATTGTTTTCATGGCGCGGGCAACAGAACCCATATTGCCGGTGTGAGAGGTTTCCACCAGCACAATTCGAATATTTTGCAGCATTGTCTTTCTTCGGCTAAAGATTATTCGGGCATATTATCATAAAACGGAGACATATTCCGAACTCGCTGCTATACTCTGCGCCGTTTTCCCGTTCTTTAACATCCAGTGAGAGAGACCGATGCATCCGATGCTGACCATCGCCGTGCGCGCAGCGCGCAAGGCGGGTAATGTAATTGCCAAACACTACGAAACGCCTGACTCAGTAGAAACCAGCCAGAAAGGCAGCAATGATTTTGTGACCAAACGTCGATAAAGCCGCCGAAGCGATTATTATCGAAACGATCCGCAAATCTTACCCACAGCACACCATCATTACCGAAGAAAGCGGTGAACATGAAGGTACCGATCAGGATGTTCAATGGGTTATCGATCCACTGGATGGCACCACCAACTTTATCAAACGTCTGCCGCACTTCGCGGTATCTATCGCCGTACGCATCAAAGGCCGTACTGAAGTCGCGGTAGTTTACGATCCTATGCGTAACGAACTGTTCACCGCCACTCGCGGTCAGGGCGCACAGCTGAACGGTTACCGTCTGCGCGGCAGCACCGCGCGCGACCTGGATGGCACCATCCTGGCGACCGGTTTCCCGTTCAAAGCCAAACAGTATGCGACCACCTACATTAATATCGTTAGCAAACTGTTCACCGAATGCGCTGACTTCCGTCGCACCGGTTCTGCTGCGCTGGATCTGGCGTATGTGGCTGCGGGTCGCGTTGACGGTTTCTTTGAGATCGGTCTGCGTCCGTGGGATTTCGCCGGCGGCGAACTGCTGGTGCGTGAAGCGGGCGGTATTGTCAGCGACTTTACCGGCGGCCATAACTACATGACGACCGGTAACATCGTGGCCGGTAACCCACGCGTGGTTAAAGCGATGCTGGCAAGCATGCGCGACGAATTGAGTGATGCGCTGAAGCGTTAATCGTTTGATGCCGGATGACGGCTAGCGCCTTATCCGGCCTACCAGGGGAGTTTCCCGTAGGCCTGATAAGCGAAGCGCCATCAGGCATTCATCCTACAACTGTGCTAAAACGGTCTTAATCCCCTGCCCACCGGCACCGCACTGACCCACATCACAACAGCAGCCACAACCAAAATCACGCCACCGGCTAACGCCAGCGTTGTCCAGCCAATCTGTCGCCACAATACCGGCGTTTTATTGCCGCTTAATTTTACCGCCAGCGTGCGGAAACTGTGAACCAGCAACGCCAGAGAGGTAATGGTCAGCGAGGTTCCCGCCGCCATCGCCAGCGCCGACGCCATTCCCCAACTAAAGACGCCAATAACTTTACTGAACAGCAGCACCATAATCGCGCCGGAACAGGGGCGCATCCCCATCGACAGAATAATCATCAGCCGCGCGCGCCAGTCATCGCCATTCCTGAGTTGCTCTGGGTTCGGCAGATGCTGATGCCCACAGCCGCAATGTTCGTGGTGAACATGATGCGGCGTAAATGAGATAAATTTCGGCTTGCGCAGCAGCGCGCGAAGCGTCTTTAGCGCCCGCCAGCAAAGCAATATTCCCAGCACGCCGACTAACGCATAACTGCCCTTCTCCAGCCAGAAGCCACTCAGATGTAACTGCCTCGCCGGAAGCTGCAATACCGTCAGCACCACAACCACCAGCGCAATGGCCACCAGCCCCTGCAATAACGATGAGGCCAGCGTCAGGCCGATGCTTGATTTCAGCTTTGATGGATGCGTCGCCAGCCATGTGGTAATCACTACTTTTCCATGACCCGGCCCCAGCGCATGGAGTACGCCATACAGAAAGCTAAACAACAGCAGCGAACCGCCCGCCTGCGCCGGATTCGCCGCCACCGCTTTTAATAAGGCGCTCATCTGCTGATTCACTTCCCGCTGCCAGACAATGCTTTTCACCATCACCTGCGGCCAGGCCTGCCATAACCACAGCCCGCCCGCGATGGCCAGCAACAGAAATACCGCCAGCGGCCACAGCGGCAGCCAGCGTCGGGAGCGCGGGCGTTGTTGGGAGATTACTGACATTGCACCGTTACCTTCTGCGCGAACTGTTTACCCAAATCCATATCCTCCGGCGGCGCGTCTTCTTTATCCAGCGACTGCGCAAAACTGAGCGTCTCTTCACTCGGCGTCGGCGTATGCACGCTCATGCTGCATTGTGTGCTTAACGCCTGCGGCAACGAGGCGTCCCCGATCGTTGGCGTAGCTCATATCCACATAGTATGTGGGATCGAAGGTCGAGAAAGTATAAGTCTGGCCGCTCAGCGGCTGCGGTTCAGCCAACGGCAGGACAAACGTCAACACCGCCTGGTGCGCTTCCCGTTCCATTCCGTATTCCGTCGGGCGATTTTTAAACTTGACCTTTTGTCCGTTGTGCCACACTTCGGTGAAGTAGTGCTGGCCGAGCACGTTCGCCATCACTTCCGCCGCCAGCTTTTTCCAGATCTCCGAACCGGGCTTCGCGTCTCCCCGCGTCGTAAAGCAGGTCTGCGGAGGTGATTTCATCCATCGTCCAGCGCATTTTTAGCGCCACAAACCGATCGTTTTCACTCACCAGCTGCGTCTGCAATCGAATAAAGCTATGAGGGTGCGCCTGCGCTGTGAAAGATAAAACAGCGAGAAAGAGTGTAAAAGCGCTGCGTTTAACTAATTGCATCTGTTCCTCACGTTAAAAATTCTGTGATGCTCGCCAGCATTCCTGGCGTAAAGCCCTCTTATAACCATTTCCACGCACAAACTTTAGCTATCCTTATCAAACAAACTAACGGGAGACCAGACAGATTGATGCCAACGCTTACTTCGCCGTCTGTACTTTCTGCTCCCCAGCGCCGCTGCCAGGTTTTACTGACGCTTTTCCAGCCGGGGCAAATCGCCACCACGGAAACATTCAGCGCGCTCAATGGCGTCGATGATGAAATTGCCCGTGAGGATATCACCGAAACAGGCCTGGAGATCCAGCGCTATCATCGACTCGCCATCACAACGGGTCAGAACGGACGCTACCGAATCGAGGGGCTGCGCTCAACCAACGTTTGTGCCTTTTACACTGGCTCAGACGCGGCTTACGCATATGCCCGACCTTCATTACGCAACAGTTTACGCCGGCATTAAAAACCGAGCTTAAACGGAGAGGGATCGCGCGTACGTTGTATGACGATACCAATCTGCATGCGCTGATCAACCTTTGCTCGCGGCGGCTGCAAAAACCGTTTGAATGCCGGGATGTGCAGTTTCTGCGGCTGTTTTTACAATATTGCCTGCTACAGCATCATGCGGGCATCGCACCGGCGTTTAATCCGCTACAGAAACAGTGGGCGCAGTCCTGCGCCGAATACCCGCTCGCGCTGGAGATTGGCCGTCACTGGCAGCGCCGTGTCATGCAAAACGCGCCGCCCGACGAAACGCTGTTTATGGCTTTACTGTTTTCCATGATTCGCATCCCCGACCCTATCCACGACAACCATCAGCAGGATCGCCGCCTGCGCCTGGCTGTCGCCCGGCTGGTGTTGCGCTTTCGGGAAATGGGGCAGGTACGCTTCAGCGACGAACAGGGACTTAACGACCAACTCTATGTGCACCTTGCCCAGGCGCTGAGCCGAAGTTTATTCGCCATTGGTATTGATAACACGCTGCCGGAAGAGTTCAGTCGCCTCTACCCTCGGCTGGTGCGCACCACGCGTGACGCCCTCGCCGGGTTTGAAAGCGAATACGGTGTGCGTTTCTCTGATGAAGAGACAGGGCTGGTCGCGGTAATTTTTTGGCGCATGGCTGATGCAGGAGAACGACCTGCACGAAAAGCAGATCGTGCTACTGACAGGCAATAACGGCGAACTGGAGGCACACATTGAGCAGCAATTACGAGAACTGACGCTCCTGCCGCTCAATATTAAGCATGTGCCAACGCAGACCTTCCAGAAAGACGGTTCGCCGCGCGGCGTGGCGCTGATTGTCACCCCATATGCCACACCGCTGCCGCTCTTTTCGCCGCCGTTGATTCATGCGGACCTGTCGCTTACCGCACACCAACAGCAGCAGATCCGCAAAATACTGGAATCATGATGACGCGGCGACGTTAGGCCGTAAGAAAATAGCAGGCAACGCCACCAATGCCATCACCCAGAATACGCCGTTCCCTAAATGCTGATACAGGAATCCGGCGAATACGGTCATGATGGCGATGCTGCCGCCCATCGCCACGGCAGAATAGACCGCCTGTAGACGAATCACTTCGCTTCCCTGGCGAGCGGCGATGTAACGCATCGCGGCCAGATGGCAAACGGTAAAGGTGCCGCAATGCAGAATCTGGATCGCTATCAGCCACGGCAGCGCGGTGCTCCAGCCCATTAATCCCCAGCGGATGACGCCGCATACGGCGGAGAGCAATAGCAGATCGCGAGCGCTAAAACGGCGGAACAGTTTGTTGCTCAGCGCAAAAATAACCACTTCCGCCACCACGCCCAGCGACCACAAATACCCCACTGCCGAGGCGGAATAGCCCGCCCCCTGCCAGTAAATCGCGCTGAAGCCGTAATAAGCGGCATGCGCGCCTTGCAGCAGGCACACGCAGGCGAGAAAGCGCCAGCTCTGAACGACGAGCGTACGCCAGGCAGGCCAGCCCGCGCTCTCCTGATGACGGCTTTCCCCCTGCGGTAATACGCTCGGTCGCAGCAGCATACCTAGCAGCATCGAGGCCACCCCAAGCGTCAATAGCCCCAGAATCGCCTGATAATCAAAGAGGCTCACCAGTTTCCCGGTCAACGCCGAGCCGATCACAAACGCAATAGACCCCCACAAACGCACCCGGCCATAGTCCATCGTTAACTGTTTTTGCCAGGTATTGGCCAGCGCATCGGTGAGCGGCACCAGCGGCGAGAAGAAGAGGTTAAAACCGATCATCACCACCATCAGCCACGCAACGTGCGTCCCTGCCCAGAATGCGAGGGCAAACACCAGCGTCAGCAGCGCCAGAAGGCGTACCGCAGAAATCAAGCGGGAAGGATCGCTCACCCGTGGCGCAATCAACAGGCTACCGAGGAAACGCGCCACCAGCCCCGCCCCCAGCAGGAGACCGATGGTTTCCGGCGTCAGTCCCAGGCCTTTAAGCCAGACGCTCCAGAATGGCAGAAAAATACCGTAGCTAAAGAAGTAGGTAAAATAACCGAGCGCCAGCCAGCGCGTGGAGTGCAAAACCATGATTCCCTCCCGTATGGAGGCGATAGTCTGGCGATAAATGCAGGCTGGCGCAAGAGAGCATTAACAGGCGAATAACATCTTTTTTGGCCTAAACAACAGCGATTTGCATCGCGAAATGGCACTGGTCTCCCTGAGCTAAAGCCTGGAGTCCCGGTTGCCCCGGCATGTTGTGGGCATTTACCGGGTGCGACTGCGGTTCCAGACACAAGAATGACTCCCCTTGCATTCTGAATAGCATAAGCCAGGGCGTTTGCGATAAAAAGCGTGACCTTCATCACATCACGCTGCACAATCGCCCGCCCGCTCCAGCCGGAATACCCTACGTTAAGCCACGCATCCTCGCCATATTGCGCGCCGGAAAAATCCGCCTGCCGGGGAATATCGCTCTGCCATTCCTGCGGCAGATGCAGCTTACCTTCCGGCCAGTAACCGCTGGCGGCAAACTGCACGGTACTGTGACGATCAAAAGCAAAGTACGGGTGGAATCCGCAACCATAAAGCATCGGTCGTTCCCCCCGGTGCGTTATCGTCAGCGAGGCATGAAGCACAGCGGCGTCCAGCTGATAGTGAAGATCCGCGACATAATCATAACCGCACGCCATTTGACGACCTGAACGCAGATGACAGGCATCCTCATGAACGGCAATCGTATCCCAGCGCCTGAGCCAGCCGTCACCGTGCAGAAAGAAAACGGCATCCTCCTCATGCCGGGGAAGATTCACCTCCTCTCCCCTGAACAAAAAACGGTTTTCGGCAACGCGATTAGCGACCGGCAGCATAGGGAACAGGCCGCATTCGCCGGGTTTTACGCCGCATCCTTCACGTAAAACGGCCTGCTGATGCGCTAATGAAAACAAACTCAACAATCTGCCCGCCCTGTGGATCAACACGCATCCGCAGATGCGTGTTTTGTAATGTCAGCGTATCGTCCATTACCGTGCGCTTCGCTGTTGAGTTGACGGGCTGGATTTCACATGCCGCGCCGCCAGTTGCTCTTCCAGCGCCTCCAGCGTCACGCCTTTCGTTTCAGGCACATTGCGCAGCCACGTAGAAATACCCCATCGCGCAGATAACGCCGTAAAGCAGGAAACTGCCCGCCGCTCCCAGCCCCGCATTAAGCAGCGGGAACGGTGTAGGTCAGCAGGAAGCAGGCAATCCAGAGCGCCAGCGTCCCCCAGCGACATCGCCAGACCACGGACGCGGTTCGGGAAGATTTCCGACAACAGAACCCAGGTGACAGGCGCCAGCGTCAGGGCGTAAATCGCAATAGCCGCCAGCACCAGCACCAGAACCGGCCAGCCCATAATCCCCATCCCGTAAGCGGCAGCAATCAGTACATAAATCACCGTGAGTCCTGAAGCGCCAAACAGCATCAGTTTTCGGCGACCAATTTTATCGACCAGCGGCAGCGCTGCGAGGGTGAAGACGAGGTTAATAATCCCTGTGGCGACAATGGATTTTAACGTTCCGTTGATATCAAACCCTGCGGAAGCGAAGATCTCCTGCGCATAGTTGAAGATCACATTGATCCCGCACCATTGCTGGAAGACGGCCAGCACCATGCCGATGATGACAATCGGTTTAATCTGCGGCTGCAACAGCGTTGACCAGGCCACTTTGTGGTTGTCTTTCAGCAGAGTATGTTCTATTTCCCGCAACGTCTGCCCGGCATACTCCGCTGAGCCAATCCGTTGCAGCATGGCGCGGGCGCGTTCAGGTTTGCCCGCTTTGACCAGCCAGCGCGGTGATTCCGGCACAAAGAACATCAGAACCAGAAACGCCAGCGCAGGCACCAGTTCCGCGCCGAACATCCAGCGCCAGCCCATCTGCCCATTCCAGCTTTCAACAATCGCCTGCCGGGTCGCGTCGGTCGCCACCCGGTTCAGCAATCATCAGGTTAATGAGCTGGGCCGCCAGCACGCCGATCACGATCGTGAGTTGGTTGACCGCCACAAAACGGCCACGCTTTTCCGCCGGGCTGACTTCCGCGATGTACAGCGGGCTAAGGGCGGACGCCAGGCCGATTCCTACGCCGCCAACGATACGGTAAATCACAAACATATCGAAATTGCTGGCGACAGCGGTTCCCCCAGGACGATGCGCTGAACAGGATCGCGGCCAGAATCAGCGGCATTTTTCGCCCAAATTTATCAGCGCACCAGCCGGACATCAGTGCGCCAAAGATACAGCCGACAAGCGCTGAACTCATCGCCCAGCCGGACTGCGCGGGATCGGTAATTGAAAAATAGGCTTCGTAGAACGGTTTGGCGCCGCCAATCACCACCCAGTCATAGCCAAACAGCAAGCCGCCGCAGGCGGCAACCAGACAGATAGTCCAGACATAACCGATTCTTAAATGTGTCTGCGTGTTATTCATTATGATTCCTCTTTCAGGGAAACGCAGGGAACAGCAGGTTTCAGGGTGGAGTCGCCTCCACCTGTTCAGGGTCTATTGAAATAACGGTACGCTGAGCGCATGGCGCAGCAGCTGCGCCTTGTCATGCGTCGGATTGCGTTGCAGGAGCGCGTTTAGCGCCTGCTGGCACGCCGGGATATCGCCCAGCCCCAGATGGCCCAGCGCGGTAATGAACAGGCAGTGCTGCTGGTGTTTCTCCTGCGCGGGTGTATCCAGTACCACCAGATCCGGTAACGATACGGCGAAGAAATCGACGTCGGGAACCTTGTTCACGCTGCGTCTCCACCCATTGCAGGAAACTCTGGAAAAGAAGGTTCGCTTCAGTGCAGTCACCTGACGCTTTCAGCGGCCATCCCCTGCCAGAAGAGATAATCCACCGGCTGGTCATTGTAGTAACGTCCCGCGTCCAGCGAGCTGCCTCCGCGAGTCGCGCGGGTGAAATAGCGCTGCGCCTCATCATGATGACCTTGCTGGCGCGCGCAATAGCCCAGCAAATACCAGATGTCATTATCCGTTTTGTCCCGGTAAACGCCCCTCGCCGAGATTGTGCGGATAGTGCAACGCCTGCTGAAGCAAAACGGTGGCGTTTTGCGGCTCGCCACGGCGAATAGCCTCCAGCGCCTGATGGATCTGATTCAGTAAATATTGCCCGGTGGCTTTGCCCTCCCCGCCTTCCCAGGGGTGAAAAACACGTTCGCGCAAACACCCCGGCGGCCGCTTCGTAGCGACCGAGGCTATTCCATACGCTAAGCAATTCCACGGTCAGATCGTCGCGATGGAAAACAATCTCTTTTGCTGGCCTCCAGCCGTTGTAAACGCGCCTCGGCTGGCGCTGCCATCAGTTTGTTCAGATAATCCAGCTCAAAACAGGAAGCGGGCATTCTTCGGCTCCAGCGCAACCGCCTGAGACAGGTATTTCAGCGCTTTCTGCGCATCGTGCTGTTTGTTCCAGGCGTAAATCCCCAGCAGCCGATGCACCGGCGCGAAATTCGGTTCCTGCTCCAGCGTAAACTGCCAGCAATTTCACCGCCTCTTCATAACAACGTTTGCTGTACCAGAAACAACCCAGCAGATAGCGAGCGAAGGCGCAATCCGACAGCGGTTTGCAGCATTTGCACTTCGTCGAGCGTGTTGGGAAAACGAACGGCGGTTGTGCAAACAGTCGCGAGCCAGCGCAATAAACGGTTTGCGGATCATCACTCAGCGACGCGCGCCACAGCATGGGCAGCGTCTCCTGGCTGTCGAGCAGCGTCAGCACCGCGCGGGCAGCCTCTTTTTTGCCCGCAAGAGACCAGCCAGCCCGCCAGCTCGCAGGCGTTGGCGCCACGGCGCCCGGTAATGGCGATAAGCGCCTCTTTCGCCGCCTCATCCTGACGGATACCCAGCGCGCATAATGCAGGGTGTAACTCAGCGGGTACTCAATAAGCTGCTGTGAAATATACGCCAGCGCTTCGGTTGTGCGCCCGAGTCCGGCCAGAACCAATGCTTTCAGCCCCATCGCCAGATTATTGCTGCCATTAAAGCGCAAACTCAGATTCACTTTCTCCAGCGCATCGGCGTAATCATTCCGCTTCATGGCGATTCGCGCCAGCGACCAGAAGGCCGCGTCACGACAGTTGCCGCTCCAGCTGGCTTTGTAGTAGTGCTCACGGGCGAGGTCGTCCTTGCCCTGGCGTTCCAGCGCGGCGGCCAGCAGCATACTCGCTTCCCCATCACGCGGATTTTTATTGAGCTTATGCGCCCGCTGTAAGGCAGACTGCGCACAGCGCTCTGCCTGCGCCCAGTCCGCACGATTCAGCGCCAGCGTGCCCAGCGCGACATTGTTGCGATAGTCATGCGGGTCCACGTCCAGCGCTCGCTGGTAATACTCTTCTGCATAGCGGCTGGCATGGTTGTACTGCTCCAGATGCTGACCAATAAAATAGAGCTCATCAGTACAGGACAGCGCCTCTGGTAGTTCGGGCGCGCAGGCCGCTTTCGGCAACGGCAAGTCCTCCGCGATATGCTCCTCATACGCCAGCAGCGTGACGCCATCACGACGGGCAACGGTCATTTTCACCCGCGCGTGGCCCGCGTCAGAAAGATCGGCGCGCCAGCTCTGACCGGGTTCCAGCGTGAGTGTTTTTTCAAAGAACGGTTGCCCCTGGGCACAAAGCGTTACCTGAACGTCATGTAGCGGGCGCAACGGCATAAACGCCGGATGAAAGCTGGTTCCCTTCTCGCTCAAGGCGCAGCGCAAAGCTGCGTACTGGCATTTTGCACCATGCCCAGTTCACTGTAGGGCAGGAAATTTTGCAACGAAGACTTTCTCTTCATACGGCGCAAGCCAGGTAAAATCTGGGCTGGTTGTCGGTGAAGACCCCGGTCATGAGTTCAATGTACGGGCCGTTGTCATCGGTCAGGTTGCGATCCCAGGCCACCGCCAAAATCACCGTATCCCCACGTCCACTGTTTTTTACCCGGCGAAATATGGTGGTCGGCCACATGCAGCAGTCCCCCTCGTTCGCCATGATGCCAGGCGCCGACAAAATCATAATCTGACTTTTCAGCCATATAAGAGGTCGGCACCCGGCACATTTTTATAACGCGAGATATCCACGCCGGCGGGAGTAGTCCACTTTGTAATAAGTGCCCGTCGCGATCGGAAAGGCGGGAGACATCCCGTTTACCGTGGTCATATACGGCAGTGACGTCCGGCGGGAAAACGCTCTGGTGGTCGTCTCTCCGCCTTTCACCGCCGGGTTTGCCCACCACAAAAAATGGCGCGGCGTAGCGTTGCCGTTAAAGACTTTTCCGGTGATTTCAATTAATGCCCGATCGGGGTACAGCGTAAATCCGGTCATCACCTGCAAGCCGCGCATGGGCTCCACTTCCCCCATCCACACGGTTTGTTCTCCGCGTTCGCCCTGCTGACAGGTAAAATCCACCGGCATAAATGTGGTAGGACGGTGATGCTGCGGCCAGTTAAATTCAATCCCACCGGAGATCCACGGCCCCAGCAGCCCGACCAGCGCGGGTTTCACCACTTCGTTGTAGTAAACAAAATCACGCTGCTGCACTTTGTCATACGCGCGATGAATACGTCCGCCCAGCTCCGGCAACAGCATGATGCGAATAAAATCATTCTCCATCCAGACTGCCTGATACTCACGCATTTCACGTTCACCGGTCAGCGTATCGATGACGCCATAAGGATAAACCGGCGCCTGAAGACCCCTGATAAACCCGTTTTTCCAGGAACATCGGGTTCGGATCTTCTTCGCCGGTTGTCCACGTAGGGAGTGAGAGTGTTTCCTGCCAGACCTTAACTGAACCGTACATGTCATTCTCCACTAAACAAACAAAAGTAAAATTTCACCTTGCTGCTATTCTGGGGCAGATAACTGGCGTTAAAATACGCAATGCTCACGCAATATAGTTAAGGGAGTTAAGTGTATGCAGCGTACAGGGTTCAATAACGCCCGGGTCAGGCAAGCCAACAAGCAGATCTTTCTGTCGCACCTGTGGCGTGAAAAACAGCTCAGTAAATCCCGGCTGGCGCAGCTCAGCGGCCTGTCGATTCCGGCGGTCAGCAATATTCTGGAGGAGTTGATCGATGAGGGAAAAATTTGCCATTCCCGGGAGACGTTAAGCCAACGAGGGCTGAGTAGCGGCAGCTATCATCTGCCCGAACAGGGAGACTGGACGCTGTGTATGAACGTGACGCCCACCAGCATCACCAGCCAGCTGGCAGATGCGCGTCTGGTCGCCGTGGGCGACTGGCGCCATGCGGAGATCAATGCCGGTTCGCCAAAAGCCTTGCTGACCGCGCTTGCCGCGCACTGGCGGGAATATCGTCAGCGCTATCCCGACGTGACCATCAATCTGGCATTAGGCGTTCACGGTCAGGTCGATCCCATTACCGGGGCGTCAAAAACCATGCCGCAGGCACCGTGGAAAACCCCGGTTGAGATTAAATATCTGCTGGAGGAGATGCTCGGCGTACAGGTGCGGTTAGACAATGACTGCGTGATGCTGGCGCTGGCGGAGAAGTGGCAAAACCCGGCGGCAAACCGCGATTTCTGCGTCATTAACGTCGATTACGGGATTGGTTCCTCCTTTGTCATCAACGACAACATCTGGCGCGGCAGTTTGTATGGCAGCGGTCAGATCGGACATACCATCGTCAACCCGGACGGGGTGGCCTGTGATTGCGGCCGCTACGGCTGTCTGGAAACTGTGGCCTCGCTCAGCGCGCTTAAAAAGCAGGCTCGACGGTGGATGAAAACGCAGCCCACGGCGGATTGCGATCCAGAAACTATCACCATCGATCAACTGATTACCGCCTGGCAACAGGGCGATGTCCGCATCCAGGCCTGGGTGGAACACGCCGCCAGCGCGATTGGCCTGAGTTTATATAACTTTCTGAATATCCTGAATATTAACCAAATCTGGATTTATGGCCGCAGTTGCGCCTTTGGCGAAAGCTGGCTGAATACGCTGGTGCAGCAAACGGGGTTTAATCCCTTTGATCATGGCGATAACCCCGCAGGCAAGATCCACCCAGATCGGCTTTGGCACACTCAGTCATTCGCAACAGTTGATGGGGATCGGCTATCTGTACGTCGAATCACAGCTAAACGCGCTCTGAGTATAAGTCCGACACCCCAGCGATGAAAGGAGATCCGCTTGTCGAACGAAAACCACCGGCGCGGTATTAAAATTATTCATATAACCGGGTATCAAAGTCGCGCCTGGATTCGCCCGCACGGCGTGACCCGGAAATAAAAAAGGCTTCCCGCAGGAAGCCTTTTTCACGATGCCAGGCGTATCGCTTACGCGTAAACCGGGAAGCGTGCGCAGATGTCCAGCACCTTGCCTTTGATGCGCTCGATAACCGCTTCATCGTTGATGTTGTCCAGCACATCGCACATCCAGCCAGCCAGCTCTTTAGCTTCAGCTTCTTTAAAGCCGCGACGCGTAATGGCCGGAGAACCGATACGGATACCGGAAGTGACGAACGGGCTCTTCGGATCGTTCGGCACGCTGTTTTTGTTAACGGTGATGTTGGCACGACCCAGCGCGGCGTCAGCTTCTTTACCGGTCAGGTTTTTGTCCACCAGATCCAGCAGGAACAGGTGGTTCTCCGTACCGCCGGAAACCACTTTGTAGCCACGGTTCAGGAACACTTCCACCATCGCTTTGGCGTTTTTGGCAACCTGCTGCTGGTAGACTTTGAACTCCGGTTCCATCGCTTCTTTCAGCGCCACCGCTTTACCGGCGATCACATGCATCAGCGGGCCACCCTGAGCACTAGGGAAAACGGCAGAGTTCAGTTTTTTGTACAACTCTTCGTCACCGCCTTTCGCCAGGATCAGGCCGCCGCGCGGACCCGCCAGGGTTTTGTGCGTGGTGGTGGTCACAACGTGAGCATGCGGAACCGGGTTCGGGTAAACGCCTGCGGCGATAAGACCCGCGACGTGCGCCATATCAACAAACAAGTACGCGCCAATGCTGTCGGCAATTTCACGCATTTTTGCCCAGTCAACGACGCCGGAATAAGCAGAGAAGCCGCCGATGATCATCTTCGGTTTGTGAGTCTGAGCCAGCTTCGCCATCTCTTCGTAGTCAATTTTACCGGACTCATCGATGCCGTAAGGCACGATGTTGTACAGTTTACCGGAGAAGTTTACCGGAGAACCGTGAGTCAGGTGGCCACCTTGCGCCAGGTTCATACCCAGAACGGTGTCGCCCGGTTGCAGCAGCGCAGTGTAGACCGCGAAGTTAGCCTGAGAACCAGAGTGCGGCTGGACGTTGGCGTAGTCTGCGCCAAACAGTTCTTTCGCGCGGTCAATCGCCAGTTGCTCAACGACATCCACATATTCGCAACCGCCGTAGTAGCGCTTGCCCGGATATCCTTCAGCGTATTTGTTGGTCAGCTGAGATCCCTGCGCCTGCATCACGCGCGGGCTGGTGTAGTTTTCGGAGGCGATCAGTTCGATGTGCTCTTCCTGACGTACTTTTTCCTGCTCCATAGCCTGCCACAGTTCGGCATCATAATCGGCAATGTTCATTTCACGCTTTAACATCCGCATCTCCTGACTCAGCTAACGATAAATTTTGGCCTAAAAAGGGCAATCCCGTGGGACAACGGCCAACAGTATAACCGAATCATTCTGCGATAACAGGTCTTGACAAAGGATTTTACGCAAACGATTACCTTCATGCTGTACAAGGCTTTGTCGAATGAAGACCTTACGAATTCCAACGGATTTCTTTTCAGGTTTGTGATGCAGATTTTTCACGTTGTAACGTTAAAAACGCAAAGTTACAAAGAACCATTTACAATACAGGGTTATTTTTTATAAGATGTATTTGACATACATCATTAAAGTCTCAGATAAAGGAAGACAGTATGCTTGACGCTCAAACCATCGCCACAGTAAAAGCCACCATTCCCCTGCTGGTTGAAACCGGTCCAAAACTGACCGCCCATTTCTACGATCGCATGTTTACCCACAACCCTGAACTCAAAGAAATTTTTAACATGAGTAACCAGCGAAATGGCGATCAACGTGAAGCGCTGTTTAACGCCATCGCGGCCTATGCCAGCAATATCGAAAACCTGCCTGCGCTGCTGCCTGCGGTAGAAAAAATCGCCCAGAAGCACACCAGTTTCCAGATCAAACCAGAACAGTACAACATCGTTGGCGGCCACCTGCTGGCAACGCTGGACGAAATGTTCAGCCCGGGCCAGGAAGTGCTGGATGCCTGGGGTAAAGCGTATGGCGTTCTGGCCAATGTCTTTATCAATCGCGAAGCGCAAATCTACAGCGAAAACGCCAGCAAGAATGGCGGCTGGGAAGGCACTCGTCCGTTCCGCATCGTCGCGAAAACGCCGCGCAGCGCCCTGATTACCAGCTTTGAATTTGAACCGGTCGATGGCGGCCCGGTCGCAGAATATCATCCGGGTCAATACCTGGGGGTATGGCTGAAACCGGAAGGCTTCCCGCATCAGGAGATCCGTCAGTATTCCCTGACCCGCAAGCCGGATGGTAAAGGTTATCGCATCGCAGTTAAGCGTGAAGATGGCGGTCAGGTTTCCAGCTGGCTGCACAACCACGCAAGCGTCGGCGATATCGTCCACTTAGCCGCTCCGGCAGGTGATTTCTTCATGGATGTCGCAACGGACACGCCTGTTTCCCTGATTTCCGCAGGCGTCGGCCAGACTCCAATGCTGGCTATGCTGGATACGCTGACCAAAGCCAACCACACCGCGCAGGTGAACTGGTTCCACGCGGCGGAAAACGGCGACGTGCATGCGTTCGCAGATGAAGTGAGCGAGCTGGGTAAAACCCTGCCGCGCTTTACCGCACATACCTGGTATCGCGAACCGACAGAAGCCGATCGTGCGAATGGCGCGTTCGACAGCACAGGTCTGATGGATTTAAATAAACTGGAAAGTGCGATCAGCGATCCGGCAATGCAGTTTTATCTGTGCGGTCCGGTCGGCTTTATGCAGTTTGCTGCGAAGCAGCTGACAGGGCTGGGCGTGAAAAGCGAAAACATTCATTACGAATGCTTCGGCCCACATAAAGTGCTGTAATTAAGTCATGCCTGATGGCGCTACGCTTATCAGGCCTACGGGATTTTGTAGGCCGGATAAAGTGTTTACACCGCCATCCGGCAAGCACGACGCGGTTTAAATTGCCGCGTCGTCTTCTTCGCCGGTACGAATACGAATCACGCGCGCAACGTCAAAGACGAAAATTTTACCGTCACCGATTTTCCCCGTCTGCGCGGTACGAATAATGGTGTCAACGCAGGTATCCACAATATCGTCGGTCACCACGATTTCAATTTTCACCTTCGGCAGAAAATCCACCATATATTCCGCGCCACGGTACAGCTCGGTATGACCTTTCTGACGCCCAAAGCCTTTCACT
Source organism: Citrobacter koseri (assembly GCA_900446925.1). Next base: position 41,454 of record UAVY01000004.1, on the reverse strand, counting down.
TCGGTAACCGTCATACCGGTAATGCCTACCTCAGCCAGCGCTTCACGGACGTCGTCCAGCTTGAAGGGTTTAATAATCGCATCAATCTTTTTCATGCTATTCCTTGAAAAGGTCGCCTGTCTTTTAATCTGATAAACGTAACATAATTCACGCTACTTTACGGGCATGAAAACTACTCTTTGAAATCGTTTGCATCCCAACTCATGGCGCGAGAGCAGCTTATAAAATTCCGTCCGGTTACGCCCTGCCATTCTCGCCGCATGGGTGACATTCCCTTTGGTGATTTGCAGCAGTTTACGCAAGTAGTTAAGCTCAAACTGATTACGCGCCTCAACAAACGTCGGCAGCGCCGTATTTTCGCCTTCCAGCGCCTGCTCCACCAGCGCGTCGCTGATGACCGGCGAGGAAGTTAACGCCACGCACTGCTCAATAACGTTCACCAACTGACGCACGTTTCCCGGCCAGCTTGCGGTCATCAGGCGCTTCATCGCATCCGTTGAAAACGCCCGCACAAACGGTTTATGCCGCTCTGCTGACTGGCGCAGAAGATGATTCGCCAGCAGCGGAATATCTTCCGTACGCTCCGCCAGCGTCGGGATCTTCAGACTCACCACGTTCAGACGGTAATATAAGTCTTCGCGAAATTCACCCCGCGCCATCGCCTTAGGCAGATCGCGGTGCGTTGCGGAGATAATGCGCACATCAATATCGATATCGCGATTGCTGCCAAGCGGTCTGACTTTGCGCTCTTGCAGAACGCGCAGCAGCTTAACCTGTAACGGCGCGGGCATATCGCCGATTTCGTCAAGAAACAGCGTGCCGCCTTCCGCCGCCTGAAATAACCCTTCACGGTTGCTGACCGCGCCGGTAAACGCCCCGCGCGCGTGGCCAAATAGTTCGGACTCCAGTAGCTGTTCCGGCAGCGCGCCGCAGTTAATGGCGATGAAAGGTTTACTGCTGCGCGGGCTGGCGTTATGGATAGCCTGGCGCGAAAATCTCTTTCCCGGTGCCGCTTTTGCCCGTTAATCAGCACGCTGACATCCGATTGCGCCACCATCCGCGCCTGTTCCAGCAGGCGTATCATCAACGGGCTGCGCGTAACGATTGATTCGCGCCAGCTGTCGTCCATTGCTGGCGCCGACTGTTCAAGCGCGTCATCAATGGCCTGATATAGTGCATCTTTATCGACCGGTTTGGTCAGAAAGCTAAACACGCCTTTTTTGCGTCGCCGCCACGGCATCAGGAATAGAGCCGTGTGCGGTCAAAATGATGACGGGCATGCCAGGCTGGACTTTCTGGATTTCCGTGAACAGCTGCATGCCATCCATTTCATCCATCCGCAGATCGCTAATGACCAGATCCACTTTCTCGCGATTCAGTACGCGCAGCCCTTCCTGACCGCTTTCCGCCGTCACGACGCTGTAGCCTTCGCTGGTCAGGCGCATCCCAAGCAGTTTCAACAGCCCCGGGTCATCGTCCACGAGCAGCAGATGTGCCGGTTTGCGGCTTATCATGGCGTTACCTCATCTTGTGGCGGTGTGGAAGATGCGCCGTCGTCAGGCGCTGCGGGTTTGTCATTTCCGTGTGTCGCGTCAGGATTGTAGTTGCCTGCGGGTTTGCGCGTGGAGAGCTGGCGCTCAATATCAGTCAGATTCTCCAGCTTGCCGCGTCGTGAGATCGAGTTGCGCCTGTAAGTGCTGATGCTGCTGACGCAACGTATCAAGCTCGCTATCCGACGCTTGCTGGAGTTTACTGTAACGCTGGCGCTCTTCGGCAAGCTGTAACTGTAGCGCCTGGCCGTCGCGCCAGAGCTGATAGAGCGGGCGCACCTGAGCGGGAATTTGCGCGCTTAGCGCATCGAGGCGAGTGACCATATCGCGCCGTTCAAGGGGCGTAATTTTAGCATCCGCCAGCAGAATCCCGCGTTTGAACGTGTTCTGCCAGCTGCCATCTTCCAGCGCCCGCGCTTCATTGCGTGACTGAACGGGCAACAGGCGATCGGCACAATCAATCGCCCGCAGCCAGTAAAGCGGATTGTTATCCGTCGATGGCCCTTTGAGTAACCAGATATCCGTACAGTCGGTAGAGAGATAATCCGCCAGCTGATACGGTGGAATTTTTTCCTGCGACGCATCATTTACGACATGCTTCGCGGCATGTGGCCGCGCACCCCCATCAGCACCAGGCAAGGCACACTCGCTAACCATCCTCTTCGGGGAAATAATCGCTTCAGAACTCGAACAAAAACGTGTGGCATACTCACCAGGCTTAGCTTCATTTTTAGTGGTTTTTCGATGCAGATAGCGGCAGTTCTATACGAAAGCAAACTTCTTGCGCATTCTCATCGACCAGATACAGTTCCCCCTGCATACGACGGATGCAGTCCCTGGCGATACTTAACCCTAATCCGCTCCCTTCACCGCACCTTTACGCTGATGGCTTCCCTGGAAAAAGGGTTCAAAAATCATGGCCCTTTCCGCTTCCGGGATCGGCGTGCCCGTATTGATCACATCAATGTGCGCCTTTGAACCATATACATTGCTGCGAATACAAATGTTACCGGATTCAGCGCCATAGTGCACCGCATTGGAATAAAGATTGTCCAGCACGCTCATTAATAGCATCGGCTCGGCCAGACAGCTGTCGATAGCCAGCCTGACCTCGGTATGCATCATTTTAGCGCGCGCAGGCAAACTGTGAGCGGAAACCACCATATCCACCAGCGGTTCAAGCTCCACGGTTTCCATCTCAATCGCGCTGTCTGCCAGTTTCCTGTTGTAATCAAGCAGTTGCTCAATCAACTTCTGTAAGTTGCGGCTGCTATCGTCCAGAATGCCGACGACCTCTTTTTGCTCCGGCGTCAACGGCCCCACGACCTGATCGGCCAGCAGCTCTGTCCCTTCGCGCATACTGGCCAGCGGCGTTTTCAGCTCATGCGACAGGTGACGTAAAAAACTGATGCCGTTGGGATTCCAGCCAGGACAGACGTTCACTCAACCAGATAATGCGCTGCCCCACCGAACGCAGCTCGCGCGGCCCGGTAAACGACACGGTATTCCCCAGAGAGCGCCCTTCTCCCAGCCGGTTAATCATCCGTTCTATCCCTTTCACCGGCCCAATGATCATCCTTGTAAAAAGCAGCACCATCGCCAGGCTGACCAGAAACAGCACCAGCGCCTGCCAGCCAAAGAATTGTCCGCGCTCTGCGATTTCCTGCTGTAACTGCTGCCCGCGCGAGAACACCACCGTGCGCGTTGCCTGCACCATTTCCGTATTGGCGTTGGCAAAAGCTTCCAGCCGCTCGGCGGCGGTAGCGTCAGGGCCGCTATTTTTACACTGTAATTGTGCAAGACCGTTCAGATCATCGCGTAGCGCCTGGTAAAGTTTAGCGTCCGGCAATACTCCCGCATGCGCGTCCAGCATTTCGCTGTAGCGTTTTCGCTGGCTCTGATACACCTTCGCCAGCGTACGGTCGTCGAGCACGCAATATTGCCGGTAGCTGCGCTCCATCTCCAGCGCCACGTTGGTCATCGCTTCGCTGCGCCGGGCATCTATCAGCGTGGTGCGGTTAGTCTGCGCCGCCTGGGCGCTGAGCGCGTTGAGACTTTGCCAGGCCTGCCAGGCCAGTACCAACAAAGGCAACAGAATCAGCAGAAATGCCAGCATAACCAGTTGTCGCAAGGACCGGGGGAAAACAGACCAGCGCTTCAAGGCGTTACTCTCATCGGATAAGGATACAAGGATGCTAACCGAGGGGAACATCAGATACAACAAAGCCGGGATTAACCCGGCTTTGCTATGGAATAAGGCGGTGCCTAACTCGACGTTTCGCCCGGTGGTTGATAAAGCGACGCTATTATCAGAAGTTGGACGGCAGGCACCTTGTTGTGCGTCATTCCGAAGTTTATGTAGCGCTTCCCGAAGGGGCTGACATAAGAAGGTGAATGAGCCACTGATTACTATTATGCAGTAAGTGTGCCAATTTTAAAAATAAATAATTAACATTATGATTTTATTTGGTTTTATAGAGAAATCATCACCGTTACAAAACGAACAAAATTTCAGCAAGGTGTCGCCATTCAGAGACACCTAAAAACAAACCTTACGCCATCTTTGTAAATCAATGAGTTAAATGTCTCCTTTTGGCGACACAAACAATCTACTGATGTCGGCATTTCCCGACACCTTTATGGTTGATGGCAGGGCAAAAATATTGCCATCCAGTGAGCGAAATTATTCTGAAGAGAGAACATAGTATCCCGGAGTATTATGCCGTTCACTTTACGTCCCGCATTTCTCTGGCGCTTCATCACCCGTGAACGCGTTAAGGGGGCTATCGCTGCCCCCTTAACAATCCCCGCTCCCGGCAGGAAAATTGTTGCTTCGCAATACCCTCCGCTTATTCCTTCAGGCTACCGGGGCGGGCGCGAGGTAGCGTCCCTGCAAAACGCGCCCTGAACCCGCATCCATGCGGGTTCCTCCGGCCTTACGGAAACACGTCGGCAATTTTCAGCCGGACCTGCCCACACCTGACCATTTCTGCGGTTTGTTTTTTAACAGCAAAACCGGTGCGGCTGAAAATCAGAGCATTGCAGCAATGCCCCTGTTCCGGCTGAAAATCGATGAGACGTTGACGGCTGACCGGGTCCGCCCGCAGGGACGCGGGCGGAGGGGACGGCCTGCCGGGACGCAGGCTCGACCCCGACCCGAAAGGCAGACGGAATAAGGCGAATAAACCGCGCAGCGGCGATTTTCCTTGCCGGAGAGCCAGGGTTGCAAGGGAGGCGGCGGTGAGCCTCCCTTGCACGTTCACGGGTACTGAGTCTTCAGAGAAATACGGGACATAAAGTGAACGGAAAAATTTACCAGAATAAAAAGGTTCTCCGTTTAACGGATAAACACACGCCCTTCACGGAAGCTTCCTTGCCGGATGGCGGCTTCGCCTTATCCGGCCTACGCGTATGTCCAGGCCCGATAGTGCTTTGCTTATCGGGCCATTTACGTGCGGATTAACCTAACTGCTTACGCGCATTGCGGAAAATACGCATCCATGGGCTGTCTTCGCCCCAGTTTTCCGGGTGCCAGGAGTTGCTGACGGTGCGGAAGACGCGCTCCGGGTGCGGCATCATAATGGTTGCGCGGCCGTTTTCCGTGGTAACGGCGGTGATGCCGTTTGGCGATCCGTTAGGGTTGGCCGGGTAGTTTTCCGTAACCTTACCGAAGTTATCGACATAACGCAGCGCAACCAGACCTTTGCTTTCCAGCCCTGCCAGATGCGCATCGTCACGCACTTCAACGCGCCCTTCACCGTGGGACACCGCGACAGGCATCTGTGAGCCAACCATTCCCTGCAACAGCAGAGACGGGCTTTGGGTCACTTCCACCAGGCTGAAACGCGCTTCAAAACGGTCAGAATGGTTACGCACAAAACGCGGCCACAGATCGCTCCCCGGAATCAGTTCACGCAGGTTAGACATCATCTGGCAACCGTTACATACGCCAAGCGCCAGCGTCTGCGGGCGGTGGAAGAACGTTTCGAACTCGTCGCGTACGCGATTGTTGAACAGAATCGATTTCGCCCAGCCTTCACCCGCGCCCAGCACGTCACCGTAAGAGAAACCGCCACAGGCAACCAGCGCCTGGAAATTACCCAGCCCAATACGGCCAGCCAGCAGATCGCTCATATGCACATCAATCGCGTCAAAGCCCGCGCGATGGAACGCCGCCGCCATCTCAACGTGGGAGTTCACGCCCTGTTCGCGCAGTACGGCAACCTTCGGACGTGCGCCGGTAGCAATATACGGCGCGGCGATATCTTCATTGATATCGAACGACAATTTCACGTTCAGACCCGGGTCGGCATCGTTGGTTTTTGCGTCATGTTCCTGATCGGCACATTCCGGGTTGTCGCGCAGGCGCTGCATCTGCCAGGTCGTTTCCGCCCACCAGGTACGAAGCGTGGTGCGGCTTTCGCTGAAGACGACCTGCCCGTTGGATTCAATCACAAAACGGTCGCCGGAAACGGCCTGACCTAAATAGTGTACGCAGTCACTCAGACCGTGCTTCGCCAGCAGCGCCTCGACCGCTTCGCGATCGGCCGCCCGCACTTGGATCACTGCGCCCAGCTCTTCGTTAAACAGCGCCGCCAAACGATCGTCGCCAGATGTTGCAATATCAACCTGGATGCCGCAGTGACCGGTAAAGGCCATCTCGGCAAGCGTGACCAGCAGGCCGCCATCGGAACGGTCGTGATACGCCAGCAGTTTACGCTGCGCCACCAGCGCCTGAATCGCATCATAGAAGCCTTTCAACTGCGCCACATCGCGCACGTCTGCCGGTTTGTCGCCCAGTTGACGATACACCTGCGCCAGCGCCGTTGCGCCCAGCGCGTTATGCCCCTGACCCAAATCGATCAGCAGCAGCGCGTTATCTTCGGTCGAGAGCTGCGGCGTGATGGTATGACGCACATCTTCCACGCGGGCAAACGCGGAAATCACCAGCGACAGCGGCGAGGTCATTTCGCGCTGCTCGTTGCCTTCCTGCCAGCGGGTTTTCATCGACATAGAGTCTTTGCCCACCGGAATCGTCAGGCCAAGCTGCGGGCAGAGTTCTTCGCCTACCGCTTTCACCGCGTCATACAGACCGGCATCTTCACCCGGATGACCGGCCGCTGCCATCCAGTTTGCGGACAGCTTGATGCGTTTGATATCGCCAATCTGGGTCGCGGCGATGTTCGTCAGCGCTTCACCAACGGCCAGACGGGCGGAAGCGGCAAAGTCCAGCAGCGCTACCGGCGCACGTTCGCCGATAGACATCGCTTCGCCGTAGTAGCTGTCGAGGCTGGCGGTGGTCACCGCGCAGTTCGCCACCGGCACCTGCCACGGGCCGACCATCTGATCGCGCGCCACCATACCGGTCACGGTACGGTCGCCGATGGTCACCAGGAATGTTTTCTCCGCCACGGTCGGCAGATGCAGAACCCGTTTAACCGCGTCAGCAATCGTGATATCAGCACGATCCAGCGCATCGCCTTTCGCTGTCAGCGTCTGCACGTCGCGGGTCATTTTCGGCGTTTTACCCCAGCAGCACGTCCAGCGGCAGATCGATCGGTTGATTATCGAAATGACGGTCGTTCAGGGACAGATGCTGTTCTTCGGTGGCCTCACCAATCACCGCATACGGCGCACGCTCACGCTTGCACAACTCATCAAACAGCGGCAACTGGTCGGCGGCCACGGCCAGCACATAACGCTCCTGAGACTCGTTACACCAGATTTCCAGCGGGCTCATGCCCGGCTCATCGCTGAGGATATCGCGCAGCTCAAATTTACCGCCGCGCCCGCCGTCGCTCACCAGCTCCGGCATCGCGTTGGAGAGACCGCCTGCCCCGACGTCGTGAATAAACAGGATCGGGTTGGCATCGCCTAACTGCCAGCAGCGGTCGATCACTTCCTGGCAGCGACGTTCCATTTCCGGGTTATCACGCTGTACGGAGGCAAAATCGAGATCCGCATCCGACTGACCAGAAGCCATAGAGGACGCCGCCCCGCCCCCCAGACCAATGTTCATCGCCGGCCCACCGAGCACGATCAGCTTCGCGCCAATGACGATCTCGCCTTTCTGTACGTGATCGGCGCGGATGTTGCCGATCCCGCCCGCCAGCATGATCGGCTTGTGGTAGCCGCGCAGCTCTTCGCCGTTGTGGCTGTTTACTTTTTCTTCGTAAGTACGGAAGTACCCGTTCAACGCCGGGCGACCAAATTCATTATTAAACGCCGCGCCCGCCCAGCGGGCCTTCGGTCATAATGTCCAGCGCGGTAACGATACGCTCTGGTTTACCAAAATCTTCTTCCCACGGCTGCTCAAAGCCCGGAATACGCAGGTTAGACACGGAGAAGCCCACCAGACCCGCTTTTGGCTTCGCGCCGCGTCCGGTTGCGCCTTCATCACGAATCTCACCACCGGAACCAGTCGCCGCGCCCGGCCACGGCGAGATCGCCGTCGGGTGGTTATGGGTTTCCACCTTCATCAGGATATGCGCAGGCTCCTGATGGAAGTCATAGCGACCGCTCTCGTGGTCAGCGAAGTAGCGTCCCACGTCAGAACCTTCCATCACCGCCGCGTTATCTTTATAGGCAGACAACACATGATCCGGCGTGGTTTCAAAGGTGTTTTTGATCATCTTAAACAGCGACTTCGGCTGCGGTTTCCCGTCGATAATCCAGTCAGCGTTAAAAATCTTATGGCGACAGTGTTCGGAGTTTGCCTGCGCGAACATATACAGCTCGATATCGTTCGGATTGCGCCCCAGCTTCGTGAAGGCGTCTTGCAGGTAATCAATTTCGTCATCCGCCAGCGCCAGACCCAGACGCAGGTTGGCGTCAGTCAGCGCCTGACGCCCCTTCACCCAGCAGATCCACACTGGCAACCGGCGCAGGCTGGTGATGAACAAACAGTTTTTCCGCATCAGATAAAGAAGAGAACACGGTCTCCATCATCCGGTCGTGCAGTTCAGCGGCAATCGTCTGCCACTGTTCAGCCGTGAGCGTAGCGGCTTCAACGTAGTATGCAACGCCACGCTCCAGGCGGCTTACCTGTTGCAGACCGCAGTTATGGGCGATATCAGTCGCTTTGGAAGACCAGGGGGAGATGGTGCCAGGACGCGGCGTGACCAGCAGCAGCTTTCCTTCAGGGGTATGGCTGCTTAAGCTCGGCCCATATTTCAGCAAACGTGCAAGTTGCGCGTGCTCATCCTCGTTTAAGGGGGCGCTCAGGTCAGCAAAATGGACATACTCAGCGTAAATATTGTGGACCTGAAGATTGGCCGCCTGAAAACGCGCCAGCAGTTTGTTAATACGGAATGCAGACAGTGCAGGCGAACCACGCAGAATTTCCATCATAAGTCTCTCGTCTTCGAAGCGCCTGAGGCGCTTTAAGTGTGCGCAAGGGGGGAAACGGGCGACATTATAAAGAATCTGACGCCCCGACGAAACCGTTTGCGTCGAAATAAAATCGCCGCCTTTTCTTATCATACGGTGCGGCCAATCATTCTAATTAGTTGCCAACTGGCGCATTGTTGCGCAAAATGCCGCACATTCATGATGATTTTAACCCACCCAAATGACATTAGCAGGCTGAGATTACGCACGATTCAGAGAATTAACTAATTGAAAAAATTAAAGATTAATTATCTGTTCATCGGCATATTGACTCTGCTGCTGGCAGCGGCCCTCTGGCCATCAATCCCCTGGTTCGGCAAAGCCGACAATCGTATCGCCGCGATCCAATCGCGGGGAGAGTTACGCGTCTCAACAATAGAGTCGCCGCTGACCTACGCCCGCATTAACGGAAAAAAGTACGGTCTGGATTACGAACTGACACAGCAGTTCGCCAGCTATCTTGGCGTAAAGCTGAAAATTACCGTACGCCAGAATATCAGCCAGCTATTTGACGATTTAGATAATGGCAACGCCGATCTGCTGGCGGCAGGACTGGTTTACAACAGCGAGCGCGTGAAGAATTATCAACCCGGCCCGACCTACTATTCCGTTTCGCAACAGCTGGTTTACCGGGTAGGACAATACCGGCCTCGCACGCTGGCCACGGTGAATGAAAGCCAGCTCTCTATCGCGCCTGGGCATGTCGTGGTGAATGACTTGCAGGCGCTGAAAGAGACAAAATTTCCCGATCTGAGCTGGAAAGTCGATGACAAAAAAGGGACAGCGGCGCTGCTCAGCGAAGTCATCAGCGGCAATCTGGACTATACCATTGCCGATTCTGTCGCGATCAGCCTGTTCCAGCGCGTACACCCTGAACTGGCCGTCGCGCTGGATGTCACCGATGAGCAGCCTGTCACCTGGTTTAGCCAACTGGACGATGACAACACGCTTTCCGCTGCGCTGCTCGATTTCTTCAACGCTATTAATGAAGACGGCTCACTGGCGCGTATGGAAGAGAAGTATCTGGGGCACGGCGACGATTTTGATTATGTCGATACCCGCACCTTCCTGCGGGCCGTGGACGGCGTACTGCCCGATCTCCAGCCGTTGTTTGAAAAATACGCGCAGGAGATAGACTGGCGCCTGCTGGCCGCAATTTCCTATCAGGAGTCGCACTGGGACCCGCTGGCCACCTCCCCGACGGGCGTTCGCGGTCTGATGATGCTCACCAAAAACACCGCGCAAAGTCTGGGGCTGACGGACCGTACCGATGCGGAACAGAGCATCAGCGGCGGTGTGCGTTATATCCAGGATATGATGGGCAAAGTGCCTGAAACCGTGCCGGAAGAGGAGCGTATCTGGTTTGCGCTCGCCGCCTATAACATGGGTTATGCGCATATGCTTGATGCCCGTGCGTTGACGGTCAAGACCAGGGGCAACCCGGATAGCTGGGCCGATGTAAAACAACGGCTGCCGCTGCTCAGCCAGAAACAATATTACAGCAAGCTGACGTACGGCTATGCGCGCGGGCATGAAGCCTACGCTTATGTGGAAAATATTCGGAAGTATCAGATTAGCCTGGTCGGCTATCTGCAAGAAAAAGAGAAGCAGACGGCAGAAGCGATAAAGCTGGCGCAGGATTACCCGGCAGTGTCTCCGGCCGAGTTTGACACGGAGACATTTCCTTTCTCTTCTTTCTTATCGCAGCCGTCATCGAACTACCTGTCACACTCTCCTTCTTTGCCGTTTTCACTGAAGAAGAAAGACGAAAACTAATCTCACAGGGCTGGGACGCTTTCGCGCTCTGGTCGCCCTACAACGATTCTTGCGAAGATTTTTTTAGCGCTTTGATCTCCTGGCGACGCATGCGGAAGAAATCACTGAGCAGCGCTGCGCACTCATCGCGTAACACACCTTCGGTGATCTCTACGCGGGTGGTTCATGCCCGGATGATGCAATACGTCCATCAGCGACCCTGCCGCGGCCGGTTTTCGCGGTCGCGAGCGCCAAATACCACCCGACCAATACGGGCTGTGTACCATTGCTCCCGCGCACATCACGCACGGCTCCAGCGTCACGTAAAGCGTGGTATCCAGCAAACGGTAGTTCTGAAGCACCAGCCCGCCCTGGACGTAGCGCCATGATTTCAGCGTGCGCAGTGGGATCATGATGACCTATCGGACGGTTCCAGCCTTCGCCAATGGACGCGATTGTTATGCACCAATACCGCGCCAACCGGCACTTCACGCTCATCCCAGGCGCGTTTCGCCAGCGTCAACGCATGACGCATCCAGTATTCGTGGCTAAATTCAACATCAGACAAAGGAGACACTCCGGTAATAAAAGCGGGCGCATTATACATGGGGCGCTATCGTTAACTCTATTCGAGTTGCTGGGAGCTCCCCTCGCGGCGTGACGCGCCAGCGATGCTGGCAAAAATAGAGAAGCGGGTTATCTTGGCTTACTGTCGCTGTAGCCGCTGTACAGACATAACGGCGCACCAATCTGGCGTTCCAGTTGGGCGACCTTCTCGTGCCCCAGACAGCGGCATAGTCAGCAGCCAGCCGCCGTAGCCACGCCGCATCTGGCTGGCGATCAGGTTCACGCGTGGCAGCCAGAGCGTATCGAAATAGACCTGTTCCACCAGCGATTGCGGAGAGCCGGTAATCAGCCAGATATCAGCGTCAGAGCTTAACAGATAGGTCGTCAGGCGCTCCTGAACAACCGGAAACGCCGTGACGTTATCGCGAAACCAGCGAACGAAATCCGCCTGATGCGCCTTGAGCCGCGCTTCACTGTGACCGAAGGTACAGCCCCATAGCAGCAGGGCTCATCGGCCAACGCGCCGCCCGACCTTTAATCAACAAGCCAATCCCGATAACCGGCAATAACGGCAGCACGAGCAACGCATTCAGCGGCTGGCGACGCAACAGATAACGCAGGAAACTGCCAAACATATCCTGCTGGTGCAACGTACCGTCCAAATCAAAAAATACGACACGACGCTCGTGATTAACCAAACCCTACTCCTCTGGATTGTTGAAGCCCAATAGCCGGGTTAACCGAAACCCGGCGATAATCGTTACCAGATAGACTAACAGATGGAACCTCAATTTTCCGGTAACGTTAGCGTTCTAACGCCGCCCGTAGAAATCCCTGGGTGAGCGGACAATTTCGCCCTTGCATCTTCGGCATTCAGCCCGGTAAGCGCCATCAGAATGGCCGGTTTAACCTCAAAATCTGTCTGCTTAAGCAGCGCTTCGGCCTCTTCACGCGTAATCCCGGTAGCCTCAACCACCATCCGGCACGCTCTGTCGGACGAGCTTAACGTTGGTGGCTTTCATGTCCACCATCAGGTTCTGGTACACCTTGCCGAACTTCACCATCGCCCCGGTGGAGATCATATTGAGGCACCAGTTTTTGCGCAGTACCGGATTTCAGTCGCGTCGAACCGGGTTAGCGCCTCCGGCCCAACGACCGGCGAGATGGCGATGTCAGCTTCACGCGCGATTGGGAGAATCGGGATTACAGGAGATAGCCACCGTGACGCAGCCCAACCTGACGCGGCGTATTTCAACCCGCCAATGACGTACGGCGTACGACCGGACGCCGCCAGCCCGGACAACCAGATCCTGCGCGGTCACGTTTAAGCGCCCGGAGATCGTTCCTCCCCTAACTGCTGACTGTCTTCCGCGCCTTCCACCGCTTTCAGCAGCGCGCCAGGCCCGCCGGCAATCAGTCCGGATCACCAGCCCGTGCGGTACGCCAAACGTTGGTGGGGCATTCGGAGGCGTCCAGAACGCCAAGGCGTCCGCTGGTGCCTGCGCCCATATAAATAATGCGCCCTCCCGCCTTTAAGGCGTCGGCGGCGGCATCTACCGCGCGGGCAACGTCTGGCAGCGTCTCTTTTTACTGCTTGCGCTACAAGCGTATCCTGTTGATTAAAACGATGAACCAGCTCAAGCGTAGGGAGTGCGTCAAGATCCATAGTCTGTGGATTGCGGGTTTCTGAAACTAACGAGCCGAGATTCATTTTTGTTCCTTAGGAATTTTTAATTCATAATAACTATAATAATGGAATATTATATTCTTTCGGGCGAGGGAAAATCTTTTTATGATCCCCGTCATGTTTTTCGCCAGGAGTCCTCATGAACTGTTTTGATTCGTATACGTCAGCGTTATCCGGACCTCGCACAAAGCGATAAAAAGCTTGCTGATTATATTCTTGCTCAGCCGGATGATACACGGCATCTCAGCTCACAACAGCTTGCCGTTGAGGCGGGCGGTCAGTCAGTCCAGCGTGGTGAAATTCGCGCAAAAACTGGGCTTTAAAGGCTTTCCGGCACTGAAGCTTGCGATCAGCGAAGCGCTGGCCAGCAATTCCAAATCCTCACTCTATTCCGGTACATAACCAGATCCGGGGGCGACGATCCGATGCGGCTTGTCGGCGAAAAATTGATCGGAGGAAAATGTCGCCGCAATGCACGCAACGCTCGATGTTAACAGCGAAGAGAAATTGTTCGAAAGCGTCATGATGCTGCGCAATGCCCGGCGTGTTGTCATAACCGGTATTGGCACATCGGGCCTGGTGGCGCAGAACTTCGCCTGGAAGCTGATGGAAGATAGGATTCAATGTCGTCGCCGAACACGATATGCATGCGCTGTTAGCCACCGTGCAGGCGCTGGCGCCGGACGATCTCCTGCTGGCTATCTCCTATAGCGGCGAGCGCAGAGAGTTGAATATGGCGGCAGATGAAACGTTGCGGGTGGGGGGAAAGGTTCTGGCGATCACCGGCTTTACACCGAATGCCCTGCAACAACGCGCCACCCGTTGCCTGTATACGATCGCCGAAGAGCAGGCCACGCGCAGCGCCGCAATCTCCTCTACGCATGCGCAGACGATGTTGACGGATTTGCTCTTTATGGCGCTGGTACAGCAGGATTTAGGGCGCGCGCCGGAGCGTATTCGCCACAGTGAGGCCCTGGTAAAAAAACTGGTCTGAGCAAAGAATGCGCGTATAATGCCCGCCCGGTTTTGTGATGTTTTGAGAGTTTCCTGATGGCCCTGTTAATCACTAAAAAGTGTATCAATTGCGATATGTGCGAGCCTGAGTGCCCGAATGAGGCAATTTCAATGGGCGACAGCATTTACGAGATTAAACAGCGACAAATGCACCGAATGCGTGGGCCATTACGAAACGCCGACCTGCCAGAAGGTGTGCCCGATCCCCAATACCATTCTCAAAGACCCGGGCGCATGTCGAAACGGAAGAACAGCTGTGGGATAAGTTTGTTCTGATGCATCACGCGGATAAGCTGTAATTCTCCCTGATGGAATGACGCCAGGCCGGATGGGCGGCGTAAACGCCTTATCCGGCCTACAAAGTCCCGAATCTAGCTTTCGATGATCACCGTCGCACAGGCGTAATGACGTTCATCCGCTAATGTCACATGCATATGCGCCACGCCCAGCCTCTCCGCCAGTTTCAACGCCTCGCCCCACAAACGCAAACGCGGTTTACCCAGCTCATCGTTAAACACTTCAAACTGATCGAACGCCAGCCCATTGCGAATGCCGGGTGCCGAACGCTTTTGCCGCCGCCTCTTTTACCGCAAAACGCTTGGCGAGAAAACGCACCGGTTGCTGATGCGTCTCCCAGATAGCCCATTCGTTGTCGCTAAGCACGCGTCTTGCCAGGCGCTCTCCAGAACGGGGAGATCACCGCCTCAATGCGGGCGATCTCCACAATATCCGTGCCTAACCCCAGAATCGCCATTAGCCGCGCGCTTCCAGCATCAGGCGTTTCATCTCGGCGACCGCCTCTTTCAGGCCGCTCATGACCGCCCGCCCAATAATGGCATGACCGATGTTCAGTTCATGCATTTCCGGCAGTGCGGCAATGGCCTGCACATTGTGATAGGTCAGGCCATGACCGGCGTTCACTTTCAGCCCCAGGCTTGCCGCAAACGTCGCCGCTTTGGCGATACGCGCCAGTTCCTGCGCTTGCTCAGCATCCGTTTTGGCATCCGCATAACAGCCAGTATGGATTTCAATGTACGGTGCGCCAACGTCCGCAGCGGCTTTAATCTGTTCTTCATCGGCATCAATGAACAGCGATACCAGAATGCCTGCATCTGCCAGCCGTTTGCAGGCATCACGCATTTTGTCACGCTGACCCGCGACGTCCAGCCCGCCTTCGGTGGTCACTTCCTGACGTTT
This sequence comes from Citrobacter koseri, assembly GCA_900446925.1. Next base: position 26,295 of record UAVY01000004.1, on the reverse strand, counting down.
TTCCGGCACCAGGCAGCAAAAATGCGGCTTCGTCTCAACGGCAATCGCCAGCATCTCTTCAGTCACCGCCATTTCCAAATTCATACGCGTATCCAGCGTCTGGCGCAAAATGCGTACATCACGGTCGGTAATATGGCGACGATCCTCGCGCAGGTGTACGGTTATACCATCCGCCCCCGCCTGCTCGGCGATAAACGCCGCCTGTACCGGGTCGGGGTAAGCAGTACCACGCGCATTACGTAAAGTGGCAATATGGTCAATGTTGACGCCTAACAGTAATTCAGCCATGACAATCCTCGTTAATCATTATTCGTATTTTCTGCCCGCCCTGGCCGTTTCGGCATAAATTGTCGAAACAGTTCCCGGCTTTTTAACGGCTTACCACCAAGATACGGCTTTAGCGCCATGCGGGTAAAGCGTTTTCGCCGCGCGCAACGTATCAACATCAGGAAATTCTCGTGCATCCAGCGCTTTCAGATGCCGCCCGGTAAAGGGTGCTGTTATCAATGACCACGCTGGCCATGAATCCCTTCTCTTCGCGATAGCGGTAGGTCATGGTGTCATCGACCGTCTCGCCGCTCCCTGCGCAATGCAGAAAATCCACGCCGTAGCCCAGATGTCCCAGCAGGGCGAGCTCGAAACGGCGAAGCGCAGGTTCGGGCGAACCGGTCGCGCCAGCCAGCGACTGAATACAGTTCAGGTAATCAAAAAAGAGTTCAGAGAAGCGCGTTTCGTATTCCAGAACGCGGGAAAGCAGTTCGTTGATGTACAAACCGCTATAAAGCGTGATGCCGCTTAAGGGGAGCGCCAGAGAGACCGCTTCAGCGCTGCGTAAGGTTTTCACCTCGCCGCGCCCGCCAAAGCGGAGCAACAGTGGCGTAAAAGGTTGTAATGCGCCTTTCAGACTGGAACGTTTAGAGCGTGCGCCTTTGGCAACCAGACGCACGCGTCCCGACTCTTCCGTGAAGACGTCCAGCATCAGGCTGGTTTCGCTCCAGGGGCGACTATGCAGGACGAAAGCTCTCTGCCAGCCTTCCACGTAGTGCTAACTCAGAGGTCGTCTACATAACCGAGACTGCGCAGCGCACGCTCGTCATCGGCCCAGCCGGATTTCACTTTCACCCACAGTTCCAGGTGTACCGGCGCTTCGAACATTTCCTGCATGTCTTTTCGCGCTTCGATACCGATGGTCTTGATTTTGGCCCTTTGTTGCCAATGACCATCTTCTTCTGCCCTTCGCGCTCAACGAGGATCAGGCCGTTAATATCGTAACCGCCGCGTTCGTTAGAAACGAAACGTTCAATCTCAACGGTTACGGAATACGGCAGTTCGGCACCGAGGAAACGCATCAGTTTTTCACGGATGATTTCAGACGCCATAAAGCGCTGTGAACGATCGGTGATGTAATCTTCCGGGAAGTGATGAGTCGCTTCCGGCAGGTGCTTACGCACGATACCAGCGATGGTATCCACGTTCCATGCCAGTTTCCGCAGAAACAGGCACGATATCGAGGAAGTTCATCTGGCTTGCCAGGAATTGCAGGTGCGGCAGCAGATCGGCTTTTTCCTGTACGTTATCCACTTTGTTAACGGCCAGAATAACCGGCGCTTTACCGTCGCGCAGTTTATTCAGCACCATCTCGTCATCCGGCGTCCAGCGGGTGCCTTCCACGACAAAAATGACCAACTCAACGTCGCCAATCGAGCTGCTTGCCGCCTTGTTCATCAGGCGGTTGATGGCGCGTTTCTCTTCCATGTGCAGCCCCGGCGTATCAACATAGATAGCCTGGTACGCCCTTCGGTATGGATACCGACGATACGGTGACGCGTGGTCTGCGCTTTACGGGACGTGATCGAGATCTTCTGTCCGAGCAGCTTGTTCAAACAGGGTGGATTTGCCTACGTTCGGACGTCCAACGATGGCAATAAATCCGCAATAGCTTTTATCTTCGCTCATTCCAGCTCCAGTTTTTTTCAGCGCCTGTTCGGCGGCAGCCTGCTCCGCCTTACGACGGCTCGAACCCGTGCCAACCACCGGTTCACTCAGGCCGCTGACCTGGCAGTGGATAGTAAATTCCTGATCGTGTGCCTCGCCGCGCACCTGCACCACCAGATAAGACGGCAGCGGGAGATGACGACCCTGCAAATATTCCTGCAAACGCGTTTTCGGATCTTTTTGTTTATCGCCCGGGCTGATTTCATTCAGGCGCGTTTGATACCAGTTAAGGATCAACTTCTCGACGGTTTGGATATCGCTGTCGAGAAAAACGCCGCCGATTAACGCTTCTACGGTATCCGCCAGAATAGATTCACGACGGTAGCCGCCGCTTTTCAGTTCACCAGGCCCTAAACGTAGGCATTCACCCAGATCAAATTCACGGGCCAATTCCGCCAGCGTATTGCCGCGCACCAGCGTGGCGCGCATACGGCTCATATCACCTTCGTCCACACGCGGGAAGCGGTGATAAAGCGCGTTGGCGATAACAAAGCTCAAAATCGAGTCGCCTAAAAATTCTAAACGCTCATTGTGTTTACTGCTGGCGCTGCGGTGGGTTAATGCCTGCTGCAACAGCTCCTGATGAGTAAAAGTGTAGCCCAGCTTCCGTTGAAGCCGATTAATTACGATGGGGTTCATGCGATACCAATAAATGAATGCGTCAACAATTCAGCACACGAAACAGACCTGAGGAAACCAACGCTGTTTAGTGTGCCGTGGCAACCTGACGGCGCCAACCTAAAACTTCGGGGGAATATTCTATACACAACGACAGGGGATGTCGTTAGTCTGCGGAGATTTATCCAATAAATAATTCATGTTGTCGCCGCAATGACGACAACATGAACGATTATCAGAAATTAATGGATCCCACCAATACGGCTTAAGCGTACGCCGGTCGGCCATTCACCTTCCTGTTTGTCGAAACTCATCCAGATCGCGGTCGCTTTACCAACCAGATTCGCTTCCGGTACAAATCCCCAGTAACGGCTGTCCGCGCTGTTATCGCGGTTATCACCCATCATGAAGTATTGTCCTGGCGGTACGATCCAGGTCGCCAGTTGCTGCCCCGGCTGACGGTAATACATCCCCGCCTGATCCTGCGCGATCGGTACGGTCAGAATACGGTGGGTTACGTCGCCCAGCGTCTCTTTACGCTCCGCCAGACGAATGCCGTTATCTTTCGTTTCGTTTAATGGCACTTCGAAGAACCCACTGCTGGCTTCTCCCCCCATTACGGCGGGCAAAGGTCTGCACGAAATCGCTGGGCTGAACGTCAGAGTAAGTCACCGGCAGCGCGTTTTCACACGCCTGACCGGAACGGCACCCTGGCTGTACAGTAACCTCTTTGGCTACCGGATCGTACGTCACTTTGTCACCCGGCAGGCCAACAGCGCGTTTAATGTAGTCCAGGCGCGGATCTTCCGGGTATTTAAAGACCACGATATCACCGCGTTTCGGATGACCCGTTTCAATCAACGTTTTCTGGTAAATCGGATCTTTAATTCCATAGGCGAATTTCTCCACCAGAATAAAGTCACCGATTAACAGCGTCGGCATCATCGAACCCGACGGGATCTGGAAAGGTTCATAGATAAATGAACGCACCACCAGCACAATCGCCAGTACCGGAAAAACCGAGGCCCCTGTTTCCAACCAGCCCGGCTTAGGCGCCACTTTTTTCAACGTGGCTTTATCCAGTGAATCACCCGCAGCGGCCTGTGCCGCTGCCTGACGTTCCCGACGTTTTGGCGCGAAGATAAATTTATCAACGCACCATAAAATGCCCGTCACCAGTGTGGCAATCACCAGAATCAGGGCAAACATATTCGCCATGCCAACTCCTTAGGATTATTTGCTGTCTTTACCGACATGCAGAATGGCGAGGAACGCTTCCTGAGGCAGTTCGACGTTACCGATCTGCTTCATTCGCTTCTTACCTTCTTTCTGTTTCTGTAGCAGCTTTTTCTTACGGCTGATATCACCGCCGTAACACTTGGCCAGAACGTTTTTACGCAACTGCTTCACGGTAGAACGCGCAATAATGTGCGTACCAATCGCCGCCTGAATCGCAATGTCGAACTGCTGACGAGGGATCAGCTCTTTCATCTTCTCCACCAGCTCACGGCCACGGCTCTGCGAATTACCACGGTGAGTGATCAGCGCCAGCGCATCGACACGTTTCGTTGTTGATCAGCACGTCGACGCGCACCATATCGGACGCCTGGAAGCGCTTGAAGTTATAATCCAGCGACGCATAACCACGAGACGTTGATTTCAGGCGGTCGAAAGAAATCGAGCACCACTTCCGCCATCGGGATTTCATAAGTCAGCGCCACCTGGTTACCGTGGTATACCATGTTGGTCTGGACGCCGCGCTTCTCGACACACAGCGTAATGACGTTGCCCAGGTATGCCTGAGGCAGCAGCATATGACACTCAGCAATCGGCTCGCGCAGTTCATAGATGTTATTCAGCGGCGGCAGCTTGGACGGGCTATCGACATAGATAATCTCTTTCGCCGTAGTTTCCACTTCGTACACAACGGTCGGCGCGGTGGTGATCAGATCCAGATCGTATTCACGTTCCAGACGCTCCTGAATGATCTCCATGTGCAGCAGACCCAGGAAGCCACAGCGGAAGCCGAAGCCCAGCGCGGTTGAACTTTCCGGCTCGTAGAACAGAGAGGCGTCGTTCAGGCTCAGCTTGCCGAGCGCATCCCTGAAGTTCTCATAGTCATCAGAACTCACCGGGAACAGACCGGCGTATACCTGCGGCTTCACTTTTTTGAAGCCCGGCAGCGCTTTCTCTGCCGGGTTACGCGCCAGCGTTAATGTATCGCCAACCGGGGCGCCATGAATGTCTTTAATTGCGCAAACCAGCCAGCCTACCTCGCCGCACTTCAGTTCGGTACGGTCAACCTGCTTTGGCGTGAAGATCCCCAGACGGTCAGCGTTATAAACCTGCCCGGTGCTCATCACTTTGACTTTGTCGCCTTTACGCATGGTGCCGTTTTTAATACGCACCAGCGACACTACGCCGAGGTAGTTATCGAACCAGGAGTCGATAATCAGCGCTTGCAGCGGGCCTTCTGGATCGCCTTCCGGCGGCGGGATATCGCGCACCAGGCGTTCCAGCACATCCTGTACGCCTACGCCGGTTTTTGCCGAGCAGCGAACGGCATCGGTCGCATCAATGCCGACAATATCTTCGATCTCTTCAGCCACACGCTCAGGATCGGCGGCTGGCAGGTCAATCTTGTTCAGAACCGGCACCACTTCGAGATCCATTTCCATCGCGGTATAGCAGTTCGCCAGCGTTTGCGCTTCGACGCCCTGCCCGGCGTCAACCACCAGCAGTGCGCCTTCACACGCCGCCAGTGAGCGGGAAACTTCATATGAGAAGTCAACGTGGCCTGGGGTGTCGATAAAGTTCAGTTGATAGGTTTCACCATCAGCCGCTTTGTAATCCAGCGTCACGCTTTGCGCTTTGATAGTAATACCGCGCTCACGCTCAAGATCCATTGAGTCGAGAACCTGCGCTTCCATTTCACGGTCAGACAGGCCACCGCAGATCTGGATAATGCGGTCAGACAGCGTCGATTTACCGTGGTCGATGTGAGCAATGATCGAAAAGTTACGTATGTTCTTCATATAGAGTAATTATTGTGCCTTACGCCTGCCTGAGCAGGCTCTTAGAAGTCGCTGTTCTGAGCTTAACGTCTGTTTAACTGAAACGCCGCATTCTACACTACAACACTGAGGCGAGGAAATGTTCATACAGCAAGGATAGCGGGAACCGGAAACGGCATCGCTTTTCTAATGTAAAACGTCGTAAGGGAAGCATGATGCCCGATAGCACGAGCTTATCGGGCCTGGAGAGTCTGCTTATCGTTCCCAGGCCGGATCAGGCGAAGCCGCCATCCGGCAAAAATATCACGGGTTCGTTTCGGAAGATGATGTTTCAACGCGAACCAGACCAGGAGGAAGAGCAACGTTAAGAATGACCGGCTGCCAGGCCTCGCGTTCAGCCAGTTTACGCGAGTAGCCGCGCGCAATCAGAAAACCCCCGACGCCGCCCAGCACCGCGCCGCTCAACGCGGCAATATCAGAACCAAACAGTACCTGGAACAACGCCGCGAAGATAAACAGCCCAACCAGCGGCGACAGGTAAACCAGCATTGCTGACCCCAGCAGGCTGCCTTCGGCAATGCCCAGTTCCACTTTTTGACCAGGCGCCAGCGGTTCAGCACTTGGCACCACAATAGTATGTGTGGTTTGCGGCCCGAGTTTATTCAGCACACGACTGCCGCATCCGGCCCGTGAGGCGCAACTGCTGCACGATGCTTTGACGTCGCAGCTCACCAGTGCCTGGCCATTTTGCCAGGAGACAACGGTCGCCCACTCTTTAATCATTGTGCCGCCCCGAACTTAATATTGTCCGCAATGCGTTTCGCGGTTTGCGGCGGAAGTTCGCCGACAATCGTAATTTCAGCGTTTTCACGCACGCTGGTGCTGACCGTTCTGCGCCCGGTTCGCAGCATCTGATCGGTGCTGTTCTGCGTCGCACGATTCACGTTCACAGAGAAACTGAACAGGCCGTCAGAATAGAGGCGTGACTCGATAGGCAGATTATCCATTGTAGGCAGCGGGCGTCGGCTGCTGGAGACTTCGCTAAACCCTTGCGGCAACCACGTCGGGCTCCAGTTGAACTTCGCCTTTTCCCCCACAGGAACAGAAAGCAATGGCGGCAAATTCGCTTTTGCCAGCATCTGCATGCTATTACCGACGTCCTGATTCACGGCGAAGGAAATCACGCGGAACTGCTCCAGCGTTTCACCATCCCGGTCAAGGAGATCCACCCGCATCGGCAGCTTTGTTTCGGTATCCAGCCATACGATATAGCTGTAACGGGTGCCGTCGCGCGCGACAACACGAATGACTTCACACAGCCTGTCGGCAATGCGGGTGCGGCCTACGGAAATAAAGTCATACCAGGGGAGAAAGACGTTTAAAGTCGGCATAGATAAGGGACGGCAGAGAATCGACAATATAGTCGCCGTTCAGGGTGAACGGTTCGAGCCCAGGTTCGAAGTAGCTGATTTCGTTACCACGCTGCACCACTTCCCGGCGCGGGCCATCCATTTGCAACAGTTGTGCAAGAGGACGATTGTCCAGGCGTGCATGTCGATAACGCAGAGACTCAACGCCTTGTTTATTGATGCTGACGAATGACAGCTCGTAATTCAGTGACTGGCTGGCCAGATTCATCTGCTGCAATAACGCCCCGGACGCAGTATTGGCCGAGGCGTTAACAGAGAAGAACAGGCTACCCGCCACAAGTGACATGGCAAACCAAAGTTGCTTCATTACTGCGATTGCGTTCCTAAAGTTTGAATTCCTGGCACCTGTACAGCGGCTTGCTGTGTTTGCGCCTGCTCAAACTGAAGCTGTTCGGAGTGCAGTCGGCGTTGCAGTTCGTAATCCTGCAACATGGCATTAATGCGACGACGCTGCTCCTGCACCTGCTGTTGCTGACCGCCGTTAGCCGTCGCGTCAGAAGGTACTCCCAGGCTCACCGGACTGGCTTTGCCCATCATCGGTAATGTATTGAATACCGGCGTTTCGGGCTGCTGGGACGTTTCAGATTGTCCATTATAGTGCTGGACGCCAACAATAACTGCAAGTGATACGCATGCAGCCACACCCATTTGAGTGAGCTGCGCCGCCCACGGACGCATTTTCTGCCAGAATGGCATTTTCTGCCACTGGTGCGGTGCGGGCTGGGCCTCAGGAATCAGCGGCGCCGTCTGGCGTACCGGCTCATTTTCGATGGCGGCCATTACGCGGGCGGAAATATCGAAATGGAGAACGTCTGCGGTATCACCCCGCATGGAATCGCGGATCAGGTGATAACTCTCCCATGTTTTTTGCATTTCCGGGTCGTGAGCCAGTTCTTTCAGCAGCTCACTGTCCAGCGTTTCGCCATCCATTAAAGCGGAAAGTTTTTCTTTCTGCATGCCTAATACCTTTTCCAGTATCCCGCTATCGTCAACGCCTGATAAGCGGTTGAACTTTATTATCAATAGCTTCCCGCGCACGGAAGATACGTGAACGCACCGTACCCACCGGACAATCCATGATAGCGGCTATCTCTTCATAGCTCAGGCCATCCAGCTCCCGCAAGGTTATTGCCATGCGTAAATCCTCGGGGAGGGACTCAATAGTTCGGAAAACTATCTGTCTCAGCTCTTCTGACAACATTAAGTTCTCAGGGTTCGAAATTTCTTTCAATGCGCCGCCACTTTCGAAGTTTTCTGCGTCAATCGCATCAACATCGCTGGAAGGCGGCCTGCGTCCCTGAGCAACCAGGTAATTCTTCGCCGTATTGACGGCAATACGGTACAACCAGGTATAAAAAGCGCTATCCCCCCGGAAAGAATCCAGCGCGCGATAGGCCTTAATAAATGACTCTTGCACCACATCGGGAACATCGCCCGACGGTACATAGCGGGAAACCAGGCTCGCCACTTTATGCTGGTAGCGCACTACCAGTAAGTTAAAGGCTTTCTGATCTCCCTTCTGGACCCGTTCAACCAGGACCTGGTCCGTTAACTGCTCGCTCATCCGAGGTAAAGTCTCCCCAAACCAAATTTCCACGCGCTCTCGAAACGCCACTCCATAAACTGCACTATGAGCAAGCAACAGCTTAGAGTGTCTCTTTTTCGTAAAGTTCCGTTACGCATCTGTTTTTGTTTGTCATGTTGTAGACAGATCATTATCTCTCATTATAAGTCTACAGAGTCTGAACAACGCACTATCTGTATAGAAATGCCCTTTTAGCCGCTTGAAGAGTAACCCAACAGCCACTTTATTTCATCACATAATCTGGCGCTAACGGCCTGCTTCGCAAAATATTTTCTTTGTTTTACTTCCCCTTGAATTTTCCTTTAATGTTTAGCCATTGCAACACATTCAAAAATAAAACGTGCTGTATCGCGCAGTATGGTGCTATGCTGCCCAAACACTGTTTAGTAAATTAAACAAACGCTATGACTACGACTCCTGAACTTTCCTGTGACGTGCTGATTATTGGCAGCGGTGCTGCCGGACTCTCTCTGGCGCTGCGCCTGGCTGAAAAACATCAGGTGATTGTCCTGAGTAAAGGCCCGGTGAGCGAAGGCTCAACGTTTTATGCTCAGGGCGGTATTGCCGCCGTTTTCGACGAGACGGACAGTATCGATTCGCATGTTGAAGATACGCTGATCGCCGGGGCCGGTATTTGCGATCGCCACGCGGTGGAGTTTGTCGCCAGCAATGCCCGCTCTTGCGTACAGTGGCTTATCGATCAGGGTGTATTATTTGACACCCAGGTGCAACCGAACGGGGAAGAGAGCTACCATCTGACCCGTGAAGGAGGCCATAGCCATCGCCGTATCCTGCATGCGGCTGACGCCACCGGCAAAGAAGTGGAAACTACCCTGGTCAGCAAGGCGCAGAACCATCCGAATATTCGCGTACTGGAGCGGAGTAACGCCGTCGATCTGATCATCTCCGATAAAATCGGCCTGCCAGGAACACGCCGCGTCGTCGGCGCCTGGATCTGGAATCGGAATAAAGAGTCGGTCGAAACATGTCACGCGAAGTCAGTCGTTCTGGCGACAGGCGGGGCATCGAAAGTGTATCAGTACACCACCAACCCGGATATCTCTTCCGGCGACGGTATCGCGATGGCCTGGCGTGCCGGGTGCCGCGTCGCGAATCTTGAATTTAATCAGTTCCACCCTACCGCGCTGTATCATCCTCAGGCACGAAACTTTCTGCTGACGGAAGCGCTGCGTGGCGAAGGGGCGCATCTCAAGCGCCCGGACGGCACGCGCTTTATGCCTGATTTTGATGAGCGTGGCGAACTGGCTCCGCGCGATATCGTCGCCCGCGCCATTGACCACGAAATGAAGCGTCTCGGCGCAGACTGCATGTTCCTCGACATCAGCCATAAACCGGAAGCGTTTGTCCGTCAACACTTCCCAATGATTTATGAAAAATTGCTGGGGTTGGGAATCGATCTGACTAAAGAGCCGGTTCCGGTCGTACCTGCCGCCCACTACACCTGCGGCGGCGTGATGGTCGACGATTTTGGACGAACCGATGTGGACGGTCTGTATGCCATTGGCGAAGTAAGCTATACCGGCCTGCACGGTGCGAATCGCATGGCGTCCAATTCCCTGTTGGAGTGTCTGGTGTATGGCTGGTCAGCGGCAGAAGATATCGACAGACGTATGCCGTATGCCCGTAGCGTTAGTACGCTTCCGGCCTGGGATGAAAGTCGCGTTGAAAACCCGGATGAGCTGGTCGTGATCCAGCATAACTGGCATGAGCTACGTCTGTTTATGTGGGACTATGTCGGCATTGTGCGCACCACCAAACGTCTGGAGCGCGCCCTGCGACGCATTACGATGCTGCAACAGGAAATCGACGAATATTACGCTAACTTCCGCGTATCGAATAATCTGCTGGAGCTGCGCAACCTGGTGCAGGTCGCGGAACTGATTGTGCGCTGCGCGATGATGCGTAAAGAGAGCCGTGGCCTGCACTATACGCTGGATTACCCCGCATTGCTGCCGGAATCCGGCCCGTCGGTGCTTTCGCCGCTCAACGCTTACATGAACAAATAAAACGCCTGGGTCAGCGCCGTGTACCCTTCAGAGTAAAGCTGGTCTGGCCCACGAATCACCAGGCGATCGCTAAAGCATTCCCCCGTTCGCGGGGAAAATGCCAACAGTACCCGATGAGGCAATCGCGACTCCGTTTCGGCTACGTCGGTACGTAAACGCAAATGCCAGCCCATGCTTAACGCCTGCTGCGTGAAGATGTTGCCAGTCTGTTCCGGCAGCACCACGCAGAAGAATCCCTCTTCCGTAATACATTCAGCCGCGGTGGTAAGTAACGCCTCGTGATCGAGCGTGGTGGTATAACGCGCCTGCTCTCGCTGCGGCGTTGCGCATTCCACCCCTTGTTCATAATAAGGCGGGTTGCTGATGATAAGATCAAAGCGCGCGGTCTGGCGCGGCACCCACTGCCGACATCTTCCGTATGCACCGTTATCCGCTGCGGCCACGGTGAGTGGGCGATATTCTCCTGCGCCTGCGTCGCCGCTTCGCTGTCCAGTTCAACGGCATCAATGGTGACGCTTTCGTCGGTACGCTGCGCCAACATCAGCGCCAGCAGACCGCTGCCGGTACCAATATCAAGGATCCGCGTTACGCCTGCGACTGGTGCCCATGCTCCCAATAAAATACCATCAGTACCGACTTTCATCGCGCAGCGATCGTGCGCCACAAAAAACTGCTTAAAGGTAAATCCATTACGACGAAGTGTGGATGTAGACTGGGACATGAAAGAACAACCTTCCTGGAAAAACGGCAATAGCGTAGGGTGAAAACAATACCTGAGAAGCGATATCCATACAAACAGATGAAGATTGCAGCCGTAACGTCTATAATCAGCGCCCCACACAGAGGTAGAACATGACTGTAACGACTTTTTCCGAACTTGAACTCGATGAAAGCCTGCTGGATGCCCTCCAGGATAAAGGCTTTACTCGCCCGACCGCCATTCAGGCTGCCGCCATTCCGCCTGCGCTCGATGGGCGTGATGTACTCGGTTCTGGCGCCGACAGGCACCGGTAAAACGGCGGCATACCTGCTGCCAGCGTTGCAGCACCTGCTCGACTTCCCGCGTAAAAAATCCGGTCCGCCGCGTATTCTGATCCTTACGCCGACCCGCGAACTGGCGATGCAGGTTGCCGATCACGCCCGTGAACTGGCGAAACACACCCATCTGGATATTGCGACAATCACCGGCGGCGTGGCTTATATGAACCATGCCGAGGTGTTCAGCGAGAACCAGGATATTGTGGTCGCCACCACGGGTCGCCTGCTGCAATATATTAAAGAAGAAAACTTTGACTGCCGCGCGGTTGAAACGCTGATTCTTGATGAAGCCGACCGTATGCTGGACATGGGCTTCGCCCAGGATATCGAGCATATCGCAGGTGAAACCCGCTGGCGCAAACAGACCATGCTGTTCTCCGCTACGCTGGAAGGCGGCGCGATTAACGATTTTTGCTGAACGTCTGCTGGAAGATCCGGTCGAGGTCTCAGCGACCCCGTCTACCCGCGAACGCAAAAAGATTCATCAATGGTACTACCGTGCTGATGATATTCAGCACAAAACGGCTTTGCTGGTACACCTGTTAAAACAACCTGAAGCCACCCGCTCTATCGTCTTCGTGCGTAAACGTGAGCGTGTACATGAGCTGGCAGGCTGGCTGCGCGAAGCAGGCATCAATAACTGCTATCTCGAAGGCGAGATGGTACAGGGTAAGCGTAACGAAGCGATCAAACGTCTGACCGATGGCCGCGTGAACGTGCTGATCGCAACCGACGTTGCCGCTCGCGGGATTGATATCCCTGATGTAAGCCATGTTTTTAACTTCGATATGCCACGCAGCAGCGATACCTATCTGCACCGTATCGGCCGTACCGGACGTGCAGGGCGTAAAGGAACGGCGATTTCTCTGGTAGAAGCGCATGACCATCTGCTACTGGGAAAAGTGGGTCGCTATATTGAAGAGACGCTGAAAGCACGCGTCATTGATGAATTGCGTCCAACCACTCGTGCGCCGAGCGAAAAACTGACCGGCAAGCCGTCCAAGAAAGTGCTGGCTAAACGTGCTGAGAAGAAAAAACAAGAAAAAGAGAAGCCGCGCGTGAAGAAACGTCACCGTGATACCAAAAACATTGGTAAACGCCGCAAGCCTGCTGGTACGGGTACGGACGCGCAGAAGCAGTCCAACGAAGAGTAAAAAAAACGCCGGGGCTAACCCGGCGTTTTTATGTTATCAGTCAGCCTTACAGGCTTTCAGTAAAGGTACGAGCGATAACGTCGCGCTGCTGTTCCGGCGTCAGGGAGTTAAAACGCACGGCATAGCCAGAAACACGGATGGTCAGCTGCGGATATTTTTCCGGGTGCTTAACGGCATCTTCCAGCGTTTCGCGACGCAGAACGTTAACGTTCAGGTGCTGACCGCCTTCAACGCGAACTTCCGGTTTTACTTCCATCGGAATTTCACGGTATTCGATTTCACCCAGTTTGTTCACTGCAACCACTTCATCTTCGGCAAAACCGGCTTTCGCCGCGATGCAACGTGCTTCGCCTTTTTCGCTGTCCAGCAACCAGAAAGAATTCAGCAGGTCGTCGTTAGCGGCTTTAGTAATCTGGATACCTGTAATCATGTGATGCCTCCCCGGCAAAAGTGTTTGATTATGATCGGCCTGTTCGCGGCCAATTGGTAAAACCATTGTTGCTTGAGTGTATATATACCCCTCACACACCCTTGATTCTTTGATTTAAATCAACAAAAACCACACCACAAAGAGGGTGTTGCATGGAATTTATTGTTTTACATCAACTTACGCTATATCCACACATAAACTTTTTACATAAATTTTCAACTATCTTTAAGGGGTAGCCGGGTTTGTGACGCACGCGATTTTGCACCATAGAAAGAAGCAGTTAAGCTATGCAGATTGAAAAATTCGCAGGAGAGCGAGATGGCCACCGATTTAACCTGGCACGATGTGCTGGCAGATGAGAAGCAGCAGCCCTATTTTGTTAACACACTCCATACCGTTGCGGGCGAACGTCAGTCAGGAATGACAGTCTATCCCTCCACAGAAGGATGTATTTAACGCGGTTTCGCTTCACTGAACTCGGTGATGTCAAAGTGGTGATTCTGGGGCAAGACCCTTATCACGGCCCTGGGCAGGCGCATGGTCTGGCGTTTTCTGTTCGTCCGGGTATTGCCACACCACCTTCTCTGCTGAACATGTATAAAGAACTGGAAACGTCCATACCGGGCTTTACCCGCCCTGCTCATGGGTATCTGGAGAGCTGGGCGCGTCAGGGAGTATTGTTATTAAATACCGTGCTGACCGTCCGCGCAGGCCAGGCGCATTCTCACGCCAGTCTGGGATGGGAAACCTTTACAGACAAAGTGATCAGCCTTGTTAACGAACATCGTGAAGGGGTCGTCTTTTTACTCTGGGGTTCGCACGCACAAAAGAAAGGGGCGATTATCGATCGCCAGCGCCATTACGTGTTGAGAGCGCCGCATCCGTCGCCGTTGTCGGCACATCGGGGATTCTTTGGCTGTAACCATTTTGTATTGGCGAATCAGTGGCTGGAGCAGCACGGCGAGAAGCCGATTGACTGGATGCCGGTATTACCGGCAGAGAGCGAATAAGTTTTTGCTTTGCGCCGGGTGGCGGCTTCGCCTTACCCGGCCTACGAATCATTACCGCAGACCCGGATAAGCACAGCGCCATCAGGCGCTTACGCCGAGTACCCGGCCTACGAATCATTGCCGTAGGCCTGATAAGCGCAGCGCCATCAGGCACTTACGCCGAGTACCCGGCCTACGAATCATTGCCGTAGGCCTGATAAGCGCAGCGCCATCAGGCACTTACACCTGATTATGCTTTATTCTGACGCCACCATTCGCCCAGCAATACGCCGGTTGCGACAGAGACGTTGAGGTTTTCAACATTTCCAGTGCCATCAATTTTCACGCACAGATCGCCAGGTTCACGCGCGGCTTCCGGCAGGGACTCCAGCTCACGCCCTAACACCAGCACCATTTTCGCTGGCAGCGCCGTACTAAACAACGGCTTGCCCTGATCGCTGGACGTGGTGACGATCGTATAACCCGCCTGACGGAAATCATCCAACACATCCACAATGCTGTCGCCCGTGATCGGCTGAACATGCTCCGCGCCGCCTTCCGCCGTACGGATCGCCGCACCGGATTCAAGAAGCGCCGCGTCCTGTACCACCACGCCTTTTACGCCAAAGTGCGCACAGCTACGCATCATGCCGCCAAGGTTGTGCGGGTTAGCCACATCTTCCAGCGCCAGCACGCAATCCTGCGCGTCCGCCTGGCTTACCCACTGCTTAACGGTCGTACCGTTACGCTTTTTAATCAGGAAACAAACGCCGCCGTGGTGCTCAGTTCCAGAGGCTTTCGCCAGTTCAGCTTCATCCACAACGTGGTACGCTTTGCGGTTAGCCGCCATCCAGCGTAACGCTTCTTTAAAGCGAGGGGTCACGCTCTGAATGAACCATGCGCGGACAATCGCATCCGGGCGACTCTGGAACAGGGCCTGACAGGCGTTTTCGCCGTAGACACGGGTCTCTTCCGCACGCTGGCGACGTAAAACTTCAGGATCGATAAAACTTTTACCGCTGATTCCACCGTGCTCGGCTTTCTCAGGCGTGTCATCGCCTGGCGCACGGGAAACGGTACGCCACGGTGAGTCTTCACGCTTACGATCGCGAATCTGACCGCTTCTTTCATCACGAGCATCGCGGGCGGGGCGACGGCCACCGTCAGTACGAGACTTTCCTGGACGGCCTCCCCCTTTCCCGGTACGCGGGTTATGGGTGCGTTTATCAGAGTCATCATCACTGCGGACATACATCACTTTGACCTTGCCGCTTTTGTTCTTTAATTCATCGTTCATGCTTTTCTCCACCAGCGCTGCGCGAAGCGCGAAGATTACCCGATGTGCACCCGGTTAGCCATTATTTCATTTAAAAGCTAATGACTATTGTACTCATTGAATAAAACACATTGTTGTTTAAAACAGTCTCATCGATAATATGTAACATATTGGAAACATATCGGCGTGATTGCCGGAAAAGTCTACCCTACTCATCCAGAGGTTAGTTATGAATACCGTTTGTACCAGCTGCCAAGCAATCAACCGCATTCCCGATGATCGTATTCAGGATGCGGCAAAATGTGGACGCTGTGGTCACGACCTGTTCGATGGAGAGGTGATTAATGCGACCGGTGAAACGCTGGATAAGCTGCTGAAAGACGATCTCCCTGTGGTGGTCGATTTCTGGGCACCGTGGTGCGGCCCATGCCGTAACTTTGCCCCGATTTTTGAAGATGTCGCGGAAGAGCGCAGCGGTAAGGTGCGTTTTGTGAAAGTTAACACAGAAGCGGAACGTGAACTCAGCGCCCGTTTCGGTATCCGCAGCATCCCGACCATCATGATCTTTAAGAACGGCGAAGTCATCGACATGTTAAATGGCGCAGTTCCTAAAGCGCCATTTGACAGCTGGCTGAACGAATCGCTGTAATCTCCACGGGGCGCATCTTGTGCCCCGTTTTCACCTCTGCGACAATAGCGTTTTTCACTGTATTCTTCCATGACTGATAACGCTGTTCTCCAGTTACGCGCCGAACGCCTCGCACGCGCCACGCGTCCTTTTCTTGCCAGAGGAAACCGCATTCGTCGCTGTCAGCGCTGTCTGCTCCCGTTGAAACTCTGCCTGTGCGATACCCTCTCACCTTCTCAGGCGACAAGCCGTTTTTGTCTGGTGATGTTTGATACCGAGCCAATGAAACCCAGCAATACGGGGCGTCTGATTGCCGATATTCTGCCGGAAACAACAGCCTTTCAATGGTCACGTACCGAACCTCCGCAGGCGCTGCTCGATCTGGTTAACAACCCGAATTATCAGCCGATGGTCGTATTCCCCGCCTCCTATGCCGGGGAAGAACGCGAGGTCATTTTCACGCCACCAGCCGGAAAACCGCCGCTTTTTATCATGCTCGACGGCACCTGGCCGGAAGCGCGCAAAATGTTCCGTAAAAGCCCTTATCTCGATAACCTGCCGGTTATTTCCGTTGATTTATCGCGTCTTTCCGCCTATCACCTGCGAGAAGTTCATGCCGAAGGGCAGTATTGCACTGCCGAAGTGGCAATAGCGCTGCTGGATCTGGCGGGCGACACGGCTGCGGCAACCCCATTTAGGCGATCACTTCTCCACGCTTTAAAACGCGCTATCTGGCAGGAAAAACGCAACATCAGGGAAGCGTCACAACAGAAACAGCAGAAAGCGTTTAAAATCATTCGGTCACTTCTGCGTAAGGGAGACCGGCATGAGTCAGAGAGGACTGGAAGCACTACTGCGACCAAAATCGATAGCGGTGCTAGGGGCGTCGATGAAGCCCAATCGCGCAGGTTACCTGATGATGCGTAACCTGCTGGCAGGAGGCTTTAATGGCCCGGTATTACCTGTAACGCCCGCATGGAAAGCCGTCTTAGGCGTCCTGGCCTGGCCCGACGTCGCCAGTTTGCCTTTTACACCGGATCTCGCCGTTCTGTGCACCAACGCCAGCCGTAATATCGCGTTGCTGGAGGCGCTGGGGGAAAAAGGCTGTAAAACCTGCATTATTTTGTCGGCGCCCGCAGCGCAGCACGCTGAACTTCTGGCATGTGCCCAACGCTATAAAATGCGACTACTCGGCCCAAACAGCCTGGGTTTACTCGCCCCCTGGCAAGGGCTTAACGCCAGTTTCTCTCCGGTTCCGATCAAACGTGGAAAACTCGCGTTTATTTCGCAATCCGCCGCCGTCTCCAATACGATTCTCGACTGGGCGCAACAGCGGGAGATGGGCTTTTCTTATTTTATCGCGCTTGGCGACAGTCTGGACATTGATGTTGATGAACTGCTGGATTATCTGGCGCGCGACAGTAAAACCAGCGCCATTTTGCTCTATCTCGAACATCTGAGCGACGCGCGACGCTTTGTCTCCGCCGCCCGTAGCGCATCGCGAAATAAACCCATTCTGGTGATTAAAAGCGGTCGCAGCCCGGCGGCGCAACGTTTGTTAAATACCAGTGTCGGCATGGACCCGGCATGGGATGCCGCCATCCAGCGTGCGGGGCTTTTACGCGTGCAGGATACTCACGAACTCTTCTCGGCGGTCGAAACGCTGAGCCATATGCGGCCATTACGTGGCGACAGGTTGATGATCATCAGCAATGGCGCTGCGCCCGCCGCGCTGGCGCTGGATGAGCTGTGGTCGCGCAACGGCAAGCTCGCCACCCTGAGCGAAGAGACCCGACTTAAGCTAAGCGAAGCACTACCTGCTCACGTCGATATCGCCAACCCGCTGGATTTGCGTGATGATGCCAGCTGTGAACACTACGTCAAAACGCTGAATATCTTACTCGCCAGCCAGGATTTTGATGCGCTGATGGTGATCCACTCACCCAGCGCCCGCCGCACCAGGCACCGAAAGCGCACACGCGCTCATTGAAGCGGTGAAACATCATCCCAGAGGGAAATTCGTCACCTTACTCACCAACTGGTGCGGCGAGTTTTCCTCTCAGGAAGCCCGCAAAATGTTCAGTGAAGCGGGATTACCTACCTATCGAACACCGGAAGGCACCATCACTGCCTTTATGCACATGGTGGAATACCGGCGTAACCAGAAGCAATTACGGGAAACCCGGTGTTGCCAAGCAACCTGACCTCCAGACACGGCTCAAGCGCATAACCTGTTACAGCAGGCGATTGCAGAGGGCGCAACGTCGCTGGATACCATGAAGTTCAGCCTATCTTGCAGGCGTATGGGTTACACACGCTTCCTACCTGGATTGCTGGCGACAGCGCGGAAGCTGTGCATATCGCCGAGCAAATTGGCTATCCGGTAGCATTAAAACTGCGTTCGCCGGATATTCCGCATAAATCGGAAGTTCAGGGGGTAATGCTCTATCTGCGCACGGCAACGGAAGTTCAGCAAGCCGCGAATGCCATTTTCGATCGTGTAAAAATGGCCTGGCCCCAGGCGCGCATTCACGGTCTGTTAGTCCAGAGTATGGCGAACCGTGCCGGCGCGCAGGAACTTCGCGTCGTCGTCGAACACGACCCGGTCTTTGGGCCGCTGATTATGCTTGGCGAAGGCGGCGTAGAGTGGCGACCCGAAGAACAGGCCGTCGTCGCGCTGCCGCCGTTAAACATGAATCTGGCGCGCTATTTGGTTATTCAGGGAATCAAAAGTAAAAAAATTCGTGGCCGGAGCGCGCTACGCCCGCTGGATATCACAGGGTTAAGCCAGTTGCTGGTACAGGTCTCGAACCTGATTGTCGATTGCCCGGAAATTCAGCGTCTGGATATCCATCCCCTGCTGGCTTCTGCTGGCGAGTTTACCGCGCTGGACGTCACGCTGGATATCGCCCCTTATGATGGCGACAACGAGAGCCGACTCGCTATTCGCCCCTATCCGCAGCAGCTTGAAGAGTGGGTTGAGATGAAAAACGGCGAACGTTGCCTGTTTCGCCCTATCCTGCCGGAAGATGAGCCTTATCTACAGCAGTTCATTTCTCAGGTGACAAAAGAGGATTTGTATTACCGTTATTTTAGCGAGATCAATGAATTTACTCATGAAGATTTAGCCAACATGACGCAGATCGACTACGATCGGGAAATGGCATTTGTTGCCGTGCGCCGTATTGATCAAACTGAAGAGATCCTCGGGGTAACGCGCGCGATCTCCGACCCGGATAACATTGATGCGGAATTTGCCGTGCTGGTTCGCTCAGATCTCAAAGGGTTAGGATTAGGCCGGCGATTAATGGAAAAATTGATTGCTTATACCCGAGATCACGGACTGAGACGTCTGAATGGCATTACGATGCCAAACAATCGCGGCATGGTGGCACTGGCCCGAAAGCTCGGGTTTGATGTTGATATCCAGCTCGAAGAGGGGATTGTTGGGCTGACGCTGAATCTGGCCCAATACGAGGAATCGTGAGTAAGGTACTGGAAATGTTGACCACTTTAACGGGTACTGGTGTTATCATTGCTCGCTTATGTCGTCTGCATAGCACAGAGGACCCTTCAATGAACAGAGAAGAAATGCACTGTGATGTTGTCAAAATTTAAGCGTAATAAACATCAACAACACCTTGCCCAACTACCTAAGATCTCTCAGCCAGTTGATGATGTAGATTTCTTTTATGCTCCCGCTAATTTCAGGGAGACTCTGCTGGAGAAGATAGCCAGCGCGACGCAGCGTATTTGCATTATTGCCCTGTATCTTGAACAGGATGACGGCGGCAAGGGCATACTCGACGCGCTCTATGAGGCTAAACGGCAGCGTCCTGAGCTGGATGTTCGGGTACTTGTCGACTGGCACCGCGCTCAGCGTGGGCGTATTGGCGCAGCCGCGTCCAATACTAACGCTGACTGGTATTGCCGAATGGCGCAAGAAAACCCAGGCATCGATATTCCTGTCTACGGCGTGCCGATTAACACGCGTGAAGCGCTTGGCGTACTGCATTTTAAAGGCTTTATCATTGATGATAGCGTCCTTTACAGCGGCGCCAGCCTGAACGACGTCTATCTGCATCAGCATGATAAATATCGTTATGATCGTTACCAGTTGATTCGTAATGCAAAGATGGCCGACATCATGTATGAGTGGGTCACGCAGAATCTGCTTAACGGTCGCGGCGTAAATCGCCTGGACAGTGCCCAGCGTCCGAAAAGCCCGGAGATTAAAAACGACATTCGTTTGTATCGCCAGGAATTGCGCGATGCGTCATACCATTTCCAGGGCGATGCCGACAACGAGCAACTTTCCGTTACGCCACTGGTTGGGCTGGGAAAATCGAGCCTGCTGAACAAGACCATTTTCCATCTTATGCCCTGCGCAGAGCATAAGCTCACAATTTGCACACCTTATTTCAACTTGCCTGCGCTGTTGGTTCGTAACATCATCCAACTGCTGCGCGAAGGGAAAAAGGTTGAGATTATCGTGGGTGATAAAACCGCCAACGACTTTTATATCCCTGAGGATGAACCGTTTAAAATCATCGGCGCGCTTCCCTATCTCTACGAGATTAACCTGCGTCGCTTCCTCAGCCGCTTGCAGTATTACGTCAATACCGATCAGCTCGTAGTGCGTTTGTGGAAAGATGACGACAATACTTATCACCTGAAAGGAATGTGGGTTGATGATAAGTGGATGCTGCTCACCGGGAACAACCTTAACCCGCGAGCATGGCGTCTGGATCTGGAAAACGCAATTCTGATTCACGATCCAAAACAGGAACTTGCTCCCCAGAGAGAGAAAGAGCTGGAGCTTATCCGCACTCACACCACGGTTGTTAAGCATTACCGCGATCTACAAAGCATCGCTGACTATCCGGTTAAAGTCCGTAAACTCATCCGCAGACTCCGTCGTATTCGAATCGACAGATTAATCAGCCGTATTCTGTAAATCAAAAAGCCCCGTCCCTGCGACGGGGTTTTTCCTGTGAGGGTCACGGTGCGTTTCCTTATACTTTTTGGCATGTTGTTGCTCTCAGGCTGTAGCCATATGTCCAATGACAGCTGGAGCGGGCAGGATAAAGCGCAACACTTCATTGCATCAGCCATGCTTTCCGCCGCCGGGAATGAGTATGCCCGGCATCAGGGAATGAGCCACGATCGCAGTGCAACCGTTGGGCTGCTGTTCTCCATTAGTCTCGGTGCGTCAAAAGAGATGTGGGACAGCCGCCCCGGAGGGAGCGGCTGGAGCTGGAAAGATTTCGCCTGGGATGTCGCAGGCGCAACCACGGGTTACGCCGTCTGGCAAATGGCGCGGAATTAGAGACGTAACCCTTTTCCCTTGCGGTGCAGCATCAGCGACACCAGAAATGCCACGATAGCCATAATGGTCACATACCAGAAGAATGATGTCTCCATACCAACGGACTTCAGAGACAGCGCAACATATTCCGCAGAGCCGCCGAACAGCGCATTCGCCACCGCATAGGAAAGCCCTACCCCCCAATGCCCGCACCTGGGCAGGAAACATTTCCGCCTTCAGGATCCCACTGATTGAGGTGTAGAAACTCACGATCAACAGGGCGCACATCACCAACCCAAAGGCTGCGTAAGGTGACGTGACATTCTGTAATGCTGACAGAATAGGTACGGTAAATAGCGCAGCCAGAGCGCCAAAGCAGAGCATTGATGTCCGTCGGCCGATTTTATCTGAGAGAGCGCCAAACAGGGGTTGAATTATCATGTAGACAAACAGCGCCGCCGTCATGATTCCGCTGGCGACATTGGCATGCATACCGGCGGTATTCACCAGATACTTCTGCATATAGGTTGTGAAGGTATAGAAACACAACGAACCCGCAGCGGTAAATCCCAGTACCATGATAAACGCTTTACGGTTACGCCATAGTCCTTTGAGCGATCCAGCCTCTTTCAGCCCGCGGGTTTCTTGTTTTGAGGTTTCATCCAACTGTCGACGCAACCAAAGCGCGACAACGGCCAGTACGGCGCCCAATGCAAAAGGAATACGCCATCCCCATTCTCTGAGGGAAGATTCCTCCAGCGTTTGCTGCAAGATAACCACAACTAGCAGTGCCAGTAACTGACCGCCGATCAGAGTGACATACTGGAACGATGCGTAAAAACCTTTGCGACCTTCAACAGCTACCTCACTCATATAGGTCGCACTGGTTCCGTATTCTCCTCCAACAGACAGCCCCTGAAACAGACGAGCCAACAGCAGAAGAGCCGGAGCCCAGGTGCCGATCGTGGCATACCCCGGCAGGCAGGCAATGACTAACGAGCCCATACACATCATGCAAACAGAGAGAAGCATTGATTTCTTACGACCATGCTTATCGGCAATCCGACCAAAAAGCCAGCCGCCAATGGGACGCATCAGGAAGCCTGCGGCGAAAACTCCGGCGGTCTGTAAAAGCTGAGTGGTGGTATTTCCCGAAGGAAAAAAGATGTGCGCAAAGTAGAGAGAGCAGAAGGAATAGACATAGAAATCAAACCACTCGACCAGATTCCCTGATGATGCCCCCACAATTGCCCATACGCGACGACGGGTGTCACTGCTTGCCAGCGACCCGTTTACAGTTACACTGCTTTCAGTCATTAGAAATATACTCCCGCCAAAGATCCACCCGAGCTCGTCGGTGCTTTTCACTGTCTTTTTTAGTGAATGAAATGTTATATAATTGTTATTATTTATTTTGTGACAGAGATCGATATTTTAGTTAGCAGGAAAACGATTTAGGAGTATACGGAGGGAATAGTCATCCGGCAGAACAGCGCATATATGCCGGATGGCGGTGTGAACACCTTATCCGGCCTGTAAAAACATCCCGGGTATTTTGCACACAGTCTGTAGGCCGGATAAGGCGCAGCCGCCATCCGGCTGCGCCCGGACGCATGAACGCAAAAAGGCTCAGTCTTTCGACTGAGCCCTTTGCTTTATTTGATGCCTGGCAGTTCCCTACTCTCGCATGGGGAGACCCCACACTACCATCGGCGCTACGGCGTTTCACTTCTGAGTTCGGCATGGGGTCAGGTGGGACCACCGCGCTACGGCCGCCAGGCAAATTCTGTTCGTCTAATGCTCCGGCATTAAACTCTAATCTGTAATCAGGCTGAAAATCGTCTCTCAGTCCGCCAAAACATCTTCGGCGTTGTAAGGTTAAGCCTCACGGTTCATTAGTACCGGTTAGCTCAACGCATCGCTGCGCTTACACACCCGGCCTATCAACGTCGTCGTCTTCAACGTTCCTTCAGGACTCTCAAGGAGTCAGGGAGAACTCATCTCGGGGCAAGTTTCGTGCTTAGATGCTTTCAGCACTTATCTCTTCCGCATTTAGCTACCGGGCAGTGCCATTGGCATGACAACCCGAACACCCAGTGATGCGTCCACTCCGGTCCTCTCGTACCTAGGAGCAGCCCCCTCAGTTCTCCAGCGCCACGGCAGATAGGGACCGAACTGTCTCACGACGTTCTAAACCCAGCTCGCGTACCACTTTAAATGGCGAACAGCCATACCCTTGGGACCTACTTCAGCCCCAGGATGTGATGAGCCGACATCGAGGTGCCAAACACCGCCGTCGATATGAACTCTTGGGCGGTATCAGCCTGTTATCCCCGGAGTACCTTTTATCCGTTGAGCGATGGCCCTTCCATTCAGAACCACCGGATCACTATGACCTGCTTTCGCACCTGCTCGCGCCGTCACGCTCGCAGTCAAGCCAGCTTATGCCATTGCACTAACCTCCTGATGTCCGACCAGGATTAGCTGACCTTCGTGCTCCTCCGTTACTCTTTAGGAGGAGACCGCCCCAGTCAAACTACCCACCAGACACTGTCCGCAACCCGGATTACGGGCCCACGTTAGAACACCAGCCATTAAAGGGTGGTATTTCAAGGGCGGGCTCCATGCAGACTGGCGTCCACACTTCAAAGGCCTCCCACCTATCCTACACATCAAGGACCAGTGTTCAGTGTCAAGCTATAGTAAAGGTTCACGGGGTCTTTCCGTCTTGCCGCGGGTACACTGCATCTTCACAGCGAGTTCAATTTCACTGAGTCTCGGGTGGAGACAGCCTGGCCATCATTACGCCATTCGTGGCAGGTCGGAACTTACCCGACAAGGAATTTCGCTACCTTAGGACCGTTATAGTTTACGGCCGCCGTTTACCGGGGCTTCGATCAAGAGCTTCTCCCGAGGGATAACCCCATCAATTAACCTTCCGGCACCGGGCAGGCGTCCACCCGTATACGTCCACTTTCGTGTTTGCACAGTGCTGTGTTTTTAATAAACAGTTGCAGCCAGCTGGTATCTTCGACTGATTTCAGCTCCATGAGTAAATCACTTCACCTACATATCAGCGTGCCTTCTCCCGAAGTTACGGCACCATTTTGCCTAGTTCCTTCACCCGAGTTCTCTCAAGCGCCTTGGTATTCTCTACCTGACCACCTGTGTCGGTTTGGGGTACGATTTCGTGTTACCTGATGCTTAGAGGCTTTTCCTGGAAGCAGGGCATTTGTCACTTCAGCACCGTAGTGCCTCGTCATCACGCCTCAGTGTTAAAGTGCACCGGATTTGCCTGGAGCACACACCTACACGCTTAAACCGGGACAACCGTCGCCCGGCCGACATAGCCTTCTCCGTCCCCCCTTCGCAGTAACACCAAGTACAGGAATATTAACCTGTTTCCCATCGACTACGCCTTTCGGCCTCGCCTTAGGGGTCGACTCACCCTGCCCCGATTAACGTTGGACAGGAACCCTTGGTCTTCCGGCGAGCGGGCTTTTCACCCGCTTTATCGTTACTTATGTCAGCATTCGCACTTCTGATACCTCCAGCAACCCTCACAGGCCACCTTCAACGGCTTACAGAACGCTCCCCTACCCAACAACACATAGTGTCGCTGCCGCAGCTTCGGTGCATGGTTTAGCCCCGTTACATCTTCCGCGCAGGCCGACTCGACCAGTGAGCTATTACGCTTTCTTTAAATGATGGCTGCTTCTAAGCCAACATCCTGGCTGTCTGGGCCTTCCCACATCGTTTCCCACTTAACCATGACTTTGGGACCTTAGCTGGCGGTCTGGGTTGTTTCCCTCTTCACGACGGACGTTAGCACCGCCGTGTGTCTCCCGTGATAACATTCTCCGGTATTCGCAGTTTGCATCGGGTTGGTAAGCCGGGATGGCCCCCTAGCCGAAACAGTGCTCTACCCCCGGAGATGAATTCACGAGGCGCTACCTAAATAGCTTTCGGGGAGAACCAGCTATCTCCCGGTTTGATTGGCCTTTCACCCCCAGCCACAGGTCATCCGCTAATTTTTTCAACATTAGTCGGTTCGGTCCTCCAGTTAGTGTTACCCAACCTTCAACCTGCCCATGGCTAGATCACCGGGTTTCGGGTCTATACCCTGCAACTTAACGCCCAGTTAAGACTCGGTTTCCCTTCGGCTCCCCTATACGGTTAACCTTGCTACAGAATATAAGTCGCTGACCCATTATACAAAAGGTACGCAGTCACCCCATAAAAGAGGCTCCCACTGCTTGTACGTACACGGTTTCAGGTTCTTTTTCACTCCCCTCGCCGGGGTTCTTTTCGCCTTTCCCCTCACGGTACTGGTTCACTATCGGTCAGTCAGGAGTATTTAGCCTTGGAGGATGGTCCCCCCATATTCAGACAGGATACCACGTGTCCCGCCCTACTCATCGAGCTCACAGCCTGTGCGTTTTCGTGTACGGGACTTTCACCCTGTACCGTGGCGACTTTCCAGACGCTTCCACTAACACACAAGCTGATTCAGGCTCTGGGCTCCTCCCCGTTCGCTCGCCGCTACTGGGGGGAATCTCGGTTGATTTCTTTTCCTCGGGTACTTAGATGTTTCAGTTCCCCCGGTTCGCCTCGTTAGCCCTAATGTATTCAGCTAACGATAGTGTGACAGGTCACACTGGGTTTCCCCATTCGGACATCGCCGGGTCAAGGGTTCATATCACCTCGCCGGCGCTTTTCGCAGATTAGCACGTCCTTCATCGCCTCTGACTGCCAGGGCATCCACCGTGTACGCTTGGTCGCTTAACCTCACAACCCGAAGAT